>NZ_FNBD01000002.1:466806-574274 GCF_900102165.1 Cellulophaga baltica
GGTGCCACATTCTTGATGCTCGTCGTTTCTACTTTTGCACTTTTATCAGTAGGATGTACGTGTGCATTTGCAACACTTGATAAGGTCATAGTAGCAATAATTCCGAAGGTGTAAACTAAATTTCTCATAAGATGATTATTTTAAAGATTGATGATTTGTTTTCTATTATGAGGTAAAGATATAGTGATTATCAAGTATTTAAAACTACTTTATGACCAACGGTAGTTTTTCAAGAGCGAACGGGGATTATCTAAAACTGAATCGATTTACGCTAATATTATAGAAAGTAATACGCATAAAAAAAGGAGCCATTGGGCTCCCTTTTAATTATCGATTTTTAGATTATTTTACTTCTGAACTAAATGTTTTGCATAGAAGCCCAGCATAGCTTCATACAAAGCAATTCTGTTTTCTTCTTTAGAAAAGCCATGCCCTTCATCATACTTTACCATATAAGGAACATCTACTCCTTTAGCTCTTAGTGCACTCACAATCTGATCTGACTCATCTATATTTACACGAGGGTCATTAGCACCTTGCACCACAAATAATGGTTTCTTTATTTTATCAATATGAAATACAGGAGAAACTTCTTCCATGATAACCTTTTCTTCTGGAATAGCTTCATCATACCAAATCTCTTTTATGATTTTCACATAAGGCTTCCAGTAAGGAGGCATTGTATTCATAAACGTAAAAATATTAGAAACACCCACATAATCTACCCCACAAGCATATAACTCAGGAGTTTTTGTTAATCCTCTTAATACGGCATAGCCACCATGACTACCTCCATAAATGGCCGCTTTATCTTTCGCAACCCAACCTTGTTCAATGACATAAGCTAAACCGTCTTCTACATCATCCATTGCTTTTCTTCCGATCTGCTTAAAACCAGCTTCTAAAAACTTTTTACCGTATCCGCCGGAAATTCTAAAATTCACCTGTAAAGTGGCATAGCCTCTGCTTGCAAAAAGTTGTGCTTCCGGATTAAAACCCCAAGAATCACGTATGCCTTGTGGCCCCCCGTGTGGGTTTACAATCACAGGAACTTTTTCTCCGTTCAAAGCAGCTTTTGGTAAGGTGATATACCCGTGTAAGGTAAGACCATCTCTACTTTTAAAAGTAATAGGACGCACATCGGCCATATCTTCCTCTTTTAATTGCGGCATGATATTATAAACCATCTGGAACTCGTCTTTCTTTACATCATAAGAATAGTAAACTCCCGCTAACTTATCACTTGTCACGTACAACAAATAATTGTTTTCATCATCCGTAGCATCTGCAATTCCAAATTGCTTTCCTTTAAATTCTTTTTCAAATTTCTTATGAAGCTTCTTATAATAATTGCTTATTGGTACAATCACAGATTTTTCACCTTCATACTGGAAATAATCTAATTCATAATTTCTTTTTCTGGATAGCGAAAGGTTAGATACATCATACATATCATGTGCAAATACCTTTTTTATAACTTTGTTTTCTTTGAAGTCATACAATACAATTTCAGACTTATCGCTATGCAAATTAGAAACTACATAGGCATCATCTGTATTTTCAGTAGCATAATCAAAACTTAAAATAGAGAAGGCATCTTTCCAATTCAAGCTATTGATAATTTCGAACTTACCAGCTGCATTTGCATAATATAAATCTTGCTCTACCCCATCACGTAATTTTGTGAACGCTTTTAGGTTTCCATCTTTATCAAAATTGTAGCCCATAATTGGGTTAGCTACATCTTCATTGGTATACAATTGCTCTAATGCTCCGGTAACAATATTTACTTTATAAGGATCAAAAATTTGAGGATTGTTCTTATTTAAAGAAATGATAATATGATCTTTATCTTCTTTTAAAAGCTCTAAAAAATTTGCTTTAACGCCCTCAAAAGGAGTAAGATCTTTTTGGTTTGCACCGTCTAAATCTGCAGCATATAAATGGTAATTTTCATCACCCCCTTGATCCATTAAGTATACCAATCGGTTATTATTTACCCAACCGTATCCTCTAATTAATTCTTCTCTCTCTTCAATAGCTCTGGTAATTTTCCCTGTCGCAATTTCTTTTACGTACACATGACGTTTCCCATCATCATCTTTCTCCATGTATGAAATATACTTTCCGTTAGGCGCATAATTAAACGATGATGCTTTTGGTTTTGCAAAATAATCTGAAACTGAATACTTAAAATTACCGTTATCAGCTTGTGCTAATGCTGTTAACGCTTCATCAGAAGTAGGTAAAGCCGTATTTCCTGGAATCATTTTCTCTGTTTTCTCCAAAATTAAAGGAAATTCCATTCCTGCTTGGTAAAATATCCCAGTAATTTTAACGCCATCGACAGATCCAACATATTTAATACCTGCCTGCTTAAATTGAATGGTAAGCTCTGTTTCTACGAGTGTAGTTTCATCCATAGGAATATCTGTAGCGCCTTGAGACGGACTATCCATAGTACTACTAAGTATACCCTCAATTTCGGAAATAGTGAAGATTAGTGGCATTTCTGTACCCTGAACAGCAAGTGTTCCTTTCCATGAGCCTACAACATCTTGCGCTCTGGTAATTTGCATACTTAAGGCTGTAAAAGCAACAAGTAGCATAAGACTAATTTTGTGGTTAATTTTTTTCATCGGTGTGTTATTAAAGATTAATATGCTCTTTAAATCTCCTTAGCTATTTGTAATACAACTACTTAACTTGTTATAAAGAAGAAGATTCATTTTTTTCTCAAAACAAATCTACACACGAAAGCCTCCCCATTATTTGAAATTATGGGGAACGGTAAAATTAAAGTTGTAAGTGGATGATGGGATTGTTAACCCCAGATAGCAGAATATAAATTTATTCCTATCATAAACCCTAACCAAATACCTACTGCTATGACAAGTACCAATAAGGTTCTAGAGCTACGTACAATAGAGTTTTCTAAATTTACGGGTACACTATTCTTATGTACCTTTAAGGTTTTTGCTACGGGCTTAATAAAGTTAGGGGCTAATCTAAGATCATAATTGCTCCCATTAAGTTTAAAATAATGCTCTGACTGCAGTAAGCCAAACTTTTCAGAAACACGCTTGCCATTTAAATGCACAAATTGTTTCCATAAAGAATGAAAAACTTCAACTTTATTATTTTCAATATAAAACTCCGCACGCTTCACCATAAAAAACGACATATTACCGCTACTACAAATTATTGTTTATTTTTTTTCTCCGAAATGGGGTGTTGGGGGAAATACTACATAGATACGTTAGGTATCTAGAAAAAGACTTCGGAAAAAAGCTAAAAAAAACTTAAAATGTATTCCATGCAAAGGAATAGCTTCTTAAGGAAGGAAAAAAGACTTTAATTGGCTTTTGGAGGATACTTATCAAACACTTTGTCAACAATTTGCCTCAGTTTTTGCTCGCGTGCTTCTGGCGTCGCATTTTCTTTAAATCCGCTTGCGCTTACTGCTTGCCAAAATAAAAATTCTTTCTGGCTGTCTACAAAATCAATTTGAATTTCGCGTTCTAATTTTGGCTGCCCAACCGGAAGTCCTATAGAGATACCTCCACCAACATTCCTACCGGTACCGCCCAAACCTACGCCAACATTATTGCTTTGCGGAGCTTGAAATTCGTTGCTTTGTACATTGATAAAAAAATCTGGCTCTTCTGAAAGTTGAATGCCTTTGGCTTGCATGGTAGAATCTATAAGTACTAGAATTCGTTTTTCATCAAGACCACTTAATCCCGATTCAAAATCAGGATAATAATTATAGGTTGTATAGGATGTAAAATCTGTTTTGGTATCGTAATCATAATTTACACGTACGGCCGCACAAGAAACCACAAAAAATAAGACCATTAAAAAACCTATCTTTTTCATATATACTACTTTACACTAAGATACCTAAAAAATAAGAAAACCAAACAAATTAATCATTTAGCATCTTCCAGAGTTTATCTTTCAGCTCCACTAAACCTAATTGTGCTACCGATGAAATAAACATAAATGGTACATCTTTTATTTGACTCTCTAGCTCGTTTTTCATCTCATTCTTTAACTCATCGTCAAGCATATCGCTTTTAGAAATAACGACTAAACGTTCTTTGTCTAACATCTCAGGATTGTACCTACGGAGTTCGTCTAAAAGAATTTCATATTCATTCTTAACATCCTTACTATCTGCAGGAATCAAAAATAACAAGGTAGAATTACGTTCTATATGTCTTAAAAAATAATAGCCTAATCCTTTACCTTCTGCAGCTCCTTCTATAATCCCGGGAATATCTGCCATTACAAAACTCTGAAATTCACGGTATTTTACAATCCCTAAATTTGGTTTTAATGTAGTAAACTCGTAATCGGCGATTTTTGGTTTTGCTGTTGTTAAGACAGACAATAAGGTAGATTTTCCTGCATTAGGAAAACCCACTAAACCAACGTCTGCCAATAATTTTAATTCCATGATCACGGCTAACTCTTGCCCAGGAATACCTGGTTGCGCATATCTAGGCGTTTGGTTGGTAGAGGTTCTAAAATGCCAGTTTCCACGCCCCCCTAAACCACCAGGAACTAAAACTTGTTCTTCCCCGTCTTCTGTAATTTCAAGAAGCACCTCTTCTGTGTCTGCATCTTTGATAACCGTACCTAATGGCACTTCTAAGTAAACATCTTCGCCATCTGCTCCAGTACTTCTACTTTTAGCACCATGACCTCCATGTCCTGCTCTAAAACTTCTTTTAAATTTATAATTTAAAAGGGTCCATAGATCTTTACTTCCTCTTACAATAACATGACCACCACGACCACCATCACCACCATCAGGACCTCCTTTGGTAATAAATTTTTCACGATGCAAATGCACGGATCCTTTTCCGCCTTTACCCGATTCTAAATTTATCTTTACGTAATCTACAAAATTGCCTTCCGTCATCTCTTTCTAATAATTTTGTGTACTATTGGTACTATACTTCTTTTCTAATTTTGAAATCTTATTGGATTGTAGTCCAAAAAAAGAACTGATTAAAAAATAGGTCGCTATTGCTGTTGTTAAATAAAAAACACTGAATTCATCTTTAAAAACCAACCCTAAAAAGATTATAGGTATAGCAACTAAAAACTGCACTTTGCAGCGACGATAACTTCTTGCCCTTATTTTTAAAAAAAATCTTCTTTTTCAATTTGATCTAAAAGGGCTAAATCTGCAAAATTGGCAGCTTTAAGTTTTTCTATGACCGCTTGTGTTTCTAACCTAGAATACTTAAAACGTTCAACAGTTAAAAATTTTGCTTCACTTGCATTAGGTGTGTAACTCATTTTAGCTATCCATCAAAAAAAATAAGACCACGTGCCCTATGCGCTTAAAGCGTATCTATCACTTTCTTTAATCTTTCCGTAATTTCAGAAATTTCTCCAATTCCGTTTACACTGAAAAATTTATTCTTACCCTCATAATAAGAAATTAAGGGTGCTGTTTTTAAATTGTACTCTTCAAAACGATTGCGAATTTTACTTTCGTCTTGATCATCTGCTCTACCACTAACCTTACCACGCTCTAATAAACGCTGAATCAAAATTTCATCATTTGCTTCTAAAGCAATAGTCGCATTAATCTTCATGTCTTTAGAATCCAAAAAAGCATCTAAAGCTTCTGCTTGCGATGTTGTTCTTGGGAATCCATCAAAAATAAATCCTTTAGCATCTGCATTTTTGATTACCTCATCTTGCAACATTTTAATAGTAACCTCATCCGGTACTAAATCTCCTTTATCAATAAAAGATTTGGCTAAAACTCCTAATTCAGTACCATTCTTGATATTGTATCGAAAAACATCTCCTGTAGAAATATGCTTTAAATTGTATTCTGATTTTAAAAATTCTGCTTGTGTGCCCTTGCCAGCACCAGGTTTTCCGAATAACACAAGATTAATCATAGTATTTTGGTTTAATTGGTATACTTCTTTTAAATTTCTTCCTAATTCGTTGTAATCTAGTCCATACCCTACAATAAATTTATCGGGTATTTCCATGCCAATGTAATCAATTTTATATTCGCCGTTATAAACAGATGGTTTATGAAACAAGGTGGCTATCTTAAACTCTTTCACATTTGTTTGCGAAAACAAATGCACTAGTTCTTTTAAGGTTCTACCCGTATCAATAATATCTTCAAGAATTATAACACTTTTACCACTGATATCTTCAGGAAGATCTAAGAGCGTTTCTACAATTCCTGTAGAAGTTAAGCCACTATAGGAGCTTAATTTCACGAAAGATACTTCACAAGGATGTTGGTATTCTTTTAATAAATCTGAAACAAACATAAACGAACCATTCAAAACCCCTACAAACAAAGGCGTTTCGTCTTTATAGTCGGCCGCAATTTTATCTGCAACATTCTTTACGGCAGCCAAAACCTGAGCCTGACTTAAAAATGGTTTGAATTGTTTATCGTGGAGCTGTATCACGCTTATTTTTTTTGAAGTGACAAATATAGCGTTTTGATTTCTCTTTTTACTTGTAAGCTCGTTGGTTTTAAGAAATCGGTGTATTTTTGTAATTCATTCAGATTTCACACAGGACCATGTCAAACAAAGAATCAAAAAATTATTTTTCATCTGACTTTAAATTGGGAATTTTAGGTGGCGGACAGCTCGGTAAAATGCTGCTTTATGAAACCCGAAAATTTGATATCTATACAAAGGTTTTAGAAGCAACAGAAGATGCGCCTTCTAAGATTGCTTGTGATGAATTTGTTCTGGGTGATTTAATGGATTTTGATGCCGTTTATAATTTTGGTAAACAGGTAGATGTGCTTACTATTGAGATAGAAAATATAAATCTTGATGCCTTAGAAAAGTTAGAATCCGAAGGGGTAAAAGTATATCCACCATCTAAAACATTAAGAACGATACAAAATAAAGCAAGGCAAAAGCTTTTTTACCAAGACCATAACCTTCCAACCGCAGAATTCTCGCGCTTTGCTTATGCTAGTGAAATTAAAGATAGTGTTGACAATGGCGGAATAGCATTTCCTTTTGTTTGGAAAGCAGCACAGTTTGGGTATGACGGACAAGGTGTAAAAGTGGTGCGGAACTTTAGCGATCTTGAAAATTTACCGAAAGGGGAATGTATTGCAGAAAAGATGATTCCTTTTAAAAATGAATTGGCCGTTATTGTTGTTCGCAACCCTTCTGGAGCCGTAGTTACTTACCCGGTGGTAGAGATGGAGTTTCATCCTGAAGCCAACCAAGTAGAGTACGTAATTTGCCCTGCGCGAATAGATGCTAAAGTGGCGCAAAAAGCCACAGAAATTGCGCTTCAAGTATCCGAAAAAATGCAACATATTGGCATCCTGGCCGTAGAAATGTTCCAGACCCATGATGATGAAATACTAATAAACGAGGTTGCTCCTCGCCCACATAATAGCGGACACTACAGTATAGAAGCTAGCTACACCAACCAATTTGAGCAACATATTCGGGCTATTTTAGACCTTCCACTAGGAAGTACCGCAAGTAAAGTTGCCGGTATTATGGTAAACCTTGTAGGCGCAGAAGGCTATAGTGGTGCTGTCGTGTATGAAAACATGGAAGCCATTTTAAAGCTTGAAGGGGTTACCCCGCATATATATGGTAAAAAGCAAACAAGACCTTTTAGAAAAATGGGGCATGTGACCATAGTAAATAAAGATATTACCGTTGCCCGAAAAATAGCACAAGAAGTAAAAGAAACAATTAAAGTGATTAGTGAATAACAAAGCACTAGATCACGACTTTTATATGAAGTATACAGGCATCATTTTTTTGCTATTAGTAATGTTTTCTTGCAAAACAGAAGAAGATAAGCACCCTGAAATGTTGTTTTTCGAAGAAGCCTTAAAAAAAGACTTTGCTATAGAAAACGTTGGAAATAAACCTAATTATTACAGGGATACCGAAAAATATGTTTTTTTCAAGACAGATAATTCGGCCCCAAAAAAGGAGCTCATCATCTATAACAAAAAAAGCAAAGAGCGATTAAAAACTCTTGACATAGACAATCTTGAGTTTGTTATAGATCGTGGAGGAACTATTTTTGGATTCCATAATGAATCAGAAAAAGCTTTCACCTACCAAGCGCCTTTATTTGACAAAAAACAGCTTGAGACTGTTTCCTTAGATCAGCTCTCGGACAAAAGTTTAAAAGTAACGTACGCTTCTGAAATCGCTCAAAAAAAACTGGACGAAGCTGCAGCCGATAAATTAATCAACGAAATTCGAAATAAAACTATTCAAACCACATTTGTAGACTCACTAAACTGCGCTATGGAATTGTATGGCTCTTATGAATTGATTCTGAAATATCCTTCAAAAGAAGTGTATGTAAACAATCCGTTACTTTTTAAAGGATCATTTTTGAAAAGTAAAAAGTACGATATGAAAGATTGTACGTTAGCGAATGTTTCTTTAGATGAAACAGACTATTTTGGTACGAAGCATTTAAAACTAGAAGACGAAATTACCTTAGCTTATCATTTAGAAGGTAGTAATCATTTTGTAATGGGCGTATCTTCTAATAAATTATATTATTACGAGTTTAGGTTAAACGATAAAATCACGAAATTTAAGTCGGCCTATCCTATTAAAGAAATTGATAATTTTGAAGATCAAATCTTACTAGAAATGGGATCTGACAAATATAAAATCACCACGAAAAAATAAACAATATGAGTAAAGTAGCCGTAGTAATGGGGAGCACAAGTGACCTGCCCGTAATGCAAGATGCCATAGATATTTTAAAAGGTTTTGATATAGAGGTTGATGTAGATATTGTTTCTGCGCACCGTACTCCTGAAAAACTGTTTGATTTTAGTAAAAATGCACACCTTAATGGGTATACTGTAATTATTGCAGGTGCTGGTGGCGCTGCACATTTACCTGGAATGGTAGCTTCAATGTCTCCCCTTCCTGTAATTGGGGTTCCCGTAAAAAGCAGTAACTCTATAGACGGTTGGGATTCTGTGTTATCTATCTTACAAATGCCTGGTGGCGTTCCTGTTGCCACAGTAGCCTTAAACGGTGCAAAAAACGCTGGTATTCTTGCTGCTCAAATTATTGGTAGCTCAGATAAATGTGTATTAGATAAAATAATTCTTTATAAAGAAGGATTAAAACAAAAGGTAATTGAAGGCGCTAAATCTTTAAATAAAAAATAGTTGACGGTTGCCTGTTGATTGTTGTTGGTATTTTTTACTGCCACTGCTTTTTCATCAACTAACAACCATAGACCATAAAATAACAACAATACAATGAATCCACTTTTATCCCCATTTGATACCGCACCATTTTCTAAATTAAAAAACGAACATTTTATGCCTGCTTTTACGCAAGCAATAGCAGATGCTCGTGAAGAAATAGAGGCTATAACTCACAATTCTGAAGCACCAACATTTAAAAATACGATTGCCGCTTTAGATTATTCTGGCAAACAATTAGATCGTGTTTCTAGTGTATTCTTCAATCTAAATTCGGCAGAAACCAATGAAGACATTCAGAAAATAGCCCAAGAAATTTCTCCTATTCTTTCTGAATTTGGTAATGATATCACTCTAAATGAAGATTTATTTAAACGTGTAAAAGCAGTTTATGATCAGAAGAAAAATTTAGATTTAACCACGGAAGAACAGACTCTTCTAGATAAAAAATATAAGGGTTTTAGCCGTAATGGCGCTAATCTATCCGAAGATAAGAAGAAACGTCTAAGAGAAATAGACGCAGCCTCTTCAAAATTAAAATTAAACTTCGGAGAAAATATCTTAGCAGAAACAAATAAGTTTCAAATGCATTTAACCGATGAAGCAGCGCTAGACGGACTCCCAGAAGGAGAGAAAGAAGCCGCTGCACAAATGGCCAAAGCAAAAGAACTAGAAGGCTGGTTAATTACTTTAGACTACCCTAGCTATATTCCGTTTATGAAATATGCCAAAAATAGAGTGCTTCGTAAAAAGCTATCTATTGCCTTTGGCAGCAAAGGTTTTCATAATGATGAGTTAGACAACCAAGAGAATGTTCTTAAAATAGCGCAACTACGTCATGAACGTGCTAATTTATTAGGCTATAAAACGCATGCTCATTTTGTGTTGGAAGAGCGTATGGCACAAACACCAGAAAAAGTACAAGAATTTTTAAATGAATTGTTGGAGAAAGCAAAACCTGCTGCCGAAAGAGAATTTAAAGAGTTAGAAGATTTTGCAAAAGAATTAGATGGCGTTGACCAATTAGAAAAGTGGGATGGTGCGTACTACTCTGAGAAACTAAAACAAAAGCTTTTCAATTTAGATGATGAAAAGCTGAAGCCTTACTTTAAACTAGAAAATGTAATTGCCGGTGTTTTTACCGTAGCCGAAAAATTATATGGTTTACAGTTTGAAGAAGTTTTTGATATAGACAAATACCATGAAGATGTAAAAACATACCGCATTTATGATGAAGATCGTAAGCTTGTTGCTATTTTTTATGCCGATTTTCACCCTAGAGCTGGGAAGCGCGGTGGTGCATGGATGACCTCTTTTAAATCGCAATATGTAGAAAACGGAGAAAATGTGCGTCCGCATATTTCTAACGTTTGTAATTTCACAAAACCAACCGCTAGCAAGCCTTCTTTATTAACTTTTAATGAGGTAACTACCTTATTTCATGAGTTTGGACACGGTTTACACGGCATGTTAGCAGATACGGTATATCCAGGATTATCGGGTACTTCGGTATATTGGGATTTTGTAGAACTGCCTAGTCAAGTATTAGAAAACTGGTGTTATGAGAAAGAAGCTTTAGAACTTTTTGCTACGCACTATGAAACTGGAGAAGTTATCCCGATGGAATTGGTAGAAAAAATAAAAGCTTCTGCTACCTTCCAAGAAGGCATGCAGACCTTAAGACAACTAAGTTTTGGCTTGTTAGATATGGCTTGGCACGGAACAGACCCTACAGATATTACTGATGTAAAGGCTCAAGAAGATACGGTTTTTAAAGAAACTGATTTATACCCTGCCACACCAGATACCTGTATGAGTACTTCTTTTGCTCATATTTTTCAAGGCGGATATTCTTCCGGATATTACAGTTATAAATGGGCAGAAGTTTTAGATGCTGATGCTTTTGCATACTTTAAAGAAAAAGGAATTTTCAATAAAGAGGTGGCTACTAAATTTAAAGAACATGTACTTTCTAAGGGAGGAACAGAAAACCCAATGGAATTGTATAAGAAATTCCGTGGGGCAGAACCTAAGATTGAACCACTTTTAGAGCGCGCAGGGTTATTATAAACTAGCTACGCGTTCTTGAAAAAATCAGTATAAGATATAATTCTTATGCTGATTTTTTTTTATACCAACTATAGAAAATGGGATATAAATTAATATCTTTAATTTTTAAAGTAAGAGATAATTCTCTTTCTTCAACTATAAAAAGAAGCTATAATTTTGGATGTATTAAAGCCTGGAGAAAAAATAATAGCCAAAGAAACGGACTATACTTCCGGGAGTATAGGGTGGTTAGGTGGCGGAGTAAATGATGCCTATGACCTCTATTTAGTATCGGACGCTACAAAACATTTGACCTTAATTGTTTTTATGAAAATTCAGGTCATATTTGAAGATAGCGGAACTATGGTATGGTCTGCCTTTGACAAAACAAAATTCGTAAAAGACTTTGAAAGTTCTGTAAACTCTAAATGGGGCAATAAAAGAGTCTTAAAAAAATTGAGCAAAGGCAAAAAGGTTTTCATAGATTTTCGTTTTGAATTTATTACCACCGGATGGTCCATCACAGAGCATTGGGAAGTTCATGTGAAAAAAATAAAAAAAGGCGCTTTTAGCACTAGCTCTGTCAACCCCATAACAAGCAGGGTAAATTTAGATAGTGAAGATTTTACGACCGTGATGAAAAATGGTGGAGGAAAACAAAGAGGTATTGTTCATGAATTTGGCCATATGTTAGGCTTACCTGATGAATACAAAGAAGGTACACCTCATGAAAAAGATTTTAATTCTATTATGAATGGTGGCGAACAAATTAAAAAAAGACACGATGCCGTTTATTTAAAATGGTTAGAAAAAACCCTATCCAAACAACAAATAAAATGAAAACTTCTATGGTATTAACTGCCTTACTTGCCCTCATAGGCTTTTGCTTATGGTTCTTTGTGCTTAAACCTAAAACCGAAATTACAATGGAAAAACAATGGCAAACACTTATAACGAGCACCACTGTAGAAAGTGAAAAAAACGCAATTGCAGCACTAACAGCAAAAGTAAGTGCTAAAGGCGGCTATTGGGAAGTTATTGGCATAACATATGATGGTAACCATACCAATATGAGTACCTACGATGGCGATTTGAGTCAAATAAAAAATATAACTGCAAATTTTTATTGGGACACCCATACTTTTCAAGGTACAGACTGGACCCCTTTAGACCCACAGAATATTTATATTTTCTTTCGAGAGAAGTAACCAAAACGTCTTAATTATCAAGACTAAATCCTACTCAAAAACACTTTTACCTGCGCTAGATTATGGTAAATTTTAACAAACTATAAAATACATCTCTTCCGTATCCGTTGTATATAAAATCTTTTACCTCAAGCGTCTAAATCTTGTACTTTATGAGAATGAGCGGCGGCCCTTTACCTAGCTACCTTTATGGTGTATTCTCATATTGGTGAAAAGCTAAGTAAGTATGTGTGCAACTAGGTCTTAGGTTAAAACTAGCAACTAATATTATACGTATGAAATGTACTACCTGTAGCGTTCTTAACACAGAAGAAGCTCAATATTGTAGAAATTGTGGCGCTTCGCTGTATCCCACAAATGAAGCTCCGGATGCTGGTTCCAGCAAAACCATTTGGTTGTTAATTGCTGTAATTGCCTCCTTTGTCGTTGTAGAACTAGGCTATTTTGTGATCAGCACTTTTCAGCTAGATTTTATCTATGATATGATCAACCTATCGTCATTTATGACGTTGATCCCTACACTAACCCTATTAATTGCCGCGGTATTAATGCGCAATCAAAAAGCAAAAATAGCTTTATTCATAGGTTTTGGCCTTATGTTGCTATTTCTCGCAGGCTATTATATCTCCTAAAATTAAAGGCAATAAAATAGATAAGCACAATTACCGTTATACCCTTACCGACCAACCTTAAATTAATCTATGAAAAACATTTGTACAAAATGTGCTACGCTTATTACGGAAGGTGCTAGCTTTTGCCAAGTATGTGGCACAGCAGCTACCGTAGTCCCAGAAAACAAAACAATATCAGCGAAGGTAAATACATGCCCTACGTGCCAAACTACGTATACGTCTGACTTTTTATTTTGCGAAAAAGACGGAGAAAGGTTACTAACTCCAGAAGATAAAACCCCTAGATGTGTTAAGTGCTTTAAGAGCTACGCAGATGATACCACCTTTTGCCCTATTGATGGCGGAGAAGTAAAATATATTCCAAAACGCTCTAACCGTGTTCCTCATCCTACGCTAGATAATAGTGGTATGTTTCAACGCATGTTCTCCTTTGAAGGAAGAATAAGAAGAACAGAATATGGCCTTACAATCTTGATGTATATAGTCTTTTATTTTTTATTAATTCTTGTTGTTGAAAGTACACGAAGTGGCGGAGCTGGCCTCGTTATTTTACTTCTACTAATTCCATGTATTTGGATCCTTTGGGCACAAGCAGCTAAACGTTGCCATGATTTAGGCAATAGCGGCTGGTACCAATTAATTCCTTTTTACGGACTCTTTTTACTCTTTCAAGAAGGCGAAAGAGGCACAAACGAATATGGGAGAGATCCTAAAAACTAATAAAACCTTATCCTATGAAATGTTTAGCTTGTACAACAGAAAATGATCCATCGGCCTTATTTTGCAAAAAATGTGGCGCCAAATTAATCGCTTCAAAAAATCAAGATACTGTAGACGTAGATAAAGTGGTAAATTTATTTCTGCTCATTATAGGCTCTGGCTTAGTGGTAAGCTTATTCTACTTTGTTATAAACATACTAGAATTTATAGATGTGTATTCCATACGGCCTTTGAGAATGATCACCAACTTGGTGGTCCCTGTAGTTACGCTAGTTGCAGCTATATTAATGCCGCATCAAAAAGCCAAAGTTTTTCTATTTGTTGCGTTTGCTATAGAAATTATATTTTTTATTAAATATAGTATCCTGTAATAGCTACAGCACCTACTTCATGGGTTAATACACCTACAATTAATGAGCTTTTTTAAAAATTTATTTAAGAAAAAACCAATTACAATAACCTATCTGATTTTGGCCTGCCCAATATTGAGCATAAGCTTCTTGGCAGTTTATTCACCCAGAGTACTGGCATTTCTGCAACAGATGTATTTGACAGGTTAGCTATTGAGACCAAGTTAAAAGAGGTAATGAACACGCACTTCATACCATACACCTCCCACGGCTCGTTTTCAAAACTCTACGAAGAAGGTACTTTTTATATTTCTATACGCTTTGAAGCAAAAGGAGAAAAGTATAGCCTCTTTCTACTTTACGATGAGAATGATGCTCGAAAATTTAATGCGGCTAAAAAATTTATAAAAAACGGTACACACCCTAATGCACTATTCATAAGCGCGAATGACTATAGCTATGTAAACAGCAGTTTAAGCTGTATTGAACCTTTTCAAATTGAAAACCTTTCTTTGATCGCACAGGAAGATTTTCAAAAACTTCTTACTCAGAAAGAAACAGCGTACGCGATGTGGTTTCCGTCAGAAGCTGAAAAAACCTTTTATAATTCTCCAACCAAACAACATCTAGATGCTATATATACGCTTATAAATGACTACGAAAATTATGTATATGGTTACCTGCTTTTAAAACTGAAACTACCTGATATTCATAAATTTCATAGACCTGATTTGCCTGAAGTTCCAAAAACCTTTTTAATTTTAGCCATAGAAAATACTAGTTTGCTCATTACCGTTTGTAAAGAAAAGGGAATTAGATTTCATTTTAATAAACAGACAACTTCCACTGCATATGTAGCTCATTTTCTTAAACATATGCATTCAGATTTTGTCACATTTATTGCGGAACTACATACGGTATTATTTTTAGAAAAAACAATTGGCAACGGTTTGCACTGGTATCAAAAAACAGCTTCAGAATTTATATCGAAAGAAAAAAATGGAATCCTACAGGCTTCCTTCCCAGAAGAAACTATTATCATTTCTACGAATGAAAAGAACTAATTGGGCAACTACGCGCTAGTGTTTTTTATTCTAGTGCTAACACGTAAAAAAGTACATTGAAAAACATGCTAAAGAGAAGACTAGCATCTTCGCATTAAAAGCATGGTAAGCGTTCTTTAGTGTATACTACCAATGCCATTAATTTTCATAGTTTCGCATCTTTTTATTTAACCACAACCCATGAAACTCCACATCAAAAGATTTCTACTTATTGTTAACCTTCAAACGGTTATCATCTCTGGCTTAGCCGTAATTTCTACCGCGATCTGCATACATTACAAATATGAAGCGGAGTTCCCACTTACTTTAGTCGCGACTTCTATTATTTTTCCTATCGTATTTTCTATTGGCGGCGCCTATAAAAGAAGAGAAGCAGCATTGAAAGAATATGCTGCTATCAAAGGCTATTTACGCGCTATTTACTTTGTGTCTAGAGATTGGATTGATCAGCCAAAACCAGAGAATGTGACCAAAATGTCTTCATTAATCTATGATTTCTTCAATAATTTTAGAATCATGTTTACCGATTCAAAATCGAATTTAATAGAGAACGAAAAAAAGGTCTATGATAATTTTTCAGATTTCTCATTGTATATAAAACATGAATTGCGAGAAGAAGGTTTATCTGCGGGAGAATGCTCTAGAACCAATCAATATTTACAAAAAATGATGGTTTCTTTTGAATCTATCAAACATATTTACCAATACAGAACTCCCAGAACCTTACGCGCGTTTAGCTCCCTGTTCATAAAAATACTCCCCATTATTTACGGCCCTTATTTTGCCTTTAAAGCAGAAGAAATGTCTTGGGGCTTAGAGTTTGTAATTCCTATTTTACTCACCATGATTCTTGTGAGCTTAGAAAACATTCAAGAGCATCTAGAAAACCCTTTTGATCAAATAGGTGAAGATGATATTAAGTTTAATGTAGAGAAGTTTATAGAGCGTCTAAACCACACCACAGGCGATGCTGATTGATGGGGAAACTGCAGAAAAATAGGTGACCGGTCAGACAAGAATAAGTACCTACATCGCGCAACTCTTAAAAAAATGACACCCACACACGGAACATGTTAAAGAACATTAGAACAAAAACAGCATTTGCTATTCTTATAATCAATCTAATTCTCGGAAACGGAATCTTGTTTATAGGCGGTAAAAGTTCTTTTACCGAAGCTGTAAACTACCCCTTAATGGGAGGCATATCTATCGCATGCATTCTTTTTTACAGTTTGTTTTTTTATTATTCCAAATATGAGACCTACTCAAAATTAAAACTAATTCTTCTCTCCGTTTTAAGTTGTATGGTAATTATACTTTTAGGGTGTTTCTTAGCCGTGCTACTTAAAGAACCTTTAGCAGAATTCTTCCGAAATATCCCCGCAGCACTACTCATGGGTATCATGGGAAATATAATGTTCTTCCCGGTTTCAATAATACTAGGATTATTAAATTTTGGCATTATAAACTATTTTAAGAAGCGTGCGATAGAACCATAGCTAGCACTTTTTTTATTTTCACTTTCTCCTAAAAACCTAAACACTTAGTTTTCTCTAAATATTTTAAAGACCAACTCTTTGGTTAGTGGCTGCCCTTTTGCTTTTTCTCGGATGTCATCAAAACTAAATCTAAAAGCGCAACCTGCTTTATACTCACTACAGCCATAAGCGGTCTTCCCTTTTAAAATGGTGCCTTTGTTGCATTTCGGACAGCTATTATCTTCCGGAGTACTTTTTACGGCTACTTTACCCTTTTTAGGTTCTAACTTGAGCTTATAATTTTCATCAAACCTTAGTAAGCCTTCTACCGAAGCATCATTAATTTTAAACCCTTTTAAATTTACTGTTGATCCTTTTTGAAATAGCCTAATAAACTGTTTTTCTGAAATAGTTTTACCTTCAAATTTAAAGGGCAATACAAAATCGCAGGTTTTATTAAATTCCGAACAACCATAAGCTGATTTCCCTTTACGGATCGTTCCCTTTTTACATTTAGGACAAGCTTCGGAGGTTAAGCCTTCCGGTTTCTTTACCGCCTTTTTCTTAGGAGCTGTTGCCGGTTTATTATTCACTGCCGAAATATTCGCCTTTTTTGTTTCACTACGTACTTCATACACCAAATGATCTACCATTCGCTTCATCTGCTTGATAAAACTACCCGCACTAAAAGTCCCTTTTTCTATATCTTTTAACTGCTTCTCCCATTTACCGGTGAGCTCGGCAGATTTTAGCATTTCGTTTTGAATGGTGTCTATTAACTGAATACCGGTGACGGTTGGAAGTACCTGTTTTTTATTTCGTTTTATATACTTTCTTCTAAATAATGTTTCAATAATATTGGCACGTGTAGAAGGGCGGCCAATACCATTTTCTTTCATAAGCTCCCGAAGTTCATCATCATCTACTTGCTTCCCTGCCGTTTCCATAGCACGCAATAAGGTTGCTTCCGTAAACTGATTTGGTGGTTTGGTTTCTTTCTCCAAAAACGAAGGCTCATGCGGGCCTTTTTCTCCCTTTACAAAAGTAGGTAATAGGCCTTTTTCCGTAGTGGTTTTTGCCTCCGGGTTTTCAAAAACAACGCGCCATCCTTTTTCTAAAATTTCTTTTCCAGTGGCTTTGAACATTACTTTTTCTGCCTTCCCAAGTACCGTCGTATTAGAGACTTTACAATCTGGATAAAAAACGGCTATGAACCGGCGTACAATAATATCATACACTTGTTGCTGGGCATACTGCAAGTTTATTTGCTGGCCTGTTGGTATAATAGCATGGTGATCTGTAACCTTACTATCATCAAAAACCTTTTTTGTTTTCTTTAATTTCTTCCCATCAAGCGGTTGCGTTAAAGTAGCATACTTATTCAGTTTCTTAAGAATCCCGGGGACTTTAGGGAATACATCATTGGGTAAAAATGTGGTATCTACTCTAGGGTAGGTCACTACTTTTTGTTCGTATAGTTTCTGAACAATCTTTAAGGTTTCATCGGCACTAAACCCAAACTTCGTGTTGCAATACACTTGCAAGCCTGTTAAATCAAATAGCTTAGGTGCGTATTCATTACCTGCCTTTTTTGTGGTAGAGACAATTTCAAAATCGTGCTCTTTTACAATATTTGCAAGCTTTTCTCCGTCTTCCACTTTAAGAAAACGCCCTTCTTCATAGCTAAATAAGGTTTCCCGATAAAGCGTTTGTAATTCCCAATACGGTTGTGGCTTAAAATTTTCAATCTCCTTAAACCGGTTAACCAACATCGCCAGTGTAGGTGTTTGCACACGACCAACAGATAGCATTTGTTTGTACCCTCCATGTTTTAAGGTGTATAATCGGGTGGCATTCATTCCTAAAAGCCAATCGCCTATAGCCCTAGAAAACCCTGCATAATATAAATTATCGTATTGGGCAGAAGGTTGTAGTTTTTCAAACCCTTCTTTTATAGCCTCTGTTGTTAAAGAAGAAATCCATAAACGCTGCACTTCACCCTTATACCCCGCTTGGTCTATCACCCAACGTTGTATCAGCTCTCCCTCCTGCCCGGCATCACCACAATTAATGACAACACTAGCTTGGTCAAATAATTTTTTTACAATGTTAAATTGCTTCTGGATTCCAGAGTTTTTTACCACCTTGGTTTTAAACTTATCGGGGAGCATGGGGAGGTTATTAAGATCCCAACTTTTCCAATGAGGCTTGTAATCATTTGGTTCAAATAAGGTACACAAATGACCAAAAGTATAGGTTACCGCATAGCCGTTACCTTCATAATAGCCATCGCATTTTTTGGTTGCTCCTACTACAGTAGCAATTTCACGGGCAACACTTGGCTTTTCGGCGATACATACTTTCATGACAGAATGCAAAAATAGTTAAAATACCTTGATCATAGCATGCTTATAGCCTATGGAAATGAAGTTACCGCTACCCTATCTTTAAAATTGTTGCCATGGCTCAAGAAAGAACCAAATCAGTACCCTCTATTGCTCCTCTTTAGCATAACGCTACCTACTCTAGAAACATTTTTTATGTATGACCTATAGCATTCTTTGAAGAAATAGTCATCTAAGTGACAACTAAATATGAAAAACTACAGGCAACTATAGAAAATAGTTCCTATTTTTATAAACAACAAGGCCAAAAAAAATTACACCTAGAATGATGCTCCACAAACTATTGCTTTTCACCCTATTGATCATCAGCTTAAATAGTTGCAAGGACGCTAAAAATTCGCCCATTAATGCGGAACAGAATAAGTCTATTCCTGGAGACTATTTTGAAAACAATAGTGCCGGAGATTTAAACGACCAAGGAATAACCTTCAGTCAAAATGGAGATTATAAAAAAGGGAATGAATTTTTTTTAAAAGCACTAGAATTAGAGCCTAACAACCCAACAACCTTGAGTAATTTAGGCTTAAATAGTCACCTAGAACGCGACTATGATTCTGCGGTAAAATATTACCGAGAATCCTACCAAATTTCAGATTCTACCTATCATATTGCTGCCATAAATTTAGGATTAACGTACTTCTATCGGAAAGAATTTGACCAGGGAATTAGCATCACCAACTATGTTATTGAAAACACGGATGATATAGACATCTTATCTACCGCGTATGTGCACAGAGCATTAAACTATCTTGGGAATGACCAATGTGAAAAGGCTCAAACTGATTTAAATTATATTATTGCCAATTTTCAAGGAATTGGAAATACGGCATATCACATAAAAGATTTAACCCGAAAGTTAAAAACCTGCGAATTGTATCAATAGCTTAAATTAAAAAACTATGAAAACCACCGTATTAGCCTTCCTATTATTTTGTTGTCTTGGAGCAACCCCCAAACGCCCAGTTTGCTCTCCTGTATTTACGCCATTTAATGAATGGTTACATAGGTATGATGCCGAAAGGTTTATCATCGTTGAAGGTTATTTTCTGCCCACCACAGAAAAGGGCCATGCCTCAAAATTTGAAGTTATTCGCAGTTCCGATGCCTCCATAAAAATTAATGAAGACTATGAAGTCTATGAGTACGGACCGTTTGGAAGTAGCTGCGAAATGTATGAAATGGGGGCCAATATTGACAAAGAATTAACAGGAAAAAATAAACCTAGACTTTTAATTGCTTACAAAGGAAGAAGTATTAATGGTAAATTAGTTTGCCCTATTTTTTGGGACGCAGGCGTAAATGCTTCCGATAATAAAATTGTAACCAAAGAATATAATTACGATTCTAGCCAATATATTTTATATGAATGCCCCGTGTCTTTAGAGGAAGTTTGGAACCAAGTTTCAAAAGGAAGTGTGGTAACCGCTGCATGGAAAGAGCAAGCCAATACAAAACAGTAATTAACTTTTGCAGTCTAAGAGAAGGTTCTATAAAGTGGTAACAGTAGACATAGCTAGGTATCTCCTGTGCTGATTTTAAATTATGAGTTTAAAATGGCGTAAAAAGCTTTCAGAAAACCGAATGGGAACATCAAAGATTACTACGTTAAAACTTAAACAAAATATAAAGTTAGGTCTTAATTAAAATGATCTCTATATATTTATGAACGGCTGCATATAGAATTATTAGCTATAGGTCATTCACTATGACAATAACGTCCTAAAAAGATATTCATTGAAAAAATTAAGAGAACAAACTGATGCTAAAATTGCCGCAGGAAGAAAGAACAATCCTGAATTCATGAAGGGAGTTGATGCTATTATCAAGAAAGAAAAAGAGTTTCAACAAGGTAAAAATGCCATAAAGATTGGCGAAAAGGCACCTAATTTTGAATTACCTAATCCTGAGGGAAAAACAATTTCTTTAGCTACCTTACTAGATAAAGGTCCTGTCGTTGTTACTTTTTATCGAGGTAGTTGGTGTCCGTATTGCAATGTACAACTTAGGGCTATGCAAGCCAGATTAGATGAGATACATGCACTGGGAGCCACATTAGTTGCCATTAGTCCAGAAGTGCCAGATGAGTCCATGTCTGCGAATGAAATTAATTCACTAGGGTTTAGTGTGCTAACAGACCAAGATGCAACCGTGGCCTTACACTATGGTGTTGCTTGGGAAGTTCCCGCTTTTTTAATAGACCATATGGAAGTAGATCGTAAGCTGGACTTGAAAAAAATAAACAATGGTAATGGAAGTATACTACCCATACCCGCCACCTTTGTCGTAGGAACCGATGGACTAGTGCAATGGAGTTATGTTGATGTGGATTATAGAACACGTGCTGAACCCGAGGAAATTCTTGAAGCCTTAAAAAAACTGTCTTAAGTGCTGTTATCCCTCTTGTAAGTACTTCCAATGTCAGTTCAAGTGGCGTGTGTGCAGTGCAACGAAACAAACGTTGTATCGAGAACTTTTAGGAACACTGAAAACTTCTCGATACTAATTATTCTTCCGCTAAGGCTCCAAAATAATTCACTCGAAGTGACAAGCATTCTTGAAAGTACCCCCGGTGTCAGTTCGAGTGGCGTTTGTGCAGTGCAACGAAACAAGCGGTGGATCGAGAACTTTCTGAATAATATATGAGAACCCGTTTTTAAAATTTAAAAAATGAAAATTCTTCTTTGCATATTTATCACGCTGTTTCAATTGCACTTAGCTTTCTCGCAAAGAGACACAACCAATTCAATTAACGGAATCTGGGAAATGAACGGCTATGGAAGAATCATTGAAATTTCCGATCTTGAAGTTAGCGCCTATGACATCTCTAAAATTTCGTGTCTTGTTAA
Source organism: Cellulophaga baltica (assembly GCF_900102165.1). Taxonomy (GTDB): domain Bacteria; phylum Bacteroidota; class Bacteroidia; order Flavobacteriales; family Flavobacteriaceae; genus Cellulophaga; species Cellulophaga baltica. The sequence continues at coordinate 488,791 of NZ_FNBD01000002.1, forward strand.
TTCAAAATTAAGTAGAGCTGATATTAACCAATTAGGACAATTTAATCTAACGCACAAAGACTCCTTACATCTAAAACTTGGTATCACCCATTACTATTTGCATAGAATTAAAAAGTTACCACCAGGACAAATCATAACTGACTCTATTCAATCAAAAAATCTAAAACTAAATTTTGATGTTTTCTGGCATACTTTAAATGAGAACTATTCTTTTTTTAAAGAGAGAAAAATGAACTGGAAGCATATTTACACGGAATACAGCAACCGAGTAGATACGCTCACAAACGAGCAAGACCTTTATGACGTCTTCCTAGAAATAACAGGGAAATTAAATGATGAACATACTACTGTAATCCCAAACGATGCTATTAGAAAAGCACATGAAGAACTAATGGATATACAGGAGGAGAATGATGGCATACCTCATATTTCCATATCAGAATTAAGTGAGACTATAGTACACAAATATGTAGAAAATCCCATTAAATATGGCAAAAGCTTAAGCGGTAATGGCTTACTAAATTATGGTGTTACCGCAAATAACGTAGGCTATATTCAAGTGAATAATATGATATTCTTCGCAGATTACAAACTACCAGATACTTTGACGGACTATGACTTTTTATTTGCATATTTAGATGCCTCAAATAAAAACCCAAGCTATCAAGAAGATGAAGTTAAGGGAATCAAATATCAAATGGATTCCATTATGGATCGATTTAAAAATACAGATGCAATTATCTTAGATTTACGTTTTAATACCGGCGGATATGATGTAGTCTCGCTAGAAATTTTGAACTATTTTATAGACACTAAGAAAAAAGTATTCAGTAAAAAAGCAAAAACTATTGACGGTTTTACAAGCGCTCAATCTCATTATATCATACCCACAAGAAAAGCATATAAGAAACCTGTATTTTTTCTAACAAGCCCCCAAACTTCTAGTGCTCCAGAATCTTTAGTTATTGCAGCCATGCCCTATGAAAATATCAAAGTTATAGGCTCAAGGACCATGGGAATCACATCAGATGTATTAGAAAAAAAATTACCGAATGGATGGGACTTATTCTTGTCTAATGAAATTCTAGTAAACTATAAAGGCGATTGTTTTGAAGGGGTTGGTGTTCCTCCAGATATAAAAATTGATTATGCTAGAGATGAAGATCAATTTATTCAAGAGCTATCCAATCAATTAAAAAATGGAGATAAGGCCATTGAAAAAGCATTTGCATTGCTTAAAAATGAATAGAAGAGCCACCATGAATAAGAACCCGTTATTAAAATATAAAAAATGAAATCACTTTTTTACCTGCTACTCCTAACTCAGTTATTAAGTGCACCATTAGTTGCCCAAGAAATTGTAATGCAGGGAATGATACTCGATGTACAAAACCAGGAACCTATAGCCTATGCCAATATCGGAATCTTGAATAAAAACCAAGGAACCATTACCAACACAAAAGGTAAATTTTCCTTAACAGTCGCAAAACAGTTTAAGAATGATAGCATTACCATAAACCATATAAATTACCATCCTATAAAAATCTTAGCAACAAACTTCTCTGATCAAAAAATTCTTTTGGAGCCTAAAACTACTGAACTCCATGAGGTAATTGTTTCCAAAGGAAAAATAAAGAATAAAAAAATAGGCGTTAAATCTTACGGCAAACTTTTATCCATGCGTGTTGCATCAAGAGACAACGATATAATAGAGGTTGCCCAACTCATCAATATTCCGGACAAGGAAGTTAAAGTGAAAGCAGTTAATTTTAAGGTCTTTAAATCATCAGAAGTGACCGATGTTATAGTAAGAATAAATTTCTATACGAATAGGGACAATAAGCCTAGTGAAAAAATAATATTAAAAAGCATAGTGCACGAATTACCTACAGATAGGGAATCGGGTTGGATCCGAATTGATTTAAATAAAGACGCTATTTATATCGAACAAGACTTTTTTATCGGAATTGAATTTATACCTAATTTCGAAACTCCAACAATAGTAGATCTAGGTGCTATTTTAACAAAAGGCAAAGGATATCGAAGAGAAAGCAGCTTAGGTACCTGGGAAAAACTAAATGGAGCTGCCTCGATCAATGTTGATGTACAGTATTGAAAATACGATACTAACATCTATCAAAAAAACAATATAGCACAGGTGCATCAATACGAGTAGCCCTGCTGTCAGTTCGAGTGGCGATTGAGAAGTGCAACGGAACAAACGTTGTATCGAGAACCTTTAGGAACACAGAAAGCTTCTCGATACTAATTATTCTTCCACTAACGCTACAAAATAATTCACTCGAAGTGACATTTCTCCTATAAAAGCCACTCCTATGTCAGTTCGAGTGGCGATTGTGCAGTGCAACGGAACAAGCGTTGTATCGAGAACCTTTAGGAACACAGAAAGCTTCTCGATACTAACAAGCTAGACTACACCTTGGACCAGATTTTCGTATTTAAATTTAATTCGCTAATTAAATCGGCTATAATATTCAAGTCCTTCTGAATTTCTTCTAAAGTATTGACCTTTACCTTATCTTTTTCTACCGTAATATTTTCAAATAAATCATTGCTCATAGGCATGATTAAAAATAGCTTCCCATCCTTTAAAGTCAAAGATAATTTTTCTCCTAATTTTTGATTTAACTGCACAATAGCATCAATAATTTTTGGACTTAAAATGTAGTATGCCATCTGCTCATCAGTAGCGGTAATTGTATATTTTTTAGTAACAATACTATTTTCCACTCTAATGGTTTTTAGATCATTGCCGCCAAACATTTTCTTATTAAACTTTTTCTTGGTTCTAATGTTTACTTGACCCTCAAAGTGTTTATGAAAATCTGCATACAAGAAAAACCCTCTGAAGTTGGTACTTATACCATATAAAAATGCTTTTTCATTCACCTTAGTTTTATCAACCTCGTTATTTTTTGATGTACTCCTACTCCCCGAACTTTCGAATAAAGAGTCTCCCCCACTATCGCTTTCTAAAAAAGGGATATCTATATCGGGAAGAAAGGCAAATGGCAATGCAATAACAATAAAAAGTAAAGCCCACCCCGTGATGGTCATACCCTCCGTCTTATAATAAAGCTCACAAAATTCAAAATCAACATCATTTATTTTTCCAGAAAAATGATCATCTCCAAAAAACCCCCGATTCTTCAAATTGCCCAAAAAAGAGGGCGAAAAAAAATCTGATGCTAAGATGTGTTTCTCATCTATCATTCCATCAAACCTATAATTCAAGTTATCATATTTAGAAGAAATAATTTTTGGTAATATGTCTAACTTAAATTCCCTACGTAGCACGGTTGTATTCTTGTAGTTCTGATTAGATTTTAAATACGACTTAAACAAGATTGTTGCTAAAATTGCACTCACAAAGAAATAGTAAAAAGAAAATTCTGTAACTCCCCATAAAAAATGACTGTCGACCGTGAAAATCAAAAATAGCACATACAACACAAAAAATATTGGACATATGATGAATGTAAATAGTGAAGAAATTACTAAAAATGACGGTAAAATTAGACGCAGCCGCGAAGGAGGTGAAATTTGACCTGCTAAGACTTTTACTTTGTTAAAATGTTCTGTAAACTGATTCATAAAGCTACAATAAACTATTCATATCTGGGTTCTCTCGTTGCTCCTCTTTCGTTATAATATTTAAATAAACTTCTTCTTTAAAACCAAAAAGCGAGGCTATAATATTACTTGGAAAAGTAGAAACAGCATCATTATAGGTAAGGACAGAATTATTGTAAGCGCGTTGCGATGCAGAAATTTGTTCCGCAAATTCATTGATAGAACGCTGCAAATGAATAATAGATTCGTTAGATTTTAATTCTGGATAGTTTTCAAAACTAATAGATAGGTTTCCTAATAATTTTGATAAGTCACTTTCTAAAGCAACTTTCTCGGAACCTTTTGCAGCACTATAACCACTTCGTAATTGTGCAATTTTTGTGTGCACAGAACTTTCATGCGCCATAAATTTTTTAGCCGTTGCCGCAATATTGGGCAAAGCCTCAAAGCGTTTTTTTAGTTGCACATCTATATTCTGCTTAGAAAATTGAATATGATTTTTATGCTTAACTATTCTATTATAGATCCAAATCATGCTATACTTTTTTATATCCATTATGTAACGATAGAAATATAATAATATTTCTAAGATTATGATCATAACCTACATACACAAAACTTTAATTCATGTTCATTCTATTTTAATTGGGTATTTAATGTACACTAAAACGGAGCTATTAAACTTCTTCTTCTTTTTTTTATAAAAAAAGACATTAAAAACCTACCATTCACCGATTATATGAAACACTTTATAGAATAATCACTAAATAGTGACCTCTAGTGTGGAAAACCGCAGACAACTATAGAAAATAGCAGCTATTTTTATAATCAGTATTTCTCCCCCCACAAATAAAATTATATGGAACATGCGTATATGCGCTTGTTATGCCTCACCTAAAAACAAACCGTGTAGCCACGTAAATAAAGAAAATGGATTTTGAAATACTTATAAATAATACTTTCACAGATATTAATACTGACGCTACTTTAAATCCAGTTGCAAATAAGAGTGTGATAAGTATGATTAATAATTTTGAAGCAACAGAATGGAGGTACAATCATTTTCAAAATTTCATTTGGGACAATATTGCTGAAACCTCATTATCACACAGAGAAAGAGAAAGCCTTGTTAATCATCACCATTCATTATTGACCTATGCAGCAAAAAACTTAAGACTTTCTGACAAATCAGGTGACATTAGTAAAGGAAGTGAAATTGCGGAAATTGTTCTATATGCTATAATGAAGCATCATTTCAATGCATTACCCGTTGTCCCAAAAATATTTTACAAGCAAAATGCACAAGACAATGCTAAAGGAGCTGATAGTGTTCATATAATTATCGAAAACGATACAGATTTTTCTATATGGTTTGGAGAAGCGAAATTTTATAACAGCATTGAGGATGCAAGAATTCCTGAAATAATTACATCTGTAGCAAATTCATTATTAACTGAGAAACTCAAAAAAGAAAATAGTATTGTTACAAATCTACCAGATATTGATTCCTTAATTGGTGATGAGACATTAAGAAATTCGATTAAATCAGCACTATCACCAAGAGAATCTATCGATTTGATAAAACCCAAATTACATATTCCAATATTACTATTACACGAATGTGAAATAACACAAAAACAAAGTGCAATTTCTGATGAATATAAAAATGAATTGATTGATTACCATAAAAACAGAGCTGAATCATTTTTCAAAAAGCAATTGAATAAAATTGGAGGTATACCACACTATTCGCAAATCAAGTTTCATTTGATTTTATTTCCTGTTCCACTCAAAAAAACCATTGTAGATAAGTTTGTTTCAATGGCTGACTTTTATAAAAATTCTTAAGCAATGGAAATATTTGACACTTGCCATATAATTAATGAATACTTAATTGGAAATAAAGAGGTTCAAGCAAGAAATGAATTGATTAAACTATTGGATTACCACGAAAGAAACGAAATTGAATATTCTCAATTAGTTAACCATTTAATTCGTGAAACAGGTTTATATCCTTATCTCAAAGCAGACACTGCTAATTGGGAGGATAGATTTGTATATGAAATATTCAAAGTTGATATAGGAGGTAAAAAAGCTACATTACATAGAGAACAGTCATCATTATTAAAACGATTAGTTAATGGAGAAAACATTGCCGTAAGTGCTCCGACAAGCTTTGGGAAAAGCTTCGTTATAGATGCTTTTATTTCCATCAAAAATCCAAATAATGTAGTAATAATTGTGCCTACAATAGCTCTAACAGACGAAACACGTAGACGTTTGTACAAGAAATTTGCTCAAAGATATAAAATTATTACAACCACTGAAGTTGAGCCTGCAGATAGAAACATTTTCATTTTTCCGCAAGAAAGGGCAATGAACTACGTGAATAAAATCGACAGTATAGATATATTAATAATTGATGAATTTTATAAAGCAAGTTCTTTTTACGATAAATCAAGGTCTCCATCTCTGTTAAAGGCAATTATTAAATTAGGACTTAAATCAAAACAAAAATATTTTCTAGCTCCTAACATAACTTCGATTGGCGATAATATATTCACTCAAGATATGATTTTTGAGGATAAATTAGGATTTAGTACAGTTTATCTTGAACGATTTGAGCCATACAAAGAAATTGAAGGAGACAAAATTGAAAAAGAACTTCAAAAAAGTGAAGTACTCCTAAAAATTCTTGCCGAAACAAAAACCAAATCACTTATTTATGCAGCGTCATATCCGCAAATCGACAAAGTTTCAAATCTCTTAAATGAAAACCTTTCAATTTCCGACAAACCCTTATTGATAGAATTTGCTAATTGGCTCACTAAAAATTATGGAGCTAATTGGAAACTAACCAATTTAGTTAAAAGGGGTGTTGGTATTCATAACGGGCAATTGCACCGATCTATAAGTCAAATTCAAGTAAAACTATTCGAAGAACAAGAAGGATTAAGCAATATTATTTCTACTTCATCAATAATAGAAGGTGTAAATACATCTGCTGAAAACGTTATAATTTGGCGAAATCGTAAAAGTGGAGGCAACAGTCTTTTAGACAGTTTTACTTATAAAAATATTATCGGCAGAGGTGGTAGAATGTTTAAGTATTTCATTGGTAAAATTTATTTGCTCGAACCACCACCACCAGAAGGAACAACACAACTTGATATTCCTTTTCCAGACACCATTTTAGGAGACTTGGACGAAAACATTTACAGTTCAAGTTTAGATAGTGAGCAAATCGCCAAAATCGTAACTTTCAAAAATGAAATGTACGATATACTTGGAAAGGAAACGTTCGATAGACTTTTAAAAGAAAATATATTCCAATCTAATAATTCAGAGTTTATTAAGGAGACAGCTAGACAAATGAAATCTAATCCAGAAGATTGGAATGGACTTTCGTATCTAAATTCTAATGAACCTGAATCTTGGGACAGACTACTATGGCAAATAATCAGTTTACAGCCAGGTGAATGGGGTGATGGTCGTTATGGTATCCAACACAAAAAATTTGTTGAATTTGTAAAGATTTTAGTCGAGAATTGGGGAAGCACAATTCCCGAACTTTTGGATAAATTAGACCAGTTTGATATTGACATTGAACAATTTTTCAAATTGGAAAGAACGGCAGCATTTAATCTGTCTTCTTTAATTAGTGATATAAACATACTTCAAAAAGAAATAATTGACAACGGAACGGATGTTGCTCCTTTTATTTCTAGGGTTTCTCACGCTTTCCTACCATCAGTTGTTTATCAATTAGAAGAATATGGAATGCCGAGAATGATTTCAAGAAAACTGCATCAAAATGGTATAATTAATTTCTTGGATGAAAATTTGAATATCCATAATACAATAGAAATTTTTCACAAAATAGGGAAAAAGACGATTAAATCATACGATTACATAGATACGTTCGACAAATACATAATTGACTATTTTTATGATGGAATTACGACAAATCCAGAATGAATAAAATAAAAGGCGAAGGCATAATAAAGAACTGAGGTGAAAAACACGTAAATGCTTCCTTAATCTGAGACACTAGTATTCTAGGCTCAAAGATTCTAAAATCAGAATCTTTGAGCTTTTTTTATTGTATTTATCTGCTATTTATCTAGGAAATACAAAAACGTACCTTTCATCACAGGATCTGCCAGATTTTGCACTAGCAATGAACTGTTTACGTAGTTTGTTCGCAACTGCTGTCAGTGCCAGTTTATTGCGCTGCTCCTTGTTTACGATTCACTTATATACCTCTATAAATGCCTTGTTGTGTATACAAGCATTGAAAGAACATAAAAACAATAGCTTCCGAAGCTTTCTATTACCGACCTTCCTTATTCTAGCTCGACCTCTTACACTGCTCCCGACTCTCGTAGCGTTAGGGTTATACTAACATAACTACAAAGCTGTAACGCCCTTTCAAACTTGTTTGAAAATCAACCATTTACCTATTAAATTAAATTCTTTTTAGAATAATAGCTAAATTGTCAACAATAGTGTGGAAACCGAAGACAACTATAGGAAATAAAAGTTATTTTATGATTAGTATTCCTCCCCCCCACAAAAAAAATAATATGGAACATGCGTATATGCGCTTGTTATCTACAATATAAAAAAAATGAATATCAAGGAATTTATAGGTAATATAAAGACAACAATAGAATCAACCGAATTTAATGAAAGATTAAAAATAACCCTTTTGAATTTCCCAAATCAAAAACACGAAAGTCATATAAGGAATACTTTAGTTGAACTTTACAACAAGCAAAAAAACACTAATCAAAGAGCTTTTGCTGAACATCCAAGATATAAGAATAAAGCAACCAAAAAAAGAGCTACAATAGACTTCTCAATCTGTACAAATGAAATTACTGATTTCACAATGGAATTAAAATATAATTTCCCAAAAGATATTTTAAAATTCTGTGCGAAAGGCAATTTAAATAAGGATTTCATAAATAGAATATATAATGAAAATGGTCAAAAAGTTGATGCTTTTCTTCAAATTGTTTGTGAAACAAATAAGAGTTATTTTAGTAGTTTAGAGAAAAAATGGAATCTTAATTCACTTTCTCAATTTCAGTTAAAGGATGACAAAATAAATTGGAAAAACACCTTAATTGATGAACTTAAAAATGCTGAAAAAACCGTTGAAAACAGTAAACATGAACTTTTAGGAAAACAAACAATTAAAACTGATGCCTTACCAGCCGAGTACTATTTTTATATTATATATAGAAAATAAATACTGTAGGCAACACGGTGTATCATTAATGGTTAGTTAAAGCTTACTTATGAAAATACTATTCGGTTTGTATTTGCTAGATAAGCTATTCAAATAAGCCACTAACTATACACTCAAAAGCTAACTACAATATGAAAAAAACTATAATCCTATATTTTATATTATCTTTTTTAATTGCTTGTAAAAATGAAGACAAAGTGAATACTATACTTGATAATACTAATTTAGTATCCTCTGAGAAAGTATTTACAATAGAGGAACTAGAAGGTAAAACCTATGAACAACTGCACATTTTAAGGAATGAAATTTTTGCTCGAAAAGGATATGTATTTAAAGACGAAACTTTAAATGCCTATTTTGAAAAAAAAGAATGGTATAAACCCGATAAAGATGTAGAAATAGTTTTAGATACAATCGAAAAAACGAATATAGAATTAATTAAAAGTATTGAAGAAAAATTAAAACCTTTTGAATTACCATATGGATATGAAAAAACTACTAGTAATCTACCAAAACAGTATAATCTTTCTGTAGACCTAGACGGTGACAATATCAAAGATGTAATTCAAGTAGCAAGTAATACCAGTTCATATGAAAAAGTTCTCTTTATTTATTTAACTGCAAATAGTAAAACATATAAAATAGTTTTAGATGAAGGAGGTGAATATGAAATACCTCCAAATGAAGTAAAATTAGAAAACAACATAATTGTATTTAGTTTTTATCTGGGTGGCAGTACGTCTTATAGAGAGTTTAAACTTAAGTTTAATTCAAAAATTAAGGAACTCCAATTAACAGCTTATGCTTCAGCAGATAGAGCATATCCTGGACACATATCTAAGAAATATGACTTAATAAGCGGAACTTATGAGGTCACCAAAGAAATTAACCCTATATATGACCCTTCAAAAATAATTAAAACTAAGAATAAAGGAACACAGCAAACTAAACTAATAACTCCGAATTTAATTAATGATAAACTTTACAGTTATTTAGAGAACATAGGTGATGAATTTGGTGAAGATAAATATCCAGATTACAATTATGGTGAATTTAGAGATTGCAGGGAAGCAATTATAGAAAAAATAGCACTCGAATTTGAATACGGTATTCCTAATTATTTAGGTGGCTATAGTATATTTAAAAAAGAACTCAAAGATTTTGTTCAAAACATAAATATAGATGAGTTAATGAAATCTCAAGATGATACTTATTCTAAAACCTATAAACTACATAGAAATTGGGATTTGGACTATATTAAAAATGACGATTGTGAAGACGAATTTTTTTTAATTTTTGATGTGGATACTAATACCTTCAGAATTCAAATAAATAATTGTTCGTTAGTTTATGAAGATGGCGAGGTTATACACGCATCTGAACAATCAATAATGTTTGAGTATGTCATAGAAGCCAATTGCTCTTATAAGTTTGAAAGAATAAACGGAGCAGGATAAATACTGTAGTTAACAAGGTATAAAAATATTGGGCTTTTATATTTACTAACTAAGTCTACTAAATATAAAATTAAAATATGTACAGTCGGCTAAGGAATAAACCAGATCGACAGTGCTTATCTTCTACCCTACATTTCTTATATAAGCCAGCACAAAGCATACTACTATGAAAAAAATTATATTCTTAATTATTTTAATTAATTCACATTATTTCTATTCACAAGAGGATAATAGTTTAATAGGTAATACTATCAGAGAGTTAGGAATAGATACCCATTCGATTAAATTAACCCAAGCTAAAGAAAATCCAAGTAATAAAGATGAAACAATTATAGTAATTGCAGAGCGGGTAGAAGAAATTAGTATATCCTCTTATACTGTAAATTCTTATATAATTATTGTGAATACTAAAACTGGAAAAATTATTCAACAATATTTTGAAGACTATAAAGAGAATGGTTGGCATATAGACTCAGAGGAACTTCAAAAAATAAAAATTGATACAGCTCCTTATCTATTGACCGAAAATACCAGAGCATTTGGTGTCAGGCTTGAATACGTGGGCAGTAGTAAACCTAATCCATATAAAACTACATTATCATTATATGTTAGAAACCCTAATACTTTAAAAAAGGTATTAAGCAATTATGTGGTTGAAGAAACCGATGGGCAATGGGATCCAGAAGATGTGCAGTTTAATTGTTCAACAGATTATGTAGATAAACACGTAATTTTAATTATGAAAACTAGCCAAAGCAATGGTTACTTTGACATACTCGCTAAAAATAAAATTAGTACAGAAACATATTACACTAATGAAAATAATGAATGTACCTATCAAGAAAATAGCGAATTAAAATATAACGTACTAAAGTACACAGACGGTGAATATAAATAATGCCTTGGAACAAAGAATTGAGGTGAAACCACCTCATAAAGTAACCCTAACGGCTACACCTCTAAAACTTTATCCCTATTTTTAGATATTGCAAAACTTTAAAAAGTAAATGAATACTGAGCTGTTAAATACAAAGATTCAACTAGAAAATGCCCGCGTTCTCCTGCTCCCACTGGACGATTTAAGAAACCAAGAGTTAAAGGAAATAATATTCGAAAAAAGCATCTGGGAATTTATGGGAATGACTATGAAAAATGAAGAGGAATTTGACCGCTATTTAGCAGATACGGCTAAGGACAAAGCAAACGGAATTTGTTACCCTTTCCTGATCATTGATAAGCAAAGTGGCCGAGTTGCAGGAAGTACCCGGTTTGGATATATAAACAAAGGGAGTAAAAAGTGTGAAATTGGATGGACTTGGTACGGAACAGAGTTTCAAGGAACCGGACTAAACAAAGCATGTAAATATGAATTACTGAAATTCGGATTTGAAAACATTGGGTTTAGAAGAATTCAATTTAGCGCAGACGAAGAAAATTTAAGATCGCAAAGAGCAATTCTAAAACTTGGAGCGCAAAAAGAGGGTGTTTTTAGAAATAACTACATCGCTCCCAACGGAGAAAGTAGGAATGATGTATATTTTAGTATTGTAAAAGAAGATTGGAACTCAATTAAGTCAGAAAACTTTACAAAATTTTAATGGAAACCAAAACCATGCTGCATACATAAGATAGTTGCCAATACAAACGATGGAAAGAAGAACCATCAAGTTTAAACTCCGTTTAAGTTTTTCAATTATAAATTTGGAGCAAGATGTAACTCAATTACCTGGTGGAAATTTGGTGATAGTATTATCCCAGATATTAAAATAACTCAAAGCCATAGCGATTATCTTGATCATAAAGACTCGCATATAAATTTCGCTCTGGCATATTATAAGAAGTAGTCCAAGAGATAAAATATAATAGCGCTATTGTATAAGAACAATAGCGCTATGCTAATCATCATGAACTAGAACTATTTGTTACCTACTACTTTCTAGGGTCTACCTTATCTAGACTGTTTGCGACAGAACCACTACGGGCTGATGAACTTACATTATCAAGGTATAAAATTCGTGTTTCATCTAATGAATAATTAGCCGTGTCAAAACAATACATGCCCATTTTTACGCCAGCTACAGAAGTTTCTGCATTGTCATTTGCATCAAAGCTGCCGAAACCAAGATTAATATTTTTTAGATCTGCTATAATTTCGCCATCCAATAGTACGGCAAGGGTTCCGTGATTCGTCCCTGAAAGTACCGCTCTAATTTGAAATGCCAATTCTTTATCCGTTTCTATAGCATCAAGAATTTTAACTACTGTAGGGCTCACACAAGCATTACGGTAGCTAAGGTAAAGCGCGTTTCCTTTTAGCTCAAGATGCGCTGTCCAATTACTACACCCATCCGTATTCCAATTATACAACTGCCAAACAATCGTGTTTTTGTTAAGCAAATTATTGTTTTGCCCAGAAGGAATAAAAAGATAAAATCCAGTGTAAATCTCATCATTATTATTTACCCCTAATTTAATTTCATGGCCACGCTCTCTGCGGCTACCATCATATTCAGATTCTTTCCAGACAAGTTTAAGCCTTTTTCCTCCAGTAAAATCTTTTTGAAAACTCATACCTTCCCCATAAATATCCGTGCCTGTAAATCCTTGATCTTCGGTGAAAGGGTCTAACTGTCCGTCATTAAAATTATGTGCCTTGTACGTTTCAGAATTTACTTTTGCTACAAGTGTTGCTATAGATAAATCTGCCGTAGAAACTGCACTAGGCTCCTCTTCTTTTGCGCAACTTGAGGTAATGGTTATTATAACCGATAGCATAATACCTTTTAAAAGCGTAGATGGTTTAATACTTAAATTGTTTCTCATAATTAATTTTAAAATTGTTATTTTTTTGTTCTCATCATAATTTTATAACCCTGATTATCAACAGTGTAGAAAGTGTGAAAAATATAGCATCCTCAACATATTCTCTTTAAGAAAGTATAAGTTTAAAGGAGCAATAAGCACTTCCTAATATCGCATTTAAACGACAAATACAAGTGCTAATATAGAACATAATTGCATTGTTTATAAAATAATCGCCTTTATATATAGATTATAGCAGTTAACTATATGTAATATGAATTTGGTGCTAACCTGAAGTTGCTTACTTTTAAGGTTCATAACAAGGTTTATCCCACACTTAATTACCATCTGTATAGCACAAAATTTAATGGAAATTATTCTGACTGTTTTTAGTGGTATCATCATCATTGGCTTCTTACTTGGCTTTTCTATACTGATGAAGCCTTCTTTTAAAAGTAATACCAATAAATACCTTGGATTTACGGTACTGACAATTTGTATGCTGCTAGTAAAATTAATACTACCAGAATTTGATTATTTCCGTACCCATCAAAAACTAAATATCATTTGCAATATTGAATGGATTCTATTAGCTCCTGTTTTTCTGTTCCTATTTAGTATAAAAAGTATAGACAACAAACTTTCTTCTTATAAGGAATTAAAATTGCTCTACCTTCCATTCATTTTCTCCCTACTTCTAAATACCATTGATTGCCTGGAAAGAGATTTTCGATTATTTACTTTTAAAAGTGCCGCTATCTTAAGGTTAAGGCATAATCTATTTATGTTTGAAAGTAAATTAATTTATATATACATTGCTTTTTTAATGCTTTGGTTATTCTTCATCTTAAAAAATTCGCCTTCAAAACAAGCAAATAAAGCCATCCGGAACTTACACCTTGTTTTAAGTCTGATCATTATATTTTGGATTATGGTAGATTTTATACGTGGCATATTCCCTCATGAGATTAACAAGTATTATGGTTTAGTTCTTCTTATTGCAGGTTCTTTTTCTTTATTTTGGATTTCTTACACCATAATATATAAGTATAAAATGCTGCACCAAGCCAGCGAGATTAATAAGATACTCCGTAATCAAGAAGCTAGTGTAGCCAACACTGAACCTTCCGTTTCTACGCAGACCATTTTTGAGAAATTTGAGGCACTTTTCAAAGAAGAACATATCTATAGAAACCCAAACATTACAAGAGAATCTGTTGCACAACAATTGGATATTAGCGCAGGGTATCTATCACAGGTTATTACTACCAACAGTGATGATAACTTTTCAAGTATTATAAATCAATATAGAATTACGGAGGTAAAAAAAATGTTGTGCGATGCTACCTTTGACAAGTATAGTATTGAGGCGATTGGACTTGAAGCTGGATATTCTTCAAAAACGACCTTCTACAAAGCTTTTAAGAATAGTACAAATATGACCCCTAAAACCTATAAGGAGAAATATGGATGAGTACCGATTTATTATAATCTAACAAATCAAAACTAAGCGTATACTAGGATCCTTTCTATTTGACCTGAACTTAAAATTTAAAGTGATGTCAAACAAAAAAATCTATTTCCAAGTTTTAGTGTTAATGGTAGTTTTTACCAGTTGTTCTAAAAGTCAGAATACACCACAAAAACCCGAAAACCAACCTGTTTACTGGCATGCTCCTTCAAAGGGGTATGTATTAGAGTCTGTTGAAGGTACGAACAAATTATATGGTGTTTCTGCTGCAGGAAATGTTCTTATAGACGCTAATGTATTGCCAGAAAATTATGCAAATCTGGTGTTTACAGAAGAAGGAGATCAGCTCGTTGGTACTTCAGATCTATTTATAGATAAAGTCTATTTTTATAAACTTACGGATACCACTACGGTATTTGATAGTACCAGTATTGACTTCTCAGTAGATCCTAAAATTAATGCCGAGCATTTTTGGAATCTATTTAATGACTATTATGCTTTTTTTGATTTAAGAGGCGTAAACTGGGAAGCTAATTTGTCTTTACTTCCTACAGTAACTTCCGAAAATTTATACCCAGTTTTAGAACAAATGGTACAGCCCTTAAACGATTTTCATATCGGGATCTTTAATCAAGAAGTAAATATTACTTCTGGTGAAGCACGCATTCTTGAACATATGAATGCACATTTAACCGCAGAGCTTCAAAGCCAAACCTTTCCTGAATTACTCACTGCGATTAGATCACGGGTGCCAATTATCCATTCAAAATATTTAGACGATACCTTTAATAGCGATCCCAATGGCAATATGTTTTGGGGACTTGTCACGGATGAAATAGGATACTTCAATATCGCAAATATGGGTGGCTATGCACCCGTAGAGGACGAAATAACAGCTGTAAACCATGTGATGGATCAGGTAATGAATGATATTCAGCAAGCTAACATTGATAAGATCATAATAGATCTAAGATTTAATGGTGGTGGCTTTGATGGTATCGCCTTAGAAATAGCCTCACGATTTACAAGTATTTCACGTCCTATTTTTACTATAAAATCTAAAAGTAGAACAGGTTTTATAGAGGAGCAAGCCATTACATTAAACCCTAAAGGAGACTATCAGTTCTCTGGAGAAATAGTTTTACTTACGAGTCCGTTTACGGCTAGCGCTGCAGAAATTTTTGTTTTGTCACTAAAAGATTTGCCTAATGTAACTATTGTTGGTGAGCATACTATGGGAATATTTTCTTCCATTCTTACCCATAGATTACCAAACGGTACGTATATAAATTTATCAAATCAGGTATATACAGACACTTTTGGGACTGTTTTTGAAGGAATTGGAATAGGTCCTGCTCAAGAGAATAAGGTACCCTTTTTAAGTACTGAAGATTTTAATACGGGTTTGGATAGTGGGATAGAAAAAGGGGTAACTATTTTAGAATAACAATTTATCAAACTGAGAACAATAAAGGCTTTGGAGGTGCATGTGAAGCCTTTATTAATTATTTCTCAACTAGTAGACATTAGAAGAGATATATCCCATATACCGTATTGCGAGACTAAACTTAAAGTTTATTCCATACTGATGCTTGAAAATGCGTAAACTCATACTAAAAAATAATCATGAATTATGCTACTTCAGCCACTTCTGTTGCTAAACAAGGTGCTACGATACAAATTAAACAAGCTACAGTAGCTTTTGGGATTACAGCGGCTACCGCAACCACCTTACCCAACCCTGCCGAGTTATTTTTAGGATCACTATCGGCTTGTATGCTAAAAAATGTAGAACGTTTTTCATTGCTTATGGGGTTTACCTATACAAGCGCAGCAATAACTATTGAAGCTACCCGTTTAGAGAAACCACCACGGATGGATGAGATTCAATATGTGTTAACCATTCACAGCAACGAGGAACACTTGAATCTTAGCTTGCTGAAAAAAAATATTGAAAAGCATGGCACCATTTACAATACGGTTAAAGAGGTGTGCAGCATTACTGGAGTTATTGAAATAGTATCAGAATAAACAAACACAACCTCATAACCTGCAGGAACTTTTTTTTATCTTCGCTCCTATGAATAAGATTGATATTCGGACGGTAAATGTGGTGCAATACATAAAGCCACTACGCGAGGGCGGCTCTATGCCTGCTATTGTAAAAGCAGACGATGGTTTCCTCTATGTACTTAAATTTAGAGGTGCTGGCCAAGGTAAAAAAGCTTTAATTGCAGAACTCATGGGCGGCGAACTGGCCCGTACCCTAGGCTTAAAAATGCCCGAATTGGTATTTATGCATCTAGACGATACCTTTAGTAAAACCGAACCGGATGAAGAGATTCAAGACCTCTTAAAATTTAGCGTAGGCCTTAATCTAGGACTTCATTTTTTATCTAGCGCCATTACCTTTGATCCTTTAGTTTCTAAAGTAGATGGATTAACGGCTTCTAAAGTAGTATTGCTAGATAGCCTGATGAGTAATATTGACCGTACCGCAAAAAACCCTAATCTTTTAGATTGGAATAATGAATTATGGATTATTGATAATGGGGCTAGTTTCTATTTTCACCATAATTGGAATACCTATAAAAATCATCTTACGCGTACATTTCCGCTTATAAAAGACCACGTACTGCTAGACCGTGCTACGCAATTAAAAGAAGCGGCACTACTTATAACAAAAGCATTCACAGCTGAAAAGCTGCAAGAGATTATAGCTTTAATCCCTGAAGAATGGTTGGAAAGCGAGAGTGATGACCTTACTCCCACTCAAATGCGAGCGGCGTATTTAGACTATTTTAAAGCTAAACTTGCCCTTATAGATTCATTAGTTAAAGAAGCTGAAGATGCAAGATAGAGCGAAGTATGAGTATGCCATAATACGCATCGTACCCAAAGTAGAGCGCGAAGAATTTTTTAACGTGGGCGTCATTGTATTCTCTAGACCTAAAAAGTTCTTAAAGATGAAATACCATATAGACCAGAAAAAACTAGGCAGCTTTGTATGCGAGAAAGATTTTGAGGCTCTGAACGCCTATTTAAAAGGATGGGATTTGGTCTGTAAAGGCGAAGCTACTGGTGGCGCTATAGGAAAATTAGATATCACGGATCGATTCCGTTGGTTAACCGCCTCCCGTAGTACCATCATCCAAAGTTCTATAACCCACTCTGGTTTAACCGCAGATCCTGAGCAAGAATTAGAGACCATTTTTAAAGATTGTGTGCTGTAGCGGTATAGTACGTTCGAGTAGTGAAAAGTGAAACGGAGCAAACGTTGTATCGAGAACTTTTTAAAGCACAGAAAGCTTCTCGATACTAATTATTGCTCCACTAACGCTCCAAAATAATTCACTCGAAGTGACAAGCATTATTACAAGGACCTCAGCGGTTAGTTGAAATAAAACCCAACCTACTCTACAATCAGTTCTGTTTCTGCATCTAAACGAGCATTACTATTTTTATCCCAAATAGTTACTTTAAAAGTAACGGGGTTTTTCAATGCGCCTTTCGTAATTTTGAGCTGCGCCCCTAAGCCACTTTTTATTTGTTCTTCACTAAGTGTACTCTCGCCAAATACATCTTCCATATTTAGAATCATTGTATCATTAGCATCGGTAACCTTAATTTTTAAACCTAATGCTACAGCGCCATCTACTCTAGTATATCCAGACACATCCTGAAAATCCATCAAAATAAGTTCCTCAAAAGCTACTTTACTATCTGTGATAACCGCATTTTTGGTCAAAGACAATAAATAGCCTTCTTTGTAATCTAATCCCTTCTTATCCACCTTTATAGCCGGATCATGAAGAAGATCAAACTGAAGGGTTGAATTAAATACCCCCTCACCATGCTCATCCGAGATCTTATAATGTAACGTATAGTCTTCTGAAGAATAAATAGGCCTAGCCAAAAGCATATTACCTTGCAAGGTTTTCATCTCAGCACCAAAACCCGGATTTTGTTGGAATAAATTAGCTTCATGCATAATCGTATCTCCTGCTTTAGAGATTAATACCACTTCCATTTGTGGGTGATACCTATTGTTTTCTACCATGAAACCACTCATGTTTTCAAAGATGGTGTAGATATTCTGGCCGTAGTAGAACTCGTTATCACTCACTTTTTCATCATTAATGGTAACATATACCTTTTCTGCAGAGAGGCCATCTCCTTTGGTGGTAATTCCTGTTACTAAATCCTTACGGACCGATTTATTAAAATTGCAGGAGGTTAATGCTGCAAAAATACCACACACAAAAAGTGTTTTCTTAAATGAGTTCATCCTTGGTTGTTGTTGATTATTCATAATAGCTCACATATAAACCCGCCATTTTTTGATAATAGGCGGCATCTTTGGTGACCGTTTTAGCATATTTTTTAAAAAGCTCATACACCTTTACATATTTTTCTTCAGCGGTATTATAGGTATAGGCACCCGCTAATAGATATTGATTAGCGGCAATCATCCAGTCTTCACCGCCTTCTTCTAATTCCAAGCCTTTTTCTAAATAAGGTTCAGAAATATAATATTTACCCTGTTGATTGTATAACAGGCCCAACATAATATTTGCACGACCATGGCAATCGCAATTGCTAATGGCATTTCTGTATGCCTTCTCTGCTTCGTCAATAATTTTTTGACCTGCTCCAGAAAGTTCTTTTTCACTCGCCGATGCCAAACCAGGTTGTAATGCTATGGTAAGAATACGTCCATAATCAAAAATACGATTGGTACTTGCAGGTGTTGTTAAAACATCCGCATATTCTGCATCTAATTTTTCCAACTGTTTTATATCTACCTCGCCATTTTCTTTGGCTTCTGTAAGCCAAGTATCTAAACGCTCTTTTTCTACAGGAACAAAAGTAGCTTGCGCCATAGCAAATGGTGTGATAAAAAGAAATAAGAATAGCTGTTTCATCTGTTTATAATTGATCTAATAATTGTTGCTTCTTGGCTTGAAACTCTTCTTCTGAAATTAAGTCTTCTTCAAAAAGTTCCTTGAGTTCTTTAAGCTTTATTTTGATATTATTTTTAGGCGCCTCTTGCGGAGCAGCAGTAGTACCGCTCATTGCTTTTCCCATTTCCATACCGGTAAGCATTCCCATACTAGCTCCTGCCATTCCCTCATTCTTGGCAACATCACGCATGGCTCGCAACCTTTGCAGTTCTGCAAAATCTATTCCCGCTATGCTTGCCGCATTAACATCGGCTTGCACATCACTAATTTCACTAATCCGTTTGTTGGTCTCTGGATCAAACGAAGTGCCTTCTATTCTAAAATCTGTTAATTGAAAACCTAGCTTTTCAAAGATTTCAGTTGTTTTTAGTTGTGCCTGTTGCGCAATGGTTTCTATATGTCCATCTATTTCTGCGTAAGAGAACTTAGCATTGGCTAAGTAAGATGAAATGGGCTGTGTAATACGCGATAGAAATACTTCTTGCAATTGGTCTACAAAATAATCTGTCTGGCCCGCTAAAATGTTGATAAAAAATTCCTTTGCATTGGTAATCCGCAGGGAATAATTGCCATAAGCTCTAAGCTTTACAGGAAAACTATAGACAGGATCATTATAGGTGATTGGAATTCTTGTTCCCCAACGCACATTTAATAGCTCCGCCTTTCTGTAAAACCAAAGTCCTGTTTTATGTTCACTTTCAAAAGCGTTCATAAACTTTTTAATGGTGGTCCAAAAAGGAGTATTCGATGTTTTTAAATCGTAAATACCTTCCGTTTCAAAAAATCCTTCAATTATACCTTCGTAGGTAAAAATACACCCTTGTCCCGGTTGTAGAATTAATTTAGAGGCATTTTTTAGCTCATCACCCCTATCGGTGAATTTGAAAAACAGTTGGTAATCTTTGGGATCTTCCCATTGAATAACTGAACGCATTTGCTTTTTAAAATCCATACTTGTTGTTTTATTCGTGTTTAAAAATCAATATCGCCACCTAAATCAACAGCATCCTCCTTAAAGTTTTCTTTCCAGTACTGACTCCATTTATCCATAATAGCAGATATTTCTCTGAATCGTTGCTCATATTCCGCACCATTGGGGTTTAAATACTCATTAGACCACGTAGAATAATGCATGCTTATCTGTGACCATTCTTGCAGATTAAAACCATATTGCTCTAAGGCAGAGACAGGATCATGGCCATGCTCAGAAGCTGCCGACTGATGGTTGAATATTTTCTGGTAGGCGTCAAAATCTGGTACTTTTTCTAAGAGCGAAGCTAACGAAGGTACGTCTGATTTTATCCCTGCAAACTTCCCTACTTTCGGATTTGTAAAATACCCACCATAGGTAGTAGCGATAGACATATCCTGCGCCATTAAATCGCCTAATTTGCCACCCCACTCTTCATTTGTTTTTTGCCATACAGGAAGTTCTATTCCTAATATTTCACAGACCTCTTCGGCGCTCATTCCCATAGCGATATTACCGCTGGCTGCACCCCAATCTTCAAAAGTTACTCCGTTTATTGCTTCCATAATTTTAGTATTTATTTGGTTTGTATTTCTTTAAAATTTTCAAATTCCTTATGTTTCCGTGCCATGTCTGAATCATATCTTTCTTTCAAATCTGTATTCAGAGCCATCCGTTCTGTAAAATAGGCACTCCAATAGGTGTTGTAAACTGTGTAATAATCTGTCCAATAAGAGTCTGGTGCTTTGCCTCTATATGCCCTAATAGCTTCTTCTGCTGCAGTCATGGCCTTATATTGAGCTGTAGTTTTCAATGCCGCTATATGATCTACAATACCCCAACCTATTTTTATAAACTTAGTCTCTGGGGCAATTGTATTTACCGTATTACAAAATGTACAAGAAATATATTGTGCCCTGAAAATGTCTTTTTTAATCTCTAAATCAGCATTGCACTGGCTACAGGATGCTTTTTTATTAGCGACTTGTATGGCATGATCATAGAATTTTTGCGAAAGTTCTCCTTCCAATTTGCGTTGAAAATCTTCTAAAGAATACAGCAGCTTATGGCTTAAATCATAGGCTTTATTTCCTTCGTCATGCGCAAAATCGCCCAAAGCTTCCATTTCTGGCGCTACTTTTCCGGCCCAAACCTCATCAATTTTCTCTATCAATACATGCACTTGTGCTTTCATACCGCTCCAAGAACGCATCACAGTGTCATATTCATAAGTGGTCGCTACTAATTGTTCATGACAGGCTTCTTCTGCATGCCCTAAAGATTCATTAAAACGGACTTCTATTTTTTGTAAAAAGGAATCCCAACGTTGTATTAGTTCTTCTTTGCTTGCCATAGTTTAAGAGTCTTCTTTAAAAAAATCAACATGTGCCATAAAAGGTTGCCTACAATAATCACAGGTTACCAAATTGGTTTTTTTTGGCCGTGGTGCGCCACAAGTTTTACAACTCTCGGAACTTGTGCTCGTTTCGGTTTGTTGCCCTCGCGTATGCATGGCACTTTTAGAAGTCTCTGCATTTGTTGTAATTTTCTTAAAAGGATTTGACATGTAGCTTGTTTCGTTACTTTTAATGGAATGCAAGTTAATAGCTTGTTTTTGACTACAATACCCTGTTTTAAGGGATATTCGCTATTAAATTCTAAAATAGAACGACCTAAGCTTAGGAATTAGTACATAACCACCTCATAATACCGGAAATAGCCTTTCTATAAATAAACTTTCACAAATCATTGAAAGTTTAAAAATAATGTATATCTTTGTTTCATGGAATACAAAGAGGCAAAAGATAAATTCATTAGTACTTGGGGTAGCCTTGGTACGCTTTGGGGCATTAATAAAGCCATGGCGCAGATACAAGCTTTGCTTTTTATTTCTACAAAACCCTTATCTACAGAAGAGATCATGGAAGAGCTTCAGATTTCTAGAGGCAATACAAGCATGAATGTACGACAGTTGATAGATTGGGGAATTGTCACGAAAGAATTGGTACCTGGAGAGCGTAAAGAATATTTTACGACAGAGAAAGATGTACAAGAATTGGCCCGTGTTATTGCAAAAGAACGTAGCCGCAGAGAAATTCAACCTGTTATAAAAACACTTAAAGAAGTTTCTACGATTAAAGATGACGGTACTGAAAAAACTAGAGAGCTAATTAAACAAACTAAGGCTTTACACGATTTGGCAGATACTGCAGATATGATGTTGAACAAATTAGTGAACCAAAATCAAAACTGGTTAACAAAATCAATATTCAAAATTTTTAAATAAAAAATTTAATCTAAACTTTCATTATTTTCTGAAAGTTCTAAATACATAGATTATGAAAATCCTACATACCATTAATAGATGGAGTTTTATCATAACAGTCCTACTTTACATTACCATTTTCGGAGGATTAATAGCTCAATTTATTTTAGGAATAATTCAGGTAATTATAGCCCTGTATCTAACCTATAAAATGAATAAAAATGGCTTAGTTCATAAAGCTATTCGAACGTATTGGTCTTATGTAATTCCTTACCTCCTCTTACTCCTTATCTTCTCCAACAGCAATATAAATCCTAACGAACTTTTAATATGGATCTATTTAGCTGTAATTCCTATGGCTTTAGCGGGCTACTTTGTATACATCACAAAAACGCTGAAAAATGAAATGTTTCTTTTAGCCAGCTCCGAAACCGAAGAAGCTACTGAAAACCTTAACTAAAAAAAATTTAAACTATACTTTCAGTGTTTTCTGAAAGTTCTAAATATATAAATTATGAAATATAACGTTCCAAATTGGCTCATTATTATTGGAGGCTTAGGCCAAATATTTACGGCATTAATTTACCCTTACATACGCCATAAAGTATTTGATTGGTATACGGATGTAAAACAATTAAAGCCCTTAAACCAAGAAATTGCAAAAACCTATGGCAGGTATATTCAAGGACTTAATTTTTCTTTTGGGTTGATTGCTATTTTATTAACCCAAGAATTACAAAACGGAAGTAACCTAGCTATTGCCATTACGGGATTAATTGCCGCCTATTGGATCGGAAAAGTAGCCACGCAAGTTGCGTACTACCCTATGTATGAAATTCCTAAAAAAGCACTCTTTAGAATTGGCGGGTATTTCATGAACGGCCTTTTTACGCTTTTTGCTGTCGTATTTACTTGGTTATTAATCGTAAACTGTATGCAATTTTTTAATCTTTAAAAGCACCTCTATGGAAACCTCACTACTACAAATAGCAGATATTACAACACCTAAAACAACGCAAAACAGCATGGAGATGGTCCGTTTTTATAATGGTGCCACGGCAGATTATAAGTTTTGGAGTACAGATTACAACATGCATTTTGGCTATTTTATCCCTTTTAAAACCAACCCCTTTAAAAGAGATGCCATGCTGAACGAAATGAACCATCAGGTACTTAAAAAATTAGCACTTACGAATGCATCACATACGCTTGCAGATTTAGGCTGCGGTATGGGCGGCACGATGCGATATGCGCTAAAAAAACATCCCAAACTAACAGCCTTTGGAGTCACCTTATCCAATTTTCAGGTGGCGAAAGGAAATCAGTTGCTAAAAAAAATGAAGGGCATTATCCTTAAAGAAAATTACAACCACACATCCTTCCCTTCCAATTTTTTTGATGCTGCCACCGCCATAGAAAGCCTTTGCCACTCTGGGCACAGCAGCCAATCTTTTAAAGAAGCGTATCGTATTTTAAAACCACATGGAAAACTGGTGATTGCAGATGCCTTTTTGAAAATTAATGAAGAAGATCTATGTCACGGTGGGAAATATGCCTACCAAAAACTATGCAACCACTGGAGTTTAGAAAGACTGGGAACACTAACTACGATTGTTCAAGAATTAAAAGATCAAGGTTTTTCTAAGGTTGAAGTCGAAGATGCTTCCTTTAGAGTTGCCCCTTCTGTGCTTCATGTACCTTTTGCTATTATTGGTTTTGCTTTACAAAGTTTATTCCAAAACAAGCACTTAAAAAAAGAAAGCTATCACAATTTAAAAGGATCATTCTTTGCTTTATTATCTGGTTTACATATGCGCAGCTTCGGTTATTATATCATCACCTGTACGAAATAAATTATCCATGAAAAAATTGATTATTGCTGGCGGTTCTGGTTTTCTAGGAAAAGAGATTGCCACCTATTTTGCGTCAAAATTTACTGCTATTGTTATTCTTACCCGAGGTGCTACCGAAACCAAA
Organism: Cellulophaga baltica; assembly: GCF_900102165.1. Lineage (GTDB taxonomy): Bacteria > Bacteroidota > Bacteroidia > Flavobacteriales > Flavobacteriaceae > Cellulophaga > Cellulophaga baltica. The sequence continues at coordinate 513,549 of NZ_FNBD01000002.1, forward strand.
AATGGCTGTCGCTATGTAACTTGGGATGGCAAAACACTGGGTCCTTGGAAAGAAGAATTTGCTTCTTGCGAGGTACTCATTAATATGGCGGGACGCTCTGTAGATTGCCGGTACACCCCAAAAAATAAGAAACTAATTTTAGACTCTAGAGTAGCTGCCACGAGAATATTAGGAGACGCAATTGCGCAAAGTCCATGCCCTCCAAAAGTGTGGATCAATTCTTCTACAGCTACCATATACCGGCACGCTCTTACCCAACAAATGACAGAAGAAACAGGAGAAATTGGAACAGGATTCTCTGTAGCTGTTGCTAAAGCTTGGGAAGAAGCATTTTATGAGAGTACGACACCAAACACGCGGAAAGTAGCCTTACGCACTTCTATTGTCTTGGCGACCCATGGCGGGGCTTTAGTGCCCATTGTAAAACTTGCAAAAATTGGGTTTGGAGGAACACAAGGAAAAGGAAATCAGCAATTTAGTTGGATACATTGTGCTGACTTTCTGGAAAGCATCAACTTTATTATAGAAAACGACAACTTAACAGGCGTCGTGAACTGTGTTGCACCAGAAACTGTTACCAATGCTATTTTAATGAAAAGCATTCGCAAGCAACTAAACATACCCTTTGGCATTCCCTTACCTAAATTTCTATTAGAAATAGGAGCAAAAATTATACAGACCGAAACAGAATTAATTTTAAAAAGCAGAAATGTACTTCCTCAAAAACTAACCGATGCAGGATTCAAATTTAAATATACCACGATAGAAAGTGCTCTAAAGGATTTAATATAAGCTAGTGCTTAGCCTTCTTATAGGTATCATACCCACCTTCTAAATTTACCACCGTATACCCTAAAGCTGTTAACTTGTCTGCTGCTTTGGTACTACGACCGCCAACTTTACAATACACATAAACCGTTTTATCCTTAGCAATCTGCTCTGTTATCTGTGTCTGAAAATTAGCATCAAACCAATTTATATTTAGTGCATGCTCTAAGTGCCCTGCGTTAAACTCTTCTGGAGTTCTTACATCTACTAAGACAATAGTTTTAAGTTCGTCTTGTGAAACTTCTGTGATAGGTTTTGATTTTATTTGCGAACAACTATAATTAATGAACGCTAAAAAGAATAAAAAAACTGTGTATTTCATAAATATTGTTTAAAGTTAAAAGTACACTATTTTGTTGTTAAAAAAATTAGGTAAATTTGAAACCACTAAAAAAGTTTATGACTTCACATTCATTGCATCCAGACACATGGGTTGATCAATATGCAGATTACTTGTTTAACTACGCCGTAATTCGTGTTAGTGATGCCGAAATAGCCAAAGACATTGTACAAGAAACTTTTTTAGCCGGATTAAAATCTGCTAAAAATTTTAAAGGAGAAGCTGCTGAGCGCACTTGGCTCATCTCTATCCTTAAACGAAAAGTCATTGATCATTATCGAAAAATTAATTCGAACAAAGGCAAAGCCGAAGTACGAATGACCTACAATTCTAGTGTAGATAGCGATGGTGATTGGCTAGAAGAACAAGTAGCAGATCCGTATAGCATTTTAGAAAATGACGGTATTGAAAATGAAGAATTGGGTGCTGCTATCCATAATTGCATCAGCAAATTACCAAAAAAACAAGGGCAAGTTTTTAAAATGAAAACAATTCAAGGAATAAGTACTGAAGATATTTGTAATGAATTGGAAATTAATCCGTCAAATCTTTGGGTAATGATACATAGGTCAAGAACGGCCTTGATGGATTGCCTTAATCAAAATTGGTTCAATATATGATTTCTTGTGATAAAGCTGCAGTTATCTGCAACAAAGCCCAATATGATGAAGCTACTTTTTACGAAAAGGTAAAGCTTAAATTTCATATTCTTATTTGTAAAGCCTGTTCTGTTCACTCTAAAAAAAATACTATGCTTACCTCTTTATGTGATAAAGCGAAGCTTAGTAATTTGTCTGAGAAGGAAAAAGAAGAGATGAAAAATAAATTAAAGGAAACGGTATCTTAAAGTAATTTTGCTATTAAGAGTAGTGAAATCCACCAGAAAATCGGAATCGCTTCTATCCAAAAAGATGCGTAATATTTGCTTTGATTCTTTTTGGTATACAACATAATGTGTCCTAGTATTAAAAAAAGAATCCCCTTCGATATGGCATCTAAAGGGGTCAAAACTTCTTTTAAAAAGGTTAAGCTATAAAGTATTATCGCAGAAAAACCTCCGAATGTTAAGGTTTTATGAACTCCAAAGCGCTGTGGTAAGGTTTTTAAAGCCACATCGTCATATTTTAAATCCCGAATTTCAAAAGGCACGAGTAAAACCAATACGAGTAAAATACGCTGTATGGTTTCTATAGCCACATCCCAAGGAATTACATTTGGCTTTTCAAAACTAGGCAACACTACCGTAATCCCTGCCCAAACAACCGCTACAATAAATATTTTGAGTCCGGCTAAACTTCTTAAATTTTTAGTATGTGGCAACAAGGGCACGGCATAAAGCCCTGTTAAAAAGAACAATACCACCATTAAGTACCACTCATTTGCATTTAAATAGAAAGCGCTATACCCCGCAATAAGTAACGCGATGATACTAAAAAACTGAATGTTCTTATGATATCTATTGGCTACTAAAACATATTTCTTTGCTTCGACACCATACTTTACAAAATTGTAGGCAGTCATTGTCCCAAAAAACACAAAAAACTTCAAGTGACGATCTATGGAAATGTTCAACAAAATAGCGGTCACCTCCATTAAAGCAAACACGGCAAATGCAACGTGGATACTGGCATCTAGATAAAAATCAAAAAGTCGCTTAAGAAACTTCATTGAACAAAAATAAACAAACTGTTTATAACCTCTCTTTTTAGTTAAAAACTTTAGCCAACGGACGTTCTAAATTCCCTATTTTGAGTAAATTAATCGTTATTTTTGTTGTGACTAATTCTAAGAAAAACTGCATAATTAATGAAGACAGACGTGTTTGCATCGCGCCATATTGGCATCAGAGAAGAAGACCTCCAGCACATGTTTAAAACGGTTGGTGTTGAAAACCTAGAACAATTAATTTACGAAACCATTCCGAATGATATTCGTTTAAAAACGCCACTTGCGCTTGATGCGCCTATGAGTGAGCATAAGTTTTTAGAACACATTCAGAATCTTTCTGAAAAAAACAAAGTATTTACCACGTATATCGGTTTAGGATATCATGAGAGTTTAACGCCTTCTGTAATTAAAAGAAATATTCTTGAGAATCCAGGATGGTATACCGCATACACGCCGTACCAAGCCGAAATCGCTCAAGGTAGATTGGAAGCGTTACTTAACTTCCAAACCATGATCTGTGATTTAACAGGAATGGAGTTGGCAAATGCATCACTCTTAGATGAGAGCACCGCTGCGGCAGAGGCAATGACCATGTTGTATGAAGTAAGAAGTAGAGACCAAAAGAAAAACAATGTGGTTAAGTTTTTTGTCTCCGAAGAAATCTTACCTCAAACACTTTCGCTGCTAAAAACAAGAGCTATTCCTTTAGACATAGAATTAGTAATTGGCAACCATGAAACTTTTGAATTTGGCACGGACTTTTACGGTGCTATTTTACAATACCCTGGTAAGCATGGACAAGTAAATGATTATTCTAGTTTTGTAGCCCAAGCAAAAGAACAAGATATTAAAGTTGCAGTTGCTGCAGATATTTTAAGTTTGGCATTGTTAACACCTCCAGGAGAATTTGGTGCCGATGTGGTGGTAGGTACCACACAGCGTTTTGGAATTCCTTTAGGATATGGTGGGCCACATGCTGCCTTTTTTGCGACAAAAGAAGTTTATAAAAGAAGCATTCCTGGACGTATTATAGGCGTTACTAAAGATACCGATGGCAATCCTGCATTACGTATGGCATTGCAAACTAGAGAGCAACATATTAAACGCGATAAAGCGACGTCTAATATCTGTACGGCTCAAGTTTTACTAGCAGTTATGGCAGGGATGTATGCGGTATACCACGGCCCAAAAGGGATCAAGTATATTGCTACACAAGTGCATACCTCGGCAGCGACACTAGCCGATGCGCTAGAGCAATTAGGCGTATACCAAATAAATACTTCTTATTTTGATACCATTACCGTTAAAGCAGATGCGACTTTAGTGAAGCCTGTTGCGGAGAAAAATGAAGTCAACTTTTTATATAGTGATGATCAAACCATTTCTATTGCTATAAACGAAGCTACCTCTCTAGAAGACCTTCAAAAAGTTGTTGAAATATTTGCCGAAGCTTTAGGCAAAGATGTTATTGCTATTAACGCTTTAAAAGAGGTTTCTGCCATAGCAAATGCTTCTCAAAGAACATCTCCTTACCTAGAAAATGCAGTGTTTAATTCGTACCATTCAGAAACTGAAATGATGCGATACATTAAAAAATTGGAGCGTAAAGATTTAGCTTTAAATCATTCGATGATTTCTTTAGGATCTTGCACCATGAAATTAAATGCTGCTTCAGAAATGCTACCTTTAAGTTCAGCGCAGTGGGGCAACATTCACCCATTTGTTCCAGTAGATCAAGCGGAAGGCTACCAAACCATGTTAAAAGCATTGGAAGCCGACTTAAATGTGATTACTGGTTTTGCAGGTACCTCTTTACAGCCAAATTCTGGTGCACAAGGAGAATATGCCGGATTAATGGTAATCCGTGCGTACCATGAATCGCGTAATGAGACCCACAGAAACATTTGTTTAATTCCTGCTTCTGCACACGGTACAAATCCTGCTTCTGCGGTCATGGCCGGTATGAAAGTCGTGGTTACCAAAACCGATGAAAAAGGAAATATTGATGTTGCAGATCTAGAAGAAAAAGTAGCGAAACATGCTGATAATCTTGCAGCCTTAATGGTTACATACCCTTCTACGCATGGTGTTTTTGAATCTTCTATAAAACATATTACAAAACTTATTCACGATAACGGCGGACAAGTATATATGGATGGTGCCAACATGAATGCACAAGTAGGATTAACAAATCCTGCTACGATTGGTGCCGACGTTTGCCACTTAAATTTACACAAAACCTTTGCTATACCTCATGGTGGTGGCGGACCAGGAGTTGGGCCTATCTGCGTTGCAGAACAATTAGTACCCTTTTTACCAGGCAACCCTGTCATTAAAACAGGAGGCGAAAAAGCCATTAGTGCTATTTCTGCTGCTCCTTGGGGTAGCTCTTTGGTATGCTTAATTTCTTACGGCTATATAAAAATGCTTGGAGAACAAGGCTTAAGACATTCTACAGAAATTGCCATTCTAAACGCTAACTATATCAAACATCGTTTAAGTGGTAATTACGAAGTTTTATATACTGGTGAAAAAGGTAGAGCAGCACATGAAATGATATTAGACTGCAGACCATTTAAACAAAATGGAATTGAAGTTACGGATATTGCTAAACGTCTAATGGATTATGGTTTTCATGCACCTACTGTATCTTTTCCTGTAGCAGGAACAGTTATGATAGAGCCTACTGAAAGCGAAGGTTTAGCAGAATTAGATCGTTTTTGTAATGCGATGATTTCTATTCGAAAAGAAATTAATGAAGCTTCTGGTGATGATGCAGATAACGTACTTAAAAATGCTCCACATACTTTAAAAATGGTTACCGCAGATGCATGGAAATTTCCATACAGCAGAGAGAAAGCTGCGTTCCCATTAGAGTTTGTCTCTGATAATAAGTTCTGGCCATCGGTTAGACGTGTTGACGATGCATATGGAGATCGTAATTTAATTTGTACTTGCGCTCCTATTGAAGCCTATATGGAAGCGTAAAAACACCAATAAAATCAATACTTAAAGCCTCTTCAACATCATGAAGAGGCTTTTTTTCTGTACTCAATGTATGCAAACATTACTGTTGAACATCATTATTTTTACTATGCATGCATAGCAACTAATCGAAATTTTAGTAACTTGGTGCAGATTAAATGAATACCAAAAAAATGAAAATCGGAATTACAGGAACAGGATCATATATACCACCTGTTTTAACAGCAAATAGTAGCTTTAACAACCACAATTTTTTAAATACGGACGGAACCGCTTTTGGACATTCCAATGAAGTAATCATTGAAAAATTCAAAGCAATAACAGGTATTGAAGAGAGGCGCTATGTTACCGAAGATTTAAATACTTCTGACATTGCCTTTTTTGCTGCTGAAAAAGCAATTGCTGATGCAGGAATAGATAAAGAAACTTTAGATTACATCATCTTCGCTCATAATTTTGGCGATGTAAAACACGGTACATCTCAAGGGGATACCTTGCCTAGTTTGGCAACCCGTGTAAAGCATCATTTAAAAATAAAGAATCCAAAATGTGTTGCCTATGATCTTCTTTTTGGTTGTCCAGGATGGATAGAGGGTGTAATACAAGCTAACGCATTTATCAAAAGTGGTATTGCCAAAAAATGTTTGGTAATTGGCGCTGAAACCCTTTCACGTATTGTAGATGATTATGATCGTGATTCTATGATTTATGCCGATGGTGCAGGAGCTACAATTATTGAAGCCTCTGATAAGAATGGCGAAATATTAGCACATGCTTCTGCCACTTACGCTTATGAGGAAGCAAACTACTTATTTTTTGGCCCTTCTTATTCCAAAGAAAATACGACAGGTACCAACTACATTAAAATGCATGGTCGTAAGATTTATGAATTTGCTGTAACTAATGTACCGCAAGCTATGAGAGATTGTTTGGATAGTAGCGGACTAGAGATTACCGATGTTAAAAAAATATTCATACACCAAGCGAATGAAAAAATGGATGAAGCCATTGTAAAACGCTTTTATAAATCTTATGGGATGCAAATGCCAGAAGGAATTATGCCTATGAATATTAGGGAAAACGGAAACAGCTCTGTAGCTACCATCCCTACTTTATTTGACATGGTAAGACACGGAAAAATAGAAAATCAGTCGATTGAAAAAGGAGATGTTGTTATATTTGCAAGCGTTGGCGCAGGAATGAATATAAACGCCATTGTTTACAGACACTAACAGCCTTTTTTTACATGTACGAAAACACCTTTCCGAACAAGCGATTTGAACATACTTTAAACTTTTTAAAAAAGCATGTTTCCACATCGCAGCCTATTCTTGATCTAGGTGTAGCGAATCCGTTTTCGAAAATCATGGTAGAACATGGCTATAAAATTGCCAATACAAAAGGAGAAGATTTAGATCTAGACTTCTCCTCTGTAACTGCCTCTGATGCTGAAGTAGTAACTGCTTTCGAGATTTTTGAACACTTAATAGCTCCTTTCAATGTATTACGAGAGATAAAAGCCGATAAATTAGTGGCTAGTATTCCTATGCGTTTATGGTTTTCACCGGCCTACCAAAGTAAGACAGATACATGGGACCGTCATTATCATGAATTTGAAGATTGGCAGTTTGATTGGCTTTTGGAAAAAGCAGGTTGGAAAATTGTAGACCGTATTAAATTTACGAATCCTGTAAATAAAATAGGCTTTAGGCCTTTACTTAGAAAATTTACCCCTAGGTATTATATGGTATACGCAGAACGTATATAATTTTTTTTTAGTCGCCTTTCCTTTCTTCATTTTTCTAGTATCTTCGGAGAAGGTATTTCTCATTTTACAAAAGATATGGCAAAGTTACACGTACAACGTATTTCTGAATGGAACAATAAAGCAAGACTCATAGAACTCTATATTGATGGCACAAAGCAAGGGGAAATAGCAAATGGTAAAACCTTAGATCTAGAACTTACTCCAGGTAGCTATGATGTTATTGCTAAAATAAATACGCGTACCAGTCAAAAATTAACGGTTACCATAAAAGCGAATGAAACCAAAACACTTCGGTTATCAGGTTTTAAATATGGTAGTTTCATAATGCCACTAATTATAGGATCTGTATTAATTTTCTTAGCCACCAAAGCCTTCTTGCATATCGAATTGAAATTTTTACTGGCACTTTCGATTATGGCTTTTCTATATCCTGTATATTATATGACTTTAGGGAAGAACAATTACTTATCTTTAACTGAAGTAAACAGAACTTCTCAGGTTAAAAACTAAGCTAAATAAGCCACCGTGAAAGACGACATAAGTATAATTTGGGATGATCTTAACGAGGAATTATTTGCTTTTATGTTTTCTCAATTAAAAGACGAGGATCTTACCAAAGACCTGCATCAAGAGGTGTTTTTAAAAGTGCAAATAAAAATTCACCAACTAAAGCATACGTCTAAACTGACAAGTTGGGTATATCAAATTGCTAGAAATATCCTCATCGATCATTTTAGAAAATCAAAAAAATCACACCTGAGCCTAACAAATTTAGAGCTTCCGGAAAACGATGTCGATAGTTTTGGGTATTCCAGTTTAAGCAATTGTATCAATCAGAAAATAGCATCACTTTCAAAAGTACACCAAGAAGTAATCCTCTTAACTGCTTTTCAAGATTACTCTCAAAAAGAAGTCGCAGAACAGTTAAATATTTCCTATTCTGGCACAAAGTCTCGAGTACAGAAAGCGAAACAAATCCTAAAGAAAGAATTATTGGATTGCCCCAATCTTGAAACGGATCCTAAGGGGACTTTGTTAAATTTTGAAAAAAAGACTGAGTAACTACGTCTTTTTAAGAAAGCCTACGTCTCTTAGCTATATCCTTAAAATATACCTATATGGACACTTCAAAAACGATCACCGTACAAATCATTAATGCTTTTACAGCCAATAACGAAGGAGGCAACCCTGCGGGCGTTGTACTTCATGCGGACCACCTCAACCCTGAAAACAAATTAGAAATAGCTAAGAAAGTAGGATTATCTGAAACAGCATTTGTATCCAAATCTGCCTCAGAGGCCTTTAAATTAGATTTCTATACACCCACCAAACAGATTGCGCATTGCGGACATGCAACGGTTGCTGCGTTTTCATATTTGAAGCAAAAAGGATTATTACAAGACGCAAATTCCTCAAAAGAGACTATAGACGGACCTCGAAAAATAAAAATTATAGGAGAAGATGCCTTCATGGAACAATTAGCACCAAAATATACCTCCTTAGAAACCTACGAAGCACGCATCCTAAATTCTTTAAAGCTCAAAAAATCAGAGTTACTACCCAATACCTCCATACAACTGGTACATACTGGAAATTCTTTTGTTATTATCCCCATCAAAAACCCGGAACTTCTTAAAAATTTACAACCAGATTTTGAGCTCATCAAAGGGTTGAGTGAAGAACTAGAGGCGATAGGGTATTACGCCTTTACAGTAGACACCTCTGATCGTAATAGTCACGCCACCACCAGAATGTTTGCGCCTAGTTATGGCATCCCTGAAGAAGCGGCTACGGGGATGGCTGCAGGGCCTTTGGCTTGTTATCTGCATGATGTCATGCAACTACCCCAAGAACGCTACAATATTCTACAAGGCCATTTTATGAAACACCCATCCCCTAGTTTAATTAAGGTAAACCTAACTATTGAAAAAGGTAAAATTACCCAACTAATGGCTGGCGGAAAAGGAGTTGTTAAAGAGGAACTTACAATTACCTTAGACCATTAAATTTTAGACGATCTATAATGGTTTAATAACGGGTTGAACCATTATAGGTACGTATTAGATACCCTTCTTATCTTCTAAGCCCCATTGATCTAAGCTTTTTAAAATAGCTTCTAGTGATTTTCCCCTTGCAGTTAAAGCATATTCTACCTTAGGGGGCACAACTGGATATATTTCTCTAGAAATTAACCCATCTCTTTCCAATTCTCTAACCGTTTGCGTAAACATTTTATTAGAAATTCCAGGAACTTTCTTCTGTAAAACTCCAGACCGCTCTGCTCCTTCTAACAAATGGAACAACACAATTGGCTTCCATTTGGTACCAATTAAATTCATGGTATAATCTAGCGGACAATAATTAGCATTCATTTAACATAGATTAAATAACTATAAATCAGCAATTTACTCGTTTGGGTAACTAAGCAACTTTTAGGTAAGTTATTGTATTTAAGGCAAATATAGATTTATTTTGCATTAAAATTAATCTTATGACAACTAAAAAAGAATATCCAAAATCGTTTTCACATATAGGCATTACCGTTCCTGATATTAAAAAAGCCGTTAGCTTTTATACGGAAGTCATGGGCTGGTATGTAATTATGGAACCCTCTACCGTTGATAAAGAAACAGATACGGCCATTGGACAAATGTGTATTGATGTATTTGGTGATAATTGGGAAACTTTTGAGATTGCCCATTTAGCTACATCTGATGGTATCGGGGTGGAATTATTTTCATTTCTACAAGGCATTAAAGAAGCGCCAGAATTTAGTCCGTTTAATACAGGCCTTTTTCATTTTTGCATACAAGACCCTGACATAGAAGGTTTAGTAGAAAAAGTAAAAGCGCATGGTGGAAAACAAAGAATGCCTATTCGTGAATATTACCCTAAAGACAAACCTTTTAAAATGTGTTATGTAGAAGATCCATTTGGTATTGTATTTGAGATTTACACTCACAGCTATGAACTAACCTATTCATCTGGTGCGTATGCTAAATAATTCTACGGAAGCTTAAAAACCTTTATGTTGTAATTATAATATAGACTACCTGTAGTTCATATCACATGCCTATATTTATTGTAGATTTTTAAACTGCAACTTTATACACATGAAGAAAAACGATCACAGTGCAAATTATAATTATGGATTTCCAACACCAGGGCCTCAACAACCAACAGGCCAAGACGTAATGAATCATGTGTTTTTTACCACCCAATCTGATTGGAAAAACATACGAGAAACTGAGCAGTTTGATTTTATAGTAATAGGTTCTAGTTTTTGCTGTCTTGCTTTTGTAGAAAGAACATTAACCAAAAATCCATTCGTTAAAATACTTATTTTAGAGCGTGGAGAATTCTTTTTACCGGAGCACTTTCAAAATTTACCTTTACCCTACAAACAAACACTTGGAGGTTTAAGCGAAACATACCCTTGGACCTTGTCCAAAAAAACCACAGAAGGAGAATATATCAAATGGCAGCATGGAATGCTGCCATTTTTTGGTGGGCGTTCTACGTTGTGGAGTGCTTGGTGCCCCAGACCCACTAAAGAAGAAATGATTAATTGGCCTAAAGAAGTCATTGCCAATGCTCATAATTACTTTGCTACAGCCGAAAAACTTTTAAATGTAGTACCAACAGATCAAATTGATAGTCCCATTAAAAACAAACCAGTATATGGTGTACTACAAAAAGAGATTCAACAAAAATTAGCTAAAAATTCCTTTAAAATTAAAGAAATTACAAGAACTTTCGCTGCACCATTAGCGGTGAAAACCCCAGACGTAGTGGACTTAGATTTCTCCAAATTTTCCGTACCAGGCAAACTCTTGGAGATCGCAGAAAAACAAAAAGAATTATTCAAAAAAGGAGAAGGCGCTTTAGTGCATATAGTTACAAATTGCCTTGTTAACAAAATTATAGCCCAAGGCAATTGCCCAACCGCATTGGATACCTCAAGAGGTATTGTCTCTATAGGAGATGCTAAACTAATTCTTGCCATGGGAACTCTGCCCCCTACTACATTAATTCAAAATTCCTTTCCTAAACTAGAAAACGTAGGCAAACGATTTACATCACATTTTGTTTCTGCAATCATTGCCAGAATCCCAAGAGCACATTTTGATTTTGCTCATGAGGTAGCAGAATTAGAATTAGGCGCATTTTACATTGCAGGTGTAAACCCAGAAAGGGGCCATGAAGGCCAGTTTCACATTCAACTAACCGCATTATCAGATAAAAATCCGAGTAAAAATATCAAAACTGCATTAATAAATATGCCTGATGTAGTGGCCTCCGCGACTAAAGAACAACTATTAACTTCAAAAGATCATGTCGTATTTGTCTGCGCTACTCTCGGAGAACTAGATTATAAAAATAAACAAAATTGGTTTTCGAAAAATGCAGATTTAGACCCAACAACTAATGCTACTTTACAAGTTATTGCTAATACAAATGATATGAAGGTATGGAATTCGATGGACAAAACTACTTTTGAAACCTTAGAAGAAATCCTATCGCCTAAAGGAAAAAAAATGGTAGAGTATTGGGATACTAAAACTGAAAATTGGGAAGAACAAAGACCTACAAGCAAAAGCTATAGGGTTCCTGCACTAGTACATGAAGCATCCACACTTTGGATTAGTGATGAAAAAGATGAAGGAGTCGTAGATGTAAATTACAAACTAAAAAATATAGAAAACGTATATGTCACCGGTGCCGCCTTATGGCCCACTGGTGCCTCATGGAATCCAACTTTAACCATGGTGGCTTTAGCACAACACTTAGCAGATAATTTGAGTAAATAAAAAAACTTTTCCAGGTAGTACTGGCATACTACCCGAAAAAGTAATCAAACTGAAATTAAATTGTGTGCACTAGCAAGCCTCTTTCAACTCCATCTCTCTTAGCTTAACCAAAGCTTCAGATTTAGAATTTACATTAAGCTTTACATAGATGTTCTGTATATGGAAATTAACAGCACTTGCTGTAATAAATAATCGTTCGGCAATCATTTTATAGGTACTACCTTGACAAAGAAATTCTATAATCTGATTTTCTCTCTTGGAAAAAGAATCATAGGATTTACTTTGAAACATAGAGATTAACTTTGAGGCTATATCATGACTCATGGCTGCACCTTCAAACTTTATAGAATCTAAAGCGTGGTGAAGCCTGGCATTAGTTAGAGGTTTCGTTAAATACCCATTAGCTTGATTTTTAAATGCTTTTTTTACTTGTTCAAAATCGCTATCTGCACTTAGCATGATAACTTTTATATCTGCTTTTAATTTTCTGAAATATTGAATAGCATCAATTCCATTTAAGTCCGGAATTGCAACTTCTGATACAATAATATCAGGCATTACAGAGTTAAATTCTTTTAGGGCATCATTCACCGAAGTATAAATTCCGGCAAGTGCATAATCTGTGTAGGTTTCAAAGAAATAACGATAACCTTCATGAGATTGTGTATCGTTATCAATGATCATGATTTTTAGAACATTTGATTGCATATTGTGGGGGTTTTTGGGGTGCTAACATCCTTCATGTTTGGGCAACAAAAGACATTAACAATTAAAAATTGTTTTAGATAAAGCGCTAAAAAAAGACAATATTCTAGTGAGATAATTTGGGGGAATTATCCTTATAGCCACTATATAATTAGAATCTTAAAAATAAAGGGGGACTAATTTAAGATGAAAATTTTATAGCAAAGTGCCTTAAAATCTAGCAATTAAAATTGTATGAAATAGAAAATCAGCGCCAATAAAACTGGAGTTTATGTGCTTTTAACGGTTTAATTCCTCTTAGGAAGTTACTAAGATTTTCTTTGATTTTCTGAAAAAGAATGTCGTATCCTCGATGAGGAAACTGAAGGTTTTTGTTAGGTTTCATTTATTTGGGGGATTTGGGAAAATGTAAAATTCTATTTTATAAGCTTTTCATTTTTGGATTAAACATTACTAAATTATACTTGCTACTACTATAACAACTCAAGTTTAAAAACTCCTGATAATTTAGATTAACTTTTCTAAATTTATATAATTATTCTACAAACCTAGTAAAATTTAGTAATCTTTTTCCTACGTTTAAATACGTTTCGATGAACTACATAGCATTTCATCTATAACTATATGTATTTCAATAAAATAAGTGTTTTTAAAAAGGTATGCATTTGGTCGAAAAGTTATTTTGCACCTAGAAAAAGAGGTTTTAAACGCAAAAAACTATCAAAATTACAGCGACTGTTTTACCAATCTTAGTAATTTCAATAGTTTTTATTTTCCCAATTAAAGCGTACTATCCCAAATATGTAATTTTTATTTTCTAGTCTTCATACATGTTCACTGCAGTTGCAGTAGAATTCATTGTATCAACTTGCATGATCCATTTTTCATCATTGTATTTCCCATTTAAGTTAGAAACATAAGCTGTTTCTGCTTCTTGCTTCACTTCGTAATCTGCTAAGTACACATAGAACAAACCGTTCTCTTTGTTATAAAACTTCTTAGGACTTAATCCTCTATTCTGAAGATTCTTCATGAAAGCATTTAAATACTTCTCTGTTTTATACACATTTGCTATCACGTAAAACCCTGTTTTTACCCCTACAATATCAGCTTCATTTAAAACTTTTATTGGTAATTTTTCGTAAGTCTTACTCGTATGATCATTATTAATGGCGTATACCTTTTTAATTTCTGCTTTTGTAGAAGCAATTACCTCATTAGGATTATTAAAAGAAGCCTTCTGTGCTATTGCCGTATTTGATTTCGTGGTACCCGCTGTCTGGATTTCATTTTTAAGAACTCTAACAATATCCTCAAATCTTCTTTCGAACTCTTGGTTTCTAGTAGACTCTAAAGAATCTAATCTGTAGATTAACTCATCTAATATTAAACTATTTTGATACGCTAAAGAATTTACATCTTCTATTGCTTCTGTTGGCTCATTAAAAGCCATTCCGCTAGAACCTGCTCCTCTTTCTATTGTTTTTCTACTCTTCTTAGGAATTCCTTTCTTCGCTTTAACAGGAACAACACGCTCTGTGTCATCAACCCCATTTTCTATCTCTGACTTTTTAGTTTGTTGTTCCTGTGCAGACATCAATTTTAAAATCTGCTCTTCATAGTTTCTAATAATGGCATCTACTTTGCTATCCTGAGAGTTGTCAACGTAATCTGCTAAGGTCTTTTTATTGTTCTTAAAAGTATACGCTACAGATAACTCATGATTCCACCCTAAATCTGCTTGTGTATTTGCCACGTCTTTTTCCATTAAGTACCCCAAAGACATTTTATCATTTAAATTAAACCCAAACCCAGCAGAAAGCCCATAATCTGCATCAAAAGTAGTTTGCAACCATCCGTATTTTGGTAATTCCAAAACCATTGAACCTACATAGGTAAAACTATTATCACTGTTACGTGCCACTTGAATCATAGGTGTAAACCTACCGTTCGCAAACAACCCCCGAGTTGTCCCCATTGTATGTGTGTACTGTAAAGCAGCTTTAATACTTTTATCATTAAAGTTGGTTAAAAACTCGTTTGTAGATTGGTTGTATTTAAATAAATCTTGTGCATATACACTAAAATCAAATTTCCCAATTGATAAGGTTACCCCTGGTTGAATAGCAATTTTACTTTCCTTTTGAGCTTGCGCCAATTGCGGATCGTTTTCATCTGCTACTACACGATTTCTATCTAAACCATCACTAAAATAAGTAACATTCGTCCCGAAGGTTAAGCTACTTTTATCTCCTAATTGAACAGACGTTGCATAATTTGCGTTGAAACCAAATTCTTGAACTACTCCTGACCATTGGCTGTATACCCCTAAACCTAATGCCGTATGATCATTAATCTTATTACTAAAACCTATAAAGTAATTTTGATTGTTATCTTCAAAAGTGCTGTATTGATTTCTATGTAAAATGTTTACGTAAGATTTGTTTTCTCTTACCAACGAAAAAGTAGGATTAATTAAGAATCTGTTAAAGAACAATTGATTATGATACGTTGTTTTTGTACCAAAATTTGCAGTGGCCTCTTCTTGGCCAATTACAGACTGGAAGCTCATCATTACTAAAAATAGTAGTACCAGTGTAATTTTGTTCGATATGTTAGTTACGTTGTTCATCTTTGGGGATTTTTGTGGGGTTTATTTTGTAATCGCTAATACCTTGGGGAGTATTATGTATTATCTGGTAAGCAGTTGGGGCTACTTATCTTCAAATATTGAGGTCGCATAATTAATTTTAGACTCGGTATTCATTGCTTCTAATATGCCATCATCTTTAGTTTCTGGGGTAAAACTATTTCTTGATTTAGAATAGCTGAAGGCTACACGCTCTACAGCGCCGTTATCTTCTCCACGGTTGATTAATACATAACCTGTTCCGTTTTTATTCATAATATCTAATGAGAATTCATCTTTTGAACTGTTAATGGGACTACCAAGGTTGACTGAAGCGCCAACCCTGTTATTAGCTACTTCCACCATAAAAACATCTAGTCCCCCATAGCCTTTATGCCCGTTTGAGGCGAAAAATAGCGAAGTCCCTCCCACAATATTTGGATACAGATCATTTTCATCTGTATTGACTTTCTTTCCTAAATTTTTAGCAGTACCAAACTTACCGTTTGATTTTAAATCTGCTACATAAATATCAAACTTACCAAAAGTACCAGGCATGTCTGACGCAAAAAATAATCGCTTACCATCCTCTGAAATTGCTGGATGCATTGCAGATGAATTTTTAGGACCTAAGGCAACTTCTTCTACCGTTTTCCATTGTCCCGAAACTTTTTCTGCTTTAAATATTTTATGTACTAGTTCTTTTTTTGAAAAAACACCATACTCTGGTTTTACATACACTGCTTTTGTAAAGTAGGCTGCAGTACCATCTGGCGTAATTGCAATTTGTAATTCTTCTTGCTTGCTGTTAACTTTATTTTCTGCTGTAATAGCTGCTCTTGTTTCTCTAGCTACAAAATCTTCTATAGACTTTTTACTTGCCGTAGGGTTAATATAAAAGTCATTGAATTTTTGCTCTCTTGATTTTTTTACATAGTAATCAGATTTTACAGAAGCAACCCAATTTTTTTCCTTAGAGAAATCTGTTGCTTTTCCATGACCACTTTTTTTCATGGCAAATTGGTAACGCTCTACATAACTATCTTTTACTCCAGCACCATCACTCAACTTAAAAAGTTTAGTGTACCAGTATAATGCTGTCTCGTAGTTTTCACTTAAAAAATTGGCATTACCCAAATCTTCATATATTTCTTTTTCTGAATATCCTAAGTTCTTTAAAGTCTTAAAATTTTCATTTCGTTTTGTGTTTTCTATTTTTTCAGATTTTGACATTCTATCAGAATCTTGTGCTTGGATAGTGTAGCATGAAAATGCAATCATTGTTGCAAAAAACACGTTGTAGGTTAAATTATTTTTCATAACTATTTCGATAAAGGGGTTAATATCTTCGACAAAATTCACTATTTATTCCAAGAGAATAACTAATAAAAAATCATAGGTTTTTACAAAAAAGGTGTATTTCATCGAAAAAAAGGGTTTTTAATCCGATATTTGACCTGAAAAAACTGATATTTTTATCCATAAAAATCATTTTTAGGTAATTCAGCTTCGATAAAAAGCAAAATAATAATTGGATATTTACACCTTAAGTCTTAAAAAAATTGATGAAGTATTACGTAGTTATTCCCGCACATAATGAACAAGATTTTTTAGAGGGCACTTTACAGTCTTTAGTAACACAAATACTCTTACCAGAAAAAGTAATTGTGGTCAATGATAACTCTACAGACCATACGGAAATGATTATTGATCAATATACAGCGCAATACCCATTTATAACAAAATTAAATACGCTTTCCTCTACAGATCACATGCCCGGAAGTAAAGTTATTAATGCCTTTACTAAAGGAACACAACTCTTAGATGATGCGTATGACTTTATTGTTAAGCTAGATGCTGACTTAATACTTCCGCCTAATTATTTTTCTGAGGTAGCCTCCGTATTTGAAACTAACAATACCGCAGGTGTGGTTGGTGGTTTTGTATTTGAAGCGACTAAAACAGGAGATTGGCAACTGAACCACCCTATGCACAAAAAACACGTACGAGGTGCCTTTAAATCCTACTCTAAGGCTTGCTATACGGCCATAGGCGGACTCAAAAACGCTATGGGCTGGGATACTGTTGATGAATTGTTGGCCCAATTTCACGGTTTTGAAATTATTACACTAGAAGGTTTAAATGTAAAACATCTGCGTCCAACAGGTAACGCTTACAATAAAAAAGCCAAACAGCTCCAAGGAAAAGCAATGTATACCATGCATTATGGATTCACCATTACCTTAATCGCATCTTTAAAAATGGCTATGAAGCAGCGAAAGCTACATGCCTTTTTTGATAATATGAAAGGGTATTTCCATGCTAAAAAACAAAAAACCCCCTTCATGGTACATCCAGAAGAGGGTAAATTTATTCGTAACCTAAGATGGCAAGGAATTAAAAAGCAGTTATTTTAAAACTTCTGAAATTGGTTTTCCTGTAGTGCCATTAGGGAAAGCAATACCTAACATGGCTGCTATTGTTGGTGCGATATCGGGAATCTCTGTAGGAGCTACTGTAGCCCCTTTTTTTATTCCCTGACCAAAAAACAATAAAGGAACATGTGTATCATACTTATAAGGAGAACCATGCGTAGACCCTGTAGTCCCATATTGAATATAATTTGGTTTTAATACCAACATAACATCTCCAGAACGTTGCGGATTATATCCGTTTTGAATAATGTAAGGAACCCCATGTGTATAGTTATTCTCTAACATTTGCTGCGCTGTAAATACACGCTCATAGATACCATATGACATGAACTCATTAGCGATCTGCTCTTCTACTTCTCTTAATTCTAAATCTAGGTTCTTTACAATCTTATAATCTAAGAAGACTTGACTATTAGAGATATTTTTTACAATATCTTCTGTACCATAGGTATACTTTAAGAACGCAGCAAACTTCTCTTTTACCGCTTTACTATCGGTGTAACCTGCTGGTATCTTTTGATCTTTAAGATAAGAAGGTACATCTACTGCGGCATGATCTGCTGTTAAAAATACCGTATAGGCTCCTACTCCAACCTTATCATCTAGGGTCGTTAATAAGCGTTCTAAATCTGCATCTAAATGCAAGTAGGTATCTTCTACCTCTTTAGAGTTAACACCATACATATGACCTACATAGTCTGTACTTGAAAAACTAACTGTAAGAAAATCGGTAATAGCATCGGATCCTAAATTTTCCCCATCTAAAGCGGCAATAGCAAAATCTGCCGTTAGGCTATTCCCATAAGGCGTTGCTTTAATAAGGTCATACTGACCATTTTCTTCCCAAAGCGCAGGAATATCATGAGGAAAAGAAGAGTTTACTTCTCCTTTAAATTTTCCTTCATAGGCATTATCATCTGTTCCGCTTTCTACATAGGAATCTATACTTTTTAAGGTATTCCAAGGTTTCTTATAAGATGTTGCTTTCCCTGATGCATTAAAATCTAATACCCATTTTGGTAAATCGGTTCTGTAAAAACTACTGGTAATCCAACGTCCTTCATCTTTACCATGAAACCAATATGCAGCATTTGCTGTGTGTCCTGCTGGTAAAACGGCACCTCTATCTTTAAGTGCTATACCTATTACTTTACCTCTCATCTGTGTATGCAAACGCAGTTCATCAGTTACGGTAGTTACTGCATTTTGAAAAGGAGATACTTGCCCTGCATCCGATGTAGTTCCTACAGAACTATACGTAGCATCAGACACACAATACACTTCCTTATCTATTTGTTTATCATACCAGTTATTTCCTATTATACCATGTGTTGCTGGTGTGGTACCTGTGTATACAGAAGCATGACCTGGCCCCGTGTAGGTGGGTGCATAATTAAAATGATTGTTTTTGCAATTAAAACCTTCATTCATTAAACGCTTAAAACCACCATCACCATACTGATCATAAAAGCGCGTTAAGTAATCATAACGCATTTGATCTACAACAATCCCCACAACCAATTTTGGTCGAACAAAGGGAGCAGTTATGACCGTTTTCTCTTCTTTATCTTTTTTTGATTTTCGTTGTGCTAGCACTGCAACACTCGTGAAACACATAAATGCTGTAAATAAGCCTACAGCAGAATTCTTATAATTCATCAGAAATAATTTAAGTGCTAAAAGTAAAGAAATAAATAATTTTATAATTGAATTAAAAGTTAAATCCAACCTAAGAAAGTTACCTAAATAAAAACAATTAAAAATAGCGGCTTGCCTACTTCTTTTTTCTTTTCTTACAATAACAAGTTACAAACGGTTTAATATTATTATTTTTACATCAACTAGATTCTATTAATTAATGAACTACCTAGCATCCATTGGCAGTTATTTTATTATGATACGTGAGGTTTTTAAAAAACCTACAAAGTGGAGAATAATGAAATCACTTATTCTTAAAGAGATCGATGAACTTATTTACGGCTCTTTAGGAATCATCATATTTATATCATTCTTTATTGGAGGTGTTGTTGCCATACAAACCGCCTTAAATATGACGAACCCATTAATCCCGAGAAACCTTATTGGTTTTGCTACAAGACAATCGGTAATTTTAGAATTTGCCCCTACCTTCACCTCTATTATTATGGCTGGTAAAGTAGGATCTTATATTACTTCTAGTATTGGTACAATGCGCGTAACAGAGCAGATAGATGCTTTAGAAGTGATGGGTGTAAACTCTTTAAACTACTTGGTTTTCCCTAAAATTATAGCTTTATGCTTATATCCATTCGCTATTGCAATTGCCATGTATGTAGGTATTTTTGGAGGTTGGATTGCTGGGGTATTCGGCGGATTCAGTACGAGTGCTGATTTCGTTGAAGGTATTCAATTAGATTTTATTCCTTTTCACGTGACCTATTCCTTTATAAAAACGATCATTTTTGCTTTTATAATAGCAACGATACCTTCCTTTCATGGGTATTATATGAAAGGTGGAGCACTAGAAGTAGGTAAAGCCAGTACCACATCTTTTGTGTGGACGAGTGTTGTGATCATTATTGTAAATTATGTACTAACGCAATTATTACTAGGCTAATGATAGAAGTAAACGATATACATAAATCTTTCGGAGAATCTGAAATCTTAAAAGGTGTTACTACGCAATTTGAAAAAGGAAAGACCAATCTAATTATTGGACAGAGTGGTTCTGGTAAAACCGTTTTTTTAAAATGTTTATTAGGCCTTTTTGAACCTGAAGAAGGATCTATCTGTTATGACGGCAGAACATACTCTAGCCTATCTGGTGATGAAAAAAGAGATTTACGTCAAGAAATGGGTATGGTTTTTCAAGGCAGTGCCTTGTTTGATTCTATGACCGTAGAAGGGAATGTTACTTTTCCTTTAGAAATGTTTACCAAGCAATCTAAGTCTGAAATGCAAGATCGGGTAAATATTGTTTTAAAGCGCGTTAACTTAATAGACGCACATAACAAATACCCCTCTGAAATATCTGGTGGAATGCAAAAACGGGTAGCAATAGCACGTGCTATTGTCATGAACCCAAAATATTTATTTTGTGATGAACCTAACTCTGGTTTAGATCCAAAGACCGCAATCTTAATAGATAATCTTATTCAAGAAATTACTGAGGAGTATGATATTACTACGGTAATTAACACCCATGATATGAATTCTGTGATGGAAATAGGTCAGAAGATATTATTCCTTAAGAATGGATTGAAAGAATGGGAAGGCACTAATAAAGAAATATTTAAAACCGATAACGCTGCCGTTACCGATTTTGTATATTCTTCAGAGTTATTCAAAAAAGTACGTCAAATGTATATTGAAGAACGTAATTAATTTCAGTGCTCTTTCACTTCTATTTTAGGATTTTTCAACCTCAGCTTTAACCATTCCGTGATCTTTTTGGTCTCTTCTTCGGCCTGAGCTTTTTTAACCCCTTTTTCCCAGTTCACTTCAAAAACAGGAATCGTATCTAGTTTTTTAAAGTCTGTTTTTATGGTATATGAATAGCTTAATGAAGCCAATTGTTTGTAATTCACTTTTGCTTCAGCACTAATATCTTCAAAAGGAATTTGCGCTATTTTCAGTTTGTTTAGCTTAGTTAAATCTTCTTCTAAAATCTTAATACGCTGATCTTTAGACAACAACTCTGCCTTCTTAGATTCGTAGAGTTCATTTACATACTTAAACTGATCTACAGCCTCATTTTTAGATCCTTGAATAATCTTTAAATCAGTACCCTCTAATTCTGGATATTCTTCATTTTTTATAGACTCCCAACTGGCAATAATATTATCAGGAACAAGTTCTTCTCCCATAAACATGAGTTCTATAGAAGATTTTGTATTCTTAGTTTTACTACCAAAAATCATATCAAAAAAGTTCTTGTCATTACCATGATACTCAATATTGGTAAAATTCTGTAAGAACATTCCATTCCCTGAAAACTGATATTTCGCCACATTATCTGCGATGAAGCTTTGCGCCTCACTCTTAAACTTTGATTCTTTCCAGGCCTGAAAAAATGTGAAACTAGCAGGGATCATGACTAAAATAGCCACTAAAGAGGCTAGCCTAGCAATAGTTCTTCTACGCTGAGAATTCGCGTAGCGAACCATTGGAAAGCCCAAAATCTTAATCACTAAAAATGTTGCTAGTCCAATGAAAATGGTATTAATCGTAAACAAATACATGGCACCCGTAGCATAATCCCAATTTCCAATAGCAAGACCAAAACCTACCGTACATAGCGGTGGCATTAAGGCTGTAGCAATCGCAACACCAAAAATCACACTGGCAATAGTTCCTTTTTTAGCCCTAGCAATAACTAATGCTAAACCACCAAAAAAAGCAATTAAAACATCACGAATATCTGGAGCAGTACGTGCTAAAAGTTCGGAAGACTCATCCCGTAAAGGGAAAAATTTAAAGAATAAAAAGGCAGTTAGAATACTCAAGACCACCATAACTCCAAAATTCTTTAAAGACCTACGCAGCGTATCCACATCATTAATAGCCAATGATAAGCCCATTCCTAAAATAGGTCCCATCAAAGGCGAAATTAACATGGCTCCGATAACTACGGCTGTAGAGTTTGCATTTAACCCAATTGACGCTATAAAGATAGAACAGATTAGAATCCAAGACGTATGTCCCTTAAAAGGGATATCAGCCACGATAGATTCTCTAGTAGCTTCTTGGTCTGTATTTTTTCTGATATCTAGTAACTCAGATAAAAATTGCTTTGTTGACCCTAATAAGCCCTGAAAATCTTTTTTAACCTCTTCGCCTTTTGCGCCTTCATTACTATTAGGCGCAACATGGTCTTTATTTAATTCGTCTTGCATATATTAGGTATACTGTTTACCAAACTTATCTTTTACTTTTGTAAGTACCTGCTTAATGTCTTGTTCTTTAGACTTTGGATAAATTAATAATACTTCTTCTTTATCCACGATGATGTAATCATTTAAACCATCAACCACTACCACTTTTCCTTTAGGAGAGCGTATCATATTTCCGCTAGCATCCTGACTTAAAACTTGGCTGTTTACCACTGCGTTGTTATCACTGTCTTTATCTAATTTATCATATAGCGATCCCCAAGTACCTAAATCATTCCAATCAAAAGTCGCTGGTTTCACATAGATGCTTTTCGACTGTTCTAAAATAGCATAATCAATGGAAATATTTTCTGCCTTAGGATAGTTTTCATTTATAAACTCTTGCTCAGTTGGCGTATTATAAACACTCATTCCTTTTTCAAATAGCGCATACTGCGTAGGCTGGAAATTCTTGAACGCATCTACAATGGTTTTAACACTCCACATGAAGATTCCTGCGTTCCAAAGAAAATTACCTTGTGCTAAAAACTCTTTAGCGGTTTCATAGTCTGGTTTCTCTCTAAACTGATTTACTTTTTTTAAACCCGCATCACTACCTTTTTCAAACTCAATATATCCAAAACCAGTATTAGGGAATGTAGGTTTAATACCAAGCGTACAAAGCACATCTTCCTTTTCACACTTATCAAAACAAGCTTCAACATCTTTTGCAAATGCTGCCTCGTCTTCTATCCAGTGATCACTAGGTGCTACAATCATAACAGCATCAGGGTTTTGTTTCTGAATCTTTAGTGCTGCATATAAAATACAAGGTGCGGTATTACGCATTGCTGGCTCCAAAACAACTTGCTCTTGCTTTACTAGCGGTAATTGTTCTAAAACTAAATCATTATACCTTTCATTAGTTAAAATTAGAATATTCTCTTTAGGAACAAACTTATTTAAACGTTTGAATGTTTTTTGAATTAGTGTATCACCAGTTCCTAACATATCATGAAATTGTTTAGGATTTTCTGATGTACTAATAGGCCAAAATCTTGATCCTACTCCTCCGGCCATTAAAACGGCATAATAATTTTTGTTCATTTTCTTAGTCTTTTATTAATTCTACTTCTGCATTTGGCTGAAATAAATACATTTTACCTGTAGCCAATTCTGAGCACTCGTATCGTTTTATTTTTCTGTTCCCTTTTTTAAAAATTTTCCCATTATGTATTCTAAAAATACTCCCAATGGGTATTTCAAAAACGTAAGAATTTTCCTTTAATTGTTCGTCGTATTGTTTTAATGCCAATGACAGTCGTGCATCTGTATCACTACTTGCACTTGGATTTCTAAAATGGTTTGCCACTAGCGGTACTACTTTATTTGGGAATACATCTGGATGAATAAAAGGCAACATAAGTCCTTGAAAGGTTCGTTTCCATTCTAATCCATGTGGTTTTATTTGACGCCCAAATTTTTCAAAAGCCACTAAATGTGCTATTTCATGTATTAATGTGATTAAAAATCGATACTTATTTAAGGATGCATTTACGGTAATCTTATGAGAACCGTCTGGTAATCTGCGATAGTCACCATGACGTGTTACCCGTTGATTAACAATTTTTAAATTAACACTATGATCCTTTATTAAGGTGATGCATAAAGCAACAGCACGCTCAGGAAGGTATTTTTCTAGTGTTTTACGCATAAAACAAAAATAAGATAAAAAACAAAAACAATTATTTGTGCTACCAATAAACGGAAGAAATAATATAATCTTAATCTATGGGTATAGAAAATAGTTAAAAATTAACAATTCCATGCCACTATTCCTTTTTTAACAATAATTCTCAATGGAAAATGAATAGTGGCGCTATATAAAGCAGTAAAACTATAGATCAGAATAT
Organism: Cellulophaga baltica; assembly: GCF_900102165.1. Taxonomy (GTDB): domain Bacteria; phylum Bacteroidota; class Bacteroidia; order Flavobacteriales; family Flavobacteriaceae; genus Cellulophaga; species Cellulophaga baltica. The sequence continues at coordinate 538,481 of NZ_FNBD01000002.1, forward strand.
TTCGACTATAGTGTATTAATAGAAAAAAAATCCATTATGGAGTAGTACTACTTACTTGAAGTAGTTTTCCGTTATAAAATTTATTCCCCGTTAAAGAAAAGTCTTTAATATACGTGGCCATTTCCAAGGCGGTATTTGGCGCTTGATACCCTGGAAAAGCTTCTTCTAGCATTTCTGTCTGTACCGCCCCTAAAGCCAGTACATTAAACGATGGTCCAGATTCTTTAAATTCTTCTGCCCATAATTCTGTCAAGGTAATTACTGCTGCTTTGCTAGAGCTATATGCTGCTAAGCCTGGAAACTTCAAACTTCCCTGTACGCCTCCCATAGAACTTATGGTAACCACATGACCGGTTTTAGGCATTTTTGGCAAAACGGCTTTAGTAATACTAGCCACACCAAAAACATTTACCCGGTATACGGCCTCAAATTCCTTTTCAGAGATTTCTAAAAATGGTTTATTTAAGAGCATTCCAGCATTATTAATAAGAACATCTACCTGTTGCCAAGTAGCGTTAATAAAGTCATGCAAAATTTCCAAATCTTTTGCCGATGACAAATCAAAAGGAAATGTGGTAATATTAGGATGATTTAAAGCTAAAATAGGCTTATCATTTCTAGACAAAGCCAATACTTGGTGCCCTTCGTCTGCAAACAATTTTGCCATTTCAAAACCAATGCCTCTGCTAGAACCTGTAATTATAATATTCGCCATCTTAATTGTACTTTATTTCTTTGGTAGCTGCATTAATAATTCCCGTTACCATAGGAATTGATTTATTAACCACACGTGCCATATGATCAAAATCCATTAATTCTGCTTCATCATCTACACCATGGTAATGATCAAAATTCGTAAAATCGAACGTACAGAAAGTTTGAGAAGGCACATTAAACGCTGTATGAAAAGCATAATTATCAGAACGCTTAAATAAATTCATTTTCTGTGCAGAAGGCAAAAACCCTATTAAGTTCTCCCCAGAATAATCATTTGCTACAGCTGCTAAATTAGAATTCTCATAGCCTGTTACATACATGAAATAATCTTTATCTTGCAATGCTACACCTACCATCTCAAAATTAAGCATGGTATATAAATTTATATTTTTCTCTTTTAATCGTTTTGCTAAATCTTTAGAACCCAGAAGTCCCTTTTCTTCTGCTGTAAATAAAGCAAATATTACAGTACGCTTATTCAGTTTATTAGAGGCGAAATAACGTGCTAGCTCTAACACCGTAGTTGTACCAGAGGCATTATCATTGGCCCCATTTGCTATTTTATCACCATTTGTAGGGGCTATTAATCCAATATGGTCATAATGAGCTCCAATAATGACTACTTCATTTTTAAGAATAGGATCATTACCTTCCAAAACTCCTACAACATTATAGGCTGGTTCGCTAAAGTTAGCAATCGTATCTTTATATGTGTCAAAAAATGGCTTTACACCATGCGTTGTAAATATCGTTTCAATATAATTTGCAGCTTTTTCTATTCCTTCACTCCCAGCTTCTCTTCCCTTTAAATCATCAGAAGATAAAAAGGTAATAATATCCCCAACATCTTTTGCATTACTAAAATTCACAGCAGCTAAAGCTGTTCTTGACTGTAAACGCACGCCTTCATCCGATTCTTTCTCACTCAACATAAGTTCACCTGCGCCACCACCGCTTGCCGCAACAGGCGCTATATTTTCAGGATCCGTTTCTTTCATTTTCACAGTCCCGCAGGCTGTAACTACTAAAAGTAAAAAAAGATAAACTATAGATTTCATACTGTTTGATTTAGATTTTAAAGATAAAAAAAGCATCCTAATTACTTAGGATGCTTTTCATATATATTCTGCTTTATTTATTTAAGCCAGCATAGTCACTGGATTCTCAATAAACGCACGTAACGTTTGTAGGAATTGAGCACCTGTTGCGCCATCTACAGTTCTATGATCACAAGCAAGCGTTAATTTCATGGTATTACCCACTACAATTTGCCCGTCTTTAACTACTGGTTTCTCTACAATTGCGCCTACAGAAAGAATTGCTGAATTTGGCTGATTGATGATGGAGGTAAAACTCTCAACTCCAAACATTCCTAAGTTAGACACCGTAAATGTACTTCCTTCCATTTCGGCAGGTGTTAATTTCTTAGTTCTAGCTTTTCCGGCTAAATCTCTAACAGAAGCACCAATTTGAGATAATCCCATTTGATCTGTAAATTTCAATACAGGAACTACCAGCCCATCTTCAACAGCAACTGCTACTCCTACACTAATGTGGTGATTGTAACGTGTTGTATCTCCATTCCATGAGGTATTTACTTGTGGGTGCTTTCTAAGCGCCATAGCACAAGCTTTTACCACCATATCATTGAAAGAAACTTTCGTATCCGGTAAGCTATTAATTTGTACTCTTGAAGCTTTTGCATTATCCATATCTACCTCTATATTCAGGTAGTAATGTGGTGCTGTAAACTTAGATTCTCCCAAACGCTTAGCAATAACCTTACGCATTTGATTGTTCTTAACATCTTCAACACTTTCCTCACCAACTGGCAATGCTAGTGGAGCACCTGCACCAGAAGCTTTTGCTGCTGGAGCTGCTGCTTTTGGAGCTGGAACAAAGTTTTCTACATCTTTCTTAACAATTCTTCCATTGTCTCCTGATCCAGTAACGTCTCTTAAATTTACTCCTTTTTCTGAAGCAATTTTCTTAGCTAATGGAGAAACAAATATTCTTTGCCCGTCGTTTGCTACAACCTCTTTAGTTTCAGCAGGAGCACTTGGCGCTGCTTTACTTTCAGTTTTTGCAGTTTCTTTAGGAGCTGCTGCAGCTGCCTTTGGAGCTGCGCTAGATGGCTTTGATGCTAAAAGTGCATCAACGTCTGTACCTTCAGGGCCAATAATAGCTAAAATAACATCAACAGGAGAAGATTCTCCTTCTTGTGTTCCTATGTATAATAAGGTTCCTGAATAGAAAGACTCAAACTCCATCGTAGCTTTGTCTGTTTCTATTTCAGCAAGGATATCACCCTCTTCAACTTTATCGCCTACTTTTTTCAACCAAGAAGCAATGGTACCTTCTTCCATGGTATCACTTAAGCGCGGCATTTTTATAATCTCTACCCCTTCTGGAATTTCAACAGATTCTGAAGCTTCACTAGCAACTGTTTCTGGTTCAGCAGCAGATTCTTCCTGCTTTTCCTCCGCTTTAGCTTCAGGAGCCGAAGCACCATTTAATAATGCTGAAATATCTTCTCCTTCTTCACCAATAATAGCTAGTAAGGTATCTACTGGAGCACCATCTCCTTCTTGAATTCCAATATGAAGTAATGTTCCTTCATTGAAAGATTCAAATTCCATGGTTGCTTTGTCGGTTTCTATTTCTGCTAAAATATCACCTTCTTCAACTTTATCACCTACGTTTTTTAACCACTTAGCGACTGTACCTTCTTCCATGGTATCGCTAAGTCTCGGCATATTTATTACTATTGCCATCTAACTATAATTTATGTTGTAAAAATGGATAATCTTCTTGCTCGTAAACCATATCATACATTTGGCTTACTGGAGGGAAATCTGACTCTTCAGCGAATTTTTCACATTCCGCCACTAAGCTTTTCACCCTTTTCTCAATCGTCTTAATTTCTTCATCAGAAGCGTATTTTTTATCCTTAATTACATCTAAAACTTGTGTAATAGGATCTATTTTCTTGTACTCTTCTACTTCTGCTTTTGTTCTATAATGCTGTGCATCTGACATAGAGTGACCTCTATATCTGTATGTTTTCATTTCTAAGAAAGTTGGTCCTCCTCCAGATCTTGCTCTTTCAATGGCTTTACTCATTTCTTTAGCAACAGTCACAGGATCCATACCATCTACAGGTCCACATGGCATTTCATAACCTAAACCTAATTTCCAGATATCTGTAGAGTATGATGTTCTAGCTACGGAAGTTCCCATAGCATAGCCGTTGTTTTCACAAACAAAAACTACTGGCAACTGCCAAAGCATGGCAAGATTAAAGGTTTCATGTAATGAACCTTGTCTTACTGCACCATCACCCATATAACATAAAGTAACAGCGTTACTCTTTTTATATTTATCTGCAAAAGCTAAACCAGCACCTAATGGAATTTGACCTCCAACAATACCGTGACCACCATAAAAACGGTGTTCCTTTGAAAATATATGCATTGAACCTCCCATACCTTTTGAGGTACCCGTAACTTTACCAAACAATTCGGCCATTACTCTTTTTGGATCAACACCCATACCAATTGGCTGCACGTGATTCCTATATGCAGTAATCATTTTATCCTTTGAAAGATCCATAGCATGAAGAGCTCCTGCTAAAACAGCTTCTTGTCCGTTATAAAGGTGTAAAAACCCTCTAACTTTCTGTTGAATATAAACTGCTGCTAATTTATCCTCGAATTTTCTCCAGAACAACATGTCCTCATACCATTTAAGGTAGACCTCTTTTGTGATTTTTTCCATTTAAATATGAATTTATAGAACTAGTTCACCTCTATCCAACTTTAGAAGTGAAAAATTGAAAAGCAAAAATACACATATAAATCAATAGGGGAAAAAAATTACAGAAAAAGCGCATCGTCTACCAAAAATTAAACGAATACTTCTTCAAAAGTGAGAATTTCGTAAAAAAACTAGGACTCATTGAGATTCTTCTATTATAAAAAAGAACTATTGAAAGCTAGTGGCAAGATATCAGACAGCGAACTTATTTTGATTACTTCACCAATTTCCCCCATTAAAAGGATAGAAATAGGTTCTTTCTGTTTCTGCTCGTATTCTATCATTGCTTGCCTACAATTACCACAAGGAGCAGCAGGTTCTTTTACCGCATAATTCTTTGAAGTTGCTGTAATCGCAACGGCTTTGATCTTTACACCTGGGTATATGGCACCCGCCTGAAAAATAGCCACCCGTTCTGCACATAATCCTGATGGGTACGATGCATTCTCTTGATTATTGCCCACCACTACTTTACCATTTTCTAAAAGCACAGCAGCGCCTACATGAAAACTAGAATACGGAGCGTATGCATTAGCTCTGGCCAATACAGCCTGTTCCATTAGACTCATATCTTCTTGCGCTAAGCGCTCTAAAGATGGGAAAACTTCGTACTCTACTGTTATTTGTTTCTTCAATGTTATTTTTTTTTGAAAGGTAGTAAATTTCGAAACTATTTGAATTAAAATAAAAAAATCCAAATTCAAAATAAACATTTCGAATTTGGATTATGCTATTAAGCTATTCTTCTTAATCGTTTATGAACTCTTCTCCTAAATTAAAGGTAAGTGAAAAACGCAAGGTATTCTCTAAAGGATTTTGAATTTTAGAAGACGAAAATAGATAAGATAAATCTACTTGAGCCGCTTTAAATTTAAAACCAGCACCCAAAGAGAAGAATTTTCTGGATCCTTTTTCTTCACTCTCATTAAAATATCCTGTACGCAACATAAATGCATCTTGATAACTATACTCAGCACCTAAGGCCCAAGTAAACTCTTTCAATTCTTCCGAGAAACCATCAGGAGCATCATTAAAGGATTTAAAGACACCGCTTAGAAATCCTATTTCTTGATATTCTGCATTATCTACCGAATCAATATCACCGTCCTCATCAAAATCCTGAGGCGTTGGCACTAATAATTTATTAAACTCTGTAGAAAGTGCTAACTTATTATCTGCATCAAAAATAAAATCAAAGCCGGTTCCAAATTTTAAATTTGTTGGTAAGAAATTTTCTTGTCCGCCTTCATCATAAGAAATCTTATTTCCTAAATTAGAAAGGTTAAAACCTAATCTCCATCGTCCATCAAAGTTATCATAAGCAATCTCTCTAGAACGGTAAAAACCTGCTATATCTACAGCAAAAGCACTAGCCGCTTGAGTATCGGCAGACCCCGCTTGATCAGGGAATTTTAAATTGGAGCTAATAAAACGTGCCCCCACAGCCATAGCAAAAGTTTCGCTAAGCTTTAAAGAATAAGAACCATCAATAGCAAATTCATTAGGTTTTGTTAATGTTCCTGGATCATTTGCAAATTGTCTAAGCTCTATTTCCCCTAACGTAAAATATCTTATACTCGCAGCAAAAGCACTACGATCATCAATTTTATTATAAAAACTAGCATTTAACAATGCTATATCTGTAATAATACTTTCCAAATAAGGCGTGTAACTAATTCCTATACCCATTTTTTGTTCCGCAAAAGCAAACTTTGCAGGGTTCCATTGTTGCGAATATGCATCAACGGACGTCGCTACACCAATATCACCCATACCAGAGGCACGAGCATCTGCAGAAATTGTTAAAAAAGGAACAGCCGTCGTAATAACACGTTCAGTTTGAGCGGACACTTTAAAATAACCTAAAACTAAGGCAACTACTAATAATTTTTTCATCTCTCGTTTTCTATACTTAAAATTTATTTGGTTTTCAGGTTATTGATTAGCGCTGGTACATAAAAGTTATATCAATATTATTACAGTAACGTTCGATTTTAAAAAAACTTATTCAAAAGAAAAAAAAAGCAAAAAATAATTTTCTGTCCTATATAGTATATCAGAAGATTTTATAGATAAGCTGGAATAAAAAACGGTATTTGAGAAAAAAGGAAAAAACAAAATACTAATACGATCATTACTGCGTTATTAATCTGTAAATACAATTTGGCGTACAGAATTAAAAAACTATAAATATTTTTAGATTTACATAAAATATTCTGTAGAAAACACCGTTCTTTAAGCCGAAAGCAGTAATTACAAACCAAAATATAATGATTTACCTAACTACATAAAGTAGTTATTTTATTGAACTCAAGTCCTAATTATGAAAAAACAATTCATCAAAGTTGTACTCTCTTGTGCTGTTATTGCAGGTAGTGTTAGTAGTTGTAAAAATTCTTCTTCTTCAAAAAACACTTCAAGAGCTACAGGTTGGAAAATAAATGCAAAGGAAGGTGGTTTTCAACACAACACAGACTATAAAGAGCAAGAAACTGCTCCAGGTTTGGTTTTTGTTGAAGGTGGTACTTTTACAAAAGGTAAGGTACAAGACGATGTTATGCATGACTGGAATAACACTCCAACAGCGCAGCATGTTATGTCTTTCTACATGGATGAAACAGAAGTTACCAACTCTATGTATTTAGAGTACTTAGATTACTTAAAGAGTGTTTACCCTCCTGAAGATCCAAGATATGCGAATATCTACACAGGTGCTTTGCCTGATACTTTAGTATGGAGAAATCGTTTAGGATTCAACGAAACCATGACCAACAACTACTTACGTCACCCGGCATATGCAGAATATCCTGTGGTTGGTGTAAACTGGATCCAAGCCGTACAATTTGCGGAATGGAGAACAGATAGAGTAAATGAAATTATGCTTGAAAGAGAAGGATACCTTTCTGAAGAAGCAAAATATAAAGTGGTAAACGGAGATATTGAAGGTACATTTAGTACTGAAGCTTACTTGAATAGACCTGAGTCTGTTTATAATGGGCAAATAGATTCTTTACAAGGAAAAATGAAGAAAGATTCTGTTTCTAACTTCGCATCAAGAAGTACAGGTATCATCTTACCTGAATACAGATTACCAACAGAAACAGAGTGGGAATACGCTGCTGCTGCACAAGTAGGGTCTAGAGAATACAACAACCAAAGAGGTAGAAAAAAATATCCTTGGGAAGGTGATTATACTAGAAACGGACAACGTCTTGGCCGTGGTGATCAATTAGCCAACTTTAAACAAGGTAAAGGTGATTACGGTGGAATTGCAGGATGGTCTGATGATGGTGCTGATATTACAGCTCAAGTTAAATCATACAAGCCAAATGATCTTGGATTATACGAGATGGCAGGTAACGTTGCAGAATGGGTTGCTGATGTTTACAGACCTATTGTAGATGATGAAGTAAGTGATTTTAACTACTACCGTGGTAACATTTACATGAAAACAGCCATTGGTGAAGACGGAAAAGTAAATGTAATTAGAGATTCTATTGTTTACGATACCTTACCAAACGGAAAAGTCGTTGCAGTAAATTTACCTGGCGAATTGAAAATGGTTGCTGTAGATGAAAACGAAACTTATTTAAGAACAAACTTCTCTTCTAGTGATAACAGAGGTTATAGAGATGGTGAACCAGGATCTTCAAGATTCTACGACAGATTCAGTGATGATGAGGACGGCGATGAAAAGAAGAAAATGTACAACTCTCCAAAACATAAAGTACAACGTGATTCTTTAGGAGCTATAACTCGTAACTATGACAAATCTAACTACAGAACTACATTAATTAATGATGAAGTTAGAGTTTACAAAGGTGGTTCTTGGAGAGATAGAGCATATTGGTTAGACCCAGCACAACGTAGATACTTACCTCAATATATGGCTACTGACTACATCGGATTTAGATGTGCAATGTCTAGAGTAGGTTCTAAGTCTAAAACAAAGAACAAAACCGTTAGAAGTAAAAAAGTGAAATAATCTTTTTATAAAAAATAGTAAAAGTCCCGATGCAACCATCGGGACTTTTTTTATACTTTAGTTTTATGAAAATAGAAAAGCTCCATGAACTTTTTTTAGAGTTCCCTACCATAAGTACCGATACTAGAAAAATAACTAAAGACTGTATTTTTTTCGCATTAAAAGGTGATAATTTTGACGGCAATACCTACGCAAAAAAGGCCATAGAAAGTGGTGCAAAATATGCGATTATTGACCAACAAGAATTTGCTGTAAACGATTCCTTTATTTTAGTTACAGACGTTCTAACCTGCTTACAGGAGTTAGCCAATTTTCATAGAAAATTTAGCTCAGCAAAAGTAATTGCACTAACAGGCAGTAATGGCAAAACCACGACCAAAGAACTTATAAATTCTGTTTTAAGCACCAGCTACAGAACAATTGCTACCGTTGGAAATCTAAACAATCACATTGGCGTACCCTTAACCCTACTTCACATAAAAGCGGATACCGAAATTGCCATTATAGAAATGGGTGCTAATCATCAAAAAGAAATTGAATTCTTATGTAGTATTGCAGCGCCAGATTTTGGATACATCACTAATTTTGGAAAAGCACACTTAGAAGGGTTTGGCGGATTTAAAGGTGTCATTAAAGGAAAAAGTGAACTATACACCTATCTTCAACAAGAGAATAAGCCAATCTTTTTTAACGCAGATGACGAAATCCAAGTTACAAAATTAGCACCTTATATCCCTAAATTTGGTTTCAGTCAAACAGATGCTAAATACTACAACATTGAACTTAAGAAGGTAGATCCTTTTGTGACCATCAGCTTTGAGAAAGAAGAAATAAACTCAAATCTAATAGGTGCATATAATTTCATCAATTGCTGTGCAGCTATTATTATGGGAAAATACTTCAATGTTCCAATAGCGCAAATTAAAAATGGAATAGAACGCTATATCCCCGCTAACAATCGCTCTCAAATATTGGAGCAAAATGGCCATAAAATAATATTGGACGCTTACAATGCCAACCCTAGCAGCATGAAAGCTGCTTTGGAGAATTTCAGCAAACTAAAAGCATCCAAAAAAATAGTTTTCTTAGGAGACATGTTCGAGCTAGGAAACTCCGCTCCCGAAGAACACCAATATATTGCCGAATTAACTTCGTCCCTTAATTTTGATGATGCTTTTTTAATTGGCGAAAATTTTGCCTTAACGAGTTCTCATCTAAAAACCTTTAAGTCTTTTAATGAACTCTCAGAATTCTTAAAAAGCAATACACTTCAAAATAGTGCTATTTTGATTAAAGGATCAAGAGGCATGGCTTTGGAAAGAATGCTAGACCTAATTTAAAAAATTAGTAAGATGAATGCCTCCATTAGCATTCATCTTACTAGTACCACTCTTCTGCCTATTAAAATTCTGAATGTGATTTTATGAGCGCATCTAACTCTGAGTTATACTTTTGCAAAGTGGCGTCATTAAGATCAAAAGTTTCCTTGAAGACTGAAAAAACTATTTCCCGATGTTTTTTCACACTCTTGATATCAAAATAGAGCCTCCCTGTTCTTCTGACAAAAAAATCTAAGGGAGTTACCACCATTTCATTATGAATGCAAAATTGCAATTCTGCTAAAATTAATTTTTCTTTAGGCTTCTCATTAGTACTAGCATTATAACATTCTAAAATAGCTTCTGTCTGCTTCCCATACGTTGTCACTAGATACCAAGCCCGATGCTTTTTAAAGTTATCAACTTTAAGAATTTTATGAATCTTGGCTATATACTTCTTAACCTCTTTATAGTTCTTCCAAGGCCCTCCTACAAGCGGAATCTCATCTGTAAAGACATCTTTATATGCTACATTTGTTTGTCGTTCTAATCGCCTCTGAAGTTTATCAACTACCCTTTCCGCCATTTTACGATACCCCGTAAGCTTTCCCCCAGCCATACTTAGCAAGCCTGAATCAGATTTAAATATCTCATCCTTTCTTGAAAGCTCTGAAGGCGATTTTCCTTCTTCGTGAATTAATGGTCTTAAACCTGCCCAAGAAGACACAATATCTTTACGCTCTAAATGAACACTAGGAAACATGTTATTGATAGCGTCTAATAAATAATCTGCATCTTCTACAGTCGCTACAACATCTTCCTTAGAACGCTTGTAATTGGTATCCGTTGTACCTGCATAAGTTACATTTCCTCTAGGAATAGCAAACATCATGCGACCATCTGGAATATCGAAATACACGGATTGTTTTAGCGGCAGTTTTTCTTTCTCAAATACCAAATGAACGCCTTTGGTCAAATGCAATTGCTTTCCTTCTTTAGAATGATTGATAGTTCGCAACTCATCTACCCAAGGGCCTGCAGCATTAATGACAAACTTAGATTTAATTTGATATTCCTCCCCACTAACTACATCCTCAACTTTAACTCCCGAAATTTGACCATCTGTATACAAAAAGTCATTGACCTTCGTATAGTTTAAAGCTGTCCCACCAAAATTTAATCCTGTTTTAATATTCTCCAAGGTTAATCTAGCATCGTCTGTTCTATATTCCGCATAATAGCCAGAACCTTTTAAGATAGCTTCAGGAAGTAGCGGCTCTAAGGCTAAGGTTTTCTCCTTATCCATCATCTTACGCTTATCATCACCTTCTACATCTGCGAGAATATCATACACCTTCAACCCAAAAGAAGTCATCCATTCGCCATAGGAGCCATTTTCTATTAAAGGCAATAGCATTTTCTCAGGAATGACTAAATGTGGCGCCAATTTATGCACTATAGCACGCTCTGTACCCACTTCTTTGACCAACAAAAGCTCAAACTGTTTTAAATACCGCAGTCCGCCATGAATTAGCTTGGATGATTTACTACTGGTTCCGGAAGCAAAATCACCCTTTTCTACCAAGGCCACTTTCATTCCTCTTGAGGATGCATCTAGTAAAATACCTGCCCCAGTAATCCCCCCACCAATAACTACCAAATCAAAAGTTTCTTCTCTTAATTTTTCAATTATCTCGTTTCTTTTAAAATATGTAAAATGATTTTTTTCCATTTATGAAGATCAGTCAGCTTTTAAAGAAACTTCAATTTCTTTAAAAAATAAATTCAACTAAAGTTATAGAATAAAATAGAACTATTAGATGTAAATGAAGATAGATTGGAAAAAATAGAGAGGAGGGTAAAATAAAAAAGGCTTCCATAAAAATGGAAGCCTTTTAATTACTGTGGGCCCTGTAGGATTCGAACCTACGACCCCCTGCTTGTAAGGCAGGTGCTCTAAACCAACTGAGCTAAGAGCCCGATTTGCTAAACTTGTTTCGTTAAGCGAGTGCAAATATATAATAGTTTTTCAATTCTCAAAAGAAAAAAATGATTTTTTTTATAAAATTTCTGCCACAACAAAAGTACTTCCGCCCACATAGACAAAATCACGCTTAGATGCCGCCGACAAAGCACTTTCAAGTGCCTTATTTACAGAAGAATAAGATTCCCCTATCAATTTATGCGCTTCCGCAGTATTTTTTAAAATAATTTCATCTAAACCTCTATTTATTTTTGGAGCACAAAAATAATACCTCGCATTTTTTGGAAAAAGTGGTAAAATTAATGCCAAGTCTTTATCTTTTACAAAACCTAAAACTACATGCAACTGATCATATTTTTGTTTTAATAGTTGTTGTATGACTATTTTCAAACCATCCGTATTATGTGCTGTATCGCAAACTACGCTTGGATGTTCTGATAGTGTTTGCCACCTTCCTAATAGACCTGTATTGACCACCACATTCAACAAGCCTTTTCTAATAGCTTCTTTTGACACCTTAAACGCCTTAAGCTTATGGATAACCTCAAGTACACCTTTCATGTTTTTCTCTTGGTAAGATCCTAATAAACACGTCTGATAGACATCCTCTACGATTTGATCAGCAAACGTAATTTCAGCGTCCTTAGATTTCGCAATGGCCATAAAAACTTCTTGCGTCTCTAATTGTGTCTCACTTATTACAACGGGTACATTATTCTTTATAATCCCAGCTTTCTCCGCTGCAATTTTAGCAAGCGTGTCACCAAGGAGCTCTACATGATCTAAACCAATATTGGTAATCAATGAAACTTCTGGATGAATAATATTTGTAGAATCTAACCTTCCTCCTAATCCAACTTCTATTACCGCAATATCAACATCCTGATTTACAAAATAATCAAATGCCATACCTACGGTCATCTCAAAAAAGGAGAGCCTATTCGCTTTTAAATAGTCAAAATTAGTTTCGATAAAATCAATAACCTCTTCCTCAGAAATAGAGGTTCCGTTAATTTTTATGCGTTCTCTGAAGTCTTTTAGATGAGGGGAAGTATACAAGCCTACTTTATAGCCCGCTTCTTGCAATATGGAAGCAAGCATATGACTACTTGAACCTTTACCATTAGTACCGGCTACATGTATACTTTTAAACTTATGTTCTGGATGATTTAAATGCGCAGCAAAATTTTTAATACCCTCTAATTTTCCTGAATGAGCACTTACCCCTTTTTGCTGATACATTGGAAGTTGCGCAAACATCCAATCCAACACTTCTTGATAAGTCATGCGCTAATCTGACAATTTGAAATTCACCACCACAAAACCAACTTGTTGGTTTGGCGCATTAGGATCTGGCTTCCAAGTATGTGCTTTTGCGGTCAGCTCTGCAGGTTTCATTAAACAAGGGTTTGTATTGGTCGTCCCTTTCACTCCTGGAGTAGCACTAATCACACGACCATTTCTATCCACAATAATTTTTACTACCACCCTACCTTCTTCATTGCAGTCTTGTTTTACAGAACTACTGCCCGCTAATGATCTACCGTTTAATCCGTAACCACCACCGCCGCTTCCAGAACCTGGAGATCCATAATAACTCGTGGCATAAGGGTTTCCATTAGGATTTCCTTTATCTCCCGATTTATTATCATTGCCCTCACCACCCGATGCAGAACCGTCGGACTTATTAAGTCCTCCCATCATTTCATCAAGCTTTCTTTTTTTAGCATCTTGCTCTTTTTGAGCTTTTTCTTTTGCCTCTTGTTTTTCACGAGCTACACGATCCGCCTCTGCTTTTGCTGCTTTCTCTGCAGCATCTGCCTTACGCTTTGCTTCTTTTTGCTGTTTGATCACCAAAGATTCTTCACTATCTTGGGTAACCACTTTTTCTGTTGGTTGCTCACTAGATGCTGCATCTTCCGGAACCACTTCTTCAACTTTCTCTTGTTGCGAAGGTGGAACAACCGGAGTATCTAATGGCTCTGATTGAATCTTTTCTTTAGGTTGAACAGTTCCGCTCCCATAATCTGTAGTACCGAAGTTCACTGAAATACCATTCTCTTCTGGAGGATCTAAATAAGTTAGCCCCACATAAAAAAGCACTAACAACAGTAGACTTAAAAGTACTGTTGTTAGTGTAAAAGATTTTTTCTTATGTCTCGTGTCTAGTAATGACATTATTTTGGTCGCACTGCCAATATCACCTTGAACTTATTCTTATTAGCAATATCCATAACGTTAACCGCCTCTTTGATAGCAACGCTTTCTTCTGCTCTTAGAATAATTGTAGGGTTCTCTTGTCCTTCTAGTGCTTTTTTTAGTTCAATTTCAATGTATTCTCCGTTAATTCTCTCATTATTTACGAAGTATTCTAAATCTTTATTAATACTTACAGAAACATTCTGAGTACTTGTAGATTTTCCTTTTGCTTTTGGCAATAACAAATCTAATGCATTTGGCGAGTTAGAGGTTAACATAAAAAATACCAATAACAAGAATACAATATCTGTCATGGAGGACATACTGAAGTCTGGACTTACTTTATTTCTACCTTTTAGTTTCATAACTAGAAATTAAAGAGGTTCGTTTAATAAGTCTAAAAATTCAACAGCATTCGCTTCCATACTATGAACTACTTTATCTGTTCGGTTTACCAAATGATTGTAACCAATGTAAGCAATAATACCTACAATTAAACCAGCTACAGTAGTTGTCATCGCTGTATAAATACCCGATGCTAATGATCCCATTTCTGCCTGACCACCACTTGAGGCCATTTCATGGAATGCTAATATCATACCAATTACCGTACCTAAAAATCCAATCATTGGAGCAGCTCCAGCAACTGTTGCCAGAATACTAACATTCTTCTCCAACTTGTAGACTTCCAAAGTACCTGCGTTCTCAATTGCTTTGTTGATGTCTTCTAAAGGCTTACCTATTCTAGATATCCCCTTTTCAGTTAATCTCGCAACAGGAGAATCTGTTTGAGCACAAAGTAATTTCGCCGCTTCTAATTTTCCGTTGGATACATGATCACGGATTTGATTCATGAAATTTTTATCAATCTTTGATGCCGCCTTTATCGCAAATATTCTTTCGAAATAAATGTATAATGCCACAAAAAGCATAACAAACAACACGGAGATAATAATGATACTCCCGGTACCACCATTAATAATTAAATCAATAACCGAAAGTGTTTTTTCTTCCGGCAAAGCCTCTCCTATTTGAGCCTCTTCAACAAGGTCTTGGAACAATAACATATAAATATTCTATTAAGTTGCTGTTATAACGGCATTATACCGATAAAATTATACGTTTAATATAAAATTTCTCATCAAAATAAAAACAGCAGCTCCAGATAAAAATCCGACTAAGGCTAACCAAGATATTTTCTTGAAATACCAGAAGAAATCTATCTTCTCCATTCCCATTGCAACTACTCCTGCAGCAGAACCAATAATTAACATACTACCACCGGTACCCGCAGAATAAGCGATAAAGTGCCACGCTGGCTCATCTAATCCTATTTGGAACATTCCAATACTTGCCGCTACTAATGGCACGTTGTCAATAACTGCAGAACCTACACCTAATAACATAACCACTAAATCTGAAATAATCGTAGAATGTAATTCTGTTCCTAATCTTGGTACGGTTTCATTTAAAACTCCTGCGAAATCAAATAATAATCCTAATGACTCTAAAGCCGCTACCGCTAATAAAATACCTAAAAAGAATAAGATACTCGGCAACTCAATTTTAGATAACGAACTATGCACAGGACTATGATGACCTGCAGCCTCAGACTCCCCATCAATTGTAGAGATACTAAATTTAGAGCTACTATATATTTCCGCAAAGGCTGCTACAAATGCCAATGATAACATCATCCCTACATAAGGAGGTAAATGTGTCACGGACTTAAATATGGGAACAAAAATAATTGCACCAAGACCCAAATAAAACATTGTTGCTGCATATCTAGACTTAGGCTTATCATCATCACTTGCATCATCTGCTACACTTCCTTTGAAGACACTCATACGAGATGCAATAAACGTAGGTATTACAAAACAGAAGATTGACGGCACCAATACATGCTCTACTAATACGCCTGCTGTAACTTTATTAGCAATCCATAACATAGTAGTAGTAACATCTCCAATTGGAGACCAAGCACCACCCGCATTGGCTGCGATAATAATTAGACCCGCAAACCACAATCTTAAATCGCGCTCTTTTATTAATTTCTGAAGTATTGTAATTAAAACAATAGTAGCCGTGAGGTTATCTATAATTGCTGATAAAACAAATGCTAAAGAAGAGACAATCCATAAAAGGCTGCCCTTCTTTTTTGTTTTAATATATCCTTTAATCGTAGAGAAACCATCAAAATAATCTATAATTTCAACAATAGTCATCGCTCCTAACAAGAACACTAAAATCTCTGCAGTCTTCCCTAAATGGTGCAATAAAACACCTTCTAAATGATGTGACTCTTTACCAACACCTGGAATAATATCATAAACCTCCATGTGTGTTAATGCGATAATAGCCCACAAAATAGCCATCATTCCTAAGGCAGGAATAAGCTTATCTATTTTAAGATTATGTTCTAGAGTGATCGCTAAATAACCTAGTACAAATACAATTACTACAATGGTTTCCATAAAATTAGTTAGTTTAAATTAATTGTTTTAATGCGATTTCAAAAGCTGTTTTGCTTAAGTTCGTTTTTGTTGAATTTTGATCAAAAATATTTAAAATTGCGTTTCTGATAGTGGTTGATGTATCCATAAAAATTAATTCATCATCCATAGAAACTCTTCCTTCCATAAAAAAGGCAAATACACGCGCCATTCCACAGTTAGAAATAAAATCAGGTATCAAACTTACTCTTTCATCTGTAAATTCCATAATTGGACCAAAGAAAATTTCTTTATCTGCGAACGGAACATTAGCGCCGCAAGAAATTACTTCCAATCCTGTATCAATCATCCTACTTATTTGATCCTTGGTCACTAATCTTGATGCCGCACACGGTGCAAAAATTTCAGTTTTCAAATTCCAAATACGTTCGTTAATTTCTTCAAACGGAATCATATCCTCAGAAACCAGCGTGTTACCGTCTTTATTTTTATACAGATTTACAATTTCTTCAAATGTAAAGCCTTCTTCCTTTATAACACCACCTACTCTATCTATTATTCCAACAACCTTTGCTCCCATTTTTGCTAAGTAAAATGCTGCAGCAGCACCAACATTACCAAAACCTTGAACAATAGCCCTTTTTCCCGTTACCGATCCTCCAGAAATATCATAAAAATGTTTTACCGCTTCAGCGACACCAAAACCAGTAATCATATCTGCGACAGTATATTTTCTAGAAACATCAGGAGAATAATTATCGCCTTCTAAAACCTTAATAACTCCAAGTCTTAATTGCCCTATTCTATTAATCTTATCTGCTTCCGTAGGCTTAAAATGTCCGTTAAAAACCCCTTCTTGAGGATGCCATACACCCGCATCTTCAGTAATAGGAATAACTTCATGAATCTCATCTACATTTAAATCTCCACCCGTACCGTAATAACTTTTTAACAATGGAGCCACAGCATGATACCACCGTTCTAATACGCCTTTTTTTCTTGGGTCGTTAGGATTAAAGTTTATCCCAGATTTAGCACCTCCTATTGGAGGACCAGATACCGTAAACTTAACTTCCATTGTTTTTGCTAATGACAAAACTTCATTAACATCAAGACCTTCTCTCATTCGT
The DNA here is from genome assembly GCF_900102165.1 of Cellulophaga baltica. GTDB lineage: Bacteria > Bacteroidota > Bacteroidia > Flavobacteriales > Flavobacteriaceae > Cellulophaga > Cellulophaga baltica. Next base: position 556,087 of record NZ_FNBD01000002.1, read on the forward strand.
GTACCACCACCGGCAGCACCACCTCTTAAGGAATTAATTACCGTCCAACCTTCAGCTTCTGTCTCCGTATCTTTCCAATGGAACACAATTTCTGGTTGTTTATTCTCGTATATAGCTAGCAAATCTTTCATGCGTCTGATTCTTTAATTAAAATTAATGTGACTTTTTTAGTTACTTGTAAAACATTCTCCGAAAAACTAAGTTAATATCCCCAAAGCGGGGTTACTGTTGTCTCATAATTTTTATTTTAAAAAATCTACGAATACTATAGATATAGCAAATATAAAAATAATGAATCGCAATAAAAGCTTTTAACAAAAAGTAAACACGATTTTTTGCGAATCTTTAAAGCCGCAATCGACGCTTACGAAATTCCCTGTTTAAGAAGGTTTTTTTTAATCATATAACAATTATCAGTTATATTTGTAGTAGTTTTTTAATTATATCATAATTATATGGATTTTACTTTATCAGAAGAACAATTAATGATTCAACAAGCAGCAAGAGATTTTGCTCAAACTGAATTACTACCAGGTGTTATAGAAAGAGATGACGCGCAAAAATTCCCAGAAGAACAGATTAAAAAATTAGGCGAGCTTGGGTTTTTAGGAATGATGGTAGATCCAAAATATGGAGGAAGCGGACTTGACACGTTATCTTATGCTATTGCCATGGAAGAACTTTCTAAAGTTGACGCCTCTTCTTCAGTCGTTGTTTCCGTTAATAATTCTTTAGTATGTTGGGGGCTAGAAACATTTGCTAGCGAAGAACAGAAACAAAAATATTTGACAAAATTAACCACAGGCGAAATGATTGGCGCTTTTTGTCTTTCTGAACCCGAAGCAGGGAGTGATGCAACTTCTCAAAAAACTACCGCAATAGATAAAGGAGACCATTACCTATTAAATGGAACAAAAAATTGGATTACTAACGGCGGTACAGCTGGCGTATATTTAGTAATTGCTCAAACAGATATAGAAAAAGGACATAAAGGTATTAATGCTTTAATCGTCGAAAAAGGAACTCCTGGATTTGAAATAGGACCTAAAGAGAATAAGTTAGGAATTAGAGGTAGCGATACGCACTCCTTAATGTTCAATGATGTAAAAGTTCCCAAAGAGAATAGAATTGGTGAAGACGGATTCGGGTTTAAATTTGCTATGAAAACTTTAAGTGGTGGAAGAATTGGCATTGCTGCACAAGCATTAGGCATAGCAGCAGGAGCTTATGAGCTAGCGCTGAAATATTCTAAAGAACGTAAATCTTTCGGCACAGAAATATGTAATCATCAGGCAATCGCTTTTAAATTAGCAGATATGCATACGGAGATTGAAGCCGCTCGTTTATTAGTGTATAAGGCTGCACTAGACAAAGACAACGGGAATAACTATGATCTATCTAGCGCTATGGCAAAATTATTTGCTTCAAAAGTAGCTATGGACACAACTGTAGAAGCCGTACAAATTCACGGTGGTAACGGGTTCGTCAAAGATTACCACGTAGAACGATTAATGAGAGATGCTAAAATTACTCAGATCTACGAAGGAACCTCTGAAATACAAAAAATTGTCATCTCCAGAAGCATCATTAAGCAGTAAAAAAAACAAAATATTTAAAAGCACCCCTACATTTATAGGGGTGCTTTTGTATTTAATATAACTATTTTCACCACAACCCCTATTTAGAACATATTTAAGACCATTAAAATCATTAAAACTACACAACACCCCACCGTATTACAGGGGTAGACACTCCGCATTGTTTCAAATTATCATAATCTTAAATTAACATAAACTTAAAGTCGATAATGACTATATTTTAATGATTTATTCCAAACGATGTTTTTTTTGTTACATATCATTACAATAGGTATGAATAATTCAACAAAATTGATATTTTTGAGGAAATACAATAATTTATGGCGTTGAAGAAACAAGGGTTATACCTACCGGAATTTGAGCATGATAACTGTGGTGCAGGATTTATATGCAGTCTTAAAGGAAAGAAATCTAATGATATCATCCATAAAGCACTTGAAATTTTGGAAAAACTTGAGCACCGTGGTGCAGTAAGTTCTGATGGAAAGACAGGTGATGGTGCAGGTATTCTAATTGATATTCCTCATGCATTTTTTCAAGAAGTTTGTGATTTTGAACTGCCTGAAGCTGGAGAATACGCAACTGGAAATATCTTTCTACCTCAAAAAGATAACCAAAGAGAATTTTGTATTTCAGTTTTTGAAAAAAATATTAAAAAACAAGGCTTACAACTTTTAGGCTGGAGAGATGTTCCCGTGAACAAATCTGTTCCTGGAAGAATTGCTATGGAGACCGAACCTTTTGTTCGACAAATATTTGTTGCTAAAGAGAATCCGGAGCAAACTTTCTTTGATTTTAATTTAAAACTGTACATCGCCAGAAAAACTACAGAGCACACTATAATTGATTCTAAGTTATCGGAAAGTAAATTTTTCTATGTACCTAGTTTATCAACAAAAATTATCATATTCAAGGGCTTATTAATGCCGGAAGATATAAGTCTTTACTATAAAGACTTAATGGATCCTAGAGTAGTTACTAGACTCGCATTAGTACACCAACGTTTCTCTACCAACACATTTCCAACCTGGGATTTAGCACAACCATTTAGATACATGTGCCATAACGGAGAAATAAACACCTTAAGAGGTAACGTTACACGCATGCGTTCTCGTGAGGAATTACTTAAGAGTGATTTCTTCGGAGATGAAATAAAAAGTATTATTCCAATAATCCTTCCAGGAAAATCAGATTCCGCGACCATGGATATGGTGGTTGAGTTATTATTGATGACTGGACGTTCCTTACCAGAAGTAATGATGATCTTAGTTCCAGAAGCGTGGGAGAAGAATCCTGACATGTCTGAAGCTAAAAGATCGTTCTACGAATACAACTCTTGTCTTTCAGAACCATGGGATGGTCCTGCATCAATCCCGTTTACCGATGGAAACTATATTGGCGCTGTATTAGATAGAAACGGACTAAGACCTTCTAGGTATACCGTTACCAAAGATGGCAATGTTATTATGTCTTCTGAAACTGGAGTGGTTGATATAGCTCCGGAAAACATTGAATTACATGGTCGTTTAGAACCAGGTAAAATGTTTCTTGTAAACATGGAAGAAGGTCGTATTGTAAACGATGAGGAAATAAAAGAAGAGATTGCAAGCAGACATCCTTATAAAAATTGGTTGGACAAAAATCTTGTTCACCTTAAAGATATACCTTACAATGATTGTCCTTTATTTTTAAACGAGGCGTCATTAGAAAAAAGAAAAGCAACTTTTGGATACACCTTAGAAGATATTAATACCATTATACTTCCAATGGGAAAAACGGCAAAAGAACCATTAGGTTCTATGGGTAGCGATACTCCTATTGCCATATTATCTGAACGTCCACAATTAATATATAACTACTTTAAGCAATTATTTGCACAAGTAACCAACCCACCATTAGATGGTATTCGTGAAGAACTAATTACAGATATAAGTTTAACACTAGGTAGTGATCACAATATTTTTGATTTCACAGAACTTCATTGTCGTAAATTAAAGATTCAAAATCCTGTAATTTCTAAAGAAGATTTAGACAAGATTAAAAACTACGATGCGAGTCCTGATTATAAGGTAACCTCTATTCCTATTCTTTACGAAGTAAATAAAGGAAATAATGGCCTTGAAGATGCACTTCAAGATATGCTGAACCAAGCTAGCAAGGCTATTGACGAAGGCACAAACATCATTATTTTATCCGATAGAAATGTAAGCGAAGAATTAGCACCTATCCCAGCACTATTAGCATGTTCCTTTGTAAATAGTGGATTACAAAAACTTAAAAAACGCTCTAAACTAAGCGTTATTATAGAATCTGCAGAACCAAGAGAAGTGCATCACTTTGCCTTATTATTTGGCTTTGGAGCTAGTGCTATTAACCCTTACTTAGTAAATGAAATTATTGCTGAGCAAATAGAGGAGCATGATATTACTGAGTTTACTAAAGAAGAAGCTATTAAAAATTACAATAAAGCGGTCGGTAAAGGCATCTTGAAAGTAATGAACAAAATAGGAATCTCTACGCTAAACTCTTACAGAGGCTCTCAATTATTTGAATGTATTGGTATCAATACTAAAGTTGTAGAAAAATATTTTCCTAATACCGCTACAAGAATTCAAGGTATCGGACTTTATGAAATTGAAAAAGAGATTGCTAAACGTCATCAAAAGGCATTTACTAATAAACATGTTGCCGCAAATTTAGACCTAGAAATGGGTGGTGAATATCGATGGAGAAGAGACGGAGAAAAACATATGTTCAATCCGCTATCTATTGCCAAATTACAACAATCTGTTCGTAATAACGAACCAGAGTCTTACAAAGAGTTTGCTAAAATGGTGAACGAACAATCTAAAAATTTAATGACTATTAGAGGTTTATTTGAGTTTTCTAATTATGATCCTATTCCTTTAGAAGAAGTTGAGCCTTGGACAGAAATTGTAAAACGTTTCAAAACGGGTGCCATGTCTTATGGTTCTATTAGTAAAGAAGCCCACGAGAATTTAGCAATTGCTATGAATAGAATTGGTGGTAAAAGTAATTCTGGAGAAGGTGGAGAAGATCCTGATCGTTTTTACAAAAATGCAACAGGAGATTGGAGAAACAGTGCCATAAAACAAGTAGCATCAGGTAGGTTTGGAGTTACCTCTAACTATTTGACAAATGCTCAAGAAATACAAATAAAAATGGCACAAGGTGCCAAACCGGGTGAAGGTGGCCAATTACCAGGTGCTAAGGTTAACCCTTCTATCGCGAAGACTAGAAACTCTACGCCTTACGTTGGACTAATATCTCCACCACCGCATCATGATATTTATTCTATTGAAGATTTATCACAATTGATATTTGATTTAAAGTCTGCCAATAGAGAAGCACGTATTAATGTAAAACTTGTTTCCGAAGTTGGTGTTGGTACCGTTGCTGCAGGAGTATCTAAAGCAAAAGCAGATGTAATTTTAATCTCTGGTTTTGACGGCGGTACAGGAGCATCTCCTTTAACATCTTTAAAACACTGTGGTTTACCATGGGAACTTGGTATAGCAGAAGCACAACAGACGTTAGTCATGAATGATCTTAGAAATAGAATTGTTCTAGAATGTGATGGCCAATTAAAAACAGGTCGTGATGTCGCTGTAGCTTGCCTATTGGGTGCTGAAGAATTCGGATTTGCAACAGCTCCATTAGTAGCTTCAGGATGTATTATGATGCGTGTATGTCATTTAAATACATGTCCTGTAGGGATTGCAACACAGAACCCTGATTTAAGAAAAAAATTCAAAGGGAAACCAGAACACGTTGTAAACTACATGTATTTTGTAGCCCAAGAATTGAGAGAAATTATGGCTCAATTAGGTTTTAGAACCATTAATGAAATGGTAGGTCAAGTACAGAAGCTAGACCGAAATAAAGCTATTGATCATTATAAAGCTGCAGGTATAGACTTAACTCCTATTTTATATAAAGTGGATGTTCCTGCTGGAACGAAATTCTACAATACGCAAAAACAACAACATCATATAGAAGAATCTATTGAGTTTGATATTATAGCGAAAGCTCACCCTGCCCTCTTTAGAAAAGAAAAGATGAGCATTGATTACCCTATCAAGAATACAGATAGAGCAGTTGGAGCTATTATTAGTAATGAAATTTCAAAAATTTACGGTGCAGAAGGTTTACCTGAAAACACTTTAAAATTAAATTTTACAGGTTCTGCTGGTCAAAGTTTTGGTGCATTTAGCACCAAAGGAATAACGATGGTCGTGAATGGTAATACTAATGATTACCTTGGAAAAGGCTTATCGGGAGCCAAATTAATTATTAAGGTTCCTGGAAAAGCAACCTTTAAACCAGAAGAGAATGTAATTACAGGAAATGTAACCCTTTATGGCGCTACTTCTGGAGAGGCTTATATAAATGGTAAAGCAGGAGAACGTTTTTGTGTGCGTAACTCTGGAGCAAAAGCCGTTGTAGAAGGTATTGGAGATCATGGTTGTGAATATATGACAGGAGGTATTGCTGTTATTTTAGGAGAAGTTGGCCGTAATTTTGGTGCAGGTATGAGTGGCGGTGTCGCTTACATCTACGATAAGAATAAAACCTTTGAGAAAAACTGCAATAAAGAGGCGCTAAACTTATTGCCTGTTGATGAAGATAAAGATATTGCTGAATTAAGAGCATTGATTGAAAATCACTACAACGCAACTTTTAGTCCACTTGCACAGCGTATATTAGAGAAATGGGAAGAAACTCTTCCGCTATTCACTAAAATATTACCTGAAGAATACAAACAAGCATTAATTCGTTTAGAGAACGAAAAATTAGAAACTATATAAATCGAAACTATGGGTAAGATTACAGGATTTTTAGAATTCGATAGAAAAGTTGAAGAATATGCTCCAGTTGAGGATCGTATTAAAAATTATAAAGAATTTACTATTCCCCTTGATTCTAAAGAAATGAAGGATCAGGGAGCAAGATGTATGGATTGTGGTATTCCTTTTTGCCATAGTGGCTGTCCTTTAGGGAATTTAATCCCTGATTTTAATGATGCCGTGTATCGTGGAAAATGGGAAAAAGCAGCAACCATCTTACATTCTACAAATAATTTTCCAGAATTTACAGGCCGTTTATGCCCTGCACCATGTGAAGAAGCATGTGTATTAGGAATAAACGAAGATCCTGTTACGATAGAAAATATTGAAAAAAATATTGTGGAAACTGCTTTTGAAAAAGGTTGGATTACAGCTAATCCTCCAGAAACAAGAACAGGAAAAACTGTTGCTGTAATTGGCTCTGGCCCTTCTGGACTAGCTGCTGCACAACAGTTAAACCGCGCAGGACATCTAGTAACTGTTTTTGAAAGAGATCAAAAGGTTGGTGGATTATTGCGTTATGGTATTCCAGATTTCAAAATGGAAAAAAATGTTATCGATCGAAGAGTTAAAGTTCTTGAAGAGGAAGGCATCATTTTTAAAACTGGCGTACACATTGGCGTTGACATAAAGGCTGATGCTCTAAAAAATGATTTTGATGCACTTGTTTTATGTGGCGGCGCTACTGTTAGAAGAAACCTTCCTATTGAAGGCTCTGATTTGAAAGGAGTGGTACAAGCGATGGATTTCTTAGCACAGAATAATAGACGTGTAGATGGCATTACAGACTTAGGAGAAGAGATAAAGGCTACAGGCAAAGATGTTGTGGTTATTGGAGGTGGAGATACAGGTTCTGATTGCATCGGAACTTCTATTAGACATGGTGCTAATTCTGTATCTAACTTTGAGATTATGTCTAAGGGAACTCCAGAAAGACCAGAGGACCAACCTTGGCCATTTTGGCCGATGCGTTTGCGCACAAGTTCTTCTCACAAAGAAGGTGCAGAACGATTCTTTAGTATTTCTACGAAGAAATTTGTGGGAGATAAAGACGGTAACCTAAAAGGTTTGATCACTTCTGAAGTAGAATGGATCAAACAACCTGGTCAAAGACCGCTTTTAAAAGAAGTTGAAGGCACAGAAAAAGAGTGGAAATGCGATTTAGTTTTATTAGCCTTAGGATTTACAGGTTCAGAAATGACTATTGCAGATCAACTAGGTTTAAAAGCAGACCCCAGAACCAATATAAAGGCAACTGCCAAAGATTATATGACAAATGTTCCTGGAGTATTTGTTGCAGGAGATCAGCGACGAGGACAATCCTTAATCGTTTGGGCCATCTCTGAAGGAAGACAAGCTGCATATCATATAGATACGTATTTAATGGGAACCACATCTGCTTTACCTCTGAAAGGGGAAGGAGATTTACCTAGAATATAAGAATACACTACAATTCATACAAACACCCTTTAAGATGCAGTTCTTAAAGGGTGTTTTAATATAACAAAACTCCAAAAGCCTTACAGCTTTTGGAGTTTAAACATAACTAACAAATTAAATAATAAACTCTTATCTCCTATTAAAAGGCGTAAGTTGTCATTCTAAAACTAGGATCTGCTGCACTGGTAAATGTGAATACTGTATTCGGAAATCTTACTGTAAAATTTTCTTGTTTTATATACAAACCTTCAGAATTTGTTAAAACGTTATCAATTGCTTCAACAAAAGGCGCTAAACTAGGATCACTCCAACCATCATCTATAAGTATTAATTTTCCGTCAACATTCTCAAATGTTACAAAGTGATTTAACCGTATTATAGAACCATCTACAGCACTTAGCAACTGGTATTGAATAACATTAAAAGTTTCATCCCCTCCAATTGTAAAAAAGAATTGAACTCTAGAAAGGCTCAAATCAAACGGACTAAGTCCTTCATTAACCGAATTTCTTAATGCTCTAAAATTAGATGAGCTAGAAGTTGCATCAAATAAGAAATCATCTATATATCCATAAGCATTATCCGGCTGCACCACCACTAAATTATCATCGGTAGGATTAGAAGGCGCATCCAAGAATGCGATCTCTGCCATATTTCCAGAGCCTAGGTCTGCTATAAACTTATCAGCCTCTACGTTGTATGTAAACTCAGAAATTTCTTGGCCCTTAATCTCAAGAGGCGGACTCACCGTAAAACCTTTTTCATTATAAGCAATCCCAAAAGAATAGGAATCAGAATCATTTGAAATATCGATGAATCTTCTATTTACATTCAATGAAAAATCAAAAACCTCTGTAGTTCCATCAATAGTAACAATAACATTTTGATACACTGATTTTTCTGAGTCCGTTAATTCTAAAGCTATAGCCTTACTATCAATAATATTCTGCACTTCATTAGTGGTAGCTTTTGTAAACCTAACTTCTTCTTGAGTTCTATTGGTTCTAAAAATTAAATCTCCTGTAGCCTCATCTTGACCGTAATATAGAAACTCAAAATCTCCTAAATATCCTCTCCCAATTAAGCCTGAATCTGGAGGATTTGCCGAGTCCGATAATTTATGAATATCATTCTTAGTGGTAAACGATAGCTTAATAGTACTTCCTAAAACAACGTCATACTTACTTTTAGTTACTGTAAAATCATCATCAAAATCTGAGGTCATTTCTACCGTTTCATCATCTAAAAAATTAAAAAAGAAGGTAAAACCACCTAACTCTCCAGGGCTCGTAAAATAAACAGCCTTCCATCCTGTATCTGAGGATTGTAATGCCGTTCTTAATTCTTGCTTTTGTGCATTTGTTCTTTCCGCCGGACTTTCATCGAACACCCCTTCGTTGTCATCATCTGCACAATTAACCAAGAACATGCTTAACAGCACTATAACAATAGTATTAATTATATATTTATTATTTTTCATGTCGCTCTTTAATTATTTATTACTTCTTGCGTATTTCTAGCGGTTACTTCCTGCAATTCATAGATATCTATATCCCATTGTTTATCAAAATAATCGGCTACAATTGCTTCTTTACTTCTAATACTTTCACGCGCTTCTACATTAGAAATACCATCAATGATTGCATTGTATTCTTCATTAGAATTAATTAGCATGAAATTTACCATCTCCGCAAAATCCTCTACAACACTACTCCTTGAATAATCAGAAATAAAGCCTAACTCTCTAGCTTCTGCTATGCTGGTGTTAAACCATTGAGCAGTATATTCAGAGGGTGTTATTCTACCATATCCTTCTTCATCAAAAGGAATTGTTTGATTCAAAATATGGCAATATTCATGCTGAATCGTAGATAAAAAACGTGTAATATTCGCTCTATCGGAAACATCTACTAGATCTGTTTCGAATAAGGTTATTCGTTTCCCGCCTTCCGCTAGACCTAATAAAATAGTTCCAGATCTATTAAAGTTTCTACCTCCAACTAATAGTAATTGTCTTGGCGCTACCAGTTTAACAAAATCAGCACCACCAACTTCCGTATATGAGTCTAACCAGATTTTTTCTACAACTTCTAAAACTGGTTGTACATTTTCTTCTATTGGCGGAAATAAAAATCGGTTATTATCTACCACATTCTCATTCCATTTATACAATACATCTATATTATATGCAGAAACATAATTCGTTCTAATATAAGTATCTAATGCAGTAAGCTTAGGCGCACTTGTATCCAGATTACTTCCTTCAAAAGAATCTTCTTGTGAACAAGAGGCTAAAATTACAATAGCAATTACAGCTACTATATAAGCACACGCATTTACTAATCTTTTGTATTTATTATTGATATTATTCATTTTCTTATTTTTTAGATCGTTAGCGTGGGTTCTTTTCTAAGCCTCTTTCAATAGCGAAATTTGGAATCTGCAATTGACGTCTATTGTCTCCTTTTTCTAATAATAAGTCAGTTCCTCCAATAAGATTATGAGCTATCTCTAAATCAAACCTTCTTACATCAAACCAACGCAAACCTTCGTGGTAAAACTCTCTCCTTTTAAGTTCTGCAATTGCTTTCACAAAAGAAATCTGATCACTATCTAAGCTATAAAATGGAGTATATTCATTTACCACTACCGGGTATATATCTAAAAGGTCTTGTTTCACCAAAACATCGGTACTTGAATCATAAGCTTCGGTTCTCACAGAGAAAAACGCATTGATATCCTCCAATGCAGCTTCATAATTATTTTGCATCGCATAAGCCTCTGCTCTATTTAGTAAAACTTCATCCGTGGAAAACAATACAAGACCTACATAAGGATTTCCTATACCCGCACTTACATTGGTAACCCTAAAGAATTCTGCAAATTTTGGTAGATTATTAAAACCCTCTCCTCCAAATACATCATAAGCCCATGCTTTTCCTAATATATTTCCAGAAAAAAATAATTCATTGGCTTTCTCACTACTAAGTCCAAAATTGTTACTTGCAAATATTCTAGAATACAACGAATTTGCCGATACCACTAAAAGATTCGCATTATCTGAATCACTGGCATACAATGCTGTTCTTTGAGAATATTCTAATTCCGCATACGTCCCCAAATAATCACGCAATTGCAACTGAGGGTTGGTTATTACATTAGAACTGTGCTTAATTACATTCTCCCAATCCCCTTTAAACAGATAAAATCTAGAAGCAAAGGCATTTCCTGCTTCGGGAGTAAAATGAAATTTTGGCTCTTGATAATTATTGGAGACTAATTTTAAACCAGCCACTAAATCTGCCTCAATAAAATCATACACTTCCTGAACCGTATTACGTGTGTACGTTTCTATAAATACTTCCTCTGGTTGTAATACATAAGGAACACCCTTATCTGTTGCTGCAGTTGCAGGGTCATAATGTTTAGCCCAAAAATTAACTAACATAAAATGACTATAAGCTCTAGCCAATAAAGCCTCCCCCTTCTGAGGTGCTAAACTTTCTAAATTTCCTAATTCTTCTATAGATGCCAAAGCTTGGTTGGCTTGCGCTAGCGCTTTATAACAAGCATTCCAATAGCCTACCCTATAATCCAAATCATCAATATCTATATCTTCCCACCTGTAATTCGCTAAATTTAATTCGGTTGGCAATGTGTTCCCTTTATCAGAAACATTATCAGACATCGTCTCTGCAAAATCCATATAATTTGCCTCCGGATATGCGATAACTAATAATTCTGAAATTTTTTCTGGACTATCAATTTCCGTCCTGTTATCTGGAATTTCTGATAAATAATCTTCGCAAGAAGTAGCTAAAAATGCTAAGAAGATCCATATCCCAATTTTTATTGTATATAATTTGTTCATCTTTTTAATATTAAAAACCTAGATTAAGTGATAATGTAAATTGTCTTGTTATAGGCTGTGAGACCCCACCAGATCTAAAAAATTCTGGATCCTGACCATTTAATCGAGCATCTGAATAAATCATAAACGGATTTGTAGTAGACAATTTTAGGTTAAACGTATTCAAACCTAGATCCTCTATCAATAACTTTGGAAAACTATACGAAAGACTAATGTTTTTCATTCTAATAAAATCTCCATCGACTACTCTAACATCCGAAAAATTATACGCATTATAGGCTCTAAATAAATTAGGAATTTCATTAATTAACCTACCACTTGCAATCACAGGTACATTTGTAAGCGTCTCATCTCCTGGAGAAATCCATCTGTTCTTAAACTCCGAAGTAAATACATTCAAATCTGAATAAGATTGTGCAAATTTAGGATCTAGCCTAATTTTGTTTCCACCTGAAGCAGATACTAAGAAACTAAGAGAAAAACTTTTATACCTAAATGTATTTGAGAAACCTGCTGTTTTTGTAGGCTCAATACTTCCTTCATATTTTAAATACGAAGTAATATCATCTACATCTTGAAAATTTGCACCAGTAACACTATTCTCTTCATTTCCTGGATCTTCTGGTAAAATATAATTAGGCAAACCCCTATCATCTAAGCCTGTAAATTGAAAGGAAAATAAAGATTGTCTGGGAAAACCTACAACATTACCTCCAGTTTGATCTACTAAGTCTAAAACGTTAGGCTTATTCTCTAAGGCCGTAATTTTTTGATCTAAAGCTGACAAATTTAAAGTAGAAGACCAGCTAAAATTAGGTGTATTGATAGGTTTAACCGTAATAGAAAGTTCTATCCCTTTAGTTTCCATATCAGAATTATTACCTTGTTTTATAAACTCTCCGCCAACTCCAGAAGAGCGTACAAAATCTATAAGATCAAACCCTTTTCGTTGATATACATCCGCAGAAAAAAGAACCTTATTTTCATACATTCCAAAGTCTAGTCCTAAATTGGTTTCATATTGCTTTTCCCAAGTTAATTCTGAATTCTGTAATTCATCAATATTCAAAAAACGTTCTCGAGAATTAATATCCAATCTATTGGTTATATCATTTCTAAAGATGGCCAGTGAGTTTGTTGCAGGACCGGCAGTTGCTGTAAGACCATATGAAGCTCTAAGACCTAAAGAATTTACAAAATCTACGTTCTCTAAAAAGTGTTCTCGCTTCATATTCCACTTACCACTCACAGTCCCTGTTGGCAACCAACGAGAAGATTTACTTCTTCCTTGTCTATTTGACCCATCATAACGGCCTGTTACAGACAATACATATTTACTGTCATAGACGTAGGTAAGCTTTGAAAATACACCAAGCGTGCGTTCTTTTTCGCTCTCTAATCCAAAATAATCGTTCTTTTCTCCAAGCGTTTTTGCAAATACCTCAGGAATAGTAAAAGGTGTTAACCCTCGATCATATTGCAACCCGTAACCAATAAAGAAATCTTCCTCTCTATCTATATACCGCATTTCCTGACCAAGCAAACCACTAACCTCATGTTTTTGATTAAAGGTGTTGGCATAATTTATACTATTTCTAACATAAAAATTTGTCAGTTCGTTACTCGTATTTCTATAAATTCCGCCTTGTGGTAAAACTGAAATAGGTGGAGCCGTAGGATTATTAGGGTCTCTATATAAGAAAACATTTGAATTACGAACAATTGTAGTCTCTTGAGATCTATAAGCTGCTGCTACATTAGAATTCTCTGTTATATTATGATCTCTATCTGAAACAACATACCTCACAGAACCTAAGAAATCATAATTTAAATTTTTGGTTATTTTATAATTACCTTCTAATTGGAAACTGATGTCTTTTACTTTTAATTCGATCGTATTATTCTCTAATTCATTAAAAATATTAAAGGGAGCCCAGTTGGCTCTGTAATATTCTAAATTTCCATCAGCATCTCTCGGTCTTATTGTTCTATTTGTTGATAATGCATAGTTGAATGGGTTTATATCAAAAACCCTAGAAACACTACCTCTAAAACTATCTTCTTCTCTATTAAACGTTCCAGGAGCATCTTGATCCCTGATAGCCCCGTTAGACCCTAGCGTCAATTTAAATTTATCTGACAAATAGTAGGTATTTTTAACTTTATACGTAAGCCTACTAACCTTATCTGCAATCGTCCATCCCGGATCATTAAAGAAACTTAAGGAAGTATAGAAACTATTATTCTCACCACCTCCTGAAAAACTCAAGGTATGATTTTGTGTCAATGAAGATCTAAATAACTGTTTAAACCAATCTGTATTAGCTTGTTCATATTGCTGTAAAAATTGATTTCTTGATTCTATGTTATTTTGAACTCCAAATTGCCCACTACTTGTATCATATGCATTAATTTGCTGCGCAAGGATTGTATAAATACCACCATTTCTATTTTGCGCTACACTAGGGAAATCTAAAAAACCTTTAGCTTCAAGTTCATTAAAAATACTCACCGTTTCTTTTGAATTCAGAATATCATAATTCCCATATCTTGGAATATCTCTAACCGTCTGCTCTAAAGAGTAATTTACTTTTAGTTTTGATTTTCTTTTACCCCCTTTAGTTGTAATTACGATAACTCCGTTTAATGCACGAGCACCATATAATGACGTTGCAGAAGCATCTTTAAGAATATCTATTTTTTCAATATCATTTGCATTAAGACCAGAGATAGAAGAACTTATTAATGTTGAAGCATCTCCTGAAATTAAAGCATCAAAATCTGTGTTGACAATATCTTCCTGAATAACCCCATCAATAACCCATAATGGTCTTGTATCACCAAAAACAGAGGAAGCACCACGAATTGTAACTTTAGGTCCAGAACCAAAGGTCCCTGTAACGTTCTGAATGTTTACTCCTGCTGCTCTACCCTCCAACATCTGGCTGACATCTACCAAACCATCAATCTTTAAATCTTGAGCAATAATAGAGCTAGAAGCCCCCGTAAAGATTCTTTTGGATGTTTTATCATAGCCCGAAACTACTACTTCCTGCAAAGCTGCAACATCTTCAAGCAACTGCAACGTTATATCATTTTTATCTTTAACAACTACTTCTGTACTTTTAAACCCAAGACCTTTAAATAATAAAATATCACCTATAGCGGCCTCAATCGTAAAATTTCCATCAAAATCGGTAATTGTTCCTCTCGTGGTGTTTTTGATTAAGACGGATATGCCTAACAAGGGAATACCATCTTCATCTAATACATTTCCCTCAAGATTAAATTTATCTTGCTCAGAATTGTCCTTTACTATCTTAGGCTTCTCACGCTTTAAAATTATTTGTTTCCCTAGAATTTGATAAGAGATATCTTTTCCTTTGAATATTATGTCCAGTATATCTTCCACATACTTGTCATTAACATCTATAGAAACTATATCCTTTGAATTTACTTCAGAGTTTTTAAAAAAGAATTTAAATTCTGTTTTCTTTTTTATCTCTTTAAACAATTCTTGGTACGTTACTTCGTTAAGATTTAAAGTGATTTTTGTATTCTGAGAATAAATACTAGCACTTATTCTACATAAAGATAGAATAAGCATGATCGCAGTAAGTTTCATTTTCAAATCGAATTTAAATAGATTGCCTAGATAATGGCAATTATTATATTGTTTTTTCATACTTTTAATATGATTTTAGAGATTTCGCGTTTTTAAAATTTTTGTGTGAATCGAGGGATGCTGGAACATCTCTCGATTTTTTTGGTTTTAGTTATTTTATGTCATATAGTTTACTAGGAATTTAAAGGGTTAATGACCACTTTTTGGTTATTTATTTCGAACTTAAAAGGCATTGTATTTTTAAAAGTCGTTAATACGTCTTCAATAGATTCTAAATCAAACTGACCCGTAAACTTCTCATTCAAAAGAGTATCATAGTTGTTTTCTATTGAAACATTATAAAATCGTTCTAATTTCTTAACGATAACATCAAAAGATTCATTTTCAAAAACTAAGACCCCATCTAACCATGCTATGTGACTTTGAACATCTACAGAGACGACACTGCCGGGTGCATTAGTTGTATAGTTAAATTGTTCGCCGGGTGCCAAGAAAAATTCGGTATCACCATCAGCACTAGAGCTTATACTAACTGCGCCTTCTACAAGAACAACATCATTAGAAACATCATTATCATAAGAGGAAATATTAAATTCCGTTCCCAAAACGGTGGTCTCAAAATTCTTTGTATTTACCACAAATCTATTATTAGAATCTTTTTTGGCTACGTTGAAATAAGCCTCCCCTTTTAATTCTACGATACGTTTCTTGTCTTTATTGAAAAAAGTCGGATATATTAACTTAGAACCTGAATTTAGATAGACTCTAGTTCCATCAGACAATACAACCTCCATTCTCTTTCCATAAGGAACGTAAATCTCATTGATCTCTACTGCTAACAGTTCTTTGTTCACTGAATAATTATACAGAATACTATTTCCCTTTTGCACCGCAACAACTTCACCTTTTTTATTGAATATTTTATTAGATTCAGTTTCATCTATTGCTTTAGTTTCACCAGAGCCAAGTTTTAAAACCACCTGATCAGAAACTTCCGTAGTATAAATAGCATTATTAGTGTAGATTAAGATAGATAGTCCCAAAACAAACAAAGCAATAGCAGCAGCATATAAATAAGACTTATTTGTTTTAAAAAAGGAATTTTCAGTACTGGAATTATAAGCAATTTTCTTCGCCAAAAATTTCTCAAAAGCAGCATCAGAATCAAAGTGCACATTTTCAACCTCAAATAAATGATTTACGATAATAAATTTTTTTAATAGCGCTACATTATCAGACACTTCTAATTTTTCCTTAAACAAATTAAGTTCATTAGGCGACAAAGTGTTATTTAAAAATTTAGAAATTTCAATGTTGTTTAACTGACTATTCTTCATTAAGTAGTTGATTCTTTATAGTAAGACTTAAAAAAAATAGAATACCCTTAGTTTTATGTTAAGAAATTTTAAAAAAAGTATTAAATTTAAAATTGAGATACACTATTAAAGAAATTCAACTGAAAAGAGAAGAACATACATTAGATATTAAAAGCCTTAGAAATGGTGATGACGATCTATTCAAGGTATTGTATAAACAACATTACAAAAAATTATGTATTTATACTTTTGGACTATCGAAAGACAAAGTATTGTCTGAAGATATCGTGCAAAATGTATTTTTTAATTTATGGAAGAATAGAAAGAAAATAGAAATCAGTAGTTCGTTGAGTTCCTATTTATTCAAAGCGTGCTATAATGAGTTCATAGATAACTATAAGAAACAACAAAAAAATATTGATTACCTAACAGAGATACGGATTTCTGCCATGGACTTCTTCATTGATGACAGTATTGAGATTACAAATGAACACAAAGTAACACTCATTAAAAAGGCAATTGAAAAATTACCTAATAAATGCAAAGAGGTTTTTATAATGATAAAAATTGAAGGCCTGAAGTACAAAGAAGTAGCTGATAATTTAAAAATATCTATTAAGACTGTTGAGGCGCATATGTCTTTGGCGCTGAGAAAAATTAAAGAGCAAATTTAGGGAGCTACTCCGCCCTCAAAATTAAAATTCCCAACGACATACTATCTTTCTAGATTTAGTATTAGATAAGTATTAAACCAAAAAATAATGCGACTGCGTATATACTATTCTGGAATGAACTTATCTCGCTCCCTTTTACATTGATCTTGAGAAAACTATATAAGCAACCTCAAATGACAGATCTATGCAAGCACATAAGGCGGTAGGTTTTGAAAAAATGGTTAGATATACAGATAACGAGCAAGAATGGGTGCTGGTGCGCATGCAGCTCTAAGAAATACTCAGACTTTATTGCACACGAACTATAGCATCTAGATTATACGAATACCTTTTGAATACCACCAACGCCTACTAATAGCTACTTATGACTACAAAACTGTTATAAATAGATATTGAAGTAATCTACTCTCAGGAGTAATGCGTTTTGGGATACTACAGTTGTTAGGAATAAGAATCATCAAGGATAAGAACCTTATATAAACAAAAAAAGTCCTCAATATTTCTATTGAGGACTTGATTAAAAAAAGGCGACGACCTACTCTCCCACTTGGTATAGCAGTACCATCGGCGCTGATAGGCTTAACTTCCCTGTTCGGAATGGTAAGGGGTGGACCCTATCGCCATGGTCACCTTAAATCGTTGTACTACACAAATGCATAGTAACTAATATTGTTAACATATTAAAGGGACAAAATGGTGTATAAAACACGCACTATAAACACAGTTTTAGATTAAATCTAAAGTAAGCTACGATTTTTGGTTATTATACCTTTAAAAAAAGGAAGTCCGCCCCCTA
>NZ_FNBD01000038.1 GCF_900102165.1 Cellulophaga baltica
ACCGTTGTGGGTAATGCGGTTTGCGAATTTAAAGTCTGTGATTTGCGCTTAATTTTGGCGTAAAACTCTTTGTAAATACGTTATGTGAGCAACTTGTTAAACGTGATATTCTGACGTGAAAAACGCTGTAAATATTTAAAAATTGACGTAAATAATTGAGACAAAAAACCTGACGCAATTCGCGCTAAAAAATAGCAGATTTAAGCAAATTATATCTAATCTGACAAAACTAAGCTGCCAATAGTCGAGATGAAACCGATGCTGAATATTTAAAAGCGTTGTAGAGATACGAAACTTCAAAACTGTGGAGAGACTAAACCTAAATTAAAAAGTAGCACTACCCACAACAAAATGTATAATTAATGCGGGAGTTCGTGAGAGCCGAAATGTGGGCTGATTTACATTACCGTAAAAGCTTTTTCCTTATTTTTATCCAGCAAAACTAAAAAACGTAAAATGCTTTTACTTGTGCGGGCCCGAAATGCGCTGCATTTCTACGCCGCACTAATCATACATTGAGCGTTAGCAAACATTAAAAAAACAAAAATGACAAGAATAGAACTATCTGAATTTGGAAGCTCACCTTTTGAAAAACTAATTGGACACAACGCTGAAATATTATCCAAATGGATTGAATTAGAAAATGCAATTTTTCAATCATCTACACTTAACACTCATTTATTAGAACAAGTTAGACGAACATTATCGTTCGGCAATGAATGCGAATATTGTATGGTTAAGGGAGGAAAACCTGAATTAAATAAAAACGATAAAAAGGAACAATCAGCAACAGCTTTTGCCGAATTATTTGCTATCGACCACAAATCTATTAGCGATGAACATTTCAATATTCTAAAAGAAGATTTTACCGACAAAGAAATTTCCGAATTATGCTCTTTTATAAGTTTTATAACAGCTTGCCAAAAACTTGGACGAATTTATAATTTAACTGAAGACCTTCAAGCGAACAAAGTAACAACCATAAAGGAAATAAATAACGTTTGCTAACAATGTATATAAAAAATAGCGCAAGTTCTTGCTAACACAAAGTTTTGGGCATTTTGGGAAGTCGCCAAATTTTTAAATTTGACAAATTCCCAAAAATAAGATAATTAGTAAATTTAAAAATTCGGCTTGTGTTAAACCGAAAAGTAACAGCTTATTTTCAACGCTACTTTTCATATACGAGACGTTATGTTGCATTGAAAAACAATATCCTATAAATGAATAAAGCAGAAATTCAAATTAAAAATGTAATTGAAACCGTCCCATCAATTTTGCTTAAAAAATTTGAATTGTTAGAAATCACCAATCTGCAACAAATAAGCGATATTAATGTTGAGGAATTTTCAAAGACTAAAGGAATAGGAAAATCTGTTGTAAATAAACTGATAGATTATCAAGTTTTTATTGATGGTAATTTAACTGAATTATTTGATATTCAAGAAAGTAAAATAAGAGAATATTTAATACCTCTAGATTATGAAAATTTTAATCCAGACTCATTTGTCGATTTAATAAATGAAGCTGTAACTGATTATTTAAATTTAATAAATAGCGATTTTCTTAAAGGAATAATAAATCATTACTATGGTTTAAATAATTGTGACAAGTATAATCTTGACGAATTATCAAGTTATTATTCCAAAACTAGCGAAAGAATAAGACAATTAAAGGAACAAGTTTTATCTAATTTAAGTTCTTTTTTTCATAATGGATTAGATGAAAAATTTAGATGTATTTGTAAGGAAGAAATAAGTCATAATTACAGGAATCTTAAATCCGAAATTTTTGCGCAAAACATAATAAGTAAGGAAATATTTAAAGATATACTAATTGAAAAGTATGGATACAACAATAGGAGTCCTGAAATTATAGAACTATTAATTGATTTATTCTCATTGTCTGTGTGTGGAAAAGTAGAAACAATATTTACTTCTGCTGAGATAATTGTCATAAATCAAGCTGAAAAGAAAAATTTTATTAAAACAGCAGATATAGTTCTTAAGACACTAAAAAAAGAAGTTTCCCCTTTGAATGAAATGCAGGTTATAATAAACTGCAAAAGGAAGAGTAAAACACTTACGAACTTACATATTCTGAAAGCTATCGAAATTCTTCCTGAAATCGAAATGATTCAAAATGGCGATACTTATTTCTATCAAGTCAAATTTGAGTACTTATCAAGAGCAAGCGATAGAGCATACCGAGTTTTATTAGAAAATGGAGATACAATGTACATTGACAATATTGTATCAGAGGTTAATAGAAGATTAGTTCGTTCAAATACTCCTAAAATATACGACAGACATAGCTTAACTCTTGCGTCCGATAATCGATTTAATTCACAAGGCAAAACAGGCTTCTGGGGATTAACAATTTGGGGTAAAAACTCGGTAAAAATTGAACTACTTATAAAAAACGCATTATATAAATTAGATAAGCCTAGTACATATGATGAAATTTGTCAAGAGATATTACTTGAAAGACCAAAATTAAAAGAAAACTCAATTCGCTCATTAATTGGTCGAGATTGTTTAAAAGTTGAAAATGATAAATGGATACTTCCTGAATGGAAACAAAAATATTCTAGTCTTGCGTTTTCTAGAAGAAAAAAAAGAGAAGTCACACACGAACCAGAACATAGGATCGAACAACGATTAAAAGTAATTGAATATTTGAAACAACAACAAGGCAAAACAGCCTTAGCTTCAGTTATTATTAAATCATTTGAGAATTTGGACAATAGATATACAAAAGTTTCTTTCTATAAATTATTTGAGCAAATTGAGTATTTTGAAAAATCTAAAAGTGGAAACAAAATTATAGTAACGTTGAAGCAACAAAATAATTCGTCTATTGCAATTGATGAATTTAATTGGCAGTCAATTAAAGAAAAATTATATCGAGATTTAAAAGATTACTTTTCAGAGCCTAATATCGCACCAACTTACACCTTTGATTTGAGCGAAAGCATAGCTTTATTTAATGAATTAGTAGTTTATAAAACTGGTGTTCCTGAACTTGATGGACTTGACCAAAGATTACTGGGCAACTTGAATAAATTTTATTTTGGTTCCGTTAATAGAGTCGACAAACTAAATTTCTTAAAGCAATTTTTGACTTGTTTAGACCCATTATTGAAAAAAATATTATTTCTCGTTGACAATACATCTTACAACTATATAAATTCAAATAAAAAAGGACTTGGTGTCGTTATAGAAAAATTAATAAAAATTGACCCAACATCTGAACGATATAAAGACTCAAGAACTGCTAGAAAATATAAGTTCGGCAACCATATTCAAACATCTTACTTTTACAGAAATAGTGATACTCATTCCGCTAATGATTGGACTGAACTAAAGATTGCAAATATTATTTCTAGTTGTTTTGTTGTTTATATCTTTTCTTGTTCAGAATATTATAATGAAATAAAAAACGCAATAAACGCAACATAACAAAGTGTATAAAACATAGCTAATAAAGGCTAAAATCAAAGGTTTGTGCTTATTTACAAAGGTCGCCAAATTTTTAAATTTGGCTTTTAAAATAAAAAAGTAAAAACAAAACATAAAAATTCGGCTCTGTGTTTATCCGAAAAGTTAGTGTCTTTTTACATGCTACGTTTCATACACAAACCGTT
>NZ_FNBD01000019.1 GCF_900102165.1 Cellulophaga baltica
TAAGACTTTTATGAACTGGTGTAAAAAGAACTTTATAGAAATTAAATATACACAACCGGGAAAGCCAATGCAAAATGGATATATAGAACGATTTAACCGTTTCTTTAGGGAGGATATATTAGATGCCTATTATTTCAATGACATTTATCAACTTCAAAAAATAAGCGACAACTGGAGAGAAGACTATAATTTTAATCACCCGCATAAATCTTTAGGTAATATATCACCTAAAGAATTCATGCCCAGATTTGATGAAGAATTTAAATTCTTCATCAAATCTGACCCAAATAATAATTATTTATCGAAATTAGAGGTGTCCTAAGAAGGGGAAGTCTACATTTTTAGGGAAGCCTACAGTACATTATATCTTCTATATAATTTTGAAGAACTAAGACCTACTTCTATATATTATTCAAGTATATTACCATGAGCCTCGTATCCTTCGCTATATAACTATGGGTTACATGGTAAGCATTGAATCAGCAAAATCATTAGCTATTTACTTGAAAATTTATCTAACTCTAGATTACTAAGCAGCATCTTTTAAAAGTACGGGACGTCTAAAATTTCTTATTACTATTTAGAACCTTTCTAAAAATCACAGAATTGGAATAACTTTGAAACTTAAAAGTAACGCCCTATTATATGGTGTCTAGTTTTTTATTATTTTAACTGTGGAATAGTTACTAGTTATGATAAGAAAAATTTTAATAAGCACCATACTCGCAACTACTTTTTTGAGTTGTGATGGTGATCTTAAACAAGGAAAATGTGATGAGGGATTTTTTGAACAAGATAATTTTGAGGGAGGATCATATTGTGTACCTCTAGCCGATACCGATGGTGTTGAAACTACAGTTAAAGATAACGAGAAGTTGAATGAAAAAGATTTGGATGAACTAGAAAGATGATTTTGCTAGTTTACTTGATAATCAGTTCTAACATTCTTTCACTTTCATTTTTTATTTAGGA
Organism: Cellulophaga baltica; assembly: GCF_900102165.1. GTDB lineage: Bacteria > Bacteroidota > Bacteroidia > Flavobacteriales > Flavobacteriaceae > Cellulophaga > Cellulophaga baltica. The sequence continues at coordinate 973 of NZ_FNBD01000019.1, forward strand.
TTTGCAACCCGTCTTAAATGCTGATTATAAAAGTCATTATTTTACATAAAAACTAGCTCGTGCGACGGTTACTGTTTTGTGAGCTTATATTTTATTCAGTTTCTTTCAGTTCTGTCAAGTTAATGAAAAATTTATTTGATAATTCTAATTAATATTTTTGCATTTTTAAATACTTCATAGTGAATTTTAGTACCCTTATTTAAGTGGTAAAACTCATGTGTTCTAGATGTTAATCTATTTGGTTTTCCTGACTCAAGTTTTATATAATTTTCACCTTTATAATTTCCTACTCGGCTAACAATACCATATTGTATTAGTTTCTTTTTCTCTTTTATATCTTTTTTTAGCTCAAGAATCTTCAAATTTATAAATAATATTAAAGCAATAATACCAGTAATTAAAAATAGCCAAAATAGCATATTATGTAAACCGTAAGTGTTGTATAAACTAATTCCTTTTTTGTCAGGTAAGGCAAACATAAAAGCATAGATAGCTAATAAAGCTGTTGGTATTAGCATCATTTTCCATTTAGCTTTCTTCAAATGTTTTTTCAATGAAGTAATCTCGAATTCTGATAAATCCAGTTCTTGTACTTCTTCCTTTACTTTATGTTGTCTCATTTTGTTTGCGTAAAGTATTGAATTCTAATTACCATTTGTAAAAGGTATTTTTATGTTTTCTTATTGAACAGTTCTGCGGATAATAGTCTAATCTTTATTTTTCCAATACTCTTCTATTTCGTGTTTTGATAAGACTTCATCTATTCCTTTGTTTACATGAATTTTTATTAAAGGAATCTCCGCATCGAGGTCATCATATTTTAGAATTACTTCTTTGCCTAGTGTCTCACTTATATCATACATAAAACTTTCAATTAATTCAAAATCCTTTATTGAATTTATTTCTTTGGGGTTAATATCAAACTCAATTTCATCATCTTGAAAAAAGTGACAATTCAAGCGAATTTCCCCAATTAATATAGAGGCTAGTTTCGTTTCATCCGTTTTTTTTCTATTTGTTAGATAATCTATGATAAGTCTATCATCAATTTTCTTAGTAAAATTCCCTTCATCAGAATTCCTAAAATTCACGTGATATTTTTGATTAATAATAGCAATCACTTTTTTCCAATCGCTTATTGAAGAATTTAGAATATAAATAGCTCTTAGTGCACCATCTGCTTTAAATATCCATTCTATGTCCTTCCAGTTTTTCTTCATTTTACAATATGGTAATGATTATATATTTTGAAAGCGTTCATGCTTACTTGGTCATTATGTACAGGCGCATTGCAAGAGGTTTCGATGCTTTCGCTATTTCATTTTTATATACCAGTATAATCAGGTGTATTGTAATCGTTTTAGGGTCTTTAAATTACAACAACTCCCAACCTCCTTGATATTCATCTCCCGTTATAGCGTTCAGTTTTTTACACATTAAATGCCATTTATTAAAAGCGCCTTCGCCTCCTTTAATTGAAATTACATTTCTTCGGTCTATATATTCAAAATCTTCAGCGCCTTCAATAACACCATAATTATTCGCTTCAATAGTAATGGCAATAGTGTCAAAATAAGGATTTGTTCGCTCTAGTTTTGGTTCTAGAAATTCGTTGATCAAGTTTCCAGCTTTAAAAGCAGGTTTCCCCCAGAAGTCAATCTTTTCTCCGATTATTTTAGCTTCGGTCAATTCTTTTTCTATTTCAATTGTTTTGTCAGCAATTGTATCTTCTTTGGGCCAAAATTTTAGAATGTAGTCAGACATATCTTTGTTTCTTGATTTTTATTTAAGTGATTGTGTGCTGCGAGTTGCTAGGGTACAAATGTTCGCTAGTCTTTCTGATAGGCAATAGCTAGTTTTAATTAGATTGTTCTAAGATTAAATTTATCTCTTTAATATTTTTTTCAGCATGGGTGTTATTGGAATCTAATTTTAGGACATTTTCATAACTCTCTTTTGCGTTTTTATATTGTTTAGCCTTGTAATATGCTTCCCCTAGGCTATCGTATAAATTTGCATTTTCAGGATCTGTTGAAATCGCAAGTTTAAAAACGTCTATAGCCAAGTCGGTTTGCTCTTGGTACAGAAAATCATAGCCGACTTTGTTCAGATAGTTTGCTGTGGCAAAATAGTGAACCGTATCCTTCTTTAATTCTAAGTATTGTTTTGATGCTTCTTTTGAATCTTTAAGAAACAAAGGCGCTACTTGTGACCATAAATTGATTTTCGGGTATTTAATGAGGTCATATTCTATCTTATTGTACAGACGTATCCAATCGTCTACTGCTTCTTCAGAAGTAGTATTCATTAGCAATATTTGTCCGTAATTAGTATCTGGACAAACTAATAGAATACTTTGTACGCCATTGGAGGTTCCTGATTTTAAATAATAAAACCCTTCTTCTTCGGCATACCCCACATCCCAAAAATAGCCAACACTTTCTTCCTCATTTTCAAATAATGTGCGGGTAGCTTCTTTTATAAAGGGCTGCTTAGCTTCTAATTGAAACTGCATGAATTTCATTAAATCTGGTAGCGTTGTGATAATGCCCGATGCGCCTCCTAATAAAGGGTTCTCGTCTATTGTTGCTAATGCACCAGATTCCGTGTAGCCATGGATAAGACGGTCTTTGTGGTTGTCATAGTCCTGTAGATAGGTATTTTTCATACCTATCTCTTTAAGAAATTCGTTTAGTAGTTCAGGATAAGGTTTCTTATACACCTGTTCTAAAATATAAGCAGCAATTTCTGGACCTACATTGTTATACTCATAAAATGTTCCTGGTGCATGGCTTAATGTTGTTGTTTCTAGCTCATCAAATAAGTCTTCTATCGTATAGGCAATAGGGTTCTTTGCATATTCCCCCGAAAATATTTTGGAATATACATTTTTCAATTTTTTAGGCGTTTCAAATCCTAAGGTATGGGTAACTAAGTTTTTAATAGTAACAGGAGTGCCTTCATATGCTAAATTAGGATAGGCTCTGGGCAAGAATTCTCTAATATCGGTACTTAAAGCTAATTTTTTATCGAGTATGGCTTTTGCCATTAAGGAACCCGTAAATACTTTTGAAATGGAAGCTATTTCAAAAAGTGTCTGATCATTTGGTATATTTTTCGAATCGGAATCAACCGCGCCATAATAGTTGTAATAGGTACTTCCGTTCTGGTAGATGGCAACGGACATGGAATTTATGTTGCCACGGCTTAGTATATTCTCAGCATATTGGTCAACAGATTTCGTTAACTGTTCAAATGGCTCGATGGTACTTTTCTGTTCTGACTGGCATCCCAACAATAGCAGGAGGCAAATTATAATAGCAATCCTATTCATATTTTTTAGTTAAAGACATTAAAGATTTTACTTTGTTACATTGTGTTGCTAAGATATGACTAACATCGTAAGCAACAGCTAAGCTTTTAGACGACTCAAAGTTTATAGCTTAAAGAAGAAATTAGTTGTTTTCTGCTTCAGTAGCTCGTTTAGAGGCTTTTTCTAGCTCGCTTTACAAGCAGCACAATTAGACTCCCCAATTAACTTTCCATTTTTATCAAACTCATATTTACAACATGTGTTGAATTTGTTCTTTAAAATATCTTTGCCTCTTTTAATTCTTACTTTTACGTTTTCAAGACTTATATCTAATTGTATGGCAATATCTTTTTGCTTTAGTCCTTTGATATAAATCAACTCTATTACCTGTCTGTAAATCTCAGGAAGGTCATTTATGAAGTTATCAAAGCAACAGACCGATTGATATTCTTCCAACGGCTCACTTATATTCGCGCTATTTTTCTCCACATAAATTGCTTCCTTCGTATAGTGATTGGCTATTTCGTTTCTAGCTATTTGAAAAATCCAAGCCCTAGCTTTTTCTTCTTTCTTTAGTTTGGATACATTTTCATGAATTTTCAGGAACGTGTTTTGGAAAATATCATTGGTCCGATCTTTATTTTTTGTTTTTTTTAAAATAAAAAAATAGAGCTCATCATTGAATTTGTTCCATATTTTTTGAGTTTCCATATTTGAAAAATAAATAAAAGCTAGTTAAATAACTAGCTTTTGATAAAATTAACAACAGGTACATTTAGTACATTCACATATAGTACATGGGCAATTACGTTCCATGCAATTTTTACAATTACATTTGGCACATTCACAATTGGTGCATTTACAAGTATTCATAGTATTCTAATTTTTAAGGTTCAGTAAGTAGACTGATAAACCTTAAAAAGGATACATTTTATTTTACATTTTATTATTGCTGTTGTACTTTTTTGCTTATCATCGGTTCTCGATACTATTTTTGTTTCGCTGCCCTACACAAAAATCACTCGAACTGACAATGCGTTTTTAAATTGAATACGGTTGTCACTTCGAGTGAATTTCAAGCTTTTTTTGGCTTTAAATTAGTATCTAGAAGTATTTTTGTCACTGAGGGATTCGATGCAATTTTATAGCGTTTGATGCCTGTTTTAAAGCCTAATTTTTGAAATTATCATCAATCATCAACAAGTAGGAGGGAAGACTTAATTATTTTTATGAAAGTCTATTTCCGCAATAGCATTTCAAAAGCGATGAGACCGCCGTCAATAACCGCTTTTTCTAAGACACCGTTCTTGTAATAATAGACATTCTCTTTGCCATTCGCATTAATTTTTTTGTACACATGATTGCCCAAAGAGACTATGGTATTAAAACTACCGTCTTGCTCAGAGTAACAATTGTTTATATGTGTGGGTTCTAAAAAATACAATAAGATGGAGGTGTAATCAATGGTAGTTTTTATAGGGACTTCAGACTTTCCATTTTTAGTAATTAGATATTCGTTCTCATGCCATTGCGTAAGTGTTTTTGCGTGCGACTTATCATTTATATGAATATTTACCACTGCTTTTTTCAAAAGTTTAGCCTCAAAATCTACACTATAATTATAGTTTACAGCAAATTCTTTTATGAGTCTAAACGCAATAGTACTTGAGGTATGATAGGTTGTTTTGGCATCCTTGTGAGTTTTTGTCGCTTTTAAACTTCCAATAGTTTTCTCTTTATAGATAATATCATACCATAATGTTTTATCTGGGGAAGGTGTTAAATCTCCTTGAAACGTTATAAAATTGAAAAGTATCAGACACCAAAGCATAGGCTTGTATTTAAAGAATATGTAGTCGTAAAACCATTTAGATTACAAGATACAAAGGTAATTAGAACCGAGGTATGCAAAGCTGATGATTATCATTGAAGGTTACATTTTGCTTTTAAAAAGGGGATGCTTTCTAAGAAAGATGGATATTCGTAGAATTATGTTTTCTGACTTATTCGCTACTCGTGATGTATTTCCGTTTGTATTCTTTTAAAAATTGCTTTGGGTTTTCATTATACATTTTCGGCTTTCCTTCTATTAAATACCATAATTGCGCGGTTGTTGTACCTAGCATATTTGTAGGCTCCAGACCTATTAGCTCTTCTGGTTTACTGCCGTCAGAACATTCAATACACCAAAATCTATTTTGTATGGCTAGATGTTTTGGAAAAGTAGTTGCTTTAATTTCCTCAAATTCTCTTTTTTTATTTGATTTGTAAAATCGGTACGTGATGTTATTAAAGTCCGTTTCTCTATCATAATACACTACATAAAAATCTTCTTTATAAAGTCTAAATAGCACAAGAATAAAGGGTGTTTCGTGAGAATAAGCTTTATCAAGATAATTAAACTCAATCAAGTTTTTCACATCTCCACCTCCCCAACCTAAACCATGACCACCGTAATATACCCTTTGAGAATGTGTTTTTTTAATAGGGATTACTAGATTTTTAGCAGCCTGAATATCTAGCCTACTCTTTACCGTCTCTCTTTGTATTTTTAATAAATAAATCAAACTAAGAAATAAAAAAACAATTCCTAAAATAGTGTAGCCTATGTATTTTAAAACTTTCATTTTGTGCAGATCAGTTATTCAATTATTAAAAAAATGTGATTTGTTGGAAGATACTATACTTTTAGCATTCGTATGAACTAGCTATAAACAGAAAAGCCTCCCAGAGGTTATATCTGGGAGGCTTTATAAAGGTATTCTGCTTATTGTTTAAAAAACTGTAGACTTTCTTTACCGGCTACAGAAATTATATACATTCCGGATTTTAGGCCATCTAAAGAAATAAGTTCTTCATCAGAAGTCACGGGTATGGCTTTTAAAACGATACCACTCATATCTCTAATTTTTAATTCATCTCCTGAACTTACGCCCACAATCTTTATATATTCTTGCGCTGGATTAGGAAATATTTTTAGCGCCATTGTACTTACGGTAAGGTTGGCAGCGGCAGGTACAATCTTCCATTTTTGATTTCCATTTGTTGTAGCATAAGCATATGTAATAACATTGGTGTTCAAGGCCCCGTTATTGCGGTCTAAACCTTGTGCATGACAATGGTTTGGTTGTATCCCATAAATACCTTCGCCGTTTTCAACAACTTTCCATTGTTGATGCGCCTGTCCGGCACTTGTGTAGGTGGCTACTTGTACGCTATTTTCACATTTAGCATAAGGGACTTCTAAGAACCTATTGTTGCTCTTGTTTTTAATCGTGTACACATTAGCACCTAAATGATTAAATACCCATTTTTGATCGTCATAATCACCTGGGTTAATCATTTTAGCGGCATAATTTTCTAAAGCTCTAGATAGCAAGCGTTGATTAGAGTTTATAGATTCTAAAGTGTATACTCCGTTTTCTATTAATTGTGAGCTTATTGGTGTGGTGGTGTCTGCTGTTCCTTTTAATAAAATAATGGCAGAATAGGGCGCTAAGGTAACATTGCCAGAATACGCCTTATGTGTAGCATCTACATACGCAATAGTACCTAAGTTTACGGCCTTATCTGCTCCTGTATTATTGACAACAAATTTAATAAATGAATCAGGATTAGTAGAAGTACTAAAACTAACAGGCGCTCTTTTGCCTTTTTTTTCATAATTTGGGTACTTAGTTTTAAACTGATCTAAGGTGTAATCATTGGTCTGTCTGGCCACCGTTACACTCACTTCTTTTCCATCGGTATAAGGCTGACAGTAATAATTGCTATTGATATCGCCTAGAAACGTATTAAAATTTGCTTCTGTAATTTGATTGGTATATCTAGCAGAAAACTGCGTAGGTTTTTTAGAGAATAAAATATTATTGGTCACGGTATTATTGGTAGACTTCGCAACACTACCACCAGCACCAAAACTATTTGTATAGGTAGATAATACTAGACCATAATCACAGTTATACACCGTATTATCTTTAATGCTATTTTTACTAGATAAATTAGCCATAATACCCCAACCAACTACGTTGTATACTGTATTTTCATAAATAGATTGATTTTGTGAATCGTTATCAATATATATACCAGCAGTTTTTACGCCTCTACCGGTAGGGATACCTCTGATAGCTCCTGGAGAATCATGTACCATATTTTTATATACGCTATTTGTAGCCTCTTTATTCCCAACAGAGTATATGCCGCCACCATCATCTTTGGTATAGCAATAATTACTAATGTCATTATAGCGTACTTTAAAATTACCACCCGAAAAATTTAAGGCATGGTATCCAATATCTTTAAGTGAATTTTTTTCTATGATGTTCTGCGAAGATCCAGATTTACTGATAAACCTTACGCCTGTATAGCCTATAAAACTGCGGTCTCCCATACCAGAACGCATACCGATGTTTACAATTTTATTGTTGGTAAAGGTGAGTCCGTTTATGGCTTCCCAACGAATGGCACTGTTATTACTTTCTTCAAATGTATTGTTTGTGGCTGTTATATTGGTAAGTGTAAAACCTAAGGATAAATAGTTGTTTCCGTTTTTAAAATCACAATTGTTTATTGTTAAATTGGCTGCACCGCTTACCGCTAATGTTTGTTTTAAACCGCCTTCTATTTTTAAATCTTGAATTTTAATATAGCTACTATTGTTTAAAGCCAAAGTCTCTTCTCCTTCAGGAATTTCTACACTCAAACTATTAGGGTCATTAGTGCTATACAAGTATAATAGACCAGCCGTAATGTCATGAGCCCATTCTCCATTTTTATCTAAAGTGTTTACATGGTTTTGGAAAAAGTATCCAAAATTGTTTTCTATATTGTTTTCAAAATTACCGTTGGGGTCAGATAAGCTAAAGTTTACCGTGGTACCAGAGTGAGACGTTATCGTTTCTACTTTTACGTTATCATCTGTAGTTCTTATAGTAATTTCACCACCTCTAAAACTATTGGAAGCATAGGGTAAACTGGAAGTTTCAGAAACAGAGGTGTTATTACCTGCATGGTCCTTGATAGTTCTATAGCCACCATTAGGCGCATCACTATTAGGTTCTCTACCTATTTGCTGTGCTACATTCTCTAAAAATAAAGAGGGAATTCTCCCATTATCAATTTTAGGTAGATTTACTTTCCAGATAGCACCACTATGACGTGTCCATCCCGTAATTTTCTTTGCCGCTCTTAGCACGGGTTTAGTTCCAGATCCATAAGATTTTAATACGATGGCATTACTAGAAGAACCTTTTTTACCTTTTAAATCTAGACTTCCGTAAAAGACGTCCCCGCTATTAAAATGAATAATGTCTCCTGGAGCTAGAGCATTCTTCATGCTGTTTACTTTGTTTATGGTTTTCCATGGGGATGCTGCTGATGTCCCATTATTTGAATCAGTACCCGAGGCACTAACGTAATAGTTTTTTTGAGCGACTAGGGTAGTGCTGCAGAGTACTAAAAATAGGCCTAGTATATAGGTGCTTATACGTTGTTTTGTTGAGTTCATAGTAGTTTTTATATAAAAACGAGGCCTAAGCATTGTTGTCTTAGGCCTAATTTTAAATTATTCTTTTATAAATTGTTGATTGTTTTTTCCTGCGATAGAAATAATATATTTTCCTTTTTTCAGACTAGAGATATCTATAGTTTCTTCGGTATGTTGTGCTACTTCTTGCAGCACACGATTTCCAGAAAAATCATATACGATAATCATATCACCATGAGCAATACCTGTAAGGGTTATATAGTTTTGTGCAGGATTAGGAAATAATAATACGGATGGTTCAATTGAAACTTCGCTGATACTTTTTGCGGCAGTACTATTGAGCGCACTACAGGATAAAGTAAGTTTAGGAGCCTTGCTACCTTCTTTAGACCAAAAAGAAACATCATTACCACTAACTTGTCTAACGATTATTGTAACGGTTTCTCCTGCAGTAATACCCGATAGGTTCCATTGGTAGCTTGCCCCTACATTATAGGTGCCTGTTTTAGTTCCTAATAAAGCACCTTGAACCGGTCTGTTACTGCTAGATAAGTTCTCTTCTGTCCAATTCGTAGATTTTCCTTTAAAAATATCTATACGACCGTTTCCGTTATCGGAAGACACGGTTAGGTTTAGGGTTGCAGCATCGTTAGCTTTAAAATTACTAGGGATTTTAAATTTCAGGAAAACCAATCGTTTTCCGTTTTCTACTCGAAGCTGATTGCTATTATAACGTGTAGTTCCTTGAAGGTAGGCATCTTCAGTGGGTGATACGTTTAACGCCTCCGTGCACGTTGTACTTCCTCCGGTAGCTTCTCCTAATTTTATAGGATATAAAGTACCTCCTTTTGGGCTTAAACTTGCTGCCAAAGCAGGAAAGTTTGTGGCAGGATTAGCTGGTTTCACCTCTTTAGGACCTTTGTATAATAAGGCAGGGTCTGACCAAGGTGTTGCATTGTTATGGTTTTTTTCTAAACAAGTATTTCTATAAATGAAATTAGGGTATTTAGAGTTTTGATGTTGCGTAGACCAAGGGCCCATAATGGCATAATAATTAGGCTCTTTACTATTGTTATAGGCAGCATTAGGCGTATCTGCTTTTGAGTTAGGCATGTCAGAAGGCAAGGTTATTCTATTGTTTTCTATTAAATTATTGCCTTTGTCTCCACTATGAAAACTTACTTCTTGTTTAAAATCATTGTCATACACCACATTGTATTCTACATTACCCCCTTGAAGAGAAATATGTCTTATATGCGTAATTTCACAACCAGTAACTAAGTTATAAGCTCCTTGAATAAAAAAGTATCCCTGCGCTCCTCCAGCTTTTTTATGCGCTCCTTCTACTTTTAAATCTCTTAAGGTTACATGGTTTGCAGGTACTCGTATAGGATCTTTGGCGCAATTCAAGATCGTCACTTTATCTAACCAACAATCTTCTGAAGTGCTTATTTTAACAGAGATGTTATCGTTATTTGGTAATTCATCATTGGCATCCAGTCCATAATTCCAGTCGTATTTTGGTGTTCCCCAACTGCCTTCAATGGTTAAGGTGTAGATCCCACTTTTACTCACTTTATAGAAGCTGAAAGCATCACCATCCGTCATTTTTACGATGCACTTGACTTTATTTCTATCCTCTCCAATTAAAGAGACATTTGATTTCATCACAATTCGCTTATCAATAGTGTAGGTTCCTTTTTTTAATAAGACAGCTACTAGTCCACTTTCTTTAGACGCATCAACGATAGCTTTATTAATAGCATCACTATTGGCTCCACTGGTCAGCGTTTTTACCACTCTGAGATCTTTGACAAAAGGAATTCCGCCTCTAACACCCGCTGTTTGCCATTTTTTCATTTGTGGGTAGCGGCTATCATATTTTCCGGAGTCGAAAGTTACCCCGGGATCACCCACTTTTAATTGGGCATTTAGTTGAAACCCCATAAAGAGGATGCACCATAGACTACTCATCGTATAGGCATGTTTTTTAAATACATAATTTTTCATTTTTCTAATGTTTAAATAGTGTTCATTTTTTAAATAAGATTGTGCTCTAGCTCATGGGGTTATTTAAAATAAGCATGTTTAAATAATAAAGAGCGATCTAGAATGTGCTACCCTAAATCGCTCTTAACTTTTATTGTTTGATAAATTGTAAGCTCTGTGTGCCTTCAATAGAAATTATGTAGGTTCCTTTCCTTAGACTAGAAACATCCAAAGTTTCTTCTGTGCTCAGTGCCGTTTTTTGCAGTACTATATTCCCAGAAAAATCATATACGATAAGCTGGTTCCCGTTGATAATACCAGAAAGGGTAATATAGTTTTTTGCAGGATTAGGGTAGGCTACAAGTGTTGTTTTAGCGCTTGTAGCTGGAGCTACTAGCATACTTGCTGCAGTATCTTGCTTTACAAAATTTAATTTATTTACATTGAATAGAAACCCAGTGCCTCCGGTGAAATTTAGGGTTAGGGTTTGTTCTCCTGCCGTTAAGTTTACCGTAGTTGTTACTGTTTTCCAGGTCTGCCATCCTCCAGTATTTGCAACCGCTAGTTGTCCTAAAGCTGTGCTTTCAGAAACTAATGAAATTGTTCCTCCAGAAGTATTCGTCGCTACTCTAGCTTCCACTTGATACATTCCTGTTTCAGCTATATTAAGTAGGTAAGTGGTAGCATCTCCATTTTGGATGTAGCCAATGTTTTTACCTCCATCTGTATCGGTTGTATTTTCTAATTCAATACCAGATTGCGTTGCAAAAGCTTCCGCTTCTAAAACTCCAGGAATGGCAATAGACGTATCAATGGTATTACCTGTATCAGCACATGCTAATTCCAAAACCAGTTTTGGAGCAGAAGAACCTTCTTTAGATGAAAAAGAGACATCATTACCATCTATTTGTTTTACGATAAGCGAAATGGTTTCTCCAGGAGTAATGCCAGATAATACCCAGTTGTAAGTGCTGCCTACACTATAGGTGGTATTTAGAGAACCTAATTTAGTTTGTTCCCCTGGTTTATTGGTCGCAGATAAATTTCCTTCGGTCCAAGTATTTGTACTTCCTTTATAAATTTCGATTAAACCATTACCACCATCACTAGAAACGGTTAACGCTAATTTAGCACTCGTCACATTTTCAGTAGTTGCCGGTACTGTAAATTGCAGGTAGGATATTCTTTTTCCGCTTTCTACTCTTAATTCGTTAGTGTTATATTTGGTCGTATTTTGTAAATAGGCATCATGAGATAAGCTTGTTGCAAGAGTAGCATTACAACCACCCGCATTACCATCACTATCTTTACTTGTAATTAAGGCCACCCAGTCATTGCTATCTGGCGCTACCAAATTAGTTCCTAATGTACTTTTAGCGGTAAGGCTACCTCCTGCTCTTGGGTTAAACCATTGTACATCATATTTAGCATTACCTGCAGGTAAGCTTAAACCCGTACTACCTCCATTAGGTCTGTAAATAGCATAAATTTTACCTTCCGCGGCAAACACATAATCATTACTGTCCGTAGTAACACCATCTGATGAAACCATATCGGTAAGGGTAGGAAGTAAATTAGCAGCAAAAAATGCAAGCGCATAACTACCTTCTTTATACTTTACACCTCTTTTTCTGTGATCTTGACCATTAAGATCTCCATCATCAGCAGTATAACCACTGTAATATTCTACACCAGCACCACCAGCCAGTAAAGTTGCCCAAAGTACTTTTTCTCTAACTTGTTTATCAGAAACCATGATCCCTTCTGATGCGCTACCTTGCTCATCATTTGCAACCACCCATTTTCTACCGGCATTTTTAGAGTTTTCTACCCATCTACGCACATCGTTATGTACATTGTTCTGACTTGTTTGTACGGAGGCACCAGTCAGATTAGATTTACTCCCTAATAACGGATTATATCTTTGATCTTGTTGCCCTGGATATGTATGTAGCACTACATGATGTTGGTAAGGATCTAGATTTTGAATGTAGTTTACGGTAGATTTTACGACATCATCTTTGATCGTAGATTCTTCAGACAGGTTCCAGTTTAATGCTAGGTGATGTCCGAATCTTGCAATTAACTCTCGGTAGTACAATTTTCTTTCTCTCCCAAAAGTATGCCCATCCATTTTTTCACAATTCTCTGTTTCCATGGTTTTAAAATGCAAGTACATTCCTTTTTTATCGGCATACTCCATTACTTTTTCCCACTGCGCTAGCTTAGAAACATCAAAACGGTCTTTATGTAATTTATCCCATTGGCCTGCTTTTGCCGTATTGGAATAATCTTGAGAAGTACCTTTTAGAATATGCGGAAACACTGCGCCGTCATCACCACCAGCGGCCCAAGTTAAGAATGACATTACGTTGGCACCTTGACCAGAAAGGTAATTAATAGACCCTAGCATTCCTTTTCCTTTTCCGCCATTCCAAGTGTAGGCACTGGCATCGGTAGCCACATAGTCTTGTGTATGTGCTTCCCAAGTTTTGCTTTTGTTTCCTCCGGCCGTATTTCCTGGAGTACCATCAAAGTCTACATAATGAAAGCGATTTTCAGGAGAATCTGCTCCAACTTTTAAAAACCAAGGTCCGTTTGGATTCTCAGGATCACTTCCTATATGCTTTAAATAATGCGCTCCAACATAGGTTAACCTTCCAAGGTCTTTACTTCTAAAATCTCTACCAGATTTATTAGATTCCGTAATAGCAAAGGTTCCGGTAGTTCCATCCATAAATCCGCCACTAGAACCGCCGCCATTAATGGCAACATTAGCTCCAGATTTAAAGGTGGCTTTCCAAGTCCATGCGCCCGTATGGTCTGGAGCAAAATGTACCCTCCATTTGTTTCCAGAATCACATCCTGTATTTTCTGCATCGCCACAAGCTGCAAAATACCCTGGAACGGTATAAGATTTGTTACTAGCAGTATGTGTAAAGACGACTTCTAACCTATAATCAGAAAACGGATTGGGAGTGGCAGTTTCGGTGGTATTTGGACCATTAAAAGTTAAAGATACTTTGTGCCATCTTTTGAGTTCTCCATCTAGCGTTTGTGCTTTTAAATGGACACTTAAAAACATAAATGCCATAAGTAGGTAAGGTGTAATTGATTTCATAGGTGTTACGTTTTAATTATTAATTAATTGAATGTAATGAGTGGCTTATAGCAATTAAAAAAAGTTTGAGGCTTTGAATTTTTAATATTTGACCGATAGACATACCTATCCTGTTCCCAAATTACCATTCTTTACGAATGGGTAAGAGAAACGTTCTAATGCCTATACAATTCAATTAAAAATTGATGTATATAGCGATAAGGCTCATTATCTTTTTATGCAGAAATAAAAGCTTGTTTTACTGAAAAATAGCGGGTATGCTTGTAGCGTTGTGAAAATGATAAAAAGTACGAGTGCACCCACTAAATGTTAGAGTAGGGTATACCTTTAAATTACTTCTAGTCATGAATTGCTAAGGCAACAATACGCTCCACGTGTACGGTGTCCATATCTTGAAATTTAATATGTACAGCACAGTAAGCGGTATTAGATACGCTTAAATTTTCTTAGTAAAACACAACTTTTAGCAAATGCGTTGAGGTGAAAAGATTTTTAGCTGATAAAAAATTAAAGAATAACAAGTTGGAATCTCGCTTGTTGCACGAGAGTAGGTTTTAAGTAGTAGTGTTCTCATTTTATTGTAATTAAGTTGATAAATAAATCTTTGGGGATTTTAGAATAAAGGTAAGTATTATGTATATATACTATAGTACACTATTTTAGCAATTTAGTACCCTATTTTAACCTGTTTAGTTGCTTCCAAAATTAAATTTTCAAGAATTTAATTTATTTTAAAACGCTAAATAGGGGCTTCTTTCTTTCCTATTTCGAAATTATTTTTTTTTCACACCTGTCCATGCTTTGTCCTGACTAAAAAGTTTTTAATAAAATAACTTACGCTTTGTAAGTCTTTGTTTTTGTTGGTGTTAAGGTCTTATTGTGTTCTTTTTGTTTTTTTGTGAATTTTTATGGACCTACGCGGAAACGACCACGTCATGTCCATACTTTGTCTACCACCGATATTAGGTAAGCGTTTTGTTTGTCGCTAGTTTTAATCAGATAATTGTAAAAACAAGTATAAATGGAACTACCCAATTTAGACAAGTTAGAAGCTGTTTTTTGCATGCTTTTGTTCCTGTTACTCTATAATGCTTTGTAAAATAGTAGTCATCGTATGCACTGCTTAGAAAAAATGTTCGTCACCCTTTAGGAGGTGAATTACATCCAATCCTTTTTAATCATTATTAGTTAATCCATAACTTATGAAGTACAAAAAAAGATCCAAATCTATTTTTTTGTTAGTCATCTTATTCATTTTTCCGCTCGCTAGCTTTGGAAAGCTACATGTGCCGGTAACCTTTGTTTTAGGAGATACCCTACCAAAGCAGAATACAATAGCCTTAGAAGCTAATTTGAATTTAGAAGCTATTTTTTCTTTTCAGAATATTAAAAAAGAATTTCCTGTACCTACCCTTGTAAAAAATAATAGGAAGACAGCAGCTGCGGTATTAAAAGAAATTGAAGCAAAAGATGCTTGGGTAAATATCATTTCTGGTGCTACAATTATGTCACTGCCAGTAGGGATTAAAAGCACCGTAAATGAGGTAGAATATGCTATAGGAATAGCCAAAGCTACGATACAGAAAGAGTATACGGAACTAACTGTTTTTGTAAGAGCTATACTTCCGCAAACAGATGAAAACGGAGAGCCTGTAGAACTATTTTTTGGTGCAAACCATATAAAGCTCTCTCATAATGGCGGCATTTTTGGTGATGGTAATTTAGTACTACTCGGAGATATTCAAATTCCGTTCAATGCAGGAAATTGGCTGTTAGAACTTAAAGGAGGTTTTGATAGGGAATCTGGAGCAATAGAAGGCCTAAGTTATGTAACTATAGATTGTAGTGGGGTTAAAGAAATGGGACTTACGGCAGAAATTCAGTTTTCTAGAAACTTAATTTTGCCGGTTACAGAATTAGGAGAATTATTACCGAAAACAAAAACTATAAAGCGCTTAGATGAAACTTCTGCGGAGGTACCCAATAGGGTTACGGGGAAATTTTCTATCGTTGCTTCTGGGTGGAATGATATTATAACCTCTATAGAACTTCAGCCTTTTGTCTTGGCTAAACATCCCAACAAGTTCGTGTTTAACTTAAGCCAAGCCGAACTAGATTTTAGCGATCTTAGAACCCCCGATATTGCCTTTCCAGAACATTATCATGACCAAGGACTGTTACTGCCTAATGTAAATACGTGGCGCGGTATATATGTAACATCATTAGAAGTATCCTTGCCAAAAGTATTTAAAACTACCGAAAGTATTGAAAATCAAGAGCGTGTAAGTTTTGGTGCTACCAACATGATTATTGATAATAATGGAGTATCTGGGTTGTTTTCTGCAACTGATGTTATTGCTATGGATAACGGAAGAACAAGTGATAAAAAAGCTTGGGCCTATTCCGTAGATCATATCGCTTTAGAAATTATTACCAATAGAATTACCAGTGCTGCTTTTGATGGACAACTGTTATTACCCATATCCACATCAAAAAATACAGCTAAAGATAAAAGCAAGAAAAGGCCGAAAGATGCTAGTAAGAAAATAGGGATCGCTTATGAAGGCCTTATTAGTGAAGAAGAATACTTGGTGCGTGTAGCTACATCAGATATGTTGAATTTTGATGTGTGGCAGGCTAAAGCGCAATTACTACCAGATTCTTTTATAGAAATGAAGGTTGTTGATGATAGTTTTAGGCCCAAAGCCGTATTTAATGGTCGCATGGCAATTTCTGCAAATCAGAAAAATAGTTTAGAGAACGAGGGGCAAGTAGCTAAAGATTCTAGTGTATTAAATTTTAAGGGTATTGACTTCCAAAATCTTGTGGTTCAAACGGAAGCTCCTGTTCTAACCGTAGATTATTTTGGGTATACGGATGAAGTAAAACTGGCCAATTTCCCTGTTTCTATAGCCGCTATTGTTTTCTCCGCAGATGAAGTTGAGGCAAGCTTAGCTTTTGATCTAAAAGTAAATCTTATGGATAAAGAAGCTAAAGGATTTGCTGCAGATGCTAGGTTGGCAATTATAGCAAATTATAGCGAAGAAGAGTATGTACAGCAATGGAATTATGACAGTTTTGATCTTTCTGAAATAGTTATTGATGCTAATTTAGGAGCTGTTCAAATACAAGGAGGGGTAGCCCTTATGATTGATGATCCCATATATGGCAATGGTTTTTCTGGGGAAATAGAAGGGACATTTAGCACTTTTGGCCCTATTACGTGTAAAGCAATTTTTGGAAAAAAAGAATTCAACTATTGGTATGTAGATGCTGCGGTGCACGGACTTAAATTACAGGCAGGCCCCGTACAGCTATCTGGTTTTGCGGGTGGCGCTTTTTATAAAATGAGCAGAGAAGCCAATGGTGATCCAGATTTTTCTCCTTCCGGCCTTTCTTATATCCCTAATAAGGAAGCAGATTTGGGAATAAAAGCTATGGTTTTTGGGGGCATTCCAGATGAAAATGCAATAAGCATTGGTGCTGGTTTTGAAATAGAATTTAATACAAAAGGGGGCGTCAATAGCCTAGGATTTTACGGGGAAGCACAAATGATGAAAGCTTTTAATTTCCCTAATCCCGTCGCAAAATTATCAGAAAAGCTCAATAAAATGGCCGACACCAAAGTAGTTAACGGGGTGAAGGATAGTAGGCTCGGAAAAACATTTTTAGAAAAAGCAGATACCGAATATGAAACTGAAATAGTTGGTGAAGCAGGGATTACTGCTAAAATGGGAATGGAGTATGATTTTATAAATAAATCATTTCATGCCACTATGGATCTTTATGTGAATGTAGAAGGAGAAATTTTGCAAGGAGAAAGTTCTGGTGGAAGAGCTGGTTGGGGTGTTTTTCATTCTTCAGAAGAGGAGTGGTATGTGCATATGGGAACACCAACAGATAGACTTGGTTTAAAACTTGGGGTAGGGGAACTCTCTGCAAAAGCTAGAAGTTACTTTATGTTAGGAGACAACATTCCCGAAAGTCCGCCGCCACCACCAATCGTTGCCGAAATTTTAGGAGTAGATGCAGAGACCTTACAGTATGCAAGAGATGAAAATGCCTTACGAGGTGGTAAAGGTTTTGCCTTTGGGAGTGATTTTTCTGTTTCTACAGGTAATATGGAATTCTTGATGTTCTATGCCAGTTTTAATGCCGGTTTAGGGTTTGATATCATGCTAAAAGATTTTGGTGAAGCCAAATGCGTAAATACAGGAGACCAAGTAGGTATAAATGGCTGGTATGCAAACGGACAAGCGTTTGCGTATCTACAAGGAGAATTAGGAATAAACGTAAATCTCTTTTCTGTTAAAAAACGAATCCCGATAATCAATGCTGCGGCCGCAGTACTCTTGCAAACAAAAGCACCAAATCCGGTATGGATGCGTGGCTATGTTGGCGGACATTATGATTTGTTAGGAGGATTAGTGAAAGGAGAGTTTAATTTTAAAGTAACTATAGGTGAAGAGTGCGAGTTTGAGAATAGCCCGCCGTTAGGAGGCTTAAAAATAATAAGCGATCTAACGCCAAGAGATGGGGAGACCAAAGCAGATGTATTTGCTACACCACAAGTAGCATTTAATATGGAGGTAGAAAAAGCTCTAACCATTCCTGAAGTAGATGGTGACCACATTTACAAAATAACCTTAGAAGGGTTCAAAATTGCAGATGAAAATAACACCCTTATTTCTGGAGCCCTAGAATGGGGAGAAAATAACAGTACACTAACTTTTGTGCCCGTAGATATTTTACCTCCGGCAACAAAATTAAAGGTGAGCGTAACGGTTGGCTTTAAAGAGCGAATTAATGGTGTGTATCAGGTGGTAATGATCGATGGTGTTCCTGCGATTGAAACCGAAGAACGTTCTTTTATCACAGGAGAAGCACCAGCCTATATTCCTTTAAAAAACATTGTATACTCATATCCTGTTATCGACCAACAATATTACTATCCAAAAGAGTATGCGAAAGGGTATATACAATTAAAACAAGGCCAGGATTACCTGTTTGATGATACACAATGGAAAAGTGAATTAGCGTTAACAGATGAACAAGGCACAGCGGTAAAGACGTCATTTTCTTATCATTCCGGAAGCAATACACTTAATTATACCTTGCCCATTTTAGATAATTCGGCAGCATATACCTTATCTATTTTTAGTACGCCTAAAACTACGAAAGAGGCTATAGCGACAGGAACAAGTCAGAAAGATACAGCTCTAGGGAATCAGAACACAGTAGTCATAACCGAAAACCAAGCGCAATCTGTTTCTAAAGAGGGAGTAATTGAGCGTATTACATATAATTTTAAGAGTAGTGCTTACAATACATTTGCTAAAAAAATACAAGCTATAAAGGTTGCTAATTATGCTTGGGGTAAAATTGCGAATGATGTGGTTTACCTATACAATACCATAGATCATCATGAAGCTTTTGAAACGGCAGAATTGGTGGGTACGGTTTATACGGGTCATCAACCAATGGTGGTAGCAGAGTCTGATTTGCGCGACAGTTATTTTACAAAAGATATTAATCCTATACTCTATCAAAAATATAGTTCAGGGGCTTATAAAATAGAACGCCCTGAAGCGCCTTATGGCCTTCCTCCCAAAAAGGCTTTGCCTTTATTTTCAAATTACGTTACCAGCATTTCGTATGGTGTAGATAAGGGTTGGACAAAGACACATTTTCCATACCGTTACAATTTGCCAGAGCTCTATAAACTAGATTATGTCACTATCAAAACTAAAGTATTAAACGCTTTTGTAAATGGAAAAATTTCTAGACACGCACCGGAAGCTTCCATTTTAGATACAGCCTATAAATTTATGCCAAAAGGATCTTATGGTATTAAAATACAATATATCCTACCTGGTAATAGACTAGGAAGTTCCGCCACAGTAAACTTTAAAAACCCACTAAATCTAGAGTAACAAATGTCTAAAAAAGATAGTAAACTAAAATGATCCGGCAGCTTTGAAAATGATACGTTCATTTTTAGAGCAACCTATACAAAAGAGTAAGTACGCTTAATTACAAATTACACCAATCCCAAAATTTTAAAAACTAAATGAGAGTATTACTAGTTATAAGCTTCTTTTTCACTGTCATGTTTTGTTTTGCTCAGCAACAAGATAGTATTGCAACGCCAACTATTCAGGTCATTGCAAGAGCGCAACAAAATAAAATTTTGGTGCGTTGGGCGCCTACAGATGCTGTGGTTTGGCAAAGAGCCAATACCTATGGCTATACGTTAGAGCGCTTTACAGTCTATAGAAATGGAAAGCGATTAGACACGCCTGAAAAAAAGCAAGTAGCAACACATATACTTAAACCAGCTCCCTTAGCATCCTGGGAAGGCCTTGCCTTAGCAAATGATAATGCAGCCATTCTTGCACAAGCCATTTATGGAGACGATTTTGAAATAGGTTCAGAAGAGGGGCAGTTAATGGCGGTTGTGAATAAAGTAAAACAATTGGAAGAACGTTTCTCTTTTGCGTTGTTTGCCGCAGATATGAATTTTGAAGCTGCAAAATTAGCCGGTTTAGGTTTTGAAGATTCGTCTGTAAAAAATAATGAAGGATATTTATATCGGATAAATACTGGGATTCCATCGGATTTGGCGGTTGTAAAAGAAGGCGTAGTTTATATAGATGCTTCTGAAACAGACGCCTTGCCCGTACCCATAGATTTGGCAGGTGTTTTTAAAGATAAAGAGGTCATCCTTACTTGGGAATATGAACTGTTTAAAAGTATTTATGCTACCTACTATATCGAACGCTCAGAAGATGGTACACAGTACAAACGTTTGGGAGATTTGCCTTTGGTAAACCTTAACAATACAGAGCATTCGCCAACAAAACGAATGTATTATATTGATACGCTAGCACAAAACAATAAGCAATACCATTATAGGGTATCAGGGATTTCTCCTTTTGGAGAAGAAGGAAAACCTTCTAAGGCGATTGTAGGTCAAGGACAAAAAGCATTATCAGCGACCCCATTTATTATCAATCATGAATTATTGGTGGGCACTGGAGCCAAAATCTATTGGGATTTTCCAAAAGAAAAAGAAAATGAAGTAGCAACTTTTGAAATAAGAGCAGCAAGTAAAGACAATGGTACTTATAAAATTCTAAAAGATGGAATCTCCCCCCAAACTAGAACAGGAGAAATAGCGGCCCCCTTTAGTGTAAATTACATCAAAGTAATAGCCATAGGCAAAGGCAGTACAGAGACCGCCTCATTCTCTGCGCTAGTACAGCTTATAGATTCTATAGCACCAGCAAAGCCAACAGGCTTAAGGGGTGTTGTAGATAGCTTAGGGGTCGCTATAATTTCATGGGAACCGAATATGGAAAAAGATATTTTAGGCTACCGTATTTTTAGAGGTAACCTTAAGGATGAAACCTATGCGCAGATTACTATAGATCCTTTACAGACCAATCAATTTATAGATACGGTACAGTTAAATTCTTTAAATACTGATGTATACTATACGGTAGTAGCAGTAGATCGCCGGTTTAATACCTCTGCATATTCAGAAGTATTAGAACTTAAGAAGCCAGATATCATTCCCCCATCAGCGCCTGTCTTTAAAAATTTTAAGGTGTTACATACAGGTGTTTCCCTTTCTTGGATCAGCAGTAGTTGTACCGATGTAGCGAAACACCAACTCTTTAGAAAAAGCACAAAAGCTTCTGGTATTTGGGAATTGGTATTTGAAACAAAAGATACGATTACCCATTTCAAAGACACTAAGCTTACTGCAGCTACCAAATATGCCTATGCCATAAAAGCAATAGATGAAAGTGGTCTTAGCTCTGAAGATTCTCCTACCATCACCATAAAAACAGCTTCTAATACGGAAGATGAGGTTATAAAAAACTTGAATGCGGTAGTAGATAGGGATCATAATACGATTAGGTTATACTGGCGAAAATTACCTGATAGGATTAAAGAGTTAGTGATTTTTAAATCTAAAAAAGATGGTAAACCAACTACATGGAAACAATTGCCCGCTGCTCTTACAGAAATTATAGATAAAAATATCTCTCCGAGTAACAAGTATATCTATCAAATACGTCCCGTGTTTGAAGATGGTAGTTATGGCCACTTAGAGACCTTAGAAGTAAATTATTAAGTTATGAAAAAGCTATTTTTTTTATTGTTTATTATAGGCAGTTCTGTTCTAAATGCCCAGAATTCTAGGATTGAGATTTCCGATTTTAGTTTTGAAAGTGATGGAGGTGGCGTTTGTGAGAACTATGTAAAACTTACGGTTTCTTTTGAGGATGGTACCTCAGATGTTATTTTTTATAAAGATTTTGAATCAGGCCCATTTATAAGTACAGTTCCTGATTCTACCTATAATTTCCCTGGAAAAAAGATTAGAGAAATTAAAGTAGAACAATTTACTCACCTGACAAATGTTGATAATGGTGGGTTCTGTTCTTATTATCCACCATCATTCACAGCACAATTCTCGTATCCAATCCCAATTTTTAATTATAATGATTGCTCTCTAAAAACTTATACTAAATATGTGAGACAACCACCTATTATTGGGGGTCTTAGAACAATCTATAATGAATTAAAATTTGATTATAAAATATCAAATAGTGTTGATGTACTCAATGACCCTATAAAAACACAGTTGGGCTATGATGATCCTATTACCATTAACGCGACGCCTAATTTAGATTCATCATTCTATAATTGGCAATATCAAGTGGTTTCTGGACCATCAATCCAACCAACCTCAAATTTGTGGACAGATGTACCTAGACCTACGACTCCTGCTACTTTAAAATTTACCGCAAATGCAATTCTACCAAATTCATCTATTGGCAAGTATATTTATTTTAGAATTAAACCTTGTAATGATGATTTTCAGGGTAAGATAGTCGGTTATGACATACTTCCTTCGGCTCCTAAAATAATCAACTATACTACAACTCCTGTTACTTGTTATGGCGCCAATAACGGTACCGTAACCTTACAGTTTAATAAAAATTTAGGGAACAAAGAGTCCTTAGCTATAGAGGTAGTAGACTTATCAAAACAAATTAATGATATTACGAGCAGTGAACCTTTGTATGAGGCTGTAATTCCTGGTTTTTCAATCACTTCTAAGGATATCATAAATAATAAACTAACGATTACAGGTCTTAGAGGTAGCAACCCTGAGAATTTTAGGATTCAGTTTCTCGGAGGTTCTGGTCTTTTTGCAGACGGGGCGAAACATACTATCGATTTTAAAATTTATGAACCAGATTTTGTTACCTCAAAAATAACAAGATTTACAGAGGTATATTGTAAAGATGGTGCAGATGGCACAATTACAATTGAAGCAGATGGTGGTTCAGAAACGGGGTATCAATTTTCCATTGTTAACGATGACGGTTCAGATGGCACTTGGATTCCTTTTACCAACGGCAAATCTCATACGATTACAGATTTACCAGCAAATACCTACAGCATAAAAGTTAGAGATGGTAATGAGTGTGTTGCTAAAGAACTAGTACCTGATACGGATGGTAATGATACTCCCGACCAAGATAAAGATTTAATTTTAGAACAATTAATTGAAGAACCTACAAGCGTACTTGCCTTAGAATTTTTAGCGGTTACTACTGATAGAACAGCGATGAGTAATGACGCTAAAGCTTTTGGTTTTACAGACGGTCGTATTACTGCTGTTGTTACTGGGGGTACAGCCCCTTATACGGTAGAATGGAAGAATAAAAATACTGGAGTTGTAGTTACAACAGTTTCTAGTACACCTTTTGATGACGTTGAAGAAAGTCAAACTGTTACTTTAAATACTATCGGAGAAGGTACGTATACCTTAACAGTTACAGATTTCAATCACACCCAAGCAACACAAAAAGCAACTTGTTTTGCTGAAGGAGATTTTTCAATTACGCAACCAGATAAGTTATTGTTAACGCTAGAAGAAATAAATCCTGTTTCTTGTAATAGTTTCAATGAATTTAATAATCCTGTGGGCGATGGAGAATTGGTGGCTCACGGTACAGGTGGGGTACAATTAAATATGTTAGAAAACAATGGTTTACCCTATTATTATACTTGGAAAAAAGAGGATGAAAATGGCGTTTTTCAAGAGCTTCTGGAAGAAAAAGATAGTATTCTAAGCAATGCAACAGCGGCTCGTTATTCGGTGAATATTAGAGATGCTAACGGTATTCTCATCGGTAACTATGTAAACAATAGTTTGGATACTGAAACTGATGTGGTTCACGATTTACTAGACCCAGAACCTTTAGTAATTACATTTACCAAAGGAGATTTAAAATGTTCTGATGGTACAGAAGGTTGGGCAGAAGCTAACATTACTGGTGGTACAGGTAACTATACCCTAAAGTGGTCTAATGGTGCTACAGATCCTAAGATTGAAAATCTAGAAAAAGGCAACTATCTTCTTTTTGTAACTGATGCAAAAGGGTGTCAGGCTACCAGCCAAGTGCGTATTGAGGCTCCAAATGTTCTGGATATAGCTATTTTAGAACAAAATGCTCCTGTGTGTAACAATGGTGCGGACGGGGTAATATCTTTAGGAATTAGTGGCGGACTAGAAGAATACACCTACAGCTGGCTTAAAGAGGGAACACCCATTACAAATCATTCTGGTTTTTATGCCAATAATTTAACGGCAGGAGACTATACCATTACCGTTACTGATGCTAACTTATGTTCAAAAACAGTAGAGATCAATTTAGCAAACCCTAGTCTTGATTTAATAAACTTAGGAGAAGATAGGTTGCTGTGCGGCGGACAAAGTATAGTATTAGATGCCACCTATCATAGTGAGGGTACTACGTATGTATGGACTTCAGATACCGGTTTTACCAGTACATCTTCCACTATTGAAGTTACAGAAGCAGGAACCTATACGGTGGTTCTTACCACACTGCTTGGTTGCAATGGGGGAGATAGTATCACTATTTCAACAACAGACACTCCAATAGATGCACATTTTATTGTGAGCACTCAGGCTTTTGCTGGTGAAGAATTGGCACTAGTGAATATTAGTGAACCTTTAGGAGATACGGTGGAATGGTTTTTTCCGCCTGAGGCTCAAATTATTGCCGAAACCAAAGAGAATGTTATTCTTCTTTTTGATGCCCCCGGCGCCTATGACATCATACTCCGTACCAATCAAGGTACTTGCTTTTTAGAGTATATGAAAACCATACGTATTGGCGAGGCTGCAGATATCCCAGATATCGGAGACGCAGAAACCCCTTTTATCCAAGATTTTAAAATTTTCCCCAATCCCTCTAACGGAGATTTTTCCGTAAGCATTAACCTAACAGAAGCTAGTCCTATTTCATTAAAAATATTTAATATGGCTTCTCAAGGATTGGTACATGAACGTCAAGAAAAAGCGGAAGCTAGTTTTGAATTGGCTTATGGGGTTACGCTGGCTTCAGGAACCTATGTTTTATTGTTAGAAACGGCAAAGGGTAGTGAAATAAGAAAAATTATTATAAAATAATATGAGCATCCTAAAACACACCGCTTTTTATTGTTTTTGCGTATTAATAGTTTGCTTTTTTTGTGCGAGCTGTTCCAAGGAACAGGCGGTGCCTATAAGCTTAGATTTTAGTATAAGCATTGTAGATGATGACTACTCTGTACCTGTAAAAGTTAAAGTTTTAAACCAAACATTTGGGGCAGATGCCTACTCTTGGACGTTTAGTGGGGCAGACCATGAGACTAGTACTAGTAAAAATCCGGGAACTTTAGTCTATTCTAAATTAGGCACCTATACCATTCGGTTAGAGGGGTCTAATAAAGATGGTGAAATAGCACAGAAAGAAATCACCTTTACCTTAGATGCTGCGGTTGTCGTAGATTTTGATACCGAAATTGAGACCAATAATTTTGCCCCTGCTTCGGTCTTTATGTATAATAAAACCCAAGGCGCTACAAGCTATTCGTGGACTTTTGAAGGTGGTACGCCAGCAACAAGTACCCAAGAACAACCGGGGGTGGTGCTTTTTACAACTCCAGGAGCGCATCGTATTAACTTGGTCGTAGGGAAGGGCAGAGAAACGCATGAACTAGAAAAAATAATAACGGTTGCCGAAGGATTGGATGTCGCTTTTGATTGGGACGTAGCTTTTCAAGACGACGATCTTCAAGTTCCCGTAAGCTTGGTGATGCGTAATTCTAGCAAGGGAGTGTTAACCTACCAGTGGAGCTTCACCAATGCCACGCCATCCACCAGTACAGAAGAAAACCCCAGTGTTACGTTTACGAAAGAGGGTACCCAGACCATAACGCTAACAGTGTCTAACGGAAAAGAGACCAAAGCTATTTCTAAAACCATAGCCCTGGTTGCCAATACCAATCTTAGAACGTTTACCGATGTAAAATTCGGAATTAATACTGCCCATCATAGCAATACGATTGGGGCATTTTTCTCTGCCACAACCAGAGAAGTATACACAAAAGAAAGCAGAAATACGGTAGAAGGAAACGCAATAGATCTGGTGTTTTTTGGTTTAGGAGAAGATTTTTCCTTTAACAAATTTGTTGCTCCAGATGACCTGAGTAGTACAACCTTTCCGGTACTTGAAAATGCACAGCATACCCGTATTATAAATTCTCAAGAGCAATGTATGTGTGCAAGCACATTATCAGTATCAGAATTTGATGCGATTACCACTGATGTACTGCTGCATAATTTACACCTAACGGAAACGAATGGAGGTGCTCTGCATTTCACAGCTGCTATAGTACCTAGAGTGGTGTTATTTCAAACAGCTGATGGTAGAAAGGGAGCGATAAAAATAAAAGAATATGTCAAAGATGGTCTCAACTCTTACATCCTAACCGATATCAAAATTCAGAAAATATAAGATGACGATACGTAAATTAATACCTTGTCAGGCAAGCAGATGGAGCGCATTTATGCCTAAATTTTTAAGACCAGTACTATGGATACTTATACTCTTTCATGGTTCCGTTTTATCGGCACAATTATTCCCGGTACAAGTAGCACCACAACTAGTGCCCCCATACAGTTTAAAGCTATCCCATTATAGCACCACTACGAGTGAAAAGTTATTGCTAAACTTGCTTTTAACCGATGTAAATGAATCTGATTTGCAGGTAAGGTTGCGTTTTTCAATCTCTGGAAATAGCGTACGGATACAATCTAGAAATTACGTGCAAAATACTGCTCCCATACAAATTACTGGCGGGGTACCCTTACGTTTGTCTAATTTAGATTTACGACCTTATTTTGATTTTCAGAATCTAGAAGGTATTACACTTAATGAATACAACAAACCTTTACCCAGTGGTTTATACCAGTTTTGTTTTGAGGTTTTTGATTGGGCAACAGGCAGGCCACTATCTGTGAAAAAATGCTATCCGGTATATCTGTTTCTTAATGATCCTCCTTTTTTAAACTTACCGCAGCGGGGAGCACAAGTACCCGCCAAAGAATTACAGAATATTATTTTTCAATGGACGCCTAGACATGTAAATGCGACGGGAGTGGAGTATGCTTTTGAACTCCGAGAACTTTGGGACACACAGGTAGATCCTCAGACCGCCTTTTTAGCAAGTCCGGTATTATACCAAACTACCAGTTTTGCCAATACCTTACTCTATGGTCCTGGAGAAACAAGCTTGTTGGAAGGTAAAAATTATGGCTGGCGTGTGCGTGCTGTTGTTAGTGATGGTATTAGCAAAGCTGCCGTCTTCAAAAATGATGGGTATAGTGAAATATTTTACTTCTCTTATACGGGGCAGTGTGAAGCTCCTCAATATATTTTAGCAAAATCTGAAGGTACTACGTCCGAGAAAATTACATGGCAAACCAATCCTAATCACTTAAGCTACCAAGTGCAATTTAGAAAAGCAGAAGCTGGTAATGCCAACAATGGCGTTTGGTTTGAGTCAGAACTGGTAGAAACAACAAAAGAGCTTTTCTTTTTAGAGAAAGCAACCACGTATGAGTATAGAGTTGGTGGGCAATGTATGCAAAATGGCGGATACAGCTATTCCGCCATTCATACATTTACCACACCTTCTCATGAAACAGCAAGTGAATATAATTGTGGGATACCTCCAGAAATTATCATCACAAACCAAGAACTTTTACAAGAGCTTAAGGTAGATGATGTTTTTACTGCTGGTGATTTTGAGGTTACGGTTAAAGAAGTATCTGGCGGCAATGGTAGCTTTTCTGGTAGGGGCTTTATTGTAGTTCCCTATTTAGGAAATACAAAACTAAGTGTGGGTTTTGATGACATAAACATAAATACAGACAAGCAATTAACCGATGGTTTTGTAGCAACCGAATATACTCCGGAATAGGAAAGAAGGGAAGAGAGACTTTTGTAGGATCTCTTCCAAAGAAGTAAACACTTATGTAGCGCACAGGAAAGCTATTGAAAAATGGCTGATAGTGAAACCACAAATTCCCCCAAAAGAAACCTAAGCATCATCTTAAACCAAAGACCTCTTTTTGTTGAAAAACCTATTGTTTTTAGTTGTTATACTACTTCCTGCCTTTGTATGTTCACAAAGTGTAGATTTAGAAACGTTCGGAAAATCTTCCCCTTTTAAAATAGGAGGAGGTATTTCTGCAAGTTCTGTATTTTATAGTAGCAACCAAAGAAATAATAGAGCGCCATTTACGTATTTTGCACAAGGGAACCTGAATATTAGTTATTACAATTTTTCTATTCCCATAAGTTATAACTACTCCAATCAAGGAGCGCAATTAGGGTATCAGTTGCCATTTAATTTTAATAGGTTAAGTCTTCACCCAAAATATAAATGGGTAACGGCACACGTGGGAGATGTGAATATGAGCTTTTCTCCGTACACCTTAAGCGGACACCAGTTTTCGGGTGCAGGGGTAGAAATGCAACCCACCAAGGCAATTAGCTTTAAAGCCATGTATGGCCGCCTTATTAAAGGGATAGCTCCTACGGAAGATGAGCGTACACAAGCCAGTTACCAAAGAATGGGTTATGGTTTTAAAACGGTTTATGAGCAAAATGCCTATACCGTTGGGGTTTCAACTTTTTATGCCATAGACAACCAAAATTCTATTGCGATAAACCCAGATGAGGAAGGGGTTTTTCCTAAAGAAAATTTAGTACTAGACGTAGAAGGGCGTGTAGCGTTAAGCAAAGATTTAGAACTAAATGCAACCTATGCCACTACCATCCTTACACAAGATCTAAGAGCGCAAGAAACTTCAGAATCTAACAAAGGCGTGCTGCGTAAATTATTTAATAACAGAGCCTCTACGGAGTATTACAATGCTTATAAATTAGGGGTAAAATATAGTGTGTATGAGGCTACTTTAGGAATAGATTATGAGTGTGTAGCTCCCGGATATGAAACCCTAGGGGCCTATTTTTTTAATAATGATTTTGAAAATATCACCCTTAATCTCTCTCGCCCTCTTTTTAATCATAAAGTTAATTTGAGTTTTAATGTAGGGTACCAAAGAGATGATTTGGAAGACCAAAAGGCCAATCCAACGAGTAGGTTTGTAGGCGCCATTAATGCTACATACACTCCTTCTGAACGCTTGTCCTTAACAGGTTCTTATTCTAATTTTAGTACCTATACCAATGTAAGGAGCAACCAGTTTGAGGATATTAATGATGCCAATCTTTTAGATAATGTCGTAGATACCTTAAACTATAAACAGGTATCGCAGAATGCCAATCTTAACATTAATTATATTTTATCGAGTACCAGAACAAAAAATGAAAATCTAAACCTGAACTATAATGTGAGTGATATATCAAACGCACAAGGAGGTGTGGTTCGAGTAGGAGATGCTTCTGTTTTTCATAATTTTTCTACCGCGTATACCTATGGGATCAAGGAATTACATCTAAACATTACACCGGCAATTCATGGTACTTACAATACCATAGGATTAGAAGATGCCATTACTTGGGGCCCCACCATAAGTGTAAAAAAAGGTTTTTTTAATAATGAATTAAAATCGGTCCTATCCTCTTCGTATAATACCGCAAAAAATACAAGTGGAGCTATAAAGACCACAAACCTAAGAGGAGGAGTTTCGTACGTCTATTTAGAAAAGCATAATTTGAGTCTCAATGCCATTCAGTTGTTTAGAAGCACGCCTTCTGTTTCTGGCTTAAAAGAGTTTACGGCAACCCTAGCTTATAACTATTCTTTTGATGTAAAAAAACCTAAAATAAATTGGAAGAAAAAAGACCGGAAGCGCAGGGCTAAAGACAGTATACTTACCTTGAATTATAAAAAGTACAAGTATGTAGCTTATGCGGAGACTATTGCAGATACCATATTGCAATTAACCAAAAGTAGTAAATTTGGAACCCTCCCAGATGATAAAAATCTGGAACTACAAGGTTTGGCTGAGGTAATGGTAAAAGCTATTGGAAAAAGAGAAGAGGTGTTTAAAGAAAGTGCCATTGCTTATTTAAAATCTGTAGATGATTTTAAAAAATTCCAACTACAGTATACGGAGTATGTGCTCAGCGCCTATACTAAATTAATAAAAGATGCAGAAGCTATAGATTACCAGTTAGAGAAAGAATTTTTGCGTTTAAATGCAGAAAATAATGACACTAAAATTAAAAAAACGGCCGAATTTAAGGCGAATATAAAAGTGGTGAATGATCGGTTTGAAAATCATCGAACAATGCTTAAGGGGATGCGCGCTTGGGATATTATGAAAGAAATTAATAGCATCCGTTTAAATAGGTTTAAAAACAAGCATATTAATAAAGTGTACCTCATGTACCGCAATGCAAAAACCGATGCTGAAATCATAGATTTTTTAGAGTACTATTTGGCGGACTTGTACCATAAGCAGATAAGGTAGAAAATGGTTGGAATGTGTTGTTCTTGATGGCATTGGTTTTTATAATTGTCCCTTTTCTTATTTCGCTAAATCCATCTTCTCTTATTTGAAACTCTTAGTGCATGTTTTTAGGAAATTGTATTCACATATAATTAAATTGTGTTTCAATACCGTTTAGGCTTTATTGGGTAAAGTATTCTTTGGATTTATAATATCCTCAATATTGGTGTCTTTATAGATAGTATTATGTATAGGATTCTCTCCATAATAAGAAACTATGTGAAATGGTTGGTTTAAGGCTTCCGCCAAAATTATTAAAATTTCCAAGACAATTATTAGAGCTTTCTCTCCGTCTTTTGAATTAAGCTCTTTTATTGGGCTGAATTTTGTGTTTGGAAATTTTTTTAACCAATCAATATTATCTTCAGAGTCAATCTCATTATATGTATTTTCTTCTCCTTCCTTGGGTTCAAGCAACAACGTCGTTTTATATGAGAATCCGTGGCAAAGCCAATTTCTTAAATTGTTCAATTCTTTTAATTTATTCTTCAATTTTTGGGGAAGTACAGTCTTAGTTACGGATAACAAATAGTCTAGCTTGTCTAAACAGGGAAGGTTTGAATTCAACCTTTCAACATTCTTTTAAGGGGAAAATCTCTTTCAATATCAGGAATATACTTTGTTGAGTCCTCATTAAAGAATATTTCATAGCCTAAGAAGTTAATAGCTGATTCAAGACTAAAGTAACTGTGTGTGATTGTTGAAATAGGACTTTTACGTCTCCTATCTTCTGTTCGCGATCTATATAGACTATCCACTGCCAATCCCAAGTGAGTATTACAAAGGCTATTTGTTAATATATATAGTCCGTCATTTATCATATTATTCAAATTACACACAACTTTTTTATATTTAACAAATGTTTAATATAAATCATTATATATTAAATACACCTTGAACATGGCATCAGGCAAATTCTTACATATGGCCTGAGAGTTTACTTAGCGATACATTTCTTTAAAATTCGTATTAATGTTCATGTGTAATTAACGCTAAATATAAATTAGGGGTTCCAAATACTACAATCAATTTTATGGGGGATTACTACATTGCTAATATAATACAAAATGTCATTTAAAATCATGTGGAAAACCGCAGAAGTTAAAAAAAATAAGAATTTAATGAAAGTGCTGTATTATAAAGTCTCTGTATCATAAAAAAATGATTTACAGCAACTTTGGGAGAACCCACACAGGGTTAATTAAAGAAAAAATTCTTTGCTTTTGGTTCAGTTCTTAGTTGGTAAAACTTGTTTTATTTCAATAGCCAATTTTCCATGGCTTGAGAAATAATTTTTGGTTCTTCAGGTAGATTTTCAGTAAGTGATTCTGGATAATGATTTGTCATTTCATATCTTGAATTCACGAATTCCATATCTGTTCCAAAAAAGCAGGTGTTTTTTATTTTTAGTAAGTCAAATACCAGTAAAGGAAATTTATCATTTAGAGTGGGTCTATTAAAACATATTCCGCTTATTTCATCTTCTAAATTTCCAGTGAAAGTTGCATCTTCAAACATTTCTCCAACATTGGAAACAAATTCCAATTCAGAGTGTCCCATTTCAATTTTTCCATATCTAGTTATTACTTTTTCTAGTTCATCATATGGAATACTAGCGGAATCTCCATTTTCAAATTTTTGTAGGTACACAGTATAACTCATTTTGGTTTTTTAATCTTTATTTATCGACTAATTAGTAACCGTTGTACAGCGCAAAGCCCTAGCTATCAATTGAATAGTAACATTACATATCGTACAAATTTTATTCTGAAAATTTATTCAGAATTTCCATAGCCTTTTTGGTATCTTTTGTATCCACAAAAATATGATCATGGTAATACGCTGCAACCACATTACAACTTATTCCGTTTTTAGCTAGTGCATTTGAAAATGCGGCGGTTAAACCTACGGCTTCTAAAGATGAATGAACCGTAAGTGTAATCCAAGACGCAATATAAGAATAGTCTAAATTTAGTTGGTCTGCGACTTCCTTTTTAGCTATAATAGTAGTGCTCTCTTCTTCTTTAAAAGTCATTATGATTTGGCTCAAATTTATTTGCTCCAAATGTGTTGTCTTACAAAAAACAAATTCGCCTATATTATGTTTAGGTTTCATCGATTTTAATAGCGCTGCCAAGTTTTTTTCTCCACTCATTTATTGATCACTTTTGGTTAGTCTCTGTAATTCATTTAAGGTAGCCTCTCCAACACTATGTGCAGATTGCGGATTTTGACCCGTTACTAATCGTTGGTCCGTAACCACATGCGTTTGAAAAGGAGCCGACTTTTCAAAAATAGCGCCGTGAGATATTAATCGATCTTCTAGTAAAAAAGGAACTATATCTTCTAGATGCACTTTTACTTCTTCTTCATTGGTGAAAGCATTTACCTTTTTACCAGCTACAAGATACGACCCATTGCTGAGTTTTATATTTACTAGGCCTGCAGGACCATGACATACGGCACTTACAACACCGTTATTTTCATAAATCTGCTTTGCGATTTCTGCTATTTCCGTATTGTCTGCAAAATCCCACATGGCACCATGACCACCGGCATAATGAATGGCGACATAGTCTTCTGGATGTACGTCACTTGGTTTTTTAGTATTTTCAATTTTGTTGCGATAGGTATTGTTATCCCAAAATTTCTTATTGATAGAATCATTCATATCAAATGCGTCTACAGGTGCTTTTCCACCTTTAGGACTTACGAAATCTATTTCGTAGCCAGCTGTATGTAATACATCCCAAGGGTGAGAAACTTCACCTAAATAATACCCTGTTTTTTCTCCAGTAGCGCCTTTTTCGCTATGGCTGGTAACTACAAATAAGATTTTTTTTAATGCTTTAGTTTCCGCTTTAACAGCGGTATGATCTGTACTTTTTTTAGAATTACAGGCCACAAGAAGAACCGTAAATAACAGCAAAAAAAGAGGTGTTTTAATTTTTATCATAGTGTATTGAAATTAATAATGAGATTTTAGATTATTCTTTTTTAGGGTGCGCCGAAAATAATTTTAATAGCTATCCTAAAGAATAATGTACAGAACAAAAGTCTTAAACATTTTAGAGAATCTATTTAACAAATGATAAAAAGGAAAATTAGTTTAGGTGGTGGTATTGTTCTTAGAATGATAAGGAATATAAAGGATGAATAGGAGGTAGTCTAAGTTATTTTTAAGTACTTCTAAGCTTCACTGTAAATAATAACCTTAATTCTCTCTTTTGTTCTTTCTGATTATACAATCAATTTAAAGAGAATCAAACTTAAGCAGTATATAGTTCTTTAACGTCATTATAATGCATACACTTTAAGATTAAGAATCTAAAACTTAATTTTTAAAATAAGACCAGTTTTCAGCATCAAGTATACTGCATCGCGCACTAATTGTTCAAGTGGGAATTATAAAGGCAGTATATAGCTTCCCCTCATCATGGAGTGGACTTACCAAACGAACCCCGTATGATTATCTCATTTTCAAAGCGTTAAGTTGCTAGATTTTGAATTGAAAACTTTGTTATATATTTAAGTAATTATTTTACTCAAACAATAAAATTAACCAAGTGAAAATAGCGATAATAGGTTTTGGAAATATAGGTAAATATCTAGCAGAATGGATTTGTAATGAACCTTCTTTTGAATTGAGATATGTGGTGGCTAGAAAAGAAATTGATAAAGAATGTATTGATTTTAAAATTGAACCTGTAAAATTCAGAAAAGAAGTTACGCCAGAATTGATAAATGATGTTGATATTATTATTGAATGTGCAACGAAAGAAGTGGTATCGCAATTATTAAAATTTGATGAAATAGATCGTACAGGTCTGAAACTAATTCTTATTAGTACGGGCGGGCTATACCAGAATAAAGCAGTTTTGAAAAAGCTGAAAAACTGTGAGGTGATACTACCAATAGGTGCAATTGCCGGATTGGATGCGATAAAAGCAGTTAATGATGATATTACGTCCATTAAATTAAAGACAACAAAACATCCTAAAAGTTTAGAAGGAGCACCGTTTTTTGACAATTCAGAGATTAACTTGGCTTCTATTAAAACTAGTCAGACTATTTGGGAAGGTGAAGTAAGTGAGGCCGTAAGTTTATTTCCTAAAAATATAAACGTTGCAGCAAGTATCTATTTTGCGTCTAAATGTGAAAATTTAAGAATAGAAATAGTTGCTGATCCTAATGCGACTAGCAACATGCATGAGATAACTTGTGAGGGCGATTTTGGAAAAATATACACCCGTACCGAGAATAAACCAAGTCTAGCTAACCCAAAAACAAGCTTTTTAGCCGTTAAAAGTGTAGCAAGTATTCTTAGAAATATGTATACGAATATTAAAATAAATTAACGACTGTTCTGTTTAAAATGGAGAACCGTCTTATACATCAAGATGGTTTAAAGATAATTTCGGACTTATTCCATAATTAAAATAGGTATGAGTTCGAAGTAGTCAAAGGTGTTGCAGTACTATTGGTTTTATCGATTTAGAATTAAATTGATTTACGCTAACCACTATTACTATTGCAATGGATCATTAATTAGCAGAAACTTTAGAAGATTCTATATGCTGTTTATGCAGTAATAAGTGATAGTAAAAGGTTACTTTCCAATACAGAGTTTTAATATTCATGTTTTACAGTACTTGAGAGCTGATGAGGTACAATAAGTATTGTTGATTAGTGAAATAATTAACTTTTAAATAATACTCTTATTAAAATCATTATTACTTAACCTGGCTCTATGTCTTGCTAGATATTTTTTCATACCTTTCTATTAAATTTATCTTCGCTTACTAGGGCGGTTTCAAACAGTATATCTGCTGGTGCAAACTTGAAATTACTTATATTTGAGATTGCCACCCATTTCATTTTATCATGATCTTTAAAAGCAATGTCTCCTGATACAATTTTACATTTATAAGATTTTAATTGTACCGTTTTTTCGGCATATTTACAGATGTTCTCCATAAAGAATTTACCAACCATCACATCTACACCTAATTCTTCCTAAAGTTCTCTCTTAAGACAAAATTCAGGTGTTTCTCCTATTTCAATATTACCACCAGGAAATTCCCATAAACCTTCGAGGAGTTTACCTTCTTTTCTTCGGGCAATTAGTATTTTATTCTCGGATTCTATTATTCCTGCAGTTACTTTTATCATTGAGAGTTGTATAGTTATCTCTTTTACTTTTATTTTTTACTATATAGAATTGCAGCTAAATGGAAAAGTGTTTTTGCTCCATGAGCTTTTTTTATGGCTTTTATTCTTTTCTCTACAGATGATACAGAACTAGGTGTAATATTTTTTTCAATAAAATGAGTTGAAATTTCTGGGGTTATATAACCCTTTGACAGTAGTTGTATTATTTTTTTGTCTACGTGATCCATAATTTTATATGCTTATTTTATAATTTCAAAAAACCAGGTTTGTAACTATGTCAGTTTTTGTAAGAAAAAAATATCTTTTGTTAATTTCCAATTCTCTAAAGTATGTTCATTATGGGACATGGTTCACACAACGTTTAGAATATGGCAAGTAGGGCAGTAGAAAGCGATAAACTTTCAGGTTTGCACTGAGCCAAAGCGTTGTATTTTGTTTTAATTTATTCATTCTTAAAAGCCAAATCAACGATTTGGCGGTTTTTGTAAATAGCATTGAACTTGCCTAAACCAATAAACGCCCTATTTGCTATATACAAATTAAGTTTGATTCTTAGTAAATTGTTGCTATAACTAGAAAGAACAAAAGAGAGAATTAAGGTTAGTATACACGGTGAAGCTTTAGACTTCGACAACATTGATAATCCTCTCTCTTTTACTACTTAAATCACGTTCAGTTCTGTGAGACTTTAGATCTCGTTTTCAAGTTGTTGTGAGCAGAAGTAGCTAGTTCTTTCATAAAACATTTCTTATGAATAAATATAAAGAAACTTTTGGAGTTGACATCAGTAAAGATGTCTTTGATGTACATGGTAGTAACCAAGGTCATGACCAGTATAAGAATGATGAAATTGGATTTAAGAAATTCCTTAAGGAATTACCCAAAAGTTCATTGGTCGTTATGGAAGCTACCGGTTATTATCATTACAGACTTGCACAGTTTCTTTACAAAAATGAAGTAGTAGTTTCAGTAGTAAACCCATTATCTATAAAGCGGTTCATTCAAATGAAACTGGCAAAGGTGAAAACGGACAAAAGCGATGCCAAGGCTATATGTGAATATGCCCTGATCAACGAGGTTCCTATTTACAATGCTTTGACGGATACCCAGAGTGAGTGTCTACAGTTGTTCCGGTTATTGGATGCCTATTTAAAACAACGAACGGCAACCAAGAACAAAATACATGGGGAAGCGGTTTTAGGTATACCCTCAAAGTTTGTTTATCGTTCGTTGATACGCAACAAGAAGCAGCTCAATAAAGAAGTAACGGCAATCGAATCAAAGATTCTATCATTAGTGAAAGAGGACCAACAAGAGCAATTGACCTTGTTGACGTCAATACCTGGTATAGGGCAAAAGACCGCATTGTTCCTAATAGTGGTCACTGATGGTTTCAGTAAGTTTGAAACGGCATCACAGCTTTGTAGTTATGTAGGTATAACGCCAACGATACGAGAGTCGGGGAGCAGCGTAAGAGGTCGAGCGAGAATAAGTAAGGTCGGTAATAGAAAGCTTCGTAATCTATTGTTTCTATGTTCTTTCAATGCCTGTAAACACAACAAGGCATGCAGAGAGGTATATGAGCGAATCGTGAACAAAGGGAAGAGCAAGAAACTGGCACTGATAGCAGTTGCTAACAAACTACTTAAACAGTCCTTTGCTATCGCAAAATCTGGCAGACCCTATGATGAAGCTTATGTTTCTGTATTACCTAAATAAATAGGGAATAAACCGAATAAAAAAAGCTCAAGAATCTGTTTTTTGAATTTATGAGCCTAGAATAATAGTGTCTCAGATTAAGGAAGAATTTACTTGTTTTTTTACCTCAGTTCTTTGTTAGCGGTAGTCCTTTCTACGTATATTTCTGTGTGAAAAAGCTATATAATATCTTCGCTAAGTTCAATTGTATTTCCAAAAGGGTCAGAAAAAAATGCAACACTTTTT
This sequence comes from Cellulophaga baltica, assembly GCF_900102165.1. Lineage (GTDB taxonomy): Bacteria > Bacteroidota > Bacteroidia > Flavobacteriales > Flavobacteriaceae > Cellulophaga > Cellulophaga baltica. Next base: position 38,918 of record NZ_FNBD01000019.1, read on the forward strand.
CCGATAGCTGGAACTTTAAAACAGCGCACAGGTATTACATTTCTTTCACTTAGCTCTTTCAAAGTTAACTCCAAATTTTCTACATTAAAACATAAATGGTCGTAACCTATTTGCAAATCCTTGTAATCATTAGCCTTAATACCTTTTACACCAAGAATTTCTATCAGAAAATTATTGTCATTTGGTGGTGCAATGAATGCGAGTTGAATTTCGCCAACTTCCCATTCACGAATTAATCTGAAGTCAAGTTTATCTTTATACCATTTTATAATAGCATCATATTCTGTAGTCCGAATTGCTACGTGTCCTGCTTTTAAGTCTTTAAATTGGCTTGCGGTATTTTTATCTGAATATGATAAAGGTCTAATTTTGTTTTCCATTTTCAATGATTTTTATTTTAATTGAGTATCCGTAAAATTCTCTACAAAGCTCTGCATTTAGTTAAAGGATTGTCTAAATTCCATTGGTGACAAGTTTGTCTTTTTCTTAAAAAGTTTACTAAAAGATTGCGAATGCTCAAATCCTAATTTATAGGCAATTTCACTAATGGAAAGTTCTGTTGTAGATAGTTTTTCCTTGGCTTTCTCAATAAGTCTGTTATGAATGTGTTGCTGTGCATTTTGCCCTGTAAGTGTACGTAACATATCACTTAAATAACTTGAAGACATATTTAAATGCTCCGAAAGGTATTGAACAGAAGGTATTCCTTCCACAACCGTTTTTTCATCATTGAAACAATCATCTAAAAGCGTTTCCAACTTCTGTAGTAAATCATTATGTACCGCCTTTCTTGTTAGGAATTGACGCTTGTAAAATCGGTTACTGTAATTCAACAATAATTCGAGTTGTGAGATTATAATATCTTGGCTAAAATCATCAATTCTGCTTTGTAATTCATCATCAATTATTTTAAAGATTGAAAATATCGTGTCCTTTTCTTTGTCAGATATATGCAATGCTTCGTTAGTTGCATAAGAGAAAAAACCATATTGCTTTATTTTAATTACTAATGGATAGGTCAAGAAAAAATCTGGATGAATAAGCAATAAATAGCCTGTACTCTCAACATTATGAGCTTCAAATATTTGATTAGGTGCTGTATATACCAAGCCACCTTCTCCAAAATCATAATAGTTTTGCCCATATTTTGCTTGACCGCAAAGATTGGACTTATATGAGATTTTGTAAAAATTAAGAATAAATGAATAGCCTAAATCTTCTTCTACGATTTTTATATCTTTAATATCAATAAAACTTATCAATGGGTGCAAGGGCTTTGGTAAACCCAGCATTCTATGAAAAGCTGATAGAGAGTCAAATTTTCGAAAAGTATTTTCTGCTTTTTTCATAGTATAAATTTATAAAATCTTTATTAAATATTTTCACCAAGGACATTCTCCGATCTTTGGGTTTTGTTCTTCGCTGATAAATTTTCCCGTTGGCATATTTTTCCCTATCAATGCATATATGCCAACGCAAATTCTTTAGCAAAATCTGCCAATTTTACTTTACCCAATATTGGTTTGTTTTGGTTGTAGTCTTCATATAATGTACCATCTCCCTGTACTGCTTGCATTTCCACAAGTCCTTTGGCAGCTTGTGCATTCATTCCTGTAGACATCATACCATCGAGCATTTGTTCGTCCGTTATTGACTGCCATTTCAATTCTGGTTTTCCTATGGCATTTCCTAAAGCTTCTGCTATTTCGTTTGGTGAGATTTCATCGCTTGCAATATATCTAACTGTTCTTCCTCCAAAAGGGCTTTCCATTTCCTCTGCTATGGCAGTTGCAATATCCATAGGTGAAACCCAGGGTTCTTTTTGGTCGCCACCGTAGTTTGAGATGATTACGCCTTTATCTTTTACGCTTTGGACTGACCTCAATAGATTGGTGTAAAAACCAGATGGACGCATTACTTTAATGGACACATCCGTTGGTAATTGTTTAAGAATGTTTTCTATATTATAGTGGAATATAAGATTGCCATTGCCCGAATCTTTGTCAGCACCAATAGAGCTTAATTCAATTACCTTTTTTACGCCTGCTCGCTCTATCGCGGTTTTGTAGTTTTTACCGAGTTGTGTCATTTCTTCCACGATGTCGATATTCGGGTCAAAGAAACTTTGATTTCCGAGAGTAGCCATAACATAAACTATGTCTGCTCCTTGAAATGTTTCCGAAAGAAAATCAACATCTTCCATTGTTCCAATTGCAGCCTTTGCACCTAATGCAGCAATATCTTTTTGTCTTTCCGTTTTACTGCTAATAACAGTAATAGAATGTCCGTTTTTAACCAACTTTTGTGTGAGCGGTTTGCCTATGTTCCCTAGAGAACCTGTAAGTACGATATTCATATTTCTTATTGTTTATTTGAAATACAAAGGTCGTAGGATGGAATTCTACGAATTTAGTCTAATTGAGGACTTATGTAGTCAGAATGATAAAATTTCCGAATTTGACGGTTGTTTCGGTGGTTTTTTTGATTACCGCTAACGGTTAGTATATGAAAAGTAGGCGATTTTGAAGCACCAAATTTTCGGTTAAGCATAAACTTTGATAAGAGCCAAAACTTTTGATTTTATTAATGTTTCGCCTATTTTTTATATATATTGTTGGCGGTAGTTATTATTCCACAAGGCTACTGTTTAATACTATTTTTCGAATTTCTTTTTCAAAATAATAAACAATATCAATATCTCTGTTATATGTATTCTCCAATATTATAACATCCAATTGCTTCTCTGGCATATAAAATTTGAGATTTACAAATCCAATCCCTCTTCCTGCGTGTCCAATATATTTATAGGGTTCATTTTCATTTATATTAACTCCATAACCGTAATTGGAATCTTTATCGCTAAATGTATAATCAGAATCAACAACCTTCGAATTTACCATTAATTCATAGGTCTCTGGTTTCAGAATTTCTCCATTGTGCAGTTTTGTGTCCCATATATTTAAGTCGTGAGCATTAGAAATTATACCACCTGCAGGAACAAAGTTCGACCAAGATTCCTGTGAGAAATTTAGGTTTTTAAAATCAACTACTTCTATGGTGTCATTCGAAATCCAATACCCATTTGAAAGTTGAGAATTAGTTTTGTTAGGAACATAGCAATAGGTATTTTTCATTCCAATTTTTTTGAACAATGTGTTTGCAATTTCAGTATATTTTTTCCCGGTTGTTTTCTCAAGTATTTTTCCTAACAAGCCATATGCAGGATTACTATAGTGAAAGCCAGTACCGGCTTTAAAGGCTAAAGGCTCTTCTATGCCTACGACTCCAGAAGACATATTCAATAATTGATTTACAGTTACAGTATCCGCCCAAGACTGATTTAAATCCGGCAAATACTCTCTAATCGGATTTTCTAATTTTATGTTTCCAGATTCAACCTCCTTTAAGATTAGAGCTGCTGTTATCTGCTTACTGTTGGATTGGATTCGGAAATTATCATTTAAGCTAATTGGTGTTTTCTTTTCAAAATCTGAAAATCCATATTCTTTTGAATACCTAGTTTCTCCATTTTGAGTTATTAGTACAATACCATTAAATTTTCTTGGATTTGTAGTTAATATTAGGCTGTCTAATTTAGCAGAATAGTCATCTGCAATTGGTTTTTTACTTTCGCTATTTGTTTTGTCCTTATCACCACAACTTAAAATGAAGAAGACAAATACAAGAATTGAGATGCTAAAGGTATATTTCATTTATATTCTATTTATAATTTTGTTCTAATTACCGCCAACGGTAAGTATATGAAAAGTAGGCGATTTCGAAGCACTAAACTTTCGGTTAAGCACAAACTTTGATCCGAGCCAAAACCCTTGAACTTATTACTGTTCCGCCTATTTTTTATATACATTGTGTGTGCCCAGCATGGGCATCTTTTGTTTACCGAAAGGTAAATAATTAATCTAGAGGGTGCAAGTCCCTTATG
>NZ_FNBD01000005.1 GCF_900102165.1 Cellulophaga baltica
CCCCTCGACTTGCATGTGTTAGGCCTGCCGCTAGCGTTCATCCTGAGCCAGGATCAAACTCTTCATCGTTGTTTTGTAAATATTATATAACATCTATTAACCAACTAATAAATCATCCGAATCCTAGCCCTCTATATTCTTTAAGCTATTATGTTAATTCAATTTATTTAATTACCGTTTCCAGTAATTAAACGCTGTCTTACAATATGTCAATGAACTTTTTATCTCTTTTACTCTCCGCCTAATTAAGTATCGTTGTTTCCCTAAGCGGCTGCAAATATACACCCTCTTTTAAAACCCACAAGCGTTTTTGGAAAGTTTTTTTAAAAAAAATTACACACACTTCGCAATAACCACTATTACAAGGTTTTATAATGAAAAATAATTAATAGCTAATATGAAATAAACGCGAAAAATGGTTTCATCATTCAAAAAATGAATACATAGAAGGACATCACTACTAACTAAAAAAGTTCCAAACAACACCAAAACGCACAATAAAATCTCGATACGGATTGTCTGGCGCAGAAAAATAGTCATAATCTTTCTCTCTAAAAGAAGAATTAAAATGCTCTGCCTTTAAATAGATACGTGTTTGCTGCACTTTAGCATTAATAAAAAAGTCTAACAAAGGGAAACCTCCCAAGCTTTGATTGTTCTGTATATAGAGCTCTCCTAATAAAGGGTTATAAGCATTCATATTATAGGAAGAGAAATATTTAAAGATTACCCCTGTTTGCAAGTACATAGCTTTCTTAAACACCTCTTTGGAATAATACAATGAATTTCTAGTGGTGAATTGCGGAACATTAAGCACATCACTACTTTGAGATACGGTTTGATACATGACGGTATTATCCAAAGCAAAATTACCTAACTTAAATTCTTTAGTATACTTCACCTTTATATAGTTAACGCTACTCGTCTCCTGAAAGGGCTTAATAAATTGATTTTCACTTTCCGTTTCCAAAACTGTTACAGAAGGATCTACCGCAAAATAAGTGTAATTATCCAAGGTTGTAAATTTCGCAGACAGACTTCCTAAAAATTTAGCATCCAAATTAAACTCTAGACTATTGGTCTTTATCTTATCAAACGCGCCTAAATTATCCCAATTGTAATTACTATAATCACTTTGATACAATAGATAGTTGAAATTGGGCATTCTAGAAGAAGAATGTAGCTTTGCCCCTAAAGACAATACATCCCCTAAAACATAACTAGCTTCTGCATTGAGAATAGATCCCGTTAAATCTCCAGTAAGATTATACGCAAAATCTCCTTTGACATTAAAACCTTTAATTCTTTTTTGATAATTAGCCCCAATAGAGATCTCATCACCTTTGAGCTGCGACCTTAAAGTCTCCGTATCTGTAATAAGGACACTATTGAAAGAGTAATTATAATTATATACATTTAAGTTAGCCTTAAGCCTGCCTAAAGTGGTATTATAAAACTCTGCACTAAATTGATTATAAAAAGCTCTTAGTCGCGCTTGATCCGAAAGATCTGTAGCAACGAATGCTTCTCCAAAAAAATCATTCTGACTATCTTGAGTGAACTGATAGTACTTGGTTTCATAATTAAACAAATGACCTAGCGACAACGATGTTTTTTCCACCACACTAGAATCATTGTCCTTCTTTATCAACTTGTATTGATTTTCAAAAAAATACCTTTTACCTAAAATTTTACTTTCAGCATCGGTCAAATTAACATCTATCCTTGATCTATCTGAAAAGTCAGAATCTCCAGAAATAAATTGATCCTCCAAATCACTCAATCCCCCATTTTCTTCATTTATCAAATCTTGCGCAGCAATATGCCCCCTGAAAGAATATCTTTTATTCTCACTTAAATAATTAGCGCTGGTTCTAAAATTACCAGCTTCTGCCTGACTATTGTTATACTTCCCATAAGATCTAAACCCCTTATAAGCAATAGCATAATTAAATTTCTTGGATACATTAAAAGTTAATAAGATATCTAGAAATTGCCCTTCCTCAAATACGGTTTTAAACATCACATCGGTCATAGGCGTAGGAACATTGTAATAATCAATATCTTCCATCTCCATATAATTATGATTCTTAGCTATGGCACCAAGTTTTGGATAGAAAAAATTAGGCTCAAAATTATATGCTAATTTATTATAGGTCTGCCCCATATTAGCAAAGGGAAGTAATTCAAAATCATCTTTTCTCAGGTAATTATATTGATACTCTTTCTTGATAGATAGCGTAGTATCTACAAACGTAGTATCTCTATAAAATGAGACTATCTTATAATCACTTACAATTGGCTTATACTCCTCTGCACCTGCTACAGTATCTTTTTTCCTCCCTAACTCCTTACTTGTTTTAGGAATCGCAGCAAGCTCTTTACGATTAGGAATTGAATCTTGTTGACCAAAAACAGCAGCTGAACTTAAAATAATAAATACCAGTATAATATATCTCATTGAAAAACACTTATAATAGCAAAGGTAATTTTTTAAGTTTTAATAAAATGTGAAAGTTTTACGAATGCAAGAGAACTAAAAAATAATATTTAATTACAAAACGCAAATAAGCCTTTGAATGTAAATTCAAAGGCTTATTAATATTAATTTACTTTAAATAAAATAACTACTTAGTAACCTGCATTTTGAGCAACATTAGAATTCGCTAAAACCTCCGCTGAAGGAATAGGGAATGCATAATTAAAGCTACCATAAATTGGACCATCATGTGTTTGTAAAACAGAATTAACTAAAGGAATATCCTGACCTGTTCTAGCCAAATCATCAAATCTAAAACCTTCAAATGCCAACTCTTTTCTTCTTTCCAAGAGTATATTCTCCTTAGTAGCACTCGCATAAGCACTTGCATTTCTTTTAGCAGGAATCATATTTAAAAACGTCAATGCCGTTGCCGCATCACTAGTTTCTAAAAGTGCTTCAGCATAATTTAAAACAACTTCTTCGTAACGAATAACTGGAATATTATCTTCAAAACTAGCTAAAGTAGGATATTTGCCAGTATTACGGTATCTACCACCTGCATCTTGAGTAATAACACCATTTAAACCTCTAACATCAGTAGCTTCATAAGTGTTTACCAAATCCTCCAATACTACTACATCCCCATAGTTTGTATCTTGATAAATATTAGCTAAACCATTAATACCTTGGTTATCTACATCAGAATTTGCTATTTCAAAAATAGAATTTGAAGACGAATCAACATTAAAACTACCTACAAAATCAGAAGCCTCTAAAATTGAAAACTCACCTGAATCAATAACTGATTTAGCTGCATCACGAGCAATTGCAAAATCACCGAAATATATAGCTGCCCTAGAAAGCAAAGCATCTACAGCATAAGTTGTTATGAATTGACTACTACCATCATTTAAAGAAGCAGTCATCAATGACTTCGCCATATTTAAATCTTCATAAACTTTAGACTTTACCTCACCTACTGTATTTCTAGAAGGAAACAATGCCTCTGGATCTCTAAATTCAGTAACATAAGGCACACCTAAAGATGATTCAGAACCTCCATTAACATGTTGCTGACCAAAAACCTTCAACAAATCAAAGTGCCCAAGAGCACGTATCGCATAAGCTTGACCTTTTATATGGTTAATTTCAGACGAACTTCCTTCAATATCCTCAGCTGCGATTAATATATTAGCAGAAGCAATAACAGAGTAAATCCTTGCCCAAGTATCTTCCGGATCTGCAGATTCAATTGTAAAATCCATTGCAGCGGCGTTTACAAAACGGTTTGAGTTTGCATTGGAATATGCGTTATCAGCCATTAATTCTTTGTATATTATAATATTTCTACCATAATAATCATTTAAAGAAATTCTGTTGTATGCACCACTTAATACTGCACTTAAATCATCAACAGTAGAAATACTAGAGTCAACATCCTTATCCTGCGCTAAAGTAGGGTTCAAATCTTCCTCCGAACAAGATGCTGCAAAAACTAAAACTGCAGCAATAAATATATTTTTTATCAATTTTTTCATCTTTTAAAATTTAACATTAACACCAAATGTATATGATTTAGTAGGAGGAGTTGTTAACCTCGTAAAACCATCTGCTCTAACCTCTGGATCCAATTTAAGGCCATCATCTTTAACCCATGTAGCAAGGTTCGTACCTCTCAACGTAAAAGATAAACCATCAATGAATGCTATTTTATTCAAAAATCTAGAAGGCACATTATAACCTATAGCCGCATTTCTTAATCTAATAAAATCTCCATCATAAAGATGTCTAGAACTTGTTGCATGGAAATTGTTATTTTCATTATAAGACAATCTAGGAACATCTGTTACATCCCCAGGCTCTTGCCATCTATCTAATAACCTTTGATCACCATTAAATGAACCTAAAGTAAAGCTATTTGTTCTTAAGTAGAATTGAGCAAATTGCTCATAAACTTGGTGCCCACCAGCTGCATAAAAATCTAAATCCATAAAAATACCTTTATATTCTAAATGCGTAGATAAGCCTGCAGTATAATCAGGAACCGCTGAACCTTGAACAATTCTTTCAGCAGCGTTGTAATCTGAAGTAACTTCTCCATCAACGCCATTCAAATACCATTCAGGATCACCAGTAGTCTCATTTACCCCAGCCCAAGTTCTCATGTACCAAGAACGAACAGGAATACCCACCTGAGTTGTAGTATACACACTACCAGCACTAGGATCTATCTCTTCTCCATTACCATCAATTGCCAGTTTAGTCACTTCATTATCAACAGTACCGATGTTTCCTGAAATACTCCATAAGAAATTATCCGATTGAATTACATTATAATTCAACTCTAATTCGTAACCCTTATTCACAATCTCACCAATATTCTGCTGCTGATTATCAAAACCTGAAGTTAATGAAAGTGGAACTTCCTGTAATAAATCAGATGTTGTTCTATTGTAATACGCAAAAGAACCAGACAATCTATTATCATAAATTCCAAAATCTAAACCTACATCTAAAGTTTTACCTTTCTCCCAAGTCAATACAGGGTTACCAAATTGCGAAGCAAATGCCGCACCACTACCAGCATAATCAGCGCTATAAGACAATAAAGCCTGGTAGCTGTTTTCATCAATAGCATTATTACCGGTGATACCGTAAGACCCTCTTAATCTTAATTCGTTAAAAATGTTATTATTAACAAAATCTTCTCTATGTAAATTCCAAGCCACACCTACAGAACCAAAATCCCCGTATCTTAAACCTTCAGAGAATCTAGAAGACCCTTCCCTTCTGTAAGTAGCATCAACCACATACTTACCTGCAAAATTATAGCTCAACAAACCTAAATACGAAACATTATACCAATCTACAAATGAAGAGCCTGCGTCAATATTAGAACCCGCAGAGTCCAAATTAGTTAAACCTGCAGTTGGAAAGTTTTCTCCACTACCAAATAAGTAAGAATTCTGATTTCTTTGATACTCAAATAAAGCAGTAGTATTAAAGTTATGATTCTCCCCTAACTTAAATTTATAATTCAAAGAGTTTTGCAATACATAGTTATAATTCTTTTCCGCAGAAACTACAACACTTCCTCCAACATCCTCAGAATCACCTTCAACTTGGTTACCATAATTTTTATAATCAGTTAAAGCTAAATCAATACTAAATCTAGTTGAAAAAACAAGATCATTCACCAATTCCCAATCAATTTTAGTATTAGCCAAAGCTCTTGTTAATTCATTTCTTGTTATATTGTTATCCAATAAATACAAAACATTTGGCAAACTACCATACTGAAGATCCGTATTATAGCTACCGTCCTCGTTGAAAGGATTGTTAAAAGGATTAATCAAAGCTCTAGTAATAAAAGGATTCGCAAAAAAACTTCCACCTTCTAAAATAGGATTCTGTTTTGTATTGGAAACATTAATAGATGATGAAAAATCCACATTATCTCTCATTTTCTTATTGTAATTTAAGATACCATTTAATCTTTCAAAATTAGCACCAACAACAACCGCCTCAGTTTTATTATATCCTAAAGACGCATAAAAAGAACTACTTTCATCACCCCCAGAGGCCGATAATGTATAGTTTTTAAGCATGGCATCTTTATTTTTTAAAAGAGCATCCCACTTATAATCAGTACCGTCATAATCAAGAACATTTGAAGCCACAAGACCATCATTCACACCTGACTGAATAGCAGTTTCTCTAGCATACCCTTCACTATTAACAAGAGATTCCGCCAATAATTCTAAACGCTGAGCTCCAGTTAACGGTGCTGCTTCGTTATAAGCTTCATTCTGAAACCCTACATTAGAAGTAAAATTAAAAACAGTCTTCTTGTTATTAGCACCACGCTTAGTTGTAATCACAATTACACCATTAGAACCTCTAGCTCCATATGCCGCCGTTGCTCCTGCATCTTTCAACACTGTCATTGTCTCAATATCCTGACTATTAAAAGCCGACATTGGATTAAAGGTACTTGCATTATCACTTCCTGAAAAGTTATCGTTAATGATAGGCACTCCATCAATAACAAACAAAGGTTGATTACTTGCATTAATAGAACCAACACCACGAATTCTGATATCCTGAGCAGAACCAGGAGTACCTGATGCATTAGACATCTGCAAACCTGCAACTTTACCCTGCAACGCCTGCTCAATAGAAGGTAATTGAACTCCAGCAATCTTATCTCCAGCAACCTGAACAGAAGAACCTGTAACTTCATCTACACCTTTAGAACTGTAACCTAATACAATAACCTCTTCTAAAGCCTGAGCATCCTCTAACAGTTGAACATTAACAACAGCCGAAGAACCAACAAGTTTTTCTACTGTTTTTTGCCCAACATAACTAAATCTTAGTTGTTGCCCTTGGCTGGCTACAATAGCATAGTTACCGTCAAAATCTGTCTGTGATCCTTTTGTAGTTCCCACTACTAATACAGATACACCAGGCAAAGGTAATCCCGACTCATCGGTTACCGTACCCGTAATCGTTTTCTCTTGCGCAAAAGAAAAACTCATCATTAACGCCAACAAGGGCGTTAAAATCCATGTTAATTTCGATTTCATTTAAATAAATTTTTGAATTAGTCAATTACAAAAATGATAATTAAAAGTTAATAACACAAAAAAACATACCATATTAGCACCCTTAATGTTAAAAAAATGTTATTAATTGTGATATTTTTAATGACAGAGACCAAAATTATCAATTATTTTCAAAAATTAACAAAATGCAATATTATTAATCAAAAAATTAGCCAATATATTACGAGTAATTACGAATTATTTATTTTTTATTGAAAACATAGAGAATATACTCTTCATTATAGTAATTTTGCCGCTGCTATATTTTAAATCTATAATTACCACAAATGCTCAAAAAATTCCATCTCTCTAAAAATGAAATAGGCACTGATGAAGCCGGTCGTGGCTGTCTTGCAGGACCTGTTACTGCAGCTGCAGTGGTGCTTCCCGAGAAATTTAAAAACAGTTTGTTAAATGACTCAAAAAAATTATCTGAAATTAAACGATTTACACTAAAACCAATTATAGAAGATTTAGCACTGTGTTACGCTGTCACCCACATTGAACCCTTGATTATTGACGATATTAATATTTTAAATGCATCGATACTGGCCATGCAAAAATCTGTACTAAAACTAGATACCGCAGCTAAACATATTATCGTTGATGGCAATAGGTTTAAACCTATGGAGAACTACACTTATGATTGCATTATTAAAGGTGATAGTAAATATATGAGTATTGCAGCTGCTTCTATATTAGCCAAAACGTATCGCGATGAAGTTATGAACCTACTTCACGAGGAATTTCCCATGTATAATTGGAAACAAAACAAAGGATACCCTACCAAAGAACACCGAGCCGCTATTAGAAAATACGGCATTACAAAATACCACAGAAAAAGCTTTAAACAACTACCCGAGCAACTAGAATTAAAGATATAGCTGTACATTTAAGAATATCATCGTTTTAATTTTAAATTTGCAAAAAAGCTGCCTTCATGAAATTTAGAGTTTGCATTTTCATTTTCATCCTATTTATTAGTTGTAAGAAAGAAGTAAACATCCCTTCTACTCTTCTGGAGCGTATTCCTCAAGATGCAGCTATACTTATTAAAATCAATGATTACGATCTTTTTGTAAGCGAATTAAAAAATAACTCCTTTTTAAAGGAGTACCAACAGACAACCCATTTTTCAGAAAGTTTTGATTACCTACAACTCTTATCGCACCTAAAACCTAGCAATGAAAGCATTCTTAGCTTCATTGAGGTTGGAAAAGGAAAACTAGATTATTTTTTTAAAACCAAAACCTCTTCAGCATTATTAGATCTAAAGAGTATTCCCAATAAAACAATAGAAGAAATAACATACGAGAACTACACCTTCACCAAAGCAACCCTTGAAGACCAAATTGCCTATATATATAAGGTAGAAGAATATACCTTTATTTCTTCTTCACAATTATTGATTGAGAACTTAATAAGGACCAAAGAATTTCCAGAAACGGATCCAAAACTAAAAAAACTTTACGATTCTAGTAGTAATCGTAAAGCTGCAGTTTTATTTTTGAATACTAAATACTGCCAAAACCTAACAGCCTCTTTAAAGGAAACGAGCACTTTTGATTTAGCTGATTTCTCTGATTGGATTTCTCTAGATGCAATACTTAAACAAAACGAGTTAAAACTAACAGGAATTAGCACCTGCAATGAAGGCAACCACACTAAATTTGCATCTTTATTTGCTAATGTTAGTCCCGCTTTAAATAGCACGCAATTCTACGCCCCGATAAATGCACAATACATTACCTCTTACACTTTCAAAAATTTTGACAACTACTATAAAAATCAACAAAAATATTTAGAGGCATTACCTAAAAAAGATACTACATTTCAAGCCGTACAAGAACTAGGGATCATTGGTTTATCAAATGATAAGGTAATATTACTACAAACCCTAGACGCCGAATATCTCGTAGAGATTCTTACCAAAAACTCTAACAACACTATAAATTACCAAGGAAATGAAATCCTGAAGCTTACCAACACATCGTTCCTAGAAAGCTTTAAAGCAATTCTGCCTAAATTTGAAACTAACTATGCTACTATTTTAGAAGAGATTATTATATTTTCAGAAAACTTAGAGCCCTTACAAAATACGATTAGCAACTATAAGAATGAAGCTACATTTGATAAATCTGAAGTGTACCATAGCGTAAAAAACACGATTGCAGATGAGTCTAACATCCTATTCATCTCTTCATCCGAAGGACTCTCTAATTTTCATCAAAATGATATAAAGGAAGATGTCTCAGAACAGCTTTCTAATATAGATTTCAATGATCATGTTGTCATAGGTCAATTAGTTTCTGACAAAGATTTTTTTCATACCAGTATTTTATTAAAAAAAATAACCACACAGACTGAAAGTAACCTAACAGCACCATTGTTCACTGTTCAACTAGATCATAACATCGAATCGGAACCACAATTTGTAGAAAACCATCTTACCAAAAAACACGAAATTATAGTTCAAGATGTTAATAATATTCTTTACTTGATTTCTACAGAAGGAAAGGTCTTATGGAAAAAACAATTGGAAGGTAAAATTAGAGGGGAAATTTCTCAAGTAGATTTATATAAAAACGGACGCCTACAATTTGCCTTTACTACAGATAACCAATTCCTTATTCTAGATAGAAACGGAGAAGCTGTCGCCCCTTTCACAATGACTTTTGAAGATGCACAATTAACTAGTCTTTCTGTTTTTGACTATGATAATACTAGAAATTATCGCTTTCTCGTTACCAATAAATCCAACATAGCCATGTTCGACAATTCTGGAAAACGCGTAGATGGCTTCTATTTTAAAGACACCGGAAAAACCATTACTAAAGCTCCTAAACATTTTAGATTTAACAAAAAGGATTACATAACATTTCCCCAAGAAGATGGGACACTACGAATACTTAGCCGCGTGGGAGCAGACCGAATTACGGTAAAGGAAAAAATAACTTTCTCCGATAATGAGGTTTATAATTTTGAAAATCAATTTACAGTTACCGATGATAAAGGCACACTTCTCCAAATTGATGAGAAAGGAAATGTTGATAAAAAAGATCTAAAACTCTCTAAGGACCATACTATTGACGCTTCTACAAATACCCTAGCCGTAATGAATGAAAATACATTAATGGTAAAAGGTAAAAAAATTGAGCTGGAACTGGGTTTATATTCAAAGCCCAAACTATTTTTTAATAATAAGAAATTATATGTGAGTGTAACGGATTTGCAAAATCAAAAAATATATTTATTTGATAGCAACCTAAACTCTATTCAAAACTTTCCTGTATTTGGCAATTCTTCCATTGATTTATTAGATATGGATAACGATAAAAAATTAGAATTTGTCGCTAAAGATCAAGAAAACTCTATAATTGTTTATCGCATCAATTAATCTTTTAAAAGAAGCTAGTTACACAAGTTCTACTTCCATCTACACAAATCACCTCATTATTACGTACTTCATGCTCTATCTTGTTCAAAGAAACACTAGAATAGAAAATCATGAGAAATCTATTTATCGTACTAATTATTAGCCTTCTATACATTCCGAAGGTAGTGAGCCAAATAAACTGTAGTAGGTACTACCCTCTAGAAGAAGGTACTAGTTTTGAATACACTTCTACCAATAAAAAAGGTAAAATAGAAAGTACTGCCAATTATATGGTTTCAAAAGTAAGCAACAGCGCAAATACTACTGTAGCAGAAATGACGATTAATTTAAGTGATAAAAAAGGTAAAGAAATTATACAGTCTAGCTATAACATTACGTGTACAGGATCTGGAGTTAAAATTGATTTCCAATCTCTAATGGCAGGAGATATGATAAAACAATATCACGAAATGGATATCGATGTAGCACTCACGGGTACAGACATAGAACTCCCTAATGAATTGAGTATTGGTCAAGAACTGACCAATGCCAATGTTACTATGAACATAAGCATGGCCGGAATGAACATGAAAACTATAGTAAATATGATAAACAGGAAAGTTGAAAAAAAGGAAAACATTACTACCATTTCTGGTTCTTATGAATGCTTTGTTATCTATAGTGAGAATGAATCACAAGTAATGGGAATAAAAAGAACCTACCCCTCTAGACTATGGCTTACTGAAGGTATAGGAATGGTAAAACAGGAAAGCTATAAGAGCAATGGAGATTTAATAAGTACTACAACATTAACCAAGTTTAACAAGTGATTACGAAGTAAAAAACCGAGGTCTAGGCCTCGGTTTTTTCTTTTATAAATTCTGCCTCGAATAAAACAGAAAAATGCTTTAACAGCTTTTCTTTAACCTCGTCCATAGCTACTTCTTTCTTCCCTAATTCTACATTTAAAGAAGTCACTGCTTTATCTTTTATTCCACAAGGTATCATTAAATCAAAATACCCTAAATCTGCATTTACATTTAGTGCAAAACCATGCATGGTTACCCACCTACTAGCTCTAACTCCCATAGCACATATTTTACGTGCGAAAGGGGTGCCTACATCGAGCCAAACCCCTGTTTCTCCTTCAGAGCGTTCCGCTTTGAGACCATACTCCTGCAAGGTTAGAATAACTACTTCTTCTAGAAAACGAAGGTACTTGTGAATGTCCGTAAAAAAATTATCTAAGTCTAAAATCGGATACCCTACAATTTGTCCTGGACCATGATAAGTAATATCCCCTCCTCTATTTATCTTGTAAAAGGTAGCACCTTTTGCTTCTAGTTGAGCTTCATCAATAAGAAGATTACCCATATCACCACTTTTTCCTAAAGTATAGACATGAGGATGCTCTACAAAAAGAAGGTAATTTGTAGTCTCAAGTGTTAATTCTTCTCTTCTATTTCTAATTTTAGTCGCTATAATAGACTTAAAAAGCATCTCTTGGTAGTCCCAAGTTTCTTTATAATCTTTTAGCCCTAGATCTATATATATAACAAGCTTATTCATGCCTACAAAGATACAAAGACCTATATTATACGAAACTAATTATCAGGGTTATTTAAGATCACCAAAGCTGCAATAACGCCTGGCACCCAACCACAAAGGGTTAATAAAAAAACGATAATAATAGAACCGCAGCCTTTACCAATTACAGCTAAGGGTGGAAAAAAAATAGCTAAAAGAACTCTCCAAATACTCATTTTGATTGATTTTGATTGATGAATGTACCTATTAGACGATAAAGCTAAATATATGTTACAGTATTTTAATAAAAATGATATTTAGCAACATTTACTTTTTTTCAGATTGATGAATTGGAGCATTGTACCTATATTTGCAGCCTTAATAAGTAGAAAAATGCAACTCACAGAACAAGAGGTAATCCGAAGAGAGAAATTAACCAAATTAAGAGAATTAGGTATTGATCCTTATCCTGCTGCTTTATACCCAGTAGATACAACTTCAAAAAGTATTAAAACTGACTATAAAGAAGGTAAAAAGGTTATCGTTGCCGGTCGTTTAATGCGTAAAAAAATACAAGGAAAAGCTTCTTTTGCCGCTTTACAAGATAGTGAAGGGCGCGTGCAATTGTATTTTAATAGAGATGAAATTTGCCCTGAAGATGATCATTCTAAATACAACGATATCTTTAAAAAATTAACAGATTTAGGTGATATCATTGGTGTCGAAGGAGAGCTTTTCACCACTCAAGTTGGAGAAAAAACGGTACTCGTAAAAGACTTTACCATTCTTTGTAAATCTTTACGCCCGCTACCTTTACCTAAAGTTGATCCTGATGGTAAAGTGCATGATGAATTTAATGATCCGGAATTACGTTACCGTCAGCGCTACGTAGATTTAATCGTAAATCCGTCTGTAAAACAAACTTTCATTAAAAGAACTAAAATCACGAATAGTATTCGTCAGTTTTTTAATGACCGTGAATATTTAGAAGTAGAAACACCTATCCTACAACCCATTCCCGGTGGTGCATCTGCGCGCCCGTTTTTAACACACCACAATGCGTTAAACATTCCGTTATACTTGCGTATTGCGAATGAGCTTTATTTAAAAAGACTAATTGTTGGTGGTTTTGATGGGGTCTATGAATTTTCTAAAGATTTTAGAAATGAAGGTATGGACCGTACCCATAATCCAGAATTTACAGTAATGGAACTTTATGTTGCTTACAAAGATTACAATTGGATGATGGATATGACAGAGCAACTTTTAGAGAAAGTAGCTATAGACGCTAATGATACTTCAAAAGTAACTGTGGGTAAAAATGAAATAGAATTTAAAGCTCCGTACCCAAGAGTACCCATTCTTGAAGCTATAAAAGAGCATACAGGCTATGATGTTGCCGGTATGGATGAAGTAGAATTAAGAGAAGTTGGTAAAAAATTAGGATTGGAAGTAGATGAAACAATGGGGGTAGGAAAACTTATTGATGAAATCTTCGGAGAAAAATGTGAGCACTTATATATTCAACCAACATTTATCACGGATTACCCTAAGGAAATGAGTCCGCTTACCAAACAGCATAGAGATAATCCTGCACTTACGGAGCGTTTTGAGTTAATGGTAAATGGAAAAGAATTAGCAAATTGCTATTCAGAGTTAAACGATGCTATAGATCAAAGAGAACGTTTTGAAGAGCAATTGAAATTATCTGCTAAAGGAGATGATGAAGCTATGTTTATAGATCAAGATTTTATTCGCGCCTTGGAATATGGTATGCCTCCTACAGCTGGTATTGGTATTGGTATTGACCGCTTGGTAATGCTGATGACTAATAATTCATCAATACAAGAGGTTTTATTCTTCCCACAAATGAGACCTGAGAAAAAAGCTTTGGAACTTTCTGATAATGAAAAAATAATTTTCGAAATCTTAAAAAAGAAGCAAGAAATGCCGTTAGCTAATCTCAAAGCTGAAGCAGATTTAAGTAATAAAGCTTGGGATAAAAGCATAAAAGCTTTAGGAAAAATGGGCGTATTAAAGGTTACCAAAACAGAAACTGATTTAATTGCTGCTCTAAAAGAATAACAATTCAGTTTTATTTATAAGTAAAGGGAAAGACCGTAAAAGGCTCTTTCCTTTTTTTTTGCTCTGAAACCACTCCCATAGGTTTTAAAACGAAACAAAGCCCCTGATACATCAAGGGCTTTGAATCGACTAATTCCAATAACTAACTTTTTACGCTGTTTGCAAATATTATTGAATATACCAAAGAGACGCTTTAATTCTTAAAATGTTACACATTTCATGAATAATTAACAATATAACAACAACAAGTTAAATTAATTGACAAGAAGTCAAATAATAACGTGGTTTATTGTTAACATTTAGGTTCATCAGATTAAGATATCGTTAACGAAAATTTAATTTTTATTTTCGTTATTTGGGAAAGACTAATTAAACTATCATATAAAATGTACAAAACTCTCATGAAGCGGGCACTCCTTGTTCTCGCTCTCGTAGGTTGTTTCTCTACAACCGAAGCTCAAATTTTCAAAAAGAAAAAAAATAAATCAGAGCAAAAAAGCGATCAAGGCAAACCTAAAAAAGGAGGCATTGAAGCTTATGAAAAAGTAATCACAAAAGAAGCTAAAACTGACAAAGGACTTTTTGATGTTCATGAAGTTGATAGTAAATTCTTTTATGAAATTCCAGATTCTCTTTTTAACAAAGAAATGTTAATGGTGAGCCGCATCTCCAAAACAGCCAATGGACTTGGTTTTGGTGGCGGAAAAATTAACACTCAAGTATTACGTTGGGAAAAGAATGATAAAAAAGTATTACTACGTGTCGTTTCTTATGATGTTATTGCAGCAGATTCTTTACCGGTACATGAGGCTGTTGTAAACTCTAATTTTGAGCCCGTATTATACGCTTTTGACATAAAAGCACTTAAAAAAGATTCTATAAACCCTGCTACTGTAATTGAAGTAGGAGATTTATTTGAAAAAGATGTAAATGCTTTAGGGATGCCTGACATTTACAGAAAAAGGTTTAAAGTTTCTCGTTTAGATAATGACAGAAGTTATGTAGAATCTGTTAAAAGTTACCCTTTAAATATTGAAGCTAGACATGTAAAAACATATTTAGCAAGTGCTGCCCCTTCTAATGGTGATTTAGGTTCTATTTCTATTGAGATTAATAACTCCATGATATTACTACCTGCAGAGCCTATGAAAAAACGTTACTATGACGAACGTGTAGGTTGGTTTGCTCGTGGTCAAGTAGATTATGGTTTAGATGCTCAAGAAAGTAAAACTGTAACCTTCTTAGACCGTTGGAGACTTGAAGTAAAAGATGAAGATCTTGAAAAGTTTAAAAATGGGGAACTTGTTGAACCAAAAAAACAAATTGTATATTATATAGACCGTGCTACACCAAAAGAATGGGTACCTTTTATCAAGCAAGGTATTGAAGATTGGCAAGTAGCATTTGAAGCTGCAGGTTTTAAAAATGCTATTATTGCTAAAGATCCACCGAGTAAAGAAGAAGATCCTGAATGGTCTCCTGAAGATGTTCGGTATTCTGTAGTTCGGTATTTAGCTTCTCCAATTCCTAATGCTAACGGTCCTCACGTGAGTGATCCTAGAACTGGCGAGATCTTAGAATCTGACATCAATTGGTATCATAATGTAATGACTTTATTACGTAACTGGTATTTTGTACAAACTGCGGCCATTAACGAAGACGCTAGAAGCGTTAGGTTTAAGAATGACGTTATGGGTAGATTAATTCGTTTTGTATCCTCTCATGAAGTAGGACACACTTTAGGGTTACCTCATAACATGGGAAGTAGTGTTGCATACCCCGTAGATTCTCTTCGTTCTGCAACATTTACCAAAAAATACGGCACGGCACCTTCTATTATGGATTATGCACGTTTTAATTATGTAGCACAACCAGGCGATGAAGGTGTTGCATTAATGCCAGAGATAGGTATTTATGATAAATACGCAATTAGCTGGGGATACCGACCAATTTCAGATAAAAATGCTGAAGAAGAAAAGCCTGTTCTAGATCAGTGGATTTTAGCGCATGCAGGAGATCCTTTATATAGATTTGGTCACCAACAAGCAGGTGATGTGGTAGATCCAAGTTCTCAAACAGAAGATTTAGGAGACGATGCTGTTAAAGCGAGCACCTATGGTATTGCGAATTTAAAGCGTATCGTTCCAAATTTAGCCACTTGGATTGCCGAAGACGGTAAAAAATATGACGATTTAGGTACGCTTTATGAGCAAGTACTTTCACAGTACAACCGTTATATGGGCCATGTTTCTAATAATATAGGAGGTGTTTATGAGAATTATAAAACTTTTGATCAAGAAGGAGCAGTATACACGCCTGTTGCTAAAGAGCGTCAAAAAAATAGTTTAGCATTTGTTCAAAAAGAATTATTTACCACCCCAGAATGGTTATTGGATCAAGACATATTTAATAAAATAGAATACTCTGGTTCTATTGAACGCTTACGATCTATACAGGTTAGAACTTTAGATAACATTTTAAGTCTTGGAAAAATTGCCCGCATCATAGAAAATGAAACTATAAATCGTAAAGAGGCTTATGCCTTAACTACTATGATGAAAGATCTTAGAACAGGGATCTGGTCAGAATTATCAAGAGGGAGTAAAATTGATACGTACCGCAGAAACTTGCAGAAAGCACATATTGATCGTTTAGCGTATTTAATGACTGCTGAATCTCAAACGCAAAGCCGAAGATCTAGTCCGTATGTAAAATCTACACCGCTTAATACAAGCCAATCAGATGTACGTTCTGTAGCTAGAGCCGAATTAAATATTTTAAAACGTGCTATAAAAGCGGCTATTGGTAGAACGTCTGATAGTATGAGTAAATATCATTTACAAGATGCTGTAGTACGTATTGATCAGATTTTAGACCCTAAATAAAAATGTTAAACTACTCAAATGCGGATTTGACCTATACAAATCTGCATTTGACAACATTGATAAAACGATAAAGGGAACAATTTCTTAGTTTTGAGTATCGCTTTAAACCCCCAGATTATGACAAAAAGAATTCAAAGCATCGTATATTTCGCACTATTAATCATTGCATGTTTGGTCTATACAGTAACAGACAGCTCATCAAGCACAAGTACTGATTTCTCTAGTTCTAAAACAGAAATATCTCAAAAAAATACAGTTTCCTTGAATAAGTATTAAAACCAATACTGATGGATAATATTACAAAAGGTGTGAATTAAAATTCACACCTTTTTTTTGATCTTAAATTAACCTCCATACATAGTTGTCTACAACTATTGATAGTTAGACCTACAATTACACCAGTTCTCACAACATATTTTTAATATATGTATGTATTTTCTTACATTTGTATTCTATAAACGAATGATACTATGACCCCGAAACTTAAAAGCCTACTTTTCTTTTTAGCATTTGTCTTATGTTCTATTCTATATTATAGTCTAGAAGAACAAAACAAAAACAACTCATTGTCTAGTGATGATAACTTTGCTACTATGCAATTATCTGATATGAAAAATACAGATGATCTAGAGCAAACTGATAATTGAAATGTAACCAACTAAAGATTAGCTATTAAAAACGACCGCCAATACGTAAAGTATTGGCTTTTGTGTTAAAAAAAAGTAAATTATTAAACCATTTAACAATGCATCAGTCAAAAGGTAAAGTAATTTAAATTTTTAAATATGAAAAAAGTAATAGGAGTTCTTGTGCTATTTATAGGATTAAATGCCTTTGCACAGAAAAGAGAAATGAAGAGTGAGATGACTCCAGATCAAATGGCTACATTGTCTACTAAAAAAATGACATTAGCTTTAGATTTAACTGAGAGTCAGCAAGCAAAAGTGTATGTATTAGAATTAGAGCATGCTACGCAGCGTCTAGAAAAGATGGAAGCACGTAAAAAAGCTAGAGAAAATGGGACTACTAAAAACCTAAGTTCTGATCAGCGTTATGAAATGCAATCTAAAATGCTTGACCAAAGAATTGAGCAAAAAAAGAAAATGAAATCTGTTTTAACCAAAGAGCAATTTGAGAAATGGGAAAAAATGGCTCATCATCGTAACAGAGAAGGTAGAAAAGGTAAACACCAAAAAGGTGAAAAAAAAGGGCACAAAAACAATGAAGATAGACATAATGATTAGGCCGTTTTTGTACGTTTAGTTAAGTGTAAAAGTCGATAGCAATATCGACTTTTTATTTTTTAGGATTTTAGGAACTTAGCAAACCATTTTCCAGAAGATTTTATAATTCTTTTTTGAGTATCGAAATCAATATGAACAAGTCCAAATCGCGGTTTATATCCTTCTGCCCATTCAAAATTATCCATCAAAGTCCACACAAAGTAACCATCTATCTTTAATCCTTTTTCCTTGGCTTTATAAACTTGCCTCAAATACTGCTTAAAAAAATTTCTTCGTTCTATATCATTTACAAAACCATTGGCCACATTATCTTCAAAGGCGGCCCCATTTTCTGTTATAATAATTTTTTTCACTCCTTCATATCCATTAAACTTCTTAATCATTTTATAGATACTCTTAGGATAAACCTCCCAATTCATTACGGTAGTCTGTACATTTCGCTTATTCGCTTCAATTATTTTTGCACTTAAATAAGGCACAAAATAACTATGCTTTACCACCTCTCTGGTGTAGTTCTGAATTCCGATAAAATCAAACTCAAAAACAGCATCCTCAAGATCTCCTGGCTGTATGTATTTATTTAGCTTTTTTAGAACAGGTGCCGCTGCTGAAGGATATCCTAAACCTAGTGAAGGCTCTATAAATAATCTATTTAGTAAAGCATCTGCTTTTTCTGCTGCTAAAACATTTTTCTTTTTCTTATCAATAGGAGTAATATAAGAACAGCTAAATGTAGTGCCAATTACAGCATTGGGCACCAATGCTTTTAGCAGTTTACCTCCTGCCGCTTGGCACAATACCGCATGATGAATAGCTGGCAAAAAATTTTTTAAGCCTTTAAGTCCGGGTGCATGCACCCCTAGAAAATGACCTGCCCCTGTAAATACCATCGGCTCATTCAACACCATCCAGTGTTTTACACGGTCTCCAAAATGAGTGGCACAGACCTTCGTGAAATTCTCAAACCATGAAACTATTTCTCTATTAGTCCAACCTCCTTGGTCTTGTAAAACCTGAGGAAGGTCCCAATGATAAAGCGTCACCCAAGGAGTAATCTTTTGCTCCAAGCAAAAATCTATCACCTCATTATAAAACTGTATTCCTTTTTCACTTACTTCTCCGGTACCCATTGGCAATAACCTAGACCATGAGAGCGAAAATCTGAAATTAGGAATATTCATGGCTTTCATCAGCAAAATATCTTCCTTATACTTATGATAAAAATCGCAGGCGGTATTGCCGTTTTCCCCTTTATGAATTACGCCTATTTGATCTGTAAAACTATCCCAGATAGAAGGACTTTTATCATGCTTATCATGAGCACCTTCAATCTGATATGCCGCCACAGAAACTCCCCAAACAAAATCTTCTCCGAACTTTTTACTTGTGAACTTAGTTTTTTTTGAAGTGTTGTTCTTAGTCTTCATTAGCGTGGCTTCAAATTCTCTGATAATACAGTATCTATTATTTCTTCTGTGAGATCAGGATAGTTAACTACTACTCTCGTGTCATTGGCAATCCATTTTTTTATGCGTCTTAAATGTTTTGTCTTTAAAGAACGCATTACAGGAACTCCCATTTTTTTAAGAGCCGCAGCGTTGCACTGTTGTTCGTATTGCCCTTTCATAGGGATTACCAAAAGCTTTTTACGTAAGAATAGTGCTTCTGCAGGCGTTTCAAAGCCAGCTCCACACAATACACCTAAACTCGTAGCCATACTTGCTATAAATGCCTCGTTTGTAATAGGCTTAATTGTCACATTCCCACGAGTTACCAATTCCTTATTATGTTTTGAAAACACTTCCCAAGTAGCATCAGGCACTTTTGAAAGCATTTTTAATATTTTTTCATCGCTATAGGAAGGTAAGTACACTGTATAGTGATTCCTTACTTCAACTTTAGCATTACGAATATCTTGACGAATAACAGGCGTATAAATACTCGGATTAAAATTGCTAAAATGAAACCCGTATTGTTTTGTGGTAGGTGCATAGCGTCTTAATATCAAATGCCCTAACGGATCTGGCTTGTGAGGCTTAGGACTGCCCTTCATTAAAACTGCGGCCTGATGACTGACACTGATACAGGGTTTATTCTTTAGCTTGCATGCCCAAGCAGAAACTGGTTCAAAATCGTTTATAATAAGATCATAGTCTTCAATGGGCAAACTCTTAATTTCTTTTTGAAGTCTTCTTGAATTGGCTCTAATGTAGGTTTTCCATAGGTCTACCCCTCCCTTCTTTCCAAAAATAAAACTTAAACCTTGGAATTGGTATTTAACAGGATACGGAATATCAATATCGGCCTGTGTACCACTCAACAAAAGATCTAGCTCTATATCTTTCTTTAATAAAATTGGAATAATATCGCGAGCTCTACTTAAATGGCCATTTCCGGTTCCTTGAATTGCATATAATACTTTCATTCATTTTTGGGTTTAATTGATCCCAACCAAATTAACTATAGTGAACGGATAAAAAAATTGTAGTTACTTTTTTATCCAATTATTTTCTATAGTTGCATTTAAATAGCGCGTCATCAAGACATTCAAAGATTATAAATAAATCTGAAGTAGAATGGTACTATAGTTTAAGAATAAGTTATCTGATTGTAAACAAAAAAGAGAGGCAAATTGCCTCTCTTTTTTTATATTCTAAATAGTATGTATTCTATTTCAATTCGTCTACGATACTCTCTAAAGCTTTTATCGTTGCATCTAAATCTTCATAAGATAAGGCGTCATTTAAAAAATAACTCTCAAAAGCACTTGGCGGTAAATAGATGCCGTTACGTAACATGCCATGAAAATATTTTTTGAACGTCTCATTATTGCCTTCTGCAGATGAAGCAAAATCTACTACAGGAGTCGCAGTAAAGTGCACAGAAATCATACTACCAAATCTATTGATCTGATGTTTAATACCGTTATCTTTTAATACCTTTTCTAATCCTTTGTGTAAGTATGCTGTTTTATCGGCAAGACTTCTAAAGATATTAGGATTGGTATTTAAAGCTGTTAGCATTGCCAAACCAGCACTCATTGCTAAAGGATTACCACTTAATGTTCCTGCTTGATATACAGGTCCGTCTGGCGCTAATTTTGCCATAATTTCATTACGTGCAGCAAAAGCTCCTACAGGAAGCCCACCTCCAATAACTTTTCCAAAGGTTACAATATCTGCATTAATCCCCAACACTTCTTGAGCACCACCTTTCGCCAATCTAAAGCCGGTCATGACCTCATCAAAAATTAAAAGAATACCTTCTTTTGTACACAGCGCTCTCAAGCCTTTCATAAAGTCTTCTTGAGGAATAATGCATCCCATATTCCCCGCAATTGGTTCAATAATTATCGCTGCAATTTCTCGTTTATTAGCATCCACTAAAGCTTGGACACTTTCTAGATCATTGTAATTAGCCAATAAGGTATCTTTTGCTGTGCCTTCTGTTACCCCTGGACTATTAGGACTACCAAAAGTAACGGCTCCACTACCCGCTTGAATTAAGAAAGAGTCTGAATGCCCGTGGTAACAACCAGAAAATTTAATGATTTTATCTTTTCCTGTATATCCTCTAGCCAAACGTACCGCACTCATACATGCTTCTGTACCGCTATTTACAAATCTAATTTTATCAATATTAGGCACCATAGAAACTGCTAATTTT
This sequence comes from Cellulophaga baltica, assembly GCF_900102165.1. Taxonomy (GTDB): domain Bacteria; phylum Bacteroidota; class Bacteroidia; order Flavobacteriales; family Flavobacteriaceae; genus Cellulophaga; species Cellulophaga baltica. The sequence goes on from NZ_FNBD01000005.1 coordinate 21,873, forward strand.
GCCAATTCCGTTTCTATTTCTGTTGGCATCCCAAAAGAGGTTCCTTTTTTAGCTTTTTCAATGACTGCATTAATAACAGGCTCATAAGCGTGGCCTAATATTAACGGACCCCATGATGCGATGTAATCTATAAATTTATTACCATCTTCATCTGTAAAATAAGCTCCTTTAGCTTCTTTTACAAAAATTGGTGTTCCGCCTACCGCTTTAAAAGCTCTTACCGGAGAGTTTACACCGCCAGGAATATATTCTTGGGCTTCATTAAAAAGTTCACTACTTCTTTTATATAGCATGTTGTTCTTTATTTTTTTACTGATTTTACAACCAGTTGCTGACCAATAGCTAAATTGCTAGAGTTCATTTTATTTATTTTCATTAGTTCTTCTACGGATACAAAATACTTTCTAGAAATAGAATATAAGGTATCGCCTTTCTGAACTACGTGTGTTTTATAGTCGTAGGTCTTTGGTTCTTTCTTGCTGGCGTATCCTTGATTATTAACTAACTTATCATACTGGTGCAAATCATATTGCTCAATAAATGAAATTAGTTTACTAGGATACTTTCTATCTGTAGCATAACCAGCCTGTTTTAATCCGTGTGCCCAACCTCTATAATCATCATTATCTAAGTCAAAAAGAAAGGAATAACGCGCTCTAGAAGTTAAGAATATACTATGATCTCTAAAAGAATACATAGGATGGTTGTACTTTCTAAAGCATTCTCCTTTCTCATCATCATCATGATAATCAAAATCGCCTTCCCAGCCCGTATGGCATTTAATTCCAAAATGGTTATTGGTCTTTTTCACCAAAGTACTACGTCCATAACCACTTTCTAGAATACCCTGAGCAAGTGTAATACTAGCCGGAATTCCGTAAGCCTTCATTTCAAATTGCGCTATTTCAGAAAATGTATTAATATATTCTTGAACAGAACTAATAGGGAAGTCTATAAACTTTCCGGAATCTTCTGGAAGAAGGTAGATATCCTTATCCGCTTCTGCAGCATCTGCCGCCTTCGTGTCTGTTGTGCTCGTATATGCTCCTTGCTTTTTAGTGGTAGCGACTGTTCTTTTGTGTGACTTACAGGCTGCAAAAAAAACGAGTACTAAGATAAGTGTTATCTTTTTTATCATAATTCTAGTAATGGTAAATTTTTATTCTTTAATACTTTATTCATCCCGGTAATACCTTGTAGACCACCCGTATGGATGGCTAATATTTTAGTGCCTTCTTTAAAGTGGTTCTTGGCAATCATATCCACCACTCCGAACATCATTTTTCCTGTATAAATAGGATCTAATGGGATGGCTGTGTTCTTTTTAAAATCATTAATAAAAACAATTAACTCTTTTGAAATCTTGCCATATCCTCCAAAATTATAATTTGTTTCTAAATCCCAATTAGATTTCGCTGTAAATTTACAAATATCTTTTTTTAGAAAATCGCCTTTTAAGGCAGGAAAACCTATTATAACCTGATGATCCTTAGAAGAATTGATAATTCCTGAAATTGTACCTCCAGTTCCTACACAAGTGATGACCACATCAAAATCTGAATCGCCAGCACGTACTATTTCTTCACAGCCTTGCACCGCAAATTGGTTGGTACCACCTTCGGGAATGCGATAAAATAGTCCAAACTCTTTTTCTAAAGAGCCAATAGCCCCCGCCTCTTCTTTAACTCTATAAGCTTCTCTGGTGACAAATTTAAATTGCATACCGTTAGCATGGGCAAATCTTAAGGTAGGATTCTCTTGCCATTTCTGTGCTAGTTCCTCTCCTCTGATAATCCCTATTGTATTAAAGCCATATTCTTTCCCTGCAAATGCAGTTGCGGCAATATGGTTGCTATAGGCGCCCCCATAAGTAAGTATCGTTTTTAATCCGGCCTTCTTAGCTGCTTCTATATTATACTTAAGTTTTCTAAATTTATTCCCCGAGATAAATGGATGGAGTTGATCTTCCCTTTTCATGTAAAGAGTAACTTTTTTGTCCTTTAGAATTGGAAGTTCTACCTTTTGATTTCTACTTACCACCACTCATTTTTAAGAAACTCAAAGATATTTAATAAAGCTGAATGCTTTGCGTTCTGTAGGATAATTTAAATTTCGTTCATTGGCATACGCCTCTCGTTCAAAACTTATATTCTTATAGGCCTTGTACGAGTTAAGATAACAGATACACCGGATGCTCCATTCCATGAGATACAGCACATAGAAAAATACCACCAATAATTCTGTTTGCTGCTTTAGGTGAATTTTTTCATGGTTAATAAGAATTACATCTTTCTTTAACGCATCATCCTTTAGAATAATAAAAGGCCAAAGTGTTAAACCTACGTAATTCTTCACAAAAAAAAGTCTTGAAACTAAAATCATTCTTAAATATTACAATCTATACCTTACCAAAGCTAAAAACGTGCCACAACTATTTTTAGGTGTGTTGCAGCAGAACTGAATCTTATTTTTAGGCTACTATTAAAATTAACGTTAAAAATTATTTTAAATTCTATAATCCGCAAAGAAGAATTAAATTTACAGGAATCGGATGTATTATGATGAAAAAAATTATCCCCATAGAAGAAGGTGACTTTTACCTTTCGGAGCAAGGATACAAAGTTTTTACCGCCCAGTACCATTTAAAACGAGGATACTGTTGCGAAAGTGGTTGCAGACATTGTCCTTATGGCTATAGTTCTAAAACCAATAAGTATAACTAAATCAGGATCTTTCGGCATGATTATTGATATTTATGCTAATCAGAATATAATAATAACCCTATAATAAAATTTGTTATGAAAACATTTAAAATTTTAGCCCTGCCTATTTTTGCGCTTCTTATTCTAAGTTCCTGCAGTTCCGTCCGTGTAATGGCAGATTATGATAAAAAAGCAGATTTTAACACCTATAAAACATACGCATTTTATAAAACGAGTGTTGATAAAGCTCAGATTTCGGATTTAGATAAAAAAAGAATTCTATATGCTATTGAAGCTGAAATGACTGCTAGAGGTTTTTCTAAATCTGAGAACCCAGATATATTGGTAAGCATTTTTACAAAAGAAAGAGAACAAGTAGATATTTACAATAATTACTGGGGCGGTGGCTTTGGATGGGGTTGGAATCCTTATTTCTGGGGAGGACAAAATATGTATGGCAACCAAGTAAGTACCCGTACAGAGGGCTCTTTATATATTGATCTTATTGACGCCAAAGACAAGCAATTGGTATGGCAAGGAAAAGGTGTTGGTGCATTATACCAAACCAAAAATATAGAAAAGAAAGAAGAACGCATTCAGAAGTTTGTTACTGAGATATTAAAAGCTTACCCGCCAATGGCTTCTAATTAAAAAATAGTTATCCTTATAAATTACCGTGAAAGCAGAACCTATGTTCTGCTTTTTTTTTATGCCCTAACCACAGTAAAATCACACCTACTTATCTGTACTATATTTTGTATCTTTAATCCGAAATAAATACGAATTATGTCTTACGAGAGTAACCCTATTTTAGATAAACTACCAGTGCATTTAAGGCAATTTATAAAGCCACAGGATTATAGTGACTACACCGCTATCAATCAGGCTGTATGGCGTTATGTAATGCGAAAAAATGTAGATTATTTAAGTAAGGTTGCCCATAAATCCTATTTAGACGGACTCAACAAAACAGGGATTTCTATTGATGACATTCCTAACATGTATGGGATGAACCGTATTCTACAGGAAATTGGTTGGGCTGCCGTTGCGGTAGACGGATTCATACCGCCTTCTGCATTTATGGAGTTTCAAGCATATAATGTGCTTGTCATTGCTTCAGATATTCGGCAGTTAGAACATATTGAATACACTCCTGCACCAGATATTATCCATGAAGGAGCAGGTCATGCGCCTATTATTGCTAATCCTGAATACGCAGAATACTTAAGAAGATTTGGAGAGATTGGTTGTAAAGCAATCTCTAGCGCTAAAGATTATGAATTGTATGAAGCTGTGCGCCATCTTTCTATTATCAAAGAAGCTCATGGCACACCACAAAATGAGATTGATGTTGCTGAAAAACTAATTGAAGACTTACAACAAAACATGGGAGAACCTAGTGAGATTGCGCTGATCCGTAATTTACACTGGTGGACGGTGGAGTATGGCTTAATTGGTACTGTTGACAATCCTAAAATTTACGGGGCAGGCTTACTTTCTTCTATCGGAGAAAGTGCTTGGTGTATGACAGATGATGTTAAAAAAATTCCCTATTCTATAGAGGCAGCACATACTTCTTTTGATATCACAAAACCACAACCTCAACTTTTTGTGACTCCAGATTTTGCCTTTCTAAGTCAAGTGTTAGAAGAATTTGCTAATACTATGGCGCTGCGAAAAGGAGGTTTATCAGGAATTAAAAAACTAATCAATTCAAAAGATTTAGGGACTATTGAGTTGAGTACCGGGATTCAGATTTCTGGTAATTTTGAACAGGTTATTGAGTTTGAAAACAAACCCGTTTATTTTCAAACCAAAGGCAAAACAGCACTGTCGTACCGCGAAAAAGAACTCGTGGGTCATAGCACCAAACACCATGCTCAAGGTTTTGGGTCTCCTATAGGGAAACTTAAAGGTATTAACCTTGCTATTGAAGATATGAGTCCTAGGGATTTAAAAGCCTATAACATTTTTGAAGGGCAAACCATCCATCTAGAATTTGAAGGCGGCATAAAGGTTCAAGGAGAAATTATCACAGGGACACGTAATTTACGAGGAGAAATTATACTAATCACCTTTGACAATTGTACCGTGACCTACGGTGATACTATTTTGTTTACTCCTAATTTCGGCTTATACCATATGGCCATAGGAGAAAATATTGCTTCTGCATTTAATGGCCCTGCAGATTTAGCTAGTTTTGATTTGATTACCCACAAGGTGACCAACACCACTATAAAGCCTACTAAAAACGACAAAAGCATCTTACTAGAGACATACTACCAACAAATTAGAGAATTTAGAGAAGGCAAAAACACAACAATTTCTAGGAATAAAGTTTTTCAAGAAGTGAAACATAACTTCCCTAAGGACTGGTTACTTTCTGTAGAACTGTATGAATTAGCAAAATCTAATAACGACGTGAAATTTGCCTCAGAAATTTTAGCGCATTTAGAAAAAGTGAAACAAAATAATCCTAGCGTGGGTCGTTTAATAGACGACGGACTATTATTGGTGAATCAAAGTTTGGTGATATAATTTATCCTTTTATCAAATCTGGTAAATTACCATTTACAGTTTCTCCTTTATATTCTAAAGTCCACCCTAACGAATTAGTTAGGATATAGAAATTAGAGAGTTCGCTTAACAACCTGTTTTGCGCATTAGTTTTTAAAGCAGAATTCTCTACTTTTTTCATTAAAGAGGCACGTACATTCTTCTTGATCTTATTATAATCATTGGCATTAAACTGATTCAAATAATCTGCCGTAACATCATAATACTCAAAATCTGGATTTAGCTTTATTTCTGGCTCAGGGATACTTTTTATCAGTAGCGTTTTTGTTTCTTCCTGTACTTCAAAATCTATCTTACTTAAATCATAAGCAACCGTAACATCTGCATTTACCACTACCAATGCTTTTTTCTCCGCCGTAATTAAGGGTCCAAAAAGTTGTTGCGAATCTTTATAGTTATAAACCTCAGCAAAATGCCCCTCGGTCACCACTAATTTTGATACATTTTTGATAGACTCCTGGATAAGCATGGAGTTTTCTTTTAGAATAGACTTTTCTTTTGAACTATCGGAACAAGAACGAAAAATAAATACCAAGGCCAATGTAACCACAGCTCCTATAATGATGTTTTTCATAGACTAAATTTCATAAATGGATATTGTTTCTGAACACGCGCAATTTTACCTTCTAAGGCTTTTAAAAACTTTTGATGTTGTTCTGACTCCGGATTAAAAGGTCTATGCACTAAACCTCTCTGTATAGCTTCTACCGCTTTCATCCCAGAGCTTGCTACATCAGAAACCCAAACTTCATTAAACTTCTCCCAAATATAACGTATTGCCACAGCATTAGGGTGTATCATATCTTCGGCATAAAAACGATAATCCCGAAGCTCATCCATCATGAGTTCATAACTAGGAAAATAAGCGTTCTTTTCTCCTGAAGTATGTATTACTTGATGAATAGCCGTTATCAAGTGCGCTTTACTTTGCTGATTTGCTACAAAGCCATCTTTTAAATGACGTACCGGTGATACCGTAAATACGACTTGAACTTTACTATTTACTTTGGCTACAAGCGCTACAATACGCTCTAGACTTTCTTGAATAGCAATTACTGAGAGTAGTTCTTTATGAAACGATGCCTGAGGAACTTTATGACAGTTCGCCACTACGCGATCTGTAAGCAACTCACGGTACACCCAAGCTGTACCTAAAGTAATGATCAAGTGCGATGCTTTTTCTAGTTGTTGCCTAACGATAACCAAGTTATTATTTAAATTAGCCAACAAGGCCTCTTTGGTAGGTGCTGATAATTCGGAATGTGCATCATAACACTGCCAGCGCTCATTTAAATAAAATACCTCATCTTCTGTATAGGCTGTATACGTTATCGCCCTAGAAATTAATTTTTCAATAGCTAATGGATGAAATAGGATACCGAAAGGATTTTGAACAGATCGATATTTAAAGTACGTTAATTTTTCTCCAATATTTTCAACAAAACAAGACCCTAACAATAGCAACTGACTATTATAATCAATTTGATGCTTGGCTTTCGTTAAGGGAATTTGAGTTTGGAGTTTCATTTTTAAAAATCAAAAAAGGCTTAGTACCTACCCAAAGGTACACCACTAAGCCTTTTATTGTTATCAATATTCGTTTCTAAGTGAACGTTAAAACGGAATGCGCTATTACGCTACGTAATTCTTTGCCTTCTCTAATGCTTCTGCAATCCCTCCTGGGTTTTTGCCTCCAGCAGTTGCAAAAAATGCTTGGCCACCGCCACCACCTTGAATAAGTTTCCCTAATTCACGTACTACAGTTACCGCACTTAAGCCTTTCTTTTCTACTAGCTCTTTTGAAATATAGCAAGATAATAAAGCTTTACCCTCATTTTCAGCAGCTAACAATAAGAATAAATTGTCTTTGTTGCTTCCTAGCTCAAAGGACAAATCTTTGATTCCAGCAGCATCTAAATCTACTTTCTTCGCCAGAAAATCAATTCCGTCTAGGCTCTGAATTTCTGTAAGCAAATCGCCTTTCAAATTCTTAGCCTTATCCCGCAACAAACCTTCTACTTCTTTCTTTAGTTTGGCATTTTCTTCTTGTAAGCTAGTCACTGCCTTTACAGGATCTTTACTATTGTTTAGTAAAACTTTAACCTCAGAAAGTGTATTGTTATTATCCGTATAAAAATCTTTAACCGCATCAGAAGTTATCGCTTCAATTCTACGAATCCCAGAGGCTACAGCTCCTTCTGATTTAATTTTAAAATGCCAAATATCTGCTGTAGTTTTTACATGCGTACCGCCGCAAAGCTCAATAGATTTTCCAAAGCGAATGGTTCTTACTGCATCACCATATTTTTCTCCGAACAAGGCCATAGCACCTTGCTCCACTGCCGTTTGCATAGGTACATTTCTACTTTCTTCCAATGGTAAATTCCCTTCAATACGTGCATTCACAAAATTCTCTACTTCCGTTAACTCCTCGGCAGTCACTTTAGAGAAATGCGAAAAATCAAAGCGTAAATATTTAGAATGTACCGCAGAACCTTTTTGTTCTACATGTGTTCCTAAAATTTCACGCAATGCTTGATGTAATAAATGTGTTGCGGTATGGTTTGCTTCCGTTCTTCTTCGTTGCTTTTCATCAACCACCGCTTTAAACGTTTCTTTGACATCTTTCGGAAGGTTCTTAGCAAAGTGAATAATTTCGTTATTCTCTTTCTTTGTATCTAGGATATAGATTACGTCTCCGTTTGCCGCTTCTAAATATCCTTTATCTCCTACTTGTCCACCACCTTCTGCGTAGAAAGGAGTTAAGTTAAATACAATTTGATATTGCTCCCCATCTTTTTTAGAGGTAACCTTTCTATATTTTACTAGTTTTACGTTAGATTGTAAGACATCATATCCAATAAACTCTTGTTCTAAGTCTGAAGAAAGCACCGTCCAATCTTCTTTCGATATTTCTGATGCAGAACGCGAACGCTTCTTCTGCTCTCCCATAGCAACTTCAAACCCTTTTTCATCTAAATGAAGTCCTCTTTCACTTAAAATTAATGCGGTTAAATCTATTGGGAATCCAAAAGTATCATACAATTCAAAAGCTTTTCTACCATCAATAGTATCGCTTGCGGCGCTTGCAATAATAGAATCTAAAAGTACCAGCCCTTGATCTAAAGTTTTCAAGAAAGAATGTTCTTCTTCTTTAATAACATTTTCAATAAGTTGTTTCTGACTTTTAAGTTCAGGAAAGGCAGCTCCCATACTATCACAAAGAACATTTACCAAACGGTACATAAATGGTTCTTTAGTATCTAAGAACGTAAAGCCATACCGAATAGCTCTACGTAAAATTCTACGAATTACGTACCCCGCTCCTGTATTACTTGGCAATTGCCCGTCAGATATTGAAAAAGATACCGCACGGATATGATCTGCTATCACACGTATTGCTATATCTAGCTTCTCATCCTTACCGTAAGTATTATTGGTAATAGCTTCTATCTCTCTGATGATTGGTGTAAAAACATCGGTATCATAGTTAGATTGCACGTTTTGCATCACCATGCACAAACGTTCAAAGCCCATTCCTGTATCTACATGCTTTGCTGGTAATGATTCTAATTGGCCATTTGCTCTACGGTTGTATTGCATAAATACCAAATTCCAAATCTCTACTACTTGTGGGTGATCATTATTTACTAATGATGCACCAGAAACTTTAGCTTTTTCTTCAGCAGATCTAATATCTACATGAATTTCTGAACAAGGTCCGCAAGGGCCTTGATCTCCCATTTCCCAAAAATTATCCTTTTTATTTCCAAAAAGAATTTGAGATTCTGGTACAATATTTTTCCAAAGCGCTAATGCTTCCGCATCTTCCTCTAAATTATCAGCATCTTTACTCCCCTCAAAAACGGTTACATAAAGACTTGTTTTATCAATCTTACAAACATCTGTCAAAAATTCCCAAGCCCACGTAATGGCTTCTTCTTTAAAATAATCACCAAAACTCCAGTTCCCCAACATCTCAAACATCGTATGGTGGTAGGTATCTTTCCCTACTTCCTCCAAATCATTATGCTTACCACTAACGCGCAAACATTTTTGAGTATCTGTAACACGGGTATCTTTAGGGACTGTATTTCCTAAAAAGAATTCTTTAAACTGGTTCATACCAGCATTTGTAAACATTAAAGTAGGGTCATCTTTAATGACCATAGGAGCAGAATCAACTATTTTATGTTCTTTGTCCTTAAAAAATTCTAAAAATTTTGATCGTATCTCTTGAGATTTCATCTGTAATTGTTTAATGCTTTTAGCACATTCTTATAAATCTAACCCCATAGTTGCCTAAATTCCCTTTAAAAAAGAAGAAAATGATGACAAAAACTTAAGCTTTTGATAAATTTAAGGGAATCTACAAAACTATTTTTATATTTGTTTGTTACGTTAAATTGAAAGCACAAAAATAGGATAAAATCCATTTATGTCTAAAGTAAAATATTATTACGATCCAGATACTTTATCGTATCGCAAAATAGAAGCAAAAAAATCTAGAAGATACAGGAATATAGGCCTGTTTTTACTAGGTTCTTTTTTGTTCGGTCTGCTAGGCCTTACCATATTATTGAATACCAATTTTATCAATACGCCTAAAGAATTGTCTTTACAGCGCGAGTTGCGGAATTATGATTTGCAATTTGAGCTTTTAGATAAGAAAATGGAGCAGGTAGAACAGGTGTTGGCCAATATAGAAGATAGAGACAACAATATTTACCGCGTTTATTTTGAAGCTAACCCTATCCCTGATGAGCAACGAAGAGCTGGTTTTGGTGGGGTAAACCGATATAAATCATTAGAAGGGTTTAATAATTCTGAAATGATTATTGCTTCTACAAAACGAATGGATATAATTCAAAAGCAAATGGTCATCCAATCTAAATCTTTAGATGAGATTACAAAACTTGCGGAAGAGAAAGAAAAGCTGCTTGCGGCAATTCCTGCGATACAACCCATTAATAATGAAGATTTAAAAAGAATGGCCTCAGGATACGGTTGGCGTTCGGATCCGTTTACAAAAGCAAGAAAAATGCACTGGGGAATGGATTTTACGTCTCCTAAAGGAACCCCTATCTATGCCACTGGAGATGGTAAAGTGATCCGTGCCGATAGTAATTCTTCTGGATACGGAAACCATATTCGTATTGATCATGGTTTTGGGTATGTAAGTTTATATGCGCACATGAGTAAATACAATGTTACTGCAGGTAAAACGGTAAAACGCGGAGATCTTATTGGCTTTGTTGGGAGTACAGGACGTTCAGAAGCGCCTCACCTTCATTATGAAGTTTTTAAAGATGACCAACGTATTAACCCCATTAACTTCTACTACGGAAGTTTAACTGCGGAAGAATTCGCAAACATGTTGAGAACAGCATCACAAGAAAACCAATCATTAGACTAATGCATATAGAACTTCCTGAAAAAAGATATTACGGTATTGGCGAAATTGCAAAGGCCTTTGATGTCAACACATCGTTGATTCGGTTTTGGGAAAAAGAGTTTGATGTACTTCAACCTAAAAAAAATGCAAAGGGCAACAGAAAATTCACCCCACAAGATGTAAAAAATTTGCAGTTAATTTATCACTTGGTAAAAGAACGCGGTTTTACTTTAGAGGGTGCCAAAACTCATTTAAAAGAAAACAAGAGTCAGACCCTATCAACGTTTGACATCATTAGTAAATTAGAAGGCATAAAAGCTGAACTAGTCAAAATAAAAAATCAATTATAACACTTACCAAAAAATAGTAAAGATGAAAAAAGGACTGATCGGGATTATTGTTATTGTAGCTGTAATTGCCCTTTTTGGAATGTGGTATGTTAGCGCTAACAATACCCTTGTAGAAATGAAAGGACAAGCTACCAAGCAATGGGCAAACGTAGAAAGCTCATATCAGAGACGTAGTGACCTAATTGGCAATCTAGTTAAAACGGTGCAGGGTGCTGCAGATTTTGAGAGAGGAACCTTAACAGACGTTATAGAAGCTAGATCTAAAGCCACGTCTACAACTATTGATGCGAATAACTTGACTCCTGATAAGATGGCCGCTTTTCAACAAGCACAAAGTGGTTTAACAGGTGCTTTAAGTAAATTAATGGTCGTAGTAGAGCGCTACCCTGAACTAAAAGCGAACCAAAATTTCTTAGACTTACAATCACAAATAGAGGGTACTGAAAATAGAATCAATGTAGAGCGTAACCGCTTCAATGATTTAGCTGGTGAGTATAATATAAAGATTGCAAAAATACCAACAAATATTATTGCTTCTTTAGCAGGGTTTCAACAACTATCCTTATTCTCAGCAAATAGAGGTGCAGAAAATGCTCCAGATGTAAATTTTGATTTTAACTAGAACCTAATATGTCTAAAGTAGAAGCATTTTTATCCGAAAAAGAAGAGCAAGAGATTGTTCAGGCTATTATAGCAGCTGAAAAAAATACTTCTGGTGAGATTAGAGTTCATATTGAAGCACATACTACCTTAGATCACTTTAAACGTGCCGAAGAAGTTTTCCATGTTTTAAAGATGGACAATACGAAAGACGCTAACGGCGTTTTGATCTATGTGGCCGTGCATGATAAAAAGTTTGTCATTTGCGGAGATAAAGGAATTGACAAGGTAGTGCCTGAAGATTTTTGGGACTCCACTAAAAATGTCATTCAACAACAATTTAAAGAAGGAAACTTCAAACAAGGTATCATTGATGGCATCTTAAAAGCCGGAAAAGAACTTCACACTCATTTTCCATGGCAACACAACGACACAAATGAACTTAGCAATGAAGTTTCTAAAGGGTAACATATTAATTTTAGTTCTATTCCTAACTTCCTTTGCTTTTGGTCAGTTTACGATTCCAGAAAAGCCTAGCGAGCAAAAAGGGGTTTATGATTATATAAATTTGTTATCTGCTTCGCAGAAAAACACACTTACCCACAAATTAAAAAGTTATGCTGACAGTACCTCTACACAGATTGTAGTGGTAATTATTGGAAGCACTAAAGGCGAAGATATTAATTACCTGGGCGCACAATGGGGGCAAAAATGGGGTATTGGTCAGGGTGATACAGATAATGGACTATTACTAATTCTCGCTAAAGACGACCGAAAGGTGGCTATAAACACCGGTTATGGCGTAGAAGGCTCTCTTACCGACGCCATGTCTAAACGAATTATAGAACAAGTGATCATCCCTGAATTTAAAACAGGCGATTACTACGGAGGCATTAACAAAGGTGCCGATGCTATTTTTGGTATCCTTACGGGAGAATTTCAAGAAGACCGCACCTTTAGCACCAACTCTTTTCCTTTTAAAAGTTTATTCCCATTTTTAATATTCATCATTATCATTATCATCTTTTCTAACAAAAGTAAAGGAAACGGCGGCGGCAGAAATGGCGGCAAAAGGTCTGGAGGTTTTGATATTTGGGATGCTATTATTCTGAGTAATATGGGTCGCGGTGGCCATAGCTCCGGAGGAGGTTTCGGTGGCGGTGGTGGCTTTGGCGGCGGAGGTGGTTTTGGCGGAGGCTTCGGTGGCGGAGGCTTTGGCGGAGGCGGCGCTTCTGGTGGTTGGTAACCTCCCTAACAAACGCAACCATTCTTTATAATTTGTATCTTTTTAAAAACCCTACTATGTATAAATCAATAACAGTACTTTTCTTATCCCTATTTCTTGTGCAATGTGAAAGCAGTAGCGAGACAACTACAACAGACTGCAGTATCGTAAGCTGTTTTTCTAACAACTTTAAGATGATCATCATTGACGAAGCATCTGGCGCTAATTTAATTGCCAACGGGACCTATACCGCTTCTAATATTACCATTTTTGACGAAGCTAGTATGAATGCCGCTTTTTCAGTAACTACTACTGAAGAAACTCCAGGTATCTATTTATCAATAGATATTTTAGAAAGTCAAGAAAAAAGCTATACCGTTAATTTAAAGACTGATGCTTTTTTCACAATGAATATGGATATAGAAAAGACCGGAGAGGGCAGTGAGTGCTGCGGAATAGACACCGAAATAGATAGTATTTCTGTAAGTGGTGCAACTAGTGAAATAGATCTTGAAAATAAAACGATTACGCTATTTATACTATAGCAATACGCTTTAAATCCTAAAAAAGAGGGCTAAATTCTATGATAGAATTTAGCCCTCTTTAATATTATATCCTTTTGTGTGTCTTACTTTTTACGCATAAATACAGAGATAGGCACTCCAGAGAAATCAAAACTTTCTCTAAGCTTATTCTCTAAGAAACGTTTGTACGGATCCCTAACGTATTGTGGCAAGTTGCAGAAAAATGCAAATTGCGGATATGGTGTCGGTAACTGCGTACAGAACTTAATTTTCACATATTTACCTTTGTATGCTGGCGGAGGATAGTTTTCTATCAACGGTAGCATTATATCATTAAACTTACGTGTTTGAATCTTACGGCTTCTATTTTCATAGACTTGTACTGCCGTTTCAATCGCTTTAAAAATACGCTGCTTCGTCAATACCGACATAAAAATAATAGGCACATCTACAAAAGGCTCCATAGCCTCTTTGATCTTTTGCGTATATTGCTTCATGGTATTGGTCTCTTTCTCTTCTACCAAATCCCACTTATTCACAAGAACAACAATTCCTTTATTGTTACGTTGTGCCAACCAGAAAATATTCTGAACCTGACCATCAAAACCACGTGTTGCATCTAAAATTAGAATACACACATCTGAATGCTCAATAGCTCTTACAGAACGCATTACCGAGTAAAACTCTAGGTCTTCATGTACCTTAGACTTTCTACGGATACCTGCTGTATCAACAAGATTAAATTCAAAACCAAAACGGTTGTATTTAGTATCAATACTATCTCTAGTCGTACCAGCAACATCAGTAACAATATACCGCTCTTCGCCAATTAATGCATTAATGAAAGATGATTTTCCTGCATTAGGTCTCCCTACTACTGCAAATCTCGGTAAATCTTCATCCCTGTTTGGTTCCTTTTCTGGAAGCACTTCTACTAAAGCATCTAATAAATCTCCTGTTCCCGATCCATTAGTACTTGCAATAGTAAAATAATCTCCTAAACCAAGAGAATAAAACTCTACAGCATCTTCTGCACGTTTGTTATTATCTACTTTATTTACCGCTAATAAAACCGGCTTTTTAACTTTACGAAGTAAATTAGCAACGTCTTCATCCATCCCGGTAATTCCGGTTTCTACGTCTACCATAAAAATGATTACATCTGCTTCATCGATAGCCAATTCTACTTGTTTATCAATTTCTGCTTCAAAAACATCATCACTTCCTTTTACATATCCTCCAGTATCTATTACTGAGAATTCTCTTCCATTCCAGTCACTCTTGCCGTAATGACGGTCACGTGTAACTCCACTAACCGCATCAACAATAGCCTCTCTACGCTTTATTAATCGGTTAAAAAAAGTTGATTTCCCTACGTTAGGTCTTCCTACAATGGCTACAATAGCACTCATACTTCGTAATTTTGCTGCAAAAGTACTATTATTTATTGAAGAAAAATGATATCTTCTCTACCTAAATAGCTGTTACTGTGAAATTAGGGAAAAGAAAAATGTAACGATCTTAGAAAATTTGAGATATATTTAGCCCCAAACTCGTTTAAAAATTAACTAGGCACCTGTGAAAACGCTTCCAAACACTATCGTCTTAAGACCTCGTTTTCAATTGGTATTGAACTCAGAAAAAGAACAGCTACTTTCTAATTTCAGTCCTTTAGAACATCACGCTATACAATGCAAACGTTTAGATGAACACCTATTTCTGAAGTTTAAAGCCAAGGAACATCATTTCTGGTCGCCACAACTCCATCTAGAAATTGTCGCTAACGAGAAAGACAACTCTTGTACGGTCTATGGCGTTTTTGGTCCTAACCCAACCTTATGGACTTTTTTTATGTTCCTACATTTTGGGATTGCACTCCTATTTATAGCCATATCTATTTGGGCTTATTCTAGTTTTGCCTTGCACAAACCCTACGGAGTTCAAGTAGGTTTAATGGTACTAATGATTGTTCTATGGTTTTCTTTTTATGCTTTTGGGCGTATTGGCAAACAAAAAGGAAGACCACAAATGCAGGAGTTGTATAACCTAATGGAAGAGACTCTAAATAAATAATCCCCAAGCTTTTTAGAACTTAGGGATTATAACACAAATTTTATCTACTTCTATTTAATCTCATAAATAGCAACAGTATTAGAAACTTCATTGGTTACCACTAATAGATTTTCGCCCGTTGGGCTATCTTTTGCCGCTATAGCTAACAAGCCTTCCGGAGCTATATCATTTGTATCTAATAACCATTCTAGAAACTGCGGACTCGTAGGATTAGAAATATCATAAACCATAACACCTCCAGATCTCTCTAACCCAACAAATAACAAGGTTGCATTTCCAATTTTTAAAGTAGTTACCGATTCTGGCTCAGCACCTTTATCATCACTTCTGCCATCAGCTTCACCTTCATCTGCATTGAAAAATGATGGGTTGATATCCAATGTAGTACGTCCTATATCATCTGCACTATCATACACCAAAGTTCCTGATGTATTCCAAATTGAAAAGGATCTAGCGCCATATCCATAAATTTCATCAAAATCGCCATCACCATCAAGATCACCATTGGCAGTAGTAATTTTTAATCGCCCTAAATTTTCATCTAATTGTAATTCTGCAGCATTAGGAAAAGCTGTTGGATCTAAGGTCAAATCCTTTACGCGTTCTTCTTCAGAATAACCATCATAATCTCTAGAGTCTCCTTCATTAGCAGTAATGATATATTCCATTTCATCAATGGTTGCAAATGCAATGGCATCTGGCATATAGAAGCTCCATACAGGCCAGTTTTTAAAATTCCCCAAAACATCATCTTTATTACTCGCATCCATAGTATTTTCTGGAAGAGAAAAATCTTTCGTCCCTAATCCAAATACATCGGTAATTGTTTTTGCTGCTAAATTTACTACCGCAATTCCGTTATTTTCTTGTAAGGTAATGTATGCGTATTTGCTATCATCAGACACCGCGATATACTCAGGCTCTACATCTTGAGCGATACTCGCATTAGGGCCGAAAACTCGAAAATTTTTCCCTATTGCAGATGCACTAAAGGAGGTAAAAAATAAGGTGTTAATTTCATTTCTTTCAATATTAATGATAGAGACAGAACCTTCTGGGTCTACTGTATAGTCATCATTAGGCTCTCCTTCATTAGCAGAAATTAAATAGGCGCCATCAGGAGAAAAGGCTACCATATCTGGTAACGCGCCAACGGTATAAGATGTTATTAAGTTTTGAGAAGTAGTATCATAGGTTTGAATAGTCCCATTGGATTGCTTATTAGTATTTTCTACCGCTACCGCAACCACGCCATCATGAACCGCAACGCTATTTGGAACTCCTGTAAGGATAATTGATGTTAATTTAACCGCAGAAGAAGGTACCGATATATCCCAAACGGACACTTCTGATTGCACAGGATTTACAACAAATAATTTTTTAGTGCTAGGATCAAAAGCACTGATCTCCGAAAACCCTTCGTCTCCAGAGCCATTTGAGAATCCTCCAATTTTTGTAAATTGTAATGCAGATACATCTATATCAGCATCACCACCATGTCCTACGTGGTCTTTAATACAAGAAGTTAGTAAAAGCCCTCCAAAAAGAGCAATTAAAGTAAAATTTTTCATTGTTTTGGTTGTTTATGTATAACAACCAAAAATGCAACTTTTGTGTAACTTAGGCGTAAACTAAAGAACAAACAAAGGTTAAGAACCTAGCCTTGATTGTAACCAAAACGTTTTAACTGATTAGCATTGCTTCTCCAGTTCTTATTTACTTTTACATACAGTTCTAAATGCACTTGCTTATCAAAGAAAATCTCTAAATCTTTTCTAGACTCCACACCCACTCTTTTTAAGGCTGCACCTTTATGACCTATAATAATTCCTTTTTGAGAATCGCGCTCTACCATAATAACAGATCGCATTCTAATAATTTTATCATCCTCAAAAAATTCTTCTGTATCTATTTCTACTGAATATGGAATTTCTTTTTTGTAGTTCTGTAATATTTTCTCTCTAATAGTTTCGTTGACAAAGAAACGTTCTGGCTTATCTGTTAATTGATCTTTAGGATAAAACGCCGGAGAAACCGGTAGCAATTCTAAAATACGAAGGAATACTTCTTTGACATTAAAATTCTGTAACGCACTTATCGGGTGTATTTCTGCCGTTGGTAATTGCTCATGCCAATATTGCACTTGCTCCTCTAAAATACCTTGCTCAGAAACATCAATCTTATTTAATAATAAAAGTACCGGAATTTTGCTATTCTTCAATTTATCAAAGAAACGCTCATCTTTTAATGCCTTTTCCCCTATTTCTACCATGTAGATTAGAATATCTGCATCTTCGAAAGCCGACTTTACAAAATCCATCATAGAAGATTGTAACTCGTAAGCAGGTTTGATAATCCCCGGAGTATCTGATAAAATCATTTGAAAATCATCCCCATTAACTATCCCTAAAATACGGTGTCTCGTTGTTTGTGCTTTGGAGGTGATAATGGATAATTTCTCGCCCACAAAAGCATTCATCAAGGTAGATTTCCCCACATTAGGATTTCCAATAATATTTACAAAACCAGCTTTATGATCTGCCATCTTACTATTTTAACATTTAAAAGTACAAAGGTAGCTTATTGTAGGCCTTTAATTCATAACAAAACCTAAAATTAAGTACATAACTACGGTAATTCCACCACCAATTAAGGCATAAGGCAACTGCGTATTCACATGATCTATATGATCACTGGCCGATGCCATAGACGAAATAATAGACGTATCTGATATCGGAGAACAGTGGTCTCCAAAAATACCCCCTCCTAAAGTTGCTGCTATTACCAGCGTTAATGGCGCACCATGTACCTCTGCCATAGGCACTGCAATAGCCATCATGATAG
Source organism: Cellulophaga baltica (assembly GCF_900102165.1). Classification (GTDB taxonomy): domain Bacteria; phylum Bacteroidota; class Bacteroidia; order Flavobacteriales; family Flavobacteriaceae; genus Cellulophaga; species Cellulophaga baltica. The sequence goes on from NZ_FNBD01000005.1 coordinate 40,163, forward strand.
CAAAAGTACCCCATGAAGTGCCTGTAGAGAATGCTATAAATGAACTAATTACAAAAATAATTGCTGGTAAAAACTCTGGTGACAACCAATCTTTTGACCAATCTGCCACAAAAGCTCCTGTCCCTAATTGATTACAGGCATCGCCAATAGCAAAGGCTAATAACATTAGTAATGCTAAGGGCATTAATTCACTTATACCTTTTAAGACCAAGTCAATCATTTCTTTTGTCTTCATTATTTTTTGAGATCTATACATGATCATAGCCACTAGAATAGCCGTAAGTACCGCATATAACACAGACGATGACCCTGAGCCTTTCCCAATGGCCTGGAAAACATGATCGGAAAATGAAGTAGCATTCTCTACCGCACTCCAACCCGTATAGACTAAATTAATTGGCATCATAAAAACCATGGTTGCCAAGGGCACAATCATATTATACGCTCTTGCCTTTATACCTTCTTTTGGCGCCAATGAAGTTACCTCACTAGAAAGCATAGGTTTAGAATTATCATTCAATAACTTTCCTGTTTCCCTTGTTCTTTTCTCCGCCTTAGCCATCGGGCCAATATCTTTTTTGGTTAAAATCACCACAAAGACAATGGCAATAGCCAATATTGGATAAAAATTATAGGCTATAGAAGAGAGCAATAAACCAAAAGGATTGTCTAAACCTTGCGTCACTAGTAAACCCATAATAAAAGCACCCCAAGCATTAAAAGGAATTAAAATGGAGGAAGGGGCAGAACTAGAATCGGCAATATATGCCAACTTCTCTCTTGGTATTTTTAGTTTATCGAAAACGGGTCTGTACAGTGTTCCTACCGTTAATGAGCTAATGCTTGTTTCTACAAATAATAATAAGCCTGTAAGCAATGCTAATAACTGCACTACTACTCTACTATAGCCTTTTTGCTTTTTTTCAAAGAAATGAATCACTTTATTCAACTGGTTTATAAAACCTTCTACCCCTTTGGAGTACTGAATAAATAAGAGTAATGCCCCTACAAGGGCACTAAACATTATGGTTCTGGTATTGCCTTCAGATTTAAAAACATTTACCATACCCTCTATGGTTGCCAATGTTCCTGTTAGCACATTCCAATCGCTCATGATCAACCAAGAAAACCAAATACCAAAAAGCAAAACTATATATATTTGTTTTGTTTTGAGCGCTAAAACAATTGCAATAACGGGTGGTAAAATTGAGAGTAAGCCGTAGTTTTCCATAAATAAATGTTTTGTAATCCAATGGTTTTTAAAACCCGTACAAAATAGTAAGATTTTAAGTAAGGAGCTCACAAATACCCTATTTAAAGTGGCTATCTAAAATTTTTAATATTTATTTCAAATAAAGTTTGGTGAATCGTAAAAAGTAACTATATTTGCAGCCTGAAATACGTCAGTCAGCAGTTATGAGTTGAAAGTTAAAAGCTAAAATGATCGTTTCAGAAACCCATATCGCGGGATAGAGCAGTAGGTAGCTCGTCGGGCTCATAACCCGAAGGTCACTGGTTCGAGTCCAGTTCCCGCTACTAGAAAAAACCACTTCAAATGAAGTGGTTTTTTATTTTACACCTGTTTTTGGACGAAGTTTTTAAAAATTAGATCTTTTAAAAATTCAATGTGTCTTTTTATGGTGGAATCTTAACTTCCTTCTAAAACAAGCTTAGTTTCAATATTCCTTACTACTTCATTACATTGGGCACATGCCTGCTCACCTTCTTGCGCATACCATCGGCATTTTGTTCTAATGGGACAAAATTGCAACTCTTTAGATACTTCATTGGCTACTATTGATATGATATTGCCAACCAATCCGCAGTCCTTACCGGTCCACTGTTTACATCCAGATTTTGCGCAATTTCCAGCAAAACGAAACCGGTTTTCAGGATTTCTACCTTCATTTGCTTGTGCTATAAAAGTTTGATTGACCGCTATTGGTTGTTTAAGAAAATCGATATATCCATCAGAGTTTATAATACCATACAGCTGTGCTCCTGGCTTTGCCAAATAACTAGGACATAATAAGTTCTCTTCTTTAGTATTTTTAGATTTTTTCATAATTCATCTATTTACCCCTAGAGCTAAAAAAAAATTAAGATTTAGAATTTCTGAATTCTGGATCTAAATCTATCAAAATCTTCCAACCAAATTCCATACTTAAACAGGTCGTTAAATCCTTTCAATTTAGGATTAAGAGCAATTTTTTTATTAATAACTATATCTCCTCCATGATCTATTTGAGCTAATTCCGTCATGATCACATTTTTAATGCCATCATCAATACGTTTAATTTGATCTGTAGATAATTTAATTCCGTCTAATGATGCAGTAAATACCACATCGTCTTGCAAATCTTTCATAATAAGTGTTTTTAAGGATTAAAATTTTAGTTTTTGTTGTAATCGCTTTTGATATCAAATAGTTTTCCTAACAAATAATACGTACTTATTTATCTAACTTTCCTACAAGGTATGTCAATAGAATAATACCTCAACGATTAATTGTATCCTTGGCTAAAAATCATGTGTAACTGGATATCAAATAGTTACAATCCTAAAAAAATTGTTTATGTAGAAAAATACATGTTTAAAGGAACTTAGCATCTGCACAAGCTTTGGGATGAGTTTTATGTTTTGTTTCTATACTAAAAAAAGCCACTTCATGAGAAGTGGCTTTTTTGTTTTCCTAAACGCTTCATTTACTACAGCGCTATGCAAATGATTTGATCACAGAATCTAAAAGTACTTTAGGTGATTTATCATGTTTCGTGATTTTAGGAATTTCACGATCAATATTTAATAGTTGATATACGGCCGTTTGTGCAGCTCTTACCGAATACTCTACCGTAAAGACCACATCATCCGGAATTTCTACAAACTGACTTACAAAAGCTAAATTTTTAGAACTTGCTGGCACTGGTTTTGGTCTATCACTAGTAGCTCGTGGCATAAACATAGACGTAATATATGGCATTCTACAAGGCACACAAATAGCACCTTCAAAGACACTGTCATCAAAATTTAAGTGGCCTGCTAGTTCTGTTAGTATTTCCTGCCCATTGCATTCAATCATGGTTTTAGGAACAAAATCTCCTACTCGGTTTCCATATAGCGCATACCCCCATAAGATAAAGACATCATCTGGCTGCCCTATAAAATGTGGCTGGTTATATAACACCACAGACATTAACCAACTAGAATCTTTGAACGTTACCAAACCACCGGTACCAGCTTTGTTGCCTGACATTTTTTCTAATTTATCAAAAAACTCCGATGTCTTAAACGTAACAGTAAATGATTCCCAGAAAGATTCTGGAATACTCGTATTAAAAGGTGCTGGGTTTCCAAAATCCGGTCTCCCCTTCGCTAATTTCTCCCAAAGCGTCCACCCCTTACTATCTGCTTTTGTTATTTTCGCTGGAGCCTGTTCCATAGAACCAATACTAGAAGCATCAACCATAGAGCCATTTTGAAAAATAACAAGATCATCTGGAGCAACAGCTACCTGTTTGGCTCCTTTTGGCCCAATTACGCTAACTGATATCACCGTTACTTTTCCATCTATTTCTTCAACAGCTATATCATCAACAGTAGTCGCTAATTCAAAATTAACCCCTTTTTCTTGCAGCCATGCTTGTAATGGGCGCACCAAAGAGTCATACTGATTGTATTCTGTTCTTTTTACGCCAGCCAAAGTATTAATTCTTGGAAACTCATTCATAAACCGATGTAAGTAACGCTTAAACTCTACCGCGCTATGCCAAGGTTCAAAAGCAAAGGTTGTTTGCCACATGTACCAAAAATTAGTGGTGAAAAATTCTGGAGACAACCAATCCGTAATTTTCGATGTTCCCAGTTTTTCTTCGGATGCTTCTAATAAGGTAAGAAACTCCAACCTGTCATGCATGGTAAAATTCATGGTAGCCGTATCTACAATATGACGGTTCTTATCTACCAAACGCGCTTGAGAATGCGCTATATGTTTTTTGTTAAAGGCTATAGTTTCCTCATTTACAGATATGCCTTTATTATGTATAGAAGGGATATCTTGAAACAAGCCCCAAAAACATTCGTAGGCATCTGTGGTAAGCATTCTTCCCCCACGAAGCGAATAACTCCCATCTTCTAACCTTGCCCCATCTAAACACCCACCTAAGGAAGGGAGCTTTTCAAAAATTGTAATTTGAGAACCTAACATTCCACCATCTCTAATCATAAAAGCTGCAGCAGCCAATGAACCTAGTCCTCCTCCTAAACAATACGCTTTAATTGTTTCTTTTGACATTTTTACACGTTTTAATTCAACTATAATATAGCATAAAGGTAGCACGGCTAACAAGCCTAAAACCTGATAAAAATCAGGTTTACAAGACATTAACAACAAATTGTGATTGGGGGTTTAATAAGGTAAAAGTGGTGATGCGTTTATAATTTATTTTATACCCTAAAAGATGCAACTCCAAAATCGCAGAAGATTTTACAGCCATTGCAGTAAGGATTTTTTGTATAACTTTATAGTGAGCGTAACACAATAACACTATGAAACCAGGTTTTATATACATACTCGCTAATAAAAACAATACCACACTCTATGTTGGGGTAACTAGTAATTTGCTACAGCGTATAGAACGGCATAAATCAAAGTTTTATCCAAAATCATTTTCTGCCCGGTATAACACAAACAAATTGGTGTACTATGAAGCCTTTCAAGACATAGGAGCTGCCATTGCCAGAGAGAAACAATTAAAAGCCGGCAGTAGAGCAAAAAAAATAGCCTTGATAGAAAAAGAAAATCCTGATTGGCAAGAGCAAAAAGTACTTGCACTGGGTAAACTTTGTGACGAAGAGAATTTAGATAAAGCACAGTTTAAAGCCTTAATTGACACGTATATCTATAGCGGACAAGAACCTATCAAAGATGACGTTTTTAAATGCTTAGACAATAGACCAAGTATTTTAAAAGCACGTGAAATAGGTGAACGCATTTTATCTAAAATGAAAGAGTATGTACAAGTTTTTATAGAAGGTATGACGGGGTAATAAAATTAGCGCTATCGTCTATAACCTTCCAGAAAACAGTAGTATCAGATCATCTAAATGAAAAGCCTTGCAAATTGGATATAAATTTAATCTTAAATAAGATAAACTTTGTTAGTAGATATAAAGAAATCTGTCTGGATCATAATGATTATGAAAATAGACTCCGTGGTAGGAATACAAAGCGGTATCTCGCTATTCTAAAAAAATTGGATGAAAATTTCTCATATGTATCAAAAGATAAATTCTTTACCTTAAAATATGAATATGAAGCATTTGAACTAAATCTAGGATTAGTTATAAATGACGGTCTTGTTGAGCCTAGTCTATATGTAATCCGTAATGAGGATTGGATACTTTACAATAGATTTGATTTTATTTCAGAAAAGTTACATACTGGCTTTCGAGAAAATTTTAATCTTCCAAAATATAAAACAGAAGCCGAACTTTAGTCGCTATTAACTGAAATTCTTAAACTTTATAAGGATATCAGGGTAGCGTTTGTGAAAGATTTTTGATAATGATAAATGAATTTGGAGTAATTGTAAGCAGCATAGAAGAAAAATGATAGAATTGTTTGTTAAGCATTTAGTAAAAATTTCTTAAATATTCAAACACATAATAGTGCAATAAAAAGCACTTTTAACAAATTAATTATTCTAAAAATTCAAAAAACCACAAATAGTGCGTTAAAAAGCACTTACCCTAGGTTTGAATTATAAAAAGGCATATTTTTATATAAAAAGAGCCATATAATGCACTCAAAAGATTTAATAGAAGCTATAAAAACACGTAGAGACAATCTAGATGTAACACAAGAAATGCTTGCAGACCTTTCTGGAGTAGGTTTGCGTACGCTTAAACAATTTGAAAGCGGTAAAGGAAATCCAACCCTAGAAACGTTACAAAAATTGGGTAATGCATTAGGTATGGAATTAACATTTACGATTAAAGAACTTAAATAATGAGACAAGCTGAGGTTCTATATAAAAAAGAAAAGGCAGGCATGTTGACACAGTTAGACGATGCCAGTTTTGTATTTACGTATCAAGATAGTTGGTTTAACGATATTAATAAACCAGCAATTAGTTTAACCTTACCTAAAACACAACAAGAATATACGTCTAAACATTTGTTTTCTTTTTTTTATAATATGTTACCAGAAGGCTCTAACAAGCAAACGGTTTGTTTTCAAAACCGTATAGATACCAAAGATCATTTTGGCATCTTGTTAACGACAGCAAAACAAGATACTATTGGTGCAGTAACTATTAAAAAACTAGACAAATAATGGCAATACCACAAATTACAGTTTGCCCAAGTACCCTTGCTAAAGAGAGTAATTCTTATAGTAACACCGCTTTAAGACGTGTATTTAATGGTAAAAAAGTAAGTCCTCTTTTACCTTACGATTCCCCAACAAGCAACGACATTACAGATGCGCTGTTTACAGAAAACAGAAAACGCATGTCTATTTCTGGTGTGCAAGAAAAATTTTCGGTCCTATTAGAAAAAAACAAGTTACGTTTAGTCGAAGAAAACGAACAAGGACAATACATATTAAAACCAATACCAAACGTTGGTAAAAACGCCAATCAAATGCCCGCAAACGAGCATCTAACTATGCAAATAGCAAGACAAGTATTTAATATAGAAACTGCCGAAAATGCACTCATCTTCTTTAAAAATGGTAACCCTGCATATATTACAAAACGGTTTGATGTAAAAGAAGATGGTCGTAAATGGGCACAAGAAGATTTTGCATCTTTAGCACAACGAACACCACAAACACATGGCGAAGATTTTAAATATAGAGGTAATTATTTAGAGCTGTTTACTATTTTAAAAAAGTACGTTCCGGCCTATGCTGTAGAATCTATTAAACTATTTAAGCTTATTCTTTTTAATTATTTGTTTTCTAATGGCGATGCGCATTTTAAAAACTTCTCACTGATAGAAACACCTTTAGGCGATTTTAAATTAAGTCCGGCTTACGATTTACTAAACAGTAGATTGCATATAGACGATAAAGATTTTGCTTTAGAAGATGATTTATTACCACCTAATTTAAAACAAGGTAAAGTTACAGAACAGTTTTATGTCTTAGGCGAACAAGCAGGGATTTCAAAAAAACAAATAGATAACGTATTTAAGTCTTTAACGGCTAAAAGTGATGCGGTATTAAAATTAATTGAAGCTTCTTTTTTAGATGAAAAAACGAAGCGAAATTACAGACAAGCCTACCAAACCCGGTTAAATAAATTACGACGTCTATGATTAACGAATATTCAGAAGATAGGTTTATGCTAGCGCAATACAATGGAATAAATCAAGCTGTTATTTAAGAATATGAATTAGGCAGATTGCTTCCGTAAATTGCCGTGTCGTCCCCCTTCGCAATGACCTTATGAAACCAGGTTTTGTATACATACTCGCTAATAAAAACAATACCACACTGTACGTTGGGGTAACTAGTAATTTGCTACAGCGTATAGAACGGCATAAAACAAAGTTTTATTCAAAGTCGTTTTCAGCGCGATATAACACAAACAAATTGGTGTACTATGAAGCCTTTCAAGACATAGGAGCAGCCATTGCTAGAGAGAAACAATTAAAAGCAGGCAGTAGAGCAAAAAAAATAGCCTTGATAGAAAAAGAAAATCCTGATTGGGAAGATCTCATCAAACAAGCAACAGATTGCTTCGGCAAAAGTGCCTCGCAATGACGAACACAGTGCAATGCAGCAAACCATTAATCAGAGCCACGTGCTTGCTTGCGCTATTAATACAACCTACCTAAATGGATCAACACCATAAATTATAAATAGTGATAGAAAATAATAAAGCGTGTAGACTTCCCGTTGAATTTTTAATTCCCAAGACCAAATGTCAATAGCTATTCTAGCTAAATAGCATTATATAATCACCTAATTTTTATGCCCTGCGGAAAACCGCAAGGTTATTTTGTTTTATGATTCTATGTTTGTTAGGAACTTTGAAGCACCAAGCTTTTCTAACACCGCTACCAGCACATGGAATGGATTCTTAAACTTTTATTTCTAGGCATTGTGATTGGTATTGTTAGAAAATATCCTAAGACTAGTATTGCGCTAGCATTATTAGGCCTGCTCATCTACAGTCAAAAGCAAGATCCTGTTGAGGAACAACGTACAGCTCCTACAGAAATTTACTCCAACAAAACGTATTCTACTCCTGAAGTCCCCACCACCTACCGCTTTAAGGCTTCTCGTAATAGTATAGAAGCCGAATTAGGAATCTCCCAACCCGTTACAACCAAACGTTATAAAAAGGCAGCGACTACAACGATTAGAGTAGGCGCTATTTGTAATGATGGTACTTCTTCTACAGCTACAGGCAGAGGCGCTTGCTCTCATCATGGCGGCGTAGCCTATTGGCTTTACGAGTGAAATCTTCGTGGAACGCCTAACTAACTTTACTCCTTCAACTTATCTAAAACATGGGTTTTATACATGTAGTCTGTTACTTTATGCAATCCTTTATGATAAATAGGATGTGCATGATAGTAGGTAAAAAATTCTACTTCTCCTCCTTTTTTAACATACCAAAGTTCTTGGTGTTTCTCACGCCTACTTTTTACCTCTTGAAGATCATTTATTTTTCTAAAATTAAGAAATACTAATTCCTGATATGGCTCCTCATGGGCTACTCCTGTACATGCCGATTTCTCATAATGATCTTCTTGCCATACCATACAATTCTGCTCTTCTTTTACAAAACCGAAATAGGTTAATGCACTTATCACAACAACCGATAGTAACGAAACTATTTTGTTACTCCCCTGATTAAAAAAACCAACTGAAGTACTCCTTCCGGAATCGGATATTTCTGGCTCTGGGTCTTTCGTTATAATCGGCTCTTCTATAACCTTTGGCTCATCAAGTTCAGACGGATGAGCCGTAACAAATTCCGCATAGTTTTTATAACCTAAATAGTTACATAAATATTCAATTACTTGAGGTTTGATAGGCTCAAGATTTTCCTCATCTTTTTCTACAAATCTTGTATAGTTATCGCGAAGAGTTCTTTCACTAATTTGAAATTTATTGACTTTATCAAGTTCGTTTGAGAGATACTGGGCCATCCTAGTTTTAACTGAAGAGCATGAGTCTACCTCTACTTTTTTAAATACAAGGGTTATTAATTTTTTGGACATTTTGGTTGGTCTGGTTGTACCCTAAAACTACTACATTTTTGGAAATTATATGGAAAAAACCTGCTGGAAATTCTTTTCCATACACTTTCCATCCTCTCTCCATTCCGTAGAAAACCTAAGCCCTTACTTTGCCTTGTGATTGAGAGGCTATTCATGATAACCGCCCTTTCATCATTAGGAAAACACCTAGAACAAACCAATAGTTTATTGGGAAGTAACTAAAAGTTTCGACAGGTGTTTTTCACTTCCCAACCAATAAAAGAGGAGTACTCCCAACACCTTTTACAATGTGGTGCAAATAACATTCGGAATACTCCGAACAGCCACCCTTATGTCAAATTTTTAAAACTAATAAAATGAAAAAAATAACTTTTTTAATCGTAATACTAAGTGCCAACCTATCTTTAATTTCTTGTGATGCTACAACTACTGCAGACCAAGATACGGTCTATGAAAACCTCAACGCCACAGAAGGTGATGATGGGGTTATTGTAAAAGATCCGGATGCAGAAGAAGAGGATGGTGATAATTAATCAGTATCCCTAATTAGGACATAATAAACCAACTAAGAAAGTAGGATGAATGCAATGGTAGTTCATCCTGCTTTCTATATTTTTCATAAAAAAAGAGCTGGATGACTAGGTCATACAGCTCTTTTTTTTTATCCTATTTCTTTTGGTTAAACCTACTCAACATAGGTAAACTGAACAGTATAAGAAGCATCAGGCTCTCTATCAGATGAAGAAGAAATAACTCCTGAAGTTGCATAGTTATCTGCATCATATACATAACTGGCCGTAATGGTATATTCTACTTCTCCGTCTTCATTTTTATATACAATCTTAGACGGATTATTTACAGGAAAAAGCATTCTTGCTTTTATAATCTCAGAAGACTGAGGACTCATACTAAAGTTTAATTGTATACCATCCAATACATCAATTATACCACCAGCTTCTAAAGTATAGAAGAAAGGATTTTGAGCCTCATCATAGGTTATCTCAGCAGTATATACATAAGAAAGGTACGAATCGGTCTCCCAATCGTAATCCTCTTCAAAAAATTCAATGATTTTAGGATTTCCGTTGGCGTCATACTCTAGAACATTCCCAGTTTCAAAAGCATCATAAGGAGATTCATACAGCTTTTCTATAGATAAATTAACATCTTCTTCGCCAGTAACATTTACCAATTCATCACCATCATAAAGAAAGTCACTAGAACCTTCACCATTAGATACACTACTTAAAGCGCCGTCTGCCGTATAAGAAAATTCGAGCATTCCCTCATCTTCCATATTCTCACTAGAATTTAGGTTTACTGTTTTAATTAACTTTTGTACCACATCACCATTGGCTTCCTCAAACTCTTCGCTGACCGAATCATCGGAACAACTTACCGCTAAAATTGATGCACAAAAAAGGCCTAAAATGTAATATGTTTTTCTCATAATTGATGTACTTATTATTTGTTTTGGTTGTTTCTAGGTTTATGTAAAACAATGGACAGAAAATACTCGCCAACCCATTCAGAAAAAAAACGAAAACAGAACCAGCTTAGTATACCTACTACTAAAAAAATAGTGCATTTAAGAACACAGAGAAATGTAAGAAGTACAATTATTTATTTCCTCCTTAAAAAGAGCCTTACTATGTAAACACTTTTTGTATTTTCGAAAGATGAATTACAAGTTTATTGTATCCCTTTTTTATCTGCTTCTATTCGTGAGTCAACACTCCGTTTTTGCTGCGAATTCTTCTATGAATAAAAAACAATCAACTCCCGATTCTTTAAAAATTATCAAAAAACAAATTGGCGCTTTTACAAAAAAGAAAGAGTACGCCAATGCTATTCAATATTCAAAGAAATTATTACAAGCGGCCAAAACAAAGTCTGATACCAGTACTATTGACAATGCGTATTGGCGCCAAGCTTTTTATTTTGACAAATTAAACCAGTTAGATTCTTCCTATTTTTATTATGATAAGTCTTACACTTATAATTTAGCCTTAAAAGATACCGTCGTTGCAGGAGATCGTTTACTGGGTATGGCAAACATTCAAAAAAGCTTAGGAGATTATACGGGTGCAATGATCACAGCCATTGACGGATTAAATTATTTAGAAAATACTGAGGAGCTAGAAACTACGATTGGACTTTACCAAACCATTGCCGTGGCTCAAAAAGAATTAGGACACCCCGAAGAGGCCCTCCGTTGGAATACTAAAGCTTTTAACATCCTAAAAAATAACCCAAAGGCCGAAATTTTACCCTCTAGTATTCATATCATTACTATTACTAGAGCTAATATCTTAGCCGAAAAAAAAGAATACAGCGCAAGTATTCATATTTTAGATAGCATTGCCCAAGAAACAGCGGATAAAAACCTCTTTGAATTTTCTAGAGCTATTTGTAATATGGGCCATTTTAAATGGCTAGAAGAGGCCAATAACCTCGAAAGTGAAACCCTGCTTTTAGAATCTTTAAGAATCCGGACTTCTTTGAATTCCGCTAGCGGCTTGTTCTCTAGCTACATTCATTTAGCCGAATTTTATTTTGATACTAAAAAAGCTAAAGCTTTGCGGTATGCTCAACAAGCCTATACGTACGCTGAAAAATTAAAGAATCCGGTAGCTAGTCTAGAAGCTCTAGATCTAATTCTGCCTTTAAAAAGAGATTTGCGCCAAGCTATTTCTAACGAAGCAATTACCTATTCCCAACTACAAAACCAATTAGAAAAATCTAGACAAACTATTCGCGCCATCTATGCGGCCACCAAATATGATAACGATGCCTTAGAGAAGGAAAATCTTAAGCTGCTAACGCAAGTAGCAATCAAAGAAAAACAAAAAATTTTGGCGCTGGCTGCTGCCGTATTTCTTTTAGGTGTTATTGGTTTTGTAATCTATTACAAAAACCATCAAAAACAAAAAGAGCAGCTAGAAATATCATACAAAACGGAGCTACGCCTATCTAAAAAATTACATGATGAACTAGGAAATGATATTTTCTATTTAATGACGCAGGTGCAACAAGACACACCTACTCCTACCGATACTAAAAATGCTCTTATTTTAAATGGACTAGATAGTATTTACCAAAGAGTAAGAGATATTTCTAAAGAATTTACGGCGATTGATACCGGGAAAAATTTTGGAAAAGAATTTTTTGCACTTCTAAATTCCTACAGTTCCGCCAGCACAAAATTAATCACCAAAGAATTACCCTTGAGTTTTTGGGATGATATAGCCCCTAAAACAAAAATTGAACTCTATAGAGTATTGCAAGAACTACTCGTAAATATGAAAAAACATAGTGAAGCTACTTTTGTAGCAATTACCTGTGTAAAAAATGCCAAAGAGATATTAATAAAGTATGTAGATAATGGGATAGGATTTGATAAAAATGAAAAAATTTCAGGAAATGGCCTTAAGAATGTGGAAAACCGCATAGCTAGTATAAAAGGAAGTATTAATTTCGAATCCAAACCAAAGGAAGGGGTTACCGTAACCCTGACGTTTGCTATTTAATAAAAGGATATGCAATTGGATAGAATTTTTGTTTCTGAAGATATTGACAGTAATAACTTAGGGGTTACCACTACCCTACAAAATATGGGCTATGCCCAAATTGGCCATTCTCAATATTGCGATGATGCGCTTCTAAAGCTCAAAAAGGCACTAAATGATGGGACTCCTTATGATCTTTTGATTACCGATTTGTCTTTTGAAAATCCTAGGGCGAAGAAAAACATCCAAAACGGACAAGAGCTTGTTACCGCCATAAAAGCCATACAGCCTACTTTAAAAGTGGTTGTTTTTTCTGTGGAAGATGATCATCATACCATCACTACCTTATTCTCCGACCAACAAATTGATGCCTATGTCTGTAAAGGATTAAATGGTCTTAGTGAACTTCAAAAAAGTATTAAGGCCATCACCAATCATGAACAATATACCTGCCCCATAGCTACTGCCGTATTGCAACAGAAAAATGTTTTAGCTTTGGATGGCTATGAGCAGCAACTCTTAGCATATTTGGCCAAAGGATATACCCAACATGAAATAAGTGCACTATTAAAAGAACAAGACATTTCTCCAAATAGTGTGCGCTCTATTGAAGCAAACATTAGTAAATTGAAAGATTATTTTAATGCGACAAACACCACGCATTTGGTTTATGTAGCCTCTAGTCTAGGACTTATATAAGTACTTAGATGACTCTCTTATCACATGCTTCTGTTCCTCTTCTTACTAATTAAGTCCACCAATTCTTAAGAAAAGAGATGCATCTTACTTCTAAAAAGTACTGCTGCGAGGTGTAGAATAGCAAAAATCGGTCATTCTATATAATTTTTGATGCCTTTGACTTAGATTCAAGAATACCTCATCTGCACTGCTATTGCTTCTTATTATATTTTTTACAAGAAAATCTTGAAGGATATACCAAATGGAGCTCCCTTGCCCTACACTTATTTGCTACCTATTATGAAATTGCTGTGGTGGGTTCTAATGCGCTTAGTTTGACCCAAGAGTTAAATTCTAAATTTTTAGTAAATACTTTAGTTATCGGTTCTGAAACAGTATCGAATATTGCTATTTATAAAGACCGTTTTGAAAATGATAAAACTTATATCTATTTCTGCCTCAACAACAGCTGCAAACTGCCAGTTACTTCTGTACCCGGAGCATTACAACAAATAGAATATAACGTAGAGAAAAGCAATTTCAACTTGGGGTTTTAAAGCTAATATGCGCCTCTTTTATGATATAACATATACGCTTGCTGCAATTGAAACGCACTCTAAAGATCGATTACCTACTTTTGACTCAGCATACCACTGGATACATTATTCGCTGCAAACAACAGCAGAAAAATAATTCCACTAGTTTTCTGCCTTAAGGCGTGCTCTAAATTTTGAAGGAACGGTTTGGGTATATTTTTTAAATAATCTTGAGAAATAAGAATAATTTTCAAAGCCTAGCTCTTGGGCTATCTCTCCAACAGATTTTGTACTAAAAGTTAACATACGCTTGCTTTCAATAACCACTTTCTCAGCAATAAGAATAGTGACGGTTTTATTTAAAACATAGTTACAAATCCGATTTAAATGCTTTAGACTCATATTCATTTTAGAAGCATAAAAAGAAGGTGCTTTTTCTGTTTTATAATAATGCTCTAACAACGTATTAAATTGTTCTAGTTTATGATTGTAAGAATGCAAGTCTACATTGTTCTCCTGAAAATGCTTTCGGGAAATTTCAATATGGATAATATCAATTAGATTTAAAAGCTTATCTAATTTCCGGGTATTCGATGCTAGATTCTCTTTGACTAAAAGTTTAAAATAGACTTCAAGAGAACGCACTTCAGGTTCGTTTAAACGTACCTCTGAGATATTTTTTGAGGCTTGATAAAATGGATACTCTTCTATCCTCTTGGCTCCAAAATACAGATTATACAAATCCTTTGTGTAAAATAAGATGTAGCCCTCTATGTCCTTAGACAACTTCCAACTATGTACTTGACCCGGTTGGATAAGATATATACATCCTGGAGTAATGGTGAACGTATTAAAATCTATTTTATGAATTCCAGAACCTTTGGTAAAAAGTACGAGCAGATAAAAATTATGCCCATGTGAGCGCTCTATAAAACTATTATTAATTAAATGATTACTAAAGGTATTGACGTAAAGACCTTCCTGAATTAAATTCCGCTTGAAATTCTGAATATCATAAACAGGGTACGTTTTCAAAAAATGTCTTTATTGTGCTAGTATATGTAATTTTAGTTAACTTAAAAAGAAGATAAATATACTAATTTTGTATAATAATTAGGATGTACAGGCTTTAAATAGTTGATTAATAAAAATGTCTTTTTTATTATCATAAAAATCATAACTACTATGAATATTTTAAAAGGAACGAAAATATATAGCATCTTAACAGGCAGCTGCCCTGTATGCCAAGAAGAAAGCATGTACAAAGAAGCTAATCCGTTTAAAGTGATGTCTACACTAAAAATGCATGAACGTTGCAGTCATTGCAGTACAAAGTATAAAATGGAGCCTTCGTTTTTCTTTGGAGCAATGTATGTGAGTTACCCTGTAGGCATCGCTTTTGCCTCCGTAGCATTTGTGCTATCTTATATAGTATTTGGGATTGCTATTTTACCCACCTTCTTTATTATTTGCGCTGTCATGCTAGTTATGCTGCCGATAATACTACGATTATCTAGAAATATTTGGATTAACTTCTTTAAGCATTACCAAAAACAGACCAATGTAGGCGCATAAAAAAAGGTTCCAAACAAAATGTTTAGAACCCTTATACTTTATGGTAAAGACTCGTTTTAGTTATTGTTTCTTATTGATTACTCTTTTTTTGTAGTTATTTTTAATTTCTATATACAATAACACCGATGCTACTATAGCGCTCAATACTATAAAAACCATAGGATTACCATCTACAACATCTAAACATAAATTCAATAAATTCTTCATCTTTCTTCTTCTTACTTTTATTTAGTTTTCTACTAGATACAAGATTAACGCAATAGTTGCTTTTTTAGTTCTTAAAAAAACAGAAAAAATTCTTAGTCGTAAACAAGGTCAAAAGCTTCCGATAAACGACGTATTCTCCCGATAAAGAGTTTTCGATGTAAATGTCAGTTAACGAGCATTTTACACCCTTTATCTATCATTTTGTCAGTGACCGAAAAAAAGACCCTTTAACCGAATGATAACTACATAAGGAAGGATAATCCCGTTCTTGTAATCCCAAATCGAATGAAATGAAATCTATTTTAACAACTTTATTATTTGTATTTATCGGATTTAGCGCACAAGCTAACACGAGCAACAAAAAAGATGTTAAAGCAACTACAATCACTAAAACTGTAGTTACTTTCAATACCTTCAAAACTTCAACTGCAGGTATTTATTTAGATAAGAATCATAAGATCAAGAAAGAACTTTCTTTTGTAACTAAAGCTAGCAAAGCTAAATTAGCTTAATCCCTAAGCAATACATTCTCTTAAATGCATTAAACAAGTATTTGTTTACGGCAAGCTCCTTTCCATACATCCTGTACTTTTACCTTCTAAAATAACGTTATGGAAAATATATTAGTAGCTGGTGCCAACGGTACCACTGGAAAAAAAATAGTAAACTTATTAGCACAATCTCAATACTTTAATCCTGTAGCCATGGTTCGTAAAGAATCTCAAATGGAACAATTTAAAGCAAAAAATATTGAAGTAATTTTAGGAGATTTAGAACAAGATATAAGCAATAGCACCAATAATATTGATAAAGTAATATTTGCAGCCGGATCTGGTGGTAAAAAAGTAGTAGAGGTAGATCAAGAGGGCGCTAAGAAACTGGTAGATGCTTCTAAAGCTAGCAACGTAAAGAAGTTTGTAATGCTAAGCTCTATGGGCGCTGATCAGCCAGAAAAGGCTGAAAAATTAAAAGATTATTTACAAGCAAAGCATAATGCTGATATGCATTTAAAAAATAGTGGACTTAACTTTGCTATAGTACGCCCAGGAAGCCTTACAGACAATAAAGGTATAGGTAAAATAGTACTTTCAGAACATTTATCTCAAGAGGGAAACATCAGTAGAGATGATGTGGCACAAACACTAGTACGTGCCTTACATGACGATGTAGCGAACCATAAAACATTTGAAATATTAGAGGGCGAAACCTTAATTGGTCAAGCCTTAGATACAGTAGAATAAATCTTTACTGGTCAATATCATTTGCAGAAAACCCTACGAGCTCATGTTCCTGAAATTCAGGCGTGAGCTCTATTGGATTACAACAAACTTCACAGTCTTCTATATACGTCTGTTGCCGTACCGAAGTATCTAGCAGCATAGAAATCTCTTCCCAGCAATAAGGACATTGAAAAAAATGCTCGTACATCTTAGAAATTTATATTTAATAGCTGACCCGTTAATTGCAAAAGCTGCAGCTCTGCTAGCTTAGCATCATATTTTGCTAGATTTTTATTGGTCTCAGCATTCAATAAATTAATTTGAGCCTGTCTAAACTCTATGGAAGTAATTCTCCCCAATTGAAATTGTTCTTTTGAACGCTCAAAATTATTTTCATTGGTAATTACCGCTTGCCCTTGAATTTTGAAAATATTTAATAAATTTTTATAGACGGTATGTGCGTTCTGTATATCTCTTTCTACTTCTAAAGCCACTTGTTGCTTTACCAGCTCTTGATTTTCATAGGTAATCTTTGCATTCCTTACTGCTACCGTAGTCTTACCTCCATCAAACAAATTCCATGATAAACTAGCACCTAATCCTAAATTGTATGTGGTATTGTTTGTCCCCGGAAAGAAGGCAGAAGCAGCACTTTGGTTTAAATTCCAACCATAAGAGCCTGTAAGACCTACCGTTGGCAAATAGCCCGATTTACTCACCTTAATATCATATTCATTAATCTTTAGATTTCGTTCGGTTTGCAATAAAGCAACATTGTTCTCTATAGACTGCCCTAAATATTCTTCTAACTTCAGGGATGGAATAAATGTTAGCGTAGTATCTACTTGAAAATCCTCTTCTAATTTCTGATTCAAAACAACATTTAAATCGCGTTTCGCATTAATCAATTGCTGTTCCACATTTAAAAGAGCAATACTATCATTGGTCACATCTACCTGAGCATTTAAAATATCCAATTTGGTATTCTGCCCGTATTCAAAAGAATATTCTGCCCGCTTAAATCTATCTTTAGAAATTTCTAATGCTTGTTTTAAAACATTATTATTTTCTGTTAATCTAGCCACGTCAAAGTAAACACTAAACAACTGTAAAAGCGTGTTTTCAATAGTTTCTCTAGCTTGCAATTCACTTAATTGATATTGTTCTTTGAGTCGCTTATAATTATATAAACGCCCCATGCCATCAAAAAGCGTATAGTTTAAATTTAAAGCAGAACTATAGCGCTGTGCCTCTGCCTTATCTATTTCAACATCTGCACGAACCGAGTTATCATCATTGAGTTGCCCTGGGAATTCTATGGTAGAATCATCACGACTGTAACTAGCATTTGCAGTACCCGTAAGGGTCGGCAAATATCCAGAATTCAATATCCCTTGATTATTGTCTGCAATTGCTACTTGATTGCCTGCTATTTTTATTCCAAAATTGTTCTCAAGAGCCTTCTTCATAGCCTCATCTCTGGTCAGAAGTTTTTCTTGACTAAAAACAGCTGTGTAAGCACTTAAAAAAAGTACTGCTA
Organism: Cellulophaga baltica; assembly: GCF_900102165.1. Lineage (GTDB taxonomy): Bacteria > Bacteroidota > Bacteroidia > Flavobacteriales > Flavobacteriaceae > Cellulophaga > Cellulophaga baltica. Next base: position 58,665 of record NZ_FNBD01000005.1, read on the forward strand.
TAATGATCTTTTTTCCCATTATTCTTTATGATTCAATTCTCCTCTTAAATGTTTTTCTTCTTCAAGCTCTTTAATTGCTCGTTCTACCTCTTCATTGGTTACTTTATTACCAGTAACTAACCATTTACCAGAAACTTTAATTCTATTGGCAAAGGATAAGAATAGCGGTAACATCAATAAGGTTAACACGGTTGCAAATGCAATACCGTATGCAATAGAAATTGCCATAGGCTTTAAGAATTGCGCCTGTCTACTTTTCTCCAAAAGAAGTGGTGCTAGTCCTGCTATAGTGGTAATAGAAGTTAAAAATATAGCTCTAAACCTAGATTTCCCAGCTTCATACATTGCATCGTCAAACTTCATCCCTTCACGTAGGTTTACATTAAATTTCCCAATAAGCACCAAACCATCATTCACCATAATTCCTATCAAGGCTATAATTCCTAGCATAGAAAGGATATTTATAGGAAAATCATGAACCCAGTGTCCCCAGGCTACTGCGGTTAAACTAAACGGAATTAAAAGTAACAACATTAAAGGTTGGCTAAAACTTCTAAACGTAAAGGCTATCGTGATATAAATTAGTGCAAGAACAGACAATCCTACAAATTGAAGCGAAGACAACAGCTTGTTTGCCTCTCTATTTTGCCCTTCATAAGAAGCAGATACCGTTGGATATTTAGAGTGAATATCTGGCATGATGGTGTTTTCTATTTCTAGCATCACATCGGTTGCACTTGTTTCCTTGCTATTTTTTAAATCGGCTGTGATTTGTATTTCACGCTGTCCTTCAAGGTGATTGATTGCGACATCTCCACGCTCTATGGTGTAGGTTGCTATTTCCTTTAGAGGAACCTTATCCCCTGTAGGTGTTGTTATCCTCATATCATCTAAATCATTAATAGATGACCTGTTTGCTCTATCATAACGCACCCATACCTTAATCTCATCTTGCCCACGTTGAAAACGTTGGGCTTGTGTTCCAAAGAATCCTGCACGAACCTGATTCATAATTGTCCGTAAATCTAATCCTAGCAAATAGGCATTTTCCTTAAGTTCTAACTTAATTTCTTTAATACCTGCAGGGTCATTATCCGCAACATCTTTTAGCGTAGCATTATTCTCTAGTATGGATTTAAGCTCTTTTTTTGCAGCTTTTAATTCTTCAATATTATTTCCTAACAAAGAAACAGCTACCGGACTTCCTCCAAAATTCCCACCAGAACCAAAAATAAGGCTTTCTACTCCAACAACAGGCCCTACCAATTCTCGTAATCTATTAGTAACCAACTCTGAAGAAATCTCATCAGGACGTTCTTCTCCTGGTAGTAAATTTAAGGTCAAAGATGCAGAAGAGGAGCCTGGCCCTACTCTTCTAATCATGTTATCAAATAACATCTTATCTGTACCTTTCAAATACTTCTCGGTAAACTCTTGGTTGACAATTTCTGCTTTATCTTCAATTAAACTAATAATAGAATCTGTAATAATCTCATTGGTGCCATTAGGCATCTCTAAGGATATAGACACGCGGTCACTTGCCACATTAGGGAAGAATGTTGTTCTAATGATTCCTCCTCCAATAGCGCCAAAAGTTAAAATTAGGGCTATAGCAAAAAATGAAAAGAACAATATTTTATACTCTAGCGCAAAACGTAAAGCAGGACCATATAATTTATCCCGCATCCAGTTCATAAAACGATCTCCTGCTTGATTGATGACACGCAACTTAGCAAATGCTTCTGCTAATTTTGATTTAGGCTTAGAATCTAAAGGCTGTAATGCTTTAGAATGTGCAAGGTGAGCCGGAAGAATTATCAGTGCTTCTACTAGAGACACCACCAAGGTGAGAATTACCACCACGGAGACCTCTCCAAAAAATTCACCAATTCTACCGTCTAAAAATAAGAAAATTGAAAATGCTAGAAGTGTGGTAATAATTGCAGAGACAATAGGAGGAATAACTTCCATTGTACCATCTATGGCTGCTTGTATTGGTGTTTTCCCTTTCTCATAGTGTTGATAGATATTCTCTGCGATAACAATACCATCATCTACCAAAATACCTATAACTATAATCATCCCAAATAACGATAATACATTTATGGTAACATCAAAAAAGCCTGCAAAAATAAACATCCCTAAGAAAGAGATTGGCAATCCAAAAGCTACCCAAAACGCAAGTCTCGTATTTAAGAATAAGGATAAAAATACAAGTACTAAAATCATTCCAACAATAGCATTCTCTGTAAGTAACTCCGTTCGTTGCACTAAAGTCTTCGACTGATCACTCACTACATTGAGCTGTACATTATTGTATTTTTGATTAAATTCTTCAATATATTCTTTAACCTTCTCCGCAGAGGAGATCAAATCTTCCGTATTTGTACTGGTTATAGAACAGTTTACAGCTAAATTTCCGTTGAAATAAGAGGCATTCGGGCTCTCTTCAAAGCGATCTCTGACGATAGCTACGTCTTTTAAACGAACTGTTTGACCTGAACTTTCTGCTCTTATGATTAAATTAGAAATCTCATCTCCATAATAAGACCTATTATTAGCGCGAATAAGATATTCTTCCGTACTGGTTTTTATATTACCCCCCGTTACTAAAATATTGGCATTCGCCACAGCTTGCGCTACATCATCAAAAGAAATGTTGTACGCAAGTAAGCTATTTTCATTGACTGCTATTTCTATTTCTTCATTTGGGTATCCAGACATTTCTATTTGAGAAACACCTTCTATAGCCCTCACGTCATTTTCAACCTGCCTACCTATTTGCTTTAAGGTAGCTAGCGGAATGTCTTTACCACTGATTGCAAAACTAATTGTCTGTCTGACGGCCTCTAATTTAGAAACCACCAAGGGCTCCATTCCCGTTGGGAAAGAAGGCACTCTATCTACTGCATTTTTAACTTCTAGCAGCATAAAGTCAACATCTCTTCCTTTCTCTATCTCTACATTGATAGAACCACTATTTTCTCTTGAAGTAGAGGTTACACGATCTACACCTTCTAAACCTTTTAAGTTATCCTCGATTTTTAAAACAATACCCTCTTCAACTTCTTGAGGAGACGCCCCTGGATATACCACGGAGATCGTAATGTTTTTAGAATCTGTAAGCGGAAAAAAGGATGATTTTAAAGAAAAAGCTCCTACGGCACCGAATATCGTAATTGCAATAAGAAATACGGTAACGGCTACGTGATATTTAATGAAATATGCTATTATATTTCTCATTACTTTGTTGGGTTTTCAGATTCATTTTCTAAAACTTTAACCAACATACCTGCGTAGGCACCAACCACTGGCTTTGAAACAATGACGGTTCCGTCTGGCACTTCTTTTAAAACCACTTTTTTATCCGAAAAATATACGGGTTTTACTTCTATTAAATCTAAAATAGAATCTCTTACCACAAAAATTTGATCACTTTCTAACAGTAAGCCCCTATTAATTTCTATTGCATTTTCTTCTTTCTTAGCATCTAATTTTGCTTCTAGATACATGCCCTCTTTTAAACGCTTATCATTTACTTCTATAAATGCCTTTATAGTTTGTGAAGCTTGATCTACACTCCCATTTATTCGTGTCACAACACCAGTATATTCTGCTGTACCTTCTAAGTTTACCAAATTTACTTTCTCTCCAATTTTGAGTAGATCGCTGTAAGTCTTACTTATAGACACTTCTAATTCATACACCTCCGTATTTATAAACTCTCCTAATTTTTGTCCCGAACGAATTAAGGTTCCCTCTGTAACCAAGGCTTCTGTAAGCACACCATCAAACGGCGCAGAAATTCTGTACTTACTTAATCGTTGTTCTAAATTCTTTACATTATAAAAGCTAGTTAAAATACCACGACCACTAATAAAATATTTTTCTTTCTCTGAAGACAATTCCGGTAACGCTGGGGTAGTTGCATCCATATCAAACCCACTTAAATACGCTTGCCATTTATCAAATATTTCTGGATAGTCTAAGCGCAAATCTGGCATAATAGACGTTATCAAATTATATAAGTTACTTTTTGCAGATTGAACACTTGCCGCATACTCTGCCGCATCTATTCTAATTATAGCCTCGCCTTTTCTGTAGGTTTCTCCTGCCTTAAATAATTTATTGTTCCCTCTAAAAACACCTTGAACCTCAGCATACAATTCTACGCGCCTTTTTGCTATGATAGTTCCGTTAGCAGGAACAACAATCGCAACCGTCCCATTTTTTACTTTTTCAGTAAAAACCGACTTAATAACTTTCTCAGGTTTTGGTTTAGAAGTGGTTTTACTATCTACGATAGCATTAGCAATAAAAACAGAAGCAACTATTAAAAGCACCCCTAAAATTGATATTATAATTTTTCTCATGAGTTTATTCTGGTTGGAATTGTATTGGACTACAAAACTATCCATTAGTTTAAGCTAGTTTAGTTAAACATTTCTTAAAAAATCGCAACCATCACTATATCTTACGACATAAAAAAGGGATGCAAAAATTGCATCCCTTTTTTTTAATCGATATTTTTTGACTTTTATTCTAATATTAGCTCTTTTCCTTTAGCGTTTGCTTCAGGAACTACCTCTAATTCAAATAAATCAGCACCTTTCTGTAGCGCTAAACTATCTGTATTTAATGTAATTAAACGCTCCCTATTAATATTTTTTAGGCTATCAAATGAATTAAAATTGTTGCCTTGAAGCTGTAAATATTTTAAATCTCCTAGCACATCTATACCTTCAGGTACAGGTCCATAAAACTTATTATAAGCTAATGTAATTTCATACAATTTTGGTAATTTATCAAAATTAAGCCCAATAACTCCACTCAATTTGTTACCAAACAAGCCTAAAACCTCTAGGTTACATAAGCCCCCAAAAGATAACGGAATAGTGCCTTCTAAATAATTTCCAGAAAGATTAATGACTTTGAGGTTCTTAATCCTGCCAAGACTTTCTGGGATTACCCCTGTGAACGCATTGTTATATAGAGATAATATCTCTAATTGCTGTAATTGATTGATCGTAGAGGGAATTTGATTTCTGAAATTATTCATTTCAAGACTAATCTCTTTTAATTCCACCAAACCTAAAAGCTCTTTTGGAAAATTACCTTTTAAATTATTTAAAGATAAATTTAAAATTTCTAGCTTTTTTAAATTCGAAATTTCCTTAGGAAGTATTCCTGTTAAGTTATTTCGTCCTAATTCAATCCCAACTACATGATTTTCTCTGATTCTTACGCCGTACCATTCCGTGACGGGTTGTGATAAGTCCCATTGAATATTCCACTGAGCACCTTTAGTAGCAGTAAATAATGACAATAATGCGTTCTTTTCATCATCAGGAATTTGCGCTTTCGAGATGAAACAATACGAACACAAAAAAACAAATAATAACTTTTTGCTTATTGGTTTCATGATTTGGTCAATACATTTAAACAAAAGGATATGTTGTGAAACACCTTTCATTTATGGTTTATAAATAGGTTACGTAAACTCTATAACGTAAAATCTATCTATTTATGATAAATGTATAAAAAAAGAGGTACTCTACAGTACCTCTTTTTCTTTAATTTAGTTTATAATCCCTAATTATCGGTGTCGTCCTCAAACTTGGTATCGGCCATTCTTGTTGTATATTTCTTTATGTCTTTAAATTTAGGAGAAGTTTCAATTTTCTCTTCGTCAAAATCAAATACCAATAAACTATTTATTTTTAAACTACTAATATCTTCAAAAGAATCAAAGCCATTATTTTGAATTTGAAAAATTTCTAAACTCGCCAATTGCCCTACTTCTTTAGGTATAGCCCCGTTTAATTTATTATTTGCCAACACTAACTCTTTTAACTTCCCTAAGTTCCCTAGCTCTGAAGGCATTACGCCTTGTAAGCCATTTTCAAACAAACCTAAAGATTCTAAGTGCTCTAAATTTCCTATAGAAGATGGTATAGCTCCTTTAAAATTATTACTTGATAGATTTAAAGTCCTAAGTGTTTTTAATTCTCCAATGCTGTTTGGTATTTCTCCTGATAAAAAATTATTAAAAGCAGTTAATTCTTGTAAGGAAACCATTTTACCTAAATTTTCTGGCAAAGAACCTTTTAATCTATTCATTTCTAATTTTAGAATGATTAAATTTTCTAAGGCGCTAATTTCCGAAGGTAATACCCCTGTTAATTGGTTAAACGCTAAATTTAATTCTGTTAAGTTTTTTAAAGCGCCAATACTTGCGGGCAATACACCGCTAAGGTTATTATGAAACAGATTTACTTTTATTACCTGATCATTTTTTACGGTTACACCGTGCCAATTACTCACAGGACTGTTTAAATCCCAGGTCGTATTCCAACCTTGACCATCTGTTTGCGTGTATAGGTCGATCAAAGCATCTTTTTCTGCTTTAGAAATTTCCGCATACGAATTATAACTTCCGAATACTGCAATTACCAAAAATGTCTTTATCATGTTTTTCATAGCTATGATACTTAACTTAATTAATTTTTTTCCTCTTCATCTTCAAACTTCGCCTTTGCTGTACGCGTATTAGAATCTAAATAAAGATCTTTTAAATTTCTTTTACTGTAGGATACATTGGTCTTGCCATCAAAGTCAAACACAACCAAACTAGAAGCCGTAGAAGAAAAATCTGCCAAGAAATTTACTTCAAAGTTATTTTTCTGAATCTGCAAAACTTCTAAATTTTGCATCTTTAAGATCTCTGACGGAAATTTATTTGAGAATGAATTATTTGCGATGGCTAAAATTTTTAGCTCTTGCAATGCACTTAAGTTTTTAGGAAGGTCACCCATTAAATTATTTTCAGAAAGCTCTAAGCGCTCTAAATTGGATAAACTACTAATAGATTCAGGAAGCTTCCCTTCAATCCTATTATCTGAAAGTGAGATTACTTTTAACTGAGACAATGAACCAATAACTTCTGGCAATGCACCAGACATATTATTATGATACAAATCTAAATGCTCTAATTTTTTTAATGCTCCAATTTCATTTGGAATTGCACCTTGAAATTTATTTTTACCCAACCTTAAAACCTCTAAGTTTGTTAACTGAAACAAGCCAACTGGCAATTGCCCTTCAATAGTATTAAAAGCTAAGTTCAAAATTTTCAAATACTGCAAATCTCCAATACTTGAAGGAAGTACCCCCGTCAAGTTATTATTGAATAGCGTAATAGCAACAACATGATTATCTTCTATAACTACACCGTCCCATTTAGAAACTTTCGTAGCTAAGTTCCAAGAAGTCTTCCAACCATCGCCATTCGTACTTTTATATAAATCTACAAGTGCCTTTTTCTCTGCTTTTGGAATAGCAAATGCAGCCGTTGTAAACAACAAAATTACCAATAGTGATTTCCAAATTTTAATAGTCATACGCTAAATTTTAAAAACATCCCTTTTTGATTGCTATAGGAATACTCCTACAAATTTAGAATATTATATCGTACGAAACATAAGATTTCGATGAACTACATGTAAATCATCCATTTACGTTGTGAAACAACGATAATCTGTAGTAAATAGAAGATGATTGGTAAAATTGCTTATGAAAATTCTTCTAATTTTATAGTAATTTCCTCCCATTGCTCCATCAATTGCTTCAATGTTTTTTTCTTTTTCTCGTAAGATTCAAAAAAGTTAGGCTTCGCAATGGTTGCTTCGTAATTATTTAATAGGTCTTTATCTATCTGCTTTATTTCTTTTTCTAATTGTGAAATAGTACTTTCAACAGAGCTTAATTTATTATTAAGAGATTTTAGCTTTTTTTGATCTTCATAGCTTATTTCTGTAGCAACGACCTTTTTCACTTTCTGTTTCACCTGGACCTGCTTTTTCTCTATTTCCCTAAAGTCTTCTACTTTACGTTGCTCTAAATAGAAATCTATGTCTCCAAGATATTCCTTTATTGCTCCGTCTTTAAATTCATACACATTACTAGTTAAGCCTTGTAAAAAATCTCTATCGTGAGAAACCAAGATTAAAGTACCTTCAAAACTCTGAAGGGCTTGCTTCAAAACATTTTTAGATTTTATATCTAAGTGGTTAGTAGGCTCATCCATTACCAAGACATTAAAAGGCTGTAAAAGCATTTTAGCCAGGGCTAAACGGTTCCGTTCTCCTCCTGATAGTACTTTCACATATTTATCTACCTCATCGCCTCTAAAGAGAAAAGAACCAAGTATATCTCGAACCTTACTTCTATTAGTCTCGTTAGCCGCATCAATCATCGTATTTAGTATCGTTTTATTCCCATCTAAATATTCTGCTTGGTTTTGAGCAAAGTATCCTATTTGAACATTGTGCCCTAGCTTTAAACGTCCTTGATACTCTAATTCTCCAACAATGATTTTAGCCAAGGTAGATTTCCCTTGACCGTTCTGCCCAACGAAAGCAGTCTTAATATCGCGTTCTATCAATAAATCTATATTGTTAAGAACCTCTTTTTCCCCATAATGCTTAGACAGATCTTCAATTTCTACCACCACTCTACCTGGAGTTACGGATATCGGAAATTTAAGATTCATAACGCTATTGTCATCCTCATCGACTTCTATGCGGTCTAGCTTATCTAATTTTTTAATTAAAGACTGTGCCATCGTTGCCTTTGAAGCTTTTGCTCTAAACTTTTCTATTAACTTCTCTGTTTGCTGTATTTGTTTTTCCTGATTTCTTTGCGCACTTAATTGCTGCTCTTGAATCTCCTTACGAAGCACTAAAAACTCAGAATAAGGTTTATTATAATCATAAATTCTCCCTAATGAAATTTCAATAGTTCTATTGGTAACATTATCTAAGAACATTTTATCATGCGATACAATAGCCACAGCGCTAGAGCTACCTCTCAAAAATTGCTCTAGCCAAATAATAGATTCTATATCTAAGTGGTTGGTAGGCTCATCTAAAAGCAATACATCATTATTCTGCAACAATAATTTTGCCAACTCAATACGCATACGCCATCCACCAGAAAACGTGTCTGTATGCTTATCAAAATCTTCTCTTTTAAAGCCTAAACCTTGTAAAATCTTTTCTGTTTCCCCTTGGTAATTATACCCCCCTAAAATTTCATAGTGGTGTGTAATATCACTTAAGTCTTCTATAAGTTTTGAATATCCATCACTTTCATAATCTGTACGTTCTGCAAGTTGCTCATTAGTGTAGGCTAGTTTTTGTTCTAAAGCGATAATTTCTTCAAATGCTTGATAAGCCTCTTCTAAAACTGTTCTTCCTTGCTCAAAATCTAAATCTTGCTTTAAAAAACCAATACGCACTTCTTTATCGGAAGCGATAATACCCGTATCTGGTTGCATTTCTTTAGACAACAATTTTAATAAGGTAGATTTTCCTGCCCCGTTTTTACCAATTAGGCCAACTCTATCGCCAGTATTTAAGCGAAATGAAATTTCTTCAAATAGATATTCGCCAGCGAATGAAACAGAAAGATTATGAATATTAAGCATGTAGTATTTTTATTTTCTTTATTAGTTTTTTGTGACTTTAGTTACATAAGAAGACCTCCTAAAATCTTATTTTTGCTAAAACTTTTGCAAATGTTAAAAAAAGGAAACAAACTCTACAGTATTTTAACAGGAACTTGTCCTAAATGTCAAAATGAGAGCATGTATGTGGACAAAAACCCTTTTCATTTGACCAAAATTTTTAAAATGCATGAGCGTTGCGCTCATTGTGGCACTAAATACAAAATAGAACCTTCTTTTTTTTATGGTGCAATGTATGTTAGTTATGGTGTTGGAATTGCTTTTGCTGTAGCCGCTTTTGTTATCACATTTTTATTTATGGGTACTGGATTAAAAACTAGTTTTTTTGCTATTATGGGTACCTTAGTTGTTTTCATGCCACTTATCATGCGTTTATCTCGTAATATATGGATCAATATGTTTATTAGCTATGATCCTAGTGCGATTGTAAATCATGACAAAAAAACCACCTCTTAATTTCTTTATTTTTTCTGGTAGTATTTTTTAGTAAAACGCGCACTATTCATCTCGGGATGAATTGCAGTAGCATGCTCAATAAATTGGTATAAAGATGCGGATGCTGTTGGCGCAATCATAACTCCTCTAGAGCCAAAACCATTTAAAATAAATAACTTATCCTCCTCTGGGTGCTGCCCTACTAAAGGTCTACGATCTGCTACCGTTGGGCGTATACCCGCCACATGATCTACGACCTCGTAATTGCACGTCAAGAACGTTTCTAGCTTTTCTAGAAGTTCTTGTTTAGATTCTGCCGTAGGTAAGTTTGTTTTATCTTTCCATTTATACGTGGCCCCTACTCGGTATAAATCATCTCCTAACGGAATGATAAACACAGATGATTTTATAACATTCTCTTCCTTTAGATCTGGAGCCTTTATCGTTAGTAATTCTCCCTTAGTACCATTTAAAGGTAAATAGTTAAAAAATGGATTCTCATGCAGACCAAATCCTGTTGCAAAAATGATTCTTTTTGCCGCTATGCCTTGATATGCTATATGATCTGCTTTTATTTCCAGTGCCTCATAATCAAAAGTCTCTTGTTGCAAGAGCATATTAGTCAAAAGGTATTTCTCATAACTAGCCAAAAGTACTTTGGTTGCGATCCTTCCGGTATAGTTTACTTCTCCATAGCCAAATGGAGCATCAATACATGTATTTTCGTTTTTTTTGATATTCGTCGCTAAAAAATACCCTAATTGAGGTTTATCTGAAGCTTCAAACCACATATTTTGCTCTTCGATAGAGGCGAATCTGCGCAGTACTGGAACTTTAAAATCTAACTGCGTATGTAACTTTTTAGCTAATTTCTCATAAAAAGGTAGTGCTGTTTCTAATTGCACTTTTGCATTCCATGCCAAGGTGAAACGTTTCAAAATTACTGGATTATATAAACCCCCTGCAACTACCGACGATGTTTGCGATTTATCTGCAATTACACGATATGTTTTATGATTTTCTTCCAGTTGTTCACAAAAAGAAATCCCTGCCAACCCAAGGCCTACAATTAAATAATCTATCATACTGCAAAGGTAGCTAATTGGCATAAAAAAAAGTCTTAACCATTGGCTAAGACTTTTTTGTTTTATGTTGAATTGGAATTTTTAAATTAATAACTCCACATATCTTGTTCCTTATCTCTAATTGTTTCTTTAATACGATTAGATTCTAGCAATTGGAATAAAGAGTTATCTGAAATGTAATCTTTAATAGCACGATCACCATAAACATTATCTTCTTTATAAATTGTTGCATTAAACCTTCTTGCATTTAACAACATATCAAAAGATATAGGTTGTGCAGAGTTTCTTTGATTAAATACTTTAGCTTCATGAAGAATTTGTCTTGCACTTGGGTACCATACCCAGAATAAGGCAACTTTGTTCTCTTCCTGATCCATAGATTCATCATCAATAAAGTTAACATCTGGCGCTCTTGGAGCAATACCTAAAAGTCTGTATTTTAATTCGCCTTGACGCTTATCAAAATACCAAATACCTTTAACTAAATACTCTTCTAAATCTGCTGCTGCTAAATCTCTTCTGTTAATGTATTCTGGAGATACTTGCTCACCTGCATTGTATTGTTCGTAACCATAATCGGTCGTATCAACTTTTTGCATTGTAGCTTGTAAGTCTGCGAATTCTCTTTTTTCAGTAAAATAAGAATCGGCATAGATATCTTTAATTTTACCGTTTTTAATGTTTTTGATTAAAACATCATATAAAGATCTTCTATCAGAACCTATATCTACAGTATCAATTGGGTAGTATAGCGGAAAGTTAACTCTTTCATCTAAATCGATAACTTCCCATACTGTTTTTGACCATAGAATATCTCTATCATCAACATAACCGTAATCTAAAGGAGCGTCATTATCTTTCTCTATTTGAGATTCAGTTTTCTTACCTATCTCCTCTGGTCTTTTGGCATTTAATATGTTTGCCTGAGCCATTGTAGATATTGGCAATAAAGCTACCGCACCAATTAATAAAACATTTTTCCAATTCATTTTTAAAAATTTATTTGTTTTTACACCTTTACTGAAATTCGTTATAAGTCGTTTAGAATTTACGTTCTTATTAACTTATAACGCTTTTCAATAAATTTTATTACTAGTTTGTAAGTTCAACCACTACTGGTGATACTTTTTTCAACCTGTAAGACTTGTTATTTGTTATATAAGCTTCAATATCAAATATCTGAACAGCATCTCCACGACCAGCTCTTTTCAAAGCAGACTTAGCAGCACCATTTAATTTGTTACCACTAACTACCACTGTTGGTTGCCCAGGAACTTTAAATTTGAATCCACTTACAGCAAGATTTAAATCGAAATCGAAATCTTCTAATAATGCACCAACAGTAGATATTTCTAAGTTAGTTCTTGGCATTTTAGCTGAGTTAGTTTCTCCTCTAATAGATCCATTAGGTCTTGGAATATCTTTAATTCTGAATTCAGATTTAGAAGATACTACCTGTCCGTCAGGTAACTTACCAGATGCACTAATCGTCACTGTTCTACCTGTACCCGGGTTCATAACATAACTACTTCCGCTACGCTTAGATAATCCAGCTGCATTAGCACTTACTTTATTATCAGGAATACCTGGTATAGATATAGACATTGGGTTAGCAACACCACGGTACACTACATTCATTTTGTCAGCAGCAATTAAAGCAGCTCCTGGCTTAGAAATTGTAGCGAATGAATTATTCACTTCTACAGGAACTTCTGTACCATCTTGCATAAAGAAGATTGTACCTGCTACTACGTGATCTCCTGGGTTACCAGTACTGATCAACATTTTAACACCACCAGCTTCAAGCTTATAATCTGTATCAGCTGTCAATTTCTTCCCATCAAGAGTTAATTCTGCTCTAACAGGTGTAGAAGAGTTATCTGTTTTACTAATGATAATTTTACCATCATATTTTTCTCCAGAATAAAAAGCAGATTTAGATCCAAAAAGAGAAGTTTTAAAGTTTGTTAAAGAAACTTGATCTGTTAAGTTACCTTCTAACATCGATTTTAAAGCATCTTCTTCTGTAGACTTGATATCAGCTTGTAAAGCTGTAATTTTAGTTAAAGAAGCAATTAAAGGAAAGCCTTCATAATGGTAGTTTAACCAATCTTGCTTTGTCTTATCTTTCTTTTCTACTTTACCATTAGCATCTCCAGTTTCAAATCTAGCAATAACAGATGATTTTAATTTAGCCGGTACTAATACTGAAACTTTAGTACGGTACTCTTCGATTTTTTTCATGAACTCTTTACCGCCTTCTGCCAAATTATCTCCTGCGAAGAATTTTTGATCTAAAAAGTCAGACTTATCCATTACTTGATAATCCTTTGGGTCTTCAACACCTGCAGTCATATCTTTCTTAAGAGCTTCTAAATAATCATAATACTCTTGAGATAATTTTTGTACTGTCTGTGCTTTTTTGAAATCTTCAGCATATTTAGCTGCATCTTCTGAAGCCTTTGTTTCAAGACCATCTAAGAATGCCAAATTGTTATCTGAAGTTTTTTGGTTAGAAACTTCCATCTTCTCATTCATAAGACCGAATGCCGCTAGAACTTCTTTACTCATATTCAGGGCTAACATACAAATGAACACTAAGTACATTAAGTTAACCATTTTCTGACGTGGTGACTGTTTTCCTCCTGCCATGTTTTTCTAATTAAATTTTAGTTAATTTTTGGGGTTTGATTATTACTAAAACTAATTAGTTTCTTGTCATTGCAGATAACATACCACCGTATACTCCGTTAAGAGACGATAAGTTTGTAGATAACGATGCCATTTGGTCTTTTAAAGCTGTAGAATTCTGAACAACTTCTTCATTAATTGAAGCTTGTTTGCTAGCGCTTTCTAATTGTACTTTATATAGACTGTTTAAAGATTCCATTTGAGAAGCAGCTTGTACCATTTCATCAGAATACTTACGAGTAGATTCCATTGCATCTACTGTAGGAGCGATACCTTTTGCAGCACCTTCAAAGTTTCTAATGCTAGTTCCTAAGCTTTCCATTAAGCTTGCATCTACACCAGCTTCTTTTAATAAATCATCTAATTTTTTAGATAATGAAGCTTCTGATTCTTGTACTTCTGCAGCAACGCTGTTAGCTCTTGCAACACCTTCACCACCAGCTAATTCTGGGTATACTAAAGACCAATCATATTCGTCTTCTAATGGTTCAAATGCACTAATAGCAAAAATAAGTGCCTCTGTAATAAGACCAATTGCAAGAAGAACACCACCATTTAATGGTCCTAACTCCCAGTGTAAAATCTTGAATAATGCACCGATAATTACGATTGATGCTCCTAGCCCATAGGCCATGTTAAATAATTTCTTTGTTGCTTTTGACTGTGCCATAATTTTAATTTAATTTCAGGTTAATGTTAATAATAACGATTTGGTTTAATTTAATTCGACTTTATGTAAAATTTATTGTATTACTTATTTAAAGGCTTATTCTCTTCAACGCCCATATAATCTTGTACGGTTCTAAATCCAATATAACTACGTGCTGAATCTTGGTATTCATAATCTCTTGTACTTACCTGTAGGAAATAAGCAACATCTTTCCAAGATCCTCCACGGATAACTTTTCTTGCATTTTGTCCAGAACCAGCATTCGGGTTCATTGTTGAAACATACTCGTAAGAGTTAGGATCATAACTAGAATCTGTCCATTCAGAAACGTTACCAGCCATGTTATATAAGTTATAATCATTTGGCTCAAAAGATTTTGCTTCTACAGTATATAATGCTGTATCTGCGGCATAATCTCCACGTTGTGGTTTAAAGTTTGCCATAAAGCAACCGGTGTCACTTATCACATATGGTCCACCCCAAGGGTATGTTCCACTTTCAATACCACCTCTTGCTGCATATTCCCATTCTGCCTCTGTTGGTAATCTAAATTGATTTACAAACTGAGCTCCTTTAGATTTTTGATCATCATTCTTAAGCTTAGTTCTCCAGTTACAAAATGCTTTTGCTTGTTTCCAACTCACACCAACTACAGGATACTCACTGTAAGCGTCATGCCAGAAATAATCATTATGCATTGGTTCATTATAAGAGTATTCAAAATCTCGAATCCAAACCGTTGTATCTGGGTATATTTCTAATTCTTCTTGTTTAATGAAGTCTTTTCTACTACCCTTACCTTTAGCACGAGCAGCTGCCTCAATATCCATCCAAGAATACTTGTATTTTAATTGTGTTACGTCTATAGTACGTTGTCCATTATAAGCTTCTTCTTCAGAAATATATAATTTATCCATTACTTCAACATAATATTCATCTGGATACTCCGAAGTATCCCAAACTAAATCTTGATCAAGGTTTAACCCTCTACCTTCATATCCGGTATCACCCATTCCTGAGTAGTTATCAAGCATATACTTGTCATAAGATGATAATTTAGTGGTATCCGCATCTTTAAATGCATAGTCACCAATTCCTCCATCATCTGGACCTAAACCTAATTCATCTGCTAGGATGGCCAGCTTGGTTCTTACGATAGAATCTCGTACCCACTCTACGAATTGTCGGTATTCACTGTTCGTAATTTCTGTGTCGTCCATATAGAAAGAGCGTACAGTAACTGTTTTGGTTGGCGCGTTGAGAACTTTAGCCTGATCTTCTTCACTTTTACCCATAATATAGGATCCCTGGGGGATCAATTCCATACCATGAGGCTTTTCTGGATACCATTTTTTTCCTTGGACTCCAACTAGTTCTCCTTTTGTTTTAGATCCGCAACTGCTGAGTAAAACAACAAACGCTATAGATGATAACAATAGCTTCTTCATACTTAGGTTAAATTTCGATTAAGACTGTAATTTAAAAACACTTTTATTATTCTCTAAAACTACGTTTTGATTAAAATATTGTGTCAATTGTATTATCCTTTACTTTTTTTATTTTAATTAAAGCCCTTTTTATAAGCTTTAAACCATCGTTCTGGAATAATTTGATTGCAAGCATCAAAATAGTCCTGTTCCATGCAAGATAATAACGCAGGTATATTTGATTTATTATGTGAAGATAAAATAGTTGGCACCTCTACCCACCATCTATTGGTAAGATTACTTTTATGAAATATTAAATCCTCATCATCTGTAGGCACAATAAACTTGGTAAAGTCCTCACTTTTCACAAAAGGAGATTCTTTTACCCTATAATTATGCCCCTCTATAAAATACCAAATAATTTGTGCTGTTAACTGAAAAGACTGGGGTGTATTTTCTCCTTCATAAATCCCGAAAACATTTACTTTATCACTAATTCCCGCGTAACGAGCAATCGCACAAATTTCTTTTCCATTAAATCCATTAGGTGAAAAATTCTCTGACATAGAAATTTCACTCGCTTTAATAGACCGTAAATCTATGCTTACAATATTAGCATTACGTAATATAGGCTCTGCCAAGGTAATATTGGCTGAAATTTCTCCCAAACGATATGCATCAAAGAAAAGATGCTCCATTAAATCTATTTCTTCTTGAGCACAGAAATAACTCTGATAGCCAACATTAGAAAAATTAAAAAGATTATTAGGCTTGTCTGTAATAATCTTACTTAAATACGAATGCGAAGAAATAAGTTCATCTGCGTCACCAAAATCAAATCGACTATCTACGGACACCAAATTTACCATACTACGCAAGCCATCAAAAGCTCTATACGAGGGGTAAGTTATGTCCTGTGTTGCGCCTATAATAATAGCCACCACATCTTCTTCAATAAGCTCTGCTACTATTTCTTTTACAACAAAATAAGTATCTGTAACCGCTTCTCCTTCATTAATATCTCCTAAATCTACGATGGTATTACTCCAGTTCCCCATCATTAACTTATAAAGCTGACGGCGTACCTCAAACAGGTCTAAAGTTTCTGTTTTCTTCTCAAATGCATTTCTGGATTCATTTACACCAATAATAGCAAAGGAAGCATTAGCCAATACAGGCAAGCCTTTACGTTGTGTATGCTTATGAATTTTATTCCCTAATGCTTGCGCCGGAAGTAATTCGCAATGTGCTATTAATTTATCATCAACAGGAACTAAAAAATCAAATGCCATTAAAAATTGAATGTTTTGAGGATTACTATAAACTTATTGACTCAAATATAATACACCTTCTTGAATTGTCGCAAAAAAATACGCATCAAGAAGGTGTATCTAAAAATTAGTAGTGTAGTTTTATTTTGCCTTTTTCTTAGGCGCAGCTTTTTTCTTTGGTGCTGCTTTGGCTTTCTTCTTAGGCGTTTTCTTCTCAATCATTGCCTGAGCTTCTTTCAATGTAATTTTTGTAGCATCAACTTCTTTTGACAATTCTACTTTAATCTTTCCTTTTATTACATTGTGTCTACCCCAACGTGCTTTTTCTACACGAATACCTTCTTCTTTCCAATCGTGAATAACCTTATCAATCTCTTTTCGTTTTTTGGTTTCGATAAGTTCAATAATATCATCATTTGACAGATTATCAAAATCGTATTTCTTATTCACGTTGATAAACATGCCGTCCCATTTAATAAATGGACCGAAACGGCCAGTTCCTTTTGTAACTTCTTTATCTTCATAATGAGCAATTGGCGCATCTGCCAATTCCTTAGCTTTAATGAGCTCAACCGCTCTATCAAAGACCACATCAAAAGCACTTTCTCCTTTTTCTAATGAAATAAATTTATCTCCGAATTTAACGTAAGGACCAAATCTTCCAACATTTGCTAAAACTTCTTCTCCTTTATACTCTCCCAATGCTCTTGGTAAAGTAAAAAGCTCCATGGCCTCCTCGAACGTTATGGTATTCAAAGATTGCTCTGGCAATAAACTTGCAAAAATAGGTTTCTCTTCCTCTTCCGAAGAACCTATTTGTACCATAGGTCCAAAGCGACCTAAACGAACCAGTACTTGTCTGCCAGATTTTGGGTCTTTTCCTAGAATACGTTCTCCACTAGCCCGATCTGCATTTTCTTCTACATCTATTACTTTAGGATGAAAATCTTTATAAAAGTTCTTCATCACTTTTTTCCAATCCTCTTTCCCTTCAGCTATTTCATCAAAATCTTCTTCTACTTTAGCCGTGAAATTATATTCCATAATTCCAGAGAAATGACTAACCAAAAAGTCGGTCACAATCATCCCAATATCAGTAGGCACTAGTTTTCCTTTATCAGATCCTACGTTTTCGGTTAGATTGTTGGTCGCTACAGCATTGTTTTCAAGAACTAACTGCACATACTTACGCTCTACCCCTTCAATAGTTCCTTTTTCCACATAACCTCTATTCTGAACTGTAGAAATTGTAGGTGCATAGGTAGATGGTCTACCAATACCTAATTCTTCCAATTTCTTTACTAGTGACGCTTCCGTAAAACGGTATGGAGGTCTACTAAAACGCTCTGTAGCCGTAATGTAATTATTTATCAATGCTTCACCTTTTTTCATGGCAGGAAGCATTCCTTCTTGCTCTTCAGCAACATCTTCATCATCTACATCTTCCATATATACTTTAAGGAAACCATCAAATTTGATCACCTCTCCGTTTGCTGTAAACTCTTGATTATGTCCAGAACAACTAATCTTAACATTGGTACGCTCCAACTGCGCATCACTCATTTGTGAAGCAAGGGTACGTTTCCAGATAAGTTCATATAATTTCTCTTGATCGCGCTCTAATGAAACATTCTGAAGTTTCATATCTGTAGGCCTAATAGCCTCATGCGCCTCTTGCGCTCCTTTACTTTTTCCTTTATAATTACGCGTATTACTATACTCTTTTCCGTAATTTTCTACAATAGCTTCTTTAGCTGCATCTAAAGCCTCTTTAGATAAGTTTACACTATCTGTTCTCATGTAGGTTATTAAACCCGCTTCGTACAGACGTTGCGCTACTTGCATTGTTCGTCCTACGGAAAAATATAATTTACGTGAAGCTTCTTGCTGTAAGGTTGATGTAGTAAAAGGTGCTGCTGGAGATTTTTTTGCAGGTTTTTTATCCAAGCTTGCTACAGCAAAGGTAGCATTCATGTTTTCTGATAGAAAAGCTTCTGCTTCTTTTTTTGTTGCAAATGTTTTATTCAGTTTAGCCGAAAAAATACTGCCTTCATTAGTTTTAAACTGCGCTGTAATTTTAAATGCTGCCTCTGGAGTAAATCCTTCAATATCTCTTTCGCGCTCTACGATTAAACGTACGGCAACAGATTGTACTCTACCTGCAGAAAGACCTGGTTTTATTTTCTTCCAAAGAACCGGAGATAACTCATACCCTACTAATCTATCTAAAACCCTTCTTGCCTGTTGTGCATTTACAAGATCATAATTAATCTCTCTTGGGTTTTCTATTGCTTTTTGTATTGCAGATTTTGTAATACTGTTAAAAACAATTCGTTTGGTTTTACTTTTATCTAATTTTAATTCTTGTTCTAAGTGCCAAGAGATTGCTTCTCCCTCTCGATCCTCATCACTCGCTAACCATATAGTTTCTGCTTTCTTTGATAAATCTCTTAGCTTTTTTACTAACGCAGATTTATCTTTACTCACAATATACTTTGCTTCAAAATCATTTTCGACATCTACCCCTAATTCTTTAGAAGGTAAATCTGCTATATGACCAAAACTGGATTCTACCTGGAAGTCTTTTCCTAAAAATTTCTCTATTGTTTTTGCTTTTGCAGGAGACTCTACGATTACTAAATTCTTTGCCATTGACTAGTTTTTGGTATTACAAAAGTATACCAATTTTTTTATTTTATCTGCTATCCTTAGTATATAGGTGATAATTAGCATTTTTCAGGAACTAAAAAACCACTTAAAAATCGTCTATCTAGAACCACAGTAAAGCACCTACTCCTAAAATTTATCGCAAAGAAAACGTACTTAGTAAAGTTATCGAAGTTTCTTGATATTGGTACTGATACAATACATCATCACCAACCATTAAAAGGCTATTTTCCAACGGAATAACATCAAAAGTAACAATGTCTTTAAAATGATTTAGCATTCCTAAATTTTCAACATCTGTTTTATCATATACCTTTAATCCGGCTTTTCCATCACACACAAATAGTAAATTATCTTTTAGACCCAAACCATACGGTTCTTCCATCTCATAAGATTTTAAAAGTGTTGGATTTTCAATATCTTGAATATCGATAACAAACAATCCGCTTTCTGTTGCTCCACAAGAATTACCTCCACGCAGGGTCACATAGGCGTACTTATCATCTACCACCACAGGATCACAGGCGGTACCATGTTGAAATTCTGAAACAAATTGCGGTACACTTGGCGAAGAAATATCGTAGATATACATTCCACTCCTACTGCCTAGAAATAAGTAGTCTCCGCGATTAAAAATTGTTTCAATATCAAAACCTGCAAAAACACTTTCTAGCGTTTTAGGACTTTCTAAATTAACAATATCAAAAACATTGATGGTATGACTATCTACGGCATATAAATAGTCTTCTACAATTTTAAAACGTGCTAAAGAGCCTCCTTGACCTACCGAAGCACTATTGGTTACCGCATCTAACATAATATCACCCACAAAACGTGCTTCATATTCTGATATTAGTCTAGGTTCCGATACTGTTTCCCATCCTATTACGATCTCATTTTCAGAATCTACGTCGTCATATTCATAAAAATCGGCCATAGGCCAAATAATAGAACTCCCTAAAACTCCTTCCAATCTATTTACTTCTTTAATGGCAGTGATATTAGAAATATCAAGAACCACCAAGTCTGTTAAACTATCTGCAAACAAATAGTTGCCCTTAACAGAAATATCAACATTACCAGGAATTTTTATGTAAGCAATTTTCTCTGGTGCCTCAGGATTTTTATTATCAATTACATGAACGCCTTGGTATTTATCATTAATAAAAATATAATTTTCATAGGCATAGATTTTCCCAGATTCTTCTATAAACTTAGGCGGCAAAATTGCTACTCCCGTTTTAAATTCTTCTTTAGAAATAGTCAAAGGCTTTGCTACAAGATAATCCGCATATTTATCATCTTCTTTATCATCACAGGCTATAAATCCAATGGCTACTATAAAAAGTACTATTTTCAAAGTTGTTTTCATGAGGTTCTCATTTTATGAGTTGGTTACCAGATAGATACTTAATTACTATAATGGTTGCGAGAAAAATTAAAAATTTTGATACACCACTGTCTGGATGCTACTAGCATCTTTCAAAACAACCTGCACCAACTCATAAGAAGTCAAAGCCTTAAGGTTAAACGGGTGCTCCGAAATTACTACACCGCTATTTTTCTTAACACGGTTTCCCATACTGGTTACCATATCTCTATTTGGTACAAAATTTCCTTGCGGAACATGTTCTGTAAGCACCACGTATTTATAGCTTTTAAGCTTGGATAAAAAAGATTGGATTTCTGCATTTGAAAGATGCTGCAAGACTTGCCTTACAAAAATACAATCGGCCACAGGCAGATCTTCTTTGCAGATATCTACACATAAAAAGCTTAGTTTGTCATCCTTAAATTTTTTCTTATTCCTTTCTATCAAAGCAGGAACAATATCTATTGCAATATATTTTTGGGTATAAGTTAATAGTTGCTTTCCAATATTAAAATCGCCACAACCTACATCACAAACTTTAAGCGGACTTTCAAAAGAATTTAAAAACGCAGACACCTCCTTTATATAAGGTGTAATTATCGCTTTATCATGAGAACCTTCACCAGAATAAAAATCAAACTCTTGACCTCCCCATAAATGTTCTTCATAAATCTGAGTCATAACAGCCTTAGTGGGCCATCTTTTTTTATTCGATGGATTTCCTTCTTCTTTCATTTTAAATAGCGCAATTCTATTGAGAGGTTAAATTTCATAAAATAAATCCAGATCACAAATTTCACTAATTTTTATCTGCCAATTTGACAGAACACTCTTAAAAATCTTATCTTTGCAATCCTAAGAAAAATATTCTGTTGATTATCATAGTACATGGAGAAAATTATTAATGAAGAAAACCAAGGACAATCTATTGCTCTTGATAAAATTACTGGAAATACCCGCAAGCTTTATATTGAAAGTTACGGGTGCGCCATGAATTTTTCTGATAGCGAGGTTGTTGCTTCAATTCTTTCTAAAGAAGGATTTGATACTACTCAAATTTTAGAAGAAGCAGATCTTGTTTTAGTGAATACCTGTTCTATTCGAGAAAAAGCAGAGCTTACTGTTCGTAAGCGTTTGGAAAAATTCAATGCTGTAAAAAAAACACGCCCCCATATGAAAGTGGGTGTTTTAGGGTGTATGGCAGAGCGTTTAAAGAGTAAATTTCTTGAAGAAGAAAAAATCGTAGATATGGTTGTAGGTCCAGATGCCTACAAAGACCTACCCAATTTAATCCAAGAGATTGATGAAGGTAGAGATGCCGTAAACGTAATTTTATCAAAAGAAGAAACTTACGGAGACATTAGCCCTGTTCGTTTACAAAGTAATGGGGTAAGCGCATTTGTATCTATCACGAGAGGATGTGATAATATGTGTACCTTTTGCGTAGTACCTTTTACTCGCGGACGTGAACGAAGCAGAGAACCACAATCTATCTTAAAAGAGATTCAAGACCTTCATGATAAAAACTTTAAAGAGATTACACTTTTAGGACAAAACGTAGATAGCTACTTATGGTATGGTGGCGGCTTAAAAAAAGAGTTTGAAAAAGCAACAGACATGCAAAAAGCAACGGCTGTAAATTTTTCTGCCCTTTTAGATATGGTAGCGAAAAAATTTCCAAAAATGCGAATTCGCTTTTCTACTTCAAATCCTCAAGATATGACGCTTGATGTTATTGAAACTGTAGCAAAACATAAGAATATTTGTAACCATATTCATTTACCGGTACAAAGTGGTAGTAATCGTATTCTTAAAGAAATGAATCGTTTACATACCATCGAGGAATATATAGCGCTCATTGATAATATTAGAAGAATTTTACCCGATTGTGCTATCTCACAAGATATGATTTCTGGCTTCCCTACAGAGACAGAAGAAGACCACCAAGCCACCCTTGATGTTTTAAAACGAGTACAGTATGATTTTGGATACATGTATTCTTACTCAGAACGCCCTGGAACCATGGCTGCACGTAAATTAGAAGATGATGTTCCTGAGGAAGTAAAAAAGAGACGTCTTGCAGAAATTATTGCCGTTCAAAGAGAAAACGGACATATAAAAACCAGACAACATTTAGGTAAAATTGAAGAAGTTTTAATTGAAGGTTCCTCAAAAAAATCGGACCAAGATTGGATGGGAAGAAACTCTCAAAATGCCGTAGTAATTTTTGCTAAAGGAAATTATAATATAGGCGATTTAGTACGCGTAAAAATAACCGATTGCACCTCTGCTACTTTACTTGGCGAGGCTATTGAACTAGCAGATAATTAAGATTTTAAAATGGAATCAGTACAAGCAACAAAACAACGATTTGAAATCATTGGTAACGATTTAAAACTTAATCGTGCTATAGAAAAAGCAATACAAGTTGCCCCTACAGATATTTCTGTATTAGTTACCGGTGAAAGTGGTGTTGGTAAAGAAGCTATTCCTAAAATTATACATTCACTCTCCCACAGAAAACACGCAAAATATATTGCTGTTAACTGCGGAGCAATCCCAGAAGGAACTATTGACAGTGAACTTTTTGGACATGAAAAAGGTGCATTTACAGGAGCAACAGCTACGCGAAGCGGGTATTTTGAAGTTGCCGATGGCGGAACAATTTTCTTGGATGAAGTTGGAGAACTTCCTTTAACTACCCAAGTGCGCTTACTTCGTGTGCTAGAAAATGGTGAATTTTTAAAAGTAGGGTCTTCGCAAGTTCAAAAAACAAATGTGCGAATTGTGGCCGCTACAAACGTTCATATGTTTGATGCCATAAAAAAAGAAAAATTCCGTGAAGATTTATATTACAGGCTAAGTACGGTAGAAATTGCACTGCCGCCACTTAGAGAACGTAAAGAAGACATACACTTACTTTTTAGAAAGTTTGCATCAGATTTTGGGCAGAAATATAAAATGCCTACCATCCGCTTAGAAGATAATGCGGTAGAGCTTTTGCTAAAATACCGCTGGCCAGGTAACATCCGTCAATTGCGAAATATTGCAGAACAAACCTCTGTATTAGAAGAGAACAGAAGTATTTCTGCTGCCACATTAAATGGCTACTTGCCCAATTTTGGAGGCTCTAATCTTCCTGCTATCGTAGACAAACAGAAAAAAGATGGCGATTTTAGTAATGAACGAGAAATACTCTACAAAGTATTATTTGACATGAAGGCCGATCTGAATGATCTTAAAAAATTAACCTTAGAGCTACTTAAAAATAATGATAGCGAAGAGGTACAGAAAGATAATGAAAACCTCATCCGTAAAATATATGGTAACCATGACGATGATGATTTTTCTAATGAAACAGAAGAAGAGAATGAAATGCTTCACCTTCCCGAACCGCAAACAGAGAGCAACTATACTAAACCTGTCGTAGAGGACAAATACCACTTTGCGGAAGAAATTGAAGTAGAAGAAACCCTATCTTTACAGGAAAAAGAGATTGAATTAATTACCAAATCTCTGGAACGAAATAAAGGCAAAAGAAAAGCTGCCGCAGCAGAACTGGGCATTTCTGAACGTACTTTATACCGTAAGATCAAACAATATGATCTGTAATAGGACCTATAAAAAATTAAACCTTAATTAAAATAAATTGAAAAAAATAAGCTACTTAATTGCAATACTATTTACAGCTCTTAGCTTAAATGGATGTGGTATTTACAACTTTACAGGGGGTGATGTTGGCGACGCAAAAACCTTTGAAGTACGATTATTTCAAAACTATGCTGCTCAGAGTCCAGGGTCTACCTTTGAACCAGGTTTAGATCGTGATTTCACTAGAGATTTACAAGATTTAATCTTGAACCAAACCAGTCTAGATTTAGTTTCCTCCGGCGGTGACCTGGTGTATGAAGGAGAGATTACGGAATACAGAATTACTCCAATGACTGCAACTGCAAATCAGACCTCTGCACAAAACAGACTAACGATGACCGTAACTGTTAGGTTTTTCAATAATAAAAAAGAAGACGTAGATTTTGATCAACGCTTCTCTTTCTTCTATGATTACGGGGCAACCACGAGTTATAGCTCTATAAAATCAACCGCTTTAGAGGAGATTTTTGAGCGTATCACTCAAGATATTTTCAACGCATCATTAGCAGATTGGTAAGCCTATGAATGTATCAGACTTTACATATCTTTTGCAACATCCAGAAAAATTGGTCTCACCCGTGCAGACGAATCAGTTGGATGATATTCTAGAGGAGTTTCCTTATTTTCAAGCTGCGCGCGCATTGCAATTAAAAGGCCTCAAAAACCTCAATAGTTTTAAATACAATAGCGCACTAAAAACTACTGCAGCGTATACAACAGATCGTGAGGTTTTATTTGATTTTATCACCTCTAAGGAGTTCTTACAGAACGGCATTGCAGATAGTATTTCCGGGAGACAAACTCCGATCGAAGAAAAAGAAATTGAATTTGAAACGATTACTCCTGAGGCCGTAAAGAAACCCTTATTAGACGAAACCGTAGAAGACAAAGCACTTCCTCAAAACACGAAAGATGCAGAACAAATATTAGACCCTGCATTATTTGCTTCTAAAGATCCTAAAATAGACATAGCGATTGCGGATGCTAAAAAAAAAGAGGAGGAACTAACGATTGGTGAGCCACTCCCTTTTACAAAGAAAGAAAAGTATTCTTTTACAGAATGGATGCAATTAGCATCTAAAAAACCTATTGATAGAAGCCAAAAAATCCCTACCAAGGAAGAAGAAGCACCAAAATCATTAAAAGAACAGCCAAAAACTGGGGTAAAAAAAACTTCTAGAAAGAAGAAATTTGATTTAATAGATCAATTTATTGAAAAGAATCCTAAGATTGTACCTAAAGAAAAAAATGCAATTCCCGTGCCTATCAATGACCCTGTAAAGATTGACACCACAGAGTTAATGACGGCAACTTTAGCCAAAGTATATCTGGAACAAAAAAAGTTTAAAAAAGCGATTCAAGCTTACAAAATTTTAAGTTTGAAATATCCAGAAAAAAGTAGTTTCTTTGCAAACCAAATAAAATTAGTAGAAAAAATACAAAAAGAAAATAAATGAGCACGTTTACAATATTCTTAATCCTTATAATCATTGTGAGTCTTTTATTGATGCTGGTTATAATGGTACAAAACCCAAAAGGCGGAGGATTATCTTCCACTTTAGGAGGTGGTGGTAGCCAAGTAGTTGGTGGAGTTAAAAAGACAGGAGACTTTTTAGATAAAAGTACTTGGACTCTTGCAACTTTACTTATCGTACTAATCCTATTATCAAATATTTCTTTGAAAGAGAATTATGCAGCAACAGACTCTAAACTTTTACAAGGTGGTGAAATAGAAAATACGGTTCCTGATGCATTACCAGATCCTATTTCTACTCCTGATTCAGAATAAACAATACGACAATACATATTAAAAAATGCCAGCTTGGATGACAAGCTGGCATTTTTGTTTTACAATATGTCAGGTATTTAGCAATGGCATAATTTCTGCCATTAATAGAGGGATAAAACAAAATTAATTTAATAAAATTTAATCATATGGCTAAAGTTAATATTAAACCATTGGCAGATAGAGTGCTTATTGAACCAATGGCAGCTGAAACAAAAACTGCTTCTGGACTTTACATTCCAGATACTGCAAAAGAAAAACCTCAAAAGGGAAAAGTTGTTGCAGTTGGTCCTGGAACTAAAGACGAGCTTGTTACTGTTAAAGTTGGCGACACTGTTCTTTATGGTAAATATGCAGGTACCGAGCTTAAATTAGAAGGTACTGACTTTTTAATGATGCGCGAAAGCGACATTTTAGCAATTATATAAATTACTTTTTTTATTTCCCTTAATCCGGAAATCTACTAAACTAAATTATACGATTAATTAAACAAATTCTCCACATATGTTGAGAATGACTTAAAACAAAATTCAAAAATGGCAAAAGATATAAAGTTTGATATAGATGCACGTGACGGACTAAAAAGAGGCGTTGATGCTCTTGCAAATGCAGTAAAAGTAACTTTAGGACCTAAAGGTAGAAACGTAATTATCAGTAAATCTTTTGGTGCTCCTGCAGTAACTAAAGATGGTGTTACCGTAGCTAAAGAAATAGAATTAGCAGATCCTCTTGAAAACATGGGAGCTCAAATGGTTAAAGAAGTTGCTTCTAAAACCAACGATTTAGCTGGTGATGGTACTACTACCGCTACAGTTTTAGCGCAAGCTATCGTAAAAGAAGGATTAAAAAACGTTGCTGCCGGCGCTAATCCAATGGATTTAAAAAGAGGGATTGACAAGGCTGTTGAAGCTATCGTAGAAGACCTAGCTAAGCAAGCAAAAAAAGTAGGTGACTCTTCTGATAAAATAAAACAAGTAGCTTCAATTTCTGCTAACAATGACGAAACTATTGGTGAGTTAATCGCTAAAGCTTTTGGAAAAGTTGGTAAAGAAGGGGTTATTACTGTTGAAGAAGCTAAAGGAACTGATACTTATGTTGATGTTGTTGAAGGAATGCAGTTCGACAGAGGATACCTTTCTCCTTACTTCGTTACCGATTCAGAAAAAATGGTTTCTGAATTAGAGAATCCTTACATTTTACTTTTTGACAAGAAAATTTCTTCTATGAAAGATATTCTTCCTGTTTTAGAGCCGGTTGCTCAATCAGGAAAACCTCTTTTAATTATTGCAGAAGATGTTGATGGAGAAGCATTAGCCACTTTAGTAGTTAACAAATTAAGAGGTTCTTTAAAAATTGCTGCTGTAAAAGCTCCAGGTTTTGGAGACAGAAGAAAAGCAATGCTTGAAGATATCGCTATCTTAACTGGTGGTACAGTAATCTCTGAAGAAAGAGGTTTCTCTCTTGAAAACGCTTCATTAGATTTATTAGGTACTTGTGAAAAAATATCTATTGATAAAGACAACACAACGATCGTTAACGGTGCTGGTGTTGCTAAAGATATTAAAGGAAGAGTAAATCAAATTAAAGCTCAAATTGAGTCTACAACTTCTGATTACGACAAAGAAAAATTACAAGAACGTTTAGCTAAACTTTCTGGTGGTGTTGCTGTTCTTTATGTTGGTGCTGCTTCTGAAGTAGAAATGAAAGAGAAAAAAGATAGAGTTGATGATGCATTGCATGCAACTAGAGCTGCTGTTGAAGAAGGTATTGTTGCCGGTGGTGGTGTTGCTCTTGTTCGCGCAAAAGCTGTTCTTTCTAAATTAAAAGCTGAAAATGCTGACGAAGAAACAGGAATGCAAATTGTAGCTAGAGCCATTGAAGCTCCATTACGTACAATCGTTGAAAATGCGGGTGGCGAAGGTTCTGTTGTTGTTTCTAAAGTATTAGAAGGCAAAGGTGACTTTGGTTACGATGCAAAAGCTGAAGTTTACACAGATATGATGAAAGCTGGTATTATTGATCCTAAAAAAGTAACTAGAGTTGCATTAGAAAATGCTGCTTCTGTTGCTGGTATGATCTTAACTACCGAGTGTGCTTTAATCGATATTAAAGAAGAAGCTCCTGCAGGCCCACCAATGGGTGGCGGTATGCCAGGAATGATGTAGTAATGAACCACTACAAGTAAATAAAAAACGCTCCAATGAAAATTGGAGCGTTTTTAGTTTCAAACATATAGCTCGTATGAGCTACTATATATATTTAATGATGACCAGAGTCATCAGAATTATCTTCCCGATACAAACAACAAGGATGTACGCTATTATATGCTTCTTCAGTAGCCTTTAACTCCTTAGTGTCATGACCAACAGCCACTATTGCCGTTTTTATCTTCATAGCATCTGTTTTATTCTCATCCATAATCACCGATAATTGATGCGATGGAATGTCCCAAGTAGCAAACTTCACGCCTTTTACGCCAAGTGCAGCTTTTTCAATGCGCTCTTTACACATACCACATTTTCCATTGACATCAAAAGTCATTTTTTTGTTCTTGTCCTGAGCGTAACTAATAGTAGCCATCAAAACCACTACTGCTGTTAAAATTATTTTTTTCATAGTAATAGGTATTAGTATATAATAGTATTTTAAAGTTTAAATCGAAATCCAGCATAAAACATGCGTCCCATAATCGGCGCATATACAATACTAGTATCAAAATTTGAGCCAAACGGATTATCCGCTCCCAAAACAGGATTATCCTGCGTGTGATTGGTTAAATTTTCCCCGCCTACATAGAGTTCAAAAGTATTTGAAAATACCCTGGTAATCTGTCCATTCATTAGGCTATAAGGATCTGCATAGGCTCCTAATTGATACGCCTCCTCATTAGATGAAGTATCTGGTAATCGTTGTTTTCCCAAAGCATGAACCGTATAATCAAAGCGCCACTGTGCACCATTTTCCTTTACTTCTGTTGTATACCCTAAGTTAGCAAAATATCTATGTTGCGCTTGTAATGGTTTTTGCAAATTACCAGCTGTATAATCTGTATTCACATCATAATATTTATAGGCTGTTCTGAGCTCCAGCTTAGGAAGTATCTCATGATTCACTTCTACTTGAAAACTACTTGCACTACTTTTACCGTCTAAATTATAAAAAGAAATCTCACGAGGATTTTCCCAATCTACCACAATCTGATTCTTAAAATCGGTTTTATAAAAATCTACACTCACATTTCCTGGGCGGTCTAAAAAAGTAAACCCTTGCAAGAAGCTTACGCCATAATTCCAGGCATCTTCAGGGTCTAGACCATATATATCTCCACCGGCATTTGTAATATTTATGGTTCTTGAAGAAGCAAAAAGTTGTTGATTTTCGGCAAAAATATTTGCAGCACGTTTACCTCTACCAAAAGAGCCTCGTAAACTCCCTTTCTCCCAAGGGGTATATCTCACATGCAATCGCGGAGTTACAAAAGTCCCTAATCGGTTGTGGTTATCTACCCGCAGACCCGCAGTAAGATTTACATTATCTAAATTATCATAATTAAATTCAAAAAATGCCCCTATAGAGGTATCTACTCTAGAATAATCATCTGTAAGCACCATTTCATCATAGCCGTCATAGGCAAAGGTAACTCCAGTTTTAAATTTGTTTTTGGTATCACCTATAATAGAATTAAACAGCAGATTCGCGTATATACTTTCATGCGTAATATCATACGTATTAAGTCCAAAATACGAATCTTGTTTATGCAAACTATACGAAGTTTGAAAACCTACACTTTGAAAAGGTAATTCAGGGAAAACATAGCCTAACTTTAAAGACGTATCAAAGCGGCGGGTATTAATCTCACTTCCCCATATTTCAGTTCCGTTTAACACAGGGGCTCCCAACAGGTTAGCGGCAGTAAATTTCTGGTCTACCCTATCCGTATCTGGATTAAAATTAAGTTGCCCTACTTGTTTTTCATCATTCAAAAAACGCACATTTAAAAAACTCACCCATCCATTCTCCGGATCTTGGTATTGCCAACGGTTCATCACATTTATTTGATTTGCCAAAGGAGCGTCTAAGAACCCATCACCATTATTATCTTCTTTCTGCGTACGTTTATTACCATGAATATACAATCCTGTACTCCATTTTTCGGTTAACTTCTTATTCAAATGCGTGTTTAATTCATAGCGCCCATTTTGGTTGGCATAGCCATTTACAAAAACAGCATTATCCGTAAGTGGCTTTACAAGCTCTGTATTAATTTGCCCAGAAATACTTTCATAACCGTTTACAACACTCCCAGCACCTTTCGTAATTTGAATACTTTCTACCCAAGTACCAGGTGTAAATGTTAAACCGTATGCCTGAGACGCCCCACGCACCATAGGAATATTCTCTTGGGTAATTAATAAATAAGGACTGGTAAGCCCCAGCATTTGAATTTGCTTTGTACCCGTTAATGCATCTGAGAAGTTGACGTCTATAGCAGGATTGGTTTCAAAACTTTCTGATAAATTGCAACATGCTGCTTTTAGCAGTTCTGCACTATTTATAGTTACGACATTCTGCGAACTAAAATAGGCTTTCTGCACCGCATCTCGCTTTTGGTTTACCACCACCTCATTAAGAGCGTTTGATGGATTTAATGTATGTTTAATTTTTCTTGGTTGATCTACAGTTAAGGTATCAGATTCAAAACCCACATAACTAATGATCAACTTATGGTACTGTGCATCGTAGGGAATTGAGAAATTTCCATCAAAATCGGTCACCACACCTATTTGAGAATTCATCCAGTACACATTTGCCCCTGGTAAGCCTAAAGTAGCATTAATAGCACCGCCATCAACCACCATTCCTTCTACTTTATCCTGAGAAAGCGCCGCAAAAGGCAACAGTACTGCAATTAGTAGTTTTATATATGTATTCATTTGAAAATTAAATTTAAAAAATTATTTAAGCAAAAAAATATTCAGTGTCAGACCCAAAACTGGAAAGCACTAAATAGCATACAGAAAATCTAGTTCTAAAAACAAGATACAACGGCATGCAGTCCACTATAAATAAAAAATCAAATTAAATAAACCTCGTCTAGTACGTGTATATCTTTGACGATAATTGGCGGTGGATAGTGATCAAAAGAAGGTTTCTCTTCAAAACTATTGCCAAATAAATTAAAATAAGAATAAGCGTAAGCAATTACGAAATACTGCTGCGCTAAATCAAAATCATTAGTTTGAACTACTAAATTATCTTGGCCTTTGGTAATAATTGTTTCATCATTGCAACAAGAATTTAAGTCCTCAACATGCTCACCATTCTCATCAGATTGGGAAACCATATCCATACCACAATCTTGTGCAGAAGTAAATAAAGCAATATCCATAAGATGTCCTAAACAATAATGCTTCTCTACCTTCCACGAAATCGTAGAAGCCAACAGCAATACCGCCATGGTTACAGCAACTATATTGAAAAGTCCTTTTTTCATTCCTGCAAAATTACAAAATATTCATTCGCTACGCCTAAATACCTATAAAGATTAACGAATATTTATTGTATTTGTTTTGTCATTTTTGAATAAAATATTCGACTTTTGAAGCAAAAAATCAACAGATAAAAGATGTTTGACACGCTAAAAGAACAAATCCTATCTATTACTAGCAATTCTGACGCTAATACAGATACACAATTACAGCAAATTTGCGATTTACTTAAAGAGAATATACCTCATTATGACTGGGTAGGATTCTATTTTAAAAATGGAGACAAAAATGAATTAAAGTTAGGCCCTTATGCAGGTGCACCAACAGATCATATTATTATCCCTTTTGGAAAAGGTATTTGCGGCCAAGTTGCAGTGAGTAACGAAAACTTTGTGGTGCCAGATGTAAAAGCACAAGACAATTATATTGCGTGCAGTATAACTGTAAAAGCAGAAATTGTAGTCCCATTGTTTGTAAACGGTGAAAATATTGGACAAATAGACATCGATTCTAACACTCCAGATCCTTTCACAGCAGAAGATGAGCGCTTTTTAGAGTTCATAAATACTGAAGTTGCAAAAATTCTTTAAAACTTTATATTTTTTGTTGATAAGATCGGTGCTTTTTTAACTTCAAAAAAATTACTTTTGTGTGCTTAAGATATTAATCATAAGCACACAAAAATGAGCACCAC
Organism: Cellulophaga baltica; assembly: GCF_900102165.1. Lineage (GTDB taxonomy): Bacteria > Bacteroidota > Bacteroidia > Flavobacteriales > Flavobacteriaceae > Cellulophaga > Cellulophaga baltica. The sequence continues at coordinate 91,429 of NZ_FNBD01000005.1, forward strand.
CAAAAAAGCTACATCAGCATTAATTTCAGTATTTCACAAAGATGGCTTAGAGCCAATTGTTAAAAAATTTCAAGAACTGGGCATCACCATATATTCTACTGGTGGTACAGAAAAATTTGTTCGTGATTTAGGTATAGATGTAGTTCCTGTGGAAGATGTTACAAGCTACCCTTCTATTTTAGGTGGTCGTGTAAAAACATTACACCCAAAAGTATTTGGTGGTATTTTAAACCGTCAGGATAATGAAAATGATCAAAAACAATTAACAGAGTTTGATATTCCTCAAATAGACATTGTTATTGTTGATTTGTATCCTTTTGAAAAAACAGTAGCTAGCGGTGCATCTGAGCAAGATATTATTGAAAAGATTGATATTGGTGGTATTTCATTAATTCGTGCAGCAGCCAAAAATTTCAAAGATGTACTTTGTGTTTCTTCTATGGAAGATTACGCTGAAGTTTTAGAACTGGTTTCGGCTAATGATGGAACAACAACATTGGAAGATCGTAAGCGTTTTGCAGCAAAGTCATTCAATGTTTCTTCTCATTATGATACGGCTATATTTAATTACTTCAATAAAGACCATCAAGAAACTGTTTTAAAAATTAGCGAAACCAAAGGTCAGGTTTTACGCTACGGAGAGAACCCACACCAAAAAGGCTTTTTCTTTGGAGATTTTGAAGCTATGTTTAACAAGCTTCACGGAAAAGAATTATCCTACAACAACCTTTTAGATGTTGATGCTGCGGTAAATTTAATGGGGGAGTTTAAGGATGATGAACCTACATTTGCTATTTTAAAACATAATAATGCCTGTGGTCTAGCATCCAGAAGCACCTTGCACCAAGCCTATGTTGATGCATTAGCAGGAGATCCTGTTTCTGCCTTTGGAGGTGTTTTAATTAGCAATACAGAAATTGATAAAGCTACCGCTGAAGAAATTCATAAATTATTCTGCGAAGTAGTTATTGCTCCAAGCTATGCTGCAGATGCTTTAGAAATTTTAAAAGGAAAGAAAAACAGAATTATTTTAGTACAAAATAATGTAGCGCTTCCACAAACTTTAGTTCGCACTTGTTTAAATGGCGTATTAGTTCAAGATAAAGATTTTATCTCTGACGCTAAGGCCGATTTAAAAACAGCAACAAAAGTAGCACCTACAGCAGAAGAGGTTGAAGATTTAATATTTGCTTCTAAATTATGTAAGCATACAAAATCTAACACCATCGTTCTTGCTAAAAACAAACAATTATTTGCTAGCGGTACGGGTCAAACGTCTAGAGTTGACGCCCTTAACCAAGCAATACATAAAGCAAACACTTTCAATTTTGATTTAAAAGGCGCTGTAATGGCGAGTGATGCATTTTTCCCTTTCCCAGATTGTGTAGAAATAGCTGGCAATAGCGGAATTTCAAGTGTCATTCAACCTGGAGGATCAATTAAAGACGAATTAAGTGTAGATTATTGTAATTCTAACGGAATTTCTATGGTAATGACCGGTACACGTCATTTTAAACATTAATTTTGTTACTTTCGTCGATAAAACTTACATTTAGTCCACAACCAAATAAATAGAAATGGGATTTTTTGATTTCTTGACAGAGGAAATAGCTATTGACTTAGGTACAGCTAATACTCTTATAATACATAACGACAAAGTTGTTGTTGATAGCCCTTCTATCGTAGCCAGAGATAGAATTAGTGGAAAAATAATTGCCGTTGGTAAAGAAGCCAATATGATGCAAGGAAAAACCCATGAAAACATCAAAACAATACGTCCACTAAAAGATGGTGTAATTGCCGATTTTGATGCTTCTGAAAAAATGTTAATGATGTTCATAAAGAATATCCCTGCATTAAAGAAGAAATGGTTTCCACCAGCATTACGATTGGTTATTTGTATTCCTTCTGGAATTACCGAAGTAGAAATGCGTGCTGTAAAAGAATCTGCAGAGCGTGTTAATGGTAAAGAAGTTTACTTAATACACGAACCTATGGCCGCGGCTATCGGTATCGGACTAGATATTATGCAACCAAAAGGTAACATGATTGTAGATATAGGTGGTGGTACTACTGAAATTGCAGTTATAGCCTTAGGAGGTATTGTATGTGATAAATCGGTGAAAATTGCGGGTGATGTATTTACAAATGACATTATCTATTACATGCGTACACAGCACAACCTTTATGTTGGAGAAAGTACTGCAGAGAATATAAAAATAACCATAGGTTCTGCTACAGAAGATTTACAAACACCTCCAGACGAAATGTCTGTTCAAGGTAGAGATTTATTAACCGGTAAGCCTAAGCAAGTACAAATCTCTTATAGAGAAATTGCTAAAGCTTTAGATAAGTCTATTCTACGTGTAGAAGATGCCGTAATGGAAACCTTATCACAAACACCTCCAGAACTTGCTGCAGATATCTATAATACAGGTATTTATTTAGCAGGTGGTGGTTCTATGTTAAGAGGATTAGACCGTAGGTTATCTCAAAAAACAGATTTACCCGTATATATAGCAGAAGACCCATTAAGAGCGGTTGTACGCGGAACAGGAATCGCATTAAAGAATCTTGAACGCTACAAAAGTATCTTGATTAAATAGCGAAAAGCGTAATCGTAGAGCACTTTTATAATATCACATTACAAAAGTGCTTTAATGATTTTGCCGCACTTAAAAATAATTAAAGTGAATGCAACAGATTATCAATTTTATATTTCGGAATAAAAATCTGCTCCTTTATTTATTCCTATTATTTATTTCACTTGCCTTTACCATTCAATCGCATTCCTACCACCAATCAAAATTTTTTAATTCTGCTAATTGGTTAACTGGTGGTGTTTACAAAACTACTAACGGTATTTTTTCTTATTTCAATCTAGAGAAAGAAAACCAGAAATTAGTAGATGAAAATATGCGTTTAAGACGCATTATTATCAATAATGAATACAACGAAGAAGTTGCCATAGATAGCACAGCACTTGACAGCACCTTATTGGATTACACGATTGTATCCGCAAAAATTATCAAAAACAGTTACTCCAATTTAGACAACTATATTACCCTTAACAAGGGTTCTAAAGACGGTATCAAACAAGACATGGGTGTTATTACCCCTAATGGTATTCTTGGAATTATAGAAAATACTAGTGGAAAATTTTCAAGGGTACAAAGTATTTTAAATCGTAAATCTAATTTGAATGCCAAACTAAAAAATACAGATAACTTTGGGTCTCTAATTTGGGACACCAAAGATTTCAATACGGTACAACTTATAGATATCCCTAGACGTATACCTATCAAAGTTGGTGACACTATTTTAACAGGTGCTGCCTCTAGTATTTTTCCGGAAAATATTCCAATAGGAACTATAAAAAGTTTTGGATTAGATGTTTCTAAAAGTTCGTACACAATAAATATTTCACTTTTCAATGATATGTCAAACCTTAAAAACGTGTATATCATTAACAACACCAACCGTGTTGTACTTGAAGAATTAGAATCTCCAGTAACCAATGGCAAGTAAATATTACTTTATAAATATCGTCCGCTTTATTATGCTGGTTTTGGCTCAGGTCTTAATTTGTAATAATATTAATTTTTGGGGTTTTATAAACCCGATAATTTATATCTTGTTTTTATACTGGTACCCCATCAAACAAAACAGAGCTGTATTTATAATCATTTCATTTTTCCTAGGATTTACTGTAGATATTTTTTCTGACACCTTAGCTTTTAACACCGCAGCAACACTTACTATTGCCTACCTACGCCCTACTATTATGCGTTTTTGTTTTGGAGTCAATTTTGAATTTCAAAGTTTTAGACTAAATGCTGCTCCTAGAATACAACAGTTAACATACCTTGCTTTGTTAATTGTGATACACCATACTGTTTTCTTTACCCTAGAAGTTTTTAATTTTGATAATTTTCTTCTAATTTTAAAGAAAATACTTGTTGTGAGTATTGCGTCTCTATTTTTGTGTATTTTATTAAGCTCTCTTTTCAGTGTTAAAAAAGAAAACTAGTCAAAAATTCTATCTAATTTTGGGACCTTTATAAATCTCTTTTGCCCCTAATTTCTAGATTTTCATCCAAAAATGAAAAAAATATTATTATCATCAATCATTGTTATCATTGGTTTAACCTTCATTGGAAGACTGTCTTACCTGCAGGTATTCAGGCACTCCTCTATGCAGGTTACAGAAGATACAGCTATTAAAGCAATTTATGACTATCCAGAGCGCGGCTATATTTATGACCGTAATGGAGAATTACTTGTTGCGAACCAACCGGCATATGATGTCATGGTAATTCCTAGAGAAGTTAAAAAACTAGACACTTTAGAGTTTTGCACTCTATTAGGCATAGAAAAAGCTACGTTTTTGAAGCAGTTTGGAAAAGCAAAAAATTACTCTCCACGTTTACCTTCTGTTTTAGTACCACAATTATCTAAGAAAGATTACGCACGTCTGCAAGAGAAAATGCGTAAATACAGTGGCTTTTATATTCAGAAGAGATCATTGAGATATTATGATACACATAGTGGGGCCAACGTATTTGGCTTTATCTCTGAAGTAAATGACTACGAATTAAACGAGAATCCATATTACAAACTTGGAGAACTCAAAGGAAGAACTGGAATAGAAAAGCAATATGAAGAAATTCTTCGTGGGAGAAAAGGCGTAAAATACATACAGAAAGATAGGTTTAACAGAGATATAGGTCCGTACAAAAATGGTATTCTAGACACTTTACCCGAACAAGGTAAAGAGATTAAAATTACTATTGATAAAAAATTACAGGAATACGGAGAATTATTAATGCACGGAAAACGTGGCGGCATTGTGGCTATTGAGCCTACTACTGGTGAAATTTTAACTATGATTTCTGGCCCAACGTATGATCCTGGGTTATTGGTAGGACGTGAACGTTCTAAAAATTACACCAAACTTTACAATGATTCTATTGCTCAACCAACTTATGACCGCTCCGTACTGGCACAAACCTCTCCAGGATCGCCTTTTAAAGCTATTAACGCGCTAATTGCTTTGCAAGAGAATGTCATTACACCAGACACAAAAATTCAGTGTTATAACGGTTTTTATGTAGGAAATAAAAAAAGAGGATGTCATTGCGGTGGTGGATTACGAGATTTAGATGTTGGAATTTACAAATCATGCAATGCCTACTTTGCAGGTACTTTTAGAAAAATATTCGAAAAATTCCCTACTACTGATGAAGGAATGGATGTTTGGGATAAACATGTCAAAAGTTTTGGATTAGGAAACTTCTTAGGTTCTGATATCCCTACAGGCCGAAGCGGATCAATACCTACCAAAAAAACCTATGACCGGATGTATGGCGATAATAGATGGTCATCATCCTATTTCATATCAAATGCTATTGGTCAGGGTGAAATTTTAGTAACCCCTATACAATTAGCCAACATGACCGCTGCAATCGCTAACCGCGGTTATTACGTAGTTCCTCACGTACTGAAAGAAGTAGAAGGGCAGAAAATTACAAATCAAAAATATATTGAAAAGCATTATACCACCATTGACAAGAAACATTTTGAACCGGTGGTTCAAGGTATGGCCAATGTCTACAAACATGGAACTGGTAGAGGTGTTCAAATTCCTGATTTAGAAATTGCAGGTAAAACCGGTACGGTAGAAAACTATACCCGTATAGACGGAGTACGGACACAGCTTACAGATCATTCGGTTTTTGTGGCCTTTGCCCCTGTTGACAATCCTAAAATTGCAATAGCCGTTTACATAGAAAACGGTTATTATGGAGGGCGATATGCAGGCCATATAGCCTCTCTTCTTATAGAAAAATATCTTAAAGGAGATATCACTAGAAAAGATTTAGAAAAAAGAATGCTAGACAGAACTTTAGAAAAAGAATACGCTAAAGCAATTAGTGGTGAACCATTTATAATTAATGAGCGTGTCTGGTAAAGGAGTTTTAAAACGTGTAGATTGGCTATCCATATTAATTTTTGTACTTCTTGTTGCGATTGGATGGATCAACATCTATTCTAGCACCTATGCAGAAGGGCAAGACAATATATTTGATTTCTCTACCATTTATGGCAAACAATTAATCTTTATAGCGCTAGACATTGCTTTAATCGTGATTATTCTAGCACTAGAGAGTAATTTCTTTGAACGCTTCTCTAGCTTACTTTATGTTATTTCATTAGCATTATTATTAGGCCTCTTTGTTTTTGGTACTACTATAGCCGGGGCTACCTCTTGGTACAATTTAGGCTTTTTTAACCTACAACCTTCAGAATTAGCAAAAGTGGCAACGGCATTGGCTGTCGCTAAATATTTAAGTGATATACAAACCGATATTAGAAGAAGAAAAGATCAACTTTATTCTTTTTTAATACTCTTAATACCTGCCATACTTGTTATCCCACAACCAGATCCTGGCAGTGCCCTAGTCTTTTTTTCTTTGGTATTTGTACTCTTCAGAGAAGGTGTCCCCTTATTTTATTTAGGTATTGGCTTATATACTATTTTAATTTTTGTGTGTACACTTATGTTTGGCACCATCTGGATTGCCATAATCATAGGCCTACTATTAGCCATATTTTTATTACTTAAAAAACAATCGTACAAAATTCCGGTACTTCCTGTAGTCGGTGTTTTTATTATCACACTCTTATTTTCACTCTCTGTAAATTTTGTTTTTGAAAATGTTTTTGAACAACGCCATAGAGACCGTTTTAGCTTATGGTTAAGTTTAGAGAAAGACCCTTCTAAGTTAGAAGAGATCAGAAAAACCATTGGATATAACACCTATCAATCAGAAAAAGCAATTGAATCTGGTGGCTTTTTCGGGAAAGGTTTTCTGGAAGGTACGCGTACCAAAGGAGATTTTGTACCAGAACAGCACACAGATTATATTTTCAGTACCGTAGGAGAAGAATGGGGGTTTTTAGGAACTACTATTGTTATCATCCTATTTACAATTCTTTTATTGCGTTTGGTATTCCTATCAGAAAGACAGAAAAACGCATTTAACCGTATGTATGGATATGGTGTGATATCTATACTACTTGTCCACTATTTCATTAATATAGGGATGGTAATAGGCGTATTACCCACTATTGGAATTCCACTACCTTTCTTTAGCTATGGAGGCTCTGGTCTTCTAGGATTTACGGCGTTACTTTTTATCTTTTTGAAGATGGACTCCAACCGATTGAAAGAAGGTTTCTAGAATTTCCAATCGGAAATACGCACGTTGCCCTCAAAGCTTTGCTGTGTAGCTTCAGGTATTTTTTCAAAAAAATCTATCCCTGTTTGGCGTTCAATTTCATCAATACTAACGGCAAAACTTTTAAGAGCGTCCTTGCTTTCCTTATTCTTAAACAAGAAAGCTATGGCTTTTACACCGCCTGCTTCTTTTCTTGCTATTATTTTATAAAAATACTCAGGAACAGTCACCTCCTCATCACCTATAGTTTCCAAACCATTTTTTAGCACCCCTGCAGTTACCACATATACGCCGTCATATTTCTTAGCCCAATAGCGTACTTTCTTTTCTAAATCATTCCAAATGCCCGCATTAAATTCATTATTCTGCGGACTAATGTTACTTGTATAGAAAGTCTCATTATAGGCGTACTCAGAAAACCTACGATCTCCCGCAGGGCAAAGGTGCCCTCTATCATAACCAGAACCTTTATAATTTTTGTAATCTGCAGACTTGGTACGTACCTGAGGGTCTTCTATAAAATAAGGCCGCTTTCTATCATCATAGGTAAGCTGACTTCGATCTAATTGGTAAGCCACCCATTCTGCCTGCTCATGTCTTTCGCTATATGATAGGGTATAATAATTATGCTGTACAATTTCTCCTGTGGTAGAACTTGGAAGAAAATCTGCTGAAATTGGCACAACAGGTACTGTTCCTTCTGGAGCTGTGTATGTATCTGGTGTATAGAAATTCTCAAACAGCCAAAAGCCTACCAGACATACCACCATTAAAAGTGAGTAAATTGTTTTATTTTTCATAATTGATCCGTCAGACTGGCAAGTTACTTTAATTTTGTATATTCTTTTACGACGAAGACATCAACTTATTAAGTAGCCTTAATTATGAAATTTGAACCTCAAGACAGCTTTACCCATTCCCTACCTCAAGACCCAATTTTGGAAAATACCAGACGCCAAGTAAGTGGCGCTTGTTATTCTTTGGCAACCCCAAAGAGAACAGCAAAGCCAGAATTGATTCACAGTTCTGAAGAAATGGCTTCTGAGCTAGGCATATCTGATGAGGAATTGAAGAGCACTTCTTTTTTAGAAATATTCACAGGAAATAAGATAGGCGAAAATTCTCGACCCTATGCCATGTGTTATGGCGGTCATCAGTTTGGAAACTGGGCGGGACAATTAGGAGATGGTCGTGCTATTAATCTAGGAGAAAAGGTGTATAATGATAAACGGTGGACACTTCAATTAAAAGGCGCTGGAGAAACTCCATATTCCCGTACTGCCGATGGTTTGGCCGTATTAAGATCTTCTGTTCGAGAATACTTGTGCAGCGAAGCAATGTATCATTTAGGCATACCCACTACACGCGCACTTTCTATAGCCTTTACTGGTGATCAAGTATTGAGAGATGTCTTATACAATGGCAATCCCGATTATGAAAAAGGCGCTGTTGTATCTAGAGTAGCACCTAGCTTTTTACGTTTTGGAAGCTATGAAATATTTAGCTCTAGACAAGACTACAAAACACTCACTACTCTTGTTGATTACACCATAGCCCAATTTTTTCCGGAGATTAAAGACAGCTCAAAAGAAGGGTACATACAATTATTTAAAACAGTCGCTGAACGTACTTTAGAAATGATTATTCACTGGCAGCGTGTTGGTTTTGTACATGGCGTAATGAATACAGACAACATGTCTATTTTAGGGCTCACCATAGATTACGGCCCCTATGGCTGGTTAGAAGGTTATGATGAAGGCTGGACACCAAATACTACAGACCGACAACACAAACGGTACAGGTATGGCAACCAACCTAATATTGGCTTATGGAACTTATACCAACTAGCAAATGCATTATACCCACTTGTTGAAGATGCAGAACCTTTTGAAGACGTTCTGGAGGCTTATAAAAATGATTATGCTGTAAAGTATGTAGCCATGATGAAAGATAAAATTGGTCTTTCTAGCACTGATGATGGTGATGCTGATTTATTAAGCGCCTTAGAAACCACTTTGCAGATTATTGAAACAGATATGACCTTATTTTTTAGAAACTTAAGCTTAGTTACTAAAAATGATACAGTAGACAGTGTTTTAGCTAAAATAGAAATTTCTTTTTACACCCTAGAAGAATTAAAAGATGATGCCTTAGAAAAATGGAAAATTTGGTTTGATCTATATATAAAGCGATTGCAAAAAGAAACTACAGCTGATGAAGCACGAGCTTTAAAAATGAACGCAACAAACCCTAAGTATGTGCTGCGAAACTATATGGCGCAATTAGCTATTGACAAAGCAGATGAAAAAGATTATAGCTTAGTAGAGGAATTATACACCTTATTAAAACACCCCTATGATGAACAACCAGAGTTTGAAAAATGGTTTGCTAAACGTCCAGAATGGGCAAGAAACAAAGTAGGTTGCTCTATGCTATCGTGTAGTTCTTAAAACAAAAAAAGCCGTTCATGTAGAACGGCTTTTTTTGTTTATAATTTAATCTAATTTTTTATCTTCTGATTATGCTTATTAACACTTGCAAGCTTTCCTGATTTTAAAGAATTATCTTTTAGATCTTCTAAAACATTTACCGCCTCTTCTACATAAACATCTTTTACAAGATCTTCATGCCAACGTTGGCGCTTTTGTCTTAAGACAGAATCTTGCGTAAACAAACTCTCTTCATATTTTAAAGACTCAAAGGTTAATTTAGAATCATAAGCAGAAAGGGTTTTAAAATATTTAGACTTCTCTAAACTCTTCGCTTCATCTTCCTTATAATCTATATAATTTAAAGATACTACGGTTTCATTCTGTTGCTCTTTTAACCATTTAGCATTCTCCTCTATTAATTTTATTTGAGGGTTTTGAGCCATACGCTTATTACTATTAGAAACGGTAGATTCATAATCTATATGACCATCCCAAGGCGTATAGTTTGCCGGAGATATTTTATCCCAGGCAAGTGGGTTTTGCTGATCACGCTCTCCTAAATCTATATAGCTATACTTGTCTGGTACCACAACATCAGATTTTACACCTTCTAATTGGGTAGACCCACCATTAATTCTATAGAATTTTTGCGTTGTTAATTTAATAGCTCCTAAATCTCCATGCTCATTACTACGCACAATTCTATCTAAAGGAATTACATTTTGCACAGTTCCTTTACCAAAGGTTTGTTTACTACCTATAACAACAGCTCTTTTATAATCTTGCATTGCTGCTGCTAAAATCTCAGAAGCAGAAGCTGATAATTCATTTACAAGGATTACTAAAGGTCCATCCCATTGGATGCGATCATCAACATCATCATGAACTTCTTTTTGATCATCATTAGAACGCACTTGAACAATTGGTCCGTTTTTAATAAACAAGCCAGCCATTTCCACAACCGTTTTTAAAGATCCTCCTCCATTGTCTCTTAAATCTAAGATCAATCCTTCGGCACCTTCTTCTTTTAAACGTTCTACTTCTTTTTCAACATCAGAAGCTGCATTTCTCTCCCCTTCATAATCATCAAAACTCACGTAAAATTGTGGAAGATTAATAATTCCGAATTTTTCGTTTCCTTTTATAATATTAGCAGATTTCGCAAAGGTCTCTTCGATCTCCACAACATCTCTTGTAATAGAAACTACTTCTGTAGTACCATCTACTTTACGCATTGTCAAATCTACAATAGTACCTTTGGCACCTTTTATTAATTTTATGGCATCATCCAGTCTCATTTCTACGATACTTACAGGAGTTTCTCCATGCTGACCTACTTTAATGATTTCGTCTCCCACTTCAATTTGGCGATCTCTCCATACGGGACCACCAGAAATAATTTCAACTATTTTAACACCATCTTGTTTTTTCTGTAATCGAGCACCAATACCTTCAAATTTCCCTGACATTCTGGTGTCAAATTTTTCTTTTTCCTCTGGTGCAAAATAGAAAGTATGAGGATCAAACTCTTCTACAATCGTATTAATATATTGTACAAACCAATCTTTACGTTCTAAATCAGAAACAAAATCAAAAAATTCATCTAAGGTTTCTTCCGTATCTACACGTGCTTCCTTTTCTGCTTCTTTTAAATTAATTTTTTTCTTATTATCTTTTTCGTCTACTTTTATTTTAGAGTCATAATTCCCCAAAGTAGCATACTTCAATTGTTTTCTCCAACGTTCTTTTAAATCAGACCTAGAACCTACAAAATTTTGCTTTTCATAGTCCATATCAATATTTTCCTGAGCAGAATAATCAAAGGGATCAGAAAGAACTTCTTTATAAATACCTTTAGCTTCTTTCATACGAACCATTAAACGTTCGTAAACCGCATTAAAAAATGTGATGTCCGTATTTTTTATCTGATCATCAATCTGAAATTTATACTGCTCAAAATCTTTGATATCACTTTCTAAAAAATATCTTTTTGTTGGGTCTAATCCATTAATAAAATCTTCAAAAACCTCTACGGAGAAATCGTCATCTATATTTTTAGGATCGTAATGACCTTTTTCAAGAACATAAGTGATCAGATCTAATAAAAGTTTATCCTTATCGTCATTTTCGAAAGATTTATTTGTAAAACTGCACGATGCTACCGCAAATAGCATCATTAAAAGTGCGTAGGCTAATTTATTCTTCATCTACTTATTATTTAATCAATCTCAGCATTATTATCACTGTTTTGCTCCAATACTTATTGAGTTCTCTAAGATACTGAAAAAACCGTGCCAGTATAATATTGGCAATCTAAATTTTTTGTTAAACAGTTTATCGGACATATCTTAATGAAAAACGTATTTTTACAATATAAATTATGTGGAATGAAAAAACCTTTGATTTTAGTTACAAATGATGACGGAATAACCGCACCTGGTTTGAGAGCATTAGTAAGTTTCGTGAAAGAAATCGGCGAAGTTGTGGTGGTAGCACCAGACAGTCCGCAATCTGGTATGGGCCACGCTATAACTATAGATAACCTGTTGTATTCTAAGAAAATGACGCTCGATTTAGATCAAGATGAAAGCACTGTAGAATATAGCTGCAGTGGTACTCCTGCCGATTGCGTTAAATTAGGCTTACAAGAATTACTAGATAGAAAACCAGATTTATGTGTGAGTGGTATTAACCATGGATCTAATTCTTCTATTAATGTGATCTATTCTGGCACCATGAGTGCTGCCATAGAGGCAGGAATAGAAGGCATACCTGCCATTGGTTTTTCTTTGTGTGACTATAAATGGGAAGCAGATTTTTCTCCTGCGAAAAATTTTATACAACAAATTATTCGAGAAGCTTTAGAAAATGGCATTCCAACTGGCGTAGTATTGAATGTAAATATTCCTAAGCTTGAAGCAAAAAAGATAAAAGGAATTAAAATTTGCAGACAGGCTAGAGCCAACTGGAAAGAAAAATTTGACAAAAGAACTAGCCCTACTGGAAAAGAATATTACTGGTTAACGGGAGAATTTGAATTGTTGGACAAGGGCGAAGATACGGATGAATGGGCCTTAGCAAATGGTTTTATCTCTGTAGTCCCTACACAATTTGATTTAACCGCACACCATGCCATCCAAACCATAAATAATTGGAAATTAAACTAATGAATAAAAAAGAAATACTTATTGGTTTTGTTATCGGAATTATAGCAAATACCATCGGCACGCTTTTATATATTATTATTTTTTCAGAATTAAGTATTAAAGAAACCTATCTAGCTGCTGTTTCGCAAGGGCATGTTGGGAGTTTGCTTGCTCTTGGAGCAGTCTTAAACCTAGCAGCATTCTTTGGCTTTTTAAAAATAAAGCGCGATTTAAGAGCTAGAGGAGTTTTGATTGCCACCCTACTTACCGCTTTGTTAATTATGTATTACAAGATTTTTTAAGGTGATTTCTTTGCGTTATATAGATTCAAAATCTGCCTATTACCTTTAATTTAAAAACAGATGAAATATTACATCATTGCAGGAGAAGCTTCGGGCGACTTACATGGTTCTAATTTAATTAAAGCACTGAAACAAAAAGATTCAGAGGCCAATATTAGATGTTGGGGAGGAAACTTAATGCAAGAGGCTGGCGGAACTTTAGCAAAACATTATAAGGAACTTGCCTTTATGGGTTTTATTGAGGTAATTACGAACATCAATACCATTTTCAAAAATATAAGTTTCTGCAAAGAAGATATTGCCTTATTTAACCCTGACGTAATTGTATTTATTGATTACTCTGGTTTTAACTTACGCATTGCTAAATGGGCTAAAGAAGCAGGTTTTAGGACCAACTATTATATTGCACCACAAATTTGGGCATCTAGAGAAAGACGCATTGCGAAGATCAAAACTACTATTGATGAAATGTATGTGACGCTACCTTTTGAGAAAGAATTTTATGAAGAGAAACATCATTTCTCTGTAAATTTCGTTGGCCACCCCTTAATTGATGAAATCGCACAAGCTCCAAAAATTAACGTTGCTGCTTTTAAAAAAGAATACAACCTAGACCAAGAGAAGCCAATTATCGCATTATTACCAGGAAGCAGAAAGCAAGAGGTCTCTAAAATGTTAGCGGTGATGCTTTCTGTCGCCGAGAAATTTGACACCTATCAATTTGTAATTGCTGGAGCACCAAGTTTAGACCAAGAGTTCTATGCGCCATTTTTAAAAAAATCAAACATCAGCTTAATTGCCAACCAAACCTATGGTATTTTACAAATAGCACATGCCGCATTGGTAACAAGTGGAACCGCTACACTAGAAACTGCATTATTTAAAGTACCACAAGTGGTTTGTTATAAAGGTAATTGGATTTCTTATCAAATTGCAAAACGAATAATTACATTGAAATATATTTCGTTAGTAAATTTAATCATGGATAAAGAGGTGGTAAAAGAATTGATACAAGATGCCTTAACCACCAAAAACCTTACGGCAGAATTAACAAAAATTTTAAATCCTGAAACCCGAAAAATTGTCTTGAATAACTACGAAAAACTAGAAGAAAAGCTTGGTGGAACAGGCGCTAGTGCAAAAACCGCGAGCCTCATTATCAGTAACTTAATAAAATAAAAATCAATTTTTTATTAAAAGAACGTTAAGACATGCGGCTATCATTCACTTTAATTCTTTAAATTTGAATTTAGAGTCCCATATTTCTCAACCATGAATCGTAAAATTTTTTACCTATTTTTAGTTGTATTAGCTACTAGCTGCGGCGCAAAAAAAAGCACTTCCAACAATCGCAATACTGACGCCAGAAAAATTACCGTAGAAGCTAATAAATCGGAAACTAAAGCTACTACAGCAAGTAGTTTACCCCGTGCAAATTCTGAATCACCAAGATATCATAGCGTTGCAGAATCTGTTATAAGTTCTGCCTTAGCATTTACAGGTACCCGTTATAAATATGGCGGAACTACCAAAAAAGGAATGGATTGCTCTGGATTATTATATGTTGCTTTTGCTGATCAAGATATTTCCATACCGCGAACCTCTTACGTTATTGCCGAAGAAGGAAAAGACATTCGAGTAAAAGATGTAGATAAAGGCGATTTACTTTTTTTCAAAACGAGTAAACGATCTAAGAGAATAAACCATGTTGGCCTTGTGGTTTCTGTTGATGACGATGGCATAAAATTTATTCACTCTACGACCTCTAGAGGAGTCATAGTATCTTCCTTGAAGGAAGGATATTGGAATTATGCTTTTGTAAAAGCAACAAGAATATTATAACTAATTAACGCCTATGCAGCTCCTGAAATTTGTGCCAATAAAATTGACACTTTTTTTAGTTGCAGGAATTCTTTTTGGGAGATTTATTGAAACCTCCATTAGCATACCATTAATAGCTACGATCTCTACCCTTATCGTAGTAGCCATTTTACTTTATACCACAAGAAAAATAAAAAGTGTTCTTTTTGGAAGCGCAGTACTACTTCTAACCTCTTGTATTGGATTTTTAGCAATTACATTAGCCAATCCCATAAACACCCCTAATCATTACGCTAAAATCTCTAATACCGGCAGTAAAGAGCTTCGGATTAAAATAACAGAAGTATTAAAACCAAATTCGTTTTCGAGACGCTATTTTGCAACGATTCTTGAAGCAGATAAAAGAAGAACAACAGGGAAGATTATACTATCCATTAAAAAAGATAGTAGCTCTCAAGGTTTAAAGGTTGATGACGAGCTTATCACCTTCAATACGTTATCAAGCGTTAAAGTACCACTAAACCCCCATCAATTTAATTACAAAAAATACTTGAAAGGCTTAGGCGTATTTGATCAACTCTACACAACCTCTGCTGAATGCATCCTTCTAAAAGATTCAAAAAGTACTCTATATGGCCATGCAGCCCATTGGAGAGCTACCATCATCACAAAACTAAAAGAACAAAATTTCACTCCAGAAAACCTTAGTGTTATTCAAGCCTTATTATTAGGGCAACGAAATGATATTTCTGAAGAAACTTATGACAATTATAAAGACGCAGGAGCCATTCATATATTAGCGCTATCTGGTTTACATATTGGCATCTTACTTCTTATTCTTCAGTTTCTCTTACAGCCCTTAGAACGTTTACCGCACGGAAAGAAAATAAAATTAGTAGTAATCCTCCTCTTCCTATGGAGCTTCGCCCTACTTGCAGGCCTATCTGCATCAATTGTGAGAGCCGTTACTATGTTTTCATTCCTTGCTTATGCCATGTTCTTAAACCGGCCCACCAACAGCTTTAATATACTTGCGCTATCGCTTTTCTTTATTCTACTAATACAACCAAATTATCTTTTTCAAGTAGGATTTCAAATGAGTTATGCTGCCGTATTTGCTATCCTATGGATCTATCCAATGTTACAACGATTCTGGTTTCCTAAGAATAAAATCGTAAAATACTTTTGGCAGTTATTAAGTGTAAGTATTGCGGCGCAGCTAGGAGTGCTCCCCATCAGCTTATTCTATTTTCACCAATTCCCGGGACTCTTTTTCGTTGCCAATCTATTAATTATTCCATTTTTGGGAATTATACTAGGTATCGGTATTGTCATCATTATCTTATCCCTTACAAATACCTTACCTGCATTTGTTGCAGATGCTTACAATACAATCCTTAGCTATATGAATTTTATAGTACGATGGATTGCCCATCAAGATACTTTTGTTTTTAAAGGCATTTCTTTTGATTTCTTACAGTTACTGGTGCTTTACAGTCTTACATTCCTAATTGTTATTGCTTTTAGCTCCAAAAGACACAAGGTGATTGTTGCTTTTCTCATAGGACTTATTGCGCTGCAATCATACACTTTCTTTTTAAAATACAAGGCTAGCACTACTCATGAAAGTATGGTACTTCATCAATCTAGAGCTACAGGAATTTTAGAAAAAACAGGAACAAGTTTACACCTTTTGAGTACGAATGCCACCGCGTTTGAATATACACTCAAAAATTATCAAATAGAAGAACGGATAGAAACCTTTGCTATAGATACGTTAAGGAACAGCTATCTTTTAGAAGGTAAGAGAATTGCGATTATAGACAGCTTAGCTATTTACCCGAGCCATAAACACAGTACAATTCTTTTGACCCAATCTCCTAACCTAAATTTAGAACGCTTAATAGATTCTATACAACCCCTAGAGCTTATAGCAGACGGAAGCAATTACAGAAGTGATGTAGCCCGATGGAAAGCCACTTGTATAAAAAGAAAACTCCCTTTTCACGACACCGGTGAAAAGGGAGCTTATTATTTAAAACAGAAAGACTAATGTACTTTCCCCATTAATTTTTTAATTAGAGGCGATGCTAAAAGAACAATCACCGCGGCACCAAGAGCGTATTTAGCCACTAAGCCAAACCCATCTGTATAAATACCTAAGGTTTCAAAACCACCTACATTCTTATCCGTACTTTCTATTGCCAATTGCTTACCAATAAAACCTACAATTTGAAATGCAAATGCAGAAGCTAAAAACCAAATTCCCATCATAAAAGCAACAATTCTTTTTGGCGATAAATCAGTTATTTTAGACAATCCAACAGGAGACATGAACAACTCCCCTACCGAAATTAAGAAATACATAATTAGCAAATAAAAAAACGGAACCATCCCATTCTCATCCGCGCTGCCGCTACTCATAGAAAGAATTAAAAAACTAATCCCTGCAAAAGCTAAGCCTAGTCCAAATTTATAAGGTGTTCTTGGGTCTAACTTTTTCTTCTTCAAATAAGTAAATAACATTGAAATTGGAATAGACAAAATAATGATATACATAGAGTTTAATGCATTTGTCTGAGAAGCATCTATAAATGTTAGATTTACATTACGTGCAGCAAACAACGTAATTATACTTCCTGATAGCTCATGAAAACCCCAAAAAATAGTAATAAAGAAGGTTATTAATATGGCTACAATTAATTTTTTACGTTCCTCCGAAGTTGCTTTTACTAATATTTTAATTAAGAAAGCACCAATTGCAATAGCAATAATATAAAAGATAATATTGACAATGTTATCATCTTCTAAGAAACTACCTTTTTCTCCCAAGGCTTTATAAGAAGAAAGTAAATAGGCTATTACTGGCACTGCAACAACTGCTAGGATAGGAATCATCAAACCTTGTTTAACCCCTAATATTGGCTTATCTAGAATTGTTTCTGATGGCGGCAAACCTCTTTGTCCAAAAACATTCTTTTTAATTCCGCTCCAGAAAGCAATCAGCCCCAATAGCATCCCAATACCTGCAAGACCAAAACCATAATGCCAACCGTATTCTCTACCTAACCATCCACAAAGTAATGGCGCAGCAAATCCACCGATATTAATACCCATGTAGAAAATAACGAAACCAGAATCTTTACGAATATCATCTTCTTTATAAAGAGAGCCAACGAATGTGGAGATATTTGGCTTAAAAAAGCCATTTCCAACAACGATTAGGGCTAAAGCGATAAAGAAAGCATAGTTGTTTTCTACCGCTAATACAAAGTGACCAATAGCCATTAAAATTCCGCCTAAGAAGATAGAATTTCGCATGCCTAAAATCTTATCTGAAATACGACCTCCAATTACTGTAGAAGCATATACTAGTGAACCATAAGAGGCATATACGGCAGCGGCAGCAAAATCTCTAGTGGTAAGTGCCGCAAAAACAACATCAACCATGTAAAGCGTAAGCAATGCACGCATTCCATAAAAACTAAAACGCTCCCAAAGCTCCGCAAAAAATAAATAAAACAATCCTTTTGGATGCCCAAATAACTGCGGGTCTTCGAATGGTTTAATCGTCTTTTCCATATACTATATTTAGATTTTTTTGAGTAGTTAGATTATAAGTTTTCTTTAATAAAATTGGTCATTTTGGTATACAAGTGAAGTCTTGTATTACCGCCATAAATACCATGATTTTTATCTGGGTAAATAGCCCAATCAAATGGTTTATTTGCCTGTACTAAGGCCTCTACCATTCGCATAGTATTTTGCACATGTACATTATCATCGCCTGTACCATGAACCAATAAATAATCACCTTTTAAAAGCTCTGGATAATTAAATGGAGAATTATCGTCATAACCACTAGGATTCTCTTGCGGTGTTTGCATGTAACGCTCTGTATAAATGGTATCATAAAATGCCCATGAAGTCACTGGCGCAACAGCAATCGCCATTTCAAAAGTATCGTTTCCTTTAAGAATACAGTTAGTAGACATAAAACCACCATAACTCCATCCCCAAATACCTGTTCTTTCTGCATCAATATATGGCAAATCACTTAGCTTTTTAGCCGCAGCAATTTGATCCTCCACTTCATATTTCCCTAATTCTTTCTGTGTTACTTTTTTAAAATCTCTACCTTTAAAACCTGTACCACGACCATCTACACAAACTACAATATAACCTTCTGATGCTAATAACTGATACCAGTAATCATTAGATGCCATCCAAGAATTTGAAACCGATTGTGATCCAGGACCACTATATTGAAACATAAATAATGGATACTTTTTGGAGGCATCAAAATCTGCAGGCTTTATCATCCACATATTTAACTCGTTCCCATTTATAGCTATTGAAGAAAATTCTTTTGGGCTAATTTCATATGCATCCAATTTAGAAAGCAAGGCTTTATTATCCAGAATTTCTTTTACCCGCTTACCGGTTAGCGCTTCATGCAAACTATATTCTGAAGGAGTATTTACATTTGAAAAATTATTAATGAAGTAAGTAAAGTCAGCACTAAAGTCGGCATTGTTTTGACCATTTTTAGTTGTAAGTCGGCGTTTATCTTTACCACTACTGTCTATACTATAAACACTTCTATTGATAGAACCATCTTCTGTAGATTGATAGTAAACTCTATCCTCCTCTTGGTCGTAGCCATAATAATTAGTTACTTCCCAAGAGCCTTTGGTAATCTGGTTCATTAATTTACCATTCTCATTATACAAATAAATATGGTTAAAACCATCTTTCTCGCTCGTCCAGATAAAACTGTCATCTGCTAAGAAGGTTAGATTATCTGTAACATCAACATACGCTTTATCTTTTTCATCTAAAAGAACAGACACTTTATTATTCTTAGCATTTACTGCATACAACGTTAAATTATCTTGGTGTCTATTCAAGGTTTGAACACTAACCATATTTGCATTGTTCATCCATTTAATTCGTGGAATATAGTATGATGACGGCAACGCTACTTTAGAAATTTCAGACGATTTAACATCTAACATATGCAAACTAACAATAGCATTATTCTCACCGGCCTTAGGATACTTAAAAACTTGCTGAGTTTGATACAATTCAGCACCATACACATCCATTGAAAATTCTGGAACATTAGTTTCATCGAATCTTAAAAAGGCAATTTTAGTTCCATCTGCATTCCAATCAAATGCTCTTACAAATGCAAACTCTTCTTCATATACCCAATCTGTAACCCCATTGATGATTTTATTCTTAACACCATCTTTTGTAACCATAGCTGTGCTATTTTTTGAGATGTCATAGATATAAATGTTATTCTCAAAAACGTAAGCTACTTTACTATTATCAGGAGATAATGTTGGTTCTTGAATTTTATCTTCTGAAATTTTGATGGTTTTACCCGTTTTTACATCATAGATATAATAAATACCTAAAGAAGACCTTCTAAATATAGACTCAACTTCTGTAGCCAACAATACTTTACTTTCATCTGCCGTAAACTCATAGGATGTAAAATAAGGTATGTTTTCAAGGTTTGCAGAATTTACTACAGTACCTACTTTTGCCAAACTAGCATAATCATAGATATCTACACTTGTTGTTTTTGCCGCTCTATCAAAATTTAATACGGTATACTGTGTTCCATTTTTTAAAGACCTAATTTCATCTAGTCCTTCTGTTCTAAATGCACCACCCCATATCTCCTCAAGAGTAATTGCTTTTTTTTGTGCAAACGTAAGACTAGTAGCACTTAAAATAAAAAAGAAAATAAAACCTAATTTTTTCATTTATGTTCCTGTTTGTTAGTATTTGAATTGCAAAATCTGAAAGCTATTTAGCTACATACGAGTACTAAAAGACTTACTTTCTAAAGTTTGATTTCACTTATTCTCAAAATATGATTAAAAACACCAAGTTTAGTAATAATTTCATATAAAAATAAACTTTTAACAAAAAATATCACAAATTGGAGCACACCTTCAAAGATCTTATTCTACCAAATATTTTTTATTCGTAATTACTATCTTTGACACTTGAAACCAAACAAAATATGAACACTCCTATTGAAGGATTTTCCAAGCTTACCAAGGAAGAAAAAATAGCTTGGATAGCGAAAAGCTATACTACAAATTCTAACGAAACGATTGCCATTTTAAAAAGGTATTGGAATACTGACGAAACATTACAAAAACTCCATGATGAGTTTATTGAAAATACCATAACTAATTATTATTTACCTCTTGGTATTGCGCCAAATTTTCTTATTAACGATACCCTTTATGCCATACCAATGGCCATTGAAGAAAGTTCTGTGGTAGCGGCGGCTAGTAAAGCGGCTAAATTTTGGTTAAAACGAGGAGGTTTTAAGACAACGGTAATTAATACCGAAAAAGTAGGACAGGTACACTTTATGTATACTGGAGCTTTTGAAAAATTGGAATCCTTTTTTAATTTGATAGCCCCTAAATTAAAAAAAGATGCCAAGGATATTACCAAAAACATGGAAAAACGTGGAGGCGGTATCTCCGCTATAACCTTACGTAATAAGACAGCAGATTTAGAAAACTACTATCAACTCCATTGCACTTTTGAAACCCTCGATGCCATGGGGGCAAATTTCATCAATTCTTGTTTGGAGCAGTTTGCAGAAACACTTAAGAATGAATTTGCTAAATCACCAGAATTCAAAGAACATGAGGAGCAGTTAGAAATTGTAATGAGCATATTGAGCAACTATGTACCTAATTGTTTAGTCCGCGCAGAAGTTAGCTGCCCTATAGACCAACTAAACGAAGATAAGAATAGTACTGCTCAAGATTTTGCTGAAAAAATTGTTAGAGCCGTGCAAATTGCAAAAGTAGAACCATACCGTGCTGTGACGCACAATAAAGGAATCATGAACGGTATTGATGCCGTTGTCTTAGCTACAGGGAACGACTTTAGAGCCATTGAAGCTGGCATACATGCGTATGCTGCGAAAGATGGAAGTTATAGCAGTTTAACTAATGCTAGTATAGAAAATGGCATATTCAAATTTTGGATTGAAATTCCACTTGCTTTAGGAACAGTAGGCGGACTAACAGGTTTACACCCCTTAGTTAAATTAGCCTTAGAAATACTTCAAAACCCTTCTGCCAAAGATTTAATGCAAATAGTAGCTGTAGCAGGTTTAGCACAAAATTTTGCAGCAGTAAGATCCTTAGTTACTACAGGAATACAACAAGGACATATGAAAATGCACCTGATGAATATCCTAAATCAATTAGGGGCTTCTGAAGGGGATAAAAAAACTTTAGTACACCATTTTAAACACAACACTGTTACACACAGCGCCGTAATAGCAGCTTATAATAGTTTACAAGAAAAAGAATGATTACGAATTTCTACAGTAACGGAAAATTATTAATCACGGGAGAATATGGTGTTTTAGATGGCGCTATAAGCTTAGCACTGCCTACCAAATACGGCCAAACTTTATCGGTAACGCAAAACACTACCCACACTATACAATGGCAAAGTATAGATCATTTAAAAAAGGTTTGGTTTGAAGTACATTTTAAAATAAATACTTTAGAAATTATAAGTTCTAGAAATCAAGAAACTGCATCGGTTTTACAGAAAATGCTTTTGGAGGCTAAAAAATTAAATCCAACTTTCTTATCCGAAACATTAGGATTTAATATACAAACTTCCTTAGACTTTCCTAGAGATTGGGGCCTAGGTTCCTCTTCAACCTTACTCAACAATATAGCACAATGGGCCAAAGTAAGCCCTTATACCTTATTATGGAATTCATTTTCCGGAAGTGGCTATGATATTGCCTGCGCTAAGCACAACACCCCTATTCTATATCAACTAGACAATACAACACCCAACGTAACCGAAACAACCTTTCAGCCAACGTTTAAAGATGATATATACTTTGTACATCTGAATAAAAAACAGAATAGTCGAGAAGGTATTTCCACCTATCGCAAAGCGGACTTTAGTAAACAGGCATTTATTTCAGAGATAAATGCTTTAACAAAAGCAATTATAGCCTGTGAAGATAGTACTGTATTCAAAAGCCTGCTCATGCAACATGAAACAACCGTCAGTGAGGTCTTAAACATGAAACCTGTAAAAGAACTCTTATTCTCAGATTATAAGGGCGCTATTAAGAGCTTAGGAGCCTGGGGAGGTGATTTTATTTTAGCTGCAGGAGACAATACCACTCCTAATTATTTTAAAGAAAAAGGTTATAATACCATACGCTCTTACAAAGACATGATTTTATGATTCTAAAACAGCCCATAACAAAAAAGGCTTCCCGTTGGGAAGCCTTTTTTGTTATTTTAAATACTAGAACTCTAGTAAAACATTGATCTATTATCTTCAATTTCAGAAGCCGCTTTTAAGGCTTGGTATACTGAAGTATTTACTCTTGTACTGTTTGAAGCCTTTAAGGTATTTGCAAACGTACTATAGTTCTCTAGTTTTGTTGCTGGCGTTTTCTTAGTAACCGTTACCATATACACACCACTTTCTCCTTCAATTAATCCTGAAGTTTTTCCTTCTGCTAAAACATATGCAGTACCCGCAACAGCTGGCTCTCTACCTGCTCCAGCAATTGTTGGTGTTTTCACAGATATTGCAGAAGCCGTAGCTGCAGAAACATTGTTGTCTTTTGCAAAAGCATCAAAAGATTTTCCTTTATTCTTTTCGATAATCATAGCTGCTTTTTTCTGCTTACGCAATATTGGCAATACCACTGGAGAAGCATCTTCAGAGGTCATTAACCCTTTAGCATATTTAGCCGTTAATCTAACAACCGCATAACCATCATTTAAATCAAAACGTTTTACATCTCCTATTTCTGAATCTGAATTGAAAGCCCATTGTACAATTGCACGTTGCGATCCTAAACCTGGTAAATTTTCATCCATAGGATTCAATTTATTTACAGGTCTAACTACATAGTTATCTTGTTTAGCCACCTCTTCAAATTTAGCGCTATTTTCTAACGTAGACATTTCAAATTTAGTAGCATCTTGGAAAAGTAAATCTATTGTCTCTTCAGAAGGCTCTACCTCACGTACCAAGTTTGCAACTTGATAAAGATCTTGCTTTTCTTCTACCTTAACAATATGGAAACCGAAATCTGTTTCTACCAAACCAATAGCACCTGTACCATTATTGAAAACAAAATCATTAAATGGTTTTACCATAGCCCCTTCTTGGAAGAATCCTAAATCTCCACCTCTAGGTCCTGAAGGCCCATCTGAGTTTTCTTTGGCAAGATCTGCAAATACAGCCCCTGATTTTTTAGCTTCAGCTAATACTTCTTTTGCCTTACTTTCTGCCTCTTCTTTAGTTCTAGTCACCTCTTCTCCTGCACTAGTTGCTCCTGCAAAAGCGATAAGGATGTGACTAGCTTTTACATTACCACCAGCACGCTTACCTGTTAGTTTAGAAACTTTAAATGTATTGCCGTCACGGTAAGGACCGTAAATCTGTCCTATATTCATTTTCACTAAAGTATCTGCTACTTTTGGTGATAAGCTAGATTTAGGCTTATATATAGTATCAAACTTAGTATCTGAGTTCACATCTAAAAATGCAATATTGTCTAAAGTGTTTCTAAAACCTCTTACAGTCTCAGTAGTATCTTTAGCTTCATTGAACATTTGAGTATCCCCTAATAAAGCTGTAATTTTTTCTTCTACTTCTTTTTCATCTGACAAAGAAGCTTTTTCTTCGAAATACACAAACTGAATATCTCTGCTATCTTCTAGCTTAAAGTCTTCTGCGTGTGCTTTAACATACGATTCTATTTCACTCTTGCTAACTGCAACTGTACTATCTAAGATAGAAGCATAAGGAACTCTTACATAACTAATATCAAACTTATCATTAGCCAATTTGTAATCTAACTCTCCTTCTTTTAATGTTGTTCCAACACCAGCTCTAATTAAGTTAAAGTAGATTTGCTCTTTCGCTGCACGAATAATGCTTTGTTCTTCCTGTAACCATTGTTGGTACCCTGCTGGGTTATTCAACTTTAAATCTGCAATAAAGCTGATAAATTTATTTTCATCAAAAACACCATTCTCATTTAAAAATTGTGGTAATTGAGAATAGGTTGGATTTGTTCTTAAGAAATTTACAATTTGATCTTGTTCTACAACAATACCTAATTTTTCAAATTGTTGGTCTAGAATAGCATTTCTTACGTTCTGCTCGTAAACATTATTTACAACTTGCATTGAAGAAGCATTTGCGCCGTAACTTTTAGACGCTATCTCTACTTGCTCTCTAAAACCATCTATTGAAATCTCGTCGCCATTTACTTCAGCTACTGAAGAACCTACCTTTGCACCAGAAAAAGCATTTGTACTGAATATTCCAGAAATTACAAATGCAAACAATGCTAAACCAATGATTAAAATCAAGATGGTAGTTTTTCTTCTAATTTTATCTAAAATTGCCATTATATTATACTAATTTATATCAGGCGACGAAAATACCATTTTTCTTTCAAATACTAAAGACAAAAAAATATTAAAATAAAACCGCTTAACCATATTATTATCAAGTGATTAGAATGGTACGGGTTTTAAGAAGTAAAAATGATTTAAAAAAAGCAGCAGTTAATCTTTGTCTAAAATTTCCAAGGAAACTAAATCAATCTTAGTACTAGACACTTCCAAGACCGTAAACAAGAAGTGATTAATTTTTATTTGAGAATCTTTATCCGGTATCTCCCCTGTTTCATTCACTATTAAACCACCCAAGGTGCCATATTCATCACTTTCAGGAAGCTCTAATCTATAATTCTCATTAATGTAATCAACATCTAAACGTGCAGAGAACTTATAAAACGTTTCTGACACCTGTTCTTCAAACAAATCTGTAGAATCATGCTCATCCTCTATTTCACCAAAAAGCTCTTCTACGATATCTTCTACCGTCATGATACCAGAGGTACCCCCATATTCATCTAACACTACCGCAATACTCTTTCGTTTTTTAGTAAGACTACTTAAAATATCACTGATAAGCATTGTTTCTGGCACAAACTCTACTGGCATTAAAATGCTTTTTATAGTTTTTGGCTTATTAAAAAGCTCATAAGAATGTACGTAACCTATAATATTATCTACCGTATCCTTATAAATTAAAATTTTAGAATACCCCGTATCCGAAAATCTTTTAGTTAGATTTTTTGGAGACTCATGAATCTCAACAGCTTCAATTTCTGTTCTAGGAATCATAACATCTCTTGCCTTTACCGCAGCAAATTCTAACGCATTTTGAAATATTTGAATTTCAGAATCTACCTCATCCTCTTTCTCTACGGTTTCCATCTGTTCTGTGATGTAGTCTCCTAATTCTATTTTACTAAATGCTAATTGTACCTCATCGCCATCAGTCTTAAAAAAAACTTTCAGGATAATATCTGAAATTTTAATAACAAACTCCGAAATAAACGAAAAAAGAAGGTAAAACAAATATGCAGGTAACGCTAAAGCTTTAAGCAGGCTGTTTGAATATATTTGAAAAAGCACTTTAGGCAAAAATTCTGCCGTTAGCAAAATAACCAATGTAGAAATAACTGTTTGGGTGAGTAAGCTAAAATCTTGAAATAAGGTTTTAAAAATTACACTCTCAAAGGTACCGAAACTCTGAAACCACAACATTAATAAATCACCCATATAAAAACCATACACAACAAGTGCTATGTTGTTACCGATTAACATGGTGGCAATAAATTTAGAAGGCTTTTTGGTTAATCTAGTCAAGATCTTAGCTAAAAAACCATCTTGCTTTTTCTCTATTTCAATATGAATCTTGTTTGCAGAAATAAAAGCAATCTCCATACCTGAAAAAAAGGCAGAAAGTATTAAACAAAAAATTATGATAAGAATTGAAGTTCCCAAAATTATTGATTTTGGTTTTGTTTGTGTTTTTCAAATTTCTTACGGTAGCTTCTTCTAAAGAAAAACATGCCTATAGACATGATTGCAAAAAAGATAAATAGGTAAGCGAATTCACGGTTCTCATTCCAGTCTGTGTAAATGCGGTACAGAGAGAAAAATGCCACAACCAAATATAAGTATTCCGTAAACTTAAAAATCTTAACCATCTATTTCTTTATCTTTTATTATTTTGTATCCGTCTCCTGTTTTATGCGCATTTAAAATGGTAAAATCTCTATTGAAATCCATGCCCATTCCATGAATAAGTGTTCCGTCTTTCTCATCAGAATACTTAAACCTTTCTTGCGTAAAAATCCACTCGTTATGCTGATCGTAATATAACTGCGTTGTTTCTAAACGTTTACCATCCTGCATTTCTATCACTACATTACCCTGCAAATCAATAACGCTAGTGCCGGAATAAATTATTGCATAATCTGACAAAATTACGCTTTTATTACCGTCTTTATCAAAAAACTCAACACGTATTCCTTTTGGAAAAGTACGATGCGGAAAAGAGAGGTTTTCAAAGTCCTCACTAATTTCTCCGGTCAATACAGCAATCTTATTACTTTTAGACACCTCCTCACTTGACAAAACTTCTTTTGCCTCTGTGTATACTAACTTGTAATTTTCCGCAACTCCTTGCGGGTACAAATTCTTTTTAGCTTCTTCTCCGACTCTTTCATAATCATCTGAACAAGCAAAAAAAAGCATTGCCATGGTGTAAACCACAGCAATGCTTTTAAATGTAAATACTTTATTTTTTATCATCTTATAGATTAGGCACTTTTACGCTACCACCTACCCAACAGTTAAAGGTAACAGTTTTACCTGCCATTCCTGAACTAAATATCATTTCTTTTGATGGCGCCTTAGACATGTAACTCGTTACCGCCTGGTTAGATCTACCACTTAAAGAAGGATCAACTCTTCCTGCTTGTCTTGCAATTTCTGCAGCTTTCCAATACATTGCTCTCTTGTCAAAAGCAGTTGCACCACAATCATTAGCACTGTTAGCGTATAATGTTGCTATCAATAAATAAGCCTTACCGTTAGAAGAGTTAGCATCAATTGCTTTCTGAGCATAACTTCTAGCATTAGATCTACTACTTCTAGAATAACTAGTGGCTATTTTGTATAATAAATCTGATTTTTTGTACTTATCCGTCTCTAAATCTACTGCTTTATTAAAGTAAGAAACTGCTGAGCTAGTCTTATTAGCCTTCATTTCTAAATACCCTAAATACACATATAAATCTGCAGTTGGCTCCATTGCTAATTGCGCATCTAACAACTTCTTGAACATTGGATCGTCAGTACATTCTTTGTTGAACATTCTGTTTACCGCTCTTTTTACCCAAGTGATATCACTTTTCTTTTCTTCAAAATTCTTTTGATAAAGAGGAATTAAATTAGAACAGTCTGCCAAAGCACCTAATTTAGAATCAATACTACCTTCAATTTTACCATATGTCTCAGAGTTCTGAGAATCTGCAGCCAAGATTCTCTTTTCTTTAGAAGTAATAGTACCTGCATCTTCTTTAGGCAATAATTGCTCAATACGATCTGTTAATTTTTTATTCTCAACACCTATCTGCTCCATTACATTATCATAGGTATCAAAAACTTCTTGCAAGTCTTTTGATCCTGCATTGTGTAATTCTACTAATTCCGTAAAGTAGATATACAATGCTTTTGGATTGCTGAAATTTGCTTTATCCTGAGTAAAACCTTTATCTAATACCTCAAAGATTTCTTGCTCAGAACCCATTTTGTTATCATACATGGCAATACCCTTATCTGCAGCAACACCTGCTACTGTAAAATTAGAAGGGAAGTGAACTAAACTAGCATCATAAAGATCCATCAAGTCTTTAAAGAAACCTTCTTTTTCAGCTCCTGTTGCTTTTTCAATTTTATAATTTAAAATTCTTTCACCATAAGCAAAATTTGCTTTGTGTAAACTTGGGCAGTTATCATAAACCATTTTCCATGGTGTGTATGCTGCTTCATAATTCTTAACTTTTACGTGCTCTGAGTATATAGACAGGTTTGTTGTACATTCCGGATTGTTTTGAGCCGACATTGTTCCTACAAAGCCTAAAACCGCAAGGGCTACGATGTAAAACTTCTTTTTCATAATCTAGTATTTAATGGTTAATTAATCTTTCTTTTTCTGAACCATCTATCGTTTAAAGATAGTCCAATGTTTACTTTGAAATAACTTTCTTTGATCAAACCAGCATCGATAGTTCCTCTTTTTCCGATTTCAAAACCAATATTAAGATTAGAGATATCTCTGCCCAGTGGTAATCCAGTTCCAAAAGTTATGCCAAAATCATTTATGTCTTCATTATTTATCTCTAAACCTGTCTGAGAAACCCGCAAACCAGCCCTGTAAGTAATTCTCTTATAGTAACTTGTAAAAGAATTATACTCCGGAACAAAATATCCTCCTATTGCAAAACCACTTGCATCGTTATAGGTTAAATTGTCTACTTCAAAGAAGTCATTTCTATACGTACTCAACTCTTGGAAGGTATATTCGGCCCCTAAAAACCATTTTAAATCTTCCCCAATACCAACTCCCAAGGTAGTCTTGGTTGGTATTCTCACCGGAGCAAATTTTCTAGCTTGCGCATCTAAGTTTACATCAACAACTTCTATTTCTTGACCTGTAACCCTAGAGAAAGAACCTATTGATTGAGAATTCTCCGCATTTAAATTTATCTGAGTATCTACCCCAATAGTTGTGTATAAGGTATATTTTTCAGAAATTTTAGGCGTATAATTAATAGAATAATTAAAATCAAAACCACCTACTTGCGTTTCTCTCCTATCCAATGCACCATACTGCGCATCAGATGATGTTTGAACCCGTGTGGAATTAATAGTACCGAAATTATAATTTACAGTAGCCCCTATAGATATATCATCTAACAATTGGTAGCCCAACGAGAAATAAACCCTATTTAAACCACCGTCACCGGCATAATTATTAATGATAGTTACATCATCAACTGTGGTAGAAGTTTCTAAATCATACCCTACAGAAGTAAAAGGCATTAAACCAAAGCCCACGCCAAAACCTTTACCTAAAGGCACGCCGATAGACAAATAATCTAAATTTGTAACAGAAGTACTTTGACTAGCATCTGAAGTTTTCAAACCAATATTGTTGTAGGATATCCCTGCAGCATAGGTCGTTAACATTAACTTACTATACGCGGCAGGATTTTTTAGGTTGATGTGAATACTGTCTCCAACCATACTAATGCCCCCCATCATTTGATTATCTACTGTTCCTGAATTTCTGGTATCTCCTAGACCAAAATAAGAATATGGAGAAACAGTTCCGTTCTGAGCACTTAATCCTATTGAGCTTAAGAGCACTATTGCAACAAAAATTTTCTTAATCATTTACTTTTTATTGTATTCCAATAAACAATTTAACCCTTCGAGGAGAAATTTTGGATTGGCAAATATGGTATTTTTTGTTCGTTTTGACAAAAATAGCGCATCACCTCCTGTTAAAATAACTGTTAAATTATTAAATCGATGATTATATTGTTCAATTATTCCGTTTACTTCAACCGAAACACCATTTACCACACCACTGTGAATACATGTTTCTGTAGAGTTTCCAATAAAATCTATTAAATCTTCTTTTTCTAGCTGTGGTAATTTTGCTGTTTGTTGATGCAAGGCCTTATATCGCATTTGTATTCCTGGTGATATGGCTCCGCCAATATACTCCCCATAATCATTTACCATGTCATAGGTAATGCACGTCCCCGCATCAATAACCAAAGTATTGCTGTTTGGATTATGATAAAATGCTGCCGTTGCCAATGCAATACGGTCTACACCCAAAGTTTCTGGTGTAGCATATGAATTTTTAAATGGTGTTTTTGTTTTGTTTGTTAATTGATGCACTTCACAAAACAATGATACCACTGCCATATCTTTTTTATCCAGAACACCTACAGACGATATAATCGCATTTGTAATGTTCGGATAAGCTCCAAAAACCTGTTTTATTCGCTTTACAAATTCTGAAATTGCGAATTGTTCGTGATGAATTTCTGTTTTATCAAGAAAAACAGAAATTTTAATTAAGCTGTTACCTGCGTCTATTATTAGGTTCATGCCTCAAAGTTCTGAAATTATAAAAAAACTTTTCACATTTTTTTCATTTTTTATTTGGATATCGGAAAATAGAAATTATATTTGCAGCCGCTTAACGGCATTGGTGCCTTAGCTCAGTTGGTAGAGCAATGGACTGAAAATCCATGTGTCCCTGGTTCGATTCCTGGAGGCACCACAACAAAAACCCAAACAGAAATGTTTGGGTTTTTTTGTATAAAAAACTGAAAATGAGCCATATATTTATATAAAATATGAAGAACTCAAAAATATATATTTTAGTTTTCACCTCTTTTTGTATCATCATAGGCTTTATTTACTTGAAATTTGATTTTCCTGAAAGAACCCAAAAGCCAAAAACAGGACAAGAACTTTCAAAAATGTATTGTGCAAGTTGCCACTTGTATCCAGAACCAAAGGTACTTCCTCAACATATTTGGAAAAACACTCTTTTACCTGAAATGAAAAACAGGATGGGCTTAGGTGATCAGAAATCCATCGTTTCCAAAATTGGCTATGACGAATACATCAACTTAGCAGAAAAGGGTGTTTACGCGATCAGCCCAATGCTCTCCAATGAAGAATGGTTATTAATTGAAAAATTCTATATTGATAATTCCCCTAGCACACCCTCACCTCAAAAGACTAAAGCTGAAAACCACTTACAAACATCCTCAGTTGAGCTCCTCAAAAATTTGGATCAAAAACAGGGATTAACAACCTATTTTGGCGTTCATGATCATCAGCTCATGACAGCTACTGTTTTAGGGCAATTAAAAGTAACTGACTTAGCTACCAAAAAGAAACACAACATACAACTACCAAGCCCTGTAGTCCAAATCAAAACCAATAGCGTGCTCTGCATTGGCGGTAATATGAACCCTACTCAGAAAAAACTAGGGAGTCTTCATGAGTTTGATGCTGATTTTAAAAACCAACAACTGATCATTGATAAACTTCATAGACCTGTAGATTTTGAACATGTAGATTTAAATAATGATAGTATTAAAGATTATCTAATTGCTGAATTTGGTAATTATACAGGCCAGATAACCCTAGTAGATGGAAAATCAAAAGAACGAAAAATCATAGCAACAAATCCGGGCGCTAGAAACTTTGTATTGAGAGATGTAAACAATGATGGTCAGATGGACTTTTACGCGTTAACAACCCAAGCAAAAGAACGTATCAGCTTATTTATAAATGATGGTAATGCTAATTTCAAAGAAACTACTATACTAGACTTTCCTCCACACCACGGCTCAAGCTTTTTTCTCCTTGCAGACCTCAACAATGACGGCAAAGAAGAACTAATCATGGCAAATGGAGACAATGCCGATTATAGCATTGTAAAGAAAAGTTTTCACGGCATACGTATTTTTGAAAACCAGAAGAAAACATGGAAGGAAGTTTATTTTTTCCCATCTTATGGAGCCACAAATCTTTTAGAGATAGATTTGAATCATGATGGTTTAACAGATCTGGTTTCCTCCTCATTTTTTGTTGAGCCGGAGTTTAGAAAAACGGAGCAAGTCCTTTACTTCATCAATGAAGGTAATTTTAAATTTAAAATAGCACATCCTGAGCTTCCTGAAATTCGTCCGATGACCATGAGACTAGGTAATGCAAATCAGGACAATATTAAAGAAATCTACCTTGGAAATTTTGAGTTTCAGGCTAATCCTGATCCTAATTACAACTTTATAGAAGCAGTCATTATAACTCCAGAATTTTAAACCTAAAATCACAACTTATAGTCATCGGGTACCACACTACAGACGCTAGTTTAAAGCGCTCTTATCCTCCTAAAAGCACTTGGAGTTGTAGCTTCTTTAGCTCTAAAAGTTTTTGAAAATGACTGGAGATTTTCAAAACCACACTGGAACGCTATTTCTGAAAAACTTAGATCACTGTCAGCTATCATATCCTTTGCCTTATTTAACCGATGCATTAAATGGTATTGTTTTAAGGTCATATTGGTTTTTTCCTTAAATAGTTTTCGCAGTAAAGAATAACTAACATTAAACTTTCGAGCAACATCATCAAAAACTATTTTAGATTTTACATTTTCCTTTATATAGCTTTCAACATCAAATATTATTTTCTCTTTTCTAAAGATTTGATTTTTATTGGTTAAGAAATTAGAATACAACACTCTTAAAATATCTATAAAAATAAACTGCACTCCTACATCCTCACTAGAAGAATTATTTTTCAAAATAGCAATTAAGGATTCAAACTGCAAGTCAATCTCATAATTGTAACCTATTTGATACACTTGTTGATTCATATTAAACAACTCGTTCTCAACTAAATATTCCATATAATTCCCTCTGAAAGTTACAGAATACTCCTCCCATAACGATGTACTATTCGGCACGCATCTATACCAAGTATTTGGATAAATAACTAACAGTGTATCCTTAAAAAGTTCTTGTTTTAAAATTTTATCTGATTCGAAAAATCCACTTCCATTTTTAATATAGATAATTTTATGATATTTAGACTTTACTCTAGCCTCCCAATCCCTAGTTGTCTTCCTCCTATCGGGAATACTTTTTAAATATTCTAAACTCTGAATAGTGACAGCATGTTCATTCACTGCTTTTTTAGAAGTAAAATTCCATTGAAAATTTTCCATAAATAAGGTTTACGAATTAGCTATTATTTTAACACTTATAAGGTAATACAAAAAATATCTTACCCTCAAACTTTTAAAATCATTAATCAAATTGTTAAATAAATATACTACAACGTTATAGTTTATCTAGCATTGTCAAAAATGACAAATTAAATATCAAAAATGACAAATTAATACAGTTTTAACATAATACTTTTATTACAAATATGCATTTACAGGTCTTTTTATCTGTAAAATTCATAATCAAAAACCTATTTTAATGATAAAAAATGAATATTTAATATCAGATTAAACTAAATATTTAAAAGCTCTTAATGATTTCGCTTACCCTAATAACTCAAGATAAATTCAACTAAAATTAAAATTTATGAATCTAAAATCACTTAAAAGTGCATTATTCCTTGGAGCTTTGCTATGCTTCGGGTTTAGTAATGCGCAACAGGTTACTGGTACGGTGTCAGATGAAACTGGCCCATTACCTGGTGCAACTGTTGTTGTTAAAGGAACAACGATTGGAACACAAACAGACTTTGACGGAAACTTTAGCATAGCTGCTGAAGCAGATGCTACATTGGTTTTTAGTTATGTAGGCTACAAAAAAATAGAAATGGCTGTCAATGGAAAGTCTACTATAGATGTAGTTTTACAGGAAGACGCTGCGGCACTTGAAGAAGTTGTTGTTACGGGATATTCCACACAAACCAGAGGAGACCTTACAGGCTCTGTAGGTAGTGTTGATATTTCTGAAGCAACAAAAGCGCCTATTGTAAATGCTGCAGAAGCATTACAAGGACGTGTTTCTGGGGTCACCATTACGAATAATGGATCTCCTGGTGCGTCACCAACAGTAAGAATAAGAGGATATGGTACTGGTAACAGTAATGATCCACTTTACATTATTGACGGAGTACAAACGGACGACGCAAGTATCTTAAACTCTATTAATCCTGCAGATATATCGCAAATGAATGTACTAAAAGATGGTGCAGCAGCGATATATGGAGCCAGAGCCTCTAATGGTGTTGTGATTATTACAACAAGAAGTGGTGGCTACAATATGGACAAAGCAAGAGTATCTTTAGATACCTACACTGGTTTCTCTGCAGCTACAAACGTACCTGAGCTTTTAAACACAGAACAACATGGAGACATGATTTGGCAAAGTATCAGGAACGATGGGGGTGTCCCCTCTCACCCACAATATGGTAGCGGACCAAACCCTATTACACCCGCAACTTTACAGAGAACTCCAGACGGTATTTCTGCAACAGTAAAGCCTAATGGAGGAACAGATTGGTTAGATGAACTATACAGAACAGCCATTACTCAGAATGCCTCTATTACCCTTGAAAACGGTAACGAGAAATCTAAATTCTTGTTTTCTGCAAGTTATTTAAATCGTGAAGGAATTCAAATTGCTACTGGTTTTAAAAGAGGATCTATGCGATTAAACTCAGAATTTAAAATCGGTGATCGAATTAAAGTTGGTCAACACGCTAACATCTCTTTTGATAGAAGGGCTGGCGGTCAATCTTGGTATAATTTTGCAACAAGAATGTCTCCTTTAGTTCCTGTTTATGATGACTTAGGAAACTATGCTGGTAACTATAGTAATGATACTGGACTTTCCAATCCAAACAATCCAATAGCAGAAGCAAATAGACAAGCTAATGACTTTAATAAATCATTTAGAGTTTTTGGTGATATCTACGCTACTCTTGACATTATTGATGGCTTACAATTTAAAACATCTATTGGTGGCTCTATTAAAGCCTATAATGACAGACGTTTTAGAGCTTTAATTCCTGAGTCTTCAGAACCTATCTCAACAAATACACTTACAGAAGCAGACCAAGACACGTACGAGTGGGTTTGGAACAATACTTTAAGTTATAACAAATCATTCGGAGAACATAGTATTAATGCCTTAGTAGGTATTGAAGCATTAAATGTTAATGGAAAAGGTAAAGAAATTTCTAGAACTGATTTCTTCTTTGAAACTCCTGACTATTATTTATTAGAAAATGGTGGTGGTGCTGCTAACGTAGCATACGCCTATGACAATGCTTCCTCTTTATTTTCTGTTTTCGGAACTGCCAACTACAGTTACGCAGGTAAATATTTACTAACAGCTACGGTACGTCAAGATAGATCTTCTAGATTCTTAGGAGATAATCAAAGCGATATTTTCCCTTCTTTTAGTGCTGGGTGGGTTGCTAGTAATGAAGAATTTTGGCCTACTGATGCCCTAATGAGCAGATTAAAATTTAAAGGATCCTGGGGACAATTAGGGAACCAAACGCTTCCTGTAGACAACCCTACTTTTAATATTTCAGTATTAAGTGGACAATATGCAGATTATGGATTTAACGGCAGCGGTGCTGTAACCCAAGGAGCTCTTTTAGAGTCTGTGGGTAATCCGGATTTAAAATGGGAAACCAGTGAAACTACAAACTTTGGTATTGAACTTGGTTTCTTTGACAACAAATTAAATCTTGAGGCGGAATATTTCATTATTAAAACTAAAGATTTAATTAGTCAAGATAACAGTGCATTTAGTACAACATCAATTGCTGCAAATGCACCGTATGTAAATCTTGGTTCTATTGAGAACAAAGGTATTGATGCAACACTTAGTTATGCAGATGAATTAAATTCTGGCTTTAAATATGGTGTTGATCTAAATTTCTCTAGTTATAAAAATGAAGTAATCGATTTGATTAGCGCTTTTCAAGTAGGATTTGATGGTTTTAGAACTACGGGTGCGGTTACAAGAACTCAAGAAGGACAACCAATATCTTCTTTCTACGGAAGAATTGTTGATGGAATTTTTGCTTCAGAGGCCGAGGTAAGTGCAAGCGCAGATCAAGGTTTTGCTTCTGCTGCAGATGGTGTTGGTAGATTTAAATATAGTGACATCAATAATGATGGTACAATTAACGATGACGATAGAACATTTATAGGTTCTCCGCACCCAGATTTTACATATGGTGTTAACTTAAGCGCATCTTATAAAGGTGTTGATATTTCTGCTTTTTTCCAAGGATCTCAAGGAAATGATATTTTCAACAACGATAAAGTGTATACAGATTTACCAACCTTTTTCAATGCTAATAGAAGTGTAAGAGTTTTAGACTCGTGGTCCCCAACCAATCTTGATGCATCTTTACCTGCACTTAGCCAGAGTATCACAAATAACGAAGGTAATGCCAATTCATTTTTTGTAGAAGATGGTTCATACATGCGTATGAAAAACTTACAAATTGGTTATACCTTCAATGATCAAGTATCGGGCTTACTAGGAATGGATAGTGTTCGTTTCTACCTTCAAGGTACTAACCTATTTACTATTACCGGGTATGATGGTGTAGATCCAGAATTACAACCGAGATTTAATAGTAATGGTTCTATAGATAACCTTACCATAGGTGTATCTGACAACAACTATCCGTTAGCCTCAATTTATTCATTAGGTATCAACTTAAAATTTTAAAAAATGAAAAAGAATATAATTTATTCCATATCGCTGACATGCATGATGCTAGGTGCCTGTAGTGATGATTTTACAAATATTGCTCCAACAGGGGCACTCTCTGACGAAGCATTACAAAATGCTACAGGAGTAGACTTAAAATTAACGGCTGCGTATTCCGCAATGGATGGCGAACGTATTGGTAGATTAGGTGAAGGAACTGCGGCAGGTGCAGACAACTGGTGGACCGATGTCGTTTCTGATGACGCACATAGAGGAAGTACGGATGGTGATAACACGGAACTATTCCAAGTTGAAACTCTAGATTGGCAAACTGGTAGCGGATGGTTTCTTGGACGCTGGAGTGCCTTATACGGCGGTGTAAATAGTGCAAATGCCGTATTATCTCTGATATCAACTATACCTGAGGGAGATTTTAGCCAACAACTAGGAGAAGCTACATTCCTAAGAGGGTATTACAATTTTGAACTTCAGAAATTTTACGGAAATGTTCCTTTTATCTCTGTGGAAAATTTTGACAACCTAGAGTTCAATCAACCAAATCCGGGGCCTGTTTGGGCTCAAATCGAAGCTGATTTCTTAACTGCAATTGACAATCTAGGTCCTGAGGTAGTCAATGGTAGAGCTAATTCTTGGATTGCAAAGGCATTCTTAGGAAAAGCATATTTATATCAAGAAAAATGGGACGAAGCATTTACCTTATTAAATGAGGTTGTTACCACAAGCCCATATTCTTTGAATGCTGAATATGTAAACAACTTTAATTTTGTTGGAGAAAACAGCTCAGAATCTATGTTTGCTATTCAATATGTTTCTGATGACGGCCGTTCTTTTAACGGTAACGGTACAGGCACCTTAAATTTCCCTGGT
Source organism: Cellulophaga baltica (assembly GCF_900102165.1). Taxonomy (GTDB): domain Bacteria; phylum Bacteroidota; class Bacteroidia; order Flavobacteriales; family Flavobacteriaceae; genus Cellulophaga; species Cellulophaga baltica. The sequence continues at coordinate 129,475 of NZ_FNBD01000005.1, forward strand.
GGCGGACCATTAGGAACTTGTTGTGGTTTTTACCAACCAACCCAAGATTTAGTCAATGCATACCAAACAGACGGCAGCGGACAACCATTATTGGATACATTTGCTGACACTGATGTTGCTAATGATTATGGCATTGAGAGCGCTGATGACTTTACGCCGCACACTGGACCTTTAGATCCAAGATTAGATTATACCGTATCTAGAAGAGGAATAGATTATAATGGTTTTGGCCTGAACCCAGGAAAAGAATGGATCAGAGCAACTTTTGCAGATGTCTCTGGCCCTTATTTACCTAAGAAAAATGTGTACCAAGCAGATGAAGTTGATGCCAACCGAGGAACTGGTGGATGGGGATCTGATTGGTCTGGTATTAATTATAATGTTATGCGCTTCGCTGATGTTTTACTAATGACCGCCGAAGCTGCTGTTGAAAAATCCGCACCAGATTTAGCCCTTGCTTTAGAGTATGTCAATAGCGTTCGTAACCGAGCAAAAAATATGACCTATGTTCAAAATGAAGCGGGCGACGGAAATGCTGCCAACTATCAAATTGAACCTTACAGTGCTTTCGCTAGTCAAGAATTTGCTAGAAAAGCGGTACGTTTTGAGCGTCGTTTAGAATTAGGAATGGAAGGACATAGATTGTTTGATTTAAGAAGATGGGGTGTTGCACAAGAAGTTATTAACGCTTATATCGCCAATGAAGCTGCTGATATAAATCAATCTGATTATAGCAGATTTAGAGCATACACAGAGAAATTTGACCTGTTCCCGATTCCTGTAAATGCCATTGACCAAAGTGGAGGTGTATTAGACCAGAATCCTGGGTATTAATTAAAGTTTCAAGCAATAAAATCTTAATAAAATATAGATATGAATAAATTTAAAACTATAAGTATTGTATTGTCGATGCTCGCATTAGTAGGATTAAATTCCTGTGATAATGACGAGGTCGATTCTCCCGGAGCCGCCATTGTTGGGCCTGGATCCGTATATACTAGAATAAGCGCAAGTGGAAGCGCTACCTCTTTAGAAGCAGCTCTTATTGCTGCCACAGGAGATCTTCCTGCTACCTTGGAAGGCACAGGGCCGTTTACTGTTTTTGCTCCTACTGATGCTGCATTTACTGCATTAGCAGTATCCTTGGGTTATGAGACTACAGAAGAAATTACAGCTACTGAAGATTTATTAGCGAATATAGATAAAGATTTACTTTCACAAATCTTAAGCTATCATGTGGTTTCTGGTAATTTAGAAGCGAGTTCTTTTACAGATGGCGCTACACTAACCACCGTTTTAGGAGATGACCTATCTGTAATAGTAACTGCTGATGGCGACGTACAATTGCTTGATGCAACAAAATTATCACAAACAAACCCTGTATCAACCGTAACTCAAGCAAACAACTATGCAGATAATGGAATTGTTCACTTAATAGACAAAGTTCTTTTACCACAAGCTGCCATTGATGCCTTAAGTTTTGATACCCGTCCTACACTTTTAGAATGGGCAAAAGGAACTGAAGATTTAAGTATTTTGGCAAGCGCTATAGACAAAGCTGGTTTATCAGATGCCATTGCAGCATTGGATACCGCAAGAGTTTTAGCTCCTAACAACCAGGCCTTTGGGGATCTTTTTGACGCACTAGGAGATGATTATAGTAGTGTTGATGATTTTGACAATGAGGTTGAAATTGAATTATTAAGCAATATTCTTTTATTCCATGTATTACCACCTGCAAACGAGTCTACAGATTTAGTAGTAGGACCGGCAGCAACTCTTTTAACAGATAACCTTATTGACGTAATTGCTGATGGAGCTGGATTTGCATTTGGTGATGCCACGGCAACCAACGCTAGTGTAATCACCGCTGATATAGATGCTAGAAACGGAGTTGTAGACATTATCGACAAAGTACTTTTACCACAAGCTGCATTAGACTTCTTAGCTGTTTTAAGCTCTGATGACTTAGCGACAACAGTTATCAATGCTCCACAATTAAGTATATTGGAGGAGGCTTTAATTGCAACCGATTTGGTTGGAGCTTTCACGGATGCCATGAATGTACAGGATACTACAGCTACTAATTTCACCTATTTTAGACCCGCTACTGTATTTGCACCTACCGATGCTGCATTTGCAGATCTTTTTGATGCATTAGGAGCTGACTACACTGGTATTGCAAGTTTTGATACTGATGAGGAAATAGAACTTCTGAGTGACATACTTCTATACCACGTTTTAACAGGTAAAGTAATGAGCACAGATTTAGCTGCCGGAATGGCAACCACCGTTTCTGAAAGAGATATCGAAATCATCAGTGTTCTTGGAACTGAAAATTTTGTTATCGGCGATGAAACCAACGATGTCAATGCGAATATCACCACTGCAGACATTATTGCTAGAAATGGTGTAGCTCATATCATAGACAAGGTTTTACTACCTAAGAGTGCAATAGACTTTATTAGCGCTATGGAATAAGACCATAGTCTTCCGCTAACATTTTTTAGCGCGAAAAATACCAAACCACCCAACATACTAATTGTTGGGTGGTTTTTTTGAAATAAATTAGTAATATCAAGCTTTATTAAATCTAAATAATGAAGCGTATTATAATGATTTTCAAAATACTCTAAAAATAAATTGGAGGCAGCCATAAAAGAAAACATCCTGAATTGACACTGTTGCTTAGAGACAAATTATGAATTACCAAAAACTTACAAACTAATACTTTCTCTTGTAGCGAGTGTCACTAATAATTCTTAATTTGACCAATATAATTCAGCACAATATCCTAATTGATCAAATACCACAACACAGCCAACACAATGAAAAATCTGATCTTTATTTTTATTATTTTATGTTCAATTATCAGTTCTTGCGGTAAAAAAGAAGACACGTTATTTTCTAAAATAAATTCTAATCATTCTGGTATTACGTTCAACAACAAAATAGCAGAAACCGATAGTTTTAACATTATTAATAATGAATATATTTTTAATGGTGGCGGTGTTGCAGTTGGCGACTTTAATAATGATAGCTTACCTGACATTTTCTTCACAGGAAACCAAGAAGCTAATAAACTGTACCTTAACAAAGGAGACTTAATATTTGTAGATGTTTCCAAGGAATCTGGAACAGAAGCTAAAGAAAATTGGAATACAGGTGTTGCCCTTGTAGATATTAACAATGATGGTTTACTAGATATCTACGTTTGCTCTGCCATGCTATCAAAAGAGAAAAAAAGAAATAAGCTTTTTGTGAACCAAGGACTGAATAAAAATGGCACTCCAACCTTCATAGAGAAAGCTCATGAGTATGGAATTTCTGGTAATGAAAATAGTATGAATGCTACCTTTTTTGACTATGATAAGGATGGGCTTTTAGATTTATATGTACTTAACAATGTAGACATTCATGTGCTCCCATCCAATTATAGAAAAAAAATCACGGACGGCTCTTCTTTAAGCAATGATAAATTGTACCACAATAATGGCAATGGAACATTTACAGATGTAACCCTCGAAGCCGGAATTACCATAGAAGGGTACGGACTAGGTCTAGCAATTTCAGATTTGAATAATGATGGCTGGCCAGATATTTATGTGAGTAATGATTACTTGACCAATGACATTCTATATTTTAATAATCAAGATGGAACCTTCTCCAACCAAATCAAAGACGTCATCAAACATCAAAGTAAATTTTCAATGGGTTCTGATATTTCTGATTATAACAATGATGGGTATCTAGATATTATTACACTTGACATGTTAAGTGAGACAAATCAAAGACTTAAAACAACCGTTGACAAAAATAAATATACAAGCTATGTACTCAATGAAAAATTTGATTATGAGTATCAGTATAGTCGAAACATGTTACAAAAAGGGAACGGTCCCGGAATACCTTATAGTGAAATTGGGCTTATGGCCGGTGTTTCTAGAACAGATTGGAGTTGGTCTCCCCTATTTGCTGACATGGATAACGATGGTTATAAAGATTTATTAATCACGAACGGCTTCCCTAGAGATATCACTGATTTAGACTTTCGCGACTTCAAATTTAATGTGAGTCGCTACCTAAGTAATATGCAATTATTAGACTCTATACCTGAGATCAAAATTCCAAACTATGCGTACAAATATGATGGAGATGGCAGATTTATAGATATAGGAGAAGAATGGGGGCTTAATATTCCTTCTTTTTCAAACGGAGCGGCCTATGCAGATTTGGATAACGACGGGGATCTAGATTATGTGGTTAATAATATAAATGATGAAGCTTTCCTTTTCAAAAATAATAGCACTAAAAAAAATAATTACATCCAAGTAGAATTAGTTGGTCCTAAAACAAATAAACTTGGTGTTGGTAGTAAAGTAGTTATCCGATTTGAAAATGATTTATTTCAATACCAAGAACATTACTTAAGTAGAGGCTATATGTCTTCTGTAGAAAGTAAATTGCACTTTGGTTTAGGCGCACAAAAAACAATAAAAAGCATAGAGGTTCTTTGGTCTGATGGCCAATTTGAAAAAGTATCCAATATTGCTGCAAACCAAAAAGTACAATTTAACTTTAACAAAGCGCACGTACCATCAAAGGAAGAGCTAAGTTTTCCTTTTATTTCAAAAAACTCAACACCTTTATTAACTGACATTACAAGAAATACGGCCATTAATTACAAACATGAAGAAATAGATATTATTGATTTTAATGTACAACGAATCTTACCTCATAAGCTTACACAAAACGGTCCTTGCCTTGCCGCTGGCGATTTAAATGGCGATGGATTTGAAGATTTTATCATAGGTAGTTCCTCAGGCTTTTCTCCGCAATTATTCTTTCAAAATACGGAGGGTACCTTTATCCAAGAAGACTTATTTAATGACCCTAAAAACAAAAACTTCGAAGAAGAAAGTATCGCTGTTTTTGATTTAGAGAATGATGGTGATCTAGATATTTACTTGGTATCAGGTAGTAATGAATTTATGCTAGATAATGGTTTTTATGACGATAGACTCCTAATTAATGATGGCAAAGGCAATTTTACAATAGCAACAAATAAAATGCCAAAGATTAGTTCTAGCGGCTCCATTGTTACGGTAACCGATTTTAACAAAGATGGTTTTGTTGATTTATTTGTGGGAGGCCGAACGCCATTTGCAAAGCACCCTATCCCAGACAAAAGCTTTTTGCTCAAAAACAATAATGGCATATTAGAAGATGTTACAGATAGCTATGCTCCAGCACTCAGAAATATAGGCATGGTTACCAGTGCTACATGGAAAGATGTTGATTTAGACGGTTCTGATGATTTAATCGTCGTAGGAGAATTTATGTCCATAACTATTTTTAAAAATGATACCAAATCTTTAAAAATAATGGCAAACACAGGCCTAGACCAACTAGTTGGATGGTGGGAAAGTATAGCCGCGGAAGATTTTGATAAAGATGGAGATATTGATTTTATCGTAGGAAATATGGGTGCCAATAATTTATATCAACCCTCTGCAGAAAGACCAGTTACGCTTATCTCTAAAGATTTTGATAAGAATGGTACATTAGACCCTATCATGTTTGCCTACTTCAAACACAGCTATAAAGATACTAGCTACAAATCTTTCCCTGCTAATTTCTGGGGAGACCTTTATAGCCAGAGTACGCTATTTAGATCAAAATATAACTTCTATAAGGAATATGCACTCGCAACAGAAAAAACTTTACTCTCTGAAAAAGAATTGGAAGGAGCTACCACACTAACAGGCAATTATGACCGAAGTATCTACGTTGAAAATTTAGGAAACGGCAAGTTCAAATACACGCAGTTGCCCTGGGAAGCACAAGTTGCTCCTATCAATAGCATTTTAAGTCTAGATTATAATAATGACGGGAATTTAGACCTCTTGTTAGTTGGTAATGATTTTGGTAATGAGGTTTTTATTGGTCGTTTTGATGCTTTAAACGGATGCTTATTAGAAGGTGATGGAAAAGGAAATTTTAAAACTATTGAAACTAGCGAAAGTGGCTTTTTAGTTTCAGGTGATGCAAAACATATGATTAAAGTAAAACATGCTAAAGAAGAAAATCCTTATATCATTGTTACTCAAAATAGAGATAGTTTAAAAGTCTTTCAAAAAAGTAAAAAATAATTTTAAGCTAAATTCATTTCAATTCGTCCTAAAATTAGGATATAAAAATAGCGCTAAACTTCTTAGCGCTATTTTTATATGGATTCCCTCAAAAAAACAGTTCTAATTGAAAGGAAACAGTCTACACAAAGGCTTTACCATACACTTTCAATCTCTCTAATTTCTAATTTCTTAACTTCTACAGGTTCTTCTCCTTTTTGGTGAAAATTTAGATTGGTGTAATGTTCATTTGGGAAAATTTGCGAGGTCATCACATATTGCCCCTTATTTATAAAAACTTCAATAGAAGACCAATCCATTAAAATTCGGACTTCTACGGCGCCTTCTGGTAAATTTTTGATGGGCATCAACTGATTTTCTTTGGCAAAATCTTCTTGAAAATCTGTTTTACCAGAAGTAGCCCTATCTAAAACAACTTGCTTGTTTGCACCATCAAATAATAATTTAAGTCTATCCTCTTTTTGGTTCGTAAAACTGAGTTCAAAATCTCTCGAAGCTGTGGTAAAGACAATCTCTGATTGACTAATATTTAAACCTGCAACAGAATATATAGGATTAGCTTTAAAAGAATTTGAGGATTTCAACACTTTTTTCAATCCTGTAATTGGATAATTAATTAACTCATACTGCTCATTGATTTTCTCTAAACTCAATTCTCTTGGAATAGTCATAGCGCTGCGCCATTTTTCTGTAGGCGTATCTCTAGCATAGGACCAATTACTCATCCATCCTATGAAAATTCTTTTCCCATCGGGCGTATTATTATAGGTTACTCCAGCATAATTATCTGTCCCCCAGTCCAACCACCTATCCTCTTCTTGGGTAGACGTAAATGTGGTTCCATCAAAATCTCCAATAAAATACTGCGTACCACTACCGCCATTTGGCGCTCCTGGATTAATACTAATAAGCAACACCCATTTTTCTTTAGCTTCTCCTGCAACCTTTAATGGAAACAAATCTGGGCATTCCCAAACGCCACCGTGTGCGCCTTGGTTCTTGCCAAACTCACTAACTTTTTTCCACGAAATAAGTGTATCAGATTGCCATATTTGCAAATGATCACCAGCCACTAAAAGCATCGTCCAATTACTTGCTTTTTCATTCCAAAAAACTTTTGGATCTCTAAAATCTTTAATTCCGTAATTCCCTATAACAGGATTACCTTCATATACCGTAAAAGTCTCTCCATTATCCAAACTATAAGCGATTCCCTGGGTTTGAAAATCTGTTTTTCCTGCTTTTTCTCCATCAATATCATGATACGTAAAAATAGCTACTAACGGAGGGTTTTCTTTAGTGCCGAAACCAGAAGTATTTTCTGTATCGATAACAGCGCTCCCTGAAAATATATACCCATTTTTATCTGGAAATAAGGCTATAGGTTTATGCTCCCAATGTAATAAATCCTTACTTGTCGCATGCCCCCAATGCATAGGTCCCCAAACAATATCATCTGGATAATATTGATAAAAGAGATGATAAATTCCTTGATGATACACCAAACCATTAGGGTCATTCATCCATTTTTCTGGCGGAGTAAAATGATACTGAGGCCGGTATGCCTCTGTATTAGGCAAAATTGCCACCTCGGTAGCCCCTATAGACTCTTCTTTAACTTTGTTTTTCTTTTCTTTAGACTGACAAGAAAGTAAGAAAACCAACCCCATAAAAGAAAATAAACACCTGATTATAAACTTCATATACATTTTATTGAAGTATAAAAATAGTGAAATTAGCGCCACTTTACAGAAAGATAAAAAACTGTTTTGAAATCAGCTTTTCTAATTGGTATCTTTGTTAGAAAATAATTTACAGTGCAAAGACAATACTTGGTTCTAATCATTCTCCTTTGCTTTTCTAACTTTTTAATAGGACAAAGATCTATTGAAAAAACACTAGAAAAGCTCAATAAGGAAAGTATACCTTACATCACTGTAGCAGAACTACAACAACAAGATAGCCTTGTCATTCTTGACACAAGAGAACTTAAGGAATACAAAGTAAGCCACCTAAAAAATGCGATTTGGGTGGGTTATGATAATTTCGACGCCCATAAATTAAAACTGGAAGACAAAAACCAAAAGATAGTGGTCTACTGTTCTATAGGAGTGCGTTCTGAAAATATTGGCGAAAAATTACTAGCAAATGGCTATTCTAATGTCCAAAATCTATACGGTGGCATATTCAAATGGGTAGAAGAAGACCTACCTGTCTATGACTCGGAAAAAAACCGTACAGAAAACGTCCATGTATTTAGTAAGTACTGGGGAAAATTACTGACCAAAGGCAATAAAATCATAAACTAAACAAACACTTGTGTCTAAAGAAAACCTTCTTTTAATTTTTACGAGAAATCCAGAACTTGGCAAATGCAAAACCAGATTGGCGGCCAGTATTGGTGATAAAAAAGCATTAGCTATTTATAAATTCTTACTCAACCATACCGAAGAAATCACTAAAAATCTAACTATAAAAAAACAATTATATTATTCTGAGGAAATTTGGAAGGATGATATTTGGAGCAACGATATTTACGATAAGAAATTGCAAAAAGGAATTAATCTTGGACTGCGAATGGAGAATGCATTTAAAGCTGGATTTAAACAAGGGTATAAAAAAATAATTGTTATTGGTAGTGATATGTATGATCTGACCCAAAAAGATTTGGAGAATGCCTTTACACAATTGGATACATCTGATTTTGTTGTAGGACCTGCAGAAGACGGTGGCTACTACCTATTGGGCATGAAAGCAGTAGAACATGCAGTTTTCACAGATAAAGCCTGGGGCACTCCTACCGTACTAAAAGACACTTTGAAAAATTTAGAAGATAAAAACACAACCCTATTAGAGAAAAGGAATGATGTTGATGTCATAGAAGATATCAAAGACCATCCAGCCTTTCAATCTTTCTTAAAAAAATAACACTCATGAATAAAAAAGAATTAGACGAATCTGTAAGCTACTTAATTGGAAAAGGTTTTGACGCGCCAGAAATAGGAATTGTATTAGGCACAGGACTAGGCAGACTAGCAAATGATTTAGAAGATCCTATTGAAGCACACTACAACCATATTCCATATTTTCCACTAGCCACAGTAGAGTTTCATTCTGGAAAATTAATATTTGGCACCTTACAAGGAAAGAAAGTTGTAGTCATGCAAGGACGTTTTCATATGTATGAAGGGTATGATTTAATAGATGTCACCTATCCAATACGCGTGATGCATCAATTAGGAATTAAAAAGCTTTTTATTTCTAATGCATCGGGCGCTATTAATACCGATTTAAAAAAGGGAGACATGATGCTTATCGAAGATCATATTAACCTTCAGGGAGGCTCACCACTCGCTTTTAAAAATGTTGCCGAATTTGGCAGCAGGTTTACAGACATGAGCGCTCCATACGATGCTGATATGCGCAAGAAGCTACTCGCCATAGCTAAAAAGGAAAATATTATTTTAAAAGAAGGTGTTTACGCCTCTGTCGTTGGCCCACAATTAGAAACTAGAGCGGAATATAGAATGCTCAAAATTCTAGGAGCAGATGCAGTAGGTATGAGTACCGTTCCCGAAGTGATTGTTGCTAATCATTTAAATCTACCCGTTATCGCTGTCTCCGTTTTAACAGATGAATGCAACCCAGAAAACTTGAAACCAGTAGATATTAATGATATTATAGCTGTTGCAGAAAAAACAGAACCTAGTATGGTACAGCTCTTTAGAGAGTTGATCAAACAACTTTAAGGAAAAAAGTACGTTTAAACGATTATACAAGCCGATAAAAAAAATCTTGTAAGGTTATCTTTTAAATTTCAACTAATGTAAAAAAGTGAGTTATGAAAGTTTTTACCTTAATACTGTTTACCCTGTTTTCTCTTAGTTTTACGAGTACTAGTAATTCCGTACCCAATACCAACAGCAAACCCAGCCATGCGGAATGGAATACACTGCTTGGAAAATATGTTGATCAAAAAGGTAATGTAAATTATAAAGATTTTAAAAAAGACGCTTTTGCCTTAAGTACCTATTTAGATAGCTTAGCAAAAAATGCTCCTACAGATCAATGGTCTAAAGATGAGAAACTAGCTTACTATATTAACTTATACAATGCTGCTACCGTAAAATTAATTCTAGATAATTACCCCGTAAAAAGCATCAAGGATATTAAAAGTCCTTGGGATCAAGAATGGGTTAAAATTGGTAACAAAACGTATTCATTAGGAACTATTGAACATAAAATTTTACGTAAAATGAATGAACCAAGAATTCATTTTGCAATTAATTGCGCTTCTTACTCCTGCCCTAAGCTTGAAAATACCGCTTACCTTCCCGCAACTATGGAAGCACAATTACAGAAAGCAACGTTCAGTTTCATAAACGATACCACTCGTAATACTATATCAGAAAACGAATTACAACTTTCTAATATTTTTAAATGGTATAAAAGTGATTTTACAACAAAAGTATCTTTACAAGAATACATAAAACCATATAGCAAAATAGCAATAAGCACAGATGCTAAAGTAAAATACCTTGATTACAACTGGAGCTTAAATGAAATCAAGTAATCCTAAAATAAGCATTGTAATCCCTGTTCTAAATGAAGAACAATGCATTAAAACAATTCTACATTATCTCACTACACACAGTAGTCCTGAGTACATTGAAGAAATTCTTGTTATTGATGGTGGAAGCACGGATAAGACGGTACAGATTGCATTAGAGAATGGCGCTAAAGTCATTCATTCTGATAAGGGAAGAGCAAAGCAGCTCAATACTGGAGCAATGTCTGCAAAGGGTGCTATATTGTACTTCTTACATGTAGACACCTTTCCTCCTATAAAATTTGATAGTCTTATCGTAAATCAAGTGAAGCAAGGAAATAAGGTAGGATGCTTTTTACTTAAATTTGATACCAATAGCAGGTTTTTAAACTTTTTTGGATGGCTAACTAGAATTAATTTATCTATTTGTAGAGGAGGAGACCAATCGCTTTTTATTACCAAAAAATTATTTGATACAACTAGTGGTTTTAATGAAAACTATATTATTTATGAGGATAATGAATTCATAAGACGTATATATAAAATATCCAATTTTACCATACTCCCTTTTCATGTAAAAACCTCTACGAGAAGGTATGATGATAAAGGAAAAATTACATTACAGTATCATTTTGGCGTCATTCACTTAAAAAACTATCTAGGTGCTGGTCCAGAAAAATTATACGATTACTACCGAAGAAAAGTAGCCGTTTAGTTTTCGTAATCTAATATCACCCCTTCACTAATCCATTTAGCGAGTGCCTGCCGGTTATCTGGGTCAAGAATTCTACGTTGATCTTTTTCATTGGTAATATTTCCAATTTCTATAAAAGTCATTGCCGGGTGCGTTTTACGCACCAAATAAAGCGCAGTCCTATCTTCAAAAGTACCAGAATATGTTCTATTAGGTTGGTATTGCTTGTATTTGGCTTCGAAAGTTTTATGAATACTTTCCGCTAATTTTTTACCGTTCTTACTATCCTCATGATGGTAAAAGAAAACATCAATATTTTGACCTTTACTTCTGCTATCTACATGTGTTACAATCAAACGCTGATACTTTCCTTTATTTTCCTTGTAGAGTTTATTAACGATGTCCACACGTTGTTTTAATCGGGCTACTTGATTTAACGGAATTTCCTCATTTGGATAAGCCACCTCATCTCTATCCATCTCCAAAATACGTTCATCTCGGATACCATCATCAGGATCGCGAATAATGACATAGACGATGGCCCCATGAGAAAGCAACTCCTTAGCAAGCCTTAAGGTAACATCATACGCATATTCATCTTCAGAAATTGGTTTCCCAACATAGGTAGTCATAGCTCCAGGATCAGGACCGCCATGCCCTGAAACTAAATAGTATACATTATTTTTTAATTTAGTACTCTGCGGAATCACTTCGGCATGCTTCTTACCAAATATCTCATAAGAAACACCTGCGATAGATGTAGCTTCTGGCTCTACCTTAAGATTTAAATTCTGGACTACTTTAGGTATTTTATATGCTCTGCCTTCATACAGATGAACACTATCACGAAGATTGTGAACATTCATAGAAACAAACTCCTCATAGGTTTCGTACGGATCTGCCCCATGTTTTCTTAATAAGGAGAGTATCCCATCTCCTTTTTCCGCAACTACGGTGTTCACAGAGTCCTGAGCATTTACCGGAAGAATAACGGTACAAACTAAGACAAACAAAACATATTTTATGCCTGATTTTAACATGGTAATTTCAAAATTCAATTTATAAATTTAATGTGTTTGGAAGCGTTACTTTTTATCTTCCATGGCTATGGTTGAGTAATCAATTTGTATACCAGTAGTGATTACATTCGCAAATTTACTTTTATTTGCTTCAGTAGCTGTAACGGGTGGTGTTTTTTTATTCTGATTTTCTACGGTAATAAAGCTTAGTGCTGGCAACACATTATTGATTAAATATACGTTGGTTTTGTTTGATAAAAATTCAGCCTCATGTTGTCTCGCATTCAATCTAAACTTTTTTGATTTAAACGTTTTTGTAATGCTATTGGCAAAATGTTTTCCCTCCATACTCTTCTGATCATGAGCTACCGAAATTATAGAAGAAGCACTAAGACTACCATTCCCCACATCAACCACCAAAAGCCGCTGGTAGTCCTGTTGGTATTTTAAATACCGCTGATTTATTGCAGTTACATAATCTCCTAACTTTACCCCCTCCTCTTTATCATTTTCAAATAAAAACACCCGAGCACCATGAGCTAACAAATTAACAGCCATAGCAGTAGCTAACTGATAATTACTTTTGGAATTCTTCTTTTCTTGCTGAAAATTATCGGCATTAAAATTATCAATAAGTAAATAATATACGGTATTATTGAGCAAGCTATCCCTCTTCTTTATCGCTGTCTTCGTAGTATCGAAAATAGGACGATCTTCTTGATTACTAAGGTTTATCATTCTCCCCATATTCCGAAAAGAACTTTCGCTATTAGGAATCTTATAAGTTTTTCCACGTTCCAAATAACTTCCATCGATAATTGACCCCCTATTTAGTTTCAAAAATTCCTGATAATACTTATCTACCTGAAGGCCTTCTCTCCATAAAACAGAAACAATTCCGTCTCCTTTTTGAGCGACAAATGTCTGATATTTCTCTTGAGAAAAACCAAACTGAATCATCGCGAACAAAGCCAAAAAAGGGGGGATTGTTTTTTTGTAGTTCATTGATACTGATATTTGTAGTAAATATTATTAAAAATATTGTCCAATTCCAAATACTAAGCCTTTTGTTGCATCTTTTGTGACTCCATGGCCATAATCTATCCTAAAAATGGCATTAAAAACTCTTTTATGCATAAAACGCAAACCTACCCCAGGATAAATTCTAATATTTTCATTCTGAGAAAAATCACTTAATTCACCTCCTGGGTTTCGCCAAGAGCCTCCATCTACAAAAACATTGCTCTGTAATACGAACCAATCTTTATCTACTAAGGTATGTCTATACTCTGTATTAAATACTATGGCACCGGTACCGCGATCTATGGTATTACCTACCCCTCTAATATTTAAATTATTATCTAAGGTAAAAGGAGCAAATGGACTATCAGAATTAGTAGCCAACCCTAAGCGGACTCTGTTGGCCCAATTTCCTTTTTGACCTACACGTTTATAAAACAGAAAATCATTAAAGCCTATGACAAAATCTGGAAGATTTGCGTCTGCGCTATGCACATACTGCAAGTTTAATGCGCTTTTAAAGCCATTTAAGTATTGGTAATGATAATTCAGCGCTTCAAAGTTATACAGTAATTTCCATAAGCGTTTGTCAACTTTTAATGCCGTAGGCACTGCATTGCTTGTAAAGCCATCAATATATTGATAGTCTTCAGAAAAAAAAGAAAAACCAAACTCCACTGTATTTTTTAGGTTCATTTGGTACAAGCCTAACACCTCCACCCCTTTATTATTATACTTATAATCTGCAGTAGCTTCACTAAAAAAAACAGGCTCCTGTGTTGTAAAATCATTGTAACTTACTGCTAAACCAAATTTATCAGAAAACAAATAGGGCGCCCTTATACTTACACCATAAGAATTAAATATATCGTATTGATAAAAACCCCCTAGGGTAATATTCCTGCCTAACAAATTAAATTCTTGTAAACCCAACCGAAATGCAAAATCATCATTTGAAGAACTAAAAAGATTTGCAAAAGGAATTAAGGTAAAATTTTCTTCAATGGCAAAAACAACTGCTACAGTACCCTCTCGTAGTTGGTTTATTTTAAAAGTTGCATTTGCTACTGGTGGTAATCTTTTTAATTTTAGAATATCATTTTCTAACGCAAGGGTATTTAAAACATCCCCCTTTCTTGTTGTAATAATTTTTGACAAGAAAGATGGCTTGGTTCTTTTTACACCTGTTATTGTAATTTCTTTAATGATTAGATCCTGCCCTAAGACCGTACCAAACACCATGAAAATAAGACTTAAGAAAAAATAATTTAATTTCATGGTAAAAAATTTCAAATCAATAATTGATTTTATATAATTTTCTTAAGGTTTCTTGTGCTGGCTTGTTTTGGGGCGTAAACCTATTATCCGTACCCCCGCCAGATTGTTTGTGATCTATAAACCACTTCCAAACATATCCTCCCGCAAACCAATCTTCCGACCAAAATTCTTGTATGATAGCTTCTGTAGCATTTACTTGTGCTTCTAAGTTTACATTTTCATCATTCCGATCTACCAACCAAGGTTTCTTAGCGGTATAATCCATACTTCTATAGCCATATTCTGTAAATAAGATAGGCTTATCTTCTTTTGACGCTATCTCCGCTAAACCAGTTTTCCACTTTTGCCAACCCGTTTTCAGAGCCTCAACAGACGGCGATTTATCTTCAGATAAAGGAAAATATGCATCTACACCAATATAATCTAAAGTATTCCAAAAATGAACTTTCTTGTATTCATCCCAATTAGCAGCGTAGGTAAGCTTCCCTTTATAGCGTTCTTTTATTTTAAGAATAAGAGCCATCCAATATTCTGGCCTATTTACCACAAACTGCTCTAACTCTGTTCCTATACACAGAATCTCTACCTTAGCTTCTTGCGCCAATTCTGCATAAGTTAGAATAAAGTCACTATAAGATTGTTCCAGTGTCAGCCATTCCGCTTCGCTATTCATTTTTAAATTTCCAGTAAATTCCCCACGCCATATCCAAATTTGTGGTTTTAACATCACCGCAATATTATTTTTATGGAGCATTTCAATATATTGCTTTGCGCCACTTTTAGTTTCACCAAACCACTGCTTATCCGTATTAAATTTAACTTTGGGAGAAGCTAAATCGCGAATAAACCCAAAAGGCATCACCGCTGCATGGTTTGCATTTAAATCTACCACCTCTTGAATATGTTCTTGTGCTACTTCTATTCTAGAGGATACAAAACTTACTCCGTTAATTTTATTCTTTTCCTGGCTAGAACATGAAATTTGGATACAAAAAAGAAGCAAAACGCCTATTTTATTCATTATACTTGATTTATAATTCAAAAATAGGCATTTATTAAACAGGCTTTAAAAAATACCTCGTAATCCTAAGTTAAAGGTTTCTCCTAGTCCAGTATTAGAACCTCTAACAAAATTTGTATACAGCAGTTCTAAATTTAGTGCTTTGGTTAATTGGTATTTTGCTCCTCCACCTACGGCTGTAAAATCTTGAGAAAAATCATTTCCTAAATCTAATCTTTGAGAGTGTTGCGCTAGTGCTAGCACCGTAAATTTGCTGCTTGGAAAGTAACTTAAAAATAACCCAGGAGTTAAGCTTAAGCTGTTATTCGCAAAACTTTCTTCTTTATCACCAAAATGAAGTTCTGAATTTAGCTCAGAGAATAATTGCCATTTATCTCCTGGAAAGGTATAATCATAGAAAAATCTATTTTGCCAAGTATACCCTTTTTGATCTAAGAACACGCCATTCTCTGTTTCATTATCGACTAAAGGAATGAAAAATGAACTCTGAATACTGAAATTACTCACCGCTGTAAAAGGCACAAATTTTACAGAAGGCGCAATAGAGGTAAGTCCTGAACGCGCCGAAGACTCTTCTCCATCAAATTTAAAAACATCTAAAGCACTTCTATCATTTATAACGTTTGATCTAAATTCTAGAATAACACCAACATTCCATCTTTTATTTTCACCAACACCCGTATACGCTTCTAAACTAGAGGTGAAAAATGTTTGTCTCGGTTCTTTGCCTTCAGAAA
Organism: Cellulophaga baltica; assembly: GCF_900102165.1. GTDB lineage: Bacteria > Bacteroidota > Bacteroidia > Flavobacteriales > Flavobacteriaceae > Cellulophaga > Cellulophaga baltica. Next base: position 145,945 of record NZ_FNBD01000005.1, read on the forward strand.
AAGTACTCTCTGTTTGCGTATATAAGTTGTTAAACCATTTTATATCATACTGTCCTTTCCCTATTAATTTTGAGGGGGTATATTGTTGAATATTACTTTTCTCTTCTTCATCTTGTGCAAACCCAAATGAGGTTGCTAAGACCAATACTGCCAATGCTATGTAATTTTTGTTTTTCATAATTTTTATTCTTTGATTATCTTAATTTCCTTTAGTTATTTAGTTTCGTTTAGGCGCCAATCATAGCTGTAATAGCCCACTTTTGCACCTTCCGGAAGTTTTTCTGTTTTATATCTATTGATGAAATCTGTTACAGATGCATCTTTTTGTAAAAAATCTTTTTTATACCACTCAAATAATTGAGAGATTTTTACTTTATTCTTTTCTACCATAATAAAGCTTGGGTTGTTGATTGCTTTCTTTGTTTGTTGTGTAAGTTGATGGTCTAATGTAGCTGCTTTATAAGCTGTATTTATTATCGGAGGACAACCTAAACCTGCACAGACTAACACAAAATGAAAGCGTGCTTCTTTAGGAAACTCTGCTCTTAATTTCTTATTTTCTATATCATTAAGGGTGATGTTTGTTCCTCCTATTTTATAGGTGATTTTATCAAAAAAGCCTGCTACATCTAAAGGAGATTTTATAGGGTAATTAGCAACTACACCGTCAATTACAGATATATTATACGCATTGATCCAAAAAGCTTGATACTCTTTCGTGTTTTCCTTAGCAACAGTTTGCGTTGCCAGCATTGTTTTTAAATCTAATAAATCGGTTTTATTCTTCTTTACTGCTTTATAATTAACGCTACCATCAGTCACATACGTTTTAAAAAAAGCATCTGCTTTGTAAATAAAATCTGTAGTTGACTGTGCGAAACTAAAGTTAATTCCCATTAAAAAAAATACTATACCTACACTCTTTTTCATATCTTAAACTTTTTATTAGTATCTACATCTAAGTCGAGAAGCTTTTCAAATGCTAACAATAACAATGCTTCTTGGTTTCGATGGTTCAAAGAGAATCAAAGAATATCACAATTCTATAACAGAAATATTTTATTTAAAAACTTAAATAAAATATTCAGAATTTGTTAAGTTCTCATAACTAGTTACGACTCAAACCCAACAACCAATCAAAGCATATGGAAAACATTGTCATTATTGGAAATGGAATAGCAGGTGTTACAGCCGCTAGACACATTCGAAAATTATCTGATAAAAAAATTACAATCATCTCTGCAGAAAGTGAATATTTCTTCTCTAGAACGGCCTTAATGTATGTGTACATGGGGCACATGAAGTTTGAACATACACAGCCGTATGAGAATTGGTTTTGGAAAAAGAATAGAATTGAGTTACTAAATGCTTTTGTAGAAAGAGTAGATCACGAAAATAAAAGCTTGAAATTAAAAAGTGGAACATCTGTTTCTTATGATAAGTTAATTATAGCTACAGGGTCTAAACCTAATAAATTTGGTTGGCCAGGTCAAGACCTAAAAGGCGTCCAAGGGTTATACTCTAAACAAGATTTAGAACAGCTTGAAAAAAATGCTCCAAACCAAGAAGTGTGCAAGAGAGCCGTAATTGTTGGTGGCGGACTTATAGGTATAGAGATGGCAGAAATGCTTCGCAGCAGAAAAATTCCTGTTACTTTTTTAGTGCGAGAAAATAGTTTTTGGAATGGCGTTTTGCCGAAAGGAGAATCACAACTAATTAATGAGCATATTTTAGATCACCATATAGATTTACGCTTGGAGACTAATTTAGAAGAAATTATTTCTGATGAAAACGGTCATGCAAAAGCAATTAGAACAGATAAAGGAGATATTATAGAATGCTCTGTTGTTGGACTAACAGCAGGAGTTTCCCCTAATATTGATTTCCTTAAAGACTCTGGTATTGAACTAGGAAGAGGAGTAAAAGTAAATAGACTTTTAGAAACCAATATAAAAGATATCTACGCTATTGGAGATTGTGCGGAACAGCATGAAGGTATTGGCAACAGAAGACCTATTGAAGCTGTTTGGTATACAGGAAGAATGATGGGAGAAACCCTTGCCCAAACATTATGTGGCAACCCTACGGAATACAAACCTGGACACTGGTTTAATTCTGCTAAATTTTTAGATATTGAATACCAAACATATGGTTGGGTATTTAGCGAACGAAGCAAACAAGACCATGAAGAACATTTTCATTGGCGCCATGCAAAAGAAAATATCTGCCTAACGATTGCCATACATAAAGATACTAGACAATTCTTAGGAATAAACACCTTTGGTATAAGAATGCGGCACGAAATTTTTGACCGCTGGCTCACAGAAAATAAGAATATAGAATTTGTCATTGAGCATTTAAAAGATGCCAATTTTGATCCAGAATTCTTCAAAGCTTACGAGCAAGAAATTGTAAGCCAATTTAATAGCACTTACAACACAAACATCAGTGTCAAGAAAAAGAGTTGGAAAAGAATTTTTAGTAAAGCTTAATCTTAATAAGGTAAAAAATATAACATGAAAATAATACAAAAAATTGGCCTTATTATCTTTTTGACGGGCTTAGCTGTCTTCACCGCTGTTCCATTATTAGGAACCTTTAAATTAGATCAGAATTCATTTGATAGCATTGTTGCTGAAAAAAATATAAAAAGCGAAGTATTCATAGCGGATATAAATCAAAACGTTGTAGGCAAGGAGTTTTCTGGAATGCAAGGATTATCACCTCTTGTAGCAAATGCTTTAGACAACGCTAATGAAACCCATGTAAAAAATAAAGAATACGATAAAAAAATATACACCAGCTCTAGTGACATGGCTACCCTTATTGGTAAAAAGTCAGGAACTGGTTTTATTGCTAACAATAAAGGTATCATGTGGTTCTTAACTTTTGGCTTAGCCATTATTGGAGCGTTAATGTACATTTTACCTAATGCTATTTTACTAGGTAAAAAAGGTATTAAAAATGATGGAGTTTACCATGAAAGTGCCACCAATAAGGGGTGGATAGCATGGATGGTCTTTATTTTCTTAGTTTCTTTTTACCTTGTCCTTTATTTTGCATCAGAATACGCTGTAAACTGGACCTTCATAGTAGATCCTATAAGTGAAAGTTTAAGCGGTAATCCTGCCGGACACTGGTTTGTTTACGGGTTTATGTATTGTGTTGTAATGACGGTAATGGCTGCAAGAATGTATATTAAATACCGCCATAATGTGTATCAAATGGTGCGCACTACATCGGTATTATTCTTTCAAATTGTATTTGCATTTCTTATCCCTGAAATAATGGTGCGTTTACAAATGCCGTACTATGATTTTAAAAATGCTTTCCCTTTAGATTATGATTTCTTTTTTCAATGGAATTTAAAATCACTCTTAAACAGTGGTGGTATTGGTCTTTTTATTTTAGTTTGGGGTATTGTATTAACCTTGATTTTTGTTCCTGTCATGGTTTATTTCTTTGGCAAAAGATGGTATTGCTCTTGGGTATGTGGTTGCGGTGGTCTTGCAGAGACCTTAGGAGACCCTTACAGACAACACTCTAGCAAATCTTTATTCTCATGGAAAGTAGAACGTTGGTTAATTCATGGGGTATTATTATTTGCATTAGTCATGACAGCCTTAACCTTATATAGCTTTTTTGCAGAAACAGGAACCGTATTAGGAATTAAAACCTCTAGCATTCAAAATTTATATAGCTTATTAATTGGTTCTATTTTCGCTGGAGTTATTGGAACAGGATTTTATCCGATTTTCGGAAATAGAGTTTGGTGTAGATTCGGTTGTCCATTAGCTGCTTACCTAGGCTTTGTACAACGTTTCAAATCACGCTTTAGAATTACTACAAATGGCGGACAGTGTATTTCTTGTGGTAACTGTTCTACGTATTGCGAGCAAGGTATTGATGTTAGAGCGTATGCTCAAAAAGGAGAAAACATTGTACGTTCTAGTTGTGTTGGTTGTGGCGTATGTTCTGCTGTATGCCCTAGAGGAGTTCTAAAATTAGAAAACGGACCGGAAGAAGGAAGAATTAATTCTACAGAAGTACTTTTAGGAAATGATGTTGATTTAATGGAGTTAGTGAACAAAAAATAATCAATCATGTATTTAAAAGCTTTTTTCTATGTTTGCGCCTTTGTTTTGCTAAATACCAATGCTTTTGCGAAAACATATTCTAAAAATTATTACAAAAACGGAATATTGAAATCTGAAGGTTGGGTAGAAAACGGAAAGAAAAACGGCTATTGGAAATTTTATTATGAAAATGGTCGTCTCTCTGAACAAGGACATTACAAAGAAAATAGCAAAACAGATTACTGGGTTTATTTCACTAAAAATGGACAATTAAAACAAGAAGGAAACTACAGATACGGTCAAAAATATAAGTGGTGGTTGTTTTATGATAGCAACGGACATATTAATCATAAATGCCAACTTAGTGAAGGAGTCAAAGATGGGTATTGTTTAAAATACACCAACCAGAAATTAACTTCGGCAGAAAAGTATAGAAATGGAGAAAAAATTAAAGAGTGGTTTAGCTTTTCTAGTTTTAGAAGCGAGAATAAACTTTCTGACCTAAGATAATGAAAGAAATTATAGTAATTATTCCCGCATATAATGAGGCAGATTCCATTGCCCACGTTATAAAAGAAATTCCCGGAAATGTCTCTGAAATTATTGTGGTCAATAATAATTCTACGGATAGCACAGCTGAAAATGCTGAAGCCGCTGGCGCTACAGTACTTACAGAAACCAGAAAAGGATATGGTTATGCTTGCCTAGCAGGACTGGATTATATCGCCAAAACATCTAAAAACCCCTATATCATCGTATTTGTTGATGGTGACTATTCTGATTACCCGGAAGAACTCACTAAAATAGTTGCCCCTATACTTCATGATGATATTGATATGGTTATTGGAGCTAGAGATGAGGCGTTACGAGAAGATGGTTCTATGACACCCCAGCAAATATTTGGAAATTGGTTAGCAACCTTTCTAATGAAACTGTTTTTCAATGCAAGATTTACAGACTTAGGCCCGTTTAGAGCTATCAAATATGATAAATTACTGGCCTTGAACATGGAGGATGAAACTTATGGCTGGACTGTAGAGATGCAATTGAAGGTTTTAAAGAAGAAATTTACATATACCGAAGTACCAGTACGTTATAAAAAAAGAATTGGCATATCAAAAGTGTCAGGTACCGTAAAAGGTAGTATATTTGCAGGCATAAAAATCCTAAGTTGGATTTTTAAATACAGTATAAAATAAGATGGCATTAACAATTTCCTACATTATCATCGCAATCTATAGTATTGCTCTTGTTTTAATTTTCTTTTATAGTTTGGCGCAATTGAACCTGTTGTTCAACTACTTAAGTTATAAGAAAAAAAATGAAACAGCCCCCAAGTACAACCTATTAGACCCCAAAGAAATTCCGTTTGTAACCATTCAGCTTCCTGTTTATAATGAGGAGTATGTAATGGATCGTTTATTAGAAAATATTGCAAAATTAGAGTACCCATCAAGTAAATTAGAGATTCAAGTTCTTGATGATTCTACAGATGAGTCTGTAGAAAAGACTGCTGAACATATTAAAAAATTACAAGAGACTGGCTTAGACATTCAACACATAAGACGTGAGAATAGAAGTGGTTTTAAAGCAGGTGCTCTTAAAGAAGGATTAACAATTGCAAAAGGTGAATTTATTGCAATTTTTGACGCAGATTTCTTGCCATCAGCAGATTGGCTAAAAAAGACCATTATCTATTTTAAGGATCAAGAAATAGGAGTAGTGCAAACCCGTTGGGGCCACATTAACAGAGACTATTCTACCTTAACTAGAATACAAGCTTTTGCATTGGATGCTCACTTTACATTAGAACAAGTAGGAAGAAATGCAAAAGGACACTTTATCAATTTTAATGGTACTGCTGGTATATGGCGTAAAGAATGTATTCTTGATGCTGGTAACTGGGAAGGCGATACCTTAACTGAAGATTTAGATCTAAGCTACAGAGCTCAATTAAAGAACTGGAAGTTTAAATATCTTGAAGATGTTGAAACTCCTGCAGAATTACCTGTTGTTATTAGCGCCGCACGTTCGCAACAATTTAGATGGAACAAGGGTGGTGCAGAGAATTTCAGAAAGACAGTTACGAGTGTCGTTTCTTCTAAAAACATCCCTTTTAAAACTAAATTTCACGGGGTAATGCATTTACTTAATAGTTCTATGTTCCTATGCGTATTCATAGTAGCCCTATTAAGTATTCCCATGCTTTATATCAAAAACAGCTATGGCCATTTAGGTTGGATTTTTGAAGTTACAAGTTTCTTTATCGTAAGTACTATTATCTTATTTGTCTGTTATTGGTTTACCTACAAAAGTATACAAGGCAGTAGTTTTGATAATTTCATTGACTATATAAAACTATTTTTCACCTTCTTCTCTATAGCATTAGGTTTCTCTTTACACAATTCTATTGCTGTATTAGAAGGCCATATGGGTAAAAGAAGTGAATTTGTTAGAACGCCTAAGTTTAACTTAGACAATATTAAGAACAGTTGGAAAGGAAATAAGTATTTAGCTACCAAACTATCTCCAAACATGATTATAGAAGCGGCATTAATGGTCTACTTCCTATTTGGAATGTATAGTGCTATTCCATTGAATGATTTTGGATTGTTCCCTTTTCACTTTATGTTATTTTTAGGATTCGGATTCGTATTCTTTAAATCACTCACGGCAAGAGCATAAGAATGAAATCATATTGGAAGCTTCATAAAGTTCCAATGGTAATGATGCTTTTAAGTTGCATCTTATATTACATATTCGCATTTCATTTTGAAAGAACCGAATTTACAAAACTAGTAGTCCTTTTTATAGGGCTACTAGTTTTGTGTTTTAAAATAGTACAGTTTGAAAAACTAAACCTAAAATTTATTCTCGTTACAGGAATAATTTTTAGAATTATATTCTTAGTAACAATTCCCAACCTATCACAAGACTTTTATCGATTTATATGGGATGGTGAATTGGTGAGTAACTTTATTAACCCCTATCTAAACATTCCTAATGATCTTATTCTAGATCCCAATCTAGTAATAGACAACGCCAAGGAACTCCTTACGGGGATGGGAGAGTTAAGTCCTAAGTTTCACAGTAATTACCCACCCCTAAATCAGCTTATATTCGCAGTTGCAGCACTACTCGGTGGTAAAAGTATTTTAGGCGCTGTAATAGTTATGCGTATCCTTATAATCCTTGCAGATATAGGAATTGTCTATTTCGGGAGAAAACTATTGCGCAAGCTGAACAAATCACCACATTTAATCTTCTGGTATTTCTTAAATCCGCTTGTAATCATGGAGCTTACAGGAAATCTCCATTTTGAAGGGGTTATGCTATTTTTCTTTGTGTGGTCTCTATACTTATTATCAATGAACAATTGGAAGCTTGCCGCTGTAGTTTACGCTTGCTCTATAAGTATCAAATTAGTTCCGCTTTTATTTTTACCTCTTTTTTTAACTCATTTTAAGTTTAAAAAAAGTGTTGCTTTTTACAGTATCGTGGGACTAAGTATCCTAACGTTACTCCTCCCCTTTTACGCCTCAGAATTCATTGCTAATTTTTCTAAGACAGTAGGCTTATGGTTTTCTAATTTTGAGTTTAATTCAAGCATTTATAATGTTGTTAAAACAATAGGCGTAAATTATTTTGATGCAAAACCTTGGGAATTGATCAAAACTTACGGAAAGCTAACGCCTATTATTACTATCTTAACAGTATTAGCCTTTACCTTTTTTAGAAAAAATGATAACCTGAGTACTTTAATAAGCAGTATGCTTTGGATACTTACGATATATTACTTCATATCACCAACAGTACACCCTTGGTACATTATCTTTTTAGTAGTACTTACTTGTTTCACCAACTATAGATACGCTTTAGTATGGTCTGCCACTGTAATTCTTAGTTATTGGGCTTATTCTGATCCTAATTATGTGGAGCATTTAGGAATTCTCACTATTGAATATCTGCTAGTATTTTCTTTTATGATTTACGAATTAAGTAAACAACGTAACAAATTGTAAAGTTTTTGTAAAAATTTAAACACTACTGTTGATAAGTCGATTTTATTTGTACTTTTGACTCATAATGAACAAAAACAATTACATATTCACTACAGACAGATCATTCGCATCTGCCCGTTCATTTACGCCTACACGTCGCCGCCCGTAAGGGTGCACTATAATTATGGAAATAGGTGAGTCCATTTCCGCTAAGTCTCAAAACAACATTTCATTAATATTTTTACTCTTAAATCCTAATTGGCAATGGAATTACTAATTGCTAACGAATCACATTTTAAGTATGCAGAAATTATCTGTGATACGATTGCAGAATCTGCAAAAACTCGTGGTACTGGTATTGCAAAACGCACTCCAGAATATATTCGTAAAAAACTTGAAAACGGTAACGCTGTTATAGCATTAGACGGAACCACATTTGCTGGCTTCTGCTATATTGAAATTTGGGGACATGAAAAATATGTCGCTAATTCTGGTCTTATCGTCCATCCAGACTATAGAGATAGAGGTTTAGCTAAGCAAATAAAGCAACGAATCTTTGAACTCTCGGGAGAAAAATTTCCTGATGCTAAAATTTTTGGTATTACTACCGGATTGGCTGTAATGAAAATTAATTACGAGTTAGGATATAAACCAACCACTTTCTCGGAGCTTACTGATGATCCGGAGTTTTGGAAAGGATGCCAAACCTGTAAAAATTTTGATATTCTTACACGTACAGAACGTAAAATGTGTCTATGTACTGCCATGCTTTATGACCCTAAAGCAATATCAAAAAAGAAAGCTGAAGAAGAGAAAGAAAAATTAAACACAAAAGCTTTTAAGCGATTAAAAAGTATAAAAGAATCCCTTTTCCTAAAAAAGAAATAAAATGAAAAAATTAGTTTTAGCCTATAGTGGCGGATTAGACACATCATACTGTGCGAAACATTTATCAAAAGACAAAGGATTTGAAGTTCATGCCGTGAGTGTAAATACCGGTGGTTTTTCAAAAGAAGAAATAAGTCAGATTGAAAAAAAATCTTTAGAATTAGGGGCTACTTCATACAAATCTATTGATGCCGTACAGACGTTTTATGATAAAGTAGTAAAGTATTTAATTTTTGGGAATGTCTTAAAAAACAACACCTACCCACTTTCTGTTAGTGCAGAGCGTATTGTACAAGCTATTGAAATAGTTAACTACGCCAAAAAGGTTGGAGCCAATTATATTGCTCACGGTAGTACTGGCGCAGGAAATGATCAAGTACGTTTTGATATGATCTTTCAGATTATCGCTCCAGAAATAGAAATCATCACCCCTATTAGAGATAATAAATTATCTAGAGAAACTGAAATTGCTTACCTGAAAGAAAACGGAATTGATTATCCTTGGGAAAAGGCTAAATACTCTATCAATAGAGGACTTTGGGGAACATCTGTGGGTGGAGAAGAAACACTAAGTTCTAATAAAGCATTACCGGACAGCGCATACCCTAGTCAACTTCAAGAAAAAGAGCCTGCAGATGTTACACTTACTTTTGAAAAAGGAGAATTAGTAGCTGTAAACGGGATCAAAAATACTCCTGTTGCGAATATAGAAAAACTAGAAGTTATGGCCTCTAAGTATGCTATTGGTAGAGATATCCACGTTGGTGATACCATCATTGGGACAAAAGGTAGAGTAGGTTTTGAAGCTGCTGCTGCTTTAATCATCATCAAAGCGCATCATTTATTAGAGAAACATACGCTTACAAAATGGCAACAATACCAAAAAGAACAACAAGGTAATTTCTATGGCATGTTGTTACATGAAGGTAATTACTTGGATGAAGTAATGCGAAATATTGAAGCTTTCTTAACAGATACTCAAAAAAATGTTTCTGGTGATGTTTTCCTAAGCTTATATCCGTTCCAATTTAGATTAAACGGAATTTCATCTCAGCATGATTTAATGACGGATGCTTTTGGAAGTTACGGTGAAGAAAACAAAGGATGGTCTGCTACAGATGCGAAAGGTTTTATAAAAATTCTTTCAAATCCTGGCAGAATATACAATCATGTAAACGGAGAAAAGTAAAAACGATGATCAAAGCAGGCATAATTGGTGGTTCTGGATATACGGGTGGAGAACTTATTCGTATACTTTTAAACCATCCTGAAGCAGAAATAGATTTTGTATACAGCACTACAAGAGCAGGCAAAGAGATTACCACAGCACATCCTGATTTATTAGGACTTACAGACCTAGCATTTACTGATACTGTAAATCTAAATGTAGCTGTTGTTTTCTTGTGCTTAGGTCATGGGAATTCTACAAGCTTCTTAAAAGAACATAGTTTTTCTTCAGATACTAAAATTATAGATTTAAGTAATGATTTCCGCTTACATGCAGATGCTGTATTAGACGGTAAGGAATTTATTTATGGTTTGCCTGAGACCAATAGAGAAAAAATAAAAACAGCTAACTACATTGCAAATCCGGGATGTTTTGCCACAGCCATTCAATTAGCATTATTACCATTGGCCAAAGCAAATCTATTAGGAGATGAAGTCCATATCAATGCCGTTACTGGAAGTACTGGCGCTGGTGTTAGCCCTTCTGGAACTACACATTTTAGCTGGAGAAATAATAATGTGTCTTGGTACAAGCCATTTACGCACCAACATTTGGGAGAAATAGGCGAAAGTTTAGCTTCTTTTGAAACCCCCGTGGGAGAGTTATTATTTTTACCCACCAGAGGAAACTTTCCTAGAGGCATACTCGCTACCGCGTATACCAAGTATAACGGTACTTTAGAGGAGGCAATTACCTTGTATAAAGATTTTTATAAAGAAGCCCTGTTTACACAAATCTCAGATCAAGAGATTCACTTAAAGCAAGTGGTAAACACCAATCAGTGTCATATTCATTTATACAAACACAACAATAGATTATTAATTACTTCTGCAATAGACAACTTATTAAAAGGGGCATCTGGGCAAGCAGTACAAAATATGAATCTAATGTTTGGCCTAGCAGAAAATAGCGGGCTAAATTTAAAAGCGGCAGCATTCTAGTACCCATCGGCGGTAAGCGTACACCGAAAAAGAAGATGGTCATTTTAGAAGTCATCAAAATAAATTTCCGCCTTAGCGGCAATGAAAATAAAATTTTTTACAAATGAAAATAGCAATTATAGGAGCAGGAAATTTAGGTCTAGCCATTGCCAAAGGAATTTTAAGTAGCAATGGAGCAACCACCATGTACCTTACCAAAAGAAAAACAGGTAGCATTGAAAAATTTGAGAAGTACGGCAATGTTACGGTAACCTCAGACAATAGGGAAGCTGTATTAAATTCTGATATTTTAATTTTTGCTGTTCAGCCCAATCAGTTTGTAAAAATCCTAGGCGAAATAAAAGATCTATTAACCGAAAAGCATGTGCTTATTTCTACGATTACCGGATTTAGTATTGCTCAAATAGAAGCGGTAGTTGGAGATGACCAAAACATCATTAGAAGCATGCCCAATACCGCCATTTCAGTAGGAAAATCTATGACTTGTATTTGCTCTAATGAAAAAGGACAAAAAAGGATTGAATTGGCTCTAGCTATTTTTAATAGAATGGGCCATTCGCTAGAAATTCCAGAAACTCAAATGCAGGCGGCAACTGTAATTTGTGCTAGCGGAATTGCCTTTTGGATGCGTATGATACGTGCTACTACTCAAGGAGCTATACAATTAGGTTTTGACGCTAAAGAAGCTCAAGAGCTAGCCATGCATACCTGTAATGGTGCGGCAGGCCTGTTAATTGAATCAGGAAGCCATCCAGAGGCGGAAATAGATAGAGTCACAACCCCTCAAGGTTGTACGATTCAAGGATTAAACGAAATGGAACATCAAGGATTAAGCTCTTCTTTAATACAAGGAATTGTAGCTTCATACGATAAAATTAGTCGTATTAAAGAAGAAAACAAATAGCCTAATTCGTGTAAAAATAAAACGTAAAAAATGAAACTATTTGATGTTTACCCTTTATATAATGTTACACCTGTTAGTGCTAAAGGGAGTATCGTTACTGATATAAACGGACAAGATTACTGGGATTTTTATGGAGGTCATGCTGTAATATCTATCGGACATGGACACCCACATTATATTAAAAGATTAGAAGATCAATTACATAAAATTGGATTTTACAGCAATGCAATCCAAAACCCATTACAAACAGAATTAGCAACTAAATTGGGAGCGCTTTCTGATTGTGAAGATTATAACTTATTTCTATGTAGCTCTGGGGCGGAAGCCAATGAAAACGCCTTAAAAATGGCGTCATTTATTACTGGAAAATCCAGAGTTATTGCATTTAACAACGGTTTTCACGGTAGAACTTCGGCTGCAGTAGCCGCTACAGATAATCAGAATATAAATGCCCCCATCAACAAACAACAAAAAGTAACTTTCTTACCATTCAATGCTTTTGATGCCTTTGAAAGCGAAATTGAAAAAGGAGATGTTTGTGCTGTAATTATAGAAGCAATACAAGGCGTGGGTGGATTAGATGAGCCATCAACCGAATTTTACCAGAAAATTGCTGAAAGTTGCAAGAAACATCATGTCATCCTAATTGCTGATGAAGTACAATCAGGATTTGGTAGAAGTGGTAAATTCTTTGGATTTCAACATCACAACATTCAACCAGATATTATTAGCATTGCAAAAGGTATGGGGAATGGTTTCCCTGTGGGCGGTGTTCTAATTCATGAAAGTATTGAGGCTAAATACGGCATGTTAGGTACTACATTTGGTGGCAACCATTTAGCATGTGCGGCATCTCTCGCTGTTTTAGAAGTTATTGAAAAAGAAGACTTGATTGCCAATGCTGCAAAAATTGGAGCCTATTTTAAAGAGCGTGCTGCAGAAATCCCTCAAGTTAAAAAAATTAAAGGCCGTGGATTAATGCTTGGTTTGGAGTTCGATTTTGAGGTATCAGAATTACGCAAAAAACTTATTTATGATCAGCATATTTTTACCGGTGGAGCAAGTAATAAAAAACTGCTGCGTATTTTACCTGCGCTTAACATTTCAGAAAAAGAGATAGATATCTTCTTTGATGCTTTAAAAAAGGAATTATAGTGAGTTTACTATTAAGTATAGAACAACGGAATAAGGTTTTGAAAACCATGGCGGAATTTATAGCCCTGGAAAAAGAAGCTATTTTAGACGCTAATAAAAAAGACTTAGAGGCCTATACTGGTGATGATCTTGCTATGGGAGACCGCCTAAAAGTTGATGATGCTAAAATTGAAGGGATGATCTTATCCTTACAACAGTTAGCAGACCAAGAAGACCCCTTAGGTGTAGAACGTTTTGGTTTTACCCATGAAAACGGAATTAAAGTAAGTAATAAAACGGCTCCATTTGGTACTATTTGTATTATTTACGAATCCAGACCAGATGTTACCATTGAAGCTGCTGGTATTGCTTTTAAATCTGGAAATAAGATCTTATTGAAAGGCGGAAAAGAATCTTTACAAAGCAATTTGGCCTTAGTGGCGCTTTGGCACAAGGTTTTGGAACAAAATGAATGCGCAACAGACTGGGTTACTTATTTACAATTTAACCGAGAAGAAACCCAAGCTTTTTTACAGCACCCGACACAGAAGATTGATCTTATTGTACCGCGTGGAGGTGAAAAACTCATCGCTTTTGTCAAAAAACACGCCACCTGCCCTGTCATCATTAGTGGTAGAGGAAATAACTTTGCTTACGTGGCTACAGATGCCGATTTAGAGATGGCTGTTGATATCATTATCAATGCAAAAACAACAAAAATATCAGCCTGTAATGCTTTAGATAAAGTATTAATTGCTGCAGATATGCCTCGGAAATTTGAATTTCTACAACATCTTATTCAAGAATTAAAGAAACGTGATGTAGAGATATTAACCGATCAAACGCTTACTGATTTAGAAGGTTCTACCACTTTTGATACTGAAGCAATTTGGTATGAAGAATTTCTAGATTACAAAATTGTTATTGGGCAGGTTGCAGACGTAACGGATGCCATTCACAAAATTAACACTTATGGTGGCGGCCATTCTGCTGTAATTATCACCTCAAACGAAGAAAAGGCGCAATTATTTATGGAGTCTGTAGATTCAGCTGCGGTATATCATAATGCCTCCACACGGTTTACAGATGGTTTTCAATTTGGTTTAGGAGGAGAACTAGCCATTAGTACAGATAAATTACACCAAAGAGGGCCTATTGGCTTACAGCATTTGGTAACCAACAAATGGTATGTTTTGGGCAACGGACAAGTTAGAAGTTAACAGCAAATGAAAAAGATTCGCGTATTATTAAAAATAGGTTCTAATACTTTAACCAAAGAAACCAATCATATTTCTCGGGGTAAAATAGAAGATATTGGGCGTCAAATAGAACGTCTAAAAGATTCGCATGAATTTATTATCGTTAGCTCTGGGGCTATTGCTGCTGCACGTCAGTTTGTAAAGCTCGAACATAATGGCGAGGATATTAATGTAAAACAAGCACTAGCTTCTATTGGGCAACCGCATCTCATGCGTATTTTTCAGGAGAATTTTCGCGAATTAGGACTGTTTACTTCGCAGTGCCTCTTATCGTATGCAGACTTTGAACATCCTAAATCTAAATTGAATATTAAAAACACCATAGATGTTTTGGTAGCGAATAATTTTATCCCCATTATTAATGAAAATGATACCGTAGCTACCGATGAAATTCAATTTGGAGATAACGATAAACTAGCAGCGCTAACCGCTTCTTTATTGCAAGTAGATTTATTGATCATAGCCACCAATACTGATGGTATTTACACCAAAAAATCATTAACGGAAACTATGCCAGAAACAATTAAAGAGGTCATACATTTAAATGAATTAATCAATGAAGTAGGCGATCATAAGTCTACACACGGCACTGGTGGTATGCAATCTAAAATAGAAGCAGCAACTATTGCAAAAGCTGCTAACATTGAAACATGGATCATCAACGGACTAAAAGATAATTTTATCACGGATGCCATGAATGGCAAAAGTAATTTTACAAAAATAAAGTAAAGCCTTAAGGCTATAAAAAGTACAGTATCATGAAGCATTACACTAGCATTCAAGACATAGATTCACTCCCAAATTGGGTACAAGAAGCAAGAGCATTAAAGGCAGCCCCTAAAGCATTTAAAAATTTAGGCGCAGATAAAACCATTTGCCTATTGTTTTTTAATAATAGCCTTAGAACGCGCTTGAGCACTCAAAAAGCAGCTTCCAATTTAGGTTTAGAAGTCATGGTCATGAATTTTGGAAGTGAAGGATGGGCTTTAGAATATGGCGATGGCACTGTTATGGATCAAGGTACATCGGAACATATTAAAGAAGCTGCGCAGGTAGTATCACAATTTTGTGATATTGTTGCTATCCGTGCATTTGCTTCTTTAACTGATAAAGAAAAAGATGAAGCAGAGTTAGTCCTTAATGGCTTCAAAAAATATACGAGTATCCCTGTTGTAAATATGGAGAGCTCTGTTGGCCACCCCTTACAAGCTTTGGCAGATGCAATCACAATCAGTGAGCAAAATACAAAAGCGAAACCAAAAGTTGTGCTTTCATGGGCGCCACACCCTAAAGCTTTACCACATGCCGTAGCAAATTCTTTCACGGAAATGATGCTAAAACAAGAGGCCGATTTTGTAATTACACATCCAGAAGGTTATGAGTTAAATCCTGAAATTACAAAAGACGCTACTATAGAATACAATCAAGAAAAAGCATTAGAAAATGCAGATTTTGTTTATGTAAAAAATTGGAGCAGCTACAAGGACTACGGTAACGTAATTAATCAAGATAAAAATTGGATGATGACCAAAGCAAAACTAGGAAATGCAAAATTCATGCATTGCTTACCTGTACGTAGAAATGTCGTCGTAGAAGATGCTGTTTTAGATTCTGACCAAAGTATTGTCATAGAGCAGGCTAATAATAGAACCTATTCTGCTCAAATTGTACTGAAAAAAATTCTAGAAAACCTCAACTAATACTGGCAAGTAAGAGGAATAACAAACTTAAAGCGGAAAAATGAAGTCAAATTCACCCGAAAATATAAATCTTCCCCTTGATGAGAAAAAGAGGAGCTTATCAGTTGTAAAAATAGGCGGGAATGTAATTGAAAACACCAGTGAACTTGATAAGTTCTTAGTCCATTTTTCTAAAATAAAAGGTCCTAAAATTTTGGTTCATGGTGGTGGTAAATTAGCCACACAATTAGCGAGTAAACTAGGGGTTGAATCACAATTAGTTAACGGTAGGCGTATTACCGATGGCAAAAGTATTGATATAATTACCATGGTATATGGCGGTTTAACCAACAAAACTATCGTTGCCAAATTACAAGCAAAGAACTGTAATGCCATAGGACTTAGCGGTGCAGACGGGAATGCTATACAGGCGCACAAACGCCCCGTTAAAGAGATAGATTATGGTTTTGTAGGTGATATAGACGGTGTAAATACAGCATTCGTTGCCTCCTTATTACAAATTGGCTTAACACCTGTATTTTGTGCATTATCTCACGATGGTCAAGGACGGATTTTAAATACCAATGCAGATACGATAGCTTCTGAAATTGCGATAGGCATGGGAGATACCTTTGAGACTACACTGTATTATTGCTTCGAAAAAAAGGGAGTCCTTTTAGATATTAAAGATGAAAATTCTGTTGTAACACATATTAACAGTGAAAAATATAAAGAACTACTAGCGCAAGAAATTATTGCAGACGGTATGCTTCCAAAGCTAGAAAATTGCTATCATGCTTTACACCATAACGTACACAAAGTATGTTTGGGTGATATAGAAATGATACAAGAAGATGCACAATTGTTTACCACAATAATCTTATAATCATGAATCAAAAGCAACTAACAGAAAAAGCAATAGCTTTACTAAAACAGTTAATCAGCATTCAATCTTTCTCAAGTGAAGAAGATAAAACGGCCGATGCTATTCAAGTTTGGTTTACATCCTTTGACATTTCATTTACAAGAGATAACAATAATGTCTATGCGAAAAATAAACATTGGGACGACACAAAACCAACATTGCTTTTAAACTCGCACCATGATACTGTAAAGCCAAATCAGGCGTATACAAAAGATCCTTTTCACCCACATATTGAAGATGGTAAATTGTATGGATTAGGCAGTAATGATGCTGGAGGTTGCTTGGTTTCTTTATTAGCTACCTTTTCACATTTTTACGCTTCTGAAAATTTAAATCATAATATATTAATGGTCGCGTCTGCAGAAGAAGAAAGTGCGGGAATAAATAGCTTAAGAGGCCTTTTACCTTCACTACCTCCTATAGATGTTGCTATTGTAGGTGAGCCAACATTAATGAATTTAGCTATTGCAGAAAAAGGATTAGTGGTTTTTGATGCAGTAGTTAAAGGAACGCCTTCTCATGCGGCACACCCTAATACCGATAATGCTATTTACAATACAATTGAAGTACTAGAATGGTTTAAAAACTATAGCTTTGAAAAAACATCAGAAGCATTAGGAGAAGTGAAAATGACGGTCACCCAAATCAAAGCTGGGAGTCAACATAATGTAGTACCCTCACAAGTAGATTTAGTAGTAGATGTTCGTGTAAATGATTGTTATACCAATCTAGAAGTCGCTAACTTACTTAAAAAAGAAGCTCCGTGCACCTTACAAGAACGTGGTTTAAAATTAAACTCGTCTAAAATTGATAAAAATCATGCTTTGGTACAATCAGGAATTGCATTAGGAAGAGAAACCTATGGGTCTCCTACCCTTTCTGACCAAGCAGCTCTTACCTGCCAATCTTTAAAATTAGGTCCAGGTGATAGCACCCGCTCCCATTCGGCAGATGAATTTATTTATGTGAATGAAATAGAAGAAGGTATAGATTTGTATATTAAAATTTTAGAAGGATTTATTGAACAGAATTGAGTACTAAGTACAAATTATTAAGTTTCGCTTGATATTCACCTTTGTACTTAATACTAACTACTTAATACTTAATATTATGAAACTTTGGGATAAAGGATTTAGCACCGATAAGAAAATTGATCATTTTACCGTGGGTAATGATCGTGAATTAGATTTATTATTGGCTAAATATGATGTAATAGCATCTACAGCTCATGCCAAAATGTTAGGCAAAATTGGCTTACTAATAAAAGAAGAAACAGAGAGTCTTGTAAAAGAGCTCGCTACTATTGGTGAGAGTATTGAAAAAGGAGAATTTGTTATTGATGACTCTTTTGAAGATATGCACTCTAAAATAGAGTATATGCTTACTGAAAAGTTAGGTGATACTGGCAAAAAAATACATACAGCGCGTTCAAGAAATGATCAGGTTTTAGTAGCGATGCATTTGTATTTGAAGAATGAATTAGCAGAAATAAAATCTGAAACAAAAATCCTCTTTGACTTATTATTAAATCTAGCTGATAAATATAAGTCGGTTTTAATTCCTGGGTATACCCATTTACAAATTGCAATGCCCTCTTCTTTTGGCCTATGGTTTTCTGCCTATGCCGAAAGTTTAATAGATGATTTATATTTTATTGATGCTGCATATAAAATAGCAGACCAAAACCCTTTAGGTAGTGCTGCCGGTTACGGTAGTTCTTTTCCTGTTGACAGAACTTTTACAACACAAGAAATGGGTTTCGCTAATTTAAAATATAATGTTGTTGCCGCACAAATGGGACGTGGTAAAGTAGAAAAAGCTACTGCCTTTGGAATTAGTAGTGTTGCTGCTACCCTTTCTAAAATGGGAATGGATATTTGCCTTTATATGAGTCAGAACTTTAATTTTATTTCTTTCCCAGATGAGCTAACTACAGGTTCTAGTATTATGCCGCATAAGAAGAATCCTGATGTTTTTGAATTGGTGAGAGGTAAATGCAATAGACTTCAGGGAGTTCCTAATCAATTAGCTCTAATCTTAACCAATTTACCCAGTGGATATCACCGAGATTTACAATTGGTAAAAGAAGTGATTGTACCTGCTATTCAAGATTTAAGAGCGTGTATAGAAATCTTAACGTTCAGCTTAAAAGAAGTTAGAGTAAATGAAAACATTTTGGAAGACCCTAAATATGATTATCTATTTAGCGTAGACACTTTAAATGAATTGGTCTTAAGTGGCATTCCTTTTCGCGATGCGTACAAACAAATGGGTACTGAAATTCACGAAGGTAGGTTTACACCTAAACGTGATATAAAACATACTCATGAAGGCAGTTTAGGCAATTTATGTTTAAATGAAATTCGTAAAAAAATGAACGACATAAACTAACATTTCAACGGAACAACCAAATAAATCTTTTTATAATATCTTATAATGGGTGATTTTTTACAACAATCACCCATTATTCGTTTTCTTTTTCTTCTTCTATTATTTGATCAAATGCAGTTTTCAGATCTTCGTCGCTTGGTTCTGGTAGCTTTTGCATAGCTGATAACTTAGGTTCAAAAGTAAACTTAGCGTAAAATGGAAAATGATCAGAACCAATTTTTGCCCCCCTATGCACCTCTTTAATTCTAAAATGAGCCGATGCGAATACATGGTCTAAAGGCCAACGCATAAACCAACTTTTAGCATTATAGGTACTGTAAAAACCTCGCCCTTTTCGCAAATCTAAAAGTCCGCTTACCTTTTGAAACAAAGTAGTAGTCTCAGACCAGGCAACATCATTAAAATCACCCAATACAACGACAGGAAATTTAGATTCTCTAGCTAATCGTGTAACTTTCATCATCTCTGCATCCCGGTCTACTGAAGAAGGATTGTGCTGTGGGGCTGGTGGTGCTGGGTGAATTGCATAGAGTTGTATGGTGTCTTTAGTTTCTAATATTATTTGCGTGTGAATTGAAGGGATCGAATCTTCAACCATATAATGCACAGCAGCGTTGTGTGATTCCAATTTAGAGAAAAGTACCATTCCATAAGTATTCTCCAAAGGCACTTCAACGGTATACCTATAAGTTTCTGCTAACTCTTTTTTTAATATATTTATCCATCGAGTGTTCGTTTCTGTAAAAACCATAAGATCTGCATCATTACTTTTAATGTCAGATAACAGCTCTTTTATTTTTTTATTCTCTTGTAGCACATTTGCCGTGTAAATACTAAGCTCATTAGATGCAGAAGGGCTGGAATTCTGAACCTCATAATGAGCAAATGCAGTGTACGGATATATTTTCAAACTCTGAAATACAAAGCATAGGCCTAAAACAAGCACGAAGAGGTAATCTATAAAATTTCCAAAATTAAACTTAAGAAAATAGACCAGTAGTGCTAACAACGTAAGCAACGTAAGCTGAAGGTGTGGGAAATCAAAAATGCGAATGTACCATTGGTTTGCCGAGATATACGGAAATATTGTCAAGAGGATTGAAATAACCCCAAAAACCCTAAGAAACACCTTGATTTTCATGGAACATATTTAAAAAAATTACTGACTTGAAATCTTCTACGATTTTAAAGTTTTTAGATTATTTCTTTTTCGCTTTCTACTTTTTAAATATTTATAGCCCATATATCCAAATTGAGCACCTATAAGTACCAGTTTTATTTTTTTGCTTTTGACAAACAATTTTGCCATTCCTATTAGTGGAGTAATCTTCATAATTTTTATTTTAAAGGCAAGGTACCTACAAGTAAAATATGCTGTTTGTTGAAATGAGTTAAATCTTAACGCATTAACTTAAAGAATTACAGCCTATATTTTACGGAAATGGGTAAATTGAGTAGATTACTAATTATTCAACTGATCTAAATCCTATTGATTATCAAATACTGATGTTAAAACCTTTTATACTATTACGGATTGAGATTTGCTACAAGCAGATTTAAACGTAGCGGTTAGTTTTAAAAATAAGTTTGAAATAGGAGGAGGTTACAGAACAAGCTCTTCTCTTAACCTATTGGCCGGAGTATATCTTTTTGATAGCGTCCGGTTTATATATAATTACAACCTAAGTACCAACAAATCTCCGCTAGGAAATACACATGGGTTTGTACTTAGTTATCAATTTGGCGAAGGGTATGCTATTGATTAATATCTTCTAATTAAGGTTGTTGCTTCTTAAAAATACTTAGAAGCATGTGAAAAAAATAAATAATTTGAGCTATTATAAAAAGTAGTATTCCCAGATAATTTAAAGTTTCAGAATATACTGTAATCTCATAAAATCGTTTTGTAGAACTTAAAAAATTCACATTACTGTATTCTAATAGTATCAATGTGATGGCTAATAAGCTCATCCACACATGAATCCTACTTAACCAAGAAAAGATTCTTTTGTTATAAAAATTCAAGAGAAAGTAACCCATACCACAGACAAAAAACCAGTACCCCAAAACCTGCAGTAGTGAACTTTTAGAGAGTACATAATACGTATCATAATAGCTTATATCGATCGTTGAATCATCGTTAAAAAAATAGTTCAACAAATAAATAACAAAACATAGCGCAGTAAAAAACCAAAGAATAATATGCGGTTTTTCTTTGAGTGAGCATATATTTTTAATATTCAACATATAACTAATCTACTTCACCCTTACTTTTAATACCGTTGCTGTAGTAATATTTATAAAGTAAATTGTTTGCGCTACAAGAAATAGTAAGATTGATGTCCAAGCAATTACAGATTCGACACCATCGTTGTTGGTAAATTGATCAACAACGATACCTAGCAAACTTAATAACGTGGCAATCAAATGAATTTTAGTAAGGGAATAGATTGGTGTTATCTCATATTTTTGTAAAATAAAATACCCGAATCCACATAGCAAAAACCAAAGAGATCCTAATAGAAAAATATGTGAATGCGCTACTACTAAATACGTTTCCCCTAAAGTTAATAGAAAATTAGTATCAATCTTAAAGAAATACGAAATGCAGCACCCTATTGCTAGCAAGGCCCCTATAAACCATAAAACTAAATGCGGCTTGTTCTTTAACATGTTGAGCTCCTATTATTTTATCATTCCTAAATTGATAATTTCTTGCTCAGTCAGAGGTCTCCAATGTCCACGTGGTAAATCTTTTTTAGTAAGTCCGGCGTAAACCACAAGGTCTAGCTTAACGACATCATAGTCTAATTTTTCAAAAAGTCTACGCACAATATTGTTTCTAGTACTAAATATTTCAATACCAACTTGTGTTTTCGGAGCATTCTCGATATAACTAATATCTTGTATTCTTACAATACTCTCTTCTATCTCAATACCTTCCTTTATCCGTTTAAGGTCTGTACTTTTCAAAGGCTTGGTTAATTCTACGTGAAAAATTTTACGCAACCCATTTTTAGGCGAATTTAAACGAGCCGTTAAATCACCATCATTGGTAAATAACAATAAGCCTGTTGAAGCCTTATCCATTTTACCTACAGGAAGTAATTTTGCTTTTGATGCATTAGAAACTAAGCCCATTGCAGTTCGATTACCTGAACCATCTCTAGTAGATGTAGCAAAATCTTTAGGCTTGTTTAATACGATATATTCTTTTTTGATTGGATTTAAAAGTCTACCATCAAAACGAACTTCGTCTGTTAGCTGAACTTTATATCCCATTTCAATGATAGGCTTGCCATTAACAGTTACACTACCTGCAGCAATATAGATATCTGCTTCTCTACGAGAACAAACACCTGAATTTGCTACATACCTATTTAGTCGTAGAACATTTGGGTTAGAAGGCTTTCTCGTTTCTATCTTCTTCTTAATGGGAGCGTTACCTCTCGCATAACTTTTCTTTCTAAATGTTCCCCCTTCTCTTCCTGATGACTTATTATCATTGTTGGAATCTGACCTACTCATAACTAAAATATTTCCGCAAAGGTAATAAAGGAAATCGGATGTATAAGCAAACTAGCCTTTGATTTAACTGTCTAGGTTAGATAAAGTTAAAATTAGTTCTTAATCGGTGTACGCTACAGTAGATTGTCGCTCTCTATTTACCGTTAACTTAGTAACATCTGGCCTAGAGTAATGCCCTACCACATCAAAATTCTGACGCTCTTCATATACCCGATTAAAATCTAAGGTATGATAGATAAGACCTTCCGTATCCAAAACAGGTTCTACAAGCCATTCCCCATCTGGGCCAGCAATACATGATCCTCCATTCGCTAAAACTTCGGGAGATTTTTCTAAAATTGCTTCTATATGCGGAGTAGCTTTAGGGAAATCTGTTTTCTTCATTAGAGAAGATACAGATATTACATAACTACGAGATTCCCGTGCAATAAAACGAGTAATATCTTTGGTATTATGGTCACTACCTGGCCAAACAGCAATATGTAAATTTTCTCCTAAACCGTAAAGCGCTGTACGAGGTAATGGCATCCAATTTTCCCAACAGTTTAACCCACCAACCGTAAATTCTTTTAAAGGATGAACTTGCAAACCATTACCGTCTCCTGGAGCCCAAGTTAATCGCTCATCATAGGTAGGCTGCAATTTTCGGTGCACAGATTTTATCTCTCCTTGTTCATTAATATAGACAAGTGAACAGTAAATACTATGGCCTCCTCTATTTTTTGCACGTTCCATAATACCTAAATAAATGGCTATAGAATGCTCCTTTGCTAAATTACAAACAGCGTCTAGTTCTCCTGCTTCAACCTGTATCGCATTACGAACATAGTGTGCGTGAATTTCTTTATTTACTTTTAAATCCCAAGAAGCACCTTCTGTTAGTGCCAACCAAAATGGATATCCTGGTAATAACGCCTCACCAAAAACTATTAATTCTGTTTTTTGAGCTGCCGCTTCTGCAATGGAAGATTCTATTTTCTTTAGGGTTGCTTCTTTATCTAGCCACACAGGAGAAATTTGCGCTAAGGCTACTTTAAGTAAATTATTCATCTATAAAATTCTATTTAATACCAGATCTACATTAATCAACAAGATACTAAAAACCCCTGCAATAATGATAAGCTTTAGAATATTATGTAATAAGATGTAGTGTTTTTTAGAATCTGAACGCAACAACAAAACTAGGCATAGCAACAGCAAAACAACACAAGCTATGAAATAGCCGTACATGTATCCTACATCAAATTTAAAGATTAATAGCATGGAAGGAATTAAAGTGAGAAGAAACAACATACCAATAATAGTTTTTGAGGTATTTTCCCCATAGAGAATAGGGATCGTTTTATAATTCTGAGCCAAATCTCCTGCCATATTCTCTAAATCTTTGATGAGTTCTCGTGCTAAAATCACTAAAAATAAAAATAGTGCATGCACAAATATGACCGATTCAAAGTTTTTATAATATACAAAAACCACAAAAAAGGGTGCTACGGCAAGTGTGGCCGAAATAAAATTTCCAACAAATGGGATTCTTTTCAGTTTGTGTGAATAAATCCAAATTCCGAAAATATACGAAGAGAAAAACAAAACAGCTTTGAAAGAAACATAGCTTGCGACCAAGGCTGCTAAAAAATTTAGGACAAAATAAGTGCTTAGTTTAAAACGCTGACTCACCAACCTATCTAGCATTGTTTTGCGCGGCTTATTTATCAGATCTTTTTCCGCATCGTAAAAATTATTTATGATGTAACCCGCTGCAATAACCATGGCAGAAGATAAAACAATAAGGAAAAGGTTAAAATCAAAAACCACCTTGCGAAGTGGTAAATTAGGTGATAAGATATAAATGGATGCTAAATATTGAGCGATTACAATAATTAAAATATTGTACCCCCTAACAACAGAAAACAGACTCAATAACTTTAAAAGCAGGAGCTTGTTTTTTCTATTAAGCATGCGGATTGTTTTTAGAAGTTATAGACTACTTCTAATTTATGACCATTCAAGGATTTTTTAGCTTTCTCAAAATCTTCGGTAAATCCTAGGATATAACCACCACCACCAGAACCACAAAGTTTCAAGTAGTATTCGTTCGTATCAATCCCGTGTTTCCAAAGTTTATGAAACTCCACTGGAATCATTGGTTTAAAGTTATCTAAAACTACATGAGAAAGTTGCTTTAAATTTCCAAAAAGAGAACTTACGTTACCGCTAACAAAATCTTCTACACAAGCATCTGTGTGTTTAATAAATTGTTCTTTTAACATTTTACGGAAGCCTTTTTCTTTCATTTGCTCCATAAAAATTTGCACCATTGGCGCCGTTTCTCCAACAATACCACTATCTAATAAAAACACAGCACCTTTACCTTCTGCATTTTGAGAAGGAATGCTAGTGGATTCAATATTGTCTTTAGAATTAATTAAAATAGGTAAGCTTAAGTAACTATTTAAAGGATCTAGTCCTGAAGACTTCCCATGAAAAAATGATTCCATTTTCCCAAATATAGTTTTTAAGGTCAGTAATTTTTCTCTAGTAAGATTCTCTAAAACTGTTATTTTATCAAAGGCGTATTTATCATATATAGCAGCAACTAAAGCACCGCTACTCCCTACACCATATCCTTGTGGTATTGAACTATCAAAATACATTCCTTGAGCTACACCCTTTTTCAATAAGGCTATATCGAAAGCTACTAGTTCTGGGTTTTCTACTGCTAATTCTTCAAGATATGCAGCAAAACGCTCCAAACTTTCATTAGATTTCTTTGCTTCATCCGATAAATTATCATCCGATTTTAAAGCTCCTTTAAAAAAATTATAAGGTATGGACAATCCTTTAGAATCTTTTATAATTCCATATTCTCCGAAAAGTAAAATTTTTGAATAAAATAATGGTCCCTTCACCTTTTTGATTGTTTTAACTTAGCACTAAATTAACAAATTATTACACTTTAAATGAGCTTCAACCCATTTATAAGTGTAAAAATCACTTTAAACCTTCCTCAATAACGCAAATAATTAGCTTTAATTATAGTCGTTAGGCATTCATTTTTAATTGTTTAGCACCAAATCCAATTCGGTCACAAATATACTGCTGGTTTTCACAATATGCAATTAACTCTTCTTTAATAAATTGAAAAACAATATCTTTTTCATTTTCAGGATAGAGTACATGAACATTGGCTCCTGCATCTAAAGTAAAGCAAACATTAGAACCAGATTTTTCTCTAAACTCCCATATTTTATTGATGATTTCCAAAGTATTGGGTTTCATTAAAATAAAATAAGGCATACTTGTCATCATCATAGCATGTAAGGTTAAGGCCTCACTTTCTACAATAGCTATAAATTCTTTTAAATCACCGCTTTTAAAAACAGCAATCAATTTATCTAAATTGTCATGCGCTTGTTCAAACCGCTGTGTTGCATAGGGATGATTATGCATTAAATTATGCCCTACCGTACTACTTACTTGCTTTTGACCTTTATCTACGAGTAAGATAGTATCATGAAATCGTTTAAAATTGTCGTGTACGACATAAGGATATTTTATTCCGAACAAATCTGAACTCCCTTTTGTTTTTTCATGCTTACCCCATTGCACAATATCACCCTCAATACTTCTACATGCACTCCCCGACCCTAATCTGGCTAAAAAAGATGCTTTCTGAACGAAATAATCGTCGTTCATTTCTGGATTAAGTTGTTTTTCTAAAGCCACCATACATAAAGCTAAAGCAGACATTCCGCTTGCAGAAGAAGCGATACCACTACTATGCGGAAAAGAATTAGATGTTTCTATCGTAAAATGATACGCTTTTAAAAATGGTAAGTACACCGCTACCCTAGAAAAGAAAGTCACTATCTTTGGCTTAAAATCTTCCTTTACCTTCCCTTCAAACCATAAATCAAATGAATAATTATCTGATAATTTATCCAGTTTTTTGAAAGAAACTGTAGTCGTGGTAGCACAAGCATCTAGCGTAAAACTTATAGACGGATTCTGTGGTAATTGATTTTCTTTCTTTCCCCAGTACTTAACCAAAGCAATATTACTAGGTGATTTATAGCTTACTTTACCTTCTGTAATTGTTTGGTTATAAGCCGAAGGGATAAAGTCTTTTTCAATCATGAAGTTTCAATTTTGTTACAAAGATAGTTTTTAAGTGCAATTCCATTATTAACAATAAAATTAAATCACTATTTTAGATGCGAGACACCCACATGTATTTTGAAAAAACAAATATATTATATTAGTATCGCTGTTGCCATTTGCTTGGTTATAGGATTTTTATCTAGCTTTGCCACAAAGGCCTCTATTTTAGACTGGTATCCTGCACTTAACAAACCTAGTTTTAACCCACCTAACGCTGTTTTTGCTCCAGTTTGGAGTGTATTGTATGTGATGATGGGTATTTCAGCCGGATTGGTTTGGGCAAAAGGATTTCATCATATATGGGTAAAAACCGCTTTGTACCATTTTATATTTCAGTTGCTCTTTAATGCCTTGTGGAGTATTGTCTTCTTTGGATTAAAGCAACCCTTCTGGGCATTGGTGGTGATTTTGACACTATTGATCCTTATTATACTAACTATCCGCTGGTTTAAGGTGGTACATACTACGGCCGCGTACCTTCTTATTCCTTACTTACTTTGGGTTTGCTTCGCCACTGCACTAAACTATAAAATCTGGGAACTTAATTAAGAACCTCTGAAAGCGCCACTAATTTAGACATCGTCTTATAATTTCTCGTGGTTGCTTGGATTTTTAGTTTTCGCTCAAAAAAATTATTGTTGCACTTTGCTTTACCATAACCTACATTACATTTTAAATAAATGCATGCTGATGCAATGCTAAATTCTTCATTTAAAAATGTCTCTGATTGCAATTTTTGCTTCAGAGAATCTATTGGAGGTGTTATAAGAAGCACAAAATAAGAATGGTTTGCCGCTAAGGTTTCAATAGCTAAGTATGGCGAATTTTCTAAAATTAATTTAAACTCTTCTGCATAAAAAAGCAGTATAGGAACCTCAAAATCAACTGTTTTCAACATTAGACTTTCAATAGTGGCTATCAAAATCGACTTTGATAATTCATCTGATTCAAAAACTACATTACCACTTTGTATATAAGTTTGCACATTTTTCAAGCCTAACTTTTCAAGGGTGCGCTTTAAATCTACCATCTTAATCTTTTTCTGACCAGAAACATTTATGCCTCGTAAAAGTAGAATATAGGTTGTCATAAACTTATTTTTTTAGCGGCAATTGCCTGAGCAGAGATATATCCGCTAGTCCAGGCATTTTGAAAATTAAAACCACCTGTTATGGCATCCACATTAATAACCTCTCCTGCAAAAAACAAATTGGTTACTATTTTGCTTTCATAGGTTTTAAAATTTATTTCTTTTAAATCTACCCCGCCGGCGGTAACAAATTCTTCTTTGAACGTACTTTTACCATCTACTTGATATTCTCCTGCGGTTAATTCTTTTGCTAATTGCTGTAATTGAATCTTAGTAACATCTGCCCATTTCACTTCTTCTGAAATATCTGAAGCCTTTACGAGATGAACCCAGAGCCTTTTAGGAATAGCTACTGCATTTGTACGCAACACCGTTTTTTTTGCTTCTACACCTTTTATCTGTAATAGTAATTGCAACATTCCTTCCTCTTCATACTCAGGAAGCCAATTTACCTTAATTTTAAAACGGTAATTCCAATCATTCAACATTCTAGCACCCCAAGCAGAAAGCTTTAAAATCGCTGGTCCGCTCATACCCCAATGTGTAATTAACAAAGGCCCCTCTGATACTAATAGTGCTTTAGAGGCTACTTTACTTTTTAAATTGATAGTTACTTTACTTGGCAAGGTTTTTTCCAACACTTCTACCGAAGCATACGTACTTACTCCAGGAATACCATCTATACGATCATCTTTAATATTGAAGGTAAATAATGATGGAACTGGTGGTACTATCGTATGCCCTAATTTCTCTAAAAGTTTCCATATTTTAGGATTACTCCCTGTAGTAACTAGTATTTTTTTAGCGTAATATTTTTTCTGAATAGAAGCTATCATCCAACCTTCCAGAGGAGATTCCTCAGATTTCTGAACAGTCTCAATAGCTACTACAGAACTATTTCTAAGTAATTTTATACCCAAGCGCTCTGCTTCACTGGTAAAACAATCTACTATGGTTTGCGAGGTATTACTTTCCGGAAACATTCTTCCATCTTCTTCTATCTTAAGTGTAATTCCTCTTTTATCGAAAAAAGCAATAGTATCTCCACTGCAATAAGTATGAAAAGGTCCGCGTAATTCTTTTTCTCCTCTTGGGTAATTTTTAACCAATTCATTAGGATCAAATTCTGCATGTGTTACATTGCAGCGCCCTCCACCAGAAACTTTAACTTTTGTTAGTACTTCTTTACCACGTTCTAGTATGGCTATTTTAAAAGCAGGATTTGCTTCTGCGATATGGATTGCAGCATAAAAACCAGCTGCTCCGCCACCTACTATTATAACATCAAACATTATTTATTTTATTCTTTCTGGAAAGTTGGTAAATACACCATCTACACCAATTTGTATCATTTCATCAATGGCATCCGGCTCATTGACAGTCCATGGATAAATTTTAAAGCCTGCTGCTTTTATTTCATCTGCTATTGCCAAAGTAAGTTTTTCAAAATCTGGATTAATAGCCACTGCCTTTAAATCTTTTGCTAAAGGTAAGGCTTCTCGCGGATCGTCATTTTCTATCAATACAGCAATTTTAATCCCCGCATTTTCCATACGCATCACTTTAAGTTCCTCCCAATTAAAACTTGAAATTAAAAAATCATCTGACACCCATCCCTCTTTGAAGTATGCTGATATAATGCCATTAACATCTTTAGCAGTTCCTGCGCCTTTCAATTCTATATTTAAAGGAACCCTTCTATCAATTACATTTATCACTTCCGTTAGTAAAGGTATCTTATGATTTCCTTTTACAGTAACTTTTTGCAATTGGCTCCATGTATATTCTTCTATATTCCCTATCCCATCTGTTAACCGGTCAATAGTATCATCATGAAAAACAACTATTTCTCCACTTGCAATTTTGAAGACGTCAATCTCTATCATATCCACGTCTAATTCTAAAGCTTTTTTTATAGAAGGAATTGTATTTTCGGTCTCGTGACCCATTGCTCCACGATGTCCAATAACTAATAGCGATTTATTTTTCATACACGAACTGGAAACAAGTAGAAAAAGAAGCATTGTTATGCTCTTCATATCTATTATTTTAATTTAAAGATAAATGATTCTAAAGGCTTTATTTGAATTGAGAACTCACCTCTTTTAGTATCCGTCACTTTTAATTCAGGATTTGAATCATGGTATAATTGATCTTCCATTGGAAATGTTCCTGATGACAGCTTCCATTTTTCAATCATAAACTCCGGGACTTTTAATGTAAGATCGTACGTCTTTTCTTTATCAAAATTTGTAACTATAATTAATTTTTCATCATCAGACCATCTACAAAATGAAAATACACGATGATCATAACCCTCTGTGTGGTCCTTATTATAATAATGAATTTCTTGATATTGCCCCATCAAAGCACTACTCCCAATGGTGAAATTTAAAAGACGTTTATAAAAATCTCGTAAATTTTTCTCGTCTTCAGTAGACTGTCCTCCGTCAAATTTTTTATTATTCACCCAACGTTGAAATGTTGGCACTCCAATATAATCAAATATTGATGTTCTGCTTGGGCTCCCAAAACCTGCGTTCTCTGCTCCCGGCTCTCCTACTTCTTGCCCAAAGTAAATCATGGTAGGCGCCGTACTCAAAGCAGCAGATACCACCATTGCAGGCTTTGCAATTTTAGGATCTCCTGCAAATTCAGGACTCGCGATACGCTGCTCATCATGATTTTCTAAAAAGCGAAGCATATGGTGCTCGATATCTTTCATACCACGTTCTACCGTTTCTATATGATCTGTCCACCCATGACCCGCCATGATATGTTTAAGACTATCATAGAGTTCTACCTTATCATACAGATAATCCATTTTCCCTTTATGAATATAAGTCCGATACAAATCAGGATTATATACTTCCGCCAATAGAAAAGCGGTTGAATTTTGCATTTTGATGTTTGAATTCATATAGCTCCAAAACTCCACTGGCACCATTTCTGCCATATCAAAACGAAAACCATCTACTCCCATTGCCAACCAATACAATGCGATGTCTTTAAATTTCATCCATGAATCTGGTACATTTTTACCTTCCCAAAACTCAAAATGGCTTTTATAATCTTTGGCATCAAAATTATCAGGAAGCACCTCAAAATCATAAGAACCATCTGGCCGTACTCCATAATTAACTTTTACAGTTTCATACCAATCATTCCTATCTGGTTGTGCTAATCTAGAACCATTACCCGTCCATCTCGCAGGAATCTCAGTATATTTTCCATCTGCCAAACTAATCTTTTCTCCTCCTAGAGGCTGATATCCATCTTGCCATTGCGGAACTTTAAACTCCGCATTTGGGATGTAATAAAAATTATTATCCCGATGGTATTCTACTGAGGTATCATCAGAAGCTCCAAATGGCTCTTGACCTTTAGGGGTTGTTTTACCTTCATAATTGCGCGCCACATGATTAGGAACAATATCAATAATAAGTTTTAAACCTACTTTGTGCGTACGCTTAATTAATGCTTGAAACTCTTTTAATCTATTTTTAGGATCATCTGCTAAATCTGGATTTACATTGTAATAATCTTTTACCGCATATGGAGAACCAGCTCTACCTTTTACAATATCCGGATCATCATTAGAAATGCCAATTGACGTATAATCTCTAATAACATCATGATGGGGAATACCGGTATACCAAATATGTGTTACACCTAAATCTTTAATTTCGGTCAACGCTTTTTCTGTGAAATCAGAAAATTTTCCCACTCCGTTTTCTTCAATAGTCCCCCAAGGTTTATTGGTCGTATTTGTATTTCCAAAAAGACGTGTAAACACTTGGTACACCACTTCCTTCTTTTTAATTGAACTTGTAGGTTTCATGATTTTTTCTTCTTTTTTATCATTCTTACAGGCAAAAATTATGATTAAAACAAGTAAAGCATACCATTTTCTCATCGATACACTTTAATTAGAAACTACCGTTTCTTTATTAGGAGTAATCACCACACGCTTTCCATGTACCCGTATAGAGGTCTCTTCTGTACCTTCTAGCTGAAACTTCGTTTCTTTTTGCGAAACAGTTACTTTTAAGATGCGCTTTCTAAAATTAATTTTAAAGGAATAAGTCTCCCACTGCTCTGGAATTCGAGGAATAAAAGATAATTTATCTTCAACGACACGCATACCTCCAAAACCTTCTACAATACTCATCCAAGTACCTGCCATTGAGGTAATATGCAATCCTTCTTCTACCTCCTTATTATAATCATCTAAATCTAATCTAGAAGTGCGCAAATAAAACGTATACGCTTGTTCCATTCTATTTAATTTAGAGGCTTGAATACTATGTACACAAGGAGACAAAGATGATTCATGTACCGTAAATGGCTCATAAAAATCAAAATGCTTCTCTAATGACTCCAGCGAAAATTGATCTTCAAAAAGATAAAATCCTTGCAAGGTATCTGCTTGTTTTATATAGGGAGAACGCAAAATGCGATCCCAACTCCATTTCTGATTTATAGGGCGTTGAGATTTTGGTAAATTAGCTA
Source organism: Cellulophaga baltica (assembly GCF_900102165.1). Classification (GTDB taxonomy): domain Bacteria; phylum Bacteroidota; class Bacteroidia; order Flavobacteriales; family Flavobacteriaceae; genus Cellulophaga; species Cellulophaga baltica. Next base: position 178,659 of record NZ_FNBD01000005.1, read on the forward strand.
CCGTTATTAATTCCTTATCTAAGAACCCGTCTTGTTGTAGAAATATATCATGCTCTTTTGAAAAAGGAAAGTACATGTTATTAGCTACTTCTCCCCATTTTTCTGTCTCATTTTCAGAAAGTTTAGTGACCCCTATAATCCTGTGATAATCTTCTGAATACCCATCTTTAACCTTTTCAAGTTGCTCTAAAGCGTAGCTGATACACCATTTTGCTAAATAGTTTGTATACCAGTTATTATTAACATTGTTCTCATACTCATTAGGACCAGTAACTCCTAAGATTACATAACTTTCTTTTTGGGTAGAAAAAGTTGCTCTCTGGTGCCAGAAACGCGCAATTCCGATAAGGACCTCTAGCCCCATTTCTGGTATATATGTATAATCTCCAGTATAACGGTAATAATTATATATAGCAAAAGCTATGGCCCCATTTCTATGAATTTCCTCAAAGGTAATTTCCCATTCGTTATGACACTCTTCGCCATTCATGGTTACCATAGGATATAATGCTGCACCATTAGAAAAACCTAATTTCTGTGCATTTTCAATTGCTTTTTCTAAATGATTGTATCGGTATTCTAAAAGATTACGCGCAACTTTTTGCTCCTTAGTAGCCATGTAAAACGGAATACAATACGCTTCTGTATCCCAATAGGTGCTTCCTCCATACTTCTCTCCTGTAAATCCTTTTGGACCAATATTTAAACGAGAATCTGTTCCTAAATATGTTTGATTCAATTGAAAAATATTGAATCTAATGCCTTGTTGTGCTTTTACATCACCTGCAATGGTAATATCACTCATTTCCCAAATCTTAGCCCATGCTAATTTTTGTTTTTCTAAAAGCGAATCGAAGCCTAAGCTTGATGCTTTTTTCAAAGCTGTTTTTGCTGCCGCAACCAAGGCTGATGCTTTATGGTTTTGATCTACGGTATACCCTCCAAATTTTTGAAGCGTTACTGTTTCTCCCTTTTTTACTTTTTGAGAATAAGAATGTTTTATTAAAAATTCTGTTCTTGTCTCTGCAGGTTTTTGAGCACTAACCTCACCCTTATACAGCAACTGAGATTGCATAAATGTGCAGGTCGCAAAATTAGTTTTCATGGTATGTGCTTCAATAAAAGCCTGATTCATTTCTGAAGAAATAGCCGTAGTATTCCAAAACTTATCATCCCAATTACTATCTTCATTGGTGATACCACTATCTAAATAAGGTTCAAAAACAATCTCAGCATCTGACCCAACTGAAGTGAGTTCATACTGAATAGCTCCTATTTCATTGATATCTAAACTTAAAAAGCGAGTTGCTTTAACCTTAACCACAATATCATTGGGCAATGTTGCCTCAAAAGAGCGTTGATACCAACCCTCTTTCATATTAAGCTCTCTATTGTAGCCAGCAACAGCTTTACAAGTATTTAAATCTAGAGACACTCCGTTTACGAGAACATCAATGCCAATCCAATTTGGCGCATTTAATACTTTCGCAAAATATTCTGGATACCCATTTTTCCACCACCCTACACGTGTTTTATCTGGATAATAAACACCTGCTATATAGCTTCCTTGAAAGGTATGACCCGTATATTTTTCTTCAAAATTAGCACGTTGCCCCATGGCACCGTTTCCTATGCTAAATAAACTTTCTGAAGATTTTACACGTTCTTTATCAAAACCTTCTTCTATAATTGACCAATCATTTGGCTTTATATAATCTTGATTCATTCTTTTAAATTAAATATGTTGACTTCTTGGAAAATAATGCAATTACGCCAAGACCATAATTAGTACTATTGAGAAATGAGTGTGTCTAAAAATGATAACTCTATTTCTGTAAAATCATTAAAATTATATTTTGCCTGATTTAGTATTTCGGCATCACCGATACCAATACTTATCATTCCTGCAGCATTAGCTGCTTCTATTCCCGCTACGGCATCTTCAAAAACAATACAGTTGTTTGGCTTGACTCCTAATTGATCTGCAGCAATCAAAAAAACTTCCGGATCTGGCTTAGCCTTTGTAACATTATTACCATCTACAATAGTATCGAAATATGGCAATAAATTTACTTTTTCTAAAATTGGTTGCGCGTTTTTACTCGCAGACCCCAAAGCAATAGGAATCTTTTTTTGTTTTAAATACTCCAATACTTTAGGAACATCAGGTAATATTTCTGAAGCATCCATATTCTCTATATACGCCAAGTAGTCTATATTTTTCTCCACCATCCACGTATCAAATTGTTGCTGCGTAGCTGTAACACCGCCAATGTTCAATAAAATTTCTAAACATCTTTTTCTACTGACTCCTTTAAATAGTTCATTTTGCTCATGAGTAAACTCAAAACCTAATTCATTGGCCAGTTTCCTCCAAGCCAAATAATGATATTTTGCCGTATCAACAATGACACCATCTAAATCAAATATGAAACCTGTACTATTGTTATCCATTATAAATATTCTCTAATTTTTAAACATTAAGCGTTGATTCTCGTTCTATAATTGTTGGCTCTAAAATTTCTGTACGATAGGTTTCAACATCATTTTCACTTTCTATCTTCTCAATCAACATTTCTGCCGAAATTTCTCCCATTTTCTCTCCATGTTGTGCTACTGCCGTCAATGTAGGATTTGAGAATTTAGACAAAATACCATCTGTAAATCCAATAAATTCTATATCCTGCGGAATTTTAAATCCAAGCTTTTGAGCAATTCGCATTCCGTGAATCGCATAAATTTCATTTACACACAACACAGCATCTACCTTTTCATTTTTTAAAAATAACTCCATAGCATCTCCCTCAACACTACTCATAGAAGGTAGTTTTAGTATTAAATTATCTTCCACGGCTATATCAAACTCCTTTAGTGCCTGAAAGTAACCATCAGCCCTTTCTTTACTCACACTCAAATAATCTTCTGTAGCGACTAATGCTATTCTCTTTTTACCATTTTCAATTAACTTCTTAACAGACCTATACGCACCATCTTTATCATTGATTAACACCTTATCACAAGCTACTTGATCCGTAACCCGATCAAACAAAACCAAAGGAATTCCCTGTTCCGTAAGCTCCTTTAAATGGTTATAATCATTCTTAAGCTGAGTTTCAGAAGATAAAGACATGATAAAACCATCCACACTTCCATTGGCCAGAATTTCCATGTTTATCACTTCTTTATCAAAAGATTCATCAGATACACACAGAATTACATTATATCCTTTCTCATTAGCAATCTTTTCTATTCCATGAAAAACAGTAGTAAAGAAATGATGAACAATATCTGGTATAATTACGGCGATATTTTTAGTGCTTTTATTCTTTAAACTAATAGCAATATTATTTGGTTTGTAGTTGTAAAGTTTCGCGAAGGCCTGAATTTTCTCCTTAGTATCCCTGCTAATTTCTTCACTATTTTTAAGTGCTTTAGAAACTGTAGAAATCGAAACTTCCAATTCTCTAGCAATGTGTTTTAGTGTTATTTTTCGCTTTAACATGTTTGATTTTTGAGTAGTTAATTCAATTAATAGGTTAAATTAACATATAAATTCGCACCCCGTAGCAAATATTAGTTTTTTAACAATTGCCCTCTTTATCTCACAAAATTTAAGAAAAAAATAAATGTGTATCTTTGTTTTAAATTTTGAAATTCGCACAATAATCAGGAAATTTTAAGAAATATCCAATCTAGAGGTGTTTTATTTAAAATTATTGCAATTAAGTAAAGTTATCAACACGAAACCGTTTTCGTAAACTTATAATGATGACACTCAATAACTTTAACAAGTATTTTGCATATTTTTAACTTTTGAATTTAAATTAACTCAACTTAAATTAATTATCTATGAAGATTAAGCTATTTAAAAGCTTGCTTATTGCTGGGGCATTTTTATGTTTTGGCATGATACAAGCACAGGAGGTATCAGGAACTGTTTCTGATGCTAGCGGGCCTTTACCTGGAGCGAGTGTTCTAGTAAAAGGTACGACCAACGGTACTCAAACCGATTTTGACGGAAATTTCTCATTAAGCAATGTAGCCTCTGACGCCACTTTAGTGTTTAGCTATATAGGGTTTAAGACAACAGAGATTGCTGTAAATGGGAAATCAACTATAAATATTACACTTACTGAAGATGCAGAAGCATTGGATGAAGTTGTAATTGTGGGTTACGGTAGTACAACTGTAAAAGATGCTACAGGATCAGTAACCGCCGTAAAATCAGAAGATTTTAACGGAGGGGTGATTTCATCCCCAGAACAATTAATTCAAGGAAAGACAGCGGGTGTTCAAATTTCACAAGGAAGTGGAGAGCCAGGAGCTGGAGTAGCCATTAGAATACGTGGTACTTCTTCCGTTCGTTCCAACAACAACCCATTATTTGTTGTTGACGGTGTTCCATTACCTTCTGGTGATTCTTCAGCAGAAGGAGCAAATGTAGGTATTGGTACCAGTGCTGCTAAAAATCCATTAAGCTTTTTAAATCCTTCTGATATTGAAAGCATGAGTATTCTAAAAGATGCTTCTGCAACTGCAATTTACGGATCTAGGGGTGCAAACGGAGTAGTAATAATTACAACTAAAAGCGGAAAATCTGGCAGCAAAAAAGGAGTTTTTGAATTTTCATCAGATGTAAGTTTCTCCTCTCCTGCAAATGAATATGATCTACTTAATAGGAGCCAATTTTTAAATGCAGTAGATGCTTTTGGAGGAACGGCAACTGATTTAGGTAATGATACAGATTGGCAATCTTTTGTAACCAGAAACTCATCTTCGACTAATAATAATTTTGCATATTCTAGAAATTATGGTTCTGGGAATGTTAGAGCTACTCTAAATTACGGTAAACAATTTGGTATAATTGAAAAATCATCTCAAGAGAGAGCTACGGCAAGAATCAATGTATCTCAACGTTTTTTCGATGATAAATTAAAAGTTGACCTTCAAGGTACTCTTTCAAAAGTAAACGACGAAGCTCCTCCACTTAGTGGTAGTGCTGGATCAACCGGAGATTTATTAGGAGCGGCATATTCCGCTAATCCAACGTGGCCATCTGACCCAACATTTAACCCAGGAGATCGTATCAACCCAATTAATTTATTAAACAGCTGGCAAAGCTTAACTGACACAAATCGTTTCTTAGCTAATTTGTCTGCAGATTATGTAGTTACTGATGACTTAAATGCTAAAGTAACTTTTGGTTACGATAAATCAGAGTCAACAAAAGAAGCTTCTTTAAGTTCTCAATCCCTAAACGTAGGAAGAGGCGCTGGCGGAAACGGACGAGGAGGCTTAAATGATTTAACTAATGAAAACCGTCTTTTTGAATTCACGTTGAATTACAAGAAGGAATTTGAGAATTCTAATTTGGATATTCTAGGAGGTTTTTCTTATCAAGATTTTAATTCTAGAGGTAGAAATGTAGAAGGCTGGGGTTATAATACAACAGATTTAAATCAAATGGCTAGAGATTTATCTAGCTCAGCGAGTACCTTAGAATCCTTAGTTACTGGAGCATACCAGCAGTATGGTTATTCTTTTGATGTATCAAACAACCCTAATGGCTTGTTTGTAAATAGACTTCTACCAACAATTTCAACGGACTATTTGGGTGATGTTGAAGGACTACCGGTTAGGGCGGTATTTGCAGATACATTTGACAATACAGATGAAATCCAATCATTCTTTGGGAGAATTAACTATAGCTTATCTAATAAATATTTATTCACCGCAACAGTAAGAGCCGATGGTTCTTCTCGTTTTGGTTCAAATAATCAATATGGAATCTTCCCTTCTGCTGCCTTCGCATGGAAAATTAACGAAGAAGATTTTATAGGGGAATCTGTTTCTACTTTAAAGCTTAGGTTGAGTTACGGTATTACCGGTAATCAAGATGGGTTAGGGTATGGAAGATTTATTAGGAGAGAGCGTTATTCTGGTGGTTCAGTTGCCGATGGAGGTGCAATTAACGTTCCCGGAGTTAATACCGTTGATTTTGCTAACCCAGATCTAAAGTGGGAAGAAACAACACAATATAATGCGGGTATAGATTTTGGTTTTTCAGATGATAGATTTACAGGTAGTTTTGATATTTACAGAAAGGAAACTAGAGATTTATTGTTAAGTGTAGAATCTGCACAACCCTCTCCACAGCCTTTTTTCTTTCAAAACTTAGATGCAGTAGTGTTAAACCAAGGAGCTGAATTTTCAATTAATTACGATCTTTTACAGGGAGACAATTTTAACTGGAATGTAGGTTTCAATATTGCATATAACAATAATGAAATACAAGACTTTGAAGGAGCTATTACAGCTGGAACAATTCGCGGAGCGGGATTGAGTAACGCATTTGCTCAACGTCTTGAAAGCGGTCAGCCTTTATACTCATTCTATTTAAGAAAATTTGAAGGTTTTGACGGCAATGGCAACCCTATATTTGAAGGAGGCATAGATAATCAACAGTTCGTAGACAAAAGTGCTTTACCTGATTTTACAGGAGGACTTTCTACGAGCGCTAATTACAAAAATTGGTCAGCGTCTTTATATTTTAATGGCCAATTCGGAAATTACATATACAATAATACAGCCAATGCATTTTTCACAGGAGGTGCTATAGGTAGTGGCAACAATGTAACACAAGATGTAGCTAATTTAGCTGGTATTGAAGGCCGTTTTGCAGAAGCTTCAGTATCTGATCGTTTTTTAGAGAAAGGTGATTTTGTAAGATTGCAAACCGCATCAATCGGCTATAATGTTCCTCTTACTGATGGCTTTTTCAAATCAATGCGTCTAAGTCTTACTGGACAAAATTTATTTGTGATTACCGGCTATTCGGGCTTAGATCCTGAAGTTAGTGTAATACCAGGTGGTGGAGATCTTTTGAATGGCCTTCCAATAGCTGGAATAGATTACACATCATTTCCAAGGCCAAGAACTTATACATTTGGCTTTAACGTAACCTTTTAAAAAAAAAATATGAAAACTAAAATAATATTGAAAGGTTTTCTACTATCATCTTTAGTAGTAGCCACGTTTTTATCATGTACGGACTTAGAAATCGAGGAAACTGATTCAATCATTACCGCAGATAGCGGCTCTAGTGAATTTACCCCCTTGTCAGACCCGTCATCATCTCTTAGTGATTTATACAATAAGGTAGGAGGAGATTTTCAAAGTCAAGAAACCATGTATGCCATGTCAGAAGTAGCTTCTGATGAACTTTTAATTCCTACAAGGGGTACCGATTGGGGTGATAATGGTGTTTGGAGACAAATGCACACACATACTTGGAGAGCAGATCACTTATTCATAAGAAATGCATGGAACAATTTGAATCAAAGTATTTTTAGGGCTACCGAAATATTAGAAAGTGATCCTAGTACACAAGTCGTTGCAGAAGCGAAATTTCTTAGAGCATTTAATATGTTTTTTGTAATGGATTTGTTTGGCGTTGTACCTTTTAGAGAGGTGACAGAAGGCCCAGATGTAAACCCTAAGGTGTTAACACGTCTAGAAGCATATAACTTTATTGAAACAGATTTAATAGAAGCTTTAGCTGACTTACCAGAAGGAAGTACTGGAACTGCAAATACAGGCAAAGCTACAAAAGCAACAGCAAACTTTCTTTTAGCAAAATTATACTTGAATTCGTTCATCTATGATGGTACTGGAACAGCAGATAATGCAACGATGCAAAAAGTTATAGATAATGTTGATGCCATAGCAGCTAGTGGTTTTAGTATTGATCAAAACGGTTATTTCCAAATATTTGAACCATCAGATGATACTGAAACTATTTTACACTTAAGTAGTGAAGTAGCGCCTAGAATTTGGAACACTCTGCATTACAACCAAAATTCTCCTGATAATGATGGAGGTGGATGGAATGGATTTTCAACTCTTTCAGAATTTTATGATTCTTTTGAAGGTGCTGAAAACTCGAATTATGTTGGGGATAACCAAGAAGAGCGCAGAGGGTTTGTACCAGATGCAACAACAGCCAATAGCCAGAACTTAGGTATTGGATATGGTTTCCTTATTGGACAACAATATAATGAAGATGGCACAGCCCTAAAAAATAGACAAGGCCAGCCTTTAAGTTTTACAAAAGAGATACCTGCATTAGTAGGTAATACAGAGGTAGAAGGTATGCGTTTAATCAAATACCATCCTTACGATCCTACTGATACTGAAGATGAAAAATCACCTCTTGTTAATTCATTTAGACGTCATCAAATCTTATTCAGATATGCTGATGCACATTTAATGAAAGCAGAAGCTATGATGAGAATGGGCGGAGATGCTACGACCTTAGTGAATGAATTGAGAACAAATAGAGCAAATACTTCGGTATTGGCCTCTGTATCCATGGATGATATTCTTGCAGAAAGAGGACGTGAATTATATATTGAATATTGGAGAAGAAATGATCTAGTTAGATTTGATAAATTTACAGCTCCATGGCAACTAAAAGAAGTTTCTGGAGATCCTAATGTGAATTTATACCCTATACCGCAAACCGCATTACTTTCTAATCCTAACCTAGTACAGAACCCTGGATATTAAGTAACTTATCAAGTATACTAATTATATACCTAAAGCCTCTGATTTGAAATTATCAAATCAGAGGCTTTTTATTTACTAATTGTAATCAACAAATTTCGAATAACAAATTAGATAAAACTTATGGAAAATTATCTTTGCCACTCAGGCATTCGTATAAAGTATAATAAAACTAATTGACCATTACCTTAAGGGCAGAAAAACTTCCGCTTTCCACTCCAACGCTTCCCCACCAAAATTAGGGTTACTATAAAATATCTCAACAGGTTTACTAACAACTTCAATATGCTCTTTAGCTGAGTAGTCCAGAAGTTTATACCATGCCCTATCAGAAGTAATGTAATTTCCGTTGTAACTAGCCTTAATCACATTCCCTCCTTCAAATTTCTTATACTTCACATCTTTATTAATTGGAAGGTTTTCATTTTTTATGATGGGATAACAGAAATTATAATGGATACTATCATTTGTTTGATTCCAATAGGTGACTTCTATAAAAGGGAAACCATTACTCTTAATACCACTACTAGCCATTAAATTATCTAAATAAGGATAAACTCCCATCATCCCTTTCGCTTTTTTTAATTGTGTTGTTTTTACAGGCAAATAAACTACATAACTAGATTCCAATTTTTCCTGACCTATAACTACCACTTTAAAATTAGCTAAATGATCTTTTAAATTATCATTAAAATGTAAAAGCCTATTTCTAACTTCATCTTCGAAAACCGAATCTGAAAATAAGATTTGTAATCTATTTTCAATACTATTATTAAGGTCGGTAACATATACTTTTACGGAAGATGTAGAATCTGTTATAGGTTGAATGTCCCAATCATATCTATAACGGATACTTTTAATTTCTATTTCTTGAATAATACTATTGACATCCTTACTTTCTAGAATTTTTGAATTACCAATAGCACTAGACCACTTTTTAATTGATTGATTGACTACTCCTGGATATGTTTTTACTTTAAAGCTAGCTAAATAATCATAAGGTTTCAAAAATAAATACCAACAGAAAGAACACAAACCAACTACTAAAAGGATAAATAAAATTTTTTTCATTTTAATGGTTTAGAATGTACTGAATTCTTCATTTTTAATTTAGATACTACAAAAGCTCCGAGATCTCTTCCCTGTTTTACACCTACTTCAACTGCCGCTCGGTAGTGAATACCACCATACATTCTACTAATTGCAGCCTCGTCTGCGGCACTATTAAAAGATGAGAATGTCCTTATTGGCAATCCATACGTAGTCTCCGTATCATCATCAAAAGAGAAATTATCCCCAAAAATATCTGTTAGAACTGTTGAAGCTGCCCCAGAAACCACAGAATGACCACTAGTATATTCTGGAAAAGGCGGTGTTTGAAGTACAGGCTTCCAGTTCTCATCTATATATTGATTAATAACTGTTTCTGGGCGAATAAGGTTACTTCTATATTTTTCATCCCAACAACTAATAAAGGCATCTGCAATTGCTACTGAAGTTTTGGTATAAGCATAAACGGTATCATCAAAATCATAACTCATCTTTCTTGCTGCAATTTTAGTAATACCTATCCAATGTGCACCAGGCGTTATTTTTTTTGTTGCAAACATTAAATGCCCTTTGGTAACCGAAACATACGGATTACAATCCCAAAATTGAGCGATTTGAACTTCATCTGAGGCATCTCCTTTTTTTACCATATCTAAAGAAATGTCATACACTTCTTTGACCTCCTTATAAAAAATAGAATTTTCGTCTAAAGAAAAAGCAGGAGGAGGAACAGGTTTAAATTGGTCCGGTCTTACAAGAGTAAAAGCTCTAATTTTACTCCAATGAGGCTCAATACCGTCCATATAGGCTGGAGGAGTAGGCTGCCAACGAGTAGCATCGTCAGTATCTACAGTGAATTTAGGCATCGTTCTCGTTTGCTTGTAATTATCGCTATCCATCCACGCTGCTATATGTTCAGCAACTAATAGTCCATAATTCTTAGAACTCGTAAACAAAGCTTTGTTCTTATCTTCCCAATTCATATAAAGACTGTCCCTAAAACTAATTATTTTATCCTCGGAAAACACAAGTCTTCTACTTAGATCGATGTGAGCTATAAGAGCAGCCATTTGATAATTAATAGTAGTTCCATTTTCCGGTTTAGGAATTTCTTTCAACTCATTTATTTCGCCAGATAATGAATTATATTTCTCATTATTTAGTGCAATAATTTCATAGGCAGCAATATTAGGGTAAGCAAAAATCCTACTTGCCACTGGAGGTGAAAAAATATCATGAATCATAATTTCAGTAACTTTATCAACCGATTCATGCAATTCATTTGGACTAACTACAATCATTTCTTCCTTTGCGCAAGAAGTTAAAACAACCGCAACTAATAAAATACTTATAAATTTTGCTTTCATAATAGACTCTTTATTTCTTAGCCAGTTCGTAAACTTGTGCCTTATCGTTATTCATTGTAACCAATAGATAAACTTTACTCTTTAATTTTATAATATTTAAATGTCTTACAGATTTTAAAGCAAACTGAAGTCCCAAAACATCACCCAACAAAATAGTATCTTCATTTTTTATTAAAGCTCCAGAAAATGAATCGAATCTTCCATGAAATGGTTTTACTCCAAAATAATTACCTCCTACCAATACCTCATCTTTCCCATCGCTATCAAAATCAAAACATAAGAAAGACTTCAATGGAGCAACCTGTAAGGTTTTGGGGAATGAAACAAACTCATAGGAACCTTTATTATTTTTTAAGTAACCTGAATGTAATTCGTTTAATTCAAATAATTTTGCTTTATTTAAAGTTTTCACATCAATAATTTCTTCAATTGTTTTACCTGCAAATGAATTATAATCTGTGAATTCCTTGCGCAACGAAACCATTTGTCCAGAAAGTTGTGATAAATCATCAATAGGATAGTATTTTCCTCTCTTTTCAACCGCTATAATTGTTTCCGTACTCCCATTAGTGTCAAAATCAGAATAATACATCCTTAATGGAAATTCATTTGATGCTTTGAATTTGGTATTAGTACCCCAATTACCTAAAAGGTAATCTGTATCTCCGTCTTGATCTATATCAAAAGGAATAATACACTGCCACAATCCTATCAAATTTTCTACAGCAACCATATCTTGCTTAAACGTACCATTAAAATTTTTAAAAAATTTTGGAGACATCCATTCACCTACTACTATAAGATCTTTTAAACCATCATTGTCAAAATCTTCCCAAATTGCATCGGTTACCATTCCAACATCATCAAACGTATCATCTTGAACAATTTTAAATATACCGTTCTCATTTTCTAAGAGATAAGATGGAGGAATCTTTCCAAAATCATTAGAAGTTGCATTATTGCCTACAAAAAGGTCAATGTCTCCATCGTTATCAAAATCATTTTCTCGTATGACTGAGGCGTTTTCAAAATATTCTGGAAAAGGTATTGGCTTAAAAAATGTGTCAAATTTGATATAATAACTATCTAGTAATGGTTTCATTTGATTATAAAAATCAGCCCCTCCTGAACCAACAACAACATCGTTCTGACTATCATTATTAAAATCTGCAATAACCGCAGCAATGTCTTCTTTTATAGAATCTTTAGCTAAAGAAGGTATTTTTATTTCTGTATAGCTACTATCATTTTGAATATAAAATTTAGGAGGAAAATATTTTGATCCGCCGAATAAAATATCTTCCTTTCCATCCTTATTTAAATCTCCTAACGCAACTGCAGGACCACGGTCAGAAATCTGATATGGAATTAATTTTTGCCTGTTAAAATCAATATAATTATCTTCTATATGATTAAAGTCTATTCCAAGATTGTTTTGAGTTAGTTTAAATATTTTTTCTGCTTTAGGTTGAAGACTCTTATAGTCAAAAGGCATGTTATTTTCTGGCTTAATAAGCAAAGTTTGGTTCGTTGCTATATTTTTTAATACCTGAAAAGTTCTATTTGGCCATACAATTTTAAGTGAATCTACCACCTTACTATTACCGAATCCAAAGTGTATGATTGGCTCAGAAGATGCTTGAAAACCTCTAACAGTATACAATTCTTTATATTGTAAATTGCCATTGGTATAGACAAAAACTTTGGTTCCAATACCAAAATGATTCTTAGATTCGTATTGGAATTTTATTTTAATATAGCTGGCGTTATCATTCGTTTTATTGATGTATAACATTGCCCTATCGTTAATATTATTTGTAACAATATCTAGATCACCATCATTGTCAAAATCTCCAAAAGCAGAGGCACCTGACTTTAAGGTATCATTCACTATCCATTTTCCAGATTTATCAATAAAATCATTTTCTTTAGAGCCTTTAAAAATATAATTATGAACGGCCCCAGAAGGCATCATATCAAGTGCTTGCTGATCTACTAGCTTTGTATCACTAATTTTTTTTCTGATCTGCTCATCAGAAACAAAATTTATATAATCTAAATCATTTGGTCTCTTAGGTATCCCATTTGAAATAAACAGGTCCTGTTCACCATCTTGATCGTAATCTGCAAAAAGAGCACTCCAGCTCCAGTCTGTTGCAGCGATACCATTCATTAATGCTGTTTCTGCAAACACTCCATTTTTTTGATTTACTTGAAGCATATTGCGAGTAAATTGATAATGATACCCTAAATGCTCAATACGGAGATTTTGAGATTGAATATTATCATCTCCCAATGATGATTTTAAAACTTTTTCATCTTCGGGAAGCATATCCAAAGAAATTAAATCTGGCCAACCGTCATGGTTAATATCTGAAACATCATTACCCATAGAAAACCTAGAGGTATGTCCGAAATACTTTTTTAAACTTTCACTAAATGTGCCATTACCGTTATTTAAATAATAGTAATCATCTTCATGAAAGTCATTACCTATATAAATGTCTGGATACCCATCTTGATTGAAGTCTGCTATAGAAATCCCAAGACCGTAGCCATTAGGACCACCAAAAATACCAGCCTCTTCACTTACATCTATAAATTTACCATTATCATTTCTAAGTAATTTATCTCCGGTTTGATAATTTCTCTTATTTCTTAAATTTGCTTTCCCATATGATTCTTGTGTATGAATAGCGTGGTTTAATAAGTACACATCCAAATCTCCGTCTAGATCATAATCAAGAAAAGCCGCAGTAGAACTATAGGAGTCATAATCCAATCCATATTTTGCTGCGCGCTCTGTAAATGTTTCATCTCCGTTATTTATATACAACTCATTATGACCATTGAAACCATTTATCCCTACTACAGCACACACATAAATATCGAGTAGACCATCTCCATTTACGTCTCCCATAACTGCGCCAGTATTCCAAGTACTATTTCCCGAAACTCCCGCTTGATCTGTAATATTTTCAAATTTCAGATCTCCCTTATTCAAGTAAAGTTGATTCTTAACTTGATTTCCTGAGAAAAATATATCCGGTAACCCATCATTATTAATATCACCAACAGCAACTCCGCCTCCATTGTAGAAATATAAATAGTCTAAAATATTTTGATCATTCTTTTCTTCAAGTCTATTTTTAAATAAAACACCAGTTTCCTCAGCTGTAGGATTTTCAAATAATTCGTTACCTTCACGACCACAACTGATTAGGAAAAAAAAACAAATTAATAGTACAAGATAATTATTCATTTAATTTATAAATCTTGGGTTTATTATTATTTATAGCCGCTATTAAATAGTATTTACCTGCGTTACTTTTAAATTTTTGCAAATGCTTAATCTCATCTTTTATGAAGAAACCAGAAGTTTCGTAGTCCTGCCAAGAAAAATTGAGTTTACCATCTCCTAGCAATACATTACCATAACTAGCATCTAATCTAGAATACTGAGGTTTAAATTCAAAATTATTACCTCCCATAACAAGATCAAGATTGCCATCATTATTTACATCAATACAACTAATTCCGCAAATGCATGATAATTGAACTCTGCTAGGTAAAACTTTGATTGTAAATTCACCTCCTCCTTCATTTACAGCAATCAACGATTCCATTGTATTTGCTGTTTTCACAATAGTATTGTCAAATACATCTTTAGGGAAAATTTCTTCAATTGTTCTTTTGGCATAATCAGATGCTTTTAAATTTTGCTTTTTTAAAGATACGATTTGCGCCGTTAATTCTCTTTTCTGATGAAGTGGATAATCTTTTCCATTAAAGCTTTGAGACATAATTTGTTCTATACTCCCATTATTATCAAAATCATTAATCCAAAGTTTCATCGGTGCTAGTCCTGATGCCTTATAAGGAACGTTGCTGCCTTGATTTCCTAAAATAAGATCTAAATCTCCATCATTGTCTAAATCTGCAGAAGCAACCGTGCCCCACCACCCCTTAAGATTATCTAAATTTGATGCAAGTTTTGATAATCGTCTTCCTGAATTCTTATAAATATTTGGTGCCCCCCATTCTGAGACTGTAACTAAATCTTTCTTTAAGTCCCCATCTATATCTACCCAAATAGCATCTGTAATCATTCCCGAATTCTTGAGGTCGTATGCCAATTTCTCTGTAGAGTTTACAAACTTTCCTTTTCCTGTATTTTCCAAGAACAGGTGATTAGGGCTAACTCCATATACCCCAACAACACTTCTTGATCCTACAAAAACATCCACATCACCATCATTATCAAAATCATAAGGTGCTATAACAGAAATATTCTTAAAGCTTGAAGGAATATTTTCAATGGATTTGGTGAATTCTCCCTTACCATTATTTAAATATACTCGAGGTTTATAGGAGTTCTCTTCAGAAACTTGATTACCCCCATTACCTACCATCAAATCTACATCTCCATCATTATCAACATCAAAGAATGCAGCAGCGGTATCTTCTAACCTAAAATCTGCTTCAATATCATTCTGACTAGATTTTATTAATTCTCCGTCCCCCAAATGAAAGTACAAAATGGCAGGAGCGCCTTTTGCTCCCCCAACAAATATATCTTCATTGCCGTCCCCATTAACATCAGCCACCGCCAGTGCAGGACCTTCCTGCGATAACATTTTAGATATAAGCCCTTCATTATCGAAATCTTGATAATTATTTTCTTTGTGAGCAATTAATTTCTTTTCACTCAACTCCTGCAGTAGTGTGCTTTTTGATTTCTTCTCTGGAATTTTATAAGTTTCTAATGCATCTGCATGACTCAGCGTTATAGTTTGATTTGATGCTATGTTCGTAAGCTTCTCAATTTTATCATCTGGCCAAAGTATTTCTAATGAATCTATAACTTTAGTCGCTCCCAAGCCAATCGCCATTGTATAATCCATAGAAGATTGAAAACCTCTTGAAGGCATTTCATCTTGTAAAATTATATTTCCTTTATAAAACAATTTAACACGAGCGCCAATAGCAAATTTATTTTTATCTGCCCCTATAAGCTGAATTCTGATGTAATTATTATCGGCAAGTTCATTAGATTTATTTTTATAAATAAATGCTTGCATGTTTACATTATTTACAACAAGATCTAAATCTCCATCATTATCTAGATCTCCGTATGCAGCTCCATTGGAAAGACTTGGAATTTCTAATCCCCAATCTTTTGATGCGTTTTTGAAGGTTATATCACCATTATTTTTATAAGCATAATTACTTTGTGGCTTTATTGGCATTTTACTTATTATAGAATCAATAGATTCTTTCTTACCTGTTAATGCCATTTTTTGAATAATCTCATTTGCCAAAAAATCAACAAAATCCAAGTCCGTTAAATCATGATTTACACCATTGGTAATATAGATGTCTCTTAAACCGTCATTATCCATATCAAATAAAAGCCCTGCCCAACTCCAGTCTGTTTTAGCGACTCCACTATGAAATGCTACCTCGGAAAATGAACCATTTCCATTGTTTAGTTGTAACGTATTTTGGATATATTGTTGATAAAAATCCTTACTTTGTTTCAATTTAAATATATTATATCCTTCAAACTCCATTACTGATTTTACTCGCTCATCTCCTTCTGGGAGCATGTCAGTAATAAAAATGTCGTTCAAGCCATCGTTATTTATATCAGCCATATCAACACCCATAGCTGATAGACATAGGTGGGAAGTCCAGCTCTTAATATCTTCTGTAAAAGTGCCATCTTGATTGTTAATGTATAAGTAGTCTCTTTCGTAAAAATCATTCGAAACGTATATATCCGGATATAGGTCATTATTAACATCACTTACCATAACTCCCAGACCAAAACCAATTAAACTTCCATAAATACCAGCTTCCTCACTAACATCAACAAATTTACCACCGTCATTTCTCAATAGCATATCCCCCACACCTCTAAAGATATCAGGTACACCATCCCAATTTTGTGCTCTTACATCTCTTTGCTCTGCATAGCCTAAACTACTTACTGGTATATTGCTATTATTTAAAATGTAAGCATCTAAATCCCCATCTTTATCGTAATCAAAAAAAGATGCATGAGTTGAAAATCCCGTTTTAGCTAAATTATAATTGGATGCTTGTTCTGTGAATGTTAAATCACCATTATTAATATAAAGATCATTGTCATGGTTATTCCCTTCCATGTTGCCCGCATTACTCACATAAATATCTAATAGACCATCGTTATTTATATCAGCCATTACGACGCCTGTAGACCAAGGTTTATTTCCTTCTACCCCTGCTGATTCTGAAACATCCTCAAACTTAAAATCTCCTTTATTAATATAAAGTTTATTTTTCTCCATATTCGCAGTTAAGTAAATATCTGGAAGTCCGTCATTATTTATATCACCGATTGCAACGCCACCGCCATTGTAAAAATTACGGTATTTAAATATGTTGAAATTTTTTTGATTTTCTACTTTATTGATAAAATCTATTCCTGTTTCATTAGGAGTTAACATTGTAAACAATGTATCTAAGTCCTCAACATCCTTTAGCTCCTCTTTTTCCTTTTGGATGCAAGAAGTCAAAAAAGCAAAACTACTGAGAAGAATTAGTGCACTTCTTAATTTTTTAAATTTCATAAGGGTATATGGTTCAAAATCTTAATTTAACTGAAAGGCTATTTTTTAATAGATTGATAAAAAACAACTAATTGAATTCGAAGTGTTTAATTAACACGTTATGCAATATAACAAACTAAAATTATAGACGTGGGAAAGTATTTCAATTAATTAACAGTTTGTTATTTCTACTAAGTCCTAATTACTTCAATACCTTCTTAACATGAAGAAAAGAAGGTATTGAAAAATAAAATATATTCCAAAAATGCTTTTAAAGCCTTGTTCGTGTACTACTTCGCAAAGTAGACATAAATAGCAATTACAATAACACATATTGCCAATCCTACCTGATTTACATATTTATATGGTGTAATAGAAACCTGATTGGTATATTCTAATACAAATGGCTCTTTTCTAGGATATAGCTTACCAATAGCAAGCATAATAAGTACATTTAACACAAACAAGATAGCATTTACATGCAAGAAATGTGGGTAATCATCTGCACCAAACACATATGGTTTTAATATAAACTGACTAATGATGTATAAAACAGATCCTGAAATAATACCAATTTTAGCTGCAATTGCAGGTACATTTTTGGTCAAATACCCCACGATAATTATTGAAAAAATCGGAATACTATAGATTCCATTTATCTCTTGTAAATAATAAAATAAACTACTTGCATTTGCAATTAATGGCGCTATAAACATTGCTGCTAGTGCCAAACAAATCCCAAATATTTTACCATACTTAACCACCAATTTCTCAGGGGCCTCTGGATTAATGTGTTGCTTGTAAATATCAATCCCAAAAAGAGTTACGGAACTATTTAACACACTATTAAATGAGCTCAAAATAGCCCCAAAGAGCACTGCGGCAAAGAAACCTACAAGTGGTTTTGGTAATACGGCACGTACAAGTTCTGGATACGCCATATCACTAGATGCTAAACCGCCTTCGAAATAATGATAGGCAATCATACCCGGTAATACCAATATTAAAGGACCTAATATTTTTAAAAATGAAGCCAATAATAATCCTTTCTGACCTTCAGCCAAATTTTTAGCCCCTAATGCGCGTTGTATAATTTGTTGATTGGTTCCCCAATAGAACAACTGCACCAACATCATACCTGTAAATATGGTTGCGAAAGGCACTTCTTGTCCAGGATTTCCAGTAGAATCAAAACGTTCAGGGTTGGCTGTCATCAACACATCTAAACCATTTAAGACACTACCATCACCTATAGCCATCAATCCAAAAACAGGGATTAACATACCTCCTATCAATAAACCTACAGCATTTATAGAGTCGGACACCACAACTGCTTTTAATCCTCCAAAGACTGCATATATTGATCCAATAATCCCTATTCCCCAAATGCACAGTACAAGGGCTGTTTTATCAGAAACACCTAAGAGCGTAGGAATATCAAACATTCCACTAATAGCTACAGAGCCAGAATAAAGTATTACTGGTAGTAACACGACCACATATCCCGTTAAAAATAAACCTGATGTTATCGTTTTAGTAGTGGTATCAAAACGGTCTGCCAAAAATTGTGGCACAGTAGTTATCCCGCCTTTCAAATATCTAGGTAATAAAAAGATTGCGGTTACCACAATGGCTATAGCAGCTAAAGTTTCCCAAGCCATAACTGACAATCCATCTTTATAAGCACTACCATTTAAACCTACAATCTGTTCTGTAGATAAATTAGTTAGTAATAAAGAACCTGCAATTACTCCTGCCGTTAAACTCCTTCCTCCCAAAAAATAACCATCAGATGAAGATTCATCTGTCTTCCGCGTAGCAAAGTAAGATATAATAGCCACAAGTGCCGTAAACCCTACAAATGAAATAATTCCTAACATTTTTTATTTAGTTTGATTATAATTTATAAATATATTAGAATAATTACACATAATTTAATTTACACGCCTATAATTATTGGTATAGTAGAATCATTTATGATATTCATACAACTACAACGTTTTCTTTAATCAAAAATTCAATTTAACAGGAATTTCACCATTTTAAAAAAGCTATTTCGTTGCTTTGTAAAATCTAATGGAATAATTTTTTAAATCATAAAAAATGAAACTTTTATCGTTTGTATCTATTGCCATGTTTTTAACGGGTTGTTCTAACTACGGACAGTTAACCTTTGTGACCAAACTTCCTAAAGCTGTAAAAGAAAATTCTGGTATTGCTTATTATGGGAATGAGAAAGCTTGGTTTGTAGAAGACCATGGAAATGATGATATCTTATACCAAATAGATTTCAATGGGAAGATTTTAAAAGAGCTTCAAGTAAAAAATGGTGGAAATCAAGATTGGGAAGATCTTACTCAAGACAAGAAAGGGAATCTTTATATTGCAGATATTGGAAACAATACAAATGAACGAAAGGATCTAGTGGTCTATAAAGTCCCAAATCCTGAGATAGAACCTGGTGATAAGATAGACGCTCAAAAAATTGAATTTTATTATCCAGATCAAAAAGAGTTTCCTCCTAAAAAAGATCATTTAATTTATGATGCCGAAGCCTTGTTTCATTTTAACAATGCACTTTATATCATTATAAAGAATAGATCACGCCCATTTACTGGAAAAACTTTTATTTATAAAATTCCAGATACTCCAGGAAAATACGCTGCAGAGTTAGTCGGCGAATTTACTCCCTGTGAAACTGCTCGAGTTTGCCAAGTTACCTCAGCTACAATTTCTCCTGATGGGAAAAAATTAGTGATATTAGGATATGGTTTTTTATGGATTTATTCTGATTTTAAAGGCGACGACTTTATTAATGGCACGTTAAAAACCATAGATTTAGGAGCCACTACACAAATAGAATCTGTATGTTTTAAAGATGACAATACGCTTTTAATCTCTGATGAAGAGCGCGCTAAAACGGGTCAAAATCTATATTCCTATTCGTTGAAATAAAAAAGGTTATACTATCTAGAATCCAAAGCCTAAACCAAAACTAAACCTTGGTCCGTCTTTGCTATTGAAAACAGCTAAGTTAATGGATAGCAGGTCTGCAGCATTCAAGAAAAAACCACCTCCATAAGAGGTATGCCACGTATTAGAATCTACAGTAGGCATCCATACCTTACCATAATCAAACCCTGCAAAGAGTCCCATTGCGGTGGGTAAAATACTAGTTCTCATTTTCTTTAAGCTAAAACGAAGGTCTGTATTTTGATAGTAAGAAGATTTTCCTGTAAATCGTTGATTTCTAAACCCTCTAAGTCCATCTACTCCCCCTATACTTGCCCCTTGGTAAAATTCAAAATCGTTTCCTACAATAAAATGTCCTTTCCATTTTGTAGCAAGAACAAGTCTTCCGCTAGGTATTAACTTATAATCAAAGGACAGGCTAGGAATAAGGTAAGCAAATCCATTATCCGTATCATTTAAATCGGTCTTATAACCAGCTTTTAGCGCCGTAGCCATTCCTAAGGTTGGAAAAGCTTGGTTATCCTTATTTTCATAGGTATACTCCGCTTCGCTACCAATGAAACGATTTGTGGTCTCTTCCCCATTTTCTTGGTAAAATTCATTCACAAATCTATCAGCTGTTTCTTCTACTTCTATGGATTCTATCATAAGTCCGGCTTTGAACTTTGCTCCTAATCTTCCTCTCCACACCAATGAAGGTGCAAACTTTATGGTTTCAATACGTACTCTATTATAGTCTAGATCAAAATCATCATCGAAATT
The DNA here is from genome assembly GCF_900102165.1 of Cellulophaga baltica. GTDB lineage: Bacteria > Bacteroidota > Bacteroidia > Flavobacteriales > Flavobacteriaceae > Cellulophaga > Cellulophaga baltica. Next base: position 199,969 of record NZ_FNBD01000005.1, read on the forward strand.
TTCTGTATCATTCCCGAAACCAAAAAAATTGATCGCAAAATTAGGGCTGGTAAATCGCGCAGCAATTTCTAGATTCCAATTTTCAAAAATGTGCGCAAATTCTCCTTTATAAGCAACATCATAACCACTGGTAGCAAAATAATACGATGCCATAATATCATGCTTTTCTGTAAACGGGTTTTGTCTAAACCCATTATAGGTATAGGTATTTTGAAAACCAATTTTAATACCATCATCTGGATTAAAACCAATTGTAGGTATAATTTGGTTTGTGCTATTTCTTATTTTTAATGGCTGATATGTGTTCACGGTATAATCATCCATCAACTTTACTTTTGTACCTTTTACATTTTTAAAGGTATTCTTTTTACTTTTATAATCGTAAATACTGATATTTCTAGAAGTCTCTATATCATAAATGTCATTATTCTGCCCTCCTATTAATCGTACTTTAATAGCGTTGTTTTTAACTCCTTTCACCTCAAACAAATCATCATCATCCAAGCCATATACCCAAATTTCTTTAGTTGTTTTTTTATTAAAAATTTTTTCAAAAAACAGTTTTTTCTTTTTATCGCCTATATTTCTGTACGCTTTAATTTCAGTTTCATTTTCATTAATTCTGTTAATCTCAAACCAATCATCTTTATCAGTACCGGTAACTACCGCAAATTTATTCAAGATAGAAAAGTAGGTTTCTGCAGTTTCTGTTATCCCTGCCAGACGTGCTAATAAGGTATGTTTTATTTCTGCTACTTTCTTATCTCTCACCTCTTCTGGGAAAGCTAATAAGGCTTCCTCTATAATGGCTGGAGTAATATGTGCTTTTAGATAATTCGCTTGTTCTATCCATTCACTTTCTGTAGTTTCTGGCAATAAAGCCATATCCAGCACATAGGTTTTAGGCGAGGAATTAAATCCTCTCACACTTCTAATTTCATCATTAAAACCTTCCATTAAACGCAATCCGGGGATAATTCTAGTCGCAACATTCATTAATAACCCATCTCCCATTTGTGAGAATACTTGGTCCCGATCTCTTGGCACCGGCTTGTATACTACTTTTTTGGTGTCTTTATCTTTAAATTCTGCCCAACGCCATTGATCTGTGTGCCTATCCCAATCGCCAATGGCCATGTCAAATAAACGCGCTCTAATATAAAGTTTAGTGTCTACGCTATATTTTTCATCGTCACGCAAATCCTCGAGCATAGAATCGGTACTTTTTAATTCATCGCTATACCCAAAACTCTTTAAATCTCCATGACCATCCCCTGCATGCTCTTCAATCATATAAAGCTCATCACCAAAGGTATCATTATACTCTTTTAAGGCTGTTTGCTTAGGTACATAATAGAGAACAGGATTGGTATGGTACAAATCTACAGCATCAGACAACGTTGCCACTGCAAAAGGAGCAAAAGGATGCGCTCCCGTATAAAAGTCTTCCAATAATTTCTCCGTATAGGTATCTCTCAAATCATCTACAACGTATTGATCCTGAAATGCCATAGATTGAAGGTAGAGTTCTGCACTTTTACGAATAGCACGCATAACATATTCTTTACCACTTTCATCTCTTAATCTCAAGGATTTAGATTGATGACCACCTCCTTTTTTTACTGGTACAAGACCACCGAACAAGGTATCTAACCTTACCGTAGGAGCAGTTATCTTAGCTCCATAATACTTTCGATATTTTGTTCCCCAAATTTTTTCGTAAAATTTAGATTTATCTACTTCTTCCGCAGTATAAATAGTAGAGGTTACGGTAGCGGGAAAATTTTCACTATATACCGTATCAGCTAAAAACCTATCTTTTTTTAATACTTCCGTCCCAAAAAGAAAATCTTCAGATAAATCATCATTCAAGCCATAGAAACGTACCTTAGAGGAACCATCTTTATACACCTCGAGGATAGCATAGCCCATTTGCCCAGTTGAAAACTCGCTACCATTTAGCAATTTTGTATGTCCCTTCTTTGATCCCGAGCCGCTTACAATCTGTGGAGTATTTTTTTCAACGATATATTGCAAAGTATGTTCATGACCAGAGGCAAAAATTACTTTATCAGAAAACTGGGCTAATGTAGTAATTCTATCACGCAGCTCTCGGTACATCTTATTGTTATTATCCTCAATAGAAGGTCCCGCTGTTTTTCTAAGGACGTTAGCCACAGAACCAAGTATAGGTAAAGGAACATTTTTATTGGAGGGATACAATTGCTGCCTTAACGTAGTTTGACCACCATGAGAACCATAGGTAAACATAGGATGATGCATCGCAATTATGGTAGTACGCTCGCGATTGTCTTTGATTACATCTTCTACTTCTAACAAAAATTTATCTCTACTCTTAATATCACATTTATCATTAATATCTGGGCGTTTATCCCAATTGGTAAGATACCATTCTGTATCGATCACCACGACCACTACATCCTCATTAATTTCTATGGTTTTTATAGGACATCCATTTTCTGGAAAAAAAACATCATCGCTATTTAATTTCTCTTGAATATATTCTTGTTCTCTCTTTAACCCTACTAATCCTTCGGTATACCAATCATGGTTCCCTGGAATAAAAAACTTATTTCCTTTAAAATTAGCTAACGTTGCTATTTGAGCATTTAAGTGGCTTGCGGCTGTTCGGTATGCCAGAGTAGAATCTACAGGATCTGGCAAACCTGCAGGATAAATATTATCACCTAGAAAAATAGCCGTACTGTTTTTATCAGCTACATTCAATCGCTCTTTAAATGCCTTTAACGCAGGATTCATTCCTCCTAAAGGTGACAAACCTGCATCTCCAATCAAATAAAAGGTATGAGATACCTCTTTAGCTGTTAGTGTATCTTGACGATCTTCAATATTTTTATACTTAGCATGGTAAGTAGCACATCCTGAAAAAAACAAAAGAATTACGATAAGAGTAAAATGTTTACGCATAGCAGCAAGTAAAGAGTTATAAAATTTGTAATTTGGACTTTTAATCATGATTCATATGAACGACATATTATCCAAAACCGAAGAGTATGCTACGGATTTACTAACTAAAAAATTAGATAGTAAATTTTTATATCATAATCTTAGACACACTCAAAGAGTCGTTAAAAGTACTAAAGAATTACTAAACTTCTATAACCTAAAGGACGAAGAAATTAACGCAATCACTATTGCTGCATGGCTTCATGACATTGGATATACGGTAAGTTCTTCAGACCATGAAGAGCACGGAGCTAAACTTGCTAAAACTTTCTTAGAAGGTTTAAACTGCGATGCCAATTTAGTACATACTGTATGTGGTTTGATTTTAGCTACAAAAATGGGGCATAGCCCAAAGAATCTTTGTGAAGAAATAATAAAAGACGCAGATTGCTCTCATTTTGGACAGCATAGCTATCTGGAGACTTCTGAACTTCTTAGAGAAGAGCTTACACTTCTAGAAATAGCCTCTTTTACACGCAAGGAATGGCGCGATAAGAATATTGAATTATTTAGAACCCAACACCACTATTACACTACATATGCCAAAGAAAATTGGCAACCAATTAAGGACGAAAACCTTCAAGGTTTATTAAAGAAAAAGAAAAAAAACAATAAGCTTGTTAAAAAAGAGAAGCTTAAGGTTAGCTTAAAAAATAAAAGTCCAGAACGTGGTATTCAAACCATGTTCAGAGTAACTATGCGCAACCACTTAAAACTGAGTGATATTGCGGATACGAAAGCAAATATTTTACTATCGGTAAATGCTATTATTATCTCTTTAATTTTAGCAAATTTGATTCCAAAACTAGACAACCCAAGCAATGATTATTTAGTGATACCCGCTGCTATATTTGTTATTTTCAGTGTTACATCTATGATTATGTCTGTTTTAGCTACCCGCCCCAATGTTACCAGCGGAGAGTTTAATAAAGAGGATGTAGAAAATAAAAAGGTAAACCTTTTATTCTTTGGAAATTTCCATAAAATGAAATTAGAAGATTATGAGTGGGCTATTCAGGAATTGATCAAGGACCAAGAATATGTATACTCCTCATTAACTAAAGATTTATATTTCTTAGGCTTAGTTCTAGACAAAAAATACAAGCTTTTACGTTGGACTTATACCATTTTTATGATTGGTATGGTGCTCTCTGTAATTGCTTTTTTCGTAGCTCTTAAATTCTACGGTCCTGAACGAATTATAGAATTGCCTACCTAGTAGCATTCTATCTAAAAAAACCTTTCCCTATCAACCACCATTTTAATTTGCAGACTATCTTCCATTAAGATAATTCTGTGCTGTTTTTAGTTGAATTAAATAAAATTTTCAATGGCAACCACAGGTGAAAAACTTAAAGAACGCATCAAAGAACTTACTTGTCTCTATGAGGTAACTTCTATTATAGTTAATTGTGATTATAACCAATTAGAAACTTCATTAGAAGCCATTGTTGATTGCTTAAAAAAAGCAATGCGTTATGATGAGGCTGCTTATGTTTCATTGTCCTGTGACCAGTACCATGTAACGTCTGCATCAATAATACCAGAATTAGTATCCTTGAAATCTTCTATAAAGGTATTTAATAAAATTGATGGGCATATAACCGTAGGATACCCTACCACCAATTTTACATCGGAAGACTTTTTAAAAGAGGAACTTACTTTACTAAATAATGTAAGCTTAGCTATAGGCAATCTTCTAGAAAAAAAACAAATACGAGAAAATGAAATTGCCATCAAAAGACAAGTTGAACGTTCTGACAGACTCAATATACTAGGCGAAATAACCGCTGGAATAGCACATGAGTTAAACACGCCACTGGCTAATATTTTAGGTTTTGCAGAACTTTTAAGAAATAACCTTACGGATGAAAATGCAATTCGAGATTTAGATAAAATTGTAGATAGCGCTATATTCTCAAGAGAAGTAGTAAAAAAATTAATGTTTTTTACTTGCGAAATGCCGCAACAAATGGGTGAACTTACGGTTAATCCAATAATCTCAGATGTTTTAAACCTGCTAGATCTCACGTTTAAAAAAAGTAAAGTTAACTATGCTCTTTCGTTTAATAAAGAAAATATTCAATTGAAGGCAGATAGCATTCAATTAACGCAAGTACTATTCAATTTAATCATGAATGCCATTTATTTTTCCCCTCCTAACACTACCATCACCATTAAAGTTAAAGAACTTGCTCATGAGGTAAGAATTAGTATTTCTGATGAAGGTCCTGGAATATCTAAAGTCAACGAAGAAAAAATATTTCAACCATTCTTTACCACTAAACCCGTTGGAGAAGGTTCTGGATTAGGTTTGAGCGTAGTACACGGAATCGTTAAAAGCCACAAGGGCCAAATTACCTATTCTCAAAACAAGCCAAAAGGCGCCACTTTTGTTGTTAATTTTCCAAAATTATAGGCATGGAATTACTTAAAGAAAATATTTTAATAGTTGATGACGACATCAATATCCTTGAATTATTACAACGCCATTTACAATTGCTCGACTACCATATTTATAAAGCGGTCTCTGTAAAGCAAGCATTATATATATTAAAAGATACAGCAATAGATTTACTAATAACGGATATTCAAATGCCAGAAGTAGATGGTTTAGAACTTATTAAATATGCATCTGAACACTATCCGAAAATTCCAAAATTGGTAATTACTGGGTACCCTTCTGTAGATGGCGCATTAAACGTTATTAAATCTGGAGCTACAGATTACCTGACCAAACCTTTTACCAAAGAAGAACTAAAACTCGCTGTAAAAAAAAGTATCGAAAACAAAACCGTTAAACCTCCTTTGAGGAACACCAGAAGTGTAGAAAATCTAAATTCTGACATGATTGGTAACTCTCCCGCGTTCAAAAAAATTACAAATACAATTAACCGAGTTAAAGATAATAAAGCCACGGTATTGGTTCAAGGTGAAAGTGGTACAGGAAAAGAACTAGTATCTAGAGCTATTCACTATTCAGGGAAATTCGCTAGAGAACCTTTCATTGCCGTAAATTGTGCTGCAATACCAGAAAACTTATTAGAAGCGGAGCTCTTTGGTTATACTAAAGGAGCATTTACTGGCGCCAATGAAAATAGAAACGGATTTTTTCAAGCCGCAAATAATGGTACTTTATTTTTAGATGAAATAGGAAATGCTTCTCTAGCCGTGCAAGCGAAACTCTTGAGAGCACTACAAGAAAAAGAAATTACAAAAGTAGGTGCTCAAAAAGTAGAAAAAATTGATGTCAGAATTATTGCCGCAACGAACGAAAATTTACAAGCAATGATTGCACAGAAATTATTCCGAGAAGATCTGTATTACCGCCTTACGGTTGTGCAAATTATAGTGCCGCCACTCCGAGACCGAAAAGATGATATTAGATTACTTACCGATAAGTTTATTCGAAAATATGGTATTGAATATAAAGACAGGATTTTAAATATATCACAAGAAGCACTCACTATTCTTGAACGATATTCATGGCCAGGAAACATCAGAGAACTTGAGAATGTTATCCAAAATGCTGTAATTATGAGCGATGGTATTATTGATGTTGAAAACCTTCCTGAAAATTTAAAATTTAAAATAAAATTCCCTAAAAGCACTCTTAAACCTCTTGCAGAAATAGAAAAGGAATACATAAAAAAGGTACTCCTTTCTACAAATAACAATAAGACAAAAGCGGCAGAAATTCTTCAAATAGATCGCAAAACACTTCGTGAAAAAATAAAATAAGGACTGATACTAATATACCCAAATGGGTATTTTTTTCTCAATAACAGTGTTAGGGATTTCTTTAAAAATACAAATAAGGTGTTGATTATCAAATCAATGCCAATTACTTCGCTATATCCAACATTCCATGGCACGCAACTTGCCTACTGCTATAGTATTCATATTTGAAAATGTTGCTAACAGTAAGACTATGAATTTCAGGTTTCAAATTTTTGTTTGAAACCACCATCATAATCGTGGTTGATTGATGATATCTACTTGGCTTTCGGATACTAGGCTTCGGTCTAGTGAAAGTCAGGTAGATTATTAAAACTTATAATTAGTGAACGCTTATGAAAAAATATAGCAATAGCATCTGTTCTACCTGTACACATCAAAAATATTGTGTACTTACTTCTAATCAAGAACATATTAGTTCTTGCGGCGAGTATGAACATTTTACGGAACGTTTAAATTTTAATGAATACCTAACTATGGGTATTCAAACACCGAGGTATTAGTCTAAAAAAGAAACAATGATTGCAAAAGAAAAAGTTGTAAAAGCTACAAAGCAAGGCATGTTAGATAATGTAATGCGACAATTTAATAATGCCGCTGATATTATAGATTTAAACTCTAACATTAGAAAAATACTAGAAATTACCAATAATGAATTAGTGGTACATTTTCCTGTAAAAATGGATAACGGCGAAGTAAAAGTTTTCACAGGATATCGCGTGCAGCATAATAATGCGCTAGGCCCATATAAAGGTGGTTTACGCTATCATCCTACGGTAGATATTGATGCTGCGAGAGCGCTTGCTATGTGGATGACCTGGAAAACATCATTAGCAGGCCTACCTTATGGTGGCGCTAAAGGAGGCATTCAATTAGACCCATCTAAGTACTCTTCCTCAGAATTGGAGCGTATTACAAGACGGTTTACATATGCATTAGGAGACAATATAGGACCTGAATTAGACATTCCTGCTCCAGATGTAAATACCAACCCTCAAACCATGGCTTGGATTCTTGACACTTATATGTCTACAAAGGCACCTGCAGAACGCTCAAAAAATATGCACGTGGTAACCGGCAAACCGTTAGGTGCCGGTGGTTCTGAAGGAAGAGATCGCGCCACAGGGTACGGGGTATTTTTGAACATAAAATTTTGGGCGTCAGATAAAAAAATAACATTAAAAGACAAACGATTTATTGTTCAAGGTTTTGGAAATGTAGGATACTGGACCGCCCATTTTCTTGAAAAAGAAGGCGCTAAATTAGTCGCTGTTCAAGACCAGTTCGGGTGTATTAGTAATGAAAACGGAATAGCCGTAGAGCAACTTTTTGACTATACGAAAGCAAACAACGGCAGCATTCTTGGATTTACAAATACAACACCCATAGCTAGCAAAGATTTCTTTAGTATTGATTGTGACATCTGTATTCCTGCAGCGTTAGGCAATCAAATTACAGAAGAAAACGCACCACTTATCAAAGCATATTTAATAGCGGAAGGTGCCAATGGGCCTACCGATGTAAACGCTGAAAAAATATTATTAAAAAAGGGTACTGATATTATTCCTGATATTTTGTGTAATTCTGGCGGGGTAATTTGTAGCTATTTTGAATGGTTGCAGAATAGAAATGGAGAAATATGGCAACTAAATGAAGTTCTTGAAAAACTAGAAAAAAAGCTTGAAGAATCGTTTAGAAAGGTGATCGAAACATCAAGAAAGAAAGATGTTGATATGAGAACTGCAGCTTTTATAATTGCCATTGAACGATTAGAACTTGCGTACGTGCAACGAGGAATTTTCCCTTAATAGCACGGTACTTACAATTTAAATGCATTGAGATGAAATACGGAACTATAACAATTGAAAAGAAAGAATACGTGATGCTAAAACGGTTCTTGCACTTATCTGGTTACCATAGAGATATTACGTTTAAAAAATCAATCAAAAAACTATCAGAAGAATTGAGTTTTGCTAAGATTTGTGACCATGAAGAGATGCCGGTAGACGTTATTCGCTTTAATTCTGTGGTAACTATTACAGCAAATAATGGGTGGACAAAAGAATTTCAATTGGTTACGCCAAAAGATAGCGACCTAAAAAACAATAAGGTTTCTATTCTTACCCCTATGGGAGCCGCTGTCATTGGTTACGCAGAGGGTGATACCATTCTATGGGAATTTCCTACTGGCGAACAACAATTAACAGTATCTAGGGTAGAGCAGAAAAATAGTCAAATTGATATTAATGTTTTATTATAAAAAAATAATGAGGACATTTAACCCTACAGAGTCAGACCATTTAATTTTCTTAAAAAAAGATAAGGCAGAGATTGAAAACTGGATAGAACAGCTAGAGTTTATCAATACTGAATTAGAGTATTTTACAGAGATTGAACACAAAATACTCAAGGACAACACTATTAATCAATTGATTCAAACTTTAAAAAGAGGAAACACTCTAAAATTAGGCATTTTGTATCGCTGTGAAAGCAATATGTCTAAAATGAAAGAATGTGATAACATGCAGTGCGATGCATATTATTTGAATAATCATGAAAAAAATAGAGTATCATATTTAGAGCACATGAAATTATCTTATGCTTTAAAAACTAAAATATATGATAGTCTACTCAAATTTAAAGTTACCTAAGCTGCTTATATTTTGAGCTCATCTATAAGATCTTCGTAGGTGTACATCTTATCTTGATGTGCATCTACACCATCTTTTACAGAATACATGATATCTGCCCGTATAGCCTTTAATCCTGCCACACCTTGCAATCCTTCTAATTCTACAATTTCTAATTTACCACTAAAATAGCCTTTAGATTTTAAGAATTTTATATAACGTAAGTATTCTAGCTCATCACTTTTCTGAGCATAAACAATAACCATTTTACCCGGTTCTGTTATCCGCTTCGTTGTTCCTTTTATGTAGGATTTATCAATACGCTTTTTAATAATTTCGTATCGGGCATTATAGGTACCATCCACATCAAAACGTTTTTCATCCATTCTAAAACGAATAGCCAAAGACGTATTATAAACTAACATTAATGATGCTACATCTAAGGGCACAGAAAGTTCTGGCTTTAAATTATAGTGCTTATTTTCCATTTCGCACATAACCTGCAATTGCCACAATCTTAAGTTACTTAAGTAAAGTGAATCAAATTTTTGGTCATCTACAATAGAAGCACCTATATACATATTGTGTTCTACACCGTCAGTCTTGTAGCGCTCAAAATAATGCGGAAACATAGCCTGAGCATCTTTCTGCTTTTTATCAATAACAGAAGATAATTTTTTATTGATCATCATAACACTTTCATCGTAGTTTCTACGGTGATCGTAATATGATTTTGTACCCATATCTATGCTTGCTTCATACGAAGTAATCATACCGAGTAAAGCTGTATCTTTATTTTTTAAATGCTCAAAAACTGGCGCAATTTCGTTCTGAACAAAATTAAAAACAGCCTGTTCAATATTTGTATTTAAAACTTCCTTAACCTCATCTATATAGTTGTCAATTCTAAACATTAACTCCTCATAAACAGGCAGCTTATCATTTTGCCAAGCAGCATCCAACACTTTATTGATATCTGACAATTGTATCATAATATCGCGCTGAATAGCTGTATTTCTAGCTATTGAAGAATCTTTAATATCTATTTGACCATATAAGGGGTAAACATCTTTAAAAACAATTTCTTTAAAAGAAGGCTGTCTACCTTCTAAACCGTCGGTAATAAAACGTTTAGCTTCTTCTTTAAATTTCCAATAGACAGAAGAGTGTACAGAAGTACATTCATTTTGTATGATAGCATCTATCCTATTTTCTTCTTCAGACATAGAACGCAAAACACCCGTTACAATAAAAGGCATAATATCTTCTAGCTTATTAGCATTTACACTATTAAGCCCGTTTCGCTGTGTAGAAACCAATTCTAATACCCCCAATAAGTTTCCTTTTGAGGCAATCGGTGCAAAAATCACACTCTTAATCCCTTGTTCTTTTAAACTCTTATAAGGCATTATTCCTCCAGAAATATCAAAATATTTATCTACATCTGAAATTGTGAAATACCCGTTTTCATTTAAAAGCTTATTATAAGAAGATTGGCATAGTGCTTCTGTGCAAGGCTCTACTTCTTTTTCTTGAAGTATAAAGCTTTCCATTCCTACTCCAAATACTTTTTCAAATTGATCTTTCTTTGGGTTATAGGTAACAAAACCTGCACGTATATCAGAAATACTAAAGAAAGACTTAAATGTCTCTTGCAAATTAAACATGAAGCTCTCACTACCTCTCTTATCATTAGCAATTAAGCTCGATTTTATTTCAGAGATGGCATGCTCATTAGTTACATCAAACATAGAAGAAATCACAAAACCTTTACCGATAAAGCTTTGTGGCGGAATCTTTTCTTGCCATAAAGCAAGGTTATCAAAGTTCTCTAAAAGCTCATCAATATCTTCACTAGTTAATTCTTTTGATAATTCCGTCGGAAGAATTTCCATGAAATCGGCATTATACAAAATGCGATAATGACGCATTACCCCGTTTTTATCTGGAATATCGTAAAAAAAAGGCCTTTTAAAATCTATGGTTTGCCCATAATACGTGCTTAATATTACCGTACACGTCAACACATATAAATGGTGCTCCGGTAAATCGCGCATGTGTGGTAAAAATTCTTTTCCACCAGCATCTTCAAGAATTTGCTTAAATCGTTCAGATGAATTGAACACAATATTATCAAAAGGCAATGATGCCGCCTTGATTTCATTGCTGGTAAGCACCTCTGAAAATGTGTCTTGAAGAATAATTTTTATAACGTCTTTATGCTTTTGTAGTAAAGTAACATCGGTAAAACCGGCACGAAGCTCGGGATAGGGTGCTTGGGCCGCTAATATATAATTAGCTTTATTAGCTAGATAACTATCGTCACTTTTAGCCATAAGGTCATATTGTTCTAATATCTTATTAAAACTAATCATCTGACTAAGTGGTGATTGCAACTTATCTATCATATCTTCATTGGTCGTTGTCGAGCCTGTAAAATTACAAAAGAAAATCCACAACTTTAGTATTTAGATTTGTTTAGATACCTTAGTTTTTTAGAACTTTATATAAACACACTATTATGTCTTCAAGTACCAGACTTTCACGAGCGTATAAAAATGCCAAAACGGTGCCTTTTGATGATGATTCAAAATTTATATTATTTAGTGATTGTCATCGCGGAGACAATAGTTTTGCTGATGATTTTGCCAATAATAGAAACATTTATTTCCATGCGCTACAATACTATTTCAAAGAGGGATTTGAGTATTTTGAATTAGGTGATGGAGATGAATTATGGGAGAACTCAAACTTTGAATCAATCTTTAACGCCCATAAAAATGTATTTAAATTACTTAGAGAATTCCATATTCGAGGCAGATTGCATATGATATGGGGTAATCATGATATGGTGTATAAGAGTGATGCCTATGTAAAGCAGAATTTAAATAGCTACTTTGAACCCATTGAAGGCTGTGAAAAAGAACTTTTTCAAGATATAAGTTACAATGAAGCTATTGTTTTAAAACATAAAACAACCAATCAGGAGGTATTTTTAACGCATGGTCATCAAGCAGATTGGTGGAACTATACCTTTTGGCGTTGTGGAAGATTTCTAGTGCGTGTACTCTGGAAACCTTTACAAGTTTGGGGTATTGCAGATCCTACCAGTCCCGCAAAAAACTATACGGAATTAATTAAAATTGAACGTCGTATTAAACGTTGGATTGTAAAAAACAAGCTACTTATTACTATAGTAGGACATACACACAGACCACGCTTTCCAGAACCAAAAGACATTCCGTTTTTTAATGATGGTAGTTGTGTTCACCCACGTAGCATAACAGGTTTAGAAATTGAAAACGGAAGTATTTCCTTAATAAAATGGCATATCTCTACGACCGAAGATGGCACCTTAAGAGTTGTACGTGTTTTGCTCGAAGGCCCTCAGAGATTAAGTGATTATAAAAACTAAAGTCTAATTAATTATTGTACCATTTTTTAGAAACTCTACATCTTGTTTCTCACCGTCTTTAGTTATTTCAACATCATAGAAGAATCCTTTTTGATAGTGAGTTACCTCCTCTATCTCTACAATCTTATAGGCTTCGTATTTTGTATCTATGATATCCTGAATAACCTTTGGTAAATCTTTCTTATCTATATTGTTTTCGGTTTCGATCCAATCTCCATTAGGGCTAAAATCTGCTCTATAATGAACACCATCCTTTTTAAAGCTAGCCTCAAAATTATCATTTTTATCAGTGACCCAATCAGGATCATTCTCTTTTGGATATTTTGCTTTAAAATTCTCTTTTACCGCTTTTGGCACAGCATCATCCTGATATTGACAACTCATATACGTTACCGAAACAAATAAAGTCAAAAATAATAAACAGCTTCTCATGGCTTTCTTTTTTAAATTCTAAGCTGCGAAGAAACCTATTAGCACCCTCAATAGTTAACTTTATAAAAACGATTACTAGCTCAAAAGCACTAGCAGTAAAAAAAATACATTTTAGTCCTATATCTTCGTATTAGAAATAAATTAAAAAGTATGCTACGTTTAATTTATTTCTAGTAAAACATATTACATAAAAGAAAACCAACAGCCGAGTTATGCCAGTATCAAATAGAAAAAGTACCTCCTATTATTTTAACCCGTATCAGTTAGTGGTTTTTGTAATTTTTATAGTGCTTTTAAATGGTTGCGCTACCTTTAAAATGCAAGAAAGCAATGACAATAAAGTTGATGTTACTACCCATAAAAAACCAGTACACACCTTTTATCTTGCAGGTGGTTATGGAGACTACACCATTACTGAAAACAAAACCGCGGCTATACTATTAAAAAAACAATTGAGTACTGCTGATGAAAACACCACCCTTCTTTTTACCGGCGATAACATATCAGCCACTAAAAACAATTGGAATACCGATCAAGAATTGGTAGAAGAACAAATTGCATTAACGGAAAATTTTAAAGGCAAAACTATTTTTATGCCTGGTGTAAATGAATGGAAAAGCTACAACACACGCGATGTTGAAAAGGTTGAAAAATACTTAGATGCGATAGATTCTGATGCTTTAAAATTCTTTCCTAAAAATGCTTGCCCTATTGAGCAAGTAGTTATTAACGATGACTTAGATTTAATTTTAATTGACTCTAAATGGTTTACTGGCAATTGGTCTAGATTAGAAAATATAAATAAAAAATGTACTGACATCAATACGCGTATGCGTTTTGCAGAAGAATTAGAGGGTTATATTAATGATGGACAAGGTAAAAATATTGTGATTGCCATGCATCAGCCTATTTTTAGCAATGGGGAGTTTGCGGGTAAAAAATCATTTAAATCCCATATGACTCCCGCTCCTATCGTGGGTACCGTAGTAAATACGGTCTTAGATTTGGGTGCTTTTTCATCAGATCGTTTAAATTCAAGACCTTATGAGTTTTTAAGGATACTGGTTAGCTCATTAGCTAAAGCATCGGATAGAATAACTGTTGTTTCTGGCCATGAAGAGAGTCTACAATACCTAACAGGAGGTGGAATTCATCAAATAATTAGCGGATCATTGAGTCAAAAATCTGCTACAAAACGAGGTGAAGATAATTTAAGCTCTATTGGAGGCACTTTAGATTTTGAGGGTAAATTTACATATGGTAAAAGAGGATTTGCCAAACTTGTATACTATGATGATGGCTCGTCTGATGTTACGTTCATCACTGAAGATGACGAAGAAAAAAATGTGGCACTATTACCTAAAATACAAAAGGATACTATTTCCTTAGCCTTTCATGAAGACAATGCAAAGACTATAAAAACTACTATTCTAGAAAATCCGGACGCCGATGATAAAACAGCGTTTTATACTTTCTTATGGGGACAACGGTATCGTTCTTATTTTACCACGCCAGTTACCGCAAAAATTGCACGTCTAGATACCCTTTACGGCGGATTAAAAGTACTTAAAGAGGGGGGCGGACATCAATCATTCTCCTTAAGGCTTGCAGATAGCAATGGCAAAGAATATAATATGCGTTCCTTACGGAAAAATGCCTTAAAATATTTGAAATTTAAGATCAAAGGCGTTGCATATAATGAAGAAGATTATAAAAATACCTTGACCGAAGAAACTATTTCAGATTTCTTTACCACGGCTCATCCCTATATGCAATTAGTGATTAACCCTTTAGCAAAAGCTATTGCAGTAAACCACTCAAGTCCTGAATTGTTTTACATTCCGAAACAAGAAACTTTAGGAGATTTAAATAATGAGTTTGGAGATGAACTTTACTTTATAGAAGAAAGACCTTCTGACGAACAATTGAATTATAAGGGCTACCGAAGAGAAATTAATGAATCTGGAGCGATAAAAGATTTTGAGAGTACGACAGATATGCTTGAAAAAATTAAAGAGGATGAATCATACACGGTAGACCAAAAATCTTATATAAGAGCTCGTATTTTTGATATGTTGATTGGTGATTGGGACCGCCACCAGGACCAATGGAGATGGGTAGAATACGAAACTACCGATGGCAACAAAGAGTTTCAACCTGTCCCTAGAGATAGAGATAATGCATTTCCTAAATTTGACGGCAAAGCTTTGAAGGTCGTAAAGCTCTTTGCTCCTCAGAGCCGCATGTGGCAATCCTATGATGCTGACATTCAAGATATAAAATGGTTAAACAACAATGGAAACAGTCTAGATAGAGCCATATTAACTAAATATGACGCTAAGATATGGGAAGAAGAAGCCCAATTTATTCAAGACAACTTAACAGCGTCTACGATTGATGCAGCATTTAACAAATTACCGGAAGAAGTTAAAGATTCTACGGCTATAGAAATTAGAGACAACCTAAAATTGCGTCTAATGACCCTAAAGCAAGATGCTAAAGCTTATAGTAAGTATTTAGACAAAATGGTTTCCTTACACGGTACTGAAAAAGATGATAAATTTGAAATTACAAGGTTGCCAAACGGTGAAACAAAGGTTGTTATTAAAAGAATACTTTCTGATGAAGAAAATCCTGTAATATTTGAGCGAACGTTTAACAAAAAAGATACCAAAGAACTCTGGATATATGGCCTAGGTGATGATGATGTTTTTGAAGTTAATGGAGAGGATAACAAATCTATTTTTATAAGATTTATAGGGGGCTATGGAGATGACACCTTTAAAATCAAAAATAAAAAGCATTTAAAAGTCTATGATTGGAAACATGAAACTAGCATTTTCGAAGGTGAGAACCCTAAGAAACAAATGACGCGCATTTATGATACGAATATGTACCATTGGCGCTATTTTGAAGAAAATACCAATATGCTTGTTCCTAATTTGGGATTTAGAACAGATGACGGACTTTATTTAGGTGCTACAAACATCTATACCAACAAGGGCTTTAATCGTGGTGATTTTAGACAGAAACATACGGTTATTGCTAATTATTATTTTGGTTTTAGAGCAATTGAATTAGGCTATTATGGAGTATTTGCTAATATATTTCCTAAGTGGAATCTAGAAATTAGTGCCTACCATTCCACAGATCGGTTTTCAAATAACTTTTTTGGAGTAGGAAATGAAACTACTAATTTAGATAATGACTTGGGTAAAGATTTTAACAGAGCTAGGATCGAAAAAACAAGAATTGATGCAGGTATCGCATATCATACGTTAAAGATTAAAGGTGTTTATGAATCTTTTGAAGTCATTGAGCAAAACAACCGCTTCTTTAATTCCAATAATTTTACGCCAGAATTATTTGATAACCAAAGATATTTAGGACTAGAAACAGAAGCTTATTATGATAATGATGATGCCAAAGATTTCCCTACAAGATCTATTATGTTTGGACTAAATGCCGGATATAAAGCTAACTTGCAAATAAATGATAATCAATTTGGATACTTGAAATTTAAAGCTGGTATTTCTCATAAACTAATATCCTCTGGTGATTTAGTGTTCAACACAAAAGCAGAAGTAAATACAACTTTCGGAGATACCTACTTTTTCTATAACATGCCAAGCATAGGCGGTAATAATGGACTTAGAGGATTTAGAGACGAACGTTTCACTGGTAAAACTTACTTCTACGAAACAACAGATTTAAGAGTTAGAATTAAAAAGTATATGACGGCGGTTGCTCCTATAAATCTTGGTGCATATGGTGGTTTTGATTACGGTAGAGTTTGGAATAGCAATGAAAGTTCTAACGTTTGGCATACCTCACAAGGTTTAGGTGTATGGGCAAGTGCTTATAATTTTTTAACTATAAATGTGGGCTATTTTAACTCTGTTGAGGGCAACATGGTTCAGTTTAAATTTGGCTTTGATTTTTAGACAAATGCATTTAAGTTTTAAATAGGAGCTGATTTTGACTAATTTAGCAGTCTATTTAAAAACATAACCATGTTCAAGAAATCCCTTACCCTTATCGTTATCTGTTTCTCATTAAGCTCTTGTTGAAAAGATAAAAGTCCGGAAGATTTAATACGATTGAAAGAAAAATTCAAATCGCAGGTATCCTCTTTTGAAAACAAGAAAGAAAATGCAAATAAGATTGTCAATTCTGGATTAGAATCTCTTAACGCTTTAAAGAGCGCCTTAGAAGACACTAAAAATGAAGATAAAGAATTTGCCAAAGTATACGGGGATTGGGAAAAAGTAAACAAGCGTGTAGAGAAATTGAATAAAGAATACGAAGATTTGAAAACCAAAGCATCTAATCTTTTCACCGCCATGGATACTCAAACCAATAGTTTAAGTGATGAAACTAGCAAGAAAACTTTATTAAAAGCTATCAATAGGGCTAGAACAAAATACAACGGTACACTTGCGAACACTTCTAAAGCTATTGAGAAGTTGCGCTTATTGCATGGTGATGCCGTTGAGGTCGTAAAGGCATTAGAAGTTGCTGCTGCTTTAAATTCTTTTGATAATATCAATGATCAAATGAAAAGTATTGAGGGTCGTGTTGACGGTATCATGCAAGAGCTAAACGTTGCTGTCGTAGAAAGCAAAAAGCTTTATGAAAAGAAAATTACGGAGTTAGAAGAGCACTAAGAGGTACCGATGGTCTAATTTAACATCAATTTTAAATTCATTGGCAGGGTATTTGCTAAATTTACTATTAGCTAACATCTATTTTTAATTTATGAAGCGGTTATTCTTTTTTGCATGTTGTAGTTTACTTTTTCAAGCAGGGTTCTCCCAAGAAGGAGTTATCAAGGCACAGCCTATAAAAATTGAAAGTAAAAACCCTACTGATTTAAAATTGATTCCGGAGCAAAAAACAAACTTGTCTCTGAACATGCCAGACCTATTAGGAAAGCAAGAAGACTCCAACACTAAGGATTCTTTAGAGCCAAAAATTTCCATGCTTCCAACTAAAGATTTGGTACAGGCGGGTAAGGATTTAAAATTAAATCCGAAATTTGGAGAAAACTCTGGTCAAAGTCAGGGTAAGCATTTCCCTAATATGTATTTAGGCGATATCAAAAACAATGGAAAATTTATAGGTATTGTTTGTCGTGATCATGAATATGTAGATGGCGATTTAGTAAGTATCTCTGTAAACGGAGAAGTTGTGGACCCTAAGTTATTTTTAACAGGAGCTTTTAAAGGAGTAAATGTAGATCTTAAGCAAGGTTTTAACCGGATAGAATTTAAAGCGCTAAATGAAGGTTCTTCCAGCCCAAATACCGCTCAAATTAATGTTTACGATGATCAGGGCAAACTACTTTATGCCAATCAATGGAATTTATCTGCAGGTAGCGTTGCTACTTTTATTGTTACTAAGGATTAGGTTTTTCTAACTTTTATCTCCTCATTTTTAATCTCATTATTTAATATATTTACAGTCTCAAATTAGATACTAATTTTCATGGCTAATAAAAAATACACCATCGCTGTTCTTCAATTAAATTTGAACAACACTCCAGAAGAGAATAGAAAGAAATGCTTAGATTGGATTCGTAAAGCTGCTGAAAAAGGAGCCGAAGTTATTTCGCTTCCAGAATTATATAGTAGTCATTATTTCTGCCAGAGTGAAGATGTTAGTAATTTTGAATTAGCAGAACCTTTAGGTGCTATTTCATTTACAGCTTTCAGCGAGTTGGCTAAGGAACTTAAAGTTGCTTTGATTATCCCTTTTTTCGAAAAAAGAATGTCGGGCATCTATCATAACAGTGCTTACATAATTGATACAGATGGTTCTCAAGCCGGATTGTATCGTAAAATGCATATTCCAGACGATCCACATTTTTATGAGAAATTCTATTTTACCCCTGGTGATTTAGGTTTTAAATCAACCCCTACTAAAAAAGGAAATATAGGAACATTAATTTGTTGGGATCAGTGGTACCCTGAAGCAGCAAGGCTTACGGCTTTGAAAGGCGCAGATGTAATTTTTTATCCAACAGCAATTGGATGGCACCCATCAGAAAAAGAACAGTATGGTGAAAACCAATATGGCGCTTGGATGAATGTTATGAAAGGTCATGCCGTAGCAAATGGTATTTACGTTGCTGCAGCTAATCGCATTGGTTTAGAACAATATTTACCAGGTACTGATGGTATTCAATTCTGGGGTAATTCTTTCATTTGCGGCCCACAAGGCGAAATTTTAGCACAAGCATCTTCCGACAAAGAAGAAATTTTATTAGCTGAAGTAGATTTAGAGCTACAAGAGAATGTTCGCCAAAATTGGCCATTTTTCCGTGACAGACGTATTGATGCTTTTGGAGATATTACTAAACGCGCTTTAGATTAATACTATGGCTGCAAGAAGATTTCCCGCAGAATGGGAGAAACAAGAAGGTATTTTATTATGTTTTCCACATAACGGAAATGACTGGCCAGGAAAATATGCTGCCATTCAGTGGGCTTTTGTAGAATATATTAAAAAAATAGCTGAACAAGAAACTGTTTTTTTGGTGGTTGCTACCGATGATTTAAAAATAAAGGTGACTGAAATGCTAGAAATGGCAACGGTAAACCTTAAAAATATTTCATTTATTATAAAAAAAACCAATCGCAGTTGGATGCGTGACTCTGGACCTATTATTGTTGAAAACAACGGCAAAAGAGAAGCTCTTAATTTCAATTTTAACGGTTGGGCAAAATATAAAAACTGGCAATTAGACAAACATGTTCCGGATACGGTAGCGGCACATTTAAAAATTCCAGTGAACAATGTTACTTATAAAGGAAAAAATGTAGTTTTAGAAGGCGGAGCTTTAGAGGTAAACGGTTCTGGCACCCTTATAACTTCCGAAGAGTGTTTATTAGATCCGGAAATTCAAGTTAGGAATGCTGGCTTTACTAAAGAAGATTACGAAGCTATTTTTCTAGAATATTTTGGCGTGACTAATACCATTTGGTTAAAAGATGGTATTATTGGTGATGACACACATGGTCATATTGATGATCTATGCCGCTTTGTATCTAAAAATACAGTTGTAACCGTCGTAGAAGACAAACCAAAAGACAAAAACTATCACCCACTCCAAGAGAATTTAAAACGTTTGCACCACGCAAAACTTGAGGATGGTTCAAAATTGAATGTGGTTGAATTGCCCATGCCAAGTCCCATTATATTTGATGGTTTGCAATTACCTGCAAGTTATGCTAACTTCTTAATTATAAATAAAACGGTTTTAGTTCCAACTTTTAACGACGCAAAAGACCACATTGCACTTACTATTTTAGCAGACTGTTTTCCAGACCGAAAAGTGATCGGGATTAGTTGTATTGATTTTATTTGGGGTTTTGGCACGTTACATTGTTTGAGCCAGCAAATACCAAAATAATAATCGCTTATACCTTATTGAAAACCCAAAATAACGCATGGCTTCCCTTTTTCTTTATTTCTTGCGTTAATTTAAATTCGTAATCTTAATTGGTTGCCTCAATTAGAAAATGCTCTTATCCATGGAATTATTCTTATTTTTATTAGAATAAACTATAGGCATGATTAATGAAGTCGATTAATTTAAATTTTAAGCTAATTATTATTTGGTGTATAATTTTATGTAGCTATGGCTGTGCTCCTAAAATTGCTCCATTACAGGAAATAACAAAAGAATCTTCTTTATTAGATAAAATAATAGAAAGAGATACCCTCAAGGTAGGGACAACGACCGATTTTTTACCTTTCACTTATACCAATCCTGAAACTTCTAATTACCAAGGCATAGATATCGAACTTGCCAAAGACCTAGCAAAATCACTAAATGTAAATCTTCTGATTGTTAAAACTAGTTGGCCAACATTACTTGCTGATTTAGAAAATGGGTCATATGATATTGGCATGAGCGGTATTACCATAAATTTAAAGCGACAACAACAGGCTTTTTTCAGCAACCCTATGCGCTCTAGTGGCAAGGCAGCTATAGCAAGAACTGAAGACCAAGAAAAATACACTACCATTGATGCTATTAATACTCCAGAAGTACGTGTGATTTTTAATCCAGGAGGCACAAACGAAACTTTTGCCAGAGACAATTTCCCTAAAGCTCAACTTATTTTGAATGAAGACAATTTGAGTATTTTTCAAAAAATTGCTAATGGCGAAGTAGATGTAATGGTTACTGACGCTATAGAAACTCTTGTACAGGAACGAATTCACCCAGAACTAAAAGCAATTAACCCAGATAGTCCATTCAATTTTTTTGAAATGGCTTACTTATTACCAAGAGATGTTGTATTCCAAGCTTACATAAATCAATGGTTAAATCTGAGGCAAAAAGATGGTACCTACGATACTATTTTCAAATCTGAACTTGAGAGGATACCCTATCTAAATAAAACCCAATCTCCTAGATAAAATGAATTTTGTATTATTCTTTTATAACACAGCTCATTTTCCTTGCTCCATTAAATTGGAATACTTTTGCGAAGCAGGTTAATACTATTACACTTTTCCCCTTATTAAGAGCACTATTCCTCTTAACTAAAAATGAACTTATTAGTTTCATTCCGTTTCATAAGCACTGTACATTGCAACAAATGAACCTATTGCAAAGGGTAGACATTCATTTACTTTGCCAATTAGACATCTAAAAATTAATTTACAAAAAACTACAATAGCCCTTTATTTCTAAAATAATATTTAGTTTGAGCCGTTTCTAAGAGACAACCACCAACAAAAACCGCCAAATGAAGAGTCTATTAACAACCGTATTATTAAGTAGTTTATTATTTTCTTGTGTCGATAAAAATCCAGAAGTGGATGAAAAGAAATATTTAACGGCACAAAAAGAATACGAACAAAAAAAAGAAACACTTTCCAAGAGCAAAGGTTTGTATTTCAAGGAAAATAGCGCTGCTATTATCGCCAAAATAAACAGCCTTCATAAATTAGCAGATTCTACGAATACGTTTAAGGAAGCCTCTACTGATTCTACCATTTTTTACAGAAGCTCTGCAATTAATTTTATAAATTTTCCAAACTATATTGTCACCGATAAAAGCAAAAGCGTAAACTATTCTAGTTTTGAATTTAAAGCAAAGCAAAAAAGCACCGAACCTTCTAAATCTGCAGTTTTCATTGCTAAAGAGAATAATGAATTTGCAAAGCAAAACATCAATGACGTCTTAGATGATTTATATTCCTGCACCAACACCCCATTAGATATAACCTGTACCAGCTTAAATGAAGAAGAACTAGAGCAATTTAAAGACATTAGCCTGGCCTTTGTAATAGAAGGGTATAGTGTCATGGATCCAAAATTAGATGATTCTGATAATTTCTCTTCTGGATTATTTTTTGCATCCATTACTGCCATAGACATTGAAAAGAATTACCCTATTTTAAAGTTTGATGTTACTGCAACAAACAGCGATCAAATTAAATACCGCGAAGGTGGTTTCATGAATGAAAGTCCATCTCAGAAAATTAATGAAGATTACAGAACCAACATTAAAAAGGCTATAATAGCGGCATGCAAAAAACACTTCAAGGTTCTCAATTACTAAAAAACACAGTCATAAAAAAAGGACTAAATCTTATAAGATTTAGTCCTTTCTTATTATCCAGTAAATACCTGAAATTTTAATTCTGCGCTACATCAAGTTTTTCTCTATCCATTCCTTTAAATACATAGCACCAATTCATATCCTTTAAGACGACATCATCACCATAATCACGGTATTCTTTATGAAATGAATTCATAATGTCTTCTTTCTTCAGTTCAAAAGAATTATAGCGGTAATCAAGATTTTTATTTATTTCTGACTGAATTGAATAGGAATATTGATTACTATCTAAAATATTCATATACGCACTTGAGAACTCAATACTATCCTCGTCATAAGCTATAACTTTCACTATGATTTCTGCAGGACGGCTATTGGTGTCTGAGCATTCAAAGGCTTTAAATTTATAATAATCTCCAGTCGTTGGGTATTTAACGCGCATTTTCTGATTTGCCTGCTCTGCATAGAATCTATTTTCCCATTTGATATCTTTCATCTTTTCATTTCCGAAAAAAGACACTCCAATAAATAGCGCCAAAAAGATAAGAGCAAATGAATACCAAGGCGTTTTTATATCATCTCTTTGTGATAGTACATGCTGCAATTCAAGTGGCATTTCGTACATATTACTATCACCTTCTTTTCTAACAACATAGGCTTTACCTATAGGAAAGAAAGGAATCCAAAATAAATGAAAATAACGCTGACGTACTTCTAAGGTTATTTTTTGATCTCCTGGGTTTTCTGGAATCCCTAGTTCTCTTGGTGAAAAACTTTTTATTTTAAAATTATTATGTCCGAATACTATCATACTAAAGGTTTATTGGGTTTGGTTGCTTCTAAGCGAACGCAAACCAACCCCATTTAGTATTTATTTTCGATGAACACCAACTATTGCTATCAATAAGTATATTTACTACTGTCTGTTTTTAAATTTCAAATTCATTACAATTGAGACTCCAGGTTTGCTCACAAGCGAGAATTTACCTTTGGTTTACTTACAACCTCCCGCTAGGTCAGAAAATTTGCGGTGCGAGTGCAATTTTCGCGCTAGCGGGGATATTTATTTTAAGCCTAAATGTTCCTCAAATTCTTCTGATAATTTTACTTGCCATATGCCATGAATATATAGCACGTTGTCATCATCTCTTCCTGATTCACTTCGTTTTGCATACATCGCCATATAAGTTGCATTGCATTTTATACAATTTTTGAAACTAACATCGCAGGTTGCTGATTCAGAATTTTTATTTAAGGTAATGCCTAATGCGAAAGTTTCTTTAAATCTTATTGTTAGATTAAATATTTCCTTAAATTCGGATAGATATGTATTATCTATGTCGTAATTGACAAGCCTTTTTTTTTGGGTGTCCTTTCTTGTATGTACGGTATCTAATTCTAAAACACTATTATCATTAATACATTGTATTTGGATTATTGGCCAGGAACCGCCATCTGGATATTTAATTTCTTCTTGAATGTTCACTTTTTCAGCTGTTATCCTTGGAAACCATTGGTCTCGATCATTTATAGCTTTGTAAAAAGGTAAACTATTTATTATTTTTATGTGTATAGTATGGTTCATTGGGGACTATTGTTTTTCATAAATATGAAGTATATTTCCAGGTACTTTAACTCCTACCATAGTATCATTCGCTTTTATTTGTGAAACAAAATCCTTATTAGTCTTAGTTGGTTTCTTGTTAAAATCTCGCAACATTTCTGTTTTGAATTTTAGTTTATTTGTTTCTAAATCAATAATACCCCAAGAGCTATATATATCCTCTCCCTTTTTAACTAAGGCCACATATAATTCATTTTTATGAAAATATGGAGTGCATTGAGTTTCAAAAACAAAATCGCCTAATTCATCAGATAAATCTATACGTTCTATTTCAAAAGAATCTTTATTCATAACCTGTACTATTTGACTGGCACGGCCAACCGAATATATCTTGCTTTCGTGATCGAAAATATTTGGACCAAAGGCGTTCGTTGCAAAAACACATTCTCCTGAATTTATATCCACCACTCGAAAGCCATAGCTGTTCCAGTTTTTATCATTTGCATATATGTAGAGATAATTCACACCTATGAGGAGTTTATTAATAGATGTAATTTCCTTAAAAGAATATTCAGCTATGTTAGTTTCCCATAGAACTTGTTGTGATGATAATGAAATACAGGTAAAAGTTGTGCCTTTTAATAATAATAAAGAACCATTTGAAAGTAACTTTGCCAAATCATGATTGTAATTTTCAAAGACAACTTTGTTAGTTAGTGCTTTGTATAAATAAAGATATTCAGTTTCGCCTCTAATCTCTTTAATAAGAATTCCAACATCCAAAATAAAATCAACAATTTGCCGTAAATAATTTTTATTAAATAATATTTTAATCTTTTCTTGAAATAAATCGTTGTACACGATTGCAAATTCAATGTTCCAAATTATATTATATCCATTGATTACAGATAAAACAAACTTATTCGAGATCTCAAATTTTGTGTCTTCTAAAGTTGAGGAAGTTATAATTTTTATAATGTAATCAACTTTATAAAAAATGAAATTTTTATTAATATAAAAATCTGGTGAAATATTTTTAATTGTTTTTTTTTAGAGATAACATTTACTTAAAAATTTTATTAAAATTTCCGTTTACCAATTGGATAATATTTTGATCAGTTATTTCCCCGATCGGCAAAGTCTCCCAGCTTTGAGGCTACACTGTTTGAAATGTTCAATTCTTTTTAGTATTTAAAATTACTTTCGCTCTCCCGGCTTATAGGTTTCCTTTGCTCTTTTCAACACATCATCTTTATAAAAAGCGACGTCTTTAAATTGCATCGCAGCATAGCGTGCTATTTGATCATCAAAATGGGGCGATTTTGGATCTCCACTTTGACCGCCTGCCAGCATACTTTTTGCTTTTACCTTAGCTCCAAACTCTACAACAGCCACAAAACTATTACCTCTAGTCCCGTAGATTTTTTTAGTATCATTGGTATAACTTACTCCATATGCTGCCAATGCACCCCACCTACCCGAAGCAAACCCTATAGGAATACTTGGCAAACTATCGTTAAAAGCCTGACGAATATCTCCGTTTAAGCGTTGATACCTGTTTACTTCTCCCCAAGGCGTATTCCAGGTGCCAAAATCTTCCTCTAATTTTTCTAGTACTGCTTTGAAAACCCTTAATCGCTCTTCAAATGGTGTATCTGTACCAAAATAATTTAAGCGCTCCATATCACTAAAACCCTTGGGTGCTATTGCTATTTTGCCATACATAGTGCCATAATAATGTGCTAAAGTCATGGCTACAGATTCTTTAGCCGTTTTTAAATTCCAAGATCTAAGTACTTCTATTGGAGCTCCTAATTCTTTGGTTTTATCTGCCTTATCATATGCCTCTACCAAGCCTGGAATTAATTTTTCAAATGCGGGCAAATAGGGATCGTGTGCTAATTGTATTAAACTATCTATGGTATACCCACTTCTATCAGTCAGTAAATTAATGGCATGAACCCCTCTGAAATTCTCTTGATCTCTAGACATATATTTTGGATACTCTTCCTTTTTAGGGCTAAATTCTAAGGCTGCTGTAAAAGGAGTGGAATTACAATTCTGAAACCATCCGTTCTCAGGATTTAAAATCAGAATATTTTCATCAACAGTATGCAAACCTTGCCAATCTGTTTTAGGGTTACTCCCATCAACAGGCTGCGTATAATCATATATTGTATCGCGTTTCGGGACAAAATTTCCATGGAAATACGCAATATTCCCTTCCGCATCTGCATAGACGGTATTATTAGAGGAGTTGGTTCTTATATCCATCATTTCTCTAAAACCTTTATAACCCGTCTGTTTTGTACGGATATAAGATTGCTCTAAAGCTTTTACAGGTTCCCACATCATTGCAGAAGCCGTCCACTGGCCATCTACCATATGCGTAATTGGCCCGTGGTGTGTTCTATAGGTTGGCACGTTCTTTTCTTTAATACTATCTCCTACTTTATATTTGAGAATGACTTCTCCAACCGTTACTGGTCGTAATTCT
Source organism: Cellulophaga baltica (assembly GCF_900102165.1). GTDB lineage: Bacteria > Bacteroidota > Bacteroidia > Flavobacteriales > Flavobacteriaceae > Cellulophaga > Cellulophaga baltica. The sequence continues at coordinate 226,814 of NZ_FNBD01000005.1, forward strand.
TCACCGTATTGATACACCAATTGATCGTCAACCTCTAGAATAGTTTCTTTAAACTCATCCATCACATCAGTATACGTGGAAGTATGCATCCATCCAGTTTTTTCGTTAAAGCCTTGATACACAAAAAACTGACCCCAAGTTACCGCTCCATAGGCATTTAAGCCTTCTTCACTTACCACATGCACTTCGCCTCTAAAGAAAAATGAGGTATGTGGGTTGATTAACAACAACGGATTTCCTGATTGGGTTAGTTTACCTGAAATGGCGATTCCGTTAGAGCCTTGTGGTTCTGCCATTTCTTCAACCTTTTTTAGTTCTAGTTGTTTAAGTTTTGGAAATTCCATTCCGCTTTCATAAAAAGCCTTTATCTTACTACTAGATATCCGTTCAATATCGCCACCAATAGAGCCTTCACTAAAATACATTGGCATCCAAGGTTCAAAATGGGTAAGCAATTTTGGTTTTACTTCTGGGTGTGTTTCTAAATAATAATTAATACCATCAGCAAATGCATCACATAATTTCTTTAACCATTCTGGGCTATTCTCATAATTTGCTTTCGCCTCGTCTTCTGTCATGAATAGTTTAGCCCGCAAATCACTATACAAAGCATCTTCTCCTTCTACTTCTGCCAACCTACCTGTGGCCCAGATATAATTTTGTTCCACCCTATTAAAATCATCTTCACATTGTGCGTACAAAAGTCCGAATACCGCATCGGCATCCGTTTTCCCATAAATATGAGGCACTCCAAAATCATCTCTAATAATTTCTACATGGGTAACATAGTTTTTATATTGATCTGCTACAGCATTATTTTTTGATTCGGAAGAACAACTTAGCAAAGTCATTACAAAAATTAGCAAAAGACAATTTTTCATTGGAAAAGGTTTAAGGTTGATGAAATGAAAATAAAGGTCTTGGTGATTAAATACTAATTTTCAACTAAAAAAAACCTAGCAGCTTCTTCTAAGCCTATTTCCAATCAATTTAAAGTAACTTTGCATTTCATTTATTTATCATAATTCTCAAGCATGGCAGAAAAAAAAGTTAGCATTCTTACCGCATTCAAAACAATTATTTGGCCTAGAAGAAATCTTGTATTTATAGGACTTTTATTAATTGTAATTAGCAAAGCTGCAAGTTTTGTTGCCCCTATGTCTCTTAAGTATTTAATGGATGATATTATTCCTAATAAGGATATTCACCTATTAAAAATATTAGTTGGCGTTGTAGCGCTAGCTATACTAGTACAAGCCATAACTTCTTTTCTATTAACAAAAATATTAAGTGTACAAGCGCAATATTTAATCTCAGAATTAAGAGCTCAAGTACAAAAAAAGGTGCTTTCCTTACCCATTCGCTTTTTTGATAATGCAAAATCTGGTGCATTAGTTTCTAGAATTATGTCTGATGTTGAGGGGGTACGAAATCTAATAGGCACAGGTTTAGTACAATTGGTAGGCGGATCTATAACCGCGATAGTTGCCTTAATTTTATTGTTAAAAACTAGTGTTTCCATGACCTTATTTACATTAGTACCCTTAGCCATATTTGCAATAATAGCCTTAAAAGCTTTTAAAGTGATCAGACCTATATTTAGAAATAGAGGAAAGATCAATGCCGAAGTAAAAGGCAGATTAACAGAAACCTTAGGCGGTGTACGCGTCATTAAAGGGTTCAATGCTGAAGAACAAGAGAGCAAGGTTTTTGAAGAAGGGGTAGATAAATTATTTCAAAATGTAAAAAAGAGTTTAACAGCTACCGCATTCATGACTAGTTCCAGCACCTTCTTATTAGGTATTGCCACTACTGGAATTATGGGTATTGGCGGCTATAAAATTATGATGGACCAACTCACCATTGGTGAATTTTTAACTTTTACTTTTTTATTAGGATTGATGGTAGCTCCGATTGTACAGATGAGTAATGTTGGGAGTCAACTAACCGAAGCTTTAGCTGGGCTAGACCGTACGGAAGAGTTAATGAATATGACACCAGAATCTGATGAAGAGAATAGAACTATCGTTTTAGAAAATATAGACGGAGATATTATATTTGATGATGTATCTTTTGCTTATGAAGAAGACAAAGATGTATTGCATAATATAAATTTTGAAGTCAAGTCTGGAAATGTTGTTGCCTTAGTGGGTAGTTCTGGCTCTGGAAAATCTACGATTGCAGGCTTAGCTGCTACCTTTCTAAATCCGGCATCAGGTAAAATTACCATTGATGGCCATGATGTTTCTAAAGTAAATTTAAATAGCTACCGACAGAATCTTGGTGTTGTTTTACAAGACGAATTCTTGTTTGAAGGCACCATTCGTGAGAATATCTTATTCCCTAGACCAAATGCTTCTGAGGAAGAATTGCAAGCTGCTGTTGAAGCTGCCTATGTAAATGAATTCACAGAGCGATTCGAAAAAGGATTAGACACCTTAATAGGCGAACGTGGTGTAAAATTATCTGGGGGTCAGCGCCAAAGAATCGCCATTGCAAGAGCTGTTTTAGCTAATCCTAAAATTTTAATTTTAGATGAAGCTACTTCTAATCTAGATACAGAAAGTGAGGCTTTAATTCAAAAAAGTTTGGCTAGTTTAACCGAAGGAAGAACCACTTTTGTAATTGCCCACAGGTTAAGTACCATCCGAAAAGCAAATCAAATATTAGTCATTGAAAATGGCCGAATTGCCGAGCAAGGGACGCATGATGACTTAATTGCTAAAGAAGGGCGTTACTACAATTTATTTACCTACCAAGCTAGGATATAAGGGCATAAAAAAGGCTAGTTTAAAACGATAAGATCATCTTAAACTAGCCTTTTAAATTTTTTTGTTAGCGCTTAACTCTCAGGAGCCAATTCTAATTCTAGCCCTTCTAAATCTTCAGAAAGGTGTATTTGACATCCTAAACGGCTGTTATCTTTTACATAAAATGCTTCTGCTAACATAGCATCCTCATCATCAGACTTTTCAGGCAATGCTACATCATTTAAAACGTAACATTGACAAGAAGCACACATTGCCATACCACCACACACACCAATAGTACCTTCTGGAGCTAATTCATATGCACGAACCAATTCCATAACATTCATATTCATATCTGTTGGCGCATCTACCTCATGCGTAACTCCTTCTCGGTCTGTGATTTTTATTTTTATATCGGCCATGGTTATATCCTATTAAAAATTCCCGTAGTCATTTTCAAGACTAAGGGAATTGTACTTTATATTTTTATAAAACTAATTAAGCAACATTAATCACCTCTTCAATTTGAGGGGCGTACTTTTTTATGGTCATTTCAACACCACTTTTCAAAGTCATTTGATTTACAGAGCACCCAATACAAGCACCTTCTAATCTAACTTTTACAGAAGTATCGTTATCTATAGAAATTAATGAAATATCACCTCCATCACTTTGTAAAAAAGGCCTAATTTCTTCTAGCGCTTTTTCTACATTTAATTTTACTTCTTCTGATGTCATAATTATTTCTTTTTTACTGGCGAGCACCCCGCCATAGTCGTTATTTTAATTGCCTCTGTAGGTGGTAACTCTTCATTTCTACTTACCACTTCTTGTACCACGTTTTTAGTGATTTCTTCAAAAGCATTTGCTATAGGCGTACCTACTTGCATTGCTGCTGGCCTACCTACATCTCCCGCTTCACGTATACTTTGTACCAAAGGAATCTCTCCTAAGAAAGGCACTTTTAAGTCTTCAGATAAATGCTTAGCACCTTCTTTTCCAAAAATGTAATATTTATTATCTGGCAACTCTTCTGGAGTAAAATACGCCATATTTTCAACGATACCTAATACAGGTACGTTAATAGAGTCTTGTTGAAACATAGCAACACCTTTACGAGCATCTGCTAAAGCTACCTCTTGCGGAGTACTCACTACAACAGCGCCAGTTACCGGCATGGCTTGCATGATACTTAAATGAATATCTCCTGTTCCCGGAGGTAAATCTATTAACATAAAATCTATTTCTCCCCAGTGTGCATCAAAAATCATTTGATTTAATGCCTTAGAAGCCATTGGCCCTCTCCAAATTACCGCTTGGTTAGGTTGGGTAAAAAAGCCAATAGAAAGAAGCTTAACGCCGTAACTCTCTACCGGTTTCATTTTAGATTTCCCTTCTATGGTTACCGCCAAAGGTTTCTCCATAGCAACATCAAACATAATAGGCATTGATGGCCCGTAAATATCCGCATCCAACAAGCCTACTTTAAAGCCCATTTTTGCTAAGGTTACTGCTAAATTTGCAGTAACGGTAGATTTCCCTACACCACCTTTACCTGATGCTACGGCAATAATATTTTTTATTCCCGGAAGTGGCTTCCCTTTAATTTCGTTAGTCTTGGGCTTATCTGCAGCAGCAGGAGCTTCAACTTTAACATTAATCTTTATTTTTGCTTTTTCGTAAACCTCTTTATGGATGATTTTTAAAATCTCTACTTCGGTTTTCTTTCTTGCTTGAAGACTTGGGTTTGCAATAGTAATATCTACTTCAACCTCATCACCAAAAATCTGAATATTTTTTACAGCACCGCTTTCTACCATGTTTTTACCTTCTCCTGGTACTGTAATTTGTTCTAAAGCTTTAAGAACATCTTTTTTTTCTAATTTCATCTGAGTGTTTTACTGCTGTTTATTTGTAAGACGTAATTTTCATGAATTCATTTCAAAAAAACTCAAAAAAGAGTCCGATAATTACGCTATTAAATTCCGATGTAACAAATTGAAATTTATCCTACAAAGATACGGTTTAGAAAGTATATTAAGAAAACTAGAAATTGAAATATAACATTGTTAGATAAGATTCTTCTATTTGGTACGCGATCCTATTGGTTATGTTCGAAACGCACGATTACAGCGCTGTATCTAACTCTAGAAAAGGATCCCAAAAAAGAGTGTCCAGATTCTGAATCTGATTTTCTACCACCTCAACGCCTTCACTCTCTAAAAGTTGCTGCATGAGATTGGTGCCATCAAAATGGTGTTTCCCAGTTAATAACCCTTGTTTATTGACCACCCTGTGCGCCGGAACATCTTCTAAATTATGAGATGCATTCATGGCCCAACCTACCATTCTTGCACTTCTTGCTGCTCCTAAATATTTTGCAATAGCCCCATAGGAAGTTACGCGGCCATAAGGTATTAACTTAGCCACTTGATGTACTTTGTGAAAGAAATTTTTAGATTCTTCTTCCATTTTTATTGGTTAAATATTCTGAACAATGTAATTATAAACAAAAGCCCCATTAATCCGCTCAAAATATAATTAGAGTTTCTTGAAAAGGTATTGTTCTTTGTTTCTAATTTAAAGAAATATAGGGTATAAAAATAAAGTACGGCAAAGGTGCCTGTACCCGCTGCCAATATAAATATCACAATATCGGTAAGCTCAAACTTAATCCACCCAGAGGCTTTCCACATGGCATTAAGTCCGCTGTAATACGGAATTGTAAGTAAGTTTATGGCCGCAAGAAGAACGCCTTTGAAAAAGCTATTCTTTTTACTAACATTAATAGTTTTCTGCTTTTTGGGTTTATTTCTCTTTCCTAAGATAAAGAAATACACACATAAAAAAGCAAATACGACAAGTGCTATTTTTAATAAAACAGCAACTACCTCCGGATGATTGTGTAAATACTTAGAAATAAGCACGGCAATATAAGCCTGAATCATAATCATGGTAGAAACACCAAGACTAAAAATAATACCGTTTAATTTTCCTTTTTCAACGCTTGTTTTTGCCGCATTCATATTTAACAACCCAGGTGGCACGGTAGCTATAAAGGCAGCCGAAAAGGTCGCAAAAAATAAAATAAGCAAATGCGTCATTGGTTAATTGACTTTAAATTGAGTAAAAGTAATAGGTTTTCCTTTCTCAAGATACTGATTTTCGTAGAAGGTTTGTATGGTTAAAACTTCCTTAGGACTTCCTTCATTCTTATACACATCATGATTGGCGTAAATTACTTCAAGGCCTAAACCGTGTAAGAGCCCTAGGGTATAGCCGTGCATAAATTCGCTATCTGTCTTCAAATTTACAACACCATCTTTGTTTAAAATATGATTGTATTTATCTAAAAACAGCTTATTGGTAAGTCTATGTTTTGTGCGCTTGTATTTAATTTGCGGATCTGGGAATGTAATCCAAATTTCAGAAACTTCATTCTCTTCAAAAAGTAAATCAATTAACTCTATTTGGGTTCTTAAGAAAGCTACATTATCTAAGCCTTCTTCTTTTGCTGTTTTAGCACCACGCCAAAAACGTGCTCCCTTAATATCAACACCTATAAAATTTTTATCTTTATTTTGTTTTGCTAAACCAATGGTATACTCACCTTTACCACAACCTAACTCTAAAACAATTGGATTATCATTCTTGAAAAACGCACTCCATTTTCCTTTTAAATCACACAACCCCTTCTGAACATCGTCTCTATCAGGCTGAAGAACATTTTCAAATGTATCGTTCTCTCTAAACCTTCTTAACTTGTTTTTACTCCCCACTTTTGCAATATTAATTGAATCGGCAAAACTACTAAAATCTTAGCATTAAGAATGATGCAATGTGGAGAATATCTAAACAAAAGAATCTTTAACCTTTTACAGCCGTTTCTTTGGGAGCTACTTTCTCTAGAGTAAACGAGAACTCAGACCCTACACCTAGTACGCTCTCTACGTAAATACGTTCATTATGCGCCTCAATAATATGCTTCACGATAGACAAGCCTAAACCAGAACCGCCCTCTTCTCTACTACCACTCTTATCAACACGATAAAAGCGTTCAAAAAGTCTTGGTATATTCTGTTTTGAAATTCCTTCTCCATTATCCGTCACCCTAACAATCACCTTATTTTTAATAAGATTCTCTACACTTACTTCTGTAGTACCATTTTCGTGACCATATTTAATAGAGTTCACTAGTAGGTTTGTAACTACTTGTTGAATTTTCTCTTTATCTGCATTCACCAAAATAGGCGTCTTATATTTCATATCAAAGGTGAGTGAAATATTCTTTTTAGCAGCTTTCATTTCTAAAAGATCAAACACATTTTGGATTAATTCTACGATATTAAACTCACACAACTCCACATTAAGGTCGCCTACTTCTAACTTAGTAATTAAATCTAAATCTTTAACAATGTAAATTAAACGGTCTACTCCTTTACTTGCGCGTTGCAGGTATTTTTTTCGAAGTGCTTTGTCATCCGCAGCACCATCTAATAAAGTAAGAATATAGCCTTGTACTGTAAACAATGGCGTTTTTAATTCATGGGAAACATTTCCTATAAAATCACGACGGTATTCTTCCCTGATTTTAAGTGTATCTATTTCTATTTTCTTGTCTTTTGCAAATTTTTCAATTTCAGAAGTAAGGGTACCCATATCTGTGGTTACCGTTCTAGAAGCCAAACTAGAAGACTCTAACAACGATACATCGTCGTAAATTCTTTTGATTCGTTTATAGATAAACTTTTCTACTCGGAGTTGAATTACAAAAAAACAAATGTTAAACGTAATAAGCACAAACACAGTTAGAAGCAACCAATCTAATTCATTCTTAAGCCATAAGAAACTGCCCAAAAATAATGTCAGCGCTACGGTAATATAGGTTGCTGAACGAAATGCAAATTTGTATGATTTTTTAAAGGATATCGCCATTATAACACAAACTTATACCCTACGCCTTTTACTGTTTTAAAATGATCATCTCCTATTTTTTCACGAAGCTTTCTAATATGTACGTCAATAGTTCTACCGCCCACAACAACTTCATTACCCCAGACTTTATCTAAGATTACCTCTCTTTTAAAAACTTTGTTGGGTTTAGATGTTAGTAATGATAACAACTCAAACTCTTTTCTTGGTAGAATTAGTTCTTCACCGTCATTTACAATCTTATACTCTTCACGGTTTATGACAATGTTCCCTACTTTTACAATATCTTCTGCAGCAGCTTCTTCATCTTTTAAACGTCTTAATAAAGCCTTTACTTTACTCACAAAGACTTTTGGCTTTATAGGCTTGGTAATATAATCATCTGCACCAGCATCAAAACCTGCTACTTGCGAGTAATCTTCACTACGTGCCGTTAAAAAGGTAATAATGGTTTCTTCTAAACCTGGCGTATTTCTTATGATTTCACAAGCTTCAATACCATCCATTTCTGGCATCATGACATCTAATATAATCAAATGTGGCTGTTTCTTTTTTGCCTTAGCTACTCCTTCCACACCGTTTTTTGCAGTAAACACATCATAGCCTTCTGCACTTAGGTTGTAGCTTAAAATCTCAAGAATATCTGGCTCATCGTCTACCAATAATATTCTAATGTCCTTTTTTTTCATTTGATACTTAAATTAGATTCTGGTACTTTACACGGCACAAATCACACTTTTATCACTGTATATCAATAACTTGCAACTGCCACCACTAAAGTCTCTTAGTTGGTTAATCGCTCAAAAGTAAAGATAATACAATTACGACTAAAGCCCTTAACATTGATTTAATATCGTAACATTAAGATAACACTTAAAAAATAAATCTTTAACATACAGGTAACATCACTTTTACCCTATCGAACGTTCTTTGCCGCGTAAAAAGACAAAAACAAAATGAAGTATTTATTAGTATCACTATTCTTAATAGTATCCACTTTATCATTCGCGCAAGACAAAGGAAGTGTTGTGGGTACGGTAATTGATAAAGAAGCAGGGGATGAACCTTTGGCATTTGCCAACGTATTAATAAAAGGAACAACAAAAGGAACCACTACAGATTTTGACGGTTTGTATGAAATAGCAAATGTTGATCCTGGAACCTATAGCATTGTGTTTAGTTATTTAGGGTATGAATCTGTAGAAATCCCTAATATAGCTATTGAGGCCGGAAAAGTAACAACTATCAATGTACCTCTAGCAGCTAGTGAAGGGATGTCTCTAGATGAAGTTGTGGTAACTACCACTGCTAGAAAAGATTCTGAAGCAGCTTTATTATTAGATCAAAAGAAATCTGTAGACATTACAGTTGCTATTGGAGCTCAAGAGTTAGGGAAAATTGGTGTTACTGACGCAGCTACTGCTACCACCAAAATTTCAGGTGTAACAAGCAGTCAAGCCTCAGGAGATGTTTATGTAAGAGGTTTAGGTGATCGCTATCTAAGCACAACCCTTAATGGATTACAAGTACCCTCTGATAATGTGGACCGTAAAAATATCGCTTTAGAACTTTTTCCAACGAGTGTTCTCCAAAACGTTAGCGTAAGAAAAACATTCTCTGTACAAAATACAGCCGATCAATCTTCGGGTACTGTTAATATTGCATCAAGGGAATTATCTGGAAGCTCTGAGTTTTCTGTAAGTCTATCTGCAGGGGGTAATACAAATGTACTTAAAAACGGGGTTTACGATAATTTTAAAGTAAGTCCTAATTATAGCAATACAACTTTAGGTATCTACAATGAAAACCCATTATTACAAACTCAAATTATTCAACAGTCTTGGAATACTGAGAAGCTAAACAATCCTATCAATTATTCTGCCTCTTTAACCGCAGGGAAAAAGTTTTTTGAAAATAAACTAGCTATACTTTTAACAGCATCACATTCTAAATCTAATGAATACCAACAAGGGACTTTTAAACAATTTAGATCCAACTTTATAGAAGACTCTATTAATGATGCTACAACCTATACTACGAACATTATAAATACTGCTCTTCTAGACGTAGTTTTTTACGCTAATGAGAAAAATAAAATAAAATCAAGCACTTTCGTTGTAAACAAATTTAGCGACCAAGTTTTTGAAGCTGGTAGAGATGGAAAAACAGTAATATTCGAAGAAACAGAACCTGCTGAAGGTTTATCTCAATTTATAAGAGACCAGAACTCAAAGCAAACACAACTTTTTGTAACACAGCTTATAGGATCACACAAAATAGGCGAAATAAATACTATTGAATGGGCTGGAGGTTATAACTTCTTAAATGCTGATGAGCCAAATAGAATCAGAAATGAAATAAATTTTGATTTTGATGGCACTGAGATAGAATTAGCGAGAAGAGGCGATTTCCAACAAAGAAAATCTAGTCAAAAAATTAATGATATAGAATACAATGGGTATTTGAAAGACATTATAAAAATAATAGACGAAGAGGACAGAAACTTTAAAATTGAAATAGGAGCAAATTACAGAAACAAAGAACGTGACTTTAGTTCAGAATTTGTTGGTGTAATTGAAGCCTCTGGTAGAACTGTAACTCCTACTTCCTTAGATGATCTTGGAAGTGTTTTTACCATACCAAATTTTAACGATGGTAACTTAAGATATAGATTATTGGGCGCTAATGCGAAAGGTGCTCGAGAAGATATTTATACAGGTAATTTAGAATCGTACGCTGGATATGCAGATATTAATGTTGGTTTAAAAAAATGGAACTTTAATGCTGGGCTGAGATTTCAAAAAGATGATTTGAGCGTAAATTACGATATCGGTAACCTTGGAATCTCTAGATTAGGAAGTAGTGAACAAGATTACAATAGAGTATACCCAAGCTTAAATGTTAAATATAGCGTAAACGACAACAATGCCTTTAGATTTGCCGCAAGTCAAACTCTAACATTACCGGAATTTAAAGAAATTGCTCCTTTTCAATATGTATCTCCTACCAACCAAATTACTGCTGGTAATCCAGATTTGAGAGCATCTACAAACTTTAATTATGATATTAAATGGGAGAGCTACCCGTCTATAGGTGAATTAATTTCTTTTGGAGCCTTTTATAAGAAAATTGAAGATCCAATTAATAGATTGAGGCAAAGGAGTGCTTCTGGTGTATTCTCTTATTTCAACTCAGGTGAAAAGGCAGAGGTTTTTGGTTTAGAAGCTGAAACTAAATTTGATTTGATAAAAGCTACCACAAATGATGAAGATGGAAATTTATCTGGTTCTGAATTAAGTTTGGTGTTTAATGCAACGCGCATGTGGCACACCCAAGACTTAAAACAAATTATTAATGAAGATGGAACTGTTGGAGAAAGTTTTAGGTACAAAAACATTACAGAGACTGATTTACAAGGAGCATCAGACTGGATATTAAATTCTAGTATTAACTTTAATACTGCTGGTGAAAATCCTCTTGCTGCATCACTTACAGCCAACTATGCATCAGATAAAATTTATGCAATTGGTGTCGCAAACACGCTTACAAGTAGCGATTTTGATTACGACGACGCTATTATTGAAAAAGGCTTCGTAACACTGGATGCTGTGGTTAGCAAAGAAATAAATGAGCACTGGAAAGTTAAACTGGTAGGAAGAAACTTATTAAACCCAAACATCAAGCAAACTCAAAATATTTTAACTAACGTAAGAGATTTTAGTCAATTAAGTAGTTCTACTACACTAGAAGAACGCCAAGCAATGAATATTCCATTAATGGAACAGGAAAATACCGTATTGGCATATAAACTTGGAATTAATTTAAGCATAGGCGTAAGCTTTCAATTTTAATTTAATTAATAATCACTAATATATTTAAAAATCAATCTTATGAAAACGAACTTTTTAAAATTCTCTTTTATCTGTTCAGCAGTTTTTGCTTTAGCATTAACTAGTTGCAGCAACGATGACGATGAATCTAATCCTGCCGATTTATGTAGCAATGGTATTTTAGATGCTGGTGAAGAAGGTGTTGATTGTGGTGGTACATGTTCAAACTCATGTCCTGATGCCGCAACGAATTTAACAGGAGAGCTTACTGAAGACAGAACATTAGACCCGAGTTTAGATTATGTATTAACGAATAGCTTTAGCGTTGCTTCAGGTGTTACTTTAACCATACCTGCTGGAACTAAAATTACAGCAAACGTACAAACTGGTACCGAAACTAATACTTACATCGTAGTTCAAAAAGGTGGTAAGATTGATATTCAGGGCACGGAAGCTAATCCAGTTATCATGACATCTACTAATGCTACACCTGGTGATTGGGGTGGTTTAGTAATTTTAGGAGATGCTACAACTACAAAAGGTGTTGATGCTACTGCCGAAGTAGGAGACTTTAAATATGGTGGAACTAACGATACTGATAATTCAGGATCTATCCAGTACTTAATCATTAACTACGCTGGCGCCTCTATTAATGCTGATTCTCAATACAATGGCCTTACACTTTATGCTGTTGGTTCTGGAACAACTGTAGAGAATGTAGCCATGTTAAATGGTACTGATGATGGAGTTGAATTCTTCGGAGGAACTGTTTCTGCGACTAATATGTATATGGAAAACAACGAAGACGATTCAATCGATTGGACTGAGGGATGGAACGGTACTTTAACTAATGGTTATATTGTTCACACTATAGAAGATTTTTCTACAGTTATGGAAGGTGATGGTGATAATAATAATCCTAAATTTGTGAACATCACAGCTATTTCTACAGTAGGTGGTACTGCACTTCAGTTTAAAAAAGAATCTGGAGGAACAATTACTGGCTTATCATTATCTGGTTACGATACATCTTTAGATTTCCCTCAAGATGGTTCATTATCCAATGTTCAAATTGATGGAGCAGATGCAAATCCTTCTTTAACTTATATCGCTTCTCCAACAGTAGACGTTGCTTTATTCGCATGGGTTAACTCTTCTATTGCTATTGAAAATAGTGTGTTAAGTGGAACAGTATCAAGCGATATGACATTAGATGCTAATGTTCCTTATTTCTTAGAAAATGCTTTAAGCGTAGAATCAGGAGTAACATTAACAATTCCGGCCGGAACTATTATTACAGCTAAAGTTGAAGCTGGTACTGAAACAAATACTTATATTGTAGTTCAAAAAGGCGGTAAGATTGATATTCAAGGTACAGAAGCTAATCCAGTCGTTATGACTTCCGCAAATCAAACGCCTGGCGATTGGGGTGGTTTAGTTATCCTTGGTGACGCAACTACAACAAAAGGTGTTGATGCTACTGCTGAAGTAGGTGATTTTAAATATGGTGGTTCAAACGATGCCGATGATTCAGGATCTATAAGCTACTTAGTTATTAATTATGCAGGTGCTTCTATCAATGCTGATTCTCAATACAATGGTCTTACGTTATATGCTGTTGGTTCTGGAACTACAATTGCAAACGTTGCAATGTTAAACGGTACAGATGATGGCGTAGAGTTTTTCGGAGGAACGGTTTCTGCTACTAATATGTATATGGAAAACAATGAAGATGATGCTATTGACTGGACAGAAGGTTGGAATGGTACTTTAACCAATGGTTACATTTCTCATACTATAGAAGGTTTTTCAACTGTAATGGAAGGTGATGGAGACAATAACAATCCTAAGTTTGTAAATATCACGGCTGTTTCTACTGTAGGCGGAACTGCGCTTCAGTTTAAAAAAGAATCTGGAGGAATCATTACTGGTCTTTCTTTGATTGGTTATACAACTATATTAGATTTCCCTCAAGGTGGTGCATTTGCAAATGTTCAAATTGAAGGTGCTGATGCTGATCCTAGTCTATCATATGATGACGCTGCTACTGTAGATGTTGCTACATTTGCTTGGGCAAAATAAGACTAAACAATTAAATATACACCTAAAAGCCTCACCATCGTGAGGCTTTTTTATATCTTATATTCTACAAAATTCGATGAAATATCCTTACAAGAGATAAATAGTACGTATTTAATGCTTTTTATCGAAAATTTTTGATTTAATTTTAACATTACATTTCTGTACTACTAAATTTAGTATCTTCGTGGTATACTATTTGTTATTAGCAACATATGAAAAAACTTTACTTTATCATTCTTTTCTGTATTGCATCTCTTGGTTATAGCCAGGACACGCCTACTAATGGAGATATTGAAGGTTTTAAATTATACCCTAACCCTGTTACCAGCGGAAAAATCTTCATCAATACTGCTCTAAATGCTCCAAAAAAAGTTTTAATTTTTGACGTCTTAGGGAATAAAGTAATGGAAGCTACTATTATTGGCACCGAGTTAAATCTTTCGGATATTGACGCTGGCATCTACGTAATACGGGTCTACGAAAAAGATAAAATGGTTACGAGAAAACTTATTGTTAAGTAAGCTCCACACTTAGTACATTAGTACATCTACATAATTACCCTACATACCGCAGTCCTAAAACCTACGCGACTATTCTATTTAAAATCCTGATTTACAATAAACAAAGCCTTTTAAAGGTTAAAAAAGTCAGTTTACCTACAATAATATGGGTTTCACAACATTTAGTATTGCTCCCTATACTCTTTTCCTATTTTTACATCAGTTATCCCAACCAAATCACATATGACGAAAATTTACCTAATCCTACTTATGGTTTTTACGTTCTCGCTATCTGGACAAGAGCCTATAAAAAAGAGCACGAACAACAATGAGATTGCAGGATTTAAATTATACCCTAACCCTACATTTAATGATGTTGTATATATAACAACAAAAGAAAATTTAAGTAAGACAGTGCAGGTATATGATTTACTGGGCGAACTTGTATTACAAGCACATAGCCATTATAAAGAATTAAACATTTCCAAACTAGACGCTGGCGTATACATTGTTCAGGTTACAGAAAATAACAAGACGTCATCTAGGAAGCTAGTTGTAAAATAAACCAAACCAACCAATACCATCAAAAACTCTTTTTCTAGTATTGAAAAAGAGTTTTTGTTTTATAGACCAATGAGTATGTTTACTTTTGTACTCGTATATTTTGGTTATGGACGTTTCTTCAATTTTTACTATTCAATCACAGGCAGATTTTGATGCTGTAGCCCTACAAGTCTATCGCCACCAATACAGACATAACCTTGTTTATAAAGAGTTTTCAGACTATTTAAAAAAAACACCAGAAAAGATCACTAGCGTTCAAGAAATTCCTTTTTTACCTATTGAATTTTTTAAATCGAAAAAAGTGGTTTCAAGTACTGAAAAACCCGAAATACTTTTTACAAGCAGCGGTACCACAGGCACCTTAACAAGCACGCATTACGTTACAGATGTTGCGCTGTATGAAAAAAGCTACCTAAAGGCCTTTACTCATTTTTATGGCGCTATAGACACCTATTGCATTTTAGCACTACTTCCTTCTTACTTAGAGCGCCAAGGCTCGTCATTAATTTATATGGCCGATGATTTAATTAAAAGAAGTAAGCATCCCGAAAGTGGTTTTTATTTAGATACTATTGAGCTCCTAGTACAAAAGCTTAGAGAATTAGATGAGTCAAACACTAAAATACTTTTAATTGGAGTTTCTTTTGCCCTTTTAGATATCGTTGAGAAGTACAAACTCGACCTTAAAAATGTAATTATCATGGAAACTGGCGGTATGAAAGGTCGCCGAAAAGAAATGATCAGAGAGGAACTACATGAAACACTAAAAGAAGGCTTCGGCGTGCAAAAAATTCATTCGGAATACGGAATGACGGAGCTACTATCCCAAGCATATTCTAAAGGAGATGGTATTTTTGAAGCCCCAGCCTGGATGGATGTTCTCATAAGAGATCCGGAAGATGCACTTAGCTACCAAAGTACAGGAAAAACCGGTGGCGTAAATGTTATAGATTTAGCCAATTTAAACTCTTGTTCGTTTATTGCGACACAAGATTTAGGTAAAAAATATGACAATAATACCTTTGAGATATTAGGTCGTTTTGACCATTCAGATATTAGAGGTTGTAATTTATTGGTGTTATAAACTTATTTTCTTGCATACCTATACGTAACCTCATCATCTGCTATCATAGGTTCATCAATATAGGTCAATGTTAATACATCATCCTCGACGACGTACGTATACTCCTGATCCGTATCCTGTAAACTTATAATACCCTCTATATTCGTATAGCTGTAGGTTCCTGCGATATGAAAATAATAAGTAGTCTCATCATTTTCTATTATAACACTATGATCCTCTTCTGAAAAATTTAAGGTATGCACGCTAAAATCTACATCTTCAGGAAAGCCACAAAAGCAAATTACGTCTGTTAACACCCATTCTCCAGACAAGCTTTCATCCTGCGTAAAATCATCATCATTATCCGTACAAGCGGTACAAAATAAAAACACACCTAAAACAAAAGTTACTATTCTCATAAGGTCTTTTATTTTAGATGTGAATTCTCTTTAAGGGTTGCGTTTTTATTTCACGAGTATCACGAAGTAATTTTTCTTCCCTCTTTGCAAAAGAACAAATTTATCATTGATTAAATCTTCCTTTGTAATTACGTAATCTTCCTTGACCTTTTCTTTATTTACCGAGATAGAGTTTTGCTTCAGTTCTCTTCTCGCCTCCCCATTAGATCCTAAAAAGTTAGTCTTCGCCGCTAAAGCCCCAATCATATCTAAACCTTCTTCAACATCGGCCATAGTTACCTCTGCTTGAGGAACGCCTTCAAAAATGTCTAAGAATGTTTTTTCATTTAATTTCTTTAAACTTGCGGCTGTAGATTTCCCAAAAAGAATTCCACTTGCCTCCACAGCGTTATCAAGATCTTCTTGCGAGTGTACCATCACAGTAATCTCATCTGCTAAACGTTTTTGAAGCACACGTAAATGTGGTACTTCTTTATGCTCCGCCACCAAAGCTTCTATTTCCTCTTTAGCGATAAAGGTGAATATTTTTATATATTTCTCAGCATCCTCATCAGAGGTATTCAACCAGTATTGGTAAAATTTGTAAGGTGACGTACGTTCAGCATCTAACCAAACATTACCGCCTTCTGTTTTTCCAAACTTAGTACCATCTGCTTTTGTAATTAACGGACAGGTAAGCGCATAGCCTTTACCGCCACCAATACGCCTTATAAGCTCTGTTCCCGTGGTTATATTACCCCACTGGTCACTACCTCCCATTTGCAAAGTACAATTGTGTTCTTTAAAAAGATGTAAAAAGTCATACCCTTGAACAAGTTGGTAGGTAAACTCTGTAAACGACATTCCTTCTTTCGCTTCCGAAGAAAGACGTTTTTTAACAGAATCTTTCGCCATCATATAATTTACGGTGATATGTTTCCCCACATCACGGATAAATTCTAAGAATGAAAAATCTTTCATCCAATCGTAATTATTGACAAGAATAGCTGCATTATCTGCATCACTACTAAAATCTAAAAAACGAGAAAGCTGTGCTTTCAAAGCATCTTGATTGTGACGTAAGGTTTTTTCATCTAAAAGGTTACGTTCTGCAGATTTCCCCGAAGGATCTCCAATCATCCCTGTAGCACCACCAATAAGCGCATACGGCTTATGGCCTGCTAATTGAAAATGGCGCAACATCATTACTCCCACTAAATGCCCTATATGTAACGAATCTGCCGTAGGATCTATACCAACATAAGCCGATTGCATTTCATTCATTAAATGCTCTTCTGTTCCTGGCATGGCATCATGTAACATGCCTCTCCATTTTAATTCTGCTACAAAATTAGTTTTCATTAGTGTACTATTTTTTAATGTAGCTGCAAATATAAAAGAATGTAGTGTTTTAGCGGTGTTTAAACTTGAATAAATAACTTACAATTCCGTATTTTTAAACCATGATTTTAGTCACAGGCGGTACAGGTTTAGTTGGGTCACACCTTTTGTTTGAATTAACAAAAACAAATGCGAGTATACGCGCCATCCATAGAGAAGGAAGCGACTTAAAACAGGTAGAAAAGATATTCTCTTACTACACTAAAAATTTTAAAGAACAGTTTCAAAAAATAGAATGGGTACTTGCGGATATTAATGATGTGCCTGCCTTAGAAATAGCTTTTGATACCGTCACACATGTATACCATTGTGCTGCTTTAATTTCTTTTGACCCTAAAGATTATGATCGGCTCTACAAAATCAACTGTGAAGGCACAGCAAATATTGTAAACATAAGCATTGCTAGTAATATTAAAAAACTCGTTTATGTAAGTTCTATTGCCACCATTGGGCAAGAAATTAATTCTAATATTGCCAATGAATCATCTGATTGGAATGCCAAAGACGCCAATGTGTATGCTCTTACCAAGTATGATGCAGAAATGGAAGTTTGGCGCGGCTCTCAAGAAGGCTTAACTGCTCTTATATTAAATCCTGGAATTATTTTAGGACCTGGTTATTGGCATTCTGGTAGTGGCGCAGTATTTCAAACAGCTGCTAAAAATTATGCCTATTATCCTCCTAGCGGAACAGGGTTTATCAGTGTAATAAATGTTGTGAAGTTATTAGTATTAGGTATGAATTCTGAACTACATAAAGAACGGTTTATCGCCATAGCTGAAAATAAAACCTACCGGGAAGTGTTACACCAAATCTCCAATAGCCTAGGAGTTAAACCTCCCCATAAAGAATTAAAAAACTGGCACTTAAGTCTTTTATGGCGACTAGATTGGCTTGCAAGCTTCTTCTCTAACAAAGAACGAAAATTGACCAAGAACAGCGCAAAATCACTCCAAGAGCAAAAACAGTATGACAACCAAAAGATCAAAACTGCTTTTAGCTACACCTTTGAACCCATAGACAAGGTATTAGATTTTTGTACAGAACAATTTAAAAAAGAAACTTCTTAATTCGCTTTTGACTTAATAGGTTTGCCCGCTTTTATACTATCAAGTTTTTTAGGCTTACGTACACGCTCAATACTATCTAAGGTTCGCTGCTCTTTTTTAGCATCATCTATTACCTTTATATCCGCTTTTAATTTTTCTTCCACACTTTTATAGATCTCGCCATATACCGCAGGATAAGAGGCATAATACACATCGCTCTGCACAAATTGCAAACTATCTATATCATGCTTAGTATAAATGTATTTCATGGCCTCTATTTTGTTCTCTTTTAGCACATCTACACTTGTATTCTTTGCCGCCGTGACCAATGCTAAGTCATACAAAATTGCAGACATCTTATCTTTCGCAATAAGATTTTCTGGCGGATTGATTAATTCCTCCTTACAAGAAACCATCAAAGCCAAAACACATAAAAAAAGGATTCTATACATAAATTATCTATTGAAGGTAAGGCGTTTGGCATTTCGCTTCTCGGAAATAACTCCGTTTTCATACGCCAAATGTCCGTTTACAAAAGTATGTGATATTTTCGATTGAAAAGCAGTTCCTTCAAAAGGAGACCAACCACATTTGTACACGATATTTTCTTTGGATACGGCCCAAGAATTATTTAAATCTACCAAAACTAAATCTGCATAATACCCCTCACGCACATACCCTCTCCTATCTATTTCAAATAAGATAGCAGGATTGTGGCACATCTTCTCCACAATCTTTTCTAAACTTATTTTACCTTCATGGTATTTCTCTAACATAGCAGGCAAAGCATGTTGTACTAATGGCCCTCCAGAGGGTGCCTTGGTATATACATTATCTTTTTCTTCTAAAGTATGTGGTGCGTGATCTGTTGCTAAAACATCAATTCTATCATCTAAAAAAGCATCCCATAATTGCGATCTATCTTCCGCAGTTTTTACTGCCGGATTCCATTTAATTAAAGACCCTTTAGTTTTATAATCTTCCTCCGAAAACCATAAATGATGCAAACAAACCTCTGCCGTAATTTTCTTGTCTTTTAAAGGAATATCATTTCTGAACAGAGCTGTTTCTATTCCTGTAGACAAATGGAACACATGAAACCTTGCTCCAGTTTGTTTCGCCAATGCAATGGCTTTTGACGAAGATAAATAACAGGCCTCTGCACTACGTATAATTGGGTGATACTCCATTGGAATATCATCCCCGTATTGTTCCTTGTACTTGGCTAAATTATTTTTTATTGTGGTCTCATCTTCACAATGAGCCGAGATCACCATTTCGGTATTTCTAAATATCTTTTCGATAACCTCCTCATTATCTACTAGCATATTTCCTGTAGAAGACCCTAAGAATAGTTTTACGCCAGAACAAGCATTTTTATCAAGCTTTTTAAGCTCTTCTAAATTGTCATTAGTCCCCCCAAATAAGAAAGAATAATTAGCATAAGCGCTTGCTGCTCCTAAAGAAAACTTATCTTCCAATTTCTCTATGGTCGTGGTTTGCGGGTTTGTATTAGGCTGTTCCATAAAAGTAGTAATCCCACCGGTAACTGCCGCCCTACTCTCACTAGCTATATTGCCCTTGTGCGTTAACCCAGGTTCTCTAAAATGTACTTGATCATCAATTACCCCAGGTAAAAGATACTTCCCCGAAGCATCGATAACAGTCGCTGTAGCATCAGAAATAGTAGCATCTATTTTTTGAATAATATCGTCTTGAATAAGAACATCTGCTACTTGCAGTTTATTTTCATTGACGATAGTAGCATTCTTTATTAAAAACTTGCTCATGCTTTAAATTTATTTTTTCTAAAAAAACTCATCCATTTCATTTTAACTACTCCAAAAATAGCTTCTCGAAAAATAGACGAATTCATTTTTGATTTCCCTAATACACGATCTGTAAAGACAATGGGTACTTCTACTATTTTAAACTTATTTAAATGCGCTCTAAATTTCATTTCAATTTGAAACGCATAGCCCACAAAATGTACTGCAGACAAATCTATAGTTTCTAAAACTCTTCGTTTATAACAAATAAATCCTGCGGTAGGATCATGAACCATCATTCGCGTAATAATTTTCACATAAAACGATGCTCCATAAGACAACAACACACGATGTAAAGGCCAATTCACTACATTGACCCCTTTTATATATCTAGACCCTATAGCTAAATCTGCCCCATCTACACAGGCCTGATGCAGGCGAATAAGATCTGATGGGGTATGCGAAAAATCTGCATCCATTTCAAAAATGAAATCATATTTTCTTTCTATTGCCCATTTGAAGCCATGAATATAAGCCGTACCTAAACCGGCTTTTTCTTTTCGTACTTCTAAAAATAATTTTTCAGGAAACGTTTTTTGTAGTTCTCTAACTTTATCAGCCGTTCCATCTGGTGAGTTATCATCCACGATTAACACATGAAACTCTTTCTTTAAATTAAAAACAGCTTTAATAATAGCCTCTATGTTTTCAATTTCATTAAAAGTTGGAATAATAACAAGCCTATCTATCATAAAATAAATCTATTCTTGCAAAAATAGTTTTTTTATAGTGGTAACGAAATGTGCTCATATTATTTATGATTTTTTTGTCAAAAAAGTCCATTTAAACAATTAATTAAAAGCCTATGTCTTATAATTTGTAATTTTGCCGAAATAAGCTTGTTAAAAAATGCAGAAACTGCCGAAATTATTTATTTACCTTCTTGGGATTATTTTTGTCATTAATCTAATACAAAGTTATTTTACCGATTTAATCTTTGACGAGGCCTATTATTGGCACTATGCTCAAAATATGGCTTGGGGTTATTTTGATCACCCCCCAATGGTCGCATTTTTAGTGAAACTAAGTAGCTTTTTCTTTGAAGGCGAATTGGGAGTTCGGTTTATGAGTTGCCTACTCTCTATAGGTACTCTCATCTTTATTTGGCTCGTAATAGACAATCCTAAAAAGAAAGATTATGTGTTACACTTTTTTGTGCTCACATTTTCCATGACACTCTTAAACGCGTATGGTTTTTTTACGCTCCCAGATACACCTCTTTTATTTTTTACTGCTGTTTTTTTATACGTCTATAAAAAGTTTATTACCGCCCCTTCTGTAGTACTGGCTATTATCCTAGGGCTGGTGATGAGCGCTTTAATATATAGCAAGTACCACGCTGTTCTTGTCATTATATTTATACTACTCTCTAATATTAAATTAGTTTTAAACAAATATGCCTGGTTAGCCGTATTTGTTGCATTACTAGGTTATTTACCTCACTTTTTATGGCTTTATGAGAATGATTTTGTCTCGATAAAGTATCACCTATTTGAGCGCCCTAATAGAGCTTATGAGTTTAATGATTATACGGTTGGTTTCTTCTTAAACCTATTAGCCTTGTTTGGTTTCACTTTTTTCTGGGTATATAAAGCCTTATGGAAAACTAAAGGAACAGATGCTTTTAATAGAGCACTTTTATTCCTAACCTATGGTACCATCCTCTTTTTCTTTATTTCTAGTTTTAATCGTAGAATACAAACACAATGGATCATTGTGATTTCCATATCCCTAGCCATCATTGCTTTTAACTATATGTTAGAAAATGAAAATGCTAAGAAATGGATTTACAGAATGGGATTGGTAAATATTGTACTGCTTGTTTTTGTACGCTTTATATTGGTTTTCGAAGAAATTTCTCCTTTACACTATGAATCTCATGGCAATAAAGAATGGGCAGCTTCTATTAGTGATCGCGTTGGTGATACTCCAGTAGTTTTTGAAAATTCCTACAGGAACGCTCCTATGTATGCGTTCTACTCAGGAAACACCTCGTTCTCTCTTAACAATGTCATGTATCGTAGAAACCAATACTCTATTGATGATTCCGAATCAAAAGTGCAACACAAAAGAGTTCTATACGTTTCTCAGTATTTAAGTAAAGGTGATATTGCTGTTGACCTACCTAAACAGAAAAAAGGGTTTGGAGTTTATATGGATAATTTTGAATCTTTTAGAAAATTGCGTGCCATTCTTGATGAAAGTGAGATATCTTTAAAAAATGATAGTCCCATTGAACTTAAGATTTATAATCCCTATGATTTTGACATTGCCATAAATAAATTGAAATATAGCGTTGTCTATCATACCCAATATAAACGCCCGGAAGAAATTATTGGAATTACACCAATTCTAAAAAATCCTGACCTTACGGTACTCAAAGCAAAAGACACTTTGTATTACAGCTTTACCCTACCTACCTTTAAAATGGAAAACCCGGGGTATTTCAAAGTTGCTATCAGCGAAAACGGACTTCAACCAGGAATGAATGGTGATAATATAAAATTAGTAAACTAAATGAAAGAAGTCTTACTAAGAAGTATAGAAAATATTGACTGGATTACGCTGATTTTATGTTGCAGTATAACGACATTAGTTTTAGCAAAAAAGATTTATTACGGCAGGTTTGTGAACTTTATCATCCTGCCTTTCAATAATAAATACATATTTTTATACAATAAAAAGGATAAATTATCGCATTGGTTCACTATTTTTCTCTCCATATTTCAGCTCTTAAATTTCACCTTATTTCTATATTTTATAGATTCCGTTTTTAAATTATCGCACCATATAAACACGCCTTTTACTTACATTATTACCCTAGGAATTTTAATTACCTTCTTTTTTTCTAAATTGATCTTACACCTGTGCAACGCCTTTGTTTTTAACATGCAAGGAGCTATTAGTGAATTTTTATTTAAAAAAATATCCTACTTTAACTACAGTAGTTTAATCATGTTTGTGGCGAATATTCTTCTTGCATATATTTTAAAAGATTCAAAAATTGTAATCTATATAACCGTACTATTAATTGCCGTAATAAATATTCTGGGATGGGTTACTGCCATACGAAATCATCAAAAATTAATTACCAATAATTTTTTCTATTTTATTTTGTACCTTTGCGCACTCGAAATAGCACCCTTAGTGCTTTTAGGAGATTACTTTAAAGACTGATGCTTATGAAAGTAAAAACGATTTTGGTATCGCAACCAGAACCGAAGATGGAAAACTCTCCATATTCCCGACTTATTGACAAGGAAAAAGTAAAGGTAGATTTTAGACCCTTTATACATGTTGAAGGTGTAGATGCTAAAACTGTAAGACAACAAAAAATTGATCTTAACAATTTTACTGCTATTATTTTAACTAGTAGAAATGCGGTAGATCACTTTTTTAGAATTGCAGAAGAAATGCGTTTTAAAGTGCCTGATTCTATGAAATATTTCTGTCAGTCAGAAGCTGTTGCCTATTACTTACAAAAATACGTAGTCTACAGAAAGCGTAAAATCTATGTTGGTAAAATGAATTTTCAAGATCTTTCTACTCTTTTCAAAAAGTATAAAGACGAAAAATTCTTACTACCTTCTTCAGATTCTCTAAAACCAATTGTTCCTGAAACATTGGATGCTTTAGGCTTAACTTGGACTAGAGGTATTTTCTACAAAACGGTAGTTAGTGACCTTTCTGATTTAAAAGATGTGTATTATGATATCTTGGTATTCTTTAGTCCTTCTGGAATTGAGTCTTTATTAAAGAATTTCCCAGATTTTGAACAGAATGATACTAGAATTGCTGTTTTCGGGAATTCTACCGTAAATGCAGCAACAGATGCTGGTCTTAGAATAGACATTAAAGCACCAACACCTGAAACGCCTTCTATGACCATGGCATTGCAGAAATATATTACAAGTTTAAATAAAAAGTAAAGAATTACTTTTTATTTACAAGCATAAAAAAAGCCTCTTTTCAGAGGCTTTTTTATTTATTTGATATTTAGAATCCGTAACGCTGCGGTCCGCCACGTCTTATTTCTTCATTTGCATAAGATTCAAACTTTTTAAAGTTCTCACGGAAAGCATTAGCCAACTTAAATGCTGTGGTATAATACTTCTGATCATCATCCCAGGTTGTTCTAGGACTTAACACCTCTGTAGGCACCCCTGGACACTCTCTAGGTTGCGCAACACCAAATACAGAATGAATATGGTACTTGTCATAAGAATACAATCCTAAGTCACCATTTAACGCTGCCGTTATCATGGCACGTGTATATTTAAGCTTCATACGCGTACCAATACCGTAAGGACCACCTGTCCATCCTGTATTTACCAACCAAACATTAACACCGGCATCTTTCATCTTCTTACTTAGCATTTCTGCATATTTCGTAGGATGTAATGGCATAAAAGGCGCTCCAAAACAGGCTGAGAAATTTGGCGTAGGTTCTACCACTCCGGCTTCCGTTCCTGCTACTTTTGCTGTATATCCAGAAATAAAATGGTACGCTGCTTGGCTAGGCGTTAATTTAGAAATTGGAGGCAACACCCCAAAAGCATCTGCCGTTAAAAAGAATATATTTTTAGGATTCTTCCCTATAGAAGGCACTTGAATGTTTTCAATATGATTAATAGGATAACTTACTCTTGTATTTTGCGTGATAGAGATATCCTCAAAATCTACCACACCTTCAGAATTCATAACTACATTCTCAAGTAGCGCCCCTTTTTTAATAGCTCCAAAAATTTCAGGCTCGTTTTTTGCAGATAGGTTGATCACTTTTGCATAACAACCCCCTTCAAAATTAAAAATGGTATTCTCTTTTGTCCAACCATGCTCATCATCTCCAATTAGTTTTCTATTTGGATCTGCAGATAGTGTTGTTTTCCCTGTTCCCGAAAGACCAAAGAAAATAGCCGTATCACCATCTTTACCTACATTTGAAGAGCAATGCATTGGCAAAGTATTCTTATACACCGGTAGGATAAAGTTAAGAGCAGAAAAAATTCCTTTTTTAATTTCTCCGGTATACCCGGTACCACCTATTAAGGCAATTTTTCTTGTGAAATTTAAAATCGCAAAATTATGTTGACGCGTACCATCTATCTCAGCATCTGCCATAAAACCAGGAGCGTTAACCACCGTCCATTCTGGATCAAAATTCACCAATTCTTTTTCGGTAGGTCTTAAAAACATGTTACTAGCAAACATGTTAGACCAAGGGTACTCATTAATAACCCTAATATTTAATTTGTAATCTTCATCTGCACACGCATAGCTGTCACGTACATAAATTTCTTTTTCATTTAAATAATTGATGACTTTACCATACAAAGCATCAAAAGCAGCAGGCTCAAATGGAATATTGACATTCCCCCACCAAACTTTTTCATCTGTAATCTCATCTTTTACTATAAATCTATCCATTGGAGACCTACCAGTAAACTCACCCGTATTTACCGCAAGAGCACCAGAAGATGCCTCTTTCCCCATACCTTTTTCCAGGGTTGATTTATGCAAATCATCTGGTGATAATTGATAATGCACATTTTCACTTGTAATACCATACTTAATCAACGAAATCGTTTTCGCAATCTTATCCATATTAAAGAAGATTTATTAGTTTTAACGGGGTAAAATTATTGAAATTATAATTCATAGGGTAGTTTTTTCGTTAATATCTAATATTTTTCTTTATAATAACGAAATCCGAGTAAAATCCAACCTGCAATTAATAGGAGTCCACCCACCGGTGTAATGAATCCAATAGCCTTAAAATCGAAAGAAGTTAGGCTGTTTGTGGCCAACAAATAAATAGAAAAAGAAAATAATAATACTCCTACCGTAAATACCCCATAAATAAGTTTTTTATTTTTTTCTTGAATTTTGGTAACCCCTGAAAGAATTAAAAGCACTAATGCATGATACATTTGATACGTAACCCCAGTAGTGTAAGACGCTAAAGCCTCTTCACTTAACACCTCTTTTAATCCGTGCGCGCCAAAAGCTCCCAGAACTACCGCAAGCCCTCCAAATAAAATTCCTGTACTAAAAATTGTTTTGTTCATAACTAAAATGATTGTTATTTTTACATATATAACAAAAGTGATTTTTTGATTGTCACTATAAAGATACAAAACTATGCTGCGAAAAATTCTAATTATTGGTGCTGGCAAGTCCACATCCTACCTATTAGATTACTTTTTAGAAAAAGCAATTGAAGAACAATTACAGATTGTCATAGCAGATCTAAATCCAGAGGCTATTCCAGCAAAGTTCAAGAATCACTCTAATTTTGATGTCGTAAAATTGGATATTTTTAATACTCCTGAACGCCAAAAAGCTGTGCAAGAAGTAGACATAGTAGTGTCTATGCTCCCTGCACATATGCACATTAATATAGCCAAAGATTGCATTCACTTTAACAAACACCTTGTCACTGCTTCTTATGTAAGCGATGAAATTAAAACTTTAGATAAAGAGGCTAAGGAAAAAGGGCTCGTTTTTATGAATGAAGTTGGCCTTGATCCAGGTATTGACCACATGAGTGCCATGCAGATTATCAACCAAATTAAAAAGAAAGGTGGTAAAATGTTATTGTTTGAATCTTTCACAGGAGGTTTAGTAGCTCCAGAAAGTGATAACAACTTATGGAATTATAAATTTACATGGAATCCTAGAAATGTAGTTGTCGCCGGTCAAGGTGGTACCGCTCAATTCATACAAGAGGGCACCTATAAATACATTCCTTACCACAAACTATTTAGAAGAACAGAATTCGTAGACATTAAAGGCTATGGCAAATTTGAAGTCTATGCCAATAGAGATTCTTTAAAATATAGAGAAGCATATGGACTTACAGATATCTTAACGCTTTATAGAGGCACTATGAGGCGCGTAGGATTTTCTAAAGCCTGGAATATGTTTGTGCAATTAGGAATGACAGATGATAGCTATACTATTGAAAACTCTGAAGGAATGACCAATAGAGAATTTGTCAATTTGTTTTTACCCTACTCCCCTACAGATTCTGTTGAATTGAAACTTAGGTACTATCTAAAAATAGATCAAGATGATATTATGTGGGATAAACTTCAAGAGCTTAATTTATTTAGCAGCGATAAAAAAATTGCGCTTGAAAATGCAACCCCTGCCCAAATATTACAGAAAATATTAGAAGACAGCTGGACGCTTGCCGATGAAGACAAGGATATGATTGTCATGTATCACAAATTTGGCTATGAAGTAAATGGCACTAAAAAGCAAATAGATGCTAGCATGGTGGTTATAGGAGAAAACAGAACCCATACCGCTATGGCTAAAACAGTTGGTTTACCTGTTGCTATTGCTACCCTTCTTATTTTAAACAAAAAAATTACAAGACCGGGCATTCAAATTCCTTTACATGAAGAGGTCTATACTCCTATTTTAAAAGAACTAGAAGCTTACGGAATTATTTTTAACGAAGAAGAAGTTACCTACTTAGGGTACAATCCAAATACTGTGGCTAGTTAATAATTGAAACTAATTTGCTATATTTCATATTAAATTGAAAGAGCAACAGATGAAATCAGCTAAAGAAAATGTAAAAATAGACGGAATTGACAAAAAAATATTACGCTATTTAATGTCTGATGCCCGCAAACCTGTTTTGGAAATTGCCAGAAACATTGGTATTTCTGGTGCCGCTATTCACCAAAGGCTTCGAAAGTTAGAAAACTCTGGGCTAATCGCAGGTTCTAAATTTGTAATCAACCCTAAAGTATTAGGGTTTTCTACGATGGCTTATGTCGGCATCTATTTAGATAAAGCAATGAGTAACCCTGTGGCCGTAAAGGAGCTTGAAAAAATACCTGAGATTCTAGAATGTCATTACACCACAGGAAACTGGTCTATCCTAATAAAAGTATTGTGCAGAGATAACGAGCATTTAATGCAAGTTTTAAACAACAACATTCAACAAATTGATGGCGTATCACGAACTGAAACCTTTATCTCTTTAGATCAGCAAATTGAACGTCAGATTACGATATAAAGAACTTATATTTTCTTAAACCTGGAAATGAAAAAACGATTCTTTATTGTACTCTCTGTACTCCTACTATGCTCCTCCTGCAAAAATGAATTAGGATGCGATAGCCTAATGGCCAATTTAAGCTTGCGAAAAGAGCTCACTGCCGTCCATGCTAAAGAAAGTGCTTTTTTTAAGCTGTTTAATGTAGACCATCCTAAATATTTGCTAAGAGAGTTATTTAATACAAAAACTAACATACATAGTATAAAAACGCTCCCAAAGACAACTAACGGAAGTTGCTATTGCCAAGCTCAACTATCCATTAGTTTTGATGAAGACCTTAAATCCAGAATTCTAAAAGCAGTAAACCCAAATGCAACGACTATAATTAGTAGCTATTTTGATGAAATTAAGTCGGAGAGTCGCATTGAATATGAATTTTCTAATCCTTCTAAAAATAACTATACGATAAAAATCATAGAAGATAATAAAGAAGAACTTCTAAGAAGTATTGTTTACTATATACGACTACACCCCTATGAACAAGCACTAAAAACAAAAGAGGCTCCTTAGTACTAAGAAGCCTCTTTTATATATTTTTTACACGGGAATATTAATCTCTTCTTCCGCCAAAAACTTGTAATGCCCAATAGGCCAATGTTGCAATAGAGCCTATAGCTGCCACCAAATAGGTTCTTGCTGCCCATTTCAAAGCATCTTCTGCGCCAGCATATTCATCTGGAGCCAACATATTTTTATGTTTTAACCATGCTAGGGCACGGTTACTAGCATCATACTCTACAGGCAACGTAACCAAACTAAATATGGTAGCAAAACTCATCATAACCAAACCTGCAACTGCCACCCAATATCCGAATCCAAATCCTGCAGCAGCACCCAACATTAGCCCTCCAAAAACAACCCACATCGCAAAGTTAGAAGTAACGTTTACAATAGGTACTAATTTAGACCTTAAGCCTAACCACTGATACGCTTGCGCGTGTTGCACAGCGTGTCCACATTCGTGTGCTGCAACTGCTGCTGCAGATGCGTTACGCTGACTATACACACCTTCACTTAAATTCACTGTCTTGTTAGCAGGATTATAATGATCCGTAAGCATTCCTGGCGTAGAGATAACCTTTACATCACGTATGCCATTATCCGCTAGCATTTTTTCTGCAATTTCCGCACCGCTCATTCCATTTCGTAAATGAACTTTTGAGTATTGCTCAAACTTGCTCTTCAGCTTCCTACTTACCAACCAGCTTATTAAAGCTATTCCTCCAATTAATATATAATATCCGTACATAATTTTTTATTTTAAAACTTAAATATAGCAAAGTTTCTTTGCCTTATACTATAAACGCAAAAATCCCGCCAAAATTTTCCAACACATAAATGCGGAAAATTTGGCAGGATTTTTAATTATATAACTTTGACCTAGACGAACTTATGATGCCCAATCAAATGCTTCAATAATTTCTTTATAGATTACTTCTCCTTCAGAAATATTTAAACCTTTCTGTAATCCTGGATCAGAAGCCAATGCTTTTTTCCAACCCATATTAGCAATCTTAATAGCATAACTTGTAGTTACGTTTGTAAGTGCTAATGTAGAAGTATAAGGCACCGCTCCTGGCATGTTTGCTACAGAGTAATGTACAATTTCATCTATAATATAAATAGGATCTTGGTGTGTTGTTGGTCTTGTAGTCTCTACACAACCACCCTGATCTACAGCAACATCTACAATAACAGCTCCAGATTTCATGGTTTTAAGCATGTCTCTAGTGATTAAGTTTGGCGCTTTTTTACCTTTAAGTAAAACTCCACCAATAATTAAATCATGTGTTTGTACGTGCTCTCTAATATTATATTCATTAGAAAATAAAGTAGTACAGTTTGCTGGCAATACATCATTAGCATAACGTAAGCGCTTCATGTCTATATCTAATATAGTTACCTGAGCACCTAAACCAGATGCCATTTTAGCAGCTTGCATACCTACTACACCTGCACCAAGTATTAAAACTTTTCCTGGAGGTACACCCGGTACACCACCTAATAAAAGACCACGACCTTTAACTGGTTTCTCTAAATACTTTGCTCCTTGCTGAATAGACATTCTACCTGCCACTTCAGACATAGGCGTTAACAATGGTAAACCACCATCTCTATCTTCTACCGTTTCATAAGCAATACAAATAGCACCACTTTCTAACATAGCCTTCGTTAAAGGCTCGCTAGATGCAAAATGGAAATATGTGAAAACAATTTGTCCTTTTTTAATAAGGCTATATTCTTGTTCAATAGGCTCCTTAACTTTTACTATCATTTCTGCGATAGCATAAATCTCTTCAATAGTTTCTAAAATTGTAGCTCCCGCTTCAACATACGCTTCATCTAAGAAACCACTATTATCTCCTGCCGTTGATTGTACAAATACTTCATGGTTGTTTTTTACTAATTCAAAAACACCACCTGGAGTCATACCAACACGACTCTCATTGTTTTTAATTTCCTTAGGGATACCTATTTTCATTTGCTTTATTTATTAGAACTTTCGATTAAAAAGAAAAATATCTGCATAAAAATGAATTTGATTATCAGATTCCTGCAGATTACATTTATAAAAAAACAAACTAAAAAAGACAAAGGCAAATCTTAAGTTTATTCAACAAACAAATTAATTCGCCAATGTCAATTTTAATTATAATTAGTCGCGTCAAATTTGCCACAAATAGTTATAATAAAAAAACAAAAACCACTAAAATTGTGATGGTTTAACTAATAATCAGACTTTTAACAATTAGCCCTATATTGTTTTGCAGAAATAATAAAATTGATGCCTAAAATTCAGATTTTCGAATAAAGCGTTGCACAATTATCAGCCTTATTTTGCCCTTTTTGGAGCGAATAGTGTCATATCAATCTACCGTTACTGCTACGATAGATTGATATGCCTACTTTTTAACCTACTATATTAATAATTTTACCTGGAACAATAATGACTTTTTTAGGCGTACGCCCTGCCAATTGTTGTATGGTTTTTTCATGCGCCATCACTACTTCTTCGATCTGATCTTTTGTAAAATCCATCGGAAGTTCTAATTTGAAACGCATTTTTCCATTAAAAGAAACTGGGTATTCTTTACTACTCTCTACCAAGTGCGATGCCTCAAATTTTGGAAAAGGCGCTGTAGAAATAGAGTTTGTATGCCCAAGTTTACTCCATAATTCTTCCGCGATATGTGGTGCGTAAGGCGACACCAAAATAACCAAGGCCTCTAACACCTCTCTACTGGTACATTTCTGAGCAGACAGTTCATTCACTGCAATCATAAAGGTAGATACAGACGTATTGAAAGAGAAGTTTTCAATATCTTCTTCTACTTTCTTAATGGTTTTATGTAAGGTCTTAAGGTTGTCTTTTGATGCTTCCGTATCGGTAACTTTAATACCATTATCGTCTACATACAAACGCCATAATTTTTTAAGAAAACCATGCGTACCCGTAATGCCTGCTGTATTCCAAGGTTTAGATTGCTCTAATGGGCCTAAAAACATCTCATACAGACGTAAACTGTCTGCCCCGTAACCAACACAAATACTATCCGGACTTACCACATTGTATTTAGACTTGGACATCTTTTCTACTTCGCGACCAACGATGTATTCATCATCGCTATTCAATTTAAATTCTGCTTTCTTTAGAAAAGAAAAAAGAGGATCCTCTTTAAGCCTTTCAATATCAAGAACATCAGTCGTGCCTATTAAATATTTTACATCAACTCGTACCGGAAGAAAAGTTCCATCAAAAGAACTATCAAGTTCCGCTACTAAACCAACACTTGCAAAATCCTTAATTCTATTAGTAATGATATTTTTGACAACAATATCATAATCACCTTTCACAGCATTTTCATAAGATTCTTTAGAAATTACATATTTTTTCATTTCTAAAACCTCTGAATATTTTTGAAGATCTTCTTTGTTACTAACGTTAACAGAAAACCCAGGACCAAAACCATACACAAAAGCACTTGTCCCCGTGATCATTCCTTGATTGATCAGTTTTTTGGCAAACTCGTTTTTAGGCACTACACCCTTATCAAACAAGAATTTTTGCCAGAAACGTGCATATAATAAATGTCCTGTTGCATGCTCACTACCACCAATGTACAAATCTACATCTTGCCAATAGTTAATGGCCTCCTCTGAAAATATAGCCTCCGTATTGTTCGGATCCATATAACGGTTAAAGTAAAAACTACTCCCCGCCCAACCTGGCATGGTATTTAATTCTAAGGGCCACACCGTGGTGTTATTTATCTTGCTATTATCTACAACCTGATTAGAAACCGTGTCCCAGGCCCAAACGGTAGCATTCCCTAATGGTGGTTCTCCAGTTTCGGTGGGTAAATATTTTTCTACTTCTGGTAATGCAATTGGCAAATGTTTCGCATCTATCATTTGCGGCATACCATCTACATAATATACTGGAAAAGGTTCTCCCCAATACCGTTGTCTGCTAAAAACAGCATCACGCAAACGGTAGTTAATTTTTCCTTTTCCTTGTCCTATTTTTTCCAATTCATAAATCGCTAATTTCATGGCTTTCTTATACGGCAATCCGTTTAGAAAATCAGAATTAGCAATTACCGTTTTGTCTTTGTCAGCATGTGCTTCTTCAGAAATATCTACGCCTTCAAATACATTAGGAATAGCAATATTGAATTTTTTAGCAAAATCATAATCACGCTGATCACCACAAGGTACTGCCATCACAGCTCCTGTACCATAACCCGCTAACACATAATCCCCAATCCAAATTGGCACTGGCTCTTTGGTAAATGGGTGCTCTGCATACGCTCCAGTAAAAGCCCCTGAAATAGTTTTCACATCTGCCATACGCTCACGCTCACTACGTTTTGCAGTTGCTTCTATATATGCTTCAACCTCCGCTTTTTGCTCTGGCGTGGTTATTTTAGCAACCAACTCATGCTCTGGCGCTAAAGTCATAAAAGAAACTCCAAAAATAGTATCAGGGCGGGTGGTAAAGACATCAATCCCCCTAACCCCCGAAGGGGGAACTTCTTTACTATTCGATAGCTCAGTAATTATATTATTTAATACAGCATCTAAATCCCCTATAACTTGTTCATTCGTAAAACGAACTACCTTAAACCCTCTTGCATTTAATACATCTGTACGAGATTGATCTGCCTCTTTTTGTTCTTCATGAATTGCACCATCTACCTCAACAATCAATTTTTTAGAAAGACATACAAAATCAACTATAAAATCTGCAATTAGATGTTGCCTTCTAAATTTATCTCCTATATTTTTTCCTTTCAACCTTTCCCATAGTATAGCTTCCGCTTCTGTAGGATTATTGCGCATTTCTTTTGCTCTTTCTAATAATAAGTGCGCATTATTTCCACCTGTCATATATCCAGGAGTAGCTCCCTCTCCTTTGGAGGGGGTTGGGGGGAGGATTTGAAACGTTACTGAAGCTCCTTGAGAACGACCTATCCAATTGGTCTGTGAATCCTTAAGTGGTTGTGGCCAATCTACTGTAGTTAAATCATCTAATAAACGTTGTGCATATGCCGAAATACGCATGCTCCACTGTGTCATTTTTTTACGAATAACAGGGTGACCTCCGCGTTCTGATACGCCATTGACAATCTCATCATTAGCCAATACAGTACCTAGGCCAGGACACCAGTTTACTTCCGTATCTGCCAAATAGGTAAGTCGGTATTGCAACAGTAGTTCTTGTTGCTTTTTTGTGTCAAAAGC
Source organism: Cellulophaga baltica (assembly GCF_900102165.1). Classification (GTDB taxonomy): domain Bacteria; phylum Bacteroidota; class Bacteroidia; order Flavobacteriales; family Flavobacteriaceae; genus Cellulophaga; species Cellulophaga baltica. The sequence goes on from NZ_FNBD01000005.1 coordinate 261,034, forward strand.
ATTCCACTCTTCTGCAGTAAAAACTATAATATCTTCATCACAAACTGCATTTACCGTCGCATTTCCTTCTTTTTCAAAAAGCGCGGTTAATGTAGCAATGTCTTCTGCCTTGTTCGTATCATTATTGTACCACGAGTTGAACAACTGAATAAATATCCACTGGGTCCACTTGTAATACTGCGGAGTAGAGGTACGCACTTCACGGCTCCAATCAAAAGAAAAACCAATTTTATCCAATTGGTCTCTATATCTAGCAATATTTGTTTCTGTAGTAATTGCAGGATGTTGCCCTGTTTGAATGGCATATTGTTCTGCTGGTAAGCCAAAAGAATCATATCCCATTGGATGCAATACATTAAACCCTTTATGTCTTTTATAACGCGCATAAATATCACTAGCAATATACCCCAACGGATGCCCTACATGGAGTCCTGCTCCAGAAGGATAAGGAAACATGTCTAAGACATAAAATTTTTCTTTATCGGAATTATTTTCTGCTTTAAACGTTTGGTTTTTTGCCCAATATTCTTGCCATTTGGCTTCAATTTCTGTGAAATCGTAGTTCATTATATAAAGTTTGTATAAACCTGACGGTTTTAATGCGCTGCAAAAATAAGTTTATTATAGGAAAGGGAAAAAGATAATATGACATGAGCCACATCCAACAAAAACAAACTATTATAAACGTGACAAAATTTACCTCATAAATGAATGAAAACCATCAACAAAAAAAGTCTAAGCTGATTATTCCTAAGTATCTTAGGTTACTAAAATCACCTTTAGAAATCTTCTGACCTTAAATAGGCGTTATTTACATAAAAATCTAACTTAAAAACAAAGCAAAGTGTTAACAGTGATTTCATATTAAATATACTTTCCTATTTTTACATATCGTTTTCACAAATTATGAGTAAATCTTTCGAGCGCTATCAACAACGCAAATTAATATCGAGCTATTTTTCAGTAGTTTTAAGTATAGGTCTTGTACTTTTTCTATTAGGAATATTAGGCTTATTGGTTTTAAATACTAAAAAACTAGCTGATCATTTTAAAGAACAGATTACTATCTCTGTCTTTTTAAAAGATAATGCAAAGCATGTAGAAATAGACCAGCTACAGAAAAGCTTAGTCATGGCAGAATACACCAAAGCCGCTACTTATGTTTCAAAAGAAGAAGCTGCAGCACAACACAGTGAAGATATTGGCGAGAACTTTCAAGATTTCTTAGGTTACAACCCATTAAAAAATTCTATAGACGTTCAGTTAAATGCAGATTTTGTAACCCCAGAATTGCTGGAAGAGATAGCTGCAGAAATTACTACCAAAGGTTATGTAGAAGAAGTTAGCTATGACAAACCTTTAATTGGCCTCTTAAATGAAAATGTAAAACGTATTAGTTTCTGGATTCTGGTAGCCAGTAGTATTTTTACGTTTATCGCTGTTTTATTAATCAATAGCTCTATTCGTTTATCTATCTACTCCAAGCGTTTCATTATTAAGACAATGCAAATGGTGGGCGCCACAAAGGTGTTTATCCGAAAGCCATTTATTTGGACCAATATTAAGTTAGGTGTCCTAGGAGCCGCATTAGCAATGCTTGCCTTGGCGGGTGTTTTATATTATGTGAATGAAAATTTTCCGGAATTAGGATTAATGGAAGACCCTACGATACTGGCTATTCTTTTTTCTAGTGTTTTTATATTAGGCTTGTTAATTTCACTTATTAGCACCTACTTTGCAACACAACGTTTTTTAAATTTAAGAACAGACGAATTATATTATTAAATTTGCAGCATGGCGTACAAAAGCAACAATACAAATCAAGATTCTAAAAAGGAATTTATTTTTCAGCATAAGAATTATATGTTCATGTTTATTGGCCTTGCCTTTATTGTAATAGGTTTTATATTAATGAGCGGTGGCGGTAGTGATGATCCAAATGTTTTTAACCCTGAAATTTATAGTTTTAGAAGAATCCGTTTGGCACCTACTTTAGTGCTTATTGGCCTAGGAATAGAAATCTATGCTATTTTGTTAAACCCTCATAAGAAAGACTAATTGGAAGTAATAGACGCAATAATCCTTGGTATAATTCAAGGATTAACAGAGTTTCTACCTGTTTCATCAAGTGGACATTTAGAATTAGGAAAAGCTATTTTAGGCGATCATTCTGTACCAGAAGAGAGTCTTTTGTTTACTGTGGTTCTCCATTTTGCTACGGCACTTAGTACCATCGTTGTTTTCAGAAAAGATATTTGGGAACTACTTCGTGGACTTTTTCAATTTAAATGGAACGACGAAACACAATTTTCTGTAAAAATTATTATTTCAATGTTGCCTGCGGTTTTCGTTGGTTTGTTTTTTGAAGAACAATTGGAAAGTTTTTTTGGAGGTAATGTTCGTTTTGTAGGGTACATGTTATTAGTGACTGCCGTACTTCTCTATTTTGCAGATAAAGCCAAAGACACGGATAAAAAAGTTAGTTTTAAAAATGCTTTTCTTGTAGGTATATCTCAAGCAATAGCAATGCTTCCCGGTATCTCTAGAAGTGGTGCTACTATTTCTACCTCTGTACTACTAGGTGTAGATAAAACTAAAGCAGCACGTTTTTCTTTCTTGATGGTAGTACCTTTAATTTTTGGTAAGATTTTTAAAGACCTATTAGGAGGAGAACTTACTTTTGACGGAGATAATAATGTTGCTATGGGTGCTGGCTTTATAGCCGCATTTGTTGCCGGATTAGGAGCCTGTACTTGGATGATTCAACTCGTTAAGAAAAGTAAGCTTTCTTATTTTTCTATCTACTGTTTCATTGTAGGTCTTATCGCCATCGCTTACGGATATTTTGGATAATACGCATTTAAAAATAGCTATTGAAAACTAAAGAACATTTCTTAGACGGACAAACACTTTTGATTGACAAACCATTAAATTGGTCTTCTTTTCAAGCGGTAAACTCTATAAAGTGGAGCATCCGAAGAAAGTTTGAGCTTAAAAAAATAAAAGTTGGTCACGCAGGTACTTTAGATCCTTTAGCAACAGGCTTACTGCTTATTTGCACCGGAAAATCTACCAAAACAATTAACGAACTACAAGGTCAGGCTAAAGAATACACAGGGACTATTACTTTAGGAGGCACAACACCTTCTTACGATCTAGAATCTGAAATAAATGAAACCTTTCCTACGGAACATATTACGGAAGCTATGATAATAGAAGCTACCCAACAGTTTTTAGGAGAAATAGAACAAGCACCTCCAATTTTTTCCGCATTGAAAAAAGATGGTAAACGTTTGTACGAATATGCAAGAGAAGGACTAGAAGTTGAAATAAAAAAACGCCTTATCACTATTCATGAGTTTGAAATTACGGGTATTGAAGCTACTGTAGTTTCCTTTAGAGTAGCGTGTAGCAAAGGAACCTATATCCGATCTCTAGCGCATGACTTTGGAATTGCCCTAAACTCTGGCGCACATTTATCATCACTTAGAAGAACCAAAATAGGCGATTACAACGTAGATAATGCAATAACCACAGAGGAATTTAACAAGCTATTGAATCCTGATGTTGAAGAAAATCTTTAGAAAAGGGACATTTTCATTGTTGTTCGTCGATTTTATAAAATAATATTCTAAAAAAGTGGTTATTAGGAATATGAGTTTAAATAAAAGTCAACTTTCATTACTAATCACATTTCTTTCCATGGCGATCATGGTGTTGGGTTTATACAACATACACTTGGGCGCTAAGGAAAAAGAAGAATACGTGGTGGAATTAGCTTTACTCGAAGAAGAACCCGAAGAACTTTTAGAAGAAGAGGAACAAGAACTACAAGACCAGGCAGAAGCAGAAGCTATCAAAAGTCATATGGCTTTTAATGAAACTGCAAAAGCTAGTTTTGGAAACCCTGAGCCTTTAAAAACATTAGATGAGTTAATGGAAGAAGCTGAAAACAGCTCTGATAACGACGAACCTAATGAGCTTCTAACCTCCGATTCTGGCCAATATGCCGCCAGTCTTAAAGAACTTAAGAAAAAGCGTCAAGAAGCAAAAGAATTATTAGGGGAACGCGAAGCTCAAAAAGATGTGCCCACCAATAATTTAGCAAAACGCAGAACTTCTATTTCCTATTCTTTAATAAACAGAAACCACTACAGTTTACCTGTACCTATTTACACGTGCATAGAAGGCGGTAAAATAGTAGTTAATATTGTTGTAGATAGTCAAGGTACCGTAACGGATGCTAACTTTAATAAAAGCAGCTCTAGCACTAGCAATGGCTGTTTAATAGACAATGCTTTAGAATATGCCTACAAAGCATCTTTCAACAAATCTACAAAAGCTAGCCAGAAAGGCACCATCACCTATTTATTCCAAGAGAAGGCCCGCTAACAAATCTTCCGCAGTATTTACTCCTTTATCTTTTGTATACCAAATTTGCAAATCTTGCTTAAATTCTGGAGTTAATGTCCCATGTGTATTTTTATATTCCGCAACCAATTGTGTTGCCTTTGAAGGTCTTGGACCCCACTCTGAAAACACTGTATTTGTGGCATCATCAATCATTAATAATTTAGGAATAGACAAAGTACCATTAGTCAAAAACTGATTCATCAGTGCTAAGTTCTCATCACGTAGAATAACTTTAAAATCAATATTAGAATTAAGACTTGCTAATTTATTCATGACAGGCATGGTTTGTGCCGCATCACCACACCAACTTTCTGTAAGCACCAACCAGGTTACTTTCTTATTTATCTTAGCTATACCCTCAATAATATCTTCAGAAAATTTAAGCGTTTTATCCAAACGTTTCATTCGCTTATCATTAAGCAGTGTATAATTTGCAAGTGCATCGTTCTGAACAGTTCCTGTAGACAACCCGTTAGCGACTAATGCCGAAACAGTAGCACGGTACTCCTGATAGCTTACCGCTTTTGGCAAACTAACGCTTAATAACTGAGAAATTTCTTGGGATGTTTTTTTGGTTTCTAAAATATTCATGACAGGTTTATTTGGGGTAAAATTAAATACTGAGTTTTACTAAAAAACTGAGTTACGTCATGTTTGTAGAAAAAATAAAAGAAAACTTACAAATGTCTCTTTTTAATCATTCCGCCTCTAGTATCATTTATACTATTCATCACCACAAAAGCCTTAGCATCTATTTTAGATATTTCTATATTTAGCCTACGTATTTCTAGTCTTGTAATAACGGTATAAATAACATCGTAATCATTTTGAGTGCCTTCTTTACTAAAACCACCTTTGGCTCTATATACTGTTAAACCTCTCCCTAATTTTTCAGAAATCATGACTCTTATTTCTTCACTCTTACCTGAGATTATGGTAACGCCAGTATATTCTTCAATACCATCTACCACAAAATCTAGTGTCTTGGAAGCAGACAAGTAGGTTAACATAGAGTACAAGGCTGTTTCAATAGATAAGAAATAGGCCGCTGCTAAAAAAATAACAATGTTGATTAAGATAATGATATCACCAATAGTTGTTCCTAGTTTTCTACTTAAAAAGATAGCCAATACCTCGGTACCATCTAATACTCCGCCACCACGGATAGATAAACCAATACCTGCCCCTAAGAAGAAACCACCAAAAACCGCAACCAAAAGTTTGTCTTGGGTAATTTCCGGAAAATGTACGGTAGATAGTACTAAGGCCAAACCTAAAATGGCAATTGTAGCCTTTACTGCAAAGGTTTTACCAATCACCTTATAGCCCATGATTAAAAAAGGAACGTTTACTACCAATATTAAAATAGGCAGTGGTAAAGCAAAAATTTCTGTAGCAAGCAAAGAAATACCTGTTGCCCCACCATCTATAAATTTATTTGGAAGCAAAAAACTTTCCAAACCAAAAGCTGCAGAAAAAATACCCACTAGAATAAAGAGCATATCCCTTAAGAATCCTTTAAAACCTACACGTAGTTTTCTAGATCTTTTTAGATAAGCCCCAGCATGGCCCAATAAACGGTATCCTTTTGTCTTACTATTTGGCATGTTGTAACGTTATAAATCTTCAGGATTTATTGCTAAGCTATTAAATAATTTGGCTTTAGTTACAAAGAATTTATTTTGAACAGAATTTTGTTTCAATTTAGATTCTATAAGTTTATTTTCTCTTGAATTGATTAAAAATAATGAGCTTTCGCCGAAGCTAAATTTACGCTCTTCTGCAGCCAATAAGGTCTCATAATTTTCTACCATATCTGCAATAAGGACATTCTGATTCTCAAAAGATGCCAACTCTCGGTACATGGCAATTACTTTGTTTCTAATAACAATTTCGGCATTATCCAATTCATACTTGGCATCTTGCAATTTAAATTTTGCCAATTTTAAATCCCCACGTTCCTTTCTTAGAAATAAGGGCAACTGAAAACGTATTCCCCCTTTGTAATAATCCGTTTGCAATGAATTCAAATACTCTGGTGTTTCGGTTAAAAAATTATATTCAATTTCTATTTTTGGCAATAATTTATTCGCCTTTAAATTTTTATCTACCCGTAACCCATCCATTTTATAGGTAAGAGATTTTAATTTAGGGTGATTTTCTATTGTAAAACTATCTAGGCGCACTCCATTAATTCCTAAAGTTTTATTGATATCTTCAGCTACATTTTCATCGGGAATAACATTTTCCTGAAGTTCAATAGGTACATTATCCAGCCATAAAAAGCTTGATAGTTCTAATGATTTCTGCATCAACCTTACTTTTGCTTGCTCTAAATTTAGCGCTCTATCTTGTAAGGTTATGGTAGCCTCTACAGTATCAATTGCTGCAATTTGCCCTGAAGACGCACTTTTTTTAACCCCGTCTAGGCGAATGCCTGCATTAGACAAGAAACTATCAAATATTATATTCTCATTATACGCCTGCAACCAATCAAAATAGGCCTTTGCAGCATCAAACAAAACTTGGTTTACCAAAATATCTCGGTCTGCTTTTGATTGTTCTCTAAAATACTTAGCTTTTTTCAATGTAGCCATCCTATCATTGATCCACAGTCCTTGCCCAATAGACATGCTCACACCAGCACTATACAGACCATCTTCGGGAACTGTGGCTTCTGGATTTAAGTACACACCTTCATTTTGTTCAAAAGCTCCTTTAAAATTAACCCCATACCAAGTAGGAATTTTAAACACGGCATTTAATTTGTCATAATACTCTGTGCCTTTGAATTGCTTTGTACCATAATCTACTTCAATTTTGGGATCAAAACCCCCTCTGGCTTTTAGCAGTTTTGCCTGCCCTACATCTAAAGTTAAAGCTGCTTGCTTAGCAACAGGGTGGTACTTTTTTACATACCCTAAATACTCCTTAAAGTTTAGCACCTCTACACCCAACTCTTGTGCACTTACACAAAAGCTAAAAAATAAAAGACTGTACAAAAAAACCTTTCTCATTACTTTTTATCCTTAGTTGTTTCTGATGTTGGCTGATAATAATTAGGCGGGAAGCCATTTAATTGACGCCAGAGTTCATACCAAATAGGCACATCTTCTAACAAGGCAATAGTACTTGCTCCTGATCCTACACGAATCTCATCTGGCCAGGCTTGGTCTTCAGGATCCTGAGCTAAGAGCACACGGTACTTTCCATTAGGGCTTATAAACGTTTCTACTGCCACTACGGTACCGCCGTACGTACCATAAGAGGCATTTGGCCAGCCGCTAAATACAATAGCAGGCCATCCATCAAACTCTATACGCACCTTTTCTCCTCTATGTATTAATGGCAAATCTAAAGGCTCAATAAAAATCTCTACAGCCTTATCATAGACCGAAGGCATAATGCCCACTAATTTATCGCCCTCTTTAAATGTTTCTCCAATACCCGCTTTGATTGCTTTGTTGATATAACCACTCTGTGGTGCTTTTATGTAATACATATCATTCCGCATTTCATAATTAGTAAATTGATTTTCTAGCTTGGTAACTTGAGCTTGAGAATCATACTGACCTGATTGCGCCGTATACATATCACTCTGTGCTTTAGAAATCTTATCTGTATATTCTGCTTGCACCCTACTTACTTCTACAGAAGCATTTAAAATCTCATTTCTACTGGCTAATAACTTATTCTCTTGAGAGATTAATTTAGCCTGTGTTTCTTGGAGTTTCAATCTTTTTGTCTCTACATCGGTAACCGCCTTAAGGCCCTCTTCTTGCAATTGCACAGTTCGATTATATTGACGCTCGGCAATTTCGAGATTGGTGGTAGCCGCCATTAAATCAATACTATCACTTTGTACTTTTAATTTTGATTGCAAGAGTTTATTCTTAGCCTGTTGCAATTTTAAACCCCGTTCTGTTGCTAACGCACCAATTTGGTTGTTTAAAGCTTTTACTTTCCCCTCATAAGAGACAACAGACATTTCTTTTGCCTTAATTTGATCTCCAGTACGTTCTACTAATTTAGGGTCAAAATATTCATTTTTTATTTCTGAAATAAATAGAATAGTATCTCCTTTGTGTACAAAATCTCCTTCTTGCACAAACCACTTTTCAATACGTCCTGGTATAGGTGATTGTATGGTTTGTGGGCGCTGATCTGGCCTTAAAGATGTTAGTGATCCTTTACCACGAACATTCTGCGTCCATGGTAGAAACAACACAATAACTCCAAATAAAGCAGACCCAATTAAAAATCTATTGAAATACTTGTAATGTCTCTTATGAAAAACGCGTCGTGTAGCCTTATAGATTCCAAGATCTACCTTTTTATTTAATACGTTATTAGATATATTAAGCATAATTCATTTTAATTAGTACTAACAATTTTCCCATCTTGAAGCGTAATCATTCTATCTACACGACTAAACCATTTAACATCGTGACTCACGACAACAACAGACCAAGGATTACTTTTATCGGTTAGAAAATCCATTATTTTAAGCGCTTCTATTTCATCCAATTGATCTAGAGGCTCTTTTAAAATTAATAATTTTGGTTTTCTTACAATGGCTCTTGCCAACACTATTTTCTTTGCCACATTATGGGGTATTTGCTGCCCCTCTGGGAATAAAATAGTATGAATACCTTTAGGCTGTTCTTTTACAAATTTGGTAAGTCCCGTATGCTCAATAGCCCAATACAAATCTTTTTGAGTAATTGCTTCATCACCAAAAGTGATGTTATCTAAAATAGTTCCTTCAAACGGACTTTCCTCTGTTAAAGATTGCCCCATAAAGTTTCTATAATGATTTGGCAGAATATTATCTAACGAAATATTATTCGCATAAACCGCACCTTCGGTTGGGTGAATTAATCCCGAGATTAATCGCAATAATGTTGTTTTTCCAGAACCATTTGCTCCCATTAAAAGCGTGGTGCTTCTAGGAATAAATGTTAAAGACACATCGTCTATTACCTTGTGTGTAGCGCCTTGAGGAATATAGCTCACTTCCGAAACCTCTATAGTTAATTCTGATGACGCCGTTAATGGAGTTTCACCATCTTGAGATTCCAATTCTTTATCTACCACTTGCCCTAACTTTTCAAGAGAGGTCAATAAATCATACACCGTTTCTAAACCTTTTATTAATTTTTCTACGGAGGTAATGACCAATAAAATAATAATTTCTGCCGCTACAAATTGCCCAATATTCATTTCTTGGTTCAGCACTAAGAGTCCTCCTATAAGCAGCAAACCAGCAGTTACCAAAACTTTAAAGCCTATCATTTGAATAAACTGAATGACCAAAATTCTAAAGTGACTTTCACGTGCATCTAGATATTCCCCCACCAAGGTATCATTCTTTCGCAAGGCATGATTGGTTTCTCCTGAAAGCTTAAAACTCACCAAAGATCTTGCTACCTCTTGAAGCCAGTGCGCCACTTTATACTTGTATTTAGATTCTGACAAACTAGTTTCCAACCCTTTTCTAGCGGTAAATTTAAATACAACATAGATAAGAATTAAAAGCAATAAGCCATACAGTATAAAGAATGGGTGATAAAAAGAAAGCAATAGAAGTCCGAAAATTATCTGCAACAATGCCGCAGGAAAATCTAACAAGACTTTCGCTAAAGATTTCTGAACGTTTATGGTATCAAAAAATCTATTGGCCAATTCTGGAGGATAATAATCCCTTAGTTCACTCATCTTAATTTTTGGAAAACGATAGGCAAACTCGAATGAAGCTCTCGTAAATATTTTTTGCTGCACATTCTCTATAATCCTAATTTGCATTAATTGTAGTAAACCCCCAAAGGCAACACCACCGGTTACCAGAACTACAAGAACAATCCAAGAGGTACTTATTTGTGCTCCTTGAATTAAATTGATGATAGCCTGAATCCCTAATGGAAGTGTTAAGTTTACGATACCTGCAAAAATTGCGTAATAGAATGTTTGTAGAATGTCTCGCTTATCAAGTTTTAATAATCCTATTAAACGTTGCCAAGCAGTAATTGCATTTTTAGCCATTTGTTGTTGGTGCTAGGGTTTTAAATACTAATTCTAAAAAATAGTTGGTTGGTGATTTGGGATCATGACAATCCGTAAGCGTCGGGAAATGATCCTTTAGAAAAAACTGATGTAAGGAACCTTCTAAAATAGTACTTGCCAAACTAGAAGAGTATCCATAATCTGGATTCACATTTTGTATCATGCTAGACAAACGTAAAATTAGACGTTTATAAATAATAAAATAACCATCTTTATTTTCCTCATCTACCTCTTTAGTTAAATATGATTTTGAGTATTCATTGATAACAATTTTACTTAGAACTACCTCATTAATATGTGAGAAATGAGAATCTTGTTCTATGGTTTTTGCTAACACCTCTATAGCTTTTTTAAGTTTCTCAGAAGGATCTCCGATACTATTCGTAGAAAATACCAACTGATACTCTAACCAGCCCCAATACCAAGAAGCCAAATACAGAAGTAGTTTGTGTTTGTTTTCAAAATACCTATATATAGAACTCTCGTTTGATTTGATTAATTCTCCCAATTTCTTAAAGGTAAATTTTTCAAAACCAATATCATGGATTAATAAAATACTATGTTCAATAATTTTTTTTCCTAATTCTGACGACTCAGGATCCTTAAGATAAATCTTGTTGTTTATGGCAATTTTAACCGATTGTAAAAGCTGGTCCATCTTGTTTAATTTAATTACACTTACGAATATAATAGTATTACTATCATATTGCAATAGTTTAACATTTTTTAACGAAAGTATAACTAATATTAAAAAATCTAATTTTTATTTTTGAGTCAATTATTTAGTATAAACTTAAAACCTAAAACATATGAAATCACTCTTAACTTTTATTTTTATGGCGATGTGTACAATAGGTGGACATAGTCAAGAAACAGCAACACACCTAGAAGAAGGTACCGTAGTAATACTCGCCAATCCTAATGGCGAAAACTACAAGCACATAGATTTTCCCAAGAAGAATATTATTATGAAGAAAGGTGCTATAGCAGATTTTAATAACTTAGTAGGCACAAAACTTGTTATTAAAGATTACAAGGCAACTAATGATCACAATCAAGTAGCATCATTAATGAGACAAGATGGCAAACCTTTTTTTAGATTCTTTTCTTCTGTCGATGCTAATATTGAACGAGCAATAGAAAGCGGAGAATTAAAAGTGTATTTAGAATAAATCGCATTTTGCCTTATTCCCTAAGAAATTTCTCCACTATCTTTAAGCTCTGTTAGTATACAAATACAAAAAGCGTTTAAATGGAGAAACAACGATGTGGATGGTGCCAAGGCGATGATTTATATGAAGCTTATCATGATCTAGAATGGGGAGTCCCTGTAAAAGATGATGATAAGCTTTTTGAATTTTTAATTCTAGAAACCTTCCAAGCCGGACTGAGCTGGATTACCATTCTACGAAAAAGAGAAAATTTCAGAAAGGCTTTTGACTCTTTTGATTATAAGAAAATTGCCAACTATGATCCTGCTAAGATTGAAGAGTTACTTCAAGACAAAGGTATTATACGAAACAAACTTAAAATAAACGCCACTATTTCTAATGCTGTTGCATATCAAAAAATACAAGAAGAGTTTGGTAGTTTTAGCGCTTACATCTGGAAATTTGTGCACCACAAACCCATTAAAAATTCCGTAGAAAACTATAAATTAGCACCTGCGAACACCCCATTATCTGATACTATTAGCAAAGACTTAAAAAAAAGGGGCTTTAAATTTGTAGGCAGTACCGTAATATACGCTCAAATGCAAGCTACGGGAATGGTAAATGATCACGAAACAACCTGTTTTAGATATAATGAAGTATAAAATTTTAATCCTAATCTTATTCTGTGGCTGTAACACTCTTTTGGCCCAAGTAAAACACGAGCGCGAATTTCGCATTAAGAAAAAAGAGTTTCCAAGTGCTGCGCATGACTTACTAAAAGATAAAGTTGTCGCTGCCAAAAAACTAAAATACTATAAAGAAGTAGATAGCTTAAAGATAAGCTACGAAGCCAAATTTAGAAAAGATAAATTGTGGTACAGTATAGAATTTAATGAAGAAGGGGATTTAGAAGATATTGAAATTAGCATAAAGGCAATTGATGTACCCAATGAAACCTATGAAGAAATCCAGAATTATCTAAGCACCAATTTTATCTCTTTTAAAATTAAAAAAATACAGCAACAGTATACCGCAAAAGATTCTATAGATGCAACATTTAAGAACGCTTTTCAGAATTTAATGTTACCCTCTGTAAACTATGAATTGGTTGTAGATGCGAAGAAAGAGAGAGGATATGAGCAATTTGAAATTCTTTTTAATGCTGAAGGAACCTTCCTTAAGATTAGAAAATCATTACCACCAAATTATGACCACGTCTTATATTAAATTTGGGCTCATTTTTTGCGCTTTATTTATTCTATCACCTAGTATTGCCCAGTCTGATTTTACAGGATACCTACAACCTCAAATTTCAGTAAACCATAAGATTTCTCCTCTTTATACTACCAATTTTTCGGTGAGTAATCGTACGTATTTCTATAAGGAAGACGCTCTTCAGCTACAAACAAGACAGGTTGATTTTGCTCATTTCTCCGATTTAAAAATAGCTACCAATAAAAGTATTGCACTAGGTGTACAATACCGTTTCAGAGCCCCTTTTGAAAAGGAAAAAGAAAATGAATTACGAATTACAGAACAGTACAATTACAAATTTAAACCAAACAACATCAGGTATGGCCTTAGGACCCGTATAGAACAACGTATATCTCCTTCCTTAACAACACATAGATTTAGAGGTAGACTCGCTGCGGATGTGCCGTTAAAAGGTGAAAAACTTGATATTGGCGAACCCTATCTTATTTTTTCTACAGAAAGTTTATTGAGTTTAGCTAGAACAAAAAAACCTAGCTACGATCAACGTTTTTCTTCCCAAATTGGTTATAAATTAAATTCTAACACAAAATTACAAGTAGGCTTAGAATACCGTTTAGAAGATTACAATAAACAACTAGCCCAGGTATTCTTTCTTAATTCCACCCTAGTATTTACTTTATAATCTTCAACGTCTAGTCTTATAAAAAAGCTACTAAGCTTAACACTTCTTCTCTATCAGGGTACTTATCCTTCAAGCGTATTACACTTTCTCGTGCGCCTTTACAATATAAAGAATCCAATGCGCAAGAACTCAGTAACACCTGTGTTAATTTATAATTTACAGCAAACTTCTCTGGAAATAACTCCTTGGCCTTTCTATATTGAAAAATGGCATTAGCAACCTTTTGTTGTTGCAACCAAATAGCAGCATCACTCATGTAAAAATTATAGTGCTTGAGATTAGTTGCAGTTTCTAATTTTAAATTGTTTGCTTGAATTGCATTTTCATTTGCAAAAAACATTGAGGTTACATAAGCAAACAAGAGTAACAATGGCACGAAAACCGCCGTAGATAACAGGATATTTTTTTGTCTGTCTTGCTTTCTATTCTGAAGTACTTGCTGTCTTGTTTCACGAAACTGCGCTGCACTCATTTTTTTTAACAAAACACTACTTCCTGCTACTTTACTATATTCTTTTTTTGTAGTAGTAAATGTTCGGGCAGAATTAAACCTATTGGTTTTACGCAATAATTTAATATTAGTACGATACACCTGAGCCATTCCTGCACCACTACCTCCACCAAACATAAAATTACCTTTATATGTTAGTAGCAAATGCCTCTAGAATGTTACATTTTTGACTTACTTCAAAAATTTGATAAAATCTGATCTAGAAATTTCTTCCGCACCCAAACTTTCTAGATGAGCCGTATAAACTTGGCAGTCTATAAGTTTATACTCTCTAGAAATAAGCTCTTCTGCCAAACTAATAAAAGCAAATTTAGACGCATTACTTACCAAACTGAACATACTTTCACCACAAAAAACATGGCCTAAATCTATCCCATATAAACCACCCACCAGAGTATCATTTTCCCAAACTTCATAGGAATGAGCTACACCTTCCTCATGGAGCTTCAGGTAGGCTTCTTTCATCTTTTCTGTGATCCAGGTGCCGTCTTGGTCTTTTCTTTCAACCATAGAACAATACGCTAATACTGTTTTAAAATCTACATTTTTAGTTAAGGTAAATTGGCGATCTTTAATCACCTTACGCATGCTTTTGGAAATTTTTATTTTATGAGGAAACAATACCATTCGGGGATCTGGACTCCACCACAAAATCAGAGAATCCTCATTAAACCAAGGAAAAATTCCACTATTATAAGCCAATAATAGCCGTTCGGGAGAAAGATCTCCTCCAACAGCAAGCATACCTTCGTGGTTAGCCTCTGAAACATCAGGAAAAATTAATTCCTCTGAAAGAAAAACCATAGGCTTGTAGTTTAGTTCTTTATTCAATTTTTTTTGACCTCAAAATACGTCAAAGTCTATAAAAAACAAAAGACCTGTTTAGTAAAAAACTAAACAGGTCTTCTCTTCAATTATGTATTAATTTAAAAAGGTAAATCGTCGTGATCTTCTTCATTTAAATCATCTGCTGGCTGAAAAGAATCCATTGGTGGTGCTGGAGGTATACCTGCACTGCTATTAGAAGCTTGTGGCTGAGCACTTTCAATTCTCCAACCCTGAATAGAGTTAAAGTATTTTGTTTCTCCTTGTGGATTAACCCACTCTCTACCACGTAAATTAATTCCAATTTTAATAGGCTGTCCAACACTTACACTGTTCAATAAGTCACACTTATCTTGAACAAACTCTACCATAATATGTTGCGGATATTGTTCTTCTGTAGTAACGACAATTTCTCTTTTTCTAAATCCGTTATTTCCAAAGGTTTGAGTTTCCCCAACCATTTTCACTTTTCCTTCTACTTCCATTTTCTCTTAATTTGATAATAATACTTTCCAAGCGGAAAGTACGTCATTTTTATGTAAATATTCCTGTGCTTTACTATGAATTAATTTTTTATCATCAGCACTAATGATCACTCGCAGCTCTACATTTGAAGCTAAAAACTCTTGAACTTCTTTTTCTGTAGGTAACATCTCCACATTTCCTAACATCCCTAAATCATTCCCCGTTAATACGGTACTAGAACGAATTTCCGCAGGTATGGCATCAATCCCTATTCCCAATGAAGACAATGGCTTAGGCACCTCAAACAAACCCTCATTTGCTCTGCTGTACCAATTACCTCCCATTCTAGCTACAAGATCTATTTTTCGCTGATCAATACTTCCATTTTCGTCTAAAATTGCCTTATCCACATGAACTTTAACAACTTCAGAAAAAATTAAATTCCCTGCCCCTCCATTTTCACCTAAGGCCTCTACTTTAATAACCTTGCATTCAAATTGAACAGGAGATTCGGCTACTCTAAATGGCGCAACTACTTCGGAAGCTAACATGGTTAGCCCTGCTTTTTTAAATTCATTTTCTCCTTCTGGATATTCTGTACTAGAAAGAGACATTTGTTGTACCATATCAAAATTCACCACATTGATAACCACTTCTTTGGTCTTCAAGCAATTCTCTAAAGTATGTTTCGTGGTATTATCACGAACTCTACGTGCAGGAGAAAAAATTAATATCGGCGGATTAGCACTAAACACATTAAAAAAACTAAATGGCGATAAATTAGGTCTTCCATTCTCATCCAATGTACTCGCAAAGGCAATGGGTCTAGGGCCTACAGCCCCTAACAAATAGCCATGTAATTTTGCAGTGGTAACCTCATCCGGAAGTATAGAAATCATTTCTCGCATAGTCGTGCAAAAATACATAAAATAGGTTCAAAAATGAAAATAACAACTTATCAAATAGATAGAATAATTTTTCACATTTTACGTTATATTGTGAGCACTATAAGCAATTGTTTGAATGAACTTCAGTCCTGAAAAGAAAACTATAACAATAATCTTACAAATAACCTCTTTTGTTATTGTAAGTCTAATTCTTTGGAATACAAATAGTTTCTTTAAAAAATTTAAAGAAGAAGAACGCAACAAGGTAGAAATCTGGGCCAGCGCCTTAGTAGAACTACAAGCATTACCCGCAGATGCAGACCCCGGAAATTTACCCTTAAAAATATTTCAAAATAACACGACCACACCAATGATTTTGGTGAATAGAGATGGCGCTATAAAAGTGAGTAATATGCCAAAAGAAATTGCAGCAGACACCTCCTTCATTCAGAAAAAAATAAAAAAATTTGAAGGTGAAAACACGCCTATAAAAATAGATTATAAAGGTGAAGAATTAGCCACCTTATACTATGGCAATTCTGATGTATTAAACAAGTTAAAATATTACCCTATAGCCCTTCTTCTAATTATATTTCTTTTTGGAGCCGTAATTTATTTCTTTTTCAAAACCAATAAATCATCTGAGCAAAATAAACTTTGGGCAGGTATGGCGAAAGAAACAGCACATCAGATAGGCACACCCTTAACCTCGTTACTCGGGTGGAACGAACTCTTGAAAGCAGAAAATATAAATCCGAATATTACGGAAGAAATAGAAAAGGATATTTCTAGGCTAGAAACAATTACGGAACGATTCTCTAAAATAGGTTCCCTTCCAATTTTAGCAGAGCAGGATATTGTTACGGAAACAAAAAATGCTTTTGATTACCTAAAACTAAGAAGCTCTAAATTGATTCATTTTTCATTTAACAGCAAAGCAGATTACCTCCCAGTACTTTTAAATAAATCATTATTTCAATGGACGATTGAAAATTTGGTTAAAAACGGGATCGATGCGATGCGTGGCAAAGGCAGTATTAGTGTTGAAATTTTAAAGGAAGGCAATCATGCCGTAATTTTAGTGTCTGATACGGGACACGGAATTTTGAAAAGAGATTTTAACACCATATTCAACCCTGGATTTACTTCTAAAAAAAGAGGCTGGGGCTTAGGCTTATCATTAGTAAAACGCATTGTAGAAGAATACCACAAAGGAAAAATAAAAGTACTTACCTCTAGCAAAGAGGGTACCGTAATGAAAATTACTTTTAAATTAAATTCGTAAGCTATGGCAGAGATAAAATTAGAAGTTATAAAAGAAGCAGCATTAACAAACAATTGTCCTGAATGTTTTAATCAAGGCTTAAAATTGTCTTTTTTTCAAAAGCATTCTTATGGAAAATTTATTCACAAAACCACCAATGAAGTAACTTCTGAATTGGAATGTAAAAAATGTGGTACCAAAATATACCCTGTAACTTGGACCCCTGATATAGAACGCGTTTTTGAATATTACCAAAAAATGGCAATTCCACAAAAGAGCGCCATAAAATTCACGGGACTATTTTATATTATAGCCTTAGTATTAATTGCCATTGTTGGTATTGGAGTATACTTTTTACTACAAGGTAGTTTCCTTCAGTAAAAACTAAACCAGTATCTAATAATGGAAGTGATTAAGCTAATTCAGCTTTTATTTTTTCGGCAATTGCTATAAACTCTTCTTCTGAGAATTTCACTTTATGCTGAAAAGTAGCATCTTTCATTTCATTAAGCGGAATTAAATGCACGTGAACATGTGGCACTTCTAAACCAATAACGGTCATACCTACACGCTTACAATCAATAGCACTTTCAAGAGCCTGCCCAACTTTTTTAGAGAAAGCCATTAAGCCCATATAGGTAGCATCATCCAGATCCATGATCTTATTTACCTCTTTCTTAGGGATACACAAGGTATGCCCCTTTGCATTTGGATTGATATCTAGGAAGGCAAAAAAATCTTCGTTTTCTGCTATTTTATAACAAGGAATTTCCCCATTGATAATTTTTGTAAAGATACTAGCCACGGTAGTGTATGATTTAAATAATTGAAGGATTTATTATTAGCTTATTAATGCCACTCCAGAACATTTTTAGTGTAGTGGTGGGCTTTTCTATAAACTCTGAAAGTAAAAGTAAATTATTGGCATAGCTCTTAACTTCTGCATCTTCACCAGAGCTAGCATTTATATCTGCAAATGCCATATTCCAATCTGGAAAAAATCGTTGATCTTTTCGTCCTTCATATAGTACATGTACATTTAGATGCCTATCATCTTTCGAAATTTTAGAAAACACCTCTTTAACATGTGTTTCTTTTCCTTCTAAAATTTGAATAAAATGGTTGTTATAAAAAACCAAACATCCGGTGATGTTATGAAGTTCATTGGTTTTAATAGCAATATCCCTAATCGCTAAAATATCTGCTTTAGTAAGCTCTGAAATTGCCACCGATTTATATGTTAACTCAAACATTAGACTTGTACATTTATCAATTTACAATGCGTTTGAAAACCGATTTTAATTCAATTTATTAAAATTTTGTCAATTATGACCTAGTGATTTCTAAAATTTCCAATTTTAAAACACCGTTAGGAATTGTTATTTCCGCAGATTCCCCCACTTTTTTACCTAATAAACCTTTCCCAATTGGAGAGTTTACAGATATTTTTCCTGTCTTTAAATCAGCCTCACTTTCAGCAACCAATGTGTATTTCATCTCCATACCATTATTTTGATTTTTCAACTTCACTGTTGATAGTACCAAAACTTTAGAAGTGTCTAATTGAGATTCATCTATTAAACGCGCATTGGCATACGTTTCTTCAAGCTTAGAAATTCTAAGCTCCAACAAACCTTGTGCTTCTTTTGCTGCATCATATTCTGCATTCTCAGATAAATCACCTTTATCTCGAGCTTCTGCTATATCCCTTGATGCCTTCGGACGTTCTATATCTTTTAGCTGATTAAGTTCGTCTCTCAACTTTTTTAATCCTTCTGGTGTATAATATGATTTGTTACTCATAACTAAGCGTTTTATAAAATAAGAAAATCCTCTTTTTTATAGAGGATTTAAGACAAATATACATTTTTTTTGTTCAACTTTGTTTCTGTATTCTTAAAATACAAGTATGTTATGCAAAGAATTTTAGCTTTTTTTTTATTGATATTACTATTTGCTTGTGACACGGATACCTCCGACAGAAATCCCTATTTACAAGAGATAGGATTTAGATTTGATATTAACACTAATTTACCATTATACAGTGATTTAACCAATGAAGGAAGCGCCATTTATATTGGTAATTCTCAGGCAGGAACAAGAGGTATTTTTGTAATCAAAACCTTATCTGCTTTTGCTGGCTACAGAGCTTTTGAGGCTAGCTGCCCTAACCATACCCCAAGCAATTGCTCCACAATGACCTTAGATACCAGCAGAAACTCTGTTACTTGTGAATGTGACGAGTACAATTACAGTTTATTTACTGGTCAATTATTAACGAAACTTGATGATGATCAAAGATTCTACAATATGTTAGAGTATCGTGTTTCTGCAGGAAATGGCGTAATCTCCGTTACTAATTAAGTTTTATTTTAATATTTTGCTCATAACCCAACTCGTATGCAAAGCCGTATCTCCTGTTGACGGATGCGGGATACCATCAATTAAATCTGCTTTTAAGTTCGCTACATGGTATTGCTGTACGTGTTTTGGATTTTCGATAAACAGCTCCTCTATACCATCTACATTTTCTAAAATAACAGCCTCTTCTTTAAATACAGAAAAATGTATCGTCCCTTTTGATCCTGTCAGCGCTACACTATCCACTCTTTTAAAAGCACCAAAATTCCAACTTCCAGTACCTGTTACACCATTCTCATGCATCCAAGTTGCTGTAATGGCATCCTTAGCAGAATACAGCTTTTGTTGATTATGACTGATTCCCAAGACCTCTTTAAAATTTCCTAATAAATACGCAAACAAGTCCAAACCATGACTAGCCAAATCATCAAAATAACCTCCAGGAGCAATTTTAGCATCAGTTCGCCAATTGTACGTTCTACTTAAATCTATATCATTCGCAGGCTTAGAGAAACTCCAGTTGATATGCCTAATTTCTCCAATTTTACCTTCTTTCAACCACTTTTCAACCTGCAAAAAACGCGGCAATGAACGCCTGTAGTACGCTACAAATAGCGGTACATTTTTAGCCTTAAAGGCCTTCACTATTGCTACCCCATCTTCATAACTTGGCGCTAAAGGTTTTTCTATACAACAAGGTTTGCCTGCTTTGGCCACCATTAAACCATATAATTTATGTGTATCTGGTGGTGTTGCGATATAAATAGCATCAATCTCTGGATTATTGATGATGTTGTCTACGTCCTTATAAAAATGGGGCACTCCATGTCTTTTGGCGTAATCTTCTGCTTTCTGTAAGTCTCTTCGCATTACAGCATCTAAACTAAAACCCGAGGTTAACTGATAAGGTGGACCACTTTTTACTTCGGTTACTGCTCCACAACCAATTATTCCCCATCGCAATTTTTGAATGCCTATCATTTATTAAAATTTTAGACTAAAATAAGAAATAAAAAAAGGGATTTCTAAAAAAGAAATCCCCCGTTACTTATAAATACTCGTAAGTGCCTCTAAAAATTTAAAGTTGCGCCTACTAAGAAATTTGTTCCTGCTTGTGGATAGTAACCAGACCCTTCTATGGTGGTTGTTACCCCTGGAGTAGACCAGGTGTCATCAAAAGTAAAAAAATAGCCATTTGACTCATATAGCTCATTAAAAATATTATTCACCAGACCAGACAGCACAATACTCTTAATAAATGAATTGGTAACAATTTCGTATTGCACATTAAAGTCAAACTGAGAATAGGCCGCCAATTTAGACTTACTAGCATCTATGTTGCCCATATATTGCTCCCCTACGTGCTTCCCTAATAATGATAATTGCAAATTATCTGTAGGCATGTATACCATTGCACCACCGATTATTACACTGGGCGAAAAAGCTATTTCTGTATCTCCAAGGTTTTGCAATTCACCATCTCTTTGAAATACAAAATCTTTATTCTTATTTGCACTTAAGGTAATATTTGGTCTGAAGGCAAATTTAGCACCTAAGGAAACATTTGCTTCTACTTCTACTCCTAATCTATAACTATCACCTACATTTTCTCTCAATGGAGCACCAACATCATTCAAGGCACCAGTTAACACTAACTGATCTTTATACCCCATGTAATATACATTGGTATTTAATTGTAATGTATTAGAAATATAACGCCACCCCAACTCAAAATCATTCAGCCTTTCTGGCTTTGGGTTACCGCTCTCATAATCATTTCTATTTGGCTCTCTATTGGCCACTGCATAGGAGAAATAAAAATTATTATTTGAGTTCAAATCAAAAGTAATCCCCGCTTTAGGGTTGAAGAAATTAAAGGTATCATCTACTATTCCCGTTTCATCACCATTGGCTTGATAGCCTACCGTTCTGTACTGCAAATCTCCAAAAAGACTCCATTGATCATCTAACTTATAGTTTATTTTAGAAAAAATATTAAAGTCGGACTTCGTAGAATTATCGTCATAATACCGATCTCTGATGTTGCTAGTACTTGCATACCTTGCCCAAATAACTTCTCCAAAATGATCTCCTTCATATTTGTTCCAGCCGCCACCAAGAATTAAATCTACTTTCTCTTTTCTATAGTTGGCCGAAAAAACAGTCCCATAAAAATCATTATCTAGCCAGCGTCTGCGAATTACATCCGTACTATTTACTTCTTCTCCGTCTACCGTAATTGGTGTAAAACCATAGGTGTCAAAATCATCCTCTTCTTTAAATTGCTCAAAATAACCACTCCCCTTCGTATAATGAAGCGCTAAGTTAGTACTCCAATTCTCATTTAAATTTTCATTCCATAACAACTGCGCATGATTCTGCTTGTAATTATCTTCCTCATTTTCATAGGTGTAATAATTATACCTACGATCAGAATTTCTTAAGTTTTCTGCTTCGCTCTCTGTAAGTCCGTTAGCAACAATAAAATCTTCTACTGCTTGCGCATCATTATTTATTCTAGCAAGTGGTGTACCGTACCAGGACTGATACGTAACTTCATGCCCCCCAAAAAGCAGTGCTTTTATTAAAGTATTTTCATCTTTATAAGCCGCTTGCAAAAAGTAAGATTCTAGATCTGATGTAGCTCTATCAATATACCCATCTGAATTAATCTGAGATAGTCTCCCAGATATTTCTATCTGATCATTTAGTAAACCTGTGCTAAATTTCAAGGTATTTCTTAAGGTCTTAAAACTCCCTATTGAAGAAGAAATTTGGGCATAAGCATCTTGAGAAATAGCATCTGTAAGTACATTAAGGCTTGCCCCAAAAGCTCCTGCCCCATTCGTAGAAGAACCAACACCACGTTGTAATTGCAAACTCTCTGTAGAAGACGCAAAATCTGGCATGTTTACCCAAAATGTCCCATGAGATTCTGAATCGTTATAAGGAATTCCGTTTATCGTGACATTTACGCGAGTAGCATCACTACCACGAACACGAATACCCGTATACCCTACACCAGCACCGGCATCTGATGTGGTCACTACAGAAGGTAAAAAGTTCATTAAAATTGGAATATCTTGTCCTAAATTTCTTGGCTTTATTTGCTCTTTGGTTAAGTTTGAAAAAGTAACAGGAGTTGCTTTAGTTACTCGGATTGCAGATACAAAAACCTCATCTAAAACCACCTTTTTTCCTTCTAAAGAATCTGTAGCCTGTTGTTGCTGTGCATTGGTGTAAAAACTAATGCTTAAAACGGAAAGTACTGTGAAAACAATTTTCATTCGTATATATTAAGTGACGAATAAAAGGGGCAATTACTCTTTTTTTTTGTTTGTAAATTAGTTTAAAATAAACATACAATGTAGCGCCATTTCTTTTCGCAAAATTACGAATAGTGGTGTACGCGTCCCTTGGCAGCATTACCCGCCCAGGTTCATTGGGTATAATCTCAGCTACGTTCTAAAAACCAATTTTAGAATTCTGCACCCCTTTGAGATGCAGCAAAGATACAACCCTAAATTAAAATTTATCCTAAAACATTATAAAACAAATACATCGTATACTTGAAAAGTAGTAGTAAAAATTATCTATAAAAAAACTCATTATTGAATATTTATTCTATTTTCGCTATATATCGTATCTTTTAAATTTTTAAAAACTACTTCCGATTTTGTCATCTTCTAGCATGGCTTTATCTATCATTATAAAAACAACTATTAGGTTAATAGCCCTCTAAATATGTTTAACGTAAATGATAATTTTAATATAAAAACAGATCAAGTAAGTAGACTTCTTGTTGAATTTATATTTTATTATCAATCTCATTTAAAGCTGGAAATTTTTAGATATTACTACAGTAAATATTACCCAACTAACTCAATTTAATATATAATTAAAATTGTTTCTTAACATCATGAATTATCAAAAACTTACATACCTAGGAATATTTCTCGCATTTACAACTACGGCGCAAAGCATTCAAGTAGAATATGATTACATATTAATGATGCAAGAAATACAACAAGAATACTCCGTCAAATCTAAACTTACAAGTGATGGAACTTCCTCAATTTATGAGATTGACCATACTGGAATTATGAAAAATTCACAGGGCACAAATAATCTCGACGATGAAACTGAGCTAATTATTAAATCAAAAAGAAACGAATTTGTATTTAAAAATTTCAAAGAAAAAAAAATTTTCTATAGGGATAGAATAGGATTGAAAGATTTTAAAATCAAAGATTCATTAAGTAATACACAATGGAACCTAACAACTAATACTAAAGAAATTCTAGGATACCTATGTCAAGAAGCTAAGACAACTTACGGCACTAGGGAATACACCGCTTATTTTACAACACAGCTGAATTACCCCGATGGACCATGGCGATTTAGCGGCCTTCCAGGATTAATTCTAGAAATAAAGTCTGATGATGATTTCTTTAAATTAATAGCTACATCTATAGCTACTAAAAAAGAGAAATTAGTCTTAGAAAACCCTTATATCAAAGATAAACTTATCTCTTGGGGAGAGTTTTTGGCTCTTTATAAATCTAAATATGACGAAGTAAAAAGGAATGGTATGAGCGAAAATGGACCTACTACTTTACTACCTAAAAAAGGTATCGTAGAATATTTAAAAGAATAAGAAATAGCAACAATTTCGTATGCAGCTAAGATTTAGTGCTATAATTCTAATTCTACTACTCCAACAGGGTATTCATGGTCAAACAATTGAAGGAAAAATCATTGATAAGTCTGGAACACCAATAGAATTCACAGTGATTACTGCAAAAAATAGTGAAGCCAGTAGTATAGTTTTAGCATATGGGATTAGCAACGAAAATGGGCACTACAAATTAGAATTAAAAAAAGATATTGACTCTTTAATATTAGAATACAAGAATCCAAAATATTTCAATAAAACTATTAAGATTACCAATATTATTAAAGCTAAAAATTTAATTAGCACTATTACATTAGTAGAAAATCCAACAAAATTAGAAGAAGTCGTAGTCTACTCTAAACCGACACCGGTTATAGTTAATAAGGATACTACAAACTATAAAATAGACAGCTTTCTAGATGGCTCCGAAAGTGTTGTAGAAGATTTAATAAAGAAGTTACCGGGTATAAGAGTAAGTGATAATGGTCAAATATCATTTAAAGGTGTTCCTATTAAGAGTTTACTACTAGACGGTGATGATCTTTTTGGAGAAAATTACACTATCGGAAGCAAGAATATTGATATCGAGGCAATAGAAGGATTATCTGCAATAGAAAATTATCAAGAAAATTCATTATTAAAAGATATTAAAAAAAGTAATGAGGTTGCATTAAACCTTTCCTTAAAAAAGGGCGAAACAAATTTTTCCAATGGCAGTAAAATTGGCTTGGGAGTAGAAAACAAATTAGATTTAAGCAGTACTACTTTAGGTATTTCAAAAAAAATAAAAACATTTTCTACAATTAAATATAACAATATTGGAATTGACGACTCCCCATATGATTATTTCGCTACAAATAACTACAATTTAAAAAATCTGGAAAAAAATGAAAGAAATTTAGGTAATATTTTAAACGATGCAGAATTAAGTACACAACTTCCAGATGATAGAACAAGAATAAATAGCACAATCTTTTCCAGCATAAATACAATCTTAAAAATTACGGATAAAATTGATTTAAAAGCAAATTTTGATTTAAAAAAAGATAGGCTTGAAAGAGAAATATTAACGAACCTTTCATATTTTGATAAAAATCAAACAGAAATAAATCAATCTGAAGAACTAAAAATTAAACCAAAAATATACAATACAAAACTTAACTTTAAATACATTCTCTCTGATAAAGAGCTCATAGAAGTAAATAGCACACTTGAGAATGATCATTTAAAGTCAGAAGACAAAGTTGACATTAACGGAAGTTTGCAGGAAAGCTTCATCAATAGGGCTGTACATAAAAATCATCAAATTTTAAATTACACCAATAGAATTGACAAGAACTCTGCTTTTACTAGTAGCATACTACTGAATAATGATAAAAATTTTGAAAAATTAAATGTACTATCAGACTTTAATATTGATAGCGGTATAAATTTAGAACAAACAATAAATCAGCTCAAAACTTATATAAATTTTGAAAATTCTCTTCTTCTGCATTATAACAAATTTGATATTGATATTAATTTAGGCTATTCCGAAGAGAACAATAAATTAAATTCAAATTTAAATGCAGATCAAACAGAAGAAATGCTAACCAACAAAATTGATTTTAATAAAAACCTTATATTTTTAAACAACAAGTTTTCATACCGAAAAGACAAATGGATATTTAACACCTCGCTAAACTTAAATTATTTAGATCAAAACCTTCAAGACATAGAGCGATTAACTGTTAAAAATAATACTACTTTTTACATCAACCCAAAACTCAGTATTTTTTATAAAGCTAATAATAAAAATATCATCCATTTCTCTAGTCAATATGATGAAAAAGGTCTTGATTTAGAAAATACATTTGAGAATAGCATATTTAACTCTTACAGAACATCTACCAAAAATAGTTTTGAACTTGAAACCTTGAAATATTACAGTGGTCAGCTAACATATAATTATAATGACTTTTTTAATTTGTTCCAATTAAACGCTGGAATGAATTATTATCATCAAAAAAATAATTTTTTGTCAAATATCATAATAGATGATATTAATATAGTAAATGAAAATTTGCTTAAGAATGTATATTCTGATAATATATCTTTTAACCTTTTTGCGGATAAATATATAGGCATTTTTAAATCAAATTTTAAATTTAATTTTGTTCAGAGTATTAATAATTATAGTAATGTAATTAATAGTTCTAATCTTAGAAACAACAAAGTTTTTACAAAATTATTTGAAAATAGAATTAAAACTGGTTTTGTAGGTATGTTTAATTTTGAGAATAGTTTACAAGTTCGTTATTCTACATTTAAATCAATTAGTGATATTTCTAATAAATCTATTAATAATTCTTTTAAGATTTTTTTTAGACCTCAAAAAAGATTGAATATTACAACTACTATAGATTATTATTTAACTGACAATCGAAAGGATAATAGCTTTTCATTTCTTGATATGTCCTTAAACTATTCTACAAAAAATGAAAAATTGAAATTCTCATTAATTTCAAGAAATTTACAATTAACTGGTAAAGACTACACTCAGAGAAATATTTCTGATATTTTTGATTCAACAACATCTATCAATTTACAAAGAGAGTTCCTATTGCTTTCAATTGATTTTAGATTATAATTATGCACTTTATAAACAACTCCTAGTAACTTTACGTCTGTTAGTACTAATTTAACACGTCAAACACCAACTTTTTTTGAAAAAAGAACGTAATTACCATAGGTCATTTACAGCGATGAAAAAAAATAAATCTAAAAACAAGTTCACCTTCAGAATTGTATTAAGCTATTTAATACTAGTAGGTTTAGCGGTTATTTCTGGAATTTTCATCCTATCAGAGATTAAGAGTTACCTAGCTACAGATACTTCTGGTGAGAATGATGTCAAGTTCATTAAGACGGGCTCTTTACTAACACAACTTTATGAGGCTGAAAGTTTATCTAAATTAGCATTACAGACCAAAACCAAAGAGAATTTTACGGCATATGCTAGAAAAATTGATGTAGTTTCTGCAGAAATAGACTCGTTAAAAGAAGTAGTTACTAGTGATTATCAAGTGCAACTTTTAGATAGCGTACAGAATCTTTTAAAATTAAAAACCTATAATAACGAAGAATTAAGGCGATTAAAGCTGAAAAGCGAAGCCAATAGTTCTTTAGATGTTGCTTTAGCAAAATTTAATACGATGGAACTTTCTTTGGGTAAAATTACTGCCAAAAGCATTGCACCGAATATTGATGAATTATCTCCGAAAGCCAAAAGTGTTATTGAAAAGCTTGCACTCATCTTAAATGACAATGCCCCAAAAGAAAACCATAGTCCTGAAAAAATAGATTCTATTATAAATGCTTCACGAAACTTACTAAATGAAGCCAAAGAAAAAGATGCCTTAACACAGCGTGCATTAGCTGATAAGGAGCGAGAAATTAACCAGAACGATTTAGATTTATCACAACAATTAAGAAGTATTGTAAGTGCCTTTGAACAGGAAATTATTGCCGCAACTCACGCGGATAATTTAAAAAAACAAGAAATTTTAAAACGAAGTACTCGGTTAGCCAGCGGCGCGGCAATACTCGCATTTCTTACGGTTGGAATTTTTACATTTTTAATCACTAGAGATTATTGGCGTGTACAAACCTATCGTCAGCATTTAGAAGAAGAAAAGAAATTTTCTGAATCGCTTTTAAAAAGTCGCGAACAACTTATTTCTACCGTGAGCCATGATTTAAGAACTCCATTAAATACCATTACGGGCTATTCTGAATT
This sequence comes from Cellulophaga baltica, assembly GCF_900102165.1. GTDB lineage: Bacteria > Bacteroidota > Bacteroidia > Flavobacteriales > Flavobacteriaceae > Cellulophaga > Cellulophaga baltica. Next base: position 289,327 of record NZ_FNBD01000005.1, read on the forward strand.
AATGGAAAACACAGGCTTAACAGGTAAACAAGTTGGCTATCTAAAAAATGTAAAATCTGCAGCCACTTACGTAGATAATTTAGTGAATGATTTGTTAGACTTCTCTAAACTTGAAGCGGGTAAATTAAAGATAGAAAACATTCCTTTTCTTTTACCAGATTTGATTCAGGAAACCGCACAAAACCTAGAAGAATTATATAAAAATAAACCTATAGAGCTTCAGATTGTCATTGATAAAAAACTACATCAAACACTAATAGGCGATCCCTTTAGAATCCGACAAATTTTAACCAACCTCATCAGCAATGCCTACAAGTTTACCCAACAAGGTTTTATAAAAGTTGTGGCCACAGTAACTATTGAAAACAACACCCTATACAAAACAAGAATACAGGTTATAGACAGTGGTATTGGTATTGAAAAAGAGAAACAGGAGCATATATTTAAAGAATTCACACAAGCTGACGACAGTACAGAAAAAAAATATGGGGGCTACGGCTTAGGATTAACTATTTCAAAAAAATTAACAGAATTACTTCAGGGTAAAATAGGATTACAGAGTGACAAAAATCAAGGGAGCACATTTACGTTTACCATTCCCTTAAAGTTATCTGAAACGCAAATTGCTTCGTCAGAAATAAAAGAAATTAACTTTGAAGAAAATAAGATTACACTTTTAATTATCGATGATGATATTGCAATGCGGAAATTACTGCATGAGGTTTGTGAAAGCTCTAATATCAATACTATTTCTTACGCTGATTTCAATGCTATCGGCCTTAAAGACAATCTAACATATAGTGCAGTACTTACAGATATACAAATGCCAACAATAAATGGTTTTGAAGTTTTAGAAAAGCTAAAAAGTGGTCGTTACAGTCATTACAACAACCAACCTATCCTTGCCATGACAGGAAGAAAGGATTTAGAAACTTCTACCTACAGCACCGCTGGTTTTGATACTGTTTTACAGAAACCTTTTTCTAAAGATCAGTTTTTAGGGCGTTTAGCACAATTATTTCCAGAAATAATCCTAAAAGAAAAAGAACAGGAAAAACAAATTCACGAAAGCAAGTCTACTTTATACAATTTAAAAACTATTACATCATTTTTAGATGATTCTAATGAAGGGCTGAAAGACCTGATAGATACTTTCTTAAGAGATACAGAGGATAATATTGAAATTCTAAGTAAAGCAACAAGCACCAAAGATATGGCGCGCATAAATGCTACATCTCATAAAATGCTTGCTATGTTTAGACAATTAGAAGCTAATGATGCTATTGCTATCCTTGAATCTTTTGAAAAACTTAAACGAGATACGCTAAGTGATAAAGAGCTCAAAGCGAAATACCAGCAACTTAAAAATTATGTTATAGCGCTTACCTTAGCTTTGAGAGCTGATAAGACTATAAATCCAGATTATACTGATTAATTTTATTGTACAAAGTCTTACGCGTAACCTTCAATAATTTTGCCGCTTTAGATTTATTGAAATTTGTTTCTTTTAAAGCCTTTATAATTTGATCTTTTTCATAAGCATCTTTAGAGAAATTATCTGGCGCTACTTTTTTGTTGACTTCAAAAAGCTCTTTTGGTAATACGTCTGTTTGGATGATGTCTCCTGTAGTAAGTAAAACAGATCTTTTTATAATATTCTGTAATTCTCTTAAATTCCCAGGCCAATGATATTGTTTAAAAACTAAAGTAGTCTCATCAGAAAAACCTAAAACGCGCTTATCAAGAGATCTGTTTGCCTTATCTAAGAAAAAATCTGCAAACAATGGCAAATCTTCAAAGCGCTCTTGCAGCGAAGGGGTTTCTATAGAGAATTCATTAATCCTATGGTACAAATCTTCTCTAAATGTTCCCTTTTCAACCGCTTCTACTAAATCTTCGTTAGTCGCGGTAATCACACGTACATCTACAGAAATTTCTTTGGTACTTCCTACTCTTTTAATTTTACGTTCTTGAAGCGCTCTTAAAAGTTGTATTTGATTTTCATAAGAAAGATTTCCTATTTCATCTAAAAATAGCGTTCCGCCATTTGCTGCTTCAAAATGACCTATCTTATCTTCAATAGCGCCCGTAAAACTTCCTTTCACATGACCAAAAAATTCGCTTGTAGCAATCTCTTTTGGGATGGCACCACAATCTACCGCTATAAAATTAAAATCTTTTCTCTTACTGGTATCATGAATAGACTTTGCCGTAACCTCTTTTCCTGTACCACTCTCACCAGTAATAAGAATAGACATATCTGTAGGCGCTACAAGTTTTATGTATTCATGTAACTTTTTAGAGGCATCGCTAATTCCTTTAATACCGTTACTTGCACTAACCTCCACTTTATCTTGGGACTTCTTTGCCTTTGGCTCAGCATTTTTTTCTACCTGCGTTGTTTTTTGATCTAATGCATTTTCCACAAGCATCACCATTTCTTCTGGAGTAAACGGTTTAGAGATGTAATCTAAAGCACCTTTTTTCATTGCGTTTACTGCAGTAGATACCTCAGCATAACTAGTCATCACTAAAACAGGAATCTTTGCATTGATTGCTTTGATATCTGTTAATAACTCTATACCATCATAATTAGGCAAACGAAGGTCTGTAATGACCATATCAAACGCTCCAGCTTTAAATTTTTGTTTAGCATCTTCTGCCGTAAAGCTTGTCTCTACCTCATACCCTTTCTTTGTTAGAAAGCGTTGTAACATTTGACAAAAAGCGGCATCATCTTCAATTATTAAAATTCTAGGCATAAGCTAAGTATTGTGGTCCAATATACGTACGTCAAATATACCTTATTCAGACTGATGTAACGTTTTAAAATTATCTTAAAAAAAGAAAGGGACTGTATAAAATACAGTCCCTCTCAACCAAACTAACTTGATACAAATCAATTACTGGTGTTGTTACATTTCAATCCAATTTCCGTTTTCATCAGCATAAAGTGTACCTGAAGTACCGTCTTCTAATGAAACTTCTAATTTGTATTGTTTTTGATCATTTACATATGCTTTATCAATCGTTGCAGATGGATAGTTTGAAGACACTGCAGAAGAAACCGCTTCTGGTAATGCTGATGTTTCAATTTCTGAAAAACTATCTTGTGTTGCTGAAACAACTGTTGTTTCTGCCATTGCTACTTCTTCTCCTGTTTGAGCCACTGCTGTTAATCCTACAAATGCAAATGCTGATGCTAAAATTAATTTTTTCATGATATCTATATTTTAAAGTGTTATTAATTATTAAACTTATTACTTCTATTGAAAATATAATGCCGAAACACAAAAACAACATTTTAAAAAATTAAAGTGCTGATTTATAGTGTTTTATGATATTTCCATCAAAAATCAACCTGTGTATTGTTGGGTAAAATTTAGGCCTACTGTATAATTTATATACAAGCAATCTGTACGTTACACTGTGTTTAAAATAAAAGAGAGGGACTGTATAAAATACAGTCCCTCTCAACCAAACTAACGTGATACAAATCAATTAATGGTCTTATTACATTTCAATCCAATTTCCGTTTTCATCAGCATAAAGTGTACCTGTAGTACCACCTTCTAATGAAACTTCTATTTTATATTGTTTTTGATCGTTTACATACGCCTTATCAATCGTTGCAGATGGATAATTTGTCGCTACTGCTGAAGAAACCGCTTCTGGCAATTCTGATGTTTCAATTTCTGAAAAACTGTCTTGCGTTGCTGAAACTACTATTGTTTCTGACATAGCTACTTCTTCTCCTGATTGAGCAACTGCTGTTAAACCTACAAATGCAAATGCTGATGCTAAAATTAATTTTTTCATAATATCTATATTTTAAGTGTTATCTATTATTAAACTTATTACTTCTATTGAAAATATGATGCCGAAACACAAAAACCAGATTTCTAAACAATAACTGACTGACTTACATCTAATTATATATTTAACAAGACTATCGGGCCTGTATACTTTCGGGTAAACTTTACGGGTAATGTGTAATATGTATCCAAATACTACTATGCTAGCGGACCCTCCAAACAAAAAAAGGGACTGTATATGATACAGTCCCTTTCAACAAACTAAATTGATAAAAAATAATTATGGGGTATTATTACATTTCAATCCAATTACCATTTTCATCAGCGTATAGTGTACCTGAAGTACCGTCTTCTAATGAAACTTCTAATTTGTATTGTTTTTGATCGTTCACGTAAGCCTTGTCAATTGTTGCAGACGGATAGTTTGTCGCTACTGCAGAAGAAACCGCTTCTGGTAATGATGATGTTTCAATTTCTGAAAAACTATCTTGTGTTGCCGAAACTACTGCTGTTTCTGCTATTGCTACTTCTTCTCCTGTTTGAGCAAATGCTGTTAAACCTACAAATGCAAATGCTGATGCTAAAATTAATTTTTTCATGATATCTATATTTTAGTGTTATTAATTATTAAACTTATTACTTCTATTGAAAATATAATGCCGAAACACAAAAAGAGGATTTTAAAACACTAAACAACTGATTTAAAGTGATTTATATTATTTTCATTAAGAACCAATCTGTATAGTATTGGGTAATCTTTAGAGCTGTTGTATAATTTGTATACAAAAATCACTACCTATAATATCATACATTAACTACTTGCCGCTCCACCAAAATATGTGTTATTAGAAAATAAATAGCAGCACCAAAACCTATGTGATCAGTTAATTTTAAGCACAAAAAAAGGAGCTGCCCCCGCAACTCCTTTTAAACCAAACTAACTAACTTTATCTACTAACAAAATCTTACATATCTAACCAGTTCCCCTCGGCATCGGCATATAATTCCATTTCTTCCCCAGTCTCGCTGGTTACTATTAATTTATATTCTGCTTCTTCATTTACAAAAGCTTGAGAAATTGATGCTCCCGGAAAATTTTTAGCTAGGGCTGCAGTAATTTCCTCTGGCAATGCCTCTATTTTAATCTCCGAAAAATCTTGAGCAAATATCCCCTCCATAATACCATCATGGAATATCGGAGTAGTTTCTGTTGCTGTTATAGTTCCTAAACTTCCTATAGCTAATGCTGTTGCAAATACTAACTGTTTCATATATCGTGTAATTAAATTCTACATTTGTTTTTTAAACTCGATTTGTATAGAGAAACAATAGTGCCATAATCATTATAAAACAGAAAAACCCCTGCAAATCATTGATTTACAAGGGTTTTTATAATTTAAATAATAGTACACTATGTATATATGTGTATCTTTTCCATATAAATATGTATAAAAGTTACACACTTTAAGCTACACTCCCTAGCTTACTTGATGCGATTTTTTAAATAAATCGTTCACTGTTTTTACAGGATTGAAGGTTACTAGTGGTACTTCTACAAAAATAGTATTCCAGAAAGCCATTGCTCCGTTCCATAGACCCGGAAGCTCTAAAGCTTTTAGCTCCTTACCGTCTTTAGTTTTTTCTGTAATAAAGCCTTGCTTTACATCTACAAAATTTATTAAGTTGAATTTCTCACCTTTAAAATTATTTACCCCACATACTAAGTCTACTGGATTAAAATGTGTAGAATTTTTCAAAATATTCATTTGACTTCCATTTGAAGCATCTATCTGTGCAGATTCTATAATCTGAAGTGATGCATTCCCTTTAACACCTTTAATCCAGAAAGGCCCTCCGCCTGGCTCTCCTTCATTTTTCACCATTCCACAAATACGAATCGGTCTGTTTATTTTATCGATAAGAATTTCAATCTGCTCATCAATGGTGTAGCTTTCAAAAATAGCTGAAAATCTAGCGTTTAAATGGTTCTCTAAGAACGATTTAATCTCCATCATTGTATCAAAATTTAAGCTCGATTTATCTTCCAACACCTGAGCATATTTAAATGCTTTATTCTGAAGTTCTATTAGAAGTCCCGCTAATACTTTTTTGCTATTGGCTACCTCTTCAATATTTCTTGAAGGCACCACATTATCAATATTCTTTATAAAGATGATATCTGCATCTTGTTCATTTAAATTTTCTATCAGCGCGCCATGCCCTCCTGGTCTAAATAGTATGGCACCACTTGCTTCTCTAAAAAGTTTATTATCCATAGTAACAGCAACAGTATCTGTTTCTGCTTTTTGGAAAGAATAACTTACATTAAATGAAGCGCTTGTAGCTGCGGACACACGCTCCTTAATTGCATCAAACTCTTTATTAAACATTTCACCATGCTGCTCAGATATGGTAAAGTGTAAATTAGCCTCCCCTTCCGCACTTGCATATAGCGCTGCCTCTTTCAAATGTTCTTCAAATGGAGTTGCAGCATAATCACCATAATTATGAAATGGCAATAGTCCTTTAGGATAAAAACCATAATTTAAACCTTGCTCACTCAGCATTTCTTTTACAAAAAGAAATAATTCTTCTCCTTCGGTAGTATACTTTCCTTTTATTCTTAATTGTATTATTTCATAAAAAGGCAGGTGAATCAACTCCTCAGAAAACTTCTTTATATCTTTATCTCCCGCTCTACTTATATAAGCATCTAGCGCTTCTTCTTCTGGATTGTATTTTTCCAAGAAATTAAAAAACGCCTTAAACATGCGTGATGCCGCCCCAGATGCAGGAACAAATTTTAACAGCGATTTTTTATTTTTTTCAGCATCAAAAGATTCGATAAACTTCTTCTCCTCATCGGCAGAGAATTTTAATATTCCTTCGTCTACAACTGCTGCTTTCTCTAATTTTACGAATGGAATACCTTCTTTAAATGTTTCTATTTGTTTCAAAACCTTTTCGGCTGCTATTCCTTTAGAAACTAATTGTTGTTTGTCTTGGTTCGAAAATGCTGTCATTGGTCTAATAGTGTATTTATGTGTTCTATTGCTGTTTTTAATCTAGTTGCTTTATCGCCCTTTAATATGATATACTTACGGTTGTACCTATCAAGGGTATCTTTAAAATATTGAAACATTTTCTCTCGCTCTAAGGGTTTGTCCCTCAAATCATCTTCTTCCCACGGTACATCAATATAAGTTAAAAAATAAAGATCATAGGTGTTCTGAAGTGCATACTTGTCTAAAACGGGATCACAATGGCCAATATAATACGCCTCCGAATATACTTTGGTCTCTAATAAATCAGTATCGCAAATCAAAACTTTATTAGCTTTTTTAGAAAGCTTGTTTTCTAATTTCATCTGACCCGCCGCGATAGGCAGTAAATCTTTAGGCTCGCAGGTTTTTTTTTCTTCGTTCCATTTATCCTGCAAATATTCTCTTGCATATTCTGGTACCCAAACCGAGTTATAATAACGCGCCAGTTGTCCGGACAAAGTGGTTTTCCCTGTAGATTCAGGCCCGAATAAAACTATTTTTATTACGTCTGAAGGTTCTTGTTTAAAGTTTTCTTCCATGCAGCATATCCAAAAATTGCAATAAATGTAAATATAAGGTACTGAAGGCTTGTGAATGTAAAGCCTTTGTAAAAATATAGGGGAACTGAGATTATATCTCCGATGATCCAATATAACCAATTTTCCACTTTCCGTTTTGCCATCAACCACATTCCAACAAAAAAGATGGCTGTAGTTACAGTATCAACATAAGCAGTCCAGCTTGTCCACTTATCAAAAATTTGATACACTACAAATACAAAAACAATGGTAGAAAAAAAGATAATAGCCGCTATTTTGTGTTCTTTAGCTGTTGTTCTCGAAATAGGAGTGGTATGTTCATTATCTACCTTCCGCGTCCATACGTACCAGCCATACACACTCATGATAAAATAGTATACATTTATCATCATATCTCCCAAAAGCCCCCAAATAACTAATAGGTATACAAAGATTGCCGTACTAATCATACCCGTTGGATAGACCAGTATATTATTCTGTTTAGAGAATACTACCGATAGAAGTCCGAAAATTACAGCAACAATTTCTAAAACAATATGATGTGTTTCATACTGCGCATATTGTTCAAAGAAAAAATTAAAAATGGGGCTCATAATCGCTCCTGTCTGATTTTACAATTTTCATAAACAATAAGCCATTATCCATGAGCTCAAAAGCTTCTTTTATTTCGTTTTGAAGTAAGGACATTACTACATCATACTCCCCATACACCTGGGTACTGAGCGGGTTTTCTAAAACTGTTAAACTAGAATCTCTAAGCTTTTTTATAAAAGCAATAATTATAGGTTCAAAAGTATCTTGTAAAGGGGAAAGCGTAAGCTCAACAGAAATATTCATTTTATGTTATAGTTTAACAGAGTACACACAGGTGTAGCCTTCAAATTCTAAAAAATCTACCGAATACGAAGAGTTTTTTCCTTGATACATAATCTCGGCAATAGATTCTTCGTCTTCCAAATCAAATTCTTTAACATCAATATGTTGTAAAAAACTTAAGCCTTTTTCTGAGTAGATTTTATATATTGCCTCTTTCGCCCCCCAAACAATGGTTAACTTTCGGATGATAGCGTCAGCATTTGCAAGTGTCCTGTATTCTTCTGGTTGTGTGAATTTATGTGCAATTTTCATTATTTTATCGCGCTGCAACTCAATATCAATCCCTACCTCATCTGATAGCGCAACAATTATTCCTGTAAAATCATGGGAATGCGTTATAGAAATATGGTTCCCATCATTTAAATGTGGTTTACCATTTGCATCATAATATAAGTCATGATCCGTATAACCAGCCTCTGCCAATAAGTGTCTAATACTTAGAAAACCTCTTCTATGCGCTTCAGACTTCATACCTGCTAATCTGTTTGCACAGTTATCTGTAAGTATAATTCCCTTAGCTAGTTGGTCCTCAGACTCTGTTACTTGCCAGATAAAAACTGTTATGCTAGGTGTTACCGTAATTGTTTTGTAAAGAGGCATTGCTTTAGTACCTTTGCAATCACTAAATTCTTAGTGATAAAATTGCTATTTAACGAAAGTAAAAATAAAAAAGGATATGAGCACTAAAACTGTTTCTTATATACCGAACAAGGTAAAAGACATTACTCTAGCAGATTGGGGTAGAAAAGAGATTAATTTGGCAGAGGCTGAAATGCCAGGATTAATGTCATTAAGAGAAGAATACAAAGACGAGCAACCTTTAAAAGGTGCACGTATTGCTGGTTGTTTACACATGACCATTCAAACAGCAGTTCTTATAGAAACTTTAGTTGCTCTTGGCGCTGAAGTAACTTGGAGTTCTTGTAACATTTTCTCAACACAAGATCAAGCTGCTGCTGCTATTGCTGCTGCAGGAGTTCCTGTTTATGCTTGGAAAGGTATGAACGAGGAGGAATTTGACTGGTGTATTGAACAAACGTTATTCTTTGGTGAAGATCGTAAGCCATTAAACATGATTTTAGATGATGGTGGTGATTTAACGAACATGGTTTTAGATAGATATCCTGAGCTTGCGGAAGGTATTAAAGGTTTATCTGAAGAAACAACTACAGGAGTTCATAGACTTTACGAAAGAGTAAAAAATGGTACGCTTCCAATGCCTGCTATAAATGTAAATGACTCTGTTACTAAATCTAAATTTGATAACAAATACGGTTGTCGTGAGAGTGCTGTAGATGCAATTAGAAGAGCAACAGATACTATGCTTGCTGGTAAAAGAGTCGTAGTTGCCGGTTACGGTGATGTTGGTAAAGGTACTGCTGCTTCGTTTAAAGGAGCTGGTTCTATTGTTACCGTTACAGAAATTGACCCTATTTGTGCTTTACAAGCGGCAATGGATGGTTTTGAGGTTAAAAAACTAGAAACTGTTGTTGGTAATGCAGATATCGTAATCACGACTACAGGGAATAAAGACATTATTCGTGGAGAGCATTTTAAAGCAATGAAAGACAAAGTTATCGTTTGTAACATTGGCCACTTTGATAATGAGATTGACATGGCTTGGTTGAACAAAAACTACGGTCATACAAAAGACGAAATTAAACCTCAAGTAGATAAATATACTATTGATGGTTCTGATATTGTTTTATTAGCAGAAGGACGTTTAGTAAACTTAGGTTGCGCAACTGGGCACCCTAGTTTTGTAATGAGTAACTCATTTACCAACCAGACGCTTGCTCAAATAGAACTTTGGAACTACAATGATAAATATAAGAATGAAGTTTACATGCTACCTAAGCATTTAGATGAAAAAGTAGCTGCTTTACACTTAGCTCGTTTAGGTGTAGAACTTACAGAATTAAAGCCAGAACAAGCATCATACATTGGTGTTAAAGTTGAAGGTCCATTTAAGCCTGAATACTATAGGTACTAGAACATTGAACTATTAAAATCAAAATCCTTATTTTTTTATGAAATAAGGATTTTTGATTTTTTACGCTTAGACCACCAAACAAATGAACATACTTTTAACAGGAGCAACCGGAACATTAGGTTCTAGAGTATTATTTTCCCTCATAGAACAGCGCTTTGACACTATCGAACGCATTTATCTTCCTGTTCGAAAGAGAGCCACAATATCTCCTGAAAATCGCATTAAAAATGTGATTACAAGCGAATATGCTCCAGAGTTTATTAAGAATAACCTAGCAGAGGTTTTTAATAAAATTAGCGTCATTGATGCCGATGAATTATTAAATCCAACTTCTTTTTTAGGCTCCAAAAATCATATTAATTATTTTATTCATTCTGCAGGTTTTGTAAACCTATCTACAGACCCCAATGCAAAACAAGAAATTTTCAAAGAAAACTTACAGTTCACCAAAGACATCTTTTATGCGTTCTATAAACACATCACTAAATTTGTCTACATAAGTACTGCATTTGCCGCAGGGAATATCGGCGGACTTATTAAAAACGACTACAGCATATTAAAGGGCGAAAATTATCGCAATCACTATGAAGCCTCTAAACATGCTTCTGAGAAATTCTTAATTGAAGCTGGAAAAGAAAAAAACATTCCTATACAAATACTAAGACCGAGTGTGCTTGGAGGCAACATCACAGAAAGTCCAAATTACTTTATTTCTAAGTATATGGTATTCTATCTCTTTGCAAAGTTTTTTAACAACAACAGTTCAGATGATGCCGTACGCATTACCACCACGGCAACTACGGGATTAAATATTATCCCTACAGATTATGCCGCACAAGTCATCGCTAAAGTAATTGCAACAGATATTGAACAGTTAAATATTGTACACTCTAAAGAGACCAATATGATGAAAGGTATCGCCAAAATATTGGAGGCTGTTGAATACACTAACTTCTCATTCACAGAAGACCTCATTAATGCTTCTACAGGTTTCACATCTAAACTGGAAGCTTTTTATTATGAGACTATTGGCGTTCATTTACACCCCTATATGACCTCAAAACCTCATGAGTGGGACACGACACTTTTAGAAAGCATCTTACCCATTCCAGAATATAATCTTGAGGATTATCTATCAGAAACGGTAACTTTTGCAAGAGGTAAAAAATTTAGAAATCAGAAATGGTAAAATAAATAAGGGCTAACTTTTATAGTTAGCCCTTATTAATCCCTCTTTATTTATTTATTTTCATTCCAATCCCAATTTGGCCAAATCATAGAAAAAGAAATCTTTCTCATCATTCATTGCCACAAAAAGACCGTTTTTAAATGTTGCATTTAGAGGCACTGTTACCACATCACAACCATCCGTCTCTAAGGTTGATAAATTAACGGCCTTTATAAATTCATTTGTAGTTCTAGAAAAAATATTGAACTGTCCTTTCTGCTGATCTGATACTATTATATAGCCCGTACCATCTTTGTAACGCGCAAGTGCAATACCTTCTATATCTTCCTGAAAAAGGGCTCCCCCAAAACAGCTAAGCTCCTCATCACCCATGGTAGGTTCTGCATGATATTTACGGATGCCATGTTGTTCATCAGAATAATAAACAAAACCTAATTCAGAATCTACCGCAATAGCCTCAATCTCTTTCTTACCACTAAATTTTCCAAATTTCCGAACCAAAGAAGACTTTACCACACCCAATGTATCGGCTGAAATTTTATACTGATACAAGTATCCTAGTTCTGGCCCTGATTTACGCCCTACGATAGCATACAAAGTGCCATCTTTAGGTGAAGAATATAAGCTAATTCCCATGGGATATGTAAACGCTGAGTTTCCTTCATCTTCAAAAACTTTGAATCCGCCATTATCTAAGGGATTCATCGCTGGCACGGAGAACATTCTAATTTGATTTTTTTCTCGTTCCGTAAACAAAAGAACATCGGTCTTTGAAGAATCGTTTAACTTAAAACCATAGGCAAGATCTACATTATTAGGCCGTTTTATATTTCTAATGGTCTTACTCGCTATAATTTTACCTTGCAAATCAAATGCATACACAGCACCATTCGTTTCCTTATCTGTACCAAAAACAATACTTTTTGAGGCATCAATGGGGTTTACCCAGATAGCAGGATCATCCGTATCGTTTAAAGTTTTTTCGGTCTTAATATCCGGAGCCACTGCAGGTAATTTATCTGATTTACATGCGCTCATTACTAAAAAGGACCACACGCTATATACTACTATTTTTTTCATCTTACTTTCTTTAATTGAAATACACTTAAATGGGTTACTTTTTAAACAAGTCATACTTTAAACCAATAGTAAAACGCTGTCCGTAGTACTCCATCTGCTGCGTGCGCTCTTTTACACCTTGGAAATAACGCAGGGGTTGATTCGTAATATTGTTAATATCGGCATATATGCTAAGGCCAGCACTCACCTTATAACTAGTATTAAAATCTAAGAAGAACTGAGTATCATAATAACGATCCTCAAAATCATTTCCACCCAGCTCATCAATATAAGCGTCTGTAAAATTTCCTGATAATCTGGCGGAGAACCTTTTATCATTATACGCCAAAGAGGCATTAAAAGTATTAGGAGTCGTATTAGGCAAGTCTACGTCGTCTCTTTCATCACCGTCCTCATTCATGATCCCATTTGCAGCAGACGTGATGAAGGTATAATTAAGGTACATACTAAAGTTTCTAGCAAAGCCAGGCAAGAAATCTAATTGGCGCTGGAATGCAAATTCGGCTCCAAAAATACTAGCACCCTCGCCATTTAATGGCTGAAAAATATCATATCCTGCAGTACCTGCCCCATACGTATCATCTGTAGTTTCTCCTACAAAAGTATAGATGAAGTTATCAATATTTTTGTAAAACAGACCTCCAGAAAGCAAGCCTACACTTTCAAAATAATGTTCTGCCATCAAATCAAAATTCATTGCGGTAGTTGCTTCCAAGTTTGGATTCCCTAATACAATTTCTTCATCTCCAGAAACTACATCTACGGAAGGAACCAGATCTGCATAATTTGGTCTTGCCAACGTATTTGTCCATGCCAAACGCAACACGGTAGCATCAGAAACCGTATATTTAAAATGCACTCCAGGCATTACGTTAGTATAGGAGCTTTCAGCCCTTATTTCACCTTCTAAATTTTCTTCATCTGCAATTCGGTTTCCTATAGCGGTTACTTCCGTATGCTCCAAACGTACCCCAAAAAGCATTCCTAAATTTTCAGATAGTTTTTGATTTGCCATGATATAACCTGCAAAAACATTCTCGTCTACAGTATAGTTTTCTCTCAAAAACTCATCTGGAATAGCCTCGCCATTCACAAGATTTAAAGAACCTAACCACTCCTCATCTACAAAAGAACCTATCTGATATTTACTCCCCGCTAGAAAATCAGCATCGGAGATATTTCTAGTAACCGTTGAAGCTAGTGTTGGATAGTCATCTTCCAAATCATACTCAAAAAAATCATTTTCACGTAACTTTGTTTTCATTCTGGCTCTAGCACCAAACTTCAGTGTACCATCCCCCTGCCCAAAGAAATCTGTTGGCAATTCAAAATTTACAAACACATTAAAATCTTCCTCTTTGGTAAACTGATTCTCTTCGGTTACTTCGTCATATTCAAAATTCTCCAAAGAAGCATCAGAAGCATTGGCAGCCGTCATTATAGGAAAGCGCGTGTCAGTATTATCATTTGAAACAATATATTCAGAAGCAAATACAAAATAACGTTCATTTAATCGTTCCTCAGAAGCCTTAGCAAAAGAAGTCATCCAATCCACTTTTACATCACCCCACAGATGCTTACCTCCAAGGCTATAGTTTTGCATACGCTGATCTTCTAAACGTCTGTTTTTGTTTCTTTTATTATCAATACCCCCTTTCGTCTCACGAGCCACTTCAGCAGGAAACATGGTTGGAACTCCGTCTGTTATTGTAAAATCTCCTAGCGCTATATCTTCCGCATCTAAAATTTCACTTTGAAGCCTAAATCGATTCTCTCTATCATCTCTCCAGTTATATATGCTCTTTAAAAAGAGTGTATTATTCCCATCTATTTTATAATCCATATTTGCAGAAAAGCTACGCCTTACCCGTTGCACCAAATATTCTCGCTGTTCAAAAACATTCGTATAAGGATCTACCGCTACTTCTTCCAAAATAGGCTCCCCTTCGGCATCATCTACTCCTGTATTATACTCAAATTCATCGGTCCACTCTGCCTCAACATTATCAGACCCAAAATCATTATTATTATAAGATGCAGAAACCATCCAACCAAATTTACCATTAGCACTCCTATCTCCTAGAAGAAAGGAACCATTATAGATGGGCTTATCTGTAATAAAATTTACCCCTGAACCCGCTGTTGCTGAAAGCCTAAATCCTTGTGGTGATGTTTTAGTAATCAAATTTACAGAACCTCCCAATGCATCAGCATCCATATCTGGAGTAACTGCCTTACTTACCTCAATTGTCTGAATCATATCTGCTGGAATTAAATCCATCTGCACATTTCTATTATCTCCTTCAGCAGAAGGCACACGGCTACCATTTAAGGTCACCGAATTTAATTGTGGAGATAACCCACGTATAATAATGTTACGCGCCTCTCCCTGATCTACCTGCATTGTGATACCCGGTATACGTTTTACAGCATCACCAATGTTTGAATCCGGAAACTTTCCTATCTGATCTGTTGAGACGACATTGGTAATATTCATATTATTTTTCTGAGTATTTAACGCCTTAGCTTGACTACCCAAACCGTAACTTACCACTTCTACCCCTTCTAACTCCAAACTTTTGGGTGCAATGGAAAACTGTACAGATGTGGTCTTATTTTCTAAAACAGTTACCACTTGATCAACATCACCATACCCTAAATATGAAATAGTAAGCAGATGTGTACCCGCTGGAATTTGAACAAAAGAAAAGTGCCCATCAAAGTCGGACACCACTCCCTTTTTTAAGGACGGAATAAGTACGGTAGCTCCGGGCACAATTAATCCGTTTTCATCAGAGATTGTACCTTCCACATTGCCATTTTGAGCATTGACCACTATACTATTACAAGCAACAAAAAGCAGGAATAGCATAAATTTTAAAGAATTTTTTGTTTTCATTTTCATTGGTTATTTACAGTTCAAAATTATGTATATCAAACACATAGCATGTTTTTTTAATGAAAACAAAATGGCAACAACGGCTTAAAACAAAGGAAACAACAAGGCAACAATAAAGATTAATTTACATTGCAATAACCTAGTAGAAACACTAGCCCAAAAACGGCTATATGGAACGCAAAAAAGCAGTTAAATCTTCTTTAGAGGTAATGGGTAATTTTTTTCTTAGACGGTATCTAGAAACTCTAACACTATCTGGTGTTAATCTTAAAATTGAAGCTATTTCTTTAGATGACAAACCAAGCCTTAAAAGAATACTTAATCTAAATTCTGCCGGAGACAAAACCTCCAAGGCCTTGCTATTAATTTGATTTTGATATGCCGGATGTGTTTCTTGAAACAGCACCATAAACTCTCCCCACTCCTGCTCCTGTGATAAATTAAAATCGATTTCCTTAATCAAGGCTTTAAGCTTCCTCTTTAAATCTATATTATTTCTATCTAACGAATTCTTCAGGGTCAGCGCAAAATCTGCTAGCATCTTATTCTTCTGAGAAATATATAAACTGTATCTTGATAATGATGCGTTTTTAACAGCTACTTCCCGCTGTAAATTCTCTTCTTCCAAATGCTTTTTACTTAATTCTACCTGTAACAGTTGTTGCTTGTACTTGGTTTCCTTTTCTGTTTGTATCCGTTTTTTCTTTACATAGGTATACCCAAGAAGTATGAAAATAAAAAAACACACTACAGAAACCATAAGTATTGCCTTCTGAGCACGATCAATCTTACTATTTTGTAGTAACCATTGAATTTGCGACTCCTTCTCCTTTGTATCATAAATAATCTGAAGTGCACGTCCTTGATTAGCATTTTGCACCCGTTTATTTTCTTTGTCGATACGAATAAATTCATTTAGGTGAGTCACCGCCAATGCGTAGTTTCCCATACATTCAAAATTCTCCGCCAAATCTTTATGACTGCTAGCCTCTTCATGAGCATGGCCGAGTATTTTTGAAATTTCTAGCGCTTTTTGAGTATACTGGAGTCCCTCCTTGCACGATTTTGATTTCCGGTATACATCCCCTAAATTATTTAAAATATTTGCGAAACGCGCATCGGTAGTTGATGTATGATATTGCAGAGATTTCTGAAAATAACCAAGTGCCTTTTGGTACTGTTCTAAATCTTCGTAGACGCTCCCTATATTTTCATACACAATAGATACCCCTTCGGCATCTTTAAGCGCTGAGTATAATTCTATACTTTCTTTTTGAAATTTCAAAGCCTCATCATATCGTTGTTGCTTTTCAAAAGATGTTCCAAGGTTACTTTTAGCATAAGCTAATTGAGTCTTATTTTTTTGTAACAAAGCTTCCTCAAGTCCAATTCGGAAATAATGTTCTGCTGCCTTATAGTTTTTAAGTTGTAAATGAACAATACCCAGTCTATTTACCAATTCAAGAAATAAGCTTTCATGATTATCTTTACCTAATAATAAAATTGCTTTGTTAAACTGATTTATAGCTTCAGAATACACTTCATTCTCTTGGCAAAAAACACCTAGTTTCAAGTGTGCTGTAGCTATAGTTCGTGCATCTGAAGATTTTAATTCACTTTTAAGGTGCTCGTTTAACCGTATGAAGACAAGATCAATACTATCCTTAGCTACATCAAATTTCACCGCCTCCTGAGAAATGAGTTGTGCTGTATTAAAAAATATAAAAAGATAAAGAAGGAATAGTTTTGAGAACACGCAATACCTGGATTTAATCTTGAAAAGTACAAGATTGGCGTAACCTTAAGTTTAAGCAGGTATTATGATTAAGTAAAGTATTTGGTGTAACGCAAAAACCCTTTATCGCTAATGAAAGCAATAAAGGGTATTATTTTGTATAAAGAAATTATCTCTTAAGCTTCGAAAGGCTCAATAGATACGAAAGATTTCCCTCCCGCTTTCTTTTGGAATTTTACGATACCATCTACACGAGCGTGTAAAGTGTGATCTTTTCCTGCGTATACATTTTCACCTGGATTGTGTCTAGTTCCACGCTGTCTAACTAATACGTTACCAGCAATAGCAGCCTGACCACCAAAAATCTTAACACCTAAACGTTTCGATTCTGATTCTCTACCGTTTTTAGAACTACCTACACCTTTCTTATGTGCCATTTTGTTACGGTTTTATTTTGTTAAACTTATGCTGGTTTCCCACCATCTAATTCATCTTGCCATTTTTTCAACTCATCCCACTTACCTTCAGCAGCTAATTTAGCTTGCGCTGGCCATGTGTCAGTAACGTGATTTCCACGAACGTCAGCGATGATTTCAGAGATTTTTGCAGCATCAGTTTTTGCTAATTCAGCAAAAGTTGAAATTCCTGCAGCAACCAATGTTTCAGCAATTTTTGGCCCAATACCTTCAACTTTTTTCAAGTCGTCAGCTTTGTCAGTAGCTTTAGCGGCTGCTTTTTTAGGAGCGGCTTTTACAGCTTCTTTTTTAGGCTCTGCTTTCTTCTCTGCTTTTTTAGCACCTGAAGAAACTATGCTTTCAATTACTAATTCCG
This sequence comes from Cellulophaga baltica, assembly GCF_900102165.1. GTDB lineage: Bacteria > Bacteroidota > Bacteroidia > Flavobacteriales > Flavobacteriaceae > Cellulophaga > Cellulophaga baltica. Next base: position 307,328 of record NZ_FNBD01000005.1, read on the forward strand.
TTAAATACTGTCTGTGACCGTTTTTAACTTTGTAACCTTTACGTCTTTTTTTCTTAAAAACGATTACTTTGTCACCTTTAAGGTGCTTAATGACTTTTGCCTCAACAGCGGCTCCGTCTATAGCTGGGGCGCCAATAGTAATGTTGCTACCGTCTTCTAATAAAAGAACATTATCAAAAGTAACTTTGCTACCTTCTTCGTTCTGTAAACGGTGAACATACACTTTTTGGTCTTTCGCAACTTTAAATTGCTGCCCTGCTATCTCTACAATTGCGTACATAGCTTGTGTTTGTTATTAATCAATATTTTATCACCTATTTCATTAGGCGGGTGCAAATATACTGCTAAATACTTAACTAGCAAGTGTTTTTTAAGGAAATTAAGCTTAAATTCATTTTAAATTATTAGATGACTTAAACAACTGCATAAATGCTAAGGTAAGTACTACCGTCGTAGCAAAGCCCATTATTGCCACAGTAAAAAACAACAAACCCTCTCCCGTATGATATTCCTTAAACCATACTTTAGAAAGTTCAGGTAGAAAGTCAATATTAATTTCTGTTGCGTAAAAGGCAAAAAATATTGTAAAAATTAGTGTGGCAAGAAAACCGGTTGTAATTCCTGCAGCAAAATCCTTGGCGGTAATCAAATGTTTTCCCTTTTAAAACTTTAGTGAACTTAATAGCCTCATAAATCCCAAAACCGGTAATTATACTATTAAACGAACTATAAAACCCATTAACATGTAAATTAAACAAGGACAACACGAGAAAATAGGCAATTAAACAACCACTAGTAGCAATACCAAACCTAATGGGTAGCGTAAATTTTTTCATAATCATATCATTTTAAATTACTTCGTATAATTTAAGAAAAAAAAGGCAGCGCTCACCACACAATTCATTAATAATCAATTATTTAAAAAATAATTGTAGAAAAAAGTCCATTTTATTGTAACAAATGATAATTTCCACCTACAAATAGTCAAATTAATGTCGATAATCCTTAAATTTATCGACAAACAATACTATATAACACTATTAAAATGAGAAGAAAATTAGTTCTAGCTGCATCACTTTCCTTAGTTGCTCTTGGGATGCAAGCCCAAGAAGTGGCTTTTGAAGAGTATGACTTAGAAAATGGTCTACATGTTATCTTACATCAAGATAATAGCGCACCATTAGTAACAACTGCCGTAATGTATCATGTTGGCGCAAAAGATGAAGATCCAGAAAAAACAGGTTTCGCTCACTTCTTTGAGCACTTGCTTTTCGAAGGAACAGAAAACATTGAGCGCGGTAAATGGTTTGAAATTGTGGCATCCAATGGAGGCCAAAATAATGCCAACACCACACAAGACAGAACCTATTATTATGAAGTCTTCCCTTCTAACAACCTTGAATTAGGATTATGGTTAGAATCTGAACGTATGCTACATCCTATCATTAATAAAATTGGCGTAGACACACAGAAAGAAGTTGTTCAGGAAGAAAAGAGAAGAAGCTATGATAACGCTCCTTATGGCCGTTGGAGAGAAGTAATGTCCAAAAACTTGTTTAAAAACCATCCTTACCGCTGGCAAACTATTGGTTCTTTAGAGCATTTAGCGAGTGCTACTTTAGAGGATTTTAAAAAGTTTAACAAAATGTACTACGTTCCTAACAATGCTTCATTAGTAGTTGCTGGTGATTTTGAGATGAGCGCTACAAAAAAAATGATTCAAGATTATTTTGGAAGTATCCCAAAAGGTGACGCTATAAAGAGAGAGACTTTTAAGGAAGAACCTATTACACAAACAATCAAAGCAGAATTTAGAGATCCTAACATTCAAATTCCTTTGATTATGTTAGGATATCGTACTCCTGAACAAACCAATAGAGAAGCTTATGTATTAGATATGGTTTCCACTATTTTAAGTGATGGCAAAAGCTCAAGACTGTACAAGAAAATTGTTGATGAAAAGAAAATGGCACTACAAGTATTTGCATTCAACGGTTCTCAAGAAGATTATGGAACTTATATCGTAGGTGGACTACCTGTAGGTGAAAACACCCTAGAAGCAATTCAAAAAGAAATTGACGAAGAAATTGTAAAATTACAAACGGAATTAATTTCAGAAAATGAATTTCAAAAACTTCAGAATATATTTGAAAATAATTTCGTGAATTCTAATGCTAGTGTTGAAGGTATTGCTAATTCATTAGTAAGAAACTACATGCTTTATGATGACACCAACCTAATCAACACTGAAATAGATATTTACAGATCTATTACTCGCGAAGAGATTAAAGCCGTTGCTAAAAAATATCTGAATCCTAACCAAAGAGTTGTTTTAGAATATTTACCAGAAGAAAAACCAGCGAATTAATTAGCACCCTGAGATAAATAAAGCACACATGAAAAATATATATATTACATTAGTTTTTGCATTATTTGCCATGGCATCCAATGCACAAATAGACAGGAGTGTCATGCCTAAAGCAGGACCTGCTCCAGAAATCAATTTAAAAGAACCACAACGTTTTGAACTTAAAAACGGACTTAAAGTTTTAGTGGTTGAGAATCATAAACTACCAAGAGTTTCTATTCAGTTAAGAATAGACAACCCACCAGTTGCAGAAGGAGACAAAGCAGGTGTAAGCGCATTTGTTTCTAGCTTATTAGGAAATGGATCCAAAACGATCTCTAAAGATGATTTCAACCAAGAGGTAGATTTTCTAGGCGCTAGCATCAATTTTGGATCACAAAGCGCTTTTGCCTCTTCTTTATCTAAATATTTCCCTAGAATTATTGAATTAATGGCTGATGCTGCCATACACCCTAACTTCACACAGGAAGAATTTGACAAGGAAAAGGAAAAAATCCTTACCGGAATCAAATCGGAAGAGAATGACGTAGCCTCTATAGCCAACAAAGCACAAACTGCTTTAGCTTACGGAAAAAATCATCCTTATGGAGAGTTCAGTACCGCAGAAAGCATTAACAACATTAATCTTACTGATGTTCAAAAGTTTTATTCTAACTATTTTGTACCTGCAAATGCTTATCTAATTATTATTGGTGATGTGAACGTAAAAGAGGTAGAGAAATTAGTTAAGAAGAATTTTACCGCTTGGACAAAAGCAACACCTCCATCATTTCAATTCTCTAAACCATCAGACGTTCAATACACACAAATAAACTTTGTAGATGTACCTAATGCTGTACAATCTGAAATAGCTGTAGAAAGTTTAGTAGACTTAAAAATGAGTGATCCCGATTATTTTCCAGCTTTAATTACCAACCAAATTCTTGGTGGCGGAGGAGAAGGACGCTTATTTTTAAATTTAAGAGAAGATAAAGGATATACTTATGGCTCCTACTCTAGTCTAGGTAATGACAAATATGCACCTGCAAGATTTAGAGCTACTGCTCAAGTTAGAAATGCTGTTACTGATAGTTCTATCGTTGAAATCTTAAAAGAAATAGATAAAATCAAAACACAGCCTGTTACTGAAAAAGATTTAGCAAACACAAAAGCTAAGTATATCGGTCGTTTTATAATGGCATTAGAGCGCCCAGAAACTATTGCTGGGTATGCTTTAAACATTGAGACAGAAGGATTACCTAAAGATTACTATAAGACCTATCTAGAACGCATCAATGCTGTAACGGTTGCCGATGTACAAAAAGCTGCCAACAAGTATTTCACGACTGCTAACGCCAGAATAGTCGTTGCTGGTAAAGGAAGTGAAGTTCTTGAGAATTTAGAAAAAGTAACTTTCAACGGAAAAACAATTCCTGTAAAGTATTACGATAAAAAAATAAATTCTACCGAAAAGCCCGATTACAATGCTGCACTACCACAAGGCGTATCTGCACAAACCGTAATTGATAACTATTTTGAAGCTATTGGCGGTAAAGATAAAGTAAACGCTATCACTTCTTTAATCTTGGTTTACGAGGGCTCCGCAATGGGATCTAAGATAAAAACAGAGGAAAAAAGAACGGCAGACAAATACGCTATGACGATGTATATGAATGACGCTCCTATGCAAGGTGTTATAGCCAAAGGTGATGAATTATACATGAAACAAGGTGGCAACAAAATGCCTTTGCCAGAGAATATGGTTGCCGACATGAAAAACGCTTTAGGTATTTTTCCTGAACAAACATTTATGGCTACCGGTAAGGCAAAACTAGTAGGTATTGAAGACGTTAATGGTGTAAAAGCGTATAAAATTGATGTTCCCGGAGAAGTAGTTTCTGCTTCTTATTTTTACGCAGTTGAAACAGGCCTTAAGGTGAAAGAAGTTTCTACCACTAGCATGAATGGACAGACACAAGCACAAGAATCTGAATTATCTGACTATCAAGAAATAGAAGGTATCAAATTTCCTGGTACAAAATCTGCTTCTTTAGGTCCGCAGAAAATGGAAAGCAAATTAATTTCCGCTACCGTTAATAAAGGAATCACAGATGCCGATTTTGAGTAATTAAAACCTTAAAATAACATCTAAAACCCTTCAATGCTAATTATTTAGTTTTGAAGGGTTTTTTTAATAGTTTAACAAAAAGACATTCTAAATACGCTTTACAAACTTTAAAAAAGAAAGATATAGTATCTTTGTAGTACAATAATAGATTATGAAAAAACTAGGCCTTATCCTCTCAGTTATAGCAATATCATTAACTTATTCCTGTAAGGATTCTGACACAAAAGAAGCTCCTACACAAATGCAGCAAGTCATGGCGGTTCACGATGAAGTGATGCCTAAAATGAGTACCATTGGAAGACTGATCAGTAAAATAGATGAAAAAATTCAGGAAACAGATTCTACGGAAACACTCTTAAACGCTCAAGCAGACCTAAGAGACGCTAATAAATCTATGATGGAGTGGATGAAAGGTTTTGGCGATCGCTTTGAATCTGATGAGATCATGAAAGGAAAAAAATTAACCAAAGAAAAGCAACGCTTTTTAGACGAGGAAGAGGTTAAAGTAAAAGCTTTAAGAGATAAAATGAATACAAGTATTGAAAACGCAGAAGCTCTTTTAAAATAAGGAGTTTCTTCGTTAGTTTTTCCAACGCAAAGTTTCCATAATAGCACGCATATCTTCCTGAAGATAATCAGCCGCAGGCAAAATAGAATCGTAATTAGGCTTAGAATAAAAATAGACAGAACCTGTTATAAAATGCTGAACACTGTCTGTTAAATAAAACTGCGATTGCGAAGCGGCATCCCCTATGATTTGAAAATAAGTGCCATATACCTTATTTTCCTCATTAATAAATGTTCTAGGCTGAATATTATCTGCCTTTTTCATATGATCTAAAGACAATTTTTCTGCATCCGCAATCAACTTATTCAAATTATCCTCTACTTTTTTATGCGTCACAAATATAGAACCACGCATAGAAGGATAATCTATAACAATAGCATTTTGATTTTTGATTATAGGCTTAGCTCGATCATTATAATTAAATGAAAAACGATCTGTTTCTAACAGCACCTCATTCGCCATAGGATAATCTAAACGCAACATAGCTTTTGGTTTTGGCATGACACTTTCTTCCGTACACCCTGCTACAGCTAATATTGTAACAACTAAAAAAACAACTAACCTATTCTTCATTTGGCAAAATAACTTTTATTTGTTTTAGTCTTTTCTTATCTAAACTTTCTATAACAAAAGTAAACCCATCAAACTCAACAACCTCTCCCCTTTTAGGAAAGCTTCCTGCGATTTCAAGAATAAAACCTGCTATAGTTTCAGATTCACCTTTACGTTCTTCAAAATTTGTTTCGTCATCAATCTTAATAACTCGGTAAAAATCTTTCAGGGCCGTTTTACCATCAAATAAATACTTATTATCATCTAGTTTTGAAAAAATAAGATCTTCGTCATCAAATTCATCACTAATATCTCCTACTATTTCTTCTATAATATCTTCTAAGGTTACAATTCCCGAAGTACCACCATACTCATCTACTACGACCGCTAAATGGTTTTTCTTCTCCTGAAACTCTAATAATAAATCATCTAACTTTTTATTTTCAGGAACAAAATAAGGCTCCCTCACCAAGGTCATCCAATTAAAAGTTTTCCTATCTATATAAGGAAGCAAATCTTTTACATACAATACCCCTTTTACATTATCTACATTCTCTGCAAATACAGGAACTCTGGAATACCCTCTTTTCTTAATTTCCTCAATAACCTCTAGAAATTTCATATCTACATTCAATGCAAAAATATCTATACGAGGCCGCATTACCTGCTTGGTATCCGTATTCCCAAAAGAAACTATCCCTTCTAAAATCTTCTGTTCTTCTTTAGTGGTATCCCCTTCTGAAGTAAGCTCTAAAGCTTGCGACAGTTGATCTACACTTAAACTAGATTTCTGTTTTCCTAATTTCTTATGTAAGAATAAAGTTATAGATCTCATGGGCGCACTCAATGGTGTAAAAACAACATCGAGCACTTTTAATGGGTAAGACATAGTATATGCAAAACTCTTCTGGTTTCTATTTGCATACACTTTAGGCAAAATCTCACCAAACATCAAGATAAGAAAAGTTACCACTACCACTTCTAAAAGAAAACGTACGGACAAAAAACCAAACAACTTATAGGTAACCTCTTCAAACATGAGATCTCCAATAGCACTAAACAGTAAAACAATAGCTATATTGATGGAATTATTTGCAATTAAAATTGTAGCCAAAAGCTTTTTAGGCTTCTCTAACAATTTTACAACAACACCTCCTTTTGCCGTTTTTTCTTCATCAATGGCGTTGATCTCTGATGCAGACAAACCAAAGTATGCCACTTCTGCCCCTGATATTAATGCAGAACACAATAATAATATAAAAAGCACTACTAATTTAAGTGCCAAGGCGCTATCAAAAGCAACAAAAGCTAAAAACTGCCTAAAGGGGTCTGGATCCAAAGTTTAAAAATTAAGTTTTAATTTAAAATGGTAAATCATCTTCTTGTTCTGGTGCATTAGTTACCTGATTAGATGCCGATGGAGCATCTACAGGTTTACTTGCCGCCGTATTCTGAACGTTTGAAGTAGGTTGATTATTTTGTACCGCTCCAGAATTTGCTTTTGTTGTTAAAAAGGTAAAGTCTTGAACATGTACTTCTGTAGTATATCTAGGCTGACCATCTTCTCCTTGCCATTGCCTATTTTTTAATCTACCTTCTACATATATCTTATCTCCTTTGCTCAAATATTTTTCACATACTTCAGCAGCTTTATTACGAATAACAATATTATGCCAATCTGTATTTGTTACTTTTTCTCCTGTCTGTCTATTAGTATAGGATTCATTTGTTGCCAAAGGAAAACGTGCAATACAGTTTCCTCCTTCAAAATAGTGAATCTTTACCTCATCACCCAAATGCCCAATTAGCATTACCTTATTTAATGTACCACTCATAACAAATATATTTGGTCAAAAGTACTAAAATTTAAACGTTTTAATGAAATCTGCCACCAAAACAGGTACAGGAAATTTATCAATTTCTTGAAAGGACACCCCATTAGGAACATCCCCCTCTAAGGTAACAATCCAAAAATGAGTTTTTAAATGTTGATGGGATAATTTATGAACAATCACTTCCTCATTAAACTTATAAAATTCAAACTTCTGATCAAGAATACCATACTGCTCCAGTTCGGTTTGAACATCAACATTAGTTATAGCTGCCTCAGATTCTATTAAAGGAAATTCGTATAAATTTTGCCAAATACCTTTTCCTGTCCGCTGCTTTAATAAGGAGTGATCATTACCTCCTAATAAAACCAAATAATTAAAAAACCTATCTCGGACCTTTGTCTTTTTTATTTTAACCGGTAATTCTTTTACCTTATCGTCCCTAAGCGCAACACAACTTGCACTTAAAGGACAAATAGTGCAATCAGGACTACTAGGCACACACTGGATAGCCCCAAACTCCATAATACCCTGATTATAATCCCGAATATTCTTAACATTCATCACTTCCCGAGCTAGGGTCTTGAAGTACTTTATACCTTCTGTACTATTAATAGGTAAAGAAACTCCAAAATACCGGGACAAAACCCGATAGACATTTCCATCTACAACGGGTTCTGGAAGATTAAAACTAATAGAAGCAATGGCACTTGCAGTATAATCTCCCACGCCTTTAAGCTTCAATAGCTCTTTATAGGTGTCTGGAAATTGACCATCAAACTGATTTGTGACGATTTTTGCGGTGGCATGAAGGTTCCTTGCTCTTGAATAATAGCCTAATCCTTGCCAAAGTTTTAAAATTTCCTCTTCGCTAGCCGCTGCTAAATGTTTTACCGTTGGAAAATTTTCAACAAACTTTAAATAATAAGGTGTACCTTGAGCAACACGAGTTTGCTGAAGCATAATTTCAGAAAGCCATATATTGTAAGGGTTAACGGTGCTTCTCCAAGGAAGATTCCTTTTATTTGCATCGTACCAACGGAGAATTTTAGCTGAAAAAGTCATTTGAAAAATACTATGTATCAAAAGTAATGGTTTATATCCTTAAAATTAAACTCTTTAAGATGGAGATTGAATTTTAATTTATATATTTGCAACCCGAAAAAAACATAGATAAAACTATTTCAAAAAATGACGAAAGCGGATATTGTAACGAGAATCTCAGAAAAACTGGGGATTGAAAAAGGAGATGTACAGGCGACTGTAGAATCTTTTATGGAAGAGGTTAAATATTCATTGGAAAATGGTGACAATGTATATTTAAGAGGTTTTGGTAGTTTTATCATCAAGACAAGAGCTGAAAAAACTGGTAGAAATATTTCAAAGAATACAACTATCAAGATTCCAGCACATAACATTCCTTCTTTTAAACCAGCTAAGGTTTTTGTAGAGAGTGTTAAAAGTAACGTAGAAGTAAAGTAAAAAAAATATTAATCTAAAAAGTATAGTTTTATGCCAAGTGGTAAGAAGAGAAAAAGACATAAGGTAGCTACACATAAGCGCAAGAAGCGTAGAAGAGCTAATCGTCACAAGAAAAAGTAGTTGTAACAACTACTTTTTCATTTTAATACGTTCATTGACATAGAAATTCTTTGTAAGAATTTCATCAGGTTTAATAAACCTGTTACGTATATTGTTTAATCATTTATTTGTTAAGCATGCCTTCGGCATGCCCACAAATAGATAAAAATTGATTCAGGTGAATAGAGAATTAATCGTAAGATCTAGTTCCGATACCGTCGATTTTGCCTTATTAAAGGATGGAAAATTAACTGAATTACAAAAAGTAGAAGACAGTAACAATTTTTCTGTTGGTGATATTTTTATTGCCAAAGTTAGAAAACCCGTTACCGGTTTAAATGCTGCTTTTGTTAATGTAGGTTATGAGAAGGATGCATTTTTGCATTACCATGATTTAGGCCCTCAGCTATCAACTATGTTGAAGTTTATAAAACAAGCTAGCTCGGGAAAATTAAAAGACTTTTCATTAAAAGACTTTCCATTTGAAGAAGATATAAATAAAGATGGCGTTATTACAGATGTAATAAAGGCCAACCAATCTTTATTAGTGCAAATTGTTAAAGAACCAATATCTACTAAAGGACCAAGAATAAGCTCAGAACTTTCAATAGCTGGGCGCTATCTAGTAATGGTTCCTTTTTCTGAACGAATCTCTGTTTCTCAAAAAATAGAAAGTAGTGAAGAAAAAGATAGGCTTAAAAGACTCGTTAAGAGTATTAAACCTAAAGGATTTGGGGTTATTATAAGAACAGTTGCCGAAGGCAAAAAAGTCGCAGAACTCGACAAAGATCTACAAAACTTACTGGCAAAATGGTCAGTAATGTGTAAAAAATTATACAAAGCTCCGCACCCATCAAAAGTTCTAGTAGAACTTAATAGAGCATCATCTATATTAAGAGATGTTTTTAATGATTCCTTTACAGGAATTCATGTAGACGATGAGGTACTTTATGAGCAAGTAAAAGACTATGTGGCTGAAATTGCCCCAGAAAAAGAATCTATTGTTAAATTGTATAGTGACAATACCGTGCCTATTTTCGAGAAATTCGGAATAGAACGGCAAATTAAAACCTCTTTTGGACGCACCGCCGCAATGAGCAAAGGTGCTTACTTGGTTATTGAACATACTGAAGCACTGCATGTTGTAGATGTAAACAGTGGTAACCGATCTAATAAAGCAAAAAATCAAGAAGAAACTGCCCTTGAAGTAAACTTACTTGCAGCTTCTGAAATTGCCCGACAATTACGACTTAGAGATATGGGCGGAATTATCGTGGTAGACTTTATTGATATGACCAAAGGAGAAAATAGGAGAAAATTGTTTGATCATCTTAGAGATGAAATGAAAGACGACCGCGCAAAACACAAGATTTTGCCTCCTAGTAAATTTGGACTTATACAAATTACAAGACAAAGGGTTAGGCCCGAAATGAATATTAAAACAACGGAAGAAGACCCGAATCAAAAAGGTCAAGAAGTAGAAGCTCCAATTGTTTTAATTGATAAAATTAATGCCGACCTTGAAAAATTACTCAATGGCCCAGCAAAGGATAATGCTGTTACTTTAAACATTCATCCATTCATTGCAGCCTATATCACCAAAGGTTTTCCATCTATTCGCTCTAAATGGTTTTTAGAGTACAAAAAATGGATCAAAATACAACCTAGAGATGCGTATACGTATCTAGAATACCGTTTTAAAAACAAAGACGGCAAAACCATATATTAAAAAAGCGACCCTTAACAAAGGGGTCGCTTTTTTTGTTTACACTAGGTACGTTTTAGTATATTTAATGCTTAAAAGAACGCTATATTGAATAATTACCAACCCTCTTACACCCTTGATGAAGCTAGAAAAAAGCTAGAAAGCTATTGTGCATATCAGGATCGCTGCCACAAAGAAGTAAACCAGAAGCTCAAAGATATGGGCATGATACCTAGCGCCATAGATCAAATTATCTATGCTCTGATTCAAGACAATTTCTTAAATGAAGAACGCTTTTCTAAAAGCTTTGCTAGAGGAAAATTCAATATTAAAAAATGGGGCAAAAACCGTATTATTAACGAGCTTAAACAACGGGGTATCTCTAAATACAACATCACTACAGCTCTTAAAGAGATAGATGAAGATGATTACCTAGAAACCTTAACCGTACTAGCACAAAAGAGATTAGACGCAATCTCCGAAAAGAACATTCAAAAAAGAAGAAAAAAACTGGCAGATTACCTTTTATATCGAGGTTGGGAAAGCCATTTAGTCTACGACAAAATAACAGAATTAATTCAATAAAAAAAAGGGCGACTGTAAAAACAATCGCCCTTTTTTTATGAAAAATATTTTACTACAAGTTAAATGTAGCTCCAAAGCTAAACACAAATTGATTATTCAATTCTTCTGCAGGAGATAAGTCATCTGTCTTATATTTTGCAAAAGGAACTGAAGCCTCAGCAAATAAACCAAAACCATCACTAAAGAAATAACGTGTACCTAAGTGACCACCAAAATTCTTTAATCCTAAGTTTAAACCTGGATAAACATCCATATTATCTGGCAATTGCATTACGCTACCAAGATTTGCATTAAACCTAGCTTTTAGATCAAATCTATTTCCAAAATCTGCATCAAGAGCTTCTTCTACCCCTAATACATACGACGTTGAAGCACCAATAGAAAAGTTTTCTCCCATTCCATAATCATAAGTTACTACGATACCGGTCCCGTTTTCTTGGAAATTAGCTCCTATTTGAAATTTTGCATCGTCTTTACCACTGTAAGCTTGAGCATTTGCAAAAGAAACACCTAAAATCATTGTTAAAGCAACTAATACTTTTTTCATTTTATTATATTTAAATTGTTAGTGTACTAATTTTTAAGAGGGCAAATATATCTATTCTTATTTGATTGCACTATCCATATACGTATTTGTTCGACGTATAGCCTTTTCATTTTTACCATCAATCCATTTTTGACCATAAAGCTTCCGCATACCATTGTCATAATAGCGCATAATTAGAATATTATATGCTGCTTTGACTAAATTTTTTGGCTTTCGAGCCATGGCACGTAAACTCATAGAAAAACCTGGCGTAATGTATTTCATATAATGCCAATACCCCTCTGGCATATACAGTACCTCACCATGTTCCAGATAGGTTTTATAGCCTACAGCATTTTTTAATGCCGGCCATTTCTCATAGTCTGGATTTGAAAAATCTATACTCTCATGGGTAATTAAGGAATGTGGCACCTTGTACAGGTGTTTATTTTGAGATTGATCAAAAAGAATTATCTCTTTCCTCCCTTCAAAGTGAAAATGAAAAATATTAGCCAAATCAATGTCATAATGCATGAAAGTATAAGAATCTTTACCGCCAAAAAAGAGCATGGGCAATCCTTTTAATAGCTTTAATCCAAAGTCCGGAAATGTATAATCTTTTTGGAGCGCAGGAACTTCTTTGAAAATGTTCCATAAAAAGATTCTAAATTTTGTTGGTTCTTTTTTAAGCAGATCTATATAATCTGCCATTTTCATTTTAGCATGCGGCTCATTGAAACCATCTTTATGGCTCACTGGACGATCATCATACAACGGAACTGTTTTATCTCCAGCAACCGTTTTTATATATTCTAGATTCCATTTTGTATACGCAGGCCAGTCTTCAATAAACCGTTCTATAACAACAGGCTTCTGAGGCTTAAAGTAGTTTGCAACAAACTCAGCTTTCGTAATTTGACTTACCCTTGGAATATCAATTAACTTCAATGATAATCAGTTTTAAAATAACGGCAAATTTAAAAATCCTATCAAGGAAACCTTCATAAAATTTTTACAAAAAGCTACTTTATCGCTTCAAAAATCTAGAATTACTAGACTTTAAGATAATTTTGCTTTAGCCTTAGCAGTTTCGTTACGCTCAATAGTATGTCCAGGTCTTGTCCATTTAGGCTTTTCACCTAAAGTTTGAAATTCTGAATCTTGCGCTTCAACTGTTTTAGGTTGAGATACTTTTGTAAATGGTTTTTGAGGATTTAAACCTAAAAGTTTAAACATCTCCATATCATCATTTACATCTGGATTAGGAGTAGTTAATAATTTATCACCTGCAAAAATAGAATTTGCTCCTGCAAAGAAACACATAGCCTGACCTTCTCTACTCATTTCTGTTCTCCCTGCAGATAAACGAACTTGCGTTTCTGGCATAACAATTCTTGTAGTAGCTACCATTCTGAGCATATCCCAAATTGCGATCGGTTCAATATCTTCCATAGGAGTACCTTCTACAGCAACCAATGCATTAATAGGCACTGATTCTGGCTGCGGGTTTAGTGACGCTAAAGCAACTAACATTCCTGCTCTATCTTCTAACTTTTCTCCCATACCTATAATACCACCACTACACACGGTAACGTTGGTTTTACGCACATTACTAATCGTATCTAAACGATCTTCAAATGCTCTTGTAGAAATTACATCTTTATAATAGTCTTCTGAGGTATCTAAATTGTGATTGTAAGCATATAAGCCTGCCTCTGCCAAACGTTTTGCTTGGTTTTCAGTAATCATACCTAAAGTACAACAAACCTCCATATCTAGCTTGTTAATGGTACGCACCATTTCAAGTACTTGATCAAATTCTGGTCCGTCTTTTACATTACGCCATGCTGCACCCATACAAACTCTTGAGCTTCCTGAAGCTTTTGCTCTTAATGCCTGAGCTTTTACATGAGGAACGGTCATTAAATCATTTCCTTCAACACCGGTATGATAACGCGCCGCTTGCGGACAATAGCCACAATCTTCTGGACAACCTCCTGTTTTTATCGATAATAAAGTAGAAACCTGAACCGTATTAGGATCGTGGTTTTTTCTATGTATCGTAGCAGCATCATATAACAACTCCATCATTGGTTTGTTATAGATCTCAAGTATTTCTTCTTTTGTCCAGTTGTGTCTCATCTCGCTCATGTAGCTCGTTTTATCGATTGCCAAAAATAACCTTTTTGTAATTCAAATCCCAATAAAGAAATTCATGTTTACTAAAAAAAGTCCCATTGAAATAATTTTCAATAGGACTCCATAATACTGTTAATTCAATAGCTTTTGCTTATGAATCTCCTTTTTTAGATGTTGATTTATCACCCTCTACTTCGTTAACATCTTCAGTAGGAACATCTTTGCCTTTTAAATATTCTGGTAATTGCATTCCTGCCATATTAAACATTTCTTGTAATGGTGGAACTGATTTATACATTCCTGAAATGAAATTAGCTGTAGACCCTTTTCCATCTGCAGATTTAGCTCCAGAATCCCAAACGGTAATTTTGTCAATTTTAATGTTTTTTATTGCTTCAGCTTGCGTTTTTACTAATTCAGGAAGCTTATCTGCTACTAATAATAATACCGCATCTTTAGGATTGTTACCTGCTGCTTTTACAATTTGATCAAGACCTTGCGCTTGCTTGGTTAAGATTTCTAGTAAACCTTGCGCTTCTGCTTGAGCTTTAAATAAGATGGCATCTGCCTCACCTTTTGCAATACGCCTTGTACGTTCTGCATCTGCTTCTGCATCTATCTCCACTTTCTTTTTATCTATTTCCGCTGGTACTACAATATCGGCCATTTGAGAACTACGAACACGTTCTGCTCTCGCTAATTCCGCATCTTTTTCTGCTGCATAAGATTCCTCTAATGCTTTTGCTGATTGTACTTTCTCTGAAGCAATAGCAGTACGCTCTGCTTCCGCTTCTCTTTGTCGACGTAAAGAATCTGAATTTGCTACATTAATCTTTGCAATGTTTTCTCCTTCTACCGCTTGCGCATTTGCTGCAGCAACTTGGGTACGCTCATCTTGTACTGCATTTGCTTCTCCAATAGAACCATCTCTATTTTTCTCGGCTACAGATTTACGTGCTGCATTTATAGCATGTGCAGCGGCTTCCTTACCTAAAGCTTCAATATACCCAGATTCATCAACAATATCTGTAATATTTACGTTGATTAATTTAAGTCCTACTTTTTTTAATTCTGATTCAACACTCTGTGAAATATTCGTCAAAAACTTATCTCTATCAGAGTTAATCTCTTCAATATCCATAGAAGCAACAACTAAACGAAGCTGCCCAAAAATAATTTCTTTTGCTAAATCCTGAACTTCTTGCATTCCTTGGCCTAAAAGACGTTCTGCTGCATTTTGCATTATTCCTGGCTCAGTAGAAATTCCAATTGTAAATCTAGAAGGTACATTCACACGAATATTCTGCTTACTTAATGCATTCACTAAATTAACCTCTATAGAAATAGGTGTTAAGTCTAAAAACTCATAATCTTGAATTACGGGCCAAATAAAGGCAGCCCCACCATGAATACATCGTGCAGAATTACCATTACCTACTTTACCGTAAACTACAAGAATACGATCTGAAGGACAACGTTTGTACCTTCTAATAAAGGAGATAATAATGATGAAAAAGAATAAAATTGCAAAACCTATGGTTAGCAATGCTGCGGATCCTCCGCCTAATTGTAAAGGTAATAGTAGCATATTTGGTTATTTATTTAAAAGTTCAACAATTAAGATTCCATTATCGGTTACCGTTTTTACGCGTACAACATTACCTTGATGCAAATCTGAATGCTCTTCTGTAAGCGCTTCTAATTCCCGTAAGGTTCCTTGTACATTAATACTAACTTTACCAATAAATGAACGATCTGCACCAACCGTTAAGTATACTTCACCTACTTGATTAATCGCATTTTTAAGATTTAGGGTGCCACTACTTTGTAATTTTGCAAGATAGTAGAATAAGGAAGCCATGGCTAACATCATTAGCAAGCCACAAACAATAGAAATAGCTACCACCCAAAAACGGGGCAAATCTCCACTTAGTGCTGCAATTCCAGACCATCCAAAGATGGTAAAGAAACCCATTAAATTTTTAAAAGATAAAAACTGAAAATCTATTCCTGTATCTCCTTCTATTTCTGCATCGACATCTTCTCCAATACCTTCAGAATCACCTCCGACTACTGTAAGAATTAGCAGTACAAGAAATATCACGGATGACACTCCTGCAACTAGCCAATATACTTTCTCAAATAAATTTAGTGTTTCAAACCATTGATCCATAATGTCTAATTTAGTTGGTTAGGTTACTCTTTTCAGTAAAATACTTACTGCATTGCCCCCAAAACCAACAGCATTTATAAGCACTCTTGATATAGTTTCAGGAACGGAATCATAGCTTACATAAGGAACTTTTATAGCCTTTTGATGTTGCATCATTAATAATGCTAACTCCAAACTTAACATGCCCGAAGCTCCAAACGTATGACCTATCTTCCATTTATTAGTAGTCAAGAACGGAACTTTGTTACAAAATATTTTCTCAATAGCCATTATTTCTGAAGAATCGCCTTTAATTGTACCCGGCGCATGCATTACAATAACATCTACATCATCAGGATTTATATCTCCCAAAGCCATTTTCATAGAACGTTGAAAACAGACTGCATCTGTAGAAATAGAAATATTATGTTTTAATATTTCCGTAGCATAGCCAATACCCTCAACAACTGCTAAGGCGTTATCTGGAACCCCTTGCTCTAAACATACAACAGAGGCACCTTCTCCCAGCACCATAGTGTTTTGAGTTTTCTCTAAGTTGAAGGCCTGACAAGGATACTTAAAACCCTCAGAGGATGTCTCTCTTGCATAAATTTTTAGTGCTCTAATCTGGGCAATGGTAAAAGGAGTTAGTGGCGCCTCACTACCACCCACCATAAATTTATCTACCAAACCACTTTTAATCCAAGCAAAACCATTCAATAAGGCATGGAGTGCTGTAGAGCAAGTAATTGAATGTGATATTTCTGGACCCTGTGTTTGCAGATCATGAGCAATCCAAGAAGAAATATTCCCCAAGGTTGTTGTAGGCGACGCTAAGGTAGAAGAGGTTTTATTCTTGAGATATTCTTCATGATATTTTTCAAAAAGAGCCGTTGCCCCTCTTGAAGAACCTATGTTCACTCCAAAATTAGCCTCTTTTTTCCATCCTGAAATTTTCATTGCCGCCCTTGACGCAAACAATGCAAAGAGCACACTATCATCCAAACTCTTATACTTACTATCTGATTCTTTTAACGCCAAAATTTCTTCTTTGGCTTTTGTTCCCAAAGCACCAACCCAGGTATCAGTACCATCAAAATTTAATGTAGATAATGAGGTTTCATCCTTTAAATATTGTTCCCAAATTTCTTTTTGGGTAATTCCCAATGGTGAAATGGAAGCTATTGCTGTGATTGATATTGGTAAATTCAAAATATATCCTTTCTAAATTAGTGCTAAAACTGCTTTAATACTATCGTAAATTTTTCTCAGTTGCTCATTGGTAACTACATATGGTGCAGAAATATAAATAGTACTCCCAAGCGGACGCAAAAAGACACCTTGACTCATAAAGTGCGCCATTAACTTATCACGGAGATTTCCATAGCGTTCCATTTCAACAGCCAAGTCTAGCGCATAAATAGTTCCCGTTTGTCTTGTTCTTGCAACTTTAGGATGGTCTTTTATTTCTACATCAAATTTTTGGTGAGCTGCAATTACCCGTTCAATATTATCTTGCATCGCCTTAGACGTTAGCAGTTCTATACCGGCAAGAGCAGCAGTACATGCCAACGGATTTGCTGTATAGGTATGCCCATGAAATAACCCTTTAGCTATTTCTGTACTAAAGAATGCATCATAGACCTGCTGCGTGCAACTGGTAGCCGCCATAGGAACCATTCCTGCTGTTAGTGCCTTAGACATACAGATAACATCTGGCTGTATAGCAAGGTGGTCAGAAGCAAAATACTTTCCAGTCTTCCCAAAACCTGTCATCACCTCATCCGCGACGGTAATTACCCCGTACTTTTTCAATAGGGCAAGTATTTTTTCTAGACCTTCTGGATCATGCATTTGCATTGCTGCTGCACCCTGAATTAATGGCTCATAAATAAACCCTGCAATATCATTCTTCTGCAATCTGTTTTCTAGCTTCTCTAAAATAGCTGAAATATTTTCTTTGGTGGGTGTTGCAACACGTTCTACGGCAATAAAAAACTCTTCAAAGGGACCATTATACACAGACAAACCAGAAACCGACATCGCTCCAAAGGTATCTCCATGAAAAGCATTATCAAAAGCCAGAAGAACATTACGCCTATCTCCCCTATTAAAGTGATACTGCAACGCCATTTTTATTCCTATCTCAGTGGCCGTAGAACCATTGTCCGAAAAAAATAGTTTCTCTTGATTTGAAGGCAATATTTTAATAAGCTCCTCAGATAATTTTACAGCGGGCTCATGAGTGAAACCGCTAAATACTACCTGATCTAATTGCTGCATTTGTGCGTAAACACGTTCTATGATAAAATCATTGCAATGACCGTAAACACTTGTATACCACGATGAAATTCCGTCAATATATTCTTTACCATCTTCATCTGTTAAAATACATCCTTTTGCTTTTGCTATAGCCAACATGGTTGGGTGCAATTTGTGTTGCGTTAATGGATGCCAGATGTGCTTTTTATCTCTGTCTGAAAGTTTTTTCAATGTTGTAGATTTAAGAGACTGTCATTTTTATATCTTGCAAAGATGCTAATTAATAGCCAATAAACACAACCATTGCATGCTTACAAAGCTCTTAAATCGTTTAAGTCCTGAATATAACAATCTTAAAAACATAAGTGTTTTTTATATGCTGTTTGCTGCTTCTTTTTTTATTCGATTTCCTTTTTTTTTTAGAGACTATATAGACCGTGATGAAAGTACCTTTATTATTATGGGGCAATCATGGGTTAATGGCCATCTGCCCTATCTAGAACTTTGGGATTTAAAACCGCCTTTAAACTTTTTATTCTTTGCAGGAATCATCTATGTTTTTGGAAAAAGTCTTTTTATCATTCGGCTTTTTGGCGCATTAATCGTCGCCATAACATCATTCTACACGTATAAAATAACGCTTGAAGTAAGCACAAAAAAAGTAGCTATTTGGTGTGGTATTTTTTGTGTGTTTTTCCAAAGTTTATTTGGGAGTATGCAAGGTGTTATGTCTGAGCATATTTCCATGGTTTTCTTTATCCCTAGCCTGTATTTAATCCTAAAACACAAAGAATGGTATTGGGTATTAGCCTCCGGAATATTAATGGGCTTAACGGCAATGGTAAAATTAAACATGGCCTATCCTATTGCACTGATTGGACTTTTTTACGTCTATACGTATTGGAACACAAAAGATATAAAATCAGGAATTAGAAACACCATACTTTATGGATCTGGCATACTCCTTGTTATCGGACTAACCATACTTCCCTATTTCTTAAATGGGCATCTTAGCTTATGGTGGAATTCTGTTATAGAAGCTCCAATGGTTTATGCTAATTCTAAACGAAACGCTCTTATTAGTTTTGCTCCGTTATTACTGTTAATTCTGCTCTTTTTATATTTGGCTCAACGAAAAAAAATATTTGATTTTAGCAATACAGCTATCCAATTATTATCCTTAGTAACTATAGCAGTGTATTTATCCTTTGTAAAAGGTGGTCGTTTAAATGGTCACTATTTAATACAGCTATACCCTACACTATTAATCCTGGTAGGGATGGCCGTTAGCAAAATTCCTGTAGTCGTAAAAAAAATACATAAAGTGTTCATGGTACTGCTTCTTCTTATAATACCCATTGAAAGTTATGTGGAGTATTTCGCAATTATAAAAAATAAAATTGAAAAAGGCACTTTTTATAATGGCGAAGGCATTGAAGTTACCAATTATTTAAAAGAAAATAACATCGATTTTAACAACATATTATTTACAGAATACCATATTGGTTACTGGTTTTTAAATACCAACCCACCCACAAAAGCTGCCACACATCCTAGCAATATTTGCCGGTCAGAATTATTTCCGTATTCTCAAAACCTCAGAAAAACTACTTCGGAGGAGATTAAGTACATCTTTGAAGTAAAAAAACCACAAATAATTGTAAAAAAAGAAGGGAGCCAACTTCTAGATAAAAGATTAATCGATGAAAATATTTATGTTAATGCCTACTTAGAAAAAAAGTACACACTCATTAAGACAATTGGCAAGGCCGTTATTTACCAGCGTTTAAAGTAATTCTAAAGCCGATTTAAACTGATCTGCATATTTTTTTATGGTCGCTTTATCAAAAACAGCCTCCTCATCTATCCTTCCAATACAAGGAACTTTTGTTTTCTTCAGTATAATTTCTTCTGTAGTTTTATGTTCTTTACCACTAAATAAAATTACCACATCATATTTTCTTTCTTGCAACCATCCTACGGTTAACAGCGTATGGTTTATACTTCCTAGATAGTGCCTAGAGACCACCACAACCTTGTAATTTGGCATAATGATATCTAAAATAGTATCCTCATCATTTATAGGAACTAATAATCCGCCTGCCCCTTCAATCACTAAATGATTCTCTGTTTCAGGCTCTTCTATTTTCTCTCTATCGATAACCACCCCATCTATCGCTGCTGCTGCATGCGGACTCATAGGTGTTTTTAAAGCATAACTATTTTTATGAATTGTAGTCTTGGTATTAGAAATAAGCGCTGCAATCTTATGACTATCAGAATCCTCTAATTCTCCCGCTTGTATAGGTTTCCAATAATCGGCCTCCAAAGCTTCTACTAGAATAGCAGATGCTATCGTTTTACCTACTTCTGTTGAGATACCTGTAACAAATAATTGTTTTTTCATAAATAAGGGTTTGTAATCATCTTACAATTTAAACATTTGTATTTTCTTTTTTCAAAAAATGGGAAGAGTTTGTAAAAAATACTTTTTCGGGCATAATAGGTTTCAGATTTTTGAGCTTTACAATTAGGACAGGTAATAGGCAAACCATCATCTCCTATAGCGTACGCCCTAATACTATCATATATCTCTAAAGCGCGCTCTTTATCCTCCTGAAAAACTTGCACTTTTGCTCCTCCAATGGCATTACTAATCATAGGATCAGAATTTATCGTATTCTCATCCTTTACAAAAACAGTAATCCCTTCTGATTCTAATTTCGCCTTAAAAACTTGCAAATCGGAGGAATATTCAAACGTAGCAATAGTCACCCATTTATCGATCATATATCAATGCATTAATTTTTTCAATACCGTTAAAACATCAAAAATTTCCTCCTTTGTATTATAACTATGTAAACAAAATCGGAGTCGCTCTTGCCCTTTAGCAACTGTAGGCGATAAAATTGCTTTTACTCCAAAATTATTATTTTGTAAGACTGATGCCAAATTTTTCACCTTTTCATTCCCTGAGATTACACAGCATTGAATGGCGGAATTACTATCAATAAAAAAAGCTTTAAGCTCTAAGTTTTCTAATTGATTTTTAAAGTACTTAATATTATTTTTTAGCCTTGAAATTGATGCTGATGTAGCAAGCTCTTGATAAGCCAGATAAATTGTAGCCAAGGAATGTGGAGGCAGCCCTGTAGTATATATAAAACTACGGGAAAAGTTAACTAAATACTCTTTTAGCTGCATACTTCCTAAAATTGCTGCGCCGTGGCAACCCATCCCTTTTCCAAAAGTAACGATTTGTGCAAATACTTGATGGGCAATATTTAATTCAGCAACTAGACCTCGGCCTTCTTTTCCGAAAACACCTAAGGCATGCGCTTCATCTACCACAAAATGGAGTTTGTGCATTTCACAAAAATTAGCAAACGCTACAAGATTTGGTGAATCTCCATCCATAGAAAAAACAGACTCCGTCACCACATAAACCTCGACTCCTGCACCCTGATGTTTCTCTAATTCTAAAACCCGACTAATAACACGCTGTAAATCTTTTACATTATTATGCTTAAACTTATATCCTTTAGCTGTACTAAGTGCAATACCATCACGGATACTCGCATGAATATACTCATCATAAAAAATATAATCTCCGCGTTGCGGGATGGCGCTAAAAAAACCAACATTAGCATCGTATCCAGAATTAAATACTAAGGCAGTAGCTGTAGCATGGAAGTTTGCTATCCTGTCCTCTACTTCAATATACAGATCATAATTTCCCGAAATTAATCGAGAACCAGTAGCACCATTTAATTTCAGATTCTTTTCTGCCAATAAAGCAACAGCACCCTCAAAAATTACGGTGTTTTTTGCAAAACCTAAATAATCATTGGAAGAAAAATCTATCAGATTTTGTTGTACCGGCAGAGACCGAAGCGCGTTAAGTCCTCTGCGGTCTTCTAGTTTTTTAGTTAATTTTTCTGGAAAGCTAGCCATAACACAAAGGTAATATTAACTATAGTAGACGATTTAGAAAAGGTGTTATATTTTTTAATCTATTTACTACAGAAACACGAGTAAACAATACTCTTGAATGATGAAAGAATCCTATTATGAGAATATATTTTCATGTAATTCATCGAAAATATTATATAAATCTAGTATATTTAACGTAATTTTAACTAAATAACCGTATTTCTATTGACGAAATTATTACTTCTACTCTTTATGTTCAGCACCTATTGCTATTCTCAAAGTATTAATTTTGACCAGCTTGATAAAGAGAAATGGTTAAGAAATGAAAATTCAGACACTCATTAGATTCAAATATAGATACAGAGCAAAATAAAATTTATATGTATTCAACTCATAGCATCAATGAAAAGTATTTGAAAGTGTCGACTTTGAAATATGATTTGACCACAATTACAATCCAATTAATAGCTCTTGGTAAAATTGGTTTAATAATTCTTGAATTAAACGCTATTTCAAGTAATTCTGAAACATGGAAATTCGCCCTAAATAAAATAAAAAACGAATCTTCAATTAATTATAAAATGAAATAAAACGACCATTTATTACAATTGTTAGTTAAAATTCAATTAAAAATAAAAAAGTAGATAGTCCGTTAAATAAAAAATTATAAGCTATAACTATATGAAATTTAATATTCAAATTCTTACTTTAATTTGCTTTGCAAGTTTCTTCAGTTGTTCTTCAGATGATGAAGCTCCTCCAAAGATTATTGTAGTAGAAGAAGAAGTAATTGAAGATACCGCCATTATCAATCTCACAAGCGAAGAATCGAACGAAATTGACTTTGGTGATGTTGTTACTAATATAACGAGTACAAGAGTTTTCACCATTCATAATTCTGGAAATTCAGATTTAAAAATTGCTAACATTATTATTCCAGATAATTATACCATTGATTTATTAACAAGCATTATTCCTTCTAATCAAAGTAAGGAGTTTACAGTCACTTTTACGCCAACGGACATTGTGGATTATACAGATTTAATCAAAATTGAATCTAATGCTACAAGTGGTACTGGTAGTATAATAATAAAAGGAATTGGAGTAAATTCAATCTATGACGGCTCAGTAACATTAATAACTCAGGATGAAGTTGAAGACTTTGCTAAATCAGGATATACAGAAATCACGGGAGCATTATTTATTGGAAATATTAATAATTTTTCTCCGATCAACAGCCTAGCTAGCTTAAATAAAATTACAGAAGTAGGTAGTCTACAAGTTATTAGTACGACCGCATTGGAAGATTTAACAGGACTAGAAAACTTGAATGTAACAGTCAGCATTCAATTATTATCAAATTCTGCCTTGAAAAATGTAGATGCCCTACTTAGTGTTACTAAGCTATCTAGTTATTTAAGTCTTTTATCTAACACGGCATTAACGCAAATTAATGGCTTATCGAACATATCAGAAATAGGAGATAATTTACGTGTTAATAATCATCCTAATTTAATTAATCTTGATGGCCTAGCCAATATAATAACAGTTAAGAATAAACTTTATATAGAGAACAACTCACTGATTGAAAATTTAAATGGACTATCATCTCTTCAGTCCGTAAGTTCAGTCAGCATTCGATATAATGCAGAACTCTATAGTTACTGTGGAATAAAATCATTGCTTACAAACAAGGGTATAGGAGAAGATTATTTCAGACCAAGATTTAACCGTTATAACCCATCCTCATATACAATAGAAGATTTTGATTGTGAAAAAATAATACCTGATGGAATTATTCATAGTGATACCGGTTATGGGATTTCTGAACAGAAAGATATTGATTACCTTATTTCTAATGATTTTCATGGTATTGATGGAGGTCTAATTATTTCCTCCGAAAATATAACTTCCTTAGAGTCACTTAGTTTTTTAAAGACAGTATCTGGATCTATAAGGATTAATGATACAGCTTTAACAAACCTAAACGGCTTGGAAAACTTAACTAATGTAGCGCAAATTTATATTTTAAATAATTTAACTCTTTCAGATTATTGTGGTCTTTCACCGCTCATAGTTAATGGCTCTTTAGGTGAAAATTTATACCCGTCAAGTGAACCTTTTTATACTGTTGATAATTTATATAACCCCACCTTAGCAGATATCCAAAATGGTCTATGTAGCGAATAAAACAAAAGACGAATGATAGAATGAATCAAAAATGAAATACACAAAACATCCCCTTTGAAGGGGCGGCATAGCGTGAGGTATAAGCGAGCTGTAGCTATGACAGGGGATGAAAAAAAGCTCAAGAAAAAAAGGTAGGTTGAAACATAAAAGCAAAAAATAAAATGACATACTGTGCGCAGAATACCCCTGCCCATCGGCTGTCCCCTCAAAGGGACAATTCCTAATAGCTACATTTCTTACGGAAATAAATTCTGTGAGCCCACTTTTTCTCTTAATTGAAAATACTATCTTAGTCCACCTAAATAGTATTTACATGAAAGCACTACTTCTACTCACGATCCTTTTTCTTTCAATTAGTAGCAACGCACAAACCAACAGTTATACCATTTCTTTTGAAAA
This sequence comes from Cellulophaga baltica, assembly GCF_900102165.1. GTDB lineage: Bacteria > Bacteroidota > Bacteroidia > Flavobacteriales > Flavobacteriaceae > Cellulophaga > Cellulophaga baltica. Next base: position 332,227 of record NZ_FNBD01000005.1, read on the forward strand.
TGCGGTGCACCACGAAGCAGAAATTACGGCTACATTCCCTAAAATTACTTCAGAAATTTTTAGTGTACGTATGAGTAGAACATCTCCAGGGAGGTATGCATTACATGAGTTTGCTAAAAATATCTATGCTGTTAAAGCAACAGATGGCCAGGGAAAATCTCTGGCTATAAAGCGTCCAAACCCATACCAATGGGATATTTCTGGGCATGATGGTACCGTCAACATCAGCTATACCCTATTTGCAGATCGTGCAGATGGTACGTATTCTCAGATTGATGAAACCCATGCACATTTAAATATCCCAGCTACCTTTATGTATGCCCCTGAATTTTCAGAACGTAAAATCAATGTAAATTTTCAGCCTAGAGAAGATCTAAATTGGAAGATTGCTACACAGCTACCTTTGGTTTCTAATACCACGTATAGCGCAGACAACCTTCAGTATTTTATGGATAGCCCTACGGAGTTGAGTAATTTTGGAATGCGCGAATTTGAGGTTACGGAAGCAGATGGAAAAAAGAAAAACATCCGCTTTGTACTGCATCATAATGGAACTGAAGCCGAACTAGACACCTATTTTGAGAAAATAAAAAAGACTGTCTTGGCTGAAAAAGCAGTTTTCGGGGAGCTTGCAAATTTTGATTATGGCACCTATACTTTTCTAGCCTGTTATATTCCTAATGCTTCTGGAGATGGTATGGAACACAGAAACTCCACTATTCTTACCAATACACGTAGCTTAGCAGAGGGCGGAATGGAAAAAAATATGGGAACCGTTTCTCATGAATTTTTTCATAGCTGGAATGTAGAACGCATACGACCAAAAAGCTTAGAGCCTTTTAATTTTGAAGAAGCTAATATGAGTGGCGAGTTATGGTTTGCAGAGGGGTTTACGAGCTATTACACCAACCTAATATTATGTAGAGCAAAACTAATTACAGACCAAGAATATGTAGAGGGTATAACAGGCACCTTTAATTATGTATGGAATTCTCCAGCAAGACAATTTTTTAATCCGATAGAAATGAGCTACCAAGCTCCTTTTGTAGATGCTGCTACTTCTGTAGACCCTGTAAACCGAGAGAATACATTTATATCTTATTATTCTTATGGTAGTATTCTAGGACTAGCACTAGATTTATCGTTAAGAGAAAAAGGCTTGAATTTGGATGATTTTATGAAACTGGTATGGACTACCTACGGAAAAAAAGAGATTCCTTATACCGTAAAAAATCTTAATGAAAGCTTGAATACCTATGCGGGGAAAGATTTTGGTGATGCTTTTTTCAATGCGTACATCTATAATGGTAATATGCCAGACTATACCACATTGTTCAAAACCGTTGGCGTTACCTTAAGCCAACAAGCAGCTGTTGCTAATTTTGGCGCATCAGTTACTATTAATGCTAGCCTACAAGGAGAAATAAGAAGAAACACCACTATTGGAAGTCCTGCATATTTAGGCGGACTAGAGAAAGGAGATTTTATAACTAAAATAAACGGACAAGCATTACCAAGCAGCACTAATTTTGAAGACTATATAAAAACCTTTCCCGTAGGAACGGAACTAACTATAGACTTCCTTAGAAATGCGGAACCACAAAAAACAACGGTAAAGCTTGCCTCAAATCCTGAGTACAGCATAAAACTAGCCGATAATCCGTCTAAAAAAACTCTCAAAAACAGAACTGCATGGCTAAATGTTCAAGAGTAAACTAGTGACTATTGCTAGCACTACATAGATCTTACTATAAGAAATATGTTGCACTGCCTCAAGGGTTTAGATTGTTAAGATTACTCTAGGCTAAAAACAACTTTCGGGTTCTTTTTAGTTGTTGATTTCTTTTGCATCTTGGCCGCTATCAATTTAGAATATGCTAGCTGATTGGCTGCTATTTGCTTTAAATCATCAGACAAAGGCTTAGCTTTCTTTTGGACAGTTCTGGTGGGTGCAAATTGTTTCTTAGGAGAACCCTTGAAAAAATTAATACCGAATTCAGCCAAAATTTGGTCTAAACTATGAGTCGATTGTTTTTTAGAGATGGTTAATTCTCTTTTAGAAGTGCTTTTAAACTCCTTTTTAAATAATGTAGAAAACATAAGTAGTTAATTTGGGTTCTGTAAAGTTAACGATATATTTTCGTAAATCGTACAAATTTCATTAAAAATTAAAGAATTTTCCTACATTTCTCATTGCAAGGAAATAAGCATCTAATTTTCAAGTACTTACGAAACAAACGTCATATAAGCACAAAGAGTAGTCTATTTGATAGCGTTAACAATAAAACCGATAGCGCTAAGACTGCCAAAAATAGCATGATTTTAAAGGTATTATTTTGAGAATATGAGGCTTATCTATATATTCCCCCTTTATTAAGAGAAGTTTCTATGAATTGGTATGTAGTCTATGTACAATCTAAAAAAGAAAAAAAAGTAGCCGATGTCTTGCAACAAATGCAGATAGAAGTGTACTGCCCTCTTATCAAAGAAGTTAGGCAATGGAGTGATCGTAAAAAAACCATTGAAAGCCCACTATTTAAATCGTATGTATTTGTGAGGCTGCATGATAAAGACCGGTCTAATGTATTTAGCGTACCGGGTGTAGTCCGTTATTTGTTTTGGTTGGGGCAACCCGCTATTGTTCGCGATGAAGAGATTAGCATTATAAAAAAATGGTTAGAAGATGATACCATTGAAGAAATTACCCTCCATAAATTACTCCCAGGAGATGAAATTCTCATAAAAAATGGCCTCCTAAAAGATAAAAAAGCCATCATCCAAGAAATAGGAAAAAAAAGAATGCGCTTGGCCTTACCAGGATTAAATATTATTATCAATGCAAAAATTAAAGATGTTGTTTAACCTACTGTTTACCAACCACTAAACAGATTTAAAAACTACGGCTCTTTTATTTCAAATTCACTTCGAATAGTTCTGTATTAGCACATTTAAAATCTACAATTTGTGCTGCTAAAATAGCTCCTCAACGCACTTCATCGATAAAAATTGTTACACAACAGCAAATGCCTTCAGAAAGGTTTGTAAAACGCTTACGCATATCTCAGATTGTTAAGGTTGCAAATAGAATATTTTCACAAACACCTCCTTTTAATTATCGACTTCACAAATCTCAACAGACTTTCAAAAGAAACCTTGTACCATCAAAATAGCCTGTTTAATTTTACAACTTAATTTGTTTTTAAGCCCAATGTGGAAAACCACATTCGTAATAAAATTGGCCGCCATAACTTAGCAGCATCTAAAAACATTTTACAACCGTAATCCCAATATGTGGTTTACGGCGCGGAGCGCTAAAAAAGACTCAACTTAATAGCAACTAAAATACCCCGCAAACAAAGAGTAATTTCCTTATAATTTAAATTTCGAAGTCTTTCAGCAGCTTATTTACGTACTTCGAAGTAATAACCTTTAACATAGTCAACATATGAAAGTAGCATTTATCACAGGAGTAACCGGACAAGATGGCGCTTACTTGAGTGAATTTTTATTGAAAAAAGGATACCAAGTACACGGTCTAAAAAGAAGAGCTTCTCTATTTAACACAGATAGAGTAGATCATTTATACCAAGATCCACATATTGAAAACCGTAATTTTATTTTACATTATGGTGATATGACGGATAGTACGAACCTAATCCGTTTAATTCAAGAAATTCAACCAGACGAGATTTACAATCTTGCGGCTATGAGCCACGTACAAGTGTCTTTTGAAGTTCCTGAATATACAGGTAACGCAGATGGTTTAGGTACCTTACGTATTTTAGATGCCGTACGCTTATTAGGTTTAGAAAAGAAAACACGTATTTACCAAGCTTCTACATCAGAACTATATGGTAAAGTACAAGAAGTACCACAATCAGAAACTACCCCTTTCTACCCACGTAGCCCATATGCGGTTGCAAAAATGTATGCTTACTGGATTACAGTAAACTATAGAGAAGCTTACGGAATGTATGCTTGTAATGGTATTTTATTTAACCATGAATCTCCAATTAGAGGAGAAACTTTTGTAACCCGTAAAATTACACGTGCCGCTTCAAGAATTGCACTTGGTTTACAAGACAAAATATACTTAGGTAATCTTGATGCCAAAAGAGATTGGGGTCATGCAAAAGATTATGTGCGTATGATGTGGATGATCTTACAAGCAGAAGAAGCAGAAGACTGGGTAATTGCAACTGGAAAAACTACTCCTGTTAGAGAGTTTGTACGTATGGCTTTTGCAGAAGTTGGCGTAGAATTAGAATTTAAAGGAGAAGGTGTAGACGAAAAAGGATACGTTAAAGCATGTACTAATCCAGAATTTCAAATAGAAATTGGGAAAGAAGTATTAGCCGTAGATCCTAAATACTTTAGACCTACAGAAGTAGATTTATTAATTGGTGATGCTACTAAAGCAAATACTAAATTAGGTTGGATTCCTGAATTTGATTTACAAGACTTAGTAAAAGATATGATGAAGCATGATGTAAAATTAATGCAGAAAGATCAGTTCTTAAAAGAAGGTGGCTATAACACCTTCAACTATTTCGAATAGCGCTCATTATAATTCAAAATACTGCACCAATAGTTAAGCTTTGCTTAGGTATTGGTGCCCATTACTAAAGTTTCATCTCAGTTTAACGAGTACACATGGAGAAAAACGCAAAAATATATATTGCTGGTCATAGAGGTTTAGTGGGCAGTGCCATTATAAAAAACCTAGAAGCCAGAGGGTATACCAATTTTATTACCCGTACTCATAAAGAATTAGACCTAACCAATAGCACAGCGGTGGCAGAATTTTTTGCTACAGAAAAACCAGAATATGTGTTTTTAGCTGCGGCCAAGGTAGGAGGTATTGTAGCCAATAATACCTACAGAGCAGATTTTATCTATGCCAACTTAATGATTCAGAATAATGTTATTCATCAGAGTTATGTGCATGATGTTAAAAAATTAATGTTTTTAGGGAGTACGTGTATTTACCCAAAAAACTGTCCGCAACCCATGAAAGAGGACTATCTATTAACAGATACCTTAGAGTACACTAATGAACCTTATGCAATTGCTAAAATTGCAGGGATTAAAATGTGCGAAAGTTATAACCTACAATATGACCGAAATTTTATTTCGGTAATGCCTACCAACTTATATGGTCCTAATGATAATTTCGATTTAGAAAAATCTCATGTACTACCGGCATTAATCCGCAAGATGCATTTGGGCAAAGCTTTAGAAAATCAAGATTGGACTACGCTACGCAAAGATTTACATAAACTTCCTATTGAAGGCTTTGACGGTGCTGCAATGGATGAAGACATCTACTCTATTCTAGATAAATATGGCATTCAGAAAAAAGGAGACACCGTACATTTAGAAATTTGGGGTTCTGGTAAGCCGATGCGCGAATTTTTATGGAGTGAAGACATGGCCGATGCTTGTGTGTTCTTGATGGAGGAGCGCGATTTTAAAGATTGCTACGATACCAACACTAAAGAGATCAGAAATACCCATATTAATATAGGTACAGGGGTTGATATATCTATTAAAGATTTAGCCAAATTAGTTAAAGAGACCGTAGGGTTTAAAGGAAAATTATATTTCAATTCAAGCAAACCAGACGGAACCATGAAAAAATTAACAGATCCGTCTAAGCTCCATGGTTTAGGGTGGAAACACAAGATAGAACTACAAGAAGGCATACGTAAAATGTACGACTGGTATACAAAATAGAACCATTGAATGTACTTCTAACGTATATCCTAAACAAGACTAACTAATTCCCCAGATTATATGACTGTACGTTTAAATTACCTCATAACAATTTGCATGAATAAAGTTCCCCCAATTCATAGCCATTTTTATTCAAAAAAAAAGTCACTACATAACTTTTTTTGAATCGACAATATGAAGATTACAACCGCCAAATCATAGAATATTAGAAAAAATATCAATGAAAAAGTCATATTTCGTTATTCCATTATCGTTTATATTTCACATAATTACCATTAATGTTATACTATATCTATTAACCCCTGAAACCTATAGGTCGGGCTTTAGTATTATATATTACAACCTTACTTGGCTTATCGTAACTTATGCTATAGATTTTTATCCCACAGCTCGTAGAGAAGGTTTTACTACAAATGTTCGGAATTTCTTTATGCTATTCCTTATTTATGGTCTGGTATTCTTTACCTCATTTACGTTTCTAAGTGACCACCGTTACAAACCGGCCTATTTAACTTTAGTCTATTTACTGATTTGCTTAATGCTCACACTATTTCGTTTGCTATTTTATTGGGCTAGAAATTTATACAGAACAAAAGGCTTAAGCAAAGAGGTCAGAGCGGTGGTAATAGGACGTGATAAAAACCTAAAAAAGCTACGTCGCATTTTTGATACAAAAACATATGGATACAGATATATGGGGTATTTTGATAATACTAAATCTAACAGTCCAACCTATTTAGGTAAAATACAAGATTCCTATTCCTATATTTTTGAAAATAATGTGGAAGAAGTGTATTGTATGGCTTCAAGACTTTCAAAAGATGAAATTAAAGAACTCATGCGTATTGCGGATAATAGTTTAAAGAAAATCAAAATTGTCCCAGATAACAAAGAACTATTTTCAAGAGCCATGTCTATTGAATTATATGGCGAAGTACCGGTTTTAAACTTGCGTGCCTCTCCTTTAGAGCTAGAATATGCTAATATAGTGAAACGTGTGTTTGATATAATTTTTTCAAGTTTAGTGATTATTTTTGTCCTGTCTTGGTTAACACCATTAGTCTGGATATTAATGAAATTTGATTCAAAAGGGCCTTTATTCTTTAAACAGAGTCGTCATGGTGTAAATAGAAATACTTTTGATTGTTACAAGTTTAGATCTATGACTAAAAGTGATACTAGTGATACTAAAATGGCTACGAAGAATGATATGCGTATTACAAAATTGGGTCGCATTTTAAGAAAAACCAGTATTGATGAATTGCCACAATTTTTTAATGTACTTAAAGGAGAAATGAGTGTTGTAGGACCAAGACCCCATATGCGCTTACATACAGAACAATTTGAGAAATCTGTAGATAAATACTTAGTACGCCATTTTTTAAAACCAGGCATTACCGGGCTGGCGCAAATTAAAGGGTATCGTGGAGAAATTGTAGAACAATCAGATATTGTAAACCGTGTGCGTTATGATATTTTTTATATGGAAAAATGGTCAATCCAATTAGACATATCTATAATTTATTACACTGTGGCTAATGCCATTCGGGGCGAAGAAAGAGCCTATTAGTAACATACAAAAAAACAAACTACCATTTAATATAACATTTTCACTTTTAAGATAATGAAAGAATCAAATCCAGAACTAAATTCATTTGAACAAAATAATATTCGCTCCATCATAGGTAAGTATTTAAAATTTTGGCCATTATTCGCAGTTAGCTTAATTATTGCCATTGCTGCCATTATACTTTATATTCGATATTTTGCTGAAAATGAGTATGAAATACAAAGTGCTATTTTATTAAAGAATGTGGAAGCAGGGCAAGGTTTTGGTGATCTAGGTGATTTTGCTAGCATGGGACTAATCAAGAGCACTCATAGTTTAGAAGATGAAATAGGCATACTAACGTCTATTGGAGTCATGGAAGAAGTGATTTCAAAAAACAACTATAATATCACCTACTATATTGAAGGAAATATCCGTGATGTTGAAGTCTATGGCGAAAAAGTGCCCGTTAATATTACCGTAGATGAAACAGACGACAATTTAATTTATGACTTACCGATTACCATCAAATTTATTGACTCCGCAACCTATGAACTTACAACCCTTGTGGAAGATAAGGAACTAAAATCACAACATACTTTTGGTGAAGTGGTAACAACATCTTACGGTACATTTACAATTGCAACCAAGGGCGAAGCACCCAAATTAAAAGAATCAAAAAATTTATATTTTAAAATCGAAAACAAAGATGATTTAATAGCTAGTTTTCTTAAAAAGCTCAGTGTTGTACCGGCAAATAAAACAGGCAGCTCATTAAACCTTAATTTCATCTCTAATGATAAGGTGAAAGGAGAAGAGATTCTTTCTAAACTTATTGAAACGTATATAGAAAAAACAATAAAATATGAGAATGAATTAGCAGAAAACACCATCAAAATGATTGATGATCGATTAAAATTGTTATCTGGTGAAATTGAAGATGTTGAAAAAACAGTCGTAGATTTTAAAACAGAAAATACGGTTACCAACATTGCTAATAATGCCGATACGTATGTACAACAATCTAATGAATATAAAAATAGAGTTGCTGAGTATCAATCACAAATTAATGTTCTAGAAGGCGTTGAATTTTCTTTACAAAATGGCAATAATGAAACGGCAATAGGTGGAGCCGTAATAAATGATCCCTCAGTAAATAGTTTAATTGCGCAATACAACCAGGCTTTAGCGGAAAAACAAAAACTATCACAATCTGCCTCCAGCTCCAACCCTTTGGTTGCCAATTTAGATGAAAACCTAAGCAGCTTACGCCAATCAATTATACAAAATGTGAGAAGTGTAAAGAATGGATACTCTATAGCACGCGGAAATTTATCTGCTAATGCGAACCGTTACGATTATCAGATTGCTAAAGTTCCTGGCATGGAAAAAAAACTATTAGATATCAGTCGTGATAAAAGTACCAAAGAAGGATTATATCTTTTTTTACTTCAAAAAAGAGAAGAAGAAGTACTTTCTTTAGCCGCTCCCGTTTCCTCTACAAGAATTGTCGACTATCCTAAAGCTGGAAAATTTCCTATTAGTCCAAATAAAAAATTACTTTATTTCTCAGGATTACTATTAGGGTTATTTATACCAGTTTCGTTACTATATTTAAAAGATACTTTAAATAATAAAATTTCGAGTGTAGAGGAGTTAACTCAAAATTTAGCTGCTCCTTTTCTTGGGGAAATAGCACGTAGCAAAAATAATACTATCGTAGTTACTGAAGATCGGGCAACTTCACCAGAGGCTGAATTATTCAGGCTATTACTTTTTAACCTGAATTTCTTAAAGAAAACAGAGAAAAATCAAACTATTTTAGTGACCTCTACTGAAAAAGGGGAAGGAAAAACTTTTATCGCCTCTAATCTAGCCTTGACTTTTGCTTCTAACGGCGAAAAAGTTGTGGTCTTAACTTTTGATTTGCGAGAGCCTCAATTAATGGAAAATTTCAATCTCCCCAACTCTCCTGGAATTACAGATTTTATTGTCAAAAAAGGCTTAAATGCAGATCAGATCATTCAAAAACACCCTAGCATTGATGACTTTTATTTAGTAGGATCGGGAAGCAGTATGAACCAAGTAGGTCGCTTGATGGTAAGCAATAGAATCGGCGTCCTTATGGATACTTTAAAACAAGAGTATGACCGCATCATTATTGATACCGCACCAATAGGGCTTATTTCTGATGCCTTTGCCTTAAATAATTATATTGACAGTAGCATATATGTTGTACGTAAAGACAAAACTAAAAAGCAATCTTTAAAAGTTATCAATTCTATCTATGAAAGTGATCGTCTAAAAAATACCATGGTCGTTTTTAATGATACAAAAGCAGCTGCCTCTTACGGATATGGCTCAATTAAAGGATAATTTTTAAAACATTTAATAATAAACTTTACTTGGCTTTACTAAAATTATGTCCTTAAAAAAAAGATTAGTTAATAATGGCTTAGCCTCAATACTTTCAAAAGGAGTCCGTGTATTAGAGCAATTATTTTTAGTTCCGTTTTTTATCGCTGCTTGGGGAGCTGCCTATTATGGAGAGTGGATTACATTAACCATAATCCCTAGCGTAATGGCCTTTTCCAATTTAGGATTTGGTTCTGCAGCAGCAAATAGCCTAGTATTAACATATGCTTCAGGAGACAAACAAAAGGCCGCAAATATATGTAAAACAGGTTTTTATATTATTACCATAATGGTACTTATTGCAATAGTACTAGGCGCTATAGCAATATATGTGCTAGATATATTCCATGTTTTTGACAAGTCCTTAATAAACAGTCAAGATGCTATTTTGGCGGTTTCAATTCTTATTATCGCTAGGTTATTAAACTTTTACGATCAATTAATTGAATCATTTTATAGAGCAGCTCAAAGGGCTGCATTAAGCATAAACCTTCTAACTATACGAGCTGCACTAAATTTAGCTGCGGGTTTATTCGTATTATTGCTTGAATACGGTATTGTTGCATTTGCAATTTCACAATTAATTGTAACAGTTCTTTTCAGTATTTTATATTGGTTAAAGGGAAGATCTGTTTTAGGCTTGTACAAAAACTATACAGGAACAAAAGATGCCGTCATATTAAAAGGGATTACCACAAAAGGATTAAGCTATTTAATGCTACCTGTTTGGCAAATAATATATTTTCAAGGAACTACCTTCGTTGTACGGATTGTTTTAGGACCAGAAGCAGTTGCCATATTTAACACGGCACGTACTTTAAGTAGATCACTTAATCAATTACTATATTTAGTAGAACCTACAGTATTTCCTGAATTACAAATTGCCATAGGCAAAAACGACTGGAAAACAGCTAAACAAATATTTAGAGTCTCAATAATTGGAGTGTTCTTATTATCATTAATTGGCGTAATATTCTTGGCTATTTTTGGTTTATGGTTTTATAACATCTGGACTAATAATGAATTAGAACTACCACAAGCAATGTGGTATACTTTAATTTCGGCTATGCTTTTCAATGCTTTGTGGTATACTTCTGAAATGGTATTTCGAGCTGTGAATCAACCCAAAAGAATGGGGATCTATGGCATAATCGCAGCAATTCTATCTGTATTACTAACGTATCTTTTTGCCACATTTTATGGAATTACTGGAGCTGCTATTGGCGCCGTATCCTTAGATTTAATATTAGTATTTCTTGTTGTGCCAAATGGGTGTAAAATAATGAAAATGTCCATGAACGATTTAGTTTCACATGGTGCAGATGACTTCAGAGAATTATTTCAAAAAATTTTAAAAAAAATAAAAAAATAAACCGATATCTAATCGATTTTAAGAAATCTATCATATGGTAGAAAATAAAAACTATACAATAACTCTAATTAAAAAAATCTTAAGATTATTATTAATCTTAGGGGTTGTGGCGGAAATGATATTTTTTCCTTCACTACCCAACTTCTATGGTTGTGTAATGGCAATTTTGAGTTTAGTTATTTTTTCATATTTTTTTAAATTAAAATATATAAAATTATTTCCTTTTGCCTTCTGCATGTACTTATCCATGTTCCTATATCGATTTCTACCATTAATCGCAACATTGGCAGAAGGAAAACCGATAACCTATGGTTTTGAAAGAGCCTATGATACGTTTGTCTATGAAATAATCCTTTTTCTAATATCATCCTTGGCTTTCTATCTTGCCTGTAGACATAATGCTAAAACATATCAAAATAATATAATAAAAAGAACCCTCTTTAAATTAAAGTTTTTTGAAATAACCCCAGAGATTCTATGGGGAATGGGACTAATAGGATTAGTTGTAAGGTTATATAATTTAAGTACTGGAGCCGTTGAATATGGTGATGTTGGAGGAAAATTTTTAGTGGGACTAGATTATTTAATGTTTGCGCCTCTATGCTTATTTTTTCCAAGTTTTCTAAATGTAAAATTTAATCAAAAAAAATTATTATGGTTATATACTCTAGTAATCTTTTTAATAAACATTGCGTCCAATAAAAGACATCTTATTATAACACCTTTTGGAATTTTCGGTGTATTATCAATGTTGTTTTTAATTATTAATAATAAAAAAATCACAACCATCATATCGCCAACGAAAATGATTATTGGCGGAATCTTGTTATTTGTAGGTCTGAATTTTTTAAGTAATGTGTCTTTAGCAATGCTGTACACTAGAGAAACAATGCTGTACAATCAGGAATTAAGAAACAATGCCAATAAAATGGAGGCGTTCAACGAAACCATAGAGACTGTCCAAAACGAACAATTAATGGATCGTCTAAAGGAAATAAAAGATAAAATACAAGTCCGAAAGACCCAATATTCTCAAGGATGGACAGAAGATTATGTAGATAATTTCATGCTAGAACGCTATGCCAATATGCGTATTACAGATGAAACTCTATATTATGCCGAAAAAAGAGGTTATGGGAACAAGCAAATGTTTGAGTTATTTCAAAATAATATTCTCGCCTTAGTACCTACACCGATATTAGGTTTTTTTGGAGTTCAATTTGATAAAACAGAATTGGAATTTTCAAGAGGAGATTTTTTATATGGGTCAGGATATGGAATGTATCGCGTAACTAGTCATGTTGGTGATGGATTGGCAACCTTTGGTTATTGGTATTTTATACTTCAATTTATTACTTTTTTCATTGTTTTTAAATTACTCAATTCTTTCGTATATCTAGCTAATGAAACTTTGGTATATGCTCCTTATGCCTTAATGAATGTATTTACCTTCTTAGGAATGTTTAGAAATTCTGGAGGAATTCTTATAGATGTCAAATTCATTTTAAGAGGATATTTAGAAGGCTTAGTTACGTATTTAATTATATTTTATATGATTAGGCAGGTAATAAGTTTTGTGAAAAATATCAAAAAATAAATTTTCAAGCTTACCAATGAATATAGTGTTTTTAATACATCAGGAAGGGTCATTAGGGTACAGCATGAAGCGTTATACAGAATCGTTAGCTAATAAGCTCAGTAAAAAAGGATACCAAACTCAAATCTGGGCACCTAAGCTTATATTATCTAAAAACAGAAAAAATAAAGGCTTTGGTAAATGGTTACGTTATATTGATCAATACCTTTTTTTTCCATTCTCGTTTAAGTGGAAAAATATTAATACAGATAAAAACACCATTTATGTATTAATTGATCAAGCATTAGGAATATGGACTCCATTAATAAAAAATAAAAAACATGTCGTTCATTGTCATGATTTTATAGCACTAAAATCTGCACAAGGATTAATCCCCGAAAACCCTACAGCTTGGACTGGCAGATTATATCAATACCTGATTTTGAATGGTTTTAGAAAAGCTTCAAATTTTATTTCAATTTCAAAAAACACTCAAAAAGAATTAGGAGGTTTTTTAAATAAAAAACCAATAATTAACGCACAAATTTATAATGCTATAGACCAAAAATTCAAAATTGGATCTATTAATGCCGCTAGAATAACTATTGGAGAACAGATTAATCGCGATGTTAGTAATGGGTATATCTTACATATAGGCAGCAATACATTTTACAAAAATAGAAATGGCGTTTTAAATATATATAACCAGTGGCGAAAATTAAGTGAAAAAGAAACACCCCTAATAATGATTGGTTCTGCGCCTACCACAGCTATGTTAAGATTAAGGGAAGAATCTCCATATAGTGAAGATATTCATTTTTTAACTAGAGTTGAAGACACTATTCTAATTCAGGCCTATCAAGGTGCTACTGTTTTTATTTTTCCTTCACTATTAGAAGGTTTTGGATTTCCTATCATAGAAGCAATGGCCTGTGGTTGTCCTGTTATCACAACAGATAAAGCTCCTATGAACGAAATTGGTGGTGAAGCGGCCACATACATAACATCAACGAGTAAAAAAACTATTGTTAACAAAGGTGCACTTGCTATTGAAACTGTATTAAATTATTCAAAAGAAACTAGAGAAGAATTAATTAAAAAATCTCTTTTAAATGCAAAAAAATATCAAGATGAAACTTTTATTAATGATATTGAAAATATCTATTTAGAAATAATGGCTAACTAAAAATTGATGAACTGATAGTTATGAATAAACGTTTTGAATGGATAGATAATATAAGAGGGCTGATGATAATATTAGTAGCCCTAGGGCATATCATAGTAGATGGCAGTATAGATAACACCTTTAATTCTATAATGAGAATGCCTACATTTTTTATGATAAGTGGTTTCTTATTTAAATTTAAACCTTACAAAGCATATCTAAAGCATAAATTTATTCATCTAATTATACCCTATTTTGTATATCTAGTTCCAATCTTAGCGCTACAAATGTATTTTGAAGAAAAAAGCTATTTAGAATATTTAGGAAGATTAGTATTAGGTGGGCCATTTTTATATACTTGGACAGGTGTATTTTGGTTCATTACATGCCTATTCTTTACACAACAAATTTTTAATTTACTAAACGGGTGGAAAATTAAAAAAATTGGACTCCTAATGTTCCTATTTTTAATTCTAGCATATATAAATCAACTGTATTTTCAAACAATAAATATTCCATTGAGCTTAAATATTTGTTTATATTCTTGTCCTTTATTCTTTACGGGATTTATATTTAAAAAATTAATTGGCGAAGTGCATTTAGCTAAAATTGTGCCGTTAATATCAATAATAACTATTTTTATTGCAAGCACTTTCTATTTCAATGAGCTCTACATTAATATGAAGCTTGCAAATTATGGTATTCCATTTTTAAGCTTTATCCTAAGTATATTATCTGCATTTTGCATGATAAAACTTTTTAAATCTTTTGAAAAAAATATAGGATTAAACATTATTGGAAAAGCATCTATGGTTATTATGTATCTTCATTTACCCATTAATTACTTAATACTAAATTTCTACCCCAACTTTAACCAATGGCTACTCCTATTAATTGCCATAAGTATCCCGACATGCTTATATTATGTGTTTCGAAGAAATAACATTACAAAAAAATATCTTTTAGGGGAGCACTAAAAAATTTAGATTCAAAAATAAAAGGTGTTTCTTAATTAGTTAATCCGTACTCAATAATGCAAAAAAAACCTGAAAAATACGTCCAAATAATAGGCTTTACTTTATTTGCTCTTGGTATTGCACTGATATTTCTATTCAGCTGGAAAACTAATCCAAATGTGGGGGAGTATAGTTTTTTACCTGATTGGCTTATCAATTGGGCGGATCAATATCGAAATAATAGAAAAAGAACAGGAGTCCCTTTTATTTTTCTCGGATTTTTAGCAGGAGCATATTTAATATACATAAAACAAAAGAGTCTCCGATTTTGGATATTAACTGGCGTAATTTTAGTACTCACCGTAATCATTGCAGAACTAGGACAATATTTTATTCCTTCACGTGATCCAGACCCAAAAGATGTACTTTGGGGAAGTATTGGCGCAGGCATAGGTTTACTACCGATATTTATATTTTACAAAATAACAACACAATTAAAAAAATAACACCTTGGAGCAAACAATAAAAAAAAATCTTTTATTTATAGGGTATAACTTTTCACCTGAATTAACAGGGATTGGAAAGTATTCTGGAGAAATGATGCATTGGTTGGCTGCTCAAGGCCATAAATGCACTGTACTTACTGCCTACCCCTATTACCCCTATTGGAAGGTACAAGAACCATACAGAAACAATCGCTTTTGGTACAAAAAGGAGGAAAAATCATATCCTTCTGGCGGAAAATTAACAGTCATACGTTGTCCAATGTATGTCCCGACAAATCCAAGCGGAGCTAAACGGATGCTCCTAGATACGTCATTTTCCACAGCTGCATCTGCGGTGGTTTTTGTCAAACTTTTCCAAAAGAAATACGACTGGGTAATTTCAATTGCACCTTCTTTCCAGTTTGGGCTTTTAGGAGTGTTTTATAAAAAAATTAAAGGAGCTAAACATTTACACCATATTCAAGATCTTCAAATCGAAGCGGCACAAGATTTAGGTCTTATAAAATCTCCAAGACTTTTAAAGTTATTATACGGAACAGAACGCTTTATATTCAAACATACAGACGTTGTAAGTAGTATTTCTGATGGGATGATAGAACGTATTGAACTCAAAGCAAAAAAACCATTATTGTTTTTTCCAAACTGGACCGATACGAAAAGCTTCTATCCTATAGAAGATAAAACAGGCTTAAAAGAGCAATTTGGTTTTAAAGGGTCTGATTATGTCGTGTTATATTCAGGAGCTATTGGCGAAAAACAAGGTTTGGAAGCTATATTACAGGCTGCAGAAAGTTTAAAGACAAAACAGGCCATACAGTTTGTTATCTGTGGTACGGGACCTTACAAGGAAAAGTTAATTGCTATGACCAAAAAAATGAACTTAACAAATGTCCACTTTTTACCCTTACAACCGATGGAGGCTTTCAATGCCTTTTTAAATATGGCCGATTTACATCTAGTTATCCAGAAAGAGAAGGCTAGTGATTTAGTGATGCCTTCAAAATTGACCACCATTCTTGCGGTGGGTGGTTTATCTTTAATCACGGCAAACCCTAATGCAAGTCTCCATAAATTGGTGTCAAAATATAACATGGGGATACTTGTTGCAGCAGAAAACCAAAATGCTTTAAATGATGGAATTTTAAATGCGTATGAAGATACAAATACTCAAAAAATGACCGATGCTGCTAGAGCTTATGCACAAGAATTTTTAGCGATTGAAAATATTATGACTGCATTTGAAAAACAACTCTGATATTTAAAATCCTAAAAGGTGCATTTGGTCGATAATTAGCACAATTTATCCATGATTGTAAGAATATAAATACGATGTTGGTATCTTTATTTTGAGTAAAATCGTTTACCAAATTCAACCAAACTAACAGCCTTTAAGCAATACTTCTTGCCTTAAAACGTTGGTATTATATAAAACGAATAACATATGGGGAATAGCTTAGCTAAAGCAGTTTTTTCGTTTAAAACAAACATTTTAAATCCAAAACTAAACCGCTTACATCAAAAGACCAAAAACAGGCTAAAAGAACCAAATTTAGAAAAGTACAATTTAGAAAAACGCCAAGAACTTATTCATCACGCAATAACAAATTCAACCTTTTATACTAAAAAATACGGCAACCTAAATTTACCTAAAAATGGAACTTTAACACAGGAAGACTTCTTAAAGATACCACCTTTAACGAGAACAGAATTAGTAGAAAATTTTGAGAATATTAAAGTCAAAAATGTTTCTTCTATTGCTGCTAAAAAAGTGAGTACCTCTGGAAGTACCGGTCATCCAATATCTATATTGAGAGACTTACGAAATCCAGAAACCCCTATTCGCTGGCGCATATTAAATTGGTGGGGCATAGAACCATGGGAAAATCAAGCCTTCATTTATCGTTATAAACGCCCATTTTCTGAGCGTATCAGTAATGCCTTATTATGGTGGCCTACCAAACGTATTTTTTTAGCGGCTGCTAATCCCACTAAAGAACACTTAGAGAAATTCGTAACTGATTTTAACAGCATAAAACCTTCACTTTTACAAGGCTATGTAGATGTTGTTTTTGAATTTGCCTTATATCTACTAGATAACAATATAAAAATTCATCCTCCAAAAATGGTCTGGGTAACCTCTGCCCCATTATTTGAAGAACAACGGGAGTTAATGCAAAAGGCTTTCGGAGCTCCTGTTTGTGATCAATATGGAAATACAGAAATAATGTTGATTGCCGCAGAATGTCCGGAACAAAAAGGCTTACACATCATGCAGGATACGGTTCATATAGAATTTGTTGATCAAAATAATGAACCAGTGCCGCCTAATACTATCGGAAGGATATTGTTAACTGATTTGACAAATTACGCCTTCCCTTTGATTCGTTATGATATTGGTGATGAAGGAAAGTTTATGGATGAAATGTGTAGTTGTGGAAAACAACTTCCCTTAATGGAGAACGTACGAGGGAGACAAGCACATAATATCCAAACACCTTCTGGTTTAAGAATACGAGGTGAACATTTGATGGCTATGTTTAATGGGCATATGAAGAATTTTAAAGAAATACAATTACGCCAAGAGGCAGATTATTCGGTTTCTATGGAATATGTACCAAGGGGGCATCATAATCACAGCAAAGAAATTCAGAATATGGCAGAACTAATAATGCAACGTTCGCGGCAAGAAATTAAAGTATATCCCAAAGAAGTACAAAAAATACAACAAGTAGGCAGAAAAACACCTTTAATTGTAAGTAATTTAAAATAGGTATAACGTTTACCTTTTTTTATGAGCCCTATAAAAAGCCTAGTCAAAGAACAAATAGAAAAATATGAGTGGTATCGTTATCATCATATATCTAATACTATTGCCCAAAAGACACTCAAAAATCTAGAAAAAGAAAAAGGAAAATTTCCAATCACATTAAAAAAGCAATCTGATGCTTACGCTAGAGAAATTTTAGGGTGGAAGGGATTTTCTCCATGGCTTTATGTGTATAGCCACTTTTCTGAAGCGTTCAAAGAAGGCTGGATTCCTGACAATTTTTATGGAAAAGTAGTCATTCCTAAAATCCAAGGAGATTATGGCAAAATATCTTATCTAAAACCAATAACACACAAATTATTTGAAGAGAAACCTTGCCCCGATTTAGGCTATTTAATCAATGGTCGGTGTTTTGATAATAATTATAATCCTGTTTTGCAGGCAGATTTTAAGAATCTATTATTTCAGAATACAGACAAAGTGATATGCAAGTTAGATCAATCTTGTCAAGGGAAGGGGGTTTACGTATTTCAATACAAGGAATTCGAAATATTAAAAATTTTGGAATTAGGAAATTGTGTTATTCAAAAATACATCCAACAACATCAATTTTTTAATGCTTTCACAACAGACTCTGTTGCAACCATAAGATTAACTACGGTCATTGATTGTAATTTTCAAATTAGCTTACGAGCAGCATATCTTCGTTTGGGAAGAAGACACAACACACACGTATCATCAGAGGATCATATTCGTATTTCAATTAATATGGACAATGGGACTCTTAACTCTTTAGGATATCTTCCTAATTGGCAGAAAATTGAACAACACCCAGATACCTTAGAAAAATTTGACCATAAATTGATTCCTAATTTCGAAGAATGTAAAAAATTAGTAGAGCGATTACATAAGAGAGTTCCTATGGTGCAAGCCATTGGATGGGATCTTATTGTAGATACAAATAATAAACCTATTGTAATGGAATGGAATGGCTATAGCAATGACATTAAATTTTCAGAAGCTAGTCAAGGCCCATGTTTTAAAGATCTAGCCTGGAATAAGCTACGTATATAAAATGTCATGATTGGTGACATCCAATCATTTTGAGCTAACCACAACAAACCATAAAGAAATTTATGAAAATTAATTATTATTTCAGACATCCTAAAGTAGGTCATTCCATACATCGTGTATTTAGAACACTGATAGAAGAAGTAGAGAAATCTGCTGATATTTCTATTTTAGAAATGCCCAACAAAGGGTCAATGCCTTTGGATCTTTTAAAAAATAATATCTATACCTACAAAAGCAGAGATAAAAATACAATACATCATGTAACTGGTCATATTCATGATGTACTTTTAGCACTAGTAGGAGTTAAAACAGTATTAACCATTCACGATCTCGTTTTTTTAGATAACGTGAAAAACCCATTAAAAAAGTTTTACAAGTGGCTTTTTTGGCTATATCTACCTTTGAAAATTGCAGATAAAGTTGTTTGTATTTCTAACCAAACAAAACAAAACATTTTAAGCAAACTGAATACTGATAAGCTTTTGGTTATTTATAATGCCGTAGATCCAATATTTAGTTTTCAAGAAAAAGAATTTAATAAAAAGAAGCCGATCATTCTTCATATCGGAACAGGCTGGAATAAAAACTTAATCAAAAGTATTGAGGCACTAGAAGGTATTCCTTGCCATCTTCGGATTATTGGAAAAATAAAAGAAGATCAAATAAATTTTTTAAATAAACACGGAGTTGAATATTCAAACGCCCTAAATTTAACTGACTTAGATATAAAAAACGAATATCTCAACTGTGATATAGTGAACTTTCCTTCTATTTATGAAGGTTTTGGAATGCCCATCATAGAAGGGCAACAAACCGGAAGAATTGTGGTTACTTCGAAAATTGAACCTATGATTGAAGTAGCGCAAGAAGCTGCTGCATTTGTTCAACCGGATGATGTTGCCTCTATTAGACAAACATATCTAAAAATAATTAATGACGATTTATTTAGAGAAGAAACGATTAAAAATGGGTACATAAATGCCCAACGATTCTCAGTGAAAAATATCTCCAAGCAGTATATTGAACTTTATAAAAAATTATCTTAAAATGAAAATACTTCGAGTAATACCTAGTATGCACCCTAAACAAGGAGGGCCTTGCCAAGGTATCAGAAATTCAATACCTGAACTAGAAAAACTTGGTATTCATAATGAGGTAGTCTGCCTAGATGACACCGTTTCTGATTATGGAATAGAAGATTCTTTTAAAATTCATGCTATAGGTCAAAGTAACACACCTTGGAAATACCAAAAAAACTTAATTCCTTGGTTGCTAAATAATTTTCAAAGATTTGATATTGTAATGATTCATGGTCTATGGACCTATCATAGTCATGCAACTATTCAAGCTATTGAAAAATATAGGAAGACAACTACTATTTCTCCCAAAGTCTATGTAATGCCTCATGGAATGTTAGACCCCTACTTTCAGAAAGCAAAAGAGCGAAAGCTAAAAGCATTACGAAATGAGGTCTATTGGAAACTATTTGAAAATAAAGTTATTAATAAAGCAGATGGTGTTCTATTTACTTGCGAAGAAGAATTATTATTAGCGCGCACCACTTTTCCGAATTACAAACCCCAACGTGAAATTAATGTAGGCTATGGTATTCAAGCACCACCAGCCTATACGGATTCTATGAAAGCGGTGTTAAAAGATAAAGTACCGCTTTGGAACGAGAAACCTTTCTTGATTTTCCTAAGCAGAATTCACTCTAAAAAAGGAGTTGATTTATTAATTAAAGCCTACCTAAAGCTTGAAGAAGAGTTAGAGAATTTGCCACAGCTAATTATTGCTGGACCAGGTCTGGAAGAGGCGTATGGTAAAGAACTACTAAAATTAGCGTCAAGTTCTTCCAATATATTATTTCCTGGAATGCTCAGCGGTGATTCAAAATGGGGTGCTTTCTATGAAAGCGAAGCATTTGTTTTGCCGAGCCATCAAGAAAATTTTGGAATTGCCGTAGTAGAAGCTTTAGCATGTAGTAAGCCTGTTTTAATTAGTGATAAAGTGAATATCTGGCGAGAAATTACATCAGAAGCAGGTGGTCTTGTAGAAAACGACACGGAAGCAGACACTTATAAACTCTTAAAAACATGGCTAAAACTATCCTCCTCAGAAAAAATAAAAATGAGTGAGAATGCCCAAAAAGTATATGCAACAAAATTTACTATAGCTCAAGGAGCTAAATCTTTAATTGCAGGTTTAAACTCTAACTAAAATGGAAAATTTTATATCAAAAGTTAAACTATATGACTTTGACGCCAAAGAGGGTTTAAATCGTGGAGCTACACGCTTAAAAGAGCTGATATGGTACTTGGTTAAAGTTTTCTTTTTCCTGAGCGCCTTACCTTACCCTAGCTCGCTAAAAGTATGGGTGCTAAAACTATTCGGTGCTAAAATTGGCACTGGCGTCGTTATAAAACCACGGGTCAATATTCATTTTCCTTGGAAACTTGATATTGGTAATCATGTTTGGATTGGAGAGGAAGTATTTTTACTCAATTTTGAGTTACTCACTATTGGAAATAATGTATGTATATCTCAGCGTAGTTTTTTATGTGGAGGCAATCACGATTTTCGTAACCCTTCAATGCCTTATAGAAACGGCCCTATTACCTTAAAAGATGGGTGTTGGGTAGGCGCATGTTGTTTTATAGGCCCTAATGTTGCAATTGGAACCGACACCGTAATCACCGTTGGCTCCGTAATCGTAGCTAATCAAGAAAACAATAGAGTGATCACACAAGTACCTACGAATCAAAGTAAAACTAGATGGAAATAAGAAATAACTAATATTGACTACCTCTTACCAATTTGAGTGTAACCTCAATTTTGCCTGTATTGTTAAAATCTCCATTACTATAAATATAAACATCTCTATGTCCTGCAGAAGCAATTACTTCATTAACTAAATTTGTTTTAATACCGGTAGCCTTAGATATAGTGCCTAACAAATTATCTTTAAAAGTATTACTTGTTCCTAAACTAACAATTGAGCCAGAAACTAAACTTTCTAAGGTATTTACACTCACATGTTCTACGGTAAAACCAGCTGGAATATTTATATCCAGCTTTTGACTATTACCTAGGCCTAAATCTACCACTTCCGTACGCGTCCATTGATCCTGTTGAACATTATCAATTTGCTCAATAATATAATCATTACTAGTGTCTATTACTTTAGCATAATTTGCATTGGGATTATCGCTATTCGCAAACAACATTCTACAATTTTCTTCTCGGAAATCTCCATCTATGGTTCTCCAACCATTGACTGTTACTTCATAATGATTATTAGCCCCACTGCTTAAAGTTTCTTCATTGTGAAATATGACACCTCTATTTAATTGACTAGAGGTATGCTTTTCTATAGACAAACTAGAATTAACAATTGTATTATTTGACCCAAAAATTCCAAAAAATCCAGCATCATCAGTATTCAACTCATTAACAAAAACATTCACATTATCCCATAAAATATGATTTCCAAAAGTATAATCCATAGGATAAAAAGTAGAAACTGCTGAATTGTCTTTAATAACAATGTTCTCAAAAATTGTATTCTCCATTTCTTCTCCAACAAATCTAAGCGAAGCATATTTAACATCCTCCTCAAAAATTTCTGTTCTACTTTCAGAATATAAGTTTTTTATTACGCTATTTTTTAGATCACCTATATCCGCAATACCATCCCTTCTATAAGATTTGTAATTATCTACAGATACATTATACTGCACCCCAACCAACTTCAGAGAATTGCAAAACCCACTATTTTCTATTCCTGTTTTCCTAACATTATTTACTCCCACATATTCCCCCTCATCAATAGTATTATTGATTTCAACATTTGTAACCGTATAATTTTTTGAACTATCGTTATTTAAATAAATTAAGTGTGGAGGAGGAAAATGATATAAAGTTCCATTGTAACCACCAAGATAAGCCCCATCTAACTTTTGGGCATCAGAGTACCTATACGCCTTTAAACCTTCTGATTTAAAATCTTGAACAATACCTTGAATACCCATAATAACACCATCCATCACAACATTATTAAGTAAAACATTTTTACTTACAGCAGTTTCTCCAGAAGTACCTGTAACCATTTGATCTGAGGTATATTGCTCTTTAAATTTGATTCCCCAAGGAATAAACCTATCAGCGGTATCACCTTTGGCTACAAATTTGACATTATCATACTCGATGTAAGATGACGCCTCAATTGAAAATATTGCATAAAATGATGTTGGACCTCTAAACATTGGATAACTTGAATTGAAAACGACTCCTCTTTCAGACGTCATGAATTCTTTCAATCTAGTTAAATTGGCGCTATTTATATCTGCGAAAGCATTGATGGAAGCATCATATTTATTATCCCACAATAAAGTAATATTCTTAAAAACCAAATTTTCAGATAAGACTATATAAAAAGCAGGTGACAACAAATTATTAATAATGATATTAGCATCATTCTTTCCCTCTATCCATGTATTATCTTCTAAAAAAATGGATTTAGTTCCGGTCTGCTCTACATCTAAAAATATATCTTTATCTACCATGACTCTTGCAGTTACTGCATGTGCCTGCGCTAAAGTTTCCACAAAAACGTCACGGTCATCCGTAATACCATTCATTACTGCTCCAAACCAATAAGGCATTAAGTATTGTTCCTCTACAAAAGTTCCCGCTAAATCTATACCCTCAAATACTTGATATTTTGTTTTAGAAACGATAGTACTAGTACCATCACCAGTTACCGTTCCATTACTTAATGAACCACCGGTAAAATAAAGTGTTACGCCTTCAGGTAAAATAATGGTAGCAGCATTAAGGTCAAAATCAAATTGAATGTTCCACACGGCATCTTTATAATCAGCTGGGATGTTACTCCAGTCAAAATTTTCAGGAATAACAATCGTATTTTCAACATCAATAATCACTTCCTCTTCTGGAAGCAAAACAGTTTCACTAAATTCGGTATCCTTTTTACAAGAGACTCCTGAAAACAGGAGAAAGACCGCCATCATTACGGTACACAACATAGATCGTTTCATTACAAATTAGTTTGTAGGTTTTTCTTTGCAAGTACGTTTGGGTTTTACTTACAAAAAGACTTATTCATCGTTATAACGCAAAGATATACGGTTAAAGTGCTCAATCGGATGTATTTTTAGCACATTTGCCAACATCACATTTTATTTTTAGCATGGTCAAGAATCTTTCAAAAATTTAAAGCATAAGCTAATTTTATCACATTAATTTATTCATAATCAGTTTGCTATTTGAGGATACGCTATTTTTATATTCCCTAAAAGCTGTATAATTCTATGAAAATCACCTATTGTAGCTCTAAAACTGAAAAAGAATTAGTCCAAATAGTACGTTTACAACAAGAAAACTTATACCATAACGTCTCAAATGAAGAAAAATTGGCAGAAGGCTTTTTAACGGTTGAGCATACGCTGCAACTCTTGGACCAAATGGGCAAGGTTTGTTCACATACCATAGCAAAAGATGAACAAGGAAACTTAGCAGGGTATGCTTTAAGCATGCACCCTTCGTTTAAAGACGACATAGAGGTTCTTAAGCCCCTATTTGAAGTATTAGACCCATTGATAGCTCCAGAAGAAAAATACATGCTTATGGGTCAAATTTGCGTTTCTAAAAATCATAGAAAACAAGGAGTATTTAGAGGCTTGTATGCACACATGAAAGAGCAACTAAAACAGGAATATGATACTATTGTGACTGAAATAGATGCTTTAAATAACAGATCTATGCAAGCGCATAAGGCGGTTGGCTTTGAAGAAATGGCTAGATATACTGCTAACGAGCAAGAATGGGTGGTGGTACGCATGCAGCTCTAAGAAATACTCAGACTTTATTGCACACGAACTATAGCATCTAGATTATACGAATACCTTTTGAATACTACCAATGCCTATTAATAGCCACTAATAGCTACAGAACCGTTATAAACAGCTATTGAGGTAATCTACTCTCAGGAGTAATGCGTTTTGGGATACTACAGTTGTTAGGAGTAGGAATCATCAAGAATCAGAAACTTCTATAAACAAAAAAAGTCCTCAATATTTCTATTGAGGACTTGATTAAAAAAAGGCGACGACCTACTCTCCCACTTGGTATAGCAGTACCATCGGCGCTGATAGGCTTAACTTCCCTGTTCGGAATGGTAAGGGGTGGACCCTATCGCCATGGTCACCTTAAATCGTTGTACTACACAAA
>NZ_FNBD01000025.1 GCF_900102165.1 Cellulophaga baltica
GGTTACACCATCTGCATCACAATCTGCTGCTGCCCAAATAGCATTGGTAGCATCGTATCCTGTGTACCCTGCAGCTTGCGCTGGACTACATGGATTAAGCGAATTAGTACCATCAATTATTTCTTGACCGTTAGTAATACCGTCGCCATCACAATCAGCTGTATTCCATGCAGCGCTTGGTGCTTCAGTTGCACTTGAGATGATATAACTACATAAATCAAGAGGCAGTGTATTATCAATGTTAACTTCTGTTCCGTCAAGAACACCATCTCCATCAGAATCTGGATTATTAGGATCTGTGCCCGCTGTCGCTTCTTCTGTTTCTGTAAGTCCGTCATTATCACAGTCACTGGTTCCAAGTGGCGTTCCACCAACAGAATCACAGTCATTATTAGGGTCTGTACCGTCCAATGCTTCCTGCCCGTCGGAGATACCATCACCATCTGTGTCTGTTAGATTTGGATCAGTTGTATTTCCATTTGGATTTGCCGGAGTTGAAGGGTCATCTACACCTGTAGTCTCTTCATCATTTGTCAATCCGTCACCATCACAATCATTTGTGCCTTGTGGTTGCCAATCTGGATCTGAAGAAGGTTCACATGGATCATTTATTGCGGAGTCAAAGATGTCGCATATATTGTCTCCATCCACATCTGAACATGCTGGAATTGCTATAGACAAAACCGCTGTGTCACATATAGTTCCATTACAAATTTCATAAACAATATATACAAAACCAGGATCCTCACTAGGATCAGCAGTATATGTTATTTCTCCTTTAGCACTATCAACAGAAATAGGACCAATTCCATTAGTTTGTTGTGTTTCTGTAGGGGCTGTAGTCCCAGATGGAATAATTGTTATTGTACTCCCTATTAAGAAGTCATCATTATTTACGACATTATATGATTTTGGAGTGCCTACATCAGCTGAAGTGTTATCATCTACAGCCGTAGGTGTAAAAGGATTCGGGTCTGTTCCGTTACTATTTCCATCCCCATCACAATCTGCTGCAGCCCAAATAGCATAATTATCATCACCGGTAGTTCTTACAGAAGGAACGGTAACATCACAAGGATCAGTTGGATCTGTTCCATTACTAATTTCGGTTCCGTTGGTTTCTCCATCTCCATCACAATCTAGGTTGTTCCAGCTAGTTTCTACATTCGCTGTATTTTGATTTGTACTAAATATACATGGATCTAATGGGTCTGGGTCTGTAGTGTCTGGATCTCCATCACCGTCGTCATCTAAATCACAAGCTCCTATTAATCCATCTCCATCAATATCTATTCCTATTGCAGTTACAGCAGCCACGTTTCCTGTGGTATATGTTGCACTTGATACTAAACCATTCAACAAAATAATTCCGGATCCGTCTGAGACAGTAGCAGTATCTGCATTACTGTATTCAAAGCCATCACTATTATCGGCAGTACTATCATCATACGCTTCGTTTGCGTCTGAACATCCATCCGCATCGCTATCTAAATTGAGATAGTCGGGAGTACCACTCGTAGTTTCTATAGGGCTTATCCCTGAACCTGCTGTATCTGGAACACCTGAAGAACTTACAACTCCATCAGCTTCTCCGTTGTTATCAGTATCGGTTCCTCCTGCTTCGATTACATCATATATACCATCATTATCAGCATCTAAATCAATAGTATCAGGAACTTCATCGCCATCTGAATCGCATGCAAACTTATCAGCATCGACGATTAGTACTGCAGAAATATCCCAATCATCTTGCAACGCAGAGTAATTAAAACAAATATCCATAGTTGCAGCACCTGACCATGGTATGATAACAGAAACATCTGTTAACGCCCCTGATGTAGTTGATATTGGAAAACTACTTAATGAAGCTATCGCACCGTTACTTGCATTAACTGTGGCATTAGTGCTAGAATTATCCCCAGGATTATAAAAAGTTGTATATGTTGTACCATTAATTTGAAATTCCAACGTTGCAACACCACTATTTACTATAATATTACTAGATCCATTTGTTCTAACTAAGAAGTTGAACTTCACGAAAGAAGCAGTAGCTATTGATTGTACATCATTTACTGTGTAACAAATTTGACTATCACTTTCGTTATTTTGATTTCGTGCTCGTATTCCTCCGTTTAAAACTGTCCATCCGCTTCCGAGTGACCAATTATTAAAGTTTTGATCAATTTCTGGTAATGAGCATTCAACAGAATCTAATATGCCGTCATTGTCATCATCTTGATCACAGCCATCTGGTATACCATCATTATCATTATCTTGAGAATCGTCAAATCCATTACATACATCTGTTGCATTTGGCACGCCGTCACCATCACAATCACTTGTTCCAAGGGGAATTCCACCGAATGAATCGCAGTCATTTAGTGGATCTGTACCATCTGATACTTCTTGTCCATCAGTTATGCCATCACCATCTGTATCAGCCAAGTCAGGATCTGTACCTGCAGTTATTTCTTCTGCATAGGTTAATCCGTCATTATCACAATCAGCGGTATCTACAGGAACATAAAGACTGTCCGCTGAAGGAGAACAAGGGTTTGAAGGGTCCGTATCACAGCCATCTGGAATTCCATCACCATCAGTATCTAATGGTTGCTTGTCATCATTAAGACCATTATCATCTGCATCGGGGCCATTATCAATGGTTCCGTTACCGTCAACATCAGAATCAAACTGATTGTTCACCCCATCACCATCAGTATCGGCTCCGTTATCATTTGTTCCATCTCCGTTAACGTCAATATCAGCACCATCAACAATGCCGTCACCATCAGTATCACAATTGCCATCATCAGGATCTAAATGATCAGGTAAACCATCTCCATCGGCATCCGCGGTATTATCTATTGTATCTTCCGAGTCTATAATACCATCTCCGTCAGAATCGGGAGCACCTGGATTATTATCAATATCGGAGAAATCGTTTATTCCATCACCATCGGAATCCGTTCCGTTATTGGCGATACCATCTCCATCAGGATCTATATCCACACCATCTGGAACACCATCACCATCGGTATCTGGATTATTATTATCTGGGTCAATAGCATCTGGTAAACCATCACCATCTGTATCAACAGTATTATCTATTAAGTCATTTTCATCTGTGATTCCATCGCCATCACTATCTGTTGCAGGATCTGCCACATCACCAGGACATGGTGTTGAATCAAATAAATCATTGATACCATCGCCATCACAGTCAGGTCCGTTATCTAAAGTTCCGTCACCATCAACATCGGCATCTGCACCATCTGGAATCCCATCTCCATCTGTATCTATATTATCATCATTTGGATCGCAATCATTAGGCAATCCATCTAGATCATCATCATCAAAAACATATGTAAATTGACTTGTGAATGATTGACAAAAAGCCACATCTATTAGTGCAGAATACGTTCCTGATTGTGTAGGAATAAAAGTATTTCCTGTTTCACCAGGAATAGCTACTCCATCTTTATACCAGGTTATCCCAGCTGGAGGCACTGAACTAATTACAGAAAGTTCATCATAACAGTAATCTAAATATTGATTTGCCTCTAAATAAGGGGCACTACCAAAACTAGAGAAATAACCACCGAATCCGGCATTACCTGAGCCTCCAAATAAACTAACTGCAATTGGATTATTACTACTAACGGAATAGTTGCCATCATTATCAATAGGTATTTTATAAGTAACCCATGTAGTACTGTTAGGTACAGCTTTTTCTGTTTCAGTTGTGGCAGTTCCATTAACAAGTAGTGTAGAACCTGCAATAGTGGTAACCATTAAGCTTGAAGCTGTATATGAGGTTCCTGCAATTACCCTTGGACTTGAAAGTTCATTAAGTTCATTATCATTAAAACATGACAATGGAGGAACGAAGTTTAGACCGTCTGTGTTTGTTGCGCCGTTAATTCCTATTATTGCATGGTGTACATAAACGGCACCCGTAGTTTCAATTAACATGTTTTCGTTAGCTGAAAATTCACTTCCATCAATTTCTAAAAATGTACCATTTTCTACAGAACCATAATAGGAACCATTAACATTAACCGATGTACCATTAGCGGTACCCGTAATAATAACACGTTCGGCTGAGCCTCCATTACCTTGTATAACCACATATTCAGTACCAAGTAACTCTATAGGTACAAGTTGGTCAATTCCTAAATCTCTTCCTCCGGTGTTGGCAATGGCATATAGGGTTCCTCCAGTAGTTACAGCAATAGGTGCCGTTGATTTTATATCAGCTCCGATAAATCCGGTTCTATTGGCAGTGCCTGTATTAGCTCTTACTGCCAAAATGTAGGATTCTCCTGCATCTAGGGTGAAATTTAGAGCATCATCTGTAATTGCACTATCGTCTGTATTACGTTGAATTAATAGATCTGTATCATAGTCTGTTACATCTATGACGGTGCCGTCTTGAGTTGCCATAATACTTAAAACAGAATAACCACCTGCGGCATATGTTGTTCGGTTTGGTGGCCCTGCCCACTTAAAATGGGTACCCAATGCGGATGTACCTTTAGAAGTTAAACTAGCTGCTTGTGAACCTCCATTAACCTTAAAATTAACATAGAAATTTTCACTCGCAGTCAATTTTAGTCCTGAGCCATTGCCATCAATAACATCACCTAGGTTTGCGGTGAGGGCTGAAGCGTACCCACTAGGAGCAGTACCTAAGCTTAGGACGTATGGAGCTCCATTAGCAATATCATAAGCTCCAGGAGTCCCATTGTTACCTGCACCAACAGGATTTCCAGCCCCATCTTCAATGAAAACGGTGAATGTAGTAGATGAAGGTGTAGATAAATGGATTTCTTCGTTCCACCAGTTCCCGCTAGAATATTCGCTACAATACATGGGTGGTATGTAATGCACATCACTTAATTGGGCATAAGAACTAGCAAAAGTAAATGCCAAAAGTATAAAAATTAAGAGTTTCTTTGTAAATGGTTGGTTTTGGATTTTCATAGTTTTAAGGGTATGGTCAGTAATTTTTTTTATCAATATTTTATTAACATTAAGAAGAAAAAAATCATTACAATTTATAACTGGACTCAAAAATAATTTTTCGATGAAATGTTATTTATGTACGATTAAAAGTAAATAAATAAGTTAAAACTTACAAATTGCAAAATAAATAGTCTTATTACTGTAGTCTATTTTATTTATTAATACTTTTAACAAAGTAAAGTATTTGAGAAAGTTATTCGTATTTTTTGTTGTCGAACACCCCTAAAGGTGTGGTCAATTGTAACAAGGTGTCGGTGAACGGTAATTAATTTGGTGGTATGAGCAAGACTTATAGGCAAAAAAAACCTAGTAAAATTTTAATTTTATAGCAGTAGTATTTCTAGATGTTGAGCATCAGATAGTTACTTTGTATAAAGAAACTATTTTAAAAGAATCTTGGTGTTATTACTTTTTTGTATCGTGTTAAGAATTCATAGCGAAGAAAGACTTCAAAAGACCCATCATTAAAACGGGTAGCTCCTAGGTCTGTTGTTTCTTTATCGTACGCTAACCCTAGCATTAATTGTTCTGAGATTTGGAACCCTGCCAATAAACTCACTGCGGCATCCCATCGGTATGCAGCTCCTACAGAAAATTTATCATTAATAAGGAAGTTAGCCGAAACATCTATTTGTAAAGGCGCTCCTTTTACTGCTTTTACAAGCCCTGCAAGTTTGAATTTTAGGTTGGGATTCAAATCAAAAACATAACCTGTTATAAAGTAAATATTTAACCGTTCTTCTGCTAAGAAAGAGGAACTATTGGTTCCTGCACTATCAAAATGTTCTGTCTGTAAAAAGTTAGGAACAGATAGTCCGGAGTAAAAGTTATTGGTATGGTAGTAAACCCCTGCTCCAAAATTAGGAGAGAATTTATTATCCACATTAGGCAAGTTACTTTCGGCACCATAATTTCTAAGTTTAGAGAAATCGACGTTTAAGAAATGTCCTCCTGCTTTTAATCCAAACGAAAGTTTACCTTCTTCAGAAGTAGGGATGGTATAGGAAAATGCGGCATCAAAATACGTATCTTGATTGGTACCATTTCCTATTTCATCATTTACAATAGAAAGTCCTAAACCCACTCTTCTAGACACTGGAGTATGCAGGTTTAAGGTTTGAGTGGTTGGCGCCCCATCTAGTCCTACCCATTGTGAGCGGTGCAAGGCTGCAATACTCAGCACCCCTCGGGAACCTGCATAGGCAGGATTCACCGAGATGGTATTGTACATGTACTGCGTGTATTGCGCATCTTGCTGTGCATGGCCTATAAAGAGTCCCGCTACGGTAATTATTATGGTCAGGAAATATTTGTTCATCGTATCTATTTTAAGGGGAAATTTTTATCTGTTGATGTATAGGTAACCGGACTTGGTAAGGTTATTACCCTCTTTATCGTACTTGATCACATAGAAGTACACGCCGACCGGCAATTCTGAATCTTGGCTTATGGTAGCTCTACCATTTGAAGACCCCCGGAAGGTATTCGTTCTATTATCATAACCGTTCATCTCATAAACGACCACGCCCCATCTGTTATATACCTGCACCGTGTTGTTCGGGTATGACTCGATATTTTCGATCAAGAACTCATCGTTGGTACCATCGTTATCCGGTGTTATGATTTCATTGGTAACAGCTATTCCGCTGTCCACTACCTCAGCGTTACAACCGGCATCAAGTGTTGGAACTCCGTTCAATGAATCACACGGATTCAATGGATCTGTACCATCTTCAATCTCTTGGCCGTCAGGAATCGTATCGCCATCGGTATCGGCTACATCTGGATCTGTTCCGATTGCGTCTTCCTGGGCAGTCGTCAATCCGTCGCCATCACAATCGCTGTCCGGCAACGCCGTACCTCCAACATGATCACAATCATCTAAAGGATTTGTTCCGTCCAATACTTCTTGACCGTCTAGAATCGTATCGCCATCCGTATCTGGATTTAGTGGATCTGTACCTAAAGTAATTTCTTCAAAATCGGTTAAGCCGTCACCATCTGTGTCGCACAATCCATTTGCATTATTTGGGTCACATGGATTTAGTGCATCTGAACCGCTGGCAACTTCATTACCATCGGTAACACCATCGCCATCTGTATCAGGATTGTTAGGATCTGTTCCTAAAGAGACCTCCTGATCTGTTGTTAATCCGTCATTGTCACAATCTGCAGCTCCCGTTGGTGTGCCACCTATCGAATCACAAGAATCATTAGGGTCTGTACCATCCAAGGCTTCTTGCCCATCGGATATACCATCACCATCTGTATCAGCTAAATTAGGGTTTGTAATAATACCAGTAGGATTGGCTGGTGTAGATGGATCGTTCACCCCAGTTATTTCTTCGTTATTAGTCAACCCATCATTATCACAATCGCTTGTTCCTAATGGAGTTCCACCAATAGAATCACAATCATCCAATGGGTTAGTATCATCTGTATTTACCTCTTGTCCGTCAGAAATACCATCGTTATCTGAATCATTGTCTCTAGGGTCTGTTCCTAAAGCAACTTCTTCATCGTTGGTAAGACCATCATTGTCACAATCGCTAGTGCCTAGAGGTGTACCTCCATTAGAGTTACAGTCGTCCAGAGGATTACTGCCATCCATGTTTACTTCTTGCCCGTCATTGATACCATCACCATCCGTGTCTGGGTTATTAAGATTTGTTCCAATAGCAATCTCTTGATCATTGGTCAAGCCATCATTATCACAATCTGCAGTTCCAAGTGGCGTACCATTTGTAGAACTACAAGAATCATTAGGATCTGTGCCGTCCAAGGCTTCCTGCCCATCGGAAATTCCATCACCATCCGTGTCTGAATTATTAGGATCTGTTGTTTCACCATCAGGATTTGCTGACGTAGAAGGGTTGTCAACACCTGTTGTCTCCTCTCCATAGGTTAATCCATCACCATCGCAATCACTAGTAGCCACAGGCTGCCAATCTGGATTTGACATTGGAATACAAGGATCATTAGGAGCAGGATCATCTACATCACAAATATTATCGCCATCCGTATCAACACAGGTTGGAATGGATATGAAAACCGTTGCTGTTGCACATACTGTACCATTACAAACTTCATAGGTTACAGTAACCGTTGAGTTGTCTTCAGCGGCAATTGCTATATAGGTTAGTTCTCCTGTAATAGGGTCAAAAGTAACCGTACCTGCAGCGGTACCACCTGTAATTGTTACCGTACTACCAATTAGGAAGTCATCATTGAATAAAATATTCAATGTTTTAGGTACACCAACATCTGCTGTAGTATTGTCGTCAACTGCCGTTGCTACTGTTGGGTTAGGGTCCGTTCCGTTAGGATTACCGTCACCATCACAATCACTGGTTGCCAAAGGTGTTCCT
Source organism: Cellulophaga baltica (assembly GCF_900102165.1). Classification (GTDB taxonomy): domain Bacteria; phylum Bacteroidota; class Bacteroidia; order Flavobacteriales; family Flavobacteriaceae; genus Cellulophaga; species Cellulophaga baltica. The sequence goes on from NZ_FNBD01000025.1 coordinate 8,394, forward strand.
CCAATAGATTCACAATCGTTGTTTGGATCTGTACCGTCTATAGCCTCCTGGCCATCGTTGATGCCATCGCCGTCAGTATCGGCATCGCGAGGGTCTGTTGTGTTACCATTCGGATTTGCCGGAGTTGAAGGATCATCTACACCTGTAGTTTCCTCATCGTTTGTTAATCCGTCGTTATCACAATCACTTGCTCCTAATGGTGTTCCACCAAATGAACTACAATCATTATTAGGGTCCGTGCCATCTAAAGCTTCTTGTCCATCAGATATACCGTCACCATCTGTATCTACTAGATTAGGGTCTGTTGTATTTCCATTTGGATTCGCTGGGGTCGAAGGATCATCTACACCTGTAGTCTCTTCATCTTTCGTCAATCCATCATTATCACAGTCACTAGTTCCAAGAGGTGTTCCACCAACAGAATCGCAATCATCGTTTGGATTAGTGCCATCTAAAGCCTCTTGCCCATCAGAGATACCATCACCATCTGTATCATTTATATTTGGATTTGTACTATTTCCGTTAGGATTGGCTGGAGTAGAAGGATCATCTACACCTGTCGTTTCTTCATCATAAGTTAGTCCATCATTGTCGCAATCACTTGTTCCAATAGGCGTACCACCGATAGAACTACAAGAATCATTAGGGTCTGTACCATCTAAAGCTTCTTGACCATCAGATATACCATCACCATCTGTATCTACTAGATTAGGATCAGTTGTATTACCGTTAGGATTAGCCGGAGTTGAAGGGTCATCTATACCTGTAGTTTCCTCATCATTGGTTAAACCATCGTTATCACAGTCACTGTTTCCAAGTGGTGTACCACCAACAGAATCACAGTCATTATTAGGGTCTGTACCATCTAAGGCTTCCTGCCCGTCTGAGATTCCATCACCATCCGTATCTTCATCCATTGGATCTGTAGTTTCACCATTAGGATTTGCCGGAGTTGAAGGGTCGTCTACACCAGTAGTTTCTTCATCATATGTTAATCCGTCCCCATCACAATCACTTGTTCCTACTGGTAACCAATTAGGATCGCTCATAGGAGCACAAGGGTCATTGGGCGCCGTATCATCTACATCACATATATTATCACCATCTGTATCTACACATGATGGTATGGTAATATTGACCGTAGCATTTGCACATACGGTACCGTTACATACTTGGTAGGTTACGGTGACCGTATTATTATCTTCTGCAGCAGTTGCTACATATGTTAATTCACCAGTAGCTTGGTTTAACGTTATTGTGCCAGCAGACGTTCCACCGGTTATCGTTATAGTACTTCCCGCTGCAAAATCGTCGTTAAATAGAATATTTATAGTTTTTGCAATACCAACATCTGCCGTAGTATTGTCATCAACTGCAGTTGCAACTGTTGGGTTAGGGTCTGTGCCGTTAGGATTACCGTCACCATCACAATCACTCGTAGCTAAAGGAGTTCCTCCAACAGATTCACAATCGTTATTAGGGTCTGTGCCGTCTAAGGCTTCCTGCCCATCTGAGATGCCATCACCATCGGTATCTGTTACATTTGGATTTGTTGTATTTCCGTTTGGATTAGCTGGGGTAGAAGGATCATCTACACCTGTCGTTTCTTCATCGTTAGTTAATCCATCATTGTCACAATCTGCTGTTCCAAGTGGTGTACCACCTATAGAACTACAAGAATCATTAGGATCTGTTCCATCTAAGGCTTCTTGACTATCTGAAATTCCGTCACCATCGGTATCTACTACGTTAGGGTCTGTTGTATTTCCGTTAGGATTTGCCGGAGTTGATGGATCATCTACACCTGTAGTTTCTTCATCATTCGTTAAACCGTCGTTATCACAATCGGCAGTTCCAAGTGGTGTACCACCTATAGAGCTACAAGAATCATTAGGGTCTGTACCATCCAAGGCTTCTTGACCATCTGAAATTCCGTCACCATCGGTATCTACTACATTTGGATCTGTCGTATTTCCGTTCGGATTAGCTGGAGTTGAAGGATCATCTACGCCTGTTGTTTCTTCGTCGTTCGTTAAACCGTCATTATCACAATCGGCAGTTCCAAGTGGCGTACCACCTATAGAGCTACAAGAATCGTTAGGGTCTGTACCATCTAAGGCTTCTTGACCATCGGAGATACCATCACCGTCGGTGTCTTCATTTGTGGGGTCTGTTGTTTCTCCGTTTGGATTTGCTGGGGTAGAAGGGTCATCTACGCCTGTTGTTTCCTCTTCATTTGTTAGTCCATCACCATCATCATCGCAAGCACCGCTTGTTACAGTATCATCTGTTGAACTTGTGCTTGACTGCCCTATGCCTGCAACTAAAGGTATTCCTGTATTTGGGTCAACTCCCCCCGTTAGTCTTCCATTAGCATCAATATCATCCAAACCAAAACCGCCATCACCTTCTAAGGCGTCTGGGCAGCCATCGCCGTCTGAATCGTTATTTAAAACATTTGGAATATTGTTGGTATTGCTATCACATCCCAATAAAGTAAGATTAACATTATCGATACCAATATCATTACCGGCACTACCATTTGATTGTGAATTTAAGATTACGAAGTTTGATAGATTGGTAGTCGCGGTAAATCTGACCTCAATCGTTCTCCAAATATCATCATTTAATACACCTAAACCAGAAGAATTTACCGATGCTATAATCACATTAGTGGCATCTTCAACATTAAGACTAAGGATTGGAAGATCCCCACAATTTTCGCAAAGACCAGCTAAAGCTATCTGAAAAACATAATCTTGCCCTATTTGAGTGTTTAACGAATTGATGCGATATATTTCAGACGGGATAGGAATCGACGAATCCACATTGACTACCAAATACCTTCCGTTGGTATCACCACTGGCATCAACATTGCCATTTATATTGGTTCTGTTGTAAAATTGTAATCCAGGATTGGAAGAATTAGCTACAGCATAAAAACCGTCTCCAACGGCACCTGAAGCCCTGTAGCCATGGTTAACTACATTTGCATCACTTGCTCTGGTTGAACCAAAACCAAAATTATTATTGTATATTTCTTGTACAAGAATTTTACTTGGAGTTGGGCAATTTTGATTTTCATCAGTATCCAAAATACCGTCATTATCATCATCTTGATCACAGCCATCTGGTACACCATCTAAATCATTATCTAAGCTATCGTCAAAACCCTCGCATATGTCTGTTGCATTTGGTACACCATCACCATCACAATCACTTGTTGGGAGCGGTGTGCCACCAACGGAACTACAGTCATTTAAAGGATCTGTTCCGTCAATTGCTTCTTGAACATCACTGATACCGTCACCGTCATCATCTGTATCTGTATTATCTGGGGCACCATCGCCATCCGTGTCGGCAAAAATGGTCACCTCTTCATCTAAATCATCGGTAATAGTATTTACTTCGGTTGTAGATTCATCAAAAGTAGCCGATATGGTATTGGTCACAGTAATATCCGAAGGAACATCATTTGCCGTAGCAACTATGTCAAGTGTATATAACTGACCTCTTTGCATGGTCCCTATCGTCCAATCTGGAGCAGACCATGTACCTGAACTAGGTGTTGCACTGAACAAGGTAAATTCTGTTGGTAAAATATCTGTAATGACCAAATTGTTTATCGCGTTAAAACCTAAATATTCGGCCGTAATCGTAAATGTAACATCATTACCGGCAATGATAGGATCCACATCGTCTATTTTGGTCAACACCAATTCTGGCGCACAACTGTATACGGATAGTATGGCAGAATCATAGGTGCAGCCACCTTTGGTTACCCTTACAAAATAGTCTCCAGGGGTATCAGGGGTAAATGAACTATTGGTTTCACTTGCAATTATAGCACCATTTTTAAACCATTGATAGGCATCAAAACCACCAGTGGCTTCAAAAACATCTGCAGGCAAACAACCACCACCTGTAACGTCGAGTTCTACAACCGGAACTGTATCAAAACCAGAAAAATAACCAGCTATACCTGCATTGTTATTTGCGCCTAAAAAACCAACGGCGATAGGTCCTGTAGAATTAACGGATACGTTACCTGTAAGTCCACTTACAAAAAAGGTTTTCCATTCTGTTGTTCCCGCAACTGGTGTAGATGCCGGTAAAGCTACATTTCCAGTACCATCTGTTACGGTTATATTACCATCTGGTGTCGCTGTAGAAGCAACTACGGTAACACCACCATTAAAGTTTAAACCGTCGACGTCTTGTATATTCGGAATATTGCTTAAGACACTTGGTAATAAACAATTTACAGGAGCTATAAAATTAAGACCTAGCGTTTGTATACCAGAAGCACCAGTTAAACATTGATAGGCATAAGCCTCTTTGGAAGTAGTCACAAACATGTTCGCACCTGCTGCATTTGAAGAATAGTTACTACCTGGTATTTCAAAATACTCTCCGTTATTAATTGTTGCTATGGCGGTTGCTGAACCATTAACAAAAATTTGAGTATTATTTTGTGTTCCTATAATAATTGGAAATTCGGTTTGATTGTTAGTTTGTCCATTTCCACGAATAAACACATATTCTCTACCCAATACATTTTCTGGCACCGGTTGGTCTATAGCTGCATCTCTTGCACCAGAGCCACTATCAACTCCTACATTAAGACCACCATTACTGATTACAATTTTCCTGTCTGATTTGATAGAAGCTCCAATCCAACCATCAATATTAGCTGTTGTTTGGTTTTTTGCTGCCTCTAAAACATAGGTCTGTCCAGCATTTAAAGTTATTTGGATGGCATCAGCGGTTATTCCACCTCGGTTTGCACCCAATCTAAATTCGCAACTAGGGTCATAGCCAAAAATATCTACTACGGTATTATCAACGGTAGCCATAATACCAAGGGTGGTGGTTAGATTGGCATTGTTGGCTCGGTTGGGAATACCGCCCCATTTGAAGCTGTTTCCAGCGGCGGCGCGACCTTTAGATGTTAATGAAGTTGCTTGAGATCCAGAGCGCCCTCTATAGTTCACATAAAATTTTTCGCCCCCTAGGGCTTCAAAACGAAGTCCGCTATTACTAAGAACAACACCTGTATTAGTTTCGTCAACAAGACTAATATTATTGTCACCATCAGAAACATTATACTGCCCAGGTGTAATATTTGAAATAGACAAGGTAGCGACAGGAGTAGCACCAGTTCCTTGATATACATTTACATTGAAAGCCGTAGCTTCTGGAGTAGAAAGATAAAATGCCTGTTGAACAATTGCTTGATTATTAGAAACCTGTTTTAATGGTGGTAAATAATGCACATCGCTTAGTTGCGCATAGCAACTACTTGCAGTAAAAAAAACGAGTAAAATTTGAATTACTGATATTTTAAACTTAATGTATTTTCTTTTCATGATTGTTTTGGTAAATGATTGGCGGTAAAGTACCTTTTAAGATTTTATTAACAAGAAAATAAATTCAGTTTGAATGCAACTTTCAGTTCAATATAAAATCGATATAATCGTTCAACGGCTGTATTTCTATGTTAAAATACAATTTTATAGGATAAAACTTACTTATTTGTATATTAAATCATTAACTAAAAAATTTTTATGTGTTAATTATTTATAAAGTAAGACTAATTATGAAGGAATTTTTAAAAATTGTTGTGTTATGTACAATTTTGTGTGGTCAAATGACCGATAAGTGTCGACAAGTGGTAAATTAATATATGGAGATTTAGTATTTTTTATGTAGGAAATATACGTATCAAGCGAATTTTACATAAAAAAAGGATAAAGCTGAAGCTTGTGAACGACTTCAACTAAATCCTGTTTATTTTCTGATGTTGAGCATCAGATAGTTACGCATTATAAAGAAACTTTTTTAAAAGAATCGTGGTGTTATTACTTTTTTGTATCGTGTTAAGAATTCATAGCGAAGAAAGATTTCAAAAGACCCATCATTAAAACGGGTAGCTCCTAGGTCTGTTGTTTCTTTATCGTACGCTAATCCTAGCATTAATTGTTCTGAGATTTGGAACCCTGCCAATAAACTCACTGCGGCATCCCATCGGTACGCTGCTCCTACAGAAAATTTATCATTAATAAGGAAGTTAGCCGAAACATCTATTTGTAAAGGCGCTCCTTTTACTGCTTTTACAAGCCCTGCAGGTTTGAATTTTAGGTTGGGATTCAAATCAAAAACATAGCCTGTTATGAAGTAAATATTTAATCGTTCTTCTGCTAAGAAAGAGGAACTATCAGTTCCTGCACTATCAAAATGTTCTGTCTGTAAAAAGTTAGGAACAGATAGTCCGGAGTAAAACTTATCGGTATGGTAGTAAACGCCTGCTCCAAAATTGGGAGAGAATTTATTATCCACGTTGGGCAAGTTACTTTCGGCTCCATAATTTCTAAGTTTAGAGAAATCGATGTTCAAGAAATGTCCGCCTGCTTTTAATCCAAACGAAAGTTTACCTTCTTCAGAAGTAGGGAT
>NZ_FNBD01000045.1 GCF_900102165.1 Cellulophaga baltica
CACAACGGTCTTGTATATGAAACGAAGCGTGTAAATAGACACTAGCTTTTCGGATTATGCACAAGCCGAATTTTTTAATTTTCTTTTTATCTTATTTTCTCAAAAAGCCAAATTAAAAAATTTGGCGTACTTTGCAAATATACAAAAACCTCTCGAAAAGCTTATAATAGCTATGTTTTATATACGTTGTTGTAGCCAGTTTTACTTGCGGATTGTTCTTAACGCTCGCTTAATTATTTTTTCCGTTTCTGCTGTTGGTGATTCCGATTCCCATTTTTTGCAAAGTCCAATTACAAATTCAGGTTTGGACTTGCTTGCATCATTTATCCAATTCCCAACGCTGTCTTGCACATATTTTGACTTATCCGATTTTAACGATTCCAAAATCTGTAATGCTTGTTCGGGATTCTCTTTTAATTCCTCGATGTGCTTACACCAAACTCCTCTCGGTCTTGTCGATTCGGTTGTAAATCTTCTTATGTTTTCATCAGGGTCGTTAGTCCATTTACTCAATATTTTAAACGATTCTGAAAGTTTTTTTTCAATTTCAGGTCTTAATGCCATCCAAACAATTTCTCTAACTCCAAAATGTTTGTCGGCAATTAACTTTCTTGATTGTTCAAGTTTTTCAGAAATATTTAATTTGGTATTCAAGGCGATTAAATACGTTGCGTAGCAACGTATTGTGTCTGATTCGTGATTGCTCAAAAGTTCAATAGTTGAACCTAAAGTTTTTGATTGGCGACAATATTCGTAAAGGTGAAGTCCGATAAGTTTTATCGAACCCATTGTAGAGGGTTTTTTCTGTTGTCCGATTGCTTTTGTAATAGAAGCTATGCTATCTTTTAAGCCGATTTCTGGGAAAATGCTTTTAATCAAATCACTTTGGTTGACCGCTAACCATTCTGTTAGGTTGACTGTTGGAATTTTACCTTTGTTGAGTAAATCCAGCACGTCTTTTGGAATATCCTGTATTTTTCTCGCTCCTTTTCTATTTTTGATTTCTTCGCTTACCATATTTTTGACAACTCCGATAATTGTTTTTTTGATTGTTCAAAGTTACTATTTTTCAAATCCTCCGTTCCGAAATCCTGTGCCTCTGTGTTCACAAAGGTAATTTCGGTTATTCCCAAAAAGTTGAGTAATGCTGTCAAATAGTTTTCTTGGAAATCGAAAGGTTGAAGTACTTCGCCATTTTTATAAGACATTGCACCTCTTGATGTGATTACCAAAACTTTTTTACCACCTAAAAGTCCTTTCATTGCTCCGTTTTCGTCCAATGCAAATGTTTTACCAACCCTAACAATGTTGTCGATATATGCTTTTAAAGTTGCTGAAATTGAAAAATTATACATTGGCGATGCAATTATTATTTTGTCCGCATCAATTAGTTCTTCGATTAGTGTGTCCGATGATGTAAGTACGTTTTTCATTTCCTGCGTTCTGTTCATTTCAGGTGTGTAATTGGCTTTGATAAATTGGTCTGTTGGAAATTTAGGCGGATTTATACCAACATCTCTGCTTTTCAATGAATATGAACTATGGTTTTTTATTTGTTCGAGAAAATGGTCGGTTAGCATTCTCGTTTTTGAATTCTCTATTCTTACGCTTGAGTCAATTCTTAAAATTTTCATAAATTTGTTTTTTAATTTTCCGTCAAATTTATGGTCTTGCAACACAGTAATCAATACCGCATATTTTTATCAATATGGGATAAAAAAGTCAATATTATGAACACAAAGGAATTAGTAGTCGAAAATAAAATCTGTCCATTGGAAAAAGCTGTGAATACCATTAGCGGAAAATGGAAAATCCCAATTATTTGGCAAATTCACGAAGGAAAAAAACGACCAAGCGAATTTTTAAGAGGAATAAACCAAGTCGATAGAAGAGTTTTGAATCAACATTTGAGCGAAATGATTTCAGATGGATTATTGACAAAAAAATCTTTCAATGAGTTACCTCCAAGAGTTGAATATCAATTAACGGATTTAGGTCATAAATTGGTTGATGTTCTTTGGAAATTAAATGATTGGGGAAAGATGCTCGTTGATAAAGACGAATGTTGATTTAAATTGGCTACAACG
>NZ_FNBD01000012.1 GCF_900102165.1 Cellulophaga baltica
TCTGATTTTCACAATACCTTCGGGTACAATAATTTTATTGAACTTTCTAGAATTCCATGTATTATGAGTTTTCTTTTTATTTTTAAATTTATATTCACTTGATTGAGCTAGGTAATTGCCATTAACGTCAAGAAAGTCCATAGATGTTACATAACTTTTATTCTTTAGATTAAACCATTTAACATAAAGAATAACTTTTCCATCTTCTTTTATATTAATTTCTTTCAAGTCATCTAAAGGAACATTCTTTTCAGATAATCCAGAACAAATAATTAGCCTTGCATTAATTTTGTCAGCCGTATGTATTTCAGTGTTATTTTCATTAGTTTGTCCATAACTAGTTTTGTAAGAAAACATCAAAGAAGCAATTAATAAGAGTAAAATTTTTGTTTTCATTTTTAGTCAATGTTTGAATTATATTTCTTTATTGGGTCTTGGTTTAGCATTATTGCCAACGGTTGGGCTAAGCGTAGTGCGGTAGTAAGGAAACTTTTCGTTTCCGTCTGCGCACGAAGCTAAAGCTTTTGGTTTTGATTTATTTTTTTGTCTAAAGCTAAATCCCAAAGATTTAGCGACATTATAAATATACACAGACCTTTCGGTTTTACCCTAAAGTCCGCATTACGTTTAGGTTTTGTTGTACACAGTATTATTCCGTACTAAATTTAATAACTACTGTTTTCCATTCCTGTCCAAATATGATGTTTTTATTAACATCCCAATTTTTATTTTGAAGAGCACTTAAGTAAACGTCTTTGATATTGATACTAATATTATCAACTTCTTTTCCTTCTCTAACTTCGATAATCTTACCTAATTTTTGTCCAGTAAGACTAGCAATCATTTGTGCTTTTTTATTTGCTTTTTCTAAAATTTTTGAAAACAACCTTTTTTCGTCCAATTCTGTATCTCCGTATTCAATTACCCCTACTGAACCTGTTATATAGTCTAACATTTTCAATTCCGTCGTCAGTTTTTCCAACTGTTTAGAGGTATTCAGTTCAACGGCAAATCCTAATTTCCAAAATCCCGCAAAATCGTGAATTTGAAATTCAGAGTTATTTAAAGGTCGGATTTTATAATTTTTGTTTTCAAGAAATAATTCAAGCTCCTTATACTTTTCTTGCATTTTTATCTTAGCAGAATCCTTGCCAATCGCTCCATTTTCATCATAGCGATTAAATTTGGATTCACTTATTTGAACATTATATTCAAAATTGATTGGTTTCATTCTAATAGAATCTTTAATTTTTATTTCAATAAGTCCACTTTGACCAAATCCAAAATTGGTAATAAGTATAAACAGGTATATTATTTTCTTCATTTTTGATGGTTTTTTATATTGTGTACAACAATTATATAATGAACATATGTTCATTATACCGCCAATTTAAGATATAATGAACATATGTTTTATATATCTTTTATATTTTTCGAGGAATCAAGAGGATTTATTAGTTTTTAAAAGTTGTATTGCAAAATTTTAAATAATACTCCAAGGGTCAAAACCCGCAGCTTCAATGGCAGGAGCTATAACCTCGCTTAAAAATTCTTTCTCTTCCGTATCCAAATCGTCCCAAGGGAGCTTATCAACGATATCCCGGATAGCAGTAAGCTTAGATTCTTTGGGGGTGTTAGCGTTTACAATTGTGCTGAGTTTGTCAAGAAAATCATTGGTTGAAGTCCGTAATATATGAACTACTTCGGCATCAGATTGGTTTAATCCTCTTTCTTCCCAATACTGTTTTTTTTCATAAACAGCAGAGTTTTTCATGTTTTCTACGGTCTCTTTAAATTCTTTAGTCATATCAAAGTATAAGTTAGTACTACTGGTTTCTGTGCGATAACGGATGGTACTAGTTCTTCCATAAAAATAAACGGAATCAGTTTTCTAAGGATCTCTGCATATGGCGGAATTATAACTTCTGCGAGCGAGTCATTAAGCCATCGCATATTTATGTTGCTATCTTTATCAGAAGATACTTCTAAAAAACCGCTATCTCCTTGTTGTCCTTTTTGCTTTAACCAAGTAGTTAGCGCCGTGGGTGTTTTGCTATCACTATTCACGGAGCTTTGATAAATTAGTATTTGTTTATTTGGTGAAACTCAAAGGCTATAAAAATTTATTTCAAGATTATATATTTTCGCAGCAGCTGTTTTCTAAAAATAACCCTACGCTAAAAAGAAAGCACTTAGCACTTACTCAATAAATAGGAGCTGCGTATCACTACTATAACTTTCTTTACCGTCATAGGGAATGGCAATTTTTTCGGTTTTAGTTTTAAGATTATAAGTAATTAGGCCTTCTTTCGCATAAAAATATAAAGAGCCATTATGTATTTGAATATTCGAGGTAGGCTGGTGATTGACCTTTATTTTGTTCAAGACGGTATCTTCAGTAGCCATAGAAAAAATCAGTTTATCGTTGGTATACCCATATAAGGTTTCATTTATTTTTTCAAAATGTTTGATATCGCCCTCAATTGTTTTTTTCCAAGTTAGGCTGCCGTCAGTTGCATTTAGACAATATATGCCGGATTCATCCCCGTTAGTTTCTGTAGCAAAATAAACGGCATTGTTCGCTACAAAAATCTTATCGCCTACTTTATAATATTCTTCATCAAATACAAACTCCCATTGTTGCTCAAATGCTTCAGGTAATAGACCAACTATTTTATCACCGCGACTAAAAGGAACAATAATTAAATTTCCGTCTGTGGCTGGTTTTCCAAGGTTGGTACTAAAATTCTTTTGGTATAAAGCTTTTCCGGTAGCTAGTTCAAAAGTATTTATTAGCGGATCATTGTTTATGGATACTATATCATTTACAATTAACCTTGGTTCATAGCTATGCGGTGATCCTAAGCTATAGTTCCATGCTAATGTACCGTTAGAAGCATTTATCGCATAGACGTTACTATTGGTTCTAGAGGTAAGTACCAATTTGTTGTTTACCGGAGTTAAGGATTGAGAGGTAAAGTGTAATTTTTCCTGGTCCATACCTACTTTATCTTCCCAGAATAGTGTACCGTCTGTTGCATTTATGGCATAAATATATCCTGTCATATAGGCGGTAAACACAACGCCATCTTTATAGAAAAACTGATTGCCACCGTTGCTAAGCCTTAGCGTATCTGCAGGCGTAAAAGACCACTGCTTGTCTAAATTTACGTTGTAGCATTCCAAAGTACCATCATACCTATTTATGAGTAACAACTCTTTAACTGCTGTATTGTAGGTTAATTTTTTGTGGGAAGTATTATGCAACCAGTCTTCCGCGGTTAAAATAGTGTTGTTAGAAAAATTTGATTCATCGGGTTCATTTGATTCGATAGCAGCCATAATCTCTTGACCGAAAGAATAATTAGTTTATGTGATAAGGAAGAGGAGAAGGATTAGTTTTTTCATGGGTTGTTTTTAAGTTGTTGCTATGATTATACTGGACGTTTACAACGTTTATCTTTGGTTAATTATTTGGACTATTTTTTTCAAGATCATATTCAGTAATGAATTCCTTATACAACTGTTCTAATTTAAGTTCACTATTTAGTAAGTTTTTGAGATGTAAGACAATTAGTTTTTTACTTTCTTCAGAAGCTACAAAAAGGTTTGGATACAAATAATCCATAAGCTTGTCCATTTTAGTTTCTATAAGTTTTGAAGTAGATTCTATTTCTATGAGTCTAGACATCATTTTAAAATCAATTGCATTTATTTGATTTTTCTTGTAAAATTCCAATCCAGAATTACTCAGCGCAATCCCTTGTATTCCTCCGCCTTTTTCAATAATAAGATCGCTAATCGTGATTGTATCAGCACTATATTTCTTAATGGAATCTATTAAAACGTTCTGTGTTTCTATAATACTTTTTAAATTTGAGAAATTAGATTGCACTTCGTTTTTAACGGTTTCTACAGATGCCCTATAATACGTTCTTGCCTGGCTATTTTCTTTATAATTGCTAATAAGTAATGCAATGAGCACGCCAGCCGTAATTATCGTTAATTCTTTTAGGTAGCCTTTGATTTTTGATGCTATTAATTTGATCTTCATTTTAACGTTTAAAAATAGATATTAAGTTGATGTTTTTATTCAGAAATTAGTTTTCTATTCACATCATACATATCAAAATTAGGATGTTTCCAAAATTTTTCAAGACCATTTTGGTTGATATACGCTATTTCAGAAGCATAGATTGGATAAAGGCCGGCAATGGTAATATTATAATCTAATCCAACATCTATATTCGTGAAGTCTTTTTTATCTAAAATTGATGGTGCAAAAACAAGAAATGAATCCATATTAGATTCTTCAGATATTTTTTCTCTAAAGTTGATAGTATTACTATAACTAAAAGGACAATTACCTCTTAAGCTATTTGCTAAATATCCAGCCACTTGTGCCCAAGTCGTGTCTTTAGAATCAACCGTTATAATTAATTCTGGTCTTCCAAATTCCCAAGCAGGATGATCTACGAGAGAAAGGCCATAGGTTATTCCAGTGATCATTCCTTTTTCAGGAACATCTTTATACACTATACTCGTAACACCCGCAATTCCATCTATTTCAGATACGTTTCTAAAGTATTCGGGTTCGACCTGAAAAATTCTGTCTAGATGATCCATGAATTTTTCAACAGGAGTTTTATTCTCAGGTAATTCTTGTGACATAACTAATAGCGTTATTTTTTTTTTAAAAGTAGTACCCCTTAGATGAGTTAACGTCGAGAAGCAATAGTTGCTTCTAAAAATAACTATTATTTTCTTTATTAATTCAGCATTTAGATGAAGAAGTTGAATTTTTTTCTATAGCTAATTTATTTTGGGTTATTCAGAACGAAGGCTATATGGGTATATGCCGTAGTTGTAGATTATCAGAGTATTGTATATTTCCATGGTTGAAATGATTGCCGCATAAAAAAAGTGTTGACTGTAGTTCGTTTGACATTACAAACGCTACAACCAACACTTTAGAATACGTTACCCTAGAGAGGGACTTACAACAGCTATGTTTTAGAGCTTAGGCACTTTCCGCATTTAGCTCTTGCATGATTTCTGCAAATAATTGATATGAATTTATACGGTCTTCTGCACTGTAAATATTAGTCACCGCTATAAGCTCATCAACTTTAGTCGCCGATATAAATTGTGCCACTTGTTTTTTTACTTTCGCTTTGCTTCCTATAAAAGAATATTTAAGCATCTGGTCTACTGCAGGGTGTTTTGCCATTTCTCTTAATTCTGGCGTCATAGGAGTAGGGGGTTGCATAAAATCTCTCTTCCCTGTCAGAAGCCCAATAATAATTTTGTATAAGGATGTGGCTATGGTTTCCGCTTCCTCATCCGTATCTGCTACAATAACATTAACTCCTGCCATGGTGTAGGGTTTTGCTAAATAAGGCGAAGGGGTAAATTCTTCGTGATAAATTTTTAAGGCATCAAATAACTTAGCGGTAGCAAAATGGCTTGCAAAGGCATAGGGTAATCCTTTTTTAGCAGACAAATGTGCGCTGTCTGTACTAGAGCCCAAAATGTACAATGGCACAGGAACCCCTTCTGCAACGGTGGCACGTACGCGGGCATTTCTATTTTCTTCCGCAAAATACTTTTGAATTTCGCCTACCTCTTCTGGAAATGTAAATGCTGCTTGGCGATGGTCTGAACGTATGGCTTGTGCCGTTTCTTGATCTGTTCCTGGTGCTCTTCCTAAACCTAAATCGATCCGATTAGGGTACAAGGTACCCAAGGTGCCAAACTGCTCTGCAATAATAAGCGGAGAATGGTTAGGGAGCATAATACCCCCGGAACCAACTTTAATTGTTTTAGTGCCTTCTGCTACATAACCAATAAGCACAGCGGTAGCTGCACTCCCAATATGATCAGAATTATGATGCTCTGCGAGCCAGAAGCGAGTGTAGCCCACTTCTTCCGCTTTTTGGGCTAAGGTTAATGTGTTTTTAAAAGTTTCGTTTAATGTGTTGCCCTTAGATACTATGGCTAGATCTAAAACAGAATAGGCTATATTTTTTGTTGACATATGCTTAAATTTTTTTGAAAAAATGTTACAAAGTAATAGATTCTTTACATTGGAATCTACTTATAATTTCATAAAAATTAGTCGTAACAAAACACCAGAAATTACACCTGCGTACCTAAATATAACCTTAGCTGCATAGCTTGTCTAGAACCATCGTTTTTTGTTTAAAAAATTAATCTATACCGTAGGTGTCTAACAAGTATTTAAGAGCGGTATCTAATACCTTATCTTCTTTAGCTGCAATATTTTCTACTGTGTTTTTTACGTACATGTCTGGGATATGTCCAATACCGTCTAAGCTTTCGCCATTAGGGAGTAAAACTTTCTGTATAGAATACCTATAATGCCACCCGTTGGGTAAAAAGCGCATATTGCTTATGGTAGAAAAATCGCCCGCGGTGGTATCACCAATTTGAGTTACATGCTCAAAAGATTTCATATGCAGCAAAAATATTTCTCCGGCACTAATAGTTTTCCTATCCGTAAGTATGACAACCGGTTTAGAAAATGTTTGGCTCGGATCATACGCAGTGTAATAGTTCTTTTTTGCATCAAAATCATCATGGTTAGGGCCATCACGGGTAGCTACCGTATAAATTAGATGTTTCCCATCTGAAAAAGCTTTTGCCATTGCTGCGGCATAGCGATCATCTCCTCCTGTATTTTGCCGTACATCTAGTAGAATAGCCTCCACATTTGAAAACTCCTCTATAATAGTATGGATACTAGCGGGGTTTTGTCCATCCATGGAGCCTAAATAAATATACCCTATGTTTTTGCCTTTTATCTTTCCATACGCTAACTGATCTTCAGAGCTAACTTCTTTTAGCCCTTCTACATAGGAAGTGCGTATCAATTCTTCACTAATTTCAGCTATAGATTGCTCGTTTAAAGCATAGCCAGAACGGTAGCTGTACCCATTACCATCATACAAAACGGTATGGCTATCGTCTAAATTTTCAATGAGGCTAGCGAGAAGGTTCCATAAGTCGGCTTCCGAGAGTCCTTCATGTACCTTGGGTTGGTAGCTGCTGTAGAGGGCATCCCAATCTATACTTCGGACATCAAATAAGCTATAATGTTGGTCAAAATCGGTCCAAAAAAGTTCAAAAGTCGCGCTATTGGTCAGTGGTTCTTCCTTGGATATAAAAGTTTTGGCACAAGAAACGAGTAGTACTAGAGTACCTATTAGAATGATCTTTTTCATATTAAAATTTATAAAGTACACTTGTAGAAATGCGGTTAGAAATGCTTTTGTATTCTTGTTCTTGGTCTACCTTTTGAAGACTGAAGTCATAGTTTACATTCCAATTAAAATGTGCTAAAATTTCCCGACTATAATTGATGTTCCAGGTAATGGCTTTGTAGCTTTCAAATGAAGCTAATTTTCCATTAAAAATAATAGCAGCAGGATTGTCTTGGTGTGCTATGATAAACTCGTCGATGCCATTGTACGGCGGTCTACTCAAAAATTGTACTACAGGAATACCTACCGTAGTTCCTATTCGCTGCTTGTCGTTTATTTTGGTTTTTACTGCTCCAGAAAGCGATAATCCATTAGTGGCGATATAGCTAAAAGCATCTTGGTCTTTCCAATCTAAATAGGTAATCTTTAAACCATAGGCACCACCTAAGTAAAATTTTGTTACAGCATCTGAAGCGGCTAAATTTTTTAAGTAGGAGATTCCTACATCGACAAAATAGTGATCGCTAGTGAAGTCATCATTAGCGCCAGATTTTAAAGAATTATTTCCGTATGTAAGGGCTATTTTTAAAATGTTTTCCTTTCTTTGTTCATAAAATAAAGTATAAAATAGCCCTTGACCTTTCTGGTGTAAAGGCGAAAAATTCTGATCGCTGATATGGTCAAAACTATAGCCTAAACCTATGCCAATATAATGGGTAGGAAAAGATTCTTGGGCTTGTGCTAACACACTAGGGTGTCTACAGAAGAGTAAAAAGAATAAGGTAAGCGCTGTCTTCATGAG
Organism: Cellulophaga baltica; assembly: GCF_900102165.1. Classification (GTDB taxonomy): domain Bacteria; phylum Bacteroidota; class Bacteroidia; order Flavobacteriales; family Flavobacteriaceae; genus Cellulophaga; species Cellulophaga baltica. Next base: position 8,026 of record NZ_FNBD01000012.1, read on the forward strand.
TTCTTAAGATTTTGATTGATAGCTCAATAGTACAATCAACCAAGACATTACGAGTCCCAAAAAGTTAGATTATGATTAATTAGGACTCATTCTTTAGCGCTTTAAACTGATTGGGAGTATATCCTGTATGCTTTTTAAAGGCAGTATAAAAGGTAGATTTAGATTTAAAGCCAGCCTCTAAACCAATGGGCAACAATGCTATACTTATCAAAGTCTGAATCTAGTAGCATTTGTTTGGCATCGCTAATGCGATAATCGTTAATTAAAGAACTGAAATTGGAATGAACAGAAGCACTAATTAATTGCGAAAGATAGCCAGGACTTACGTTTAATTTTTTGGCAATCAGGTCCCTACTTAATTCCGGATTTCTATATAATTTCTCAACCGTCATTAGTGCCGTAAATTCCTGAAAATAGTTGTTTTGAGGTTCAAAATAAGGTTTGGAATTCTTAGTAGCGCTAACGTCCTTAGGTACTAGTTCTGGAGGTTTGCGTAATTCATGTATTTCTGATTTATCTTGAGAGAGTTTTAATTGTAGTAGTCCCCTGAATATGAGCCAATACACATAGAAGGAAACTCCCAACCACACAGGGTAGGTAATGTCACTATGTGCAATAGGGTATAGATCATCGGGAATAAAAGTATTAATCACCCAAATGAACAATAGGCCAGCATTAAATGCCCATATATTTTTCAGCCATTTTTTTTTATCAGGACTAATGGCACTTCTCTTAATAATAAAAAAGGAAATAGTGATTAATGTTGTATTGAATAGAATAGACGTATAAAATTTGGTTTCATATACCAGTCGGTAATAGTTGGTAATCAAGTCCCATTCTAGAAGCTGAAAATCTAATTGAACATCAATAATAGTATATAAGAGCCAGAAGAAGAAAAACGGTACGGTAAGTATCCATATTTTTTCGCTCTTCGCATAGCTGTTTTTTGTAGATTTTAAAAAGTAAATCAGCATGGGAATATAAAAGAGAAAAAGCCATGGGATATCATCTCCAAAATAATCAATGAAATAGTATTTGTCATCAAAATCTTTAGCGACCAAAAGTTCTACCACGCCAATATAGGATAACAAAAAAGTACTGTACGCTAGATATTTATTTGCTTTAACGCGGAAGGTTTTCTGAGTTAAAAGAACTACGGCGAAAAGCAGACCTTGAGTTAAGCTTACAAAAACTAGAATTTCTAGTGCATTTAAATTCATTCCGAGGTGGTAAATTTTTTATACTTCTTTTAGTGTTTACTTCTGTAATAAAAATTAAAACCCTAAGTGCATGGTTGCGATGACTATCACAAAGAAAAGTCCAAAAAAGAAAAGTAACAAACCCAAGAAAAGGGCAATAAATGAGGGGATATCTATTCTTTTAAAACCACTATAATAATAGCTATAAATACTTATGACAATGAGTGCAACTATTTGACAGGGTAAATCAAAAAGAACAGCTTCAGCAAAGTTAAACCCGAAATAAAAGAGAAGCGCAAGTACAATTACAGGTAGGGATATATAAAGACTGGCTTTGAAAATAGAATTTCTTATTCTCGGATGAGAATAATAGGTGGTTACAACAACTATTGTAATTCCTAACAAGATACAAGTAAAACCAATATAATGCGCTATTTCCATTTTTGAGGTATTGTCTTTATTATATAATTTAACGAATCTCTAAAAGGTATTGCTATTTGCTTGGTTATCAAATTTTATTTCTCTAAAAGCTTCAGGATCCCTTTCTGCAAAAGGTTGAGGCGCAAGATGCGCATGCCCTTCGTCATACATAGTTCCCGTGTCTTTTTTTATCTTGTACCAAGACTCTTGTATTTCAGAAACCACACGAACAGCATAATGATCTTCTTTCTCACGGATAATGAGGGAACCTTCAAAATTCGTAAGGTCAGACGCATTTAAATTAGGGATGGCTTCCACAACAAAAGCGATATGTTCCGTAGCCGTTGCTGTTTCTTGGTATATAGGAATAGCGGTGGTAGGTCTAAAATCTTCAGGATTTGCAATGGTATTAGAAAATTGCGCGCCCGTCATAAGATGAATACCCATTGTATATTTAAAGATTGAATTTTGTGGCAAGTAGAGCACGGGGTTTGAAAAAACTACATACACTTCTCTACCATTGGTTTGTACGCTAGTTGAAGAAAAATTAGTTAAACTAGCTTTTTTATCTAAAGCTGTTAATGCCTGTTGGATGATAGCATCTTTCCCTAAATTCACCAGTTTTCTCACCTCTTTATTCATTTTTGCTTTTTCTTTTTTAGGGGATTGGGCATTGCAATAGGAAAAAAATACAAGGAGTGGAATTAATAAATGGACCGTATATTTTTTCATGAGTTGTTTTTAAGAGCTAGATGCTATGATTTGAACGCTAACGTATAAAAGTAAGTATATTAAGCATCATACAGTTTAAAATAAGCAATCAATCCAAACTTTCGCTCCGGACCCATGGTAATAAATTCCTCCATTTCAGTTTTAGTAACCGTACCATCTCTATTAAAATCTGAAGCACTTAAAGGACCATGGGGCCCAGGACTTCTAGGTCCGTCTTTTAATCTGTTATCTTGATTTTTACAACCAAAAAAGGATAGGATAAGAAGTCCGAATACTATATTTTTCAATCTGCTCATTTTAGTGATTCGTTTATAAATTATTATTTTTTTCGAAAAGATTGTACTAATATATACAGCGCGATTAACACCGAAGGGATCAATACAAAAACTCCGGGAAGGAGTAGCAATTTAATAAGATAGCCGTCTCCAGAACAAGCTCTGTTCCCCTTTAGAAGTAGTGTGCTTGAAAAAATAATACAAGTGATGGCTAATGTGAATAGCAACCAACTTATCCATCTATTTTTCATACTTATGTTTGGATTCCTAGCCTCTCATACCCGGAACGAATGTACTATTAAAGATAGCGCTAAAAAAACAATTACGTTTCCAATGGGGTGTTAGAGTAACCCGAAAGTAAAGTGTCCATGCCCTTTTAATTTTGTATTGATGAATTAATGTAAGCTAATGACTTTAGTTATTTTCCATACATTGTTGGTGTGCTGCCACATGATTATAAATTTACTGGATACAGCAACCGCATTGGGCTCCTGCTTATTAAAAAAGGTATGGTATCCTATTTCAACAGCACCATAATCTTTTATTGGATATACTTCTATACTGCCTTTTACTAGCGTTCTGGTGACCTTATCGCAAATATTCTTTTCCGTACCATCAATAATTTCCTCCTTGGAGGTCATCAAACCTCCTTTGTCATGATAAAATTCAATATTGTCCGAATATATAGAAGCTTGTTTTTCTAAATCACAGTGGTTATAGGCATCAAAAAAGTTAGCATCTAATGCTGCAATAGTTTTATGCAATGCGGCGTCTACGGGAGAATATTTAGGAATAGTATCGGAGTTGCCTTCTATTTTGGTGGCTTTGCAAGACAAAAGTATGAGTAGGGGTAGTGCCATACTCAAGAAAAATTTGGATGTGCTCATAATTGGTCTTATTTTTTTAAAGACGAATTAAAAGTATAGTTGTTACAGTAGTCCTTAATTATATGCTGTTCATAGGATTATAGTGCACTCTTTTTTTCTAGGGCTTCCCAAAACCCTAAGGGTTCTGGGTTGGCCGATTTGACTAATCTTACGGTAATAAAACTACCTTGTTCATCATTACCCGAAACAAATAAAAAGCATTTCCAATCATTAGAAAGCTCAAATTGATGGTCTGCTCCGCCGTATTCCTCAATAATTATATTCTCGGGGCTTAGTAGAATAACTTCGGTGAGTAATTCGGTAAAGACCGATTTGTACCGCGTGTGTTCTTTTAAAAAGCTAATATGTTCTAACCATTCATTTTTAATGGCTGAGGTATTGCTCTCAAGAGCACTTTGAAAAGGAATGGTATGAGAAAAATAGAGATTGATGTCTTCACAGCCCATTATACTTGCATTATAGTGTGTATTGTCTTTCAAATACAGTTGTTCTGTTTGCTCTGTATTAAAAAAATCGTCCATGGAACTTCTTCTTTTTACCTCCAGATCTAAATCATTTTTGAAAACATCCTTGTTCATTTCTGCTATAGGACATTTTGTATAGTTTTTTTCTAATATATTTTGGCCTTCTAAGTAGAATTCTAGTGGTAGCTGTTTTTGGTTGTCATAAGTTACCTTTTGAAAACCATAACCATGAGGGTTCTGCTCATAGGTAGCATAGATTCTTCCATTGGTAACACGGTCTATGCTTAAAAGAGCATAAGACATTTTACCACCCCCGAAGAGGGAATAGCTTTCTATTATGTTTTTCTCGTTATCAAGAGTTACTATTTCAAAGCTATATCCAAAGGCATTACCGCCACCACCTAAACCTTCATCGGTAATCTGGATGATGAGGTCGTTAATTCCATCTCCATTAAAATCAGAGATCCATTCAAGGTCCCAAGAACTAGAAATACAGGATAATGCATAACTGTTGGTATTATCATAGACGCAATTACCTTTTTGCACCAAACTTTCATCATCTAAATAATTACTTTCAAGGTACTGTTGAACCAGTTGTTCTGAAATTCTAGTAAATTCTACGGTGCCTAAATGCTGAGAATAAATACTGGATGATAGCAAACACAATACCAGTAAGAGGTAAAAGTTTTTCATGGTGATAGATTACTTTGGTTAGAAGCTAAGAGTCCGTTCTTAATTTATTCGCTTATAGATTTCAATATTATGAAAAACGGTATCGTTATGACTATAGGTATTTACTTGTTTGTATGAGTTTTTAGTACGTTCTATAGGGATGATATAGGTGTTAATATCACTTTTCATAGAATACGACATAGAGGTCAATACTTCTGTGATGGTGTCATTTTTAAACGTGTAAGTTCCATACCCATGCCATTCAGAGGCATCTTCAGCTGGGCTCGTATTCCAAATAACATAGCCATCAAGATAAATTTTGTGCTGTACTTTTGAGGTGTCTGTAATAAGTGTATCCCCATTGGCAAGATGATAGAAATGACTCAATTCCCAAACTCCTTCAATAGGATCTACATCTACAGGTGGTGCTATTTCTTTGTCTTTAATAGGGGTATTACAGGAAGTACATAGTAAAAATGTTCCTGCGAAAGTAAAAAGAATATAATTCTTGAAAGTGTTTTTTTTGGTCATGTTTAGTAGATTAGATACATAAGAAAAAATTAAGGTTTTTCTTACAGAATGAATATAGGGTAAATTTTCGATAAATGGTAAGTATCTTTAGGTAATCATAATACAGGGACACGTACTTCTTTTGATGTTACTTGTATGGTCTTCGTGTCATAAATAGGTTTTCCAAAAATATCATAGGTCCCGCTAAGATATTTGAACTCAATTTCCATTTGAACGGGTGCAATATGTATAAACCCTTTCTTTTTTGGCTTTAATACGTCTTGTTGCCAGGTGGTGGCCCTGAATTCTCTATTTTTATAGGTGATATTTTTAACCGCTAACTTTTCAATTTCAATACGATCCGAAGTACAATTGGTATATGAAGGTTTGGTGGCTAATTTCCAATCTATAATTCCAACATCGGGTGAAACATACACTTTATGGGAGACGATAAGAGAATCTTGCACTCCAATTCTTTCTTCTGATACCGTAGCCAACATATAAATATTTTCATGTGGGGCAGTAGGTATACTCGTACTATTAACCGCTTTACTAACTGTTATTGTAATGGGCACTGTCTGATACGTTTTTTCCTTAATGGTAATTTGGGCAGCCCCAATGGAAAAAGTACCTAAAGCTTTCGGAGTAATAATATAACTATAGACCGTTTCTAAAGTCTCCACTCCATTTACAATTGTCGTATTCATAGCCCGTATGGGGCCTCCAACTACTTTAAAATTTTCAAATTCAGGAGGTGTAAATGAACTGATATTCTTCTCTTGATCCATAGAAAAATCAACCCGTAAATGTTGATCTAGACCTATAATTTTTTTAGCTACTTTAGCTGTAAATTTTACTTGTGCGCCTATGGTTGTAGAACAGAGTATAGCTAGTAGCAGTATAAAATTGAGGAATTTCATTTATATTCTTTAAATTTTTTTTTCTGAATTAAGCGGTTCTGTAATCCATTATGTGTTATGTATTAGAAGTATACAATTAGGATAAGAAAACTGAATTAAGAAAGGATATTATAGAAATTAGGTTTAAGTATTTGTCTATAGAAAAAAATAGTACTAAGAATTAAACTCTATATAAATGCTTTTAGTATTCCAAACCCATATCAAAGTCTTCAAAGTGTTCAATTTCAGAGAGCTTAAATAACCGATCTTGTTCAAATTTCACCCCAGTCTCGTCAAAAATTTCATCACCCCCTTCAGAATCTTGATTGGTATTTACTCTTGTTAGTTTCTTCTTGGTCAAAAAATTAATACTAGTTTCTCGATCTATAATCGGGCCATGATTACTGCTAGCATCATACCCAATAAGTTTAAATTCCGACTCTTGAAATCTAAAAATGTACCTCCAATAGCCGTATCTACCATGCGCAAAATGGATTATAAGATTAGATCTTTCTACTTCGATCCAAAGCTCTGGGGCGTAATAAACTCCACCATCTTCATTTTCAGAATAAAAGCAATCATAGTTTTTATCTGCTACTTCATAACTGCCGTTATTTTTAAGGAGTACAATTATTCCTCTTCTATTACGGTCTACTTCTTGATCAAATCTATTGATGACTACATTTTTTTCATCCGTTCCTTTAATGATAAGAATACAATCTTCTTCTCCGTCTTTATTTACGTCACCATAATACGTCTCCGATAACACATAGCTTTCAGGAACAAAATTAGCGGTATTGGTAGGTTGTGCATGAACATTATACATTCCTAAAGCATACAAGAGGGCAATTCCTAGAATTTTTTTCATGTGATATTTTTTATCCGTTTAATGAGGCATAAGATCATATCCGCTTTATTCCGAAGAAATTTTAGTGGTTATGAAGAAAGAAATTACTACTATAACTAGATTTTAATAAATTAGTATACACTCAATCAGAGTCGCTCATAAAGCCGCGATAACCATTCCTAAGTTCGCAATAAAGCTAGTCTAGACTATAGCTATATTTCGTAAGGATAGAATTAGCGGTATTCATTTTTTGAATGGGAAAGTTTTCCGCATCATATTCATAAGAAAAAGTTTGATCTTCTAAATCACCAAGGGTATAATTTTCGACAGTAAACTTGGTAAGGTTATTTGTGTTCTTCCAGAGATTATGCTCATCTGTAATTAAAAATTCCCATCCTCCAATAACATTTAAATAGTTTAAAATCGTAGCTAAATTTAATGATTCTAAAGTTTTTAGAGGATTGCGTTTATCGTCATAAGCATACTCAAAAATGGAAGTATCATTCAGAATTTTTTTTGTGAGGTTTTCATTAACATACTCAAATTGTATAGAAATGCCTTCCTGGGAAAATTTTGAAATAGTACCGTCACTGTTCACAACGATAGTTCTATCCCGTGTTCCAAGTACATCTTTGAAAAGTATGGTTTGGTCGGTATACACTAAATCATACTTTTGATACACTTCTCCTTCATAGGTAGATGCTATATGATGAATAGTACTGCCATCATATTCAACAACGGTCTCCGTTATATTTTTAGCTTGGGTCTCTTTTTCAGTACTGGTAAATTTTAATTTTGTAATTTTTTTTTCATCAGGGGTGATATCGATCTGCAAAGAATTGGCAGCTGTTATATTCCAAGATGATAATTCCGCGTTGCTATTGTGGAGGAATAAATTATTTTCATCAGTAAAATCAAAAGAGTTATTTGCTGTTGATGAATTTATATTGGAGGTTATTTCAACTAATTTTATTGATCCTGCCTCTTTTGGTTCTGTGGCGACTTCTATTTCTCCTTCTGCGGCCCCAATGGTTTGTAAAACCTCCTCTGAAAGATTAACCTTGTTACATGAAATTAGAAGAAAAAGAGCGGTAAAAATTAAAGAATAGTGTTTCATTGTTTGGTTTAAATAAGTAAAGAATTAGTTTGATAGCGTAGTTCTGATAAAAAGCAAACCATTTATTGAACTACTGCTTTATGGTTGATATAAAAATTGCGGTTAATTTTAAAGCTAGAAGTATCTCCTTTTAATTTGCTAGTTTTCCATTCGGCAGTAGGAGTAATCCAAAGTTCTTTTCCTGCAGTAGAAACGCTTACTGGTATGGCAAAACCAGCTACAATATGTGTATATCTATACTTTAACTTTTTACCATCATAATGGTATTCCAATACAGGCACTTCTATAGTTCTTAAGTATTGCTCAAAAAAGGCACTCAAATCTATTTTGGCGGCTTTAGAGATGTAACTTTCTATTTGAGCGGTGGTTACCGTTGCATGGTAGAATTCTTTATTTAGACCTCTTAAAATACTTCTCCATTTTTCATCATCGTTGAGTACATGTCGTAAGGTGTGTAGCACATTGGCGCCTTTAAAGTACATATCACTACTTCCTTCATTATTTACATGATAAGCACCAATAATAGGCCGATCATTCTGGATTAGTTTTCGAGTGCCAATAACATAATCTTGTGCTGCCTCTTTGCCATAGTAGTAATCCACAAATAAGTTTTCGGAGTAGGTGGTAAAGCTTTCATGGATCCACATATCTGCAATATCCTTGTACGTAATATTATTGGCGAACCATTCATGACCGGCTTCGTGGATAATGATATAGTCAAACTTTAATCCCCAACCAGACCCAGAAAGATCACGGCCTAAATATCCTTTGTTGTATTGGTTGCCATAGGTAACAGAACTCTGGTGTTCCATTCCTAAATACGGCACTTCTACAAGTTTAAAACTATCTTCGTAGAACGGGTACGGTCCAAACCAATGTTCAAAAGCTTTCATCATTTTTGGTGCATCTTTGAAATGCGCTTTAGCTTTCTCTAAATTATCTTTCAAAACATAATAATCCATATCCAAAACACCCTTTTCCCCTTGGTATTGTTCTCCAAAATGCACATAGTCGCCCACATTTACATTTACTCCGTAATTATTGATAGGGTTTAGCACTTCCCATTCATAAGTGGTAGTTGTTTCATTTTCGATGACCGCTTTTAGTCGCCCGTTAGAAACATCCATTAAACCCTTAGGTACGGTAACACTAATGGCCATGCTGTCTACTTCATCATACATATGGTCTTTATTAGGCCACCAAACGCTTGCGCCTAAACCTTGGCAAGAAGTAGCTACAAAATTTTTTCCATTACTATCTTTTTTCCAAGAAAAACCGCCATCCCAAGGTGCATTTTTAGCGGCTCTAGGGGTTCCTGAATAGAACACGGTAATCTTATTTTTAGCGCCTTTTTTTTGTTCTTTTTTTAGGGTGATGAAATGCGCGTTTATGTTTGATCTTACGTCTAATTCTTCTCCATCTTGAGTAACTTTTTCTATTTGCAATGGGGGTTGTAAATCTATTTGTAAGATTTGTTGAGGAGTTAAAACAGTATAGGCAATAGTATTACTGCCTGAAATAAATTTTTCATCTGGTTGCACTGAAATCTTCAAATCGTAGAAATTTAAATCCCACCAGGCGCGTTCCGGGGTGATGCTCCCTCTCAAGGTATCTTGCTCGGAAAAATAATCTTTGGCTTGTAATAAGCCTTGGCTATGGCTAGAAATACAAATAAAAAGGAAAAAAAATAGGGCTAAAAAATGTTTCATGCGGCTACCGTGCTATAATTATGCGGCTAAAGTTAAACTAATTTTTAAAATTTGTCGGCTTTGCCCTACAAGAATGAAGTTCGATCAGAATATTTAGAAGTTAATTGCCGAATAAGTATCTTTACCATTCACTCAAACAAAACTTAAAAATGAAATTTTACGCTACAACATTGGCATTAGGTTTTCTCTTCCTATTTACATCCGTTTCAAGTATAGCAATTGCACAGGATCAAAGTCCGTTTATAGGCCGATGGGATATGGTCATACAACAAGAAGGTAAAGAATTACCATCATGGTTAGAAATTACAAAATCGGGTAGATCTACTTTGGTTGGGCGTTTTGTTTATGCCTTTGGGAGTGCAAGACCTATTGCAGAGGTACAAGTGAAAAATAATGGATTTAATTTTACCATTCCACGCCAATGGGAGCCGGGAGATAAAGACCTGAAATTTGAAGGAGCACTGCAAGGAACAACACTTTCTGGAACGATGGTATATACTGATGGAAAAAAATACAAATGGACAGCAACGCCTGCCAAAGTAGCACCATATAAGGAAAATATTGTTTGGGGGGCTCCAAAAGCACTTTTCAATGAAACCGATTTAAAAGGGTGGAGTGCTATGGGCGATAACCAATGGATTGTAAAAAACGGCATATTAACTAGTCCAAAATCAGGAGCTAATTTGGTATCTGACGAAAAATTTTTAAATTTTAAATTACATGTAGAATTTAAATATCCAGAAGGAAGTAATAGTGGTATTTACTTGCGAGGTCGTCATGAGGTACAGATTGAAGATAATAGAGGCTTAGAACCTTCTAATATTTTATTTGGAGGTATTTACGGATTTTTGACGCCTAATGAAATGATGGCAAAACCAGCAGGAGAATGGCAATCTTATGATATTACCTTAAATGGAAATCGAGTAAGTATTGTGGCTAATGGTAAGGCCATTATTACCGATCAAATTATACCAGGAATTACCGGAGGCGCTTTAGATAGTAACGAAGCTGAAGCAGGACCTTTATTAATTCAAGGAGATCATGGTCCTGTAGAATTTAGAAGTATTGTAATTACCCCGGAGCTTAACTAGTATTTTAAAAGTATATAAAAGTAAAACCCCATGCCTTGGCATGGGGTTTTGCTTTTTCCTCTGATTCAATTTATCGTAGAATAGCATTCGGAAATACTACGGGACTTTCAAAACCATCTTTCCCTACAGAAGAAATTCCGAAGAAAAAATTATCAATAACAATCCCTTCTAAAAGAAACTCAGTTACATTGCCTACATAGCGGCTATGGTCCCATGTTGGAGAAGTAGTATCTCTCCAATATATTTTATAGCCTAGAGCACCATCTACTTTACTCCATTCAAATTTTGCTGCTGGTTCTACAATACCGCCTATTTTCACTTCTTTTGGCGCTGGGGGTGCCCATGCTAAGGACGCTAAGTTGATAGCATTTACGGCCGTTAATTTTTTGGCATAACCAAAGTTTACATGCTCCAACACATCCCCATACTGTATTCCGTTTTCGGTTCTGATATCTTGGTGCTGCTGGGTGTAATTTTCATGGGCTTCCATGATACGGATTCCTGCAAAGCCAGCATCGTTAAATGGCCTGTGGTGCCCGCCACGACCAAAACGATCTAATCTATAGATCATCATAGGATTCATTTCGGGCATATACGTTTTTACATTTTCATGAATGTATCGTGCTAATTGTCTTGAAATTCCGTCTACTTCCCCGCCATAAAAACGACGCATTTGGCGTTGTTTATCTGTTTCTGTAGCAGGAACAGGCTCTGAGAAAATTCTAAAATCACGATTGCTCACCACACCATCTACTCCGGTGATATTTCCAATCATATCATTGTTCAAGATTCCAATAACATCCCAACCCTTTTCTACAGCGTATTTTGCTAATCCGCCCCCACCAAAGAGTCCTTGCTCTTCGCCAGAGAGTCCTACATAGATAATACTATTCTCAAATTTATATTTAGAAAGTACACGAGCTGCTTCAATAGTCCCAGCCATTCCACTAGCATTATCATTGGCGCCAGGAGCGTCTGTGGTATAATCCATCGTATCACTAGAACGAGAATCAATATCACCACTCATTATTATATAGCGGTTTGGATATTTTGTCCCTTTTTGAATGGCAACTACATTTACAACCCAAGCATCTTTGGGAACACGTGCTCCCATATCTTTAGTGACAAAATCTTTCTGATAAAAAACATCCATACAGTCGGCACAAGAGCTAGAGATGTTATCAAATTCAGACTTTATCCAACGTCTGGCAGCACCAATTCCGCGTGTATTAGAAAGGGTATCACTAAAGGTATTTCTTGTTCCAAATTCGGTCAAGGTCTTCACATCGTTTTTAATACGGTCTTCAGATACAGCAGCGATAATCTCATATATTCGAACATCGGTCTGTGCTAGAATAGGGAATGATACAAAGGCAGTAAGGAGACAAAGGAGTAGTTTCTTTTTCATTTTTTTGAGTGTTAGCATTGAATTATTTTTTTTGAGTCATAACATATAGGCCGATAAGTGGTCCTATGCCTAAAAATAAGAAAATTAAAGTTGGATTTATTTGGGTAGACAATATAGTTAGCAGCTGTATGCTGATGATACTGATGGCGAAACCAAAACAATTTACGAGCGTTAGTCCTGTTCCTTTTAGTTCGGGAGGAACAGCATTAGCGACCAAACTAGAAAATTGGGGTGAATCTGCAGTAACTGCCATGCCCCAGAGGCTCCATCCTATCAGAAATAATACAGGAGGTAATTTGAAAAGCAAAGGGGAGAGAATACAAAACAGTGCAGAACCAAATAGGGCATAGTAGGCTATTTTAAAACTACCTATTTTCTGAGCCAAGTACCCGCCCAATGCGCACGAGAGTCCGCCTAAAGCAATGATTACAAAAGTGAGCAGTGGAATTGAAAAGTTACTGCTGTTTAGCGCAGTGTACGTAAATAAGGCTAGTGGCGTAAATGCCCAAAATGCATATAGCTCCCACATATGGCCAAAATACCCAATGGCGGCTGTTCTAAACGCAGGAATTCTGAATAAAGAGATACCTGCTTTTATTTTTATATTGGTACTTCTTTTTCTAAATGGGCCGTTAGGAACAAAGAATACCACCACGATTCCTCCAACTACAGCAAGCACTGAAGTGATAATTAAGACGGTATCAGAATTGCTATTGAGCTCTAATCCTTGTAAGAGGTAAGGAAAGGAGGTTCCTAGAACTAGAGCTCCTACTAAAAAACCTAAGGCTTTACCTAGTCCGTTTTCATAATAATCTGCTGCAATTTTCATCCCGATTGGGTAAATGCCAGCAAGAAAAAAGCCCGTCCCAAAACGCGCAAAAAGCAAATGCCATTTGGAGAGTTCAGCCACTAGAAGGCTTAAATTGCAAGCAGCAGCGAATAGTGCGCAGATGAAAAATATTTTGGAAGGCGAAAACCGATCAGCAATCATCAAGAACGCAAAGACTAGCGTCCCCGTAATAAAGCCAAACTGAACAGAAGAGAGGACATATCCAATAATCTCTGGCCCTAATCCTGTTTTCAATGCAATGTCATCTACAATAGCATTGCCTGCAAACCATAAGGATGTGCAGGCAAATTGTGCTAGTATTAGTACGGGTAAAATATGCGGTTTATGCGTCAAGAGTCATGATTTGATCTTTTTAGTCGTTGAAAACTTAAAAACTAATCTATAAATCGTTTTAATAATTTACGAACATCTTTAGTACCGTCTACATAATACTTTGCAGATGTTTTCTGGAGTCCCACTTTTACCGTTACAGCAGTTTTTGGAAGCTCTTGGAACATAAATTCATCGGTCCAATCATCGCCAATAGCAAAAACAAAATCGTAATCGTTTTTACCATACATACGCATTGCGGCACGGCCTTTATTTACGTTGCTGCTTTTTATTTCCATAACCTTATTCCCGTTTAAAACACTAAGGTCATCATTGGCAATTAGACTAGTTAATACTGTATTTAATTCCGAAGCTCTTTTTTGACCAAAATCAGGATCTGTTTTTCGGTAGTGCCATGCTAGCGAATAGTTTTTTTCTTCAATAAAACTACCCGGAGTTCTGTCTACGAACGATTCTAATACTGGAAGTATTTTTTCCATCCAGTCTTTCTTTACATTCTCTAACATGCTAAATTCTGCTCCGTTTTCAGAAATCCATACTCCATGTTCTACAATCATATTGTATTTTTTAGGTAAGAACCATTTGGTAAAGGTTTCTTTATCCCGACCACTGATAAGGTACATGTCTGTATTTTCTTGTGATGAAATAGCATCTAATAAATCATACAATTCTTCATCTGGACTCGCTTTTTGCGGATTGTTATGGAAGCCTGCTAAAGTACCATCATAATCTATAAACAGTAACCTTCTTTTTGAAGTTTTATAATCATCAGTAATTTTATCCAATAATTGTGCTGAGAGCTTTCTAGACACATAGCTACGGCTGTTTTCTTTTTGATCTGTTAAGGAGCTCATGAAATCATTAGCCCATCGTTCTACATTATACCGCTCTAATCGTTTTTGTAAAACATCATTACGTTCTTGCTGCTCTTCTTTAGGCATTTGAATTGCTTGATGAATAGTATCTGCAATCTGCTCAAAATTATTAGGGTTAATTAATAATGATTCATTCATTTCATTGGCGGCGCCTGCCATTTCACTCAAAATAAGCACTCCTGTTTTGTCTGTTCTTGTGGCTACATATTCTTTGGCCACAAGGTTCATACCATCACGAATAGGAGTAAGCCAAGCAATATCACTAGAGGTATATAAATCTATTAAGTTTTCAAAAGGCATAGACCTGTAGAAATACCAAATAGGTGTCCAACTTACGGTAGAGAATTCTCCATTAATTCTACCTACAAGCTCATCTACCTCTCTTTTTAAAAGTTGGTATTGTGGTACATTACTTCTAGAAGGCACAGCCAAAATAATTAAACGTACTTTTTCCTTATACTGTGGGTATTTCGTTAAGAAATATTCAAAAGCATTTAAACGTTTCGCAATTCCTTTAGTATAGTCTAAACGGTCTATGGAAAGAATAAATTTGGCATCTGGGGCAGATTCCTTATGGTTATTTAAACGTTGCTGTAATTCAGATTGCTCTGCTTTTGAACGTTGTTGGTGTTCTAGTGCAGCATCACTAAATTTCTTATAATCAATTCCCATCGGGAAAGAATCTACTTTTATAATACGGTCTTCTAGGTAGATATCATTAAAACTTACATCTAAACCAAGAATACGACGTACAGAACTTAAAAAATGACGTTCATAATCATAGGTATGGAAGCCTATTAAGTCAGAACCTAATAATCCTTCTAATACTTCTTTACGCCATGGTAAGGTTCTAAATATTTCAAATGAAGGAAACGGAATGTGTAAAAAGAAACCAATAGAAATGTTTGGTAATTTTTCACGCACCATTTGCGGAACCAACATCAACTGATAATCATGTACCCATATCGTATCATCATCATCTGCTTTTGCTACAATGGCATCGGCAAATTTCTGATTTACTTTTTTATAGGTCTCCCAGCTTTCTATTTCAAATTCTGAATATTCTAAAAAATAATGGAATAGAGGCCAAACGGTTCTATTACTAAATCCGTAATAAAAGCCATCTACTTCTTGTTGGGATAGATTTACTTTTGATGATCCATGTTTTGACAGTGCATCATCAATATCACCTACTAAGTTTTCAGGGATTTCTTCGTCGGTTAAACCACTCCATCCAATCCAAAGGCTATCTCCACCAGAGTGCACAGATTTCATTCCAGTAGCCAATCCACCCACGCTTGGTATTGCAGTTATGCCTCCATTATGAATTTGTAATTGTATCGGTAGTCTGTTTGAGATTATGATAGTTTTGCCCATTATTCGGTTGTTTTTACAGTTTTTTAGAATTAATTTCTCTAAATTTCGTGAAAAAGAAGGGTAATGACAATTTTATTAACCTTTTGAGTTAGCAATTTATTGATATGGATAATTTAGACTACGGAATAATAGGAAATTGTAGGAGTGCAGCATTAGTTTCTAAGATTGGTTCAATGGACTGGTGTTGTTTGCCAGAATTTGATTCGTCTTCGGTGTTTGCAAAGCTATTGGATGAAGAAATTGGAGGGAGCTTTGGTTTTGAAGTTGAAGATACGTATGAGATACAACAGTTCTATGATGCTGAAACGGCAATATTAATTACCAAATTTACAGAAGGAGAAGAAAACTGTTTTGAAATTCATGACTTTATGCCAAGGTTTCATAAAGAGGATGATACGTTTTTTGCACCACCAGAAGTTTCGCGTTTCGTGAAACTTGTAGCAGGAAAACCAAAATTTAAAGTGGTTTACAACCCTAAATTAGAATATGCACAAGGCAAAACAGAATCTTTTATAAAGAAAGATTTTATAGCGAGTTTAACCCATGAAGTTAAGTTTGATACGGTATTCTTATACACTTCTTTTGATAAAGAGAAGGTGTTGAATGGTGATGAAATTACCTTAGAAGAAAATGGTTTTTTTCTACTAGCTTATAACGAGAAAATATTCTTACCGACGACGGAAAAAGTGTTTTTAAACTTAGAACGTACGCGCATTTATTGGATGGATTGGTCTCAGAAAACGCCCACCTATAAGAAGTTTGATAAAGAAATTAAACGTAGTGCACTTACCTTGAAATTATTAAGTTATGATAAGACAGGGGCTGTTTTAGCAGCCGCGACAACATCACTTCCAGAGACCATTGGAGAAGTTCGTAATTGGGATTACCGTTTCTGTTGGATACGTGATGCTTCTATGGTGATCAAAGTGGTTTCAGATCTTGGACATAAGAATGTAGCGAAACGTTACTTGCAGTTCATTATTGATTTGATTCCTGATAAGGATGAGAAGTTACAGATCATGTATGGTATTAATCGTGAGAAAAAGCTAACAGAGCAAACCTTAGAGCATTTAAGTGGTTACAAAGGCTCTAAACCTGTTAGAGTAGGTAATGCAGCTTACGAGCAAGTACAGAATGATATTTATGGGATCCTGATGGATGTGATCTACGAATTGATCAACCAGTTTAGTATTGGAATCCAAAACGGTGAAGAGCTTTGGGGCATTACCAAAGGAATTGTTTGGATTGTAGAAAAGCATTGGCAAGAACCAGATAAGGGTATTTGGGAATTTCGTTCAGAAGACCGACACTTTACTTTTTCAAAAGTACTTTGTTGGACGGCTATAGATAGAGCTATAAAAGTAGCAGAGCTTTTAGATAAAAAGCATAAAATTGAAAAGTGGAGGCCTCTAGAGCAAAAAATTAAGAAGGACATCATGGAAAATGCTTGGAATGAAGAAAAGCAAGCATTTACACAATCGTATGGTTCTTCAGATATGGATGCTTCTGTATTACTTATGGAGTCTTACGGATTTATTGAAGCCAAAGATCCAAAATTTGTGAGTACGGTATTGGCCGTAGAAAAAGACTTATGTAATGATGGCTTGTTATACCGTTATAAGAATGAGGACGATTTTGGTGAGCCTTCTTCTTCATTTACCATCTGTACCTTCTGGTTCATCAATAGCTTATTTAAAATAGGGCAGGAAGAAAAGGCACTGCATCATTTTGAGCAATTGTTAAGTTATAGCAACCACCTTGGCTTATTTAGTGAAGACGTAGATTTTAAAACAAAACGCTTATTAGGGAATTTCCCGCAAGCATACTCCCACTTGGCATTGATAGAATGTGCAATTAACTTCTCTAACAAGGCTTCTGAGGAAAATGTTTTAGAGTCTATGAGAGAGTAATAGAAATATACTTATTTGTATTTAAAACTAGTTTTCAATGCTGAACTTTCAGTAGCGAAAACTAGTTTTTTTATTTATAGAAAAACAATAGCATTTAGGAATGCTACCTAAAAGCTCCTCATCGATCGTTTGTAGTAGCGGCAGTTTTAGCCGCAGTATAAACAAAGCTATATGTTTTTGTAAAAAAAATCAGAGCTCAGGTTTCTCCCAACATACTAAAAATAAAAAAACCGCTCTGTTAAGAGCGGTTCTTCCTTCTGCGTTTAAAACAAATAATAATCAGAATTAGTCAAAGGTATAACCATTGTCTGCAGCTACTTTATCCGCAATTTGCGTGCGTAAAGCTACTACATTAGGGTTATTGGTATATTTTGTAAAACGCTTAAGGCCCATTAACATCATACGTTGCTCGTCACCTTCAGCAAAAGAAACAATAGCTTCTTTTCCTTTTTGGATAACAGTATCTACAGCAGTGTATAAGTATAATTTAGACATCGCAATTTGTGTAGCTTGTTCTGCTTCACCAAATCGTTTTACGTTTTTCTCAGTTCTTAGTATAGTAGACTCTGCCATGTATATTTCAATTAATATATCAGAAGCAGACATCATCAGTTGTTGATGGTTTTCTAATTCAGCACCGTATTTTTGCACAGCAGAACCAGCTACCATTAAAAATACTTTTTTCAATTTAGCCACCAAATCTTTTTCCTCAGCAAAAAGCTCAGAAAAATCTGGTGTTTCAAAAGAAGGGATACCCATTAATTCTTCACCAACTTTAGTTGCAGGACCTAAAAGATCTACATGACCTTTCATTGCTTTTTTAACAAGCATACCTACCGCTAACATACGGTTAATTTCATTGGTACCTTCATATATACGAGCAATACGAGAATCTCTCCAGGCAGATTCCATGGGTGTATCAGCACTAAAGCCCATACCTCCAAAAATCTGAATACCTTCATCCGTAGTACTTTGGCAATCTTCAGATACAGCTACTTTTAAAATAGAACATTCTATAGCATATTCTTCAACACCTTTTAGTTCTGCTTCTTGATGAGAATTTCCTGCAGCTTCACGCATTGCAATTCTATCTTCAATATTTTTCGCAGCTCTATAAGCAGCAGATTCATCAGCATAAACATTAGTAACCATATTCGCTATTTTAGCTTTTATAGCACCAAAATTCATAATAGGAGTTTTAAACTGAATACGCTCATTGGCATATTTAGTAGCCTCGCCAATAACACGACGTTGTGCATCTAAGCAAGCAGCAGCTAATTTAATTCTACCTACGTTAAGGGCATTCATGGCAATTTTGAATCCGTTTCCTCTATCAGAAAGCATATTCTCTACAGGTACCTTAGTTTCATTAAAGAATACTTGACGCGTAGAAGAAGAATGAATACCTAATTTTTTCTCTTCGTCACCTAAAGAAATACCATTACTAGGGTCATTTTCCACGATAAATCCTGTGATGTTCTTATCATCACCAATTCTTGCAAAAACAATGAATACACTACAGAAACCTGCATTTGAAATCCACATTTTTTGACCAGAAATACTATAATGTTTACCATCATCAGACAAAACTGCTTTAGTTTTACCAGAGTTAGCATCAGATCCTGCACCTGGCTCTGTAAGGCAATAAGCGCCAAACCACTCACCAGAAGCTAATTTAGGAACGTATTTTTGTTTTTGCTCTTCCGTACCATATAATGTAATTGGCATAGTACCAATACCCGTATGGGCACCAAAAGCAGTACTAAAAGAACCTGTAGCACCAGAGATATAATCACAAACTAACATGGTAGATACAAAGCCCATACCCATTCCTCCATAAGACTCGGGTACAGCAACGCTTAACAATCCAAGTTCACCCGCTTTACGCATGGTCTCTTCTGTATAAGCGTAATCTTTTTTCTCAAAACGTTCCCAATGCGCCCAAAGTTCGCGGTCTACGAATTCTTTGGTGCTATCACGCATCATTTTTTGCTCTTCAGATAAATCTTCAAGCGTAAATATGTCTTCACAGTTGGTTTCTTTTACTAAGAACTGACCTCCACGTAGTATTTCTTTTTCTGCCATTGTTATAATTTTTCCTATCGCCATTTCTTTAAAAAAAGAGAAAAACGATGTTATTTTAAGTTAAGATTTTTATTTTTTTTATTCTCAATCCGGCCTTAGTAGAAAGATTGAGAAGGGATTTTATTTTAAGAATTCGAAAATTCCTGCAGCGCCTTGGCCAGTACCTACACACATAGTTACCATACCATACTTGCCTTGCATATCTCTCTTGCGCATTTCATCAAAGAGTTGCACCGATAGTTTTGCTCCAGTACATCCTAGTGGGTGACCTAGGGCAATAGCACCACCATTAACGTTTACGATATCTTGATTTAATTTCAACTCACGCATTACGGCTAAAGACTGTGAAGCAAATGCTTCATTCAACTCAATCAATTCAATATCTTCTTGTTTTAATCCGGCTTGCTTTAAAGCTTTCGGAATTGCTTTTACAGGACCGATACCCATGATACGTGGCTCAACACCTGCCGCAGCATAATTTACCAAACGAGCTATAGGTTCAAGGTTTAATTCTTTAACCATCTCTTCACTCATTACCATTACAAAAGCAGCACCATCACTCATTTGAGATGAGTTACCAGCAGTAACACTACCACCAGCAGCAAAAACAGCTCTTAAACCAGCTAAAGCTTCTTTACTTGTTCCTTTTCTAGGACCTTCGTCTTTAGTGACCGTATATTTTTTAGTTGCTTTTTTTCCATTTTCGTCCACGTAGATTTGCTCTACATCAATAGGAACAATTTGGTCTTGAAAACGATTCTCTGCTTGCGCTTTTAAAGCTTTCATATGAGAATGGTAAGCAAACTCATCTTGATCTTCACGAGATACTTTAAATTGTTTAGCTACGGCTTCTGCAGTATTTCCCATTCCCCAGTAGTAATCTTCATGACCAGATTTAACGAGGTCATAATTTAATTCTGGTTTGTTTCCAGTCATAGGAACAGAGCTCATGCTTTCTGCACCACCTGCGATGATACAGTCTGCCATTCCTGCCTGGATTTTTGCAGTTGCAATACCAATAGTTTCAATACCAGAAGAACAAAAACGGTTTACCGTTACTCCAGGAACATCCACCACGTCTAATCCCATTAAAGAAATTAAACGGGCCATGTTAAGTCCTTGAGAACCTTCTGGCATTGCATTCCCTACGATAACATCGTCAATTCTTTTTTTATCTAATTGCGGCAGCTCCTTCATCATATACTGAATGGTCTCTGCGGCTAATTCATCTGTTCTTTTGAATCGGAAGACCCCTTTTGGAGCTTTACCGACTGCTGTTCTATATGCTTTTACTATATATGCTGTTTTCATTTTTCTAGTTTCTTAAAGGTTTCCCAGTTTTCAACATGTGCTGAATTCTTTCTAATGTTTTATGTTCTGTACAAAGAGATAAAAATGCTTCACGCTCTAGATCCAACAAATATTGCTCTGTAACTAGTGTAGGTTCCGATAAATCTCCACCAGCCATAACATAAGCTAATTTGTTAGCAATCTTTTTGTCGTGTTCACTGATGTAGTTACTATCTTCCATAGAATCTGTACCTACTAAGAACATTCCTAAAGCTTGTTTTCCTAAAACTTTAATGTCTTTACGTTTTACCGGTTGCGTGTATCCAGCCTCTGCCATTAATTTAGCATGCGCTTTAGCTGTAGCAATTTGTCGGTCTTTATTAACAACAACAATATCTTTCCCTTTTTGTAAGATGCCTAAATCAAAGGCTTCATAGGCTGAGGTAGAAACCTTAGCCATACCAATAGTTAAGAAGTATTCTTGAAGCACGTTAAGCTCTACATCATTCTTATGAAATTGGTCTTGTGCTCTAACCGCAAACTCTTTAGAACCACCCCCGCCAGGGATGACACCAACACCAAATTCTACTAACCCAATATAAGTTTCTGCTGCAGCGACTACTTTATCTGCATGAAGTGAAAGCTCACAACCACCCCCTAGTGCCATTCCATGCGGAGCAGCTACAGTGGGTATCGCAGAATAACGCATGCGCATCATCGTATCTTGGAACATTTTAATAGCCATGTTCAACTCGTCATACTCTTGCTCTACGGCCATCATGAAAATCATTCCGATGTTTGCACCCACAGAGAAATTTGGCGCTTGATTACCAACGACTAAACCTTGGAAGTCTTTTTCAGCAAGGTCAATAGCCTTATTTAAACCGGCTAAAACATCACCACCAATGGTATTCATTTTAGATTGGAATTCTACATTCAAGATTCCATCTCCTAAATCTTCAACCACAACACCGCTGTTTTTGAAAACTTCTTTAGATTTTCTAATGTTGTCTAAAATGATAAACGAATCTTGACCTGGAATTTTTTCAATAGATTTCTTCGGGATATCATAGAAATAAGTAGCTCCGTCTTTAACAGCGTAGAACGATTTTGTTCCACTGGCTAACATATCATTGACCCAAGCAGCAGGAGTTTCTCCTTCTGCCTTCATTATATCAAGTCCTTTTTCAATGCCTATAGCATCCCAAATTTGGAAAGGTCCGTGTTCCCATCCAAATCCAGCTTTCATTGCATCATCAATCTTATAAAGCTCATCTGTAATTTCTGGAATTCTATGCGATACATACGCAAATAATGCAGCAAAACTCTTTCTGTAGAATTCACCAGCTTTATCTTTTCCAGCAACTAATACTTTAAATCGGTCAGCAACCTTATCAATAGTCTTTGTTAATTCTAAAGTGGCAAAACTCGCTCTCTTACTAGAACGATACTCCATGGTATCTAAATCTAGCGTTAAGATCTCTGTTTTTCCTTTAGCATCTTTTGATTTTTTGTAAAAACCTTGCCCTGTTTTACTTCCCAACCATTTATTTTCCATCATAGTATTGATGAAGGCTGGTAATTTAAATAGGTCTAATTTTTCATCGTCTTTGCAATTCTCAGCAATTCCGTTTGCCACATGCACCAACGTATCTAAACCTACCACATCAACAGTTCTGAAGGTAGCAGATTTAGGACGGCCAATTACGGGGCCCGTTAATTTATCAACTTCTTCCACAGTCATTCCTAACTCTTTTACCATATGGAAAAGACTCTGAATGCTAAAAATACCAATTCTGTTTCCAATAAAAGCAGGAGTATCTTTAGCAACAACTGAAGTTTTACCTAAAAACTGTTCCCCATATCCATTTAAAAAGTCTAATACTTCAGGTGAAGTTTTAGGACCAGGAATTATTTCAAAAAGTTTTAAGTATCGTGCAGGGTTAAAAAAGTGCGTTCCACAGAAATGTTTCTGGAAATCTTCACTACGCCCTTCACTCATGAATTTTATAGGAATACCAGAGGTGTTTGAGGTAATCAAAGTACCTGGTGTTCTATGTTTTTCTAAATTTTCAAAGACTATCTTTTTAATGTCAAGTCGTTCTACCACCACTTCAATAATCCAATCTACCTTAGAAACTTTAGCAATATCATCTTCAAGGTTTCCTGTTGTGATACGATCAGCAAATTTCTGATTATAAATTGGTGACGGTTTAGATTTTAATGCTGCGGTTAATGAGTCATTTACCAATCTATTGCGAACCACTTTATCTTCAAGCGTAAAGCCTTTAGCTTTTTCTTTCTCATTTAGTTCTCTAGGGACAATATCTAGTAATAATACTTCAACTCCGATATTAGCAAAATGACATGCTATGCCACTTCCCATAATTCCAGAACCAACAACGGCTACTTTCTTAATGTGTTTATTCATCGAATTCATTACGATTAAATTGTTTTTGAATCTTTAGTGTAAATTTTCTTATCTATAACCAACTTATTAATGGTATCCATAACTTCAAAAAAACCATTTAAGTGATCTTCCTGAACGTTGTCTTTAACTACTTCATTAAAACGAAGTACAACATTTTTTGAATCCACTCTTTTTTCTAGGCCAAATGGTGTTAGGTGAATTAAAACACCTCTTCCATCATTAGGATTTGGTTTTCTAATAATCAAGCCTTTTTCTTCCATACTTTTTAGTATTCTAGAAAGGCTCGTTGCTTCCATGCCCATTTTAGGACCTAGTGCAGTAGAAGGGGTGCCTGTTTTTGGATCAATACTTAATAAAGTGAAACCTACCGCCATGGTGGTCTCAAAATTTTTAGCCTCTTCGTTATACATTCTGGCAACTGCTTGCCAAGTGGCTCTTAAAGCATAATCTATTGTAAGCTCCTTCATACATTATTTATAGAACTCAAATATAGTAAAATTTATTATGCATGCATAATAAATTTGTGGAAATTTTTTGATGTTGATTGTTAATTCTTTAAACTACAATCTAAGATAATGTATTACACTAAGGTTTTAACGTACTGTAGACTAATTAATTATAAAAGCAAGTTGGTTTTTGTAAGAAATTTTCTACTCATAACAACAGGGTGGTAGGTTTAGAATGCATTGGGTCCGTTGAGCCTGTATTTTTGCAAAAAAAATAAATTTATGATGGAGTGGTAGGGAAATAAAAATTTTACTATCTAGGTTTTAGTATAGGTTCTAAAAAGTGTAATAAGGTAGCTTGGTTGTAGAATGAAGGGTAAAAATAAAAATGCCAATACAATCTGCGTTTTAACTGCGTATCGTATTGGCATTGTTATTTTAGAACTTATAAAAATGGTTAATGTCCGAAAATGTCATTGTATAATTCTACGTATTTCTCTTTTACAATCTTACGACGTAATTTTAGGGTAGGGGTCAGATGTCCATTTTCAACACTCCATGCATCTGGTGTTAATCGGAATTGTTTCACCGTTTCCCATTTTGCAAAGTTTGTATTGGCATCATCTACTTCTTCTTGAATTCTAGCAATAACCTTTTCATTTTTAACAAGGTCTTCATTACTTGTGATGGTGACATTGTGAATCTTAGCCCAATTTTTAACAAAATCAAAATCGGGTTGAATAAATGCGGCAGGCATTTTCTCACCTTCTCCAATCACCATAATTTGGTCTATAAATCTAGATTGCTTAAATCTGTTTTCTAACAATTGAGGCGCTACATATTTACCGCCAGATGTTTTAAACATTTCTTTTTTACGATCAGTGATTTTTAAAAATCCTTCAGCATCGATCTCTCCAATATCTCCGGTATGGAAATAGCCATTAATGATTACTTCTTTAGTTTTTGCATCATCTTTAAAGTACCCTAGCATTACTTGTGGCCCTTTAATACAAATTTCACCATCACTTTCGATCTTAACTTCAGTTCTGTCAATTGGTTTTCCAACAGTACCTATTTTAAAACCGCCATTACGCATATCATTAACCGAAACTACTGGTGATGTCTCTGTTAAGCCGTAGCCTTCCATCACACCAAAATCTGCAGCATTAAAGATGCGCGCTAATCTAGGTTGTAGTGCAGCACTACCAGAAGCCATTACAGACAGCTCCCCACCAAGGGCAGCTTTCCATTTGCTGAAAATTAATTTACGCGCTAAGCTCAGTTTTTGTTCGTACCACCAGCCATTTTGCGCATAAGGCTCATATTGTAAGCCTATATCCACTGCCCAAAAGAATAATTTTTTCTTAATACCTGTTAAGTCAGTTCCTTTGGCAATAATTTTGTCATATACTTTTTCTAACAACCTAGGCACCGCAGTCATGACATGTGGTTTTACTTCCTGAGCATATTCACTTATTTGATCAATAGGAGCGTAGTAAATAGCACAGCCACAATATTGGTATAAATAAATAAGCATGCGCTCATACACATGGCATAAAGGTAAAAAGCTTAAGGCTCTTGATGCTCCTACTTCTATTGGAATCCGTTGAAAACTTCCAAGCGCATTGCTTACAATGTTCTCATGAGAAAGCATAACACCTTTTGGTCTTCCTGTGGTACCAGAAGTGTATATTAAAGTAGCTAAATCTGTGGTTTTAACCGCATTTTTTAAATCATCTACTTCATTTTGATTCGAAGTATCTTTTCCTAAATCTAAAACTTCTGACCAATTTTTGCAGTCACCTAGCGTGTCAAAAGAGAAGACATCAATTAAGTTAGGCACCTCATGTCTAATCGCTTTAATTTTTTCATACACTTCTGAGCAAGAAACAAAACAGTAGCTTGCCTCCGAATGATTTAAAACATACGCATAATCTTCTTCCGATATTGTTGGGTATATAGGAACATTTTGCGCTCCTAATTGGAGTATACCAATATCCATAATATTCCACTCGGTCCTATTCGAGGAAGATATAAGAGCAATTTTGTCATTAGTTTTTACGCCTAAACGTAATAAAGCTCTACTTATCGTATTGGCTTTGTCTAAATACTCTTCTGTTGATGTCGCAACCCATTTCCCATCAGTTTTAGTAACTAGTGCCTTTTCAAGGTTGTATTTTTCTAGCTGATAATAAGGAAAATCAAAGAGTCGGGTTATGTTTTGCATAGGTTTAATCTGAATTTGTATTGCAAAATAAGAAAAAAACCGACTTTAAAACTGAGAATCACATAAATATTAACGTTTCTGTCATCAAATTCGTTAAAATGATTTTAAGCTTCTGGTAAAATTAATTTTTCCAGTCATCTACAATAAACTGCAATTTAACTAGTTATAAGTACTGTTAAACCAAATGTAGGAAAAATCCTTCGATTATTTCGTATTTTTGTTTTAATCAGTACTAAAACTAAAATCGATGAAAAAAAACTACTCCAATCTTAATTATGCTATTTTTATCCTAGTAGTCCTCTGTAATTTCACCTTTTTAAAAGCGCAATCAGAACCTTTTGAATGTGATTTTAATGCGTATTTATTTCAGTATAACGATATCTATGCGGTAGATTTAGCTTCGGGCGGATCTTATATTGTAGCTGAAGACATTACACCAGGTAGTATTAATGCGGCGGCATATAATTCTGCTGATGGTTATATTTGGGGATATTTATCCTCACCAGCTAAATCAATTGTCCGTATCGGAAAAGATTTTATACCAGAAATTTTTGAGATTCCAGAATTACCAGACACTAAAAATAAGTATGTAGGAGATATTAGTATTGATGGGATTTATTATTTCAAAGCAGGAGGTAGTACTTTTTATGGGATAGATTTAAATCCAGCTTCTGAAACGTACTTAGAATATCTTGGTTCTTTTACTTTAAATAAAAATATTAGTATACATGATTGGGCCTTTAATGCAGTGGATAACAAATTATATGCGGTTGAAAAAGGGTCCAATATTTTGTATAGAATTTCTGTAGCTACAGGAGACGTGGAAGACTTGGGCATTGTGCCTATACTTTCAGGATTTGACTATACCTATGGAGCGGTATATTTTGATGTAGATGGTAATTTCTATATCTCTGCCAATCAAACGGGCTCTGTGTATAAAATAAACAATGTACATACTATTTCTAACGGTGCTATGGTGTCTAATATATTTGCCTTTGGTCCGGCGAGTGCAAGTAATGATGGTGCACGTTGTCCTACAGCACCTGTACCGCAAGAAGATTGTATAAATGGAGTAGATGATGATGGTGATGGATTGGTAGATTGTGATGATCCTTCTTGTTCAGGAATAAGTTCTTGCCCTACCATTACAACAACATCAGGAGGTAATGATGGAGGATTAGAAAGTAATGACAGACTCTCTAGTTTAATAAATCAGCGAAACTTTAATCGAGCAACAGCTAATTATAAGTTTGATAAAACCACCGCTAAAACCATAAAGAAAGGATTTAATTATAAAAGAAAAGGAGCCTATACCAGTAAAGAAATTCCATTAAATACGTTGGTGCCTTTAGGTATTGTAGGGGAGACTTCTACGATAGAATCTTCGCCAGCAGATTTATTAGCGCTTACGAATGCCTCTGATATTTTCTCTGTTGATTATTTAAAAGAGAGCGAAACCGTTAGTGCTTTAATGGTGATAAAAACGGATGATAATGTGTATGAACACAGTAAGTTTATATGTGATCGTTTTCTAGGCGCCCAATTGTTATCGGTGTCTACGATTCAATTACGAGAAAAAGATTTTATTAAGTCAATTATTAAAC
Source organism: Cellulophaga baltica (assembly GCF_900102165.1). Taxonomy (GTDB): domain Bacteria; phylum Bacteroidota; class Bacteroidia; order Flavobacteriales; family Flavobacteriaceae; genus Cellulophaga; species Cellulophaga baltica. The sequence goes on from NZ_FNBD01000012.1 coordinate 35,681, forward strand.
AAGCAGACGGCAGTATAGAATTTGCTTTGACATTTTCTGCAAGAGTTAACGAGAATGATGAATTTGTAGTAGAATCTCATTGGAATATTGATGCTTATGAAAAGAATACAGCTTATTATAATTTTCAAATATGGTCTAATTCGGTTGACGATTTACTGAAGTTAGGAGATGAAATACTAAACCTTTTGGAGGCTAATAGCGTAATTATCGATTATAAAGGGTCTACACCACCTCCGGTTTTTGTAAGAAGCGCTAGTTATGCTAATGGTGCTATAAACTTACAGCTTACCAACAATAATAATAGTACGTCTATTACTATGGATGGTGGAATGAAAAAGACAGAAACTAGTGGTACAGATAACTTGAACTTAGCGACAACTATTACTTCAAGGGTAGAAAGTATTACGGTAGAAACAGGAGCATTGTTTGATTTTGGATTTAGAATACAAAATGCGCAAGGCGATACACCAGATGATCTTTTTGTTGCAGATGCACCTTGGGGCTTAGATGAATCTTCTGACAATACCACCGTAACTGTGTATGATGTGCAGCAGAATGAAACTAGCTATGCACATAGTGGATATAGGATAGAACGGAATGTTCATGCTAAAGGAACGACTGCCAATTATTTAGGTGTTTATCGTGCATTAACACCACGTTTTCAAGCAGTAGATTTGTCTGCTTATGAGAAATTATCTTTTAATGCCTCTGGAACAGGAACTTTAGAAGTTAAAATATTAAAAGGTGATGGCGCTTTTTACACCACAGAACTTCTGCTAAGTGATGAAGATAAAATGTTTACGATTCTTGCTTCAGATTTTAAAAATGAAGAAAATAGTATAGGAGATTTTTCAAACTTAAAAGTGGTACTTTTTAATATGCATTCTACGGATGGAAGTGTTCAGGAAAAAGAAATGACAGTATCCGAGATCGATTTTAATAATAGATCTGCTATAGAAGAAGAAATTATCGTGGAGGAAGAAACGAGCACAAAAGCTTTAATATATCCTAACCCAGTAGAAGCTTCAACTACCTTATATTATACTTCAAGAACAGATGATACCTATACGTTGGAGTTATTTTCTCTAAATGGAATTTTATTAAATAACCATTCGCAAGAAGGAACAAGTGTAGTCGGAAAGAACGAAATTACAATACCTCGTAAAGACTTGAGTCCTGGAATTTATTTTTACAAGTTAGCGAGTAAAGATCAGATATGGAGCGGAAAGATTGTTGTTAAATGATATTGATTGATAATTAATTGCTATGAATAGAAAGGCCATTTAATTTTAGATGGTCTTTTTTATTGCAAATAAAATCAAACTACTAACCAACCTCATATTAATAGATTCCATATGGCATTAAAATCTTTAAGTACTAAAAACGGAATATTTGCTGTAGAAAGTGAAATTAATGCAGCTACAGCTTCTCACTTTAAATAGTATTTTGAAACTAACCTTAATGCTAATTCAAAATAAAAAAGACCACTTTGCGAAAAGTGGTCTTTTTTTATATTCTAAATGAAGTTTATTATTCTTGTGTTTCAATCCAAACTCTAGCATTTATAAAAGCTTGTAGCCAAGGCGTTACTTCATCTTTTCTATAGGATGGGTAATGTGCCCAGTTCCAAGGAAATGTGGAACGTTCAATATGTGGCATCGTAACCAAGTGTCTTCCTGTTTTATCACAAAGCATAGCGGTATTAAAATCACTACCATTTGGGTTTGCAGGATAGCCCTGATAACCATATTTAGCTACAATAGCATAATCAGACTCAGAAAGCGGTAGATTAAATTTACCTTCACCATGAGAAATCCATACACCTAATTTTAAACCTTCAAGAGAGGAAAGCATTACAGAATTGTTTTTCTGAATTTCTACAGAAGTAAAGTTGCTTTCGTGTTTGTTAGAATCATTATGCGTCATTTTTCCATGGGTATGATGTTCCGGATTAATTAAATCTAGTTCCATGAATAGCTGACAACCATTGCAAATACCTACCGATAATGTGTCTGGTCTTGCAAAGAAATTCTTTAGCGCAGTATTTGCTTTCTCATTGTATTTAAAAGCTCCTGCCCATCCTTTGGCACTTCCTAAAACATCTGAATTAGAGAAGCCACCAACAGCACCAATAAACTGTATGTCTTCTAGATTCTCACGACCAGAGATTAAATCGGTCATATGTACATCCTTTACATCAAAACCAGCTAAGTACATTGCGTTAGCCATTTCTCGTTCAGAATTACTTCCTTTTTCTCTTAAAATTGCCGCTTTCGGTCGTTTTCCTTCAATTTTAGGTAATTTACCTTCAAAACCAACTGGGAAGACATAGTCTAAAGCTTGATTCTTGTAATTATCAAACCGGTCTTTAGCTAAGCCATTTGCCGTTTGTTTATTATCTAATAAATAAGAAGTTTTAAACCAAGTATCTCTTAAGGAAACAATGTTTAATCCCATTTCCATACCTCCATTTTTAATGGTTAAGGTACTCTCGTGAGTAACGGTTCCTATCTTTTTAAAATCTATGCCTGCAGCTTTTAATGAGGTCTCAATGGTATCATCTTTTGCTTGAAAAACAACTCCTGCATTCTCAGCGAATAATAATTTTATGGTATCTTCTTCACCTAAACTAGAGAGGTCCAGCGTAGCTCCTAAATCAACATCAGCAAAGCATAATTCTAATAACGTAGTAATTAGTCCGCCTGAAGCAACATCATGACCAGCCGTAATTTGATCTGCTTTTATTAATGTTTGTAGCGTATTAAATACAGTTTTTACGTACTCAGCATCTGTAACCGTAGGTGCTTCATTACCAATTTTATTTAATACTTGTGAAAAAGAGGAGCCCCCTAATTTATAGTTGTCTTTGGATAGGTTGATGTAGTAGATAGCACCCCCATTTTTTTGTAATACGGGTTCTACTACTTTCGTAATATCGTTACAATTTCCTGCTGCTGATATAATTACGGTACCTGGAGAAATTACATCACCATCTTTATATTTTTGCTTCATGGAAAGAGAATCTTTTCCAGTGGGTACATTAACCCCTAATGCAATAGAGAAATCCGAAATTGCTTGAACAGCTTCATATAAACGGGCATCTTCACCTTCATTTTTACAAGGCCACATCCAGTTAGCAGATAGCGAAACAGAGGCCAAGCCATCTTTTAATGGCGCCCAAACAAGATTTGTAAGTGCTTCTGTAATACTATTTTTACTTCCTGCCGCAGGATCTATTAAACCAGAAATAGGAGAGTGGCCAATAGAAGTAGCGATACCTTCTTTACCTTTAAAATCTAAGGCCATTACACCACAATTGTTTAAGGGTAATTGTAATGGACCAGCACATTGTTGCTTGGCTACTTTACCTCCTACACAACGGTCTACTTTATTGGTAAGCCAATCTTTAGATCCTACCGCTTCTAATTGTAAAACATGATCTAAGTAATCATGGAAAAACTCTAAAGAATACTGGGCGTTATCATAGTTTCTAGGGATTGTTTTATCGGTCATTACCGTCTTTGGGGAGCTGCCAAACATATCTTCCAAGGCTAAATCCATAGGTTTTTCACCTGTAGTTTTAGATTCGAAAGTAAACCGATTATCACCAGTTACTTCTCCTACTTCATACATAGGAGAACGCTCGCGTTCTGCAATACGCGCTAGGAGATCTACATCTTTTTTGCCAATAACTAATCCCATACGTTCTTGAGATTCGTTCCCTATAATTTCTTTAGCCGATAAGGTAGGGTCGCCTATAGGTAATTTATCTAAATCTATCTTACCACCCGTTTCTTCTACTAATTCTGATAAGCAATTTAGATGTCCGCCTGCTCCATGATCGTGAATAGAAACAATGGTATTCACATCACTCTCTACCATGCCACGAACAGCGTTAGCGGCACGTTTCTGCATTTCAGGATTGGAACGTTGTATAGCATTTAATTCTATGGAAGCACTAAATTCTCCCGTATCTGCACTAGATACAGCAGCGCCACCCATCCCAATACGGTAATTGTCACCACCAAGGATTACAATTTTATCTCCAGTCTCCGGCTTGTCTTTTATTGCTTGTTCTGCTTTTCCGTAGCCGATACCACCTGCTTGCATAATTACTTTGTCATAGGCTAAACGACGATCATCTTCTGTGTGTTCAAAGGTTAACACCGAACCTGTAATTAGCGGTTGTCCAAATTTGTTTCCAAAATCAGACGCGCCATTAGATGCTTTTATTAAGATATCCATAGGGGTTTGGTACAACCATTCACGCTCAGGCATCCCTTTTTCCCATGGTCTGTTTTCTTCTAGTCTAGAATAAGCAGTCATGTATACCGCAGTTCCTGCTAAAGGTAAAGAACCTTTACCGCCTGCTAGTCGGTCTCTAATTTCGCCTCCAGCTCCCGTAGCTGCGCCGTTAAATGGCTCTACAGTGGTAGGGAAGTTATGTGTCTCTGCTTTTAATGAAATAACGGAATCAAAATCTTTTTCTTCGTAGAAATCTGGTTTATCGGCACTTTTTGGAGCAAATTGTACCACTTTAGGGCCCGAGACAAAGGCTACATTATCTTTATAAGCAGATACTATGGTTCCAGGATTTTCTTTAGAAGTCTTTTTAATTAATTTGAAAAGAGAAGACGGCTTTTCTTTTCCGTCAATGACAAAAGTACCATTGAAAATTTTATGACGACAATGTTCTGAGTTTACTTGGCTAAAGCCAAAAACTTCAGAATCCGTAAGTTTACGGCCTAACTTTTTAGCGAGTGTTTCTAGATAGCCTACTTCTTCATCACTTAAGGCTAAACCCTCTTTTTGATTGAAAGCGGCAATATCTTGAATATTTAATACCGCTTCAGGAGCAATCGCTATCGTAAATATAGCTTGATCCAATGCCTTGTACTTCTGTAAGAGCATTGGATCAAAGCCGTTATCTGTTTCATTCGAAGCAGAAAACTCCTCAATTCTAATAATACCTTCGATACCCATATTCTGAGTAATCTCTGTGGCATTGGTGCTCCAAGGTGTGATCATCGCTGCCCGTGGGCCAACAAAAAAGGCGTCAAGAGACGCCGTATTTATTTTAGGTTGGTTGCCAAACAACCACGATAATTTTGAAATATTTTCTTCTGATAGTTCGTTTTTGGTTTGTACTGCAAAAACTTTACTGGTGACTTCCCCGAAAAAGTGAATCATGTGCGGTCTAAATTGTTCGTTTAAGAAAGCACAAATTTACATTTTTTTCATTGAATTATTTACAGGAATAGTTAACAGTTTTCAGCTTAATTGTTGATTACTTTTTAATCGACTTTATGCTTTTTTCTCAGCTACTTTTTCTAATAGCGCCATATAGAACCCATCATACCCACTTTCAGAGGAGTAAATTTTGTTTTCTTTTAGCAATCTAAAATCTCTTCCTTCCTCAGAAGCTAAGAAAGTTTTTACCTGTTCATTGTTCTCTTGCGGTAAAATAGAGCAGGTAGCATATACCATTTTCCCTTCTGGTTTCAACATTCTACTGTAACTACGAAGAATTTCTTGCTGAGTAGCCATTATTTTTTCTAAAAACTCTGGTTGTAGCTTCCATTTTGCATCGGGGTTTCTACGTAAAACACCTAAGCCAGTACAAGGCGCATCAATCAAAATACGATCAGCCTTACCATATAGCTTTTTAATTACTTTGGTAGAATCAATAACTCTAGGCTCTATATTAAAAGCACCATTTCGCTTTGCTCTACGTTTTAATTCTTTTAGCTTGTTTTCGTAGATGTCCATGGCAATTAACTGCCCTTTGTTTTCCATTAAGGCAGCAATATGCAAGGTTTTACCACCCGCACCAGCACAAGTATCTATTACACGTTGCCCAGGTTTTACATCTAAAAATTCTGCAACTAGCTGCGAAGAAGCATCTTGTACTTCAAACATTCCGTTTTGAAATGCATCTGTTCTAAATACATTGCCACGTTCTGCTAATTTTAGTGCATCTGTATACCCTGCAATAGGTTCACAATCTATACCGTTTTCTAATAAATTAGCTCTAAGTGCTTCTTTGGTAGTTTTTAAAGTATTTACTCTTAAAATTACATCTGCTTGTTGGTTTAAGGCGCTTATTTCTTTAGTCCAGCGTTTTTCACCTAATGATTTCTCTCCAATTTCATCCATCCAATCTGGAATAGATTCTTTAAATTTTCTAATTTTTGAAAGCTCATCAAAACGTCCTTTAATCTTACGAGTAGGAACGGTTTCTATTTGTTTCCAATCGGGTAATTCAATACCTCTCAGTACAGCCCAAACAGCAAATACCCTAAATAAATTAGGCCTACTAAATGGTGCTTTTACTTCTGCAATTTCTATGTACAAACGTTTGTAACGTACAATTTCATAGGTAGTTTCTGCTATAAAACCTCTATCGCGAGCACCCCAACGCTTATCAAACTTTAATACTTTCTGAACTACTTTATCAGCATATTCCTCTTCATTAAAAATGAGGTTTAAGGCATCCACAACAGCAAACACCAAATTTCTATGTAGCTTCATTTATTTAAATCTTTTTGTTTTAACTAAAAATTAAGGCTGCAAAGGTATTGTATTAGAACTGATTCCCTTTAATTTTGATTAAAATTATCATTGTCGCGGTCTAGATTAGACCTTAATCGAAAAAAAGAACCAATACCTTTTGGTTTTTGTAAATGTTGAGTGTTATGAAATACGTATTTATTGCTATAATTTCCCTGCTAGTAGTTTCCTGTCATGAAGAAACAACCCGTAAACCGTTTACGGTCGTGACAGTAGACACTATTTATGAAGACTCCTTAAGTATACGTGCTATAGAGCTTATAGATAATACCCTAGCTTTTTCGGCTAATAAGGGATTTGTAGGGACTGTAAATTTAACTACAGGAAAAGTTTTTGGAACTAATGTTCAGTATGATTCTATTCGCCCAGAATTTAGAAGTATTGCACATACAGGAACCGATGTTTTTGTATTATCTATTGGAACGCCCGCTTTATTATACAAAACAGGGGATCATGGCAAACTAGAATTAGTGTATAAGGAAGAAGGGGAAAATGTATTTTATGATGCAATGACCTTTTGGAATGATCAGGAAGGGATTGCTATTGGCGATAGTAGTAATGGATGCTTATCAATTATAATAACCAGAGATGGAGGGAAAACTTGGCACAAGCAAGATTGTACTTCCTTACCTAAAGGAAAAGCGGATGAAGGGGCTTTTGCAGCCAGCAACACCAATATTAAAGTGATTGGAAATCAAACCTGGGTGGCAACTACCCACGGACGTATTTATTATTCGGACGACAAAGCTAATACTTGGTCGGTTATCCAAACTCCAGTGTTACATAAAGAAGCTACGCAGGGTATTTATTCTCTAGATTTTTATGATGATCGTTTAGGATTTGCTGTAGGAGGCGATTATACACAGCCGGAAAGCAGTAAGGCCAATAAAGTGATGACTACAGATGGTGGGAAAACATGGAATTTAGTAGCCGACGGTGTGGAACCTAATTATAAAAGTTGTGTGCAATTTATACCAAATTCTGATGGGAAAGGATTAGTTGCTGTGGGCTTCACAGGAATAAGTTATTCTAGTGATATGGGAGCTACTTGGAAGAAATTATCTGATGAGGGCTTTTTTACGCTTCGTTTTAAAAATGATTCTGTGGCGTATGCAGCAGGAAAAGGAAGAGTGTCTAAATTAATTTTCAACTAAAAAAACCGCTACATAGATGAGTAACGGTTTTTAAAGATATTTACTTGTTATTTTTATGCTTATCGCGATATTGCTTGATCAATTTTCGTTTAAAGTCTCCTTCAGATCTAATCAATAATAAAGTTTTCTTTGCAGAGATAACCTTCTGAATTTTCTTTAGGTATGTTTGCTCTAATTCTTCTTCTTCTTTCTCAAACTGAAGGTATTTATCTAAAAGCTTGGCAGAATCGTTTTCGGATAAATTATCAGAAGCATCGAGTTTCTTTCTTATTTCAGTATGACCTTTTTCGTGCAAGTCTTCTCTTTTAGCTTGGTATTCATTATAAATAGGCCAAAAGGTCTGCGCTTCTTTACTAGAAAGATCTAAACGTTCAGTGATAAACGCTATTTTAAGCGTTCTAATCTTATCCCAATCGCCATTTCGTTGTCCAAAAGAAAGCGAAACGGTAAGCATAAGTAGTAGTATGGGAATTATATTTTTTAAGTTATTCATTGCTTTCTATGTTTAATTCATCAAAATCATCAATATTGTTTTCTAGATAATCCATTACATTTTCATCACTCAAATGGTTGTCTATAACATCGTAAATTTCCAATTCATCTACCGGAATAATTTCGGCGATATCATAACTGCTCAAGCTAGATTCGTTACTGTCAAAATAATTTTCAATATCTACATCGGCTAAATCATCAAAGCTCAATTCCGGAGTTTTATTTAAATTTAGACCAATGGCTATGGTAATTGCAGCTGCTATTGATGCTGCAGCGTAATAGTATTTTTTATAAGATTTTAAAGCGATTACTTTAGGTTCTTTTGTTTCAAGTTTGGCTTCTAATTCTTTATTGAAATTCTCAAAATAGCCATCTGGAACTTTAAACCCTTCATTTTTAGGGGTAATAGCTGCTTCTTCAAGTAAATTATCGAGTAATTTACTGGTGAAGTTATCAAAATAACCTTCTGGAACCTTGAAACTATTTCCTGTTTTTTTCATTGCTATTGTTTGACTATCAATTTGTTAATAGGTTTAATCGTCTTTTAAAAATGCTTCAATTTTTTTAGTTGCTAAATGATAAGATGCTTTCAAGGCTCCTACCGATGTCTCAAGAATATCTGAAATTTCTTCATATTTCATTTCTTGATAATATTTCATGTTGAAAACTAATTTCTGCTTTTCGGGTAATGTGGCAATAGCTTTTTGCAATGCCAATTGAATATAATCACCTTCAAAATAAACATCAGATTCTAAGTTAGCAATCATCTTTTCCTGAATTTCAGAATTGCCAATATTCAATTTTTTACTTTTTGAATTTAGAAACGACAGTGCTTCGTTTGTGGCTATCCGATACATCCAAGAATATAGTTTGCTTTCGCCTTTAAAGCCGTTAATGTTTTTGAACACCTTTATAAATGTGTTCTGTAAAACATCATCGGTATCGTCATGATCTAAAACAATCCGTCTTATATGCCAATAGAGTTTCTCCTTGTAGGTATTCACCAACAATTCAAAAGCCCGTTTTTGCGTGGCCTCAGTCTGTAGTTGCTTAACCAAGAGTGCTTCTTCTATCAAATTTTAATGCATTAGATGTAGGTAGGACTCTAAATTTATAAAAAGGTTTAATGGGAATAGAGAAATTTGTTAAAATTTATGAAGTGTACTGAGAATTTACATTGTTCTGGTGTGTGAAGAAAAGTTCTGTAGCCTTCTGTATATCAGTATCTAGATACTTCGAATTGATTTTAAATCAGGCTAAAATCAATTCGAAATTTATAAACATCAGACGCGTCTGTATCATCTATTAAAATAGATGGACAAAATATTATCCTAAGGATTGCATGGTCACTAACTTCTTGTAGGTGCCATTCATTGCTAAAAGTTCGGTATGTGAACCTTGCTCTACAATTTCTCCTTTTTGTAATACCACAATATTGTCTGCACTTTGAATGGTAGATAAACGGTGTGCAATAACAATAGAAGTACGGTTACGCATCATTTTTTCTAAGGCATCTTGCACCAAACGTTCACTTTCTGTATCTAAAGCAGAAGTAGCTTCATCAAGAATCATGATAGGAGGGTTTTTTAATACGGCACGTGCAATAGACAAACGTTGTTTTTGCCCGCCGCTTAATTTATTCCCACTGTCTCCAATGTTGGTATCATAGCCTTTTGGTAACTCCATAATAAAATCATGAGCATTTGCTATTTTTGCAGCTTCTATTATCTCTTCATCTGTAGCATTTTCTTTTCCTAAACTGATGTTATTACGAACTGTCTCGTTAAAAAGAATAGAATCTTGTGTTACTAAACCTAAAAGGCCGCGTAAAGAGCCTTTAGAGTATTCTTTAATATTGACTCCGTCGATACTGATGCTTCCTTCATTAACATCATAAAAGCGCGTAACAAGATTAGCTATAGTACTTTTTCCACTTCCAGATTGCCCTACCAATGCCACCGTAGATCCTTTTGGTACCTTCAGGTTGAAGTTTTTAAGTACATATTCATCATCATACTTAAAACTTATATTTTGTAGTGCTATACCAGTATCGAACGTATTTTTTTCTATTGGATTCGTGATTTCGGTAATTGGATTTTCTGTTTCAAGTATTTCTAAAATACGTTCTGCTGCAGCGTCTCCTTTTTTAACCCCGTAAATTGCCTTGCTTATTGCTTTAGCCGGTGTTAAAACACCATATGCTAAACTCATGTAGGTAATGAAAGAAGGTGCATCTAATGTTTTGTCTACTAAAACCATTTTCCCCCCAAACCATAGTAAAACACTAATCGTTAAGATTCCTAAGAATTCACCAGACGGGGATGCTAGATTTTGTCGGTTTAATAATTTATTTGAGAAATTGTAAAATCGATTAGTAGATGCTGAGAAAGTTTTGTAAAAACGAGATTCTGAATTGAATGCTTTAATAACCCGTAACCCACCAAGAGTTTCTTCTACAACCGATAAAAATTCTCCTTGTTCGCGTTGCACGTCATCAGATTGCTTTTTTAGGGACTTCCCAATCAGAGAGATAACATAACCAGAAAGTGGAATAAAAATAAAAACAAATAGGGTCAGTTGTCCGCTAATCAAAAACATTACCGTTATAGTGAAAATTATCGTTAAAGGCTCACGAACAATCAACTCTAAAACAGATAAGAAGGAGTGTTGGACTTCTAATACATCGGAAGTAATCCGAGCAATAACATCTCCTTTTCGCTTTTCAGAATAAAACGAAATAGGAAGCTCTGTAATTTTTTTATACATCGAATTACGGACATCTTTGAGAACGCCGTTTCTTAAAAATGTAATAAAATACATGGCAAAATAATTAGCCAAATTCTTTAGTAGAAATAATACAATTACAAGGCCAATCACTAATACTAAGGCTTTCATTTCATCCTCTGCAGCATATTGGGTTACTTGATAATTCATGTAATCCATGTAATAATCTTTAACATTGCTGATACCTGTATAGGTAGGCGGAACTGTTAAGGCTTCGTTTTTATCAAATAAAACATTTAACATTGGCATCAGCGCGGCAAAAGATAGCGCGCTGAACAATGCGTATAAAATGTTGAAAAATATGTTTAAATATCCGTAGCTACGGTAAGGTTTCGCGTAGCGAAGAATCTTTTTGTAATTATCCATTAATTCAATTTAAGTTCACTCAAAATACGAGCAACTTTAGCTTCTAATTTGGCATTAACTTCTTTGAATGCCGAGGCTGTATCTAAAGAAGTATTGATGCTGAAATAAAATTTAATTTTAGGTTCAGTTCCACTTGGTCTAGCGGCCATTTTGGTGCCATCTTCTGTGGTATAGATTAGTACGTTAGATTTAGGAATGTCAATAGTAGAAATTTCGCCAGTATTTAGGTTTTTAGAGGTTGATGTGTTGTAATCATCAACGATAATCACTTTTGAACCATCAATACTAAGAACAGGGTTTTCTTTAAAATCAATCATCATCTGCTTGATCTCTTCCGCACCTTGCATTCCTTTTTTAGTTAAAGAAATAAGCTTTTCTTTGTAGAAGCCGTAATCAACATAACAATCAATTAAATCTTTGTAGAATGAGCTGCCATTCGCTTTTGCGTTTGCAGCAATCTCACAAGCCAATAGGGTAGAAGTAACGGCATCTTTATCGCGAACAAAATCACCTACCATAAAACCAAAGCTTTCCTCGCCACCACCAATAAAGTTTTGGTTAGGGAAATCTTTAATCATTTTTCCAATCCACTTAAATCCTGTTAATGCAGTTTTGTATTCTACACCATAGGCATTAGACATCGCTTCCATCATTGGCGTGGAAACAATAGTAGAGGCAACAAATTCGTTCCCCTTAAAACCTTCTTGCTTGGCTTTTTCTAAAAGAAATTTAGTCATTAAAACCATCGTCTGGTTTCCATTCAAAATTTCCATTTCGCCATCAAGATTACGTACGGCAATACCTAATCTATCACTATCTGGATCGGTACCTACCACCATATCAGCTCCAATTTCCGTAGCTTTTTTAATCGCCATAGAAAGCGCTTCCGGCTCTTCTGGGTTGGGAGACTTTACCGTTGGGAAATTACCATCTGGTTTAGCTTGCTCTTCTATAATCGTCACGTTTTTATATCCAGCGCGTTTTAGAACTTCTGGAATAGCAGTGATGGATGTTCCGTGTAAGGAAGTGAATACTATTTTAAAATCGTCTTTACCTTTTGCATTAAAACTACCTCTGGCAACAGATTCTGAAATAAAAGCTTCATCAACTTCTTTATCTATTAATTCAATTAAGTCAGGGTTAGCTTTAAAATTAATATCCTCAAAAGAAAGCGAATTAATTTCTGCTACAATTTTCCCGTCTTGTGGGGGTACTATTTGTCCGCCATCTGTCCAGTATACTTTGTACCCATTATATTCAGGTGGGTTGTGTGACGCAGTCAGTACAATACCTGCATGGCAATTTAAATGTCTTACCGCAAAAGAAAGCTCAGGAGTAGTTCTTAATTCAGAAAACAAAAATACTTTAATTCCGTTTGCAGAGAATACTTCAGCCACTGTTTTTGCTAAAGTGTCACTATTATGGCGGCAATCAAAAGCAATAACCACTTTTAATTCTTCTCCTTTATATACTTCGTTTAAGTAATTACTTAAACCTTGTGTACTTTTTCCTAAAGTGTATTTGTTTATTCTATTTGTTCCAGCGCCCATTACACCGCGCATACCGCCAGTACCAAACTCCATATTCTTATAGAACCTGTCTTTTAGTTCTTCGGTATTGTTATCTATTAAATCTTGAACTTCTTTTTTAGTATCAGCATCAAAGAAATCGGTTAACCAGGTTTTGGCTGTATTTAGTATATTGTCCATAAAAATAGTGCTTTAGGGTGTGTCGTAAATTTATTTAGAATATTCGTTTAAAATTGTTGTGTTTAATTCTTCCGCTACGGTATAGCGTGTTTCATTTGTTTTAGATCGTACCATTATTTCTCCTAAAAAACCAGCCAAAAATAACTGTGTACCAATAATCATAGCGGTTAAAGAGATGAAAAATTGTGGTCGGTCTGTAATCAATCTTCCTGTTCTATGAATAAATAGTTTATCAATACCCAAATATAAGGCAAAAGAAAAACCTACAAAAAACATTAATACGCCTAAAGCACCAAATAAATGCATAGGACGTTTTCCGAATTTAGAAACAAACCAAATGGTAATTAAATCTAGAAAGCCATTAATAAAGCGTTCCATGCCAAATTTGGTCTTCCCGTATTTACGGGCTTGGTGTTGTACGACTTTCTCTCCAATATTAGAAAAGCCTGCGTTTTTGGCTAAAACAGGAATGTATCGGTGCATTTCTCCAGAAACCTCAATGTTTTTAATCACTTTGCTGTTAAACGCTTTAAGTCCGCAATTAAAATCGTGAAGTTTTACCCCTGAAGTTTTGCGTGCCGCCCAATTAAAAAGTTTAGAAGGCATGTTTTTACTTAAAACTGAGTCATACCTTTTTTTCTTCCATCCAGAAACAAGATCGTATCCTTCTGTTTTTATGGCAGTATATAATTCCGGAATTTCGTCTGGATTATCCTGTAAATCGGCATCCATAGTAATGATCACATCACCAGCCGCCGCTTTAAAACCTGCATGTAAAGCTTGTGATTTTCCGTAATTACGTAAAAATCTAATTCCTTTTACAGCAGGATTAGTGTTTGATAAAGCCGAAATTTCTTGCCATGAGTTATCTGTACTACCATCATCGATGAAAATAATCTCGTAGGAGAAGTTATTGCTTTCCATGACGGAAACAACCCAATTATGTAATTCTTTTAAAGATTCTTCTTCATTAAGAAGAGGTATAATAATAGATAAATTCATGCAATACTTCTGAAAATCTTTTCAAAAGTACGGATTAATATAAATTTTCAGTCTTTTTTAATATCAGACCTGTAATTAATGCTGTAAAAAATCCTACGACAAGATTCATAACTAACATAGCAGGATAGATAATCCAATTAAACTTACTTTGCATTTCTAGCATGTTTTCAAGATCTTCAGGAGATATTGAAGGGTTGTTTTCAATCATAATAGCTCTAGTGGCTTCTGCGTTTTGCGCCCAAAAGTCAGGAACTATAAAGGTAGTGAGGCAATACATGAAAATAAGACCGATGATAGAAGCAACTATAGCTACTATAGCGCCTATAGCTAAGGATTGTCCTAGAGATAAGTAGTTGTCATTATTTTTTTTGAAATTATAAATTGCTAGGATAACAATGACGATAAATATGATGGCTTGCACAATAGATTTTACGGGCGATGGATCAAAAAGCAAATCGCTAGCCATGAGCATAAAGGTAAATACAATACCGATTATAGCTGCTGCTGTTCCGTAAATTAATCCAAATTTTCCTGTTGTTGGTTTCTTAGCTTCCATGTCATCTTACTTAAAGTGGTTCTACTACTTAGTATCAGTTTAATGTAAAATGTTACAAGAATTAACGGATAAATAAAGAATTTAACGAAGTATTATTTAGTTTTTAGTGCAATTCCGGTAAGGAGTGATACTACAAAACCAATGCATAAATTGAATAATAAGATGAAAGGATAGGTGATCCAAGACATTTTTTGCTTTAATGCAATGTTCTCTTGTAGCTGCTCAGGAGTAATTGCTGGGTATTGTTCTTTGAGTTGTATTCTGTTAATGGCAGCAGAGTTATCCCAGAAATCTGTTAAGATAAAATTGGTTAATAGGTAGGTAAAAAGAATGGTAACTATTGCCGCAACCAAAGCGGTAATAACGCCAACACCTATGGCTTGTTCTACGGCTAAACTGTTATTTTTCTTTTTAAATATATAGATAGCTGTGATTATGGGAACAATTAAAACGACGAAACCACTAAGGGTCTTTTCTATAGATTGATTATAAAGCATGTTTAAAGCAATCAATACCACTGTAAAAATAATGCCAATAACTCCAGTTATGATGCCGTATTTTGTTCCAAATTTTAAAGCTTCAATTTGATGTGGTTTCATATGTTGCTATATATAAATGGATGTCCTTGTTTTAACGGTTTCTTACTATAGTTCCTACGATAAAAGAAACTAGAATGCCAAGTAAAGAGAATTTAAGAATGCTACTGATAATGCTAAAAATAGAACTCGTCTCTTGAATACGGTCTCCTTCATTCATCATTTTTTCTACATCCCCACTTTTTCCATAGAGATTAGCCCATTCCAAAGCGGTCTCTCTTTGAAACTCTGGATCTATATATACATCATATAAATACGATTGAATGGCGTATAAACCACCCACTATTACCATAAACATAACACCAACAATTAAGGCTTCTTTTAGATTTATGCTGTTATTTTGACTTTTCTTGTACTTTTTTATGATATAAATGATGGTTAGTACCTCAAAAACAAATGCAACTAAAAAAGTAGCGTAGTAAACTTTACTATTGGCGCCTGCTATTTTGGGAATTAAATCGAAGATAATTCTTCCAGCCCCGAATATAAGGGCTATTGGTAAAACTATTTTTTTAATTGCACTAGAGTTATCTGATTCCAAAATTTGCTTATTTTTGACTTTAATAGCACAAAAATAGGCTTTAATTCTTGGGAAAGAATCACTCAGAATATTTTTTATTGAATTTTTAGTGATTAATAATTGTAGGTTTAAGAAAAAAACATAAATTTGCATTCTCTAAAAATAGAAGTTATTAAGTTTTTTAAAAATGAAAAAAGATATACACCCACAGAATTATAGATTAGTTGCTTTCAAAGACATGTCTAATGAGGATGTTTTTATTACGAAATCTACTGCAGATACGAAAGAGACGTTAGAAGTTGAAGGTGTAGAGTATCCTTTAATTAAATTAGAAATTTCAAGAACATCACACCCTTTTTATACTGGTAAAGCTAAATTAGTGGATACTGCAGGGCGTATTGATAAGTTCAAGAACAAATACAAGAAGTTCGAAAAATAATATTTTTTGCTACTTTTAGCAATTAAGTCACGTTCCGTTAAACAACGGAACGTGACTTTTTTTATTTTTACCAAAAAATTACTGACTGATGAATTACATTCTTTTTGATGGTACCGTACGGACAGCGCTTTTGCCTTTTACTTTTACAAAGCCTGTGGCTGATATCCGTGTTGGGATTTTTACGATTCGTGAAAAGTGGGAAAATTATTTAAAAAGTACGACCACGTCCATTACTGAGGAATATTTATCGGAAAAATACCCAATGGTAGAGTTGGAAGAGAATGTGTTAATTAATGCGTCTTTTTTGCCGAATGAAACTTTGGTGACTATGGTTACTGAGTTGTCAGAGAACCAAGCTATTTTTTTTGGAGAAGAAGTTATTGCATTTTATACTAAAGAGTCGCAAGAGGAGGTAGATTTAGCTACCTATGAGGCTATTGAATTTGATGGTGACGTACTACGTATCGAAAATTCATGGGATATTTTTTCTAAGAATGCAGCGGCGATACAAGAAGATTTTGATTTTATTACAGAAGACCGTAAAAGTCAGCCTATTTCTAAAACAAATACAGTAATTAATCCTGAGAACATATTTTTAGAAGAAGGTGCTGTGGTTGAGTGTAGTATCTTAAATGCATCTTCAGGACCAATTTATATTGGTGCTAATGCTGAAGTTATGGAAGGTGCTATGATACGTGGCGCTTTTGCATTATGTGAAGGAGCTATAGTGAAGATGGGGGCTAAAATATATGGAGCAACTACAGTAGGACCACATTCTCGTATAGGAGGAGAAGTTAATAATTCTGTTTTGTTGGGATATGCTAATAAAGGTCATGATGGTTATTTAGGGAACTCGGTAATTGGGGAGTGGTGTAATTTAGGAGCAGATACCAATAATTCTAATCTAAAAAATAATTACGATCATGTCCGATTATGGAATTATGAAACCGAGGATTTTTCGAAAACGGGACTTCAGTTTTGTGGTTTAATGATGGGTGATCATAGTAAATGTGGCATAAATACCATGTTTAATACAGGAACTGTAGTTGGGGTAAGTACAAATATTTATGGAGCAGGTTTTCCTAGAAATTTTGTGCCGAGTTATAGTTGGGGCGGTGCTTCTGGCTTTACAGAATATTTGCCTAATAAAGCATTTGAAACTGCAAGATTAGTGATGTCTCGCAGGGGAATAGAATTTGATGAAAAAGAAGAGGCAATTTTAACCCATGTTTTTGAGGAAACTAAAAAGTGGAGAAATTACTAAGCGATGAAAAAGAAAGTTGCATTTTATACCTTAGGATGTAAATTGAATTTTTCAGAAACATCTACAATTGCGAGAGATTTTCAAGAAGAAGGTTTTGATCGTGTAGATTTTTCTGAACATGCAGATATGTACGTTATAAATACATGTTCTGTTACAGAAAATGCAGATAAACGTTTTAAAAGTATTGTAAAACAAGCGCAAAAAGTAAATCCAGATGCTTTCGTTGCGGCTATTGGTTGTTACGCGCAATTAAAACCAGAAGAATTAGCGTCTGTGCACGGTGTAGATTTGGTTTTAGGAGCTACCGAAAAATTTAAAATTACAGATTATATAAACGATTTGTCTAAAAATGATTTTGGAGAAGTGCATTCTTGTGAAATTGTTGAGGCAGATTTTTATGTAGGGAGCTATGCTATTGGCGATAGAACCCGCGCTTTTTTAAAAGTGCAAGATGGTTGTGATTACAAGTGCACCTATTGCACTATTCCTTTAGCTCGTGGAATTTCGCGTAGTGATACTTTGCAGAATGTGCTTAAAAATGCAAAAGAAATTGCGGCGCAAGACATTAAAGAAATTGTACTTACCGGTGTAAATATTGGTGATTATGGTAAAGGGGAGTTCGGGAATAAGAAACACGAACATACTTTTTATGATTTGGTAGAAGCTTTAGATGCTATTGAGGGAATCCATAGGTTAAGGATTTCTAGTATAGAACCTAATTTGTTGAAAAATAAAACTATAGATTTTGTGGCTAAGAGTAATTCTTTTGTGCCACACTTTCATATTCCGCTTCAAAGTGGGAGTGATGAAATCTTGAAATTAATGCGTCGTAGGTATTTGAGTGGTTTATATGTAGACCGTGTTACGCGTATTAAAGAGGTTATGCCGCACGCTTGTGTTGGTGTGGATGTTATAGTTGGTTTTCCAGGAGAAACCGATGAGCTGTTCTTAGAAACCTACCATTTCTTAAATACGTTGGACATCTCTTACTTGCATGTATTTACCTATTCAGAACGTGATAATACTGTTGCTGCAGAAATGAATGGAGTGGTCTCTAAAAATGTGCGTAGTAAACGTAGTAAGATGTTACGGGGCTTATCTGCTAAAAAGAGAAGAGCTTTTTATGAAAGTCAGCTCGGAACTACCCGTACCGTTCTCTTTGAAGGAGAGAATAAGGAAGGGTATATCCATGGTTTTACAGAGAATTATGTTAAGGTAAAATCACCGTGGAATCCAGAATTGGTCAATCAGTTAAAGCAAGTTACGCTTACCACTATTGACGAGGACGGTTTGGTTCGGTTTGATTTTGTGTCAGAAAAAATAGAAGCATAAAAAAACCGCTCTTTTGGAGCGGTTTTTTTAGGATTAGATGCGAATACCGACGGGCAGCATATCTTTATATTTCCTGCTATTTTTTCTTAGAAATCCAGCAATTTGCGGACTTGTAGGTACTACTCGTAAATTTCTTTCTTGAATTACGTTTAATACAGCTTCGATGAATTGTTCTTTAAAGCCTTCTTGAGTAACAGTTTCAGGGATTATCAATTTAGTTAAGAAAATCTTTCTTTCCTGAGCAGAATATTCAATCTTTGCTAAGTGCCCATTAACCGTTGTTTCAAATTGACGTAAGAAACTATTGTCTGTAATGTTTACTTCATTCATATAGTTTTGATTTTAGTTCATTAAAATTAACCCATACAAGGTTCTCAAAGTTGTAAAGGTTGATTGGTGGTAAGATGTAAAAATAAATGTTTAATATAAAAATTAGCAAGAGCATAAAAGTACTTATTTTTTTGCTAATTTCCTAGTTTTCTGATAGTTTACTTTCCTATGACACAAATAAAAATCCCCGTTTATTTTATGCCAGGTATGGCTGCTTCTTCTTTAATTTTTGAGCATATCAAATTGCCTGAAGAGTTATTTACCGTTCATAGGTTAGAATGGTTTGCTCCAGAAAAAGGAATTTCTCTAGTAGCCTATGCAAAACTAATGAGTGAACAAATAACAGAACCTAATCCGGTGCTCATTGGCGTTTCTTTTGGGGGTATCCTCGTTCAGGAAATAGCACGAATTATTCCTGTGAGAAAGCTTATTATAATTTCAAGCGTAAAAGCGCAGTCAGAGCTTCCAAAAAGAATGCAGTTTGCGAAATATACCAAGATTCATAAATTGCTTCCTACAGGGCTTGTGAACAATGTAGAGTTGCTGGCAAAATATGCTTTTGGCGAAACAGTGGTAAAACGATTGGAGTTGTATGAGCGGTACCTGTCTGTACGGGATAAATATTATTTGGATTGGTGTATAGATCATATCATAAATTGGAAAGAAGGGGAGGAGCTTAAAAATTTGATTCATATTCAAGGGGAGAAAGACCCTGTTTTTCCTGTAGAAAACATTAAAAATTGCATAAAAGTTAAAAATGGGACTCATACCATGATAATTCACAGATATAAATGGTTTAATGAGCATCTTCCTACAATTATTTTGCAAAACGAAAGTTCTATTTAATATCTTTGATGTATAAAACTATGGTAGCTATGAAATTTTTAAAAAATACGTTAATGCTTTTGGGAGTGCTATGTGTCGTGAGTACACTTATTTTTGCAGTCCAAAATTCTACAGATGAAAACCAGATTGCAAAAGATGCAACAATGGTGTCAGAAAAAGCAACAGGATACAAAATATCTGCTATTGATATTCCAGATGACCTAAATTTTGCGGGGGAGGCTGTTCCTTTTGAAGATCCTGAAATTATGGAGCGTGTAGATCGTGAATTTTTAGTTAATACTTACTGGCAATCTAACGCGCTTTTATTAATGAAACGCGCTAATAAATACTTTCCAATTATAGAACCTATTTTGGCTAAAAATGGAATTCCAGATGATTTTAAATACTTGGCTGTAGCAGAAAGCGGCTTAGAGAATGTAAAGTCTCCTGCAGGTGCTTCTGGTTTTTGGCAGATTATGAAAACTACAGGTAGAGAGTATGGTTTAGAAGTGAATGATAACGTAGATGAGCGTTACCATATAGAAAAAGCTACAGAGGTTGCTTGTGATTACTTGAAAAAGTCTAAAGAGAAATTTGGTACATGGACTTTGGCAGCAGCATCTTACAACGCGGGATCTTACGGAATTCAGAAATATTTGAATGCGCAAGATGTAAATGCGTATTATGATTTGCTTTTAGGTCAAGAAACTGGTCGTTATGTCTTCCGAATTTTAGCTATTAAAGAGATCTTATCGCACCCTAGTAAATATGGTTTTGATATTGCTAAAGAGGATATGTATACACAAGTGCCTACGTTCAATGTGGAAGTAGATGTTCCAGTGACAAACTTTGCAGATTTTGCTAAGCAATATGAGATTAACTATAAGATATTAAAACGTCATAATCCTTGGTTGCGTGAGCCGCATTTAAACAATAATTCTAGAAAGAAATATATTATTGAAATTCCGAATAAGGGCTATTACAAGGAATCAAAATAGACATTTAAGTACCATTTAGATATAAAAAAGCTTTAGCGAACCACTAAAGCTTTTTTATTGGTTGTTGTTAAGAAGCTTATATTTTCTTCAATTGCTCTTTCATCATTTTTATTTGATCCGAAAGCATATTCTGTTTGTCTAATTTTTTAGCCTCATTAAGAAGCATTGTAGCTTCTCTTTTTCTTCTTTTCTGCATAGAGATACCCGCAAGGCTTAATTTAGCCATAGCGACGTCGTAATTCATTGTTAAGCCAAGTTTTAAAGCTTTCTTAAAGTATTTCTCAGCGGTAGTTAAGTTTGTTTGAGAAAAAATGATGCCATGTAAATAGTTATAATACCCTTGTTGCTTCAGTGTTAGCGCTGCTTCTGGGTTTTTTATTTTAGAAAGCCATTTTTCAGTTCCAGCTAAATCTTGCTTTCGCATTCTTAAAAAGGCTAGAAGTATAATTTCATTTCTGAAATAAAGGAATATAAAAATTAATGAAAACAAGATTAAAAAGATACCATTACCAATGTTACCTTCAATAAATTGGTATATAGCATAGGCTATAATTAATCCGGCAATTATTAATTTAAAAATTTTATTAAACATGTTATTTGTAAATTTGAAAAGGAGTTAGTTTTTACTTCTATTTTTTAATTTGGCAAAAGTAATAAAAACAAACTAAAATATTTTTTAAATTAGATTTGTCAATGCGAAAAGTCTTTGTATATTTGCGCCCAGTTTTGGACGAGCCATCGACAAAACTAATAATTGAAAATTAAAGGATACTAAAGATATTATAAGATGCCCGGACAAAAAAGAACATATCAGCCATCAAAGCGTAAAAGAAGAAATAAACATGGTTTTAGAGAACGCATGGCGTCTGTAAATGGAAGAAAAGTTATTGCTAGAAGAAGAGCAAAAGGAAGAAAAAAATTAACTGTATCTTCAGAAACAAGACATAAAAAATAATGATTCATTTGTTATTTAAAATATTAGGTGTTACTTTTTTATAAGTAACACCTTTTTTTTTGCCTATTTTTAAAAATAATTAGCGAACACTATATAATACAAGTACAATGCCGAAGAAGAAAAGTATCAAATCTGTTTTATTAATTGGATCTGGACCAATTGTAATTGGACAAGCATGCGAGTTTGATTATGCTGGTTCTCAATCGCTTAGATCATTGCGCGAAGACGGGATAGAAACTATTTTAATTAATAGTAACCCTGCTACGATAATGACTGATCCGAGTATGGCAGATCATGTTTATCTAAAACCTTTAACGACCAAGTCTATTATTGAAATCCTAAAAAAGCATCCAAATATTGATGCGGTTTTACCAACAATGGGAGGTCAGACTGCTTTAAATTTATGTATTGAAGCCGATGAAAAAGGAATTTGGAAAGATTTTGGAGTAGAACTTATTGGGGTAGATATTGATGCTATCAACATCACAGAAGACCGTGAAAAGTTTAGAAATTTAATGTTGGAAATTGGTGTTGGCATGGCACCACAGGCAACAGCAACATCATTCTTAAAAGGAAAAGAGATTGCGCAAGAATTTGGTTTTCCTTTAGTTATTAGGGCATCTTACACTCTAGGAGGAGCAGGAGCATCTATCGTTTACAAACCAGAAGATTTTGATGAGTTACTAAGTCGCGGATTAGAAATATCTCCAATTCACGAGGTAATGATTGATAAAGCCTTAATGGGGTGGAAAGAATATGAACTAGAATTACTACGTGATAAAAATGATAACGTAGTTATTATTTGCGCTATAGAAAATATGGATCCAATGGGGATTCATACGGGAGATTCTATTACTGTAGCACCTGCAATGACATTATCTGATAAAACTTATCAGAAAATGAGAGATATGGCTATTCATATGATGCGTAGTATTGGAGATTTTGCAGGGGGATGTAATGTACAGTTTGCTGTAAGTCCTGATGAAAAAGAAGATATTATAGCTATAGAAATTAACCCAAGAGTATCGCGTTCATCTGCACTTGCATCAAAAGCAACAGGATATCCTATTGCAAAAGTAGCAACAAAGTTAGCTATAGGCTACAATCTAGATGAATTAGACAATCAAATTACCAAATCTACATCCGCTTTATTTGAGCCAACCCTAGATTATGTCATTGTAAAAATACCACGATGGAACTTTGATAAGTTCGAAGGATCGGATAGAACTTTAGGCCTACAAATGAAATCGGTAGGAGAAGTAATGGGAATTGGGCGTTCTTTTCAGGAAGCCCTTCATAAAGCTACACAGTCTTTAGAAATTAAGAGAAACGGCTTAGGAGCAGATGGTAAAGGATTAAAAGATTACGATAAAATCATAAGTAAACTAACGATTCCTAGTTGGGATCGTGTTTTTATTATTTATGATGCCATACAATTAGGTATTCCGTTAAGTAGAATTCACGAGATTACAAAAATTGATATGTGGTTCTTAAAGCAGTATGAGGAATTACATGTTTTAGAGAAAGAAATAGAAACCTATACAATTGAGACCTTACCAAAGGATATGTTACTAGAGGCTAAACAAAAAGGTTTTGCTGATAGACAAATAGCACATATGCTAGATTGTTATGAAAGTGAAGTTCATAGTAAAAGAACAAATCTTAATATCAATAGAGTTTTTAAATTGGTAGATACCTGTGCGGCAGAATTTAAGGCAATGACGCCTTACTATTATTCTACTTTTGAAGAAGAAATAGAAACAGCTGATGGAAAGCGCTACGTTGCTAACGATAGTGTGGTTAGCGATAAAAAGAAAATAGTTGTTTTAGGTTCAGGACCAAACAGGATAGGACAGGGTATAGAGTTTGATTATTGTTGTGTACATGGTGTACTCGCAGCTGCAGAATGCGGTTATGAAACTATTATGATTAACTGTAATCCAGAAACAGTATCTACAGATTTTGATACGGCAGATAAACTTTACTTTGAGCCTGTTTTTTGGGAGCATATTTATGACATTATTCTTCATGAAAAGCCAGAAGGTGTTATTGTACAACTTGGTGGGCAGACAGCACTTAAACTTGCTGAGAAATTAGAGAAATACGGTATTAAAATTATAGGAACTAGTTTTGCAGCCTTAGATTTAGCGGAAGATAGAGGACATTTTTCTAAAATGTTATTAGAGAATAACATTCCTTTTCCACAATTTGGAATCGCAGAAACAGCAGATGAAGCCTTAGCACTTTCTGACGAGTTAGACTTTCCATTATTAATAAGACCATCCTATGTACTAGGAGGTCAGGGAATGAAAATTGTGATTAATAAGACCGAGTTGGAAGAGCATGTTATTGATCTTTTAAAGCAAATACCGGGTAATAAGTTGTTGCTTGATCATTATTTAGACGGAGCAATAGAAGCTGAAGCAGATGCAATTTGTGATGGTGAAGATGTGTATATCATAGGGATTATGGAGCACATTGAGCCTTGTGGTATTCATTCAGGGGATTCTAATGCAACATTGCCTCCTTTTAATTTAGGGGAATTTGTAATGCAACAAATAAAAGATCATACGAAGAAAATTGCTTTAGCATTAAACACTGTAGGCCTTATAAATATTCAGTTTGCAATTAAAGATGATACGGTTTATATCATTGAAGCAAACCCGAGAGCATCTCGTACCGTACCTTTTATTGCAAAAGCATACAAAGAGCCGTATGTAAATTATGCTACGAAGGTAATGTTAGGAGAGAAAAAAGTAAAGGACTTTAATTTTAACCCTCAATTGGAAGGTTATGCTATTAAACAACCTGTATTTTCTTTTGAGAAATTCCATAATGTAAATAAAAATTTGGGACCAGAAATGAAGAGTACTGGTGAAAGCATATTATTTATTGATAGCTTAAAAGATGATGAGTTTTACAACTTGTATGCGCGTCGTAAAATGTATTTGAGTAAGTAAGAAAGAACATATTTATTACAGGAAATAGCTTGAGCGTATTGCTCAAGCTATTTTTTTTGCCTCAATTTCTTGGTCGATTACTGATAGGATCTTCAAGTTTCCAAGTCATTAGTCATCATGTTTTGGATCTCTTGATCTACGATGTTGGGGATTTCCACATAAAAAGTAGTTCCTTTTCCGGTACCCTCAGATTTAGCATAAATAGTACCGTTATGTGATTCTATAATCTGTTTAATCATATATAGACCTAAGCCGGTTCCTTTTACGTTAGCATGAAATCGCTCAAATGGTGAGAAAAGCTTTTTTAAAGATTTTTCATCCATTCCAGAACCATTATCAGAAATAGAGAATTGTATGTTGTGGGCATTTTCTTGTGCTTTAATATGAACTACGGGTTCTTTTTGTTCGCCCATATACTTTATAGCGTTATCTAGTAGATTACCAAATACTTGTATAATTCTATTTCTGTCTCCATAAATACTAGGTAAGTTTTTTTCCACGATGAGTTTTACCTTGGCTACTTTTAATTTTCCTTTGACTAAGGTGGTTGATAATGCTACAATCTCATTGACGTCAAGTATTTCATTTTGGTTTTCTATTTTACCAATTTTTGCAATTTTAGTAATATCCCCAATAAGGTTATTCATCGTATCACATGAAATATTAATCATCTCTAGATATTGCTCTAATTCAGGATAGTCTTTCATTGCAAACTCCATAGGAATTAAGCTGGCAATACCTTTAATACCACTAAGCGGACTTTTAAGATCATGTGAAACGGCAAAAGTAAAACGTTGAATTTCTTGATTTTTTGTAGTTAACTCATCAGCTATTTTTTTAAGTTCTTCCTTTTGTTGTTGTAATTGTTGTGTTCGCTCGTCTATCTCTTTTTCTAGTGTTTGTTGGTATAATTTTATACTTTTAAGTCGTAGGTATACCACCAAATAAATTCCTAATATTAAGGAAAGAACCAAAAGCAAGCGAAACCACCAAGTTTCCCAGAAAGGAGGTGTAATGGTAATGTTTAGAGTTGTCTCGTTGTTATTCCAAATCCCATCAGAATTGCTCGATTTTATTCGTAACGTATAATTTCCTGGCTCTAAGTTGGTGTATGTCGCATTCTTTTTGTGTCCCACATAGTTCCAGTCCGTCTCAAAACCATCTAAGAAATAGGCATAGTTCACCTTATCCGGATGACGAAAAGTTAATGCGTTGTACTCAAAATTAAGTACATCATTATCGTAGGAGATTTTAATGGAGTCTACTTGAGAGATGTGTCGTTCTAAAATTTTAGAGGCATCACCTGCATAAATAGGTTTGTTGAAAATCTTTAAACTGGTGATATTTACTTTTGGGGTATCTTCTCTTTTTTTAATATTTTTTGCCTCAAATAAATTGAAACCATTGCTACCCCCAAAAAGTAACTCGTCATTTCTAGTTTTATAAAAAGAATTTGAGTTGAATTCGTTGCCTTGTAAACCATCATTAATATCATAATTTATAGATACGTCGTTTTCAGGATTGTATTGAATAATTCCAAAACCGGTACTTAACCATAATAAATGGTTTTCGTCTTCTATAATTCCTTTTACGGCATCATTTTTCAATCCGGTTTTACGGGTGATCGCTTGAAAATAACCTGTACTAGCGTTGTATTTATTTAAGCCAGCTTGAGTACCTACCCATAAAGTGCCCTTGCTATCTTCTACAATAGCATTAATAAAATCATTACTCATGAGGTGTTCAGGTTCTTGACTATTATAACTGGTGTATTGCCATTCCTCATTTATTTCAGTGAGTTTAAAGAGCCCAGATATTTGTGTGCCAACCCAAATATTTCCATTTTTATCTTCCGTTATGGTTGTAATGGTAGAGATGTTAGTGTCGTTAATGCTGTTCGTAAGCGGTACGTTTTGATGCGTTTTGGTGTCTGGGTTATAGACTTGTAATCCGCCGTGAAAAGTTGCTATCCAAATGCGATCCTTGCTATCCATCATTAAATTAAAAACATTGTTTGATAGTAGAAAAGAGTTTTCTTTGGTTAATACTTCGTAGTGCTTATTCTTTAAATTTAATATAGTAATTCCCTTACCCCAAGATCCTAACCATACATTGTTTTTTTTGTCTTGCAGGATGCTTAATACTACATTGGTATTAAGGGTATTGTTGTCTAAACTGTATTTTTTAAATGAATTAGCACTTCTATCCCAATAATTTAATCCGCCTCCATCCGTTCCTATCCAGAGATGATCTGTAGGGTCATTTTTATCTTGAATAAAACAGTTTATATTGTTGTTATTTAAAGAACGAGAATCAAAAGGTTGGTTTTTTATATGTTCAAATTTATGATATATGGGATCGAAGAAGCTTAGTCCCTTTTTATAAGGACCTAGCCACATAATTCCTTCACGACTGTATATAGACCAGATAGAGTTGCTGGAGATGGAATTTATATTGGTATTATCATATTTTAAATTTGATAATTGTTTGGTATTTTTTGAGTAAATAAAAAGACCATCATTTTCACTACCCATCCAATAATCGCCGTTTGGCGCAATGGCTAAAGATAAAATAGGATACCCATTACTTATTTTTTTTCGTTCAACCTTTAAGGCATGGTCTGGTTGTATTTTTAATTCAAGGAGCTCACCGTTATGCAGGCCAATTAAAAACTGGGTTGAGTTTTGTTGTATTACACTTCGTATTCTCTGATTTTCATGAAACTTTGATACTATTTGCAATTCCTTATCCAACAACCAGATGTCATTATCGATAAAAACTAGCGTGTTTTGATTATCTAGTCCTGCAATTTTAACAAAATAGTTGTTCTTTAGTATGTTGGGGGTCCCTTCCTGATAGACAAATTCTTTAAGGTCCCCTGTGGTTGTATGATATTTGAATAAGCTTGTTGTGGTTCCCAGCCAAAGAATATCTGAGGATTTAGTAATGGAATAAAAATGTTCTAAGGCTATTTTTTTACCTTCTCCAAAAAATGGATAGGGTTTTAGCACGTCCATCTCCCTTTGATATATATTTAAACCCTGTACAGTTCCTATATACAGTTGTCTATCGTCATCTTCGTAAATATCTTCGATATAGCCATTGGTGAGGCCAGTTGTACTATCCACAGCCTGCTCATATATTTCAAAACTTTTACCATCATATTTATTAAGTCCATTTCTGGTGCCTATCCATAAATATCCATAACTATCTTCAAATATCACATTAGCAGAGCTTTGTGATAAACCTCCTGGTAAGTGTTGAAAAGAGATATCAGTCTGGTTTTGTTGTGCAAGAACAGGTGTACAACATTGTAGTAGTAACGATAACCATAACATTAGTGTAGCTGCTTGCTTCAGTAATAACATATTAATCAACAGGGGTTTATATTAAAAAGTAAGTTAAAGATTACAATATTAGGAATATTAACCGTACGTATATATTTTTTGTTGCCTATGAACGCTATGTTGTGGTAAAAAACTGATTTATAGAAGAGTGCATGACTTATTCTCTGGTTGTTATTTGAAATCATTGCTTTCCCTTTGTCAATAGGGGTAGCTCTATATGATATAGATTAGGGAGGGCATGCAATAAACAATAAGATCCATTTGTTGGATAATTAAGGTCGATAAATGTAATAATGAATATCCTATTTTAAGAATATCATTAAAAGAAACCTCCTGAAGTAACTATACTACTGGGAGTTTCTTTTTGTATGAAAATTGATTTATTTTTATTCGAGACAACTATCTAAAATTAGAGTATGACAAAGAAGATATATTTGCAATTATGGTTAATGCTGTTAGGAGTTGTATCGCTTGCAAATAGTCAACAGCAAGAATCTAAAAATGAAAAACCAAATATTCTTTTTATTTCAATAGATGATCTTAGACCAACCCTAGGTGCTTATGGGGATACAGCAGCTATAACACCCAATTTGGACGCCTTAGCTTCACAAGGAATGACTTTTATGGACACTTACGCTCAGGTTGCTGTTTGTGCACCTTCTAGAGCGAGTCTAATGACAGGATTACGGCCCGATGCTACACGTGTGTGGCATTTAGGTGATAAGTTTAGAGATATAAATCCAGAAGCGGTTACTATGCCGCAATACTTTGCAAAGCATGGCTATCATACCGTGAATATGGGTAAAATCTATCATAATTACATGCCTGATTCTATATCATGGGATGAGCCAGATTTAAGACCTTCTAGGTATCTTAAAAAAGAATGGCTGAAAAGAGATGGTGAGACTTTTTACATTAGCGAAGCGGTGAATAAATCACAGGTAATTAAGAGAGACTCTTTATTAAAATTACGTCCAGAACGGTATGCAGATGGTTGGAATACGGGACCTGCTTGGGAAGCTGCCGATGTACATGACACTATGTATTATGATGGTGCGCAAACTAAATTAGCAAAACAAACGCTCACAAGGCTTTCTAAATCAAAAGCACCATTCTTTTTCGGATTAGGATATTTTAGACCGCATTTACCATTTACTGCACCTAAAAAATATTGGGATTTATATGACCGAGACAAAATTCCTACGGCAATAAATCCTGAAATACCTAAGGGAGCACCACTGCATACCATGAACTCTATGTATGAGTTGCGGCATTATGATGGTTTTGGTTACATTGGCCATCCTACGTCTCCTAATCGTATTTCTAAAGATACCATTCTAAGCTTAAAACATGGTTATTATGCCTGTGTTAGCTATGTAGATTCATTAATAGGAGACCTAATTGCTCATATGAAAACTATTGGCATCTATGAAAATACAATTATCATTGTGTTTGGTGATCATGGTTGGAAATTGGGAGAGCATAATAGCTGGGGTAAAATGACCAATTACAATATTGATTTGAAAGTACCTATGATAATTAGATATCCAAATCAGCAGGTAAAAGGAACAAAGAGTTATGCTATCACAGAACTGATAGATATGTTTCCGTCCCTTTGTGAACTTTCTGGTATTCCTGTTCCGGAGTATATGCAAGGTACAAGTTTCGTACCGCTACTGGATAAGCCAGATTTACCTTGGAAAAAAGCTGCTTTTAGTCAGTTTCATAGGCGACCAAAAGTGTCCGCAGATGGTAAGCGCTATATGGGCTATTCTATGAATACAGGGAAATACCATTATATTGAATGGTATGAATGGGATGATAAAAAAGGGAGTAGAGGGGAATATAAAACATCAGAATTGTATGATTCAGAGGACGATGCTTATGAGACAATAAATCTTGCTAAGGAGGAGAAATTTGCAACGATAGTTAAAGAACTTTCCGTGCAATTGCTAGAAGGTTGGGAACAAGCAAAGCCAGCACGTTAATATTGTATATGAATTTGGAAGGGCTAGTGTCGTAAATTTTAGATAATTCTTCTATGTTGCCTTAGGTTGTAAATACCCCAGAGCATAAAAATAAATTCTAGAATAAATCCTACCATGAATTGAGGTGAAATACCATCTAGGATGGTGCTAACAAGTCTTCCTAGCGCTAAGCCACCCATAAATAAAATATTAACAAGCGTAGCAGATTCCCAATAGTTTTTATTTCGGATTCCGTAAATCCAAAAACAACCAATGGCAAGATACAGTCCCATAATGGCTCTGAAGATATTTTTTAAATCAATATCTGTAACATCAAAACCAAATACATAAGGTAAAAATACACTAGGATTACCACCATATACGAAGCTAACACTGATAACCACAATTGCCGATAGGGTTAACTGTAGGTTTTTGTATTTAGGGTTCTTAAAGAAAGCCATGCGCTAAAAATAATAGGTACTTTAAAAGTATGCAATAAACCATCCATTATCCTGTGATGGATGGTTTATTTTTGAAATTAATGACTTTGAATAAGTTCTCTAATTTCTTTAGGATCTTCACCGTATTCATTAGGCCCATGTGTTCCTTCTGTAACTTCTAATACAAGTAACCAAATACCACCAACAAACGGAATTAAGGCTACAAAAATCATCCAGCCACTATTATTGGTGTCATGTAATCTTCTTATGGTTATTGCTATGCTAGGAATTATAATAGCTAAACAGTAGAGCGTAGTTACTAAAAATAGAGGGAAATCTGCTAAATAAGATATAATCCCGTCTATAATTAAACTTGCGAACATAAACAAGATAGAGAAAAGTCTAAACATCCAATATTCTTGTCTTCTTGAACGTCCATCAAATTGTGCATACTTCTTTAATGCATCTAAATACCATTTCATAATTAAGTAGGTTAAATTTATATCGTATTAAACCTAAATTTCATCATATTATTGTACTGAAATAGTTTCAAGTAGAAATAAAAAAAGCCCAATAGTGAACTACTGGGCTTTTTTATACATTATTATCTATAAGGTTATGCGCCCCATTCGGTATGAAAAATACCTTCCATATCATTACGTTCATAGGTGTGAGAACCAAAATGATCACGTTGTGCTTGTATTAAATTTAAGGGTAACTTACTTGATGTATACGCATCAAAATACGTCAAAGAGTTAGATAATCCTGGCATTGGAATTCCGCTTTTAGCAGCAAAAGCAACTAGCTCTCTTGAAGAAGAAACGGTTTCTTGCACTTTAGGAACAAAAGACGGTGCTAATAATAAATTGTTTAAATTCTTATCCTGTACATAAGCATTAGAAATATCAGCAAGCAAACCTGCTCTAATAATACAACCTGCTCTCCAAATTTTTGCAATCACAGATAGGTCTAATTCGTAGTTGTACTCTTTAGAAGCATCCGCTAATTGATGTAAGCCTTGTGCGTACGTAGTTATAAAAGCAAAATATAAGGCTTCTTCTGCCATTGCAATTAAATCTTCTTTGGCAATTGAAGCAATCTCTGGTCTGTCATATAATGCATCTGCAGCCACACGTTCTTCTTTTAAAGCAGATATTTCACGCATACTCACGGCAATATCAATCGAGGGAACAGGAATACCTAAGTCCATCGCATTTTGTGAGGTCCATTTCCCAGTTCCTTTCTGTTTTGCTTTATCTAAAATTTTATCTACCAAACGGCCATCACCTTTGTCATCTTTTTGATTGAAGATTTCGGCTGTAATTTCAACTAAAAAAGATTGTAATCTTCCTTTATTCCAAGTATCAAAAACAGTATGTAATTCGTCATTAGATAAGCCAACTGCTTTTTTAAGGATATCATATATTTCAGAAGTCAGTTGCATTAAACCGTACTCAATACCATTATGTACCATTTTAACATAATTACCGGCAGATTTAGGACCTAAATAAGCAACGCAAGGTTCGCCATTGTATTTTGCAGAAACAGCTTCAAAAATTGGCTTCACATGTGTATAAGCTTCCTTGTTTCCGCCAGGCATAATACTTGGACCTTTACGAGCTCCTTTAGCTCCTCCAGAAACTCCAGAACCAAAAAAGTGAATTCCTTTTTCTTGTAAGTAAGCTTCTCTTCGGTCTGTATCCGTAAAGAAAGAGTTTCCACCATCAATAATAATATCATCTTTAGCTAAGAAAGGTAAAAGGTTTTCTATGACCGCATCTACAATTTTACCTGCAGGTACTAACAACATTATTTTTCGAGGGGTAGCTAATGCCTTTACAAAAGTTTCAATATCAGTAGCGGCATTTACTTTTTCTAAATTTCCACCTTCTGTTTTTAAGGCGTCTACTTTCTCCTGGTCTAAATCGTAACCAAAAGCTTTAAAGTTATTATCGGCTACATTTAAAATAAAATTACGCCCCATAACTCCAAGTCCTACCAATCCAAAATCATAATCTGTATGCTCCATGTATGTATATGTTTTAATCCCTAACATTAGGTGTCAATATTGTGTAAAGTATTCGACTAAACTATTAATTGATGTAAATAAGTCTTAATTTAGCCAAAGAATTACATCAAAATTAATTTAAAATATTCAATTAGGCGGGTTATACGCAAGAAACTAACCAATGTGTCTGTAAAAATTGAAAATACAACATAAAGAGTTTAAAAAAAGCAAAGATTTATGAACAAGACGGCAAATCAAATGCTTATTATTTTTGGAGCTTCAGGAGATTTAACGGCGAGGAAATTAATTCCTGCTATATATAACTTATATAAAGGAAAACACCTGCCAGAAAATTTTGTTGTTTTAGGAGCAAGTAGAAGTTCAATTACCGATAGTGAGTTTAGAAAAAAGGTAGTACACGAAAGTGAATACCTAAAATCTAGCATTAAGAAAGAAGATCATGATTTTATCGCTACGTTTTCTGATAAGTTATTTTACGAGGATTTAGGAGATGATTATGATACAGATTATGACCGATTAAGCAAACGAATTGGGGATCTAAACAATAAATACAATACCGAGAATAACTATATATTCTACCTTTCTACACCACCGAGTTTATACGAAGCCATTGCAAAAAACCTTTCGGATAAAGGACTTAATAATGAATCGGATGGCTGGAAACGTATTTTGGTTGAAAAGCCTTTTGGTTATAGTTTACAAACTGCACAAGATTTAAATAAGGGCTTACAGAAATATTTTAAGGAAAAACAAATTTATAGAATTGATCATTATTTAGGGAAAGAAACCGTTCAGAACCTATTGGTGACACGTTTTGCCAACTCCATTTTTGAGCCTTTATGGAATAGAAACTACATTCACCATATTGAAATTACCAATGCAGAGACGGTAGGGGTAGAAAAACGTGGTGGATATTATGATAAATCTGGTGCTTTGCGTGATATGTTTCAAAGTCATTTATTACAAATAGTTTCTTTAATAGTGATGGAGCCACCCATTAATTCTAATGCAGAAGAGATTAGAAATGAAAAAGTAAAAGCACTTAAGTCGCTTAGAATTATGACCGATGAGCAAACGCTTTTTGATCATACCATTAGAGGGCAGTATGTAGCTTCTGAAATAGATGGGCATCCTGTTAAAGGCTATAGAGAAGAAGAAGGTGTAGATCCTAATTCTAAAACAGAAACCTTTGCGGCAGTAAAATTCTTTGTAGATAACTGGAGATGGAGTGATGTTCCTTTTTATGTGCGTACCGCTAAACGTATGCCAACTAAGGTAACTGAGGTCGTGATTCATTTCAAAACACCACACCATCAAGTATTTAATGAACAAGATATTAATAATAAGCATAATAAATTAGTCATTAGAATACAACCAGATGAAGGTATTTTAATCAAATTTGGTGTTAAAGTTCCTGGACAAGGATTTCAGGTAGAACGCGCCAATCTTGATTTCTATTATTCTAGTTTAGTAGACACAAATGTGATGCAAGCTTATGAACGTTTATTGTTAGATGCTATGCAAGGTGACGCTACATTATATGCTAGAGCAGATGAAGTAGAGGCTGCATGGGCATTTGTAGATCCTATATTAAACTACTGGGAACATAGTAAAGACGTAAAAACTTACGGGTATTCTGCAGGAGTTTGGGGACCAGAAAATTCTAATGATTTGATTGAAGGAAATTTTGTTTGGCGTAATCCAGGTCCACATCTAGTAGATGATTCTGGGTTCTGTGTAATTTGTTAAAAATAAGAATAATATGCAAGCAAGAATATATAGCACAAAGCAAGAGGTTGCAGAAAAGTTCTCTGCCTTTTTCAAAGATGAAGCAAAAAATCAAGATGCTTTTCATGTAGCACTTTCTGGAGGCAGCACGCCTAAAATTGTTTTTGATTATTTAGCATCCCATTTTGGAACGGATATAGATTGGTCTAAGGTGTTCTTTTATTGGGGAGATGAACGCTGTGTGCAACCAACCGATGATGAGAGTAACTATAAAATGACTGTGCAACATTTGTTGTCTAAAATAGAGATTCCTGCAGGGAATATTTTTAGAATCCTTGGAGAGAATGATCCTAAAAAGGAAGCAATACGTTACAGCGATGTTTTAGAAAAAAACGTGCCAAATGAAAATGGAGTGCCAAAATTTGATTTGGTAATTTTGGGAATGGGTGATGACGGACATACCGCTTCTGTTTTTCCACATGAAATAATGCTTTGGGATGCAGATGAGAATTGTGTAGTAGCTATTCATCCAGAATCTGGACAAAGGCGTGTCTCTATTACCGGTAAGATTATCAATAATGCCGCAACAGTCGCTTTTTTAGTAACCGGAAGTAGCAAAGCAGAGAAAGTAGAAGAAATTATACGCCCAAAAGCAGATACCACCATATATCCTGCGACATTGGTAAAACCAAGTTCTAATAAACTAATTTGGTTTTTAGATGAGGATGCCGCAAAGGGACTTTAATTTATCGTCCTAGATCTATTTCAAATAAACAAGCAGGTTGGTCCTGATAATGATCAGGGAGCATATCTGTATTTTTCAAATCGAACATTCCTAAAAAGTCGAATCCGGCCTTTTGGTAATGTTTGATTAGTTTGGTATTATTCCCTAAAGTATCTAAACGTATAAACCGTTTTTCTATAGATTGTGCATAGGTTTTTGCCCATGTTACAATAGTGTTCATATAATTATTACCTCTAAACTTAGGATTGGTAGCAATCCTGTGAATGTAGATAGATGTAGAATTATCTCGTTCCTCCCATATTTGAGCATCACTAAAGGTAATAGCCCAAAGACAAGCTACTTCATCATCAATTATCAATTTCCATTGTCTTTTTTCTGCTATTTCGGTCTCGACCAAGGCTCTTTTAAAATCTGGCCACACAACCACTTTCTTTTTTTTCTTTTTGATAGTCAGAGGTTATTTTATAGAGTCTAAAAATTTCGTCAATATCGTGAATAGAACTAGTAGTTATTTGCATAATTCCTATAGTTTATTTTCAAAAAGTCTGTCTCAATAAGCATTCATACCTTCTTCACTGTCTGTGTAGCCTGGATTTCTTTAGAACGTTTTAGGCAAGAATTTAGCACAAACTATAAATGAGTTCTTCATAGCTTTTTCTGGGAAAATGCTGAGCATCACTTAAAATTGCTTCAATGAGCAACGAAATACCGTTCTTACTTTAAATTTAATTTGACATTCTCACCGTCTAAATGTGCGATATAGTCTTCCACTTTAAAGTTAGAAGAGTCAAAACGACTTGTTCTAGAAGAGGCTTCAGATTTTCTTTGGATACTTCTTGCAAACCTACGAACATCTTCAATAGAATCTACCACCAAACCAGGAACAGGAATACTTTTGCCTTCAAGGTCTTTGGCCACCATTGTAAAATAAGAAGAGTTACAGTGCTTCTTTTTTCCAGATCTAATGTTTTCAGACTCCACACGCACGCCCACCACCATAGAGGTTCTTCCGGTATAGTTTATAGAGGCTTTTAAAGTCACCAGTTCACCTACTTCAATAGGGTTAAGGAAATCTACTTTATTTACAGAAGCTGTCACACAATAGCTTCTAGAGTGTTTAGAGGCACATGCAAAAGCAATCTGATCCATTAAGTTTAATATATACCCTCCGTGAACTTTACCACCAAAATTAGAGTGCGCAGGCAGCATTAATTCTGTGATAGATATTCTAGATTCTTTAGATGACTTGTATTCTTTCATAATTAATTGCGGTAACCGGGTGATTTTTCCTTTTGTACTTTGGTGATGAAATACTTAGAATCTCCTAACCAAAAGAACGTTCTATAGCGCTCTACATAATCTAGTTTTACGTATTGGCCTTGATAATCTTTTAATTGCTGAATGACTTCTTTGTCTTTATCTAAAACAGAAAATTGAAAAATTTGAGCGCCAGAGATTCCTTGGCTTATTTCTCCTTCCCATGTTTTTATAGCAACTCCTTTATGGCTTATTTTAATAAGTTCTCCAGAGCGTATTCCTTCACTGTAGGGCACAAAATATACAAAAGCATAGTAGGCTCCAAATATTGCTATTATTGCAACAATTATTAATCCAATTATTTTTTTCATTCTTATTATTTGTTAGTTGCGTCCTAAAGCTTACCATTATTGGTATTTGTTTTAGGCTAATTCGTTGTTTTTTGCTTTTGTAAAGGTAAGTTACAAATTTAGATTAGGTATTTCTTTGGTGTCTTCTTCATCATCAGAATCATCATTGGCTCTTTTTAGTAAAGAATCAGGAATAGATTTCTTTGCTTTAGCGCCCATTTTCTTTAGCTTCTGAATAGTGGTCACAATGTTACCGCGGCCATCTACTAGTTTGTTCATAGCACCCCGATATTCTACCTTAGCTTCGTCCATTTTTTTGCCCACTTTCATTAAGTCGCTCACAAAACCTTCAAACTTATCATATAGCGCCCCAGCTTGTCTGGCAATCTCCAGTGCATTGCGTTGTTGCTTTTCATTATTCCACATACTATCAATAGTACGTAGCGTAGCCAATAGGGTAGAGGGGGTAACGATAATAATATTTTGTTCAAATGCTTTATTGTATAGCGTGCTGTCATTGTTAATAGCGACTGCAAATGCAGGTTCAATTGGCACAAAAAGAAGCACAAAATCTGGACTTTCCATTTCGTACAGATCTTCGTATTTCTTAGCAGATAGTTGGTCTACATGGCGGCGAAGAGAATTGATATGATCTTTTAAGAATTTATCTTTCAATTCGTCTTCCGCATTTACATAACGCTCATAATCTGTTAAAGAAACTTTAGAATCTACAATCATTTTCTTACCGTCGGGCAGATTAATAATCACGTCTGGTAATACTCGGGAACCATCTTCTCTAGTGAAACTTTGTTGTACAGAATACTCTCTGTCTTTTTCTAATCCAGACTTTTCTAAAACACGTTCTAGGACCAATTCTCCCCAATTTCCTTGCATTTTACTATCGCCTTTTAATGCTTTAGTTAAATTTTCGGCCTCTTGGGTAATCTTTAAATTTTGTAATTGTAAGGTTGCCAGTTGTTCTTTTAATGCAGAATGCATACCTACACTTTCTTTTTGGCTGTCATCTACCTTTTTCTCAAATAAGAGTATTTTTTCTTGCAGCGGATTTAAAATGTTTTTAATATTCTCTTTATTCTGTTCCGTGAATTTACTGCTCTTTTCATCTAGGATTTTATTGGCAAGATTTTCAAATTCTTTGGTGAATTTTTCTTGGAGTTTTTCTACTTCTTCTTTTTGCTCTGTATTTTTAAGCTGAAGATTCTCTAGATCTGCTTGGTATCTTGTAATTTGATTTCCTAAAAGTTCTTTTTCATTCCGAAGTTCGTTCTTATCTAATTCTGCTAAGGAGCGTATTTCTGCTATAGTCTCTTCTGCTTGAGAAAGTTTTTGCTCTAAAGAAGTATTGTTGATACGTAACTGCTCCTCACGAGCTATCAAAGCACTTTGTGATGAAGTGGTCTTAAGCTTTTGGATATAATTTCCTAAAAAAAAACCTATCCCAATACCTACACTAGCAATAAGGAAATAGATGATGTACTCGTTCATTTGTATTTTAATTAGCAAAAAAGTAAAGATACTAGATTGGCTAGAATATAAATACAGCTTAAAACTATTTTGTTTTAAACTTATGAACCCGTAATAGCGAGTATTTATAGATCTTAAATTTACACCATTGCACCATTTGCGCCTATTACTTGGCCAGAGATCCATTTAGAATCATCACTGGCTAAAAACAACACGATTTTAGCAATATCTATAGGGTCTGCTAACCTGCCAAAAGCATTCATACCTTTAAGCTTCGTTATAAACTCTTCAGATTTCCCTTCTAAAAATAGTTCCGTATTGGTAGGTCCTGGAGCAATAGCATTAACAGAAATGCCTCTTCCTACTTCCTTAGAAAACACACGCGTCATCTGTTCTACCGCAGCTTTAGTAGCAGAGTAAATACCATAACTTGGAAGCATCAATTTTGTAGTGCTCGAAGAAAAATTAATGATAATACCATTATCTGCTAGCTTTGCAGATGCTTCTTGCATGGTATTGAAAACACCACGCACATTTACATCAAATTGTGACGTAAAATCATCTTGACTATAATCTTTAAAAGGCTTATTCTTCATAATGCCAGCATTATTAATCAACACATCAACTTGGCCAAATGCCGCAATGGTCTCCTCGAATAAGCGAATTACGTCTTCTTTCTTGCTCACATCTGCTTGTACAGCAATTGCGGTACCTCCATTTTTAAGTATAGTGGCACTAGTTTCTTCCGCTTCGTCTTTACTATTGGTATAGTTCACGACAACCTTGGCGCCATTATCTGCTAAGAGTAATGCTATTTCTTTTCCAATACCTCTAGAGGATCCGGTAATAATGATGGATTTGTTTGCTACTTTCATGCGTGTGGTTTTGAAATTTAAAATTAAAGAATAAAAAGCAGGTGTACTTTTAAATTAACGTTAAAAAAGACTGGTAAAAAGGTGTTACACTATTTTAAAACTCCCTAGAATAGGATCAAACTGTATGGTATTTGCTGGGAATAATTTTTCAAAATACTTTCCTTGAATTAAAGCCTCTGGCGTGTCAAAATAACTTTCTTCCTTACGGAGTAAAAGCATTTTATCGCTTAGTTGTAGCGCAACCTCAATTTCATGGGTAGTAAACAGAATGGTCTTTTGCGTATGGTGTGCTATGGTTTTGAGTAATTTTAAAATTTGAACTTTATGGTACAAATCTAAATGTGATGTGGGTTCATCTAACAAGATAATAGGAGTGTCTTGTGCTAATGCACGTGCAATCATTACCCGTTGTAATTGGCCATCACTTAGTTCATAGCATTTTTTGTGTTGTAATGCTTCAATTTCTACGAGTTGAATAGCTTCTTTAGTCTTTGCTTTGTCTACTTCTGTGAGCGTACCGAGCCAATTGGTATAAGGCTGCCTACCTAAAGCAATTAACTCAGCTATGGTAAGGTTTTTAGAAGCTATGGCTTCTGTTAGTACAAGACTTATTTTAGTCGCTAATTCTAATGGCGTGTAGTTTTGGAGTGCTTTATCTTCAATGGCTATAGCTCCTGAAATCGATTTTTGGACGGCGCCAAGCGTACGAAGTAAGGTAGATTTGCCTATGCCATTAACACCAACAATAGCAGCTAGTTCTCCTTTATTTAAAGCAAAGGAGATGTCCTGAGCAATAATTATATCCTGCTTTTTACGCTGGTAACCAATACTAAGATTGGCAATTTCTAGGGCGATATGTTTTTCGTTTTCTAGGATGATTTTTATTCTTTAGTCAGCGTTTGTCTAAATATCTCTCTGATTTTCATTTCAAAATAGAATGTTTTACGAATAGCATCATCATTCCAATCTAAATTTTCTAAAACAATAATACTAGTTTTATACTCAGGATAGTATAAATTCATATAAATATATCCAGGAGCGTATCCGGTATGTCCAATTTCTTTAAGCTGGTTTTCATCAGAAACTCTTATGCCATATGCATACCCTATTGGCCCAAAAAGAGAATGGTTTTGAGTGGCACTCGGAGTAATCAGTAATTGATAGCTTTCTTTTTGTAGTAATTTCTGTTGGTGCAAAGCGGTATTCCATTTTAATAAATCACTAGTACTTGCTATTAAATAGCCCGCCGGAATATATGCGGTGGTAAAATCGGTTGTACTTGTGATGTAGCTATTGTTCTTATTTTTTATTTTTCCTTCAACAAGATTAGGCTGTTTAGTGGTTAAGCTTGTTAGATGGTTTGCAATACCGCATAATGTAAATAAATTGGAAGCCAACTGTACATAAGTACTATTGTAACGTTGTTCCAAAATCTCACCTAGAAGTTGATATCCGATATTAGAATAAGAAAAATCTGTTCCGGGAGCAAAAGCTAAATCTTTTTGTAGATCTATAATACCGTGTGTATGATTTAAAAGTTGATGAATTGTAATGGTATTCTTCCATTCCGTTTTTAGATTAGGAAGGTATTTTGAAATTGGGTCGTTTAATTTTAATCTTTCTTCCTCTACGGCTCGTAGAATGAGCACTGCAGTAATTTGCTTGCTAAGGGAGCCAATAATGAATTTATCTGTTTGCGTAAACTCCGTTATATCTTTAGAAAAGCCTATAGACTTCTTATAAAAGATAGCATCATTAACGGCTAGGATTATTTGTCCGTTAAAAGGCCTGGGGTGATTTGTTTGCAAAAGGGAGTCTACAACATCACTTATGCCTTGAAAGTTAGTAGATTGACTAAAGCTCACGCTATAGCTAGCGGTAAAACTAAATACGATAATGATTTTATGGAGTAGCTTTAGTTTCATCTTTCGGAATTAAAAAATCATTTTTCGTTTTCGAACCAATAGCCATACAACCACAGGAGCACCTACTAAGCTGGTGATGGCATTGATGGGTAAAACGCTTGTCGATAAGGGCAGTTGTGCAATACTATCACATAGCAACATTAAAATAGCGCCATATACAAGAACTGCTGGTACTAATATTTTATGATCTGTGGTATTAAATATTTGTCGCGTTAAATGGGGAACTGCTAAACCAATAAAAGCAATGGGGCCAGCAAAAGCTGTAATACCACCAGCCAATAATCCTGTAGCAATAATAATAATGAATCTAGATTTTTTTAAACTTACTCCGAGACTCCGAGCGTAAT
Source organism: Cellulophaga baltica (assembly GCF_900102165.1). Classification (GTDB taxonomy): domain Bacteria; phylum Bacteroidota; class Bacteroidia; order Flavobacteriales; family Flavobacteriaceae; genus Cellulophaga; species Cellulophaga baltica. The sequence goes on from NZ_FNBD01000012.1 coordinate 77,028, forward strand.
TTTCACCTAATAAAAAGGCATTCAAAGATTTTATAGAAAAGATACTTAAGAGCACTCCTATACTGGTTATCCCAGCTAGTAATCCTAATTGCGGCCATGATAAATCTCCTAAACTTCCAAAACTCCAATAGATGTATTGCTGTAATTGTTCTGAAGTTGTGAAATAGGAGAGTACGCTAACTAAGGCGCCGGTTATACTCCCAAACATAAGCCCTATGATAAGTAGAGACATGGTATCTTTTACTTTCATGGCAACAGACAGAACAGCGAGTAATACAAGAAAGCTACCTAAACTAGAAGCAATGGCTAATGAAGCATCATTAAAAAGCGATACACTGAACACTGAGGAAAATAATCCAGCACCCATAATTAATAAGGCAGCTCCTAAACTAGCACCAGAACTGATTCCTAAAACAAAAGGCCCAGCTAGTGGGTTTCTGAAAAGCGTTTGCATTAACAAACCACTTAAAGACAATCCGCCACCAACAAGTATTGCTGTAATTGCTTTAGGGACTCTATAGTTCCAAATAATGTAATGCCATGATTCCTTTACTTCAGCACCACTTAAAAGGGTGTTAAAGGTGCTTTTTAGGGGGATGTGAACAGAACCTAAACTAATATTTATTAAAAAAAAGACACACAGCAGTAGTACTAAACATAAAAAATAAAAGGAGTACTTTTTGGTAGAATGCACTTAATCTATAGGTTTGAAAAAAGTTGGTGAATACTCAGGTATTAGCTCAGGGTGAAATATATGAATTAAATCTTTAAGCACTAAATCGGGTCTATTAGGAGCCAATTCGTAATACAAAAGTCCGCCAGTCTCCCCAATTGTACTCGCAAAAGAGTACACTTCTTTCTTCTTAAAAGCATCAAACTGTTGATAATGCAGACTGTTTTCTGTCATATCCTTATAGGTTGTAAACTGAGAGGGAGAAATCCAGAAATCCGCTTTTTTTCCTTTTTCTAAAACACTTTCCCAACTCAACGATAAACTACCTGCATCATCTGTATCTTTAAAAATATAAGAGGCATTGGCATCTTCAATAAATTTTGAAGCCCAACTTTTTCCTCCGGGTAAATACCAAACATCATTATAAATAGCACCACTTAATACGGTAGGTTTATTTGTAGCTTTTGTCGCCAATTCTTTTGCGGCTAAATAATTGTTTGTAATGTCTTGAAAAATAGCATCTGCTTCCTTTTCGAGTCCGTAAAAAGGTGCAAAAAATTTAATCCATTCTGCTTTTCCTAAGGGTGTTTCTTCTGTCCAATCACCATTGTACACTACAGGAATATTTGCACGCTGAATGGTTTCGTACATTTTATTTTCATTATGAATGCTAAAGCCTACCACCAAATTTGGCTGTAATGCTAAAAGTAATTCGGTATTTATGGTTTCATTCTGCCCTAATTCTTTGACTTTCCCTTCAGAAATTAATTTTCTTGTTTTTTGTGATGAGATATATTTGGTGTCAGGGAAACCAACCAAAGTGTGCTCTACACCCAAGGCTTCTAAAACTGGAATGTGCGTGGTAGAGGTAACTACCACATTGGTAATAGGAACAGTGACAATAGCATCGTACTCATCACGATTTAAAGTCATAGAAGCTGCCTTTTCTTTTGGGATTAGTGCGTAGGTGAAAACAGCTTCTGCATTTGGCCAAGGCGATGTAATTTTAATAATGGTAACACCGCTGGGTTGTTTTTCTACAGAAAACCCTTTGGCATATAATATGTCAGTACTTGGAATAATTTTTTCTACAAAATCAGGTGTTTTCTTGGTTTCCTCCTTGCAGGAGAGGAATACTATCGTGATAAGCAGAAAAAAGTATTTCATTTATTTTAGGGATATATTTTTTTTGCAAGGTAGCAAAAGTCATATTTTTTATGGTTTTAAGGGCTTAAATTTATGAAAATTTAAACATGAGAGGTAATTCTAATTTAACATTATATATTGTTGCAGGTATAATTATACTTCATTTTGTGGTTGGTTTTATTTGGTTGATGATCAAGATGAATAAAAAAAATAACGATGATAAGTGATTTCTTTTCTACTTAAAGCAATATCTTCGTGCCGAATTTTGGTTTAGATAAACGCATAGGGTTTATTTGATTAAAAGGGAATCTAGTGTAATTCTAGAGCTGTTCCCGCAACTGTAAGTTATGCCGAATCGGCACTGATATTTATATCGGTTCGTAATAGGTGGCTATCATATCTTCAAAATACCACTGAGTAAAGACTTGGGAAGGTGATTGATAGTACACAAGTCAGGAGACCTGCCAAATTCAAAACAATAATGTTAAACTTTCGGGATAAAGGTTTACGTATGGGTACAGACATACTATTCTCCCGTTTATTCGATTTTTTACGAAATGAACAAACAATTTTTAAGTTTATGTGCTATTGCTTTAGCATATACAAGTGTAGCTGCTCAAGATGAGCCAAATGAATCTATGAAACTTCAAAAATTAGATGAAGTTGTTATTAGTGACTCACGATTTGAATTAAAACGTGAAAATTCTGGAAAAACTGTAATTAAAATAACGGCGGAAGAACTACTTCAAAACCAAGGTAAGACAGTAGTAGAAATTATTAATACTAAAAGTGGTATTGAAATTAATGGAAGTAGAGGTAGAGATGGTGCGGTTCTTGGAGTTTCTGCAAGAGGTGGACGCGGTAAGCAAGTTTTAATTGTGATAGATGGCGTTCGTGTTTCAAATCCTTCTTCACCATCTTCAGAGTATGATTTAAGATTATTAGCAACGGCAAATATTGAATCTATTGAAATTATTAAAGGAGCAGCAAGTACGCTTTACGGTACAAATGCAGCTACTGCAGTAATAAATATAACGACTAAGAAAGCATCAAATGAAGCGATCTCTGGAAATTTTCAAACAAGTCTAGAAACGCAACAAACAAAAGACGATCAAAATTATAACTTGTCAAGGTTTTCAAACAGTGCGCAAGTTAGCGGAACTTTAAATAAGTTTGATTATTCAGTAGGTTTTTCAAATAGATATTCAGACGGACTTTCTGCTTTTGTAAGCTCTGCTGATGAAAAAGATTTCTATTCAGATTATAGTACTGATGTAAAAATTGGATACAAATTTTCAGAAAGCTTTAAAGTTCAAGTGTATGGAAATCAGACTAAAATAAAAACAGCATATGACGAAAGCTTTGGAACTGTTGCAAATCCTTTATATGAGAGTAAGCAAGAAAGAGTTGGTTTAGCCTCTGTGTTTTCTTATAATGAAAATGGTTCTATAAATATGAACGCCGCGTATTCAAATTATGATGCAGAAGATATGGGGTCTTACCCAGGAGCTTTTAAAGGAGATAATTATACTGTTGATGTTTACAACAAATATAATTTTAATGATAAGTTTTATACCATTTTAGGAGTAAACTATATTCAAGACGAATCAGAGTTTTCAGAACTTAAAAAAATAACCATTACGGATCCTTATGCTAACATCGTGTATGTTTCTCCTTTTGGATTAAATGTAAACGCAGGTGCTCGTTTTAATAATAATTCTGAATATGGTTCTCATGTGGTCTATAATATAAACCCATCGTACAGTTATAAATTAGATAATGGCTATGTTAAAGTCTTATCGTCTTATGCAACATCGTACATTACACCATCACTTAGTCAATTATTTGGTTTTTTTGGAGCTAATCCAGAGCTAAATCCTGAAGAGAATTCTACTATTGAAGGAGGTTTAGAATATGCAAATGATAAATTAAGGCTTAGTGCGCTATACTTTAATAGAGATGAAAATGAAACAATTGTTTACGGAAGTGAAGGATATGAAAATATAGATGGCTTTATTAAAGCGCAAGGTGTTGAGGTCGAATTAGATTGGAGCTTATGTGAAAATTTAACTTGGAATGCTAATTATACCTTTACAGAACGTAAAGGAGATAACGCAATACGTATCCCTAAGCATAAAGTGAACACATCATTTAATTATCAACTTTCTGATGCCACTTTTGCGTCGTTAAGTTATGCGTATACAGGAGACCGTTTAGATACAGATTTTAGTACTTTTTCTGACGTTAGTTTGGATTCGTTTTCACTGGTGAATTTATATGTAAGTCACCAACTCATCAATAATAAATTGAGAGTTTTTATAAATGCTCAAAACTTACTTAATGAAGAATTTGTTGAAACGGTAGGATATACTACGTTGGGTAGAAACTTTAGTTTAGGACTTAATTTGAATTTGTAGGGTTTTCAAATTTTTAATTGAAAAGGGTCAACAATACTGTTGACCCTTTTCTGTTTACAATTAAGATGAAAAAATTTCGTTATATTAAGGACCTTAGCGTATGCTAGAATCAACCTATATCAAGACCTTATGCAAGCTATAAAGCATCCATTGATCCGTAAAGCTTTTATGTTAGTGCTTTTAGTAGGCCTATGCATTTCGTGTACTAAGGAAGTAAGGTTATTTACGGAGGTAGAATTTGAATTGATCACCTCTAATACCAATCAAGGATATCTAAACGGACTACTGACCACCACTATAGAAGTTATTCCGGAAGAGGTTTTAGAAGAGATAAGCTATGGATTTACGTATAGTATTAATAATGGCGAAGGATATTTTGTAGATGCGAACGGAGTTTTACTAGCTCCTAATTCTAAAATCACCTTGAATCCACTCGCCACAAGCCTATCTTATATAGGAACAAGTGTGGGCGACCATGAAGTGAAAATTATAGCATCCGATAATTTTGGGATGGAAAAAGAGGAAACCTTACTGTATACTATTGATGAGGTTTCTGTCATATGGACTGCTGCAAGCACGGCTACACAGGTAGAACTTGGAAAAACAGTAGCTATTGTTGTCAATTTTGAAATAGACGATACAGAAAGCGGGATTAGCTTTGTACGAAATTACCAGCTAGGGGCTGACCAAGGAGAATTAAAAGAGAACGATACGGAAACTAATGTTGTTTTAAACGAGGATGTTCAAATTACTCCAGGGACGTATACGCTAAATTTCACACCGAGTACTTTAGGGGTAGTACCCATAAATTTTGTTTTAACAGACAGTAACAATCAAGAACGTAATGTTATACTAAGCTTTGAGGTAGTTGAAGATATTATTGATACTATGGCTCCGGAGCTTACCATTTTAGGCGATAATCCTTTTGATGTATTTCTGGGAGATACCTATCAAGATGCGGGTGCAACGGCGCTAGATGATATTGATGGGGATATAAGTTCTGAGATAGTGGTTGATGACACTCAAGTTGATACTACAGTAGAAGGTATGTATGAAGTAGTGTATACGGTTTCTGATGATGATGGAAATACTGCCACGGCTTCTCGTATGGTAAATGTTGTTCGTGATGTTAATGGTAATATGCCTCCAACGGCGAATGACATTACTAGAACTAGTACTAATACAGTAGCATCTATTTTTTCTGTTTTGGAGGCTACTAGTGATCCTGAATCAGATCCAATTACTATAGTACGTATAGGGAGTGTTGTTCCAACGGAAGCGGGTACGGCTTCTTTTACAGGGGCAACAATTAGTTTTAGTCCTGCTCCAGGTTATGTAGGCACTGCAGAATTTACCTATACCATAAATGATGGTAGGATGTGGAATGAAGCAACAGGAACTGTAGTGCTAACAATAACCCAAGGAAATAGACCCCCAGTGGCAGTAGCAGAATTGTTAACAGATTATGATCCTACAACCTTAACGAGAAGCTTTAGTGGTGTTGGCTCGTCTGATCCTGACGGTGATACGCTAACCTACCAGTGGAATTTTAGAGATTTTGCAAATCCAATTTCAGGAGCTTTCGGCGACAATACATCATGGCCTTTCACTTCTGCAGGTACCTATCAAGTAACTTTAACGGTATTTGACGGTAATGGACTTCAAGATTCAGATACCATAGAGGTGGTCGTAGATGAGGCTTCTAACATCATTTTTTCTGATGGGAAGATTGCACAATCTATTTATGTTCAGGAATTTGGAGGTATTCAAACACAAGGTACTGTTACAGTTGTTAATAACCCTTCCAGTTTTATAATTAGAGCTAGTGGATTGCAAGCTACTACATACTTCATAATTGATGGTGTAGAATATTCTGTTAGTTCTTCTACTCTGGGATTTGGCGATAATAGCCAAGAAACTTTTATAACACCTATTTTCCCATTAGGAACTTATACTTATGAATTGAGAGTTTTCAATAGTGCATCAGGTGTGGGTGGAGACGCAAGTGGCGGCGTTGGAGAGAATAACTAAAAATTTTAGAGAATTAGACTTCAATAAAAAACGGTTTGAATCGTGATTCAAACCGTTTACATATTTCTATTTTCAATGAAAATTAGTTAAAATCTCGGATCAAAACCATGTCATTATATTTTTTCAACCTTAATGAACTGCCAACAAATTCCGTTTTCATACTTTCAGGGACAACACTTTTTAAGCTCTTACTCGTAACTCCAGTAATATCTTCTATTGCTTTGGCTAATAAAGGCTCTTCTAGATCACCTAATTGTCCTAGGTTACCTAAGGTTTCATTTATAGCGATATCAGGTTCTAGACCAGATGCAAAATCATTAAATCCATCTGCATTTGCATACGTACCACATATAGGTTGTAATGCATATTTGTGATTAGGATTTACGCCATCTAAACCAACACTCTGAGAGTAATACGCATACGGAGGATAACCATTGGATGTTTGTGCTGTGTTATCTAAGAGTGTTATAGAAAATTCATTTTTACCAACGGTTGTTTCACCTACCTGAACTACGGTGATGTATGGCTTTAAATTATTAATTAGCAATTCACTAGCAGAAGCGGTATCACCAGTAGTGATAACATATACCTTTGTTAGACCCAAACTCGTTAATGGAGTATTTTCATAATCAGATTCAAAAGGATCTGTAGATCCGAAATTTCCATTTCTTTTTGAATTATAGATGTATTCAATAAAGGGTTGTCCTGCAAATTGGCCTGTAATTCTTGCGGCTATTCTATTAGCTACTCCTGTAGAGCCTCCAGGATTATATCTAAGATCGATAACTAATTCCGTAGCGCCTTCCGTTTTTATTTTAGCAAACGCATCATCAATAATATCTTCATTATCTCTAGTAAAACCGTTATACATTATATAGCCAATTTTTGTAGCATTCACTTCTAGAGTTTTTGCAATCAAAATAGGGTTTTCTGTTATTTCTAAGCGATTCACTTCTATATTTACATCATTGGGTGTAAATAGTTCTTCTTCTATAGTTCCAAAGTTTAAAGTAAATGTACTAGCACTTAGTAAATCTAAATTACTTGAAGTTATAAATCCATCAGCATCCGTATCTGCGAATAATTCGGTACCATTAACGGCGTAAAAAATATCACCTCTTTTAATACCTTTAGTTGCAGCATCAGAATTAGCCCAAACATAGCGAACTACTCCTAATACTCCATTTCCACTATCAGAAGGCAGCCTTGTTAATGTAAATTCAATCCCTGTAGTGGTTGAAGTACCTCCTAAAGCGCTAATTAAATTATCATAGTCATCTGAAATAAAGCTAAATCTATCTTGTGGTACTTTTACAGCATTATATAAATCTTCCGGAGCACCGTATCCATTTAAAAAACTATAAAATTCATCTATCGTGGCAAATCTATCGTCAGCTAAATTTGCTTGTTCCGGTTGCCAATAGTACCAATAGTTCATCGCCTTCCAAACAAAATCATTCACTTCACTATTTAATTCTATAGTAACTATTTCTGAAGGTTCATCATCTTTATCAGAACAGGAAACAGCAAATAGGCCTAGGCCTAAAAACAAAAGGAGAAACTTTTTCATATTTTTTTTCTTTAAATATAACACTAATTATACCAAAGTATATCCTACATTATGCCTCTTGCAGTCCTATAAAAGCCGTTTGTATCTTAATATTATGGCACTAAAATAAACACATCTAAAAAATAAAAGAAATTATTTGTAACAAAATTCGTTATACTTCGTCTTCCTAGTATAAACCACTTAATACTGGTTTACAACAACCCAACCACAATGAAACAGGTAGAATTTTTAAATGTTGTGATGCCTTTTAAAGACAAACTCTTTCGGTTAGCCAAAAGATTGTTGGTTTCCACAGAGGAAGCAGAGGATGCAACTCAAGAAATATTACTGAAGTTATGGACAAAAAATTCTGCTATTGAAGAATATAAAAACGTAGAAGCTTTTGCCATGACCATGACTAAGAATTTTTGCTTAGACCGATTAAAGTCGAAGCAAGCAGGAAATTTGAAATTAGTTCACAGTAATTATACGGATGATAATACATCGTTACAGAAGCAAGTCGAAGCCAAGGATAGTATATCATGGGTAGAAAAAATTATGGAAGAGTTGCCAGAACAACAAAAACTGGTATTACAATTGCGAGATGTAGAAGAGTATGATTATGACGAAATAGCGAAAATGTTAGACATGCAGCCTACCGCAATACGGGTGGCCTTGTCAAGAGCTAGAAAAACAGTAAGAGAAAAATTAGTAGAAAAACACAGTTATGGAATTGGATAATATAAATAACATACTAGAAAAATACTTTAATGCAGAAACAACTATAGCAGAAGAGAAAGCATTGAAAGACTATTTTGTAAATGGGCCTATACATTCAGAGCATCAACAATATGCCCCGATGTTTACGCATCTTACAAATGCTAAAGAAGAAAAATTTACCAAACAAATACCTTTACAGCAAAAGAAATCAAAAGCCAAGTGGTTTTCGGCAGCAGCAGTAGCCATGCTATTATTGGGTTTGTATTTAGGTACTAATTATATGGAGCAACAACGTATAGAAAAAGAGCAAGCAGCATATGCCTACCAAGAAACAAAAAAAGCTTTGAATTTATTGGCACAAAACTTTAATAAAGGAAAAGAAAAGATAGCCTATTTAAAAGAGTTTGAACAAGCAAAACAAAAAATTTACAACAATAATTAAAAAAAAAATCATGAAAAAGTCCCTTATACTATTATTCCTAGCCGTTACCCCTTTTATAGGTTTTTCGCAGTCCTTATTTGATAAATACGAGGATTCTGATAATGTATCTGCTGTAATTGTGAACAAAAGCATGTTTAATCTTTTAAGTAAGATAGATGTAGAAGTAGATGATCCAGATGCTAAAGATTTTATGGATATCGCCAAGAGCGTAAGTAGTCTTAAAGTTTTTACCACAGAAGACAAAGCAGTAGGAGCAGATATGGCTGTAAACGTAGCGAAATATTTGAAATCTTCTTCAATGGAAGAGCTAATGCGTGTAAAAGATAAAGATGCAAACGTAAAATTTTATATCAAAGCAGGTAAAGATGATGACCACGTAAGTGAGTTACTTATGTTTGTTACCGGCGTAAAAAACATACAAGCAGGAGGTAGAAATGTAGAAACAGTACTGCTTTCTTTAACAGGAGATATCGATTTAAATAAAATTGGTTCCTTGACAAGTAAAATGAACTTACCGAAAGAACTAAATAATGCAGGTAAGAAAAATCAATAATTAATTAATCAATCAAAAATCATCAATCATGAAAACAATCAGTTTATTTTTAGTAATCGCAATTTTACCATTATTTGGATTTTCTCAATCTATCTTCGACAAATATGAAGATATGGATCGTGTGTCATCTGTAATCGTTAATAAAAGTATGATCAATTTTGTCAGTTCTCTTGGAATAGATGAGCATGATCAAGAAGCCAAAGATTTTATGGATATCGCTAAAGGAGTAAAGAGTTTAAAAGTCTTTATGACGGAAGATAAGACGGCATCTTTAGAAATGGGGTCTACCGTTAAAAAGTATTTAAAATCTTCTAAGATGGAAGAGTTGATGCGTGTAAAAGACGAAGATGTTAATGTGAAATTTTTTATTAGAGAAGGTAGAGATGCAGATCATGTAAAAGAGTTATTAATGTTTGTAACCGGTATAGGTAATGTCAAAACAGACCTAAACGGTAGAAATATAGAGACTGTTTTAGTGTCTATTACAGGAGATATTGATCTGAATAAAATTGGTGCTTTGACTAATAAAATGAATTTGCCGAAAGAATTAAATAAAGCAGGGAAAGCAAAATAATTCAATAATAAAAAACAGCATTTGGTGCGCCAAATGCTGTTTTCTTTAATTATAATAAAATGAAAAATGTAAAGTTTAGTCTCGTAATAGCATGGGTTCTGCTATTTTTTAGTTGTTCCTCCACACAAAGTCTGCAGGAGTATTATGTAGATAATGCAGAGAATCCGAATTTCCTATCTTTTGATTTACCAGCAAGCCTTTTGAATATAGACCAGGTAGAGCTAACTCCGGAGCAGAAGAAAGCATATACTTCTCTTAAAAAGTTGAATGTATTGGCTTTTAAAAAAACCTTAGAAAATGCAGCTGATTACGTAGCAGAGAAAGCAAAAGTAAAAGCTATTTTAAAAAATGATAAGTATCAAGAGTTAATGAAGTTGAATACCAGTTACGGTAAAGGTTCTATTAAATTTTTAGGAGATGATGATGCTATAGATGAGGTTATTATTTATGGTGATACCGATGATAAGGGGTTTGTTTTAGTGCGCGTTTTAGGCGATAATATGAACCCCGCTAACTTAATGCAATTAATAAAAGCGATGGAGAAATCTAATTTTGATGGCAAACAGTTAGAAGGTTTGCTAGGTGCCTTCAAATAGAAAATAATTAAAAAAAGGGGAGCCTCTTTGTCTAAAATATGTAGATGAAGAGGTTTTTTGATGCTAATGATAAATGTTTTAACGCTAATAGATATTTTTTTGACTGATTATCCGTAATTTGCCAGTAACTATTAACGAATTATTATTTAAACACTAATTACAATTATGGAAGAAAGTGCAGAAATTATTACCGAGACTGCAGGAACGGCTGACTTATGGATGGCTAAAGGAATTGATTTTGTAACAGATTATGGGCCAAAAATTTTAGGAGCCATAGCTATTTATTTAATTGGTTCATGGGTTATAAAGAAGCTTATTGGAGCGGTTAGAAAAGTATTGAATAAAGGAAACTACGACGAATCATTACAAAGCTTTTTGTTAAACCTTTTGTCATGGGGATTAAAAATCTTTTTAATCATTATGGTGATTTCAAAACTGGGTGTAGAAACGACAAGTTTTGCAGCCATTCTTGCGGCGGCTGGTTTAGCGGTAGGTTTAGCATTACAAGGATCACTCTCTAACTTTGCCGGTGGTGTTCTTATAATGATTTTTAAACCTTATAAAATCGGTGATTTAGTAGAGGCACAGGGGGTCTTAGGAAATGTAAAAGAAATTGAAATTTTTACCACTAAATTAATCACGCCTCAAAATAAATTGGCAATTGTACCTAATGGGGCAATGGCAAATGGTAATATCATTAACTATACCGCAGAAGGCAAAATGCGTGTAGATACCACTGTAGGTATAGGATATGGAGAAGATATGAAGAAAGCAAAAGAAGTGCTTTTAGAAATGCTTGTGGCAAACCCTTTGGTTTTAAAAGATCCTGCTCCTTCAGTAAATGTAGAAGCCTTAGCAGATAGCTCTGTGAATTTGGCGGTAAGACCTTACTGTAAGCCAGAAGATTACTGGGATGTATACTTTGCAACTATAGAAGGTTCTAAATTGGCTCTTGACAAAGCTAAGATTGAAATTCCTTACCCACACGAAGTTCAAATTAATAAGTAATTAAATACTTATAAGCATAAAAAAAGACCGCAATTTGCGGTCTTTTTAATTTTATAGTGACACTAGTTATTAAATGCCAGTGTAATTACTTGGTGTAATTACTTTTAATTCTGCCTTAATAGCATCAGGCACCTCAAGAGTATCAATAAAGTTAGCAATAGATTGCTGATTTATCTTTTCATTAGTTCTTGTAAGCCCTTTTAATGCTTCATATGGATTTGGATATGCCTCACGTCTTAAAATGGTTTGTATAGCCTCTGCAACTACAGCCCAGTTGTTCTCCAGGTCTTGTTCAAACTTTTCTTTATTCAGCAATAACTTACTTAAGCCTTTTAAGGTAGATTGAAAAGCAATCATGGTATGTGCAAAAGGCACACCAATGTTTCTTAGGACCGTACTATCCGTTAAATCGCGTTGTAATCTAGAAACAGGAAGTTTAGCCGATAAATGCTCAAAAATAGCATTCGCAATTCCTAAGTTACCTTCAGAGTTTTCAAAATCTATTGGGTTAACTTTATGTGGCATAGCAGAAGAACCTACTTCACCTGCTTTAATTTTTTGTTTAAAGTAATCCATCGATACGTAGGTCCAGAAATCACGATCTAAGTCAAGAATAATAGTATTTATTCTTTTTAACGTATCAAACAAAGCCGCCATATGGTCGTAATGCTCAATTTGAGTTGTAGGAAAAGAGTGGTAGAGTCCTAGTTTCTCTTGTACAAATTCTTGTCCAAATTCTTGCCAGTTAATAGTAGGATATGCTACCTTATGTGCGTTGTAATTACCTGTAGCCCCGCCAAATTTTGCAGCACTAGGAATATCATTCAGTAAATTAAATTGTTCTTTTAAACGTACCACATATACCTGAATTTCTTTCCCTAAACGGGTAGGAGAGGCTGGTTGTCCGTGAGTACGGGCCAACATAGGTATTGCTTTCCATTCTGAAGCTAAGGCTTCTAGTTCTTCTAAAACTTCAAAATATTGCGGTACATACACATCATTCATGGCTTCTTTTAAAGAAAGAGGAATGGCAGTGTTATTAATATCTTGAGAGGTTAAACCAAAATGGATAAACTCTTTATAAGCTTGAAGTCCTAATCCGTCAAATTTATTTTTGATAAAATATTCAACAGCTTTAACGTCGTGGTTGGTTGTTTTTTCAATCTCTTTAATGGCTAAAGCATCGTCAGAAGAAAAATTAGTATAGATTTCTCTTAATGCCTCAAATTTAGAAGTATCAAAACTAGAAAGTTGTGGTAATGGAATTTCGCATAAAGCAATGAAATACTCGATTTCTACACGAACTCGATACTTTATTAATGCTTCTTCAGAAAAATAATCAGCTAAATTTTCAACTTTGTTTCTGTAACGACCGTCTATCGGAGAAATCGCATTCAGTTTGTTTAAAGACATTTTATAGAAATTGATTGGTTTTATAGAAGCGGCAAATATAGGGATTCCTTAAGCACCTAAAAAGCTAACAAGTAAATAAATACATGGATTTGATCTATTTTATTTTGGCTAAGGTGAGTCTAGCTCTGGCTTTGTATGCGGCACTCCCTTTTGAGTAGTTTTGTTCTAGAATGATTTTTAACTCGGGTAAAATCCATTTAAATTTTTTAGCCATTAACAGTAAACTTGTCATAGCATATGCTTGTGCTGCTACTTTTTGATCAGTAATGAGCCAATCAAAGCATGCTGCAGTAATTTTTTCAAGATGCTTTGTACTCAAGGCGTCTTGAGTTGTATTTGGAGTCTTTGAAAAATAACTTTTGGTTAAGTATTCGCAGATTTTTGCCATAGGACGTACTGCTGAGTCTAAATGTACGCTGGTTAGGTTCTTGGCAAAAGTGTCTAAATGCGGAAAAATAAAGGGCAAGTTTTCCTTGGCTGTAAATTCTAAAACCCAACAGGCTTTGCAAGATATTGGGTCGTTAATAGTAAAGGCTACTTTTAATAATGGCGTAATTAATTCAGGATTATTGGAAATTAGCCCAGCCATTTCAGCTCTTTTTTCTCTAGAGTGATTCACGTAATTTAAAGAAGTATAGAGCTCTTGCGTAGTCATTAATTTGTTTTTATTAATTGAGTTACTAGTTCTGGTATTCCTTCTACAGCAGTTTTTTCAATAATAGTTAAGTTGTTAAATGCATTTTTGGAGATACTAGGTCTAGGGTCAACAAAGTAGATAGGGGTGTCATCTTTTATAAAATTGACAAGACTAGCAGCTGGATACACTTGCATAGAAGTGCCAATGATGATTAAAATATCTGCTTCTTGGGTAATTTCGATAGCCCTATCAAGCAAAGGCACTGCTTCGCCAAACCAAACAATATGTGGTCGTAGCTGATGCCCATTAATACATTTGTCGCCTATTTTTAAATCTTTTTTCCAGTCTAGTATTACTGGAGCTCCAATTCTAGAAATCTTGGTGCTTCTAACTTTAAGCAGCTCCCCGTGTAAATGAATTATAGCTTTGCTGCCAGCTCTTTCATGCAAGTCATCAATATTCTGAGTAATTATGGTGGTCTCAAAATACTCTTCAAGATTTTTTAATGCTAGGTGTGCCTCATTCGGTGCTACCTTTAAAAGTTGTTTTCTACGCTGGTTGTAAAAATCTAAGACGAGTTTAGGGTTTTTTTCAAAACCTTGGGGAGAAGCAACTTCCATTACGTCATAACCCTCCCAAAGGCCATCTGCATCTCTAAAAGTTTGAATGCCACTTTCTGCGCTTATTCCCGCACCTGTTAAAACAACAATTTTTTTCATATCATGTACGAATTTGATTATAAAAATATACAATTTTAGATTTTTATTATCTTCGATTTATGATTGATTTAAAACTTTTAAAATATTTAGAAGAATTTATATCTGAAGAACGTAAAGAACGCTTTCTTCAGATCTTGGAAGAACGTACCTATAAAATTACGGTGGCTATTGAAGACGTGTTTCAAATGCACAATACCAGTGCTGTTATTCGTAGTTGCGATATATTCGGAATTCAGTCTGCCCATCTTATCGAACGTAAGTATGGAGACCAATTGGATGTGCAAATAGCTATGGGCGCGCAAAAGTGGGTAGATATACATAGGTATGAAAGTACAAGCACTTGTATAGATGCGTTAAAAAAAGAAGGGTATAAAATAATAGCAACAACGCCGCATAACGATTCCTGTTTGTTAGATGATTTTGATTTTGATGGTAAAACAGCCTTGTTTTTTGGAACAGAAAAAAAAGGTTTAAGTGATGAAGTTTTGGAAAAAGCCGACGGGTTTTTGAAAATACCAATGGTGGGTTTTACGGAGAGCTTAAATATTTCGGTTTCAGCGGCCATCATCTTACAAAGCTTAACTACTAAATTAAAAAAAGAATGCGCTGAGTGGCAGCTTACCGATGATGAGAAAATTATAAAGCAGATAGATTGGGCAAAAAAATCGATTAAGAGTATTGATGGGGTCTTATCCCGGTATTCGGAGGACACATGAGTTCAAAATTTAATTTGCTACACATAAAAGATTGATGCTTCTGCTCGGGCAAAAAAACGAATAGGAAGTGCGGTGGTACCTATGCCTTTAGAGACATACATTTTTGTAGTTGTTTTTTGATACCAACCCTTTACGTAATCTCCGCTACCGCCAGGAGTATAAAATGGAATACCAAAAAATGTTATTTGTCCTCCGTGGGTGTGGCCAGATAAGACAACTTTAATTTTTAAGTTCTCTTCACTATTCAGAGCATCAATAACATCTGTATATGCTGGGCAATGGTTGAGTACTATGGTGTCTAATTGTGTATCTATATGATGAATTGCCGTTTTAAAATTAGAAGATCCTCTTAGAAAATCGTCAATACCTATAATGTTTATGACTCTTTTGTCTTTTAAGAAAGCATAGTTTTCATTGATTAGGACAATGCCGTTGTACTTTTTAAAAGTAGCTTTAAAAAGTGGCATGGCTACTTTAGCATCATATTCTTTATTTCCAAGGATTGCTATTTTAAATATTTCTGGATCAATAAGCTTAAGGAATTGTTCTAAAATATGATAGGTGTTTTTTCTAGAAATAGTATCGCCGGTAAACACTACAATATCTGGTTTTTCGGTATTAATTTTCTCGGCTATGGTTTTATGAAAATACTTGATCTCTTTTAAATGTAAATCAGACAATTGGATTATCTTAATTTTATGCTTAGCGCCGTCACTTAAATCATGCGTGTTCCAATCTATAATATATTTTTCAATCCAAAAACTATCTAAATAAATAAAGCCAATAAGACCTAAAAATCCTAGAATTAGATTTTTTATGAACACTCTTCTTTTGATATGCATGGTTTGCTAGAAATAATACTACGCTGCAAAGAAACCCTATTCTATAAAAAGAAAATGCTCATTTAATAAAGTTTTAGTATACTATCTATTCCACCAATTCTAATAGTGCAATATCAAATTCGTTCTCTAGCTCTACCTTACCATTTTTTACAACAACAAAAGTGTCAGAATATGCTTCGTGTAATTTTGTAGCATCACCAAAAAACCCTTTTACGGGTAGGGATTTTTTCCCTTTAGGAAGGTTTAAGCCCACGACAACTTTATCCTTATACTGGCTATTCGTATACGTTCTTTCAAAAACATATGGAGCCTTAGAAAGTACCTTATGGGTACCAGCACCAACAGCAGGGTGGTTTGCTCTAAATGTACCTAGTTTTTGCCAGTGAGCTAATATTTTTTTTGTTTCAGGAACGCTGTCAATTTCATTCCAATTCATGTAAGAACGTAATGTAGCATCACCTTGGGTGCCTTCTATGGTTAAGTTTCTAGAAGATTCATCACCATAGTACACTTGAGAAGCTCCTGGAGTAAGTAATAATACATTAGCTGCATGGTACGGGTCCTTGCGTTCTTTGTCAAAAGGACTACCATCATCATGTGAGGTTAAATAATTTACGACACTTTTTCCGTATAGTTTAGATTGTAGAAGTGTGTTGTATTTTTTGAAAATAGTCTCATAATCTTTCTTAGCATCGGTCTTAAGTTCAAAATTGATTAAACTTTTAAAACCGGCATTGTAATAATCTACTTTTTTGTCGCCAAAATCATATGCTCTGCCACTAGAAATGCCGTAGTTATATACTTCCCCAACCATATAAAAAGGATTGTCATCTAAAACAGCATCTGGGTTTTTTCTTTTCCAAGTATCAAAAGCAATAGAAGCTTGTTTGTAAAGTTCGCTCCAGGCACTTTCGTCTGCATGTTTTACAGTATCTACTCTAAAGCCATCAATACCAAAATCATTTACATAATCTGTTAACCATTTTGTGATGTAAGCTTTTGAGCTTCTAGAACAACCAGAGCGTTTAAAAAATAAATCTAATTCATCTAACTCAGAGCTTAAACGGCCTTCTTCTTTCCATTTGGCAAGCAAATGATCAGGAAGAGCAACTTCTTCATCACTTTCTGTTTTAATATCTGGTAAGTTGTTAACTAAGGTGCAGGCGGTAGTTGTTTCGTAGTTTTCAAAAGTACAGGTAGGAGATGTACGTACCCATTCTTCTGGCCATACAGGGTCAATTTCTGTAACAGGTCCCGTATGGTTTAAAACTACATCCATCAAAACGCGAATTCCGTTTTTATGCGCAGTTTTTACCATTGTTTCTAAATCATCCCGGGTACCAAAATTTGGGTCTAGTGCCGTCCAATCTTTGGTCCAATACCCGTGGTAACCATAGCTATTTCCAGTGCCTTCATCTGTAGCGCCATGTATTTGTTCTACTACAGGAGTAAACCAAATGGCATTGATTCCTAATTTCGTAAAGTACCCTTCTTCTATTTTTGCGGTAATTCCTTTTAAATCGCCTCCCATGAAACCTCTAAGAACTCCGGTTTCTTCTGTTCTTTCAAAATTGATATCATTAGTGGTATCTCCGTTGTTAAAACGATCGGTAAGTAAAAAATAAATATTAGCGCCCTCCCATACAAATGGTTTTTTCTTAGGGGTGACTATGCTATTTTCTACAGTGCTTGATTGTTCTGGTGAAGGAGTTTTTTTTTCTTCTTTGCAAGAGGTAAAAAGAGCAAATCCTAATAGCAATAGCAGGCCTTTATTCATCATCATTTATTTTTGATAAAGCTATAAAATGATAATGGAAATAGAAAATTTATTTAGAATACAAAGAGCTCAAAAATTATTTCTTACGATTTAAAACCTTGTAGTCTTCGTAGCATCCACTTATGGCATCTAAAATCTGTAAATCATTAGCTGTTGCTATGAAAGATTTTGAATAGTTACAATTGTTTAAAATGTCTTCAATGTCTACTTTTTCTATTTGTAGAAGTTCCATTAATGTTTCTCTATCAAACTTAGAAGCCAATAAATCTTTTATGGCATCATCTTCTTTAACTTTTCTAAGCTTTCTCATCTGATTCGGCTTTTTTCCAAATAAATTCCGAAGTAAATCTGCGGGATTGAGAATAGCTCCTAATACTTTAGTTACAGCACTCGGATTCTTTTTTCCGGCTTCATAGCTCGTGTTAAGTCCAGAAATACTATATTGATAAGAGTCATTTAAAGGTAGGTTTTTTACATCAATTTCTAAGTAGCCTGTTAAATCATAAGAGGTAACAATAACTTCTTCTAAAGCGTATGCTAACTCTGTTAAGGTAATTTTGGTATCCTTAAATTTCAACATGTCATTAGTGACGCGTACTTTTTGAGATTTAAAGCCTAAGTAACTAAAATATAAAGTATCATTAGCAGTAGCGCGAATGTTGAATTCCCCTTTTTCGCTAGTGATGGTGCCTACGACTTGGTTTAAGTTTACCACGTGTACGCTTTCCATTAAAGAGCCATCTTGTGCATTTACCACAATAGCTTTTAAGAATTCATTTTTTTGATTCTCATCCTCATCTTCTTGAGAAAAGCCAAGAGTTACAAAGGCAAATATAAATAGGTAAATAAGGTTGTTCTTCATCTGAAAAATAGGGTTTAAGGCGTCAGATGTAATTCACTTTAAAAACTGCAATATTACAGTGTCTATGATGTTTATTACGTTTGACAAAGAAAGGCCTAAAATACTAAACAAAACAAAAAAATACGCCGAAGCGTATTTTTTAATATGAAATTAACTAAATTTTGGTCTAGAAAAAGCCGCTTCTGCGTTTGCTTTTACTACCGCTACTAGATTCTCTACTTCCACTACGTGAACCAGATTTAGAGCCAGAACCAGAATCAGATCTTCTTCTAGATCCTCCGCCTTCAGAAGAACCTCCGTAACCACCATCTCTTGATGATGAAGATCTACGTTTTTTGAAGTCTCCTCCGCCGCCACCGCCACCGCGGTTACGATCTCTTCCTCCGCCACCGCCACTACGGTTACGATCTCTTCCTCCGCGACCTCCGCCACCACCTGGGTTGCTAGAAATCTCAACGTTTACAAATCTACCATCAACCTTAAAGTCTTTGAAAGTCTCTAAAATTTTAGGAGTAATCGCTGCATCAGTATTGAAGAAAGAAAAACTCTCTTTAACGTCTACTTTGAAAATATCATCTTGACCTACTTCTAAAGTATCTCTTAAGAAGTCTTTAAGTGACATCCAATCGTATTCGTCTTTTTCTCCAACATTGATAAAGTAACGAACAGAACCGCTAGTAGGTATTTCACCACTGCCAGTATTGCTACCTCTTTCTTCTCTATCGCCTCGGTCAGAGTTTCCAGAATTTAAATCTCTGGTTTTGTTGTAGTAATTAAAGAAACGTGTGAACTCTACAGAAACTACTTTCTTAATAAGTTCTTCTCTATCGATATCTTTAAAGACATCGTTGATAGCAGGTAAGTAAGATTCAACCTCTTCGTTTACTTCAGTATCTTTTATTTTGTTTGCTAAGTGATATAATTGGATCTCACAAATTTCCATTCCAGAAGGAATATTTTTTGTGATGAATTTTTGTCCAATTTTATTCTCAATTGCTTTTATTTTTCTAAGCTCGCTTCTGGTAATAATTACCATAGAGATACCAGATTTACCAGCTCTACCTGTTCTACCACTACGGTGTGTATAGGTTTCTATTTCATCTGGTAATTGATAGTTAATTACGTGAGTAATGTCATCAACATCAATACCACGTGCAGCAACATCTGTTGCCACCAACATCTGTATTTGTTTTTTACGGAAAGAACTCATGACCAAATCTCTTTGGTTTTGACTTAAATCTCCGTGTAATGCACCAGCGTTGTAACCATCTTCAATAAGACTTTCTGCTACTTTTTGTGTATCTCTCTTAGTTCTACAGAAAATTACAGAGAAAATATCAGGATTAGTATCTGCCAATCTTTTTAATGCAGGGTATCTATCACGACCACTTACTACATAATATTCATGTTGTACCGTTGATGCTCCTGAGTTTTTTGTTCCCACAGTAATTTCTTGTGGACTACGCATAAACTTCTTAGCAATAGTAGCTACTTCTCTTGGCATTGTTGCAGAGAATAACCATGTGCTTTTTTCTTTTGGAGTATCAGAAAGAATTTCTTTGATATCTTCAAAGAATCCCATGTTAAGCATTTCATCAGCTTCATCTAAAATACAATAGTCAATTTTAGAGATGTCTACTAATCCGCGGCTCATCATATCTTTCATACGACCAGGAGTCGCAACGATAATTTGTGCGCCACGCTTAATTTGTCTAGCTTGGTCTGTAATGCTAGCACCACCATAGATCGCTACAACATTAATGTTTTTTTCGTATTTAGAATACGCTTGCATTTCGTTTGTAATTTGCAAACAAAGCTCACGTGTTGGTGATAGTATTAAACCTTGAGTGGTTCTACTATCTGCATCTATTTTTTGAATTAATGGAAAACCAAATGCTGCTGTTTTTCCTGTACCTGTTTGGGCAAGAGCTACTAAGTCTGTATCGTCACCTAGTAAAATTGGAATTGCTTTTTCTTGTACGTCAGATGGGTTTTCAAAACCCATGTCTGTAATAGCGTCTAAAATAGACTTTTTAAGGCCTAACGCTTCAAATTTTGTCATAATATGTAAATGTTAATCGCAAATATGTCTGTTGCATAGAGCGATTACATTTTATAACCTATTTAGACTCAGCGCAACACATGCTATACCAGCGGCATTATTTAAAGCTGCAAAGGTACTGTTAATTCATTAGATAATAAATTAAATTTTTAATTCAATATTTTTGCATGTAACATATTGAATTCATGGTTGTTACGGATTTGTAAATTATCTACTCTCTAGTTTGCTTAAATAATCTAGTAACTTTTTTATGGCTTTTCCGCGATGGCTGATGGTATTTTTGATCCCTACAGGAATTTCGGCAAAAGTTTTGTTATAACCCTCAGGTTTAAATATAGGATCATAGCCAAATCCTTTAACGCCACTTTTTGTTAGCGTAATCTCACCGGTTGCTGCACCGCTAAAAAGTATTTGTTCTCCGTTCAGGTTTAAGGCAATTACGGTTTCAAATTTAGCTTTTCTATTCTCTTTAAGAGCTAAGGCAGCCAGTAGTTTATCCATGTTATCCGTAGCGTCTTTCTGTTCTCCTGCATAGCGTGCAGATAAAACTCCGGGAGCTCCATTTAGACTTTCAACAAGTAAACCAGTGTCATCTGCAAAACAAGGAAGCTTATAGTTTTTAGTTACAAAATCTGCTTTTAGTTTTGCATTCCCCGCTAAGGTGTCTGCCGTTTCTGGTATTTCATCAAAGCAGCCAATACTTTCTAACGAAAGTATTTTTATATGTTTAGGAACTAATAACTGAACCTCATATACCTTATT
Organism: Cellulophaga baltica; assembly: GCF_900102165.1. Taxonomy (GTDB): domain Bacteria; phylum Bacteroidota; class Bacteroidia; order Flavobacteriales; family Flavobacteriaceae; genus Cellulophaga; species Cellulophaga baltica. The sequence goes on from NZ_FNBD01000012.1 coordinate 98,527, forward strand.
TTTGTTGTGCGTTGCAAAAACAATTTCCATTGTAGTATCGTATCATTTAATTCAAAAATAGTATTTTAATCGCTTAATTTTTTTCAAATGCATTTAAAATTACCACCAGCAGTTGTTTGGGTATTGGCGGCAGTATTTATGTTAGGGCTAGACCGGTTTTTACCGTTTGGAGAATTTGACTTTACAGGTCGGATTTATTTTATCTATCTGTTTTTAATTTTAGGAGGGGCTATAGGGTTGGTTGCTGTTATTCAGTTTGTTAGAAAACAGACCACTGTTGACCCTACAAAACCCGAAACGGTTTCTAAGTTGGTCATAAATGGATTGTATCGCTTTACGCGTAATCCTATGTATTTGGGGTTGTTATTGGTGCTTTTGGCTTGGGGGGTATATTTAGGGAATGCTTTTAATACTTTAATCGCGGCTGGTTTTGTGTCGTATATGAATAAGTTTCAAATACAGCCAGAAGAAGAAGCGCTTGCTAAAACTTTTGGATCAGAATATGCTGCGTATTTAAAAGATGTTAGGAGATGGTTTTAGTATAAGCTATTTAGCTTATAATTATAATTATTACGTATTTTGCTTATATTTTAGTATATTAGCCTTTTAACTTATATATTTATGATAGCAGTACTAACAGGAGATATCGTTAATTCGGAACGATATAAGGCTTCGGAGTGGATGGGTGTTTTGAAAAAACAACTGTCAGAAATAGGCGAGGCGCCTAAAGATTGGGATATTTTTAGAGGAGATGAATTTCAGTTAAAGGTTCCGGTGGTAGAGGCTTTACGAGTAGCTATCCTTTTAAAGGCTAAAATCAAAATGATAAAAGGCTTAGATGTTCGGATGGGTATTGGCTTGGGAGAGGAAACCTTTGTTGGTTCTAAAATAAGTGAATCTAATGGCAGTGCGTATCATTTTTCAGGGAGAATTTTTGAAACATTAAAAGAGCAGAAATTAAAATTAGCTTTAGCTACAGAAGATAAAAAATTAGAGAACATCTTAAATTTAATACTTAAATTGGCATTAGATTTTATGGATGACTGGAGTGTTGTTTCTGCAGAAATTATTGCAATTTCTTTAGAGAACCCAGAATTACAGCAACAAGAAATTGCGGATCAATTAGGGGTAAAACAGTCTGCCGTAAGTCAAAGACAAAAACGAGCGAGGTTAGACCTTGTTTTAGAACTATTATCCTTTTACAGGGATGCAATTAAACAAGAATAGTATGATGTTATTTACCAAGCTCTTTTTAGCGCATTTGCTAGGAGATTTTATTTTTCAGTCCTCTAAATGGGTAAAAGATAAAGAGGAAAAAAAAGTAAAATCCAAATACATCTATTACCATACTTTAATTCATTTTGCATTAACGCTTTTAATTTTATGGGATTTAAAGTACTGGAAAATTGCGGTAATTATTGCAGTTAGTCACTATTTGATAGATCTTCTGAAACTTTATGTAACCCCTAGTTTTACAAACAAAAACCTTCCTTTTTTGATAGATCAAGTGCTGCATGTGGCGGTATTATATGCTTGTGCATATTATGGAGATTTTTATGCACATACATTAGCACTCCTACAAGGAATAGATGTGCGTTTAGTGACGGCATTAGTTTTTGTTAGTTTTCCAACGGCCATACTAATTAGTAAAGTCTTGCAAGGAATGTCAAAATATATAGAAGATGATCATGAGTCATTACCTAATGCGGGAATGTACATTGGTATTATTGAACGTTTATTTGTAGTGGCGTTTATCATATTAGGGCGTTGGGAAGTCATTGGTTTTTTAATCGCTGCAAAATCTGTTTTTAGATTTAATGATTTAAAGGATAGTAATAATCGAGAGCTAACAGAGTACATCTTAATAGGAACATTATTGAGTTTTGGAATAGCGATTCTAACAGGGGTAATATATACTAGTATTTAAAGCGATGAGATGTATTCTGATTTTATTTTTCATGCAAATTTCATTTGGAGTGGAGGCTCAAAAAGAATTCTTTACTTCTTTTGATGGAATCGAAATTACCTACACAGATGAAGGTAAAGGTAAGGCAGTAGTATTGGTACACGGTTTTATTAATGACGGAAGTTCTTGGAATGCTACCGTATTAAAAAAAGAACTTTTACAAAAAGGCTATAGGGTTATTGTTCCTGATTTAAGAGGAAACGGATCTTCTGGTAAACCTCAAGAGGAAAAATTTTATACAGATGACGCAGAAGTTAGAGACTTACAGGGGTTAGCATCTTATTTAAAGCTTAAGAAATTTATAGTGGTAGGCTATTCCAGAGGTAGTATTATTACCGCGAAATGGCTAACATTAGATAGGAGAATTAAAAAATCGGTGTTAGGAGGTATGGGTTTAGATTTTACAAATCCTGAGTGGAATCGGCGCATCCTATTTGCTAATGCATTTGCTGAAGGGGCAGAGCTCACAGAAGAAACAAAAGGAGCTGTAGCCTATGCAATATCGGTTCAAGCAGATTTGAAAGCATTGCATTATTTACAGAAACATCAACCGGTAACTAGTGTTTTTGAGCTGGGGCAAATAAAATCTAAAGTCTTGATTGTTGCGGGAGATGAGGATTTAGAAAATGGAAACCCAGAGGCATTGCATAGCGCAATTCCTAAGAGTGAGTTTGTATTACTAAAAGGGAATCATAATGATGTTTACAAAACGGATTCTTTTTCTAAGGCCATAATTTCATTTTTAAAATAATAAGCTATTCCGTTGAAGTTTAGAATTGCGATTTTCATAATTTTTAAGGGTCCATAAAAACAATTCTGTATCAAAATGTTACAATTACTAATTCGATAGTAGTTTTAATCTAATTTAAAAGAATCGCAGCAAATAAATTTTTACTTTTGATGCTTAATTTTATTCAAAAAATGGTTGCAACAGGAAGAAAGTATGTATTTGATTTTGATAGTACTTTAACGCGAGTTGAAGCGCTAGATGTTTTGGCGGAAATCACACTCAAAGGCAGGTCCAATAAAGAAGAAATTATTAATGAAATTCAGGAGATTACCAATTTAGGTATTGATGGTGATATTTCATTTACCACATCTTTAGAGCGCAGAATTAAATTGCTACATGCGCATAAAAATGATTTACCGGTTTTGGTGGAAGAATTAAAGACTAAAATTTCAAAATCTATAGAGGCTAATAAGGATTTTTTTAGAGACTATGCGGATGATATTTATGTAATATCTTGTGGATTTAAAGAGTTTATAGACCCTATAGTAAAGGAGTATAACATTCCTTCAGATAGAGTATACGCTAATACATTTGAATTTGATGAAGAAGGTAAAATTGTTGGTTTTGATGAAACCAATGTTTTAGCGATGCATAATGGTAAAATAGATTGCCTAAAAAACATGAATCTTGACGGTGAGGTTCAGGTAATTGGTGATGGTTATAGCGATTATGTAATGAGAGAAGCCGGTATCGCAGATAAATTTTTTGCTTATACCGAAAATGTACACCGAGAAAAAGCTGCAAAAAATGCAGATTATATTACACCTAACCTTGATGAATTTTTATTTGTGAACGATTTACCTAGAAAAATCTCTTATCCTAAAAACAGGATAAAGATGTTATTGTTAGAAAATGTGCATCCAGATGCTTTTAAAAGTCTGTCTGAAGCAGGTTTCTCAGTAGAAACTGTTGGCCATAGTTTAACAGAAGAAGAATTAATAGAAAAAATAAAAGGCGTACATGTACTTGGTATACGTTCTAAGACGCAAGTAACCAAAAATGTACTAGAAGCAGCTAATAAGCTTATGGTTGTGGGAGCTTTTTGTATCGGAACGACGCAAATAGATTTAGATGCCTGTAAGAGCAAAGGGGTTGTTGTGTTCAACGCTCCTTATAGCAATACCCGTTCTGTTGTAGAACTGGCCATTGGAGAGATTATTATGCTGATGCGTAGTGTCTTTACACGTAGTACGGAAATACATCAAGGGCAATGGAATAAAACTGCTGCAAATTCTAGAGAAGTACGTGGTAAGAACTTAGGTATTGTTGGTTACGGAAATATTGGTAAGCAACTCTCAGTTTTGGCAGAAGCTTTAGGAATGCGTGTCTATTATTATGATGTTAATGATCAATTAGCGCTAGGTAATGCTATAAAATGTAATACACTAGAAGATTTATTAAACATTTCAGATGTTGTAACCCTTCATATAGATGATAACAAAGCAAACCTTAATTTTATTGGTGAACGAGAAATTAACCAAATGAAAAATGGGGCTATTTTCATCAATTTAGCGCGTGGTTTTGTGGTAGATATTCCTGCGTTAGCAGCAGCATTAAAAAGTGGTAAAATTGCCGGTGCTGCAATAGATGTATTCCCAGAAGAACCAAGAAGTAATGGTGCGTTTGAAACAGAACTTAAAGGTTTAGAAAATGTTATTCTTACACCGCATGTTGGTGGTAGTACAGAAGAAGCTCAAGCAAATATTGCAGATTTTGTGCCAAGTAAAATTATGGATTATATGAATTCTGGAAATACAGTTGATGCTGTAAATTTCCCGAATATTCGTTTGCCAAAGCAAAACAAATCACATCGTTTTTTACATATCCATAAAAATGTTCCTGGCGTTATGGCTAAAGTAAATAAAGTTTTAGCAGAGTATGAATTGAATATCACGGGTCAGTATTTATCTACCGATAATGAAGTGGGCTACGTAATATCTGATGTGAATAAGGAATATAATAAAGATGTTATAAAGGAATTGAAGAAAATAGAAAACACGATTAAATTTAGAGTTCTTTATTAGTCATTTTCGAAATAAAATGGAAGCCCAAGAATTTTTTTCTTGGGCTTTTTTTAGTTTTAAGGACTTAACTATCGCTTCCATGCTGTTTCACAACAATTTGTTGCGCTTGGTGGCGTTATGAAATATCTTGTAGGAAAATTCTATAGTAATTGTCTAGGTATAAATTATTAGTGTGAAAAAATTTTATAAATATTATTTATTAGTTATAACCATCATTGTGCTAACGGTGCTAATTCAGTCTATTATCCAATATTCTTTGAGAAACCAAGAGCGTATGGCTGCGGTTATTAATGTGGCGGGTAAGCAACGTATGCTCAGTCAATTAGTGTTGAAAAATTTTTATGAGTGTAATCATTATGAATGTGATTATTCTGAATTAAAAATAGCCCTTGCTAAATTATACAGAACAGATGAAATCTTAGAAAAAGGAGACGAGAAACTAGGTTTTTATCCTGTAGAAAATACTGAGATCATTGCTGATTTTAAAGAAATGCAACCTCATTTAGAATATATCTACACGCATTTAAATGATATGGATCACATTGCAGAAGTTCCTGTAGAGGAGCTTACAAGTCATGTAGATGATTTCTTGGAAATTATGGATGGTATTGTTCTTAAATTTCAACAAGAATCAGAAGAAGAGATAAAGACAATTATGATTATTGAGGTAGAATTAGCGGTACTTTCGCTTTTTATTATTCTTTTTGAAATCTTTTATATTGTCAACCCTATAATCAGGAAAACTAGCTCACAGAATAAAAAGCTTAAAGAAATTTCATGGCATCAATCACATGCCTATGCTTCACATATGAAGAATATTAAAGATCTTCAGCATGTTTTGAAAATTGAGAAAAAAATAGAAAACAAAGAAGATTTAGTAGCTTGTGTGGTTACTGAATTAGACGCGCTTAATGAGGTTTCGGAAAACATGATAAAGTCTCTGGAAAGCGATAAGAAAGAGGTTAGTGGGTTAGATGCTGTTTTAAATAAATTAGATATTTTTTTTAGTAAGAAAAAATAATGTTATTGATGGTGATAAGGTTCGTTTTTTAAAATGGTAAACGCTCTATATACTTGCTCTACGACAAATAGTCTGATCATTTGATGCGAGAACGTCATTTTCGATAGACTTATTTTTCCTTGTGCTTTACTATAAACTGCTGCACTAAAGCCATAAGGACCCCCAATAACAAAAACAAGTTGTTTAATTCCAGAATTCATTTTTTTTTGTAAGTAATTAGAGAAATCAACAGAAGTAAACTGTTTTCCATTTTCGTCTAACAAAATAAGCGCATCGGTCGGATTTATTTTTTTTAAAATCGCTTCGCCTTCTTTTTCTTTCTGTTGCGCTTCTGATAAATTTTTGGTGTTTTTGATGTCAGGAATGAGTTCTAATTCAAATTTGACATAATGTTTAAGTCTATTTTCGTATTCGTCAATGAGTTGCGATAAGTTGTTGCTATCTGTTTTGCCGATAGCTAAAAGTTTGATGGTCATAGTGCAAATTTAATTAGAATTTTTACGTTTAATATTATAGAATATAAATTTATAGGGATTCTTATCTGAGTAAAGTATTTAGTAAATTAGCAATTAAGAAAATGTAGGAATGATTTCAAAAGAGCAATTTAACAAAGAAATAGCATTAATTATAGCAAATGCGATCCGTGAAGATGTAGGTGATGGGGACCATAGTTCGCTTGCTTGTATACCTTCAACAGCAATAGGGAAAGCTAAACTATTGGTGAAAGATACCGGAATTATCGCAGGGATAGACTTTGCAAAGCAAGTGTTTAATTACGTAGATAAAGACTTGAAAATAGAGACCCTTTTGCAGGAGGGAGATACTGTGAAGCATGGTGATATAGTGTTTTATGTAGAAGGTAGTTCTCAAAGCATTTTAAAATCAGAACGTTTGGTGTTGAATGCAATGCAACGTATGAGTGCTATTGCCACAAAAACAAATTATTTTGTAAAGCTCTTGGAAGGTACAGGGACTAAAATTTTGGATACCCGAAAAACAACTCCTGGAATTAGAGCCCTAGAAAAATGGGCGGTAAAAATTGGAGGAGGAGAGAACCATAGATTTGCCTTGTATGATATGATTATGTTAAAAGACAATCATATAGATTTTGCGGGGGGCTTAGGGAAAGCTATTGAAAAAACAAAAAATTACTTAAAAGAGACGAATAGGGATCTGAAAATTATTGTAGAAGCAAGAGACTTACATGAGGTTCAGCAAATTCTTGATGCTAAAGGTGTGTATAGAATACTATTGGATAATTTTTCATTTAAAGATACCAAAGCGGCAGTTAAATTAATCGGCAATCAATGTCTCACAGAATCTTCTGGAGGTATAAATGAGCATACTATTCGCGATTATGCGGAATGTGGTGTAAATTATATATCATCAGGAGCATTGACACATTCAGTGTACAATATGGATCTGAGCCTTAAAGCAGTATAAATGTCTGCATTAGAAGAAAAGATAGATAAAATACCGATCGTAAATTGGTTTGCGAGATTACTAAAAAAAGTAAAATTTGCAGCTCTTGAAGGTTTGTCATTGTATGAGCTGATAGAAATGTACTTGTCGGGAATAGTTCAAGGGGCAATGTCAACCAGGGCAAGTGCAATTGCCTTTAGTTTATTTATGGCACTTTTTCCTTTATTGATATTTTTACTGAGTTTATTACCATTCTTAATACCTTATATTCAAATAGATGGTGAAACAAATTTTGAGGCCGATTTTTTGGCCTTTCTTGAATCTTTTTTGCCAACAGCCACGGGAGATTATTTTGAAGAAATTTTTATTCAAATAAAAGATCAAAAAAGAGGAGGCTTACTTTCTTCTACTTTTGTGATTTCTATTTTCTTGGTAGCAAATGGGGTTAATGCCATCTTTGGTGGCTTTGAAAATTCATACCACGTGAATTTAACGCGCAACTTCTTTAGACAATATTTATATGCACTTCTGGTAGGTTTAATCTTATCAATTCTTTTAATCGTTGCGGCAATTTCATTTGTGTATTCCGAGTTTTATATCGTAGAATATGCCAGTGATTTGGTTACTAAGACCTATGGTACTAATTTAGAAGAAACAGATATTATAGGGGTACAGATTGCTAAGGTTTTATTCTTTATTATATTGTCTTATTTAACTACCGCAATACTGTATTATTTTGGAACGGCAGAAGGTAAAAAAGCAAAATTTTTCTCGGCAGGAGCAACAATGACCACTTTGTTGTTTATTTTTACATCGTATCTTTTTGGGGTATATGTGGAGAAATTTGCGAGATATAATGAGTTATACGGTGCTTTAGGAGGTTTATTAATATTAATGGTGTTTATTTGGTTAAATTCTAATATATTGTTGCTAGGTTTTGAACTGAATGCAACAATAAATGCTGTTCGAAATAATATAAACCAAAAGGATGAAACACCATAAGCTATTACTTTTTTTTATAGGTCTTTTTTTAATTAATTTTAGTTACGGTCAATCCATCTTTGATGAATGGAAAACAATTGATGATCGCACTGGGAAACCAAAAGGCGTAATTAAAATCTACAAGAAAGATGGCCAGATGTATGGCGATATTGTAAAGGTATTAGAAGAAGGGAAAGAGAATTTTAAATGCACTAAATGTGAGGGCGATTTAAAAGATGCACCTGTTTTAGGAATGACGATTATAAAAGGAGCAGAAGATGATGGTGATGGAGAATGGAAAGGAAAATATTTATTTGATCCAGAGCAGGCAATGACCTTTCGTTGCAAGATTTGGTTAAATCCAGATAATCCTGATGAGCTTAAAGTTCGAGGGTATTTAGCATTTATTTACCGTACACAAACTTGGATACGCGTAAAAGATTAGAACACCGTAGCATGCCTTATTTTATTAATGTAATTCTTCCCATACCGTTAGAAAAACTGTTTACGTACAGTATTTCTGAGGCTGAAGCTGCTTTTTTACAGCCAGGAATGCGTGTTGCAGTTCCCTTTGGTAAATCTAAGATATACACCGCTTTGGTGTATGAAGTGCATCAAAAACCACCCGTTATTTATGAAGCTAAAGAAATTCATCAAATTTTAGATGAAGCACCTTTAGTAACTGTGATGCAATTAAAGCATTGGTTTTGGATTGCAGATTATTACATGTGTAGTGTAGGGGAGGTTTTTAGATCTGCTGTGCCTAATGCATTTTTATTAGAAAGCGAGACGTTAATATTAAAGAATAAGAATTTTCAGCCCGATGAAAATGAACTACTAGATGATGAATTTTTAGTATTTGAAGCTTTAGAACATCAATCTATATTGCGAGTGCAGGAGATAAGTGCAATTCTAGGGAAAAAGAGCGTACTTCCGGTGTTAAACCGCCTTTTAGATAAAAATATCATCATTTTAAAAGAAGAGGTATATGAGCAATATAAGCCGAAAATGGTTCGGTATGTTCGTATGGGAAATGCCTACAAATCAGAGGAAAAGTTAGAAGAATTATTAAATACCTTGACAAGGGCTCCAAAGCAAAGTCAAGTAGTGCTTACATTGTTTCAATTACAAGCAAGTTCAAAGAAGCCAATTAAGGTTTCGGATTTAGAAGTTGCTAGTAAAAGTTCTTCGGCCATTATAAAAACATTGATAGATAAAGCTGTGTTGGAAGATTATTTTATTCAAACAGATAGAGTAGTTTACCAAGACGACGGAGCAAATGAAAGTTTAAAATCTTTAAATGAATATCAATTAGCGGCATTAAAAGATATCAAACTAAGTTTTGAAAAAAACTTGCCGACTCTTTTACATGGAGTTACTTCTTCTGGTAAAACGGAAGTATATGTAAAGTTGATAGAAGAATGTATTCGGTCTAATAAACAGGCCTTGTATCTATTACCGGAAATTGCCTTAACAACGCAATTAATTTCTAGACTTCAAGAGTATTTTGGAGAAAAAGTGGCGGTATACCATTCTAAATATAGTGTGCAAGAACGTGTAGAAGTTTGGAACAATGTTTTGGCAAATAAAGTAAAAGCTCAAATTGTTATTGGGGCAAGATCTGCTCTATTTATGCCTTTTGCGGACTTAGGTCTGGTCATTGTAGATGAAGAGCATGAGAGTTCTTTTAAGCAATATGACCCCGCACCAAGATACCATGCGCGTGATGCAGCAATTGTATTAGGTAAGTTACATAAAGCTAAAATTTTATTAGGTTCTGCTACGCCTAGCGTAGAAAGTTATTATAATGCGCAAACGGGCAAATACGGCTATGCCAGTATTTTAAGAAGATTTGGTAATGTGTTGATGCCAGATGTAGAACTAGTTGATATCAAAGAATTGACTAGGAAAAAGAGAATGAAAGGGCACTTCTCTGAACGATTATTAGAAGAGATTACAGAATCGCTAGAAAGCGGAGCGCAAGTTATTCTATTTCAAAACAGAAGAGGTTATGCACCAATCATGGAATGTACTACGTGTGGGCATTCTCCGCAATGTCCCAATTGTGATGTAAGTCTAACGTATCATCAGCATAAAAAACAATTGCGTTGCCATTATTGTAGCTATAATATTGCAGTGCCCTTAGCGTGTGAAGCTTGTGGTAGTAGCACATTGGATACTAAAGGTTTTGGTACGGAACAGGTAGAGCAAGAGTTACAAACCTTATTCCCGGAAGTAAAAATTGGCCGTATGGATTTAGATACGACTAGAGGGAAGTACGGATATGAAAAAATAATTACGGCCTTTGAACAACAAGAGATAGATATATTAGTAGGTACGCAAATGCTTACCAAAGGATTAGATTTCAGGAATGTGAATTTAGTGGGGATTATGAATGCAGATACACTATTAAATTTTCCAGATTTTAGAGCCCACGAACGCAGCTATCAATTATTAACCCAGGTTTCTGGTAGGGCAGGACGTACTAAAAAACGAGGAAAGGTTATCATACAAAGTTATAATCCATACCATCAAATCTTAAAACAGGTGTCTACGGGAGATTATGAAGGAATGTTTAAAGAACAATTATATGAACGGCAACAATACAAATACCCACCTATAAATAGGATTATTAAGGTAACCTTTAAACACAAAGATTATAACAAGCTTAATGAAGCGGCAGAGTGGTTTACACAGGGGCTAAGGAATGCATTTGGTATTCATGTGTTGGGACCAGAATTTCCTCCTGTTTCTAGAATTAGAAATCAATATTTAAAGCATGTTTTAATAAAGATACCCAACGGCCAAGCTTTGGGTAAAACTAAAAATAGCATTAAAAGAATTGAAAAATCTTTTAATGCTATTTCGCAGTACGCTAGCGTACGAGTAATCTACAATGTAGATTATATATAGTTTAAACGTTGTTTAACGCTTCCGCTAATTCTGTTTTCTTGTTTCTACTTAGAGGAATAGAGCGCCCACTTACTTCAACATTTTTACTGTTGAACTTCTCTACTTTTTCTAAATTGATAATATAAGATTTATGAATTCTTAAGAATTTATCATCTGGTAATTGTTCTTCAAAAGACTTCATTGTAGATAAAATTACAATATTAGCTTCATCCGTAACCAGTTTAATATAATCACCAAGTGCTTCAATCCATTTGATGTCGTTTAGAATTACTTTTCTCTTTTTCAGATTACTTTTAACAAAAATATGCTCCTCATCTTCATTAATCCTATGTAGTTGCTCAAATTTAGCGACAGCTCTTTTTACAGAAGCGTCAAATCGAGACATAGTGATAGGTTTATGCAAGTAATCAGTGACATCATAGTCAAAAGCTTTTAGTGCATAATCTGGTTTTCCAGTAATTAAAATAACTTGAGGTCTGTTGTCTAACGATTCAAGGAGATCAAAACCACTAATAATAGGCATTTCAACATCAAGGAAAATTAGATCAATTTCATTGTTCTTGATTCCATTTTTTGCCTCAATTGCATTACTGTACTCGGCTACTAGCGCCAGGTTCGGATGGTTATTCACCAATTTAGCAACTGCCATCCTCTGCATGGATGAATCGTCTACAATTATACTTCTTAATTTCATAAAAGGTTGATTTGTGGGGTTAAATCATAGGCAAAGTACTGAAAAAACACGATGAACTACAACAAAAGATGTGAATATGGTATAATTTGTTGTGTAATCAGCAAAATACATGATTAAAAATTTAGGTTAAGTTTATTTTTTTAGCATAACTTTATGGATACTGAATCTAATAACGAAGTTTTTGCAGAAATCTTGTGTAAAGTCAGAAATATTATTACTTTTGCGCTCTTAAAAATATATTAATATGAATCATTACGAAACTGTTTTCATTTTGAATCCCGTTCTATCTGATACTCAGATAGAGGAAACAGTTAAGAAATTTGAAGATTTCTTAATTACTAAAGGTGCCAAAATGGTATCTAAAGAAAATTGGGGCCTAAAAAAATTGGCTTACCCAATACAACACAAAAAAAGTGGTTTTTACCATTTGTTTGAATTCAGTTCTCCAGGAGAGGTAGTTTCCCCTTTTGAGTTAGAATTCAGAAGAGATGAGCGTATCATGCGTTTTTTAACTGTAAAGTTAGACAAGCATGCTATTTCATGGGCAGAAAGAAGAAGAACAAAGTTAAAAACTAAAGCTTAAGTTATGTCATCAATAGAACAACAAGCAAAAGGTAAAAAAGACGGAGAAATTAGATATTTAACTCCTTTAAATATTGATACTAATTCTCAGAAGAAGTATTGTCGTTTTAAGAAATCTGGTATTAAGTATGTAGATTACAAAGATCCAGACTTTTTAATTAAATTAGTTAATGAGCAAGGTAAATTACTTCCAAGAAGACTTACTGGAACTTCATTAAAGTACCAAAGAAAAGTGGCTGTAGCTGTAAAAAGAGCACGTCATTTAGCATTAATGCCATATGTTGGTGATTTATTAAAATAAAAAAAAACGGACAATGGAACTTATATTAAAAGAAGACGTTCAGAATTTAGGATTTAAGGATGATTTAGTTACTGTGAAAAACGGTTACGGTAGAAACTTTCTTATTCCTAATGGTTTAGCTACAATGGCTACTGTTTCTGCTAAAAAAGTATTAGCTGAAAACTTAAAGCAAAGAGCTCATAAAGAAAAGAAAATTGTTGATGCAGCTACTAAAATAGCAGAATCATTAAAACAATTAGAAATTAAAATTGCTGCTAAGTCTGGTGCAGGAGACAAGTTATTTGGATCTGTAACTAACATTGATTTAGCGGAAGCTTTAGCAAAAGAAGGTCAAGAAATTGAGAAAAAATTCATCTCAATTGCAGGTGGAGCTATCAAGAGAACAGGTCCTTACAATGCGCAAATCAGATTACATAGAGATGTAGTTGTAGATTTTGCTTTTGAAGTAGTTGGTACTAAGTAAGAAAAATAGTTAACAAATAGTTAACAAATATTTTATAAAAAAAGAGTCATGTCCGCATGGCTCTTTTTTTTTGCGTTAAATTTGCCGTAAACTATAAACTCACTCAATTATGTTTAAAAAGGCTTATGCAGTATTTGTTCTGTTATTTGTCTCCTTCGGGGCACTATCTCAGGTTACGACCTCTAATATTAAGGGTCTTATTATTGACGATGTTAATGAACCATTATTTGGTGCTAACATTGTAGCAGTTCATACACCAACAGGTACTACCTATGGTGCAATTTCTAATGAAGACGGTAGATTTAATTTGCTAAATTTAAGAGTAGGGGGTCCTTACGAGGTATCTATTTCTTATGTTGGGTATAAAACACAATCTAAGTCGGATGTTTATTTAACCTTAGGACAAACCTTTAATGTAAATGTTACCTTGGCTTCTGATAGCCAGGCTTTACAAGAAGTTGTCGTAGTATCAGATCAAAGTGGAACCTTTGGTAGTGATCGTACAGGTGCAGAAACTAGTGTTGGGCGTAGAGAATTAACTCGTTTGCCAACAATTTCTAGATCTGCTTCAGATTTTACGCGATTAGAGCCTACAGCAAGTGGTAACTCTTTTGGAGGGCGTAATGATCAATACAATAACTTTTCTTTAGATGGTGCTATTTTTAATAACCCATTTGGTTTAGATTCTCCAACGCCTGGAGGGCAAACAGGTTCACAACCTATTTCTTTAGATGCTATTGAGCAAATACAAGTATCTACAGCTCCTTATGATGTATCGCAATCAGGTTTTACCGGAGCAAGTGTTAATGCTGTTACTAAAAGTGGTACTAATGAATTCCATGGTACGGTGTATGGGTTCTTTAGAAATGAAGATTTGACCGGTGGTAAGGTGAAAGGTGAAGATGTTATCAAACCTAAATTGTCACAAAATCAATATGGTGTTAGTATAGGAGGTCCTATAGTAAAAAATAAATTGTTCTTTTTTGCCAATTTTGAGAAAGAAGAAAGAGAAGATTTAGGAACAAATGGATGGATTCCGAATACGGGTTCTGGTGCTATCAATGAGTCTAGAGTGTTAGAGTCAGATTTAATGGCCGTGCAATCTGCTTTAGCAGGTCTTGGTTATGACACTGGTGCTTACAGTGGTTTTACCTACGGATCAGGTTCTACAAAGGGACTTTTTAAATTAGATTGGAATATTAATGATAAGAACAGGTTAGCACTTATCTATAACTTTTTAGATGCATCTAGTGAGAAACCTGCACATCCAACAGCTTTATCAACAAGAGGACCCAATTTTACAACTTTACAATTTGAAAAATCTGGGTATGAGATCAATAATAAATTAAATTCATTTCAATTAGAATTAAACTCTACCTTGTCTGATGAAGTAACAAATAAGTTACAAGTGGGATATACCCATTTTGATGATTTTAGAACTCCCTTTTCTAGCCCTGCTCCAGTAATCAATATTCAAGATGGAAATGGTCTGAATTATATTATTGCAGGTCACGAACCTTTCTCAATTAATAACAAATTAGACCAGAAAGTTTTTCAGTTAACTAATAATATGAATATTTTTAAAGGAGATCATACCTATACTGTTGGTTTTTCTTTTGAGAAATTTCAATTTAAGAATTCATTCAACTTAACTGCGTATGATAACTTTGCAACTTTTGGGACTAATGGTAATTACTATGGTAATTTTAACCCTTATCCTTCAGTGCAAACTTTCTTAGATGATGCTGCTGATCCAAACGGAATCCTAATAAAAAACTTAGCAAATGCTCAGAATGTTTTTAATAATTCTAATGCTGCTGGTGATGGAAATGACGGTGGTTGGAAATTAGCAGAACTAAATGTTGGTCAGTTGTCTTTTTATGTGCAAGATGAATGGAATGTTTCAGAAGATTTAAAATTAACATATGGTGTTCGTTTTGATAGACCAATGTATTTTGATACTTCTAGTTTAATTCAGAATTACATTGATACTGATAATGGAGCATCAAGAGATAATTCTGTTTCGTATTTTAACCCTAATACGAATGAAGAAGTGGAGCTTAATTCTACTACCATGCCTACCAATAAATGGCTAGTTTCACCTAGAATTGGTTTCAATTGGGATTTAAATGGCGACAAATCGACACAATTACGAGGGGGGACAGGTTTCTTTACAGGAAGATTACCTTTTGTTTGGATTGGAAATCAAGTAAGTGGTGCAGATGATGGTTTCTTTCAATTAGTAGATCCTGATTTTCAATTTCCACAAGTTTGGAGAACTAATTTAGGAGTTGATCATCGCTTTGATAATGATATTGTATTAACGGCAGATGTTTCTTATACTAAGGATTTAAATGCAGCTCATGTTCAAAACTGGGGATTAAGAAATCCAACGGGTATTTTGAATGCTCCAGGGGATAATAGACCATATTATACAGCTGCTGATAAAGGAAACAATGCTTATGTATTTACAAACTCAGATAAAGGAAGAGTATGGAATGCATCTGTTAAGGCTCAGAAAAATTTTAATAATGGCTTATATGTAATGGGGGCTTATAGTTATTTAAATGCTAAGGATGTAAACTCAATAGAAGCAGAGATTACTGGAGATGCGTTTGATTTTAACCCAACTCTAGGAAATGCTAATGAAGATGTGCTAGGTTTCTCTAAATATGGAGATACCCACAGATTTATTGGGGTGTTGTCTAAGAACTTTGAATATGGTCAAGGAAAATGGAATACAACAATTTCAACGTTCTTTGAGTACGGACAAGGAGCTCGTTACAATTATACGTATGCAGGGAATATTAACGGCGATAGTTCTTTCCAAAATAACGATTTATTATACATTCCTACCGCGGCAGAAGTTGGGCAAATGCAATTTTCAGGAGCAGGTCAAGCTGAAGCTTTTGAAGCGTATATTCAACAAGATGATTATTTAAGTGATAATAGAGGTGAGTATATGGAGCGTTATGGCGCATTAGCACCGTGGAGAGGTAAATGGGATATGAAAATATTACAGGATTATACCTTTAATAATGATAATAAAATTCAATTTAGTATTGATGTTCTTAATGTAGGGAACTTAATCAATTCTGATTGGGGTGTTATACAACAGCCTAATAATGTGAGTCCTATTGGAGTTTCTGTAGATGCTACCAATACACCAACCTACACATTTGACCCTAGTTTAACTAAGACTTACGGGTTTGATGCTAGTTTAGCATCAAGATGGCAAGCGCAATTTGGAGTGCGTTACATCTTCTAATGAAAAATAAATAATATTAAATCTTAAAAAGGCTGTACAATTTGTACAGCCTTTTTATTTTTGCCAAGATTTTGAATTTGTACAAAAGCAAATCAAACAGTAAAAGCAAGTAATGAAGTATACAAGACTTACAAAGCAGCAGTTAGAAGAATTACATCAGGAGTTTATTAATTTCTTAGCCACACAATCTATCACAGGAGATGAATGGGAAAAAATTAAAACAGATACACCTGAAGTAGCGGAAGAAGAATTAGACGTTTTTTCAGATTTAGTTTGGGAGGGTGTTTTGAATAAAGTAGATTTTGTGGAGAATATTTCAGCGCAACAAATGCATTTATTCCATTTAACAGATAAAGAGATGAAATTAATATCTGTTAAGGTGATGAACCCTGAGATAGACTTAACAACAGAAATAGGCTTTAATTGGTTTAAGAAAAATTGGCAATCAGACTTTGTAGAATATCTTTCTGCATCTAAAGCCTACAAGGACGATAAGAACCTAGATAAATTTGAACTAATAAAAAAAGGTGCTGTGATTACAAAAGGGGAGTTGTATCAATGGTTTGAAAAAGTCATAGGATAAGTCGATATTAGCGGCTGAATCCTGAGAGCTTTTTGCAATTTTAAATTTCAGAACTTTAGCAACTGCAACTCAGGCGTAATTTAAGATTGCGTTTAATACTAATTTAAGGTCTTAGTAAAGACAAGAACACATACTATTACATGGCACAAAAACCATCTATTCCAAAAGGAACCAGAGATTTTACACCTTCAGAGGTCGTAAAGCGTAATTATATATTTGATACGATTAAAAAGAATTTTCAAACGTTCGGTTTTCAACCCATAGAAACGCCCTCTTTTGAAAACTCTGATACCTTAATGGGGAAGTATGGCGATGAAGGCGATCGTTTGATATTTAAAATATTAAATTCTGGAGATTTTTTAAGAAGTTACAATGAAAATTTAATAAAGACTATTAAGCTGTCATTATATAATTTAAGAGTTTATTTAAAAAGCACTGTCAAAGTAGAAATGAATTCTTATGGGGTGAATTTTGTAGAAGTACTCCCTGAAATTTTGAGAAAAGACAAGCAAATTAAATTTGATGAATCAGTAATTGATTTAACTAATTTAGCTATTGATTTATGGAGTAAAATTGAAATTTTAGTAAATAAGGAAGATTGGATAGCATTGTTAATTAACGGGGGTGATGAAGATAAAAGTTTAACTAACTTATCTGTCGGAATTTTTGGTGAGTTCTATTTTGAAATGGGTACTAAGTATTTAGGTAATCACATCTCAGAAAAAGCCTTACGATACGACCTTACGGTGCCCTTTGCACGTTATGTAGTAATGCATCAAAACGAAATAGACTTTCCATTTAAAAGATATCAGATACAACCAGTTTGGAGAGCAGATAGGCCTCAGAAAGGTCGTTTTAGAGAATTTTACCAATGTGATGCAGATGTCGTAGGTTCAAACTCTTTATTGCAGGAGGTAGAGTTTGTGCAATTGTATGATGCTGTATTTGCTGATTTAAAGTTAGATGGGGTGACCATCAAGATGAATAATAGAAAAATCTTAGCCGGTATCGCGGAAGTAATAGGTGCAAAAGATAATTTAATAGACTTTACAGTCGCATTAGACAAATTAGATAAAATAGGAGAAGAAGGTGTTAAGAAGGAAATGCTAGAAAAAGGTATTTCTGAAGCTTCTATAGAAAAAGCATCACCATTGTTTAATTTAACAGGAACTAATTTAGAGCAGTTAGATGCGTTAGAGAAGCTTTTGTCCTCTTCAGAAGAAGGAGCAAAAGGGGTAGAGGAACTTCGGTTTATAATAGAAACAATTTCTGAGCTTGGCTTGCAAACAGCAACTTTGGCTATAGATGTTACTTTAGCCCGTGGGCTTAATTATTACACGGGAGCTATTTTTGAAGTTGGAGCTCCGGAAGGAGTGAAGATGGGTTCTATTGGTGGTGGTGGTCGTTATGATGACTTAACGGGTATATTTGGATTAAAAGATGTAAGTGGCGTAGGTATTTCTTTTGGATTAGATAGAATCTACCTAGTTTTAGAAGAATTAAATCTTTTTCCGGAAGCTATAGATCGCTCTTTACAAGTGTTGTGTGTTAATTTTGGAGAGAAAGAGGCATTAATGGCATTAAAATTAGTGACTAACTTAAGGAAAATTGGTATCAAAGCAGATGTGTATCCTAGTAATGCCAAAATGCAAAAGCAAATGAAATATGCAAATAACAGAAACGTACCTTTTGTTATTTTGATAGGGGATGAGGAATTAGCAAATAACTCTTTTGTAGTTAAAAATATGAAAGCGGGTTCTCAACAGACCTATAGCCTAGATAAGGTAGAAGAATTTAGTGCTACGCTATAATTCTTTTTTAATGGCTTTAATAACGGTTTTGTAATACGTTGCGGAATGTGGTACGTACTTTTTAGAATTTGCCATTCCCCAAGTTTCTTCGGAAAATTTTATAAGCGAGGTGAGTTGTAAATCTTCCACTTCGCTTTCTTGTTTTATTAGCTCTTGTAATGGTGCTTTTAATTCAGCAATAAAAGTGTGGTGAAACTCTGCGTCAATTAATTCAGAATGATGATTTTGAATGGATTTGAAGACGCCTATTTTTTTTAAATCCTTCTTAGAAACTAGCAAGCCAATCTCTTCTTCAATTTCTCTTAGTGCGGCAACTTCAACGGCTTCTCCAGCGTGTATGTGGCCCGCAACAGAAACATCAAACAATAGAGGGAAAGTATTTTTGTCTTTCCCTCGTTGTTGTAATAAAATTTGATGATTTTTTGTATAGAACCAGATATGAACGGTTTGATGAAAAATACCATCACGGTGAGCAACGGACTTCAAAACGGTTTCACCTGTTTTAAGGCCATTATCGGTTACGATATCAATTAATTCATCCATATTCTAGTAAAAAATCTGTCACCTTAAAAAATAATAAGAGGTACTTTATTCGAAATAACTAAATGTTTCTCCGTCTTTAATATTTAACACAGTTTCATATATAAGTTTAATAACATTTTCTACGTCATCTTGGTGTACAGTTTCTACTGTAGTATGCATATAACGTAGTGGTAAAGAAATTAAGGCAGAAGCTACACCGCCATTGCTATACGCAAAAGCATCTGTATCCGTACCTGTATAGCGAGAAGAAGCCATTCTTTGAAAAGGTATGTTATTAGCTTCAGCAGTTTTGATAATACGTTCACGTAATTTATTTTGAACGGCAGGAGCATAAGAGATTACAGGGCCAGCACCTATTTCCGTATGACCTTGTTTTTTCTTGTCAATCATAGGAGTCGTGGTATCGTGACATACATCTGTAACTATGGCAACATTAGGTTTAATAGTTTGTGTAATCATCTCAGCGCCTCTAAGACCAATTTCTTCTTGTACAGAATTGGTAATATAGAGTCCAAACGGTAATTTCTTTTTATTTTCATGTAAAAGTCGCGCTACTTCTGCAATCATAAAACCACCAGCTCTATTGTCTATTGCTCTGCAGACAAATTTATTTCCGTTTAAAATTTGGAATGTATCAGGATAGGTAATAACACACCCCACGTGAACACCCATTTTTTCTACCTCTTTCTTATCCTTTGCGCCTATGTCAATAAATATATTGTCTAGTTTTGGAGCTTCTTCTTTAGAATTGTCACGAGTGTGTATTGCGGGCCATCCAAAAATACCTTTTACAATACCTTTATCAGTGTGGATATTCACCCATTTAGAAGGTGCAATTTGATGGTCACTTCCGCCATTTCTAATAACATAAAGTAATCCTTCGTCAGTAATGTAATTTACATACCAAGAAATTTCATCAGAATGCCCTTCAATAACAACCTTGTATTTAGCGTCAGGGTTGATAACACCAACAGCCGTGCCGTAGGTGTCCGTAATAAAAGTGTCTACATATGGTTTAAGATATTCCATCCAAATTTTCTGACCTTCAGATTCGTATCCGGTAGGAGAAGCGTTATTTAAGTATTTTTCTAAAAACTCAATTGAATTTTTAGTTAGAATTTTATTTGTACTCATTATATGTGTATTTTCTAACGAAGTTAAGAATATTCACTTTTATTTAATAGCAATGCTGTGGTTTATTATTAATTTTGATATTCAGTTTATGATAATTTTATAGATGAAAAAGAACTTCTTATTAGCCTTGTTGTTACTTATATATTCTTTTTGCTTAGGGCAGGAAGAAGAAACCCCATTAGATTCCATTGCAGAAAAGATGATTATCATGGAGGGCGATTCTATTATGCAAAGCACTATTGCTTTGGAAGAGTATTATGTATTTAGTAAACTTAAATTTTCTAGCTACGAGGAAAAATTAAGGTATTATATATTAAGGAGGAAAACATTAAAGGTGTATCCATA
The DNA here is from genome assembly GCF_900102165.1 of Cellulophaga baltica. Lineage (GTDB taxonomy): Bacteria > Bacteroidota > Bacteroidia > Flavobacteriales > Flavobacteriaceae > Cellulophaga > Cellulophaga baltica. The sequence continues at coordinate 119,368 of NZ_FNBD01000012.1, forward strand.
TGCGAAATTAGCAGCCGATAGGCTTACGGAATTAAATGATAGCTTAACTAGGATAACGAAGAACTCAGATAAAAGGAAGTACACTAGAGAGATTCAGAAATATATTGAGGGAGAGTTTTCTGATGAATTAAAGAAGTTAACACGCACGGAGGGCCAGATCTTGGTAAAACTTATTCATCGACAAACGGGTAATACGGCTTTTGACCTGGTGAAAGAATTAAGGAACGGTTGGCGAGCATTCTGGTATAATGCCACGGCTAAAATGTTTAAGATAAGTATAAAGGAAGAGTTTCATCCGGAGTTAGTGCATGAAGACTATCTAATTGAAGATATTTTACAGCGTGCTTTTTCTGAATTCAGAATAGAAAGACAAAAGTCGGCCTTAAATTTTGACTACTCTCAGCTTACAGACAAGTGGTCTACACAAAAGAATTGATACTTGTATTTGTTTATATGGTTAATTTCATGTAAATTTAATACCCTGATTTTTTCAAAGGGAATATTTTTTAAACTTTTTTTGTATTGTAAAACCTTGTAATAGTGGTTATTGTGAAGTGTGTTTAATTTTTTTTAAAAAAACTTTCCAAAAACGCTTGTGGGTTTTAAAAGAGGGTGTATATTTGCAGCCGCTTAGGGAAACAACGATACTTAATTAGGCGGAGAGTAAAAGAGATAAAAAGTTCATTGACATATTGTAAGACAGCGTTTAATTACTGGAAACGGTAATTAAATAAATTGAATTAACATAATAGCTTAAAGAATATAGAGGGCTAGGATTCGGATGATTTATTAGTTGGTTAATAGATGTTATATAATATTTACAAAACAACGATGAAGAGTTTGATCCTGGCTCAGGAT
>NZ_FNBD01000006.1:0-166116 GCF_900102165.1 Cellulophaga baltica
TCTCGCTAAATTTGCTGTTTTTCATTGTGACAGTTTGAATTTAAAGTTAGTAAATTCGAATTATAAACTGTCCTATTTTTAGGGAAGCCTACATAACCATGAAAAAGAATAACAGTTCCTTTAGAATTATTAGTTTTAATGCTCCAACATTCAATTTCGAAATCTAATCCTATGTTAATAGTTTCATAATTTTGAGTTGGGAAGGTTTTATTTGTTGGTTTTGGATTATTTACCCCAAACAAAAGAGTATTAGTTTTTTCAAAAGCCGTAAGCTCTTTTGGTTTTTTAGTTTTTTGAATAGAGTTGCTATCAAAATGAGTAAACTTATAAGCGTGAAAAAAAGCTATACTATTCATCCCGATGAAAATTAGAATAAGTAAGTAGAGGCTTTTCTTTAATGTTGGTTTTATTTTTTTCAATTAATTAGATTTTTTTAAATGTAGCTAGCGTTATATATAGGTTTAATTTTAGAACAAAATGTTACAATAAAAGAAATAAAACTTGAGTCGGCTAGCAGCTCTAAAAATCTATTTTGCTTTCTTCATTTTTTAAGGTAGCTATATATTCCTATAAGTAAGAGAGTGAATGAGAGGCCCTGTTGAAATCAAAAGACAGAAAGAAAGCCAATAACATTTCATTCTAATTTTACAATTTTCAGAAGTTCAGACGATTTAAATGTTGCAATCAATACTAAAATCTATCACCATAACTTAATATTTTAGTCATAAAGCTTCAACTCATCTTTAGTTGGAGATAAATTATGGAAGCCTATAAGGTATGCACAACTTATAGCGTATTTTATTAAAATTGTATCTCCCTCTTTAAGAGTTCTAATATCACTCTTTTTTTTCAAAGCTAATGTTGCCGTAAATTTTTGAGGAACTGTTTCAAACTTCAAAAATGTAGTAAACTGTTGATAATTAATATTTTTTATAATAGCCTTAGTGGTCTTATTTTCTTCTCTTAGTAACAACTCTTCATACTTTTTATCATATAAATGAGGGACGATAAAGAACGAGCCAAAGAATACGGTACCAACAAATATATATACCAAATCTTTGTCCATCTTCAGTATTTTTCCAGTTATTAAACTTACCAAAACTATAATTAGTATTGGAACTAAACTGGTTCTTCTTGCTTTGTAAAATTCGCAATCAGTATAGGTAGTATACCCACTAGCCAATGCAATCAAAAATGAAACACAGCCTACAAAACCAATTATTATTGTAAGTTTCAGATATTTATTCATTTCTTATTTTTTGTATATAGGTCTCTCAATAATCTTAAGAGATGTAGAGCGAAAGCTGATCATTTTGATCTGAGTACATAGCAAAACCCAAAAGATCTTGCGGACATTATAAATATACACAAACGCTACGATTGTGCTTGCAGGCAGGAGCGCCAGAAACCCGAATTGTTGATAGGTTATATAACAACATGTATTTTTTAAGAAATACCAGTAACTTCAATTTTGACTATTTGCCATTTTCCATCGATTTTGCGTATAAAAAATATTCCGCTCCATCCACAAAGTCTACCACAACCAAATCCACTAATTAATATTCCATAACTTTTAGTTTGGTCAAATTGTATTCTCGAAAATCCAGTTATTCCGGATAAATAAAAATCATACTTTTCATCCCAAACTTTACTCGATGTAGGTAATTCAGAGCGATATTTTAATATTATTTTTTCATTATGTTTTAAATCCGAAATATTAATTTTATATGGTGTATCATTATTAATTGTATCCAATTTTATTGAGTATTCTTTATAAAAGTTAATGAACTTTTTTTTTGTTTGTTCATCTATTCTGTAAGTACTATCCACAATTGCAATAACTAATTTAGTCGTGTCCTTTTCTAATTCGACTCTTCGTTTTTCATATTCAGCAATTAATTTTGTTTCGTCCCATTCTAAATTTGTAGAATCCTTGTTCTTAATGTTTACAGGTGGAGGTGGAGGTGGAGGGAAATTTGGAGGAATTCTTCTGTCGTAATGAACAGAATCGAGCAGAGCTGGGAAGATTTCATAAGCTACAGACTTTTCAAATTCCAAATTTGATAGCTTTTTACTACAACTCGTTAAAAGTAGAATTATTGAAATTACGACAGGTAATTGTTTTGCGGTCATCTGTGTTGTATGGTATGGGCTATGGCAAGTAGGGAAGGTGCATTAGTACTACCGTTTCGGTTTATTATTTAGCGGACTTAGTTAATATTCGCAGACTTTTCGGTTTAGCATAAATGCCTTATGTTTTTTATATCCTGTTGGCAGTAGTTATTTATTAATAAATTGCAAATTGGCCTCTATTGCCAAACATAGAAAATCCGCGAGGATTTTCAGAAATAGGCAAGAACAAGCAATTACTAATAGCCATTGTTAGTACAAGTATTTTATAATTCATAACTCCACTTATTTGTTTTTAAATCGTAATAAACCCAGATATGTCTTAAATACGGAACATTAATTCCTGTTTTCTCGTGTTTTTTTATTTCCCATTTTTTTACGTTACCAATTAATTCAATCGCATCTTTTTCAAATTCCGTAATTGGTTTTCTATTGGCATCTTCAATTTTTGTTGTTATATTAAAGATAGTATCTTTCTTTCTAATTAACTCCCTTTGCCTTGATACCGATTTTAAATTGCCATTTGAATCAATCGATACATTCAATAGAGTTGTTTGATTTTTATATTCCTTTATTTTACCTTTTTCGAGAATAGAATTTATATCAGTTACATTTATACAGTAATTAAATCCACTCTCATATTCAAAAATATAATTCTGAATTTTAAATGAATTACCGTTATCTAACATTTTTTGTTCTCTCAAACTAATTGGTCTATAATCAATAACTTTTGAGTTAGAACACATTCCACTAAAAGTTAGATTTCCTTTGTATTTATAGGCATAGACTAACCAAGTTTGATTTTTAATTGCTCTCCAGTCGCAAGAAGTCCATTGTCCAGTATACTCTTCTTCTGCTGTGACATCAAATTCAAGTGTTTTAGGGGAATCACCTTTTTTATAATGTTTTGAAATCTCAAAGGAAACTTTATAAGTCAAGCTATCATTAGCGTAAACTTTTGAAATAATTTTTCCTTCAAAAACATATTCTGACGAATAAAATTCCAAAATCGGATTAATATCATCACAATCACACGCAAAAGTAAGTGCTGAAATCAGAATAGATAATATTGTCAGAATTCGTTTTTTCATACCCAATTAAAGTTATATTAATTATATGGCAAGTGGGGTAGAAAACAAGCGATTATCTTGGTTTAACCACAAGCCAATTTTTAATTTTGTTTTAATTTTTCTTGTCAAATGCAAAATTCCAAAGATTTTGCGAGCTCATTAATATACACAGACCTTTCAAATATGCCCTAAACTTCGCATTACGTTTAGGCTTTGTTGTAAAACGTTTTTTTATTTCCGAAGGTATTCAGGTACTTTTATAGGGTTATTAAAATCTTTAAATTCTTGTATGAATGAAATTATTTGAGTAATTAAAATCAGTCCAAGTATTATAGTTCCCAAAATTTTTATGACTAACCAAAATAGAGATGAATCGTGAATGCTTTTCTCTATTTGGCTTATTTCATATTTTATATTAAGTGAATTTTTTTTCGGATTATCCTTTAAATAATGAACAGTAAATATTCTATCTAAAGCTTGGTTATCTTTTGGTAAATATTCTGTTAGAGTATATTTGTTTTTGTAGATTTCATTATTTTCCTCAAAATTATATTTAATAATTAAATGTGAATGATTATGAATTTCATAATCATTATTTACGTTTGCAGTTTTATAAATACCTTCTGAATAGATATGTTTTAATTCAGGTAGTCTTAATCTTTCTGCAATCCTATGGTAAGATTCAGAAATTAATAAATGAAAAAAAAAGTATACAAATAGTATTGAACCAATTCTTCTTAATATTTGGATCATTCTAATTCCTGAATCAATATTTTTTGTCATTTCTGTAAATTATTTACAACGGCTCAGTGTATGAAACGTAGCGTGTAAAAAGACACTAACTTTTCGGATTTACACAGAGCCGAATTTTTATATTTTGTTTTTAATTTTCTCTATTTAAACGCCAAATTTTATATTTAGCGTACTTTGTTAATATTCACAGACCTTTCGGTTTAGCACAAACGCCCTGTGTTTTTTATTTATTGTTACTTGCTGTTTTTTATTCCTCCAAGTATTCAATGTATTTTATAAATAAATAATTTTTGTCCTTAATTATTTCTGAGAATCTATCAAATGCTGATTCTGTTGTTTTATACAATTTTGACAAGTCAATAATCAACTCTTTTACTTTATTTTCTCCCAATTTTTCATTTCTAATAAACCCTAAAAATGAAGCACCTATTCCAAAAAGTTCAAAATTGTATTTTTCAAATAAGTGTTTTGATAGAGCGTAATTTTCAAAAGGATTTAAGTCACTTTCAAAGTATCCATTCGGAAATCCGGAAATTCCTTCGTATGGTTTTTTTACAGGAACAATTTTGAGAATTATCTGTTCGTCTAAATATTCAAATGGCGACAGATTAATTTTTTCTAAAATTGAAATTTCGTCTTCATCAATTGTTAAATCTCTTTCACAAACAGATTTGAAGTCAATGTCTTTTGTTTGTTTCAGGAAATTTCCTATCCTAATGAAAAATTCAGATGGTGTTGAAAGGTAGCCTAAATGCTCATTATTCTCAAAACACGCTTTGTCAAGCCCTGATAAATCATATCCTTCTGTTTCATCAATGTCGTTTGAGTGAATTGAATGTCCACTTGTATATTCAGCTTGTCCTAAATCATCAAGAGTTAGGATTATTGTCTTGTCAGAATTATTATGTTTATATTTTTCATAAATTTCAATAAATTCATCGAAGGAATTTAGATTTTCAATTAAAAAACTGTCAAATAAAATTTCATTTGTTGTTAAAGGTTCTATTTTCATTGTGTTTGTTTGGTAATAGCTGGTAATGTTGCAGCTGTGGGCAGTGCAGAATCAAGTAAGCGATTACTTTCGATTAAACACTAATCGCCCAATTTGCTATATATAGTGTTGTGCTTTCGTTATTTCTCCATCAATCTCATCCACTTTTGTATTTCGATTGTTGCGGGGAACTCAGTGTCTATTGGCGATATAGTTTCTCCATTGTGTTTTTCAATATCTGCTATTAACTTATCAAGTTCAAGACGTTTATTTAGGTTCTTTTCGTAAATATCATAACCATAATCACTTTTTAGTTTTTCAAAGTCAGCTTTACGCATTTTAAATAAGTCTTTAAAATCTAAAACGGTTTTTAGTTTTCTAATATGAATGTTAATGTATTCAACAATATTGTCACTATCAGTCAAAATCAAGTCTTCTCCGCAATCACATTTTACAGAACCAACTTGGCCATATCTAGAACCAGTATGTTCGTACATTTCGCTTAAATAGTTCCTGCAAGAAAGACAAAACAAAGGGAATTTCTTAACATCTAATTGTACACCCCATTCATTTCCTCTTACTATTAATTCAAAAGTCATTATTTGATGCTATTATTCGTTTCAATTTTGTTTTATCTAATGAAGCACAACGCCAAAGCTAAGATTAGTGCGAAACCAAGGAAACTGTAAAGTTTCCGTCTAAGCACAAAGCCAAAGCTTTTTGTTTGCGTTTATTTTTTTGTTTTTAAAATGTCAAATCAAACAGATTTGACGACCTTATAAAATTATGCAAACCATTTGATTAAACCCAAACCTCCGCATTAATTTTAGGTTCTGTTACCAGCTTTTTTTATTTCCCACAATTCATCTGTAAACCTCTCAATAAGTGTTAAAGTTTGGCTTTTTTCCTATTGATTAGGTATTCCTAGTGAATCCAAGAATTTTCCATTCGTCATATTAGAAATTAAGTTGTTTACTGCGGAGGTTTGTCCTTTCTCAATATTGCTCAATAGCTTATTTACTAATTCAATAAAGGGGTTGTCATCTTCTTTAATAATTAATTCTATTTTTTCAGAAACCGTCAATTTTTGAACTTCATATTTTTTTGAGTCATTTATCAACGAATCTATTTTCCATTCAGGTTGAGTAGAAAGTTTAGACCTTATTGTTTTCCTGTATTCAAACAAGAAATTATTCGTCTTTACTTTTAATTCACTCATAATTTAGCTTCATTATATCTTTTATATAATATGTTGGAAAAGTTAAGTTTTATTTTAACAAAAATAAGAAGTGTTAGTCGCTAAGTTCTGCCTTAGTTAGAACAACAAGGCTATGAAGAAGGTTTATGATTGTAGAACAGCAACAATCAAGTAGATTAGAAAACCTGCTAAAATAGCAGCAAATTGAAATGAGCCCGATTTGGTTTTGCTTTCAATTATAAATTCTTTTATTTTTTTGAATATCATACTTTAAATATAGTAATTTATTTTGAGTATGGAAACCTAGATGCTTATTTATGAGATCTCTAAATAGGTAAATCCGTTAGGGAATGTATCTGTTTCTGGTACGCCTAAAGTACTCTTGTTTGGCTATTTTATGTCTATCGGTTATTGCGCTGCACGCACTCAACTTTAAATGTAGTACAAGTTGCCTTGTTAATAACAATAGTGTTAAACTTCCTCTTAGCATGTGAAAAATATTTAATTTTGGAAATATTCCATAATAATGGAATTTGTCCTAATGAAAACAGAATCGATACTACATTTAGATTTAGACACATTTTTTGTGTCTTGTGAGCGCTTAACCGACTCCAAACTACTTAAGCGACCCTTACTCGTTGGGGGTATTGGGGACCGTGGAGTAGTGGCTGCCTGTAGTTATGAAACCAGGAAATTTGGTGTGCATTCAGGAATGTCAATGAAATTAGCTAGGCAGTTGTGTCCTGAAGCAACGGTTATTAAAGGAGATTCTAGTACCTACACCAAACACTCCCAATTAGTAACAGAGATTATAAAAGAACGTGTGCCTGTTTTTGAAAAAGCGAGTATTGATGAGTTCTATGCAGATTTAACAGGAATGGATCAGTTTTTTGGCACCTATAAATTTGCTACAGAGTTAAGAAATACGATTATCAAAGAAACCGGATTGCCTATTTCATTTGGGTTATCCTCTAATAAAATAGTATCAAAAGTAGCTACGGGCGAAGCAAAACCCAACAATCAAATGCGGGTAGATACAGGTCTAGAAAAACAATTTTTGGCGCCTTTGTCTATTCAGAAAATACCATCAGTAGGTACAAAAACCTATCAGACACTTCGCAACTTAGGCATTACTAAAGTACATATTGTTCAAGAAATGCCTTTAGAAATGATGGTGAGTGCCTTAGGAAAACATGGGCAAACCATTTGGAGACGTGCCAATGGTATTGATAGGCCTCCGCTAATTCCTTTTCACGAGCGTAAATCTATTTCAACAGAGCGCACCTTTACAAAAGACACCACCAATATGGTACAATTACGGACCACAATTACTGCTATGGCTGAGAATTTGGCGTATCAATTACGTAGGGCAGACAAGTTAACCGCCTGTATTGCGGTGAGAGTACGGTATTCAGATTTTCAGACGTACTCCAAACAAATTAAAATACCCTATACGAGTGCAGATCATATTTTAATTCCTAAAATAGTTGAATTGTTTGAGCGCCTGTATGAGCGTCGCTTATTAATCCGCTTGGTAGGCGTGAAGTTTAGTGATATTGTTACGGGGAATTATCAGATTAATCTTTTTGATGATACCGAAGAGATGCTCAGTTTATACCATGCGATGGATCATATCCGGAAGAAATATGGAGAGAAAAGCATTATGCGCGCTACTTCTATGGGAGCAAAAACCATTGGTAGGTTTCACAACCCATTTAGCGGAGAACCTCCTATCGTATTAGCACACCGAAAACAATAATATGTACCTCAATTGTCATTCATACTATTCCTTACGATTTGGCACCTTTTCAGAAGTAGAACTTTTGAGGATGGGGCAGGCAAATCATATAGCTACGCTAGCTTTAACAGATATTAATAATACCTCTGCCTGTATGAATTTCGTTAGAAAATCTAAGGAATATGGTATTAAACCTATTATTGGAATCGATTTTAGAAATGGTGCAGAGCAGCTATATGTGGGTATCGCTAAAAATAATGAAGGGTTTAGAGAACTCAATGAGTTTATGTCTCTTCACTCCCATAAAAGTATCAAACTACCTGCCATAGCCCCAATATTTGAACATGCATATATTATTTATCCTTTTGAAAATGTGTTACAATTAGAGAAAGTAGATTTTGAAGCGCATGAATACATCGGTATTTCCGTAGAAAATTTAAGGCGATTACCTTTTTCAAAATACAAATCCTATACCGATAAATTAGTCATCCAACAGCCAGTTACTTTCCGCAATAAGCGCGATTTTAATGCACACCGTTTGCTACGTGCTATTGCCAACAACACTTTATTAAGTAAATTACAACAAACAGAAGAGGGGCGTTTGTCTGAGCAAATGCTCCCCAAAGACAAACTCTTAGAAGCCTTTCAAGAGTTTCCGCATTTGGTAGTGAATACCAAGACTTTAATGGCGCAATGCGAGGTAAACTTTGGATTCGGAGAAAGTAGAGTCTCTCAAAACCAACAGGTATTTGGCAGCTCAAAAGAAGAAGATTTTAACCTCTTGCAACAACTCTGTGAAGATGGCTTGCCTAAACGATATCCTACCCGTACCGATGCTGTGAGTAAGCGTCTGGTGGTGGAGTTGGAGACCATTAAGAAAATGGATTTTGTGTCTTACTTTCTAATCAATCATGATATTGTTAAGTATGCCAATTCTAAAGGCTATTTGCATGTGGGGCGGGGTAGTGGTGCCAATAGTATTGTCGCTTATATTATAGGAATTACAGATGTAGACCCTATAGAATTGGATTTGTATTTTGAACGCTTCATCAACCCATACCGAGTTTCTCCACCAGATTTTGATATCGATTTTAGTTGGAAAGATCGGGAAGATGTCACTGCCTATATCTTCCGTCGGTTTAAAAATACCGCTTTATTAGCCACCTATAATACTTTTAAATATAGAGCGGTTGTTCGGGAATTAGGAAAAGTATTCGGCCTTCCAAAAGAAGAAATAGACAAGCTCTGTAAAGGTCATTTTTCTAAGAATGATTTGGATGATATGGCAAAACTGGTCTTAAAATATAGTGCACTGATTAAAGACTTTCCCAATTATTTAAGTGTGCATTCCGCCGGAATTCTAATACTAGACCAGCCTATTCATTATTATTCCGCTACAGATTTGCCCCCCAAAGGATTTCCAACGGTACAGTTTGATATGATTATAGCGGAAGATGCGGGTATTTTTAAGTTTGATATTCTAGGACAACGTGGTTTAGCAAAAATTAAAGAGGCTATGGAGATTATCAAAGAGAATAGGCCTGATGTGCCTGAGATAGATATCACCCAAATAGAAACATTTAAAAACGATGCTAATATCAATAACTTATTAAGCAGAGGAAAAGCTATTGGCGCGTATTATGTAGAATCTCCTGCCATGCGTGGTTTAATGTGTAAGTTAAAAGTCAATGATTATTTAGGCTTGGTGGCTGCCAGTTCTGTTATTCGCCCTGGAGTATCTAGTTCTGGAATGAAAAATGAATACATCCGCAGACATCGGGAGCCAGAGCGCAGAAAAGAGGCCGACGCTATTCTAGCGCAAATTATGCCCGAAACCTATGGCATTATGGTCTATCAAGAAGATGTGTTAAAAGTTGCCAATCAGTTTGCGGGTTTAGATTTAGGAGAAGCAGATGTGTTACGCCGTGGCATGAGTGGTAAGTTTAGATCTAGAGCAGAGTTTACCCGCGTAGAAGAGAAGTTTAGGAGTAATTGTAAGGCAAAAGGCTATCCTGATGCATTAACTACGGAGGTATGGGACCAAATTGCCAGTTTTGCAGGCTATGCATTTGCTAAAGGGCATTCTGCGTCTTATGCTGTTGAGAGTTACCAGAGCATGTATTTAAAATGCTACTATCCTTTAGAATTTATGGTGGCGGTCCTAAATAATGGCGGGGGTTTTTACAGCACAGAACATTATATTCACGAAGCACGGATGTGGGGGGCTCAGATACATGCGCCTTGTATTAATCTAAGTGATCATCATAATACGATTAGGGGAGTCGCTATTTACTTAGGTTTTGGCTATTTAAAAAATCTAGAAAGTTTGGTGGTACAACGGTTTTTAACAGAACGGCAATTGTACGGTGCTTTCAAATCTTTTGATGATTTTATAGACCGTGTGGTAATAGGCATTGAGCAATTAGCGATCCTAATTAGAATAGGAGCTTTTAAATTTACAGGGCTTGCAAAGAATGAACTGCATTGGCAAGGCATCTTTAAAATTAATGCCCTCAAGAAACGCTCTGGGAATCCGTCGTTATTCAAACCAAAACACAAACAGTTTGAGCTTCCTAAATTAGAGCATAGTTGGGTAGAAGAAGCCTATGACCAAATAGAACTCTTGGGTTTTCCGTTGTATAGTTATTTTGATTTGATATCAGAAGAAATTTTAAGCGACGCTAAAGCTAAAGACATGCAGCATCACCAGCATAAAGAACTACTGCTTTACGGCATTCTCGTAAACACTCGTTTTAATACCACTAAGAACAATAAAAATATGCGTCTGAGTACTTTTGTAGATCAAGAAGGCGATTATTTTGATGTGGTACATTTTACCAATGTGGTAGATAAATACCCTATTCATGGTATGGGTGTGTATGCGTGCTATGGAAAAGTAACTGAAGAATTTGGACACTGTAGTATGGCTGCCATTTGGACCAAAAAACTGGCATTTAAACAAGATCCTAGAGCTTCTGACAAACCTACGTTTAAGAGTTTAAAGAAATAGACGCTTCAAAATGAATGGCCAAACATTCATCGTACAAGCACTACTGCCAACGCAATTCTTTTAAGTTAAAATCGCTTTTGATTGAAATAATTTATTGTTTCCACAGCGGGTATCTTTAGGTTATCAATAACGGTACTATAGAAAGTACCACTTAAATTAAAAATTATGAATTCAGATATAAAAGAGATCGAAACTAAAATCAATTCAATAATCCAGAAGAACGAAGATGCTATAATGGGCTATGAAAAAGCAGCCGAAAATGCAAAGGGAATTGGACTCCAAAGCTATTTTAGTAATAAAGCATTGGAACGAAAAAATTTCCTTATCAGTTTAAAATCTGCGGCACCTGCTCTTAATTTAAGAGAGGATATAGATGGTAGCGTTACTGGAGCTTTGCACCGCACTTGGATGGATATTAAAGCGGCATTTTCTAGTGACGATGATGAAGCTATGCTCGAAGAAGCCATTAGGGGAGACAAAGCTGCCATTGAAGAATATAATGAAGTATTATCAGATGTGCATTTACCCGTAGCCATCGCGACGCTTATTAGACAGCAAATAACATGGATTAGAGAAGATTTAGAAAAAATTAAATCTTTAGAAGATGTGATGTAATACAAGTCAGAAACAAAGAAAGCTCCTAAATTAGGAGCTTTTTTATGTTTTTTTTTAGTCCGATTATTATTCCTGAATCCTATTACGAATTACTTCAAGTGTACCAATTAATTTGAATTTTTAAATCTTATTTTCTGCAGTTTCACGGATGATGATTCCAAAACTTCTTTTAGTTCTTGGTTAGATTCAAAATTTACTTGATTCAGAATTTTATACTCAAAATCGACTTCAAAACTGTCATCTTCAAAAATCCAAGGAGACACTTGGAAGGTGTTATCTTCATTCCGGTTGATGCTGTAAGTCTTGTTGTTAATTGACGTGTTGATCTCCAATTTCCGTCCCGTTTCAGGAACCTCTTCTCCACAAATTATGAGTGACAGCCTATCACAAAAAAGTAGGATGCTATACAAATCATCTTCAATTTTTTTATTGATCCCATACAGTTTTCGCAGTGTTTTACTTTTTTCAGCGCTATCTGCCAAGAATTGTTTCATTTCTTGGTTGGAATCATTTCCATACAGAAATTGTAAATGCCGAGCGATTAGTAAAACAATCCACCCAGATTTTTGCTTAGATGCCGCATATAACTTTTTGGCGTGTTTAATAGCGTCTCTCTCGTAACCACCATCCATCATAAAATCTCTAGGCGTCCCTACGTTGGTCAAGTAATTGGTCGCATCAAAATCTACCATATGATCGTCATGATCGGTGATGGCTGTTAGCGTTTCTACCCAATGAGAATACCGCAATTCTTGTTTTAATTGATAGGCAAATTTACCCGCCAATAACGCGTGCGTGTAATGCGAAATAATTTTCCATCCATCGGTATGGTGCCTAACGATCATAAGGGCTAAGTTTAAAGATAATTGTATTTATTCAAATATAAAGTTCCAATTATCCTACCTCTTTTATTGCGCTAATTCGCTAAAAATTTAATGCATTCAATAATCTATAGGTAATTTCAATTAGTCTATTTTTCGGAGTCTAAAAGTTTAATTTTATACGGATTACGCTTTCGATACGCTGAAATAATTTTAGCAGAATGGTATGAGTGTTCTTTGGCATCAATGACATGCAATAAGTCAGAAATTCCTTGTATCAATTCATTTTTGTCTACAAACCCAAAGCCTTGGTACACTCCGTGTAGTACCAAAACGACACCTTGTTCTTGGCTGTTCCGGCCTTTTTCAAATATCACGAAATTTTCATTCTCATTGTTTAGATGATCTAGCGCCTGTGTTACACGGACATTGTATGCTTCAAGAGCTTCCTCTTCCCTACAGATGCCTTTACAACTACTAAAACTCACGGTGCTACATTTTGTTTTTACACTGTGCACACCGGTATAGCTAGGGCACAATTCAAATTTTTCAGTAAGCTGGGCAAGTCGTTCAATAGCTAAAGATCGTTTCAAGAAAATTTCTGTAGGGGTGTGTTGAAATGGTCTTCTCTCTACTTTTAATTGGAGAATTCCCTTCTTATTTCGGATGGGAACAATCAAGTAAGTAATATGTTTTTTCTTCTGAATATAGTTATAATAGGGGTCTAGCTTGGCTATTAAATCTGCTTCTCGCAACAGGGCTAGTAACTCACTTCCCATAGGCTCAAAATCAATAAAATAAGTAGCAGTACATAACAGCAATTCTTTTTCTGTTGTAGCCGTAAAGTGACTTAAAACTCTCTTTTTTATGTCTTTAGCTTTTCCTACATAGATAACTTCTTTATGCTCATTTTGAAATTTATAAATTCCCGGGGTCTTAGGCAATCGATCCAATTGTACCTCGGTGATGTGCTTGGGAATCCGGTATTTTAATTTTGGCTTATTAGGCTGAAGTAGTGCTGTTATTATTTCTTCGTTTTCATCTAAGGCTAATAACCTCTGAAAAAGTGCACTCGTAGCTTCATTAGACTCCGCTAAAGAAGCTGCTGCATCATACGGAATCCCTAAGACACTAGACAGATAAGGCAATTCATAGGATGTCATATTCGGAATCAATTTCTTAGAGAGTCTCACGGTACATATTTGAGGCATCTCAAAAGCATACCCGATATGCCGAAATTGCGTTTTCAAATGATACTGTAAAAATGAAACATTGTGCCCTACTAAAATACAGCCTTGAAGTTCTTTCAGAAGGGTATCGGCAACTTCTGAAAAACTTGGTGCATTTAACAATGTTACATCTGTTAGGCCTGTTGCCTCTTGGAGGTATAAGGGGATACGCTCTTCTGGATTAATCCTAGTAGAAAGTACACACGTCCAATCTCCACCAATAAATTTATGGATTACGATACCTACGGTTCTGAAATAGATAGGTTTGCGGCCATAATTAATCATAGAAATGACCGCATAATTTTTATTAGACATAAGCTAGGGCATTAATTAAAGTCCATCCCAGACGATAAGTCAATGGTATTAGGTTGTGGCGCATCTTTGACGCTATTAAATTGATGCCCAACAGTCTCCTGTGTTACAAGTTCTTCCGGCAGGCCTGTTAAAAAATAGGTTTCCGCATCATCGGTATTTTTTCCATCCTGCGTAGGCGTAGACCTTGCATGAACTGCTGAAATAGATGCGGTATTTCGAGTAATGATCAATCTGTTTTTTGCACGCGTAAGCGCTACATACAACACCCGACGATCTTCTTCTATGGCATCAATATCGTCCAGAGAATAAGCAGATGGAAAAGATTTTGGAGATACATTCAGTACAATACACACATCTGCCTCTAAACCTTTTGCAGAGTGAATGGTAGAAATAATCACATGATCTTTTTGCTCGTCCGTACTTAATTTAGATTCCGTCAATACATTAGCACCATTCATTTTTTCGGCATTATCCAAAAGGCCTTCTCCTATAAATTCCCCTAAACTAGAATAGCTTTCGGCTAATAATTTAAGCACAGGAAAATCAGATTTACGCTTTTCGGTCCAATCTTTCCGGTATTTAAATGCTAAACCTAGAGACATAGCTTCATAGGAGATTTCTACCATTTTACCCACCTTTCCTTTTTCTTGAGTAACGGCCTGGTACAGTTCTGATATTCTTTGGCCGTCAGATCCCGAAATATTCGCAGCTAATAAGGTGGCAATGTCTGTTTTTCCTTCGTCTGCAATGATGGCAGCCATGATTCGTGAAGCTCTAACTTCACCGATACCTTCCCAAAAGGTCAGAAACCGAACCCATGCTATTTCATCATAGGGGTTGTTTACAATCCGTAGTAAGGACACTAAATCTTTGATATGAGCAGCCTGTAGAAATTTCCGACCTCCATAGGTAACATACGGTATTTTTCGCCTAATAAAAACGGCTTGTAAGGATTTAGTGTAATACTGTGACCGTGATAATATTAAGTGGTCTGAAAAGCTACGATCCTCGTCCGTATAGTTTTTCAAGATTTCATCCGCAATCCAATTCGCTTCCTGCCACTCATCATTTACATTAACAATAATTGGTATTTCGCCGCTACCACGCACTGCTGCTAGGCGTTTGTTATAATCAATAGTAGCATGGTCTAACAACCAATTAGAGAGATCTAAAATTTCTTGGGTAGACCTGTAGTTTTTTTCCAATTTATAAACTTCAGAGTTTTTTACCCGATCTTTAAATTGATGCACATTTTTAAAATCGGCTCCTCGAAAAGAATAAATAGATTGCGCGTCATCTCCAACACAGAATAGTTTGCATATTTCTACGAAAGGCGATAGTAGTTCCCACTGTAGCGGATTGGTATCTTGCATTTCATCAACAAGCAGGTATTCCAAGTTTTGAGCTAGTAGCTCCCGAGCCTCAGCATTTGTTTTTAACTGCGTAGCGACTACCAATAGGAGATCATCATAATCTAAATAGCGTTGTTCCATTTTCTTTTGCTGATAGGCGCGCAAAAGGACTTCCACATGGGGTTTCATTGCAGCAATCTCATAATCCGTATCCTTATCGGTCCTACTTTTAAAGAGAAGAATGCGTATAGATTCCGTTAAGTTCTTCTTGGTATTTCTAGCATACGAGTAGATATCTAACAGCTGCTGCGGTTTTATCCGCAATTTCCCATAAGTGTCGGCATGAGTGCCAGACATCATTTTCATAATTCCTAACTGATCGTCTGGATCAATAACTGTAAAGGCAGCAGCACCAAATAAATTGGGATATTTTAGTATTAATTGATTACACCAGGAGTGAAATGTAGCACCGTTAATAGCCTGGCTATTAGATTGTGGTAAACTAGCCTTTACCCGTTCTACTATTTCATTAGCAGCCTTTTTAGTGAAGGTTAGAATTTGTATTTTTGAAGGATCAACGCCAGAGGCAATAAGGTGCGCGGCACGTGCAATAATGGTACGTGTTTTTCCGGTACCTGCTCCGGCAAGTACCAGTAGATGTTGGCCCTCATAGGTAACCGCTTTTAGTTGTCCCTGATTAAGTTCTTCCGTTATATGCATTCCTTTAAGATTAAAATGAATGATTAATTTCCTTATGGATATAATCCATTTAAGTGGATAATTTCCAAAATTAAGGAATTTTTCTTACATAGTGTAATTTTGCAATTAGTATAGCGCATTCGTCATTTATTACTAGTGCTGTTTGGTAAAGCTTTTAGTTCAAAGGACGAATCAATCCAGAAATTACGAGAAATGACAGCGTATCAATTTAGAAAATACCATAAGTATTTGTGTTGTTTATTCTTGTACGACTTTATCGTTTCAAGATTAAGAGTAGCTTAATTCTGGTATGTAAACTATAATTTAAAAAGTTCTCATTATTTCACTGTTCATCGATACTAAAAATAAATTTAAAAGGTTATAGCATATGAACCTTGATAAAACGTAAGACACAACATCTTAATGGAAAAAATCAGTTTCTAGACCAAGACATTCATGCTACATAACCAACTTTTGAAATACGACATCCCGATGAAAAAAATAGCTTTTATTCTATTCTTATCCTTTTTATCCATCAATGTGTTTCCGAATACCAATATCAATACTGTTTCTAGTGGTGTTTTTGATGATTTTGCACTTACTATAACAGCAACGAATGGAGCTGTCTTAAAACTAATTGGGAATGAAGAAACAGATCAGAACTCTTTTCAAAGTGGTGAAGTAGTGCGCTTGGTTACGCGTCCGGCTGTGGGGTATAAGTTTTCTCATTGGACGGGAGATGTATCAGGGAATAGGCTTATTGCAGATGTTGTTATGACGGGAAACAAAACGGTAACTGCTGTTTTTGAAAAAGATTATTAAACAGTAGATTTTAAAGGATGAAGTAGCCTCTTTAAGAGTTTACTTCTCTTAAAAAGAGAAGTCACATTCATACTTAGAACATACGTTAAGAATGAATTATAACGCTTTAATATAAAAATAGAGTATGAATTTTTTTAGAAAATTACTTGGTTTAGGCCCCAAAGAACTTGTGAATGTAAGACCAAGAGCTAATTCTTCTCAAACAAAAAGAAAAGAAAGCATCGTTGACGTATCTGATATTGACCATAGAAAAATATATCCTACCTTACTATCACAAAAAACAAAATCGTTTGATTTGGTAAATGAACTTGTTGCTATGATGCATGATAGGGAAGGCCTTTTTGCTCCGATTGTAATTGGTCATGTTATGGTCGATGAAAAGGAGGTAGAAGATGGTGGACCCGCACTTTATCAAGTGCGGACTTCAAATAAAAATGAAGAGGATTATAAAAAGCTAAGATTGACTGGTGAAATAAATTTAGATGCTCTTGAAATCCCTTTTATTGATTGGAATTATTTAGATAGTAAACTAAATTTTCAGGTGCTATCTTGTACTATATCTCAATTCTCTTCTGAAAAAATACTAAGTAAAAAACACCTGCAAGAAGCTCATAAGAAGTTAGGTGCAGATGAATTACTGGTCTCTATTCCTAGAAAAGGGTTAATCTTTGTGTGTTCAAAAAATATTTCTGATGAAGATTATGGCGATTTTTTAAATATGCATGGCGCGATTGTACTCCAAGAAAATGAAGATTTAGAATTTCTTTGTGAAGATCTATTTGTGGTAAAAAATGGCGAAATAGAAAATATTATAGGCGTACCTCAATTATCAGAAATGCTTAAAGAAAAAAGGTGATTTTTCAGGTATACGTTGAGTACATTAAAGCATTGAAATGGTATCCTTTTAATTCCTGAATTAAATATAGCTTAGTGCTAGAATTCATTTTACAATGACAAGTCATACCACATGAAAATTTATGTGAATTAGCCACAAAATGGGTATTACTTAATCCAAATCCGATTGCTTTAGAGAAACCAAAGTATAAAAGGTAACAAAAAATTACAACCAAGATTACTCTTCCATACTACGGACTTTGAGATATTCTAAGAGATCTGATTGCTATAATTAATATAGATAAAACCTTGCATTAAGAAGCGTCGAGATTACTCGGATATAAAGAAAATTATTTTTTAAAAACTTATTAAATAATTGGAATCTACTATAAGCATCCTTTCCTAATCACTCAGATTTCAATCTGAAATACTAGGAGTTATATGGCTAAAATTCTTCAATAAATATCTCGACTTTTTATTTAAATTGCTCCACAAAAAAATCTCGTAATCATGATATTTACGAGGTTTTTTAATTAAAAATTATTATTTTTAATATAATCTGACTTAACTTTTGCTTGATAACTATTTGCTTCGCTGGTTTTTATACTACTAGGATATAAAGGAGCTAAAAAACCTTCATCACGCCTTCTATCAAAATCATTTTTCCGATAAGGATCAAAAGCTGTACCTGGAGGTAAAGGCCTGTTTTTATTTATATACCAAATATAAAAAGACATCACTTCATTTAATCGACTACCAAAAGGGTCATTTTTACGATCGTAAATATTTATAGTAGCCAAATTTAACTTTTTCTTATTGCTTGGATGTTTTAAATATAAAAACTGCGACCGGTCCCTATCACTATCCGTACTCTCAAATCTATCTAATTTCTCAAAAAACTGAACCTCAGAAAAAAGAACAGTATGAGGTGTTTTATAAAAAAACCGCTTAGGATAAGTAATTGTTCCGTTTAGACGATCTAATACAATTTCTTGAACAGGGTTTAAATAATTAAAGGCTACTTCCCATAATACAAAAACCAATAACGGTAAAGTGAATAGTGTTTCATACAAATCGAAAGTGATTAAATAGATCATCAATGTTAAAAAAAACCATATTAAAAAAAATGCTTTTAAGACTGAAAAATCATTTACGTTTACTACAAAAAACAAATCATTTGCTTCTTGGATTTCTAAATTTTTATTCGGTTTAACAGCTTCAATATTATAGTTAATACTATTTGGATAAAGCCTTATAATTTTCTTTAACAGTATTGGTTTAAATATATTTTGATCTTGTGATGTAATCCAAGCCATTCTGTACCTTATAATTTTCCATTAAAAATAACATTATTATCTACATTAATGTTTTATAACATAAAAAAAATCACCCTCTACTGCTCTATAATTAGATAACTGCTCGCTGCTCTTATTGTCAATTACTCCTACTTTCTAATTGTACGTAAACTAAATTGCTTTGAGACGTAAGCTCATGGGTACGTTAACACTAATTTTATAAATTTTGAACAAAATTCACAGCCAATAAAGCTAAAATACGGGAACATAATCCCTGAAAAACAGTGTATTTGAAGATTACAATCCCTGTGTAGGATTAAGCGAGATTTAGAAGAGCAGATTAGTAAGCGCTCTATTGAGTTATGGAGGTATTTGTAAACCTGAAATTTTAGAAAAATTATTACGTGCCTTAGCATTCCAAATTGGTAGTGAGGTAAGCTATGATGAATTAGCACAAGTGCTGTGTATAGATATGAAAACAGTGTCTAATTATATTAATTTACTGTACCAAGCTTATGTTATTTTCAAATTACCAAGTTTTAATAAAAACTTGAGAAACGAGATAAAAACGAATCAGAAAAAATATTTCTACGATACAGGAGTGAGAAATATGATTATTGGCGATCTAAAACCTTTAGAAGTTCGTCAAGATAAAGGCAACCTTTGGGGAAATTTTTTAATTGCAGAACGATTAAAACATAACGCTTATAAAAGTTCCTTAAGTAAAGGTTATTACTGGAGAACTACAAAGCAACAAGAAATTGATTATGCAGCGGAAGAAGCTACAATAATTACAGGATTTAAATAAGATGAAATCCAAAAAGTAAAGTGAAAATTCCTAAAACAGTTAGGATAAGAAATTCAGGCTAGGAAAGAGGTGTAAGCTTTTAAGATGGAAACACAAACCTAATTTTGAAATTTTGACCCATCATTTTGCATAAAATCCATTCTATATAGTTACGCTTTTTCTAAACAAATAAGCTGTTTAACATAGCACAACTTAGCGCTCTATTAGCATTACTTTTTTCAGCACTTAATTGTTATAAAAAAATAGCTCAGGTTCATGACCTAAGCTATTTTTTATAGACGTATTCCGTTAATGCGATTCAGCAATCTAATTAGTTCTTTCCCTTCTTTGTGGTAACGATTATAGCACCATTTGGGGCACCGTATTTTTCTATAGCCTTTTCATCTTTAAATATTTCTATCTTTTCAATAGCGTCAGGCGATAATTTATCAAGCATTTCTTTCGTAGCAACGTTACCGTTGATAAGAATCACAGGTTCTTCATTTTTAAAATTAATTCCTTCCTTAGATTGGTTTGCTTCCTTGTTTTTATGGGTGGTAACGAGTACAACTCCATTAGGGGCATTGTATTCTTTCAACGCTTTATCGCCTTTTACAACAGCAACGGAAGCAATCATCTCATTATTTATTAAGTCCATACTAAACTCAAACTTTTTGCCGTCTACATAAATATCGGGTTCAGCACCTTCTTTCACCTTTACATGCAGCTGTTTCTTAGGTTGATCATCCTTTTTTTCCATTTTAATTTCTTGTGCTGTTACTAATGAAATTGAACATAATAGGACACAAGCTGTTAGCATTAGTTTTCTCATAATTTTAAGTGTTTGATTAATAAAAAATTGATTTATTTTTCTTTCGTGGTGTAAATAATTACAATATCATTCTCATAAATAACGCGCTCTTCAATTTCAGCCAGGTCCGTATGGTGTACCATCTCTCGAGCGATGTTCAACAAAGCTTCTTTTTCAGAATAGTTTAATTCTTCTGGGGCCGGATGGGTGAAAAACAGCGCGATTAGTACGCTAACAGATGCTGCTACAGTTAGGGCTCCAATAAGTAGCTTGCGCTTTCTGTTTCTTTTAGTTTCAAAAGATGCCCATAAGTGCTCATTAAAATCTTTGGGGGTTTCCGTTTGGTTGTTTTTTACAAAAGTGGTCCATGCCTTCAAAGAAGGTTTTAAATTTTCAGTATTTTCAAACAAAAATTGTTCTTCAGACAGCGTACTTTGTCCTTCCTTATATTTTTTGATTAATCGTTCCGCTTTATTCTCTTCCATAATCATACGTTTTTTCCAATTGTACACTTACCACCTTTCTTGCTCGTGATAACAAAACCCTTACATGTTCAACTTTAAGTTGCATTGCGGAAGCTATTTCGGTAAACTCATAACCATCTAAGTCTCTCATCAGTATCACTTCTCTTTGTTGCTCCGGTAAACTAGCAACAATTTTTTTTATAATTACTGTTAGCTCTTTCCGCTCCAGTTCTTCGCTATCATTTTCTGATGTCAGAATCTCTAATTGAAAGGAAGCATCCTGACTCGTAAAGGTTTTCTTTCTAAGTATATCAATACAATGATTGCGCGCTGTTGAAAACACCAAACCTTGAATGTTAGGGTGGTCGGCGATACGCTTTCGCTTTTCCCAGAGTTTCAACATGATATCCTGGATGGCATCTTCGGCATTTGCGCTACTTCCAAGCATTCGTGAAACCATCGGAAACAAGCGTTCAGATAATGAAAATACAGTATGTCTAAAATCGGTTTTATTCATTATACTTTAATAACGTAAAACTAGAGGTAGCCATAACAGAAAAAAGCTGTTTTTTTAATTTATGCACATAAATGACTGGTAATCAGTGTGCTAATTTGTGTATATGTAGGATGAATTTAATTGGTAAGGGTTTGAGCTTCGCAAAATTCTTACGAAGTCATTCCAATCCTGAGCTTCAATCGTTGTTTGCTTTATATTCTTAAGTTACCTCATATTTCATCGTATTACTTTAATATGAATTAGGTTTTAGTACTCAGCCCGATTATAAGAATCATTAAAGGGTACTTACATACTAGTAAATACCTAGTTTAAGGTATAATCTCAAAATATAGTATTAATTTGTACCGTAAACAGCTAGAACTATGGAACGTGTAGACAAAAAAATAATTCAACTATTATCAAAAGGATATAGAACTCCAGAGATCTCAAACCATTTTATAGAAAAAGGGATAACACCTAGTTCTGTATCTTCTGTGGAAAAAAGAATCAAAGCGATAAAGAAAGTTTACGGAGCCAAAACCCTATTTCATTTGGCGGTGCTGGTAACTAAATCTAAATAAAGATCTTTTGCCAAAACAGTTTTGCAGCTAATTTCAACGATTATTATAAAAATAACACCGCACTGCGGTTTTCCTCAGTATTCGATGATTTCATTTTATGATATTTGATTATAAGTAATGATACTGTATGTGTTGTAAATTGATATTTTTAAATATTGATAGAATTTCCCCTCGAAAATCAATTATTAAAAGCGAAATATGATTACGATGCGAAGTATGCCCGTATTCATAAACGCTTAATGGAAAAAGACCCGTTAACCGATAGCAAACTCAAATTGATTGAAGCCTTAAAAGGATTAAAATCAGCGGTAGATAAAGAGATTCTGCAAAACACTAAGTTGTTAGAAAACGAGAGTTATGTAGAGAAAATGATGATGCTTTTAGTAGTTAGCCAATTTAAAAAAGAACAAAAGATAGACATTAATACTATCGATGTTAGGCGTACTAATAGTAGTATAGCTAAAGAATATAGGAACGAATACAAGGGTTACGTTGCTTAATTGAAGTGAAAAAATTAACTATTGAGAAATCCTTAATAGTTCAATAATAAAGTAATATGAGTGAAATAAAAATATTTCAAGCTAAAGGCAATCAAGTAGAAGTTTCTGTTCAATTTGATAACGAAACGGTATGGTTAAATAGAAACCAAATTGTTACCTTGTTCGATAGAGATGTCAAAACTATTGGTAAACATATAAAAATGTCTTTAAAGAAGGTGAGTTGAGTAAGGATTCAGTTGTCGCAAAATTTGCGACAACTGCTTTAGATGGTAAAACATATCAAACAGAGCATTATAATTTAGATGTAATAATATCCGTAGGTTATAGAGTAAAGTCAAAACAAGGCACACAATTCCGTATTTGGGCGACTCAAACCTTAAAAGACCATTTAGTTCAAGGTTATACTATCTTGTATTCTCTTCATAATATACTTACCATGAATAGGTTAAATTATGCATTATGAGTAAAATTATTAGCTACAAGGACTCGGAAGATTTAAAGCTTGAAGTTACACTACGAAATGATACTATTTGGTTGAGCTTAAATCAAATATCAAATTTGTTCGACAGGGATAAATAATTGATATATAGAAACTTAAGAAATATATTTAAAACTGAAGAGCTTCTTTAAAATTCAGTTGTTGCAAAATATGCGACAACTGCCTCAGATGGCAAAATCTATAATATTTCGTATTATAGTTTTGACCTAGTTCGGTATCTTCTGTGGAAAAAAGAATCAAAGCGATAAAGAAAGTTTACGGTGCCAAAACCTTATTTCATTTGGCGGTGCTCCTTAATAAAAGTAAATAAAACTTAATTCAAAAGAGAGCTTTTTAAAATTAGTATCTATAATTCTGTGTAAACGCAATTATGGATACTGTCAGCGGGTTTAACTTTTTCAAAGTAATTTTGATTTTTTTAATTCAAACGTTTGTTCTTTTTCATTTCGGAGGATTGTAATAGATAATGGGGCTGTGCTTTTATCAAAATCGTTCAATTTAATGCTAAAATTTTCCTCTTCCGTAATGTTCGTATAACTGGTATCATTTATCCGCTCTATTTTTTCATCTTACTTTAAAAATTTAGATAAATTTGAAGTCTCTATAATGCATTGTAATGGCAGAAATGCTGATATAATATAAATTCGAGCGTCCGCTTTCATGGCCAGCTTTTAAAACGTGGTAATTTCATAATCATTGAATTACAAACATAGACCAATACAAGGCGAATATGAATAACGTTTATGCTGTTTACTCTAGTGTCATGAAACTAATTGGGGCTGAAGTATTTGCATATCAATAGGATGGTGTCTGTGTAGGTATCTTTAATCAAGTTCTAATAGCACGTAAATTAGGGTTAATTGAAAAGACTGAGAATAAAACAGAGATTATAGTAAAATAAACAAAGATTGGGTTTAAATAAAAAATCATTGAAAAGAGAAATGATATATTTGTTGGGTAACACACTAATTTTATGACACATAAAAAAATAAAAGAATTTATTAATGAATATAAAGATTATCAAATTCTATTCATTTTCATTTTTACATTATTAGGAGGACTTACTCAGATTTTTGAATTAGCTTTAATTTCTACTTATTATATCAGGTTCTTTTCTATAACACAGGTAATTTCAGATGGTTTACTTTTTGTTTTTCTATTGTCTCTTATAAGTTTAGTTGCATATTTATTTTATCCATTTCTTATAATCATAGATAAAACTGAAATAAACAAAGGAGTAACACACATTCAAAGAATCAGAAATGTTACTATAAGTGGGCTGAGGAAGTTTTTTATTTTGTTTACATTAATATTATTAATTACAGCGGGAATATTAATTTTTAGCCAACCAGCAAAAGCTTTATTAAGTCATTTATGGATTTTAATAATTTCATGTGCAATACTGACTATATATTTTGTCCTATATTTTAGAATAGCTTCATATGTAAATGGAAAACTATCTAAATCAAAAGATTTGTCTCAAAATACGATATTCAAGAAAATAAAAGGAAATCGATTAATAGTTGTGCAATGCTCTTTTTTTATAGTTATTCTTTTTTATATGTATAAAGCTACCTTGACTCAGCCAAAGGCGTTTACAAACAATAAATATATTAAGTGCTTTATTCAGGAGAAATATCCAGATACTAAATATGAAATTCGTTATTTTAATGATAAATACATTTTCATTGTTATAAAAAATATAGATAAAAATGAACTCACTAATGAAGAAACCTTAGTTTTAAAGTTTGATAAATTATTTGATTATAACGCTTGTAATTAATTATATTTTCAATGAATACTTCAAATCAACTTCTAAAACTTTTGCTATTTGATACAATGAAGATATAGTAGCATTTACTAGGGCTTCACACTCAATTTCTCCATTACTTTATAAATTATTTGCAATACTGCGGGAAACCGCAGAACTATGTTGTGATAGTTTGTGATATTTGATTTTATTTAACTGTAGGAATTTTATGTTTAATAAGTATATTTAAACTTTAGTAAAGTTCCCCCTGAATTATAAATTAAGATTTAGAAATAAATGATCCATAACGAGGACTCAAGGGTTAAGATACCTTCTATATTACATTTAATACAATTGGGGTACACTTACCTATCTTTAAAGGAAAGTAATTGGGATGAAAACACCAATATTTTCACCTCAATTTTTAAAGATCAGCTACAAGTTATAAACCCGAAGTTATCCGAAAAGGACATTCAGAAAGTATATGATGATATTTCTATTTCCTTGGAAAATGAAGATTTAGGGCGTGCTTTTTACAATAAATTAATAGATCAATCTGGTATTAAACTAATTGATTTTGAAGATTTTGACAATAATTCGTTTCATGTTATTACAGAATTGCCATATAAAAAAGATGATGAAACTTTTAGGCCAGACATTATTCTTTTAATAAATGGGTTGCCACTTATTTTTATTGAGGTTAAAAAGCCAAACAACAGAAATGGAGTTCAAGACGAACATAATAGAATGCAACGTCGATTTAAAAATAAGAAATTTCGTAAGTTCATCAACTTAACACAGCTCATGGTGTTTTCTAACAACATGAAGTACAGAGAAGAAGATACGCAAATGTTAGAAGGGGCTTTCTATAGTACTACAAATTACAGAAAACCAATATTTAATTATTTTAGAGAAGAAGAAGACTTTGATTTAAATGCCTTGTTACAACCTTTATCAGAAGAGGGTGAGACTTTTGTATTAAAAGACACCAATCTTTTGAGTATTAAAAACTCGAAGGAATATCAATCTAATAAAGATCCAAATAAAGCAACCAATTCTATTTCTACATCCTTATTTCAACGTGACCGTTTAAAATTTATTTTGCGGTATGCTTTTGCTTATGTTGAGGAAGAAAAAGGCTTAGAAAAACACATCATGCGTTATCCACAACTATTTGCCACCAAAGCGATAGAGAATAAGTTGGAAAACGGCATTAAAAAAGGAATTATTTGGCATACACAAGGTTCTGGTAAAACGGCTTTGGCATATTTTAATGTAAAACACCTCACACATTATTTTCAGAAGAAAAATATTATTTCAAAATTTTACTTCATCGTAGACCGTTTAGATTTGTTAGTGCAAGCAGCAAAAGAATTTAATGCGCGTGGTTTAAAAGTACATACCATAGATAGTAGAGATGCTTTTAGTAGAGATATTAAATCGACACAGGTAATTCATAACGATTCAGGGAAAGCAGAAATTACCGTGGTAAATATCCAGAAGTTTAAAGATGATCCTGATGTTATAAAAAACAATGATTACAATTTAAGCATACAACGTGTTTTCTTTTTAGATGAAGTACATCGTAGTTATAATCCTAAAGGTAGTTTTTTAGCTAATTTGGAATTAGCGGATAAACATTCCATTAAAATAGGATTAACAGGAACACCATTATTAGGTTCAGAATATAATTCTAAAACGTTATTTGGTGATTATATTCATAAATACTACTATAATTTATCTATTAAAGATGGATATACCTTACGATTAATTCGTGAAGAAATAGAAACCAATTATAAGCTTGTATTACAAGAAGCACTGGAAAACATAAAAGTATTACAAGGTAATATTGATAAAAAGAAACTCTATTCAGACCATCGTTTTGTAGAACCTATGCTAGACTATATTGTAAAAGATATGGAGCAAGCAAGAATCTCTATGAATGATAATAGCATTGGAGGTATGGTAGTTTGTGATTCATCTGATCAAGCTAAAATGATGTATGACATTTTTCAAGAAACTTATGCAGACAAAACAGCCTCTTTGTTCAATCATGCAGCAGAAGAACCAGCCAGTTATGGTAACAAGAAGAAGGAGGAAAGTAAAGTAAATTCAGCACAGGTTATTTTACATGATATTGGCACCAAACAAGACCGAAGAGATTGGGTGTCCGATTTTAAAGCTGGCAAACTAGATTTGCTATTTGTTTACAATATGCTGTTGACTGGTTTTGATGCCAAGCGATTAAAGAAACTCTACATAGGTAGAAAGATAAAATCGCATAACCTACTGCAAACACTTACTCGTGTAAATAGAACGTATAAAACGCATAAGTATGGTTATGTTGTTGATTTTGCAGACATTCAAAAAGAGTTTGATAAAACCAATCAAGATTATTTTAACGAGTTGCAAAGTGAGCTGGGTGATGAAATGCAACATTATTCTAATCTGTTTAAAAAGCCTGAAGAAATAAAGGAAGAGATTGAAGAAATTAAAGATGTTTTGTTTAAATACGATACAACCAATGCTACTGTTTTTGGTGAACAAATTTCAGAAATAAATGAACGTTCCGAAATTCGTCAAATTGCTAAAGTCTTAAACAATTCAAAAGAATTATATAACCTCATTCGTTTGTCTGGTAATTTTGAATTACTCGAAAAATTAGATTTCAGAAAACTATCGGTGTTAGCACGATTAACTAACGATAGGTTAGCCTTAATAAATACAAGAATTGCCTTAGAAAATAATGTAGATACCGATAACATTTTAAACACCGCTTTAGAAGATGTCATTTTTGCTTTTACCAAAGTGAAA
The DNA here is from genome assembly GCF_900102165.1 of Cellulophaga baltica. GTDB lineage: Bacteria > Bacteroidota > Bacteroidia > Flavobacteriales > Flavobacteriaceae > Cellulophaga > Cellulophaga baltica. Next base: position 27,575 of record NZ_FNBD01000006.1, read on the forward strand.
GAAGAGGAAATGGTATTGGCAGACGAACTGAAAAACACCTTAGGTAAAACAAGAGAAATGTTAGCAGGAAACTTCGACCAGAAAGATCCTATCTTTATCTCTTTACGTGAAGAACTAGAACGCTTATTTAAAAAGAAAAATTTAAGCGAGGTTACCAAGGAAGAAATGGAAGCCAACATAAAAGCCTTAAATGCTATTTATGATAAGGCTAAAAAACTAGAACGCGAAAACCAATTACTAAAAGCGAAATACGATTATGATGCTAAATATACACGTATACACAAACGCTTAATTGAAAAAGACCCATTAACCGATAGCGAACGCAAATTGTTTGACGCCTTAAAAGGATTAAAAACAGCAGTAGATAAAGAGATTTTGCAAAACGCTAAGTTATTAGAAAACGAGAGTTATGTGGAAAAAATGATGATGCGTTTAGTTGTTAGCCAATTTAAAAAAGAACAAAAGATTGATATCAATACTACAGATGTAAGACGGATTAATAGTCTTATTGTAAAAGAATATATGAACGAATACAACGGTTATGTTGCTTAATGAAAATAAAAAAAAGCAACTGTCGCAAAATATGCGATAGTTAACAAATGATGTCAATGAATGAAATAATTATATACGAATCTAATACCAACCAAATAGAAGTCAGTATTCAATTTGAAAAGGAAACAGTTTGGCTTACTCAGGCGCAATTGGCAGTTTTGTTTGAAAGGGACAGAACAGTTATTGGTAGACATATTCGTAATATATTTAAAGAGCAAGAACTAGATGAGGATGTGGTATGTGCAAATTTTGCACATACCACTCAACATGGCGCTATAGAAGGAAAGAGTCAGTCAAAAGATGTAAAATATTATAATCTAGATGTGATTATTTCTGTTGGTTACAGAGTGAAATCATTACAGGCTACTAAATTTAGGCAATGGGCTACACAGCGACTTAAAGACTATTTAGTACAAGGCTATGCAATTAACCAAAAACGTTTAGAGCAAAAAGAACAAGAAGTAAAGTTATTAAAAGATGGCATACATATTCTAACTAGAACGGTAAGCAAAGCTATTGAAGAAAAGGCTTCAGATAACATAATATTAGAAACTTTTGCTAAAGGATTAAGCCTGTTAGATGATTATGATCATGAAGAATTAGACGCTAAAGGATTAACTACAACAGAAGCTAATTACCCAAGTTTAGACGATTATCAAGAGATAATTAACCAAATGCTAACGGAGTTTGATTCTGATGTTTTTGGAAAAGAAAAAGATAAAAGTTTTCAGAGTTCTGTGGCGCAAATAGCAAAAGGATTTGGAGCCGATGATTTTTACCCGAGCATAGAAGAAAAAGCAACCATGCTTTTATATTTTGTAGTAAAAAATCACTCGTTTGTTGATGGTAATAAGCGTATTGCAGCAGCTTGTTTTTTAAAGTTTTTACAACAAAATAACATGCTTTTTAATAACCAAAAACAACCCATTATTAATAACGATACCTTAGCCAGTTTAACGCTGTTTATTGCTTCTAGCAAACCAGACGAAATGCAAACCGTAACACGTTTAGTAATTAGTGTCTTAAACCGAAATAAAACCAATTAAAAAAAATGCAGAATTAAATATAATGACGACAAACCAATTTGAAACCCAAACCAAAGCACTAATAGACGACCTTAAAAGCGTCTGTGCCAATTACGGTTTAGGGAATGACGGAAACGAATTTAAAATAATCACCCAAGTATTTCTATATAAGTTCTTAAACGATAAATACGTTTACGAGTTAAAACAGTTAGAAACCGATTTTGCAAAAGCCGATAACTTTGACGAAGCACTCAAAAAGTATTCCGATGATGATTTAGAAATGCTAACCATGCAAATAAGCGAAAACACCGCAACCATTGCACCTAAAAACTTATTATCGCGTTTATTTGAGCAACAAAACAAAGATAATTTTGCTGCTATTTTTGATGAAACTTTAGTAAGCGTAGCCAAAGATAACATAGATATTTTCTCGGTACTCACACAAGGTGGAGAAAAAGTGGTGTTGTTTGAAAACCTAAGTAAATACGTAACCGATAAAAAAGATGACTTCTGTAAAGCCTTAGTAAACAAACTCGTTGGTTTTAGTTTCGAACACATATTCACACAGAAATTCGATTTTTTTGCGACTATTTTCGAATATTTAATTAAAGACTACAATACCAATTCTGGGGGTAAATACGCGGAGTATTTTACACCACACGCTGTAGCCAAAATTATGGCAGCTTGTTTGGTAACTGGCGACGATGTAAACAACGTTACTTGTTACGACCCAAGTGCAGGATCGGGAACCTTGTTAATGAATATTGCACACGCCATTGGCGAAGATAAGTGTACCATTTACTCGCAAGACATCTCGCAAAAATCCTCTGCCTTATTGCGTTTAAATCTTATTTTAAACAATCTGGTGCATTCCATACAAAACATTATACAAGGTAATACCATTTTAAGTCCGTATCACAAACAAGACAACGGACAATTAGAACAGTTCGATTATATAGTTTCCAATCCACCTTTTAAGCTAGATTTTAGCGATTACAGCGCAGATTTAGACAGTAAAGCCAATAAGGAACGCTTTTTTGCAGGCATACCAAATATACCTAAAAGCAAGAAAGATTCTATGGCTATTTACTTGCTGTTTATACAACATATTATGCACAGCTTAACAGTCAAAGGGAAAGCAGCCATTGTAGTACCTACAGGTTTTATAACCGCACAATCTGGTATCGATAAAAAAATTAGACAGAAACTAGTAGAAAGTAAAATGCTAGCAGGTGTGGTAAGTATGCCATCTAATATTTTCGCCACCACAGGAACCAACGTAAGTATTTTGTTTTTAGATAAAACGAATACTAAAGATGTGGTGTTGGTAGATGCTTCTAATTTAGGAACCAAGGTAAAAGAAGGTAAAAACCAAAAAACCGTTTTAAGCGAAGCTGAAGAACAAGAAATTATAAATGTTTTTAATGCGAAAGAAGCCAAAGACGATTTATCTGTTGTGGTGTCTTACGACGATATTAAAGCGAAAAACTACAGCCTAAGTGCAGGACAATATTTTGAAGTTAAAATTGAATACATAGATATTACTGCGGAAGAGTTTACTACTAAAATGAATGACTTTGAAAATAATTTAGGGACGCTTTTCAAAGAGTCTAAAAATTTAGAAAAAGAGATTCAGAAGAACTTGAAAACCTTGCATTATGAATAGAAAGATGGTTTTAATGAAGGATTTGATTCAAGAAATTACAATGGGTCCTTTTGGTTCTGATATTAAAGTCGACAGCTTTATTGATGATGGTGTTCCAGTTTTGAATGGTTCTAATATTAATGGCGTAAAACTTACTGAAGAATCGTTTAGATATGTTTCAAAAGAAAAAGCGAAATTTTTAAAAAAAGCAAATACGAAAAGGGGAGATATTGTAATTACACATCGAGGAACATTAGGACAAATTTCATACATTCCTGAAAATTCAAAGTATGATAATTATATTATATCATAAAGCCAATTTAGAGTTACTTTAAAGAAAGATTTAGTTGATCCAATTTATTTTACTTATTATTTTCATACTATTGAAGGCCAGAAAAGATTATTATCTTTTAAAAGTCACGTTGGTGTTCCCGCTCTAGCGCAAGCAACAACTAATTTTAGGTTATTAGAATTTCCATATAGATCTTTAAAATTACAAAAACAAATAGCCAAAGTCCTTTCCGATTTAGACGCCAAAATAGAAGTCAACAACAAAATAAACCAAGAATTAGAAGCGATGGCAAAAACGCTTTACGATTATTGGTTTGTACAGTTCGATTTTCCTGATGCCAATGGTAAACCTTATAAATCGTCTGGTGGTAAAATGGTTTTTAATGCCGAGTTGAAACGTAAGATTCCAGAGGGTTGGGAGGTTGATTCTTTTTCAGCTTGGATCAAAAATGATAAAAGTGGTGATTGGGGGAAAGAAAAAAAACAAGGTAATTATGTAAATAAGGTTTCTTATATTCGCGGTGCAGATTTAAATGGTTTAAACGGAAAAGGAGAGGTAAAAAGTCCAACACGTTTTATTTTAGAAAAAAACAATCATAAATTATTAGAAATAGGTGATTTCATTATTGAAATTTCGGGAGGAAGTCCTACACAATCAACTGGTAGAATGGCTTTCATTACCAAAGAAACTTTAGAGCGATTTGAAAACCCCTTAATCTGTTCCAACTTTTGTAAAGCAGTAACTCTAAAAGAGGAAAAAGCACTTTATAATTTTGCTTACGAATGGAATAGGTTATATGATGAAGGTGTATTGTTTGGTTGGGAAGGAAAAACTAGCGGTATTAAAAACTTACTGTTCGAGTCGTTCGTTACGAATCATCAAGTTTCCAAACCTGATGGCCAAGTTATTGAGCTATTTTATAATAAGGCAAAGCCAATACATGCTCAAATTCAAACAAATTTAAAACAAAATCAAAAACTCTCAGAACTTAGAGATTGGTTATTACCTATGTTAATGAATGGGCAGGTTACCGTTGGAGAAGTAGAGCAAGAGTTGGGTATGGTTGCGGAGGATATTACTAAATATGGGAAATAACGACTAAGTCATAGAGTATATTAAATAAATCCAAGATCATAATCAATATGAAGATAATTCTACTTTCTCTATTTGTCACATTTTTTTCTTCAACAATGTTTGGTCAATCAGACCAAGTAATCGAACAAATTGAAGACGCTTTTGATGAATACGGATCTCCATTTAAAAAAACGCAACAAGGCATATATTATATTAATCAAGCTCTTTCTAAATCAACTATCTCAGATGCTCAATATGACGCTATTAGTGCTGAAAGTGAAATTTCTAGTGCTAAATCAAAAGCAGGGTATGCAGAAGACGAAGCCTCTGATGCCGAAAGTGCAGCCGAATCAATTGACTGTGAATATGTGGCAGATTATGCTGGTGATGCAGAAGATTATTTTTATAGTGCAAAAAGGGCTTTATCTAATGCATTAAATGAATTATCAAGTGCATCATACGAAGATGATCCCGATTCGTTGATTAATTATATGAATAATGCGAAAAATTATGCTAACGAAGCTTTGTCCAAATTAAATAAAGGGGTTGATGAATTAAATAGAGCAATGCAATCATTAAAGAATTGTGCTGGTGCTACTGTAGAATCTGGTGGAAGATCAATAAGCTATGACGATTTTGAAGAATTCATAATTGACAATGGTTATCGCAAAGATTACTTGAGTAGTTATACTTTAGATTCTGATTGGTTAACAGAAATCACTGCGTATGAATATGACAGTAAAATTTATATAATTGCAAAAATCAAAGTAAAAAATAGTTATACAAGTAAATCATATATTTTTTGTGATATACCATCCAGGAACTGGTCAAATTTCAAGTATGGAGGTTACGGAGAAAATAAAACATATGGCGAGCGTTTTCATGATTATATAATCAAGTTTGTTTGTAATTGTGAAGGAGAATTTAAGATTTGGAGGTACAATTAACATGGTAAGAAATAAAATTAATTAATAATATGAAGAGTTATAATACACGATTTCTTATCATTCTTACTGCAGTAATTGCCGTATTACTTCTTTTCAAAAATGCAATTATTAAGGTTTTATTGACAATTGGTAATATTATAGATTATCAATCACTAGCCTTTATAATAGGTTATAGTATTATTACAATCTTGCTTGTAGGATTATCAATTAAATCGTGTAAAAAAAAATATATTCCACATAAAAATATTACGTTTTTCGTAGGCATAATATTTTTTCTTTATCTCTATTTGAGATTCTTCGAAAAAGATAAAATACAATTTACTCAGATTACACGCTGGTTAAACCATGCAGATATTATCATTTTGGTAAGTATTATTTTTGCAATTAATATTTACCTGATTTATAAAACTATTAGGAATAATAGTCAAGAGCCTTCCTATTTTTTACAAGATAATTTATTTAATGCTGAAGAATTAGCCAATGAAAGAATTCTAACACAGCTCATGTCATCATTGACTAATTTCAAACCAGAGATTGCATTTACTATTGGAATAAATGCTGTTTGGGGTTATGGTAAAAGTAGTTTCTTGAATAAATTTAAAAAGGATTATACTTTAAACAATCCTGACACAATTGTATTTTGGTATAGGGTTTGGAAAAACAAAGGTGAAAATGCTATTATTGAAAACTTTTTTGAAGAATTAAGCAATATATTAAAACCATACTCTGGGGAAATTAATTCTGAGTTTAAGGGTTACGTAGATTCGATATTGCAGCTACCATCAAATGAATTAAGTAAGCTGATAGCAATGGGTAGAGATGCTATAAACGGCAATGAAACTCTTGAGGAATATTTTATCAGAATCAATCAATCTATTCTAAAAACAGATAAACAAATAATCGTTTTATTGGACGACTTGGATAGATTGGAAAAAGATGAAATTCTAACAACTCTTAAACTTATAAGAACATTATCTGATTTTAATAATTTAATATTTATTATTGGTTATGATAGGAAGTATCTTGTAGAAACTATCGAAAAACCAAAAGATAACTATCTTGATAAAGTATTTAATGTAGAAATTAATCTTCTTCCTTTTGATGAAAATTTAATCACACAAATGCTTTACAGAGAAATAGATAAGGCTTTTCCTCAAATAACTAAAGAAATCGATGTTGCTAACTTATCGCAAAGCTTTAAAAATTTATTTGAAAAGAATAGTTTCTTTTTTCCTTTTAATATGGATATTGGAGAAATGTTAGATGAAATTAAGCCGTGTTCAACTTATAAATTATCATATTTAGATTTTTTAGAAACCTTTAGAGACGTTAAACGTTTTGTTAACGAATTCAAATTCAATTTAAGCTTTATCGAAAATGTATCTGATGTAATTCAATCAGAGTATATTTTATTAAAACTATTAAGTTATAAGTATAGGTATATTCAAGACCTAATATTAAATAAACTAAATATAATCCTATCAGGAGGCAAAATAGTTTGGGATAAAAATGAAATAAATACAAATAAAGGCCTAAATCATGATATTTATATTTATGATGAATATTCAAAAAAAATAGTCCAAGATCTATTACGAGATAAGCCTAATCAAGATTTTGAAATTATTAACGCAGTTCTCTGCGAACTTTTCATTTCAAGAAATTTTGAATTTTATGAAGTTAATCAGACCAGTATTTCTAAAATTTATTACACTGATTTATATATTAGAAATAATATTGCTTCAGGTAATATATCTATTACTCAAATTCAAAAGGCCTTTGAAAAATTTAAGTTACATGTGTTAGTAAAAGATATTGGCGATGACCCTTTAAAGAAAGAATTTACTATTCAAAATGAATTGAAATATTTTGTTTTTAAAAATTCTGCAAAATCTATTGAACAATTTCAAGATGTAGTCTTATCATTAAACATGTTCATGTCAGAAGGTATTCATAGAGATGATGAAAAGGTATTAGAGATTCTGCATGATGGTTTAAAACAATTTTATTTAGGAAGGAGAACCGCATTTATTGATTTGATAAAAGAAGTTTTAGAGATTTGTAATATCGGTTATCTTGATAAAATATTATCTGATATAAATATAAATATAAAGAGAAAAGAGCACAAAGAGAAATATACTTCTGGCATATTAGAATATAAAAATAATTTTTTCACCTCTAAGGAATTGGAATATTTAATGTTAGCAAAACTAAATGCACTTATTAAACAAAAATATGATGTGTCAACAATTATAAATGGATATCATTTACTTGTAGATAAAATAACTGCTTCACAAAATGTTATTAGACCATTAGAAGCCAATAAAATTTTACGGGAAGAAATAGAAAAGAATTTCTTTTTATACTATAATACACATCTTTTTAATATGATATCTAATCAGGCTGATCATTCCGAAGGCGAATTTAGAGGATATCAACCTAATGATTTCTTAGTTCAGGTATTCAGCTCGGAAGAGGCTCATAATCACTTAATAAAGAACTTGAATGACAATGTTGCTTTAGAGAAGTATAAAATTGACGGCATTAAAAACCTCCTGTCATTCTTAAAATCTATGAACTTAAAGGAGAAGCAAGAACAAGATCAAGTAAATAGAACAATTAAAATTATAGAGAAATATATAGCAAAGGATTATAAGCCACTATCTAGAGTCGAGTATGATGAAATATGGAATAATAATTTTGATACTAATAAAATCTCTTAATGAAATTAATGCAATACTAAATGACCTTCCATGAAACTATTTTAAATCAACTTAAAAAGTATAGAGAAACACACCCTAACTTTAATTTTATCCCTAGGCAGCGCGGCGGCCCAGGAAAACGTTTTAAAAGCGGGTATTGGTTTCAAGGCAACGATAAATACGCATTTGTGACTCTTGTACATGCCAATGGCCGGGTTAATAAAACGAAGGGTGTAGGTTTGGTTTTTAGACCAAAAGAAGATGGTTTTGATTGTAACACGCAAGTGCGGTATGATGGGAATAGCGTAGCGAACTAGTTAAATGCTACAAAATCCTAGTAGCAGATTTAGGTGGTTTTAGAGAAAAAGATAGAGAACGCTTTGACAAGCCCCTTGGTACATATCTCCAACCTTCAATGAACTATTTACCTTTCAGGACCAGAACTATGATGCTATCATATCTATTTTTAAAGAAGGTGCTGTGAAGATATGTTTGTTTCAAATAAAAAATTTAAAGAATTAATGGAGAATCTAAATGAGAAGTTGAATTTAAAAAATGTAAAATATTGGGCATTAGGATTCAATTCTAATTTCGACAGATTATCATTTTTTAAGAAAGAGGAGTATTGGCAAGCAATAGACTATGCTATAGATGACCCACGACCTGCTGCAAAAAAGGCTAGAAGACTATTTAAGGAGATACAGGTTGGAGATTTTATTCTAATTAAGGGGTATGGAGGATCGCACGATTTAATAGTGCACTTTAAAGCTCAAGTTTTGTCTAAAGATAGTGAAAATGAAAGATTAGAATTACAAAAAGTAAACGGATTATTGTATAAAGGAAAGGCGCCTAGAGGTGCTGGAGCAGGTATTTGGCATGATACAATACTACAAGTTAAAAGAGAAAAAGATATTGAATTATTGTTTGGAGAAAATGTAAAAGATATGAAATCAGCGTTTATAGATTGGATGATAGAAAAATCCAAACCTAACTATTTTAATAATGATAAATTAAAATGGAGTAATTATTTAGACGATTCTTTAAATTACTTCAAGAAAGATATTTTTCAATGCACTGCTACAAATTACAAGGAAATAATAAGCCTAATTGAGCAAACAATGAATGCAAATAAGCCCTTGTTTTATAAAAATGACGGCGCAAAAGATTCAGGTAAATTAGCTGCTATCTTGGGAAAAGAAAACTATACTAAGTTTTTAGAAGGTTATTTCAACGATGAAGATATTTTAATAAACCAAAAGTCTAGCTATCGGAGACCCCTAAACCAAATACTTTTTGGGCCTCCGGGAACAGGAAAAACTTATAGAACTATAAGTAATGCCATTGCTATTGTAAACCCTGATTTTGATTTAAATCAAAAACGTTCTATTATAAAAAAAGAATACAATAGACTTTCTCAAGAAGGATCAATTATTTTTACCACCTTTCATCAATCTATGAGTTATGAAGATTTTGTAGAAGGGATTAAACCAAAAATAGGGAAAGAGGCTAATGTACAGTATGTTATTGAAGATGGTGTTTTTAAATGTATGATAAAAAATGCATTATCAGAATATCTACAGTTAAATTCGAGTGATAGTGAAGATTTTGAAACACTTTATCTTAAATATATTGAAACATTAAAGCCTTTTCAAAAAAGTAGAGAAGGATTATTTAAAACAAAAACAGGAGTAGAATTAATGTTAGCTAATGTTAACGAATCTTCAATTTTAGTAAAATATCTTTGGTCTAATAATAAAAAAGAAAAAGAGGGCCAGCATACGTTTAGTGTAACAAAAGAAAAATTAAAAAGAGTATTACTAGAAGAAGTTGTACCAAGTGAGGTGAGAAGTTTAAAGGCAGAACTTCATCCTTTGGTAGGGCATATTCATTGTGAGTTATTTGCGGTATACAAGAATTTTTATGATTTTGTAATCAGTCAAAATGGTTCTATCGAAACAGTTAAATACAATCCAAAAGATTTGATATTTGATGATGTGATGGAAGAGATTACAACGTTAACTAAGGAAGAAATTAAAAACAAACCTGTAAAAAATAGTGTTTTAATAATTGATGAAATTAATAGAGGCAATGTATCTGGTATTTTTGGAGAACTTATAACATTGCTAGAAAAAGATAAACGTATAGGGGAAGAAGAAGAGATTTTAGTGAAATTACCATATTCTAAAAAAGAGTTTGGAATACCATTAAATCTACATATAATTGGCACAATGAACACAGCAGATAGGTCTGTAGAGTCTTTAGATACTGCCTTACGGCGTAGGTTTGAGTTTAAAGAAATGATGCCAAACTATGATGTTATTAAGAGTGAAGAAGTAGATGGCATAAAGTTAGCAGATATTTTAAAAACAATTAATGAACGTATAGCTTTATTAATAGATAGAGACCATACCATAGGGCATTCATACTTTTTTGGAATAAATACAAAAGAAGAATTGGCCAATGCTTTCAATAACAAAATAGTACCATTGTTACAAGAATATTTTTATGGGGATTATGGTAAAATTGGTTTGGTTTTGGGGGAGGGTTTTGTAGAAGAGCAGAAAAATAAAGAACTCAAGTTTTCAAGTTTTAAATATGAAGGTAAAGAAGATTTTATTGCACCTACGTATCACTTAAAGAAAGTAACTTTTGAAAGCATAATAGAAGCTGTAAAAAACATTTTTAACACTGATAATAATTAATTTGAAAACTCTAAAGGCGATATCTGTTTTTGAACACCAACGCTTAACTATTGGTGAACAAGGCTTTAAACAAGCTCATTTAGATGCGCTTTTAAAATTAAATGAGTATCATAACGGCACTTATTTTCAGCCTATAGTAAAAGGTATAAAATTTAATCAGTTTGTGGGGGTCATTCAAGTAGATGGTTTAACCATCGAGATAAATCCAAAAGCAGATAAAGGTGATGCTGATCTTAAATGGAAAGGCGTATTACTTAAAATGCTTCAAGCATGTGGCAAGTTAAAAGCAAAATCTGCTGGCGCTGCGCATGTACGGAGGCAAAATCTAAATTTATTAGAAGTTTATTTTGAATTATACCTCCTTGAAGTAGAAAGTTTAGTTCGAAAAGGATTAATAAAGCAGTATAGAAAGCAAACAAAAAACACCACTGCTCTAAAAGGAAAACTAGAATTTGCAGGGCATATCGGCATAACTTAGTGCATAAGGAGTGTTTTTATACAACGCATCAAGTTTATGATAGCAATCATTTTTTGCATCAGATATTGAGTAAAGCATTAGCTATTGTGTCTCAGTTTACCAAAGGCTCTAGGCTACATGATCTTTCTAATAGAGTACTATTGAATTTTCCAGAAGTAGATCAGAAAACCATAATAGCAAAAGAACTAAATAAAATTCAACTCAATAGGAAATCGAGTAGTTACACTTATGCTTTAGAATTAGCTAGGTTAATCATTTTAAATTATTCTCCAGATATTGCTAGTGGTAAAGAAAAGATGTTATCCCTTCTGTTTGATATGAATGAGTTATGGGAGCAATTTATCATCAAACAAGTACAACAAGCTTGTGTTGGAACAGAGGTTAGCGTTTCAGGTCAAGAATCTAAATCGTTCTGGGGAAATAATAGTTTAAGGGCAGATATTGTTTTACGAATAGGGGATAGAACACTTATTATTGATACAAAATGGAAACGCCCTGATAAAAGTTCTGCTTCCGTTAGTGATCTGCGTCAAATGTACGCGTATTGCCGTTTTTGGGATGCAGAAAGCGCAATGTTATTGTATCCTGGGGATAATGCAGAAAATAAATTTAAACCCTATTTGACGGATGATTATTATAAAGTTTTGGATATTCATAATACTATAGAGCACCAATGTAAAATGGGATTTATTTCTGTGTTAAAAGATGGAGAGTTAAATGAAACTATTGGTTTGGAGATTCTCAGTTTATTGGAAATCCATTAAAATTAGTATTAACAACACCCAATTCAACACCTATAAAAACAAAGCCATGTAAGCATTACGTTTATGGGATTTTTTATTTCGTTTTTTCAAGTATCGGGATTCACTTCGTGCATCCCTTGATCTCCGCACCTGACAATAAAGCTCAAATTGCTAACGCAATTTATGGGCTTTTTTATTTTGTTTTTTAGAGTAGGGGATTCACTTCGTGCATCCCTTGTTTTCCGCACCTGACAATAAAGCTCAAATTGCTAACGCAATTTATGGGCTTTTTTGTTTTGTTTTTCAAGTATCGGGATTCACTTCGTGCATCCCTGGGTCTCAGCACCTGACAATAAAGCTCAAATTGCTAACGCAATTTATGGGCTTTTTTATTTTGTTTTTCAAGTATCGGGATTCACTTCGTGCATCCCTGGGTCTCAGCACCTGACAATAAAGCTCAAATTGCTAACGCAATTTACGGGCTTTTTTATTTTGTTTTTTAGAGTAGGGGATTCACTTCGTGCATCCCTCGGTCTCCACACCTGACAATAAAGCTCAAATTGCTAACGCAATTTATGGGCTTTTTTATTTTACTCTATTTACAAGAACTACGTTCTTGACATGTCTTAAAATAAAAAAGCCCAATATCTTTCGATATTGAGCTTTGCTTTAAGCGGAGAATGAGGGATTCGAACCCCCGGAGGTGTGACCCTCAACAGTTTTCAAGACTGCCGCATTCGACCACTCTGCCAATTCTCCTGAGTGCCTCATCAGGTATTCCCTGAATGCGGGTGCAAATATATAAACCTTTTTTAAATATCAACCCTGCTTTTGAAAAAAATTTCACATTTTTTTCCTTTTAAATGCGAATGCTGCTTTAGCAGTCTATTTTTTAGCGAATTACGAATGTGTATCATTTTAAAAAAGTAATTTTACAGCAAAGCAGGGTACTACTTACCAGGCATACATTTAAAATTATTGAATGAATTCGAGCATAGATTCTCTACATTGGCGTTACGCTGTTAAGAAATTTGATTCCACCAAGGTTTTAAGCGAAACGAAAATAGACCTTCTAAAAGAAGCTTTTAATCTTACCGCAACCTCTTACGGGTTACAGCCATTAAAGCTAATGGTAGTGCACAATAAAGAACTACAAGAGAATTTAGTAGCGCACTCGTACTACCAACAACAAGTAGCTCAAGCATCACATGTATTAATTCTCTGTATAGAAACCGATATATCTGAAGCCTACATCAGAAATTATTTCAACTTAATTAAAGACATCCGAAATACGAGTGATGAAATTCTGAATCCGTTTCGTGATACCCTCATTACTACATTTTCAAAAATGACTACCGAAGAGAAAAAAGCTTGGGCCACCAAACAAGCGTATTTGGCATTAGGGAATTTATTGACGGTTTGTGCTTTTGAAAACATTGATTCTTGTCCTATGGAAGGTTTTGTTCCGAGTACATATGATGAACTTTTAGGGCTAAAGGATACAAACTTAACTTCGGTCTTAGTACTGCCAGTAGGGTATAGGGCCGCAGACGATTTGTTTGCTACTTTGCCGAAAGTAAGAAAGCCGTTAAAAGATATGATTTTAGAACGATAATTAGTTGTCATTATGGTTTGATAAACGCTGTAAATCCTCTTAATTTGCAGGCGGAATTCTTTTTAACTTTTAATAGAAAAATATATGCCTGGATTTGAATTGTTCGGAGATGCGGAACGTAAAGAAGTCAATGATGTTTTAGATTCAGGAGTACTCATGCGTTATGGTTTTGATGGAGCCCGTAACGATTGGAAGGCTGTTAAATTAGAAAAGTTATTGGCTGAGCGTATGCAAACAAAATACGCGCAATTGGTAAGTAGCGGTACAGCCGCTTTAAGCGTAGCATTGGTCAGTGCGGGTGTTGGTGCTGGAGATGAAGTGATCATGCCTACATTCACCTTTGTAGCTACTTTTGAGGCTATTTTAGCGGTAGGGGCTATTCCTGTTCTGGTAGATGTTGATGAAACCCTTGGCTTAAACGCTAAAGCGGTAGAAAATGCCATTACAGAACGTACCAAAGCCATCATGCCTGTACATATGTGCGGTTCTATGGTAGATTTAAATCCGTTACTTAAGTTATGTGCAAAACATGATTTGGTGCTGGTAGAAGACGCCTGCCAAGCTATTGGTGGTTCTTATGATAACAAACCGCTAGGGAGTATTGGAGATATAGGATGTTTTTCGTTTGATTATGTAAAAACAATTACCTGCGGTGAAGGCGGCGGACTAATTACAAACAACAAAGAATTTTATACCCATGCTGATCATTATTCAGATCACGGGCATGACCACATTGGAAAAGATAGGGGAGCAGAAGGGCATCCATTTTTGGGGTATAACTACAGAATATCAGAACTACATGCGGCCGTAGGCGTGGCGCAAATACAACGTTTGGATGAGTTTTTAGCCACTCAGAAAAAATATTATACAATTTTAGAGGACGCATTAAAAACCATCCCTGAAATTACCTTTCGAAAAATACCAGAAGGTGGGGTTCAGAATTATTCGTTTATAAGTTTCTTTCTTCCTACAGAACAACTAGCAAAAACGGCACATACCTCTTTAGGGCAGCACGGTGTAGATGCTTCTTTTTATTGGTATGATAACAACTGGCATTACCACACAAAATGGGATCATTTAAAAGAACTAAAATCTTTAAATCAGTTTTCTGAAACCATAGAGCGCGCGGTATATACTTCTGAAGCGAAAGATTTTTCTGCTTCTGATCAAGTACTATCACGCACCATTTCTTGCTTAATTAAATTAAGTTGGACAGAAGAGCAGGTGCAGGCAAGAGCAAAAGCGATGATTGCCGCTATTAAAGCAGTATTAGTTTAGTATTTTACGTACTCGATAATTTCTAATCCATAACCTATAATACCTACACGTTTAGACTGTATGGTATTGGTTAGTAGTTTTACTTTAGAAATATTAAGGTCGTGTAATATCTGTGCACCAACGCCAAAATCTTTGGCATCCATCTCAATTTTAGGCGCTTTCATTTCTCCTTTGGCTTGTAGTGCTTTCAAGTCTGATAATCTATTTAAAAGATTTAAAGACTGACTTTCTTGATTGATGAACAAAAAGGCACCTTTACCTTCGGCATTAATCGCATTAAACATATCCTCAAGTTTCTTATCAGGATTGTTGGTGAGCGTACCAAGAATATCATTATTCACTAAAGTAGAATTAATTCTCGTAAGAATTTTTTCGTCTTTCTTCCAAGTGCCTTTGGTTAAAGCAATATGTACTTGATCGTTTGTAGTTTGTTGGTAAGCACGCAATCTAAAATCTCCAAAACGAGTGGTAATAGTGAAGTCTTCTTTTTTCTCTATTAAACTATCGTGTTCCATACGGTAGGCAATTAAAGCCTCGATAGAAACAATCTTTAAATCGTGTTTTTTAGCAACTTCCATTAGTTCTGGTAAGCGCGCCATAGAACCATCTTCGTTCATAATCTCCACGATAACACCAGCGGGTTGTAAGCCTGCCAATCGGGCAAAATCTATAGCTGCTTCGGTATGGCCGGTTCTACGTAAAACGCCACCTTCTTTCGCCACTAAAGGAAAAATATGCCCTGGTCTCGCCAAATCAAAAGGTTTGGTCTCAGGATCTGTTAAGGATAGTACGGTTTTGGCTCTATCTCCGGCAGAAATACCAGTGGTAACTCCTTTACCTCGTAAATCTACAGATACTGTAAAAGCGGTTTCCATATGGTCTGTGTTGTTGGTGACCATCATAGGCAAGCCTAACTCTTTACATCTGCTTTCAGTTAAAGGGGTACAAATAAGTCCACGACCTTGCGAAGCCATAAAATTGATTACTTCAGGAGTAACCAATTCTGCAGCGGCTAAAAAGTCGCCTTCATTTTCTCTATTTTCGTCATCAACAACTATAATAACTTTACCGTTTTTAATATCGATAATTGCGTCTTCTATAGCATCTAGATTCCTCATATTGTCCATATGTTTTATTTTGTACTAGGCATTAATTTTTTAAAACCATTTTTAAAGAAGTCTATAACGACTCCAAAACTTATCAATCCTTTATCTTCTGTAGCCCTTTTTGTTAAAAAGATTCCCAAGGGGAGCATAATTAAGGTAGATGCCCAAGCTCCGATAATAGGACTCATGTTTCCTTCCTTAGCATAGTTTTCAGAAAATACACCAATAAAGTAATAGGTTAGAAACAAGATAATGGCAACAACCATAGGTAACCCTAATCCGCCTTTTCTAATAATAGCCCCTAAAGGTGCCCCTACAAAGAATAACACAATACAGGATAAGGCCAAAGCAAACTTTTTATGCAACGATACAATGTGCATATTGTAGATCTTATAGCGTTTATCCATTTCATCTTTCTTACTGCTTACAGAAGCAATAATATTGGTAGTGGTATTCTTTGCCGCATTCAAAATCTGACTCTTTTGATATGCTGGATATAAATTCACGATAGTAAGCGTGTCAAAAACGGCTTTTTGTAAGCGTAAAGAATCTTTACTTACCGGTACAAAATTAGCCCGATCTACACTGTCTTTTTTTGATAATACAGCAAAGGCTCCTGCGCGGTTGTGAATACTCTTAGAAAAAGTTTCTATAATAGACAGGTTGTTCTTTTTAATAGAATCGGCATCCTTAATTAACCGAACTACATTTTTCATCTTATCTGTAGTTACCGCTCTATCTTCTTCAAGATTAACGTCTAATTTAGAGATATCTTGATTGATGGTATAAACTTCAAAACTCGATTTAGCAAAGGGGAATTTCTTATTTTCAGAAGTTTTCTTTTTTTCGATGTCCTCATAATAATGGCCATCTCTTAAAACCAATTTTAAAATATCAGATCCTTCACTACTGACCAATTCGCCAGTTTTGGCTTTAATAACCGTATTATTAATGCTGTTATTAGATTTTTTATGGATGATAACATTCTCTAGAAAACGATCATTATCGCCATATTTACGATCTACCTTCATATTCATGTTGGTACCTTCTAAATCGCTAAAAGCACCTTCGACAATGGCTGTAGAGGGTTTTACTTGTCCAATATTTTTTCTGAGGTTGTATATTTTCTGTTCGGAAGCAGGGATGACGCTATTGGCAAAATAAAATACCACAATCCCTAAAATGGAAACAAAAATAATTAAAGGTCGCATAGACCGTTGCAAAGAAATACCAGAGGCTTTCATTGCGGCAAATTCATAATTCTCGGCTATGGAACCAAAGGTTAAAATTGAGGCTAGAAGCACCGTCAACGGAAGTACCTTCTCCATAAGATTGGGCATAATATAGAAGAGAAACTTAAGGATAATCATAATATCCAAGCCTCTACCAGCCAAATCGTCTATAAACAGCCAAATCGTTTGAAATATGAAGATGAGCATCAATATTGCAAACGAGCTGAAGAAATTGTATAAGAATCTACTTAATAAATAACGGTCTAATATTCTCAATGCTTAATTCCTTATGATATAATAGCCTTCTTTTTTGTACTTAGCTTCATCAAATGTAAATAAGGTTTTTGATAAAGTTTGATTTGTTTTAAAAGAATTAACAGTGATGGTTGTTTTAGTTCCGTTTTTACCTGTTTCAATCAATTTATAGATGTGTTTTGTTTCTGCATCAATGCCTAAAAGGATAGATTTAATCTCAGAATTAGTATCTATAGGTGTCAATTTTACAAACTGAATTTTTCTACCCTGAATAGTTTGAAGAATGTCCATCTCGTAATTATGTCCTTTTTTGTAAAAAGTCAACATTTTGGAAGGAGTGATGGTATTTTCTTCCGTAGATTTCGCTTCAATAGTTACTTCTTCGTTTTCTGGAACAATAGTATACACTTTACTACCATCAAACAACTGCTGAGAGCCTAAGTAGTTAAATAAATACTTATCGCCCTTCATCGTAACATCACCGCGAGTTTCTTGGTTGATATTTGCTTCTTTATTATTTAAAGCATATTTAAAATCTACGTAAATATTGTCATAACTTTTTACCTTGTTGTACACATCATCCAACAAAGTTTTTGCTTTTGCGGAAGATTGCGCCATAGATAGGGCAGAGGTGAAAAGTGCTACTAAAACAATAATCTTTTTCATAATCAAATTTTATTTTTTTTCGTTGTTAAAAATTACTTCAAGAGCGGCCATGTCTGTGACATATACCTGTCTGGCTTTACTACCTTCAAACGGACCCACAATACCTGCTGCCTCTAATTGATCAATAATTCTACCGGCTCTATTATAACCTAATTTTAGTTTTCTTTGGATTAAAGATGCCGATCCTTGCTGTGCAATTACAATAACTTCTGCAGCTTCACGGAATAAAGCATCTCTATCTGTGATGTTATTATCAAGACTTGTGCCAGAATCTTCTCCAACATATTCTGGAAGCAAATGGGCATCTGGATATGCGCGCTGAGAGCCTATGAATTCTACAATCTTAGCAACTTCAGGTGTATCAACAAAAGCACACTGAATTCGTGTCACATCATTTCCTTGGGTGTATAACATGTCACCACGACCAATAAGTTGGTCTGCACCTTGTGCATCTAAAATAGTACGGGAATCTATCTTAGAGGTTACTCTAAAAGCGATACGTGCCGGGAAGTTGGCTTTGATAATACCGGTAATAACGTTTACAGAAGGACGCTGAGTGGCTATAATTAAGTGAATACCAATAGCACGGGCAAGTTGCGCCAAACGTGCAATTGGAGTTTCTACTTCTTTACCCGCAGTCATAATCAAATCTGCAAACTCATCAATAACTAATACTATATAAGGTAGAAACATATGCCCATCATTAGGGTTAAGTTTTCTAGCTTTAAACTTTACATTATACTCTTTTATATTACGTACCAATGCCATTTTAAGCAATTCATACCGATTGTCCATCTCTATACAAAGCGAGTTTAAGGTGTGTATTACCTTAGTATTGTCGGTTATAATAGCATCTTCAGAATCTGGTAATTTTGCTAAAAAGTGACGTTCTATTTTGTTGAACAGAGTTAATTCTACCTTTTTAGGATCAATCAATACAAATTTTACCTCCGCAGGGTGTTTCTTATAGAGTAATGAGGTTAATACCGCATTTAAACCAACAGACTTACCTTGTCCTGTTGCTCCTGCCATTAAGAGGTGAGGCATTTTAGCCAAATCGACAACGAATGTCTCGTTACTAATGGTTTTACCAAAAGCAATAGGCAATTGCATTTCTGCCTTCTGGAACTTACTAGACGTAATTACGGAGCGCATAGATACAATAGTGGCATTCTTGTTAGGAACCTCAATACCTATAGTTCCTTTCCCTGGAATAGGGGCGATAATACGAATTCCTAAAGCTGCAAGTGATAAAGCAATATCATCCTCTAAGTTTTTAATCTTAGAAATACGCACACCAGCTTCTGGAACAATCTCGTAAAGCGTTACCGTTGGTCCAATAGTAGCCTTAATTTGTGCGATACCTATCTTGTAGTTTTTTAAGGTTTCTACAATCTTATTTTTATTCTCTTCTAATTCTTCTTGGTTGATGGTAATACCACCCGTTACTCCGTGTTGGTCTAATAAATCTATCGTAGGGAACTTATAATTCCCTAATTCTAGCGTAGGATCAAATTCGCCATAATCTTCCACCAATTTACTGGCTAGATTATCGGTTTCTTCTCCTTCTTCTACTATTTTTTCTACCTCCATAGGAAGTTCTTCTTCCACAACATCTTCTTCAACAGGAATGGTAACCTCAAAATCCTTATCTATAATGGTCTTGGTTTCCGTCTTAGTTTCTGTCTTGGTTTCCATTACTGGAATATCTTTTTTGTGGGTGTAGGTATCTACCACTTTTTGCTTTTCTTCTTTTTGAATAAGTGCTTCTATTTCTTCTTCAGAATAGGTTTCTGCCGCATCTTTTTCATTAAACTCTTTAGAAATAGCGCTTTTCTTATTCTTGTAGTATTCAGAAATATGATCTGGAGTTAACTTAAATAAACGCACTAAGATCACTACAAGACCAAAAATCAATAGTAGTACTACGCCTAGTTTTCCGATATAATCTTGCATGAAATCATTCATCTCATAGCCTACTAATCCACCTAATAGCGGTCTTTTCTCAGCAAAGAAGCCTAAGCTTAGGGAGATCCATATGACAAAGACCAATCCCCAGATCCATTTTCTTAGGAGTCCTGTTTTGGTAAGACTTAAAAAGAGTCTTAAGCCACTAATAAAGAAAAGGAAAGTGAATATTAAAGCCGCAATACCGAAACCTTTATAGACAAAAAGGTGACTAATAGCCGCACCAAATTTATTGAGTAGATTTTTTGCTTCTTGATTCCGATTAGAAAATTCGGAAAGTAAACTTTGGTCGTCCTGCCAGGTAAAAAAGAACGATATGAAAGCAAAAAAAAGTGCTACACTAAAAAGCATGATTAAGCTTCCTAATATAATTTTATTTTGTTTTGATAATTTTAAAGACGCCTTTTTTTTAGGAGTCGTTGATTTTGAGCTTTTTGACTTTTTTGCCATTAAATCTTTTATTCTAGAGGGCTAAAATACAAATTTACCTTGTATGGGGAAGCTATAACGGATCTAAAAAATCTTTGGGAGGTATATAATCATTCCAATAATCGTAGATGCAATAGATACAAGCATTACAGCGCCTGCAGCAATATCTTTTATAAAACCAATTTTTTTGTCAAATTCTGGTTGTATGTAGTCCGATATTTTTTCTACAGCAGTATTCATTCCTTCTACGCCAAGAACTAATGCAATAGCGAATATTTGTAATATCCACTCTGTTTTGGTGATCTCAAAATAGAAACCAGCAATGGTCATAACAATAGCAATAAAAACCTGAATTTTTATACTTGCTTCCGTCCGAATTAAAAGAACGGCTCCACGCAAGGCGAAGCCGACACTCTTCATTCTATTTACTAAAAAAGATTCTTTTTTAGGCATTTACTAACGCTTCTAATGCTGCTTTGTAATTAGGCTCGTCTACAGTTTCTGCAACTTGCTCCGTATAAATTACATTGCCTTCTTCATTTAAAACCACTACAGATCTAGAAAGTAATGGCGCTAATGGTCCGTCTGCAAAAGATAAACCATAGTTAGTTCCAAAATTACCATCTTTAAAATCAGATAACATTTCTACATTACTTAAACCTTCTGCACCACAAAAACGTGCTTGTGCAAAGGGTAAATCTTTAGAGATACATAAAACAACCGTATCTTTTAATTCGGATGCTTCTGTGTTAAACTGACGAACAGATTGTGCACAAGTTCCTGTATCTACACTAGGGAAAATATTTAAAACTACTTTTTTTCCTTTGTATTGCGATAAATCAGCAGAAGATAAATCGTTTTTTGTAAGTGTAAAGCTTGGAGCAGAAGTACCTACTGCAGGCAAACTTCCTATGGTATTTAATTTATTTCCTTTTAATGTTACAACAGCCATAATTTTAATTGAATTTAATTCTTCGTGAAATTATAAAATATATCTTTTAAATGTTAAAATAGTTTTTGAAAATTTTAAATAAAAAAAGTCCATTCGGATTAGAAATGGACTTTAAACTTTAAAAAGGGGCTCTTATTTATCTATAGAACCCATTACGCGTTGCATAAAGCCATTTAGGGCTTCTTTTTGAGAAGCGCCACTCTTAACTGCTTTATGAACTTCTATGGCTCCGTACATATTAGAGATTAACTCTCCAATAACATCTAGTTCCTCATCTTTAAGAGAAGGTACTTCTGTTAGTGCTTCAAGTGTTTCTATCGTTTCTAATACGTAGTCTTCATCATTCTCTTGGATGAAGTTTGTGAGGTGCTTAATTACTGGTAACTTCACTGATCAATTCTTTTAATACATCATACTTATTAGTTTGTACTTGATTCTTCAATTTTCCGCCTGTAAAGGCGGCAAAAGTTGGAAGATTATCTACATTGGCTAATTTTCTAGATTCCGGAAATTTCTCAGCATCAGCAAGGACAAAAGTAATATGCTCGTATGTTGTAGCCTCTTTTTTAAATTTAGGCTTCATAATACGACAATTACCACACCAAGTAGCAGAATATTGAACCACTACATTTTCATTTTGGTTAATAATTTCCTGTAAATTATCTTGTTCTAATTCTAAAATCATACGTAATTAATTTAGAAATTAACCCCATCACCATAGGCAATGGGGACTATAAATTTAGTTAATGTGACTTGCTAAATATTCTTTAGTTCCTTTAGCATTTGCTTGCATAGCATCTTTACCTTCTTCCCAGTTTGCAGGACAAACTTCGCCATTTTTCTGTACATGAGAATAGGCATCAATTAAACGTAAAAATTCATTCACGTTTCTACCTACTGGCATATGGTTTACGCCTTCATGAAATACAGTACCTTCCTCATCTATTAAGTACGTAGCTCTGTATGTTACATTATCACCTTCTACAGTAACAACTCCCGTCTCGTCATTGTACTCTTCGTTCGTAATATCTAAGATTCCTAAAGTAGACGCTAAATTTCTATTGCTGTCTGCTAAGATAGGATACGTTACCCCTTCTATCCCTCCATTATCTTTTGCTGTACTTAACCATGCAAAATGAACCTCAGGAGTATCACAGGAAGCACCAATAACTATCGTGTTTCTTTTTTCAAATTCGCCTAATGCAGCTTGAAAAGCATGCAATTCTGTAGGGCAAACAAAAGTAAAATCTTTAGGATACCAGAAAAGAACAACTTTTTTATTATTCCTTTGAGCTTCTTCTAAAACGTTAATCTTAAAAGTATCTCCTAGATCATTCATTGCGTTTACGTTTAAACTTGGAAACTTTTTACCTACTATTGACATATTCTATTAATTTTTTAGTGTTTTTATCTACCGTAAAATTAAGATTAGAAAAGGAGAATAGGACGAATAAATATTTAAAAAATTGATAGGTCCATACTATTTATTGATGATAGAATCCATAACAGATAAATAGTATTAAATCTATAATTTTAGGGAAGATATTTTATGAGTTTGGCAATAGAATGATGCTTACGTAGTGATTATCGTAGCTTGTAATTTTTTAAGGTGAAAAACTATTTTTTAAACGGTTGCAGTTTCTTTTTTCTCTCCTTTAACCAGACGCTTGATTTTAATGTTTAATCCTGCGAATATTAAGGTCATTATAGGGCTTAGCCAATTGAATATGGCGAATACCAGATAATCTACCACAGGAACTCCAAGAACGCTACTGTGGTAAGCACCACAGGTATTCCAAGGAATTAATACAGACGTCACCGTTCCTGAATCTTCCAGAGTTCTACTTAAGTTTTCGGGAGCCAAGCCTTTGTCTTTATAAGCTTTAGCAAACATTTTTCCCGGAACTACTAAGGCTAAATATTGATCAGATGCCGTTACATTTAAGGCAATACAACTAGCTACAGTACTCGCAAATAAGCTAAAGGTAGATTGGGCTAAACTTAATAAAGATCTACTTATTCTAGCAAGCGCACCGATACCATCCATAATACCACCAAAAACCATGGCGCAAATAATTAACCAGATAGTGCCCAACATGCCCGCCATTCCTTTGGAAGCAAATAAATCACTCAAGGCAGCATTTTCGGTAGCAATAGCCGTCTTCACGGTAATTGCGTTTAAAATTCCTTTGTAGGCAGACTCAAAGGTGAGTGAGGCTGCACCCGTGATGTTCATTACTATTTCTGGTTGAAATAGTATCGCAAAAACACCACCCAATAAAGTACCTACTAATAAGGCTAAAAGGGGAGGAGCTTTCTTTAATATTAAGGCAATTACAACCAATGGAACAATAAATAACCATCCCGTAATATTAAAGGTATCATCAATAGAATTTAGAATAGATTGTGTATCAGCAGTACCAGTAGTATCAATATTAAAACCTAAAATTATAAAAACAATTAAGGTTACCGATATGGTTGGAATGGTGGTGTAGAACATATATTTAATATGCGTAAACAATTCTCCTCCTGCCATAGCTGGTGCTAAGTTTGTGGTATCACTCAATGGCGACATCTTATCTCCAAAGTAGGCGCCAGATAAAATAGCGCCTGCCGTCATCCCTAAAGGAATTCCTAAAGTATTACCAATACCAATTAAGGCAATACCTACGGTTGCAGAGGTAGTCCATGAGCTTCCTGTAGCTACCGAGATTACGGAACAAATAATGACACATGCCGCCAAAAATATTGTTGGATTTAATACTTGAAGTCCATAATAAATCATAGACGGAATTATACCACTTACCAACCAGGTTCCCGAAAGGGCACCTACCATTAGTAAAATAAGTAAAGCTCCGGAGGTCGATTTTAAATTTTCTGCAACTTCCGCCATCATTTGCTCGTAGCTTACTTTATTAAAGAAACCTACAATAGCGGCGACAGCGCCACCTAATAATAATATAAATTGGTTAGAACCACTTAATGCATCATCACCAAAAACAAATACGTTGTACGCCAACATGCCTACTAAAATGAATACTGGAATTAAAGCTTCCCAAATGCTCAGCTCTTTATTTTCTACAATGTGTTCATTTTCAGGTCCCGAAGGATTTAAGCTTTGATTTTGCATTAAAAATGTAATTTGTTATTCCGTAATAATACGATTTTGGCGCTATTCCTGCAAGTGTGGTATACGGTATTTTATGCGCTTACATTTTCTGTGCTTAGAATATTTAACTCTTGCATGCACGCTTTCATAATTTTATAGGTGCGGGCTATATCATCATCCAATCCAATAGAAAACCGAATTAAACCTTCGCCAAGTCCCATTTCTTTCTGTTCCTCCATAGGGATTTCAGAAGAGGTAGACGTTCCTGGTGCACTAAAGAGCGTTTTGTAAAAGCCTAGACTAACGGCTAAATACCCCAAATTCTTTTTTTGCATTAATTCCATCAAATTATTGGCGTTGTCTAAACTCCCTACATTTAAGGTAAGTAAACCACCATAGCCAAAATCTTTATTCATTTGTCTCGTCATGGTTTCATGACCAGGATGAGAAGCTAAACCTGGGTAAGAAACAGCCCATCCGTCTGCTTCAAATTTCTCCGCTAAATACTGTGCATTCTCAGCATGCTTTTTCATTCTAATAGGTAAGGTGCGCATGTTTTTTAAAATTGAAGAAGAACGTAAGCTGTCTAACGTGCTTCCTAGTAACATAGCGGCGCCACTGTTCACATCTTTTAAGCTAGCACAAAAATCTACGGTACCACATACGACGCCTGCAACGCAATCACTTGTGCCATTTATAAATTTGGTTAAGCTATGTATGATTACATCGGCACCTAATTTTCCAGGGCTAATAGCTAAAGGAGAAAATGTATTATCTACCACAAGGGGTAAATTATGTTTTTTTGCCAATTTTGATAATGCGGCGATGTCAGCTACTTCTAAAAGCGGATTACTCACTGCCTCGCAGTAAATCATTTTTGTATTCGGGGTGATTGCTTGTGCTACAGCGGCTAGGTTTGTAGTGTCTACAAAAGAGGTATTGATCGCGAATTTTTTAAGGAAGTTTTTCATAAAAGCATACGTACCTCCATAGATAGTTCTACTACTTACAATATGATCACCAGCATCACACATTTGTAAAATTACGGAGGTAATGGCCCCCATACCGCTGGCGTATACATTCGCAGTTTCGGTACCTTCTAAGGTGGCTAATGCTTCTCCTAAATATAGGTTAGAAGGTGTGGAGTGTCTACTATATAGGTAACAACCTTCGGTATTTCCTTCAAACGTATCAAACATGGTTTTGGCAGCCATAAATGTATAGGTAGAGGAGTCTGATATGGAAGGGTTTACTCCTCCAAATTCTCCAAAAAATTGTAAATCCTGTAAGCTATCTGCTGCTTTGTGATCCATGTCTCGTTATGTTTTAAGTTACTTAAAAAGGGTAATCCGCCAATCCAGATATCAACAAACAAATAAAAACTGAATCGGCGGATATATCAACACCTTAATCTTCTTGAAAATTACGTACATTGTTAAAATATATCAATGAATGATGGTATTTATAGATTATAAAACTAACAATAGTGTATATTGTAGTTTTATAGTTTGGTATACTACCGTTGGAGCTATAAATAGTGAAAATATATCAGAATGAAACTAGATGAAATTGATGCAAAACTGTTGAGCTTACTACAGGCCAATAGTAAAAGAACCACTAAAGAGTATGCTAACAGCTTAAACTTATCTGTGACAGCGGTTTATGAAAGAATTAAGCGCTTAGAAAAAAACGGAGCGATTGATAAATATGTAGCTTTAGTCAACAAGAAAAAAGTAAACAAGGAGTTTACGGTGTTGTGTCATGTAAAATTAGCACAGCATACTAAAGATTATGTTACGTTATTTGAAAAGGAGGTTGTAAAATTAAAAGAGGTAGTAGAATGCTATCATATTAGTGGTGACTATGATTATATTTTAAAGGTTCATGTTACGGATATGGAGGAGTATAGAAATTTTATGGTTTCAAAACTTACAGCCATTAGTCACATAGGAAGTACGCAAAGTTCATTTGTGATTACAGAAGTTAAGCATACCACAGCAATTACAATTTAGCACTTTATTATAACAGAAGTTTAGGCCTTTGAAGGCATTTAAACCAGAAAATAGTACTAATTTTGTTATGTTTATAAAAATTAATTCAAAATTATGAGTTTATACGATGTAGCCATTATTGGTTCAGGTCCAGGTGGATATGTTGCAGCTATTCGCTGTGCGCAATTAGGAATGAAAACTGCAATTATTGAAAAATATAGCACTTTGGGAGGAACTTGCTTAAATGTAGGGTGTATTCCTTCTAAGGCATTATTAGATTCTTCTCATCATTATGAAGATGCTATAAAACATTTTGAAGATCATGGAATTGAAATTTCTGGAGACATAAAACTGAATCTTGAAAAAATGATATCTCGTAAACAAAGTGTTGTTGATATGACAACAAAGGGGATTGAGTTTTTGATGGATAAAAATAAAATTGATGTATTTACGGGTACAGGGAGTTTTAAAGATGCTACGCACATTACGGTAGCTAAAGCAGATGGAACAACAGAAACTATAGAAGCAAAAAATACCATTATTGCAACAGGTTCTAAACCATCAACCTTACCTTTTATTAAATTAGATAAAGAGCGTGTAATTACCTCTACAGAAGCGCTGAAACTAAAAGAAGTACCTAAGCACATGATTGTTATCGGCGGTGGTGTTATTGGTTTAGAATTAGGGCAAGTTTATAAAAGACTAGGAGCAGAAGTTACGGTTGTTGAATTTATGGATCGTATTATTCCAGGAATGGATGGTGCGTTATCTAAAGAATTAATGAAAGTACTTAAAAAGCAAAAAATTAAATTCCAACTTTCTCACAAAGTAAAATCTGTAGAACGTAAGGGTGATGAAGTTATCGTGAAAGCGGATAATAAAAAAGGAGAAGAAATTACCTTCACTGGAGATTATTGTTTAGTAGCGGTAGGCCGTCATGCCTATACCGATGGGTTAAACCTTGAAGCTGCAGGTGTAAAACTAGAAGAAAGAGGACGAGTAGCGGTAAATGAGCATTTACAGACAAATGTTTCTAATATTTATGCTATTGGTGATGTTATTAAAGGAGCTATGCTTGCACACAAAGCGGAAGAAGAAGGTACTTTGGTTGCTGAAATTTTAGCAGGACAAAAACCTCATATTGATTATAACTTAATTCCAGGTGTTGTTTACACATGGCCAGAGGTTGCAGCAGTAGGACAGACAGAAGAGCAATTAAAAGAGGCGGGTATTGAATACAAATCTGGTTCTTTTCCTATGCGTGCTTTAGGACGTTCTAGAGCAAGTGGTGATACCGACGGATTTGTGAAGATTCTTGCGGATAAAAAAACAGATGAAGTTTTAGGAGTTCATATGATTGGGGCTCGTGTAGCAGATTTGATAGCAGAAGGCGTAACAGCAATGGAGTTTAGAGCTTCTGCTGAAGATATCGCCAGAATGAGTCATGCGCATCCAACCTATGCGGAAGCTGTGAAAGAAGCAGCTCTTGCAGCCACAGAAGATAGAGCGTTACACGTGTAATCTAAAATATAATTCATATAGGCCTATCGAAATTTATATACTCGTTTTATCAGTGTTTAAATTTAGATAGGCTTTTTTATTTTTAATAAAGTGCTTAATTTTTCTAAACACGTAGGGAGTTCATATAATTGAAAAATAAAGGTAAGGAATATTTAAAATCTCATCGATGCAGATAAATGACAAAACAGGAATAGCAAACTACCAAGCGCATTCTAATAGGTATACTTCCATGACGTATAATCGTGCAGGAAAAAGTGGAGTTTTGCTTCCAGCAATATCCTTAGGTTTATGGCATAATTTTGGTTTTATAGATAATATTCAAAATGGACGCGAAGTTTTAAGAACCGCTTTCGATTTGGGAATTACTCATTTTGATTTGGCTAATAACTATGGACCTCCTTACGGGTCTGCAGAAGAAAACTTTGGAACCATCTTTAAAAAAGATTTTCAATCGTATCGCGATGAGTTGTTTATAGCCTCCAAAGCGGGGTATGATATGTTGCCTGGTCCTTATGGTAATATGGGGTCTCGTAAATATTTGATTGCTAGCTTAGATCAAAGTCTAAAAAGAATGGGATTAGATTATGTAGATATTTTTTATCACCATAGACCTGATCCAGATACGCCACTAGAAGAAACAATGGGTGCGCTAGCAGATATTGTACGCCAAGGGAAAGCTCTATATGTAGGGATTTCTAACTACCAACCAGAAGAAACTAAAGAAGCCGCCAGATTATTAAAAGAAATGAACGTTCCTTTTATACTACACCAAGCACGGTATTCTATTTTTGATAAATGGGTAGAGAATGGTTTGTTAGATACTTTAGATGAAGCAGGAGTTGGTTGCATTGCTTTTTCTCCACTGGCGCAAGGAATGCTTACCAATAAATATGTACATGGAATTCCAGAAGATTCTAGAGCGGCGAAAAATTTTACGTATTTAGAAACGACACAAGTGCAAGAGAATCTTGAAAAAATAAAAGGATTGGCGAAAATAGCGGATGAACGTGGCCAAAAATTATCACAAATGGCGATTGCTTGGTTATTGAAAAGACCAACGGTATCATCGGTTCTTATTGGGGCTAGTTCTTCACAACAATTAAAAGAAAACGTGGCAGCCTTAGATAATTTAGCGTTTTCACCGGAAGAAATAATAAAGATTAATAAGTTTTCCTAAGGTAAGCTACACTTTATTTGAATATTATAAAAAAAGCCATCTATAATTAGATGGCTTTTTTGTGCTATAAATTTTTATGAGTACCATCGCAATACGGTGGATTGCTAGTTTTCTTACAGGTACATAAATATGCTTTTTTATCTTCTTCCACAGAGAAACGCATCGAAGGAGTGGCATTATGTGCTTTGTGAGAACCATCGCAAAATGGTTGATTGCTACTATGACTACAAGTGCACCATCCGTAATTTTTATCTTTTTCTAAGTCTACGGCAATCGGAGCATATTTTTCTTCACTCATTATATTCTAATTTTTTAAGTGAAGATAATAGAAATTGTAAAGTAAAAATATAGTGGAGATCAATCTTTAACCAGTCTAAATAACTTAAGAGTAGCGTTTCTTATTTTGATGAAAAGATCCTTTGTTAATTTAAAAGCAAAAGTAGCCCAAGGTTCCAATAAAGTGGTGCCTTGTTTTAGGGCACTAACTATAGTTGCTTTGATAACAACTTTATGTTTTTCATACTGTAACGCCAAGAAGGTACAGGTAATCATAAATGCAATAGCGCCAGGAATAATAATAGATGGAGCTAAAGAATGATTTAAAAAGTAGTACAAACCAACACCAATAAAACTTCCATAAAGAATAATATAATGTACTACATAGATAGATAGCGTACTCTGTCCCATTTTTAGTAAAGTACTATTGGTCATAAACTTTCTAAACAACATAAAAACAGCAAAGACTAACAATACGTCACCTAGACGAATGAATAAGTAGTTGTTGAAAAAGATATCTGCAAATAATTGAACTTTTGTAGTTTCAGCCAAGTATAAAAATACTGCGGAAGAGCCAAATAACAAACCAGCACCTAAGGTTAGGGCAGTAGTGATGGCTATAGGATATACATATTTTGCATTTTTAAATTTTGCAAATACTAAAGACAAAAATGCACCACAGGTTGCATATCCAAACCAAGGGAAGATCGTGAATACAGATCCGTTAGCTTTGGTAAAGTAATTCGCAAAAGTTTGTGGTAAGTAAGCATGCGCCCATTTACTGTAGTTAGGCTCAAAAATAAAGAGCAGTATGGTAATTGCTAGTAAGGCAATAGGAAATAGCGCTTTTCTTTTTTCTGTTAAAACATAAAGTGCTATAATTCCTAATAAAGATAATCCTATACAGTGTAGTACATCAACTAAATAAAAGGTATTGTAAATTTGCCCCACTAATAATCCCCAAAAGTTTAAGCGCAAAAGATATCCTATGAGCACTAATTGTAGGCCACGCTTTATTCCTTTGGCAACTCTAGGGTTACTAAAACCTGTTTTATCGCCTTTAGTTAAAAGAAAAGTAAATATAAAACCGGATACCGTAAAGAACACAGGGGCCGTGATACCTCTAAAATAAAGCCAAATATTATAGCCTAAATGAGAAGTGTCTCTAAAGGCATGATCTAGTAAACCATCTACAAAATGCCCTTGTAGCATCATTAATATCGCCCATGCACGCATGGCATCAATAAAGTAAAGTCTATCTGGTTTATTTATCATTTCATAAATAATTTACTGTATATACTTGTTAAACAGTAATTTTAGATGTTTAGTGCCGCAAAATTAGATAATTTTTAGACATGTTGGCACTATTTACTTTATTTTCGTTGTAATAACCCTAAAATAAAATGCATGTCGACAATTTTAGCTTTTGCAGGAAGTAACTCCTCTTCATCTATAAATTATAAATTAGTACAATATACTGCTGGACTAGTAGGAGAAAAAGAGGTGCAGGTTGTTAATTTAGCCAATTATCCATTTCCGTTATATAGTGTTGATGAAGAGAAAAATAATGGATTTGTTAATTCTCTTGTAGAATTTAATAGCGAAATTAAATCTGCTGCTGGTTTAATTATTTCGGTAAACGAACACAACAGTAACCCTTCTGCTTATTTTAAAAATCTTTTAGATTGGTTATCTAGAGTTGATAAAACTTTTTTAGCTGAAACTAACATATTCTTAATGAGTACTTCTCCAGGAAAAAGAGGTGGAATGAGTGCCTTAGAAATTACAGCGAACCTATTGCCTCGCTTTGGAGCAACGGTTGTAGCAACTTTTTCGCTTCCTTCATTTCAAGAAAATTTTGACGAAGCAAAAGGTATTGTAGATGCTGATCTTGCGAAACAGCACCAAGAGGCCCTAAACCAATTCTTAGCTAAACTATCTTAAGTATTGCGAAAAAAAGTTACTTATACCTTTGAGGATTTACCTTTTCTTAAGGATTCGATTTTACAATGGGCACAACAATATTATGAAGTGGTCTGGCTAGATAGTAATGCGCACAAACAAAAGTATGATTCTTTTGATGCGCTTATCGCTGTTGATGCATTAACCTCCATAAAAACGGATCATAAAAATGCCTTTGACGATTTAAAAACCTATCAAGAGCAAACCAAAGATTGGATTTTTGGATATTTGACATACGATCTAAAGAATGATGTAGAAAAGCTGGAATCTGCTAACTTTGATGGTGTTGAGTTTCCAGAGTTGTATTTTTTTCAACCCAAGAAAATAATAAAAATTAAGGGTCATTGCCTTGAGTTTGACTATTTGAATATGGTTGATGATGAGATTGAAGAAGATTATCAAACAATCATCAAGAGTCCACCTAATACAGGAGACAAAACACAGAGTTCAGCCAAAGATATTCATATTAAAATGCGAATTTTTAAAAATGAGTATTTTAGTAAAGTGACTAAAATGCTTGATCATATAAAACACGGAGCTATTTATGAAGCAAATTTCTGTCAAGAATTCTATGCGGAAAACTATACGATGGACCCCCTGAAAGTCTATCAGAAATTAAATGAGATCTCTAAAGCACCTTTTGCTACATTTTTAAAATTAGACGATAAGTTTCTTTTGTGTGCTTCTCCTGAGCGCTATTTAAAAAAAATGGGTTCAAAACTAATTTCTCAGCCTATAAAAGGTACAGCCAAAAGAGCCTCCAATAAAGAGGAAGATGACAAACTTAAAGAGCGCCTAGCGCAGGATGAGAAAGAAAGAGCGGAAAACATTATGATCGTAGATTTAGTACGTAATGATTTGTCTAAGAGTGCCATTAAAGGTACAGTAGCTGTAGAGGAGCTCTGCAAAGTGTACACTTTTGATCAAGTGCATCAAATGATATCTACGGTAATTGCCCATGTAGCTGCAGATAAGAGTCCGGTAACTATTATTAAAGACAGTTTTCCTATGGGAAGTATGACGGGGGCTCCTAAAGTATCTGCCATGAAAATTATAGAAACCTTGGAAAGCTTTAAGCGGGGATTGTACAGTGGTGCTGTTGGCTATTTTTCTCCGGAAGGCGATTTTGATTTTAATGTGATCATCCGAAGTATTCTTTATAATAAAAGTAAAAAGTATATTTCTTTTTCTGTAGGAAGCGCCATTACTGCCAAGGCAACGCCAGAAAATGAATACCAAGAGTGTTTACTTAAAGCAAAAGCAATGCGTCAAGTTCTTGAAGATAATTGATGCTAGAGAACCTATAGACTTCATTTTTCTTATGTACTTTTGTAACTGTGCAAGAACCATTTAAATCACATATTCAAGATAATTTTCCAGAACTAAAAAACAAGCATTTTTTAGTAGCTTGTAGTGGCGGTATTGATAGTGCAGTACTGGTTCACTTATGCAAAACTATAGGATTAGAATTTTCTTTAGCCCATTGTAATTTTAAGTTAAGAGGAGCAGAGAGTGATGCAGACGAAGCTTTCGTAGTATCATTAGCCTCAGAGTTAAAAATACCTGTGTACCATACGAGCTTTGATACGAAAGAATATATGAAAGCGCATAAGGTTTCTTTGCAAATTGCAGCAAGAGAATTACGGTATGACTGGTTCGCTGAACTACAAGCGAAACATCAAATAGCAACTTTGGTTACAGCACATCATGCTGATGATAACGTAGAGACATTTTTAATCAACCTTTCTAGAGGAACGGGTATTGATGGTTTGACGGGGATTCCGGAAAGAACAGCGACTATTGCCAGACCGCTTTTACGATTTTCTAGGGAACAAATCTTGGACTATGCACATCGCTTTGATATCTCCTGGAGGGAAGATAAAAGTAATCAAGAGACTAAATATGTACGGAATAAAATAAGACATAAAATTGTTCCACATTTAAAAGAACTACATCCTTCTTTTTTAAATAATTTTTTACAGAGTCAACAGTATTTAGCCGAAACGGCAAATTTGTTAGACCATCATATTCAGGAACTACGGACGGCTCTTTTTAAAGAAGATGGTGCTGGTTTTATGGTGTCTATTGCCGCTCTTAAAAAGCAAAAAGCCTTAAAATCTTTGGTGTATCACTTATTTAAACCTTTTGGTTTTACAGATGCGTCGGCAATTTTAGACTTACTATCGGCTATGAGTGGTAAAGAATTGCACTCGGTTAGCCACCGCCTGCTCAAAGATCGAGATGATCTGTATTTAAAAGCGGTACAACCTAGTTCCAAGGATATTTTTGAAATCGAAGATCCCTGTAATTCGGTTAGGGAACCTTTGTCCATTACAATTGAAGAAGTATCGGCAATAACAACTACAGGTACAGATACGTTATATGTAGATAAAGACCATTTAAAGTTTCCTTTAACTGTAAGAAAATATAAAACGGGCGACTATTTTTATCCTTTCGGAATGAAAGGAGTAAAAAAGTTAAGCAAATACTTTAAAGACGAGAAATACAGTCAATTTCAAAAAGAACAACAATGGTTACTTTGTAGTGAAGATGCTATCGTTTGGGTGATTGGTAAGAGAGCAGATAATCGATTTAAAGTATCAAAAAAGACACATACAATATTAAAATTTAGCCTAGCATAATGATTAAAAATATAGTAGTTTTTCTGACATTTTTCAATGTTTTTTTAGGATTTTCTCAGACAGACGAAGAGCCTGTTTTATGGGAACAAGAATTAAACAAAATCTCTGATACAGAATTTGAATTAATAATAAAAGCTGATATTTTTAAAGATTGGCATGTCTATTCTCAACACACCGCAGAAGGAGGTTCACAACCCAGTGAATTTGTTTTTGAGAAAGCAAATGAAGATTATGAACTTATAGGTGCAACAACAGAAAGTGAAACGACCACCGAGTATAGTGATATTTTTGAAGTTGATGAAACGTATTTCAAGGAGAAGCTTTTTTTTACGCAAAAAATAAAGCTTATAAATCCGGCGACTACCCAAGTTAATGTGCTCTTGTATTATCAAGTATGTAAGGATGTGTGTATTCCCGGAGAGCAAGAATTTATTTTTGCATTAGATGGTGGCCCGGTAAATTTAGAAGAAAAAACAGTTGATGAACGCAGTGTAATACTTAGTGAAGAATTAATTTTAGATCTTAAGAATAAAGAGAAATTAACCGAAGGCACTGTAGATAGTGTCAGTGGTTCTTCTGGTTTATTTATGATTTTCGGTCTTGGTTTTTTAGGAGGATTAATTGCTTTGCTTACGCCTTGCGTATTTCCAATGATACCGCTAACGGTATCATTTTTTACGAAACAATCAGGAACTAAAAGCAAAGGCATTACCAATGCAATACTCTATGGTTTCTTTATAGTATTAATCTATTTTTTACTAAGCTTACCTTTTCATTTATTTGATTCGGTAGACTCACAAATATTAAATACCATAGCTACCAATGTTTGGTTAAATATCGTATTCTTCGCAATCTTTGTGTTTTTTGCCTTTTCATTCTTTGGATATTATGAATTAACCTTACCGAGTTCTTGGGCTAATAAAATGGATAATGCTTCTTCTAAAGCAGGTGGTGTATTGGGTATCTTTTTTATGGCGGTAACCTTAGCTATTGTTTCTTTTTCTTGTACGGGTCCTATATTAGGTGGACTTTTAGGAAGTACAGCTTTGGCAGATGGTGATGTTGCCACAAACTTATCTACCGGTATGTTAGGCTTTGGAACCGCATTAGCCTTGCCTTTTGCGTTGTTTGCCTTATTCCCAGCATGGTTAAATTCGCTACCTAAATCTGGTGGATGGATGACTACCGTGAAAGTAGTTCTCGGTTTTCTAGAGTTAGCTTTAGCATTAAAATTCTTATCAAATGCAGATTTGGTGGGTAATTGGGGATTTTTGAAGCGCGAACTTTTTATCGGAATATGGATTGTACTATTTATTTTGTTAACACTCTATCTATTTGGTATTTTACGATTTCCTCATGATGGTCCTAAACAAAAACTATCAGGCATTCGAAAAACACTTGCTTTTGTAAGTGCTGGTTTTGTACTTTATCTAGGATTAGGACTAACAAAAACCACCAATTTAAAATTATTAAGCGGATTTCCACCACCAGAATTTTACAGCGTTTTTGAACAAGAAAGTGATTGTCCTTTAGGGCTAAATTGCTTTAAAGATTTTGAAGATGGTGTAGCTTATGCGAAAGAGGTACATAAACCAATTTTGTTAGATTTTACAGGTTGGGCTTGTGTAAACTGCCGTAAAATGGAAGAAAATGTATGGAGTGATCCAGAAGTGTTCAAACTTATAAATGATAATTATATCTTGATATCATTATATATTGATGACCGAAAAGCATTACCAGAGTTGGAACAATTTGATTTTAAGTACGAAACCGGACGTGTAAAACATATTGAAACGGTAGGGCAAAAATGGGGGACTTTCCAAACGCTTAATTTTAATGCAGCATCACAGCCTTATTATGTGTTATTGTCTCCAGAATTAGAGGTTTTAAATACTTCTATACAGTATACCGATACCGAAACCTATAAAGTTTGGCTTCAGGAAGGTTTAGATAATTTAAAATAAACTTGACTCATTCTTAAAAAAATGGAACAGCTACTCTTACTTGAAAATCCAAAAGTGGCATTAGTTTTTGAGGGGTATCCAGACCTTATTAGACCTAAGATGCGTGCACTAAGGAATCTCATATTAGAAGCCGCAAATGAGCTGGATGATGTGCAGGAATTGGAAGAAACCCTAAAATGGGGAGAACCAAGTTATATCGCTAAGAAGGGGAGTACCATTCGTATAGACTGGAAGAAGAAAACTCCAGAACACTATGCTATATATTTTAAATGCACGAGTTTATTAGTAACTACATTCAAAGAAGTATTTCCAGATCAATTTACATATGAGGGAAATAGAGCACTGGTTTTTAAAGTAGAGGAAGAGATACCGGTAAAAGAATTAATATCTTGCATCAAAGCAGCGCTACAATACCATACGATAAAACACGTACCGAGTTTGGGGATGTAGTTGAAAAAATAAAATGGGTTAATTAAAATATAATTAACCCATTTTATAAATTAGTATGTAATGATACTTCTATTGCGCTACCGCTAAGAAATTTGTATTTTCCTGTGGACCAACAACCGTTTCAAGAATTTCTAAAAATGATACATGCACAGCTTCTGCGTCTAAAATATGACCTTTCTTTTTAGCATTTTGCGCCAAGATATATCCTTGCTTTGCCGCTTCCATACGTTGGGCAGGTGTTCCATGATGACCATCACTGGTAAAACTACAGTCGCCAATATTGAAAAATAAGCTTAAGAATTCTTCGGTTTTTTTCCAATTATAGGTGCCACCTCTTTTATGTGTTAAATAATATCCTGTAAAGAAATCAGCTTCTAATTCTGTAGTTCTAGTTGCTTCTGGAGCATTATCTGCAGCACCATTTGGATACCAATCACGATTATTAAATTGTATTTGATGTCCCCATTCATGCGCCATAATACCAGACCAAACAACTTTAGAATCTACACCTGCCTCAGCAGCTAAGGCTATCAAGCCATCGCCAATAACAATTAAATCTCCTTGATCTAATTGACCTTCTAGTGCAATAGCAAAACCATCAAAAGATACAAGAGGGGATTCAATTAGGAAAGTACTTTCTGAATTTACAACGTTTATAAAATAGTCGGCATAAATAGCAGCCTCTTCTTCAGGTAAACCATACCAGAAAGTTAAAATGTCAATGACCTTACTTGAATCATTTAAGGTACTATTGTGTTGGCCACGAACGCTAACCTCATTAGGCATATTCCAAAAACCTTCTAATCCTCTAGTGATTTTTGAAACCAAATTGGTGTACTCTCCATTAGCTCCAAAATATTGTTCGCTAGTATCTGTCAGTGAATAGTAAAAGTTCATTTCAGCATAAAGTTCATACCATTCGGCTCCTAAAGCATCGATATTACTAGAAACAGATTCATCTATGACTGTATTAAATAATGTAGGCGCACATGCGCTAGGAGTTACAACTTGTGAAATTGTAAACGGATTGTCGTTAAAAAGCTCAATACCCTCTAAACGTACTGTAGGAGATAATTGTTCTAATGACGAATTACTTTTACTAGTTGCAGAGCTTTTTGCCACATTGAAAGATTCCTCTATAGAAACGTTGGTCTCCTCTTTTTGACAAGAAGCTAAGAGTAACCCAGCGGTTAAACTCAAAATAATTTTGTTTGTTTTAATTTTCATATGTAGTTTGATTTAGTGTTATGATTACAATAATACCAAATATTGTAGACTATTGTTAAAATTTATAAACTTTATCATTTTTTAAATTGAATAGTGTAATTCAAAAATTAGCTAGTTATAATTTGAAATAAAGGGGCTTTTTTCATTGTATGTAAGTACATTAAGTATTAAGGAACTTTGAAATTTGGGGCTACAGTTTTAAATGCATTTTTCTTTGCCGTATACTGTGCTATACAACACCGTTTTTAATCAATTGGTCTAGTATACTTTAGTAGGCGCTCATCTTATATTATTTTTAACGGTTTAATACCCCCGTAAATTTTGAAAAAGCTCAAAAAAATACTTCTATTCATTAGTACCATTCTATTAATTTTTGTGATTGGAATTGTAATTTTTATATTATCCCTAAAGCCAAGCTACAGTGGAGAGAAAGAATTAGACACTATAAAAAAAGAAGTGAGCGTTTATTATGATTCGTATGGTATTCCTCATATTTATGGGGCATCAGAAGAAGATGCTTTTAGAACTTTAGGTTACGTTCATGCGCAAGATCGTTTGTGGCAAATGGAACTTTTACGTAGAATAGGTCCCGGAAGACTGTCTGAAGTATTTGGCAAAGACATGATTACTACCGATAAGTTTCTTATTTCTTTAGGGATTGATGAAGCTTCTGAAAAGACGGTGGCTCATTTAGATATGAATGACGAAAGCATTCGTCTAACCAATGCCTATTTGGAAGGTGTTAATGCATTTATCAAAGACGGACCCACGCCGGTAGAGTTTTATTTAACGGGGATTGATAAAACCCCATTTGTATTAAAAGATGTCTATAATACCATTGGATATATGGCCTTTAGTTTTGCCATGGCGCATAAAACAGATCCGTTACTTACTTCTATAAAAGAAAAGCTAGGACCTCAATATTTAAAAGATTTGGAAATTGAGGTAGACCCGTCATTAACACTGATTTCTAATTATCCAAAGGGCAAGCAAGCTTTAAAAAATACGGTCTCTGAAATTGCATTACAAGCCTTAGAGAAATTACCTGTGCCCATGTTTGAAGGGAGTAATAGTTGGGTGCTTTCTCCGGAGAAAACAAAAAACGGACACGTTATTTTTGCTAACGATCCTCATATTGGTTTTTCACAACCTTCAGTTTGGTTTGAAGCTCATGTGAGCACACCAACCTATGAGAAATATGGCTACCACTTAGCAGGTGTACCCTTTCCCTTGTTGGGGCATGATAGAAACCTAGCTTACGGATTAACCATGTTTGAGAATGACGATATTGATTTTTATTATGAAGAAGTACATCCTTCAGATAAGCGTAAATATAAATACAAGGAGGAGTGGAAGAGTTTTGAAAGTATCACCAAGACAATAAAAGTTAAAGATGCAGATGCTATTCAATTCACCTATGAAAAATCAATTCACGGTCCAATATTAAACGGTATAGCAGATCAAATTGTAGGAGATAAACCCGTTGCCATGTCTTGGACCTATACGAAGACGGACAATAAAACATTAAAAGCGTATAATGGCATTGTGCATGCCAATGGATTACGTGATTTTAAAAAGTCATTAGCCGATATTAATGCGCCTGGATTAAATATTATGTATGGTGATGCTAAAGGAAATGTAGCTTGGTTTGCTACAGCCAAATTGTATCTAATGCCAGATAGTGTAAACACAAAATTTATTTTAGACGGAAGCACAGGATTGCAAGAACCTCTGAGGTATTTAGAGTTTAAGGAGAATCCGCAGGCTATTAATCCACCTTGGAATTACGTGTACTCCGCAAATAACCAGCCAGATTCTATTCTAGGAAAAATTTATCCTGGATATTATTTACCAGAAAATAGGGCAAAAAGGATAACACAGCTTATTGATGCTAAAAATGATTGGAGTAAAGACGATGTAGCAAAAATGATTACAGATGTTACGTCAAGTGTAGATCCTGCGATTGTGAATAATCTTATAGAAGAATTAAATTCTAAAGAGTTATCTAAAAAGCAGCTAGAAGTAATAGAGAAATTAAAGCATTGGAAAGGCGATGCTACTTTGGAGAGTGTTGAGAGTACTATATACCACCGTTGGGTTTATTTCTTCATAAAAAACACCTTTGGTGATGAGTTGAGTGAAGCGCAATTTACTTCATTTTTGGGAACACATTTTTTTAAAAGAACCATTGCCCCGATGGCAGAAATAAAAGAATCTGTTTGGTGGGATGATATCACTACAGCAGAGATGGAAACAAAATCTGTTATTGTAAATAGATCTTTTCAACAAGCTTATGCTGCTTTAGAGCAATCATTGGGAGTAGATATACAAGAATGGACTTGGAATAAAGTGCACACCATAGAACATCCACATCCAATTGGGCAAGTAGAAGCTTTGCGTAAATATTTCAATGTGGGGCCTTATGAAATAAACGGTACTAGAGAGGTAATTAACAATTTATCTTTTGCCTATACAGAAGATGGCTTATATAAAGTATCATCTGGACCATCTACACGTAGGATTATAGATTTTTCAGATGTAGAAAACAGCATAAGTATTTTACCAACAGGACAATCGGGTAATATGCTAAGCAATCATTACCAGGATCAAGCTAAAATGTATGTAAACGGAGAGTTTCGTAAGATGATGATGAATAAAGAAGCGATTAAATCTTCTGCGGAATCTGTGCTACTATTCAAGCCCTTAGAGGATTAATAACAGAGAATAAAAGTATGTCTAATTATTTTCCTATTTTTAAGGAAAATAATCTAAATGCTTACAAAGGTTTACGGTAGTGCTGTTTTTGGTGTAGAGGCTACAACTATTACAGTAGAAGTCAATGTAGATAAAGGAATAGGATATCATCTAGTTGGGTTACCCGATAATGCTATTAAAGAAAGTAATTATAGAATTGCTGCTGCGTTACAGAATAATGGGTATAAAATACCAGGAAAAAAACTCACTATTAATATGGCTCCCGCAGATTTGCGAAAAGAGGGATCTGCGTATGATCTTACCTTAGCTCTAGGGATTTTAACGGCATCGGGACAAATTAAGTCAGAAAATATAGAAAAATATATCATCATGGGAGAAATTTCTCTGGATGGTAGTTTGCAACCTATAAAAGGAGCTTTACCCATTGCTATTAAAGCAAAGGAAGAAGGGTATAAAGGCTTTATTCTTCCCAAAGAAAATGCTAGAGAAGCTGCTATCGTCAATGATCTAGAAGTTTACGGTGTGGAAAATATCAAAGAAGTTATAGAATACTTTGATATAGGTACTCCCTTAGAACAGACTATAATAGATACACGAAAAGAGTTCTATAAATCTTTAGATTTTCCTGAATTTGATTTTTCTGATGTAAAGGGACAAGAAAGTATTAAGCGGTGCATGGAAATTGCCGCTGCAGGCGGACATAATATTATTCTAATAGGTCCACCAGGAGCTGGTAAAACCATGTTAGCAAAACGTTTACCGTCTATTTTACCTCCAATGACCTTGCATGAAGCGCTAGAAACCACAAAAATACATAGTGTTGTCGGTAAAATAAAGAACATGGGATTAATGAATCAGCGTCCCTTTAGAAGTCCTCATCATACTATTTCAGATGTCGCACTTGTGGGAGGAGGAGCATATCCGCAGCCAGGAGAAATATCCTTGTCGCATAATGGGGTCTTATTTTTAGATGAGTTGCCTGAATTTAAACGTGGCGTTTTAGAAGTAATGCGTCAGCCTTTAGAAGATAGAGAAGTGACCATTTCTAGAGCGCGATTTACCGTTACCTATCCGAGTAGTTTTATGTTGGTGGCAAGTATGAATCCTAGTCCCGGAGGTTATTTTAATGATCCAGATGCACCTGTAACCTCTTCCCCAGCAGAAATGCAGCGCTATTTAAGTAAAATATCTGGACCACTTTTAGATCGTATTGATATTCATATAGAAGTAACACCTGTGCCCTTTGATAAATTATCGGAAGAACGAAAAGGAGAGGGGAGTGTAGAAATAAGAAAGCGAGTAACTGCGGCTCGAGAATTGCAAACCCTGCGTTTTGAAGAAATGGAAAACGTGCATTACAATGCACAAATGAATACCAAGCATATCCGGAAATATTGTAAAATGGATGACGCTTCAAAAGAATTGTTGAAAAATGCTATGGAACGCCTTAACCTATCTGCGAGAGCTTATGATAGAATTCTTAAAGTAGCAAGAACCATCGCGGATTTAGATGCTGCAGAAGCGGTTACAGGAACACATATAGCTGAGGCCATACAATACCGTAGTTTAGATAGAGAAGGTTGGTTGGGATAGTAATATGTTTAGAATAGTGAATGATAGCGTAGATTGAAATAGTAAAGTGTCAATTTAAAACTTCACTATAGCTATTCGTAGCGGTAATCAATCTTATACCAATATTTTAATTTATCTTTTACCTATAAAATAAGAAATGACTAAATATTTTATGGTACTCGTATTCTTCCTAGGAATGCAAATCTCTAATGCACAAAATCTTACGGCTCCAGAATTGTTAGATAAAGCAATTGCTTATCATGACCCAGACAAGCTTTGGAGTGTTTTTCAAGGAAAACTATTTATTACCATGAACTACCCAGACGGTAAGGAAAGGCATAGTGAAGTAGAAATTGATTTACCAAAAGAACACTTTGAAATCACTTCCAAAACAGAGGGTACTATCATTAAACAAACCTTAGATAAAGAAGAGTGCACACTTAACTTAAACGGAACTACAAGCATATCAGAGGAAGCTTTGAAGACACATCGGTTGAGCTGTGAGCGTGCCAATTTCGTGAAGAACTATTACCTCTATTTGTATGGTCTTCCAATGAAATTAAAAGATAAAGGAACAAATCTAGATCCTAAAGTACAGACTAAAACATTTAAGGGTAAAGAATATCTAGTTCTAAAAGTTACCTATGACGAAAGTGTAGGTAAGGATGTTTGGTATTTCTATTTTGATCCTACGAGCTATGCTATGGAGCTATATCAATTCTTTCATGATGAGTCTAAAAATGATGGGGAATACATCCTTTTAAGTGACTTGGAAAATGTTGGGACTATTAAAATGCCAAAAGTTAGAGCGTGGTATTACAATAAAGATGATAAATACTTAGGTACGGATATTTTGACGAAAGGCATACCATTGGAATAAAATGTACGTTTAATAATTTTTTCTAACGTAGTGGCGTCCATGGATGATCTTTTGCTATGGCCTATACACTATTTATAGGCTTACATAGTCATTTATTGAACGATTAGGATTGAAGTGATTATTTAATGTCAAAATAGTATATATACAAAAAGCAAGTACATGGGATATAAATGTACTTGCTTTTTGTAGTATTTTTCAATAATCTGTTGAAGGTTTAAAAACAAAATAACTTAGGCGAAATAGAAATTATGAATTACTGTACCGCATACCTTTAAACCATCAACTATAATGTTTTAATGTTTACTTTAAGACCTTCAACAATTCCTTCTATATTTTTTACCGTTTCTTTGAGGTAATATTTTATGACGACATCGGGTATTCTAATCGTGGTGAATCCATTTTTAAAAGAATGCATCGCCTCTTCTAAATCCATTATCGCTTGTTCGTGGGTAATGGTATTGTACTCTGTATCTACTTCGATGTTGAGTTTTACACGCGAAATAGCTAAATCCACAGATTTCTTACCATCCCACCATTCTAACATGGAGGATATTCCAATTTCTTTTAAGCCGTAGTATAGTTTAATAGCTTCCGTAGGAGTTTTTTTGGTATTCACCAATTTATCCATACGTCCTTTATGTTGTTTACAAAGTTCCACTCCGTAAATGTCAAAAGAATTTTTATGGTCTATATAACTAAGTTCTTTATTACATTCTAAACAGTTCATTGATTTAAGTAGGTTAATAGGTATTCGGGATTATTATAACAGTTACTTTTTTCAAATAGTATATAAACAATTCAAGTTTTAGACGTATGACACATTTTTAGACGAACAACACTATCTATTACCATTCAACGATATTTTTATAGGCCGATTTTACTAATTCTGATTTTAAGTCTCTATATTTACTTTCCATCAAATTAAAATTGAAAATAGTACTTCAATGATCCAAAAATTACAAATTCTTATCGCTACGCTTCTTCTTGTAATATCATGTAAAGATGCGCCTAAACCAATAACAGCTGCAGCCACAACATTAGCGCTTCCAGAGTTGAGTTTTAAAGAAGCCAATAGATTAGCTAATCTTCCTTTAGAATGTTTACAAGTAGTATATCCAAATAAACTGAATCAATCACTATCAGATTCAACCCACCTTCAGTCACCTAAAACATTACACCCTGCATTTTATGGTTGTTACGATTGGCACTCTTCTGTACATGGGCACTGGTCTCTAGTCTCTTTACTAAAACAGTTTCCTAGCCTACATCAAGCAAATATTATCCGAGAGAAATTAATTTCTAATATTTCCGAAGCGAATATAGCAGCAGAAATTGCATATTTTAAAATGGAAGGAAATAGTTCTTATGAGCGTACTTATGGCTGGGCGTGGATTTTGAAATTAGCGGAAGAGTTGCATACTTGGAATGACCCTCTGGCACGTGATTTGGAAAAAAACTTACAACCATTAACTCTCCTTATTATAGATTCTTATACTGAATTTCTTCCTAAACTAAATTATCCTATACGTGTAGGAGAACATACTAATACAGCCTTCGGACTTTCCTTAGCCTATGATTATGCGAACACCATGGATAATGAAGTGCTTAAGAAAACCATTAAAGAAACAGCCATTCGCTTTTATGCAGATGATAGTGAATGTCCCTTAAATTGGGAGCCTAGTGGCTTTGATTTTTTATCGCCTTGCTTAGAAGAAGCTAATTTAATGCGTAAAGTGTATGCAGAAGATGAATTTAAGATTTGGTTTGATACTTTTTTACCAGAACTCACGGATCCAGAATTTAAATTAGAACCAG
Source organism: Cellulophaga baltica (assembly GCF_900102165.1). Lineage (GTDB taxonomy): Bacteria > Bacteroidota > Bacteroidia > Flavobacteriales > Flavobacteriaceae > Cellulophaga > Cellulophaga baltica. The sequence goes on from NZ_FNBD01000006.1 coordinate 72,534, forward strand.
GCTTAGTGTCCGATAGAACTGATGGTAAATTGGTGCATTTAGACGGACTCAATTTTAGTCGCGCTTGGTGCTTGTATGGTATTTCGGAAAGTTTACCAGAGTATGCACATTTAAAAAACATCGCAACAAAACATATAGAACATTCCCTGCCTACTATTGTAGATGGCAATTATAGCGGAACACATTGGCTGGGTAGTTTTGCGCTCTATGCCTTAAACCAGACCAAATAGTTATGTTTAAAAAAATAGGTCCAGGAGTTTTAGTGGCAGCAGCTTTTATTGGACCTGGAACTGTAACGGCTTGCACATTAGCAGGCGCCAGTTTTGGTTATGCATTGCTTTGGGCAATGTTACTCTCGATAATTGCGACGTTTGTTCTTCAAGAAATGGCTGCGCGTTTAGGGATTATAACGCAGCGCGGACTAGCGGATGTTATCAAATCAGAGCTTAAGATACCCTGGATTAGGAATTTGGTACTAGGGATCATTATTTCTGCCATTGTTATTGGCAATGCAGCTTATGAAGGCGGTAATATTGGTGGTGCAACATTAGGATTGGAAGCAATTTTTGGCGAAGCAAACACCAAAATATATGCCTTAATAATAGGCGGAATAGCTTTTATTTTACTCTATTTTGGTAACTATAAAACCCTAGAGAAAGCGCTTGTTTCCTTAGTGATTATCATGAGTTTGTCTTTTTTAGTTACCGCAATCATTACAAAGCCAGATGTTGTGGCTATAGCTAAAGGGCTATTTGTTCCTTCTATTCCTCAAGATAGTATTCTTAGTATTATAGCTTTAGTAGGTACCACAGTAGTACCTTATAACTTGTTTTTGCATGCTTCTTTAGTGAGTGAAAAATGGAAATCTAAAAGTGATCTAAAACTAGCAAGAAGAGATACTATTGTCGCTATTGCTTTGGGCGGTGTGGTATCGATGGGAATTATGATTGCTGCAACTAGTATAGCTAATAGCACTATTTCTAGTGTGATGGATTTAGCCAAAGGTTTAGAACCTTTATTTGGTAGCGCGGCTAAATATTTTATGGGTATTGGCCTTTTTGCGGCGGGGATAACATCGGCAATTACAGCACCTCTAGCTGCGGCTTATGTGGTTAATAGTGTTTTTGGATGGAAAGCAGGATTGCAGGATAAACGATTTAAATTTGTTTGGATGGCAATTATAGTAGTAGGTTTATCCTTTCTGTTGCTAGGGATAAAGCCCATTGAAATAATAAAATTTGCCCAAATAGCAAACGGAATATTGTTACCCGTAATTGCCGTTTTTCTATTATGGGTAGTGAATAGAAAGGATGTATTAGGAGCCCATAGAAATAGTCTATTTCAAAACATACTAGGAATAGCAATCGTTACACTCACCTTAATACTTGGGGTAAAAAGCATCCTAAAAGTTTTTGGATATTAAGAAACTTAGTATGAAGATAGATATTAATAGCGATGTTGGAGAAGGAGTAGGGAATGAGGAAGTATTAGTGCCATTAATTTCTTCGTGTAATATAGCCTGCGGGGGTCATGCTGGCGATGAGAATAGCATTCGTCAGGTTATAAGAATAGCAAAAAGTAATGCTGTTTTAATAGGAGCGCACCCTTCTTATCCTGATAAGGAGAATTTTGGAAGAAAGACTATGATTCTTTCTAAAGAAAGTTTAATTGAGGTCCTTCAAAAGCAATTACAGCTTTTTTTTTCTATAGCGAAAGAAGAGAACGCCACAGTGCATCATATTAAAGCACATGGAGCGCTATATAATGATAGTGCGGTACATATTGATTTAGCCCAAGCGTATCTCGAAGCCATTGCGCCATTTTCCGATTCCATAATAGTATATGTACCCTATAATTCAATCATAGCCCAGGAGGCTTTGAAAAAGGGTATTAAAGTTGCTTATGAAACTTTTTTAGATAGAAATTATAATAGTGATGGGAGTTTAGTTTCAAGACATCAAGATAATGCACTAATTGAAAAGCCCGAAAAAGTATTAGAACACCTACTATTTATCTTAAAGGAGCATAAAATTAAAACATTGAACGGTACCTTAATTAACAGCCTTTCAGATACTTTTTGTATCCATGGAGATACTGTTTCAGCATTGAAAATTTTAATGTATCTTCATAATGAATTACCAAAGTATAACATTCAAATCAACCCGTGAAAAATTTCCCTATATCAATCCGCCCCTTCGGAGTTCATGCCGTATTAATTGAATGGCCTCAAGAGGTTAATGATCGTATTTTAAACGATATTTTATTTTTTAGTGCACATCTAAAGAAAGAATGCTTGCATGAAGGACTTTGGGAACTTATTCCTGCCTACAATTCTCTTACGCTGGTTTTGCGTAATGATATTATCCAGTTTGATACTTTCAAGATACAGTTAGAACACTGGTATTCTGAAAAGAAGGCGATAACATTAGAACAAAAATTTTTATGGCGATTGCCCGTGTGTTATGAAAGCGAATTTGCTTTAGATTTAATTGAGATATCAGAAAAACTACAAAAAACACAGGCAGAAATTATAGCATTACATACGGAAAACCCTTATACGGTTTACGGAATAGGGTTTTTACCAGGGTTTATGTATTTAGGAGGTTTACCTAGCTTATTGGAAATTCCGCGAAGAAATTCCCCAAGACCAAAAGTACTCAAAGGATCTGTTGGTTTAGCAGGGAAACAAACGGGAGTTTATCCGCAAGAATCTCCTGGAGGGTGGAATATTATTGGCAATTGTTCTGTGCCTATTTTTAATCCTAAAAATGAAAATCCATGTTTAGTAAAAGTAGGAGATAAAGTTCAGTTTTATTCCATTTCTATGGCAGAATATGATTTGCATAAAATTGAATCAGAGGTAGGAATTTATCAATTTGAAAAAATTAAAATCGATGCTTAAAGTATTAAAATCTGGCTTTTTTACTACCATTCAAGATACAGGTCGTTTTGGTTTTAGAGACAAAGGTGTTCCTGTGTCTGGTATAATGGATACGGAGACGGTTTACAAACTAAATATGCTTTTAGAAAATGAAAGGGATGCAGCCGTGTTAGAAATAACGATGACAGGTCCTACTTTAGAGTTTGAAGAAGCTACCTATATTGCTTTGGGCGGTGCAGAATTATCCATAACACTAAATAATGAACCGGTTAGTAATTATAAAGTACTTAAAGTTAATGCTGGAGATATCTTATCATATGGTCGCCTAAAAAAAGGCTTTAGAGCCTATTTAGCCATCAAAAAAGGATTCCAGTCTTCACTAGTCTTAGGAAGTAGGTCTTATTATGGGAATATAACCCCAAAAGCATTGCTAAAAGATAAATATGAGGTTCCTTATATACATACAGCTCTTTTTGAGCCTAAAATAACTGGATTGAAAGTAGATTCAATTTTAGATGAAGAAATTCTTCATGTGGCTAAAGGGCCAGAATTTGAACTGTTAGATGATAAGCAATTAGAAATGCTCTTTTCGCAAGAATTTACTATCGCTAATGAAAATAATAGAATGGCATATCAACTTAATGAAACTATTACGGGTCATGCTGTTTCAATGCTTACTTCCGCAACTTTGCCTGGAACCATACAATTTACACCCGCTGGTAAGCTAATCATTTTGATGAAAGATGGCCAAACTACGGGGGGGTATCCAAGAATACTTCAACTTACGGATAAAGGAATTTCTATCTTAGCACAAAAAAAAGCGGGAGATACGCTTTCGTTTAAATTGATGTAATTAAAACATCTTTTTTAATTTTTTAGCAAAATCTAAAGATAACTTATAAGGTGGATAACGTAATGGAATATCTAACCATGTTCCTTTTTTGAGGATAGCCTTTGAATGTGAAAAGGTATCAAAAGAGGTTTTGCCATGATATACGCCAATTCCACTTGCGCCAACACCACCAAAAGGAAGATTTTTATTAGCGATATGAATAACGGTATCATTAATAGCGCCACCACCAAAACTATAGGTGCTCATTATGGTATCTTGAAAGGCTTTGTTTGCGCTAAAAACATAGGTCGCTAAAGGCTTTTCATACTTCGAAATATAATCATCAATATCTTCTAGGGTCTCATAGGTTATTATAGGTAATATAGGGCCAAAGATTTCTCCTTGCATTATTTTACTATCCATTTTTGGCTCATCTACTAAGGTAGGAGCCAAGTAATTATCTTGAGGATTGTTTTCACCACCAAAAATAATTTTTTCTCCTTCTAGAAGTGCTAATAAGTTTCCGAAATGTTTGTTGCTTACCGTCCGTGCAAAATCAGAAGAAGATTCTATAGGACTACCATAAAATTGGTTGATGCTTTTGATGAGTTCTTGTACTAATTTTTCTTTAACAGAGGTATGTGCCAAAATATAATCTGTAGCAATACAAGTTTGGCCTGCATTTAAAAATTTACCCCAAGCAATTCTTCGAGCAGCAACTTCAATATTTGCAGTTTCATCAACTATGGCGGGATTTTTACCACCCAATTCTAGTGTGACAGGAGTAAGGTATTTCGCGGCGCTTTCATAAACTATTTTCCCTACGTGAGAACTTCCTGTAAAGAAAATATAATCCCATTTTTGAGCTAATAAATTTTGGGAAACTTCCACGCCACCTTCTACTACCGTAACATAGTTTTTAGGAAATACTTCGTTGATAATCTTTACTAAAATTTCGGACGTATTAGGAGTAATTTCAGAAGGCTTAATAACCGCTGTATTTCCCGCTGCGACTGCGCCAATTAATGGTGCAAGCGCTAGCTGAAACGGGTAATTCCAAGGCGCAATAATAAGAACAGTTCCGTAGGGCTCCTTGTAGATATAATCAGACGAAGGCCAATTAGCCCAAGAACTACGGACCGATTTAGGAGCAGCCCAAGAATTTAGTTTTTTAATAGCCGTATGCAATTCAGCCAATACAAACTGTGTTTCCGTAAGAATTGTTTCAAATTTTGGTTTTTTAAAATCCAAATAAATAGCGTCACAAATCTCATCTTCATAAGAAGTGATAGCCGCTGCTAATTTTTTCAGGTAGTTCTTCCTAAAAGAAACCGGTTTTGTTTGTTGCGATTTAAAAAATTCTCGTTGATTTTCTAATAATTGTTGCATTTATCAAAATTACGGATTTATAAGGTTGAATTTCTGCAATTTTCTTTACATTTACTACATGTTAGAAATTAAAAACAACATTTACGTCATTATTATTCTTCTTAAAGAATGATATAGTCTTTTGTTGTTTTAAAAAGCCTGTATCTATATAAATGATATAGGCTTTTTTTTATGGAATTAATAGAAATAATTATGCTTTAAAAATAACTTTATTGTATTGAATATGGGAGAAAATACAAATATAAATACTTGATAAACAATAATTTATAGATATAATGATAAAATTGACTTTGAACCAATAAGATTTGTTAAAAAACTAAGGAATTATAATCATTTATCTTTGATTCAGTAGAGAATACTCAAAGGAATAAAAATATACAAGCACATAGTTTAATGGAATTAAATAAATACAGTAAAAACGTAACTCAAGATCCTACACAACCAGCAGCACAAGCAATGTTGTACGGTATTGGTTTTAAAGATGAAGATTTTGAAAAACCAATAATTGGTGTGGCAAGTACCGGTTATGAGGGTAATCCTTGTAATATGCACTTGAATGATTTGGCCAAATTAGTAAAAGCGGGTGTAAATTCAAATGCATCTGTAGGACTAATTTTTAATACGATTGGTGTTAGTGATGGTATTTCTATGGGGACTCCAGGAATGCGTTTTTCACTACCGTCAAGAGATATTATTGCCGATTCTATGGAGACAGTGGTGCAAGGAATGTCTTATGACGGCTTGGTAACTGTGGTAGGTTGTGATAAAAATATGCCTGGTGCTTTGATGGCCATGATTCGTTTGAATCGTCCATCAATTTTAGTATACGGTGGTACGATAGCTTCTGGTTGTCATAATGATAGAAAGTTAGATATCGTTTCTGCTTTTGAAGCATGGGGCGAGAAAGTTGCTGGTACAATGAAAGAAGATGATTTTCAGTGTATCATTAAAAAATCTATTCCTGGTGCTGGTGCTTGTGGTGGTATGTATACCGCTAATACTATGGCTTCTGCTATTGAAGCATTAGGGATGTCTTTACCTTTCAATTCTTCTAACCCAGCAATCAGCAAGGATAAAGAAGCGGAATGTATTGAGGCTGGTAAAAAAATGTTTTACTTGCTAGAGCATGATATTAAACCTTTAGATATCGTAACTCGTAAGTCATTAGAAAATGCTATTCGTTTGGTCACCATCATGGGGGGGTCTACAAATGCTGTACTTCACTTTTTAGCTATTGCAAGAGCTGCAGATATTGATTTTACTCTAAAAGATTTTCAGCATATTAGTGATACTACACCATTTATTGCAGATTTAAAACCTAGTGGTAAATATTTAATGGAAGATGTACACCGTATTGGTGGTATTCCAGCAGTATTAAAGTATTTATTAAAGAATGGTTTATTACACGGAGATTGTTTAACTGTAACAGGAAAAACGCTTGCCGAAAATTTAGCAGATGTTCCAGATTTACAGGAAGGTCAAGATGTTATTCGTCCTTTAGATAATCCAATAAAAGCAACTGGGCATCTACGTATGCTTTATGGAAATTTAGCTGAAAATGGTTCAGTAGCAAAAATAACAGGTAAAGAAGGATTGTTATTTAAAGGAACAGCAAAAGTTTTTAATAGTGAATATGATGCCAATGATGGTATTCGCGATGGTAAAGTTAAAAAAGGAGATGTTGTTGTTATCCGTTATGAAGGTCCTAAAGGTGGTCCTGGTATGCCAGAAATGCTTAAACCAACCGCAGCCATTATGGGTGCAGGTTTAGGTAAGGAAGTAGCTTTAATCACAGATGGTCGTTTTTCAGGTGGTACACATGGGTTCGTTGTAGGGCACATTTCTCCAGAAGCGCAAGATGGTGGTACTATAGCGCTTGTACAGGATGGCGATATTATTACTATCGATGCAGAAACAAATGCCATTAATGTTGAAGTTTCTGATGAAGAACTGGCAAAACGTAAAGAATCATGGGTTGCTCCAGAACTAAAGTTTAAAAAAGGTGTTTTATACAAATACGCACGCTCAGTATCTTCTGCAGCGCAAGGGTGTGTTACGGATGAATTTTAAAAAAGCTATTTATTATTTCCTGTAAGACGGAAATCTAAAAGTACAGCGGATGAATACAAATACAGTTAAAGAGAAATCAAAATCGACAAATATGAAGACTGCTACAAAAATTAGCGGAGCAGAGGCAATTATACATTGTTTGTTAGCTGAGGGTGTTGATTTAATTTATGGTTACCCAGGTGGTGCCATAATGCCTGTTTATGACGAATTATATAAATTTCAAGATAAACTTACACATATATTAACGCGTCACGAGCAAGGAGCTACGCATGCTGCTCAAGGGTATGCTAGAGTCTCTGGTAGAGTTGGTGTTGCTATTGCAACATCTGGTCCAGGAGCAACAAATTTGGTAACAGGATTAGCAGATGCACAGATAGATTCTACACCATTGGTTTGTATTACAGGTCAAGTAGGGAGTCACTTATTAGGATCAGATGCTTTCCAAGAAACTGATATTGTTGGAATTTCTACTCCAGTGACTAAATGGAATTATCAGATAACAAAAGCATCAGAAATTCCAGAGATAATGGCGAAGGCGTTTTATATCGCTAAATCGGGTCGTCCAGGACCTGTCCTGGTAGATATTACGAAAGATGCGCAGTTTGAAACATTCGACTTTAGTTATGAGAAATGTACAGGCGTACGTAGTTATGTGCCTGTTCCTAAGCCGAATATGAATGCAATTACAGAGGCGGCACGGTTAATCAACGAAGCTAAGAAACCAATGATTGTTTTTGGTCAAGGGGTAATTCTTGGTCGGGCAGAAGCAGAATTGAAAGAATTGGTAGAGAAAGCAGGAATCCCTGCTGCTTGGACCATTTTAGGATTGTCTGCAATGGATACTGAACATCCATTAAATGTAGGTATGGTAGGGATGCATGGTAATTACGGACCAAATGTTTTAACCAATGAATGTGATTTATTGGTGGCTATTGGAATGCGTTTTGACGATCGTGTTACAGGAAACTTAGAAACCTATGCTAAACAAGCAAAAGTAATTCACTTTGAAATTGATCCTGCAGAGATAAATAAGAATGTTATTTCTGAAGTTGCAGTGTTAGGAAATTCTAAGGAGACCTTACAATTATTATTGCCAATGATAAAAGCAAATAAACATGAAGCTTGGCATAATGAGTTTAAGAAAAGATACGAGATAGAGTATAACGAAGTCATTAAGAATGATATTAAGCCTACCAAAGAAGGTTTAACAATGGGTGAAGTTATTGAAGAGATCAATATAGCTTCAAAAAATAGCGCTATTATAGTTACAGATGTAGGACAACACCAAATGATTGCGTGTAGGTATGCAAAATTTAACCAAACTAAAAGTAATGTAACTTCAGGAGGGCTAGGAACTATGGGCTTTGCATTACCCGCAGCAATAGGAGCAAAGCAAGGAGCCATGGAACGTGAAGTTGTTGCTATAATTGGGGATGGTGGATATCAAATGACCATACAAGAATTAGGGGTAATATTTCAGCATAAAATACCTGTAAAAATTGTTGTATTAAATAATGATCATTTAGGGATGGTCCGCCAATGGCAAGAATTATTCTTTGAAAAAAGATATGCCTCTACCGTAATGGTGAATCCTGATTTTGTGAAAATAGCAGAAGGATATCATATTGAAGCAAAACGAATTAGCGAAAGAAAAGATTTAAAAGCTACAATTCAAGAAATGATAGCTTCAAAAGAACCTTATTTCTTAGAAGTTAAAGTAGAAAAAGAAGATAATGTATTCCCTATGATACCAACAGGGGCTTCCGTTTCAGATATCAGATTAAAATAAGATGATAGATACGCCATTCAATAATCTACCTAAAATTCATGCTAGAATAGAAGCTAAATCTAAGGAAATAGACTTTAGTATGCCCTCGGATTTACACATAGGGTCCTTACTACAAACCTTAATTGCTTCTAAGCCAAATTCTAGATTTTTAGAATTGGGTACCGGTATAGGATTGTCTCTTTCATGGATGATTGAAGGAATGGATGCTAATTCTATTTTAATTTCCGTAGATAATAATCCTGAATTAATCCAAATTTCAACAGAATTTTTTGGAGAGGATAAAAGGGTAACACTTATCTGCGAAGATGGATCAGTTTGGCTAAAGAACTACAGCGGAGCGAAATTCGATTTGATTTTTGCCGATGCTTGGCCTGGAAAATATAGCGAAATAGAAGAAGCATTAAATCTAGTAACTGTAGGTGGGTTTTATGTAATTGATGATATGTCTAAACAGGAAAATTGGCCAGTAGGTCATGAAAATCATGTGCTCAATTTATTAGCCTATTTAAAGGCTAGAGAAGATTTTAAAATAACAACATTAAATTGGTCTACAGGAGTATTAGTAGCCGTTAGAAGTAATTAATATATAAATATCCCTTTTAAATTTAACTAGGGAATTAGGGTAAAAGGATGGAAAAAAAGTGGTTTACAATATCAATCTATTCTGAAAATAATATTGGATTATTAAACAGAATTTCAGGAATATTCTTGAAGCGACATATTAATATTGAGAGTTTAAATGTTTCTAAATCAGAAATTGAAAACGTCTCTAAATTTACGGTAGTTGTTTTTACAGAAGATGAAGTAGCTCGCAAGATTGTAGGGCAGATTGAAAAACAGATAGAAGTTATAAAAGCATTTTATCACTTAGATGATGATACCATCTATCAAGAGTCCGTGCTTTTTAAAATAGCATCAAGTCTATTATTTGATGAACGTCAAATACAGAATATTATTAAAGATTGTAATGCAACAATCGTTACGGTATCTAGAGATTTCTTTGTTCTGGCTAAAACAGGAAGAAAACATGAGGTAGACGATATGTATACACAATTAAAACCTTTCGGAATTATGCAATTTGTACGTTCAGGAAGAATAGCAGTAACTAAGGCAGAAATGCCTATTTCTGCCTTATTATCACAATTTAAGAAACAACAATAAATCAATTTTAAATAAACGAGTTTATAAAATGGCAAATTATTTCAATACACTATCACTAAGAGAACAATTGACCCAATTAGGGAAATGTAGATTCATGGATACAACTGAATTTTCTGATGGTGTAGAAGCTTTAAAAGGTAAAAAAATTGTAATCGTAGGATGTGGAGCACAAGGTTTAAACCAAGGTTTAAACATGCGTGATTCTGGTTTAGACCTTTCTTATGCACTGCGTGATGCTGCTATAAAAGAGCAAAGACAATCGTACAAAAACGCTAAGGAAAACGGATTTACAGTTGGTACGTATCAAGAATTAATTCCAATTGCAGATTTGGTGATAAATTTAACACCAGATAAGCAACATACGAATGTCGTAGAAACGGTAATGCCTTTAATGAAAAAAGGAGCTACTTTATCATATTCTCACGGTTTTAATATTGTAGAAGAAGGAATGCAAGTTCGTAAAGATTTAACGGTTATTATGGTAGCGCCAAAATCTCCAGGATCTGAAGTTCGCGAAGAATATAAAAGAGGCTTTGGTGTACCAACCTTAATTGCGGTTCACCCAGAGAATGACCCAGAAGGAAAAGGTTTAGCAGAAGCAAAAGCATATGCTGTAGCTACGGGTGGTGATAAAGCAGGTGTTTTAGAATCTTCTTTTGTTGCAGAAGTAAAATCTGATTTAATGGGAGAGCAAACTATTCTTTGTGGTTTGTTACAAACAGGATCAATTCTATGTTTTGATAAAATGATAGAAAAAGGATTGGATGCTGGGTATGCGTCTAAACTTATTCAATACGGATGGGAAACTGTTACAGAAGGTCTTAAATATGGTGGAATTACACATATGATGGATCGTTTATCTAATCCTGCTAAAATTAAAGCTTTTGAACTTTCAGAAGAATTAAAAGAGATTATGCGTCCATTATTCCAAAAACATATGGATGATATTATTCAAGGTGAGTTTTCTAAAACAATGATGGAAGACTGGGCGAATGATGATAAGAACTTATTAACTTGGAGAGCAGCAACGGGAGAAACTGCCTTCGAAAAAACACCAGCAGGAAGCGATAAAATTTCTGAGCAAGAATTTTATGACCATGGGGTTTTAATGGTGGCAATGGTTAGAGCAGGAGTAGAGCTTGCTTTTGAAGCAATGACAGATTCAGGTATTATTGCCGAATCTGCATATTATGAGTCATTACATGAAACGCCATTAATAGCGAACACGATTGCGCGTAAAAAATTATTTGAAATGAATCGTGTAATTTCTGATACTGCAGAATACGGTTGTTATTTATTTGATCATGCTTGTAAGCCTTTATTAAAAGACTTCATGACTAAGATTGATACTGACGTGATTGGTAAAAATTTCGGTGAAGGAAAAGGTAATGGCGTTGACAATGCTAAATTAATTGAAGTAAATAAAGCGTTAAGAGAGCATCCAGTAGAAATTGTTGGAGCTAGATTAAGAGCTTCAATGACAGCAATGAAACCTATCGTATAAATTTTCTATACCTTTAATATCAAACCTGTCAAGTTTTTTTAAACCTGACAGGTTTTTTACATTTACGCTATGAAATATTTTCCAAAAATAGAAGACATATATACAGCCGCTACAACCATAAAACAAGTGGTACCCGATAATACGCCTTTACAAGAAAGTATCCGATACTCTAAAGAATATGATGCAAGTATTCTCTTAAAACGAGAAGACTTACACCGCGTACGATCATATAAAATTAGAGGAGCGTTTAATAAGATTTTCAGTTTAAGTGCTGACGAAAGAAACAAAGGGGTAGTTTGTGCTAGCGCAGGGAATCATGCGCAAGGCGTTGCTTTTGCGTGTAATCATTTAGGAATTAAAGGCACAATTTACATGCCTTCTGTTACACCAAGGCAAAAAGTAGAACAAACAGAAATGTTTGGTGGAGATTGGGTTACTATTGTTTTAAAAGGAGATACTTTTGACGATTCTTCTAAAGCAGCTCTTCAGTTTTGTGAAGAGCACCAAAAAGTTTTTGTTCATCCTTTTGATGATCCTAAGACCATAGAAGGGCAAGGAACGGTAGCCTTAGAAATTATTCATCAAACAGCGGCACCCATAGATTATGTATTTGTTGCTATTGGAGGTGGCGGATTAGCTTCTGGATTGTGTGGCGTATTTCAGCAATTATCCCCGAACACTAAAATTATAGGTGTAGAACCAGAAGGTGCGGCTTCTATGAAAACGTCTATTGAAAATGGCATGAATACAGAATTAGCACATATTGATAAATTTGTAGATGGTGCTGCAGTACAGAAAGTGGGCAATTTAACCTTTGAAATCTGTAAAAAATACTTGAACAAGGTGATAACTGTGCCCGAAGGTAAAGTTTGCCAAACCATATTAGACTTGTACAATCGTGATGCCATTGTCGTAGAGCCCGCAGGTGCATTAACCCTAGCGGCATTAGATTTTTATAAAGAAGAAATAAAAGGTAAGAATGTAGTGTGCATTGTTAGTGGAAGTAATAATGACATTACAAGAACAGCAGAAATAAAAGAACGTGCCTTATTATATAGAAATTTAAAACATTATTTTATCGTACGCTTTCCGCAGCGTCCTGGAGCTTTAAAAGAATTTGTAGTAGATATTTTAGGTCCTACAGATGATATTACACATTTTGAATATTCTAAAAAATCGAGCAAGGAGAACGCCCCTGCTGTGGTGGGGATTGAACTTAAAAACGCAACAGATCTACAGCCTTTGATTGCACGAATGAAAGACAATAATTTCTTTGGAGATTATTTAAATGATAAACCAGATCTATTTCAATACTTGGTATAATCCATTTTTTTAGAACGAATGATAGAAGATTGGATTTTCCATTTCCTTTCGAAAACGTTTGATAACTATCATATTATTTTTTTATGTTAAGATTATGCGATTCTTAGCAATTACAAGGGTAATTATTTGAAGTATTATCGACATATTAAGTAACTTTATACTTAAGCACGTACAAAATGACAAAAATGAAAACTACAATTCCAGAGGAATTTCAGATCAAAGAAATAATAGAGCAAAAGAAATATTTAATAGATGGTGAGTTAAAAACGTGGGACGGAAATAGCACACAAGTATTTTCTACCATATCATCTACGGAAGACTATAAACCAACCTTATTGGGTTCTATTCCCGATATGGGAGAACCAGAAGCTATGGATGCTTTAGGTGCAGCTACAAAGGCATACGGTAGAGGTCAAGGAGTCTGGCCAACCATGCATGTTAAAGATCGTATTGATTGTATGGAAGCTTTCGTTAAGAAAATGGAAACGAAGCGCGAAGAAGTCGTAAAATTATTAATGTGGGAGATTGGAAAGTCATTGCCAGATTCTCAAAAAGAATTTGATAGAACCGTTGAATACATCTATGATACCATTGAGGATTATAAAGAATTAGACCGTAATGCAGCTAAATTCCAAAAACATGATGGGGTTTATGCGCACATTAAGAGAGGACCTTTAGGCGTAGTTCTTTGTCTAGGGCCTTATAACTACCCTTTAAATGAAACTTTTGCCTTGCTGATTCCTGCTATTATCATGGGGAACACGGCTATTTTTAAACCGGCTAAGCATGGTGTTTTATTAATTACCCCTTTACTAGAAGCTTTTCAGTCTTGTTTTCCAAAAGGGGTTATCAATATTCTTTTTGGTAGAGGTAGAGCGGTAGCAGCACCTATTATGCAAACAGGTAAAGTAGATGTTTTAGCACTCATTGGAAATAGTAAATCTGCAAATGCTTTGCAAAATCAACATCCAAAAAGTAATCGTTTACGTTTGGTACTTGGTTTAGAGGCGAAAAATCCGGCGATTGTACTTCCGGATGCCGATTTAGATTTGACTATTGATGAATGTATCGCTGGTACATTATCCTTCAACGGTCAGCGTTGTACAGCATTGAAAGTAGTCTATGTTCATGAAGATATTGCGGAAGAGTTTAACAAACGATTCTCGAAGCGTGTCGATGAGCTAAAATTTGGTAATCCTTGGGATGATGGCGCAAAATTAACTCCGTTACCAGAGCCAGAAAAACCCGCATATATTCAAGGTTTAATTGATGACGCCCTAGTTAAAGGAGCAAAGATTTTAAATAAAAAAGGAGGCGAACATGCAGATAACTATATCTGGCCTGCAGTGCTATATCCGGTTACTAAAGATATGAATGTGTACCAAGAAGAGCAATTCGGACCTGTTATTCCTATTGTTCCTTTTAAAGATATAGAGGAACCTTTAGATGATATGGCAGAGTCTAATTACGGGCAACAAGTAAGCTTGTTTGGTAAAGATGTATATGCGCTTGCCCCGTTAATAGATACGTTAGTAAACTTAGTATGCCGTGTAAATTTAAATAGCTCTTGTCAACGTGGACCAGATGTGTACCCGTTTACAGGAAGAAAAGATTCCGCACAGGCCACTTTAAGTGTTCATGATGCATTACGTTCTTTCTCTATTAGAACCTTCGTTGCTTTTAAAGATAATGATTTGAATACAGAGATTATAGAACAACTATTAGATGCTAAACTTTCTAATTTTGTAAGTACTGATTATATTTTATAATTTGATACTCACACCATATAATTTGAAACCTCTCCCTTATTCTGGAGAGGTTTCTTTTTTACAAGACGTTTGAACTGCTTCTGCACGTTCTATTCCACTATAGGGATAAAATTGTATGGTTTGTTCTTCGTTAGTAAATAATTCTATAGCACGTGTTATATCATCACAAAAAGCTTGTGTAGATTTCCCGAAAAACTTAGCAAAGCCCATATCCCATTCGGCTTTACTCAATACGACCCTTGGATTTTCTGGAGCAATTTCTAGGGCCTTAGTGAATAGAGCTGTATTTTCTGGAGACAATGTCATGCCGTATTTTTGTCCGTCAAATGCAATATACGCGGTATTTAATAGGGCGTAGCTTATAATAATTTCCGGATTATCTTTAGATAAACTAGCAGCCTGATCTAAATATTTTTTTGCGCGCGTTAGTTTGGCTGTTAATACACCTTCTTCCTGAATACCAAAACTGCTCACGATTTCAACAGTGGCTAAATAGTAAGGGGGGAGCCAATTTTCTTTTTCTGCTGTTGCAATTCGTTCAAATAGCTGTGATGCTTCTGTGTTTTTTTGTTCTGACCATAACTGAAAAGCTTTGGTCATCCCTTTTTCATAAGAGGTCTGTGCTGCTAGATTTAAGGTGAGCATAAAGGTGAATACAAATACAATAGTTTTCATACGATTGGTTTTTAAAGATTTTTTAAGTGAATCAAATATCAAGGTATTCTTAGCCTTAAAAGAATTTAGGGTACCGAGTTGTTGTTTTTGGCGATTCAAATGTCGATTTTAAAGATTGTTAAGTTGATTGTCTTTCTTGTTGTCACTGATGGTCCAAAATAAACCAACGAAGAAAAAGCTATCCGTATTGGGCGTTAGCGCTCTACGATCAAATGTTCCGCCACTATTTGCTTGCTCAGCATATTGATATCCATTAATATTCTTGGTGCCTAAAATATTGCTTACCGAGAAGTAAAGTATTTTTTGTGGACTGATCAAATAGGCCCAATTGGCATTTAAAGCAGTATAGTTTTTAGTTTTTTCTGCTAAAAAAGCATCTGTATTAGGGTTGGTGTAGGAGCGGCCAGTAGCAAAATTATAACTCAGCCCTATCTGACTTTTCCAATTTTCTACCCAATGCTTTAATACCAAAGAGGCATTGTGTGTAGCTGCAAAATTGGGGGTTGCAGCAGTTGGATAGTTTTTATAATCCCTTTCGGTATCTAAATAAGAATAGGATACCCAGTATTCCGTATTTTTCACGGTGTTGTTATCCCGCCAAAAAATATCAAGCCCCTTAGCAAAACCACCACCTGTATTAGCATAGGTAGAGGTAGGAAGCGCTACTGGCGTTTCATATTTCACGAGATTATTGTAATCCTTGTAATATACCTCCGCTCTAAATATCTGTTTATTTTTAACATATTGATAATTGGCAATTAAATGCGTTGTGTTTTCAGCTGATAAATCAGCCTCAAATTTCAGATAGTCATTCTTTGGGTTTTGGAAAAATTGACCATAAGCCAAAGAAAATTGTGCATTTGCTCCGGATTTATAGGCTAAGGAAATTCTAGGAGATACATTAAATTCTTCTAATAATTGAGAATACTCCCCTCTAAAACCAATTTTGGTGGCTAAATTCTTAGAAAAGAAAATATCTGTTTCTATAAAACTACTCAAGAGGTTATTGTCAAAACCGTAGTCATTGCTTTCTGTCGTAGCGCTTGTATAGTTTTCTTCAAAGTTTGTGATAAAGTATTCTGCACCAAAGTTTAGTTTGTATCTGCTAGAAAAATATTTATTGAGAACCAATTTAAAATGAGCCGAATGCTCAACATCGGTAACATCAGCATCACTAAATTTTAATTTAGACTCATCATTGGAGAATGATACACCCGTTAGAATACTCCAATCTTTGGCTAAAAAATCTTTATAAGAGGTGTTGATATATAAGTTTCTATTTTCTATTGCAAATCTAATCCCTAAGGGTTCATTGATGTCTACTTGGGTAAGATCAAAATTTAATGCACTAAAAGCACCATATACTTTTAATAAACCATCGTTTTTAAATTTGTATCGATATACTGCTTCTCCTCCTAAAGTTTCTATGGGTTTATGCCAAATATTATTCCCGGGAAATAATTTCTGGTATGGTTCTAAATTCATATATGAAGCATTTATACTCAAAGAATTAGCTTTCCATTTTTGGGTATTGCCAACTCCTAAACCTACCGTCATTAGGGATAATTCTGTTTTTTCTTCCAGGGGTTCGTCTATACTGCTAAGCAAAAGAACACTAGATAGCGCTTGACCATATTCTGCGGAATATCCACCAGTAGAAAATGTAATCCCTTTAAACAAGAAAGGAGACAATCTCCCCCTAGTAGGAATGTTATTGGCAGAAGGGGCGTAGGGGGTAAATACACGCATACCATCTACGAAAATTTGAGTTTCTTCGGCATCGCCACCACGAACAAATAACCGACCATCTTCAGCAACGGTAGAGGTTCCTGGCAGGGTTTGTAAAGCGCCCATGACGTCACCAAGTGCACCTGCAGTAGTTACAATATCTAAGGGCTTTAAGGCGGTAACTTTTGCGTTGTCACCAGCTTTAAAAGATCCTGCATTTACAGTAACCGCATCTAAAGTGTTTACATCATCTCGGAGTTTTACCGTAAAGTTTTTAAAAGTAGCTATTTCAGAAGATTTGGTATACGTTTCATAAGAAATAGAGGAGATAACCAAAGTCTGTATTCCACTTTCTTCTGTTAAAAAAGAAAATATACCACTTTCATTTGTTGCTGTACCATCATACGTTCCTTCCAAATAAACATTAGCGCCCATTACAGGCATACCTTGATAATCAATAACTTTTCCATTAATGGTTTTCTGTGCTATGACATTGAGGTGTAAAAGTAATAGAATTGTAAATACTGTAATTTTCATGATGGTTCTGTCTTTTGGTTGATACTGCAAAGATGAATAGACCACGAAACATAAAAGAAAATGATATTCTGAGTTGTACTATTTACACCCCGAATTGTAGAAAAAGGAAAATATAGAGCGCTATCCCGAGGTGAATAATTAACATAAATATGGTAATTAAACATAGAAATAAGCTGTTTATTGGTTCTACCT
Source organism: Cellulophaga baltica (assembly GCF_900102165.1). Lineage (GTDB taxonomy): Bacteria > Bacteroidota > Bacteroidia > Flavobacteriales > Flavobacteriaceae > Cellulophaga > Cellulophaga baltica. The sequence goes on from NZ_FNBD01000006.1 coordinate 90,384, forward strand.
TTGTTGGCTTAATTGTTATTCATTACAATTAAAAAATATTGTTGATTAGTAAAATGCAGAAGCGTATGGATGCGATAAAATCAAATAAAAAAGCATTATTAGCCTTAGCTATTGGAGGTTTTGGAATAGGAATGACAGAGTTTGTAATTATGGGAATTTTACCCGATGTTGCCACTGCATTACAAATTACAATTCCGCAAGCAGGTCATTTTATAGCTGCCTATGCTTTAGGTGTAGTAGTAGGGGCTCCGATATTAACAGGCTTGGGAAGTAAATGGTCTGCACATAAAGTTTTATTAGCCTTAATGTTATGGTTTACCGTATTTAACACATTATCTGCTTTCGCAGAAAATTATACAAGCTTATTAGTTTTTAGATTTTTATCAGGATTGCCTCATGGAGCTTTTTTTGGTATAGGCGCCGTAGTCGCAGGGAAATTAGTGCCAAAAGGAAAGTCTGCTCAGGCTATGGCTATTATGTTTTCAGGATTAACGGTTGCTAATGTTTTAGGTGTTCCATTAGGAACATATTTAGGACACCATTTTAGTTGGAATCTTTCTTTTATGCTCGTAGGATGTATTGGAATTTTAGCGATGTTAAGTGTATATTTTTGGATGCCTGCATTTCCTAAATCTTCTACGGAAGGATTACGAAAAGATTTACAAGTCTTTAAAAGAGTAGAACTTTGGGTGCTTATTTTATTGACTACAGTGGGTACAGGAGGTTTTTTCGCATGGTACAGTTATATAGCTCCATTAATCACAGATGTTTCTGGTTATCCAGAAAGTATGGTGGGTTACGCTATGATATTAGCAGGTTTAGGAATGGTCGTTGGAAATTTTGTGGGAGCTAAAATGGCGGAAAAGTTTAGTCCTATGAAAGCTATAATTCTGAGTTTAGGAATGATGTCTTTAGTGCTGCTTATCAATACGGTTGTTGCTCAAAATCCCATAGCGATATTAGTACTTACCTTTGTTATTGGTATTATTTCTTTTACGGTGGCTACCCCGATTCAAATGGCTATTATTAATGCTTCTAAAGGATCTGAAATGTTAGGTTCTTCTATGAATCAGAGTGCTTTTAATATGGGGAATGCTTCAGGAGCTTACCTAGCAGGATTACCAATTGCAATGGGGTACGGAATAACTTCAGCGAGTATTGTGGGGGCTGTTCTAGCCGGAATGGGTGTACTTATTGCAGTGGGGATATTAGTAAACCGCAAAAAACATGCTATTAAAAATAAAATAAAACGCCTAGCATTTAAATAAGTTACCTTTTAATTTCATTTGAAATTAGGTACTCAAGGTAGGTGATGGTATTTAATAAATATTTTCTATCTCCAGTAATAGTAGCCATAGCAATGGCTCCTTGGATCATGGTATATAATTGCTTAGCAAATTGAAGAGGTGTTACAGGAAGTTTAATTTCAGCAGCATTAATTCCGTTTTCTAAAGTCAAAGCTATTTTGCCCTCTATGGTTTTAGCAACTTCTTTAGCTGCAGCGGCCAATAGTTTATTGTTATGCTTAGCATCAACTCCAACATTTAAAACAGGGCAACCTCCCATAGGTAAGGTAAATTCATCATAATGTCTGTAAAAGTCTAATAGGGTAGCTAATTTTTCTAAAGCGGTACCTTCAGAATTGATCTGTACATCAATAGCATCAAGAAGTAATTTGCTATTGTATTCAAATGCGGCTATGGCTAGCGCTTCTTTATTTTCAAAATTGCCATACAACGCACCCTTTGTTAATCCCGTTGCTTCGGTTAGATCGCTCATACTCGTGCCAACATACCCTAATTTATTAAATATGGGCGCTACAGTCTCTACAATGTATATAGTAGTTCTTTCGGCTTTGGTTGTCATATAAAAGCTATTTTATACGAATATAAAAAATTATATACTGTGCGGTATGTTAAATACCAAAAAAAACATCCTTTTATCTGTTAAATAAAAGGATGTTTCTGTAAATCTATTTTAAACAAGTATTAAGCTAGTTCTTCTTGGTTTCTAAAGACCAATTGATCGTTGAAAGAATCAATCAGTACAACACTATCTGTGGTGATCTTTCCAGCCAATATTTCCTTAGAGAGCGTGTTCAACACTTCTTTCTGAATAACACGTTTGATAGGTCGCGCACCATATTGCGGATCATACCCTTTTTGAGCAAGATAGTTAATGGTTTCATCTGTAGCATCAATAGTAATATTTTGCTTAGACAACATTCGCTTCAATCCATTTAATTGTAAACGAACAATCTTTGTGATGTCTTCTTTGCTTAATGGCGTAAACATGATAATATCATCAATACGGTTTAAAAACTCAGGACGAATAGATTTTTTCAATAGCCCCAAAACTTCTACGCGCGCTGCTTCTGTAGCACTGTATGCATCAGGATTTGATTCAAACTTCTCTTGAATAATATGGCTACCCATATTGCTCGTCATAATGATAATCGTATTCTTAAAATCTGCCACACGGCCCTTATTATCCGTAAGTCTACCTTCATCCAGTACTTGTAATAATATATTGAAGGTGTCCGGATGCGCTTTTTCTATCTCATCTAATAATATGACAGAATAAGGTCTACGGCGTACCGCTTCCGTTAATTGTCCTCCTTCATCATAGCCTACATATCCTGGAGGTGCTCCAACCAATCTACTTACTGAATGACGTTCTTGATATTCACTCATATCTATTCGTGTCATCGCACTCTCATCATCAAATAAATAAGTAGCTAATGTTTTTGCCAATTCTGTTTTACCAACGCCTGTTGTTCCTAAAAATAAAAACGAACCAATAGGGCGTTTGGTGTCTTGTAAACCAGCTCTACTACGACGTATAGCATCAGAAACTGCTTCTATAGCTTCTTCTTGTCCCACGACACGTTTGTGTAACACCTCTTCTAATTGTAACAATTTTTCACGCTCACTCTGTAGCATTTTAGTAACAGGTATACCTGTCCACTTAGCTACTACTTGAGCGATATCTTCACTGGTGACCTCTTCTTTAATCATGGTGTCTCCCAGCTGTTGCTCTTCTAAAACATGCTGTAGGCTTTCTAACTTTTCTTGAGCATCTTTTATCTTACCGTAACGTAACTCTGCTACTTTACCATAATCGCCATTACGTTCTGCACGCTCCGCTTCAAGCTTAAAATCTTCAATATCCTGTTTTGTTTTCTGGATATCATCTACAACCGTTTTTTCGCTTTCCCATTTGGCAAAAATCTCATTACGCTCTTCTTTGATATTGGCTAAATCTAGATTTAAAGCTTGTAACTTAGTTTTATCATTTTCACGTTTTATAGCTTCAACTTCAATCTCTAATTGCATGATCTTACGATCTAAAACATCTAATTCTTCTGGTTTAGAATTAATTTCCATCCGTAATTTTGCTGCAGCTTCATCAATCAAATCAATAGCCTTATCAGGTAAAAAACGATTGGTAATGTAGCGCTGTGATAATTCTACAGCAGCAATTACAGCCTCATCTTTGATCCGTACTTTGTGGTGTGCTTCATATTTATCTTTAATACCACGAAGAATAGAAATAGCACTTTCGGTATCTGGCTCATCCACGACAATCTTTTGAAATCTACGTTCTAATGCTTTATCTTTTTCAAAATATTTCTGATATTCATCAAGCGTAGTTGCTCCAATAGCTCTCAATTCTCCTCGGGCTAAGGCTGGTTTAAGAATATTTGCCGCATCCATTGCGCCATCGCCGCCACCAGCACCTACCAGCGTGTGAATTTCATCAATGAATAATACTATGCTCCCATCAGAGGTGGTGACTTCTTTAATAACCGCCTTTAATCGTTCCTCGAATTCACCTTTGTATTTTGCACCAGCAATTAAAGCGCCCATATCTAAAGAATAAATGACTTTATCTTTTAAATTTTCTGGCACATCTCCCTGAACAATTCTACGAGCTAAACCTTCAGCGATGGCCGTTTTACCAACACCAGGTTCACCCACCAACATAGGATTATTTTTTGTTCTACGTGATAAAATTTGAAGTACCCTTCGTATTTCTTCATCACGACCAATTACAGGATCTAATTTTCCTTTATCGGCTAAATCATTTAAATTTTTAGCATACTTGTTTAAGGAGTTATAAGTGTCTTCTGCACCCTGAGATGTCACTTTTCCGCCCTTACGCAGTTCCTGTATGGCAGCTTTGAAGTTTTTCTCACTGACTCCTTGGTCTTTTAAAATTTGACCAATCTTGCTTTTAGAATTAAAAATTGCTAATAGCAAATGTTCAATAGAAACATATTCATCTTCCATGACCTTGGCAATAGAAGAAGCATCATTCAACGTCTTTCCTGTTTCACGAGAAAAGACTAAATCTCCTCCTGTTACTTTAGGTAAGCTTTCTAATTGTTTGTCTACCATTTGAAAAAGTAAATCGGTATTGACGTTCAGTTTCTTTAAGATAAAGGGAGTTACATTTTCATCAACTTGACTAATGGCCTTGAAAATATGTTCGTTTTCAATTTGTTGATGTCCCATTTCTTGTGCGAGTTGCTGAGCGAGTTGCACTGCTTCCTGCGATTTTGTGGTGAAATTATTTATATTCATATATTGTTATTTTATGTTATTGACTACTTTTACAAGATAAAATCAAATTTCTTACCAAGAAATGATAAATGTCATTTTGACGGTAAAAAAGTAATTTGGCAAGACAATACGGCAGTTTGTAAGGTTGTAAACGCCTTACGACTGACTATATAAAATTAAGAATATATGGGATTATTTGATAGTCTATTTGGAAATAATAAAGAGGCAACCCCTAAAGAGGAAAAAGCAGAATTGCCATGGATTGCATTAGCTTCATTAGATCAATTAGAAGAAATAAAGGAGAAATCTAAAACAAAACCGCAAATTATTTTTAAACATTCTACCACTTGTGGAATTAGCCGTATGGTGATGAATACCTTTAAAAACACCTATAATTTAGATAAAAATCAGGCCGATTTATATTATTTGGATTTGTTAAGTAATAGAGAAGTTTCTAATGAAACAGGATATAAATTTCAAGTAGTACATCAATCTCCACAACTAATGGTTATTAAAAATGGCGTAGCCGTTGCAGATGCCTCTCATGGGAATATAAATGATATGGTATTAGAAAAATTTATATAATAAGAAAATTTCATTATTAAAAAAGCCCTCAGTTGTTATGTACAACTGAGGGCTTTTTTAGTGAACTATTATTATATTTAATTAAATTGATGTCTTGTGATAATCCCTTTTAAGTTGGCTTTTAAATCTTCGCCAGCATCATAGACCATTTGCTCATTGGTAGGGAAGGGTACTGCCGCTAAGCTTAACATAGAAATAAGATCATTGTCTAAAGCCAATTTATCTCCACTATAGTTGGCATAATTGTGTTCAAAGAGAAACTGACTAGCTAACGGATACGTATTGATCTGCTGTTTCGTTTTTAAATCTAAAAAATTAACTTGACCAACTACTTGTGCCGATTTAGTTTGAGTAAATTGGTAGAAATCACATTTTACAGTTTTAAATTTATCAATCTTAATTTTATTTCCTAAACTATCCTTTTCTTGATTTCCACTTCGGTCTACAGCATAGGTGTAGCCATCAAGAATTTGCTTCTCTTTACTTATTTGTCTTTCTTTAACTTGCTCTGGTGAAATAGAAATATTCTTAAAAACCACATCCATTTCGTAATCATATTGAATGCTCTTAATGGCATTGGTATGGTATTCTGTCCACAAATTATTTAAACCAAACGTATTAAAGTTTAGTAAATCTTCTTCCAATCTGCTTGGAATAATTTGTTCGGTATCATTAAATAAACGAACCTGAACATAGTCTATTCCTTTTTGATGTGCTTCTTGAATTTTAAGATTTGTGTCTTTATATCCTGGATTTAGCTCTTCCAAATACAGCAAGTCATTATATGCTTTTCTGTAATCATTTTTGGCTGTAGACTGTTCTAAAAGTGCTGATGCATTGGCATACAAATAATCCGATAATTGATTTCTTGTATTAATTATTTTAGCATCATAATCACTAAAAGAAAACCTAGCTTCACGATCTTCTTCGTAGATCATTAAAGGTAATAAAGGCTTAATGCGCTCTTCAATTTGTTTTAAGTTTACGTAGCCATTATAAATTTGTTCATAATTGGCGGCATTATTACTTTTTTGAAGAAACGCAATTTGCTTTAATTCTCTAGCCGTGTTTTTCTTAAAGGCCTCCTCTAATAATAATACGTAAGGTTGATTTCCTTTTTTAGTTTTATTATCCACTAAATTATTCAGAGCCTTATTAATGGCTGCATCATAATTTCCGGAGTTTAAAGCTTCTTGTGTTTTTTTTACACCCCCACAGGATATAAAAAAAAGAATACTGGTTGCGAGTAGAAATTTTTTCATAATATATTATTTATGGGTTTCTTGGAACTATTTCCAATAGCCGTGCCATAATTTAATATGAAAACGAAAACGATTCACTTCTAGTATACAAAAATGCTATTAAGCCTAAATGATTACTGCTTTTTTTTAGGTTGATATACTGGCAATAATTTTGTAGACACTTCTCCAAAACCAATTCGTATGTTATCATTTAGACAATATCCTTTGATGATTACGGTATCATTATCTTCAATAAATTTTCGGGTAGCGCCATCATTTAATTTCACTTCTTGTTTACCACCCCAGCTTAATTCTAACATAGAACCATAAGAATCTGGCGTTGGCCCAGAAATGGTACCACTACCCATCATGTCACCACTATTCACATTACAACCATTAATAGTATGGTGTGCTAACTGCTGGGACATAGTCCAGTACATGTATTTAAAATTAGATTTGGTTACCGTTGTAGGAGTACTGTTTTCTGGTAAAATATCTACTTCTAAGTGAATATCATAGCTCTTGTTTCCTTCTTCTTGGAGTAAGTAGGGTAGTGGCTTTGGTTCTTGTTCTGGGCTTTCTACTTTAAACGGTTGCAATGCATCCATAGTTACAATCCATGGAGAGATGGAGGAGGCAAAGTTTTTAGCTAAAAACGGACCTAAAGGTACATATTCCCATTTTTGAATATCTCTAGCACTCCAGTCATTAAATAACACCATTCCAAAGATATAATCTTCTGCCTCATCTACAGGAATTGGTTCTCCTAAGACATTCGCATCTGTAGTTATAAAAGCCATTTCTAATTCAAAGTCTACCAATTTAGAAGGTCCAAAAACTGGAGTTTCCGCACCTGCAGGCATAGTTTGCCCCATAGGTCTTCTAACAGGAGTACCGCTAGTAACAATAGAAGAACTTCTTCCATGATAACCTACTGGAATATGGAGCCAGTTAGGTAATAGGGCATTATTAGGATCTCTAAACATGGTACCCACATTGGTAGCATGTTCTTTACTAGAGTAGAAATCTGTGTAATCACCAATCTGTACAGGTAACTGCATTTCAATCTCTTCCATAGTGAAAAGAACTACTTTTTTATGTTCTTCATTGTCTCGTAGGGAAGCATTATCCGTGTCAAAAATTTCTGAAATGCGATTTCTTACCAAGCGCCATGTTTTTTGGCCGTCAGAAATGAAATCATTTAACGTGTCTTGCAGAAAAATATCATCTGTTAACGGAATATCTTTAAAATAGCCTAATTGATGCAACGCTCCTAAATCTATAGCATGATTCCCTATTCGAGTACCAATAGTTATGACGTCATCTCTAGTCAAAAAGACACCGAAAGGAATATTTTGAATCGGAAAGTCAGAATTAGCTGGTACCGGAATCCATGTTTTTTTATTAGGATCATTCGTTTTTATAGGCATATCTAAATTGTTAATTGGTGTTTAATAAGTTCTGGAATCAAATATATTATTTTCTTCCAATTAACGACGGTCAATTCGTATTTTTGCAACTCAATTTAACAGTTTATTTTATTATGCAACGCGACAATCAAATTTTTGAACTAATTGCTGAAGAAAAACAGCGCCAAATTAATGGAATAGAACTTATTGCTTCTGAGAACTTTGTAAGTGCTCAAGTAATGGAAGCGGCAGGTTCTGTGTTAACGAATAAATATGCTGAAGGCTATCCAGGCAAACGTTATTACGGCGGTTGTGAGGTTGTTGATGTTGTAGAACAAATTGCGATTGACAGAGCTAAGCAATTATTTGGTGCAGAATATGCAAATGTACAGCCCCATTCGGGCTCACAAGCTAATGCCTCAGTATACCATGCTTGTTTAAAACCTGGAGATACTATTTTAGGATTTGACCTTTCTCATGGTGGGCATTTAACACATGGCTCTCCTGTGAATTTCTCAGGTAGAATATACAACCCTGTATTTTATGGTGTTGATAAAGAAACTGGAGTTTTAAATTATGATAAAATTCAGGAAATAGCAGAAAAAGAAAAACCAAAAATGATTATTGCTGGTGCATCTGCTTATTCTAGAGATATAGATTTTGAACGCTTTAGAGTAATAGCTGATAGTGTTGGTGCACTTTTATTAGCAGATATCTCTCACCCTTCTGGTTTAATTGCCAAAGGTATTTTAAATGACCCGATTCCTCATTGTCATATTGTGACTACTACAACGCATAAAACATTAAGAGGTCCAAGAGGTGGATTAGTATTAATGGGAAAAGATTTTGACAATCCTTTCGGAATTAAATTGAAAAATGGTAGTCTTAGAAAAATGTCTGCTTTATTAGATTTAGCAGTTTTTCCAGGTAATCAAGGCGGACCCTTAGAGCATATTATAGCAGCTAAAGCAATTGCCTTTGGTGAAGCTTTAACTGATGAGTATTTAACATATATCTTACAAGTAAAGAAAAATGCTGATGCGATGGCAAAAGCTTTCGTTAAAAAAGGATACGAAATTATTTCTGGAGGTACGGACAATCATATGATGTTAATTGACCTTAGAAACAAAGATATTACAGGTAAAGATGCTGAAAACACTCTTGTTAAAGCAGATATTACAGCAAATAAAAACATGGTTCCTTTTGATGATAAGTCACCATTTATTACTTCTGGTATTCGTTTTGGAACGGCTGCCATTACAACAAGAGGGTTGAAAGAAGATGATATGTCTACCATTGTTGAATTTGTTGATGAAGTCTTAATGAATGCAGATAATGATGATGTTATTGAGGCAGTTAGAACAAAAGTAAATGCATTAATGAGTAAGCGAGAACTTTTCTATGCGTGCTAATTAAGTAATATACCTACAATCAAAAAGCCATTGAAAATTAATTCAATGGCTTTTCTTTTAGGTTTCAAACTAAAAAACACTAGTCCCCGAAAATCTATTGGTCCAAATACGCTACAGCGCATACTTTTACAATGTGACTTAAGCCCTAGGTATTACTCTAACATGGTTAATTTACCATATATAATTTCTTTTTCTTGAGCGTCATAAATATCACTATCTACTTTGCTATCAAAATATAAGCCCCAATAACTATTGTAGTTTTTGTGGTTTTCTTCTATTGTACTGTTATTAACTAACGCATTTTTAGTGTAAAAATTATTATTTTCTAATAAAGGCACATGAATTTCGTACGGTAATTGGGTTAAACCTTTAGTGAAATAGACATAGCTATTATGCATTTCCACGATAAGTTTATTCAATTCTAAGGCAATGCTATTTTCAAATATTCGATAAACAACTACCGTTGAGTCCTTAAAAATTAAATTCAATTCTTTGATGTCAAACAAATTATTTGATGCTATTCTCAATTTTTGAAATGCTTTCTGAAAAAAAGAATCTTTTTCATTTTTAAGCATTAAGTCATGACCATCTAATTTACCTAAGGCAAGTATAGATAGGCCTTCACTTAAATTAAAATTAAAATTGACGTCCAAGACTAAATCATTCGTTGTTGTAAAACTATCTTCATTTACGATAGAAACAGTACAAAAGAAATCTTTTTCAATTTTCAAAAAAAAGGTATTCAAACCAAGAATTTTATTATCCTCGGATTCGAAAGCTCCAATTTTTTTTCGAGGTTTATTATTTTTAGATGACATTCTTCTCTTTGTAAACAATTACAATCAAAATTAGTATATAATTTAAAGTTTAGACTGCACGAAAACCTTTGACTTTCAAAGGTTTTCGTTTGTTCGTCTGTAATACTTTGATTATAAATGATTTAAGAAGTGGTAATTAAGAATCTTTTCAATTAAATAAATCCTTTTTCTTTAGCCGATGCGATTAACGCATTATCATTTTCATTTTCCACACCAAAGATTTCTTTAATTTGCCGCTTTCTATTTTCAATGGCACTAATAGAGAGGGGTACATAGTCTCCCATATCTTTTGTGCGCGTTCCCACAGATAAATAGTATAGAATTTTAATGTCCGTATCATCTAAATGAATATTGGTTGACATTTTATTCCGAATAGCAATCAATGCTTTTTTAGTATAATAAGGAGGAGAAGTAAGAACAGTTTCTACCATTTCTTTTAGTACTATTTCATTAATTTCAGTTTTCACCATATAGCCTTCTGGATTTACAGTTCTAAGAATGCTATTGATTCTATAATTATCACTAAAAGAAGATAAAAAGACAATTTTAGAAGTAGGGGAAATGTTACGCGCAATTACTCCTAAATCTTGCCCTGTACTTGGCACACCATCTACTACTGGAGATAGTTGAATGTCTAATAAAATTAAATCAAAGAGGTCTGAATTGGCTACAGATTGTTCTATTTTCTGTTTCCCTTCTTCAAAGGTAGTTGCCATTTCCATCGCTACAGTGAAATCTTCAAATTCTGCATCTTCAAGTATATATTTGTATCCAATCATCGTCATTTGATGATCATCTACAGCTAAGATTTTTAGGGTCTTCATTTAATCACTATTTTAAGCTATGCTATTTTATCAATCTCGTTTAGGTACGGAACTCTTATAATTAATTTTGTTCCGTTACCAATAGTACTATCTACACGTAATGTACCGTTTACTTTTTCTAATCTTGAAGAAATATTACGGAATCCAATGCCTTTTTTAGATTTTTTACTATCAAAACCTTTACCATTGTCTTCAATGATTACTGTCAAAAAATTATCTTCTACATCAAAATTAACGAAAATAGTACTAGCTTCGGCATGTTTGATACAGTTTTGAATACTTTCTTGAACAATTCTATATAGATTAATTTTTAAAGTACTATTAAGACTATCCCAGTCTAAATCTGTATTAAATTTATAGGAATATTTAAGTGTCTCTGAGGCTGTTTGAAAGGTTTTTATCAACGATTTAATAGCCTCAATAAAGTTCTGCATTTTTTGAAAGGCAGCTTCATTTAGCTCATGAGAAATACTTCTAATTTCTTCAGATAGCTCCGCTAACTCTGTGATGACTTCTGCTCTCTGAGCTATAGACTTCTCATCTTGCCTCTTATTAAGGCCCAACAATACCAAGCGTATTCCTAGAATTTTGTTTAAAAAACCGTCATGCAATTCCTGAGAAATACGTTCTTGTTCTATTTTTTTTCCTTCATCAAATTTGCTTTGTTGCAACAATAGTAAATTAAATATTTCAAGATTACTCTCTTGCTGTTGTTGCTTAAAACGAAGATTGTTATTCTTAATACGTTGTATGACAATAATCAATATGGCTGCGATGCCAATTAAACCTAAAACAGCTAGTGCACTCCATAGCCGTTTTTCTCGGATCAATAATTCATTTTGTTTCGCTAAAAGTTCATTTCGTTCAATAAATTCATCGGTTTGAAAACGAATCCGCGCAAATTTGTCTCGTAGTTTTCGTTCATCTTCTTTTAGCTTTTTATCAACTACAAAATATTCTTGTGCATAGGTTGATGCATTTTTTTTATCTACTAATGTTAAGAAATTTAGCGTTCTAAGTAAGCTCTCAAAATTTTCTGCTTTTTCAGATAATACCAAAGCTTTTTTAGCCACTTGCACAGCTTTTACTGTATCTTTTATATAGGCCAGATATTGTGCATAATGACCTGTAGAAGTGGCTTCACTAAAAGTATTATCGTATTCTTTAGTGATTTCAATAGCTGCTAAGTACTGTGGTTCTAAATCCTCTGTACTAAATAGTTTCTTTTTAGCATTGGCCAAATTAACCATAGCTTTTGCTAAAAATTCAGGATTTATGGTTCTTAAATTTTTAAAATTGACTACTTTTTCAAAACTATTTTCTGCTTCTCTATACTGGTTTAACAACATATTAGAGACCCCAATATTATTGGTAATAAAAATTTGATTATAGGATTTATCAGTGGGTAAGGAATCTAAATAACTACTGGCTATTTTATAGTACTGAATGGCTTTTTCTATATCACCTAAGGAGTGTGTTATAGATCCTAAACTATTATAACTATTAGACATCCCAAAATAATTCTTAGATTCTTTAAAAATTTCTAAAGCTTTTACGGTCGTTTGCTCAGCACCGGCATAGTCTCCTAATTTTCGTTGAATAGTGCTAATCGAATTATAAAGAAAAGCCATTTTCTTTTGATTATTCCGTTTTGAATATATAGCTAATGCTTCATTGTAATAATAGTAGGTACTATCTATTAATTTAGTGTTATCTAAAAATATACCCAAATCCCAGTAGGCTTCTGCCATGGCCACAGAATCTTTTTCCTTTTGTGCTAATGAAATTGTTTCTTTATTAATTGTTCTAAAAAATACGGAGTCTTTTAACTGAATGGAGTTATAAGATAGGATAGCTAAATGTTTTAACTTGATGGAATCTGTTGGTAGTAAATTAACTTTATCTAAAGCTTCTTGGACTATTTGCTTTCTTTCCTCAATATTGAGATTTGGATCTGAGCTACGGTTAACGAGGATCGATAAAGAATCTTGAACAACTTTAGGACTACTGCTTTCTTGCGAAGAATTATCATTTTCACTGCAAGAAAAAAGAAGCAGCGCTGCAAGTGTGCAAATAGAAATATATAGGTATGTAATCTTGCCTGTTCGCATTAAAATAATTGAATTGACAAGATAAAAAAAAGCTTTAAATAAAAATTTATTTAAAGCTTCTATTATGGTTATAATCGCTACTTAATTACCTTTTGTTACTACTTCTCCACAATCATCACATGCAACTGGTGAATTTACATATAATTGATCTTCATCTTGACTGGCCTCAGAAGTGCAAGAGAACATTCCTAGACTTAAAACTACTACTGCGAATACCGCTACTAACTTTTTCATAATATCTTTGATTTAAATTGGTTACTTAATTTGAAATCAAAAGTATAGCGCAGTAGTACTGTTTATAGAACAGTATCATTTCTTGGTGTATTTCCCTAATATCTGTGAGTATCTATCTTATTTTTGTAAGAATTTACTTAATTAAACGTGGTAATAGTACTTTTGGTTAGTATTTTCTTGACTTCATCTATATTTGATTTGTAAGATTTAGAGAAGGGGAGTGTGGTACTGTTGTTCTTTATGGTGCAGGTTGATTTACCATAATTAATTCTAGAAATGTACGTCGTATTAAGAATATAACTTTGGTGAATTCTCATAAAGCTAGCAGGTAATCTATCTTCAAACGTTTTTAGGGTTTTAAAAGCGCTGATGATAGAACCATCTTTCATAAAAACGTCGGTAGTGTTGTTGTCTGCTTTTAAATACATAATTTCATTGGTACTTATATACCGATAATCTTTATAAGATTTTAAACATAAGGTAGTATTGGTACATTGCGAGCTAAAATCTCTCTTCTGTAATTTTAAAACAGATTTACGAATATCAAATTCATTTAACGGTTGTAGCCAGTAATCAAAGAAGCCATTTTTAATAGCATCATAAGCATATTCTTTACTTTTTGATATACCAATAATCACGGGAAGATGTTTTAGATATTGGTGTAATTCTAACACCATCATAAAACAGGTTTCTGCATTCTGATTTAGGTTGATAAATATAATTTCAGGAGATTCTTTTAAAATGATGTTTAAGCCTTCAGAAGAATGCTCTGCAACACCAGCACAATTAAACTCTTTGAAGTTGGCTAATTGCGTTCTGAGGGTATGGCTAAAGGTACTATCAGAATTTATAATGGCATAGCTGTATTCCATAAGATAATAAATTAGCTTGCAAATTACCATATGTTCATAACAATAGATTGCATGAAAACCTTTGACTTTCAAGGGTTTTCATTCGAAAATGCTTTTAAATAACTCTTTTTAGCTAACTATTCGTAATCTATTCAGGAATGTATTGGTAGGCACCGAGGCTTGGTAAGGTGGTCCTATCTACTTCATTGATATCTAGTGGCGCTTGAGTTGCAAGCATCACATCTCCTTTATCTAAAGCAAAAGAAGTAGCTGTTAATGCGAATATGTTTTTGATAGGATCTACAAAGGCGGCCTCTTCATTTAAAATGATATTTTTATAAAGCGCTTCATTTTGAAAATCATACCATGGATTTCCTGTGAAATTTTCAGCATTGATGGTTACCATAGAATTGGTAAATTGAATTCCTAATGCATCGGTATTCATATCCAAATTGGCGATCAATAATTCTGTGGTACTATTTCCAGTAATGATACAGTTTCCAAATGTAGCCGTTGTTTTTTGGTCGGTATCATTTGTAATTTGTAGTGCAGGGCCTGTTCTGCTACCACTGGTCCAGTAATTGGCTATCGTGCTATGAATGAAACTGATAGCGCTACCGCCTTTAAGGTTTACAGACGAACCACCAGCATTGGCTACGACCAAATTTTCTGCAGATATTGAAGCGCCTTTGACCCATAAATTTACCGATGCGCTATTGTATATCTGAGTATTTTTTAAGCTTAAGTTTTCCGTTACAGTGTTTGTATTTCCATTGACAGCTAAACCAATGCTTGCATTTTTAATGGTCAAATAATTTAATTTATTTGCAACACTATTTTCATCAAACCAAACAGTTCCCCATTGCCCAGAGGTATTTGCATAGGCTGGTTCTAATCGGTCGCCTTCAAAAATAACTTCATTTTCTAAGGCTATCGCATCATAACTTTTTTGTCCCTGAATGATTACATTACTACTATCCTGCATGTAGAGCCCAGAATTCTCATGAAAATATACTCGAGTACCAGCGGCTATGTTTAGTGTTTTATTTTTAGGTACGGTTGCATATCCATAGATTACATAGGCCTTTTCGTTATTAAAATTTAATTGATCGTCGCTAAGTTCAAAACCTGTGACTTCTATTTCTTCACCATTATCCGTAGTGCCTAATTTTAAAGTATTCTGATTTATATCAGATGGAAATAAAAAAATAGCATCTTTAACAAGCGTAACTAAAGGTATCTTTTGTTCATGTATACCTGTATCAAAACGTATCGCATCTAGGTATAAAAACTCTTTTTGATTCGTGGTAGAAATATCAACGGTGGTTTCTATAAAAATATATAAACTATCCTTTGCTAATAGAGGAGTGTTTAGAAACGTAGTTCCTGCTTGTCCGTCTACATTAATCCTATAGAAGCTCTCTATTCCATTTTCTAAGGTGATGGAGGGTATTTGTAGATCTTTGGCGCTAGTGTTATACACTTTTAAGGCATAGGTACTACTGCCTATGTTGGTAAAAACGGTATCTAGAAAAATAGTATCCTTAGAAAATGATAAATTACCAGTACTATCTTCATAGTCAAAATCTTTTCGACAAGAACTCCCTAACCAGACAAAAGCGAAGAGTATAAAAAAACATAAGGGTTTGAGTTGATTCGCTTTCATTGCTGTAATTTACTTAAAAATGGCAATAATATCATCTGAAACTCTAATAGGTCTATTGCTTTGAGAATCTAGCAACACCCATTCTGTTTTAGATTTTAAAAGCAGTTGTTTTGTCTTCTGGTCGTGCATTTCTACCATTCGGATAGAAAGTGCTCCTTTTGATTCTTTTATATAGGTTTTTATGTCAATAATATCATCCAATACAGCGGCTCTTTTGTATTCTATAAAATGACTTTTTACCACCCAAATACTTTGTTCTAAGAGTTCTTTAGGGGCTTTTTCTCGCCAGTGTTCCTTGGCAATATCTTGAATCCATTGTACATAACGCACATTGTTTACGTGGTTTAAGTCATCCAAATCATCTTGGGTAACCTGTATGGTTTTGTGAAAAGATTTCGGCATTATTTTTTAATTATTTTTACTTCAAATAATTTATCCCAATTTTTTCCAGTGACAAAGAATGTACCTCTTTTGGTATGATAAGCCACTCCGTTTAAAACATCTAAATCCGGATGTTTCGTTACTTTATCTTTTAATCCACCAAAATTAATTACTCCAATAATTGCACCACTAACAGCATCAATAATCATCATACTTTCTTTTTGCCATACATTGGCATAAATGAGTCCGTCTACATATTCTAACTCATTTGTTTTATTAAAAATAGATTTGTTGGTGACTGTTTCTATATGATCTTCTTCTACTAGGGTCTCAGGATTAAGTAGCCATATTTTTTCACTACCATCACTCTTGTATAATTTTTTCCCATCGTTTGTTAACCCCCAACCTTCTTTACTTGCTCCATATTGAAAACTATCTATCTTCTCCAGAGTATTGACATCATAGATAAAGCCTAAACCACTTTGCCAGGTAAGCATATAAATTTTATCATTAAGGATGGTAAGTCCTTCTCCAAAATATTGTGCATCCAAGTCTATTTGCTTAAACACTTTGCCAGTTTTAAAATCAATTTTTCTTAAGTATGATTGTCCTTTTCTTCCTGTGCTTTCATAAAGAGTATCTTTATAAAATTCTAAGCCTTGTGTAAACGCTTTTCGATCATGAGGAAATTCATTAATAATCTCATAGGTATAAACTTCAGGGCCTTTTTCTGCTAAAAGTTTAATATTCTTTTCTATTTCACCTGTTGTACCTTCATAGGCTATGGTAGCTTTAATTGTTTTCTCTCCCAGATGTGGCATATCTAAAAGAATACGATTATTTTCGACCTTTAACGGTTTATCGTTAATAGTATATGATATGTTTTCAATTTCAAGTCCTTTTTTATTTTTCACCGCAATTCCAACGGATGCATTTTGCTGAAATTCTGTTTTATTGCCTGTTAATTCTATTTCAAATAAATCCGCAGGAACAGCATTACTGCTTCCGCAAGCATTTAAAAAGATGATTAATAGGAGTGAAGTAATCGAAAAAATAGATTTCATTTCGTAATTTTTAAATTTTTTTAAAGCGATCTGCTAAAAATTAAATATTCAAGAATTTGGCTTTCAATTAGATAGCATAAATTCTATTTGTAGGCAAGGTATTTATTTAAAATTAGAAAGTAAAATGATTGTGAAAAAATTAAAACATTGTATATTTGCAGCGGCAAGTCCTACGCGACCAGCTCCTGCAGAATCCCCCAGGGTGGGAACGCAGCAAGGGTATGTGGTTGTAGCGGTGCGACGTAGGTAGCTTGCCATTTTTTATTTCTTCAATTTATTCCCCTCCTTTTTTTCTCCTTATTATTATTCGTTTCTTTGTATCCATTAAAATTTTTTATGGAACAAAAAGTTGTTTTAATTACTGGTGGTTCATCTGGTATTGGAAAATCTATTGGTATTTTTTTAAAATCTAAAGGTTTTATAGTTTATGGTACTACAAGGAGCAAGGCGAAGTATCCTAACTTTGATGCTTTTAATTTGTTAGAATTAGATGTAAAAAAAGAAGATACTATTGCTCTTGCAATAACAGAATTACTAAAACGCGAAGGAAAGATTGATGTATTGGTAAACAATGCAGGAGTTGGTATTACTGGACCCATAGAGGAAACGCCAGACGTTGAAATTTCAAAAGCATTTGATACCAATTTTCATGGTCCTATTCGTATGATGAAAGCTGTATTGCCACAGATGCGTCTTCAAAAAGCTGGACTTATTATTAACATAACCTCCATTGCTGGATATATGGGATTGCCGTATCGTGGCATTTATTCTGCTTCTAAAGGGGCATTGGAATTAGTAACGGAAGCCATGCGAATGGAAACTAAAGATTTTGGTGTACACATCACAAATTTAGCTCCAGGAGATTTTGCCACAAATATTGCTTCTGGTAGGTATCATTCTCCAGTACTAACTAATTCGGCCTATCAAAAACCGTATGGAGCTACATTAGAAGCTATTAATAATGATGTAGATAGTGGAGGAGACCCTATTCAAGTGGCACACAAAGTTTTTAAGATCATTAAAACTCCCAAACCCAAAGTTCATTATAAGGTGGGCGACTTTATGCAGAAATTCTCTCTTTTATTAAAAAAGATTCTTCCAGATAAAGTGTACGAGAAATTACTCTTAAACCATTATAAATTGTAGCTTTGTAACTCATAGATTTTCAATTAATAATACTAAAAATAGAAGCATGAAATTTTTTATAGATACAGCAAATCTTGCTCAAATTAAAGAAGCTCAAGAATTAGGTGTTTTAGATGGTGTTACCACAAACCCATCTTTAATGGCAAAAGAAGGAATTACAGGTAGAGACAACATTTTAAAACATTATGTAGACATTTGCAATATTGTTGACGGAGATGTTTCTGCAGAGGTAATTTCTACGGATTTCGAAGGAATGATCAAGGAAGGTGAAGAACTTGCTAGTTTACACGAACAAATCGTTGTTAAATTACCAATGATTAAAGATGGTGTTAAGGCTTGTAAGTACTTTAGCGATAAAGGCATCCGAACAAACGTAACCTTAGTTTTCTCTGCTGGGCAGGCTTTATTAGCTGCTAAAGCGGGTGCAACTTACGTTTCTCCGTTCATTGGTCGTTTAGATGATATTTCTACAGATGGTTTAAACCTTATTGCAGAAATTCGTTTGATTTATGATAACTATGGTTTTGAAACTCAAATATTAGCTGCTTCTGTAAGACATACAATGCATGTTATTGATTGTGCTAAATTAGGTGCAGATGTTATGACAGGTGGTTTATCTTCTATTGAAGGTTTATTAAAGCACCCACTTACAGATATAGGTCTTGCTAAATTCTTAGAAGATTACAAAAAAGGAAACTAGTTCATAAATTAGATTCTCTTACTATAAAAAAAGCCGCTAAACATTGTTTAGCGGCTTTCTTGTTTTTATTCGTTGTATTTAATCTCTAGAATTACGCTCATTTACTTGAGTGTAATTAATCACTAATTAGGACCGCATCTTAGTGCTATTAAAGTGCGTACATATCTTTATAAGCATCGACAATTAAACCGTCTTTCACTAATATAGCTTTGTTGAGTCCGTCTATAATAAGTGTGTTTCTTAACGTATTATCGTCTTCCGCTCTATATTGATTATCGTATCTTATGTCTGATGAATCAATCATTTTTCTCCAATTCTCATCCATTTTACTGAGGCTAATTCCTATAAATTTGGTGTCAGGATGTAATACTTTTAACTTCGCCACTTGCTTGGTTATATTTCCAAAGTGTCTTGTATTCCTATCGGTCCAGAAATAAAAGATGACATCATCTTTACCCGAAGCTAGATCCGTTATAGAAACCAACTGACCAGAACTATCTATCACAGTTACAGCGGGTAGCTCATGTGTAGGCTGCATTTTTAATACACTTTCATAAAGTCCGTGTATTTCTGCTATATGGCCATTGTTATTAGAAAGTTTATGGAAATCTTCTAAGAATACTTTGTTGTTTTCTACATTGTCATGAACTTTTAAGAAGTAGGTCATCGCAACATTTCTAAATAGATTGTCTCTTAACTTCTTTTCTTTTACAACACTGTCTATCAGCTTTAGTTTGTGTTGATTAAAGTGAAGTTGATTATTAATCACTCTTCCTCCGTTAGAACAATCTACAGCACAATGGGTGAAGGCTACATTATCAAAATGACGCTTCATATAATCATAATACGGAGTAAAGAATGTTAAGTCCTTATTATCAAAATTTAGTTCATCGCGATAATCATAAAACTCTTCTGAGATGTCTGTTATTAGATTATCTCTATTCTTTTTTAAATGTTTGAAGGGGTATTTTTCTTTATTGATATAAGCGCTATAGTCGATACTGGCTTTTGCCATTTCTATAGATTTGGGCGTTAGCTCAGCTTCTTTTTGTAATTCAGATAGCAATTCTAATTTTGTTTCTCGTAACGAATCAATTTTAATAGAAAATACCTCAGGGTCTAAATTAAAATAAGAATTCACAGCTGTTTCTTCCTCTTCAGAATTTAGAAATACCTCAATCAAGAAATTATTAATCTCTTCTCCCTTTCCAGAAAAAACTAAAGACTCATCAAAGTAAATGGTATTTAAACGGACTAATAGACTATCACCTTTGGATAGATATACATATTGGTATTGAGGCGCATGTCTAAAGTTATATAAACCTTCTTCAAGATTCTTTAACTTAATTGTGAACCTATTATGCATGTCTAGTTGAGCAGAATCAATGACAACATCATCTTTATATAAGATTACTGTTTGACTTGTAGGATTAATAATTTCTCCTGCAAAAATGGTAGGGGAGTCTTTATCATCTGAAAAACAAGCTGTTAAAGTCAGTAATAAGAGACAAAAAGAATATTTATACATATATAATAAGAATTCTTAGGGAAGCGAATTTAATAAAGAGAATAAGTATATGCTGTTAATGCACCGTTAAAATTAATATTTAGCACTATCTCTTCAATATTTCATAGCTCCGATTGCTAGTTTTAAGGGTAAATTTTATCTATTTTTGCACAAATTTTAAACTACTGTATATGTTATCTGTATCCAATTTATCGGTACAATTTGGAAAAAGAGTTCTTTTTGACGATGTGAATGTTTCATTCACGCAAGGGAACTGTTATGGTGTTATTGGTGCTAATGGCGCAGGGAAATCTACATTATTAAGAATTATTGCTGGTCAAATAGACCCAACTTCTGGTCATGTTTCTTTAGAACCTACCAAGCGTATGTCTATTCTAGAGCAGAACCATAATGCTTATGATGCCATCACTGTTTTAGAAACTGTTGTAATGGGTAATAAACCATTAGCGGCTATTAAAACAGAAATGGATGCATTGTATGCGGATTATGATGATAAAAATGCTGATAGAATAGGGGAGCTTCAGGTACAATTTGAAGAAATGAATGGCTGGAACGCAGATAGTGATGCAGCCGCATTATTATCTAACCTAGGTATTAATGAGGAGTTACATTACACCACAATGGGTGATATGGATTCTAAATTAAAAGTTAGGGTATTATTGGCACAAGCACTTTTTGGAAATCCTGATGTGTTGATCATGGATGAGCCTACCAACGACTTGGATTATGAAACCATTAGTTGGTTAGAGCATTTCTTAGCAAATTATGAAAATACGGTAATCGTAGTTTCGCATGACCGTCACTTTCTAGATTCTGTCTGTACGCATATTGCAGATATAGATTTTGGGAAATTAAATCTATACTCTGGTAACTATACGTTCTGGTATGAAAGTAGCCAGTTAGCGGCAAGACAACGTGCACAACAAAATAAAAAGTCTGAAGAGAAAGCTAAAGAATTACAAGAATTTATTATGCGTTTTAGTGCAAACGTTGCGAAAAGTAAACAAGCCACTTCTCGTAAAAAAATGCTTTCTAAATTAAAGATTGATGATATTAAACCTTCAAGTAGGAGGTATCCAGCGATTATTTTTGAAAGAGAACGAGAAGCAGGAGATCAGATTTTAAATGTAGAAAAGCTTTCTGCAACTTCTGATGATGGCGATTTATTATTTAAAGACGTAAATATTAACCTTGCAAAAGGAGATAAAGTAGCCGTATTCTCTAAAGATTCTAGAGCAACTACTGCTTTTTATGAAATTATCAACGGAAATAGAACTGCAACTAGTGGCGAATTTCAATGGGGAATAACTACAAACCAGTCTTACTTACCAGCAGATAACCACTCTTTCTTTGAAAGTGATGATAGTTTGGTTGATTGGTTGAGACAGTATGCCACTACGGAAGAAGAGCGAGAAGAGGTTTATGTTCGTGGATTCTTAGGTAAAATGTTGTTTAGTGGTGAAGAAGCCTTAAAAAAATGTTCCGTATTATCTGGGGGAGAAAAAGTTCGTTGTATGTTAAGTAGAATGATGATGATTCGTGCTAATGTACTTATGTTAGATGAACCTACGAACCACTTGGATCTTGAAAGTATTACCGCATTTAATAATTCTTTAAAGAATTTTAAGGGAACTATCTTATTTACTACTCATGATCATGAGTTTGCACAAACGGTGGCAAATAGAATTATAGAATTGACGCCTAGTGGAGCTATTGATCGTTATTTATCTTTTGATGACTACATGTCTGATAAAAATATCAAAGAACAAAGAGCTAAAATGTATGCTGTAAACGCATAAATGTTGTTCATTAAGTTCGTATAAGAAAAAAGCCTCTGAAATTAAATTTCAGAGGCTTTTTTAATTAAAAGAGGTGGTGTTAAATGTTTTTAGCTAACCAATCACCAACTTCACTAGTTTTATACGCTTTTGCTCCTTCAGATAAATCTTCAGTAACAATACCTTCCGCTAGAGATTTGTTTACAACATCTCTTATGTCTTGCGCTTCTTGGGTTAATCCAAAATCTTCAAACATCATAGCGGCAGATAGCACTGTTGCCAATGGGTTTGCAATATCTTTACCAGCTGCTTGCGGATAAGAACCATGAATAGGTTCGTACAATCTAGCTTTCTCACCCACAGATGCAGATGGCATTAAGCCCATAGAACCTGAGATTACAGAAGCTTCATCTGTAAGAATATCTCCGAATAAGTTTTCAGTAATCATGACATCGTAAGAATTTGGCCATTGCACTAAACGCATGGCAACTGCATCTACAAATTCATAAGACACGGTAACTTCAGGATAATCTTTTTCCATGGCTTGTACCGTTTCTCTCCAAAGTCTTGAAGATTCTAGTACGTTAGCTTTATCTACACAGCATAATTTTTTACCACGAGTCATCGCTAATTCAAATCCTTTTTTAGCCAATCTTGTAATTTCAGCACGTGTATAGGTACAGGTGTCAAAAGCGGTATTTCCATTATCTTTACGTCCTCTTTCTCCAAAATAAATTCCACCAGTAAGCTCCCGTAGAATAATTAAATCTGTACCTTCAATACGCTCTCTTTTTAAAGGAGACTTATCTATTAAAGATGGGAAAGTAAATGTTGGTCTTACATTAGCAAATAAACCTAATTTCTGACGCATTTTAAGTAAACCTTGTTCTGGTCTTACTTTAGCAGATGGGTCGTTATCAAATCTAGGGTGACCAATAGCTCCAAAAAGTACGGCATCTGCAGCTACACAAACATCATGTGTGCTGTCTGGGTAAGGCTCTCCACAATCATCAATGGCAGCAGCACCCGTTAAAGCTGGTGTCCAACTTAAATCATGACCGTATTTTTTTGCAATAGCATCTGATACTTTTACTGCTTGATCTATAACTTCAGGACCAATTCCGTCGCCGGCTAATAAGGCAATATTTAATTTCATAATAGTACTTTGACTTTAAACTTAAGCTATACAACTTAAGCTATAATTAATTTACATTAGTTTAAAATCTGTTGTGGCTATAGTGCTACAGTAATGCAGCTATACTAGCTAACAACTTCGTGATTGCTCACATTAAATAATATTCAACATTTTTTCTGTGGCTTTAATTGCTGATACAGTTTGATCAGAATCTAGTCCACGTGTAATATATTCTTTTCCTTGGTTATCCCAGGTGATAACAGTTTCACATAAAGCATCAGAATTACTGCCAGGAGGTATCCTTACAGCGTAATCTATTAGTTTAGGTAATTCTATCTTCATAGTGCTATACACACGTTTTAGCGCATTCATAAAGGCGTCAAATTGTCCATCGCCTTGCGCATGCTCCTCATACAGTTCACCTTCTATCTCTACGGATACGGCTGCAGAAGGTTGTAATCCTTTTGCATGTGATAATAAGTACGAGGTGATCTTTGCTTTGCTCTGATACCCATCACTATCTAGAACATCCGAAATAATATAAGGTAAATCATCTTTAGTTACGCGTTCTTTTTTATCGCCTAGCTCAATGATCCGTTGCGTAACTTTTTTTAATTCTTCATTGTTTAAGGTAAGTCCAAGTTCTTGCAAATTCTTCTGGATATTTGCTTTCCCTGATGTTTTTCCCAAGGCATATTGGCGTTTACGGCCAAAGCGCTCCGGTAATAAATCATTAAAGTAAAGGTTGTTCTTGCTATCGCCATCTGCATGAATACCTGCTGTTTGTGTAAAAACATTAGCGCCTACTATGGGCTTATTAGCAGGAATACCAAAACCTGTAAATGCAGAAACAAGTTTGCTCACTTTAAATAAAGAAGACTCCTTTACACCAGTCTCCAAGTCTGGCATAAAATCATTTATAACAGCTACAACACTGGCAAGAGGAGCATTTCCTGCTCGTTCTCCCATACCATTAACGGTTAAATGTAAGCCGTGACAACCAGCTCTTAAAGCTTCCATAACATTTGCTACACTTAAGTCATAGTCATTATGCCCATGAAAATCAAAATGTAACTTAGGGTACGTATCCACTATTTCTTTTACAAAATCGAAAGTTTCGTTATGCGTAAGTACACCTAAAGTATCTGGTAACAGAATGCGTTTAATAGGTTGTGTGGCTAAGAAATCTAAAAACTGAAATACATATGCTTTAGAATTGCGCATGCCATTACTCCAATCTTCAAGGTAGACGTTTGTTTCTATTCCTTTACTTTTTGCTAAAGCTATTACTGATGCAATTTCTTTAAAATGCGTATCGGGAGTTTTTTTAAGTTGATGTGTTAGGTGGTTTAAAGAACCTTTGGTTAGTAAGTTTTGAACCTTTGCTCCAGCTTCTACCATCCAATCTATTGAAACTCCTTGATCTACAAATGACAGAACTTCAACTTTCTGAATTAAATCTTTTTCACTAGCCCAACTAGTAATCTGTTTTACGGCAAGTAATTCTCCGTCAGAAACGCGAGCGGACGCCACTTCTATGCGGTCTACTTTTAGTTCTTCTAGGAGTAATTTTGCTAAGGTTAATTTTTCTGAAACTGAAAACGACACTCCCGATGTTTGTTCACCATCGCGGAGTGTGGTATCCATTATTTCAATCTTTCTTTTTTTCATTATCGAGTAAACGCTGCTGCGAATCTTTTTACTTCATTAAAGAAATAGCGGTTCTTATAAAGGAGTGTTTTTTGCAAATTCTACGATATCGCTTTTGACATTCACTAGGTAGTCTATATCATCAAAACCGTTAAGCATATTGTCTTTTTTATAACCATTGATGTCAAAAGATTCTTTCTCACCAGTAGCTAAAAGAGTAACAGTTTGCTCTTGCAAGTTTACTTCTATAACTGTTTTAGGATCTTTTTCAATTTCAGAAAAAAGCTTGTTAGAAAAATCAGCACTTACTTGTACCGGTAATACCCCAATATTTAAACAGTTTCCTTTAAAGATGTCTGCAAAAAAGCTAGAAATTACACAGCGGAAGCCATAATCATATACCGCCCATGCAGCATGTTCTCTTGAAGATCCTGAACCGAAGTTACGACCGCCAACTAATATTTTTCCTGAATAGGTACTATCATTCAGTACAAAATCTGTCTTAGGAGAATTATCATTATTATAACGCCAATCTCTAAAAAGATTATCACCAAACCCTTTACGCTCTGTGGCTTTTAAGAAACGCGCTGGTATTATTTGATCTGTATCTACATTCTCTATTGGTAAAGGAACTGCAGTACTTGTTAGTATTTCAAATTTATCGTATGCCATTTTGTATTATTTTGTTGTTCGTTACTAGTTAATGGTGCCATTATTTTTTATTAAAAAAAAACAATTAAGAACTAGCAACTAATTTTTCCATTAATTCACGTGGATCTGTAACTTTTCCGGTTACTGCAGCGGCTGCGGCAACAAGAGGAGAAGCTAATAAGGTTCTTGATCCTGGACCTTGACGCCCTTCAAAGTTTCTGTTTGATGTACTTACCGCCAATTTACCAGCAGGTACTTTATCATCATTCATAGCCAAACAAGCAGAACAACCAGGTTCTCTTAGCTCAAAACCAGCTTCGTGAATAATAGCTAACAAACCTTCTTCTTTAATCGCTGCTTCTACTTGATGTGAACCAGGTACTAACCAAGCCGTAACATTAGGAGCTTTTTGACGTCCTTTAATAATAGAAGCAAAGGCTCTAAAATCTTCGATACGCCCGTTGGTACAACTTCCAATAAATACAAAATCGATAGGCTTACCAATCATATCGTCCCCTTCATTAAAAGACATATACCCTAGAGATTTTTTGTAGGTACTTACGCCACCTTCAACTTGCTCTGCTTTAGGAATACTTTTAGAAATACCCATCCCCATTCCAGGATTGGTACCATACGTAATCATTGGTTCAATATCAGAAGCATCAAAACTCAATTCTTTATCAAATTCTGCATCAGGATCTGTATGTAAGGTTTCCCAATAGGCCATTGCTTTATCCCAAGCAGCACCTGTAGGTGTAAATTCACGTCCTTTTATATAATCAAATGTTTTTTCATCAGGAGCAATCATACCACCACGAGCACCCATTTCTATACTTAGGTTACACACGGTCATACGGCCTTCCATCGTCATATTTTCAAAAACATCACCTGCATATTCTACAAAGTACCCAGTAGCTCCAGAAGTAGTTAATTTAGAAATAATATATAAAGCAACATCTTTAGGTGTCACTCCAAAATTTAAACTCCCTTTTACATTAATTCGCATTTTCTTAGGTTTTGGCTGCATAATACATTGCGTTGCCAATACCATTTCTACTTCAGAAGTACCTATACCAAAAGCGATAGCACCAAAGGCACCATGGGTAGAAGTATGAGAATCTCCACATACAATAGTGGCTCCTGGCTGCGTAATTCCATACTCGGGTCCTACTACGTGAACAATTCCATTTTTTTTATGTCCAAGTCCCCAATGAGAGATACCATATTCTTTAGCATTCTCTTCTAAAGCTTTTAATTGATTCGCTGAAAGCGGATCTGCTACCGGTAAATGTTGGTTAATTGTTGGTGTGTTATGATCTGCCGTTGCAAATGTACGCTCTGGATGAAGTACACGAATACCTCTATTTTTAAGTCCTAAAAATGCTACAGGACTAGTAACTTCATGCACTAAATGGCGGTCTATAAACAATACATCTGGTCCGTCTTCTACATGTTTTACTACATGCGAATCCCATACTTTGTCAAATAATGTCTTTTTCATTTCTTAAATAAACTTTGAATTTTTTGCTCCTAAAAAGAGCAATTACAAATTTAAAAAAGTATCCCATGTATGCACTTCACTTGTAGTGAGAATTACGATGTTCAACATGTATTTTGCCTAAATAAAATATCTAAGACCATTGAAAAATTAGCCTTATCTAATAGATTAATACCCAATTATTGCCAACAATAATGATTTCGACTTTTTACGATAACATTCAACGAGTATATTTTTTATACTCTAAAGCTTTAGCTACTTTAGCGCTCTCATTTTGTAAGATATAGGAAACATAATTGTAGCTGTTATGGTTGTCCTATTTCTAACATTAAAACGTAAGGTTATGATTATCAAGAATTTGAAGCATTTGTTTTTTTTGCTGCTTCTTTCCATTCAAATAGGATATGCTCATTCAGGTGAACCTATAACTATAGCCTTAAATGAATCTAATATAATTACCCTTATTTTTCCAGCTCCAATATTAAACGTCGTAGAACCTTCCTCTGATTATATGTTCAGTCATGAGCAACAAAGTAATATGGGCGTTTTAAAGGCTAGTAAAACCAAACACTTAAGTAATTTAACCATCACTACTAATGATGGCTATATCTATTCTTTTGTTTTAGACCCTTCTAACGATGTTACTAATTTTGTATATGTATTAACGGTATCTAATGCTGTTGGCAGAATTAATGTCTCTCCTAATACAACAGTAAAACCGGCACCTTCTGTTCAAACAACAGATCCAAAATTAAAAGCTGGCAATACCATTCAAAATACAAGCCCAGCAATTTCAGAACCAGCACCAAGCGTAAAACCTGTACTAACCACCAATAGTACTGGGGCAACACAACCTACTAGTCAGTTAGCTAGCGTTACCACTCCAGCGGTAACCGAAAATACTAGGCCAGAAGATCATAGCACAATACCTGTTGCTATAGAAAACCAACCAGTTCATGATATTGATTTGTATACTTCTGAACCCCAAACGTATTACAGTATTTTTTGTGAAAATATCCATATTGAGAAACCGACGATTAAGAATGTATCTCGGAAAGTGGGGGTGATTGAATTAAAGTTAAATGATATTACCTTAGATAAAAACGAAATGTATTTTAGTTTGCAAATCATAAATGGTTCTGCAAAAGCCTATACTATAAAAGATTTGAAGTTTTTTATAAAAAGTAAGGGAGCTAAAAAAGAATTTAAAATTGAACCCTTATATGTCTATAATTTCAGAAATGATTTAGGCGTAAATTCTGAAGTGAATGCCGTCTACGTTCTAAAGAATATCCGCTTAAGTGAAAAACAGCAATTGTTTATTGTATTAGAAGGTTTAGATCATGAACGTTTTATCTTACTAACTCCACCTAATGATGTTGTTAATCGTTAAGAGGTTCATACCCTGAAAACCCTAATTACCAACTACCACTAGCGCCACCGCCACTAGATCTTCCTCCTCCTCCAGAATACCCAATAGAGGAATTATTGGAGCTCCTAGAGGTATCGCTGTTTACAGATTGACGGTTGTAGCTTCTTCCTGATGAACTGTATTGGTAAGAATTATTGTCTGAATTTGATGCAACGATTGTAATTATAATTATAAAACAGGATTCTGACTAACCTAAAAAACTTTTAAAAATAAATTTACGAAGATGCCTACTAAAATAATTGGTAAACTCTTGTTTCTCTTATTGATTCTTAGTTCATGTGGAATTACAAAGTATGTACAACGGTATGCTGTAGAGGGCTATATTGTTGATGCTAATAACACTCCAATGAATAATGTAGAAATTAAATTTTTGTTGGATGAAAATCAGCACGACATTATGCTATTAAGTGATAAAGATTCTACAATAACTAATGATGAGGGGTATTATTAATTTAGAGAAATAAGTGCCACTGATATTGGTTTTATGGGTGGGGAGAGCACGAAGAGTTTACCTGTGTCTTATACATTTATAGTATCAAAAAAAGAATTTGTAAATGACACGGTGAATCTACGTTCTAGAAGCCCATTAAACAATATTCTTGTGATTGAAACAATAGAATTAGAACGGGAGTAAAATAAGAAATGTGTATCACAATTGAAACCACCGATGGAGATGACCCCATAGAAAAGCTTAAAAAGGAAAATGGTTTACACTATGAAGGAGATACTGAAATTATTGTTTTAGACCCTTATGAATGGGAATTAACTGACTGGCAAATAACTATATACAGATTTAAATAAACACCTATGAGAAAAAGTATTAGTGCATTACTACTTATTTTAAGTATTACAAGTTGTGCACAGCAAAACAAAAAAGAACCTGTAAAAGAAACCACTCCAACCTCTATAGATTTAAAAGCAATTTTAGAAGATGACCCTTATATAGGTCAATTAAAAAAGTACGACTATGAACCGGAATACGTGCTACAAATAACTACGCTATACGCTTATGAAATTAGGGTGAATGATATTCCTGTAGCAAGTAATTTTAGTACAATGGGGGGGACCATTTGGTATCCTATTAATAAGGCAATATTGCAAAGTGGCAAACAAACTTTGTCTATTAGCATATATCCAAGATATACAGATAATAGAAATCAAAAGGATTATTTCGAAGACCCTGATAATTATGATTTCTTGTTAGATGTGACACAATCTGCTTGGGTAAATGGGCTTAAAGAAGAGCCTAAAACTGTTTTGGAATATGAGATGCCCAAGAAAGATGATAATGGAAAAGAGATAGATTTTTCTAAATTAACATCGCGACATGATGAACTAAGTTTTACCGCAAGGGTTCCTTATACACTCACAGGTTGGAACGAAAGTAAAGTGTTTGATAAAAAGGATAGTGTAGCCATTGAGCAAAGGGTGGTGGCTTTCTACCAAAAGTATAGACAACTTATGGTAGATAAAGAAGCATTACAACTACAAAAAATGAAATTAAATCAAGGCTATGAAACTTCTCAGTATTCCTATTTAGATAAAGATAAATTATTTAAAGATAGAGAGGAATATGTGAGAGATTTTCCTGAAGAATTATTTATTATGGCAAAATTAGAAAATTATGAATTGAAATTTTATGGGAATAACAGGGTACTAGGATTAATTTTCACTCAGGACCCCTATAAAGGATATTCGGCGATGGCAAAAAAGTTTTTAGATGAAAACGATAATCCAAGAATATCTTTTTCCTTGTTATTATTACACCAACCTAAAGGCTCGGATAGTCTAGAAATAATAAGGTGAGTTTTTATGCCATTTTTAATACATATTAATTGTGCCTACAGATTTAAATAAACACGTATGAGAAAAAGTATTAGTGCAATGCTACTTATTTTAAGCATAACAAGTTGTGCACAGCAAAACAAAAAAGAAACTGTAAAAGAAACCACTCCAACTCCTATAGATTTAAAAGCAATTTTAGAAGATGACCCTTATATAGGTCAATTAAAAAAATATGATTATGAACCGGAATACGTGCTACAAATAACTACGCTATACGCTTATGAAATTAGGGTGAATGATATTCCTGTAGCAAGTAATTTTAGTACAATGGGGGGGACCATTTGGTATCCTATTAATAAGGCAATATTGCAAAGTGGCAAACAAACCTTGTCTATTAGCATATATCCAAGATATACAGATGATAATACTCAAAAAGACTATTTTGAAGATCCTGATAATTATGATTTTTGGTTAGATATAACACAGACTGCCTGGATAGATGGGAGTAGGGAAGAGCCTAAAACGGTATTAGAATATGAAATGCCAAGGAAAGATGATCGTGGGAAAAAAATAGATTTTTCGAAATTAACATCGCGTCATGATGAACTAACTTTTACAGCAAAGGTTCCTTATACCCTCACTGGTTGGAGCGAAAGTAATGTGTTTGATAAAAAAGATAGTGTAGCCATTGAGAAAAGAGTGGAAGCCTTCTATCAAAAGTATAGACAACTAATGATAGATAAAGAGGCACTACAATTACAAAAAATGAAATTAAAACAAGGCTATGAAACTTCTCAGTATTCCTATTTGGATAAAGATAAATTATTTAAAGATAGAAAGGAATATGTGAGAGATTTTCCTAAAGAAGATTTTTTAATGGCTGATTTAGAAAATTATGAATTAAAATTTTATGGAAATAACAGGGTATTAGGCTTGGTTTTTGCTAACGATCCTGATAAAGGCGAATCTATGATGGCAAAATATTATTTAGATAAAAATGGGGATGGTAGGGTATCATATTATCCAGTTTTACTACATCAACCTAAAGGTTCAGATAGTTTAGAAATAATAAGGTGAGTTTTTATGCCATTTTTAATACATATTAATAGTGTCTACGGATTTAAATAAATACATATGAGAATAATCATTAGTGCAATGCTACTTATTTTAAGCATAACAAGTTGTGCACAAGACAGTACACAAAAGAATATGAAAACATTATCAGATATTAGTAATTTATATCAAGAAATAAATCATTATCCAATAGAACCACATTACGGTATTTATGTAAGTTCTTCCAATACAAATTTTGAAGTGAGAATAAATGATATTCCAGTTTTTCTTGAATATGAATTTATTACCAATGAAATCTCTCCTAAAGGAAGTTACATTCCTATTAACCTCGCTATATCTAAATCAGGTATTCAAAAGATAGAGGTTCGTATGTATCCGTCCTATAATAGAGAAACACAAGAATTAGAACCTAGCTTAAAGAATGCTCAAGTAACAGTTGATGTAGTAAAAAGAGAGTATAATACAGTGAAAGAAACGTATAGTGAGGAAGAAGTCATACTACATCTGGCTGCACCTACGGAAAAAAATGAAGTAAGTAAAAAAACAAAATTTATTTATCCAGAACTTACAGAGTATATTTTTGATGAAACTTTTGAAGCCTTAGTGCCCTATGATATAAAAATATTAGAGAAAGCCCAAAATTTAATAACTACTGATCCAGAGGAAATAAAAAAAATAACAGAGGAATTACTTATTGCATATAATGAAATTTGGCTAATTTACGATCAAAATAAAGTTTCGCAGTACGCTAATTTAATTTATAACAAAGAAAAACGAGCCGCTCAACAATTATTTTTCACAGAAGTCGACAGTAAAAAAAGAGCTAAAGAAGATATTTTAGAAAATGGAAAAATTCTTGAAGAAAATTATGAAATGATGCCATTTGAAGATATCAAACTACGCTTTTATTCAAATGGTAAAATTGTCACACTAGTTTATGATAAATTAGGACAGGTCGGACGAAAAAAATCTGTTTTAAGAGCTAAAGGAGAAGGCAGGAAAAACAGTTATTACTCCCTATTTTACAAGCCTGTAGGAAGCGATAAATTTATTTTATATTAATTTTAGCCAGTGGAACTAATCATATTACCAACTTTAATTTCTTTTGACTTTTCGGACGTCTTATTTTTTCTATTAATTGGAGGAATGATTTTATATGGTGTTTTTAAGAAGAAAAAACCAAGTATTATAAAAACACTTACAATTTCAGAGATAAATACAGTATCAAAAGGATTGTGTAAAATAAAAGGACAAATATTAGCAACTAATCAAATAACTTCACCGATAACAGAGACTCAATGTATTGGCTATAATTATAGTAACCTTTCATACGGATATAAAGCAGTAGGAAGAGCCAATGGAAGGAAAAATTGGAGAACATACTGTACTAAATCTAAAAGCGCGGATTTTTTTATTAAAGATGCAACAGGACAAATCAAAGTAAATGCTAAAAATATTTCTATACAAATAAATGTTAATAGATCCGAAAAAAAACTATCCAGAACGTTAGTTGATGTGGAAAGTTTATTATTGGAAGACGGTACAGAATATATATTGATCGGTACAGTTAATGTAGATAAAAATGGAGATATGGAAATTGTAAAAGAAAAAGAACTTATTATAATGGATGAGGCTTTTTATAGATTTGTGAATGTAAAGATTCCATCTATGAAAAAAAAAATAAGATTATTTATAATATTTTCACTTCTAGTATTATTTATTTTTATCATATACAACTTTGGTTCATTAAAATAGTATAGAATAGTGGCATAGTTTATTATGAATATTAAACCAAGCTTGCTTTACTATTTTTTTTCTTTTGGTTTTGCTCAAAACTCCAAAATTAGTATTGAAATTTCTGATCCTAACTTTAGTTACTCGGAGTATGATGAAGAAAGCTATATGGGTGGGTCTATTAATGTAAGTGAAAAAATAACCAACCAAAGTCAAGATATTTTGTACATCCTTAATGAGAACTTAAATCACATGGCATTTTATTGTACACCCTATAAAATGAAATTAGATAAAATTACTAATAATTGTAATAGCGTAATGCATGGTATTTCTATGGCTACGATTTCGGATAATGGATTTAAACCTAAAGGTAAATTTTCCGTGGATAATTTTCAAGCATTAGCTCCTCAAGCCACGCAGCAACTTAGAATCTATATTGAGGATGTGGATGAAAGTTTTTATGTAGGTAAAGATGATATTACAGCACTTACGATAAGCTTTGAATTCCCTGAAGAAATATTAGATGACTCTGTAAAAGAAAGTCCAATATATGCTAGGCTTCCCAAAGGAAAATTTATAAGTAATACTATAGCTTTTAGTTATAAAAGAAAAATGAAGTATCTAATCAATTTACCAATGGAAATTTTTTTTTTCAATAAAAATTAATAATGTTTACTCACTATTGAAAAAATGGAAGAGGTATTTAAATTCTTAATAATTTTATATTAATGTTTACTTAATTTATTTAACACGCGTAACAGAAGAGCGCTAACCGAGGCCGCGCACATTCGGCACCGCTAAACATAGGACAAATATGCATGCTCCTAATTGTTGCTATTGGTTTCCTGAAATAGTTATATTTACTTTATAGTGTTTATATCACGCCTATCACCTCAATCGGTGCTACTTGAATTAGTTTTATTACTCCTAATAGCAGTTATATATTCTCTTTCAATGCTTTCATAAATAGGCTTCACATTCATTGTAATAAAAATTCGCTCATCTTTAACTATTTGTATTTAGTATCATCATAAGTTGAAGTTATAGTTATATGATCTGTAAGCTCATGTGTATTTTTTTCTGTAGCGTTTGACTTTTTTGAAGCATCAGTATTCGTATCCTTTTCTTTTAAATTAGTGTTAAAAAAAATTGTCTATTATTAAATTTATAATAATCACATTAATTACAAGTATGCTATTTTTGTATCAACTTCAACAAGTTTAAAAAATGTAAATAGTGTATTTGTTATTTTCTTTACTGAGCTGATATTCCAACTTTCAGGCCTTTAATTGGTCCAGTAGATTCTGGATCAAAAGCCCCCCTAATCGTCATATGACCTCCTCCTATATTTTTATAAACAGGGTTCGAATGTACTGTTGTTAAAATTTTGTCATTTTTATTTAGAAAACATTTCTCTGGTTCAAGATAAAAAGAATGATGAGTATGTTTTAATTTATCATGATTAAGATCAGATAAGTCCATGAATTCATTTAACGAGTTTCCTAATTTATAAGGAATTTGTCTAATTAATATTATTTCAAAAGGTGGTGCAACATCACCCGTAAATCTTCTATCTAAAGCTAAATCTAGTACAATTAGTTTTTTTTCCGGCTCCGACTGCCGAAATCTTACTTTAATATCATCATAATTAAAACTACTTTTTGAATGTTTTTTAGACAAAAATAATTCATCCTTATGCTCGCCAAAAATACTTAGTATTTTCTCGTAAGAATCTCCAATAAAAAAAGACTTCCCATTATATTTGAATTCACACACATCAATTTCAAAACGGTGCTCTTGTTTTTCAAATTGCGTCATTAATTCTTTATACCTAGGGTCGTCGTACTTTGGCGTTATAGTTAAATCATCTGAATCATTAACAATATTTTTTTCTTCAGCGTTTGATTTTTTTGATGCATCAGTGCTAACATCTTTTTCTTTTAAATTTGAGTTTAAAAAATTGCATGCTGTTAAACTGATAATAAGTGCGATAGTAATAAGTAATTTTATTTTTTTATTATCAATCTCCATAAGTTTATGAAATTTTAATAGTGTATTATTTAGGTCTTTAGTGAGCTGATATTCCAACTTTCAGGCCTTTAATTGGTCCAGTAGATTCTGGATCAAAAGCTCCCCTAATCGTCATATGACCTCCTCCAATATTTTTATAAACAGGATTAGAATCTAATACTGTAAAAATTGTTTCATTTTCGTTTATAGAACATTTCTCTAGTTCTATAAACGAAAATGAATGTTGAGTATGTTTTAACTTATCATGATTAAGATCAGATAATTCCATGAATTCATTTACCGAGTTTCCTAATTTATAAGGAATTTTTCTAAGTAATATTATTTCAAAAGGTGGGGCAACATCTCCCGTAAATCTTCTATCTAAAGCTAAGTTTAGTGTGGTCAATTTTTTTCCTGGTTCCGACAACAAGAAAGTTAATTTAATATCGTCATATTCAAATCTATAATATGAATATTTTTCAGACAAAAATAATTCATCCTTATGCTCGCCAAAAATACTTAGTATTTTCTCGTAAGAATCACCAATAAAAAAAGACTTCCCATTATATTTGAATTCACACACATCAATTTCAAAACGGTGCTCTTGTTTTTCAAATTGCGTCATTAATTCTTTATACCTAGGGTCGTCGTACTTTGGCGTTATAGTTAAATCATCTGAATCATTAACAATATTTTTTTCTTCAGCGTTTGATTTTTTGATGCATCAGTGCTAACATCTTTTTCTTTTAAATTTGAGTTTAAAAAATTGCATGCTGTTAAACTGATAATAAGTGCGACAGTAATAAGTCATTTTATTTTTTTATTATCAATCTCCATAAGTTTATGAAATTTTAATTGTTATTATTTAGGTCTTTACTGAGCTGATATTCCAACTGTCAGCTTTTGAATTGGTGCAGTAGATTCTGCATCAAAAGCCCCCCTAATCGTCATATGACATCCTCCTATATTTTTATAAACAGGGGTAGAATGTATGGTTGTTAAAATAATTTTAATTGATATTTTCTTACTGGATATAGCACTCATTACAAATGAGCGCTATCGAGGTAAATTTAAAGTTGTCTATAGATATTACATAATCCATGCAGACATTATTTGGTAATAATTTCAAAAGTATCAGATCCCTTAAGCTTATGTAATCGCACCGCT
This sequence comes from Cellulophaga baltica, assembly GCF_900102165.1. GTDB lineage: Bacteria > Bacteroidota > Bacteroidia > Flavobacteriales > Flavobacteriaceae > Cellulophaga > Cellulophaga baltica. Next base: position 126,833 of record NZ_FNBD01000006.1, read on the forward strand.
AGGGAGTTTCTATATTTTTCATCCTCATAAATTAGAACATCCCAATTTAAGAATTCAGTATCTGTTCTGTATAATTTAACCAATCTACCTTCTGCTTCTATAGCTAAACTATAATTTTCAATTGGATACATTTTATTTTTAGTGATTTTGTTTGTAGCATTAGTATTGAGCATATTTAAATATTCTTCTTTATTTAAATATGCAGAAAGAGCTGCTTCTAAATATTTAGTTTTTTGTAGTTCATATGTATACTTATAATTTGAACCTTCATTCAAAATGTTTCTCAATTCTTGATAATAAGCTACAACTTCTTTTTTGAGTAATTCTGAATCTATATCTCTTAAATCCTGGCTCTCGCTCCAACCTTTGATTTTATAAGGTAAATCTTTGATAGTAAATTCTATCTCTTGTTCTGTAAAAGAAACAGGATTTGGTATCGTAAAAGTAAATTTTTTATGTATTGTTATATTTTCTATTTCACCATCATATTCTTCATACCTCAAAAGTTCAATTTCTAATTCATCTAGATCTGATTGATGTATCAAACCATCTTCTGCTGCAATTTCTGGATCCTCATGCGGCTGAAATGTATATTTTGCCTTATAGTTGCCGTTTCCTAAAATGTAATTATCTAAATAACTCCATGTAAAATGATTCAATACACGATCGTCATTTGGAGCTATGTTTTCTTCCGCCAAAATATCATTTATTTTCAAACTATGTAGCTTAGAAGTAGTAGATAGCGCATATTTTATTTTTTTATGTTTGCTATTTTTTTCTAACTGAGATAGAAGTAAAGAATCATAGGAAGTCATTTTTACAGGCACTACATTTTTTAAATCCTGCCCGCAAGCACTAAGTATTCCCACTAAAAGAAATATTAAAAAGTATCTGATCATCATTGGAATTGTAAGTCATAGGCAATATACGTAAAAGCTACCAACTACCAACTACCACTAGCGCCACCGCCGCCAGATCTTCCTCCTCCTCCAGCATACGAATTTGAGTTACTGTTGGAGTCTTCTTCGTTTCCTGAATCATAGGTATAACTTCGTCCAGATGAACTATAGTGGTACCCATCATTGCTAGAATTTGGATTGACCGCTCCAATTAAATCCAGTATACTTTCAATCTCTTTTCTGATAAAATAGGTGTCATTATTAGCAAGGGCAAAATTCAGTTTTAAGCCATAATACTTAACATGCCTTAAAGCAAAAACTAAAGGAGTTATAAGTAGCAGTATGGGGATAACAAGCCACTTGTAATCTTCCACTAAAAAGAAAAACCGATTAGGAAAGACATCAAACAATAATGCTAAAAGCGTAAAAACCATAAAAGTGAATATAATAAGGCCTAAGAAAAATAGGCGTCCAGTTTTATAAGCGAAACCAATCACTTTAGAAAAGTTAACTTTATTTGTAAATGCTCCGACTAAGGTCATCACCCAAGCATCAAAAGAAACCTTAATAAAGCATAGACTCAATATCAAGAAAGCCATAAGTGCCGTAGAAAAAACATACTTACCAAAAGTGGTTTTTAAAGAATCTTTACGCACAGCGGAAGATATATCAGTCTCCATAGTGGAAGAGGCCATAGGTTCTGTTGTTGGCGGAACCTCATAATTTTGCCTGCTTGCTGGCTGAGCCGGACTTAATTCATGGATAAGCGAATTTATAGCGGCATCAGCACCCAAAAAGTAATTACCCTTTGTAAATTCAGGAGTTAATATATTTCTTATAATTCGTGATGCGATCACATCCGTGATTATAGGTTCTAGTCCATACCCTACTTCAATACGTACTTTTTTATCTTCTTTAGCTATCACTAAGAGGATACCATTGTCTTTGTTTTTCTGGCCAATTTTATTGACTTCAAACGTTTTATAGGTATAGTCTTCTATAGGTTCATTATTCAGATCTTCTATAGTGAGTATTACAAGTTGATGGGAAGTTTCCTTCTGAAATGATTTTAGTTTAATGGATAACTGTTTCAGCTCTTCTCCTGTGAAAATTTGAGCATTATCAGTCACCATCCTATCTAGTACGGGATAATGATCTTGAGCGACACCAATGGTTGCTAAGAAGAGGAGGAGGGTGGTGAGTAGATTTTTAATGGAGATACGTATTAAGAGGTTAGTAGCTTGTGGTTTTTTAAAAATATCAAAAGAAATAGGTAGCTTATTTTTGTTGTTGCCTTCTTACCACATATGCCAAGTGCCTGTTTTTTTATTTTTAAAAATGTAATAAGGTTGGTATGATTTCTCTTTTTTTGAAGTATTATTAAACCAAATAGCAGATTGTTTATTTTCCTTACGCACTAGGGTAGCAATCTTATAATTATAATAAAATCGAATTTCATAATTCTCTAAAGGCTGTAATTCCATGTGATTTTCAACAATCATCATGTCATCGACAGTTTTTGCTAACAATTCGTTATCAGGATAAATTTGAACAAAAGCTCTATTTAAATGGCGAATTAAATAATCTCTATCTTGTGTATTATTTACAATGCTTTCTTTTTTCAACTGAAATTCTTTTAAAACTTCTTCAAGTACGACTTTTTTATCTAATACTGATAAGTCTGTAGCATATAGATCTAGAATTTCAAGCTTGTAAGGTACTTTTGCTTCAAAAGTTGTGTGAAATATGAAAATAGGCAACTTATGCTCACCCACATTTGGCATTTTCCATTCCCATATAACTTTACTCTTTCCAAATTCATTTTCAATATCCAACATATCATCATAGCGCATTAAACGTAATTGTAAACTTGCACTTTCTTTTATAAAATCTCCAACATCAGGAAGTACTTTTAAAGATAATTTTTGTTCTCCACTCTTCAAAATATTTAAGTTCAAAGGCAATCTTACAGAATACATTGGATATGGATCATAAAACTCTCCACAGGATAAATCATTTATATCAATTTCATAATGACAATTTTGATTATTTATTTGCAAATAATATCCAGGTCGCTTTCTATTCGAGTATTTATAGTCTTTATAATGATTGGTAATTTCTATATCCACTTGGTCATAATCCACTTTATGCTGTCCGTTGGCTGCTAGTGCCAAAAGTAAAATAGAGAATAAACTAAAAATTATTTTTGAACTCATATAGAAAAATTATTGATGAATAGTCAAGGATTAAATAGAGAATTTTAAATTAAATTTTCATGTTAGTTTTTATAGAACCCTTTGGTTAGTTGCTGCTCGTAAATTTTATATAATCTTGAGTGATTAGCTACTGTAAAACCTAAAACATTGCACAAAACCGCTAGCCAAGCTAAAAATAGCTTTAATCCGCCAAGAATATAAGAAGCCATAACGCCGACCACCAAAGATCCGAATAGCCATGTGGCTATGACACATACGAAAATCAGCCATAGAAACTTTTTCTTTACTTCCGTTCGCATAAAAATAGCCAAAAGTCTAGCTGGAACAATAAGTAATAGGAGACCAAAAAATGCTACGGACTTAATAATACTTGTATTTATATTGATTTCTTTTAACCAATCATAATACTCAAAACTGAACTCCATCATACTTTTTTTCTGCTTGAGTAATTTGTAATAATTCTTTGTTTTTAAAGCCAAAAGCTTTCGCTATTAATACATCAGGGAATTCATTTATTCCAATATTATAGAGATTGATGCTATCATTATAAAGTTCTCGACGATCGGCTATATGGTTTTCTAATTCCGAGACTCTTGATTGCAGTGCCGAAAAAGAAGCGTTCGCTTTTAACTCGGGGTAATTTTCAGAAACTACCATAATAGAAGCTAAGCTTTTGTTTAATGCATTAGATGTTTTTATTTTCTCTTCTTTATCACTGGCACTCAAATACTGAGTTCTCAATTCCGTCACCTTAGTTAATAGGTTTTCTTCATAGTGCATATACCCCTTTACAATTCTCACCAATTCTGGAACTTCATCAGCGCGTTGTTTCAATAGCACATCAATATTTGCAAAATTCTTATCGGTATTAGCTCTTAACATAACCAAGCGGTTGTAAAGCGAAACTATTCCTCTGACAAAAAATAGGAGTATAAGTGCTATAATAATGATGAATAAATAAGGCTTCATTTTTTTAAGTTTACAATTGAAATGGTAGTGATTCTTTTAAATTAAATACCTCTAAGAGCGACTTGAAAGAAAAGAGTAATTCGTTTTCATGAACGGTGATTTCACAAGTTAAAATAACGCTGATACAGGCAATCAAAATCAATAGATATTTTACAAATGATTGTTGTAAGGGTCGCAATAAATTCCACTGTTCAACATGTTCATAAGTAGCAACGCCAAATACATCTTTTGAAGGGTCTTTTTCAATGAATACCTCTTGATTTCTATTCGTAGCTTTACCAATAAGCAACACCTTCATATTTTCTTCTAATAAAAACAACTGAAAACGTCTATCACCAGCTGAATAAGAGTATTTAGATTCTGGTAAATCTATCAACTCAAGATCATCTCCTGATACCGTAATGACGCCACTGCCATCATTTATCTGAAATGAATTGCAGACCGTTTCCTTTGAAATAGTGTTATAACTTGTTTTTCCTTTTTTATCTGTGCTTATTGCATCTACTTTATAGAGGTATCCAATGCAAGGCACTTTTTTTATTGCAGATAAAACGGGTTCTATGAGAATCGTTTTTCCTGAAACTTCTACTAAGCCCATAGCCAGAGATCTAATTTTAGAGGTAGGTAAAACACCCTGTAATTCATAAAAAGTATTCTTTGAACTTGGTGTAAGTATTTCTCTAAGGATAACAAAGGCTGTAATTAAGATAATTCCATAAGGCCAAGTAATCATGATAAGAGGCATGGCTACAATAAAAGCTATGAATTCCCAAATAGAATTTTTGCTTCTGATAGCTTTTACAACACCTCCTATAAGCATTAATACCAAAAGAATAGGGAAGTTTACCAAACAAGCAAAGGGTACATAACCCGGGTCTAAAATAGCCGTTAGTACCACCATAAAAGGAGGAATGATAAATAAAGGCCAAAGTACAGGGAGTTTAACTCGGTATAGGCTTTTTAATTCTAGATAATAAAAAAGACCAAAGGCACTGGAAAATATAGTAAGAAATACTATAAAAACGGCGTCCATGTTATCTACTCTGAAGGTTTCTAGCACTTAATTAATAGGATGTTAATTGTTATTAAGTGTTTAAAACTTATAAACCTTTATATTTTAAATCTTCTAAGTTACTTAATAATTGAAAATAAAAGTAAGCTTCCCTTAAATTATCAAGACCAGATAAACACAGTAGGTAAGGGGCACCATTATTTTCATAAATAAACACCAAATAAAATCTATAATCGCTTTCGTTAATGATAAACCCTTGGCCGGTTTTATGCACCATTTCTATTTCATGGAAGATGCTTAAATCTCTTAAAGATTGTTTCAAAGTTTTATGAGTTGTATCTTCCTTTAAATTGATTTTTGTGTTTACAGTAACAGAATTTAACTCCTTAAACACTTTTTTTACAGTACTATCGCGAACAATTAATGCGTTAAGGCTATAGTCTTTAAGTTCAAAAGCAAACTTAATATCTTCAGAAAATTCCATACTAAGTTCTGGTATGAAATCTCTTATAGTTGCAAAAAGTTTTCTTTGATGGCGCGAGATTAAATTTTCAAAATTAGTCCAATCAATTTCTTCGGGCGCATTTTTCGTATTGTGGAAATTTTTTGCCAATCGCAATTTAGCCAAAGAGTTGGAAAATAAATCTTGCTCTGGTAGCATCCTAAATGGATTTTCTTTCTGAACACTATGGAAAACTTCTAAGCGTTTTATAGCTTCTAAATAGGTGATATGTAATACGTGGTGTTCTCCTCTTTCACCATAAATGATACTGTGTTCATCTACATAAAAAATAGTGCTGTCATCCATAGTATTACTAATATCTTGGGCTATTAATTTTATATCATAAGACTGTGACTTTTCCCAGGGAATGTAATAGAAGAAATCCATATCTACAAAAGTCAGGTTATGGGGAACATACCTATCGTTGACTTCTATTCTAGAAAACCCTGGTAGCCTACCGTCAATAATAATGGAGCCAAAAGTCATTCTGTCCAGGCTGCCTTCTAAACTTTCCCTAAATCCATATCGAATGGAGGTAAGTGCGTTAAAATTTTCTAATTTAATGATTTCGGTAACTGTTTTTCTATTTAAAAACTCAATAATTTTTGTACTATCATAAATTTCTTCAAATGATTGCATACTATCATACTCGTATAGATTTTCAGCTTCAATAGTCACAAAATGTGTATCCATTTTCAGTAGGTCGGCACAACCAACGCTGAAGATAAAAAGGAATAAGATAGTTAGCTTGTAGAGTAGTTTCATGTTTGTTTAATTTATAGTATACACGCTATCATTTAAATGTAATTCTTAAGACAAAATTTAGCAAAAGATATTAACGTGCATACTCAAAATTAAACTCTCCCTTTTTGTGTTTGTCTTTAGGAATAGACAGAAGTATTCCTTGAAAGCGAGCTCTTCTTTTATTATCTTCAGTTAAGTATATATAATAAAATGATGATTCTCTACTTAAACGGGGGTCCAAATCTGGTTTTTCAAAAATAGAAGGATGCCATAGGCAAATGACTCTTCCGTCTCCAAAATATTCAACTTTGTAATCAATAATAGGCTGATAATCTTTGTTTGGTATTTGTATTGGTTCATAAAGTTCTTGTACCATTTCTTTTATATATGTTCTATCTCGATATTCAGTAATAGCTACTCGTCTAAACATAGGATATTCCATAGTCATGATACTCGCCGCATCATTTGCTTTGTAAAGTTGTTGCATTTTTTTGTAGTGATTTACTACAGCCAATTCTAATTTTTCTTGATCTAGTTTTCGTAGATCGATAGCATTTGTCCAACCTTCAATTTCATAAGGCACTTGAGCATCAAATGTAAAAGTATACTCATAATAAGGAAGACCAGAACCCACAAACTTATCAGTGTTTTTGTCATTTTTGCTTTCGTGTCTCAGGATTAATTTTTCGTCATCTACAATACTTTTATAGGTGTTTATATCATCTACCCGAATCACTTCTATAGTAATTTCGGTATTATCCAATAAAGTAGTTACGGTTTCACCTTCGCCATATTCTTCCTTGATTAGATCCCCAATAGGATATAACCTATAAGTAATTTTTTGAGGACCTGACTTTAAAATGGAAGAATTTATTCCGATTGCTGTTGCATATTGACTCAAACTGTAATTTTCATCTACAAGTCTATCATTTACTAAAACTTGATAAACACAGTTTAGTTGGTTAATACGCAAATAATACATAGGTTCTTTTGGGTAGTGCTTAACTTCAGAAGCAATTCTATCTATATATTGATCTAAATTAAAATTTTTTGTCATGTCGTTTTTGTTTTGCGCACAGCCCAAAAACGTAATAAAACCTACAGTTAGTAGTACTAATTTGTCTAATAATCTCATCCTTATCATTGAAAAACTAAATATACTGAAAATATATCCTCCACTTTTATTCGTCTGCAACTAATAGCTTTTATTTTTTTCTAATTTTAAGAAACTAATATTGTTGATGTTAGATGTTTTTGTAATCTTTCATAAAGACCTTATTTATATACTATTTCTAATCTATAGCGTTGTTAATACGATACAAAAATTATCTTGTTTAGTACATACGTTTATCTAGAATACTATAGGAAAAGAAACAAAATATACAGCGGCTAGATTATGAAATTTATCTTTTTAATGATTATTTAAAATAACAAAAGCTATCTGGATGAATAGCTTTTGTAGTTGTTTTTTACGCTGTAGGGCACTTGTTACAAACAAGCGCTAGCGGGTAAAAATTGAACTATTCTTATCTGGGTACTATTAGAACGGAGAATACACTACAAAATATCAGTTCTTCCATTGTTATATCTTGAAGAACTTAGATATATGGCTCAGTTTTCAGAGCTATTTAAAGTAAGGTTCATGATCCATATAAAAACTGATCAAGGTTTTTATACGGATGGTTAACTCTTGATTTTTAAAACTACCATCGTCGTCTTTCTCACTAAGGTAAGCGACTAGGTCTTTTTGCTTGATCACTTCCTTTATATTTTCAAAATCTTTTCGTGATTTTAAAATCGCACATACCGCACTTTCAAGATTTTTTACAGCCAACAATCCCACCCTGTCCGCCGAAATTTCCATTAAACGGGAGCTCGCCAATAAAGTTCGTTCTTTTTCAGAGGCTTTACTAGGTATTTTTTCTGCAATTTTTTCACCATAAGACAGTGCATTCTGACCTTTATCTATTACGTTATTTACTTGCTCCATACTATTGAATACCTTTGAAAATCTAGATATATCGGTGAACTTACCTGCAAGGGTCCCTATTGAACCTACTATTGGTAGGGCAATTAACGCTATCTCGGCTAAGTTGGTGCCTTTTTTTCGAGCACCAACCCAAACGTCTTGGGAGGTTATACGAGTATGTTTAAACAATACATGCGCTAATTCTGTGGCAATCACAAAACGTAATTCTTGTTCGTTAAGGTATTGCGCAGAAGATTCAGACAACGTATCGATGCCGATAATCATATAGTTAGGAGTACTTTCTATACCAATAATACTCTCGCTATATTCGCCCCTTCCTAAATAACATTTGGGTACGGAAATGGAAAGCTGTTCGGACAGGGTTGTAATTATTTGGAGTACTTGGGGGTAATTGTGGGTGTTTATAGTTTCTGAAAATTCAATAAGTTTTTCGTGGTCTGGCAAGTCTACCGAAGCTATCATTGAACTTAATTGTGATGTAAAGCCGGATGCTTTTCCAAAACTTGGCGGTACCACCAAATCATACAATGAAGTACTTATAGGCATGCTGGTCTGTGGGGTGTTTTCTTGAATATTAGTATTGAATATTGGTTCGGAAAACAAACGGATTACTTGCTGTTCTATATATGAAACATTTTCGTCATTATTAACGACTTCCCATCTTTTACTAAGAAATGGCTGCAGCTTTAGTAACATTAATTTTTCCTGATAACTAGAAATTCCAATTTTTTCCTTAGCTGTTATTATTCCTTCTATAAAAAGAATATGTTCTGCTTCCACATCCTCACCATTAACAATATCTATTTTGTTATCCGATAAAAGACTTAAGATGTCGGGGTTTAAACCATTTTCGATTACGAATTCGTAATATGGAATCGAGCGCTCGTATTGTTGTGTACTTATTAGGAAATCTATGTGTTGTTTTCGTAGTGACACTGTTTTTTCAAACTTCTTTTTTTCCGAAATGACCGATGCGATTACATCTTCTACCCAAAGGGTAATATGAATTGAATTTTCAATTTTTAATGTCCATAGAAATTCTAAAAATGAATATTGTATTTCATCTGTAATCTTCCAATCTTCAAATAGCTGAAGTAATAGGAGTCCGGTAGAAGGCTCATTCTTGATATATTCAAGAAATGATTTCAGTTTTGTTACATCAAAATCGCCCTTTTTCTCCATTGGGAGAAAAGAGTTCACCAATACTTGTTTTAGTCTAGGTTTTAATGCTCTGGTTTCGGCAGCAGCTTTTAGATACCCTTTTTCTATAAGCGAAATAGCTTCTGTTTTTTTTGGATTTTTTAAAAATAGAAGATCATTAAATTTTTCTATTCGATTAGCATCTACCTGTTTCAATATTTCCTGTAAATCCTCAAACAAACTGTCATTGAACAACTCCGTTTGGCATTCAAATTTTTCCGCTACAATAGTATCTCTACCAATTTTGGCAATGTGAGTCAACTTTTGGTTGCTAATGTCTTCAAATATATCCTTCTGATTACTTATAAAAACACAAGTACGTTTAGATGTAACGAGGAGATAGGTGTCACATTTTTTTGGGATCTCAAAATCTTCACTTTTACAATTTTGAATTTCCAAACAAGCAAGAACAGATTCTTTACTTTGTAAAAATTGGAGGATACTGTTTTTTTGCAATACGCTTAATTTACATAGAAATGGGCTTTGGATCAATGCATCAGTTAAATGAAAACCTTCGTTAAAATTGTAGTTCACATAGGAATAGATAGCTTCTTTTATTGGATTTTTATAGGCCTCTAACGCCATAGGCTCCTCTTTCATTTCATCTTGGTCCGAATCGTATGTTTTATGTTTTGCATTAACGATCAATTTATTCCCCTTGCGTTCTAAATGTATGCTATCGGAGGTAAAAACCCCTTTTTTTTCGCTTATATCGGTTTCTATTCGCAAAACATCATCGAGGTAGCGAATACTGTAGGTGTTGCTTTTTTCTTCTTCTAAAATAGGCAAAAGGAAATTCTTTAAGGCCAGAAGATCAAAATTTGAAGGTAGTGATAGAATGATAGGTATAATTGCGATTTTCTTTTTTGAGAACATAAAATTAAATTTTTGACCAGATGCGGGTTTCTAGGTTAAGGGTTTCTATTAGGTACTTTACAGATTGTAATTCCCAAAGTATATCTTTTTTGGTATTAGCTTTTATGATGTTATTCTTTACTTTATAAATTTCGAAAAAATTATGCTCAAGTGGTATGATCATGTATAATTTTCCATCCTTTAATTTTAAGGATATATCTGCTTTGAGTTCTTTGGTTATTTTTTCAATGGCTTCAATTATGGTTGGCGATAAAGCATAGTACCCTAATTGTTTGCTTGTAGTATATACTTCGTACTTTTTGTTTACAGCACCGTTTTCCGGGGTAATCTTTTCAAGTTGAGTATTTGGTGCTGTTATTTTCTCAAGAATACTTTTACGCCGCGTTCTTAGTAAGATTTCACCTTTAAAATCTTTATGAAAATCGGCGTATAAAAATAAGCCCCTAAAATTTTGTTTTGATTTGGATAAGGCATTACCCCCAATAGTATCTAATATGCCGAATAATACATCTGCGAAGGTCTCACTGATAATCATAAATAGGCCAAGGAGTATACTTATGAACCAACCTCTTTGGGAGAGCACCTCTATATAATGCGTAAGTTCGGTAAGTTCAAAATCTACGTTTTTGTAACGTCCTTTAAGTGCGTCTTCCCCTGAGAGCCTTCCTTCTTCTTGCCAAAAGTCTTTGCTGAAAAAATTAGCGGCTTTTAATTCTGCATTGTTGGTTTTGTATTTTTCCTGATAAGAAATAGTAGGGTAGACAGATTTCGTGAGTCTGGGAAGTATATCGCTCTTAAATTCTTCTTGTAATGCGGGATCGGGTTTGTATTTTCTTCTAGGAAAATGTCTTATAACCAATGCTATAAGAAATAGGTATACCCCGTATTTTAAAATTGTAATGGGAATAATGGAAATAGAGAATAAAAGCAATGTAATACCACTTAAAATAGAGGTTACTACGACTATTAAAATTAACAGTAATGGTAAAATTGCTATTATTGATGTTATACAACCATACTGCTTAGGTTTAAACGTATAAGTCTTATTTTTTAATGATTTCTCTACCCGCTCAAAAAAGTAACGGACACGTAGTTCTTCTTGTGATTCCATACTTTTTTAAAATAGGCTACTTAAATCTAAATTTTTTTTCTTCTCCCTAGCAACCTCTAGGTAATCATCTGCTTTAAACCCGAAAATACCTTTTGTACTATTGCTTAGAAAAATAGCGATAGACCCTTCATAATCAACAACATAAACAGAAATCTGTTTGGCGTGTTCATTTATGGTAAGTTGTAATAGCGCAACGGCATTAATAGACTTAAAATCTTGGTAGTTTTTAAGTGCCATGGCTGCATATCCAACCCACTGGTTCATTTGTTTTCTGGTAGCCATGATTTGAGAGGTGGGCACTGTTTCATTATAGTCCGACCTATTTTTGGAAATGACCGTTAGAAGCTTTATTTCATAAGACATATAGTTATTAACAAGAGTTGTCATATTCGGTAGCGGTTCAAAATGTTTTTTAAATTGAACAGCAATATTCTTTAATCTATAATCCAGCTTATTTTTTTTTACAATTTTAGTATAGGTAAAAATCATGTGGTGATGTTGCTTTAAATGAAATACAACGATAAAAGTCTCAATTTATTGATTTTTCTTTAAGAATAGTTCTTGTACAGAAATATTTTTTTGACAAATTGGATAAGCATTATTTTATAATTAAGATGGTGTTATTGAAAGTACAAAAAGCCATCTGAATAGATAGCTTTTGTAGTTGTTTCCTGGGCTTTATTGGCCAGTAGATATAAATAAGTGACTAGTAAGGGGAAATTGAAAATAACATCAGCGTTCGGAAAAATTTAAATCTTACGCTAAGACATTATTAATGTAAACTCTTTTTTAGTAAACCCCTTTTTAGGAGCATAGAGGTAGAGACCGAAAAATGTTTCATATTCTTCACCGTATTCAATTGCCTTTACCATACCTGCACATTCATTCCTATAAAACAGGTCATCTTTGGTCTTAAATCTCAAAAAGACTACCCCCCCCTGTACATAAAAGACCAATTCATAATCCTTTACAGCTTGAGGCTTAACAGTAGGGTTGTTAAGTAACTGCAACTCTTCGTCCCACATTTCCTGTATTTCTTCCTTACTTTTATAGTAGGCTTGCGCTTGTACGTAAAAAGATTGGTAATATTTTTGCGCAATAAAATCTTTATTGCCTCTTTTATATTCCTTTAAAAAGGTTTTATAATAGTCTAGTATTTTATGCTCTAAAACATCTTGGTCTACAGTACTAAGGTCCGCAGCATCTCCCCAAGAGTTTTCACTAAGGTCATAGGGTACTTTTGCAAAAAACTCAAAAGTATATTCGTAAAAGGGAAGGCCGGTACCGGCAAACACTTCCCCATTGGCATCTGTAGTGGGGCTTTGGTATTCCAATAGTTCCACTTCATCATTTAAGCCCATGGCTCCTTGTTTGTCTAGTTGAATCACCCTAATGCTTACATTAGAGGCATCCCCCAATTGGGTTATGGTTTCCCCGTATTCATACTCTTCTTTGATCAAATCGCCCACGGGGTACATACGTACGGTAACGGTTTGGGTTCCTGATTTTAAGATTGAACCATTTATTCGCAAAGGGCTTGCCAAATTTGAGAGTTCATAGCTTTTATACACTGGCATATCGTTCACCAGTACTTCAATGATACAATTTTCCTTTCCAATCCTTAGATAGTACAAAGGTTCTTCATCAAAGTGCTTTATTTTGGCGGTAATGGCCGCTACTATATTTTCTGAGTTAATCTCTTGTTCGTTTATATCATTACTTGCTAACATAGTTTCTTCTGGGGTTTTATTTACTTGTGATGTTTGTGGTGCTGTCTGTTTACATGACAACAGGGCAATGACGAGCAATAAGGTTATTTTTTTCATAATTAGAGTCCTTTTTTAATATCTTGAAGATTAAATAGATAGTTAATTTTACTTGGAAAATTAAGAGGTTTTAAAATAATTAAATCTGGTTTCCCTCCTTTTAGTTCTATGTCTGATTTTTTTTCTTTTTTTGAGGAGGAACGTTTTTTACCCTTACGATCAATTTTTACATTATAATCATAATTTCCAGCAATACCGGAAAAGTTGAAAAAATCCTGGCTAAAGGGTCCACCTTCATTGTCTAATCCATATTTTCGTTCGAATGAAATACCTCCTTGCAACATGGCTTCCGCTTTGCCATCGACTCCAATCTCTGTTTTTACTGCGGTTTCCTTTAACTCCGCACCCAACCACTCTGGTACATAAGGAGCTATCCAATTGGTCGTAAAAGTAAATTCACTACTCGCTTTTACAAAAGCATAGACAGGTATATTTGTTTTACGACTAAAAGACACAGATTTTTGTTCATTATTACTATTAGTAGTTACTACCTCACCATTTGGCATGGTGTTTTTCATCTCTAAGATTGGAGCGCCATCATCCGGAATATTAAAATCTACCATGAATTGAGCGGAATATTTTCCACTTATTTTTATGGAGTATTCCAGTGATTGTCCTAGTTCTAGGGCATATTGTTGAGCTTTGGTGGACAGGTTTTCTTCCATTGCATTAAGAATTATAATAATATCATTTGGAGTTATCAATTTACGAAAGCCAGATTTATTTAAGGACAAAGTTGCGTCCAACGCACTGGAAGCCATATTTTTGTCTTTATTCCGTTGCATCTGATAGACTCGTTTTGAAAGTGGGATGTTTTTTTTATATTTTTTTAACCTTAAAATTTTCCCCCAAAAACCTACTCCAAATCGTGCTGCGGAGAATAAGGTGCTAACTCCAGTTATATCTAATAAATAGTCTCCTGCATGTCCTTGTACTTCGGCAGTAAGACCAAAAATAGGGTTTGCGCTTAGTTTTAACTCGTAATTATAGCCGCTAGTTCCGTCGGGGAATATTTTATACCCATAACCTATAGAGTGCGTAATTATTGGCATATCTATTTGAAATATGCTATGTTCGGTTTTATTTCCAATTGTATTATAAATATCTTGGGCTTTTTGAATCTTTCTGGCCATACTCACCGTTTTAGCGCTTACCTTTATACCTATTCTTGCGGCTGCAGAGCTACCTCCAGAAAAAATAAGCAGTAAGATATCTACTATAACAAAAATTACGATGATAACTCCAAAGATCACATTACCAATTTGCGGGTAGCGTTCTGTGTATGAAACTATTTCACGGCAATCACCATCTTCTTCGTTATAGTAGGCATGAACACCTACGGCCATACAAGAACCCAAACTTTTAATATAGTCTAAGATAACACTTATGACGAACTCGTTTATAGATTTAAAAACCCCCAAATTTGGAATCATAGTAATGGGTAGCATAAAATAACTGCCTATATCTTCGATTTGCGGTCTATATTTTTCGATCAATTCATCAATACCTTTATGCAACTTGATGTTGTGTATACCCCTAAAATACATATCCTTTTTGTCAAGAATTTGCAACTCTTCTGGTACCGACTCTAATTGAGAAGGGCTTAACATCATTTGAAAGTGTGCGGACCAAGATACATCGGGGGCTATTTTAACACCTATGTTTTTTGAATATCTACAGGTCTCTACCGGAATAGTAATTTCTTCTGCTTTAGGAGGTATAAAATAATCCACTAAGAATTCTAAGTATTTTGAAGACTTTAATCTATGATATTCATCTAGGTATTTATAAGGAAAATAAGGGGTGAAGGATAGTTTGTTTCCTTCATAGCTAATAAGGTGATCTTCTAGAACATCATCTTTATTGATAATTCTTTTAGAATGTGCTTCTTTACCTCTTTCTACTGCAGAGCATTTGGTATTTTCATCATGACCAGTTACTTCAATTACTAAGGGCTTTTTATGGGCACCTACCAGAATGGCTATATTAGGCTGTCTGTAGGGTGTGTTTGTAGGTTCACTATCTTCGTCAAAAATGGTTACAGAATCTTGATCTGCAAAAGAATAGGAAATAGTTTTATACTTACAAGGCTCATAGCGCTGAGTAAAATAAAGTTCTGTACCCACGGTTACAGCCGTCAATGCATTTGGAGCGGTTATAGGTTCTTTAACTTTTCTATTTCCATTAATGGTTAGGAGATTATTTTGACTTTTTCCGTTATAAATCACTCGTTTTCCATTTCGTCCTATATAGGAAATAAGGAGATAAACTTTTCTCTCTTCATTTAATAATATAATATTTTTGGCGTGCCATTGGTACTGATAAACGTCTTTTTTAGCTTCAAAACTGGTTATAACCTCATTGGTAGATTCTAAACATATTTCCGCGACTAAAGTAATTCCTGTAATTGCTTCTCCTGCTATATCAATACCAACAATCGTATTGAAAATTGTTTCATTTATTGCTTGAAATTTTTCCGTTTCAAACCAAGAAGCCTCCGTTATGGTTGGTGAAGCTACCAATGAGATTTCTACTTTACCTAAAACTTTTTTTTCTGGATGCAGTACAGCTTGTATTTCTAGAAATGAAGGAGCGTCATGCGCACCGGCTTGTTCCTTGGATAGGGTTAGTTCCGCTTTTCGCCCCCCAGTATAATCAGACTCATCTACACGAATAGTATTCTCTATTATAACCCATTCTACTTCCTCAAAAAAAGAAGAATCAACTTTATGTTGTACTACTAATTCTAATTGTATGATAGCATTTTCAATTTTATCAAAATCGAGATGAAGTTTGTTGTTTTCTACAACTTGGTCTTGATAACTAGTAATTATTTCAAAATTATTTTGGGCTGTTGATGCTTTCATACCATTGGTTTATGACAATTTTTTATAACAATACCTTTATTTTCCTAACGCTTAATATTAATCACAAAACCTTATTCAGGTTTTTAGGATTATTAGTTATTTACTATTCATTTATATTGTTATTACTAATTTTTATTTAAGCGCTAATCGAACTATAAAATCTCCAAGAATTGTGCAAAAACATATTTTTTTTGAATTGATTTCCCATGCAATTGCCTCGTAGTTATTTTATTAAGCGAAACTTAAATGTCTTTACTTTAGATTTAGAAGGTACTGGGTTCATTTGTTGGGTAATTGCCTGTTCTTCTTCTGTTTCTTCAAAATTACTAGCACTTGGGGTTGCTACTTGTCCGTGGGTTAAAATACTTACACATGGAGAGCCTGCAATGGCACAAGTTGCCTTACTATCTTCTAATAGGGGATACCCTTGATTTTCCATGATTTGGACTTTGTCATAAAAGCCGTCCCAAGCCGTTATAATTGGTTGACAAGGTTTAAAACTACTACCTGTAGGTTGCAACTTACATTGACCAAAAGTATTGGCCGTAAATGGCTGTCCCAATTCCATAGTACTCGCAATTAACTTTTGCGAACCACCAGAATCATTTATAAAATGTTTTTTCTGCGTTTTCACTTGTAAAATATCTGGAAAATCTCCAAAATTACAATTACATTGTGCGCTATGACATACTAAATGTTTATTCGTGCTCATTTAAATGGATTTAAAGGCTTTACATTTTTTAAAATAAAACTTTTATGTATTTCGATATTTTTAATATGGTTAAGTTAATTTTCATTTTTGGACAATTGATCAATGCTCACTTCTATATTTTGTAATATGTTTTGATTTTCGAGAATAACTTGATCAGAACTAATATTGGTAATAACACCATTTGTTGGGTCAAAATCATAACATAATGTGATGGCAGCATTTTGCCGTTTGGTACTTGAATATTTCTCAAAATAAGTATTAGAAACTTTACCGCTAAAAATACGTTGTCTAGTATTATAATAACTTAAATATATTTTTTCTTCAATTTTACCTTCGTAGAAAACTGCAGAAACATTTGCTCTTAATGGCAGTAACAGTTCCTTAGTTGTATTATTATATATGGGATTGAAATATAGTGCCCAAAACCAATCATACATTAAATAATCGATAAGCTTTTTTTGTGTATTGATACCTTTCTCTAAAGTATTTAAATAATTTAAAATGGCGTCGCCTGAATTTTCTTGAAGCGTTTTTTCTTTAAAATATTTAAAGCGATCTATAATTGAACTATACGATGTGCCCGTAATATTTTTTATAGTTCCGAACGGACTTACCATTACTGTAATTGGATATAAGACGCCAGTGCCAAATTTTAAATCAAGCCTAGGTTTTAAAAAGTCGGGAATTTTGTTGTTCACATATAATGCTGTTTTATTTAGTGTAACCTCCCATGTCAAACTTCCTGCCTTTTTTGAACAAGTAATATTCATCTTATATCTAATCTCATCAAGCTGTTTTTTTTGATGAAACTTTATGGTTATTCCATAATCCTTAGTATAAGACAGATCTGAGTTATTATTTTGGTTATAGATGCCTCCGAAAATTAGCTGTTCTATCATTATATAAATATTATAACAGGAGTCATATTAATACGAGCCATTTTGTTCTAAAATAACTTTACATTTTCGCTTCCTTGTATATCAACTCGTTTAGCACTTACGAGTTCGATAGAATCTTTTGAGCTTTCTAAGCGAATTTTGTCCGCATTTTCTAAAATTTCTTTGGCCAATAATGTTTTATTCTCATCTGCTATTTCCATTATGTTTTTTGCACTTAGAGAAAAATCTTCATTTACTTGGGTTATATAATTGGTCCCAGAATTGACTCTAATTTCCTCAGAAGCATTGATATCAATATTTTTAGCACTTAGACTCATCCTTTCTGATGCGGAAATCTCAATATTATTATTGGCAATAATCGTAATATCATTAGTAGCTGTATTAATCTTGAAGACATTACTATTCTTATCCTTAATGGTAATCATCTCACCACCATCGGTATCATTTAGTTCAATGATATGGCCACTGCGGGTCATGATAGCTTTTATATTATTATCGGCATCCGCCATACCACTTTTGGCACTGCTATTATAACCAGCACTCAGTACATAGGGTTTTTCTGGGTTGTTGTTTTCAAAACCTACGAGTACTTCTTCGTCCAGTTCAGGAATAAAGTAAAAGCCTTTACCGTTACCGCCATATGGGGTGTTCATTTTTATCCATGGGGTAGAGGTGCCCATTCTGCGTTGCCAACCAAACTGTACTTTTATACGGCCTAATCCGTCGGGATCATTATTGTCTAGTACAACCCCACGTTGTTCTTCTGCGGAGGGAGTAGCAAATACCGCACTGTAATGTGGGTGTTCTGTACCTTCCGGTACGCCTTCAAAATGATTTTCATAATTACCACTATGATCAAAACGGTGGGCTACTTTGGTAATCATATAAGATCCAAACGCATCTCTACGCGTTTTATCAGAAAAACTAACGCCTTCAATGGTTAAATTATCACCCACACGTAAACCTACAATCTCTGAAGATCCATTAGCAATAATCATATTCGCAGCTTTAGATAAGGTATCTACTTTTGCTACATGGTCTAAACCTTGTTGTCCGCTATATTCATTCTGGTTGTGATTCCAAGAGTAGTTTTCTTTTTTAGCAAATAAACCCTCAGATTCATTTTTTACATGCCCAGCATACATATGTCCGCTTTGTGCACTGTAAGAAGAGGAAACCGATTCTAAGTCGCTATCATTGACCCAATCTTTAGAAGTAAAGCCACTATTTTGGGATTGCAGAGTCGTAGAGAGTCCGAAGGTTTGAATATCCTGACCATACACCCCATTAAATTGTTTGTCTCCCGTACGTCCTACGCAAAAGGTTCTCCCATTGTCATACATCCAAACGCCATAACGTGCACACATACGTTGTAAGAAAGAAAAATCTGATTCGTTATATTGTACTGTATAAGGCAAACGGATGTTAGTTCCACTTCCTATCTCCATTTTAAGAAGGTCAGTGGAATGTCCATTAAAGGTATCACTCACGACTTGGCTAAAAGAAGACCCTTCTTCATAGCTAAAACATTGCACGGAGCGTGAGAGTAAAATACTAGCTCCCTGTCCTGAAAGTACAATAGCTCCAGAGGCACCAATCCCTTTTTGTAAGGCTACCGAAGTAATAATTCCCACATATTCTAATTCGCCATCATTAACGCCTATAGATATTTTTTTACCCGAATAATTAATAGAATTATTCATGAGTGTACCGCCGTACCCTTCGGTAGCATTGGTTTGGAAAACCACACTAAAAGAGCTGTGGGTACCCATGGATTGTTCTATAGAAACCTTATAACCAGATTTAGGAAGAAAACGTTCTCCATCGATAATAAGCACTGGGGTAATCATTTTAGGCATGGCTGTAGAATTTAAAACGTTAAAATAGACACAATCAACGAGCTTAACAAAAAATACACCCGTATTTCGATGAATTACAATATAAATTATAGATTATTAGCTATAAAAAACACGGAAAGGAAGTACATTCGCAGACCTTGATTGGAGGCCTATAAGTACTTCTTTCTTTAAGTGTTCCCAACTTTCTTCATCATATACGGCATCTTCATGCTTGGTAATGTATACATCTGTAGTTGGCGTATATCCAACACCTTCATCTAAAGCAACAACTACACCTTTTTCTATGGTTACTTTGGTAATACTATCTTTAAAAATACCAAAGCAATGTTGAATAATATCCTGTCGTGTAATTATTTTTCCTTTAGAAAGAATATGCTCCCTGTAGGCATATATTTTTTCACTAGCATTCGGTTCATCTTTACCACCAATAGTACCGGTAATAAAGGTTAGCGAATTTGTTAAAAATGCGGTACCCGAATACTGCACTAATTGTACATATGGGTTTATTTTATTGGCCTTGTCACCAGCAGTACTCCAGTAATTTGTAAAGACAAATTGATCTTTATTTTTATTAATGCTATTTTTATTGATGACCAGGTATGGAATTTTATTTTTGGTAAAATCTCTTAATTCTATCTGTTGATCAATCCTAGAAATTATCTGTTTAAGATCTTTTAAATTAGTATTGATAAAATCATCATTCATAGCATTGAACGCAATACTATCTTCTTTAAGCAAATCTATGGTGTAATTTAAAAGTTCTGAAGCATCACGCTCATCAAAACGAGAAACGCCACCAAAACGCAGATATGCCTGCGTACTGGTAGCCGTGTCTTCTTTTTTTCGATCTTGAATAAAATACGTGTTTCCACTATCGCCTTTTATATCTTGCACATCAAAAAAGAAATCTCCATCGACCTCTAGTGGTAAAATGTTAAAATACGGTTTTAAGCGTCTATTGGTTTCATGTCGTTTTTTATTCAACACAGGAAAACAATTGATATGGCAATGTAAATTATCTAGCATTTGACTAGATACAATAGAAGAAAAAGAAATCTTGATCCACAATAATGGTGTTTTAAATTCTTTTAAATCTTTCTCACTTAAAAACGTCTCAAAATCTTCTGGATAGTCTCTTAAATTACTCTTTACATCAATAGCATCTGTAATGGTATAAAAATGATCCTGGTAAAATTCTTTTACATAATTCTCGTAGAACTTAATCTTACTCTGTATAGACTCATTGATATAGGTATTTAAATCTTGCCCAGCGAATTCTAATTCATTGTACCCATTAACCACCTCTAATGGGTTACCATTTAAAGACCATTTAGATAAACCTAATTGGTGCGTTAATACATTTTTTTGAGAAAAATTAAGCAAATCAAAATAACAAAGTAAGTCTTGGATAGATGTTACTTCATCATCTGGTTTTATTCCTAAATAAATACTAGAACCATCTGCAGCGCCCACAAAATTCTCTTTGAGAATAAAAGGGATGTTCCGGTGGTTTTTATGTGAAGCAATTTTTTCTGGATAGGCGATATAGTCTAAACTGCAATTGCTAATTTTAAAATCTCCTGCGGGAGCAAAGAAAAAATCTTCAAAATCGTTTTTACCATTCTCCCTGAAAATTGGCATTCTCTTTCGGTGGTAAAATTCTGAACGTTCATTAATATTAAGAGTACTGTCTATTGGTAATGCATGCATTACGGCATGGGCAGGCCTAGCGGTTACAGAAACTTGGGGCGTTAGTAAATCTACCAAGCGCTCTGTAATTCTTGTTCTACTAGATTTTATGGTATCTGAAATACGTTCAAATTCATGCGCACAAGCATCAAAAAGTATACTGACAATTGGATCCAAGGAATATTCAATTTCCATTTCATCCATTCCCCAGGTATCGGCAGCCCTTCTAATTAACCGTTCTTTTATTTCTTCTTTACTTAATGATTTCATTCAGGAGTATGTGTTTACTTATAAGATAGTGGTGCTAAATAATAATCTCCACTAAAATAATACGGTTCGTTGGTTTTTAATAATGTTCCTGTAATTGTAATATTTAGATATTTTTTCAATCGTACTTTATTAGAATTTTCAGATACACTTTCTTGCAAATTAATGGTCAGATTTGTGTTGCCTAATCGCTTTTCATAGGTTTCTATTTGATTGGTAAGCGATCTTTTAATTTGCTCTTTTAAAACATTAGCATTTACTAACAGGTCAAAATCTGTCTCCCATATTTCACTACCAAAGCCTTCATCAAAAACATATTCTTCAAAATAGGTGGTTATAATGATGCTTATAAATTGTGATATAGATTCTTGTAGCGTTATTCTTCGAAGTTCTTTCTTCTCAAAAAAACGCTTAAAATCAAAAGGAGCTTCGTAGTACTGTTTTGCCATTTAGCCTAGTTTTACTTGGTTACTTCAAAAACAACGACAGTGTCTTTTAAGCTGATTTTTACTGTTTGTGGTGCTGTAATCTCACCAGAGATAATCATACGAGACAAAGGTCTTTTTAATTTATTACGGATGACCGCTTTTAAAGGCCTAACACCATACGTGGATGAAAAACCGTCTAAGGATAAAAAGTCTTTTGTTTCTTTATCAATGTCAAGTGTAATTCCTAATTTATTCGCTAAAACAAGCAATTCCTTTTTAAGATGTAAGTCAAAAATAAGAGGTGCATTTTCTTTCGAAATAGGGGCAAAGGGAATAATCTCTGTGATTCTACCTAAAAATTCTGGCCTAAAATATGGCGCCATTATTTCTAAGATTTCATCAGAAGAGGGTGTGGTTCCATCAGAAATTTTCTCTGCGATAAATTCTGATCCTATATTAGAAGTAAAAAGAATTACGGCATTGGAAAAATCGCCTAATTTACCCAAACGGTCACTAAGTTTACCTTCATCTAAAATTTGAAGGAATACATCAAAAACGGACTGGTGTGCTTTTTCAATCTCATCAAAAAGTACTATAGAATACGGTTTTTGTCTAATCTTATTTACTAACATACCGCCTTCTTCATACCCAACATATCCCGGAGGTGCACCGTATAAAAGTGCCGCTGAATGTTCCTCTTTAAATTCAGACATGTCAAAACGAATGATAGCGCTTTCATCATTAAATAAAAACTCTGCCAATGATTTTGCTAATTCTGTTTTTCCTGTTCCTGTAGGTCCAGAGAAAAAGAAAGAGCCAATTGGTTGGCCTGCTTTAGAAAGCCCCGACCTTGATTCTATAATAGCTTCTGTAATTGTTTTTACCGCATGGTCTTGACCAATAACACGTTTCTTAAGCGTAGCTTCCATCTCCATGAGACGTTCGCGCTCTTGTGTTTGTACTTTTCCAGCAGGTATGCCGGTAATACTAGATACAACAGCTGCCAAATCTTCATCAAAGATTTCAGTTAATTCTTTTGTAGAATGCACTTCAATAGCTTCTAGAATCGTAGTTAAATAAGCTACTTTATCAGCATAGGAAGGAAAAGACAATAAATCTTCTGTATCATATTTCCCGATAATAATAGGCCCTAATTTATTCTTAAGTTCTATGTAGATCCAATCTATTTCCTCTTTGCGCTGTTCTTCGGATAAGGTTTCTGATTTCTTTTCTAAAAAGGCTAATTTATTTTTTAACTCTTCTACATCTGCAGGTAGTGATTGCTGCGATACTTTCGCTGCAGCCATGGTTCTATCTACTAAATCTAGAGCAGAATCTGGAAGGTTTTTTTCTTTTAAATACCGTTTAGAAAATAAAATAGATTCTTTTAACGTATCATCAGAAATTTCTAATTGGTGGTGTTTTTTAAATGTTTCCCCTACATTTTTTAATATTCTAAAAGCAGTTTCTGTATCTGGTTCTTCTAAACTAACCGATTCAAAACGCCTGCTTAAGGCATCATCAGATGCTATATGCTTTCGGAAATGTTCTGGGGAAGTGACTCCAATAAGAACAATTTCTCCTTTATTTAATTCAGATTTTATAACATTTAATATTCCCTGGCTCGTAGCATTATCTTGCAGTAGGGCATGAAAATCATCCATAACCAAAATAGGCATGGTAAAGGATTTTGCCTGTTCAAAGATTTGTTGTAACCTATCTTCTACTTCTCCTTTATAAGAAGCTCCAGATAAGAGTAGGGTAGTGTGTATTTCTAAAAATGTAGCCTCTTGTAAAACATCTACGATTTTCTTTTCAGCAATTAATACTGCTAAATTTTTAATTAAAATAGATTTTCCAACACCCGATTCTCCTTGGATAATCACATTAGGTTTAGACTTTCTACTTAAAATTTCGGTAATACTCTTTAATTCCTTATCTCTATTGATAATATGCGCAAATTCTCCAGCACTAGCCAATTCTACAAGATCTGAAGTATATTTGGTCAACACACTAGTATCTGTTGCTTCAGAGGAAGTTGCAGAAGTACTAATTTTAGGGTTGACTTTCCCTTCCGTACCTTTTTGAGTTTCTAAAAGTTGATTGTGACTAACAGGGAGCGATTTTAATTGATCAAAACTAAAGCCTACACCAGGAGTTATTGCTGCAATGAATAAGATCAATAAATCAACTTCATCCTTACCAAGCTTCCCTTTAATATCTTCAGCTTCTACAAATACTAGTTGTACACCAGAATCTGCTTCTACTTCTGTATTTCTAGAAGATCTTTTTGGGGTTTGTTCAATGTTAACTTCTGCCCATTCTTCAACAAAATAAACATCTACACCTAGATTATGAAGTTTACGCAAAAGCGATAAATCTCTATTTAAAGCTGCCTTAATTAAATGTGCAGCGGTGTAATTTTGATGCTGATTTTCTTCTGCAATTTGTGTTGCAATATAAATAGCCTTTTCAACTTCGTTATTCATACTTATTGGTTTCTGTTTATACGTCTGGCTAATTCTAATGCGGTTTCTAAATTTCGTATTTGATCTTCATAATCATCCAATTGCTTATCTAATTTATCAATTTCAGTTTTAGCATTGGCTACCTGTTTTAAATCTCTTTTTGCGTCTAACAATTTCTTATAAGTAAGAATTAAATTCTCATACATGTTCCTGTTTTCAAGAGAGTCTTTTGGAATATCATTCTTAATTTTTACTAAGTCAGAATTTATAGATTGTTCTAAAAAGATATTTCCTTGTTTTGTTTTATCTAATGAATCTATTAAAACATCTACACGTTTTAGTTCATTGATAAACTGCTTCTGATACATAAATTCATACTGAATTTTCTTGTTTTCTGCACGTAAGACATCATTCTCTTTCCAAGGTAATTTGTAACTAAAAAACACCGCTACAAAAAGGAGCACAATAGTGACCAAAAACATGAGTAAAAAAAGTAGAAAAGCAGATATCCTTTCTTTTTTATTTAAAATTTCCATAGTATAATTTTATTTTATTCCGCTAAAAATGAAGGACCTCCAGATTTACCGAATTTGTCTTCTACAATATTTTCATTTACAAATATGCCCATATCTCTACGTTTACCGATATAATCTACTTGCGTCAGAATAGTGAACAAACGCTCAATTACATTCATAAATGAATTGATGATGAATAAGTTTTGATTAACATCTGTATGCTTGTAATCAATATTGATAATGTTGGTAAATATTTTTTCATAATCACCCCCCTTTAAATCTGTCCATTCTCCAAAATAGTTGAACAATTGTTCTTTATTTTCCGGTGATGATACATCTACTGAGCTCTTGAAAAGTCTTGAAAAACTAACGATAATTTCAATTAATTTCTTAGGATGCATTTCATACTCTTCCCATTTTACATAGGTAATTTGTTGTGATAAATAAGCATACAATTTATCTACTACTGTATGCATAGCGTCTGCAATAGGATTATCACTCTGCTTGGTATTTATTTTTTGTACAATTAGTATAGAACTGCGTTCGGCCATTTTCAAGAAAGCTTCTGCAACATTATAAAAATCGATTAATGCTTCACTAGTTCCTAGGGTAGTAGAGGGCGCTATGTAATCTGTGGCTGCGGCCAAAGCATTATTCTCTCTGATAATTTTAGCGATAGGAAGCTGGTTCCCTGCTAGTCCAGATTTTTCTAAATCATTTGCAGTTACAAAAGTGAAAAAATACCTATTTGTAGTATACGGATAACGAGGAGGCATTTCTTTTGGGTTTTGCTCTCCAAAAGCAACTGTATCTTCTTGATCTACATTTAAAAGAACAAAACCTTCTTCTAATTTGTTATCTGCAAACTGCTCAACAACCACATCTTCTTTAACCGCTGGTGTGAAGTTTGTAATTTCTACACGCGTACCGTTTGGAGTGATAGCACGTAATTTTTTAATCGAAATTTTTAAGCTTTTATGTACATCAATAGTAACAATGTATTCATTATGATCACTTAAATGTGATGCCAATAAACCATAACCATCTTTTCCTATTCTAATACTGGTAAGATCTTTTGCTGTATTTTCTGCGTAGTCTTGGAGGTTTTGAAAATGCTCTTTAGAGATTTTCATACCATCGATCCAATTTGTTTTAAAGTGTTTTATGTCCTCTATCATAATAAATATTATATACGTTGGCACACTACGGTGTCGCCATCATTCAGATTGTTTTGTTCTACGGTTAGTGATGAATTAATATGTTTTGAAGCTCCAAACCATTTAGGTTTGGTTTGAAAATACCAGCCAAATGGATCGCCAGAGTCTTCAAGAAGCTCAATTTTAGTAGTGGTTTTTTTACTGTTGTAATCATTAATGAAAAAGAAAAACAACCTACCAAAATCCATATCTTTAGGTGCTTTTGCTTTAAAACTTGTTAGATGAGTTTCTTTCGTGTTTTTATAAAACATAAAGTTTAAAACAATCATATTGCTTAACTCATAATGCTTAGGAGATTCATATTTATTACCTAAAGGGTAATACCATTTAGAATATAACTTTACAGGTACGCTTATAGCATAATTAAACAGTGCATAAAACGCGGTAGGCACTACAAAAGTGGTTGTAATTAAAAAATAATAACCTAGATACTTTAGATCTTGAAAGTAAGAGGCAACCATTATAATAGGTACAACAAGCACCAAGGCAGTTACAAAGGCAATTAGTAATTCTTTAAACTTATTTTCTATTTCAAATTTGTCGAAAAAATAACGGACAAAGTACACATGTAAAGCTCCCAATAAAAAAGAAAAACTAAGCATGGAAAAGTACCGAAGTAATACGCCTGTTTGTTTTAAGTTATAGACAATACACGTAAATATTCCCATTACGACAATACCTGATATCAAATAGATATAAAACTTCTTGCGTTGTTTTTTAAAACCAGGTGTTTTAGAAGCAAATAAGGTAAGTACAAGTATCGTGATCACCACAATAATCATAAAAGGCATCAATGCTTCAAAGCTTATTAATGTTTTTAAGTAACGTTTTATCATGAAAATTATATTGTAGAAGATATACCAAGTCGACCAGCAAAGATGGCATCACTCAGTGTAAAGTTTTGTTTTTTCTGAGGCAAAGTAAAGTCTATTTCAAAATCACTCTCAAAAGGCATGGTGTGATCTAAAAAATACTGCATTACTAAACTAATTTGTCCTTTAGGTAAATAGTCATGAATTTTTTCGGGGTTTTTAATATTGTTAATATTGAACGTATATTTTGGCAAATAGGAAGCACCGGTGGTTGCCGTCGCTAAATTTACGCCTAATTGCAAGGTATCGTTATGTTCGTGTGTGTTAGGAATGGTGGTGTATGTTTTGGTTATGGTTAAGCTTTCTTCGATTATTGTTTCTAATACTTGCTGTATTAACGTTAAATTTCCTGCAATCTTATGCATAAAGGGAATTGCTTTCAAAATTTTTCCGGCCATGACATGTGGTATGTTAGAATTGATCTCCCATAAGTCTGACAAGAAATAAACTAATTCAGAATTTCCCAGCGATTCAAAAATACGATCTTCTTCTCGTTCTACTTCTACTCTGTGTAGAAAAAATTCTTCCTCTAACGGATTAAAAAACTTTTGGGCTTTTTCTTGCTCTACTTTTCTATTCTTGTAGGCATTGACCATATCATTTACAAACCCAGTACTACCAACAGTTTTATGAAAAAAACGTTCTGGAAAAATATTGTAAAATCCACGACGACTAAGATGAACAACTATATTCTCCTTATAAACATCATCTTCCCTAATACCAGAAACATCGGGGCTATACCTTCTTTTGAAATAATCAGAATAGCTGTAAGAAACATCAGAGAATTCTTTGATTCCCGCCGCAAATGTTTCTGCTTTTATATCAAAATCCAAGCCATCAAAATGTTCTCGAATTTCCTGTAGTATATTGTTTTCCATTAAATTATTTTAATAAGGCTCTAGCAGAAGAAACATATTTATCTTGCCAATACGCATCTTTCAAATTTGCAATTTCTACCCCTCTTGGTGAATTAGATCCTAGAAACATTCCGTTTTGTAAATAGATGCCCACATGAGAGATTACTTTTTCTTTGTGTCTTAGTCTAAAAAAGATAAGATCTCCGTTTTTTAAATTTTTCTGACTTTTAAAAGCTACATCCAAATTGGCATCAAATTGCTGTTGTGAAGTTCTAGGCAATTCTTTTTCGTACACAACGTCATATACATGTTGTACAAATGCAGAACAATCTACACCTCTTTTTGTGGTTCCTCCCCATAAATAAGGAACGCCAAACCAGTCTTTAATTTTACCATATAACTTTTCATTCTCAAGCTCTTCTGTAGGAATATTCAACGCCTTAGCAAACTCCTCTTTTTCCTCATAAGTAAGGTAGGTAGTTGTGGCTACTCTTTCTGGTTCTTTTACAACAAGAGCTTCTTTTTCTTTCAACCTATGTGCTTCTTCTATTTGTTTTTTATAGTACATTTGGTCTACACCTTTGGAAGTGTTTTTACCACAACCTATAAATTGCACAATAAGAATTAAAAACATCAGTTTTAGTTTCATAGTAATAATTGTAATTTTAAGGATAAATATAAGAGTTTAATAATTTCTATTACCAATTTTAATGAAAAGTAATAATATAAAAACCCACTTTGACCGAAACGTATTTCTAACTTTTTTAGTATTACTTGTTGTAGGATTAATACTAATCTCGTTTAAAATTAACAGTAAGGTTGATTGTGGAAACCCTGATTTTAAGATCATAGCAAATTCTTTTACCACAGAAGATTTAATCGAATTTAATAGCATTGATGATTCTGGTGTTGAATGGGAGTGGGATTTTGGTGACAAAACTAACACAAAATTTCAATCTAATGTAGCACATCAATTTACAAAACCGGGAACTTATAAAGTAGCATTACGAGTAAATGGACAATGTGATGTGGTTAAGGAGATTACCATTAATGAGAAGAAAGAATTAATTTCTCCTGAATTAATTCCGAACATAATTTTGCCTACGAATGTTAAAGTAGGTGAGGAGGTTGTATTTTCAAGTGATGCGCCATTCGCAGAATCTTGGCAATGGAGTTTTGGTGAGTCATTGCATATTGATGGAACCAACAAAGAGGAGAAATATACATTTAAATCTCCAGGAGAGAAAACAATTTTATTGGTTGTAAACGGTGATAGAAGACATGAGTCTAGACGACGAATTGTTGTTTTAGATAGTAGAGGAGAACGTCAAGTAATAACACCAAGAAACCGAGTTGATCCTATTGAGACCGCTTTAGATAATATTAATGATTCTTTAGTGCTTCCACCCACCGTAACCGTTCCTGAACCTGTTGTAGAGCCGGAGGTTAAGAAAATTGTAGTTTCTTCTGATGAGATTTTACAAATGTTAGTGGGGTATTCAGAAAGAAGATTAGATGACAGAGCTATGCGTTCTTATTTTTGCTATAGTAGTATTCCTGTCTTTAATAAAAGTGGTAAACGCTATACGGTGAATCAGCTTTTTAATGCTATAAGAGATCAAAAAATTGAAATCAATAGTTTAAACTTGAGAAAGAAGGAAGATACGGGTTGTATTACTAGTATGACTATTGATATGAAGATTAAAAAAGGACTCTTTTCTAAGACTTTTTAACGGATTATATATATAATAAGGTAAGAAGTTCTTATTTAAGACTTTATGATGCAGTTCATCGAGTTTATTTTCTACTTCTTAAAATAGTTTTTATATTTACGATGTCCTTATGTGACGTTATATAAACTAGGCAGTATTTGCCACAAAAACACATTATTATGGCTTTCAAAGCAAGATTAAAAGTAGCAGGAAAAGAGTTCAACATTTTACATTGTTCTTATGATTTGAACCAAGAAGTAGATCCTACAGGAAGACCTTCTTCTGTAACAAGAGGTGGTCGTATTAACTTAACTGTTGAGTCTAACGGAGAAACTGGATTTTTCGAATGGATGACTAATAACTTCGAAAGAAAAGATGGAACTATCGTTTTCGTAAAAAGAGATAACGATGCTACCTTAAAAGAAGTAAACTTTAAAGAAGGTTACTTAATCAAGTACAGAGAGAATTTTGAGTCTTCTGGCCAAAATCCTTTAACTGAAACTTTCACTATTTCTGCAAAAGAATTATCTAGTGGTGGTGGTGAGCATATCAACGAGTGGGTATAATCTCATAAAAATTACATATTTTCTAAAAGGAGGCATACTTAAATGCCTCCTTTTTACGTTTATCTTCTATATAACTATTGTAAATAACTTTTTTTGATTAAATTTAACCAACTTAAAAAATATAAAATATGGCTAGTAATTTTGGAATAGGTGCTAATGATGTTAAAGGCGATGCAAGTGAAGCTCTAAATGAAATTCCACAAAACAGAACTTTAATTGCAGGTAAATTAACTCCGAATACGCCAATAAAGCCAGAGGTAATAGAAGGTTTAAGAACTGTAGAAGATATTTTCGAACATTTTAGACCTGAATTAAAGGTCCCTTTTGAAGATAAAAATGGAGGAACAATAAATGAAACCATAAAATTCAGCAATTTAGGCGATTTCGGTAAAAAAGGAATTACCAATAATAGTGTTTTTTTAAAAGAATTAGAAATTGAAAGTGATCAGTATAAAAAAATCATTAAGCAATTAAAAACCAATAAAATTTTAAAATCTGCATTACAAGATCCAGAAGCAAAAGAAGCGCTAATAGATACTATTGATGCATTGATTAACGAAATAAAAAACACTAAATAATTACGAAAAGCAATTATGGCGAATACTTCACAAAACAACCAAGAGTCGCATTTAAGTGACAAACCTTTTATAGATCAAATTAAAGAAAAAGCAGACGGGTTAGCCAAGTTTGGTGGATTTGATTTATTAGAATCAGCGATTGATGATGTACAGAATTTAAATCCTGACCGTAAGGCCAGAAGAAAAATGTTCTTAACAGAGAACGGAAAAAAATCTGAACGACAAGCTTTACAGAAAATTCTTGAACTTTGGTCAGAAACTTTAAAATCTGGTGACGATATCCTTGATCAAGTACAATCTGCAGATGATAAATCTAAACAATCATTAGAGCTATTAAATAAAAACATAAAACAAGCACTAGAAGAGTCGGAAGAATTAGAATCTTCATACCGCTCTGTAGCGCTTTTCTATAAAAACACAGATTTACCATCTTTAAAAAATGTGTCTATAGTAAATGCAGAATTAGACCAATTAACAGATTTAGATAACACACGTTTCTTTGACCATATTAGAGAAGAATTAGTATCTAAATATGACCGATTGGATTTAAGAGAAAACTATTCCTTAATGGTTTTACCAGGGTATTTAGGTTCTAAATCTGTTGTAGACAAATGGGCAAAATTAGCTCACGATAATAAAGTAACTTTAGTAACGGATTTCGCGCATTTAGATGAGCCGGATGACGTTATGGAAATGTTTGAAAGTGCCAATCTTGCAAGTGGTGACATGTATTTATCAAACACTATTATGACCTGTAATTGGTTAGTAGGTAGAGGTAAGCATGCAGAGGTAGGAGAGGAAGAAGATTTACACGTTGCACCTTCTGGAGCTTTAGCAGGTAAAATATATAGAACTCTAATGTCTCAAGTAACTGCAGGTAAAAAACACGGTGGTTTAAGTGAAGTAGATGGTGTTGCCTTTGATTTAAGAAAAGGTGAAATAGCTAATTTAGAAAACCTTGGCCTTGTTCCTATGGTTAATGAATATGGCAAAGTGATGGCATTTTCTGCAAAGACCTTATTTAATGGCGATAACTTAGGGCTACAAACCTATTCTGTAGTGCGTGTTTTTGATTATGTAACTAAAGTATTAATGGATTTTCTTAACCGTAGAGCTTTTGAAAACTTTAATGCTAAAACTAGAAACGAAATTCATAAACAAATTGTACATTTCTTAGACGGAATTACGGGTCCAGATAAATTGATAGAAAATTTTGAAATCAAAAAATTTGAACAAGATCCAAATCAATTAGACCGTATATTATTAGATGTAAGACTTAAGCCTTATTTCCCTGCTAAAAACTTTTTGATTAAAATGGATGGTCAAAAAGGTGATGAAGGTTCTGAATGGGATACGGATTACGAACAACAATAAAATAATTTACAGTACATATACCAACACCTCTAAGGCTATATAGTTTTTAGGGGTGTTCTTTTTTGAGAAATAAATCGATGTAATTTATCGACTTTTTTTTGATACTAGGATATTAGAACGTACTTTAACCACTGATAATTATATTAATACCATAACCTATGTCTTTTTTAGCAAAATTAATTGTAGATGGTCAAGAATACAACGTGCTTCATTGTGCGTATAATTTTGAACAACCTATGGATCACACTGGCAAACCTTCAGGAAAACCAAGAGGTGGTCAAATAATGATTACTATTGAATCTCAAGGTAAATCTGATTTATTTCATTGGATGATGGAACCGGAACAAACTAAAGATGGTGCAATCTTATTCTATAAGCGCGATGCTTTGTCACGTTTGCAAGAAGTAACCTTTACTAGAGCTTTTTGTGTAAGTTTGGAAGAGGAGTTTGATGCTATCGATGATGTTCCTATGCAAAAAAGAATTGTGATTTCAGCAAGTACCATTACTATAGGTGATATGGTTTTTGAAAATAGTTGGGGGGAGTAGTAAGAGCTAAGAATTATAACCTTATTCATCATTAAATAATATCCTTTTAGGAATGAGCACTATAGTAGATTTAAAGCTTAGGCATGATATAAAACGTAGCATTAGAAAATCTAAAAGTGCTACTAAAATTTCTATGGCTCAAATCAAGGGAGATAATAAGGTTTCTCAAGAATTGATTTCAAAAAAATTCGGGTCGACTTTAAAAAGAAAACTTAAGCAAAGTTATGAGAGTTCTAATCTAAAAAAGGCGTTCAATAACTATATAGATTTAGATGTTTTAGAGTTTGAATTTCCAATATTGATTAATGGAGCTGTAAGTTCGGATGAAGAAAGAGCTGACGCTTCCTATTGGAGTCCGTATCTTTTAGCGGCCACGGCTAGAGAAACTGGATATATTCCATCAAAATTTCATTATATAGATGGAGATCAAGGAATGTGGGCAAGCACAAGGGAGAAAGCGGGAAAGAAAAAAGGAAAATTAGATGCTCCCAATGTTTGGAAAAAGATGAAGAATTCCCGGAATGACAAAAATGAAATTACAGAACAGTTACAAGTTATTTCGCATAGTAGAGGATCTGCTTTCGGAGTAGCTTATATGGAGTCTCTTTCAAATGAAATAAAAAGTTTAGCAGCTAAAGAAGGTTTGAGTTTTGCATACGACGAAAACCATATTATTGAGTATTCTGTTAACCTTGGGCCGCATCAGTCTAACAG
The DNA here is from genome assembly GCF_900102165.1 of Cellulophaga baltica. Lineage (GTDB taxonomy): Bacteria > Bacteroidota > Bacteroidia > Flavobacteriales > Flavobacteriaceae > Cellulophaga > Cellulophaga baltica. The sequence goes on from NZ_FNBD01000006.1 coordinate 160,320, forward strand.
TATTACATATCCTAAGAATCTTACCAGAAATATAAATATCAGCCATTACAAAGATTATCTTTCAGGGGATGACGCAAAGGGCAATGTTATAAATATACATTCAAATGCATTAGATGATTCTGGTGATAAAATTCTAGAACACGGAAATGATACTTATACCATAGAATTAGAGGGTGTTTTAAAAATACTAGAAAACTCCCATAAATCTAAAACTGATCAAATTATTAATTATTACAAGTATTTAGATACAAAGAATTACGGTAAATCAAAAATCAAATCTGGTTCAAGTCATTTATTAAAATCATAATTTTTGTAAATGAGTGAGGATACTACCTATTGTTTAGTTTTTTTTCTGATAACATTATTTTTATGTTTTATTATTTTCAAAAAAGATAATAAAACCGGAATAATCAATTTTATCGTGCTTATTTCTTATGTACTAATTATTTTAGCATTTAGACTTTTTAAATCAGCATATGGAAATTCATTAGTATGGCTAGTATTATTCTTGGTGCTAAGTAGTATTCATATTATTGTTTCCATAATTTATTTGATAATGAAAAAGCTTAAAACAAATAATCATTAACTATCCCTATAGACTCATTCTATAAATAAGGTTTAATAATTTATTTAAAAAAAAGAATTTCCTTAACTAGTAATTTTCAACAAAGAAAAAACCTATAAAAATTAATAAGGTTTGTTTTATATTGCTGGTTACCACATCTTCATAAGGGTAGGCAAATGACAATCAGAGAAGCGAAGACAAGATTTTTTTAAGATATTATTTGTATTTGGACTAATATATTTCGGCTATTATTTTCATTTATTTATCTTTAGCTTTTTCATTTCTGAGAAAATAACCAATATTTTTAATCAAAATTGTACTTTTGCATATTAAATCTCGTAATAAGCCGTTAGTTAAAAGCAGTTGTTGATTTACGAAAAACCTCTTATGAAGAAAAATTATTTTTTTTTAATAGTGTATTTAGTTCTTATGGGCAGTGTTACTGCTCAGGATAACGCTAAACCATTAACTGTAGAGGCCAATGAATTTACTACAGTAACCCTTTTCTTTCCAACAGTGATTGAACAGGTTATTCCTCCAGCAAGCAATTATAAGTTCGAATTTGATCAAGGAAATACTATTGGAACCTTAAAAGCTAGAAAGGGAACGCCCAGTAATATGACTGTAATAACCACGGATGGTAGTATTTTTTCAATAGTACTTAATTATTCACAAAAATTAGAAAAGTATACCCATATTATAAATGCGAATCAGGCGGTAGGAGCTATGAATTCAGGAAGTTCTGCGACGCCACCAGAGCCAGAGAATACTACAATTGTTCAAGCAAATCCTAAGCCAAACGCTCCACCCGAAAGTGTCGCACCCGTAGCGTCTAATATAGATCCTCGAGAAACAATTAAAACTCCGCCAACGGATATGAATGTTAGTCCTGACGTTTTTGAAGGATTTTCAAATCAACCAAATACGGATCCTGAGTTATATTCTGATTCTGAAAATGATTTATATAATTTAGATCGAGAGGAGTATTACAGCATTTTTTGTGAAAACAATTATTTACAAAAGAGTATCTTAAAACGTAGTTTCCGTCAAAATAAGAAAATCATTGTTCGTCTTAATAATATTTTAGTAGATCGTGAAGAAATATATTTTATGCTTTCTTTAGAAAACACTTCTAAAAAAGATTACAACGTAAATGGACTCAGCTTTTTTATTAAAGAGAGCCACAGAGACAATAATCCTTCAATATTAGAACCTGTACACACGTTTAATTTACAGAAAATTATTGATCCTGAAAGTAATAATGAAATCGTATATGTTTTCAAAAAATTTCCTTTACAAACCAATCAAATAGTGGAAATTGTTTTAGACGAAATAGATAGTTCTAGAATGGTAATTCTTCCCTTGGATTATAAATATTTAAACTTGTTATCTAAATGAAATATTTTTTATTGCTAATTGTTTTATTAGTATCAAATTTTATTCACGCACAGGCTTTTTCAAATTCTGTAATGGGGGCTGCTGGTAAATTCGGAGATGGCTATGGAGGTGAAATGACCTTTAATACCAACTTAGATGAATACTCTTTTACGCAGATAGCTTTAGATGTTTCTTTATCTAATTATACCTCTGGAGAAGTAACTATTCCTTATTCAAGTTATACGGTTTCCTATTCTTATTTCACGACATTATATGCCACCGCTAGAAGATACAAAGTACTAAGTATTGGAGCTGGTTTATTGGCTGGTTATGAGCTAGTAAATGGTGGTAATGAGGCTTTTTCAAATATTGTTTTCTTAGACGGACAAAGTAAACTGATTTATGGAGGAACAATTGGAGCTGAAATTGATGTTATAATTAGTAATAGATTATCTATCGTAGCTAAAACATCTCAGTTCTATCATATGAATAGCGATTTTGGTCAATTTACAAACTTTTCAGGTTTAGGGCTTCGCTACTACTTTTTTAGGTAATTCTTATTTATGAAGTTAAACTACAGGTATATTTTTACACTTTTTGTATCATTGGCAGTCATCATTGCATGTACAAAAGAAGTAGGACTATATACTGAAGTAGAATTTGAAATTTCTGAAACTCATGTAGCAGATGGTTTTATAAATACACCGCTCGCTACTTCCATTACTGTTACTCCAGAAGAACTAGTGGAAGGGTATTCTTATACCTATTCCTATAAAATTAATACAGGCGAAGGGTATTTTCAAGATATAGCAGGAAATACAATTACGGAAGGAGATAAAATAGGGTTGAGTCCATTATCAGCCTCATTAAATTATATAGCCACGGAAATTGGAGATCACTCGATCACTTTTAATGCAGAAGATACTTTTGGTTTTCAGGAGCAGGTTACTTTATCTTATGTTATTACAAATGTTCCCGTTTCTTGGACGGTCACAGGACCTTCAGGACAAGTACTTTTAGGTAGCTCACAAGATATTACAGTTATTTTAGGGAGTGAAACTACAGCTACCGGAGTTACCTATGAACGGAATTATTCCTTTACTCAAGGTACAGGTACGATAACATCTTCTCCTAGTGGAGCGAATGAAACCCTTAATGAATTAATTAGTATTACACCAGGAACATATACCTTAACTTATGTTTCTACAGAACTAGGACAAACAACTTTAGAGTTTTTATTGAAAGATTCAAACGGACAAGAACTACTTCAAACCGTAAATTTTGAAGTAGTAGATGAACTTTCTACCGAAAAAGAAATTACTTCATTTATAGTAAATGGAGTAGCAGGGACAATTACAGGAACTACTATTGATGTTGTACTTCCTGAAGGAACCGATTTGACTGCTTTAGCACCAGTAATTATACATAATGGGGCAAGTATTTCGCCGGAATCAGAAACAAGTCAAGACTTTACAAATCCAGTAATTTATACAGTTACGGCTCAAGATCAAACAATTCAAGAATATAGCGTTACTTTAACTGTCGAAGGAAATGAAGCCAAAGATATCACTGATTTTGCAATTGATGGTGTTGATGGAATTATTACAGGAACCAATATTTCCCTAACCTTACCCGCAGGAACAGATGTTACCTCATTAAGTTCTACGGTAACTCATACTGGTGCTTCTGTAAACCCTACTTCTGGAGTAGCGCAAGACTTTACAAGCCCTGTGGAGTATACCGTTACCGCAGCAGATGGAACGACTAAAGTGTATACTGTTACGGTGAGTTTAGCCCCAGATCTTAGTAGTGATAATAACATTACATCATTTAGTATTGATGGAGTTGCTGGCGTCATTTCAGGAACGACAATTGCCGTAACACTTCCTGCAGGAACAAATGTAAGCAGTCTAACGCCTGCTATAATTCATACTGGAAATACGGTAAATCCAAATACTGGAATGGCTCAAGATTTTACAAATCCTGTAGAATATACTGTTACGGCTGCAGATAACACGACTAAAGCATACACTGTTACGGCTATTATTTCAGCTGCTGCTAATATAGATCCTGTAGCTATTGACGACAACTTTACAGTAATAGAAAATTCTTCAGACAATACCTTAGATGTTCTTGATAATGATAGTGATGCTGATGGAACCGTTTTAACTATTACAACTATAGAAACAGCTATAAATGGTAGCGCAACAATTGCTCCCGGAGGGCAATCTATACTTTATAACGCGACTAGTGGGAACGATAGATTTGACTATACGATTGAAGATGAAGATGGAGCTACTACTATGGCCACAATTGATATTAATGTAGTGCCAAATCAAAATCCTACGGTAGAAATTGACGATTTAATTTTAATACCTAATGGTAATTTCCCTAAAACGATAAGTTTTGCTGTGGCTAATTCAAATGATACTGATGGAACCATTGAAAATTACGAGTGGAATTTTGATGATACAGGATCTGTGGGTAATGTGGTGAATACCGAAGACCCAGATGTAATAACACATACATTCAATAGTGCCGGTACCTATGATATCGTTTTAACAGTAACTGATGATCTTGATGCTACAGGGTCTGATACTGTCCAAATTATTCTTGAAGAACCACTTGCGCCAGATTTTTCTTTCAGTGCTAATCCTTACGATCCTGTTCCAGAGGGAGGATATCCAAATGGAGAAGTAAATCTTTATTTTAACATAAGCCCTAACAGTAGTATGCCTGAAGGAAATTATACTATGATTATGGAGACAGGAAAGGGGACTTTAGAACTAGGAGGTATAAATTACAGAGAGCGAATTGAAATTCCAATGACGGCAGGCTCCATAATTGGAGGGTATACAGACTTGCTTCTAAGTAATGTTGTAACAATAACTTTTACCGTAACAGAAATTTTTACAGGTATTGAAAAAACACAAACAATAACTTTAACTTATCAATAAATAGGCATAAAACTAACCCAAAACAACCACAATGAAAAACCTATTTAAATACATTTTTGGTGTTCTAGCAATACTGGTAATAATAATAGCCTGTACTAAAGAGGTTGGGCTATACACTGAAGTAGAATTTGAAATTTCAGAAACTCATGTAGCAGATGGCTTTATCAATACACCTCTTGCTACTTCCATTACCGTTACCCCAGAAGAACTTGTAGAAGGATATTCATATTCGTATTTCTATAAAATTAATTCTGGTGAAGGATATTATCAAAATGAATCCGGAGTTACTATTGCTGAGGGAGATAAGATAGGTTTGAGTCCATTAACAGCCTCAATGAATTATATTGCCACAAAAATTGGAGATCACTCGATCACTTTTACCGCAGAAGATACTTTTGGTTTTCAGGAGCAGGTTACTTTATCTTATGTTATTACAAATGTTCCCGTTTCTTGGACGGCAACAGGACCTACAGGACAAGTTTTGTTGGGTAGCTCACAAGATATTAGTATTACTTTAGGGAGTGAAACTACCACTACAGGAGTTACCTATGAACGGAATTATTCTTTTTCACAAGGAACAGGTACAATAACATCTTCTCCTAGTGGAACGAGTGAAATTTTAAATGAATTTGTTAGCATTACGCCAGGAACCTATACCTTAACCTACGTAGCTACAGAACTAGGACAAACAACTTTAGCGTTTTTATTGAAAGATTCAAACGGACAAGAAATACTTCAGACCGTAAGTTTTGAAGTTATAAATAAACTTGATACCACAGCTCCTGTAATAACTTTAATTGGAGGTGATATTTCTTTAGCAGTTGGAGATGCATATACTGACGCAGGGGCGAATGCAAACGATGATGTTGATGGGGATATTACCAGTGAAATTGATATT
>NZ_FNBD01000006.1:167040-173373 GCF_900102165.1 Cellulophaga baltica
GCAGGTAATGATGCTACGGAAGTTATTAGAACAGTTATTGTTAACGAACCCAAGGGAACTGTTACATATAGTACAACAACATCAATAAATGAGTCAGAATTTTCAATTACAGGGACGTTAACAATTTCAGGTGGTTCTCTAAGTTTTGAATTAAATGCAATTGGTGGTTCAAAGGGTGCTTCTGTTTTTCTTAATATCAATGGCGCTCCAACTAATGTATCGGTAGGAATAGGTGCTTCTTCAAGTAATTCTACTGGATTTTTTGGTCCAGGAACATACACATATACTTTAGAAGGTGTCTTTAGAGGTGGTGACGGTGTTGCACAATTTGGCGCATTGTAACTAATTTATATTCAATATATTATGAAAAAAAATTACAAATATATTACTTGCTTTATTGTTTTCCTCACTATAATCATAGCCTGCACAAAAGAAGTAGGACTATACACTGAAGTGGAATTTGAAATTTCAGAAACTCATGTAGCAGATGGCTTTATCAATACACCTCTTTCTACTTCCATTACGGTTACTCCGGAAGAACTCGTGGAAGGATATTCTTATTCCTATTCGTACAAGATTAATACAGGCGAAGGATATTTTCAAGATGAATCCGGAACTACTATTTCCGAAGGAGATAAAATTGGGTTGAATCCATTATCAGCCTCATTAAATTATATTGCCACAAAAAAAGGAGATCACTCGATCACTTTTACCGCTGAAGATACTTTTGGTTTTCAGGAGCAAGTTACTTTATCTTATGTTATTAGTGATGTTCCCGTTTCTTGGATGGCTATAGGACCTACAGGACAAGTTTTGTTGGGTAGTTCACAAGATATTACTATTACTTTAGGGAGTGAAACTACCACTACAGGAGTTACCTATGAACGGAATTATTCCTTTACTCAAGGTACAGGTACAATAACATCTTCTCCTAGTGGAACGAGTGAAATTTTGAATGAATTTGTTAGTATTACACCAGGAACGTATGCCTTAACGTATGTAGCTACCGAATTAGGACAAACAACTTTAGCGTTTTTATTGAAAGATTCAAACGGACAAGAACTACTTCAAACCGTAAGTTTTGAAGTGGTTAATGAGCTTTCTACAGAAAAAGAAATTACTTCATTTATAGTAAATGGAGTAGCAGGTACTATTACAGGAACTATTACAGGAACTGCTATCGATGTAGTACTTCCTGAAGGAACTGACTTAACTACATTATCACCAGTTATTATTCATACCGGAGCAAGTGTTTCGCCGGAATCAGAAACAAGTCAAGACTTTACAAATCCAGTAATTTATACGGTTACTGCTCAAGATCAAACAATTCAAACTTATACGGTAAACGTAACAGTTCCTTCCGAAAACCAAGCTCCAACAGCTGTAGCAACTTCAGATGTAACTTCTGGCGCTCCTTATTTAGCGGTACAATTTACAGGAGACACTTCTTCTGATCCAGATACTGGAGATGCATTAACATATGCCTGGGATTTTGGAGATGGAAGCACAGCTACAACTGCCAATACTTCTCACACTTTTACAACCGCAGGAACGTACACTGTAACACTTACCATTACTGATGATGGAGCACCAGCCCTAACTAGTACGGATACTATCACGGTAATTGTAACAGAAGCCAATCAAGCCCCAACAGCGGTAGCAACTTCAGATATACTTACAGGGGAAGTTTCCCTAGCGGTACAATTTACAGGAGATACTTCTTCTGATCCAGATGCAGGTGATGTATTATCGTATACTTGGGATTTCGGAGATGGAACTACAGCAACAACTGCTAATCCTTCTCACACCTTTACAACAGCTGGAACATATGATGTAACGCTTACCGTTACCGATGATGGAACACCAGCTCTAACTAGTACGGACACTATCACGATAATTGTAACAGCAGCAAATCAAGCTCCAACGGCGGTAGTAAGTTCAGATGTACTTACTGGAGAAGCTTCTTTAGCTGTACAGTTTACAGGAGATACTTCCTCTGATCCAGATACTGGCGATGTATTAACGTATGTTTGGGATTTTGAAGATGGAAGCACTGCTACAGCGGCTAATCCTTTTCATACCTTTACAACAGCAGGAACTTATCATGTGACACTTACAGTTACAGATGATGGATCACCAGCTTTGTCAAGTTGGGCGGTTATAATTATAACCGTAAATGCTTCTGCCAATCAAGCTCCAACAGCCGTGGCAGACAATTATTCAGTTATAAAAGGAACTAATAATAATTTATTCAATGTTATTGAAAATGACTCTGATCCAGATGGTGATACGCTTACGGTTACTCTTGAGCTCTTTCCTCTTAACGGTACCGCAACGATGTCAGGTAATCAGGTAAGTTATAGCCCAAATATAAATTTTGTTGGAACAGATCAAATTGGATACCAAATAAGTGATGGTAATGGGGGAACAGATGATGGTCTAATTACGGTAACTGTCTCAGCTCCGGCTAACCAAGCACCAGTAGCAGTTGCCTCAGGTCCAACAACTACAACTATAGGTGCTGTAGAAAATTTTTATGCCGATTCATCGTCAGATCCTGATGGGGACAATTTAACTTATTTGTGGGATTTTGGCGATACAACCACTTCTAACTTAATAAATCCAACGCATAGTTATACTACAGCAGGAACATATACCGTGGCCTTAACCGTTACCGATAATGGAATTCCAGTTTTAAGTGATTCTGAAATGTTTACAATTAATGTGACGGGTGCATCCAATCAATTACCCACGGTATTCGCAGGTAATGATCAAGAGGTAGTTAGCCTCACCACTCAATTTACTCTTGGAGGAACAGCAAGTGACCCTGATGGAACAATTGAAACTATTTTGTGGGAAAAAATAAGTGGGGGATCGGCGACTATAGCGAATCAAAACTCACTTACCACAGCAGTTACTGGTTTCTCAGGAGGGCTCTACGAGTTTAGACTAACTGTAACTGATAATTTAGGAGGAGTAAGCTCAGATATTGTACGAATTAATATCACGGAATGTCCTATAAGCTGTCCATTAGGTGAAGCGGTGTGTTTTGATCCCGTGACAAATATTTGTGAATGTAGACCTACTGGAGGTCCAAATCCTGTTTTATGTGTAGCTACTGACTAAAAGAATAAATTTTAATATGAATAAACTTTACAAATATACTTCCGGATTTTTAGCCTTACTAGCTTTAATCATAGCCTGTACCAAAGAGGTTGGCTTGTATACTGAAGTTGAATTTGAAATCACGGAAGAGCATGAAGCTGATGGGTTTATCAGTACACCTCTAGCAACTTTTCTAACAATTACTCCTGAGGAACTATTAGAAGATCTTAGTTATTCTTTTTCGTATAAAATAAATTCTGGAGCGGGGTATTTTGAAGCTGTTGATGGTACTACAATTGAAGAAGGAGTAAAGGTCTCTTTTAATCCTTTATCTTCATCATTAGATTATATTCCAACAGCTATAGGAGATCATTCGGTAACCTTTACCGCATCTGATACTTTTGGCTTTACAGAAGAAATTACACTTACCTATACGATTACCAATATTCCAGTTACGTGGACAGCCGAAGGACCTACAGACCCAGTTTTATTAGGGAGCTCTCAAAGTATTACGGTAACCTTAGGAAATGAAGCGGCTGTAACAGGCGCGACCTACCAAAGAAATTATTCGTTCTCTGAAGGCTCTGGTAATTTATATACCGCAGCTCCTGAAAGCAATACTATTGCGGTGAATGATTTTGTAAGCATTGCACCAGGAACCTATCAATTGGAATATATTTCTAACGAATTAGGAGTTACAACGATTGAGTTCTTATTAAGAGATAGCAACGAGCAAGAATTAATAACTACCGTAACCTTTGAAGTTGTGGATGAACTTTCTAGTGAAAAAGAAATTACTTCATTTATAGTAAACGGAGTAGCAGGGACAATTACGGGAACTACTATTGATGTTGTACTTCCTGAAGGAACCGATTTGACTGCTTTAGCACCCGTAATTATACATACTGGAGAAAGTATTTCGCCCGAATCAGAAATAAATCAAGATTTTTCGAATTCTGTAATTTATACGGTTACTGCTCAAGATGAAACCATACAAGCGTATACGGTTACTTCAACTATTGAAGGTGATGATTCAAAAGACATCACCACATTTACAATTGATGGTGTAAATGGAACTATTACAGGAACTGATATTACTATCACTTTACCTTCTACAACAAACGTAACTGCACTGGAGCCTACTGTAACTCATACAGGCGCTTCTGTAAATCCAGCATCTGGAGTAGCACAAGATTTTACGAATCCTTTAGCGTATACCGTTACTGCTGAAGATGCGTCTACGCAAGATTACACCGTTACGGTAACTGTTGCTCAGAGTGAATCAAAAGACATCACATCACTTACAATTGATGGTATAAATGGAACTATTACAGGAACTGATATTACTGTCATCTTACCTTCTACAACAGACGTAACTGCACTTGAGCCTACTATAACTCATACTGGGGCTTCTATAAATCCAGCATCTGGTGTAGTACAAGATTTTACAAGTCCTGTGGAGTATACGGTTACCGCTGCTGATGGAAATACTAAAGTCTATACGGTTACGGTGAGTTTAGCACCAGCTCTTAGCAGCGATAAAGATATTACCTCATTTACTATTGATGGAGAAACCGTGAACGATCCTGCAACAGCATTTACCATTACACTTCCTGCAGGAACAGATGTTACGGCATTAAGTCCTACTATAACTCATACTGGGGCTACTATAAATCCAGCATCTGGTGTAGTACAAGATTTTACAAGTCCTGTGGAGTATACGGTTACCGCTGCTGATGGAACTACTAAAGTCTATACGGTTACGGTGAGTTTAGCACCAGCTCTTAGCAGCGATAAAGATATTACCTCACTTACTATTGATGGAGAAACCGTGAACGATCCTGCAACAGCATTTACCATTACACTTCCTGCAGGAACAGATGTTACGGCATTAAGTCCTACTATAACTCATACTGGGGCTTCTATAAATCCAGCATCTGGTGTAGTACAAGATTTTACAAATCCTGTTGAGTATACAGTTACCGCAGCAGATGGAACCACGCAAGTATATACGGTTACGGTGAGTTTAGCACCTGCCCTTAGTAGTGATAAAGACATCACATCATTTACAATTGGAACGGTAAACGGAATTATCACAGGAACGAATATTAGTCTAACTTTACCAGCAGGAACCGATGTTACTGCGCTTTCACCATCCATTACACATACTGGAGTTTCTATCAATCCTGCTATAGGTGTAGCACAAGATTTTACAAGTCCGGTTGAGTATACGGTTACAGCGGCGGACGGCTCTACACAAGTGTATTCAGTGACCGTTACCGCTCCTGCACTTAGTAGCACCAAAGCAATCACAGCATTTACAATTGGAACGGTAAACGGAACTATCACAGGAACGAATATTAGTCTAGCCCTACCTGCAGGAACTGATGTTACTGCACTTTCGCCATCTATTACCCATACTGGAGCTTCTATCAATCCGGCTTCAGGTGTAGCGCAAAATTTTACAAGTCCTGTTGAGTATACGGTTACAGCGGCAGATGGAACTACGCAAGTATATACCGTTACGGTGAGTTTAGCACCAGCTCTTAGCAGTGATAAAGATATTACCTCATTTACAATTGGTGGAGTAAGTGGAACTATTTCAGGAACTAATATTTCGTTAACCCTGCCGGCAGGAACCGATGTTACTGCGCTTTCTCCTTCCATTACACATACTGGAGTTTCTATCAATCCGGCTTCAGGTGTAGCGCAAAATTTTACAAGTCCGGTTGAGTATATGGTTACAGCGGCGGACGGCTCTACACAAGTGTATTCAGTGACCGTTACCTCTCCTGCACTTAGTAGCACCAAAGCAATCACAGCATTTACAATTGGAACGGTAAACGGAACTATCACAGGAACGAATATTAGTCTAGCCTTACCTGCAGGAACTGATGTTACTGCACTTTCACCTTCCATTACACATACTGGAACTTCTATCAATCCGGCTTCAGGTGTAGCGCAAAATTTTACAAGTCCTGTTGAGTATACGGTTACAGCGGCGGACGGCTCTACACAAGTGTATTCAGTGACCGTTACCGCTCCGGCGCTTAGTAGCACCAAAGCAATCACCGAATTTGTAATTGGTGGAGTAAATGGAACTATTACAGGAACGAATATAAGTCTGACTTTGCCAGCAGGAACCGATGTTACTGCGCTTTCACCATCCATTACACATAGTGGAGTTTCTATCAATCCTGCTACTGGCGCAGTACAAGACTTTTCTAG
>NZ_FNBD01000006.1:174978-274721 GCF_900102165.1 Cellulophaga baltica
TTTCAGGAACGAATATTAGTCTAACTTTACCAGCAGGAACCGATGTTACTGCGCTTTCACCATCCATTACACATACTGGAGCTTCTATCAATCCTACTTCAGGAGTAGCACAAGATTTTACGAGTCCTGTGAGTTATACCGTAACAGCAGCAGATGGAACTACACAAGTGTATTCAGTGACCGTTACTGCTCCTGCGCTTAGTAGTACTAAAGCAATAACCGCATTTACAATTGGAACGGTAAACGGAATTATCACAGGAACAAATATTAGTCTAACCTTACCTGCAGGAACTGATGTAACTTCATTAATACCCAATGTAATCTATACGGGTATATCTGTAAGTCCACTTAATAATGTAGCTCAAAATTTCACTAATCCCGTAGTATATACCATTACTGCAGCAGATGCATCTACACAAGAGTATACGGTTACAGTTATAGTTCCAGCTGCCAATCAAGCTCCAACAGCTGTGGCAACATCTGTGCAAAGAACAGGAATATCTCAATATATATTTGACTTTGCAGGAGATAGTTCTAGTGACCCAGATAGTAATCCAATAACTTATTTATGGGATTTTGGAGATGGTGGTTCCTCCACTGAAGTAAATCCAAATCATACATATACTACTACGGGAGTATATAATGCTTCCCTAACAGTAAGTGATGGTTCTTTAACGAATACCAGTTCATTTACTGTGAACGCAAGAGACTTTGTTATTTTTACTGAAGGAAGTAATATTTCTGATACATTTGGTACTGGCAGCATAAGTGTTACAGGTGATTTAATTATCACTGGTAGCCCGACTATATTTACCTTAGCTGCCACATTAATAACAGGTGTAGGAGCAAATTCGAATGCTACCTTTATAATAGGTAGTACTCAATATAACGCAAACACTAGTAATACTAGCGTTCCAGGATTGCGAAATACAATTTCGTACTCTTCAGGCATCTATACATATACATTAAGTGTTATCAATACTTCTGGAAATTCAGGAATAATCAGAGCCGTTGTCACTTATCCATAGTTAAATTTTGAACTAACTAATATACTTCCAAATATTCTTGTGCGTAATTAATTGTGCGTAAGTATAGTTGATTACAGCATTCTCATCTTTGGCGAGGGTCGGATCGTCTTTTAAGAGTTGTAATGCATAGTAACGGGCTGTTTTTAGAATATCATTGTCTCTGACTATATCTGCAATCTTTAGATTTAGCATACCACTTTGCTGGGTTCCCATTAAATCTCCAGGACCGCGGAGCTTTAAATCGACCTCTGCGATTTCAAAACCATCATTGGTACGGACCATAGTTTCCAACCTCGTTTTTGCTTCGGTAGATAGTTTAAAACTGGTCATCAGAATACAAAAACTTTGGTCTGCTCCACGGCCAACACGCCCGCGCAATTGGTGCAATTGCGATAATCCAAAGCGTTCCGCACTTTCTATAATCATTACAGAAGCATTGGGTACATTAACGCCCACTTCTATAACTGTTGTCGCCACCATAATCTGCGTTTCTCCTTTTACAAAACGCTGCATTTCATATTCTTTATCCACAGGTTTCATTTGCCCATGTACAATTGAAATCTGATATTCGGGCTGTGGAAAATCTCTTGCAATACTTTCATAGCCATCCATTAAATCCTTATAATCCAAAGCTTCTGACTCTTGAATTAAAGGATAAACTACATAAATCTGTCTTCCTTTTTTTATTTCCTCCCGGATAAACTGAAACACTTTTAATCGGTTAGAATCATACCGATGCACCGTTTTTATAGGTTTCCTTCCTGGAGGTAATTCATCAATCAAAGAAATATCTAAATCGCCATACAAACTCATCGCCAAGGTTCTAGGTATTGGGGTGGCTGTCATTACTAAAACATGTGGTGGTATCGTATTCTTATGCCATAATTTAGAACGCTGTGCTACACCAAAACGATGCTGTTCATCTACAATGGCCAAGCCTAAATTTTTATACTGCACTTTATCCTCCAATAGGGCATGGGTGCCTATTAAAATTTGAAGTTCCCCACTTTCTAACTGCTCGTGTATGACTTTCCTAGAAGATTTTTTCACGGAACCTGTTAATAGTGAAACCGTAATGCCTACACCTTCTAATAGCTCTTGAATGCCTACAAAATGCTGATTCGCTAAAATCTCTGTAGGAGCCATCAAGCAGGCTTGAAATCCATTGTCAATTGCTAATAACATCGCCATTAAAGCAACGATTGTTTTACCAGAACCTACATCACCTTGCAATAAGCGATTCATTTGGGCATTGCTCCCTAAATCTGCCCGAATTTCTTTCAGAACCCGTTTCTGAGCATTGGTAAGATCAAATGGTAAATGATTACTGTAAAAATCATTAAAAATAGTACCTACTTTATCAAAAGGAAAGCCTTTAATACGCTTTTTATGCAACATATTCTTGGCAATAAGCTGCAGCTGAATATAAAAAAGCTCTTCAAATTTTAATCGGAATTGAGCTTTGGCTAAAAGTTCTTGATTCTTAGGGAAGTGAATATTAAACAGCGCTTCACTCTTAGAAATTAAATGAAGCTCTTCTATAATTTTAGGAGACAGTGCTTCTGTAAACTTCCCATTCAGTTCTACAAAAATCTGCTGAATTAATTTGCTTAAAACTCTATTGGTAATGCCTTTATTACTCAGTTTCTCTGTAGACGGATATACGGGTTGCATGTATATCTTTAAACCCTTTTCATGATCCGCAAGTAATTCCATTTCAGGGTGCGGCATAGAAAAAGTACCATTGTAAAAATTAGTTTTTCCAAAAATTACATAAGGTACATTCAGCTTTAAATTCTCACGAATCCATTTCTGTCCTCTGAACCATACCAATTCCATCTTACCTGTATCATCTAAAAAAGTAGCTACGAGGCGATTCCCTTTTTTTTGCGCTACAGATTTAATATGGGTAATTTTACCAACTACCTGAACCTCAGAAGAGTTTTGTTGTAACAGATTAATCTTATAATACTGTGTTTTATCTATATACCGATTGGGAAACAGATTAATTAGATCTTGGTATGTTTGAATGCCAAGCTCTGACTGCAACGTATTTGCCCTATTTGGACCAACACCTTTTAAATAAGCAATGGGAGTTTGTAAAAAATTTGCATTCATTGGACTAAAATAGTAGATAGAAACAAAGGAACAAAAACCAAATTGCTTATTTTGGTATTCATTTTGAATTTTATTAAAATATGCGTCATTTATTTATAAGTTTTTGTCTTTTCCTTTCAATTACGCTATCAGCTCAAGAACAGAAATCGGTAGATTTTATTTCGGGAGACCTCTCCATAACTGTTGTTCCTGAGCAGAAGCAGGTAAATGGGACCATAACCTACACTTTTGATATCTTGAAACCGGTGGATAGTATTTTTTTAGATGCTAAAAACTTCACATTTACCACCGTAAGACTTAATAATAAAAAAGTAAAATACAGTGTTGATGACAAGCATATCATCATTAGAAAAAAATTCAAAAAGGACGGAGCTCAACAATTACAACTATCTTATGAAGTCCAACCTACACAAACCGTATATTTTATTGGTTGGGAAGATGATGCCAATAAGAACAAGCAAATTTGGACACAAGGGCAAGGGAAATATACGAGTCATTGGCTTCCTAGCTTTGATGATATGAATGAAAAAGTAGTATTTGATACAGAAATAACATTTGATTCTACGTATCAGGTAATTGCCAATGGTAATTTAATACACTCTAAAAAAAATGCCAACAATACGACCACTTGGTCCTATGATATGGTGCAACCTATGAGTAGTTATCTTTTAGCTTTTTCCATAGCTAATTATGATAAGAAAGTGGTAACCAGCGCGGACGGTTTACCATTAGAATTATATTATTACCCTGAAAATCAACAGAAAGTAGAGCCTACTTATCGATATACAAAAGAAATTTTTGATTTTTTAGTTTCCGAAATTGGCGTTCCTTATCCTTGGCAAAATTACAAACAAATACCAGTAAAAGATTTCCTTTATGCAGGAATGGAAAATACAACAACTACTATTTTTTCTGATGCCTACATGATAGATTCTATTGCTTTTATAGATCGTAATTATGTCAATATAAACGCACACGAATTAGCGCACCAATGGTTTGGAAACCTTGTTACAGAAGCTGACGGTCAGCATCATTGGCTACAAGAAGGCTTTGCTACCTACTATGCACTACTAGCAGAAAAAGAACTATTTGGCGCCGAGTATTATTTTTGGAAACTATTTGATACTGCAGAAACCTTAAAGCAACAGTCTAAAGAAGGAAAAGGAGAGTCATTAAAAGATCCAAAAGCAAGCAGTCTTACTTTTTATGAAAAAGGAGCATGGGCTCTAGCCTTGTTAAAAGAAGAAGTAGGAACCGAATCATTTAAAAAGGGAATACAGAACTATCTAGAAAAATATAAATTTAAGAATGTAAAAATAAATGATTTTCTTGTTGAGATAGAGCAGGCAAGTGGGCAATCATTAAGTAGTTTTGATGAAATCTGGCTGGAAAATACAGAATTTCCAGTGGCTATGGTGTATGACTATTTAAAAAATAATTCATCCAGCATTTCCGATTTTATAAGTCTACAGGAATCAATAAATAAGGTTGCTGATAAAAAAGCTCAGTTAGTTTTGATTGAAAATGCCTATGATAAATCTGATTCTATAGAATTTAAGAAGCGATTAATATTTACATATGCTGAGCTATTCTCCATAGACTTTATGAGAAAGATTATAGCGTCTAACGATTTGATGTTACGGCAAGCATTAAGTTTAAAAATTACTCAAATCCCCACAGAACTGCAGACAGATTTTGAATCGCTCTTAGAAGATCAAAGCTATAGTACTATTGAAAACAGTTTATACCGCCTCTTTTTAAACTTTCCGGAACAACGAAAAACGTATTTAGAGGCGACTAAAGATGTTATAGGATTTTCAGATAAGAATGTTAGATTATTATGGCTTACGCTCGCTTTAGTTACCGAAGATTATAATAGTTTAAAAACCAAAGACTATTTTGATGAATTAGGGAGTTACACGCAAGCACAATATGACCCTAAAACACGTGAAACCGCTTTTCAATATTTGTTTCAAACATTTGGATTAACAGATACCAATTTAGAAGATTTAGCAGAGGCTAGTATGCACCATAGTTGGCAGTTTAATAAATTTGCTAGAGCATTATTTGATGAGTTGCTAAAAGATGAAGCCTATAAAGATAGAATTATTGCGTTATTGCCTAAACTAAATGAAAAAGAAAAACTGTATCTTACTAATAAACTAGAGTAGTATGAGAGCATTAGTAATTTCTGGAGGTGGGAGCAAAGGGGCCTTTGCTGGTGGAGTTGCCCAATATCTTATTGAAGAGGCACAACAGCATTACGATTTATTCTTAGGCACCTCTACCGGAAGTCTTTTGATATCACATTTAGGCTTACATAAAATTGCCAAAATCAAAGAAATTTATACCTCCGTACACCAGAAAGATATTTTTAGCAACTGCCCTTTTTCTACTCAAAAAAAACACGGAGTAGAAACTATTGGTATACATCATTTTAATGTGCTCAAAAATTTTTATAGCGGAAGTAAAACTTTTGGAGAGAGCCTCAATCTATTACAACTTATAAAAAATACGATTACCCTAGAAGAGTTTAATACCCTTAAAAACGGTCCAAAAGATATTGTAGTAACCGTATCTAATTTATCACTTAATCAAGTGGAGTATAAATCTATTAATGATTTTTCATATGATGAATTTTGTGAATGGGTATGGATTTCTTGTAATTACACACCTTTTATGAGCTTGGTAAAAAAGGATGGTTGTGAATATGCTGATGGTGGTTTAGGAACCATGGTTCCTATTGAAGAAGCTATAAAAAGAGGCGCAACTACAGTAGATGCTATAATTTTACAAACCGAAGTGACACATTTAAATCGTATGCCATCAAAAAATGTATTCTCTTTACTGACCAATATGTTTGCTTTTATGTTGGATCGTATCGAACATCAAAATATTAGAATCGGAAAGTATGTGGCTAAGCATAATAATGCAATCATTAACTTTTATTATACTCCTACTGTTTTAACTACAAATTCACTTATTTTTGACAAAACTAAAATGGCAGCTTGGTGGGAAAGCGGATTTAATTACGCGAAATTTAAAAGTTCGGAGAGTAGCCAATTAGAACCAGAAATAACCAACTAACTAAAATATTGAAATTTGAAAGCATTAGTAATAAGTGGCGGTGGGAGTAAAGGGGCTTTTGCTGGTGGTGTCGCACAATACTTAATGGAGATAGAAAAAAAGGAGTATGACTTATTCCTTGGTACTTCTACAGGTAGTCTTTTAATACCACAATTATCGCTTAATAATGTAGGCAAACTATATGATATTTATACCAATGTTAATCAACTTTCTATATTTAGTTTAAATCCTTTTATTGTTAAGAAAAAAGATGGTCGTGAATTTGTAACCATTAATTATTTTACTACATTTTTACAGTTTTTAAAACGGAAAAGAACTTTTGGTGAAAGTGGGGCATTGCGCAGAACCATTAAAAAGAATTTCTCTCCAGAAGAATTTACTAAAATAAAAACCTCAAACAAAAAAGTAATTGTTACCGTTTCTAATTTATCAAAAAACAGAGTAGAGTACAAGGAGCTTAGTGAATTTACCTACGAAGAGTTTTGTGATTGGATTTGGATTTCTTGTAATTATATTCCATTTATGTCTCTAGTAAAACGTAATGGATATGAGTATGGCGATGGAGGTTTGGGTTGTGTTGTGCCTATCCGAGAGGCCATACGTAGAGGGGCTACGGAGGTAGATGCTATTATTTTAGAATCTGAAAATTTGAATCAGAACAAAGTATTAGGTAAAAATCCTTTTTCCTTAATGCTAAGCATTTATGGCTTTGTATTGGATCAAATAGAATACCACGATGTTTCTGAAGGGGTGCTTGCAGCCAAACACAACGGAGTTAAGTTAAACTTATATTATACCCCAACAAGGCTTACTGAGAATTCTTTGGTATTTAATAAAAAGCTTATGCGAGAATGGTGGCTCCAAGGGTTTAGTTACGCCGAGGAAAAATTTAAAGGTAAATAAACAATCGCTTACCAAAGATTACTAATTTCTTTTTTTACGAAAGATAACGCTGTGGCAGAAGGAGAGGCCTTATCCATGGTATCACTTAATACGTCTTCTCTAAATTTATCTGCATTTTCTGCACTTAATGCAGCTTTTCTAATTGATTGTATCGTTGCACTTTTTGCCGCTTTAATAATATTCCAACAATCATCTGTTAGGTATATTTGCTGCGATAAATTATGATCAAATTCTGTTTCAATCGTACGTATCAAAAGTGATTCATAATCGTTCTTACTCGTAGATACGGGAGCTACTCTAACCACTAAGCTAGGAATAGCAATACGCTCTAAAAATAGTGCCATACGCTCGTACGCTTGCAATCTAATAGGTAATGTGTGTTTTTGAGTATCTTTCTGTAACAAATACCTTCTACGGCCTTCTTCATTTTTTGTGTGCATTTTAAAAAAATAAAAGGCAACAACACCTGTAACTACTGCTGGTAATAAATAAGCGAAAGCCTGTAGAATCTGTTCTCCGTTCATGATACTTGTGGTTTTATTTGGTTATTGAATGTAAAACGAAGTATTTTTTAAAAAAGTATGAAACCTAAAATTATCTCGCTAAAAGTTTAGGAGATACTTTATAAGTTGCAGCATATGTCATCCCTGCTTCACCGTTTTTAAAGTTTGAAAATGCCTTCTTAAACCATTTTCGATCTGTTGCTTTTTTGTTATGAGTATCATGACTAGAAACGCCAAAAGAGGCTCCATTTAAAAAAGCTTCGATGGTATAAATTCCGATTCCAAAATATTCGCATTTTTGAAGCACTGTCGCAAATTCTGCTTCTGAAAATTGGTGGATGTTATCTGCCTCAAAATTCTCATTTACATTTTTTAAATCGACAAATACATTCTTCTCTAAAAATTCTTGTTGTTCCATAATTGTAAATACTATTTATGTATTTCGCGCGAAAGTAGCTAAAAATATATACTGGATGATAAGGATTTAGTATTATTAATTCCCTGTACCAAAATCAGACTTTATTTATTCTCTTTAACTAGTTCTCTTATTTGAAAATAAAATGAGTCAAATTTTGGAGAAATACGGATGTTTAAGCCTTCTGTAAAACCACCATCTTTTGTAACTGCCATTAAACGGGAATTACTGATAGTGAATTGCTTTTGAAATTTATTTGCTAATAGGGTAGCTTGATTTAAAGCGACATCAAACTCTCCTGTATTAGAAACACCTTCTATGATTACTAATGCCTCTGAATATTTATTCAAAACAGTGGCAATTTTTGTTAATTGTGCATCTGCAGCAGCATCTTTAGCTGCTATACCATTTCTAGTTGCTTCATTCAAGGAGATAACCACCGCACCGTTTGATACATTAATGGCACTATTTTCGCCTAAAGTTTTCTTTAAATCGGTTAAAATGGCAAGGGCAATAGAATCATGACTACTAAATTTATCATTTATAAATTTAAGCTTAGCCTCTTTTTCCTGTAGGCTTTCTAAAGTCTTACCAATATTCTCAGATTTTTCAATAGAGGCTTTCGTAAAATTATTAATGTTTTGCATTAATTGGCCATTGGTTTCTAATAACTCATCGGCCTGCGCTTTATAAGATTCTGCTTCTGTTTTACTAACAGTTTCTCGTTTCTTAGAGACTACGTATAGGTTATTAATAGAATCTCTAGATGCTTTTAAATTCTGAATTTCAAGTAATAAATCAGACTTCTTTTGTGCGTGTAGGTTTGTTAAGCCTAAAGTTAAAACGAGTAGGAATAAAGAATACTTTATCATTTTTTAAAACTATTTTTAAATTAAATATTAATTGTTGTATTATTTGGTAACGCTTTTTCCCCCTAAGTGAATACAATCATATAATTCTTGCACTCCATTAAACGGAACAGGATTTTTTTGATATTTATAGGTAGATCTTAAATCTCTATTCAAATCGGTATCATCTACATTCACTTGAATATCTTCCATATGAAATTGGCATGGATGCTCATAACCAGCGGCATGCGTAATTTCTAAAAATTCTTTTCTAAAAGATTTGAAATACTGTGCTAAACGTTCCGATTTTAAAGTAACATCAATTCCGTTTTGCAACCATTTACTTTGGGTAGCAATACCCGTCGGGCAGCGGTTGGTATGACATACTTGTGCTTGAATGCAACCAATACTCATCATGGCTTCACGAGCAACATTGATACAATCTGCACCCATAGCAAAAGCCATTGCCGCTTTGGCAGGGAAACCTAATTTTCCACTTCCTATAAATACAATTCTATCTGTAAGTTCTCTATTTAAAAAAACTTTATACACACTAGAAAACCCATATACCCAAGGTAAAGATACATGATCCGCAAAGCTTGGAGGAGCGGCACCTGTACCACCTTCACCACCATCTACGGTTATAAAATCAGGACCTTTCCCTGTTTTTAGCATTAAATCGGCCAATTGTTCCCATTGGTCTAACTTTCCTATAGCTCCTTTTATACCCACCGGTAAGCCAGTTGCTTCCGCTATTTTTTCTATTAATTGCAATAATTCAGGAACAGATTTAAATGCTTTGTGCGTTGCAGGCGATAATACATCTTTACCTACTTCTACGCCTCTAATCTCCGCTAATTCTGGAGTTATTTTTGCGCCCGGTAATACACCCCCTTTTCCAGGTTTAGCCCCTTGAGATAGTTTTATTTCAATGGCTTTAATACAAGGATTATTCTCAACTAAAGCTTTAAGTTTCTCAATAGATAAACTTCCCTCATCACTACGTACTCCAAAATATCCAGTTCCAAAGTGAAATATAACATCACCACCTTGCTTATGGTACGGAGAAAGTCCGCCTTCTCCAGTATTATGGTAAGCATCCGCTTTTTGAACACCTATATTCATCGCTTCTACTGCTGCTGCGGAAAGCGATCCAAAACTCATTGCAGATACATTTATAACAGAAGCCGGTCTATAAGGTTTTGCACGTTTGTTGTAGGCACCAATAACTTTAGCACAAGGAACAAAACTTTTATCCTCTGTATTAGGATGATTTTCAGGTACCTCATAGGCCATCATTTGGTTTTTTACAAAAATATGATGGTGTGCATAAATATCACGATCCGTCCCAAAACCTTCATAGTTGTTCTCTTTTTTTGCAGAGGCATAAATCCAACCACGTTCTATACGATTAAAAGGAAGTTCTTCTCTATTGTTTGCTACAAAATATTGACGCATTTCTGGTCCAATACTCTCCAACCAATACCTAAAATGACCTACAATTGGAAAATTGTGTGAGATAGTATGCGCTCTTTGAAAAAAAACATCGCGAATAGCAACAACAAAAACCACTAGCAATAGCCAAGCATACCATGGAATACTTGTAAAAAAGTCAATCATGTAAAGAAAGTTTCAATTAAAATTTAAACTACAACAAACCTATAAAAAAAAACGAGTTCAAAATTAATTTTTATTAAAATTGAACTCGAAATAAATAATAATCTTTTTTATTTTTTATTCAAATAATCTAAACTCATTGCTGTTAAGGTTTTTACCCCTAGAAGCATACCACTATCATCTATTTTAAAATCTGGCGTATGATGTGGAAAAGCCTCGGTATTACCTGGAGTCATTCCTCCTAAAAAGAAATAAAATCCTGGTACTTTTTCTTGGAAAAAACTAAAATCTTCTCCTCCGGTTGTTGCTTTAATTAACACTACATTTTCTACCCCTGCAGTTTTTTGTAAGGTAGGTAACATCGCTTCTGTTAATTTTTCATCGTTGTAGGTAATTGCTGTATTATTTTGAAATTCTATGGTAGCAGCCCCTCCATATGTTTTTGCCAATCCTTCTGTCATCTCAGTCATACGTCTAATAATTAATGCCTTCATATCCGGATCTAGCGTACGTACGGTTCCTATCATTTCAGCGCTTTCAGGAATAATATTAAATCGAACTCCAGCCGTGATTTTCCCAACAGTAATTACTGCCGGTTCTACAAGCAAATTAGATTCTCTACTAATTATAGACTGGTACCCATCAATAATTTTTGCAGCGATATAAATAGGATCTACACCACCCCAAGGCTGAGAACCGTGTGTTTGTTTTCCTTTTACATTAACAACAAACCGCTCTACGGCAGCCATCGTACCTCCGGGTTTGTAACCAATTGTTCCTACAGGAGTACCACTATTGATATGTAATCCAAAAATAGCGTCCACATCCGGGTTTTTTAAGGCTCCTTCTTTTATCATTAATGCTGCACCACCTTCTTCTCCTGGTGGCGGACCTTCTTCTGCTGGCTGAAAAATAAATTTTACGGTACCTTTAATCTTATCTTTATTTTTTGATAAAATTTCTGCCACACCCATGAGTATCGCGATATGCGTATCATGACCACAAGCATGCATCACTCCAACTTCTTCTCCTTGAAACTCTCCTACAACTTCCGATTTAAAAGACAAATCATTCCTCTCGGTTACTGGTAAGGCATCAATATCTGCTCGTAATGCAACTACTTTTCCAGGAGTATTCCCTTTTAATACGCCAACAACTCCGGTTTTAGCAACTCCCGTTTGCACCTCAATTCCTAAAGATTTCAAATGTTTAGCTATCTTTTCTGCGGTTTTAAACTCCCTATTTGAAAGCTCCGGATATTGATGAAAGTCTCTTCGCCAATCTATTACTTTCTGTTCTACTGATTTAAAATCTTTCTCTGAAACTGCGTTTTGAGCAAATGCACAAAACCCAAAAAGGAGAAAACCTTTGAGTACAAGTTTATTCATATATTAAAATTTAATTAGTCTATAATCTTCATTCTGCAATAAAACAAGGGCGGTCATAGCTGACAAGGAAAGTTGCACTCCTTTGATCATTTCAGTCTCTTTTATCTTTCTTGAATTTGCAGACTGTCCGCATAAAATTAGTTGAACATCTGCTGCCAGCAAAGCATTGATTAATGCTAGATTGGGATTTTTAGTGCCGTAACGTTCTTCATAGGCTATGTCTGTCAAGATATCTTTTGTAGCAGAACCGTGAATAACTAATGCGGCTTTTAATTGTTTTTCAGGGACACCGGCTTGTGCATGCATATTTAAAAAACGAGCACCAGTTTCCAGGTAAGGGTTAATTTTAGAATGTTCTTTAGGACTAGTGCCTACATCAAAAACCGCTTTGAACTCTTGCGTTAAATCTACTTCAAAATCTGGGTTTTCTACACTATAGACTGCTCCGAATTCTTGAATAACTGGCCCGGTAGCTTTTTCTTGTCCAAAACTTAAGTTTACTAGAATAATAGAAAGAATTAAAGAATTTTGTATAGATTTCATGGTAAAATAAATAAAGCGTTGCGTATACTGAGGATAATACCTGATTATCTTCAAATATATTCAAAATGATTTTAGCGTTTAAGTTTTTTGTTTATAATTATTAGAAGCATCATTTTAGTATGCTAGCAATTATGGTTAAATTCACAGTTCCAAAAAAATCAAAGAAAAAGCTGTTGGAAAACTATATAAATCAATTGAATGATGCTCAACGAGCACCAGTTTTACATAAAGACGGACCGTTAATTGTTATTGCGGGAGCGGGGTCTGGAAAAACACGTGTATTAACCTACAGGATAGCTTATTTAATGAGTCTAGGAATTGACTCTTTTAATATTCTTGCACTTACATTTACAAATAAGGCTGCCCGGGAGATGAAAGCCAGGATTGCTGCTATTGTTGGAAATACGGAAGCAAAAAACCTAATGATGGGTACATTCCACTCGGTTTTTGCTAGATTATTACGATATGACGGTGACAAATTAGGATACCCTAGTAACTTCACTATTTATGACACACAAGATTCTCAGCGTTTAATCGCTTCAATTATCAAAGAAATGGGACTTGATAAAGATGTCTATAAATACAAACAAGTCCAAAATAGAATATCATCCTATAAAAATAGCCTTATTACGGTAAGAGCTTATTTTAATGATGCAGAAATGCAAGAGGCCGATGCCATGGCTAAACGGCCAAGAATGGGGGATATTTATCAAAACTATGTAGATCGCTGTTTTAAAGCAGGTGCGATGGATTTTGATGATTTATTACTAAGAACCAATGAGTTATTAAATAAATATCCAGAAGTCCTTGCCAAGTATCAAGATAGGTTTAGATATATATTGGTAGATGAGTATCAAGATACCAACCATTCGCAATATCTAATTATTAAAGCGTTATCCGATAAATTTCAAAATATTTGTGTGGTAGGGGATGATGCACAAAGTATTTACTCTTTCCGTGGTGCAAACATTAGCAATATTCTCAACTTTCAAAAAGATTATGATAATGTTATCATGTACCGACTGGAACAGAATTATAGATCTACCCGAAATATTGTAAATGCAGCGAATTCTATAATTGAAAAAAATACCAACCAATTAGAGAAAGTGGTTTGGACAGATAATGATGATGGTCCAGCAATAAAAGTACACAGAAGTCCTACGGATGCAGAAGAAGGCAGGTTTGTTGCAGGTTCTATATTTGAAAACCGTATGCAACACCAAATGTCAAATGGTAGCTTTGCTGTACTTTATCGCACTAACTCGCAATCTAGAGCTATAGAAGATGCTTTGCGTAAACGCGATATTCCATACCGTATCTATGGTGGTTTATCTTTTTACCAAAGAAAAGAGATTAAAGATGTATTGTCTTATTTGCGTCTAGTGATTAATCCTAAAGATGAGGAAGCTTTAAAGCGTGTCATTAATTTTCCTGCGAGAGGAATTGGAATGAGCACTTTAGATAAACTTACAGTAGCAGCGAACCACTATGGCAGATCTATTTTTGAAGTAATTGAGAATTTAGATCGAATAAATTTAAAAATCAACGCAGGTACCAAAAGGAAATTAGTAGATTTTACCAACATGATTAAAAGTTTTCAAATCATGAATGAAACTACAGATGCCTTTGCTATTTCTGAGCATGTCGCAAAAAAGTCGGGGTTACTTTTAGAATTTAAAAAAGATGGTACTCCGGAAGGTATTGCCAAAATGGATAATATTGAAGAGCTTCTAAATGGTATAAAAGATTTTGTGGAAGGACAGAAAGAGGTTGTCGATGCTACAGGTAATATTAGTGAATTCTTAGAAGACGTTGCTTTAGCAACGGATTTAGATAATGACACTGGTGATGATGACAGAGTAGCTTTAATGACCATCCACTTAGCAAAAGGATTAGAGTTTCCGCATGTCTATATTGTAGGTATGGAAGAAGACCTATTCCCGTCAGGTATGAGTATGAGTACCCGAAGTGAATTAGAAGAAGAACGTAGATTGTTTTATGTAGCATTGACTAGAGCAGAAAAACAAGCTTATTTAACCTATACGCAAAATAGGTACCGTTGGGGTAAATTAATAGATGCTGAACCTAGTCGGTTTTTAGAAGAAATTGATGAGAAATTTATTGAAAATCTAACACCGATTGAAAAACCAGCATACCGTTATAAATCAACAATAGATACTGATATTTTTGGTGAAGTTGATAAAAGTAAACTGCGTCAAATAAAACCTAAAAGTGGTATCCCACCAAGCACGGTAAAACCTAATGAAAATCAGCTTAGAAAGCTTAGAAAATTAAAACCAGAATTGGCTCAACCCATTGGAAATACGAATACTGTAGATCCCAATTTAGCCGAAGGAAGTTTAATTAATCATACCCGTTTTGGTCGGGGTACTGTTGTAAAAATAGATGGCATTGGTAATGACCGCAAGGCAGAGATACAGTTTGATACTGCTGGGATTAAAAAATTACTGTTGCGCTTTGCTAAATTAGAAGTGTTAGGTTAATATTATACATTACTATTATGAAAATATATTTGAGTGTCCATATTCAGAGTAAAGAAGAATCGCAACAGGAAGTAAAGGCTATTTTACAAAATTTGGTTGTACAAACGTTACAAGAGAAAGGTTGTATTCAATATACTTTACACCAAGGTATTGAAGATAAAAACACTTTTGTGTTTTACGAAGTTTGGGAGCATCAAGAAGCTTTAGACAAGCATAATACCATGCCTTATATTAAAGAGTTAGGCGTTTTATTTGAGGATAAACTAGCTTCTGAATCCGTGTTAGTGAAATCAACACTAATAGCCTAATGACATTTAAAGCGCTTCACCATGTCGCTATAATTTGTTCTGATTACAGCAAATCTAAAGCTTTTTATACGCAAATTTTAGGCTTAGAAATACTACAAGAAGTGTACCGTGAAGAAAGGGACTCTTACAAGTTAGACTTAGCCATAAACAAACATTATTGTATTGAATTATTTTCATTTCCTAATGTTCCTGAAAGACCTTCTTACCCAGAGGCTTGCGGGCTGCGTCATCTAGCCTTTGAAGTAGCAGATATAGAGCGCACGGCAATAGAACTTAAAGAAAAGGGAATACAAGTTGAGGCTATAAAAATAGATCCGTATACAGGAAAGAAATTCACCTTCTTTGCAGACCCGGATAATTTGCCATTAGAACTATATGAGCAATAACTTCTTAATTTTCAGCGTGTAACTTTTTTAAAATTTTTAGATAACAATTCCATAAAGTTTTGCTAACCGTGGCGTCAGATAATAGTATCATTTTTGAATGAAAATTTACTATTTATGTCAACCAAGAACACTACGAGAAGAAATTTTATTCAAAAAACATTATTAGCCTCTGGAGGCATCATCTTAGCTCCTAATTTTATTAGTTGTAAAAAAGACGATGACCTAGTAGCTTCTGAGCTAGATACTAATCTATTAACTATCAAAAACTTCCATGAAGGGGTTGCTAGTTTTGATCCAAGCAGTTCTTCTGTGATTTTATGGACACGCTATGCTACCGCAAATGCCGAGATAGTTTGGGAATTAGCTACAGATGCCTCTTTTACATCTATTTTAAGAAGCGGTAAAATTACTACAGAAGCATCAAGAGATAATACTTTGGCTATTGAAGTTACAGAATTAGAAGAGCATCTAAAACTGTATTACAGGTTTGCTAGTCCAATAGATTCTGCTATCTCTGTAGTAGGAGAAACCATAACACTTCCAGAAAAGGCATCTTCTATTAAACTTGCCGTTTGTTCTTGCTCTAACTACCAAGCAGGATTATTCAATTCGTATAATGCTATGGCGAAATCAGATGCAGATATTATCATACACTTGGGCGATTATTTTTATGAGTATGAAGCCGGCGGTTACGGATCTACAGCTGAGAATGCTTTTCTGAATCGCCAGCATGAACCCGCAGGAGAAATCATCACTTTAGAGGATTATAGAACACGCTACAAACAATATAGATCCGATATAGATTTGCAATTAGCTCATCAAAAAAAGCCTTTTATATGCATTTGGGATGATCATGAAATTGCTAATGATACTTATAAGGATGGTGCAGAGAACCATGATGACGCCACGGAAGGAAGCTTTGAATTAAGAAAACAAAATGCCTTACAATCTTACAGCGAGTTTTTACCTTTTTCCCGAGTAAACAAAGAGAATAATAGCCTTATTTATAGAAGTATAAATATTGGAAATCTAGTACATATGATGATGCTAGACACACGGCTTATTGGAAGGGACAAGCAGTTAAATATATCTAATTACTTTACGGCAACAGGCTTAAATACAGAAGCCTTAAAAAGCGATTTAAATGCTACAACGCGAACAATTTTAGGATCTACACAAAAAGAATGGCTATTAAGTGAGTTAGCAGGCAGTAGTAGCAAATGGCAGGTCCTTGGGCAACAGGTTTTAATGGGACAAATGTATATTCCTATTGCTATGCTAACTGCTTTCGGTGCAGATAATTTTGGAGAAATATTAACGGAATTAGTTACTATCAAAACGAGAATGGAAAATGATGACCCTAGCTTAACAGCGGAGGAGAAAGCTAAAGTTCTCAACACAATTCCATACAACTTAGATGCTTGGGATGGTTACCCAGGAGATAGAGAAGAGATTTACCAAGCTTTGAATGGAAAAAAAATAATAACCTTCGCTGGTGATACCCATAACGCGTGGAACAATACACTGTTCGATAAAAATGGAACGGAAGTAGGCGTAGAGTTAGCCACTTCTAGTGTTAGTTCTCCAGGTTTTGAAACGTACTTGGGTACTACAGATGCTGCATTTATTAGTGGCTTTGAGCAAGCATTAACAACATTAATAGATGGGTTAAACTATTTTGATGCCTCAAGAAGAGGGTATATGATGACTACATTTAATCAAACATCAGTAACCTCTGAATGGATTTATGTAGATACTATATTGTCCTCATCCTACACCGCAACCGTAGGGCACAGCATTACATATTCTTAAGACAAGTTCTTATATAAGAGTTTAAAAATCCATTAGTAATTGCTAATGGATTTTTTATTTTCAATAGCGTTAGTATTACCACTAGTTGAATTAATAGTACCTGAATAAAAAATAGTACCTTTAATATACAACTTTAAATTATGGCTGAATTTATTAAAATATACCCTGAAAACCCAAATCCCAAAGAAATAAAAAAGGTGATTCAGGTACTAAAAAAGGGAGGACTGGTAATTTACCCTACCGATACGGTATATGGTTTGGGCTGCGATATTACCAATACAAAAGCTTTAGAGAAAATTGCCCGAATTAAGGGTATTAAACTAGACAAAGCTAATTGGTCTTTCATCTGTGCAGATTTGAGTAATTTATCAGATTACGTTCGCCAAATAGACACCCCCACTTTTAAAATATTAAAACGAGCTTTACCAGGACCCTATACTTTTATACTGCCTGGCAATAACAACCTTCCTAAAGAATTTAAAAAGAAAAAGACCGTAGGTATTCGTGTACCAGACAATAGTATCGCTAAAGCCATTGTAGAAGCTCTGAGCAATCCAATTGTATCTACATCTATACGAGATGAAGATGAGCTCTTAGAATACACGACAGATCCTGAATTAATCTTTGAGAAATGGCAAAACCTTGTTGATATCGTTATAGATGGTGGCTATGGTGATAATACCGCTTCTACCGTAATTGATTTATCTGATGGTGAGCCTGTAGTAGTAAGAGAAGGCAAAGGACCTATTGATATTTTCTAAACGAAACTATTTAAATTTTGAGCATAAAAAAAGGCGACCAATTGGTCGCCTTTTATATATGATATCAATTTCTTAGTTATTGATAGCTGGATCTTTCATTCCTTCTTCAATCATTTCATAGAACTGATCGATTTTTGGAAGTACTACAATACGAGTTCTTCTATTTTTAGCTTTATCTGTTGTAGATAAAGGAACATAAGAAGATCTTGCTGCAGCAGTCATACGCTTAGGATCAACATTGTAATCGTTTTGTAAGATACGAACAACAGCAGTTGCACGTTTAGCACTTAAATCCCAGTTGTCTAATAAAATACCTTTTCTGTAAGGAACATCATCAGTATGACCTTCAACTAAAAATTCGAAATCTGGTTTATTGTTTACCACCTTAGCAACTTTGCCTAAAACCTCTTTAGCTCTACTAGTTACATTATAACTACCGCTGCTAAATAACAATTTATCAGAAATAGATACGAAAACAACACCTTTTTCAACGCTAATTTCAATGTCTTGATCATCTAAATTACCAAGTACACCTTTTAAACTTTGTACTAAAGATAAGTTTACAGAATCTCTACGAGTAATAGCGTCGTTTAATTTTCTGATGGTTAAATCTTTTTCTTGTAAACTTTCTAAGGACTTCTCAAGGTTTTGAGCACCTTTAGAAGATAAGGTAGTTAAATTACCCATGTTGTTTATTAAATCCTGATTGTTACTTTTTAAGAATGCATTTTGATCCTCTAAAGTTTTTAATCTTGAAGAAGCAGATGCTTTTTCTTCTAAACAAGTGTTTAATTTTACAGTTGCAGAGTTTAATAAATCTTGAGTTTCTTTACTTTTTGCCTCTAAGTCGGCATATTTTTTTTGTGACACACAAGAGGATAATAATAAAGTAACCCCTAAACAGCCTAAAATGATTTTGTTCATAATTATTAATTCTTAAATTAATTTGTTAATTCATAGCAAAATTATACAAAAAGCGATACGTTAACATTTCGCTTTCGTTAATGTTTTACTAAATTCTTAAACTTTCTGTTATGATATACGAAGTGAGACCATACAATGGACTTCACTGTATAATAATTAGGCATATATTTCGTTTTCTCTCGCTTTTTAAAAATTTTCGAAAAGTTCACATAAAAGCTTAAATGCGCTTTCAATATAGCGAAACAATGACTGAATTTTCCTTGAAGAATAAACCGTATCCCAGCAACACCATCTAAAAGCAATCGGAAAAATATAATGGGAAATGCTTTTTTACGCGGTAAATTTTTAGTGATAGAGTACAAGGAATTTCTAAAGTTTAAAAATGTTTTCTTCGGATTCATGTTACTCAAGGTAGAACCTCCTAAATGATATATCTTAGAAGTACCTACATAAAAAATTTTATATCCATGATTATGTGCCCGCCAACATAAATCTACTTCCTCTTGGTGTGCAAAATAATCTTCATCAAATCCTTTTAATTCCTTAAAAACGGCACTCTTAATAAATAAACAAGCGCCTGTTGCCCAAAAAATTTCTTTGACATCATCATACTGTCCTTTGTCCTTTTCCAACGCTTGAAAAATTCGGCCTCGACAGAAAGGATATCCTAACTGATCTATAAAACCACCAGCAGCACCAGCATATTCAAAATATTCTTTTCTTTTGTAATCTAAGATTTTAGGTTGAATAATAGCAACTTCAGGATGCTCGTCAAAATGGTTTAAAATGGGTGTAAGCCAATTCTCAGTAACTTCCACATCAGAATTCAGTAAGCAAAAGATATCTGCCTCTACATGTTGTAAAGCATCATTATAACCTTTTGCATAACCTCCATTGCTAGCATTCTCAATGATTTTTATTGCAGGGTAGTTTTTTTTGATAAACGCAATTGAATTGTCTGTGGAAGCATTATCAGCCACATAAATTGCGGCGCCTTTGGAAAAATTTTGAACGGAAGGTAGAAATTGTTCTAATAATTCTTCCCCGTTCCAATTAAGTATAACAACTGCAATTTTAGACATTAACTAAGTACCAAACTAATTTGCTGGATATTTTTTCAATTAAGAACAGCTAGTACAACAAAGTACAATAGTGTTACGATTATTTTTGAAGTTCACAAATTAACGGCTAAATTCAGGAATATCACGCAAAAAAGCATACTTTTCTTTTTGAAAATCCATTTCGCAGTAAAAATGAGACAAGCCATTTGTTACCATTAAATATTCTGCTTGAAGTTGCATGTTATACCTTGCTATTTGATCAAAAACATTTTGCGTGATGTTGATTTCTGGAGCTTTACATTCTACAAGTACTTTTATAGTTCCATCAGAATTGAAAATAACCACATCATATCGTTTTACCATGCCATTTACTTTTAATTGTTTTTCAACATTGACAAGACTTAATGGATACTTTTTTTCTGTAATTAGGTAATGTACAATGTGTTGTCTCACCCATTCTTCTGGCTGCAGAACCACAAATTTTTTACGGACAACATCAAAAATATAGACTTTATTTTCGCTATTTTTGAATCGAAAGTCATAAGCAGGAAAATTCAATACTTGCATGGCACAAATTTGATGATTTTTTCTGAATGGATGAAGTAAAAAAGATTGTTAGCGATATAAAAGCACGGAAGATAAAGCCAATTTATTTTCTGATGGGGGAAGAGGCATATTACATCGATAAGCTTTCCGAATATATAGAGAACAATATTCTTGCTGAGGAAGAACGCGGTTTTAATCAAATGACGTTGTATGGAAAAGATGTTACCATAGATGATATCATAAGCAATGCTAAACGTTATCCTATGATGGCGGAGCATCAAGTAATTATTGTAAAAGAAGCACAACATTTATCTAGAACCATAGATAATTTAGCTGCCTATGCTGACAATCCACAACCTACGACCGTTTTGGTGATTTGTTACAAATATGCCAAACTAGACAAACGCAAGAAAGTATACAAAGCGGTACAAAAAGCAGGCGTACTTTTTGAAAGTAAAAAATTATATGAGAATCAAGTTTCTGATTGGATCCGAAAAGTATTAGCGGGTAGTGGATACGGAATAACTCCTAAAGCAGCTATTCTTCTTGTAGAATTTCTAGGAACAGATTTGAGCAAGATTAATAATGAGTTGGAAAAACTGAAATTAGTAATTCCAAAAAGCCAAGAAATTACGCCTCAAGCTATTGAAGAGAATATAGGGATTAGTAAAGATTATAATAATTTTGAGCTTAAAAAAGCATTAGGAGAACGTAACGTACTAAAAGCTACACGTATTTTAAATTATTTTGCACAAAATCCTAAAGATAATCCGTTTGTCTTAACGGTGACCTTGCTCAATAGTTTTTTTATACAACTCCTACAATATCATGGCTTGAAAGATCATAATCCAAAAACAGTCGCTAGTGCATTAGGGATAAGTCCTTATTTTGTTGGAGAATACCAAACTGCAGCAAAAAACTACCCTATGAAGAAAGTAAGTATGATCATAGCGCACCTGCGTGAGTTGGATGTAAAGGGCAAAGGAGTGGGGGCAAGTTTATCACAAGAAGACCTTCTGAAAGAGCTTCTTGTGAGAATTATGTAATTATTTTCTATCGAAACTATACTTTCCTGGGCCTACGAACATAATAACCACAAAGAACGTAAGATAAAGCAGCGCTAATTCTTTTGTAGCTAAAGGGTCCGATCCATGAGTGATAAAAGCTGCTACCCCCATAGTTATAGCTGCAGGTAATGCGGCCCATCTAGTTTTAAAACCTAAAATTATTAATATAGGGCATACTAATTCTCCAATAACCGCTAGAAATAATGAAGGAGCTTCACCTATACCAATAGGGTCTTGGAATTTTATATTGCCTGCAATTAATTTTTGAAATTTTAGTATACCATGTGTTATCATCATAACAGAAGGAACTATGCGAAGTAACGCCAGTCCTATTTCATTAAATAGTTTTTTTTGCATCGTAATATTGGGGATAATTTTAATTAAAAGTAACAATAATTTATTACTATATTAAAAATTAACTTCAGTTTTTGACCAAACGTGCTCCTATAGTTTCTATTTGTTTATAATTGTAAATAAAATCAATAAATATGTAAGAAAATTCTATTATTTCACAACCGCGTTATCTCAATTTAGAAAATTTCCCAGGGTTTGCTTCGTGCATGATACCATAAATTTTCTCAAAAATATCTTCTGCATTTGGTTTAGAAAAATAATCACCATCTGTAGCATAAGCAGGTCTATGTGCTTTTGCTGTTAATGTTTGAGGTGCACTATCTAAATATTTATAGCCATCTTGGTTCTCAACTATTTCTTGAATTAAATAAGCCGAACAACCTCCAGGCATATCTTCATCAACGACAAGTAATCTATTAGTTTTCTTTACACTCTCTACGACGTCTTTATTTACATCAAAAGGAAGTAAGGTTTGCGCATCAATAACTTCTATATCAATACCCACCTCATTAAGCTCTTGAGCCACTTGCAGTACTATTCGTAATGTAGAACCATAAGAAACTACCGTAAGATCTGAACCCTCTTTTACCGTTTCTACAATACCAATTGGAGTACAAATTTCTCCTAAATTAGTGGGCAATTCTTCTTTTAAGCGATACCCATTTAAACTTTCTATGACAATAGCAGGTTCATCACTTTTCATTAGTGTATTATAGAAACCAGCAGCTTTAACCATATTACGAGGAACTAGAATATACATTCCTCTTAAAAGATTAATAATTCCTCCCATTTGTGAACCTGAGTGCCATATTCCTTCCAAACGGTGTCCACGAGTTCTTATAATCAAAGGTGCTTTTTGCTTTCCAACTGTTCTATAGAGTAGGGTAGCCAAATCATCACTTAAGGTTTGAAGTCCGTATAATAAGTAATCTAAATATTGTATCTCAGCGATAGGTCGTAATCCTCTCATTGCCAAACCAATACCTTGACCTACGATTGTTGCTTCACGAATACCGGTATCTGCGATTCTTAATTCTCCAAATTTTTTCTGAAGTCCTTCTAAACCTTGATTTACATCTCCAATAGCTCCTGTATCTTCTCCGAAAATTAGCGCTTCAGGATTATTTGTAAAGAGTTTATCAAAGTTCTCTTTCAATATGATTCTTCCGTCTACTTTTTCAGCTTCTGGATCGTAAACAGCTTTTACCTCTTTAATACTTAGCGCATTGTTTGGTAGCTCACTATATAAATGAGAACTGAATTTTGGTTGTACCTCTTTGTAATAGCGATCTATAAATGCTATTAATTCATTTTTAGCGTTGGTATCTTCTCCAATTAAATAACGTAATGCTCTTCTTGCTTTTGATGCGATATCTTTTTTGATAGGCTCATCAATAGCAATTAAATCGTTCTTAATTCGCGTGATGAATACTTTATTTGGACTGCTTCCAGAAACTTTATCCAATAAAGCGAGTAATTCTTCCTTAGCGGCCCTATGTGAGTCCAAGAATTCATTCCAAGCTTCTTTCTTAGCTGTTCTAACGTTTTTGCGGATATCTTTTTCTAATACTTTTAATTCATCGTCAGTAGCAATACCTATTTCAAGAATCCATTCTCTAAAACGTTTGTTACAGTCGTTTTCTCGTTCCCATTCTAAGCGTTCTTCGCTTTTATACCTTTCATGAGAACCTGAAGTTGAATGC
Source organism: Cellulophaga baltica (assembly GCF_900102165.1). Lineage (GTDB taxonomy): Bacteria > Bacteroidota > Bacteroidia > Flavobacteriales > Flavobacteriaceae > Cellulophaga > Cellulophaga baltica. Next base: position 198,855 of record NZ_FNBD01000006.1, read on the forward strand.
CCTTGTGGTTGCGTTAGTTCTTTAACGTGAATTAAAACAGGTACATGTTCTTCTCTTGCAATATCTGCAGCATTCTCATAGGCGTGAATTAAGGCGGTATAATCCCAACCATTTACGATTAATATTTCATACCCTTTAGCATCTTCGGTACGTTGAAAACCTTTCAATATTTCAGAAATATCTTCTTTTGTAGTTTGATGTCTTGCATGAACGGATATTCCGTAATTATCATCCCAAACACTAATAACCATAGGAACTTGTAATACTCCTGCAGCGTTAATAGTTTCAAAAAAATGTCCCTCACTTGTACTGGCATTTCCAATGGTTCCCCATGCTACTTCATTTCCGTTCTTAGAGAAATTAGTTGTATCTATACCTTCAACGTTTCTATATATTTTAGATGCTTGTGCTAAACCTAAAAGTCTAGGCATTTGGCCTGCAGTAGGCGAAATATCTGCGCTACTATTTGTTTGTGCAGTTAAATCTTTCCAAGTCCCATCTTCATTTAAACTAGGTGTCACAAAGTGCCCACCCATTTGTCTACCAGCAGACATTGGTTCTTTTTTAATATCTGTAGTTGCATATAAGCCATGAAAGAATTGCTTTGCATTTAAATGACCTAAGGCCATCATAAATGTTTGATCTCTGTAATAGCCGCTTCTAAAGTCTCCATTTTTAAAAGACCGTGCCATTGCTAGTTGTGGTAATTCCTTACCGTCACCAAAAATTCCGAATTTTGCTTTACCCGTAAGTACTTCTCGTCTTCCTAACAAACTACACTCCCTGCTTAATACAGCGATTTCATAATCATTAAGAATTTGCTCCTTAAAGTCTTCAAAAGAAATGTCGTTATTGTCTTGCAGATTTACTTTCATCGTTAGAATTTCATTTTCGCAAAAATATCAAAACAGATTGAATTTTGCAATCTATAAATCGTTACAAATACTAAAGAATTTTTAAATTTTAGTAAATATTCAATAATTGATTTATCAAATTCGTAATTAAAATCGTCTATTATGAAAATTTAATAAAGATTTAGAACCATTTTCTAGTAATAAGTCGCGTAAGTGTTCTTGGACTTAAGGTTACTATAAATCGTATTTTCTGACTATAATCTGGTTGCGCCACTTCCCATCCATTATTGGAATATAGCGGAAAATAGAGCTCAAAATAGTCTGTTACCAAATTCAGGCGCACACCAGAATCATATACAAAACGAGCGTTCTCATTCTTGTTTTTAGTTAACCCTAAGTCTCCATAAAGCTCAATCCATCTCCATACACTTATACTTGTGTTGGTGGTTGCTAAAAAATCATTAGCAAAAGGGTTTGCTAGTTTAGATTTAAAACCACCTTCCGCAATAACTAGCTGCTGGCTATATAAACCTGAAGCTTCTGACCTCCCTAAATAATTATAATCAAATAAATAATCAGTAGGACGATCTAATGCAAAACTGTAAAAGTCTGTATTACTTGTATTGGAGATAAATTTACCCGCAAAAAAACGGGTGTTCAGTTGCATGTTATTCGCAAAGAGTTTCCTATACTCAAAATTAAAGGCTATTTTACTAAAATTACCGGCGTATTGGGCATCTGCAAACCAAGAATAGTAATCAATTATTCCGTTTTTAAAACTACCATATCTTGCGTTTAAAACACTGTAATCAGGAGTAGTTTCTAGTTCTTCAATATTTTCATCTAATGATCTGTAGATATTTACATATCTAATGTTTAAAAAATCTCTCTTATTAGATCTGAAATCATCTGGACGCCAACCAAAACTTACAGCAGGCGTTATAGACACATACCGTGAATTCTCTTGAAAATGATAGGTTGAACCACTAAGGCTATAATTAGAAAGATAAAACCCTGTTTTATTATGATACTTTCTAAACTTAAAGCCTGCCGAACCTACCAGTGATTTTTCTTTAAAGGCATAGGCCGGAGATATGTCAAACAGAAACGGACGTTCTAAAAATGTTTTATTATAAATACGCATGGCCGGAGTAATACCATCATAGATATTAAAACGTATTGTAGGCACATAAAAGATTTGATTGTAAAAAGGGTCTTCTGTATCCTTAAAAAACTGAAATTTTAATTTCTTATTACTGGATAAGAAACCGCCTAAAGATTTCCAATTATCTCTTTGATTAAATTCTGGTATTTTCTGGTCATAATTAAGAACCAGTTTATCTTCTCCATTCTGTGGAATGTAAAATGTTTTGGTACTATCTATTCCCGTGAACCAATATTTAGAAACTACAGAATCTTTTTGCAATCCAAACATTGAAATAGGGACGTTGGTACCACTTTTATTTTTTAAGGTAACTCCCAAAGAATCGCCCACTTTTACAACTTTCTTAATTTTAAAATCTATACGATCATTAGTAGTCACATATTCATCTAGGAACCATGAAATATCTTTATCTACATTGTTGGCTAAAATGCGTTCAAAATCTTGTGAGGATACTGGTCTTAATTTATAATTAGCATAAAAATCCTTAATACTCTCATCTACTTTTTCCTTGCCTACGTAATTGGCCAGAAAAGATAGTCCTGCGCCCGCTTTATAACGGTTTCCAATTTTATGATTGTATTTTATTAAAGAATCGTTAGGTGTAGTTAAAGGTTGATCAATGTTTTTTCTTGCAGCATACATATAGAGTAGCGGATATTGCTCCTCAAATTTCATTTTTGCAAGGTTAAAGTTTTTAAAGCCCCAAATCGTAGATAATTTCCCTAATAATTTTTGATCTGGATAGTTCTCCTCTACATAGGATATCATCATGTAATTAATCAGCGCATCCATCACCCAGCGTTCTTTTCTTGGATCTAGAAATAAGGTTTCGTTAAAAAAGTTATTCAATGCTGTTTTAAGATACTTTAATTCAAATTGAAACTGATTATCGTAAGGGCGTACAAATGAAGGCAGCTGATTTAAACCATATAACGGATCTTTGTTGTAATCTATAGTACTTACCACCAATTCTGTATGAGGATAGCTCCCTAAGTGCTTATAAATGTATTCAGAAACTTTATCTATAGCGATAGTTCTAGATATTTCATCAAATTTAGAAACATTAATATCAGTCACCACTGTGGCATAATCTGTAATATGCTTGGTGAAGTAGGAGGTAGGAGATAAAATTAAACTACAGCTTTTTCTATAGTCTCCTCTTAAATTAAGCTCTTTAAAACCTTCTTTTTTAATTTCGTTTTCTTTCTCAAAATTAGAAATTACAAAAAGGTTATTTGGAAGTGTGAGCATTACATCTGTATTTGTAATGCCTGTGTATAAATCTTCTAAATCTTTATTGGAGTATAAATGCCATGAGCCGTCATAAACAGCTGGTGTTAAGTACCAATCTCTTAAGTAATACTCGCCCTTGGTATTGTATCCAAAAAGGGTGAATTTATTTTGTGGAAGTTTAACCTGATAGGTTAATGAAAACGTTGCATACTCATCAGGTCCAATGGGCTTGTTTAATTCTAGCTTTAAAATATCGCTTTCTGGAGTATGTTCCCAATTGACTACCGAAAACTTCTCATCTATAATGCTATAGATTTTTGTATAACCCCGTTCCTCATCTTTTGCTAAATGAAAATTCTTTTTAAACTCTTCTTGGAATCTTTTTGCTAGAGGTGTTTTCTTGTTACTATAGGCATTGGCCCAATCGTTAAAATACAGAACCTCTAAAGTATCTTTGGAACTATTATGAAATTTAAACTCTTGTATGATGTTCAGCGTTTTATCCTGATCATTCAGTTTTGCAGTAACTTTATTGTAATGTTGACATGAAACTTTACTGAATGCCAAAAGGCATACAGTAAAATTCAACACCGCAATTAAGAAATTAAATTTCCTTATCCGCATATACTTAATTAAAAGTTTGGACTGTGTAAATGTCCTTTGTAGAAAGAATCTATAATATCTACTACTTCTTCTTTTGTATCTACAATTTTAATTAAATCTAAGTCTTTCTCACTAATGGTAGCCATGGTAAGCATGGTATTTCTAATCCAATCCATTAGGCCACTCCAAAATTCCGTTCCTACTAATATAATTGGGAATTTCTCAATTTTATTGGTTTGGATTAAGGTAATTGCTTCAAAAAGTTCATCTAATGTACCAAAGCCTCCTGGCATTACCACAAAACCTTGACTATATTTTACAAACATAACTTTACGAACAAAGAAGTAATCAAAGTCTAAACTTTTATCGCTATCAATATAAGGATTGTCATGCTGCTCAAATGGTAAATCAATATTTAAACCTACAGAAGTTCCTCCGGCTAAATTAGCTCCACGATTACCAGCTTCCATAATACCTGGGCCTCCTCCAGTAATAACACCATAACCAGCTTCTGCAATACTTTTAGCGACTTCAATAGCTAATTGGTAATATTTATCTTCTTCTTTAGTTCTTGCTGATCCAAATATGGAAACACAAGGGCCAATTTGACTCATTTTTTCGAATCCGTTTACGAATTCCCCCATTATTTTAAATAAGGCCCATGAATCGTTTGTTTTTATCTCATTCCAACCCTTATGATGTTGTTCTTTTCTCATTCTATCTTTATAATCTTTATTACTATGCTTATATTTTAATCTTTTTGCTGCTTATTCTACTATTCACAAACCTAATTCTTTTCTAAGAAACTTTGCCGTATAACTCTTTTTATCTTTGCACACCTCTTCAGGCGTACCTTTTGCAACGAGTTTACCGCCTCCTTTACCACCTTCATAACCTATATCAATAATATAGTCTGCCATTTTAATGACATCCATATTGTGTTCTATAACAAGAATAGTATTTCCTTTATCTACCAAACGCTCTAAAACTTCCATCAATACTCTAATATCTTCAAAATGCAAACCTGTTGTTGGTTCGTCTAATATATAAAAAGTATTTCCAGTATCTCTTTTAGAAAGTTCTGTGGCTAATTTTATACGTTGCGCTTCTCCACCAGAGAGTGTTGTAGACTGCTGCCCTAAAGAAATATAGCCTAAACCAACTTCTTTAATAGTCTTAAGTTTTCTGTGTATTTTTGGAATTAATTCGAAGAAATCTACTGCTTCATTGATGGTCATTTCCAAAACATCTGCTATAGACTTACCTTTATACCTAATCTCTAAAGTTTCTCTATTAAAACGTTTCCCATTACAGGTTTCACATTCCACATAGACGTCTGGCAAGAAATTCATTTCAATAACACGCAAGCCACCACCTTGACAGGTTTCACAACGACCACCTTTTACATTAAAACTAAATCTTCCTGGTTTATATCCGCGAATAGCCGCTTCAGAAGTTTTGGTAAAAAGAGAACGAATTTCACTAAAAACGCCTGTGTATGTAGCAGGATTTGAACGTGGAGTTCTCCCAATGGGAGATTGATTAATATCAATAACCTTATCAATGTGCTCTAATCCCGTAATTTTCTTATACGGCATTGGCTTTTTAACCCCATTGAAGTAATAGGCATTCATGATAGGGTAGAGCGTTTCGTTTATTAAAGTAGATTTTCCACTTCCCGAAACACCTGTAACGCCAATTAATTTTCCTAAAGGAAAACTTGCAGTAACATTTTTAAGATTATTTCCAGTACAACCAGATAAGGTAATTTTTTTACCATTTCCTTTTCTGCGTTGCTTAGGTACTTCAATTTGTTTTTTACCTGAGATATAATCAGCGGTCAGCGTGTTGAAATTTTTAAGATCTTCCGGTTTCCCTTCTGATATAATTTCTCCACCATATTTTCCCGCTTTAGGACCAATATCTATAACATGATCTGCACGCTCAATCATATCTTTATCATGCTCAACCACAATTACAGAATTACCTAAATCTCTCAGGGCTTCTAATGATTTTATCAAACGCTCATTGTCACGTTGATGTAATCCAATACTAGGCTCATCTAAAATATACAATACACCCACTAGTTGAGATCCTATCTGTGTGGCTAAACGTATACGTTGTGCTTCACCACCAGAGAGCGATTTAGAGCTTCTGTTTAAAGATAAATAATCCAAACCAACATCCAATAAAAATTGAACTCGAGTGCTGATCTCTTTAATAATTTCCTCTGCAATTTTAAGCTGATTTCCCTGAATTTTCTTAGGAAGCTTTTTGAAGAATTCTGCCAATTCAGAAATATCTAAATGCGCTAATACTGCTATATTCTTTTCATCAACCTTAAAATTTAAAGACTCTTTACGTAAACGAGAACCATCGCAAGTAGGGCAAGTTATCTTATCCATGTACTCTTTTGCCCACCGTTTAATAGAGGTAGAATCGGCTTCATTAAATTGATTGGTAATGAAATTAGATATCCCTTCGTAATCAATTTTATAAGTACGCTTAACACCCAGTGTTTTAGAATCTAAATCAAAACTCTCGACCGTACCGTTTAACAGTACATTGATAGCTTCTTCAGAAATTTTTTCAATAGGAGTGTTGATATCAAATTTATAACGTTGGCCAATGGTATCTATTTGTTTAAAAGCCCAAGAACTTTTATACTCTCCAAGAGGAGCAATACCACCTGCTTTAATCGTTAGTTTTTTATTTGGAAAAATCTTCTTTTCATTTACCTGATAGACATGTCCTAAGCCACTGCAATGAGAACACATCCCTTTTGGAGAATTGAATGAAAATGTATTAGGCTCTGGATTAGGATAAGAAATACCTGTAGTGGGGCACATTAAATCTCTACTGAAATAACGCGCAATTTTTTGTCCTTCTTCTAAAACCATTAATACATTTTCACCGCTATACATAGCCGTGTTTATCGTTTCTGATAATCGTTTATCAAAATCTTCTGTATCAATAACTTTTAGTCGGTCTATCACTATTTCAATGTCATGCACCTTGTAACGGTCCACTTTCATTCCTTTAGTAATATCTACTACTACACCATCTACACGAACTTTCACAAAACCTTGTTTTGCTATTTGTTCAAATAATTCTCGGTAATGCCCTTTTCTAGATCTAATAACAGGCGCCAGAATATTAATTTTCTTCTGGTCATAATCCTTTTTTATTAAATCCCGAATTTGATCATCGCTATAACTTACCATTTTCTCGCCAGTATTATAACTGTATGCATCTCCTGCACGAGCATATAATAATCGCAAAAAATCGTAAATTTCGGTAATAGTACCTACGGTAGATCGCGGTGATTTAGAAGTAGTTTTTTGCTCAATGGCAATTACCGGAGATAAACCATCTATCTTATCCACATCTGGGCGCTCTAAGCCTCCAAGAAACTGTCTTGCATAGGCTGAAAAGGTTTCTATATACCTTCTTTGCCCTTCTGCATAAATAGTGTCAAATGCTAAGGATGATTTACCACTTCCTGAAAGTCCTGTGATGACCACTAACTTTTCTCGAGGGATTGTAATGTCTATATTTTTAAGGTTATGAACGCGTGCGCCTTTCACCTCTATATTCTCTTCGTAATTTATCATTTTCTTTTTCTGCAATTACAAAAATACAATTTTGATAGTTAATTTTATAACTGGCTATATTTAGTTTTTTGTGATTTGAAAAGCTTAACATAAATTAGCATTTCAAACTTTCAATTTTAAGAATTATGCAAATATTAGGAATCGGTTCAAGAATAAAACATGCGGAATATGGACTTGGTGCTGTTACCAATGTAACTTCAAAACATTACTGGGTTACTTTTATGGAAAACGGATTAGAAACAATAGACATAAACGCTGATTTTGAGGTAATTGAAGCTTTAGAAGATGATGTGGATACCATTAGTTTTTCTGAAGTAGAACAATCTCTGATTTCAATTTTAAGAAAATGGAGTGATGCTAGCTCTGTTACCCCTATTGCTGATAAATGGCGTGGCGGAACGATTGTGATGCAACCGGGTGATTCTAATTTGAGTGATAAAATTGTACCTATTGACACCTTTTTTCATAAAATAGTCATGGTTCGTGACCGTATTAGGGTAATGGAACAAAAAATAAACGCTAGCGAGAATTTAGATGATCAAGAAAAGATTGATTTACAACAATACATTACTAGAATATATGGAAGCTTAACGACATTTAATGTGCTATTTAAAAATCAAAGCGATCATTTTGTGGGCGAAAAATCTAAATAACTAAAAGCATAAATCTGTTCGTAATAAACAATAGTACAATATACTAGGATACTGCTTTTTTCTCACTCAAATATTTCCAATAGCGCTTTGGCACATGCTGAGTATGTAACTTTAAATTCACTCTTGAAGCAATATTTGTGCTTTTAAAATAGTTGTTCCATAAATCCTGAAACTCATATTCTTCATCTGTAAAAACATTGCTTTTTTTCGTTTTGTTGCTATGAATCCCATCCATATCTAAAGTAATGAACTCAACGGCGTCTAAATTATAATAGATGCCGTATTTGCGTTTTACATCATAAATAATCCATTGCTGGTCTGCATACCTGCTTTTAAAATGTTTAGAAATTAAGGGTAGCACATCAAAATCTGGCTCTATATTAGAAAAATAAATAGCATCTTTTGTTAATTGAAATCGGACGAACGCTTCCATACGATGTTTTTCTCTTCCTACAGATTTGGCAAGTTGACTAATTTTTAGCACAATATCATCAGAAAAATTAAGATGCAATAGTTCCGTTTCTGAAAACAATTTTTGAATATACCGATAGAGTAGTAGCTCTATTCCTTTTGTTTCGCTAAGAAATGCAAAGTATATATTCTTTATGGCTGTATTATTCTTTTTCTGTATGCCATTCCAAACCCGCTTTGATTTTAAAACATCCGTATAAACTAATTTTGCATCAGAAAACAAACCACTTTGTGCGCTTTCCTCTTTCTGAATATCTGCAATAATCAACTTTTGCTCAAAAGCTTGAAAAACAGCTGTTAAGTATCCATTAAAACTTCCATCGTAAACTAAAATTTTTGCTTCGTTCATACCATATAATTTAATTTATATCCTGATTTAGAACCTACTAAACGGGACTATCCATTTCTTTAATCACTGCTTCATCGATGCTATTTGCTGGTGCATTTCTCCGAAAAAACAAGCTATTAAATTTCTTTCTAAGAGCCCTTTTTAGGTTGCTTTTAAATGCAATCATGCCATATCCAATATTTAGAATTGTATTTCGTCTTTTTTCTAGAGAAGACCATGATTGTTTCATACTGCCGTGGTTTGCTATGGTGGGTTTGGTTGTGCTCATTTTGAATTAGTTAAATAAGGATAATTGTGAGCTATAATTATTCCTGAACTTTCCTTGAGAATTTTGAAGAATTAATCCTTTTATTTGAATAGCTTGCAAATCCTTATGAGCATAATCATTACCACTACATACCATAAAATACTTAGCCCTATTTAAGGCTACTCCAATTTTCTTAAGATGATCAAATGTTAGCTTTCTATATTTTCTAGCATTGATGATTTTATATACAGAATTCATTCCTAAACCGGGAATTCTTGCTAGCATCCTAGGTTCTGCAGTATTTACATCTATAGGAAACTGTGACAAATTACGCAAAGCCCAACTTAATTTAGGATCCACATCTATATCTAAATTTGGATGTGTATCATTCAAAATTTCTTTAACACCAAAGCCATAAAAACGAAGCAACCAATCTGTCTGATACAATCTATTTTCACGCAACATGGGTACTTGCGAACCTATAGCTGGGAGTCTACTATCATCTGCCACGGGTACATAGCCGGAATAATAGACCCGTTTCATGTTATAGTTTTTGTAATAATGTGTTGCCGAATACATAATATCTTTGTCAGATTCTCCTGTGGCACCTATAATCATTTGTGTACTTTGCCCCGCAGGGGCATATATTGGTGTGCTTTTAGTAATCTTTTTTTCTGCCTTATAAATCAGAATTTCGTTCTTAACTTTTAACATGGGCTTTGTAAAGTCTTCATGCTTCTTATCTGGAGCTAATAATTTTAAACCAGAAATAGTTGGCACCTCTATATTTACCGATAATCGGTCTGCATATAATCCAGCCTCATACATTAATTCATCACTCGCTCCAGGAATAGATTTAAGATGAATGTAGCCGTTAAAATTTTCCTCAAGTCTCAATTTCTTAGCCACGGCCACCAAACGCTCCATGGTATAATCAGGACTTTTAAAAATTCCTGAACTTAAAAAAAGTCCCTCTATATAGTTACGGCGGTAAAAATTAATAGTAAGATCTACGGCTTCTTGAATTTTAAAAGCAGCTCTTTTTATATCATTGCTTTTTCTGGTCACACAATAGGCACAATCAAAAATGCAATGATTAGTGAGCAATATCTTTAAGAGCGACACACAACGTCCATCTTCCGTATAGGTATGACAAATACCCATACCCGTACTATCACCGAGGCCTTTATTTTTATTACCCCTAGTACTTCCACTACTAGAGCATGAAACGTCGTACTTTGCGGCATCGGCCAAAATATTTAATTTTTCTTTTATTCGTTCGAAAGACATAGTTCAAATTGTAATTACTCCAAAATTATGGAAATATTCCTAAATATGGAATTTTTCCATAAAATATTTTGGATTATATCCAAATTGCGTATATTTGGCTTATTACGAAAGGATTATGGAAAACGAAATTACCCTGAAACGCTTTATAGAAATCAGAAGAGACTTAGGTTTTACGCAAGCTGAATTTGCCGCTTTGATTGGTGTGTCTAACACTACTGCAGATATAGAACGCGGAAGAACCAAACTTTCTGGTAAAGTGGTCACAGAGCTTTTAAAACAATTTAAAATTAATCCGTTGTGGTTGTTTGGAGAAAGTGATTCTAAATATATAGAAACTTCTCATACCAGTGTAATTCCTAAAGTAGTTACTGTAGATTCTGCAGATCGCGAAAATATGGTTTTAGTGAATGCTAAAGCAGCAGCCGGTTATCCACAAAATATTGCTGATACAAGTTGGTATCAACAATTGCCAGCATTTGATTTACCTATACCTGAATTTAGAAATGCTACCTACAGAGGTTTTCAAGTAGAAGGAGACAGTATGTTGCCTAATTTAAGACCAGGGGAGTGGGTACTCGCAAAAGCTATTGAACATATTGATGATGTTACGCCCAACAAAATTTATGTAGTAGTACTTCAAGATGCCGTTTTGGTTAAAAAAGTTATTAAAAAGCCCAACTCTAATAATGTTACTTTAGTTTCCTTAAACGAAAACTATCCACCTTATGAAATCAAACCTTTTCAAATTCAAGAAATTTGGCAGGTTAATAGTAAGATTACTTTTGGCGTTGATGCAACCACAGAAACAGGCCTATTAAGACAATTACAAGAATCTATGGAAGAATTAAAAAGCCAGTTACGGGTTCAGAACTAGAATCTCCTATTCATAAACACATTTATACGAAGTATCTTCTGTCACTTTCACATCAAAAGAACTATTGGCATCCACTTTAAACGTTTGATAAGGAGTATAGGTGCTCCAAACTGTTGCATCCTTTAATTTTACTTCCATACTGCCCGAAATTACCGTCATATGTTCTACTGTTGTGGTTCCGAACGTGTAAGCTCCAGGAGCCATTACTCCAACTGTAGCCCTGCCTTCTGTATTTTTAAAAGCAATGGAAACAACCTTATCTTCGAAATATGTATTTGTCTTAAACATACTATAGCGCTAAATTTAAAAGTAAAACTAAGTACAAATAGTGGAATAGAAATCATATTCACAAAGAACTCTTCTTTTGTGGTAATTTAATTATTCTTTGGGTTTCTTCGCTGATTGCTGAATTTCTTTAAGGCGTTGCTTACGCGCTTCTTTCTCGTCCCGGAGCTTATTAATTTTACGATTCATAAGCTTGGTATGTTTCGCTTTATTCTTAGTATTTTTTTCTTTTCCTTTTTTTGACATAAGTTTTAATTGTACGCTCTAACTTCTCCCATACTTAATGATACAGGACCAATTTTATGAGAAGTAGGCAAAAGAACGCCATTTTCCATAGTTTTCCAATTATCCCAAGTAGCTTCTAAACCACCAATAGGAATAATTTTCACCCACATTTTGTAGCTTGTAGGCATTCCGTTTTCTTTTAATTTCCAGACATAAGAATCTCCAGGAGTGGTACCGCCAGAATTATAGGTAATCATTAAGCCTTGTGTCCCATCATCTAAAGTTACTAAGCTTCTAATTGTGCCTTCATCAAAAATTTTAAAAGGTGCAACCAACCAAAAAGAATCATTATTAAAATAATCTGTTGCCGTGGTTATCAACTTTGTTTTTTCCGTACCAATAACTTTTGCTCCATTTTCAAAAACTTCACTCAACTTAGGCGTATTTAAGTTCAATAAAACCTTGTATTGCTCCCAAATAACGGTTACGTGCCCTATTTTTCTGTCCCATTTATACCTATGATTACCTCCTGCAAAAGACCACTCTAAATATCTTGTATCTTGATATGCTGCTTTATTTATGGCAGTAAGCATCTTATAAGCTAAAGCATCTGCCTCTTGGGTATTTTTACCTTCGGGAACCTTTTCATTATACATAAAATACACCACAACAAGAACTGCAATCAACAGTCCAAAAAGTACTAGGATAGCTTTTAAAATTCCTTTCAATATTCTCTTCATATAAATAATCTAAAATCCGACAGCCATATCATCACCTCTTTTATCCGCTCCACCTTCTAGGCTACCATCAGCAAGTACTCTAATAGCATCTACCTTTCCTATAATTGGAGTGCGTTCTTCATTAATAAAGTAGCCTTTTGCTTTTAGTGATGTTTTTAATTCCGTAGAAAATCCTTCCGGTTCAAAGGTTACAATATCTGGCAACCATTGATGATGAAATCTAGGAGCATTTACGGCATCTTGCATGCTCATGTCAAATTCATAGGCATTCAGTATAGTTTGTGCTACGGCAGTAATAATAGTAGAACCTCCAGGGGTACCTACCACCATCCAAAGCTCACCCTCTTTTTCTACAATTGTTGGCGTCATACTACTCAGCATTCGCTTTTCTGGCTGAATATTATTTGCTTCTGCACCAATAAGACCAAACATATTAGGTACTCCTGCTTTGGAACTAAAATCGTCCATTTCATTGTTTAAAAAGAAACCCAATTCATCACAATATAATTTAGAACCAAAATTTCCATTTAAGGTAGTTGTTACAGAAACAGCATTGCCCTCTTCATCTACAATAGAGTAGTGGGTGGTCTCCATACTTTCCACTATCTCCACTTTACCATGAGAAACATCGGATGATTTGGTCGCTTTATCAAAAGAAAAATCAGTCATACGATCTTCTAGATAACTATCCTTTAATAATACATCTAGCGGAATATCAACAAAATCTGGATCTCCTAAATAGTAATTTCTATCTGCATAAGCTCGGCGAGAAGCTTCAGTGAATACTTGAATAGTTTTTTCAGAATTATGCCCGAATGTTCCAATATCAAAAGGCGCTATCATATCAAAAATTTGATTCATAGTAACACCGCCACTGCTAGGTGGACTCATGGATATAATTTTTAATCCTTTATAGTTGAATGCTATGGGTTTGCGCCATACTACATCGTAACTTGCCAAATCATCTTCAGTGACAAATCCCCCGTTTTTTTGAATAAAATTAGCCAGTTTTTGTGCTATTTCTCCTTTATAAAATCCGTCTTTCCCTTTTTCAACAATTGTACGTAAGGTAGCGGCTAGTTTAGGGTACGTAATAATATCACCTTCTTTATAAACCGCTCCAAATTTTGTACTATCGCTATTCACTTCCGTAAATACTTCACGATACTGCGCCAACATATCAGCTTGCTTAGCTGTAACTACAACGCCATTTTCCGCCATAGTAATTACAGGCTCAAAAATAGCCGCCAGTGGAAGCTTGCCAAACTTTTTATGCACTTCTAAAATTCCCGCTACAGATCCAGGAACCCCTACAGAAGTTGCGCCTAGCGTACTCATATTAATAATAACGCTCCCTAAGGAGTCTAAATACATATCTCTATGGGCAGATTTTGGTGCTTTTTCCCTAAAATCTAAACTCCCAATAGCACCGTCTGCTTCTCTGTAGACCATAAAACCACCTCCACCAATATTTCCGGCACGAGGGTATGCTACGGCAAGTGCCAACTGTGTACCTACCATGGCGTCAAAAGCATTACCGCCATTTGCCATAATATCAGCACCAACTTTAGAGGCCTCTTCACGCGCAGAAACTACCATTGCTTTTTCTACCACAAGCCCGGTGGGTATCGCTGGCTGATTTTTACATTGTATAAAAAGAAATAAGACTAAAATAGGGAGAAAAAATTTCTTCATTGTCGCAGGGATCATATTGGGTTATAGTGAAATGTATTTTTGCTTTGAATAGGTAACTAACTCCTCAAAAAAAGATGTAAATTCTTTTTCAAACTCATCATAATGCTCTTCTAGATCTAAAATAGCAAAGTTCATCTTAGATTTATTTTTTGTTCTTCTGTTCATTCCATTTAGCACCCTACCAATACCTTCTAGTTTTGAGTAATTGAAAATCCAATTATCAGCAATCATATACGGCATCATATGTTTAGTAGTATCTGGAAGTATTTCATAGTTATCTTCTAAAAGATCGTAGAAATTATCTACAAAAATCTCCAAAGGAACATCGGAATACGTACTCCAATTTTTAGCTAAAAAATGATCATAAAAAATATCTACAATAACGCCGCTATAATGGCTATAGTTTTCATGTAATCTTTTAGTACTTTTTCTAACCGTGGGGTGCGCATCGGTAAAGGTATCAATAAATCGATGTAATTTAATCCCTTTTTGTACCCGCTCTGGTAAATGCTTGTACTTATTACCGCGAATACTATCGGCTATAAAATTTCCAAGAGTTATCTCATTATCATCAAAAGATAGGTAAATATGTGCTAAAAAATTCATAGACCGAAGAAAAACTATTCCTATCGAATTTACAAATAAGAAGTCTTGCATTTGGCCTGAACCCTTTATATTTGTAAAAATTTTCAAATAAATTATGACACTAATCAAATCTATTTCAGGAATACGTGGTACAATCGGAGGAAAACCAGGAGATAACTTAACACCCATTGATGCGGTAAAATTTGCAGCAGCTTATGGTATTTGGTTAAAAGAATATTCTAAGAAAGATAAATTAAAAGTAGTTATAGGTAGAGATGCTCGTATTTCTGGAGAGATGATTCAGAATATTGTAGTATCTACTTTAATAGGTTTAGGGATAGATGTAATTGATTTAGATTTATCTACTACACCAACTGTTGAAATTGCCGTTCCTTTAGAAGAGGCTGATGGAGGTATTATTCTAACCGCTAGTCACAATCCAAAACAATGGAATGCTTTAAAATTGCTAAATGAAAAAGGAGAATTTTTAGATGCAGCACAAGGAGCTAAGATTTTGGACATAGCAGAAAAAGAAGATTTCAATTTTTCTGAGGTTGATGATTTAGGCGAGATCACACGAAATGATTCTTATATAGATATTCATATTGATGAAGTTTTAGAACTTGATTTAATAGATGCTGATACCATTAGAGCAGCAAAATTTAAAGTTGTAGTAGATGGTGTAAATTCAACGGGTGGTATCGCCATACCAAAGCTTTTAAAAGAATTAGGAGTAGAAGTTGTGGAGTTATATTGTGACCCTACGGGACATTTTCCACATAACCCAGAACCTCTAAAAGAGCATTTAGGAGATATTTGTGCTTTAGTACTTGAAGAAAAAGCAGATTTTGGAATTGTAGTTGATCCTGATGTAGACCGTTTGGCCTTTATTAGTAATGATGGTGAAATGTTTGGCGAAGAATATACTTTAGTAGCATGTGCTGATTATGTCTTAGGAAAAACAAAAGGGAATACTGTATCAAACTTATCTTCTTCTAGAGCGCTTAGAGATATCACACAAAAACATGGTGGCACTTATGAAGCTGCTGCCGTTGGAGAGGTAAATGTGGTAACCAAAATGAAGGCAAATAATGCCGTTATTGGTGGCGAAGGTAATGGTGGTATTATTTACCCTGAAAGTCATTACGGAAGAGATTCTCTTGTAGGTACCGCTTTATTTTTGATGCTAATGGCAGAAAAAGGTGGCACTGTTGCTGAATTGAGAGCTAGTTACCCATCTTACTTCATGAGTAAAAAGAAAATTGAATTAACCCCTGGTTTAGATGTGGATGCTATTTTAGTTGCCATGGCTGATACTTATAAAAACGAAGAGATTTCTACCATTGACGGTGTGAAAATCGATTTTGCTGAGAACTGGGTACATTTACGCAAATCTAATACAGAGCCTATTATAAGAATTTACACGGAGGCTAAATCGCAATCAGAAGCTGATGCTTTAGCAGATAAAATTATAGGTGAAATAAAAAAAATAGCTGGTTTATAAAAACTAGTTAAAATTGCCATAAAAAGGAGCAACTAAACACTATTAGATGCTCCTTTTTTTATTAATGCTGATCTGCTTTATCTCTATGTTTCCAGCGGCGATGTGTCCATAAATAATGCTCAGGACGTTCAAGTATCTGTTGTTCTGTTAAGCGCAGAAACTTATCGGTAATTTCATGTTCAGCAGTAGATTTTCCTGCATCTGTAATCGGAATAAATTCCGCCTCATAATAACCTCTTTTTATTTTGGATACTTTTAGAAACAACACTCCTAAATCCATTTTACGTGCCATAGTTTCTGCTCCACTAAAAACAGGAACTTTAATCCCCATAAACTCTGTCCAATAGGGAGCTCTATGAGCTTGAGGAGATTGATCACTTACCATTCCGTAAGCACTCCTAACGTCATCTCTAACATTTCTTACCACAGTTTTTACTGTTTCTTCTTGTGTAATTAAGGTGGTGTTCCAACGGGCTCTTACTTTACGTATCCAATGATCAAAATATTTATTTGCTACTTTTTGATACACAGCATACCCTTTGAAATCTACATAATTATTTATACTCACATTCCATTCCCAATTGGCGTAATGCGAACAGACAATTAAAACGCTTTTAGTCTTTCCTAATTCTTTAAGGACATCAATATTTTTGATGGTATATCTTTGCTGTACTTGAGCCTTCGATAGTGCCATGGTTTTAATCATCTCCATGAATGTATCAATCAAATGACTATAGAACTTACGCTGAATTTGCAACAGTTCTTGTCCGCTTTTATCAGGGAATACCAGTTTCAAATTTGAATACACTACTTTTTTGCGGTAACCAAAAAGGGTATACACCAAGAAAAAAACAAAATCTGAGAGCCAATAAAATAGGGTATATGGTAATATGGAAATAAACCAAAGAATAGGATAAACTAAAATAAATACTAATAACTGCATGCCAATAATTATAAGGCAAATATAGTTATATTTGAAGTCAAACAGAACGTTTGGTTATATGGATAGTATTGATTTAGTTACCGTAGGTATTATTGCAATAAATTTATTGGTTTCCATAAAAGGATTCAATGATGTTAATTTCTTTGACCGTTATAAATTTAGCGTAGGCGCTATAAAAGCAGGACAAAAAGAGCGGATGTTTTCTTCTGGATTCTTGCATGTAGACTTTTCGCATTTGTTTTTTAACATGTTTACCTTATTCTTTTTTGCACCCATCGTAATCGCATGGCTGGGAGCTGTAAAGTTTGTGATAATTTATGTGATTAGTTTAATTGCAGGTAGTTTACTATCCATGGTATTTCATAAGGATGAAGATTATTACACAGCTGTTGGAGCAAGTGGGGCTGTTACGGGAATTTTATATGCTGCGATTTTATTAGACCCTTGGATGCAAATAAATTTTATCATTCCAGGTTGGGTTTTTGGAATAGGCTATCTTATTTATTCTATTTATGGAATGAAGAGTAGGTTAGGAAATATTGGACACACCGCTCATTTTGGTGGTGCGGTTGGCGGGTATGCTACAACCTTGATACTTATGCCGGGCTTGGCGTTGCAAGATCCATTAATGGTAGGCTTACTTGCGATTCCTATTGTTGCCTTGTTTGTGCTTCAAAAATTAGGAAAAATTTAGTTTATCGGTAATATTCCGCCGATAAACGATAGAAAAAGCGTTGTTCGTCGAAAATTCTGACTTATAGAAACATAAATTCATAGTTTTGCCGTTGTTAGAGTACCCAAACTCTTATTCAACCTACGTAATTATGAGAAAAGTTTCCCTACTACTGGCTTTTTCGCTAGTTTTTATTACATCATGTTCTGAAGAAACAACTGTTTTTGAAGATGAGCAGAGTAATGTAAGTTCAGAGAATAATCAAGATTTTTTAAATAGAAGTATCAGCTATGAAAATGCTGGTGTTATCGATATATCTAGTGAAGACGATTTATCAGGCAAAACAAGTAAGGATGGAGACCCTTTAGCCGGAGATTACCCTCTTTCTTTAATTGCTCAAATTACACCTCCTAGTTTTTCTGGTGGAGAAAATTTAACCGCAACACATGTAAACATTGTTGATGATATTGCTTATGTATCTTATAACACAGTAGAATCTGATTATGTAGGTGCAATTGATGCAGTAGACGTTAGCGATCCTTATAGTCCTAAAATTACTTCTAGATTATATTATAGTAATGCAGATATTAATGCTATCGCTTATGACAATGGTTATATTTATATTGTTGGTGGAGTAGATGCCGAAAATTCTGCAACCGCAAGCACCAACTCTTTTGTAGCAAAAATACCATCCTCTAACGGAAGTATTGACGTGAATAATGGAATTACTTATGGTTTTCAAGAAGGTTTTATTGCTACCGATATAGCTATCAACGGTACTAATATATATGTAACAAGTGGCGAAGACGGTGTATTAGCGGTATATGATAAAAATACTGTAGCCCTTTTAAATGAATTGCCGTTATCTGATTTACGCTCGGTAACAATGGCGAATAACAATATTGCTGTATTAGATGCGAGTAAGGGAGTTTCTATTTTTGATGCTAATTTTACTCTTGTAAAAGAAATTGCGATTTCTTCTGATTTTGGTATCGCTTCTAAAAGAACTTTAGATTTTTCTAATGATAAACTATTTGTTTCTGAAGGCTCTAAAGGCGCTGGTATTTACAATTCTAGTACAGGAGCTTTTGTAGAATACATTCCAATTTTAATAAACCCTGAAGGTTCTGATGCTTCAGATAATGTAACTAATGCCGTTGCCGTTAATGAGAGTGCTATTTTAATGGCTAATGGTGGCGCAGGACTTTCTCTTTCTGAAGAATCTAGTGGAAGTACAACTCCCGTTGGAATCATAGATTTAGATGGCTCTATTAACTTTGTAGCCTCTAAAGGAGATTATATCTTTGCAGCTTCTGGCACTGCTGGTTTACAGATTATTAAAATGAACAAACCAAATCAGAGCTTAGAAAGTAAATGCGAAGATTTAACCTCATACAGAGGAAGTTCAAATATAACCGTCCCTGCTAACGAAACTATGGCTTACCAAGGTTCTAAGCGATTAAGACAAATAGACGTTACTGGAGATTTATTGCTATGCGGTAGCTGGACAGTAAGTACTGGTGTAACCTTAAATACGGATAGTTTATTTGAAATGAAAGGCGCTATTATCGTAGGAAACAATAGAAGCACTAAAGATATTACCGTTGCAAGTAATGCAACGCTGGTTATAGAGGGCGACTTAGTTATTTACGGGGATTTAATTTTAGGCGATGGTGCAACTATTGAATTCTTAGGTTCTAGCTCTAGAGCTTACATAACAGGTGAAGTAACCAAAGCTGACACAGCCGTGGTAGAAGGAGAATTTAATGATATGCTAAATAGGTTTTAATTAAACCAATTAACAAGATAAAAAAGCTCCAATTTGAAATTCAAATTGGAGCTTTTTTTTATAGTGAAAACTTTTAAGGATTTAGATATTCCCCATAAGTTCAGCAATCTTACTTTCCAATTCTGGTCCTCTTAAGTCCTTTGCTATAATTACACCATTTTCATCTAAAATGAACATTGCAGGAATAGCTCTTACATTGTACAACTTAGCAATTTCATCAAAATATTGAACATTAGAAACATGGTTCCATGTTAAACTATCTGCAGCAATAGCACCTGTCCATTCTTCTTTTGTTTTATCTAAAGATACTCCTAGAATACTTAATCCGCTATCTTTATACTTATTATAAACACGAACTAAGTTAGGATTTTCTGCTCTACATGGTCTACACCATCCCGCCCAAAAATCTACGATGGTAACTTTTCCTAAAGCATCTTTCAAAGCCAATTGTTTTCCATCAGGAGTTGGCGCAGAAAAATCAGGAGCTTTAGAACCTATCGCTGTACTTTTTGTAAGTGATAATTGTTTTTCTATTCTTTTTGCGGTAGCAGTAGATTTAATTTCTGGAGTAAATGCTTCATAGATTTTAGAAATCTCATCTTCCGCTAAACCCTTACTCATTAATACACGCTCTAAAATTAAGACAGAAACATAGGCATTCGGGTTCTCTTTGATATATGTAAGCTCAAAATTCTTAGCTTGTTCTTGCATTTCCATGCTTTCTGCCTGTAACGCTTCTTGTGTCGCAAGATCTCCGGAAGCTCTCGCTTTTTCAAAATCACTACGCATAGACATTGCTCTCTTAGAGAATGATCTGCTATTGTCTAAGAACTTACCAAACAATTCATTTTGCTCCGTTCCTTCAACTTTAGCAAAACCTAAGCTATCTTTTTGAAAAACAACATCAATAGTTCCTTTCTCAATCATTACAGGAATATTACCCTGAAGTTTATCTATGAAAATATATTGTAAGTCTAAAGAATCTGCTGTACCCTTAAAAACAAACTTTCCATTCTCAACCGTAGTAGTATCTACATCTACTGGTTGGTTTACTTCGTTTATTTTTTTAAGAAATACTTTTGTTCCATTTTCTATCTCGCCATTGACTGTAGCTTCAATAGAAAATCCGTCAGGATTACTATTACAAGATACTAATAGGGCAGTGGCAAATAATCCTAATATTACTTTTCTCATTCTAATTTCTAAATTTAATTCTCGCAAATGTAATTATATATTGTTATTAAAAAAAAGACTATCTAATACATTCATATTCTTAGCTTTAATAATGTTTAACGTTTAAAACTGATATCTAATTCCTAATCCAATATCAAAATCAAAACTATCTGAAAATTCATTATATCCTAATAAACCAATTTCAGGGCGCATATCTAAAGAAATTACGAGTGGAAAATCAAAATTATATTCCACACCAATATTACCTGCAGCGAAAACAAAGAGTCCGCCATCTACTTCTTCTCCATTAGGATCTGTTTCTGAAGGTCTACGTTCAAAATTTACATTCCCTAAACCACCACCAACACCATAGTACCAGTTAAAATCACCTTCTAAAGGTAAAACCCACTCATACAATCCTGATAATTTAAAGGCGTCATAAGCACGACTATCTCTAAAACCTAAATTTACCTCTAAACGATTGTTTCTACTTAATGATTTCTGGTATGATATTTCTGCACCCAACCCATCACTATCTCCAAGTCGCAAACCAATAGTATGGTCAGACATGCTTTGAGCACTTACAAATGCTGGAAAAATCAAAAGAGCCAAGAGGCTTAATTTTAACAATTTCATTCTTTTTTATTTAAATATTAACACCAAAAATAGGATTTTACTTGCGTTCTGTAGTTAATAAAAACTTAATTTAGCATTCAAATTATTTTTAGATTGGAAACTGCATCATTACACGACCTCAAAGAGCGTTTAGAAGGAGAATTAAGAATAGACAAACTATCAAAAGCACTATATGCTACAGACGCATCGGTTTATAGGAAAACACCTTTAGCTGTTGCTTTTCCGAAAAACACTTCTGACCTTCAAAAATTAATTTTATTTGCTAAAGAACACAGTATCGGATTAATACCTAGAACGGCAGGTACTTCTCTAGCAGGGCAATGCGTGGGTGATGGAATTGTAGTAGATGTATCTGTACATTTCACGAAAATTATTTCTGTTGACAAAGAAAAAATGCAAGTCACTGTACAACCAGGAGTGATACGTGATGAATTAAACACTTACTTAGAACCGTATGGCTTATTCTTCGGCCCCAATACGTCCACAGCAAACCGTTGCATGATTGGCGGAATGGTTGGAAACAACTCTTCAGGAACTACATCTATACGTTACGGAATAACAAGGGAGTATACGTCTAGCTTAAAAACTATTTTATCTAACGGAGAAGAGGCAGAGTTTAAAGCACTCACGACAGATGAGTTTTTAGACAAAACCAAATTAGACTCTTTTGAAGGGTCTATTTACCGAAGTTTACATAAAGAACTTTCAAATAAAGAAATTCAAGAAGAAATTATAAGGGAATTCCCAAAACCACAAATTCATAGAAGAAATACAGGATACGCTATAGACGAATTGCTAAAAAGTGATGTTTTCGGTGGTAAAAAAGATTTAATTAATGTCTGCGAATTATTAAGTGGAAGTGAGGGTACTTTAGCATTTACCACAGAAATTACACTTCAATTGGTGCCAATACCACCAAAACTTTCGGCAATGGTAGTACCGCACTACCGCACTCTGGAAGATTGCCTTACAGACGTAGCTCCTACCATGAAACACAATTTGCATACGTGCGAAATGATGGACAAGGTGATACTTGACTGCACTAAAAACAATAGAGACCAATTAAAAAATAGATTCTTCGTTGCAGGTGATCCTGCCGCTCTTTTAATGCTTGAGGTAAAATCTGATACTGAAGAAGATCTACAAAAGCAAATTGAGGCACTTTTAGCGACTATAGAAGCTTCTGGACTAAGTTATTCCAATTCCATTCTAAATGCCCAGGAAGGAAAAATGGCTGCCGAATTGCGTAAAGCCGGATTAGGACTTTTAGGAAATATAGTAGGAGATAAAAAAGCAGTTGCGTGTATTGAAGACACTGCAGTTGCCGTAGAAGATTTAAAAGATTTTATTGGAGAATTTACACAAATCATGGCAGGTTACAAGCAGAGTGCCGTATACTATGCACATGCTGGTGCAGGAGAATTGCACTTAAGACCTATGCTTAATCTAAAAAAATCTGATGATGTTCACCTTTTTAGAGCCATCACAACAGATGTAGCTAAACTGACTAAAAAATATAAAGGCTCTTTTAGTGGAGAACACGGAGATGGTATTGTGAGAGCAGAATTTATCCCTCTAATGATCGGAGATAAAAACTACCAACTATTAAAGCGCGTTAAATCATACTTTGATCCTACCAACATTTTTAATCCTGGTAAAATTGTGGATGCTTTCGCTATGGATGAATCGTTACGCTATACGATCGATAGAAAAGAGCCAGAGATAAAAACACTCTTAGATTTTTCTGATAGTGAAGGTATTTTAAAAGCTGCAGAGAAATGTAATGGAAGTGGAGATTGCAGAAAAACACACCAAAGTGCAGGCGGTATGTGCCCAAGTTATCACGCCACCAAAAACGAAAAAGATACTACACGAGGTAGAGCCAACGCGTTAAGAGAGTTTCTAACTACTTCTGAAGCACCAAACAAGTTTAATCAGAAAGAATTAAAAGAAGTATTTGATCTATGTTTAAGCTGTAAAGCTTGTGCAAGTGAGTGCCCAAGTAACGTAGATGTAGCTACCCTAAAAACCGAATTTTTATACCAATATCAAGAAGCAAATGGATACCCTTTACGAGGCAAATTATTTGCTTACAATACTCAATTAAATAAATTAGGGAGTAAGGTTTCTGGCTTAACGAATGCAATATATGATTCTAGTTTCTTTGGCGGACTCTTAAAAAGTAGTGCCGGAGTTGCTAAAGAACGTACCATGCCTAAAGTTTATAGTTTTAATTTCGATAAACACCTACAAACATTTGACAACAAGAATACTAAAAATAAAAAAAGTATTGCCTTATATATTGATGAATTTACTAATTACCTAGATGTAGAACTAGGAAAAGACGCTATAGAGGTACTAACAAAGCTAGGCTATGATGTTGAATTATTCTATGCGGAAAGCGGAAGAACTTATATCTCAAAAGGCTTTTTAAAGCAGGCAAAAAA
This sequence comes from Cellulophaga baltica, assembly GCF_900102165.1. Taxonomy (GTDB): domain Bacteria; phylum Bacteroidota; class Bacteroidia; order Flavobacteriales; family Flavobacteriaceae; genus Cellulophaga; species Cellulophaga baltica. The sequence continues at coordinate 222,903 of NZ_FNBD01000006.1, forward strand.
ACTAGCGCTAGACAACATTGAAAAATTAAAAGTATTTGCAGATAAGAATATCCCGGTGGTTGGACTAGAGCCTTCTGCAATTCTAACCTTTAGAGATGAGTATAGACGTTTTACAACAGATAAAGAAACCATCACAAAAATAGCAACGAACTGTTATCTTATTGAGGAGTTTTTAGCAAATGAAATTACAGCTGGAGTTTTAAATTCTGACGTATTTACAACAGAAACTAAAAAGGTTAAAATTCACGGGCATTGCCACCAAAAGGCCTTATCAAACCAAAAAGTGACGTTTGACATTTTAAACCTTCCAAAGAATTACGAAGTATCCATTATCACTTCAGGGTGTTGCGGAATGGCAGGATCTTTTGGCTATGAAAAAGAACATTATGAAGTAAGTATGCAAATAGGGGAGTTAAAACTATTTCCCGCAGTGCGTAAGTCTCCAGAAGACACCATTATTTCTGCCAATGGTACAAGTTGTCGTCATCAGATATATGATGGCACCAAAAGACAGGCCAAGCATCCTATTACAATTTTAAAAGAAGCACTACTCTAAAGAGCTTTCTTCTAAAGACGAAGAAGAATCTTTTTTCTTGTCTTGATTAAAAGTAATAGAAGCAATTAATTCATTGATGTCTAATTCTTTCAATTCTTCATCAGCATAAAAAGAGGAAAGTTTATCATTGTTATAGTGGTAGACTTTCCATCTTTTAAAAGAATATTCTAACGCCGTTAGGTTTTCTACCCAATCTCCAGAGTTTAAGTAAGTACACGCTCCATTTTTATTCTCATACAGCTCTTTTTTAGGTTGATGAATATGTCCGCATACTACATAATCATACCCATTCTCTATAGCCAAATCTGCCGCTGTTTTCTCAAAATCGTTGACATACTTGATAGCCCCTTTTACGCTATTTTTAATTCGCTTAGATAGCGAATATTTTTCTCTACCCATACGTGTTAAACACCAGTTCATGAACCGGTTAATCAATATTAGAAAGTCATAACCATAACCTCCAAGCTTCGCTAACCATTTTGCATTTTGTATGGAAGCGTCAAAAACATCTCCGTGAAAAAACCATGTTTTTTTTCCATTCAAATCCAATACTAGCTTATCAACAATACTCACGTATCCTATTGAAGTATCGCTAAACTTACGAAGCATTTCATCATGATTTCCAGTAATATACGTTACTTCAACACCGTTAGATGCCATACCTATAATCTTCTTTAAAACCTTTAAATGCGAAGGTGGAAAATAACGCTTACTAAACTGCCAGATATCTATGATATCTCCATTAAGAATGAGCTTCTTGGGCTGAATACTGCTCAAATATGAGATTAATTCATCGGCATGACAGCCATAAGTACCCAAATGCACATCTGAAATTACGACTACATCTATTTTTCTCTTTTTCAAATCTTCTCGTTTTTACAAAATTAAAGCAGAGACTATAAAGTTATCATCAATTGAAAATCAACATTATATCAGTTAAATGTTAAATATTTATTATGTAATTTCCTACAAGGTAAATTTTAGATTAAGACCACTCTAAGTTTGGGTTTATATGAATTTAGAATTACCTTTGAATCTGTTAAATTTTAAGAAGAAATGGCAGGAAATACATACGGAACTATTTTTAAACTTTCCACTTTTGGAGAATCTCATGGTGTTGCAATTGGTGGAGTTATAGATGGTTGCCCAGCAGGTATTGCCATAAACTTAGAAGAAATTCAGAATGAATTAAACCGACGTAAACCGGGCCAGTCTGCTATTGTTACCCAGCGAAAGGAGCCGGATACCGTCGAATTTTATTCAGGAATCTTTGAAGGCGTTACCACAGGAACTCCAATAGGTTTTGCTATTCATAACACCAATCAGAAGTCCCATGATTATACACATATAAAAGATTCTTATAGGCCCTCACATGCCGATTATGTCTATGACCAAAAATATGGTTTTCGTGACTACCGTGGTGGTGGACGAAGTTCTGCTCGCGAAACAGCAAGTAGAGTAGTAGCCGGTGCTATCGCCAAACAATTTGTAAGCGCTATTAAAATTAATGCGTATGTATCTCAGGTGGGCACGCTTAAATTAGATAAAAACTACCAAGATTTAGATTTCTCTCTAACAGAAAGCAATCCTGTACGCTGTCCAGATCCTGCAACTGCAGCAAAAATGGAAGATTACATCAAAGACATAAGAAAAGAAGGTGATACTATTGGAGGTATTGTAACTTGTGTTATTCAGAATGTCCCAATTGGCTTAGGAGAACCTGTTTTTAATAAATTACATGCGGAGTTGGGTAAAGCAATGCTTTCTATTAATGCTGTTAAAGGTTTTGAATACGGAAGTGGTTTTGATGGCGTTACTAAAAAAGGTAGCGATCATAATGATCAATACAATCCGGATGGCACCACAAAAACAAACTATAGTGGAGGCATACAAGGAGGCATCTCTAACGGCATGGACATCTACTTTAACGTTGCCTTTAAACCCGTAGCAACCGTAATACAACCTTACGAGACTATCGACAAAGAAGGTAATATGATCAAGACGCAAGGAAAAGGGCGTCATGACCCTTGTGTAGTACCTAGAGCAGTGCCTATCGTAGAAGCAATGGCTGCTATAGTCTTGGCAGACTTCACTTTACTAAACAGAACCATAAAATTATAGTTAGGGATTTGGTAGATTAAGGTTCAAAACTGTATCTTTCTGTCCTAAAACTAATTATTTTATGAAGAAATTGGAATTGCACTGGCAAATTTTAATAGGCATGTTAGCCGGAGTATTATTTGCATTCATAATGGTTCAATTTGATTGGGGAGCAAAATTTGTTTCAGATTGGATAAAACCTTTCGGAAATATATTCATCAACTCACTTAAACTTATTGCAGTTCCTTTAATACTCGCTTCCTTAATAAAAGGAGTGTCAGACTTAAAAGATATTTCTAAACTCTCACAAATGGGAGGTAGGACTATAGGAATTTATATTGTTACTACCATCATAGCCGTTTCTATCGGTTTAGCTGTTGTAAACATTATACAACCCGGAAAATCTATATCGGAAGAAACAAGAACTCAGCTTGTTGAAAACTATAAAGGTGATGCTGATTCTAGAATTGCACAAGCACACAAGCAGGAAGAATCGGGCCCATTACAAGCTCTGGAAGATATTGTACCTAGCAATATTTTTAAAGCGGCAAGTGATAATGGTAATATGCTACAAGTTATCTTCTTCGCTATTTTCTTCGGAATTGGATTGATCCTTATCCCAGAAGAACAATCCACACCAGTAAAAAAATTCTTTGACGGCTTTAATGAAGTAATTCTAAAATTAATTGATTTAATAATGCTTGCTGCTCCGTTTGGTGTATTTGCATTATTAGCAGCACTAGTAGTAGAATCTCCTAGCTTGGACTTATTTAAGGCCTTAGCTTGGTATGCCTTATGTGTTATTATTGGATTATTTTTAATGATATGCGTATACCTTGGTTTTGTGTGGATATTCACTAAAAAATCGCCTTCATTTTTCTTAAAAGGGATGTCTCCTGCGCAACTTTTAGCTTTTTCTACGAGCTCTAGTGCCGCTACCTTACCTGTTACTATGGAACGCGTAGAAGAGCATTTAGGCGTAGATGAAGAAGTTACCAGTTTTGTGTTACCTATTGGTGCCACTATTAATATGGATGGTACAAGTTTATATCAAGCTGTAGCTGCTATTTTTATAGCACAAGCCTTTGGTATGGATCTAGATTTATGGGCGCAATTAGGAATTATTGTTACAGCAACTTTAGCCTCTATAGGTAGCGCTGCGGTACCCGGAGCCGGAATGGTGATGCTAGTTATTGTTCTTTCTCAAGCAGGAATACCAGAAGCGGGCTTAGCCTTAATTTTTGCGGTAGACAGACCATTAGATATGTGTAGAACAGTAGTGAATGTTACGGGTGATGCTGCCGTATCCATGATGGTTGCTAAATCTGTAGACAAACTACACGATCCTAAAGAAAGAAAATGGGATGACAATTATAAAGCTTAGATATTAATTATTTATACATAAAAAAAAGAGTCCAAAATAGGACTCTTTTTTTATGCTAATGAATGAAGTTTATTAGATAAAGTTATGCACTATGCATACAGATAAACATCTTAAAATAAGACAGTGTCATTTGATTTACAATCAATTAACTATCACTACTTAAGAATTTACTTTAGCTGATGAAACGGTAAAGATTCCAAAATCATCAATGAGCATGGTTTCTTTATAGATGCCATTATACGCCATCAATCGATCTAATTCTTTCTGAGATCTTCTTCTCATCACCCAATTTTTCTTTTGATGACTATTTAACACATAGGCTATCATTTTTAATTGCGGATGCCACGGCTGACCCGTATAGACCACATGCGCATTCTTTTCAGCTACAGATTGTATTCCTGCTAGCGCTTTACTAGCCATTTCATTATCACCAAAGAGTTCTAATATCCCGGATACGATAATAATAGTTGGCTCAAAATTAATTTTCGTATACGTCTCTGGATCAAAACAATCAAAATTGGTAAATCGTACGTTCTTATATCCTTTAGAATCAATAACTTTCTGTCCTATCTCAATATTCTCTTTTACAAATTCATTGATTACAATTTCTGCCTTAGGGTATGTATCTTTAATATCAAACAGGTAATTTCCAGTACCCCCAGCAATGTCTAAAATTTTAATGCTGCGGCCTGCTTTTACTAAGTGCTCTATATTCTTTTCTAAAAGTTGTAGCAAGTGCTGCTTTCGTATTCTAATACCTCGCCAACCTATTGCTTCAAGGTAATTTTTATCCATCATGGTACCAAAACCTAATTTTCCTTTAGGTTTATTATGATAGACATAATCTAGAGATGCCCCAGAATCAAAACCATGTTCTAAGCCAATAGCCATCCCGTCACTAATTTTTCCTATTTTACTTAAAGACCATTTTTGAAACTTGAAATTTAAGTTATTACCTTCTTTATTTTGTAGACTCCTATGTTCTACCATTGAAAATTGATCCGGCTCAAGGCCAAGCTTTTTCTGGGGTTGCTTGAAACTCTGAACTGCAAAAGATTTCATCTTATCATAGACCAATTCTTTTTCGGTTTCAAACAAAATACCATGAAAAAAGTCTGGCAATACTTCAAGTTGCTTTAAATTTGTGTCTAACTTATCGAAAAATATTTTTTGATCCTTATTAAATACCACCTTGTCTTTCTCTGCAGACAAAATAAGCGTTGGGGTATCTATAGCCGCTGCATCTTCTACCAAGCGGTTGCCAGCATCTGCTAAGTCTATCAATAATTTGGCATCAATAGATCGTGTAATCAAAGAATCTGTATCATAGGCATTTTGCTGCGCTACGTCGTGTGTTAACATGGTAGATTTTACATAGCTTTTAATAATCAAATCCTTTTTCAACTTAGTACCCAAAGTAATCATCTCATTAGCTAAAGGTACAATGAGGTTGATTCTAAAAGCAGGAGCAAGCAGTGCCATACCGGCAATATTTGGCGCGTAATCATGAACCCATGCAGAAGCAATGACACCACCAATGCTATTTGCTATTACAAACATATCTGTACTAGGAATAGTGTATGCGGATTTTAAATAGAGCGCAAAAGCATCTAAATCTCTCACATAGTCCATAAAAACAGAAGATGTTTCTGTCTTCGTATGACCATGACCCCGAAGATCAAAAGCAAAAATATTATACTCTGAAAATTGAGAAGAAGTAGCAATATCATTTAAACGCTCAGAATGTTCATGTCCACGATGAATGATGATAACACTCTTCTGAGATGGTTTGAAATTCCATTTGCGATAAAAAATTTCGCTTCCATCAAAACTATTAAAATGTCCGTTACTCATATATTGATTGACTTTAAAAAATCCTGTACATAGCTATGTATTACAGCATTTTTGTGGGTGGTTTTTATTTTTATTAGTGCTTCGTCTAAAGGTAAAGATAGAATATTTTTTACAACAAGAATCCCAATCAATGTACTTCTGCTAAGCCCCATAGTACAATGAATTAAAATTTTTCCGTCTTTAGGTAATTCCTTGTAATGTGATGTTATTTCTAAGACGATTCTTTTAATTTCGATAGTATCGAATGCTCCGATATCCAATAAGGGAACAGCATGATACACACTATTACCCTTAATTGCATTATTTTCTTCCAATTCTGCCGAAAAATCATATACTAAAGTGTTTTGATTGCCTTTAAAATCTTGAAATTCTGATTGATCAAGCCTCGACGAAACATACAGCTTTGGAATAAGTTCTATAGGCTTTTTATTTTTCCTTAAAAATTTCCAAAACAACCAGTACAGTCCGATGTATGGGAAATACACTATTTTTTTATACCACGGAATAGTACCCTGCTTATTTTTTAAAAAGTATATGCTATTTTTTTGATAATGATACCCCACTAAAAATAGTACCAATGCGGGCCATAATAAAATGAGTCCGCTTGCATGATAAAATTCAAAAACCACCAGACTTAACAGAATCACCAGCCAGCCGCCTAAAAAATAACAGTTGGCGAGGTAAAAGTTTCGTAATTTGAAATTGTTTTTCTCCGCAGGAAAAACGATAAAGCTCAATTGCCCTAATATGGCTCCAGTAACTACATCTAGTAAATGATGCTGATACGTGGTCAACGTAGCGAGACCCAATAACACCAACCATACGGCCGAGACTTGACGCCAGGGAGCTGTAAAGTTTCTAAAGACCGACCAAAATATAAAAGCAAAAGCAATATGCAATGATGGAGCTTCATTGAAAGGAGAATCTACTTTTTTAATAAATTGAAAGAAAAAATTAAATAAAACACTACTCGTTTCTGGTTTTATGAATGAAAATTTCAAAGGAAATAATAGAAAAAATAACCCAGCAGCAACACTCACAAATACGACCCGTTTTGTCAAAGTCTGTAGTTCTTGCCTTGTTTCACAAAGAAAAAAGACAATGACAAAAAATATTCCGCTAGTCATATATGGTATTACTGTCCAAGGAATAAAGGGAATGTACTGCTCAAAACTAAAAATAAATGAAGGCACGTAATCTAGCGTAGACGCATACCAAGCATTCACATTATAGAACAGACTAAATACCGTAGCACACAGCGCCACTAGCTTTATTCTTGTCCCTATTGTTACTCTTGCTTCATCCATTTGGCTTTTTTATACATAATAAGATTAAGAATAGGAGCAGGGAGTAGCGATAAAAATGTCATCATCCATTTCATTTTTAAAGGAAAAATAACTAGCTTTTTTTTAGCATCAATAGCTTCGACAATTTTTTTTGTAGCCACATCAAGCGGTACTAAAAAAGGTTTTTTACTCAAGTCGTTGTTGTTTAATGCTCTTAATTTTAAGGTATCCACATACCCCGGAGCAATAGTAGTTACTGAAATGCCGAAAGGTTTTAAGGCTCTATGATAAGCATCTGAAAATTGGAGTATAGCACGTTTAGTTTTCGTATACAGACTAGAGTTCTTATAATCTAAAATACCTGATACAGATGCAATTACCACAATATGACCACTTTTTTGATGTAGCATAGCCGTTCTTGCAACTTCAAAGCAATTGGTAGCTCCTAAAATATTGGTTTTAAGCATTTGCGCAGCTTCTTCATAAGAAATATTTCCTGCAACATCTTCTGCGTAGCTACCTGTGCAATTTATGAAGAGATCTAGATTTTCCTGCTCATTTAAAAAGCTTTGTACGGCCAACGTAAGTGAAGAAATCTCACAAACATCTGCCTGATACGCAAGTAAATTGGAAGGTTTATTTCCTGAAATTTTATGTAAATCTCTACCACAAACCCCAACATGATAGCCCTTAGCGCAATAATGTAGTGCTAATGAATATCCAATTCCAGAGGTTCCGCCGGCAATAAAAACATTCATATGTAAAAGGCTATTTTCATGAGTTTATAAATGTAAGTTTTTCAAAGCAATTAATAGAATTACTTTTCTGATTGCATGGCCTTCATGGTTTGCTGATATCCGTACTCCCATTGTTTATCCATATCATCTTTAAAGTCTTGATACGATTTAGGGTATTCAAAGCAAATCTCAAGGTTTTTCCAATCTATACTTTTCTTGATGTAATGCCCTTTTAAATCTTTCTTGATATGAATGGTATCAATCTGAAAATTAGCGCCCTGATTTTCAATTTCTTGTAAACGTTGGTTGCCACTATACCCTAAAACTGCACGTACCAGCGCTTCTTCAACCAGACTATAAGACTGTTTTTTTTCTATAGTTACTGTTTTGGCTAGATGTTTAGCCAATTCAATAGGAATTAAATCAATAGCGCCTCCGGCAAAGTAGGTATCTTCTAAGTATACAGGAGCCACATAGTACATATCAGAAACAGAAATCCGTGCACTAACTAACATGGAGAGATTTGTTTTAATTTTTACTGATGCTGATACGGCACTATTTTTATAATTTTCGGAAGTAATGGTAATTGCACTTAGGTCTATTTTACTAGCCGTTTCTTTATCTGTAAATACCAATTTTTGATACAATTTTTTACCGCCTCTTTTTTGTCCTATAAGCTTAGGATCAAAAAGTATTTGAGAGCCTTTCAAGAGTGTAGGTATTTCTGAAGAAAACATTGTTGCTGTCAATGAAGGAAAATCTCTGGAAAAATCTTGAGATACGTCTGCAAGATATTTATGGAATACATCTTCCATAAGAGGTGCATTCTTTTTAGACCATACTTTTTGGAGTGAAAGAAGCCCTATCCTCGACAACTTCTTCTCTTTTGTTAGCCGGTCTTTTGTTACAAATTGATAATATTCTTCTGATTTCAAATATGCTCTGCGTGAAATAGTATCTGGAAAAGTTGTTATCACTGCTGCTGCAAAAGCACCTCCGCAAGTTGCAATAAGAACATCTGGTTTCATTTGCAACTCTTCTAATGCCGCATACATTCCAAGATAAATCATTAACCGTGTACCTCCGCCAGAAAGAATAAAAGCATTATTGAATTTACGTTCCATAGCTTAGCTTTTTATAAATAGCGGCAGTATCCAAAAGAAAATAGGCGCATTAAAAATAAGACTATCCATTCTATCCATGAGTCCGCCATGCCCAGGCAGTAACGTTCCAGTGTCTTTCACATTTGTTTTTCGCTTTAGTAGAGACATAAAAACATCTCCAAAAAAACCTGCAACCCCCAAAACTATACCCAAAATTACCTGAATCAGAATAGTGAATGGTAAAAGAAAATACCCTAAGATAATACTAAGTACTATGGTGAGACCTACACCTCCTATAACACCCTCCCATGTTTTATTCGGACTAATTTTAGGCATCACCTTATGATTTCCAAAAAGCTTACCCATAAAATACTGAAAGACATCATTTAATTCTGTAAGAACTACTAAATAAACAAGTGCTTTTATGCCAAAAGCACTCTCTCTTACATATAATAAATGTGGAAAAACCAGAAGACTCAAACTTAGTCCAATTACAACACCAACACCTTGCTTTACGGTAACTTTTAGCATTAGAAAATATACCAGAAATGTAATCAAGAATACAGCAGCATACAGGGAATAAGGTTCAAAATTCAAAAAATATAACAATGAAAATTGTACAATTCCTAGGCTCAAAGCAGTAATAAAAAGATTTCTTTTAACTTGAAACATCCTTAAAAATTCATATAAAGCTTGGCACCCTATCCAAGAGATAAAAAGTTTCATGGCTATAGAACTAGAAATAGAGATGGCAAATATCAAAATAATATAGCCCCATGTTTTTACCCTTAGCGGAACGTCAGAAAATTTATTTTCAGAATTATTTATTTCAAGCTCCATGTAATGCTTTCTTAAGACGCGTAAAAGTACTAAGTACGAGCAATAAAATAATTATTCCAAAAATGTACTTAGAATAAGTCGCAAGGTTTACGCCAAAAAATAAGAGTAGACCATAAATACTTAAAAGTAAAGCACGATCGCTTTTACCCATAGGTCCATCATTTCTCCGTTCTTCTCCAACCACCTTTCCTAAGACTCCAGCAAATTCATTAATGATACTGAATAAAATAAACGCAATGATGCTATATAAGCTCTCTGGCTGAAACTTCATCAAGGGAAAGAAAATAATAAAGTCGGAAACTAAATCCCCCATTTCATTTAAAACTTCACCGAGAGTACTGGTTTGATGAAACTTTCGAGCCATCATACCATCTAAGGCATTTAACGCCATTCGTAGCAATAGTCCAATTGGCAAGCTTAAGAAAAACCAGTGCATCCTATCTGCGTTCCAGAACAATATTCCGATAATAAGAGATAGTAAAATCGAAGCTATCGTAATTTGATTTGCGGTTACATTACATTTGTGCAAAAAAATTAAAACAGGATTTAGTAGTTGTTGAAATTTGGGTTTTAATTTATAAATGGAAATCATGTAAGCTGCTTTTTTTCTACATTATATTCCAAATCTAAGTCTTTTTATTAGAAGTTACCCTATCTCCTTGGCTGCGCTAAAAAATACTAAAACTAGATATTTAGGATGCGGTAATTCTGTGATGAAATGCTATTATTTTTTAGCGAAAACTACGGACCGAAAAATGAAAAGTCCCAAAAATGACTCAGATAGATTGATTACCTTGCGGCGTTTTTAATACCCAACTAGAATGAATGCAAAAGACTTAGTAGCCTTACAAAGAGCCAATGAATCTTTGTTCGAAATAGATGCTAATTTAAACCGATTGGTTAAAAAAATTGAGTTATTAAGTTATTTGAACCCGTTAAATACCGAGAAGGAAAAACAACGTTTTTTTGCTTCAAAATATACAGAAAATCCTATTCTTAAATATCCGAAGATAAAGTTTCATCCCTATAAATTACACCGAATGTTGTTTTCACAACGCTTGGAACGTATTACAGATCAAAAAGTACAGAAGCTCTATCAAGATATCATCTATTACTATTCTAATATGGCCCAATGCATACAAACCATTGGTGAGCCTAAGAAATTTTATTATAATTCTTTAAGGCTCTATGGCTCGCCAACAGAGAAAGATGTGCAAAATGCGCAATTTATACTACATTACAGTAATGAAACGGAAAGAGCAGATATGGAGAAAATCTATTCCCCAGATGATGCTAAGGCTTATTTTGATGAATTTTCTAAGTTGTATGACTTTCCTTTGAACATAAAATTATCTACAGCTATTGCCGCAGATGCTATGGTAAGTAATAGCACCCAAACCTTGTTAATTAAAAAAAATACCAAGTTTAGCAAGAATCAATTATTAACATTGGCTAACCATGAAATTGGGGTGCATTTAGTAACCACCTACAACGGAATTGAGCAACCTTTGAAGATATTTTCCAACGGTTTTCCTCGTAATGTAGAAACCCAAGAGGGGCTTGCTGTCTTTAGTGAATACATGAGCGGAGCGCTAACATTAGAAAGACTTAAAACATTAGCTTATAGAGTTCTAGCAAGCGATAGTTTAATTAAAGGTTATAGCTTTTCTGATACTTTTGATTTGATACACGGTACGTATAAACTTAATAGAAATGATGCTTTTAGCATCACCATGAGAGTACACCGTGGTGGTGGTTTTACAAAAGACAGATTATACCTAAGTGGATTAAAAAAAATCTACAAACGCCACCAAAGAGGCGAAGAGATGGACACACTTTTAACTGGAAAAGTAACTATGGATTATGAAGCAGACATCGTAAATCTTCAAGATTTAGGATTAGCCAGCCCTATAACCCATAGAAATATTGCTTTTAAGGAAAATAAGAATGAGAACGCTACGCTCGATTCTATTCTTAATCACTTAAAATAGGTTGCATTAGCTTATAAACTTATACTACGCCCTTTTGGATGTTTTACTTGAAAAGAAAATTGGTGTTTGCTTTCTTGCTTTGAGGCTAAATTTAGCTCCCAAGTTAGCAAACCCTTTTCTTTATCATAAGTGGCATCATTAACTATAATATCTTCTATTTTAATTTCTTTATTGGCTGAAACAGGAATACGATCCATTAAAATTAGTTTTACGGCTTCCGCTTTATTATTTTTCACTTCTAAATTATAAGTTCGGTCTACAATTCTATTGCTTCCAGTAAAAGATTTACTCTTAAAATTTTTATCTTGTTTTCTAGTAACAGCAATAGAGGCATCAATACCTAATGAAACCGTCATTTCTTTGTTTACAGCATAAGGATCTATGGTAGTTTTCCCTGCATATCCGCCATTAAAATAAATATTGGCTTCACCAGGTAGCAGGTTTAATTTCTCCCAATCTTTGAATCTAGCCGTAAGAAAAACATTTTCATTAATTATGGGAGCAGCAAAAAACTCATAGACCGCATCAAGCTTAAACGTGTTAATTTCTATTGCCGTAATATCTCCATCACTTACTATCGTATATGGACTTTTAATTACAAATTTGGTACTGGTAACATCATCCTCGGAAAAACTCTTATTCGTGGTAATTACGACAACACCGTTTGCTGCCCTAGAGCCATAAATTGAAGTAGCAGAGGCATCTTTCAAAATTTCTATGTTTTGTATTTCGTTGGCATCCAAATCACCCTCTTCAAATCCTTCCATCGGAACACCATCAATAATATACAAAGGTTGCGAAGCTTCGGTTACACTTGAGGCTCCTCTAACACTAACTCCGGCCACTCGTCCTTTTAGAACTCTGCTCATATCACTATTTTGCGTTCCATACCCAACAACTATAACTTCATCTAAGGCTGAGGAGTCTTCTTGTAATCGAGCATTAATAATGGAAGAGTAAAAAGGTACTTCATCTTGTTGAAATCCTATATAGGAGAACACTAATTCTTGGCCTCCACTAATTTTTAATTTATACCTCCCATCAAAATCTGTTTGCGTACTAATAGAAGTTCCTTTGATAAGTACGGTACACCCCGGCAATGCTTGTCCTGAAGCATCTGTCACAATTCCTGTAACAGTTCTCACCGTTGGATTATAAGAATACTTGTGTTTCTTTGATGCTGTGTTGTAATTTTTACGCATTCCGAAATTCAGATAATCCGTTACTAACTCAGGTTTAATAGCATAATTATTAGGATTGCCTGTAGAGAGTGTTACGGCAACATTTTTCCAATCCGCGCCAGTATGTTGGTACACATGCGCTTTATAAGTTAACCCTATTGGGTCATTAATCTTATTAGATTTTAGATCATAATTGGGTATCCATCCCGCATCAGACACGTTGTATTTTAATTCTAAATTTAACTGCATAGAGATTGGAGTTTCAAATAATATACTTATTTCTCCCTTAGGTTCAGTAGGCGTCGAATTTAGCTCAAGATACTGTTTATTAATACGTTGCAATCCCTCACTTAAAACATTAATTTTAATTGTTGTTGTGTAAATTTCGTTTTTAATCGCAGTAATTCGCTCTCTATAATACGTACTTATTTGCTTTACTTTTTCTAAATCTATAGCTTGATGTTCTGAATTAAGCAGGCGGTTTCCATTAATTACCTTTTCCTCTTCCTCTAATCCTATTATGAGATTTTTAAGTAAACTTATTTCTAATTCTGTTGTTTTTATAGCTGTAGTTAATGCTTCAGATTCTTCATCTGAAACTTTAGAATCTAAATAATTAATATCATAAGCAATAGACAAAATAGAAACTCCTTGTAATCCTGAAATTTGAATACTACTTTCATCAATTTTAGGAGACAAACCATTAAAAATAAGCTCTGTAGTACCTTCTTTCAATTGAAAACTAGCGGTTCTTGAAACTTCTGCACTATTTAGAAATACGGTGACCGCTTTTATTTTAGAAGGAGTTTTATCTGCTCCTAATAAGAGAATTGGGAATAAAATAAGAAATAATAGTACCTGTTTCATGTTGTGTTGGTTTTAGATTTAAAGTAAACCTAACCAGAACCAAACATAATTTAAAGGAGCCTTGAGTATGCTTCTTTTAGAACTTAGTAAACACTGCTTTATATTGAGTAAAGTGTTATTCTATAAATTTAGCTTTTAATTCAGTAGTGGGTACCATACAAACATCTTGTTTACCGTACCATTTGTATCTGTTATTAGCCACATAGTCATAAATACTATCCCTAAATTTTTCTGGAATCCATTCAAAAATGGTCAATAAAGACCATAAACCTCCAAATGATTTACCGATCAATAATGCCGCTGTAGATTTGGTGTAATACGCAATTCCTGGTTCTATTAAAATTATAGAGTCTACTAGTGTAGTATCTATATGCCTTTCTTTGGCCAGCTTTTGTCCTATTTCACTTTGTAAGGATGCAAAACGGAATTCGTCTTTCTTATCGTATTTAATAATCGTATGTATTGAAGTGTTACACAAATTACAAACACCATCAAAAAGTACAATCTTATGAGAATTATTTCCTTGCATACGTAAATTGTATCAATCTAAATTTGACTCAAAGATAGGCTATGCAACGACATTATAGTAGTAAAAAATTATTTGGGTTTTTCCCAGATAGTGGTTTTGCGTAAAAAGCAGCAACAGCTTTCATTTTCTTACTATAGCTATCAAACCTGCATTTACAACGAATTTAAAAAGCTCCCTAAATCCATATCTTTGTCTAAATTTAGCTTCTTTTTTAATCGGTATTTAGACTTCAGGATACTATCTGGAAGCACATTAAATATTGCCGCTATTTCTTTTGTAGACAAATTCATCCTTAAAAAAGCCGCTAGCCTTATTTCCTTTTCCGTAATATCTGCATATATAGCTCTTAGTTTATCATCAAAATCATTATGCACATCCGCGAAGTAAGTTTTAAATAACTCCCAGTCCTTATCATCAGAATTCTGCTTTTTTAACAACAACAGAATTCTTCTAAACTGTAGTTTGAATTTATCGGGATTATCTTTCAGTTCCTTTAAGTCTTCAATTAAATCTTGGGTGAATGTATTTTTTTGTGCTAAATGTACCGTTAAGCTTGCCAATTCCTTTTGTTTATATTCAATCTCTTTTTTGTAAAGTTCATCTAATTTCCTTTGATTAGACTTGTTCTTTCTTAGACGTTGTCTGAAAATAAAAAATAGGAGTATAGACAATGACAAGCCAGAAAGCATGCCTCCTGCATAAAGACTCTTGGTTAAGGTATCTACTTTAGATTTGTGCTGTAAATTTTCAATTTCTTCTTTACTTAAAGCGAGTAATGTTTGTTTATTTTCAGTCTCATAGATTGTTTTCAATTCTTCTATTTGCTGCATTTTTGTATGGTTAAAAATGCTGTCTTTAAATATTTGGTGCGCTTTTAAATCGCGTAATGCCATTTGCGGACTTTTCAACATATCATAAGTAGTAGACCTTAATTTATATCCTTCCATTAAGTAATCTAAACGCATGGAGGGTGTAGATTTATCAATAGCTTCATCTAAGAAACATAACGCTTTTTCTAGATTGTTTAAATCTATATGTAACCGCCCTAATTCTAAAAGCACTGCAATATGGTTATAAGCAAGTCCTTCCTTTTCATGACAATGTAAACTCTCTTCTAAATAAGCCTCAGAAGCTTCCAAGTTCTTCATTTCTCTATAGGTTGAACCAATATTGGTATACACCATAGCTTCATTTGATCTGAGTCCAAAGTTCTTAGCAATTTCGAGGCTTTTAAAAAAATACTCTAAAGCCTTATCATAGTCCTGCAATGCCGCCCATGAGGTGCCAATTTGCAGGTACATGTTTGATTGCCAGATATTATCATCTACCGCAATATAAACTTCTAAAGCCTGATAATAATACGGTATAGATGCTTCGTAATTTTCTGTATTGTATTGTATCTCTCCTAATCTTGCTACAATATCTGCCTTCGTTAGCGGATCCGTATGTAGTGAGTCTATGTTATTCAATGCTTGCATGTACAATTGCTGAGATAATTTAAATTGCCCATTACTCAGGTACACACTAGCAATATTACCTAAGCAAACATTCACTAATTCTTTTTCATCATTGTTTTCAAATATAACTTTCGCCTCGTTAAGCATTTCTAAAGCTTCCTTTTTTTTAGCGTCTAAGCGTTTAATATCTGCCAATTCTAATAAGCTTTTTGCGTAAAAAACCTCTTCCTCTAGTTCTGTAGAAAGTTTCATGGCGGTTTCATGATACGACACAGCTGCATCTAATTGGTTTAATGCCCTATAACTAATGGCCGATTGATATACCGCCTTAAGTTGCTTTTTTTTATCCTCCAGCCTACGCGCTATCTCATAGGCTTGTAAGGAATATTTTAAGGAGGTTTCAGGGTTATTGTAGCGCAAAATTGCATACAATGTTTCAAGGGTTTCTACTTTACCTATAAGACTTTTTTCAGCTTTTAAAGCTTTTTTTAAACTATCTACTTTCCTCTCTATTTGCCCATAAGAAAAAGCAAAGCAAAAGGTAGCCAATACCATTATAAAAACTTTCATAACTAGAATTAAACTATTTATAGTTGGAATAATTTAAATAATAGGGGGAGTATATTTTTCATTCTGGAGTTCTAAGATAGCGGTTTTCTGCTTTATAATAACATAAAACCTCAGAAGGCTATAGGAACAAATGTCTATTCCTTATCCTCAAAATCACCTTAAAGTACGTAGTATAAAAATCGAATGACACCTCATTTTTACAGCTATTAAGAGCGTATTGTACCATATCCAAATAACTACCATTTTAAGACATATCGTATAGTAGTATCTTTTCGTTGTCCATACTTTGTCTATAGCATTTATTAGGCGTACGCCCTAATTGCGTCTAGTTTTAATTATGCTGGTCTTAAAATCGTCTGAAAGTAGTAAATGGAATCAAATTAAACTCTAATTCTATTTTTATGGGTCTTGTTAAATATCATATGCTGTAACAAAGAAGAGATCGGGTAGTGCTTTGTTATTGCTTTTGACCTCAAAACGTGTATCAGAAATAGCAGTGAAAGATTTCCGTTTTCTAAAACACTTATTTTCTAACTTTTTCTCTTTCTATCTTTAACTTGTTGTACTGGGGTCTTTTTACGCCTGTTATTTGTATGTAAAAAGCTTAGCTATGGTTTTGCTAATTTCCTCTAGTTTTTCCAAGGGCTCCATTAAACTAGGGTTGGTCACAGTAATCTTTTGCGTTGTATTTAGGGAAGATTGCATGGGATAAATTAAAATACAACTTGTCTTTTTAAAATACGTATTCAAATAAGTCGGAATTTTACTCATATTTCTATGGTAAGAAAGTTGTTCTTTTCTGCTTAAAACAATAATTATGTTGTCGTCTTTAAAAAAAGTTTTAGCTATAATCAAAAAATTATCCCAATCATTTAACGTTTCAAATGAACATTCAATAGGATATTGTTTTTTAATATCTTTTATAAATTTTAAAGTGTTTTCATTGCCATAAAAAAGGAGTTTAGCGCTGGTATTTCTTGCGATGTTCCACACTTTTAGTAACCAAAAAGGAAAACCTATTTCTTTTTCCGCATTTTCAGGTACAATAACGATATGTCTTTTTATAGTCCCGAGAGGTTGAACAGGTTTATAAATTAAGGTGGTGGTTCTACTTTTAGTTAAAATACCTTCTGTAGGTTTCCTAAAAATGAATCTGAAATACCTTTATGAACATGGAGCCCTAGAATTAAATCAGTTATGGCGTGTTCTTTTGTAACGCTAGTGATTCCATTTATTAAATTGATATCTTAACGCAATAGTTCATGTAAGTTGGTGTCTGTAGCGGCTGCAGCTATGGCTGCCTTACTTAGTATTGTTTTTGCTAGTTTATCTGCAGAACCATTAGTCTTAGTATTATCAACAATACTCAGCGCATACAAGCCATCTTTGTTACTTTTGGATTTGATAGTGATTCCTAAATTAATGAGTTCATCAGTAGTATCCATATTACTGATAGGAATTAATATTCGTTCTGGATGGTCAGTTTCTTCAGGCAAAGCATCCGTATGTTCTGAGAGTGCAATATTTTGAGCTCCTTTTTGAGCTACAAAAGAAGCGATAGTACATGTAAACAGAATCATAAGTATTGTGCCATTCAGAATAGTTTCGTTTAATAAACGTATCGGCTCACCAGATGGTGTTTTCCCAAGAATTATAGAATATCCGACCAAAACCGCAGCTAATGTTGCTGCTGCTTGAGCATTACTTAATCCAAAAATCAATCTACGTTCATCTAAAGAAAAACCATAAATTTTTTGTGTACACCATGCTGCAATAAATTTTGCAAGCGTTGCAATAAAAATCATAATTGCCGCAACTTTAATTGTTTCAAAATCTTTAAAAAACACCCGGAAATCTATAAGCATTCCCACGCCAATTAAGAAAAAAGGAATAAAAATAGCATTTCCCACAAATTCTATCCTATTCATTAAAGGTGAGATGTGAGGAATAAGTCTGTTTAAGGCTAAACCAGTTAAAAAAGCGCCTATAATAGGTTCTATTCCCGCCAGCTCTGCAAGACCAGCCCCTAAAAAAACCATTACTAAAACAAAAATATATTGAGAAACATTATCATCAAATTTTTTAAAAAACCATCTTCCAATAATAGGGAACAGGAATAGCACAATGAAACCAAAAATTAGTATGGATACTGATAATCGAATCCAAAATTGCGCATTTACCTCTCCTGTTGTCATTCCAACAATGACTGCTAAAACCAATAAAGCCAGGGTATCAGTAATCATTGTTCCCCCCACGGTTATGTTTACGGCTCTATTTTTGGCAACACCAAGTTTGCTTATTAAGGGGTAAGCAATTAGGGTATGAGATGCAAACATACTGGCCAGTAAAACTGCTGTTTGCGTAGAGAAATCTAGAATGTAAATCCCACATATGGTACCTAATGTCATAGGAATACTGAAAGTAAGTAAACCAAAAACAATACTTTTTTTGCTGTTTTTTTTAAAGTCAACTAAGTCTATTTCCAATCCTGCAAGAAACATGATGTAAAGTAATCCGGCTGTTCCAGATAGTATAATTCCACTATCTCGTTCTATTAAATTAACACCATTAGGTCCAACTATAGCACCCGCAATTATTAGCCCAAGAAGGTGTGGTATTTTAATTTTGTTTAGGATTATTGGAGTAAACAAAATAATCACCAATATTAAAAGAAATTTTAAAACAGGATCTGTTAATGGCAGCGATGTTTCAAATATGCTAACTACTATCATAGTTTAATTTATGAAATGAAATATTTATTGTTCACTCAATATTTGAGTCATAAACGTGGGGAGCGTTTAAAAACGTTCTATTTTTTATTTGAATGCATTAAAAACAAACATCATTCAAATAATTTTTCTCTTTCTAAATTAAGATAGTTTGGTACTATAAATATAGATGAAACTATGAATTGTAAGCTAAATAAATATTGAAAGCAATCATTTATACGGGTTGTTTAGTATTGCTTAATTTTTCTTAAAAGAAATGTATTTTTAGATGGTATAATCTACTCTTTTTGCATTAATTTAATCATTAAGGCTAGTATTGTCTTAATGACACGCGCTAGTTGAATGAACATATTTTATAAAGTATTCATCAGTCCTTTCTCAAGTCAAACGCTATTTGTTGTATGCACATGATCAACTAAATTAGAAATTTACTTCGTACTTATTTTTTATAAAATGCCAGGTTACAGATAACGAAAAAAGATAGGAACTGAAGAAGGTCTTTAAATGCAATCCGAAATTAATAAGGTTAAACCTTTTTTAAAAATAAGAGTCCTACCAATAGCTAATCATTAAAATATATAAAAATGAAAAAAATAATTACAGTGATCGTATTATTCATTGGTATGAATGCAATTGCACAAAGAAGCGAAAAAAAAGTCATTGATCCTGAAACGTTTGCTCAAAAAAACACAGAAAGATCAACTAAAGAATTAGGCTTAAATGAAGATCAGCAAGCTAAAGTTTATGATATGAATCTTAGAAATGCTCAAGAGCGCACATCTAAAATGGAAGAGCGTAAAAGTGGCGAAAGAAAAAAACCGACCGAAGAAGAACGTGAAGCAAGAAAAGCTGAAATGGAAGCTCAATTAAATGCTCATAAAGAAGAAATGAGAGGCATTCTAAATACAGAGCAGTTTCAAAAATGGGAAACCATGCAAGAAAAAAGAGGTAAAAACAAAAAAGGAGCTAAAAAAATGAAGTCGTAAACAAGATCCATAATTTTGAGTAAACAAAAATTTCAGTGGGTTTAACTTTTCTATAGTTGGACCCGTTTTTTATATCTAGTTAAAACGGATTAAGTATCAACTTCCAAGTAGTATTCGAACCGTCCATTTTTTTGTGTGCTTCATTCATGCTAGATATCCTGATTTTTATGAGCATCATCTATTGGGAATTCCATTGTGTTGTTTGTGCCTTCCTTATCTCACCATTATATTTTCAATGAGGGTAGTGCTGAACATACCATACCGTTTCTGATTTCTAGGGGGAAGTCGAGCAGTTTATTTCCAAAACAAATTCTACACAGACTAGAATCACGTAATTTTTATTAATTTTTAAAATGGATATTGAATTCCTGGAATGATCCATAGTAATAAAATTGCTTAGATGACATCGGTTATCTCATGTGTACGAAATGAAGCTTAGCTTTGGAGTATACTTAAAATCATTCCAAAATGAAAAGAATATTAATTCCAACAGATTTTTCACATAATGCCAATAACGCAATAAATTACGCCATTGAGCTCTACAAAAGAGAATCTTGTGAATTCTTTATTTTGCATTCGTACTATCTAACTGGATATTCATAAAACAATCTTTTAAGTCCTGAACCTACCGACAAAAAGTTAAATGAGGTAAAAGAGCTTGCAGAAAAAAGCATGGAAAAGTTAAAGAAGCACGAACGCTTTAATAATGCGAACAATAAACACACGTTTCATTTTCTGAATGAATTTGGATCTTTTAATGATGTACTCAAAAAAGTTGTTGAAAAAGAAGATATAGAGTTGATACTTATTGGATCGGAAGGGGGAAAAGAGGACAAAAAATTAATTCAAGGTAGTAATGCCGTAAATACGATGGAGAAGGTTAGAAACTGTCCGGTGTTTGAAATTCCTGATAAGGTTATTATTAAAAATCCAAACGAGATTGTGTTTCCTACCAGTTTTAAAACGCATTACAAGGAAAAGGAATTAGCAACTTTAATTGAAATTTCTAAAATAACCAATGCTCCCATCCGAATTTTGTATATTCAAAAGGATAAAGAATTCAGTAAAAAACAATCGGAAAATAAAGCGTTGCTGAATCAGATTTTAGGTGCTACTAGTTTTTCGCACCATGTATTATATAGTTCAGACATACAAGAAGGTGTGCGTTGTTTTTTCCAAAGTCGCGAAAGCGAGATGATAGCTTTTATAAACAAGAAGCATAATTTTTTTGGTAGTATTTTCTCAAACCCAATGGTGAAAGAATTAGGCAATAACCCTAACATTCCTGTATTGGCTTTACATGATTTAAGAAACTAAAAAAATAGTAGTACACATTACTTAAAACATATGACAAGAGTGCTAAATCTTAAATTTATAAAATAAAATTTTCATTAAAGTATCGAGAGACTGCTATACCATCTATATAATGGCTTTACCTCTTCTCAAGAATGAAATTATTTTAGTAGACTTAGAAAGGTTACTCCTGTTATATGCCTTATTAAAAGCCACAGCTACTAAAAAGTAGTCTGTTAAGCGCTATTACCAATAATAGTCTACAAATTTTAGCTCTAAATTTTATCTATTTATAATCTCATTATATTTTTAGAATGCTCATGAATTCATTCTATTTCTTCTTTTTTGCTTCTACCAATTCCAATTGGTTTATACTTACGTTTGTGGTGAACATACCATAATTAACCACCGCCTTATTTTTCTCTAATTTATCAATACTACCCACCGCTTTTCCATCTATCATTCGCACACGGTCTCCAAGCCTAAAAATAGGTTTAGGCTTATTCTTTTCTACAACAGCCTTTATCTTTTTCTCTTTCTTTTTTTCTTCCCTAATGACTTCAACTTTCTGAATCACCTCTTTTTCAACTTCAACCTTCTTCGCTTTTTCTATTTTTACTTGTTGCGAAGATTTCTTTTTACGCTTGCTATTTTCTGTTTCTACAATCCGAAGCAATTCTGAAACAAGAGGTCTTTTCTTTTTATCTTGAAAATATTTCAATGCCGCATCATTCAATTTATTTCCTAAATAAATCATTCGCTGGCTAGAATCATACAACTCTTGGTAATTTTCTAATTTAGATTTCACTTTCGTATTCAGTTCCTCGAATCGTTGTGCTTCACTACGCGCTTTTGTTTCTTCCTCTCTAAGCTTTGTTCCGGTTTTAACCATAGAACTACGCTCTTTTTGTAATTTGGCTATCGTGGCATCAAAACGCACTTTACCACTCTCAATTTTTTTCTTAGCACGGTTTATTAGACTATATGGAATTCCGTTTTTCTGCGCTACTTCAAATGTAAACGAACTTCCTGCTTGCCCTAAAACCAGTTGATACGTAGGTTCTAAGGTTTTTGAATCAAACAACATATTGGCATTGGTTGCATGGGGCAATTCATTAGCCAACAACTTTAAGTTGGAGTAGTGCGTAGTAATCACACCATAAGAACCACGTTCATAAAATACTTCTAAAAAAATCTCCGCTAGTGCTCCTCCTAGTTCCGGATCACTACCTGTACCAAATTCATCAATTAAGAACAAGGTTTTATCATCACACTTACGTAAGAAGTAGTTCATGTTCTTAAGTCGGTAACTGTACGTACTTAGATGATTTTCAATAGATTGATTATCTCCAATGTCTGTTAATATCCTACTAAACAAACACACTTTACTACGCTCATGCACTGGGATTAATAAGCCACTCTGCAACATCACCTGTAGAATTCCTAAGGTTTTTAGGGTGATACTTTTTCCTCCTGCATTAGGACCAGAAATAACAATAATTCTATTTTCATCATGCAAACCTATCGTCTGAGGATACGTCTTTTCTTTCTTGCGTTTATTAGTTAAGTAGAGCAGTGGGTGATAGGCATCCCTTAAATATAATTCATTATTCTCACTAAACTCTGGCAATACAGCATCCATTTCCATAGCGTATTTCGCCTTTGCAGCGGTAATATCTATGTGGGCTAAAAAGTCTTGATATATAGATAATTCAGGAATAAAAGGAGTGATATGCGCGGTTAGCACCCTAAGAATTCTTTGAATCTCTTCACGCTCTTCAAATTCTAAATTATTTAATTGACGACTAAATTGTAACGCTGCTTCTGGTTCTATATAAACGATACTTCCGGTTTTAGAAGTACCCATAACAGCACCTTTCACCTTTTTACGGTTCATGGCTTTTACCGCTAAAACACGACGGTTATCTACAACAGATTCTCTAATCTCATCTAAAAAATCTGAAGCTTGGTACATGGTCAGCGCCCGAGAAAAACTCTGATTAATCTTCCCTTTCAAGCCATTAATTTCCGATCTAATAATCCGTAAATTATCTGAGGCATTATCTTTAATTTCCCCAAACCTATCTATGACAGCATCTATTTGCGTTGGAATCTCTATATTTAGTTCAACATCTTCGGATGCTTGAAAAAGTAAAGGGTAGTACTCTTTAAATTTCTTTAAAAACTTCTTCAGCGTATTTACGGTACTACAGATATTACCAATTTTTCTAAAACCAGAAATCTCTATCGTTGCGTTTTCAATTTTTAATAGTTTTAACTCTTGATTAATCGCATCAAAACCATGATTGGGAATCCGGTTATCATTGGAAAAAGAAGAAACATATTCAGAAGTTTGTCCTAAATGTATTACAATCAATTCTTTTGATCTCAGCGGAACTATTTGCAAGGCATTTTCTTTACCCTGCTCTGTATTACAACGTGCTGCAATATGGTTTAGAACTGTATAAAATTCTAAATCTTTTAATGTCTTATCGTTTATCTTATTCATTCTTTTTCAAAGATACATTGAAAAAAATATTTCACTATAAATTACAAAATTAATTCACTTTTTGTCTAAGGATTGAGATACTTCATAGTACCCCAATAAGGCAATAAAAATTAGCTTTTGGAGTTTAATATACATTAGTTCTGATACATTTTTGTATCCACTTTAAACAGATTACTAATCCTATGAAAAATCAAATCAAACCCTTTATTTATTTAAGCATAGCACTGTTTATTTCTGCATGTGCCTCTACCAATAAAATGACTATGGGAGTAACGACACCAGCAAAAGTGCATCTTTCTTCTGCGGTTAAAACCATAGGGATTATTAATAGGAGTGAGCCCTCTAAAGGGAATAAAGGCTTAGACAAAATAGATCAAATACTATCTGCAGAGGGTCTAAATTTAGACCAAAAAGGGGCCGAAGCAGCTATAAGT
Source organism: Cellulophaga baltica (assembly GCF_900102165.1). GTDB lineage: Bacteria > Bacteroidota > Bacteroidia > Flavobacteriales > Flavobacteriaceae > Cellulophaga > Cellulophaga baltica. Next base: position 247,309 of record NZ_FNBD01000006.1, read on the forward strand.
GCGTTTGCATCAGAATTGGAAATGATTAAAAGTCTAGATGAAATTAAAATTCTAGAAAACATAGAAGAAGTTAAAAGCGGATTGGGTGTTTTACCTGCAACACTCTCTTGGGAAACGATAGATAAATTATGTGACACATATAATGTTGATGTTATTTTTTCTCTAGCTTTTTATGATACAGATACAAAATCATCCTTTAAAGTAACTACAATGCCTTTAGAGAACAATTTAGGCGTTAAAGTAAACGTACCTGCACAGGAAGTAACCTTAAACACGTTGGTTAACTGTGGATGGCGCGTATATGATCCTAGTAAGAAATTAATTATTGATGAGAAAAATTACACCGAAGAGATGATTTTTCACGGTCAAGGTATTAATCCTATAAAGGCAGTGGAAGCAGTAAAACAACGTAATGAAACGATCCAAGAGTATAGCAGAAATGTTGGTATTGCTTACGCACAACGTTTAATTCCGAATAAAGTGAGAATCTCTAGAGATTACTATATGTCTGGAACTGATAATTTTAAGGTAGCGCACCGGAGAGCACTGACAGGTGATTGGGATGGTGCCGCAGAACTTTGGAAACAAGAAACTACAAATCCGGACTTAAAAATTCAGGGAAGAGCCAATTATAATATGGCTATTAGTAGTGAAATAGATGGCGATTTAGATCTTGCTATTCAATATGCCTCAAAAGCCTATACTGACTCCAAGGATAAATTAGCATTAGATTACGTAAATGTTCTTAAGTATAGAGTACAACAAAATAATGTGTTGGACCAACAGCGCTCTAATTAAAGTAGAAGTGTATATTTTGTTACTTTTGATTTCAAAACAATCTAAAGTATGACTTGGAATATTCACAAAAGTTGGAAGACGCAATTAGAAGAAGAGTTTAGTGCGCCCTATTTTAAAACACTAACCACTTTTGTAACAAAAGAATATAACGAACAGAAAGTCTACCCAAAACAGGAAGACATTTTTGCAGCCTTTAATCATTGTACTTTTCAAGATACTCGAGTGGTTATTATTGGTCAAGACCCATATCACGGGCCAAACCAAGCCAATGGCTTGTGTTTTTCTGTGCAGGATGGTGTGGCACACCCGCCCTCCTTAGTGAATATTTTTAAAGAATTGGGTACTGACCTTCAGAAGCCATATCCCAAATCTGGAAATTTAGAATCTTGGGCAAAACAAGGCATCTTACTTCTGAATGCTACCCTAACTGTTAGAGCCCATGAAGCAGGAAGTCATCAAAAAAAAGGTTGGGAAGTATTTACCGATGCTGTCATCAAAAAAATTAGTGAAGAAAAAGCTGATGTAATTTTTTTACTTTGGGGTGGTTTTGCTAAAAAGAAAGCAAAATTGATAGACAAAAGTAAACATCATATTCTTACCAGTGGTCATCCATCTCCTTTAAGTGCTAACAGAGGCTACTGGTTTGGGAACAAATGCTTTAGTACAACCAATGACATTTTAATGCAACTAAGAAAAGATCCAATTAATTGGTAGTAGAACCTAAAAGCTGTAAGAATCCCTGTAAAATAAAAAAAACGCAAATATCATATTATTTGGTTAAGGAGTTATTTATAATTAAATTGGTATAAGTCAAGGAGTTAATTTTTTAATTCCTGACATTTTGAGGGTTAATTATTAAGAATCTTTAAAAATTAAGGAACTGTTCATTATTTTTCCCATTTAAAAATAAATTCTCAATATTTTTGACCCAACCAAAAAACACAAACCAAAATGAACTTAAAATCTATTTTACTTGTAGACGATGATGAATCTACAAATTTTATAAATAGCGTATTTATAAAAAAACTCGACATCGATGTAGATGTCTACAAAGCTTTAAATGGAGAAGAAGCCTTAGAAATTTTGGAAGAAAGTTCTGACGACTCTGACTTTTTCCCTTGTTTAATTACTTTAGACATTAATATGCCTGTTATGAACGGTTGGGCCTTTTTAGAGCGCTACAAAAAATTATCACCCAGCATTAAGAACAATTGTATCGTTGTCATGACTACTGTCAGCGAAGATGATAAGGATTTAATTAGAGCTACAGATAATGAAGATGTAAAAGAATATTTTCAAAAACCAATGTCTGACGAGAAATTTAGTTCTTTACTAAACAAATACTTTATTCTGTAAATACCGTTCTAGTGCTACACAAGTATTGCTTCTGGTGCTAATTTTTTATCAATAAGATTTAAGGTAAACAAAGTGTCTTGAACTTTCTGAAGTGTTGAAACCTTTAGCGGTTTCTGACTCCATTTTGTGATGGCCAGCCATTCTTTGATGTCTTCTAGTTTTTGACCGTAGGCATTTGCTAGTGTTTTATCTATACTTGGTATATTTTTGAATTCTTCAGTGTATAGGTTTATAACTTCAGTAATATGATGTACTAATGACGGATGTTCCTTTAGAAATTTGTCACTGGCGGCTATAACAAAACAAGGCCAGGGCGTAGGGCAATCTGCAACGCGTCTAAATATGCCGCGATCTACCACGGGTTTGGTCGTAAACCTTTCCCACATAAAATAATCTGCGGTGTTGGCTGTTAGTGCCGTTATAGCGCCATCTAAATTATTTATCACCTCAAACTTTAAGTCTTTAGTACTCCACCCTTGATTATCGGCATTTACATAGGCCATTAGATGGCTTCCGCTACCAAATCTACTTATGGCAGCCGTACTATCTTTTAAATCGGCTATGGTCTTATAATTACTTATGGCTGCTACATGAATTCCCCAAAGTAGGGGTGTAGCAATAAATTCCTGAACTATTTTAACGGGATTGCCAGCAGATATACTTTTAACAATACCTTCTGTAAGAATTATGGCTAAATCGGTCTCATCATTTTCTAACATTTGACACATTTTACCTGTACCTTCAGGAATATCTGTCCAACTTAAATCAATACCTCTTTCTTTAAAGGCATTTTCTTCAATAGCCATATGCCATGGCAGGTTAAAATGTTCTGGAACACCAATAATTCTAACTTTCTTCATCTACTCTGTCAATTTTTTTAACGCGTATTCAATTAATTTTTCAGTAGCTTCGGTAGGGTTTGTTAAGAATTCTCCCGTACTTCTATTGGCTAAAATACAATTTAATGATACAGCTCTATGTCCTAACAACTTAGCCAAACCATAAATTCCAGAGGTTTCCATTTCTAGATTGGTAATTTTTAGCCCGTTATAATCAAAGGATGCTAATTTATCATTTAAACTAGGGTCTTCAGTTTTCAAACGAAGTACTCGTCCTTGAGGACCATAAAAACCAACATTAGTCGCTGTAAATCCTTTATGCATTGTCTCGGACATAAAAGTAGCTGCAAGATCTTGATCACAGGAAACTACATAAGGTGTAGATTTATCTTTAGACCATGTTGTATGTTTTATAAAACTGTTTTGCACCTCTTCATTCAATACATGTTTTGCATCATAAAAACGCAATAAACTATCAAATCCAATAGCGTGCTCACTAAGTAAAAAATCGCCCACATTTATATGAGGCTGTATGGCACCAGTAGTACCAATACGTATAATATCTAATTGCTTTTTTTCTGAGTTGATTTTCCTTGTTTCAAAATTAATATTCACCAAGGCATCTAATTCATTAAGAACGATATCAATATTATCTGTTCCTATTCCTGTAGAAATAACAGAAATACGCTTTCCATTTAAGGTTCCTGTATGGGTATGAAATTCTCGCTTTCCTTTTTTAACTTCTACCGTATCAAAATACTTAGAAACCTCGCCAACGCGGTCTGGGTCTCCTACGGTAATAATAGTATCTGCGATGTCTTCTGGTAATATATTAAGATGATAAATGCTATTATCGGCATTTAACACTAGCTCTGATGGCTTTAATTGCATGCTATAATTTTAAAATTCTGTTCGTATCGGTATTGTAAAGGAAATCATACTTTAAAGCTCCTCCTAAATAATAGTCGTTCTCCTGGATACAGGAATAATAACTGGTATCACCTTGTAATATAAGTTTTCCTTTTTGCGTTAATCGAACTGGATTGAAAGAAGAAAACAAGGGTTTTAAGCGTCCTAATGCCCGTTGAAATTGTGTGTCACCAAAACCTAAAATTCCTTGATTTTTAAGAAGAATCTCCATAAAATCAGTTTTATTAGCGGCCTTTGATTCTGCTGCTAATTGTAAAATTCTAGACTCCATTTCATTTAATCCATTTTTTACGGAAGGGAAACGGTGTAAATGCGCCTGAATACTTTCTCCTAAATATTTAAATTGATAATTTTCAAAATCGGTAAGATTTTCTAATCGAATAGGATTATCGCTGCAATACAATTGCCATACATAATCTGCATATTCTATATCATCAAGGGTAAGTGTAATCTTGTTTTTATAAAGCTTCTTAAGCTTTGCATCACTTAAATCATTTAAGCCATACTTTACATCAGATTTGTCTTCTTTGCCACTACACACTAATGATATTTGTGCGTATTTGCGATGTGTTTTAAGCCAGCTAATAACCGCTAACATATTTATTTGGCAGAATAAATCGTACTCAAACCACAAGACAATTTCATCTTGTTTCTTATGATTACAAAGTGATCTGTATTCCTTTAAGGTTTTTTCTATAAAAATTGATTTTGAAACCCTATAGTTTTTATTCAAAAATTCAAAGCGGGTTTTCCAAAAATTCTCGCTACCCACATTACTTTCTGTTTTGCCTTCACACAGCATTTCGCGCCAGGTGATAATTGCTCCTGGAACGTTAAGTGTTTTTAGCTTGTTGGTAAATGTATCGCCGTTTGTTATATGTAGTAGGGAGCTCATTTGGAGGGTATTTAAAAATTAAGGGATATAAATGTACTATTAAATGTAAAAAAAGAAAAGAGAATTAACAGTTATCAGCCGCCAACGCGTTTTACCTTAAATCCTTTTTCTTTTAATAAGGCCATAATCTTATCTCTGTAATCGCCTTGAATAATGATAGCACCATCTTTGAAGCTACCACCAACACTTAGTTTTGTTTTTAATTCTTTAGCCAATTTTTTAAAATCTTCGTCGGCTCCAGTATACCCTTCAAGAATGGTCGTAGGCTTTCCTTTTCTTTTTTCGTATTTGCAAATAATAGGATCATCCTGCATCCAAATTTTTTCTCCGACAACTTTCTCCGGAGTAACTTTCTCTTCTTGATGCTCTGGAAAAAAGTTTTTTAGTTGATCTTTTAAGTCCATTTAAAAGGTATTAAAATAAGTTATTCAAAAAAACGCCTGTGATAATTAATTTGTCCCAAATGATAGGACAGATGCAGGGCTAAATGTGTCAGGTAAAAATCTACCGTAGTTACTTCTGTTTTAGAAGGCACAATAGGGCTATCATTCTTTAGATCTGCCTCATTTATAGTTTCTAACGATTTTTCTACGGTTAAAATTGTGGCATCAATCTGTTTTAATAAAACAGATCGATGCACATTCTTTAAAGAAAACTCAGCTTCTCTATCTCTTTTGTAATCTGTTTTGCCAAATGGCACGCCAATCAGCGCATTTAAGTTCCCTACAAGGTGTAAACATAAATTTCCGGCCGAATTGGTGATTGCGTGATCTACTTTCCATAAGGAGGCTTCCTCTTTATAGCTTTCAATCTCCCATTTAAGTCTTAATAAATCGCGCTTAAATAGCGCCTTTAATGTTTCTAAAGACATAAATGTCTACTTTTTTATCAGACCTAATTCTATCAAGCGTTCATGTAAAAAATCGCCCGCAGTAATATCTTCATACAATTTAGGATTTTCCTCATCAATACAATTCTCTAGACAATTTAATGACATTTCACTAACTGGATGCATAAAGAAAGGTACAGAATAACGAGAAGTTCCCCATAATTCTTTTGGAGGGTTTACCACTTGATGAATCGTAGATTTTAATTTGTTATTGGTTAGACGTGATAACATATCGCCCACATTAATCATTAATTCATCGGGTTTAGCAATAGCATCTACCCATTCGTCATTATGATTTTTTACTTGTAATCCTTTGCCATGTGCCCCCATTAATAACGTGATAAGGTTAATATCACCATGCGCAGCTGCTCTTACCGCATTTTTAGGTTCAGAGGTAATTGGTGGGTAATGAATTGGTCTTAAAATAGAGTTACCATTTTTAATATAGTTATCAAAGTAAGTCTCTTCTAAATTTAAATGCAAGGCCAATGCACGTAACACATACTTAGCGGTTTTCTCAAGCATTTTAAAGGTTTCTTCACCTACTTCATTAAATGTAGAAAGCTCCTTGACCATGACATTTGCAGGGTACTCTTTTTCCAATTCAGGATTGTCTTCTACATATTGACCAAAATGCCAAAACTCTTTTAAATCGCCTTCTTTCTTTCCTTTTGCATGTTCTTTCCCAAAAGAAGTATAGCCTCTTTGTCCGCCAATACCTTCTATTTCATAAGAATCTTTTACCTCTTGTGGAAGTTTAAAAAAGTTTTTAATCTCTTCGTATAAATCATCTACTAATTTATCAGACAAAAAATGTCCGCGCAATGCTACGAAACCTATATTTTCAAAAGCACTTCCTATTTCTTTTATAAATTTTTCTTTTCTCTTTGGATCTCCAGATACAAAATCTTGCAAATCTACACTTGGAACAACACTCATATGATAAAAATTAAGAATCAAATTTAGCTAAAAATAAGACAACTCTCAATTGTTAAGAATGTTTTTGTTCTGTGTCAATTTTGTTACATTTATAGAACGGCTCAAATCCGTAACAAAAGTTATGAAGTACACGGACTATTCCTTATCAGATCATACGAAAATTAAACTATACAAACAGCTCTTATTACCACGGCTGATTGAAGAAAAAATGCTGATTTTATTACGACAGGGAAAAATAACAAAATGGTTTAGTGGAATAGGACAGGAGGCCATTTCTGTTGGGGTAACAGCCGCTTTACATCCAGATGAATACCTATTACCTATGCATCGAAACTTAGGCGTATTCACCACCAGAGGCATCCCCTTGTCTAGATTGTTTTCTCAGTGGCAAGGAAAAGCAAACGGTTTTACTAAGGGTAGAGATCGAAGCTTTCATTTTGGATCTCAAGAACATAAAATTATTGGAATGATTTCACATCTAGGACCACAATTAGGAGTCGCAGATGGGATAGCGCTTGCCAATCTTTTAAAAAAGAACAAACAAGTTACTGCTGTTTTCACTGGAGAAGGAGCTACCAGTGAAGGAGATTTTCATGAAGCTTTAAACGTAGCATCGGTATGGAATCTTCCAGTTCTTTTTTGTATTGAAAACAATGGCTACGGATTATCAACCCCCACCAATGAACAATTTAACTGTAAAGATTTGGCAGATAAAGGTATTGGTTACGGTATGGAATCTCATTGTATTGATGGAAATAATATTTTAGAGGTTTATACTAGAGTGAACGCACTATGTTCAGACCTTAGGGAAAATCCTAGACCTGTATTACTAGAGTTTAAGACCTTTAGAATGCGCGGTCATGAAGAAGCTAGTGGTACAAAATATGTCCCTCAAGAATTATTAGATACTTGGGAAGCAAAAGATCCAATAACTAATTACGAGGCCTTTTTGCTAGCATCAAATACGCTAACGGCTGATGCCATTGCACTTCTTAAAGCAAAGATGCAACAAGAAATAGAGGACGAGTTGCAAATTTCTTATCAAGAAGAAGATTTACCCTTAGTTCCTGAAAAAGAGCTAGCAGATGTTTATGCGCCTTTTACCTACAAAGAAGAAGCGCCGAATTTAACTACAGAAAATATCCGTTTGGTTGATGCCATTTCTCAGAGTTTAAAACAAGCTATGGAAAAACATGGCAACTTGGTACTTATGGGACAAGATATTGCCGACTACGGCGGTGTGTTTAAAATCACAGAGGGCTTCGTTGCGCAATTTGGAAAAGAACGGGTTAGAAATACCCCAATTTGCGAATCGGCAATTATATCTGCCGCAATGGGCTTATCTATAAACGGCATGAAGGCTGTTGTAGAAATGCAATTTGCCGATTTTGTGAGTAGCGGCTTTAATCCTATCGTAAATTACCTATCAAAAACGCATTATCGATGGGCAGAAAAAGCAGATGTTGTTATTAGAATGCCTTGCGGAGCTGGAGTAGGAGCAGGACCTTTTCATTCACAAACAAATGAAGCTTGGTTTACGAAAACCCCGGGGTTAAAAGTAGTATACCCCGCATTTCCTTTTGATGCTAAAGGGTTGTTAGCTACGGCCATTAATGATCCTAATCCTGTACTTTTCTTTGAACACAAAGCACTTTACAGAAGCCTCTATCAAGAAGTACCTACAGCCTATTATACCTTACCCCTTGGAAAGGCCGCATTGCTTACAAAAGGAACAGCGATTACTATAGTGGCGTATGGTGCTGCCGTGCATTGGGCTTTAGAGGTTTTAGAAGAGCGACCAGAAATACATGCAGATCTTATTGACTTGCGTACCTTACAACCATTGGATACGGAAACCATTTATCATTCTGTAAAAAAAACAGGTAAGCTTATCATTTTGCAAGAAGATAGTTTGTTTGGAAGTCTTGCTAGTGAAATAGCTGCTTTGGTTATGGAAGAATGCTTTGAGTTTTTAGATGCTCCTGTGCAACGTGTAGCTAGTTTAGATACTCCCATTCCTTTTTCTAAAATATTAGAACACAATTATTTACCTAAAGATAGATTTTTAAAGGCTTTACTGGCGCTTTTAGCCTACTAGGTATTCGTGTTAAAAAATTATTCCATCGAATTAAAAAATTCTGCATAATAATACGAGCTTGCATACGTTTAACAATGATTTAACTTTGTTAAATGAATACTTTAATGCGTTTTGAACGTATATAATTATACCTAAATAAAAATAGATATTATGAGAAAAATTTTGATACTAAGTTTACTCTTTAGTGTAGTTCTAAGTTCTTGCTCTGCTACAAAAGCAGTTAGAGAAAAAAGAAATCTAATTAGTGGAACTTGGGAATTAACAAATGTTTCCTTTGAAGGACAACCTGGAAGTTTTAAATCGGTGATCTTTAACGATGCTCAAGACATATGTTTTGAAGGGAGTAACTGGTTTTTTAGAGACAATAACAGTACAGGACGTTATACTATCGCACAATCTACCTTATGTAATGGTGGAGATAGATACATTCGTTGGTCTGTAATAGAAAATGATTACGGTACAAGTCAATTACAATTTAAGCCAATTGATGAGAAAAATAAGGATATTTCTGGTGGTTACGGATATCGTTTAGATATTGCAAGCTTAACAGCTTCTAACATGACATTGAAATCCAACGTCATGGCTAATGGTGCGCCAGTAGCTGTAGTATATGAATTTACAAAACAATAGAATAATGAAAAATATAGGATTAAAATTAAGTACAGTATTACTTGCTGTTACCTTAACAGTTAGCTGTAGCGCTGTTAAAAATGCCAACAACAAACAAAAAGGTGCCGTTATTGGCGCTGGTAGTGGTGCTGCTATTGGCGGTATCTTAGGAAATAATATTGGAAACGGAAACAATACTGCTTTAGGTGCTATTATTGGTGCTGTAGTAGGTGGTGCTGCCGGTGGTTACATTGGTAACCGTATGGATAAGCAAGCAGAACGTATTGAAGAAGAAATTCCTGGAGCTGAGGTTACTAGAGTTGGTGAAGGAATTAATGTGGTATTTAATGAAGATGCAGGTGTGTATTTTGATACGAACAAGTCTGTCGTAAAAGGTACTTCGGCAACTACCTTAGATCGCTTGGTGGGTATTTTAAAAGAATATCCAGATTCTAACATCTTAGTAGAGGGCCATACGGATAGTGCTGGTGCAGATGATTATAACATGAATTTATCTAAGCAAAGAGCAGAATCTGTGACTAGCTATTTAAACACACATGGTATTGCAGGTAGTAGATTAACGACTAAATGGTACGGAGAAACACAACCTAAGTCAGACAATAGCACGGCAGAAGGGAAAGCAAAAAACCGCAGAGTAGAAATGGTAATTGTTGCTAGTGATGAATTGAAGCAAGAAGCCGTTCAGAAAACACAATAAAATCGTAAGATTTTTACACTTTACAAATTAAATAAATCCCGACTCTTCTGTCGGGATTTATAGTTTAAATAGGTATCTTCACTATTGTGAATACGTATGATACTATAATTATCGGAGGTGGTTTAGCCGGACTAACGGCTGCAATTCATTTAACACAAAGCAACCATCGTGTACTTGTTTTTGAAAAACAAAAATATCCACGTCATAAGGTATGCGGAGAATATGTTTCCAATGAAATTGTACCCTATTTAAATAAACTAGGCATCTCTTTATCAGAAGCTGTCGCAATAAACACCCTTCAATTTTCTACCATTCAAGGAAATACGCTTACCACCAAATTACCCTTAGGAGGTATAGGAATAAGCAGGTATGCCTTAGATTATACCTTATATACTAAAGCTCTAGAATTAGAAATTACTTTTGTTTTTGAAGGGGTGAACTCCGCTATTCTTAAGAGCGATATTTTTTATATTGAAACTGATTCTGGTAAAAAATTTACAGCTAAAACAGCGCTTGGTGCCTTTGGAAAACGCTCTAATATGGACAAGCATTTGCAACGAAGTTTTATGGATAAAAAATCTTCTTGGCTGGGTGTAAAAGCACACTATGAATTGCCTGATTTCCCAGATAACTTGGTTGCATTACATAATTTTAAAGGAGGATATGGGGGATTATCAAAAACAGAAACAGGAGCTATTAATTTTTGCTATTTAGCTAACTACAAGAGTTTTAAAAAAGAAAAAGACATCCATAGCTTTAACTCTAAAGTGATTTCTGAAAATCCGTTTTTACAGGCCTTTCTAAAAGATGCTACAACTATTTTTGATCAACCGTTAAGTATTGCGCAAATATCTTTTGAAAAGAAAGAAGCCGTAGAAAATCACCTGTTGATGTGTGGTGATTCGGCTGGACTTATCCATCCACTTTGTGGCAATGGAATGGCTATGGCTATTCATAGCGCAAAGATTGCAAGTGAATTACTAACGGTCTATCTAAACGCCCCATCACCCAATAGAAAACTATTAGAAGTTACCTATAAAAAACAATGGAATAAAGCTTTTAAACATCGTCTTTGGATGGGACGAAAATTACAGTGGCTTTTGCTCCATGATCGGGTATCAAATATCACTATGAAAATTGTAGCAAGGTCGCCCAGAATCTTGCAATTACTTATCAAACGAACCCATGGAAAACCAATCGCATGTTAATTAACCTATCAAAAAGAAGCAACCAACCAGAGTTGATGGACAGTTTTAATGAACCTATAGCATCCTTAGAACTTGTTTTTCAAGATATAAATAGCGTCAATAACCTGTTGGGTGGTAATAACATCACTATCCATGCTATCCAACAATTGATGGACGGTGATAAAAAGGAACATTATACTATTGTAGACATGGGTTGCGGGGATGGAAACATGCTCAAAGAAGTGGCATTATATTTTAGGAAACGCAACGTAAAGGCTTCGTTTATAGGCATCGATCTAAATAAAATCGCTCTTGAAATTGCCCGTAAAAACGCTAAAGAATTTCCAGAAATTAGCTTCCTTTATCAGGATATTTTGACTGTTCAAGAACACGAATTGGAATGTGACATATTAATAAACACCTTAACCATGCACCATTTTACAGACGATCAAGTGCTAATCTTCCTAAAGAAATTTACAAAACTGGCCCAGATAGGGGTTGTTATTAATGATTTACAAAGAAGTAGCTGGGCGTACTATCTATTTCACCTGTTTAGTGCTATTTTTATAAAAACAAGAATTGCAAAAATTGATGGATTGATTTCCATACGAAGAGCTTTTATCAAAAAGGAATTGGAATCATACGCAAAAAACCTGCCCAAGGTTTCTCATGACATTCAATGGAAATGGGCCTTTCGGTACTTATGGGTGATGAAACCAATAAAAAAAGTAAAGATATAGTTCGCATAATTTAAGTTAGATAAAGAAACACATGAATGATGTTAGAATAATATCCGTTGCAAAACAACTACCTGAATACAGTAGAACGACTGCTGATATTTTGCCTTTAGTTGAAGTATGGCTTGCTGGCCAAGAAGAGCGTTTTCAGCGTAAGGTGGTAAAGATTTTTAAAGGGGCTGCTGTTGATAAACGTTACAGTATTATGGCGCCAGAAGAGGTATTTGCATCTACTTCTTTTGAAGATAAAAATAAGATCTACGTTAGGGAAGTAAAAAAATTAGGGAAGCAGGTATTGCAAAAAGCTTTACAAAAATCCCATTGGGAACCAGATTCTTTGGATTATATCATCACCGTAAGCTGTACAGGCATTATGATTCCCTCTTTAGATGCCTATTTGATCAATGATTTAAATTTAAGACAGGATATTGTGCGCCTTCCCGTTACCGAAATGGGTTGTGCTGCAGGTGTTTCAGGACTTATTTACGCCACCAACTTTTTAAAAGCTAATCCAAATAAAAGAGTCGCTATTATAGCGGTAGAAAGCCCCACAGCTACTTTTCAACTAGAAGATTATTCTATGGCAAATATGGTGAGCGCTGCTATTTTTGGTGATGGTGCCGCTTGTGTCTTGATATCCTCGGAAGAAAATGCTGTAGGGCCTAAAATCATTGGAGATGAAATGTATCATTTTAAAGATGCTACGCATATGATGGGCTTCGATTTAACGAATAATGGCTTACAGATGATATTAGACCCTGCTGTACCTGCTACTATTGCTGCACATTTTCAAGATATTGTCCATCCTTTTTTGAAAAAGAATGGAAGTACTATTGAAAAAGTAGATCATTTGATTTTTCATCCTGGTGGACGCAAAATAGTACAAACCGTAGAAGAGCTTTTTGGTGCCCTAGGGAAAAATATTGACGATACACGAGAAGTGCTTCGCCTTTATGGAAATATGAGTAGTGCTACTGTTTTATATGTATTAGAGCGTTTTTTAGAAAAAGATATCCCTAAAGGAGAACAAGGACTGGTATTGAGTTTTGGTCCAGGATTCTCTGCACAACGGGTTTTATTAGAATGGTAATATGACTGAAATTTCAAAAAATAAATGGGCGGTTATCCTTGGCGGAAGTAGTGGATTAGGTCTGGCTACCGCCAAAAAACTAGCGCAACATAATATTAATCTAATTATCGTTCATCGCAGCAGAAGGAGCGATTTAGCACAGATTACAGCCGATTTTGATGCTATTAGACAACATGGAGTTCTACTTAAGAATTACAATGTAGATGGTACAAATCCCAGGAAAAGAACCGAAGTGATTGAAGATATCAAAACCTGGATAGACGCAGCGTCTATTGCTATTTTGGTACACAGTATCGCCAAAGGAAATCTTAAGCCTATGCATTCCGAAATTGAAAAAGAATTAGAGCACCAAGATTTCACGATTACCCTAGATGCCATGGCGATTAGTTTATACGACTGGACCAAAGATTTAGTAAAAAATAAGTTGTTCGCTACAGATACTCGGATAGTTTCTTTTACTAGTGAGGGCAACACCAAAGCCATACCCAATTATGCGGCAGTTTCCGTTGCTAAAGTAGCGCTAGAAGCCATAACACGTAATATAGCCTTAGAATTTGCTCCTATTGGGATAAAAGCAAATTGTATTCAGGCAGGAATTGTAGAAACAGCATCGCTTAAGATGATCCCTGGATATGAACGCATAAAAGAAAGTGCCTTGCATCGGAATCCAAACAAAAAATTAACCACCCCAGAAGACGTTGCAAATGCAGTTTATCTCTTAACTATGGAGGAAGCAAAATGGATTACAGGAACGGTGATTAAAGTAGATGGGGGAGAAAGTTTGCAATAATTATGGAATACCAAACTATTATAGCGCAATTGCCTTATACGCCTCCGTTTTTATTTGTTGACGGCTTAACGGCTGTTGATTTGAATGGTGTCTCAGGATTTTATACCTTTAAAAAAGAAGCTGATTTTTACAGAGGTCACTTTAAAGATAACCCAATAACTCCGGGTGTACTCCTAACAGAATGTTGCGCTCAAATTGGGCTAGTATGCTTAGGTATTTATCTAGTTACCTCAAGTAATACTTTAAGTAATGAAGCGCTACAAATTGCTTTAACGAGTTCGGAAATGGAATACTATTTACCCGTGTATCCTGATGAAAAAGTATATGTCACTTCTGAAAAAATATACTTTCGATTTCATAAATTGAAATGCAAAGTAAAAATGCATAATGCTGCTGGAAAACTAGTATGTAAAGGAACTATTGCAGGAATGCTTAAAAGTAAAACGAATGAATAATCGCGTGGTCATTACAGGTTTAGGGGTTTGCGCTCCAAATGGTGTAACCATTTCAGAGTTTGCTCATTCCTTAAAAAATGGAATCAGTGGTATCCGTTTCCAACAAGAATTGGATGATTTAGCCTTCGGTTGTCACATTGCAGGTAAGCCACAGGTAACAGATGCCCACAAACAGGAGTATTTTACGCCATTACAATTACGCGCTTTAAATTCTACAGGGATTGTGTATGGAGTGATCGCCGGTGTAGATGCTTGGAAAGACGCTAAATTGCCTATTGAAAATAATACTTCTCCGGATTGGGATAACGGAATTATTTTTGGAACAGGAATACTAGGTGTAGACCAATTTAGGGAATCCATTCATTTAATTGATGCCAAAAACACCAGGCGATTAGGCAGTACCTCAGTAATGCAGACTATGGCTAGCGGCATCAGCGCTTATTTAGGAGGTATCTTAGGCTGCGGCAATCAAGTTACGACCAATTCCTCTGCATGCACTACAGGCACCGAAGGTATTTTGATGGCGTATGAACGCATTAAGTTAGGCAAAGCAAAGATCATACTTACAGGCAGTTGCAGTGATAGCGGACCTTATGTTTGGGGCGGATTTGATGCCATGCGAATACTTCCAAGAACCTATAATGATAATCCTACCAAAGCCAGCAGACCTATGAGTGCCTCCGCAACTGGTTTTGTTGCAGGTAGTGGGGCGGGGGCATTGGTATTAGAATCTTTAGAGAGCGCGTTAGAACGAGGTGTTCCTATTTATGCAGAAGTACTTGGTGGTGCGGTGAATAGTGGCGGACAAAGAGGCGAAGGTACAATGACTGCGCCAAACAGTGAAGCCGTACAACGCTGTATTATCGAGGCTATAAAAGATGCTAATATAGAGGCAGCAACTATTGATGTTATCAATGGACATTTAACGGCTACCGCTAAAGACGCCTTGGAAATAGAAAATTGGAGCAAAGCCTTAGGGCGTAAAGGAGGTGATTTTCCTTATATCAATTCTTTTAAAGGCATTTTTGGGCACTGCTTAGCCGCTGCAGGGAGTATTGAGGCCGTTGCGAGTATAATGCAATTTAAAGAAAATCTCGTGTTTGGAAATATCAATTGTGAAGATCTACATCCTGAAATTACAAGTATAATAGCTCCCCAAAAAATTCCACTACAAACCATTACGCATTCCCCAGAAATTATAGCAAAAGCAAGTTTTGGCTTTGGAGATGTTAATGCTTGTGCTATTTTTAAAAGATTTAGCAATTAAACCTATCACTATTTTAAATATACCTTATGGAAACTGAAGAACGCTACCAAAAATTAAAAGAAATTATAACGATTTACCTCCCGGAAGATGTCGCTATTTCGGAGCTCACCAATGAAAGTCATTTTATAAATGAGTTAAATATCAATTCTGCCAACCTCGTAGATATTGTCCTAGATGTTGAAGATGCTTTTGATATTACGCTAGAAAATGAAGACATGGATCAGATGCTCACTGTTAACAATGCTTTACAGATTATTCAAAATAAATTAGATGCAAAATAAGTTATGCAATTTCTTCTTTCTCTTTTATAACTAGCGAAGCAACAATACCTCCAATTAACGCTAAAGCGATCACTCCTAAAGATAACCACTCTGGAAATTCTACATGATGAGACAGTAACATCTTAATCCCTACAAAGGCTAAGATCACTACCAAGCTATAGTTGATAAACCTGAACTTTTGTAACATTCTAGAAATTAAAAAATACATAGAACGTAAGCCTAAAATGGCCAAGATATTAGAGGTAAATACAATAAAAGGATCTGCCGTAATGGCTAAGATTGCAGGAATACTGTCTAAGGCAAATAATATATCTGTTAATTCAATAACAATAAGCGCTACAAATAGTGGCGTAGCGGCATTTAAACCCATTTTCTTTATAAAAAAGTCATGCCCGTTAATCTGTGTCGTTATAGGGTATACTTTTTTTATTTGTCTAAATACAAAAGAGTTTTTAGGATCAAAATTATCATCATCTCCTTTCAACATCTTAAACGCAGTATACAATAAGAATACTCCAAACACATAAATTATCCAATCAAAACGTGTAATTAATGCAACACCAAAAAGGATCATCAGGGCTCTGAATACGATAGCGCCAAGAATACCCCAAAATAACACACGGTGTTGGTATATCAACGGAATTTTGAAAGAAGTAAAAATTACTGCAATAACAAATACGTTATCTATACTTAGTGAAAGCTCAATTAAATAACCTGTAATATATTTTAAAACAGCCCCCTTGGGAGTAAGGCCCGTTGGGTTTTCTATCAAACCCGAAGAAAACAACCAATAAATAACACCACTAAAAGCTAAGGCAACGGTAACCCAAACAGCTGTCCAGATACTAGCTTCTTTTGTTTTAATAACATGGTCTTCTTTATTAAAAACACCCAAATCAAGGGCTAAAAAAATTATAATTAACACCAAAAATAATCCCCAAATCAGCATATAAAATTATTTAAAAAAGTAAAAGTAATAATGATTTGATGATATTAGCTATCTGAATAATAAAAATATTAATTCTATCGATAATCGTTGTATTGCAGTTCATTGGCTTCCTTTGTTTTATAGCCAAAAAATAGGTTATCATCGACAAACTACATTATTTATTTAGGATTAGTACCCGTACAAATCTTTCTTATATATTTATTCCGAACATTTATATGATAAAAATGAAGAATCCTGCAATTTGGACTGTTGTCCTGTTTTTTGCTGTAGGCTTTTGTCAACTGGTCGCTCAAGAAATATCCCCCGTTAAAACAACTGTTACTACAGAAAAAGACGAGGGACCTATAATATTTAAGTTTGAGCCAGAATACACTAGCGCAGAAGAAACAAAACGTCAAGAATTTAAACGAAACAGAGCTTTGGTAAATGCTCTAGAAATTTCTGATCGAAAAAGAAGAAGATTAATGAGAAAGGTTTTCTCTAAAGATTTTTCCAAATTCCTCTCAGAAATTGTTACGGCAGACACGAAGTTGGAAGACGAGCAGTAATCTTGAAATTCTTAATAAAAAGAGCGCCTTAAAATTGTACAATTTTAAGGCGCTCTTTCTTTATTTTAGAAAACAAAGTTTATTTTACTCTACTCATTTTATCTTTTCTCTTTTGAAGCTGACGTTCTAATTCATCTGTAGAAGATGCAATTGAAGCTTCAAAACTACCTTTACTAGATTCTGCAAATAATACTGGTCCAGGAATACTCAATTTAATATTACATATTAATCCGGTATCAGGAGTAGATGTATTTTCTTTTTTGAAAAAAACATCAGCACGAATTATATTATCATGTTTATCAAAAAGCTTTGTTAGTTTCTTACCTGCAAAAATTTCAAGCCTTTCACTTGCTTTTACGTCGTTATATTCAAAATTGATATTCATATATATTTAATTTAAATTGATACTCTACTTATACTTTTCTAATACTTAAAGATACCACATTTTTTCTTTAAAGTAATTGTTAAATATGCATTAATACCATATTAAATCATTTTTACTTTGAAGTATTTTTCGTACATTATAGTCAGATTTAAATACGGGAACATGGAAGATTTAAAAATTAACTCAGCACAGCAAAAAAATCTCTTCAATAATCGCAGCTATCTTATCAAATTAGAGCGGTATTCAAAAGAGTTAGATCAGTTAGATGTTAAGCTCAATAGCTATACTTGCGAGCCAAAAACAGAAGACTTATTTAAAAGAAAAAGTTTATTAAAACAGCAAATGCATCGTTTGAAAAACAAAAATCAAGAAATCATAGAAGCCGTAAAGGAACGAAAGGAACTACTAGAAAATCAAGTAGATAGAATCAAAGTGCAATTAAATGATTTTATGGTGTTACAGTCAGAATTTCAAGCATATTATACAAGTTCTCAGCAACATTAAATCATTTATGATTCTACGCTTCTTGGTAATTTTGTGTGCTTTTCTTTCTAGTATGGCATGCTCAAATTCTAAAAAACTGGTCAGTGCTAGTCCTAAAAGTATTGCTCTAGACCAACTCGTTGTACAAAAGAATTTTCAGATCTCTTCTGATTGGGCCACTCCTATGGCTACTAGTAGCATGAATTATATAGCAAACAATGGCTTACTAGGTCCTGGAAACTCACCGGGAAACATTAATTTAATAGGAAATACAAATTACCTTAGTATTAAAGGCGATAGTATAACAGCGCATTTACCTTATTTTGGCGAGCGTCAAATGGGAGGCGGCTATTCTACAAATGATACTGGTATCACATTTAATACCGTTCCTACTTCTTATGAGCAGGTTAAAAATGATAGGACGCAAACCCATACCATCAAGTTTAAAATTTCAGGAGATTCCAATGAACACTATAGTATTACAATACTTCTATTTCCTAATTGGTCAAGTGAAATTATGGTTACTAGTTCTCAAAGAACGTCTATAGGTTTTAGGGGCACCATATCAGAAATACCTCCCTTAGAAAATTAAATAGCTTTAAAGGAAGAATCACGAACAATTAAATTAGTTTTAATTTCTATTGTTTTAGATATCAACTCTTTATTAGGATGGTTAATTTCATCAATTAGCGACTTTGCAGCAATTCTACCAATACGCTCTCCGGGCTGATCTACTGTAGATAATTCTGGCTGAATAATGGTGGAATTAATAGAATTACTAAAGCCTACCACAGCAATATCTTCCGGAATTCTAACATTAAATTTATTCAATGCTTTAATAGCGCCTATCGCTGCATTGTCTGTGATGGCAAAAATAGCATCAGGCCGTACTTTCTGGCTCAATAATACATTAGTTAAGCGTTTTCCGTTATTTAAAGATATATCTTCTGTACTCTGCACTAATTTTAAGTCTAAAGGAATATTATAGGTTTTCAAGGCCCTTTTGTATCCCTGAAATCGTTTTTCAGAATTAAAAGAATTCTCTGTTTCTTTTAAGATTGCAATTCTCTTTTTTCCCAAACCTATCAAGTGTTCTACAGCATTAAATGCGGCTTCTTCTTCATTAATAACAATTTGGGTACACGGAACTTTTTCCGACACTTTATCAAATAGTACTAAAGGAATACGTTGCAAGGTTTCTAAGACCTGATGAATAGATTTTGTTTTCTTGGCTAAAGACAAAAGGATCCCATCTGCCCCAAATTGCATCATAGTTTGTAACATCTCTGTTTGCTTATTTTCTTCGTTGTTAGATTCAGAAATAATCACCCGATATCCATTTTGTTCCGCCTCTACTAAAATACCTTTTAATAAGGTAGAGGTAAATAGGTGAGAGATATTGGGCACAATGACGCCTAGAATATGTGTTCTATGCGAACGGAAGCCTTTAGCAAATAAATTGGGAACATAATTTAACTTTTCTGCTAACTCTTTAACTCTTTGAATGGTATGTGCACTTATATCAGGATGATTATTTAAAGCTCTAGATACTGTTGATACCGAGAGGTTTAGTCGTAATGCTAGGTTTTTTAAAGTAACTGTTGTTTTCTTTTCCATTAGTGTGTAGCGTTAAAACGTCCAAAAAAATATAGTAAAAAGTAAATTTAACATTTTGCAATCGTTACCGCAAACGTTTGCATAAGAAAATAGTAAAATTTTGGGTCTTTGAATATTATATTCATATAAATTCATCCTGTATTTAAACAATTAACTCAAAAACTTTTATTAACTAAACGACAAATTATGAAGAATTTAATTTTTGCATTCGTTTGCATTCTTGGATTTTCTACCGTAAACGCACAAACTGAAATTATGGGTGTGGTTACAGATGATTCCGGAATACCTGTTGCAGGAGCCAACATTATTATTAAAGGTACTACTGCAGGAACTATTTCCGATTTTGACGGAAATTATAGTTTAAGTTCGGATCTAATCGGCTCACAAACTATTCGTGTTACCTATATTGGATACGGCGCTGTGGAAAAACAAGCTAATCTAAGTGGCGGTACCGTACAAGTAAACATCGTTATGATGGAGAGTGGGGAGCAACTAGATGAGATTTTACTAACCGCTACCTCTACAACAAGATCACAAAAGGAATCTCCTTTATCAATTACCTCTTTAGGAGCAAAACAATTAGCTAAAGCAAATACAAGTAGCCAAGCAGATATTTTAATTAGTGTACCCGGAATTACTGCTGAAGGTGGTGGGGGAGAAGTTGCCTCTAACGTTTTTGTAAGAGGATTACCGTCTGGAGGTCAATACCAGTATACACCATTACAAATTGATGGTATGCCGGTATTAAGTACATTCGGACTTAATTCTTCTGCACATGATGTGTATTTCAGGAATGATATCGGAATTAAAAATTTAGAATTTGTACGTGGTGGATCTTCTATCTTATATGGAGTAGGTTCTGTTGCGGGTATTATTAATTATAACAGCATCACAGGAGGCGTGGATCAAAAAACAACCATCCGTACAGAAGTAGCGACAAACTCTCGTTACAAGGCAGATTTTGTGACTAGCGGACCTTTAGGTGGCGAAGATTCTAATACGTTCTATGCGCTTTCTGGTTTTTACAGGTATGATGATGGACCTATTAAAACAGGATTACCTACAGAAGGTTTTCAATTAAGAGGTAATCTTAAACAAGTTACTAAAAACGGATCTATTACCTTTTCAGGACAATATATAGATGATAAAGTACAGTTCTTTTTACCTTATCCTTTAGAAGGAGGTTCTCGTGATCGTCCTACAGGGAATGATGGGAACACCATTTACACGTTACAGACAGCAGCTGCTGCCAACATTTCATACTTAACTCCTGATGGGGTGTATGAGTCTCCTATAGAAGAAGGTGTAGCTACGAAAGGCGGATTTTTCTTAACGCAATTTAAGCACAACTTTTCAGACAATTTAAAGATGGATGCGAAACTGCGTTACTCTAAATATGCACACCAATTTAATTTATTTTTAGATGGTAGTGGTGTTAGTGGTGCCAATGTCGTAGAAACTCAAGCAGAATATTTAGCGGCAAGAGGTTTAACCGGTGGAGATTTTACCTATTTAAACGGACAGCCCTTAGCTGCAGATGCGTTATTATTTGAAAATAGAATCTTGGATAGAAGCAGGCCTTTATCGGAAACTATGGCAGATATTAAATTAACAAGAACGGCGGGCGATCATACCATCACCGTAGGTACTTTTATTTCTAGATCTACGGCAGGAGATTTTAATGTAATTACTAATTATTTAGGGGAATACAATAACAGACCAGATTTAGTAGAGCTGTCTGGATATTCTATTAATGGGGTAACCAATAGAGGTACTGCCTATACCAATAGAAATATTTCTAGTAATAAAATTGCCTTGTTCTTAACGGATGAAATTAAATTAGACCGTTGGAATTTAGATTTTGGTGTACGTTACGAACGTGCTTCAGGGACTATTGAAAATGAAGGGTCTACTTCTTACCTAGTAGATAATACCGGAATAGCTAATTTAGACAATGTTACGTGGGGTAATGGTAGCTGGACAAGAGGGCATGTTTCTGCAGATGATTTTGCCGTAGCCTTAGCTGGTTTGTATAAAGTAAGTGATGCCTTGAGTGCCTATGGTAACTTTTCTAGAGGCTATTTCTTTCCGGAATTAAGAGGAACAAAATTTGACGGCTTCGGGAATCCTAGTAGCTATGATACAGAGAAAATTGTTCAAGGAGAATTAGGGGTGAAGTACGGAAAAAACAACTTCTCTGGTACAGGTGCTTTATATGCTATAAACCTAAATGATCGTAGAGTAGTAAACTTTATCAATGCTCCAGGAGGTGGTTTTATAGAAGATGTAGATACGCAAGATACCAAGACCTTTGGTTTTGAAGGTACCTATAACTGGAGGTTTGTTCAAGATTTTAGCTTAAACGGATCTTTAACCGTGCAAAGTCATGAGATTACTAAATCTACTTCTAATCCTGAGTTTGAAGGAAATAAGATTTCTAGACAACCAAATTTCATCAATGCTATTGGTGTAGACTATGACAATGCTACGTTTGATGCTGGTGTTAACTATAATTATACGGGTAAAAAATATACGAATGATTCTAATTCTATTGAGTTAGATGCTATTGGCATTACGAATTTAAACCTAGGCTACACCTTTAAAACTGGTGAAGATGGTGGTACCGTTAGACTGGGTGCACAAGTATACAACCTTTTAAATTCTGAAGGAATTACAGAAGGTTCTCCACGTCTTAATAATACACAAACAGAAGAAGCTTTCTTCGTAGGTAGACCAATTCTACCAACACGTGTATTCTTAAACGCGACATTTAATTTTTAAGTTGAGTTTTATATTAAGAAACACATTGGTTCCTGAGAGCTTCCAATGTGTTTTAATTCTATGTATTTATGAAAGAACAATTAATCAAACAAGCAATTGACATTCTAAACGATAATTTCCAAGAAGGTGGTTTTACTATTCCTTGTAAAGGTTTATATCCTTTCCAGTGGAAATGGGATAGTGGTTTCATTGCCATTGGACAGGCACATTATGATATGGAAAAAGCAAAAACTGAAATTGCGACCTTATTAGATGCGCAATGGGAAAATGGATTTATACCTCATATCGTTTTTCATAATGAGAGTGATACCTATTTCCCAGGTGCCGATGTTCACCGTTCAGATTTGAGTCCACTTGCTTCCAAAAAATACAAATCTACTGGAATGACACAACCACCGGTCACAGGTTTTGTCCTTGAAGAAATGTATCGTATTGCAGAAGACAAAGAAAATCTCTTAAAGTATATTGCTACGCAAATAGATAAGGTATATGACAATCATGCGTATTTCTATACCCATAGAGATGTGAATAATGAAGGTTTAGCATTCATCTATCATAACTGGGAATCTGGTACCGATAACTCTCCTATTTGGGATGATATTTGGAAAACTATGAATCCGCCAGATTATACTTTTGAGCGCCGAGATACAACCCATGTAGATGCATCACAACGCCCCACTAAACGGGAGTACGATCATTATTTGAATATTATAGAAATTGCTAAAGAGCACAACTATAACGATGCTAAGATTGCTGCACATTCACCTTTCCTTGTTTTGGATCCTTTATTCAATGCAATGTTGATAAAATCTAACGAATCACTGATCAATTTATACCGTTTGTTAGGTAATACTGGTAAAGTAGCGCAATTAGAAGCATGGCAAAAAAAGAGTATCAAAGGGTTTAATGATAAACTTTGGGATGATACATTGAATGCCTACGTGCATTATGATTTAAGAAAAGATGCTCCTATTCGTTTTGTAACCTCCTCGTCATTTTCTGCTTTGTATGCGGGAATACCTAGTCAGGAAAGGGCAGATTTATTGCTACAAACGATGATGGGTAAATTTGGTGGTGAAGAGCTATACTTATGTGCTTCTTTTGATCCGAACAGCGATCGTTTTGATCCTAAAAAATACTGGAGAGGGCCTGTATGGATCAATATGAATTGGATTCTTCACAACGGATTAAAGCGTTATGGCTTTAATGATGTGGCGCAACGTGTTAAAGAAGATTCTATCGCTCTCATAGAAAAGAACGGCTTTTTTGAGTATTTTAATCCTATCAAAAAAGTAAATGAAACAGAAAATGTAGGATATGGTGGTAATAACTTCTCATGGAGTGCTGCTCTGCTTATAGATTTGCTTAAATAACCACAAAACCAAGCCATTATGAACTATCTAGATTATATCATCATCATAGTATATCTCCTAGCGTTTTTAGCTATGGGCTTCTTTTTTAAAGAAAATAAAACATCAGGAGATTACTTTTTAGGCGGTAAGTCTATGGGTTGGTTTCCGTTGAGTTTGTCTACCATGGCCACGCAATTATCTGCCATTAGCTTTATATCTGCCCCCGCATTTGTAGGCTTAAAAGATGGTGGAGGTATGCAATGGCTTACCTATGAATTTGGGGTGCCATTGGCCATGGCTTTTTTACTCATTGTACTTTTGCCTACTTTATATAAATCTGGAATTGTTAGTGTCTATGAATACCTAGAAAAACGATTTGATTCTTCTTCCCGGTTATTAATTAGTATTGTATTTCAAATTAGTAGGTCTGTTGCCACCGGAGTTATGGTGTATGCCATGGCACTAATCCTTCAAGCTACTATTCAGTTAGACTTTGTTGTTTCAGTGTTACTTATTGGAGTAATTACCATGATCTATTCTTTTCAAGGGGGTATGAAAGCGGTTATTTGGGGTGATGTAATACAAATGACCATTCTCTTTTTTGGTATCATTATATGTTTAGTATACGGCTTTAGTGAATTGGGAGGCATTGATAATTTCTTAACCCATGTAGATCCAGATCGTGTAAAGGCGGTCGATTTTAGTAAATGGGGTTTTAATAATGCCGATGGAAATGATGAATTTGGTTTTTGGCCTATGGTGCTAGGGGGCTTCTTTTTATACGCATCCTATTACGGAACAGACCAAACACAATCACAACGTTTACTGTCCTCTAAAGATATGCCCTCGCTAAAAAAATTACTTTTAGCTAACGGATTACTACGTTTCCCTTTCACCTTAACCTATTGTATTATGGGCTTGGTTTTGGGAACACTCTTAATGCAAGATAGTAGCTACCAAGAATTGATAGACACTGTTTATACTAGTAATTTTAGTTCCTTAGAAGGTAAAAAAGCCGATTTAATGGTACCGGTATTTATTATAAAATATTTACCTAATGGTGTTATTGGTATTCTAATTGTAGCTATTATGTCTGCCGCAATGTCTAGTTTAAGTTCTACCGTAAACTCGCTTTCGGCAGTAACTATGGAAGATATTGTAAAGCGTTTTAAGCCCAATATGCAAGATAAACAATACATCAGCTATTCTAGATATCTTTCTATATTCTGGGGACTAGTATGTTTGTTCTTTGCCTTTTTTGCAGGAAATATAGAAGGTACCGTTATTGAGGTGATCAATAAAATTAGCTCTGTTTTCTATGGTCCTATACTTGCAGTATTCATATTAGCAATTGCTACCAAAAAAACCCATGCCTTTGGGGCCAATGTGGGGATTATAGCAGGGGTATTATTTAATATGTATCTATGGCTTTATGTACCCCAAATATTTTGGTTCTGGTGGAATGCTTTAGGATGCTTGGTCACCATTATTGTTGTAATAGGCGTAAGCTATATTGTAAAAGCAAAAGCGAAAGAAGGTTTAGAGGTGGTCTACAATCCTAGTAGAAAAGAACTGGCTATTTTAGTAGTGTATTTCGGAATTATTGTAACCATAAGTACCTTACTACCAAGTATATTAAGTTAAAAAAACGCAACTATGAAATTTGTGATTGCTCCCGATAAATTTAAAGGTTCGCTAAGTGGAATTGAATTTTGTGATGCGGTAGAAGAAGGACTCCTAAAAGTATTCCCGCAAGCGGATATTGTAAAAATTCCGTTGGCGGATGGTGGCGATGGTACTGTGGAGGTAATTAAAAATTACATTCAGGGCACTATGGTTACGGTAAGCGTAAACAACCCGTTATTTGAAAAAGTAGAAGCTTCGTACTTATATTCTAGTGCCACTAAAACTGCCTATATAGAAATGGCAGAAGCCTCGGGATTAAAACTTTTAGCACCTAGTGCATACAATTGCATGATTACAAGTACGTATGGCACTGGAGAACTTATTGCCGATTGTTTAGAGCGGGGTGCAGAACATCTAATTTTAGGTATAGGAGGTAGCGCTACTAATGATGCTGGAATGGGAATGGCCGCCGCATTAGGTTATGAGTTTTTTGATGTTAACAATCAAGCGTTACAACCTATTGGTAGTAATTTGATAAAGGTTCACCATATTGCCGCAAACAAAGTCTCTAAAAAGTTACAGAAATTAAAGGTACAAGTGGCCTGTGATGTGACCAACCCTTTATATGGAAAAAATGGTGCTGCCTATATTTATGGAGCCCAAAAAGGAGCAAATGAAGCTCAAATAAAGGAGCTCGATGTAGGCTTGCAGCAATTTTCGCGGGTGCTCAATACAATGTACGGCACAGATGTACAGCAAATTGTAGGCGGTGGTGCAGCAGGAGGCATGGGAGTAGGGGTATCTATATTTTTAAAGGGCACCCTTGCTTCAGGCATAGAACTACTCAAAGAACTTGCTAATTTTGATGCCCGTATTCAAGGCGCAGATTGGATTATTACAGGCGAAGGAAAACTAGATGCTCAATCCTTATCCGGAAAAACGATCCAAGGGGTATTGACGGCGGCACATAAAGAAAAAATAAAAGTTGCGGCCTTATGCGGAGTCGTGGATTTATCCATAGAAGCTCAAGAAGCATTGGGCATCACGCATACCACCTCTATCTTAAAAGAAATTACAACGATAGAAGAAGCTATGGCCACGAGTGCTGATAACTTGGTTTTTGCGGCCTATAATTTCGCCCGTTGTATCGCTTAAAATAATGTTTTGTTCAGAAATGTGGGTTTATTATTCGGATTTCTATAAATATTGCCGAATTTTGCCCGCATTTTAAAATTGAAAAGAAGCATGACAGAAAGAGATGAGTTTTTCATGAAAAGAGCGATAGCACTTGCCGCAGAAGGTATGAATGCTAATGCTGGCGGACCTTTTGGAGCCGTGGTTGTAAAAGACGATGAAATTATCGCCGAAGGTTATAACAGAGTTACTTCTACCAATGATCCTACAGCACATGCTGAGGTAGTGGCCATTCGTGAAGCGTGTAAAAAACTAAATAATTTTGAATTAACAGATTGTACTATTTATACATCTTGTGAGCCCTGCCCAATGTGCTTAGGCGCTATTTACTGGACCCGACCAAAAATGGTTTATTTTGGGTGTAGCCGTGAAGATGCTGCTGCCATTCAGTTTGATGATCAGTTTATTTATGATGAGATTGATAAAGATATTGACGGACGTCAAATTAAGTTTGTACAACTAGCACGTAAAGACGCTTTAGAAGTGTTTAATGCTTGGGATAGTAAGCAAGATAAAAAAGAATACTAGTTTGTAGTATTAAGTACAAAGTATTGAGTATTGAGTATTGAGTATTGAGTATTGAGTATTGAGTATTGAGTA
>NZ_FNBD01000006.1:274731-321285 GCF_900102165.1 Cellulophaga baltica
AGTATTGAGTATTGAGTATTGAGTATTGAGTATTGAGTATTGAGTATTGAGTAGTATAAAAAAGCCTCGAAGAAAATTCTTCGAGGCTTTTTTAATTGATTTAAGTAGCAGAACTCTGTTCTAATTTTAATCGATATGAGGGCAATATCCATAGCATAAAAGCGTATTAAGTACAAGAACTTAAAAAGTATCCCATGAAAAAATCCAGATTATTTTTAGGAATGGTATTCGCTGCAACATTGTTTGTTTCATGTTCAGACGACGACAATGATAATGATGTCGAAGAACCGCTAGACCAGCGTGAACTTATATTAGGAGAATGGAATTACATCTCACAAACTTTAAACGGTGAAGATATTGAATTTAATGATGAGTGCCAAAAAGAAAATGAATATCAGATTTATACTAGTGATGGTGTTTACCATCAAACCGAATTTGAAAACATTACAGGAAATGGATGTGAGCAAGTCGCATCGACCGTAGGTACTTGGAGTATTGAAGATTCAATTCTAAACCTAAACATAGGCAGCGATCCTGAAGACCATAGCGCCCTAACTATTTTAGAATTATCAGAAAACACCTTAAAGTATCAAATCATGACTGATTATGATGGTGATGGTGTCCTAGATGATTATATTGGAATTTTATCTAGACGTAATTAATGTCCATTAATAGGCATAAAAAAACCCTCGAAGAAAATTCTTCGAGGGTTTTTTGTATAAAATAGTCTTTAATTATTTCGCTTGTTCGTTGATCGCATTGATACCAATATTCCCTTGAGCAATAACTGTTTCTAAATCACTTGCACTTTGGTGTACTCTAATGTTTCCATCAAAAAACAACAATTCATCAAACGTAATTGCCGTACCGTTATCTAACATAGAAACTTCCGTTGTACTTTCTTCACAATTACATTCAATAGGTGCTAAAGTAATGGCAACTTCACCTGTAGAAGTTACATCATCTAAATAAATAAATGCTGGGTGAATATCATTATTAGAATTGGTTAAACTCAAGAAGATGGTTGTTGTACCGTCTTCTTTTTCTGTAAATGTAGCCGTTCCAGAAATTTCTGCATTATCAGCAGCATTTAAAGCAAATACTTTAGTACGTAATTCATTTTCAGTAGTTTGGTTTTCATCTTTAGAGCAACCAACAAAGGTAAATGCCGCTGCTAAAAACAATACTAGGGAGATTTTTTTCAAGTTCATATTTAGTTAAAATTAGTGTTAATACTCGCGCAAATGTATATAAAGGAATTCACATTTATTGATGCAATCAACGCATTTTTTATTGCGAAAAATGCAATTCTTTTAAGTGGTTCAAAAAAGACGATAATAGGTTTATTTTTAACGCTCAAAAGCAGTTATTGAAAATTATTCCTACATAGAAAATTATCCTAATTGGCCCTAGTTTATTCTTAAAAATCAATTCTTCAGATAATGGAGCTCTCCATGTGGGTTACAATCTGTAAATTTGAATCCCAAATAACAAGCACCCATTAGTTACCTTTAATACGTAGGATGAATTGAACGAGTTTATTCAAGAAAATTCAAAGGCAATTTACCATATTCTAGCAACCGTTGGAACCGTAATTATATTACTCGTAATCACCAATTACTTTCATAAGTGGTTAAAAGCTAAGCTAAAAGCAAAATTTCCTAATCAGGATTCTAGTACCTTAGACTTGCTACGTCGTATTCTTAAGACCTTGTGGATTGTTTTAGGGTTCATTTCTTTGATTTTTGTATTTATAGATGAGCAGTATTACCAGCGGGTACAGAAAGATTTCTGGCTGATTTTTTACTTAGGTTTTGTTCTTATCCTTACCATTATTGGGGTCTCTGTTGTGCAAATGCTTTTTGCGCATGTTATTGCCAAACGGGTAGAAGAAAAGAGCGATCCTACGAGTTACAAATTTTTACGAAATCTGGCCGTATTTGGCGTGTATTTTTTAGGTGTCCTTTTTGCTGTGATGGCCTTCCCTTCATTACGCGGTTTGGCACAAACAGCCTTGGGTGGGGCAGGAGTCATTGCCGTTATTGCCGGTGTAGCCTCTCAAGAAGCCCTAGCAAATTTAGTGGGCGGTGTGTTTATTATCACCTTTAAGCCTTTTAAAATTTTTGATATTGTTCGTATTTCTGATGATATGGTAGGTACGGTTATAGATATTACCTTACGCCATACGGTGATTAGGAATTTTGAGAATAAAATGATTGTGGTTCCAAATTCCATCATTAACAAAGAGAAGCTCATTAATTATGATTTAGGCGATCGTAAATGTTGCCAATGGATAGAGATTGGTATTTCTTATGATAGTGATATTGATACCGCTAAAGAGATCATGCGCGAACAATGTACCCAACATCCAAGTATTTTAGACAATAGAAATCCATTAGATATAAAGAACGGAGATCCTAAAGTGCTGGTGCGCGTTATAGGTCTCAATGAATCTGAAGTTACGCTTAGGGCATGGACCTGGGCAAAAGATTATCCGTCCTCATTTGTCATGAAATGTGATCTCTTAGAAAGCATTAAAAAGGAGTTTGATGCCAAAGGCATCGAAATTCCGTTTCCACACCGTACTATGGTTTTTAAAGAAAACCAGTTAGCTGAATTAAAAGAACAATTAAAGCCGAAAGATTCTTAGTACACATTGGGATATAGTTTTTTTATACCTGTTTTTTATTGTTATACCGAATCAGAATACTTGTGTATTTGAGATTATCCTGCGGATGATTTTAAATAGCGACGAGATGAAGCGTTGGACTTTTAAGTTTTATAGATGAACCTACAGAACAGATGATAATTTAGTTGATTTTGATTCAATTGAGAGAGGAGTCCCTATATTTTATATTTTACATACGCGAGCTTTTTGAATTATCCTGTGGATGATTTAGAAAGTCGGCGAGACGATGCAAGTGGCATTATGTATTCATTGACTTATAAGTCTAAACGGGATAGCAATTTTACAAAAGTGAAGAGGTTCTTAAATATTCTATTTTACATAATATAAATTATAGTACAAATAGACGTCATAAGTAAAACGGCGCATAGTGTTACAGCTAATTTAAAATCAAGACATGAATAAATTAAAATCAGTATAGTATTTGTCAATTATTCTCCAATTTAATTGCCTTATAGAAAATAACGTAACATTCCATTTTCGATTTTTGCTATAACAATATTATCTTTAATGTCTATTTGTCTAATTTTGCCCTCTGCTTCTATGTCTTTATTCCAAGTAACACCTCCGTCGGTAGTTTTAAAAATTATATTGTCAAGAAAAGAATAACCTACTGAGGTATCTAAAAACACAAAATTTGTATTAGGTAATAAAGTTTCTACTGTTTGCCAAGTAAATCCGCCATCTATAGTTTTTCTTAAACGAAATGGACTGTTGATATCACGAAATGTTAGCATGTAACCATTATTAGGATCTAAAAATTGAATTTTATAAACAGTAGTACTTTCATTAAAATCTAATTCTAAATCGTGCCAAGTTACACCACCATTATGAGTAAATAGTAAAGAAGGTTTTATACCATAAGATACATTACCTCCTCCTGCCCAAAAATGGTCATCGTCTAAACGAAAACCTGTACGAATAGTAAGGTATTCATAATTTGGATCATAAATAACGTCAAAATTTTCTCCATCTTTAGTTTGAAAAACTTTTTTGTTTCCACTTACAAATAATCCATTTTGTAGATCATCGCTAACACTCATCGCCGCAATGCCTCCATTCACATCATCAATTTCGCCAAAAATAATTTCATCATTACCATCAACACTACCTCCTGCTGGTATTTTTAATAATTTTAAACTTTCTGCCCAACCCTCATCGGTTGGAGTAGCATGAAAAGCATTGGTAAAACCTTGATAAACCCAACGTTCAAAAGTTAATCCACCATCTAAACTTCGTTCTACAGATCTAATAGTAGTATTATTTACACGAATGGCTCCATAATAAATTCTTTCAGGTGTAACCAATTGTGATGTCCATATCGTTTCATCAAAAGAGTTTTCCGTTCTAGTAAAAGCCCATTTTCCAGGAATTTTAGCTAAAATTCCTATATTTCCGCTATAATCGTTAGCTACCTCGAAATCAATCTGACGACCTTCCATATTAATTTCTAAATCAGGAATTCCATTTTCAACCAAAGGCAGCTTTACTTTAATCGTGGTATTGCTTAAAGCTATAATTTCTGAGTTAGTCCCGTCAAATAAAACACTTACTTTATCACTATCTTCAATAAAATTGGTGCCATTAATTTCTATGATGTCACCGGTATACCCAAAGTTTTTAGAATAAAATTGAATCTTGGCAATTTCAATTTGCTGTTCTGGTAATGAATCATCAGTTGATTGCTCATTTTCTGAACAAGATAATATTAATGTACATAGAATTCCTATTAAAATTGAAGGTGAAAAATATTTCATTAGTTTAGTTTTTTAATAATATTTTAAACGATTAAAATTATGAATTATTATTGCCTTTATAAGGCTTTAGAAATTATATAGATTAAACCACCTGCTTACTCTTTAGCTTTTTAATAATTAGGTCCATTAATTATAGTACAAAAAGGTTGCTTTGTAGCTTGTAGGGGAATTCACGTTTGTAAACTATAATGATATTATGTAAAATAGCATATTCGAGAAAATTTCAATTTACAATCTTAATATCTATAGATGTTCTACTCTGCCAACCGGTTTGATCAGTTACCAGTATGCACAATGATAATCACCAGTATCTATATCATTTAGCAAAAAATCCGTTTTTAGCATTCACATTACTGAATACTGTTTCAGATGTTATACCCTCAGAAACAAAACCGATGCTTACACTTGCATCTGCTTCGATACCTGCGGTATTCCTTAAATTATTTTCATGTAATTCAAAAATGTAGTTTTCAAAATTGATTTGATCTGTCGGTACTTTATAGTCTCCATAATCTCTGTACGTAAGCCTGGTTCGATAAAACCACTTATCTTTTATAGAACTTAAACCCGCAGAAATGCCTAATAAATCATTATTACTTTCACCAAGAATATTCACTTCGCCATCAAAATAATTCGGAGATGGTATTTTATTGGCTTGTATATCAACAACTCCGGCAATGGCATCAGATCCGTACAATAAAGAAGCGGGGCCTTTAATAATTTGTATGTTTTGAATACCGTGTTGGTCTATTTCTATTCCATGGTCACTTCCCCATTGTTGTGCTTCATGTTTTATACCGTTTTGTACAACAGCTACACGATTAAAACCTAAACCTCTAATGACAGGTTTAGATTGCCCAGAACCAATTGTAATAGTGCTTACTCCAGGTATTTTACTTAAAGTTTGCATTAAACTATTCTCTCTATTATTATTTAGAAATCCTTTAGTAACCGTTTGAGAAACTATAGGAACTTCCATAGCTTTTCTTTTTTTAGTTTTTTCACTAACTTTTACTTCGTCGAGAACAGTGGTTGATTCCGTTAAAAATATTTTAAGTTCATTCATATTTGGACCCACATCAATACTAATTGTTTCAGATTCACAACCAATATGAGATATAGTAAACACGTACTTGCCTTTGAACACATTATTTATGGTAAAAGCACCAGTTGATGTTGACACTGAAAAAAGTTTTTCTCCGACGATAGTTGCACCCTTAGCAGGTTCTAAGGTGTTCGCATGTATTACAAACCCTTTTATTTGATAAGAATTTTGCGCAAGCGCGGTTGAGCACAGACTAAAAAATAGTCCTACACTCAATATTTTATAAAGCATATTTTTATACTATAAGATTTAAATTGGAGTCCTTTAAAATGAACCAAGACAAAGCCTATAAGTTTAACCATTTGAAGAATATGGTGCATCACGAATTCCAAAAACACTTTTAGGGTAAAAAGGGCTCAAGGAGAATTCAAAGTGCAAAGGAAAAAATGTATAGAAAACTTATAGCAAAAAAGGCGGTGGTCTACAAAAAAGCTTGCTTGTTACTATAGTATTTATAACGGTAGTCTTGTAATTGCTCGCAAATTTTTTTTCGATTGGAAACACCTTGTTTTCAATATGAAAATCAACTGTGGAAGGGAAAATAATTGGGGTTAAATTATGTGCAATGGCATGGTCACAAATGGCACAGACATCATCTACTGTATCGTCAGTCGTATGTGACAACGCATGAAGACCTGTTATTTTCATAGATAGAAAAAGAACAAGCAACAAATAGGTGATAGTATGTTTTATGCGACTAGGCTTCATTAAAAATTGAAACGTTATGATGTGATTGGGCTGTTAGTGATATGTTACTTATTTTGCAAAGATAGTATCTTTTTTAAACTAACGCAACTAAGTTGCGTTAGTTATTTTAATAGTAGACCATAGCAATCTGTAAGTATATAATTAAAATGCTCCACATCATCCTTATTGAGTTTTAAGATGCCCGTTATGCTAACCACTTGATCTGTTTTGAACTTGGGATGCACAACAAATTGAAGTTCTATAACCGTTTCTGGACCGCCTTGACCACAAAAAAAACAAGCAGACATAGGACCTTTTGATAGTATGAACAATTTCCCATTTGGGTCAATATTTAGAAAATATCCTGTCACGGTAATTTGTTTTCCTTCCAAATCTTTTACGGATCCAGAAAATTCAGGATACAAGAAATAGTCATCATACGCAGGGAAAAACTTATCTGTGTATCTAACTTTGGCTAAATCTGCCCATGAAGTTTCTCGTTGACTATACCCTAGAGCGTATGTAAACAGTATAAATGTGAATAAAATTTTATTTTTCATTACTTAAAATTGTTGCTATATCCATCTTTAAAATTGGATATATAGCCAATAAAACGGATACTGTAGTTAATATAATAATTGAACCTCCGGTGTGTAAAAGGTCTTGATAAGGCAATTCTTGGAGCATATATAATTTATCATCTGCATTCATCATTTTGAAGACGTACTTAAGACCAATTTTCAAGAACAAAAAACCTAAAGCAAAAGCTGTAAAAGCGATTGTAAACCCTTCGTAGGCTACTATTTTAATCAATTGAAAATTACGTGCGCCATAAGTTCTTAACAACGCCAAATCAAAAGCACGTTCCTTGACCATTTTATAAAGACTTGTGAAAATCATAATTCCAGAAATTATAAGTATGATATAGGCAACTGCTGTGATTGTCTTAAAGCCAACACCGGTATAAGCATAAAGGCGATCTAACTCATATTTTGGCAACGCAGCTTGCAAACCCACCTGTTTATTAATTTTTCTGGGCAGGGTAACCAATCCCCTTGGGTTTCTAAATGTGATGAGTAAGGAGGTTATTTCTTTGGAATCGTCATGTTCTTCATGGGCATGCCCATCATGGTGTTCTTCTGATTCTTCAAGATGTTCTTCTTTATGATCATGAACATCCCAGACACTTTGTAAATTGGTTATAATTAAACGATCTATGACTTTTTTAGTAGGCTTTAAAATACCTACTATCGTTAATTTATCAGAATGTACTTCAACAGTAGCATCCACTAAACCATGAGTGCTCAAAATAGTATCGCCAATATTAAGTTTAAGGTGTTGTGCAACACTGTTTCCTAAAACCACATCCATAGATTTTTTAACACCACTCCCTTGTTCCAATTCAGCATGATAAAGGGATCCAAAATCTGCCGTTGTTCCCACAATTCTATATCCTTCATAGTTATCGCCATACGAGATTGGTACCGCCGATTTTATCATTGGATTTTTGCCGATCTTCAGTGCTTCTTGGTAAGATATATTTCCCGTAGGATTATCTAGATGCAACACTGAAGCCAATACAAGTT
The DNA here is from genome assembly GCF_900102165.1 of Cellulophaga baltica. Lineage (GTDB taxonomy): Bacteria > Bacteroidota > Bacteroidia > Flavobacteriales > Flavobacteriaceae > Cellulophaga > Cellulophaga baltica. The sequence goes on from NZ_FNBD01000006.1 coordinate 282,553, forward strand.
GTAACGGACTTCCTTTAGCACCCACGACCATATCAATACCACCCAAATTACGTTCCATTTGGTATTCGAAGGATGTTTTTAGTTGCTGAATTCCTAAAAGCAAGGTAATACTCAGCACTAAAACAAAAACGCTCAAAAAAGTATAAAGCGGTTTAGATTTTATATTTTGCAGGCTAATCTTCCAAATATTCATAGGGTAATGACGTTTTGAAAGAATGGTTTTATTCTAGAGTCGTGCGTAATTACGATGAGGTTTACCTTAGTTTTTTTTGCTTGCGCTATCAATAGTGCTATTACAATCTTACAGTTTTCATCGTCTAAGTTAGATGTTGGTTCATCTGCCAAAATTAAACTTGGTTCGTGTATAATGGCAGATGCAATACCTAAACGTTGTAATTGTCCTTCGCTGAGTTGGTGCGCTTTATGATGTTGAATTTTGTGTAGGTCTAATTGTTTTAGTAAAACATCAATAGCGGAAGGTTCTATTTTGTGTTTACTAAAATAAAGGCGTGCTTGTAAATTTTCTAGAACACTTAATGAGCTTATAGCGTGATTCTTTTGAAATACTAAGCCTATTTTTTCTCCTCTAAATTTATCTAATTGACGATTGCTTAGTGTATTGATAGCTATAGCATCAATCCTAATTGTTCCATGTTTAGGTTTTAATAACCCTGCTATTAGATGCAACAAGGTTGTTTTTCCAATACCCGATTTTCCTAAAATGAGTAGATTTTCATTCTGTTTCAAAGTGAGATCTGGGAAGCTAAAGCTAGTATCCTTTTTTTTATATTGAAAAGTAAGGTGATCTGTTTGTATCATTTTTAATTCTTTAAAACCTTCTTTAATTTTTTTTTAAGCTATTGGCCATGCATCTTGTTGAGGAAATTGTTGATTTTTCCAAAGGTCTATTTCACAAGCTGTAAGTAAACATTCCTCTAACTCCCTTAGCATTTCATCTTTGTTCATATGCTGCCCTATAAAAACCAACTCTATTTTTCGGTCTCCAAACAAAGGATCCCAATTTGCTTCAATTTCATCCTTATGATCAAGAAAAGAGGCGTAAGCTAAACGTTCTCCAAAAGTCATAGAAGCCCACCAAACACCTGCATTATCTGCTTTACATGAACCACCTGCAGAGCTCCACAATAAAGCATGATTAGTTCTTGAAGCTAACCAAAACAACCCTTTGCTTCTGATAATATTTTGAGGAAAATTTTGGTTCAGATATGTTAAAAAGCGCTCTGGATGAAATGGCTTTTTACTTCTAAAAACAAAAGAACTTATTCCGTATTCTTCTGTTTCAGGTACATGATCATTTTCTAATTCTCTTAACCATCCAGCAGACGCTTCTGCTTTTTCATAGTCAAACAAACCTGTATTCAGTACACTTTCTAAAGCAACCTTAGATTCATTGGCAGTAAGTATGCGCGCTTCTGGATTTAATTTATGTAGAATAGCATGTAATTCATCAAGCTGTTCTGGACGTACCAAATCAATTTTATTGATAATAATAACGTTAGCAAATTCAATTTGATCGGTCAATAAATTAACAATAGTCCTATCGTCACCTTCAATAGAGGTAAGCGCTCGTGTGGTTAAATAATCTGAACTTGAAAAGTCTTTTAAAAAATTAAATGCATCTACTACGGTAACCATAGTATCTATAAAACTAAACCGACTTAAATCTATTTTACCATCTTCACTTTCAAATGTAAAAGTCTGTGCTACGGGAATAGGCTCACTGATCCCTGAGCTTTCAATAAGTAAATAATCAAATCTGTTTTCGGCTGCCAACTTTTCAACTTCTACCATAAGATCTTCACGTAAAGTGCAACAAATACAGCCGTTAGACATTTCTACTAATTTCTCCTCCGTTCTAGAGAGCGTGTTTTCATTTGCAATGAACTGAGCATCAATATTAACCTCACTCATATCGTTAACAATCACGGCTACTTTTATTCCTTTTTTGTTATGGAGCACATGGTTTAACAAGGTGGTTTTACCAGCACCTAGAAAACCACTTAATACAGTTACAGGTAATTTTTTCATGTGATTTATTGTTTTGTATGCTTACTACTTCTGCTATTCTTTTTGTGGGGTATTTTTATCAATAACTTGATTTTTTGAAAGAATGGATGTAATAATTTTTTGTAATAGATACGTCTCACTTCCTGGGCCAATTGTCAACAATTTAGAGCCTGTTATAGGAACACCATTAAAAGGCCTTATATGCACTTCGCCATCTGGAGTGCGCTCAAAATAAGTATAATGTGCATCGTCACTAATTATCGTACAACCCTTAACTCTCAGTAAACTTTTAGGAAGTGCCGCACAAATACCATCAATAGCTTTGGAATGGGGCAAATTTGGCAAATCTACAGCGCATGAAGCCCAGTGTGCTTTTTGATGGTCTAACTTTTGAGCAGAATTTAGAGAAGGTCCTAATTCAGGTAACAATAAAACATCTAACTGCTGCATGGGGATTACTTTCGCGGTTGGATTCCATATTTTCAATTGCTGTATAACTTCTGCTTTGCGATTCTCTGATACCTGTTCAAGATGTGATAAAACCAATAGAGAAGAAATTTGAATTTGGTTTGCTTCCAGTTCGTTATGTGCTCCCCTTTTTTGCCAGTTTTTAACATCTACCACAGAAATTTGAATGGGTGGTAAAAACCGATCATGAAGCCCTACCCCCAAAAACTCCATTAAGGAACAAGCATCTGATGTTCCGTTGGCTTCGATAAGTGTAATCCCGTTTTTTCTATCAGGAATTCTGTTTACCGTATTTCTAAGTTCCATAATACCACTACAACAGATACAGCTACCGCTTAAAGGCTTAATAGCATTTGATGCCATCTGCTTGGTTAATTGTTGTGCATCTAAATGGGCATTTTCATAATCGTTTAGAATCACATAGGGGTTAAACCCTTGTTCAATAAAACTGTTAATTAAGAACCTTAGTAAGGTAGTTTTTCCTGCTCCTAAAAAACCTACCACCGTAATTATAGCCTCCATAATGCAATAGGTTTTATTCGTTAGATTATTTCAAATTGATTCAACTTGTTCATTTTTTCGATTAAATCTCCTGTAATGGCAACTACAGCAGGTTTTGGGATACCATCTTCATCAAAAGGCCATGTACTGGTAGGGTTTTTCAAATCTGTAGTTTGTTCCCCTGGGTGTTGCACACTTAAGAATAAAGTTTTTCCGTCTGGTGAAAACCAAGGTCCCGTTAACTCCGCATCTTTTGGTGCTGAAGCGACACGAATTACCTTGCCTGCATCTTCACCAAGTCTAGGAATTACGAATAGACTATTATTTTTGAAAACCATATAAGGCTTATCTTTTTTATTCATAGAATTACCCGACATATCTGAAGTTAACCAAAGGTTTCCTGATAAATCAAACGCTAAATTATCTGGACAAGAAAAACCTTTTTCTTCTCCGCCAGCCAAATAGGTAGAAGCTTTAAAATGTAAAGCATCAAAGGCACCATTATTTTCTTCTATTTTTAAAATAGAACCGTGAACATCTCCTTTCTGTTTATTATTTGTCAACGAAATAAAAATGTTTCCCGTAATTGGGTCTATTTCGATATCCTCTGGTCTATTTAATGCAGTACCACCAAGAAGTTTGGCTGCTTCTCGTGCCCGGATCAATACCTCGGTCTGATCTTTGAAATTACTTTTTAAAACGGCTTGAGTTTCCCAATCTAATGCCAACCAAATACCATTGATAGTATCTGCTACAAATAAAGTTCCCTCCTTTAAAGAACCTGGCTCAGATGAAATAAACTTGTATAAATGTTCATCATTTTTATCATCTGCGGTATAGGCTACTACCCTTTTATCTTCTAATTCATATAAGGTGCAACACTCGTGCGCAAATCGTCCTAAGGCAATATGTTTTTGAGCTGTGCCATCTTTTGGGTTTACTTCTACCACCCAGCCATAATGTTCTGGTGGATAGTCGTAAAAATTTTCCCAACCGTAAGAACTAGGTCTACGTGTAGCTACATTATTTGTATCGTATTCGGTTTCTCCAAAGAAACCATCATAGTTTTCCTCACAGGTAAGAAAGGTTTTCCATGGTGTAATGCCGCCAGAACAGTTGCTATTCGTGCCAATAATAGTCGATTTGCCTTTTATGGGGCTGTCCCAATTAACGCTTATTGGTGTTTTACCATTAATTCGGCGATTATGAGGGTCGTTTTCAACGACTTTCCATACGCCATTCTCTTCTTTGATCCTTACGATGGTACCCCCCACATCATACATCTCTTTATCAACCTGCTCTTTGGTTCTATGTTCAAAAGGATTTTCATATTTTCTAGCATCAAAATCAGAAACAAAAAGTGGATTCACATATTCATGATTAACCCATAGTAAACCGTCTTTCGGGTTGTTTTCATCGAAAGGTATAAAACATGTGAAATCATTATTAAACCCAAATGTATCTGTATCGCTTATTTTATCTCCCCACTTTATAATGGTATGATAATTTAATCCCTTGGCTAATAACAAATCGTCTGTATCAGAAGCAACTAACCCTTCCAAAGCAAAAGCTTTTAAAGTGTTTAGTCTTTCTTTTGAAATGTTTCCGAATCCGTTAGTAGGTGTTGCCGTGCTACCACAGCTTACTAAAAACTGTGGCATAACTACAGTTCCTAGTCCTACTTTACCCATAAAGGAAATAAATTTTCTACGGTTGTATTCCATACTTTTTGTGCCTAAAAATTTTATAAATAGATTTAATGTAATCGCTCTTGTCCTATAATTTTTAAAAACTCATTCCGGGTATCTGAATCTGAAAAACAGCCTCCATATTCCAAAGTCGTAGTAAAACTGCTTTGGTCTTTTATTCCTCTGGAAGACACGTACAAATGTTTTGCAGTTACCGAAACAATAACATCTCTAGTATCCAAGATATTTTGCAAATCATTTAAAATTTGAAGTACTAAGCGTTCTTGCACCTGAGGACGGCGCGCATAATAATCTACCAAACGGTTAATTTTAGATAACCCAATAACCTTATCTTTAGGCACGTAGGCCACATGGGCATGTCCTACAATTGGTAAAAAGTGATGTTCACAAGCTGAGTCAATATTAATATTTTGTTCCACAAGCATTTTTTGATACCCGTATTTATTTTCAAAAGTTGAAAGTTTTGGTTTGTTCACTGGGTTTAAACCATAGAACAGCTCTTTTACATACATTTTAGCAACACGGTATGGAGTTCCTGATAGGCTATCATCTGTTAAATCTAGTCCCATTTCTTCCATGATCATTTTAAAATGATGTTGAATGTTAATGATCTTTTCCTCATCTGATTTCTCAAATGCATCTGTACGCAGCGGCGTTCTAATACTTGCTGAGAAGTGATTATCTCCCGTAATTTCTACTTGACTCTTATCCATTATTTACACAACATTTATCAGCATTACATTTACAGTGTTTTCTATTATACAAGTGCAGTGCGACCAAGGCAATAGCAGGTATATAAACGACTGGTTCTGGTAAGGCTATTAGTTCTAGTTTTTCATTTAATAGTATTGCAGCCAATACCAACCAACTTAGCCAAAGCGCTGGTGCCAGCCATTTAATTGTTGTGGTTTTTGTAGACCATTGAATGGCAACAAATGAAATAGCTAAAAATAAATAGTCCATAAATTTCCACCATGCTGGAGGATCCTCACAACAGAAAACTGAACCCGCTTGAGCCATAAAAAGAAATGGCGTGGCCATACAATGTACAAGGCACAAGCTACTTGCCAAAGTTCCAAGAATATCTGCTTTCTGTTTTAATACGATCATTCTATTTCATTATTATTACAACTGAGTTGCAAATGTAGAAATAATATTTGTTATTGCAACTCCGTTGGGTTATATTTGTTTCATGGGAGTAATTAGAAAGACAAAAGCGGTTGAAGTTTTGTTAGCAGCATTTGATACTAAGGCTGTAGCACTTTCTGCCAAAGCACTTATTGATCAGCTAGGTACTACATTTAATAAAACCACCATCTATAGAGTTTTAGATAAACTGGAAGATGATGGTGTACTACATTCTTTTTTAGGGAAAGAAGGATTAAAATGGTATGCTAAATGTCATGGTTGCACTTCAACTGCGCACCATGACGTTCATCCTCATTTTCAATGTCTTAACTGTGGGAAAGTTGAATGCTTAGCGGTAAGCGTTACGCTTCCAAAAATACCGAACAGAAAAATAGAAGTATCCCAATTATTAATTCAAGGGAAATGTGAAGAATGCTTTATTTAAATTTACTTTTAATCACCTCTTAAGAAATTCTGAACTAAATTTTCCCTTTGTAAATTTTCAAATTAAAGAACACAATCAGATCACCCAAAGAAAAGGATAGTCTCATTAAAAGTCCATGATAAGTACTACTGGCCGTTAATTAATAAATGTTTATTCCTAGGGTTTTATTACTTTTTAAAGGAATTCCTGAACCATAAATGAAGCTTGACTATTGCTTAAGCAGTGCTCTATAGGAATAAAACTAATTTAGCGTAGGATATAGTGATAAGCGTTCTGTTCTATGAAAAGTAATGTGGCCTGCAAATGGAGTTGGTGCAGTAATCGTGGCTTCAAAAATAATGCTATTTGTCTCCATATCTATTTCTATACTTTTACCAAAAGGTTGAGCGCCTGATGTAATACCTCCAGGAGAAAACAACATATGATTATTTGCTTCTAAATAGTCTACATCAGATACCACCCTAGAATAGGTTTCTTCTCCCCGTTCTTTACCATAATGCCATATTTGTTGAATAGTACCATTAGTTTCGTCTATTTTATACTGTACTGCCCTACTGTATGGTCCCAGACCAGTATAGTTTCTATTATCGCCATTATCAAAAAGTATAACAGACCCATCTGCCAATACCTTAGTGGCATGTTGGTACCAATTCCATTCAAAATCAGAATGATTTTCTGTACCATCTAGAATAGCTTCATTGGTAATTGCTGAACCGGAAGCATCTAACGGTTGTAATAAATTAGAGCTAAGGTCCTTTAAATTACCTGAAGTTTTCCAATCTGCATGTGGTGCCATTATCCAAACCACTTCATTTGCTGCAGTAAGTTTTACCACACCTTGTGTTCGTCCTGAAATAACTAAAGTATCATCACTAGCATCATAACTAACACCGTTTACATGAATCCAATCCTCGGAATCGGTAGTCAATGTAGTTCGGGTATTATCTAAAGATTCATTTAAATCCCAAATAGTTATAATTTCATTAGCAGACCTGTCTATTTCTATAATATAATCTTCTATCGTACTCGCATCATGCTTGTCTACCAAAACAATAAAATTTCCATTAGGTTTTTCTAGTACTTCATGGTGAAAACTAAAACCAGGCATATCCCAAGTATTTATAATGTTTCCAAAAAGATCTACTTCATAAATTGCATCTGGCTCATTATTCGCAAAATAAAAATTACCATTTGCCAAACGACCTGGACCGTTATCATAGTGTAAATTACTTAATATAGGATGTTCCTTGTAATTTAAATACCACCTAATAGCTCCGTAAGAGTCAAAAATAAAGGGCCTAAAAGGGTGAATGTCAGTATCGTAGCCATAATAGCTTACCAAGGTCATTCCTGCTGCCATTTGGCTTCTATCTGCTGTGTTTATTGTAATTTCTGGCATAGCAGAAATAAGGGAAGCTGTTTGTATTTTAAGTGTTTGAGTGCATAAGGAAACCTTGTTGGTGTCATAAAAAGTGAATTCTACTTCATTTTCATAATCTGGATATAGTCCATGAACCGGTATCTCAATATTAGTTCCAATTTCAGGAAAACTTTGAATAATATCAGCGTCAGCGCCATTTTTTCCGATAACACGCATAGTTACAGAAATAGGTTCATCGGTATTGAAAATAACAAGTGCGGATAAAGGTGCGTACCCTGAAGGGTTTAGAAGCGTTTGTACTTCAATGGCTAATTCATCCGAACAACTAAAAATTTCATTTTCAGTAGAATCAGTAGCTACATTGGAAACCGAATCATCATTATTACAGGATACTATAAACAACCCCAATAAAACAAGTAGTTTAATTTTTCTTATATCCAAGGTATCATTATTTAAATTAAAATGAGTTAAAATGTAAATATACACATTACACTCCCTTCCTATTGTCTACTCGCATAAATAGTATGTTATTAGCATCGGCAAAAAAAATGTAACACCAAATTTTGTTAAGGCAACTGCTTACTCAAAAATCTTAAGTTTATATACCATCTTAAGTTTTTATACCATAAACAAAGCTCAAATTACCCTACTACAAAAGCCGAAACTAACTCCACTTGGTTTATTTGGTTTTGGAACGGGCATCATAGCTTTTATTTTTAGTATTCTTATTTATCAGTCTAAAACAAAGGTTTATCACCTCTTTGCGGAAAACCGCAGTTTAGACAGCTTTTTTAATTTCAGAGGGAAAAAAAGGCTTTGTAGGTAGAATTCTAGGACAAAAAAAAGAAGTGCCTCCTCACCTACTATTGTTATCATAAAAAAGTATTTTAGCTGCTAGATGAAGGATATATTTAAAAAATTTAAGAAGTATCTAACAACGCCCTACCCGTATTACTATGACAATACCAAAAGAGTGCTTTTTTTGTTGTTACTTATTTCAGTCTTAAGTTTTGGCTTCTCGTACTTTTTTGAACCTTTTGAAGTGAATGCAGCAGAGCATAAAATTAATTCCATAGCCATACTACTCGTGCATGCTTTTATTCCATTTCCTATAGCCTTTTGTTATTTCAAGCTAGTAGATAGGACCTTAAAAGAAGATACCAAGTGGACACTCGGTAAAGAACTTTTTCACCTCTCCATAATTTTGTTACTTATAGGCATAGCCGGTTTTTTAATTCGGGATTTTATTTATACTAACCCAGATAATTGGTCTCTCACCTATTTTTGGGAAGAAATACGGAATACCTTTTTAGTAGGATTTCTATTAATTATTATTGTGCTCCCCTTAAATCTAGAGCGGCTGATACATAAACATGCACATAGCGTGCAACAGCTAATCAAGAAGCAAACCAAAGCTGCACACAACAAGCTTATTTCCATTAAAGATGCTGCTTCACAGGAGATTTTTGAACTACATAGTAGTGAGTTTCTTTTTGCTAAAGTAGAAAGTAATTATACCGAAGTGTATACGTTTTCCGCTACGGGAGTTCATAAAACTCTACTTCGTATCACCCTTAAGGAATTAGAAGAACAATTAACCCCCATGGCTCCCCAAGTATTCAAAACACACCGTTCTTATCTGGTACATTTAGGGGCTATTGAAACTATTACAGGAAATGCGCAAGGATATCAATTAAGCTTGAAGAACTGCGCTACAACAATCCCTGTTTCGCGTTCCACTATCGCGCGCTTTAATGCTGTGTATTCTAAATTGTAAGAACTTGCCCTTGTATTTCGTCACATTTGCGTGTACGCCATCACAAATCAAAAAAATCATTCAAATTAGTTTTTAGGTTTGTTTGCAAAACATAAAAACAAGGATTTGAAAGAAAAGAAACGTAGGTATGATTTAGATTGGTTTCGTGTTATTGCCATACTTGCAGTATACCTGCACCATATAGGGATGCCATTTAATGGCGATACTTTTCACATCATGAATGAAGATTCTAGCAAGCTTTTGGATGATATCATGGTTTTCTTTGAGCAATTTAGATTGCCGCTCCTTTTTCTAATCTCAGGAACCGGAACCATATATGCTTTTTCTAAAAGAACATGGCGTCAGTTTTTAAAAGAGCGCAGTATTCGGTTAATCATTCCTCTTATTTTTGGGGTCTTGTTTATTGTGCCGCCACAAACCTATTATGAACATATAGCTAGCTATGGTTCTTATCTAGATGTTTATAAAAGTGGCGCCTTTGAAACCAACCATTTATGGTTTATTGAAAACCTCTTCGTGTATTCTGTTGTACTTATTCCGCTAATTCTGTTCCTGAAATCTCCTAAATCGGATAGTGTTATGAGGTTTTTGGATAGTATTTCGGCTAAAAAATATGGCATCTTACTTTGGGTCCTTCCATTAGTGATTATTACAATGCTTCTAAAGCAAATCTACCCGAGCGATTCTAAAGCTATAACAAACCTCTCCTCTACCTTTTATTACGGTTACTTTTTAGTAGCGGGAATGCTATTTGCCTCCTCAAATACAAGTTGGACCCACCTAAAGGCGTACCGGAAATTTAACGCGATAGCTTTTATCTTAAGTACGGTCATATTTTACGGCTATTACTTGTTGCCCAATGCCTATATAACGCCATATCTTTCTATTAACGCAAGGTGGAACGTGTGGTATCTAGTGTGCGGATTCCTAAGCTGGACACTCATAACGACAGTACTGGGTTATGGACAAATTTGGTTCTATAAAAAGAGTAGATTCCTACAAAAATGCAATGAGGCCATTTACCCGTTTTACATCTTACACCAAACCATCATCGTCATTCTGGGTTATTACATCATCCAATTAGAACTCCCTATTGTCGCTAAAATTGCCATACTTCTAATAACTTCTTTTCCTGTAGTCATACTTATATATAGGCTGCTAATTTATCCCTTCAAAATTCCTAGACTATTATTTGGGATGAAAAGGAATTAACCTCTAGTGGCTAATTTGAATGGTTATAGCAATTGGAAAATTATTGTATTCTCTCTTTCAGGATAGGGTTAAAAATAATCTTAATTTATCCCTAAATTCCTAGTGGATCTGCAGTACCTGTACTTTTACTTGTCTACTTCCTTAGGCTTATTTAAATCATAAATCAAAGCTAATTTGTAAGCACTGTCTCGATAACCTGAAAAGCGCCCAGAACCACCACTATGGCCGCTAGAAAAATCTGTTTTAAGTAATATTATATTTTCATCTGTTTTAGTAGCTCTAAGTTTAGCCACCATCTTGGCAGGTTCCCAATACCCGACCCTAGTATCATTAAGCCCCGTAAAAAATAATAGGTTAGGATAAGCTTGTTCTTTTACATTATCATACGGGCTATAAGACTTAATATAGCCATACTGCTTTTTATTCTGAGGGTTACCCCACTCATCATATTCTCCAATGGTTAATGGCAATGTTTCATCGAGCATGGTATTTACAACATCTACAAATGGCACATCTAATAGTACGGTTTTAAACAATTCTGGCCGTTCATTTACCACAGCCCCCATTAGCAAACCACCGGCACTAGCTCCTTCTGCCACAATACTACCTTCCTTCGCATAATTATTTTCAATTAAATACTCTGCGCAGGCTATAAAATCTGAAAAAGTATTTTTTTTATGAAACAGTTTACCGTCTTCATACCACTCATTCCCTAAATCATTTCCTCCTCTAACATGTGCTATAGCATAAACAAAACCTGCGTTGACCAGATGGTGCACTTTTGGGCCACTGGCTATATCTTGTCCGGCTCCATAGGCACCATAAGAGCTTAGGTATACTTTATAATTATCTCCTTTTCTTTTAGCGCGCCATTTGCTACTAATGAGTGTTAGCGGAATTTGTTTTCCATCTTTAGCCGTTACCCATTTACGTTCAACTACATATTTAAAATACGGAAGTGTAATAGGCTTACTATGCTGTTTCACCATGCGTTTTTCTTTGGTCTTCATATGATAATTAAACGTAGTCAGCGGCGTTTCAAAAGAGCTGTAGTTAAACTGTAAACTATCCGTTTTAAAATCTGGATTGTATCCTAGAGTTACATTGTAAAATTCCTCGTCTAATTTTAGAAAGTGACTGTTTTTAGTCGCTAAGTCTATAACTTTAATTCGCCCTTGAGCTTTTTCTTTTTCATTAATCACCAAATAGTCGTCAAATAATTGAAAATCTTGGATTAATACTCCTGTTTGGTGCGGAATTATATCTACCCAATTTTCTGCAGAAGGACTATGAATAGGAGCAGCAACTACTTTATAATTTAAGGCTTCTTTATTGGTAATTATATAGAATAGTTCCTTGTGTTGAGCTGTACCGTAGAGATGGTTCTTTTCCCGCGGCTGAATAACTTTAAAGGCGCCCATAGGTTCTTTGGTTTCTAAATACCAATTCTCCGAAGTGGTACTACTTCCGGTATTCAAAAAAATATATTCCTTGGACTTTGATTTTTGAATGCTAACGCTAAAACTAGGATCTTCTTCTTGGTATACTATTACATCATTTTCAGGCGCTGTACCTAACACATGACGCAATACTTTGGAAGAATTTAATGTTTTTTCGTCCCTATTCACATACAGAAAACTAGCATTATCCAACCAAACCATTGATCCGATTTGAGCAATGGAATCTGCTAAATATGTTTGGGTTTTTAGATCCTTAATTTTTAAAACATAGGCATCTTTACCCGTAGTATTTTCATAGATACTAATAAATTGGTTGTTTGGGCTAACCGCCCCAATACCTGCATTGTAATAAGCTTTGTCTTTTGCTTCTATAGTAACATCTAATAATTTTTCTACTACCGTATCATTTTCAACCGCTTTTCTATAATAAATAGGGTGCTCATCTTCTTCTGTAAATGCGCTATAATACAGGTATCCATTTTCTCTAATTTGCAATGAAGTACTATTTTCTTCTACCCCTTTTATTAATTCTTTATAAATAGTTCGTTGTGCTCTTTTAAGTGGAATGTTATAATTAGCGGTGTACTTATTTTCTTGGCGCAAATATTCCATCACAGCGGTATTATTGCTAGGTGCTTGCGTATCTTTTAGCCATGCATAGTTATCAGTATAGTTCTCACCATGAATTTTAAAACTTGAAGGTACTATTTTTGCTATAGGCGCTGGCATAGCATCATTCCGGATGTGTTTATCTCTAAATTGCTGCTCCAAAGGCGCCTCTTTTTGCATATCCCTCCTGATAATGGTATCTATTGCGGCTATGGCATTATTCTCGCTGTAAACTTGCCAAAAATCAGCATCATAATCCAATGGCAATTCATACAACTGATTAGACATAGTATTGGCAAAATTTTCTTCTTCAGAAAATTTCTTTATGTCTTTAGTATTGGTTCCTGTGGTTTTGAATTCTGAAATGGCGGAATAATACGTAGTGGCTTGACTGATACTGTCTTTATAAATAAACTCATCTTCATGTCTCATGGCAGCTATGAGATACTTGCCCTCTCTTTTCTTAAATCGCACATCTAATTTATAGTCAAAATGTTTCACTTGATTATAATCATAACCACAAAAATATTGCTTAAGATCATTGGGCACGGCACACTCATAGCGCAAAATTGCTAGGTCTTCTCTATCAATATAAATTCTGCCTTTTAATAATTTACGATTATTAGCCGTACGCCATTGGCGTCTGTTTGAAGCCGTTTCAATAGCATCCAATTGAGCCTTAGTGGTTTTAGTATGAAAATCTAATACGTAGACATACGTACCTGTTTCATCTAGCTCCTCTGAAACCGTAAAGTTAAAATCACGGCTAGCTTTCTTTCCTAAAAAACTCTCTTGGTATTTTACCCTATTTCTAGCAAGTAATCCTAAGGGGCCACCTTCTATATTGGCATGAAATTCTTTCTTACTTAAGCTACTACTAGCTCTTGCCTTTACAATATGTACCTGTTCTTCTTTTAAAGTTTTGTGATGAAAATGAATTCTGTGTAAAGAGTTTGTATCAAAGTTTAACATCCCATTACCCAACAGATCAAACGGATTTTGATAGTCTTTCCACTTATAGTTTGCGTTCGTATAGGGTGTCTCATAGTAGGTACATACAGCATCTGAATACTTAATATATACCCCATTTTCTTTCATAGTTTCCCGATAATACCCGGTAATATTAGCTGGCGTATCTGTATAATTTGTCGGAATTTTTTTTATAACTTTCTTTAATAAAGCCTTTGCACTAGGCATTTTCTCTGGCTTTAATACAATTTCATTTAAAGCAACGGCTTCGGATGTCATCTGAATAATTTGGCCACTTCTAGTTCTAAAATCTGCTACTGTAAATTGTAAATCTTCAAAGCCCAAATAGGTGATTTTAATGGGATAAGCGTCATACTTATTAGGAATAGTAATTTCAAAATTCCCATCACCATCCGTCACTGTTCCTAGACCAACCTCACCTATGGTAATATATGCATAACTTAAAGGTGCATTACTCGCCGCTTCTACGACGGTACCACTAACTAGTGTTTGATTTAATGTACGCGATTCTTCATTGGTTGTTTGTGCAGTTGCAGATAATACTAAAAATAATGTTAAAAATAGATGTAATCTGGTTTTCATAGGTATCTGGTAGTTTTTAGTAATTAACTGAGCTCTAAAACTAAGAACTAATTAATAGCAAAATGTTAGCGTATAGTTAATTTTTTATATAAAACATCAAAAATGTGGGCTACGGACTATAAAACTAAAAAAAAGTAATAGTCGAAAAAGCTAGAAAACAACTCAAAATAAAATGATTACAGTCCTTAATCTTTACGTCAAGGCTAGAAGTAAACTACTGCCTGTGGTTATTTTTCTATTATCATAATGCAGTTAGGGCTTCTGTAGCAATTTACGAAACAGACTTATCTAAGCCATAGCTAAAATTTCATCCCTTTATTTCACGTAATAATAAATACCATCTACAGCGATAATAGTGTCTTTTAAATTTTTAAACTTTATAGCTTTAACAGGGTTTAAATCAAACCATGGGCTACAACTCGTTAAACTATCTATTTTCGCTTTATTTTCTTCTAAAATATAATTCTTTGTTAAACGTAACTTATGTAATTTTTTACAATGCTGTATGGCTGTAGGCAAATCTTTTAATCTGTTTTTCTCGAGAAATAAATGATAAAGGTTTTTCATGTTCCCTATAGATTCAGGAATATCATATAAGCTATTATTCGTGGCAAAAAGAAATTCTAAATTCGATAGGTTTCCTATATTCTTTGGTAAATGAGTAAGTTCATTATTTTCAATGGAGAGTGTGGTTAGGGATTTTAGATCACAAAAAGAGTCTGGCAGCTCTTTTATGTGGTTGTTGCTAAACCATATGGTTTCAAGCTTACTCAGTTTCCCGATATCCTCAGGTAAACCTTCCAAATTGTTTAGTTCTATTTCTAATGTTTCTAAATGTTTTAGTGACCCTATCCAGTTTGGGAGCTTTGAAATAGCATTCTTGGATAATTTTAATACTTTTAAATCTTTAAAATCCTTAATGATTTCTGGTACTTCAGCTAGATTTGAATTTGAAAGATCTAAGCTTGTTATTTCAAGTTTTTCTTTTTCATCTTCAATTAATAGTAGATCTTTTCGAGGCAAATTACCGATACTTATAGACCAAATTCCCTTTCTAATATCATCACGATAATAGATTTCCATATTTCTATCAAAATACAGATAGCTCGTTGAGGTTAACTCTCCACTATCCCAATCATCAGTTGTGGTTATTTTATCCGCTTTACCAAAAACCCGTTCTATATCTTCCTTTGAGATGTTTTTATAAGCATTTAAAGCTGTACCACTCAATAGCAAAGACTGTACCCTGCCGTAATTTAAAACATAATAGTATCCTTCATCATAGGATACATGTATATCTTTAGTCAAAGAGAAATCTATTTCTTTCGCCTTTTTATCCTCTTGAGATTCATAATTTAATACACGAATGTTTATCTTACTTTTATCAAAAACAGTAACGGAATCGCCTATTTTAATATCATTTAAAGTAAGATTTCTTGGGTTTATAGAACTATTATATAACACCTCTGGATGATTCATGATTTCAAAAGTCATTGTTGTAGTATCACATGATAAAAAATTGAAAAAAGATAGGATTGCTAAGGTCAGGTATTTCATATCAATTAATTTTTATAGCGATCTCTCGCACGGTGCCTAAATCTTTCTTTTTGTGCTCTTTTAGAAACATAACTTTGAAATCTTCAATGGCTTCTAAAAACTCTTGCTTGGAATAATTATTATCATACGGCGAAAAATAAAAATAGTATTCCTCATTATCTAAGTCTATTAATGGTGCCATTAACCTATGAATCCCTGAATTCATTTTTCTATTGACGAGTTCCTCATGGCTTAGCACCGCTCCTTCTGTATTATATACCGTATCCGTTTTTTTAATAGATTCCATATAAGGATGCTTAGCCATGCTCTTTTTCTTATATTCTTTTTCCCTAGCTGACATTTTATAATCTGCCAAAAGACGGTATTTTTTCATAGTTTTTGGTGGGAATACCGAGTCATAAAAATATCCTTGTATTAGTTGTACCCTACCGTTATCCAACACCACCTGGTACCCTAAACTCTTGTGGTTCAATAATTCTATAAGTGCTTCTGTTTTAGATTGTATGTTAGTGTATGAAGGAACATACGGGTTTTCATATACCTCTATATTAGGACTAATATGTGCTTCTAATAAGCTTGTATCATTGGTATACACCAAAATTGTCTTGTTATTTTTAAGGATCACATCTCTTTGCAACTCATAGCTAGTCACCACCTCATTATAGGCTTCTACAGCTTCATTATGAGCTTCTATAATAGGATCTTTTTTACGTAGCACTACGGTATAAAACACTATTCCACCTAAAAAAATTATTCCTCCAATAAACAGTGCTAACGTACTACAGCCGTTATTCGTCTCAGAAGCAGCAGTACCTAATTCTGAAGCCATTGAATCATTCAGTGGAGATTCAAATGTATCTTCTAGGTGCTTATATTCTTCTGATTCAGGATCTTCTTCTTCCAGTTCTTCCTCATCAATACCCGGAAAAGCGTTCTTGAGGAGTACTTTAGTTTCTTCCGTATATAAATTACCATTGAACCAAATTTCCAGACTTTCCCTATGTAATCTAAAAAACGAACTTGGGAAGCTGCTTATCTTATTATAACTAAGGTCTAGAAAAGTTAAGCTATGCAGCAAACCAATGGTACTTGGTAGTTCTTGCAGGTTATTGCCATCAACACTTAACCACTCCAACCTTCTTAGCTCACCAAAAGATTCCGGTAGGTATTTTAATTGACCATTCCCAAAATTGATTTTCTCCAATTGATGGAGTTTACCAAAATTTTCAGGTAAATACTCGAAGGAATTGTCCGCTGCCCATAGCTCCTTTAAATACCTCAAATTAGCAAAATTTGCCGGTAGGCTTTCTAACTGATTACCATCTAAAGACAGTACTTCTAAGTATTTGATACGCGTAACTACTTCTGGTACCTGCTTTAATTTAAGACTAAAGATTGCTAAATCTCTTAACGCATATAGTTTATCAAGCCACTGCGGGAATTCAACTAAAGGGTTAGCACCAAAACCAAGTTCTTTTAAGTTTGTTAATGCACTGAAAGATTCAGGAATAATTTCTAACTGATTTTCTGAGAGCGAGAGTGTTTTTAAATACCTAAATTGAAGCAGGAATTCAGGAACACTCGTAAAATTGTTGCCGCGAAGATGTAAAACTTCTAAATATTTGAGTTCCGTAATAAAATCTGGCAACGCTGTGAGTTGATTATCACTTAGATTAAGTTCTCTTAATTTAAGATTCTTCAGAATACTTTTCGGTACTTCTTTGAGGTTTTGATTGGATAAATCTAGAACATCTTTCTTTTCCTTTTCGTAGGCCATGTAGTTTGGTAAATGCTATAGGATATAGTACGGATTTAAATTATTAAATTTTGGCTTTATGCTTAGATTTATCGGTAGCTCAATCAAATCGAAAAACTAACGCTTAAAAAATTGCTTATTTTTTGAATATAGAAAATAGCTTTTTTAAGAAGGTGTCTTTTGGTTTTGCATCACTGCTGGTCGCCACTACAACCTTTTCTTTTGCATAAGTAACAATATGTTTTTCTATATAATTATGTTGTGCTAATATTTTTGCTACACGTTCTTTGAAGCCCCTGCCTTTCTCTTGATCTATTTGAAAAATAAAATTAGCATACCCGTCTATTTCTGCCAGTACATTAGCTCCGCCATTCCATGTTTTACCTTTGATACCATCTTTTTCTATTTGATATATTAAGGCTCTAAACCGTTTTAAAGAGGCTTTGTTAATATTGGGCTTTTCGTTTACAACAACGCCCGTTACCTCTTGCCGTTGATGGCGTTTCATAATCCTTAATTTATCTGGATGTAACGTAAAGTTTTCACTAGTTACTATTTTCTTTGAATATTTTAAAAGTGCTGTAATTTTTGAAAATTGATTTTTGTCTCCTGAAAAGGTGATATCATCTACATATCTTGAGTATGTAAAGCCGTATTTAGCTCCTAAACCATCCAAACGATAATCCATTTTCTTACAAATAATATTAGTGATAGCCGGGCTACAAGGCGAACCTTGCGGTAAAAAACGATGACCTTGTTGCGCAAAATAATGCTCGCCTAATAAAGAAATATCTAAGATTTTTGGCTCTGAACAGAGTAATGCAAATAGTATGGATACTTGTTCTGAATAACCCATTGCTTTAAATACGCCTTTGATTCTTGTATAGGTAATGGATGGAAAGAAATTTTTTAAATCTTGATTGATAACCACATCTTTATTCACATGAGGTAAAGCATTAGAAAGTATTGATTTTTCTAAGACACAGCCATGTGCCTTTGGGTGCATGGTTATTTTATTTAAAATATGCTCTAAGATATAGTGTTGTGCTTTTTTTAGACGGGGCATCGGGGCTGAAATTAATCTATGCCCTCCAGATTTTTTGGCTACTTTAAAGCGTTTATAATGACTTGTTTTTGAGTTTTTACGAGAATAGGCTAGAAACCGCAATTCTCCTAAGCTAATTTTCATAGCCTTGGCAATATCATTAGCTGATTCTAAAACGGGTAACCCTTGAGCTTTTAGAAGATCTGTAGCTGTATTTTTATCGTTTAATTGATGTGAATACCCTTCACCCAAATAAATAATATCTTCATTCTTTAAGAGCTGCCAGCGCTTAGCTTTTTCTATACGTTCTAAAGCCCTTTTCTCTTTGGTTTCTTTCTGCTTTTCTTTAGAAATTCGTTTGCGCTCTATGTGCTTTGCGGCAATAAATGCTTCTGTATCCTCTACAGACTTTTCTTTCTTTAATAAGTCATGGAGTTGCTTAGAAAGCTCGCTTTCCTTTTTGAAAAACCTATCAACTTTATCAAAATCAACATTATCTTCTCCCCAAAAACCCAATCGTTTCATTTCTGAAATGATGTACTCTTGTTTAGACGACTGTCTAATTTTATCGTAGATTTCCTGTCTTCTTTCTGTTGAATTACTCATAAAAAAAAGGTAGCAAATAAGATGTATTTTTTCCCTTCGTACGACTCTAAAGACTGAATTGAACAACTCCAGTGAAATAGGTACTAGTGTACTATTTCACTTCATAGAAGTCTAACCGGAAATGGTACACTAGTACCTATTTCACAAGTTAAGTTCGAGTCAGTGACGCGTTCATTGTCTGTAAACAAGATTGGCGATCCACCAATCAAAATGCAAGGTTTTTATCTTATTGCTACCAAAGTTTAAATATATTAATTATTTTTTATCAAAGCTTATTCTTGTTGCTAAAATATGCTCACAAGGGCCTTTTGTCATCTTATTCATGTAATAATAATTGCAATTACACTTACCATCTGTAATCTGTAAATCTTTATTAATCACTACCGTTGTTTTGAAGCTATTACTCACTACGGCAGTAACTTCTATTTTATCATTTTGAACTTCGGATTTTAAATTACGAACTTCACCATTTTCCATTAATTGGTAGGCTTCTTTATCCGTGGAACTAGAAAAGCGTAATTCTTCAAGATCAATACCTTCGCGTTTTAATTCTCTAACCCTATACACCTCGTTTTTTAAATCATAAATAACCTTACCCGCTTGTGTAAAAGTTTCTAAAGACTGTTTTACGGTTTGTACGTCTAAGTTTAGTTTAGTGGCAATCCCTTTTTCCGTATTCAACCAATCTTTTCTTAATTCTAAATAAATACTTTGCATTGTGGTTGCTGGAACTTTACCTCTAGGTGCTAATAAATCTAGTTGCGTGGCTTGAGACCAATCATTAGCAGTCCAACCAGAAAGACCTAAGGTAAAATACATGTCGTTAGCCAAATGAGCTATGTAAAAAGAAGGCATTCCGGTTCCTAATAAATGCACCGTAAATTTTCCTGTTATGGGTAATAAGCGTTCTAATAATTGAATTCTTCTTCTTCCCCAAACTCTAATTTCTTTAGCTTCATTGCCAGTATAGATAGACTGCAAACAAGCTACCTCTATATTCCAAGGCTCAAAGACAGCAAGAATAGGTTGTCCTGGTTTTAAAATATACTTAATCGCCCTAGGCCCTTTTTTTTCTTTATTTCGTTTTAATACAGCAATAAAATTAGCAATATCTATAGGGTGCAAATCAAAAGAGACCTTGTCACTTGTCATCGCAGAGCTTACTTGTAAGAAACCACGAACCCAACTATCTGGTAAATCAATTTTCACCTCTCTATACGATTCTTCACCTGAAGTTTGAACATCAAAACCTTTAGGATCTATTTTAAATTCTGTGTCTTTATAAGTTCTAATTTTCTGAAATTCATTATAAAGTTTTTGCGAATAGTCAATGTTGGTAGTTCCACATTTAAACTCGTTGATGTTATTGAATACATCAAGACCACATGATAATTTTCCATAGACCGATTCGTCTTTACTAAAGCACTCAAAGAAAACTTGATCTGGGTGCACCGTAATTACAGGATCTAATACTAACCATGCAGCATAGTCTCTTGTATAGATATATTTAAAATATTCCTTTTGAGATTTATAGTAAGGTCTAGTAATCTCTTCTCGTTGTTCGCGCAATCCTTTTAATTGTCCTTGTAATTGTCTAATCTCATATTTTATCTTAGGCAATTCTGCCGAGGCTTCTGCTATCCAATTTGTTTCTTCATTTTTTAACCACGCTAAATATTCAGAATTATCTTTGGGTTGAAAATTAAAATCTGCTACTACTACTTCATGCAAAGCTGAAATTGCTTCTCTAAAAGGCAGTTTTTTATCTAAACTGCCCACAAAATATGTAGGCTCTCGTAAAATATCTGGTGCAAAACTCACCCCTGTAGACGAAGTTCCGTTAACTATACTGCTGGTGCCACTATATTTATAATTAAATTTCATTACTTAAATCATGGATTAAGAGTGGAACTTCTATAGTTGGATATTGTACTGCTATGGCCAATAAAACATCTATACTTCTGCTTTTATCTCTCAATGTTTTAGTACCTAAAATAGCACTGATAATACGCACTGTCATAACCGCGACTTCTTCATTTTTTAGCGCCTCTTGTTCTAAGAATGCGTAAATTCTTGTTTTTGCTGCTCTGTTTGAATTGATCCGGAATAAACTGGTTTTAAAGTAATTTTCTAAGGCTAAAATTACTTCATGCTTATCTTTAGCATATCCTTCTAAATAATTAGTAACAAAAAACTGCATACGTTCTGTAGGGTGTTCCTGCAGTTTTTCCAGTAATCGCAAACCTTTATCTTCTGAAAAATGTTTCGTGACCATTTTCATTCCAAAAGCCTGAACATCTTGTTTCACATGATCACAGGCATATAAAAGCATTTCTACCGTCCAGTTTTTTGCTTCTATATGTTCCTCAAAATACGTACAAGCCCAATCTATAACATCTTGCCATTCTGTATTAAAAATATGTAATGCGTCTTCTAACTCATAATTTACACGGGCTGTATTATCCTTGAAAAAATTATATAATTTTGCCCTAATTAAATAGACATCACTATGTGCTAATTGTACCAATTCTAACATCGTTAAGCTAGAAAGGCTGATGTTTTTTTCAAAAATTGGAGTTCCTAAATTCTGAGCACTCTCATATTTTGATCCTATAAGCGTCATAATATGCGCTTTGGATAAAGACGACAAATCTCTTTCGAAATACTTAATCAGTAACTCATAACAATTCTGATGCACCCCTTGGTACGTTTCTGCCTCTGTTAGAACTTGTAATAATTGGTGCAATAAATTAGCTTTAAAGGCATGGTCTAAGTTTACTAATCGTTCAATAGTAGGCTGAATAGCTTCTCTGACTTCCTGAAATTCAGAAAATAAAAACCCTACAATATCTTGTTTATTCGCTAATAAAAAATCATCTGGAAAATGAGCTAACAATGCAATTCCTGCTTTTCGTAGGGTTGCTTCATCTGAATTAATGTACTCCTCGAACGAGTCTTTAAATAACTCATAGGCGGGTACACTATTATATTTTGCCAGATTGAGTGCAAATAATTTATTAGTTGTTAGATTAGAATTAGATAATTCTGCAATTTTATAAGAAGGTGTTTCCTTTAAGAGTTTGCCAAATTCCGACTCACCAATCAGCTCATTAACCGCAATTAAAAAATCTTTGTTAAAACTATTTATAGGGTCAAACAGGGGTTGTAAGGACGCAATTTGAATAGGATGATTACAAGGAAGATTGTATTGAAATAAGCTTTTCAAATAAGTGATTACTTCAATAGCATTACTAAGTAATAAAGCGGGTATAAAATGGCTGTTATCAAAATAATTACGTTCGTAGGTTTTTAACCAACCCAATCCTAGTTCGATTGCTTTTTCATTATCAGATTTTAAAAGAGCCAATAAAACAGTTTCCTCTGGTTGCACTATTCTGTACTTGTTTTCTAAAATATCAAGTATTAAATCTAACACCTTCGGATGATAATGACTTACCAACTTCGCTATCAAATCATCGTCAATTGTATCTAAAAAATGTGCATTTTCTTTTATAATTCGCAATGAAAAATCTACCGCAATCGTACTTTTAGCATTAGCTAAAATGTTTATTACATCATCTGGTTTTGTATCCCATACACTAGATAGCGCTTCTTCTCTGGGGCTATCTGATTGAATTTCATCTACATAATACCATTTATTTTTTAAATGCTGTACTCTTGATGAGTTCCCGTACAAAATGTACATTAAAGCTAGGTAGTCATGGTATTTAGGAAAAATTCTTTTCTCCGAAGTATAACGACCCGTATAAGAGTCATAATTGTAGGCATATTGAACTTCTTGTTTTGCGCCATCATCCTCGTCATTAAGCGCACATAGCGTTTCTGTAGCATATTTGATATAGGCATCTGTATTTTCTGTGCTTATTTCATATACTTTCTTATAGGTGGCCTTATTAAAATAATTTTTTGTCTTAGCTGAAAAGGCTATAGAAGGATTCTCTTTCTTCTTTTCATCTATTGCTAGTACCCATGAATCGTTGCTGTAAATATAGTCTGATGCATATCCCGGTTTACTTACGGCTATACGCTTGGAAAGTAACGCAAAGAATGAAATATCATTTGTAATTTGTACTGTTCTATAGATGTATCTTATAGACTTAAATACATTAACCTCTAAACTTATTTTGTCTAATAGCTGGTATATCTTGTGGCGTAAGGCCTCATTCTTATTAGCGAAAACATACGCATAATATAACAGAGAAGCATCCACGGTATTCTCGCTAATATATTGCATGGGTAAAGAATGAATCTGATCCTCAGAAATATACTTAGAAACTTCTGTGTGTATAACTTGTTGGTCTACAGTATTTCCGTACTTTAAAATATATGCACATGCTGCTCTACCCGCTATTGTTTTGAAAGTATGTTGTTTAAATACTTCTAAAATTTTTTGGGTATATGTAGTATTTCCAAATGATGCTAATACTGTTATGGTGTTATGTTGTTGAAATTCATCCGTAGCTGATAAAAATTGAGCAATTACATCTGAAGCAGTAACCATTTTTAAGGTTCCTGCTCTTAAAATAATTCGCGATACCTTCCAGTTCCTTGTATATGTCTGGTTTAAAGCTTGTTGCAAATTTTTTAAGATAGTTTCTTCTCTAATCGTATTTACAGAAGAACTTGGAATCTTAGCCGTTTCAGCCGATACTTCCAGTAGCGTATCGGAGTATCCTTTTTTTTCTTTACTATCAATAAGCGCATTAAAAATTTTATAAGCTTCGTCATAAGCTACCGGAAAAACAGTTTTGGTACCTTCCCGTAACTGTGCTCCTCGCCTCCCGTACCTGAAGTTTACTACAAATAAATCTTGATTTTCACAGAGATCTACTTCATAAACTTTGTCCGATTTTCCTTCAGAAAAATAGAGTTTCTTTTGTTTTACTAATTTCAACCTATAAACATTTTTAGTTTTTAAATATATAAAACTCTAAGAAACTATCAACGGATTTGAACGAGTAAATGAATAAAAAAAGCTATAAATAACACAACTAATTTTCTATATACTGTAAACTTGATGTACATAAATCAGTATTTACCCCCCTTTCCTCCCCAATTTAACATTTACTATTTGCCCTCATCTTTAGAAACAAAAGCTCTAAGTAATTGAACGATAAACAGATAGTTTTAAAAAAAGTTAAAACTTTGTAAAGTAAACTAATTCTTACACGGATTTTAACTATTGCAACAAGCAAAAACAAGTATATTTACCGACGATTAAACAAAAAAAACAACACTTTAAATTAATTTAATAACTAAAATCAAATATTATGAAACATATTTTTATAGCGCTTACCGCGCTTATAATGACAAGTTCAGCGTACAGCCAATTTCAAGTTTCTGCCAGTACAGGATATGCAGTAGGTAGTGCCGGAATGAAATTAGGAGAAATAACTACTGTTTCTGAGACAGGAGCAAATGTTGAGAACTCTTACGGAAGTTACGGTGAAGGTGTAAATTTTCAAATAAGAGGTACGTATTTTTTTAATGATACTTTCGGAGCAGACGTAAGTTTAGGATACTTACATGGATCTGACCAAGATGTTACGGTAGTAAATTCTACAAGTCAACAAGTAAACGCCATTGCTAGAGCGCGTGCTTTTGGAGGATCTGCTTCATTGGTTTATAAGTTTAATAATAATGTTTTTGGACGTATAGGTGGTTTGTTTAAGGTAGCTGGTAAAACAGAAGCTGTAGTGTATAACAAAGCAGTATTTACTGATCAGGAGGCTGAAGCACAAAATTTACCATCTGGATCCTATTCAGAAACAAACTATAAAGAAGATTTTCACGGACATTTTCCAATCGGTTTAGTAGCTGCTCTTGGATATAACTATGAATTAAGTCCTAACCTTAGCCTTTTTGCTGAAGCAGAATATTATGGGATTAGCTTAAAGCGTAAAGATTCTGAGATTTCAGAATTTAATACGGATATTGTTTTACCTGATGGAACTGTTGCTGCTGCTGGTGTATTTTCTATAGACAACCTACCTGATGGCACCAACAAAAAAACAACGTACGTAGATAACTTATCAAGTAGTGATACAGATACTACTAAAAGATTATCGCAAAAGGTACCTTATTCTTCTTTTGGAATTAATTTTGGTATTACGTACAAATTCAAGCCTTCGGCTGCTAAAGAATAACAACATACTTCATATTAAGTATTGTCATAAAAACCTGCCTTTTCTAAAGCGCAGGTTTTTTTATTTTACCAACAAGCACATTACCCTAGCATTCTTACAAAAGCTTATTGTTTCTTATATAGATAAATTAAGCCTCTCTTTCCTTTCCTCTATTCTTAAACTCTCCGCTCTCTATGATTTTTGGAATCTCTTTCTTGAAATTATTATCAAGCACACAAGCTTAAACGGAATTAATAGTAAAGCAAGGTTTATAGCTCAAACCATCATTCCTACGCCTTAATTTCAAATCCGATTTTTCAGTACCAAATTGCTATTTAAAGCGATGTGTTTAGAAAACAAATTTTCAATACCCCATAAATACTCTAAAACATATACGGCAAAAATCAAATGGTATGAAGTAATAAAGCGTAAAACTCCCCCCTACCTTGCATCTTAGTAAGTTATAGCATACCCTTTTAAAATTAGTAGGGAATCTTAATCCTATAAGATTCTCACTAACGAACAGTCACATCAAGTTAAAACCACGAGAAAAATGAATCATCAATTTACAAAATATGTATTAGCAGGAATTTTAGGAACCGTCTTAATGACTATTATTATGATTATGGCTCCAAACATTGGAATGCCAGAAATGGCACCTTGGAAACTATTAGCAGGCGCCATGAGTGTTTCTATTACAATAGGGTGGATATTACACTTTATTATGGGAATTACTTTCGCCCTATTATACGGGTATGTTTTCGCACCCAACATATCTATAACGAATATCTGGCTAAAAGGAATTGCCTTTGGTATTGTAGCCCTAGTGCTAGCCCAAATAGGGATAAAAGTGATGGGGATGTTATTTGAAATGCCTCCGATGGATGGCTCAATGCCTATGAGATTAGTTGCTATGACTATTGGTCACATTGTATTTGGTATGGTTACGGCAAGAGTCATTGGAAAATAAATAAACTTTTACATAGCAGTAAGGTGTTTTATAGCAACGGATTACTATAAGGTAGGCACAACCCTAAAATAATCAATTGATGAGTAATCTTATGGCAATATACGTGCTATAGAGACTTTTAAAAAAAACAGAATCTTTAAAAATTATAATTATGTCTAAAAATGTATCAGAACAATTATTAGATATCCTAGAAAGCGTCGGCGTAGAACATGTATATGGTGTGACTGGTGATGCCTTGAACTTTTTTGTAAAAGCAATAGAAGAGCGCGATAGCGTAGATTGGATAGGAATGAAACACGAAGGTAATGCCTCTTTTGCTGCCTTTGGTCAAAGCCAGACCACCGGAAGATTAGGGGTATGTGCAGGAACGGTAGGTCCTGGAGCGTTACACTTAATTAATGGCTTATACAACGCCAAAAAGGAACGCACCCCACTCATTGCTATCACGGGGCAAATAGATCAACGACAACAAGGAACTAGCTTTTTTCAAGAGGTAGATTTGAAAAAGGTATTTGATGATGTGTGTGAATATCAGGCGATTATTAAAACACCAGAGCAAGCACCTATGATTATTCAACGGGCTATTAAAATAGCCTTGGCCAATAATACGGTTTGCAGAATAGAATTGCCAGCAAATGTGGCAGAAATGAAAGCCGAAAATCAGCAATTTATTCACCCTATACAAACATATGCTTCTCGTTTGGTTCCCAATGAGGAAACTGTTTCTGAAGCTGCTGCACTTTTAAATACCGCCAAAACCATCGGTATTTTGGCCGGTGACGGATGTAGAGAAAGTAGAGAAGCAGTACTGACCCTTTCAAAAAAATTGAACGCCCCTATCACACACAGTTTACGTGCTAGTGACATTTTTGATCACGATACAGAAAATGTAGTGGGACTTACGGGTTTAATCGGGAATCCTTCTGGTTACAATGCCGTAATGAAATGCGATTTATTATTGATGCTAGGAACCGATTTTCCATACATTGATTTTTTACCTCATGATACAAAAACTATTCAGGTAGACATTCGACAGGAAAATATAGGAAATAGAACCGCTGTTTCTTTAGGAGTTTGGAGTGATATTTCTTCATTTTTAACTTTACTAAATCCTAAGATACACCAGAAAGACGATACCTCATTTCTTGATAAACTAAGAAAAAGCTTTCTCGGTTGGAAAGAAAACATGAAAGAACAGGCTTCTCCGACACGTGAGAACGAGCCTTTACACCCACAGATATTTGCTGGTTTTGTAAATGAATATGCCGCGGATGATGCCATCTTTACCGTAGAAACGGGAACATCAGCAATTTGGGCTGCACATCATATATCGTTTAACCAACAAAGACGCCTTATTGGTTCTTTTAATCATGGTTCTATGGCAGTTGGCCTACCATCTGCTATTGGAGCGCAATTAGCGCATCCTGAGAAAGAAATTTGGTGCCTTAGTGGTGACGGTGCTTTTAATATGGCGATGCAAGATTTTATTACTGCGGTTAGATATAAGCTTCCTGTTAAAATCCTAATCTTTAATAATTCCGAACTTAGTTTTGTAAAATTAGAAATGGAAGAAGTAGGTTTAGCGGCAAGCTTAGATGCCTTGCATGAAACCAATGTTAATTTTGCAGACTATGCTAAGCTATGCGGCGGCGACGGGGTACGTGTAGAACATGCTAAAGATATTGGCGCTGCCATACAGCAAGCAAAAAATAGTACAAAACCTTTTATTATAGATGCCGTAGTGAGCAGTGGAGAGTTATCATTACCCCCACATATTGGACTCAAACAAGCCATAGGATTTGGTACAGCGAAAGTTAAAGAGGTAGCACAAGTCATTACCGGAGATAAATCACAATGGGAGAATATAAAAAAAGAACTACAATCTTATTTTGACTAGTTACTTTTAAAGTAGCACTTGTTAGATTTGTTATAAGTCTACACCCAATTACTAATCAAAGATCAAATAAGCCGAAATTGGTTTGCTTGATCTTTAATTTTACTAGCTGTTTTGATGGTTTATCTAAAATTCCTATTTAGCCTATAAATAAAATAGTAGCAAAATTTCCTGGAAAATAGTCTTAAGAATTAACTTTTTTTAAGAGGTAGTTCTGCTTTTATACCCTAAATTTGCCGCCTTAAAATAATTATCAAGAATCTCAAAAAAAGAGATAGCAACCTGCAATAACGAGCAAGGTGCTAAAGAGATAAGCCAATTACTTGGAACCAATGTTAATTCATATTTCTATTTATTGCTGCTATTTCTTTTTTTAAATATAAGATCAGATGGCACAGAAAAAAGAACGTATTCCTAAATTTTCAGCATTAATTCCCCTATTCGTATTTGTTTTTACATTTTTAGGCGTGGGCATCTATCAAAATGATTTCTATGCGCTGCCGGCTCCCATTGCCGTTATTGTGGGTATTATCGTTGCTTTTGTTCTGTTTAAACAATCTATAGATTCCAAAATAAATACCTTACTCAAAGGTTGTGGAGATGATAAAATATTGACCATGTGCCTTATCTATTTATTGGCGGGTGCATTTGCCGCAATTACCAATGAAACAGGTAGTGTAGATGCCATTGTAAACCTTGGATTAGATTATATTGCACTTCAATATATCTATGTGGGCATCTTTATTATCGCTAGCTTTTTATCGGTTTCTACTGGAACTTCTGTAGGAGCTATTGTGGCCTTAGCTCCCATTGTTGTAGGTTTTGTAGATAAAAGTAGTGCAGATTTAGCCATTTTGTGTGGGGCATTATTAGGAGGGAGTATGTTTGGAGACAACTTATCCGTAATCTCTGATACCACCATAGCCGCAACACAATCTCTAGCCTGCAAAATGAGTGATAAATTTAAACAGAATATTAAAATTGCAGTTCCTGCTGCCTTGTTTACCATTGCTATCTTAGTTTTTCAGGGATTAGGGCTAAAATCTGATGAAACAGCAAACATTATTTATAGTTATTCAATCATTAAAATAGCCCCCTATGTATTGGTTATCATCCTTTCTATAGTTGGCGTAAACGTATTTGCCACCTTATTGTTAGGTACTATTTTTGCAGGACTTCTAGGCATTTTTTATGGCGATTTTACCTTGATAGCCTCCACGAAAATTGCGTACCTTGGTTTTACCAATATGACAGAGATCTTTTTACTGTCTTTGCTCACGGGAGGGTTGGCTGCATTAGTAGAAAAAAATGGAGGTATTGATTTTATACTCGTTAACATCAAAAAACTAATCAAAAACAAAAAATCAGCACAGTTAGGAATAGCAGGCTTGGTAAGTACTATTAATATGGCTATAGCCAATAACACGGTATCTATCATTATTGCTGGCCCAATTGCTAAAACTATAAATGATGAGTATGCTTTAGACCCTAAAAAAACAGCTTCTATTTTAGATATATTTGCCTGTATTATTCAGGGGTTATTACCGTATGGCGCCCAAGTATTAATGATTTTGAGTTTCTCAAAAGGAAAAATAGATTACCTAGACCTAGTATCAAACACTTGGTATTTACTATTACTATTTTTATATACTATAGCATTTATAACTTTAAAGCCCTTGAGAAAAGCGTAAGAACTTTTGATTATTCCGTTTCTAGTTGGTTTTTAGAAGTGTAAAGTAAAAGGTAGTTCCTACGCCTTCTTCGCTTTCTAACCAGATAGAACCTTTGCAAAACGTTACTATTTTTTTCACGATAGAAAGGCCTATTCCAGATGAAGATCCTGTGCTTTCTAATTTGGTGAAAATTTTAAAAATGCGTTCAAAATAATCTGCCTTAATCCCAATGCCGTTATCTTTTACAAAAAACTCATAAAAATCGCCCTTTTCTACAAATCCGACTTCAATACTCCCCTGTTCCTTATCACTATACCGTACGGCATTCTGAATTAAATTTTGAAAAATTTGCTTGTAGCGCCAAGCATTGCCAAAGAGGGTAGGTAAGTTTTCTTGAATTTTAATTGTAGTCGTATCTGGAATAAGCATGGTTTCTAGCACTTCTTTCAACATCACATTAAAATCTATCTGTGCATCTTGAGATTCCATTCTATCTATCGTAGAATAATCTAATATTCCTTTAATTAGAAAATCCATTCGTTCTACATTAAACAAAACTTGGTTTAACGGATTCAAGAGTTCTTCTCCCAAAGTCTCCTTATGATCATCCATAAACCAACCTATTAAAGTGTGAATATTAATCAGCGGTGCCTTTAAATCGTGTGATACTACATGCGCGTATTCACTCAATTCCTGATTCTGTATAGATAAGTTTTTTAGTAATTCTTCTTTCTTTTCTTCCTGCGCTTTTATATGTTCTTCGTTCTCTTTTCGTTGAATAACATTTACGAGCATATTGGCAAAAACAAAAAGAATCTCTTTTTCATTCTCGGTGTACTTATTTATTTTTTGAACAGAATCAAAACCAACAAAACCAATCAATTCATTGTTTTTAATCTTCGGAATAACGATTAAACTTTTAATTCCTTGCGGTTCCAATATCGCTCGCAATCCATGTTCTCCATCTTCTGGTAAAAGACTTACATCTTCTACATAAAATGCCTCTCCGTTTTGATGTGCTTCAAGCCATTGATTGATATAGTCCGTAGGAATATTTTGCAGATTATCTATCTCGGGTTCAACACCTTCCGAACACCATTCATACGTATTAGAGCAAGTTCTATTTTCAAAATCATACGAGAAAATATAACTCCGATCAGAAGAAACAAATTCACCAATCTGCTTTAACGAATCATTAATTAAGGTATCTATATCTGATAAATCTGAGTTGATATATTGCGTAGAGATACTAATCAATAGATTTTGAAAACGTAATTGGCGCTCAATAATCTTATCTTTTTCTTCTTGAAGAATTGCGCTTTCTTGCTTTCCTGAAAGTGAACTGTTGGTCTCTAGTGGTTGATTTTTCATTCGTTTCTAAAAGATTTAAGATAAAAAATAGCTCTTTCCCCCAAAATACTCTTTCCTTACTCAATATAAAAAATTAAGGAGGATAAAAAGAATTTGTAAGAACGTAAATAAATTTTAATGGCACAACAATTTCTAAAAGTAAGCATTATACTACAGCAATTAAATATGCCTTATCCCCAAAAAAATGGCTGTCAGAAATCAACATGAAAATTAAAATTACTTAATATACAATAAGTTATCGTTTTTATTCTAAACAAAACAGTGCATTAGGATTATCTAAAAAAACAAGTATTTAAGTCCTTGAGTTGTGAAACTTAAGCCCCTCTAGATATTTTAAAAACAAGAAATGATCACTGGCAAACAAAACTATTCCATTCACAACAAAAATTATGTGAGATTCATTTGTATTTGTACATTTTCTAAAATTACAAGTAATGGATTATTTCACTTTCCTTTGTAGGCGTATCATCATCACTATTATTTTCGTCATGTGTTATGCGCCTATACTTACAGCACAAGAAGAAAATAGTACCCGCACTAAAATAGAGGAACTCCGTTCTAATGTAAATTTTACGCCCCAGAATCCAGAGTACATAGATTTACTACTTAAACTGGCAAAATCTCAAATACGAAGCAATGCCGATAGTACGGAACTATTACTGAAAGAAGCCTACCAGCTAAGTTTGGATACGCACTACAGAAGCGGCGAGAGTATAGCACTATCTACCTACGGATATTTTTACTTTGAAAAAGGAGAAACCGATAAAGCTCATGACTACAACATGAAGGCTTTGAAGGTAGCAGATACCTACCATTTGAGTAATGAGAAACTGAAGGCGCTAAACAATATGGGCCTTGATTACTGGCTTCTAGGAGATTCTTCTAGCGCCCTAACTAAATTTTTAGAAGCATTGACCGTGGCTACCGAAGTTAAAAATGTAGACATGATGGTAAGCCTTAACGTAAATATTGCTAATTTATATAGTGAGAACGGAGATTTTGAGACCTCTTTAAGTTTTTTAGAGATTGCCAGAAAGTTAAACGTAGAGTTAGGAAACAAAGAAATACTGGCCTATACCCTTCTAAACATGGCTTCGGAATACGCTGATTTAGGAAATTATAAAGAGGCAGAACGCATGGTAGATGAAAGCCTTGATTATTTTTTAAAACAAAATACAAAAGACTGGATCTCTCATGCTTATGAGCAAAAAGGATCTATAGCCTTAAAGCAAAGTAACTATGAGGAGGCTTTACTTTGGTACAAAAAATCAGAGCAACTATGTGATGAAATAGATTTTTCTTACGGATACACTTTGCTTTACAACGGGATTGCGGAATGTTATTTAGGACTTAAAAATATTTCGGAAGCAGAAAATTATGCTTTAAAAGGCTTAGCAATTTCTACCGAGTTTAGTATTGCTGAAAGTGTAAAAGACGCCAATCTAATTTTATCTAAAGTTGCTCATCAAAAAGGAGACGATGGTTTAGCCTACTCCTATCAACAAAAATATATGGAGCTCTATGAAAAAGGGCAAGTAGAAAAATTTAGAAAGGGACTCGGCGTACTGCGCAGTAAGATGCAGTTTGAAAACCAGAAAAAAGCATTAATTGAAGAACAGCATAAAGCCATTGCTAAACAAAAAAATTACGCCTATCTAGCCGGAGCGGCGCTCTTAGTAGTTACCCTTACTTTAATCCTGATTTATAGAACTAATAAACTTCAGAAAAAATACACCGAGAATTTACAAGAGAAACAAAATGCTTTGATAATGCGTGAAGCACAACTCAAAGAATCTAATAAAACTAAAGATAAACTCTTCTCTATTATCGCTCATGACCTTAAAGGCCCAATAAACTCCTTTCATGGTCTTATGAAAATGTCTTCTGATGAAAGTATCAGCCAGGAAGACTATGATGAATTATTTCCGGAAGCGTTGAAAAACATTCAAGGTATTTCTGAAATGCTCAACAATCTTCTAGTTTGGGCAAGAACACAAATGAAGGGTATAACCTTAAAACAAGAAAATGTTGATGTTCATTTGATTGCTACTTCTACCCTTTTGCTCCTAATCCCTATTGCGAATAAAAAGGAAATTAGCATTCAAAATAATATTCCAAAAAACACCATTAGTTTTAGTGATAAAAATCACCTAGACATTATTTTAAGAAACCTTATTAGCAACGCTATCAAATTCACCCATCAAAAAGGTGAAATTATCCTTACGATGATTGAAAAAAATAATGAACTGCAAATAGAAATTACGGACAATGGTGTTGGAATGGCTTTGGAGACCCAATCCAAACTATTTGATAAAAAACATGCTACTTCTACCTATGGCACCCATAATGAAAAAGGTACTGGTCTAGGACTTTCTATCTGTAAGGATATGGTAGAAAGCAATGGTGGTAGCTTATGGGTGTCAAGTATTCAAAATAAAGGTACCACTATTTACTTTACAGTGCCTAAAGCCACCGTAACAACCGTGGCAGTTTAATATATTTAATAAGACAAGCATCATTTTCTTCTAAAACTATTACCTATAACAATGATTCTTAGTCTAGATGCCACTAGTAACTCTTTGAGAGCAACTAATGAAAGGATTGTTTATACCTTCCATTGGATCTCTTAATTTTTTCAATAAGCGTTGTATACTAATGCTACAACTCATTATAGTGTGTATTGGATTCGAGTACTCTCAGTTCTACTGAAAAATGCAAAAAAACACAGAAAATAAAAACTAATTAATTTCCATTCTTTTTTTTATTTCGCCTCCAAAAAATATAAAGAAGAATCATTAGTACAGGCATGATAATATACATCATGACATCAAACGGACTTGAAAAATCAATAGGACCATTGTCATCCGGGTTGCGAGTACCCATAGGTATCTGAAATAAATATAAAATATTTAACATAGTTATTTTTTAATGGTTCAAATTACAGGACACTTAATTATTTGATTTTCAACGCTAACTCCCAAATCATTATTTACTATTAACTTGGGATTTAACTCAAAGTTTTAAAATTTAAAGACCAAAATCTATCTTTCTCTACGCAATACTTCTAAAGGAGAACTCCTTAGAACCGTTTGTATACTACTTAAACCAATCGCTAAAACCAACAACGTAATTCCGGGTAAAAAGACTAAAAACGGAATTGCAGAGGGTGCAAATGGTTCTTTGAATACAAATACGGCCAAACATAAGCTACTTACCAATGCCAATAAAATACCGACTAAACTTCCGAGCAGTCCTAAAAAGACATATTCAAAAGCCGAAATTTTTAAAATCTGCGCGTTTTTAGCTCCTAGTGTGCGAAGCAATACGCTCTCTTTAATACGCTGGTATTTACTAGTTCTTACAGAACCAGTCAAAACGATAATTCCTGTGAGAATACTAAAAAATGCCATGAAATTAATAACCCATGAAACTTTATCCAATATATCTTCTACTACAGTGAAAACTTGTCTTAGATCAATAATAGAAACATTTGGAAATTCAGCCACTAAATCACGTTGAAAAGCTGCTGAACTTGCCTCATCGGGGGCTTTAGTAGTAAAGACATTAAACTGTGGCGCCTGTTCTAGCACACCTACTGGAAATACTATAGAAAAATTGAGTTGTATTTGTGTCCAATCTACTTTTCGAATGCTCCCCACTGTAGTTTCCATAAGAACACCTTGTACATTGAACACCACAGCATCACCAACCGTAATATTGGCATCAGCTGCAATATTATCTGAAATAGAAATAAGCACTGGATCACCTGACGCTATTCGCGGTGTCCACTTACCTTTGTCCAGTTTTTCTGATGAGACAAGAGAATCACGATACGTAGTTCTAAATTCGTGGTTTAAAATCCAACCGCGCACGTGCCGTGTACTATCTTGCCGTAATACGTTTACCGGTTGTCCTTTTATGCTATGCATCCGCATGGTCACCAATGGAATATTATTGAGTATAGGTAAGCCTTTAGATTTTATGTTGTGTGCCACGGCATCAACCTGTGCTGGTTGTACATCTAGTACAATAATATTAGCATTTTCAGTACCCTGACCTACTTCCGTTTTTGCCAGTAGAATATCCTTGGTAAAATACAAGGTGCTAATTAAAAAGGTTCCCAAACCAATCGCGACCACCAAAACTACGGTCTGATTATTAGGTCTAAACAAATTGAGTAAACTCTGCCGTAATGGAAAACTCCATCGTTTGGGAAAAAATCGTTTTATTGTTTTTATAAAAATTAAGGCTACCCCCGTTAACAAAGCAAAGGTAAGAAGTGTTGCCCCTACAAAAAACAGAGCGTAGAGCGCATCACGAAGCAACCAGAAAGAAAATAAAAATAGAAATATTAGAATAATAGAAAATACTAAAATCCTAATTCCAACGGGTTCTTTAACGGCCTGCTCATCTACACGCAGCACTTCCAATGGTGAAACGTACCAAGTATGAAGCAATGACAAAAGTGCAAATAAAACAGCCATAAATAACCCTAGAAACACTCCCATAAAAATAGGTTGTGCCGATAAATTCATCTCTATAGTAAACGGTAAGAAGTCTTTTAAAAGGTATGGAAAAATCTCCTGCAGCGCTGCTCCAATCAAGGAACCTATAAGCCCTCCAAGAATTCCAATCCCAGCAATTTGAATGATAAATATTAAAAAACTTTGCAGTCTAGATGCGCCCATACATTTCAATACGGCGATGGCACTTAATTTTTCTTTAATATAGATATGCACAGAACTCGCAATACCAATACATCCTAAGAGCAATGCTATAAACGCCGCTAAGTTTAAAAACTTACCTAAATTATCATAGCGTCTACCAAGACGTTTTGTTGTACTCGTATGGGTATCTAAATCTGCATCTTCAAAGTCGAGCTGTGGTCCGATTTTACTTTCAAGATTTGTCATATTTAAAGTGTCCGACGCTTTGTAGAAATATTGGTATTCTTTTCTACTTCCAAATTGCAATAATTCCGTAGTTGCTATAAAACGATAGGGAATAACAACAAGTGGTGCTACCGATGTAGAAATGGCAGTACTTCCAGGAATCGCTTTCAATGCACCGGAAATAGGCAATGTTAGTTTTCCAATTTTTATAGAATCTCCCGGTTTCGCATTAAATTGAAGTAATAAGGTTGCATCAACTAGGGCTCCTCCTGATTCCTGATATGTATCTGCTGCAACGGTAGGTTCTGTTTCAATCTCCCCATAAAATGGAAATTCGCCTTCCAGACCACGTACTTTTACCAATTTAGTACCGCCGCTTTTTGGAAACGTAATCATAGAGACAAAATTTACCTCATAGGCATCCGGTTGTAACGAATCTATAATCGTTTGTGCCCGTTCACTAGGTATTTGTTTTGAATCTATAATAAAATCAGCCCCCATTAAGCTCTTAGATTGGCGCTGTATGTTGTCCTTTAAGTTGGTGCTAAATAACTGTATGGATACCACAGCAGAAATACCCAAAATAATGGATGACATAAATAAAATAAGCCGTACTTTACTTGCTTTGGCATCACGCCATGCCATTTTAAAAAGCCAGGCTATTTGTAACTTATTTTTAGTGTTGGATCTGTTCACAGTGCTGTGGTAAGTTGATTTGCAATAATTTTTCCACCTTTAAGTCGTACAATTTGTTGTGTACGATTCGCTAATTCTAAATCATGAGAAATAATCACCAAGGTAGTTCCTAGTTCTTTATTGAGATCAAATAATAAATTAATCACCTTTTCACCAGTTTCCTCATCTAAATTTCCCGTGGGTTCATCGGCAAATAATATGGAAGGTGAGTTTACAAAAGCGCGCGCCAATGCTACCCGCTGTTGCTCGCCACCAGAAAGTTGTGAGGGGTAATGATACATACGCTTGCCTAACCCTACTTTTTCCAATAAAATTTCGCTCTTTTCTTTGGCATCTTTAGCTCCCTGTAATTCTAGAGGAACACTTACATTCTCAAGTGCCGTTAGTGTTGGTAATAACTGGAAGTTTTGAAAAATAAAACCAACTTCTTTATTTCGTAATTGCGCACGTTGGTCTTCATTCAGTGCACTTAAATCTTGACCACATAATTCTACAGTACCCTTATTAGGCTGATCTAAACCTGCACATAAACCCAGTAATGTGGTTTTCCCACTTCCAGAAGGACCAATAATAGAAAAAGTTTGCCCCTTCTCTACCTCTAAGAAGATATCGTGCAATACCGTTAATTGTTTGTTACCGCTAGTGTATGCTTTTTCCAACCCGGTAATCTTTAATATCTTTGACATCTTAAATTTAATTTAGATCGTGACTTATGACCAAGCCCCAAAATAAACAATTGCTTTCAAATCTACCAATATCAGTAGTGCCTAAACTCCTAAAGTTTTGTTATATTCTACTGGTCGTCTTACTCTACTCTTGTGGTGATGCCAAGACAGAAAAAACAACAGAAATCGAAAGTACCACTCCCGCAACAGAACAGACCTTAGCTACTGATGCCACCACCAAAACTATTCTATGTTTTGGTGATAGTATTACAGCCGGTTATGGTCTTGATGATACCGCCAATGCCTACCCTGGTATATTACAACAAAAGTTAGATTCTTTGGGCTTAACATATACAGTGATTAATTCTGGAGTAAGTGGCGAAACCACTGCTGGAGGTAAAAGCAGAATTGATTGGGTAATTAAACAGACACCTAGCATATTTTTATTAGAACTTGGTGCTAATGATGGTTTACGTGGTGTAGCGCTATCTGAAACCAGTGCTAATTTGCAGGCCATCATTGATGTGGTTAAAGAGAAAAGTCCGAATACAACAATTATCCTTGCCGGAATGCAACTACCTCCAAATATAGGTTTGGAGTATACCATTAAATTCAAACAGCTATTTATAGATATAGCTGAGAAGAATAGTTTAGAATTTATACCTTTTATCTTAAAAGATGTTGGAGGAATTGCGGCGCTAAATCAAAAGGATGGCATTCACCCTAATATTCAAGGCCATAAAATTTTGGCAAATACTGTTTGGGATGTATTACTACCATTATTGAAGTCCCAAAAATAACCTGTAGCATTCAGATTTCATAGGCTATTTTGACTCCCCTTCTCTTTAGCTACCTATATGCTCGCTATAAAAAAATCCTTCCATTTTTAATGAAAGGACTTTAATTACTTTGTTATTTCTTTACTTCAATAAAGCAAGAATACCTTCCATTTCCGTAAGACTCAGGCCAGCACTGTTGTCTGTATCCAGTACGCCAAAGTTATCAGCAATAGAACCTATAGCTTCTGATGAACTAACGGTTTCATCATTATTAGTATCTAAAAGACTGAAAAGACTAGTGTAGGCTTCCCTAAAAATAGGACAGTTTATAATTCGAATTTACTAACTTTAAATTCAAACTGTCACAATGAAAAACAGCAAATTTAGCGAGAG
>NZ_FNBD01000055.1 GCF_900102165.1 Cellulophaga baltica
AAAGATAAAAGCAAAATATTTATATTTAGCTAAGTAATAAACCGAAACGTAAGTGCTTATCACCTGCCCTACGTTTCTTATACTTAACGTTGTGCTTCATTATAACAAAAATTGCGAATGATAGAAAAATCCGAAATTGAAGAAATATTAAGAGTTGCGGATTCCGGATATCTTTTTCATCGTGAAGGACAAGAACTTGAATACAAAGAACAATTCAATTTTTCGTCTCTTGCAGACTATTTCAGAGATTTTGCAGCATTTTCTAATAATAAGGGAGGCTATTTAGTTTTTGGGATACAAGACTCACCAAGAATACCAAATGGATTATCTAAAACCGCATTAGACCAATTTGAAAAAATTGACCCTGAAAAAGTAACTGGATTTTTACTAAATATATTTTCTGGAAATATAAATTGGGAACAAGCTATTTTTAAGATTGACAATAAACATTTTGGAGTGTTCAGAATCTACAATGCACATACGAAACCAATAATCGCAAAAAAAGACGAAGGAAAAGACCAAGTAATTAAAAATGGAGAAATTTATTTTCGTTATGGTGGAAGAACACAAAGAATTCAATTTCCTGAATTAGAAGCAATTATCAATAAGAGAGTTGAACAAAACAATTCACAATGGATTGATTTGGTAACAAAAATAGGTAAAGCAGGACCAGAAAATGCTGCAATACTTGATACAGAAAGGTCAGTTATCGAAAAAGAAAATTCGAAAATATTAGTCATAGATGAAAAATTAGCTTCCCAATTAAAATTTATAAAAACAGGGGAGTTTAGCGAGAAAAAAGGAGCCACAACGCTCAAATTAGTTGGAAATGTAACTTCAATTGACCACATAGAAGTCATAAAAAAAGTAAAAGAAGATTTAATCAAACAGTTTCCATATTCTGCAACGCAATTAGCATCGGAAGTGAAAAATTTAATTACAACTATTAGCAACCAAGATGTTTGGAGAGTAATAGGAGAAAATGACTTGAAAAACAATTTTGACTATTCGGCGTATAATTTCAGAAACAAACAGCAAGAAGATAATTTTAAATCTAGCGGAAAAATGCCATCAGGCTGTCCAAGTATTTATAATAAAAATGCGATTGAATTTATAGCTAAAATTTTAAAATTGGAACATAAATAACGAAGCACAATCGAGTAGACGGCTCCGCCCCTAATTAGGAACGGAGTGCGCCTCTCACACCACCGTACATACGGGTCTCGTATACGGCGGTTCAATAAT
>NZ_FNBD01000024.1 GCF_900102165.1 Cellulophaga baltica
GGAAGGCTTTAGAACTTTTTTAACAATACGTCTTTAAGCATCTTATTATCAAGACTCACATCAGCATACATCTGTTTAAGTTTATTGTTCTCTTCTTCAAGTTCTTTTAAACGTTTAAGCTGCTGTTGTTCCATACCGCCGTACTTCTTTCTCCAATAGTAGAAAGTGCTTTTGTCAATTCCTAATTCTCTAGATAAATCACCTACGGATCTTCCTTGTTCATTTTCCTTAAGAGCTTTAATAATCTGGCTCTCGCTAAATTTGCTGTTTTTCATTGTGACAGTTTGAATTTAAAGTTAGTAAATTCGAATTATAAACTGTCCTATTTTTAGGGAAGCCTACATCAATGGTTCCATTAGAAAAAATAAGTTTACCATTTATTATATCTCCTCGACCAAACTCAAAATTTACATTATTAGACAAAGTAATTGTTTGTCCATTTAAGTCTAATATGCAATCTATTTTTATAGTGGAATCAGTGGTTAGGTCAGATAAGTTAAAACTACAAGGTGCTGTTATTGTATTTTCAGGAACGTCCGATACAATGTCATTTCCTATATCTTCTAAGTTATCTTTACCGCAAGAGCTGTTGAGTATTATAAAAATGAAAATTAAGTAGGTTTTATTTTTCATTTGGGAATGTTTTAATTTTAAGGATAGATATTAAAAGTTTATATCTAGGAATATTTTAAAATCTTAGAATCTAGTTATTCATAAAAATACTTTAATAGACCACCTTTTGTTAATGATATAACCACATTGTCTCTATAGGTAATACTTCCCAAATTTTCTGTGTGCGTATAAGATAATTGCCAAGTAGTACCCGCATCCGTTGTTTTATAAATTTTATTTTCAGAAACGCCCCAACCTTCATTTTGATTTTTAAAGACAATGTCGTAAAATTTTGGTGCGTTATGCTTTTGTGTCCAGGTACTACTGGCATCAATTGTACTATATAGTTTTACAGTTTCAGCATTGTCGCCCGTTGCCGTATTTGTGGATAAAAGTAGAAAACCGTTAGAGGCGTCTGAAAATTCGATGTCAAAAACAAAGGGATACGATTCGGTTGAATTACCAGGGATTATGGTTTCTTTCCAAATAGAATTCTCTCCATTTTTATGTAAAACAACAGGATTGTTTCCCAAGTTGTTTCTGCCACCAACCCAAATATGGTTTTCATCTAAAGCAAAGAATGAACGTAATTCATTGTTGTTGGAACTATTATTATAAACTTCTGAAAAGTTAATACCGTCTTTTGTTTCATATATGACTTTATCGGAAAATGCAGCAATACCTGTTTTCATATCTTCAGATACATATAAACCACAGTTTATAGTGTTTTCAGTATCAGGATTTATAAAAATTGTATTGTTAATTAAAGTAGAACCTCCAACGGGTATTTTATTAATTCGTGCAAAATCTGCCCAGCCTTCATCATTAATCGTTGCATAGAATGCTCCAAAAATACCTACAGAAGCCCAAGCTTCCCAAGTAATACCTCCATTTAATGTTCGGTACGTATGTCCGCCACCCCCCATTATCTTTTACAGAGAAATAATAACGTAAACCATTTACTTGTTGTGTTTTAAACAATGGCTTTCCTTCAGTCCAAGGAACAGCATTGGGTGTAAGCTCCCATTCGTTTATCTTTTTAGGTAAAACAGCAATTTTACCATTATAATCATTTTGATAAGCACTTGTAAGATTGGTATTTGCTATTTGAATTTTAAGTACAAGAACTAAGTTTGTTGTTTTTGGTAGTTTGAATTTGATTTCTGTAGTATTGGAACTTAATATTTCTGCAGCAATATCATCAAAAGCGATACTTACATCCGTCTTATCTTCAGAAAAATTTGTACCTAAAATAGATATTGTTTCCCCTGAATATCCAAAATCATTAGAGTAAGATGTAATATTAGCATTTTTAATTTCTATAGGTGTTTCAGTAGTATCATCTTTACTGCAACCAAGTATGAAAATAGTTGTAAGAATTGATGTAGCGAATAATTTTATGCTTTTTGTCATTCTAAATGTAGGTTAAATTTTGTTTTTTGATTGGCGAAATTACTTTTTGAAATATTATGAAAATTGTAAAAAATGGACATTTTTATAATTTCAGACTGCTCGATTTTGTCAACTCTAAAAATCGAACCTATAATTCATTTTAAAGGCTAATCCCCAGCTTTTACGTATAATGTCTTGATTATAATTATCTGAAAGCACAAGATATATGTAGGACAATGGCTTATATTCCCATTGTAAGCGGCTATTTATATTAAAGTTGTCATTTTGTGTGTTGTATTGTACATAGGTAGTCCAGTTTAATCGATTGTTGAAAAATACTTCCCCAGTAAAACGGGTTAGGTGAAACGTTTTTTTACCCAATAAATCTAAATCTATTTTATTAAAATCATAATTCAATTGAAGGTTTGCAAAAGGTAATAATTGATAGTTTATATATGCACCAGCTGCAATTCTACTTCCTCCATAATAGTTTCCTTTTTGTGCATCTAACTGATATCTAAATTTTTGATTATTCGCAGAATTATATCCTATTTTGAAAATCCCAAAATTATAGTTGTCAGGTTCTAAGGCATTCCCATTTCCTAAAGGTGCAAAACCATATTTTAAGTTTACATATTCTTGGGTATACACGTAATAGATAGATGACAAGTCTTTAAAAAAAACTACTCCATTAAAAAAGTGTGATGCTTGATTTAAATCTCCACTTTCATCAAAATAAATATCATTGTTATAATTTAGATATCTTACTGAGTTTAGCGTTCTAGAGTTATCGTAAAACTTTTCATAACTAGTACCTATAGTAGTTTGTGTATAGCCTTCTCTAACAGTTACATCATTAATGGCATCATAGTTATATAGGCGTGGCGTAAAACCAACATCTGTAATATAATTTTTACCCACATTTTTTATAGCTGCATTCCAGTTAAAACCTCTTTTATTAAACCAAATACCTGCATTGTAAAAACTATTATCACCAGAGATATGATCATTAAAACTTTTTCCTAAGTTGGCTAAACCAATCCATTTATTGTTGTCTGATTTAAAATTTAAATTGATTCCAGTTACTCTATTGTAATCATTCTTAAAATTGAACTTATCAGTTTCTTGTCTATTTATTAGAAATCCTGTTGCAGTAAAGTTTTTATTTAGTTGTTGCTCTGCGACTAAGGCTCCATAATTTTGTGAAGCATTTGTATCTTCATGATCAGTTTGTACATTTAAAACACCAATTCTTGTTTTTGGCAATACATTTCCTGATAATTTTAGTCCAAATTGAATAGGGTTTTCAGCTCCAATTCTTCTTGAGTAAAAGGGGTTTATACCCTCAACCCCCAAGTTTGAAAATAAATCGGCGTTTTCAAGAAAAAAGTTTCGCTGCTCTGGAAAAAATATTGAAAACCGGGTAAGGTTTGTTACTTGTTGGTCTACATCAATCTGTGAAAAATCTGGATTTATGGTCGCATCTAATTTTAATGACGACGTTACATTGTATTGGACATCTAAACTAGGTTTAATTGTTATTTCATTGGTATTGTTAACTACATCGTTTTGATTATTTACTGTTACCAATGGTGTAACCGCAAAACGTGAAGCGGATGAATTAGGTAAATCTTCAACCCTGAATTTTTCAGTAAAACGCAAATCAAATAAGCGATAGTTACGTTTCACATTTTTTAAAATGGTCCATGAATTCGTTTTAATATCTCTTACATAAAACTGAACTCCAAAGACGCTATTGTCACTATTAAAATTTAACGATTTTAACGGAATCGCTATTTCATATTGCTTTAAGTTGTCATTTAAAAAAGCTTTTGCTTTCCAAATTGTGTTCCAACTTGTGGTAAAATCATAACCTTCATTAGTACGCTCTACTATACCATCTATTTGAGTGCTATAACTATTTACTGAAAAATAATAGGCGTTTTGTTCTTGGTTTTGGGTATCTAAAACCATTACAAATCCATCGCTTATCCCAATAGGAACATCTCGTTTTAAAGAACTTACTTGCGTATTGCTTGTAGTGTCATTATATGTTAAACTAACATACAAGTATTCTCCATTATGAAACATTTTTACTGATGAT
Source organism: Cellulophaga baltica (assembly GCF_900102165.1). Classification (GTDB taxonomy): domain Bacteria; phylum Bacteroidota; class Bacteroidia; order Flavobacteriales; family Flavobacteriaceae; genus Cellulophaga; species Cellulophaga baltica. Next base: position 4,109 of record NZ_FNBD01000024.1, read on the forward strand.
TGATTTTCTGCCAAACCAACATCCGTTGGTGCATAATTATAAAAACCAGAATGTGAATTTAAAGTATTCCATACATCTTCATTGAATTTGCCATCTACGTCAATTTGTGTGTCTACATAAGTAATTGTGGGAGTTTGAGCAGATATACTTATTGCTATAAATTGTAACACAAGCAAGATTGCTATTTTAATTTTACTTGCCTTCTGTATCATCAATTCTAGTTGCTGTTTTACTAATTATTTTCCAATTATTCTCGGACTTTTTTAATAGAAGTAAATCGATATAAATCATTTTCCTTTCTGGTATTGAAATTTCAACTTTAGCAGTTGCAATATCTTTTACTACTTCAATTGATAATACTTTTCCATACCGACCATTAAACTTTCCTTTTTCAGCATCTTTAAAAAAAGCAACATATTCTTTTGGTGTTAGCGATTTAAACTCTCCACCAACTGTTAAGTATAAAGAGGCATTTTCAGTAAATACACATTCTAACTGCTTAATGTTGTTATAGGAACTCCCTTCTATATAATTTTTAAGCGCAAACCTAATCCTCTCTTTATCAGATAATTGTATGGAACTTTTTTTTTCTAAGCTTTCATAAAAGATCTTAGATTCACTAACAAAGCTTTTATCGTAATTAATAACTTTTTTAGAATTTTGATTTCCATAAATATTAATAAGTAATTGTCGTTCGTCTAACTTGTCATCGCTTTTACTGGCTTGTGAAAAGACTAAGAAAAATGACAAGAAAGACATTATATAGAATACGTGCTTCATGAAATATTATTTTTATTGTTTTATACCGTAACCCCAATAAATACTGGTAATTTTCCATTGGTTATCAACCTTATGAAGTATCATTAATTTATATTCAGGAATTTTGGAGTGAAATTGATATAGTCGAAGTCTAGCAAAAGAAATCTTATCATAAATTTCAATACTTAAAAGCTCTTCTTTGTAATTTGGATCAGCATTGTCAGAATCTAATCGAAATTCACTTTCTTTATATTTTCCTTCTTTATTTACATATCTATAAGCGCCATTTTCATGCATGGAAAGTTTTTTATGTTTTATACTTCCTGTGTGGTCGCCTATATAAAAATTTTTAATTGTGGTGATGATAGCTTGACGATCAGTAAAATCTGTCTCAATAATTCGGTTCTCTGAACTTTTATTAGATTTCTGTGCAAACGCAGATATTGAGAAAAGGACTAATAGTAAAACAAAAATTGGATGCTTCATGTTTTGTGTTTTAATGTATTTTGATTCAAAAGTATAAGTGAACTACATACCATTTTAAATAAATAGACGAGTAATTAATGAATGCCCACAGAAAGTATTTTTTAGACGATTATTTACTTATCATCATAGAAACTCTGTTCGACATCCTACACAGCGGTTTTAGCGACTTTTAAATAATAATAGCTAGTATAATTGTACTTTAGCAATTTCAGATGAAGCCTTTTTTAAAAAAATACAACCCACATAGGTCTATAGTATTCAAACATTTATTGTTTTGGGTATCCGTGTTCTTATACTTCATGCTCTCTTCAAATGTTAGTGATTTTGAAGCAGGTTATTTACAGTTATTTCATTCTATCTGTAAAATCATAATCCCACAAATAATCACAGCATACACTTGTTTGTATCTGTTAGTTCCAAAATTTTTAAACGAAAAAAGAAACTATCTTTTTATTTTTTGGCTTATAATTTTGCTAATTCTAATGTTTGTATTGTATGTAACACTTCATATGTATTTATATGAACCAAAATATATAGCGTATTATAATGACATAGCTAAAAAATATGCGGAAGATTCATTTTGGGAAAGACTTACTTATTTTTCTGTTTTTTTAGGTAAATCTATTTTGTTTTTAACTCCTGCCGTATTACTTCTAATGGCTCGGTTTTATAAGAATCAACAAAGGCTTTTAAAATTAAATGAACAGAAGAAAACAGCAGAATTAACTGCCTTAAAGCATCAATTAAATCCGCATTTTTTATTTAATACCTTAAATAATTTGTATTCGCTAGCATTAAAAAAATCTGACCAAACACCAGATGTTATAGAAAAATTAGCAGATATATTAGATTATATGCTATATAGATGTAATGATACTTTTGTTTCTCTTCAGAAAGAGATCGAGTTGATTGAGAACTATCTTTCTTTAGAGAAAGTGAGGTATGGTAAACGCGTTCAAATTTTATTTGAAAACAATATTAAAAAGGATGTGAAAATTGCACCATTATTATTGTTAACTTTTATTGAAAATGCTTTTAAACACGGTGTTAGCCAAGAGTTAAAAGAAGCTTTGATAGAAATAAATATTAACCTTGAAAATAATCAGATTGTTTTTTATATAAAAAACTCTAAGCCTAATGCTAGCCTTGAAAAAAGGGAAGAGAATCGTATTGGTTTAAAAAATGTAAAAAAGCAGTTAGAGTTGTTATACCCAAATAATTATACGTTGGATATAGAAAATGCCAAAGAAATCTATAAAGTAACTTTAAAATTACTTGCCAAATAATGAACTACAAATGTTTAATTATTGACGATGAAGAATTAGCTAGAGAGTTAATCGAAGCTCACATAGGGCAATTAACAAATTTTGAGCTTATAGCTTCTTGTTCTAGTGCAATAGAAGCAAGTGCCATTTTACAAAAGCAAGCTATAGATTTACTATTTTTAGATATAGAAATGCCTGTTTTAAGGGGTACAGATTTTTTCAAGAACTTGCTTCACAAACCTAAAGTGATATTTACAACAGCTTACAGGAATTATGCTTTGGATGGATTTGAATTAAACGCAATAGATTATTTACTAAAACCCATTAGCTTTTCACGTTTTTTTAAGGCTATTGAAAAATTTAAACAACAGCAGAATAGTTATAATCAAGAGTATCAAACTACGGTAACAACCGAAAAGGATGATTTTATTTTTGTAACAAAAAACAGAAAAAAAATAAGAATAGATTTTGCCGAAATTTTATATATAGAAAGTTTAAAAGATTATATAAAGATTCATTTTGTTGATGTTTCACATACTGTAAAATTTAGTATTTCTGCTTTTGAAAAAGAGTTAGACAGTCGCTTTATACGCATTCATCGTTCGTATATTGTGAATTACCATCAAATTACAGCTTTCACAAAAAATGATGTCGAAATGGGTAAAGTAGAGATTCCTATTGGTGAAAGTTATAAGACTATAGTCGAAGAAAGGTTTAATAGTTGAACTAAATTTTTAGAATAAATCTAGTTTTTTGTTAACATCAAATGGTGCATCTACCAACTAACTTTCTAAATCATCTGATTTAACAGGATTTAAAAAATGGGATGTATCAGGGTTATACTAATCTTTAGGGATATATAAGTTAAGGTCTAAATCTTGGAGTTGATTTTTAGGATTTAGAACATAAATATTCGTCTTTTTCCGATTTTCATATATCTTTTCAACTGGAATTTCAGGAACGATGTGATCTGGATAATTTTTATCTAACAATACATCTGATGAAGCATAATGTAAGGAGTAGAAAACGTTTTCAGGAGCTGGTTGGATTTTCCATTTCATCGTTGTTAAGTCCAATACGCCATACCCAGATTCTGTTCTTAGAATTGCGTACCCAATGGTTTTAGGAAAGATGGTCATACTATAAGGTGATGCAAATTTTTCAGGAGATTCTTGCTGGTTAATAGACCTAAAGACATAACCTTCTCTATTATTCTCTATTTCAATCAAAAACCACAAATCTTCTGTGGTCGCAAAGGTATAATTGTAGCGAGGACGGTCACGCATCTTCTCAAAACCTTGAACTACATTTCCATCTTGGTCAATAATAGAATATGTGGTAGTAAAATTTTCATGTTTATTCACAACCGCATAGTACTTTTCTTTGAATTGGATGGCAAATCTATCAATTAGCGGTTCGTTATTATTAAAATCATAATATTTACCATTGTATGAAGTGATAGCCCCTTCTTCATCGACTTCAAAACCAGAAATATCATTATTAATCATTTCTCTATTGTTTGTTACCTCTTCAAAAGATTCATTATATAATTGTCTTGAGATACTATAATCTCCCTCTGAAACATAACGCACATCATAGTTGCTTCTAGAATCTTTTAAAACTATTTTACAACCATCTTCATTGTTTTTAGTTTCAAAAACATGGTCTGCACTGAGCCAGGGACTAAAAAAAACAGGTTTCTTAAAAATGGGTCCTGTAATTTTTTTCTTAGGCTCTTTATCTAGAAGCCCCCATTTTTCATCTTTTTCTGAATAGTATGGCACAAGATTTTTAGATTCATAGTTCTTTATTTTACTAAGCAATTGTGCTTCTAGTTTTTCTTCACAAATAGACTTTTGCGAGAATAGATTTAAAGGAATAACAATTAATAAGGCCAATAGTATTTTGTTCATGCTGTTAATTTCTTCACTTAATTTTTGTTTGTAATTAATGATTTTATATCAATCCAGTTATTTCAAATCTTCAATTAAACATTTAACAACTTTCATTAATTTATCAGCTGTGTCCAAGTCACTTTGGTTTGTAATCACAGAGATTCCCAAATTATATTTAGGTAGTAGAAAAAACCAATTTTGACTACCAAAACCACCTCCGTGCATACTGTAATACGCACCGTATTCTTCATTGTTTCTAATTGGAAAGTAATAGCCTATTTCTCTGTTTCCATTTTCTAGAAGGTTTCTGTGAGATTCTGCGACTACTTTATTGCTAGGGTCTAAGTGCAATTGCATATAGTTAATTAAATCTGGCATGGTGGTTTTTACTCCTCCATCTGCTCCGTAAATCACGACTTCATGTGGTACGAGTTTACCAGTCATTCCATAACCATTAGCTAAATATTGTTCTTTATCTTTTGGGAGGTCTACATAGGTATTATGCATATCCGCATTCTTTTGGAAATAGTCTTTCAAAATGTCATTAAAAGATTTGTCATAAACATTTTCCAGTATTTCCGCCATTAGTTCTGTGTCAACGTTAGAATATGCATATTTTTCACCAGGTATAGTATCAAGTTCTATGGTATGCAAATCGCGAAAAAAATCTTTTTTACCATAATTCTTTTGAACTTCATATACCTTAAAAGGTAAATCTTCATTAAAGTCATTGAACAGCGCATTGATACTTTCAGGTAAGAATTTTGACATTCTACTGGTGTGCGTCAACAAATGTTTAATTCTTATGGGTTCACCATTATATTCAAAGTTTTTGAAATCTTCTTTTAGGTACTTTCTAATATCATCATCAAGAGCTAGTTTACCTTCTAAAACCGTATTGGCAACCAATACTCCTGTAAACGTTTTACTTACCGATGCAATTTCATAGATTGTTTCATTCGTTGGTTTGTTGTTTTTCCCTTTATCTAGTTCTCCATAGTGAGCTATATACTTTTTGCCATCTTTGTAAATTCCGATTGAAACAGCATTTATTTTAGAATCTAAAAGAAGAGAATCTACATTTTTATCCATGGCAATCTGAACTTTATCCACGGTTATAGGAGCTTCTTTTTTGTCTGAGTTTTTGCAATTTGTAAGCACAAGTATTGATAAGGCAAGTAATAATTTAATTTTCATAATTCATTTAAGTTAGTAAATTAATTAAGACGAACAGCCCGTGATATTGTAACTGTATTATATTAAGTAATGTTTAATTTATTTTACTGGGTCAATTCTTATTTGGTTGTAACTCCAAACATACTCTCCAGTTTCTTCATCTCTCTCTGGGATTGCGTTTTTTATTCTTTTAAATGTAAATGACAAACGTACATTTTCATTATAGGCATGTTTATTTCCTTCATTATCAAACAAAACTAAATCTTCAGGTGTGAATTTATTCGGTAGATAAAATTCATTTTTACCTTCCCCTAAATACAATTCAAAACGCTCTATATAATTGTTGTCAGCGTCTTTAAAAATTATTTTTAATGGTCTCCCAATTACTCTCGTGATATCAGAATTACTAATGCTTGCATGCCCAATTATTGAGTATCTTTTACCATCACTATCTTTTTGCTTCTTCAATTGGTTAAACTCACTTACCGTAATTTCTGTTCCAATCTCACTAGAACCTTGAAAGTGAATATCATCTTTAAATTGACCATAAAGAAGTACAACTATTGAAATTGCAATAATTACATAATACAGCTTTTTAGGTTTTTCTTTTTGTGGCATGCTTTTGATTATTTTAACAGGTAAATTAAAAACAGCAAAACTACTTAGAACAAAACTTTGAAAATTGTAAAAAATGGACATTTTAAGTAAAAAAAGCTACATATTAAGTCTGTTTTTTTAGATAAAGAAGTGACCTTTTATTAAATCCTTTGAACATCAACCAGATACCCAATACTATATCGAGAATAGCTGTTGGCACATTTAAAATTATGTATTCTACTGTTATAATATCCAAAATACTGAATAGAACTAAACCACTTGCAATTATGGATAAGACTGCTCCAGTTATTCCCCAAATAGAAATCCATTTAGGTATTAATTTTGATTTAATAAATACAACATACAGCATAATATTACCTATGCACAATACTAAAATCATAAATATATGATTCACGGTATCGCGAGATGATTTTAACGTATCTGCTAATGTTTGAATCTCCAAAAAGTTTTCAGAAGTTCCTTTAACGTAATTATCACTTAAAATAAGAAGCCCAAGCATTAGAATTGTTCCCAAAATGGAAAGTGTTATAGCAATAATTCTGAAACTTAAAAAGCCAATTGACAAAGTTCGGCTAAACTGTTTAACTACAGGATATAGTAAAATAGCAATGCCTAAATAGATAAGAGACATTATAAATTGAAATATGACAGCTATAATTACTTGGTTGGAATTTGTGGTAGCTTCTGTTAAATAGTTTGCAGAATCAATTGCTGGGGCTACGCTAAAAATTCCTGCAATTAGTCCGATAAACAGAAAGAGCCCGATTATTTTTTCTTTATTTTCAATTCTGTAATTCATCCTTAGTTGAGCTGGTTTAGGTTTTTACTCCGCAAAACTATTTAACTGAGGATTCTTAAACTTGTAAAAAATAGACGTTTTAAATATCGTCGTCACTTAGGTTCCAAAAGTCTTTTGGATTGAATCCTGTAAATAGTTTAAATTCATTATTAAAATGGGCTTGGTCAAAATAGCCGTTTTCATGTGCTATTTCTGTAAGACTTGAACTAGTAGGATGTTGTTTAATCACAGATTCAAAACGAATGACCCTTGAATAGGTTTTGGGATTAAACCCTGAGTATTGTTTAAACCGTCTGTTAAATTGTTTTTGAGAAAGACCAAAATCATAGGCAAGTGGTTCAATTTTTAGGTTCCCATTACCATTTTTTATAGCCTTAATTGCTTTGGTTATTAATAGGTCTTCCATTTTAGGTTGGTTCAAAAGCGATTTAAAATATTCAGATAAAACATCAATACGCTCTTTAGTTGAAGAGGCTGTTTCTATCTTTTCATTTAACAGGATACCTTCCTTACCAAGAAATGTATTCAAAGGCATGAACTTTTCATTAAGTTCAGTTGCAGGAATATTAAAAAAATTGGGGATTGCATACGAATAAAACGCTACACCTATAAGATGATGAAATTCATCTACCGGATACTGATTAGCTAAATGGGTATGACCTTGAATGGCTGAAAACAAAAAGCTAGAGTTCTTTTCATTTCCGTTAAAGGCAAAAACAATTTCAGATAAACTACTACCAACAACATAGTATGTCGTGTTCGGTTTTTCTAAAGGGGCATCCCAGGTACAAACCCAAAAATGATTTATGTGGCTTTCAAGTTTTTTGCAAGGTGGTATTAAATTGTATTCCATTTTCTAGTTACTTCCGTTTTAACACATAATTTCTTCTTTTAAATTGGTTAGCTTTATTTCAAACAACTCAATTAATCATACAACGTTTAAGTCTGTGTTTTGTTACTTGATAGTTTGGAAAGTATATTATTTTTTAGGGAGTCTTATTTTATGATTGTTTGTGAAATAAACTCCAGCTAATAATATAGCTGGTGATATTATAGATTTAACAGTAATCTTTTAGTCTAAAATATACCATCCCATATAGATGCTATTGTAATAAGTTTAATAAATACAGAAGTTGCTACTTTTTCTGAAGAAACAACTTTTAATAAATAATTGAAAGCTGTTATACTACCAAATAGTATTAGACCTGTTAAAGAAATATCTGTTTTAACATTCCATTGAATGGGATATATTCAACTTTCTCCAAAAAGCCATCAACACTTCCGCTTATCCTATATCCCATTCATTAGAATAACTAAAAAGCTATCTTCCTTTAAAGAAATTGTTTTTAGGTCGGACAGTATAAATGAATAATTCTTAATTTAAAGTGCGGTAAAATCGTTTTAATGGATTGAAAATGTCGATTTTTTACAATTTCTAGCTTTTTAGTATTTCTAGTTTTACAGAATTTTAAAAACAAAAGAATAATTAGAAAAGTGCAACAAAAGCAAATACAAACAGTCCTTTAAAAAACAAAACTTTACCTATACATGAAGAACCTAATTTACATATTAACTGTTCTTGTACTACTTACTTCTTGTAACCAACAAAAAGACAAGATATTTATTGATAAGCTAAAATTGGATAATTTAAGTCCAATAGAAGACCCTAATCTTTTTATAGGAAAACATAAAACTAAAGCAATGGTTTTGGGTGTTTTTCATTTTAATGATGCTGGTTTGGATGGTTATAAACCTAAATTTCCTTTTAATATTTTGGAAGATAAAAAACAAGTTGAGTTAGAGACACTTCTCAACAAAATAGCAGAATACAAACCGACCAAAATACTATTGGAATGGAATAGAATTAAAGCAGATAGTATTGTAAATGAAAGGTATCAAAACTATTTGAAAGATAGTTTTGATATTAGCGAAAAGAGTAACGAAGTTTATCAAATAGGATTTAAACTTGCCAAAAAACTTGGCCACGACCGAATTTTTTGTTCTGATGCCTCTGCCGATTGGTTTGGTGTAAATTTAGATTGGGACAATTATGACGAAGATGCGTACTTAAAATCACAAGGTCAATATAAAAAAGCAAGACGATACGATTTTGATGCATTTTATAAAATAGGAGATTCATTGAAAACTACCCGAACTCTTACAGAGCTTTTATTAAGACTGAATAATCCTGAGAACAGGCGTAAAGACCATCAGTCATATCTAACGAAAATAATAGAAGGTGCTGGCGATAATTATTTAGGAGCGGATAATGTAGCTAGGTGGTACCGAAGAAATTTGAGAATATTTGCTAACACATTAGATATAACCGATTTTGATAAAGAAGAACGCCTTTTATTAATTTACGGTTCAGGTCATGTTTGGCAGCTCAGACAGTTTTTTACCGATTCTCCAGATTTTGACTACGTTGAACCAAATGATTATTTAATATCTAAAAAATAAAATTAGTTACTTTTCTTTTTTATTTAAAGGAATATTTACTGCAAGAGTATCAGGGGAATCTCTAAATATGATAAAATTTATAGATTGCCCGCTTTCATCCATTTCTAATTTTAAAAAATTCGGGTAGTCTATAATTTTAAAAACGTTGTCTCCAAGATACACCATTTCACTTTCTCTAGTGCCTTTAAAATGTTCAAAGAAAGGTGACTGAACATACAAACGATTGTTTTTAGCAACAATAGTAGTTTCAAAACTTTGCTGATACAAGAAATCATCATATGTACCAACTAGTGTATTTTGTAAATTTGTCGATATGGGTTTAATTTTATTTTTTGGAATCTCTTTTTTCCACTTCATAATTCGTAATAACGTATTTCTTGTATAATCTATTACGGGAAATCTATTTGGCTTTTCTCCATTTGCAAAAATTACAAATCCGTTACCGTCTTCTATTGTGGCAAATATATCGCCACCTACGCCAGTATTTGAGCCATTACATTGAAACCAATTGTAATTATCATATCCAAAAGATAGCTGCCAACCCAAGCTCCATCCACCAACAGCGTCTTTTAATGCTGCTATTTCAGTCGTTTTTTTTGCAACTTCATGGCTGATTACAGTATTTACTTCATTTCTCAGAGCCTTTTGAATCTCAATGGTCAATTTCGCTAGATCGGTAGGTGTTGACCACATACCGGATGGAGCTAATTGGGGAGTTATAGGTAAACCTGTTTTTATAATATTTCCATCCTCGTCATGTACCTTGGTGACATTACTCAAAAAACCTTTTTCATTTGGCTGAATCATCGTAGTGTTTTTCAAATTCAATGGAGTAAAAATGTATTCTAGAGCTAGCTCGGCAATAGGCTTTTTAAAATGGTCTTCTAATGCCATTTGAACAATTACGAAACCGCCGCCACTATATTTCCAGCTTGTTCCTGGAATAAACAGGAATTCTATTTCTTTATCTTTGTATCTAGGGAGTTGTCCTTTTAAACTTTGAACAATTGTAGGAATGGTATCTCCTTCATAAAAATCGGCAAAACCGTGTTGACTCGTTCCAGCTGTATGAGAAAGTAAGTGTTTCCAAGTTACTTCAACGTCGGTAGTAAACTTGCATTCTGGTAATTGCCATCTCTTTAAGTGTTTTTTTATGGGCTCATCTAAGTTAATAAGCCCTTTTTCTTCCAAAATCAAACAGAGTAATGCAGTAACAGGTTTTGTAATTGAAGCCGTAGAGAAGGCAGTACTTTCTTCTATTTTTTCTTGCTTGTTCGCGGCTTTTACACCCCATTGTTGGGTATGTACTATTTTATAATTTTCAAACACAGTAATACTAAAACCTGGTAATTTATATTCATTTAATTTGGAATCTATTTTTAAACTATCTGAAATAAAGCTATAATCTTTAGCTATCGAGTTTTTGTAGTTACTACAACTTGCAGTTACAATGATTATAATAAAGTAAATGAAATTCTTCATAGGTTATTTGATTATTCTGTTATGACGAATTACTAGAACTTCTGTTACACACATTCTTTGATTTTAATTTAATATCTAGCATTACAAAACATTAATCATAATACATGTCAAGACTGTTGTATTATTTTAAATTTTGGTTAATGGGTATATTCTAAGTTCAAGTCATAAGTGCAACACGAATATTTAAAACAGAAGGGGCTAGCCCCTTCTGTTTTAGGCTCAATATTTATATTCGTCTTGGATGAAAAAGTACAAACAGTTGGGCCTTGAGCAAAGGTATCAAATTCAATCTCTATTAGATACGGGATTGTCACAAACAGAAATAGCGGATTATATAGGAGTTCACAAGTGCACGATTAGCCGGGAGCTCAAGCGCAATGTCCCTAAGCGCGGTCAAACAGCTGGGCGTTACATTGGTGAGCACGCACAGTGTAAGACTGACTATCGTCACTCTAAAAAGGCAAAGCATATCTTTTTGACAGAGTCTATGAAGGTGCGGATCAAAGGTCTCATGATATATGAGAAATGGAGTCCAGAGCTGATCGCCAAGCGCCTATCTAAGAAATCCGAAACGTGCGCTAGTCACGAGACTATCTATAAATGGATCTGGATGGCAAGGCACAGCAATCATAGAGATCATTCGGACTATAAGAGTCTTCACAAACATTTGCGTCATACTGGGCGAAGACAAAAACGTAACAATATAAAAGATCGACGTGGAGCAATTAAAGGTAGAATAGGCATAGACAAACGTCCCGAAGTTGTTGAGACGCGTTCACGAATTGGTGATATAGAAGTTGACCTTATGATGGGGAGTAACCATAAATCAGCGCTCTTAGTGATGACGGATCGGGCTACTCTAGTAACGATGATAGAGAAACTAAAAAGTAAGAATGCTGAAGAAGTCTATGAAAAAATGAGTAATAGACTCACTGACTTTAACTCCTGTTGGATTAAAACAATCACATTTGATAATGGTAAAGAGTTCGCTCAACATCATCAAATAGCTAAGGATCTAAAAGTAAAAACCTATTTTACAAGACCATACACCTCTCAAGATAAGGGAACTGTCGAAAATAGAATTGGTGTCATAAGGAGATTCTTTCCAAAGAAAACAGACTTAAGAGAAGTAACAGTAAAACGAATAAAAGAAGTAGAAAGATTACTAAATTACAGACCCATTAGAAAGTTTAATTATAATAACCCAATTGAAGTCCTAAATAATAAGTGTGTTGCACTTATGGGTTGAACTCAGCTAAAATAAATTACGTTTTAAAATAGATTTGAAAATACATAAATTATATATTTATACTATCAGAAGTAAAGCATTTTACTTTAAGTTCATTTATAGTACAGTCAACAAATCGGCTAACATTTTGTTTTTGAAATTTATAAATGATTGATATATAATATATTGTGTGGTTTGGGTATAATCCTGCCACCCCGACGAACCTAGAGATAGGTTGTATTAAAACACTGTTAATCGTATGATTAACAGTGTTTTTCGTTTTTAAGGGTATCAGATGATATCAAAGAATAACAGATAAAAGGTGTGCAATTAGGTGTGCACACTTTAAGCCTAATTGTCGTAAATTTAAGGAGCATTTAAAAGCAATTTGACTTTCGTTTTTTCAAAATAATGTCAAACTAAAACCTTTAAAAATGCAGACAAACAGCACTTTTTCCGTTATTTTCTTCACAAGAAAATCAAGAAGTACATCGAATAAGTTATCGATCTATGTTCGTATTACCGTAAGTG
>NZ_FNBD01000008.1 GCF_900102165.1 Cellulophaga baltica
AGACTTTTATGAACTGGTGTAAAAAGAACTTTATAGAAATTAAATATACACAACCGGGAAAGCCAATGCAAAATGGATATATAGAACGATTTAACCGTTTCTTTAGGGAGGATATATTAGATGCCTATTATTTCAATGACATTTATCAACTTCAAAAAATAAGCGACAACTGGAGAGAAGACTATAATTTTAATCACCCGCATAAATCTTTAGGTAATATATCACCTAAAGAATTCATGCCCAGATTTGATGAAGAATTTAAATTCTTCATCAAATCTGACCTAAATAATAATTATTTATCGAAATTAGAGGTGTCCTAAGAAGGGGAAGTCTACAGTTATGGTGGTGAAAAATCTACTCTTCTAGACCAATCAAATATATTTCTAAACCTTGGATACAATACGTTATTAATAGATTTTATGGGTTCTGGTGGTTCTCAAGGATACCAGACTACGATTGGGTTTCACGAATCAGAACAAGTAAAACTTAGTTATGATTATATAAAAAAGAATAGTGATAAGGACATTTATTTATTTGGAACTTCTATGGGATCAGTGGCCATCTTGAAAGCCATCGATGTATATAAAATTAATCCTGAAGGAATTATTATTGAATGTCCGTTTGGAACCATGTACCAAACTGTTTGTTCTAGATTTAAAACGATGAATGCTCCCACTTTTCCTATGGCTGGTTTATTAGTATTTTGGGGTGGTATTCAAAACGGATTTTGGGCATTTGGACATAATCCGTCAGAATATGCCAAAAGCACAATTTGTCCGACTCTTTTAATGTATGGCGAGCAAGATGAAAAAGTGAGCCGGCAAGAAATTGACGAGATATTTAAAAATTTAAAAGGAAAAAAGCAACTAAAACTATACCCTGAGACAGTTCATGAAAATTATTTAATTAAAAATAAAGCGCAATGGACTACAGATGTTGGAAGTTTTTTAGATTAAAAAATATAAAATCATCATCATCTATAAGCAAGTGAAATGAGATTTAATAAACCGGTATATATATTGCTAGTCTCTTTTTAATTAAGAAAAATAGAACTGGTTTATTTCTTTATTCTTAGTAAATAAATTACCTATTAAAAAAAACCAAACTTAGGCCTAAACCTAAAATAAGTACTAATTTTCTGCTATACTTACGACATACTTGACATTGTGCGTTATTTACAAATGGAGTTTCAGTCAAGATTTTATTTAAGCCAATGTATAATAGCAAAATAAAAAATATGAAAATTTTTGAAAGCGATATGTCTGAAGAAGATGCTCAAAAGGTTTCTGACGCCTATTCTAAAGAAGCAAATAGTTCTTTGTTTGGAGTAATATTTCATTTACTAATTTTAATATTTTTTAATTTTCAATTTAAAGAATTGGGATATTATAAATATTTAATTTTACTTCTTCCAGTCATCTCAACAATATATCAACTAAAAAAAGCCATAAACATATTTTTTTTTAATCCTATTCGAAAAGACCTTGAACTACAGAAAAAAATAACAATTACTCTAATTATTTCTAAAAAAACAGAGGGATATAAAGATTTTGAATTACCTAATGGTTCTGATTGTATTGAGTTTGAAGAAAACCCTTATTTTGCAAGTTTAGATGTTTCAGAAAGTAGTTTTTACAATACTAAGATTGGAGATGAAGTAAATTTTGAATTGAGTAAGTATGGAAAATGGATAATAGCAGTTTATTCTAAATCTAAAAATATTGATTATAATGCTCATAAACAGAGGAAGAGTAAATAATATAAAGCAGAAAAAAAAATTATTCTTTAATCTCAGACACTATTCTTCTACACTAATAGATTATAAAACAGGTTCTTTGAGCTTTTTTCATTGTATTTATCTTCTACTTATCTGGGCAATACAGGAACGTAAGTTTCATAAAATGGCCTACCCGATTTTGCAATGGTAAAGGACTGTTTAAATAGTCTAGGAGAGCCAATTATAAATGTTACCAAAATTTAAAACTATACCGTATAAAGTAATCCTATTTTTTCCTTTATTGATTCTAACTAAATCTACAAATTAAAAAGAATCAAACTTAAGCCGTGTAAAATTAATTACTATGGAATTCCCTCGCAGGTATCCCTCGAATGAATTAAATTAGTCGTATGTCGGAAAATTCTAACGGATTTACCGTGACTAACCATACGGAGTTCTAGTTGCTATCAAATTAACTTGTGACAGTAATGAAAAGCTTTTTGAATTAGACTTTTGGAAAGTTGACTTTGATCAGTTAATCTCTTTTCCAACTTTTAAAAACTTGAAACTTAAATCTCCCAACAATGAAAATACCTAAAATAAAAGGAGTAATAGACCGAAGAATTTTAATCAATTACCAAGTTGACAAAGAAGTTTTGGCAGAATATTTACCAAAACCTTTTAAACCTAAATTAGTGAACGGAAAAGGAATTGCTGGAATTTGCCTAATCAGATTAAAAGAAATTAGACCGAAAGGTTTACCAAAACAAATTGGTATATCTTCTGAAAATGGAGCACATAGGATTGCGGTTGAATGGACTGAAAATGGAGTGCAAAAAGAAGGAGTTTATATTCCAAGAAGAGATACTTCTTCAAAACTAAATACTTTAGCTGGTGGAACTGTATTTCCTGGAATTCATCATTTAGCAGATTTTACAGTAAATGAGAGTGATGGTAATTATGAGGTTAAATTTGTAAGCGCTGACAAAACTTCTCTATCAATTAAAGCAAGTAAAACTATCACTTGGAATGATGAAAGTATATTTAAAAACCTTCAGTGTGCATCTGATTTCTTTGAAAATGGTTCTATTGGATATTCCCCTAACAAAAATGATCATGATGGTCTTGAATTAAAAGCTTATAATTGGAAAGTCTCGCTTTTAAATGTTGACTTTGTAAAATCGAGCTTTTTTGAGAATGAAGATATTTTCCCAAAAGGTTCTGTAAAATTTGACAATGCACTTTTGATGAAAGACATTGAGCACGAATGGATAGGATTGGAGAAAATTAAAAACTGCACCTAACACACTATAAAAAACATAGGTATTTGTACTAAACCGAAAGGTCTGTGTAGATTTATAATGTCCACAAAATCTTTATGGGTTTTGCTATGTACTCAGATCGAAATGATCAGCTTTCGCTCTACATCTTTTAAGATTATTGAGAGACCTATATATAAAAAATAAGAAATGAATAAATATTTGAAACTCGATGAAAAGTATTCATGAAATAATAATGTTGTTATTCCTTAATGAAAACTATTAGTCGGTTTATATTCCCGCTAAATTTTATTAGGTCCATTTGCAAATCAAAATAGCTTCAAAACTTTAGCATCACGGGTAGACTAAGGCCAAACCATAACATTTCTTGCGCTCTAATCACTTTTAATTAAACTGCTACGGTATAGGCTTCAACTGAAACAAAACTCCTAGTTTTACTATAAAATAAAATTCTAAATACACTAAAAATGTGATTCTATGGCGGAAAACATTGATATTAAAGTAGCAAACGTTATGGACTTAGAAGGAATTTTAAAACTTCAATCCGAAAATCAAATCTCTCAAGGGGGAACCCTGTCTGCCGAATTGAGTCGCAGTCAAATTGAAGAAATGATGACAGATATGCCACAGATTGTAGCTTATATAAATGACGAAATTGTAGGTTTTCTTCTCACAACATCACAGGCTGCAAATAGAAAAAGGCAGGTTCCTATTGTAGATGCCATGTTTACATCATACACTCCTGCTAATACCGACTCCTACATTTATGGTCCTGTTTGCGTGAGCCAATCACAACGCGGAAAAGGATTAGCACAAATGATGTTTAATGAACTTTTATATCGAGCACCAAATCGCGAAGGAATTCTATTTATCAAAAGTGATAATGAATCTTCATTGCGAGCTCATGAAAAAATGGGTCTTAAAAAAGTGAGCATTTTCAACTTTAATACGGCTGTATTTCATGTATTTTCTTATTTATTTTCTTCGAATGAAGCTAAAGAAGATCAACAATAACAAGAGTTCTGAGCTAGTATGCTCAATTTTAGCACCAATAACAACCTAAGCGAATCACTAAATTTAAGAATAGCCTCTGTATAAAGTCCTTCTAATATCCATCGCAATTTTTTTTTAAGTTGGAAGCATGAAGATCCAAAAAGCTTTTAAATAAACAGACTACAACGATACCTCAAAATTCAAAAAAGTTCAAATTTGTAATTGCGGAATCAGGCTTAAATTATAGAAGCGAACCTAATGGAACTATATTAGGTAAGTTTGCTTGGAGGGAGAAAGTTGAATACCTCATATTTTATCAGCATGAGTATAAAATAAAGTATAAAAACTGCTGCGACTTGAAAAGCAGTTTCTAAGGAAAAACTTATAGTTTGGATTACTAAGCTGTCTAAACAAGCACATAAAACCCATGAAAAATAAGAGCTTCGTCTATTATTCATTACTTTGCTTGTTTTTATAATGTAGAAATGTTTTAGATTTGGTACGTCAGAAAACCTTTGCTTCGTTCCTGGGAATAAACAAAATGTTTTCTTTATTCGGAAATACACTTAATATACTCATTGTAAGTGATTTATAAAAAATACTAATTATAAGAAAATTTCATGATATTAGAAGGTATATCTAAACTGTTAGTAGTTCTATTGATAATCAATTTATTTCTAACTTCTTGCAAGGAGAAACAAAAAAATAGTGTTGAAAATTTTACAACTAAAAAAATAATAGAACAAAATTCAGCATTAAACACAGATTTTCTAGTCTACTCTAAAAAAGACCAATTCCCATCTGATACTATAAAACATATTATGAAAGGAAGGTTGACATTAGGACATGAGCTTAGTAGTTTTTCTCCTTGTGGAGATACTAATGAATTTTGGATTTTGGCGGAAGACGAACTGTATGACTTATACTTTAATTTGACAAAAAATAAAAAACCCTACACTCCAATATTTGTAAGAATTGAAGTTATTGATAAAGGAAAATCAGAAGATGGCTTTGCCGCGGATTACAAGAGCACATATGAAGTAAAAACTATTGTAGAAGCAAGAAGCATCTCGGATATAGATTGCGATTAAAAGATTGTATAGAAAAATCTATAATTCATAAAAGCTCAGGACTTAAGACCTAGCAATTAATTTTATCGATAAAAATGAATTGCCATCTATATTTTGTGTGACAATAGACATTAAAAAGTAAGTACATAACAGAACCGATACTCCTTAGCTCCTACCCTATCTTTACCCCTTTTTTAACCATACTTGTAATTATGATGAATAGTTTTACATTTGAAATAATGGCTTTTGGAGCACTGCTACTTGCCTATTTTGTTCTGTATTATTTATCTGATTCTATTATCAAAATAGAAATACAAAAGAAAAAAACGAAAAGGATTTCTAATTGCAAAACCTATAAGACGATTACACGTCGAGGAGAAAATTTTGAATATGAATTCCCCTTAAACCCTAATTTAGATGAATTTTGGTTGAGACTATTGGCAAAAATATTGGACTATGGCTGCTATTCGAGCTTGTTTTTCTTGATTAACACTATGTTCATTGAAAAAAGTCCGTCTCCATTCCTATTAGCATTTCTAGCTTTATTTCTTATAAACCCCATATTAGAGTCGCTATTAGGCAAAACTTTTGGAAAGTATCTATTCGGAATGAGAGTGATTGACGATTATGGAGAAAACCCTTCCTCGTTGACTTGTTTCATAAAGAATATACTTCAACTTTTCAGTATCGTTTTTTATATGTTATCAAGTGCAACGATCTTAGAGGATGAAATGTTTTTTCATAATAAAAGAACTTTTACTTACACGATTTGGAATAAAGACCATGATAAAATAGTATCTGAATTAAAAAAATAAGACATAAATAACACTATTAAAACCGGATTAATTATTTCCATTCTATTAATTTTCTTATCCATTGTTTACCCATTGTAAATGTCTTTTTTGCCCCCTTGCCTTTATTTTTGACCTCACCCAACTTTTTAGGGTATATCAACCTATAAAAAAGACGGGTTAATAGCCAATTTCTAAGCATTATATGTCATTAACCTAAAACACAACACTTTAGCTTCTTCCATACCTAAAATGCACCAAAATACAACCGTTCTACTTTAATATTATCAATCTTATTTATTATTTCTGCGGTTTTACACATGGTTTTAAATGACGCCGGCTAGTGCTCGTTTATAACGAATATCATAACAGTAGATGAGTTCTATCTATTAGCCACTCCAGGAAATAAAAAAAGAGTTGAAGTTATCATGAAAAATATAGCAGAAAATGAAAACAATATTTTCCCCATAGCTGGCAGAATACCCTAAGAAATTGAAATGTAACGAAAAGTAAAAACTAAAAGAACAAAACTGCAGCGCAGGAACTAATGGCTTGTTCTCACTTGCTTGGAAAATCCACCAACTTTTTTATTCCTATTTTTTTTCTAAATTCGGTGCTTAAACACACCATAAATCATAAATAAACCCGTTGTTACTCCTGTAGGCGCATAGTTAATAAGCGCTAAAGCGGTAAAATCCGACGACATGACGGCGATGATAAAATAATTTGGTTGCTTTCTTAATCTTTAGCCTATATTGAACTGTTTAAAACTAACACATTTGCACTTAATTTAAATAAAGCTTGGCACCACCAATAGAAATTTCACGGATTAGTACTAAAATACTTCTTTCAGAGCCATTTTATGGCCACTTTATGCTTGGAATGCCCAAGACTATGGATACATCTATTGATACTGCCTGCGTATCTTTAATCGGTAAAAACCTAATTAAATTAAGTATTAATCCCAGCTTTTGGGAATTGCTCAAAGAAGAAAAAAAGTACGGCCTCATCAAGCATGAGATTCTTCATGTTGTTTTTAAACACTTATTTATTCTAAAACGTTATGGGAACAAAGCATTATTTAATATAGCTGCAGATTTAGTGGTGAATCAATACATCAAACCCACACAATTACCAGAAGGCGCTTTAATGCTTTCTACATTTACGTATTTAAAACCGCTGTATGGCATAGCATTAGAACCATTTCAAGCTACAGATTACTATTACAAAATGCTGATGAAGGCTATTACAACAACTCCCAATCAATCTGTATCCAGCTATGAAGAAGAGTACGGCCCTATTGCCCAATTAAAAGACCTTATTGATCAAAATAATGAACAGCTCAAAAAACACCACTACTGGCAGCAGTTTCAAGAGTTAACTGAATCTGAAGTGAAAATTATGGAGTACGCTCTTTACAATCAAGTAAAGAATGTAATGGATAGATTTCAAGGGAACTCCAGTGTGTTAGGGCATTTACCTGCTTCATTAGTAGACTACCTTAATAATTTACTTAATGAATACAAACCAAAGCTAGATTGGAAAAGAATTCTTAGGAAATTTGCAGCATCAAGCAATAGCACCTATTTAAACAATACCATTAGAAGGCCTTCTAAAAGATATGGTACAAGTCCGGGAATATCTGTAAAAAGAAGGCAAAACTTATTAATTGCTCTAGATACTTCCGGATCACTTCACAAAAAAGCGTTGGAAGCATTCTTCTACGAAACACATTTTTTATGGAGGCAAGGAGCCGTAATTACTATAGTGGAATGTGATGTGATCATTCAAAAAAAATATGCCTATAACGGCGAATTTCCTAATCAAATAAAAGGAAGAGGTGGCACCAATTTTAACCCACCTATAGTGTTAGCTAACAAGGAAGTAAGGCCGGACGGAATTATATATTTCACAGACGGTTTTGCGCTACCTCCTACTACAAAGTCTAAATATCCAATATTGTGGGTGATAACTCCAGATGGTATAGATGAGCAATCAAATGAATGGGAACAATTAAAAGGACAAAAGATAAAAGTGAATTTATATGACTAATGATTATCAATATTTTGGCTTAAAATCTTCGTCAGAAGGCGTAGCAGATTTTGTAAAACACATTATTAATTCGAATCTTACTTTTGAAGAAAAAGGAGAACAAAAAACTCCTGTGTGTATTTGGGGAGATCATGGTATTGGAAAAACGGAACTTGTCAAGGAAATTGCGAATGATCTTAACTTTAAATGGGCCTATATAGCGCCTGCACAGTTTGAAGAAATGGGCGATTTACTAGGTATGCCAAAGGTTGTAGAAAATGAAACCATATTTGCGCCTCCACAATGGGTACCTAAAGATGAAGGTCCTGGAATACTGTTAATAGATGATGTTAACCGTGCCGATGATAGGATTTTAAGAGGGATCATGCAATTACTTCAAAATTATGAATTAGTCAGTTGGAAATTACCAAAAAACTGGCAAATTGTTTTAACAGCAAATCCTGATGGTGGTGATTATTCTGTTACTCCCATGGACAATGCGTTGTTAACTAGAATGATGCATATAACCATGCAATTTGATGTTAAATCTTGGGGCCGATGGGCAGAGGAAAAGAAAATTGATCCTAGAGGAATTAACTTCGTATTATCGTATCCTGAAATTGTTACAGGAACAAGAACTACCCCCAGAACACTCGTACAATTCTTTAACAGTATTAAATCTATTCCTAAGCTTGAAGATCACCTGCCCCTAATTCAAACTTTGGGAGCATCTTGTTTGGATGAAGAAACAGTTTCTGCATTTATTACGTTTGTTCAACAAAATCTTTCTGAATTAATTGAACCTTCTCAAATTCTTAATGCCAAAAATTTTGAAAAAGAGGTAAGAAAAAACATTGAAGCTGTTGTGATTAAAGATATTATTAGGGTTGATATTCTAGCAACCATATGTTCAAGACTTTCTAATTTCCTAATTGTAAATAAAACCAACCCTTCTAAAGAGCAGATACAAAATATACAGGCATTTATTAAAATGGATGTATTACCTAACGATTTGAGACTTGCGTTTTTGCAGGATTTAATAAGTTCCAAAAACAATCATTTGAAAACTATTATGAACGACCCTGAAGTAAGTATGATGCTATTAAAAAACATGTAAATTATGAACTTTAAGAACCTAAGAGATTATCATGAGGCAACCTGGTTACAGTATGCAAGACATGATATGGAAGGGGTATATATTACCAAACCAGAAGACCCTACAACTATTGTCAATAGGTTTGGGGCATTAAAAGCGCTAGAAATAGAATTTGATAAAGGAGCTTTTAACAAAAAATCATTTGATGCCTCCGCCTATTTAGAAGAATGGTTTAATTCAAAACCTTTTGAATATTTTGGTATGCGAAGAGGTCATCATATGACTAAACTACCAGATAGTATGGCTAGGCAAGCTTTCAAATACCTTAACCTTGGTACTGGTGACATTAGTGACTTGAGTAACGTTTTGCCCTACCTATCTAATCTATCAGAACTTAAGCTTTCTTCTAATATAGCGCTTACGTTAGGTAAAGGTTTTTCCAATCTTAGCAAGCTTAAAATCTTATCTATCCAAGCTAAAAATATAGAGGACATAGAAGAAATATGGGAATGCAGTAGCCTAGAACACCTTTCATTACGAATTACTGATTTAAGAAATATATCCACTAAAATAAATAAACTAAGACAGCTAAAGACACTTATCCTTTACGTTGAAGAGCTAGATCAAATTGAAGCTGGTGTAGCGTTTACCCATATTGAAAATTTAGACCTACATACTCAAAAAAATATTAGTGCTATTCCTAATTCAATCTTTTCAACCTCTTTGAAAAAAATAGCGATTACCTCATACTTAATGGAAGGTGCTATTCAATTCCCAACAACACTTCAATTACCAAACCTCCAAGAGTTTACATTAAAACTCAAAACCTTAAAAGAGTTTCCTAGACTAGCTGCACCAGCATTAAAGAAACTAGATTTAAATCTGCCTTCTTGTGATTCCATTCTGCCAAAATTGTTTGAGTCCACTCAAATTGAGGATTTAATTTTACATACTAACCCAATTAAAGATGACATTAAACAACTTCCTTCTAAAGGGGTGAAAAGATATAATGGAGGTGTATTTCACACCTCTGAAGTAATGGATTTTGCAATATGGCCAGACTTAAACCAACTCAATATATCTGGTAACGGTGATTTCAAAATAAATATTTCTGATAACAAACAGTTACAAAGACTTTTTATTAATGAAAACAATTTTTTAAAAACGATAGAACGTCTTCCTGAGAATATTGAAGAAATTTCTATAAATAAAGCAGAAAACTTATCGCATGTTCATTTAACAAGTAGCCTCAAATCCCTAAAAAGCCTAACTATAAAGAATTGTCCAAATTTATCTTCTATTAGTTTAAATGAAAAAGAACTGACAAACTTTTGTAGTTTATCCGTTGAAAATTGTGCTTCTTTAGAAAAACTTCCAATAGAAATCCTTTTAGTACCAGGACTCCATGTAAGGACTGCTGGTAATGCCGATTTATTAGTAAATACTGATTTTGTTAGAGACTATTCTAAACTACTCAAATATCTAGAAAAAGTAGACATACCCCGCGCTGCACTTTTAGCTCTTGGTTTTTGGATATTTAATCATACACGATTTGAAACTATTTCTAAAAAAATTAAGGAGAACACCCTCCTATTATTGGAATATTCGAATGATTTAATTTTTAATCTTATTCGCAAAAATGTTGCTTATTTAAACCCTAATAACGAAAGTTTTATTAATTTAAATACGGCAAGTTTAAAAGACCAAAAAATAGTTATTGTTGGAAATACTTTTGATACCAAAACAGTACTTAAAAGCAAGGCAAAAGAGTTAGGCCTAAAAAACACAACAAAAGTTAAGGACGCTGATTTCATTTTAATTGCTAAAAAATCTAAAATAAGTGCGGAATTAAAAAATACTGTAATACTGTTAACGGAAAAAGAATTACATGACAAACATGAAACAAAAAATCCAAAGTTTTTAAAACAGGAAGATACAACCGTTGAACATAAAGAAAGTCTCAGACAAATTCTATGGTCTACTGACCCTGATACAGAGTTAATGGCACTAGAGATGATGAAAAATGGAGGCTTGCCAGACGAAGTTATTGGAGAATGTATTGCTATTGCAAAAACTTCTATGAATGCCAATGTAAAAGCAAAATATAAATCTTTTTTAAAAGGTCAGGTCTCTGGGGAAATTTTTAAATTAGTGAGTAAAAACGTTAGGTTTAATTTAGATAATAGTCCCTTTTGGAAATTACACTATGAATTCCCCAAAGAATTATTAGGTAAGCTTGCCGCTGCACTGTATAAGAGAACCGGTAAATTTTGGGCGGACACATTAAACTTTAATCCAAATGATTTGGAAATACGAATGGAGATTGTTCAAAATATACTAATCCCTAAAGTTATTGAACGGCCACATTACATACAGTTTCCATATAACCTAAAGAATGAAGAGCTTAAGGTTCTATTAGATTTGCCAGAAGTAAAAGGAAAACTTAAAAGACTCAATATAAGCTCTATTGAGAAAGATTTACCAAAAGAATTAGGAAATCATATATCACTCAAAGAATTAATCATTAACGGTGAGTTTATGGCTACTGAAATGCCTAAAGCAATCTTTAAATTAAAGAGGCTTAGTCATTTAAAAATTAACGCAACTGTACTCAGTTCCGTGGATGACAAAATTTCTGAACTGAAAGAGCTAAAGGAAATAATTATCTATAATAAAATTCCAATTTCGATATCTGATGAATTACGTAAATTACCTAAAATAAAAAGAATGTATTTTTCTGGAAAAGTAAAAGAATAAACCAAATGGAATTTGACCGAACAGGAATTATATTATACACTGTTGCCTATAAAGAGTGTGTTGTTTTTTACGAAAAAATACTAGGGCTAACCAAACTATTTGAAACCACAGCGTTGACATGTTTTGAATTTGGAGGCTCTTATTTAATGGTTGAATTAGACACTGCCCAAGATGGTCAAAAAACGGCAGAAGAACGTACTAGGACCTGTTTACGCATGAATGTGCCCAATGTAAGCGCGCTTGCAGAGAAATTGATAGCAAAAGATATTGTGGTAGATTATCAAGAACATTCATGGGGCACTATTGCTAAGTTTCATGATCCCGATGGTAATTTATGTGCTTTTAAAGACAGTAAAATGTTTGAGGCACAAATTTCAGCATTCAAAAAAGAGCACGGCCACTAGAAAACACCAAGCTCTAATTCTTAACGGACATTCAGCAAAAAAATGAAAATATATGCGCTTAGCGGACTTGGAGCAGATGAACAAGTTTTCAATGCTTTAACGCTTGACTATGAATTAATTCCTATTTTATGGTTAACTCCAAAAAGCAATGAAGCTATCACAGCCTATGCCCAAAGGCTAATAACTAACTACAAAATAGGAGCAACTCGTGACTTTGGTATTTTAGGCGTAAGCTTTGGTGGTCTCATTGCTACAGAAATTAGCCAACTAACTACCCCTAAATTCACCCTACTTATTTCCTCCTTGGAAACAAAAAATGAATTAAATGGCTTCTTAAAACTAATAGGCAAATCTAAATTACTAACACGAATCCCAGAACGCTTATTTAAACCTCCAAAAGTTATAGCTCATTACATGTTTGGTACCGATAAGAAAGAGCTCCTAGACGCTATTATTGACGATACCGATTTAACATTTACCAAGTGGGCAATTCTAAAATTGTTAAATTGGAATAACGAAACAAAAATTCCTAATTTGATTAAAATTGGTGGAACAAAAGATAAAGTACTCCCTCCGAAAGGAACCAATACCATTTTAATTGAAAATGGTGAACACTTTATGATTGTAGATCGCGCTAAAGAAATAAGCCATATCATAAACAAAGCGCTCAAAACTTATCAATTTAAATAATTTCCATAATACGGCAGAAACCACTTCATGCTATATTCTATAGTAGTACACACCTTTCTTTAAAATAAATCCCCTATATTTAATATGATTACCATAAAGTAAGATTACAACGATCACCTAACCTAAACTATAGCTAAGTTACCATAACATAGTCAAAACGAATTTTAAATTCTTCCCATGAAAAACCTTTATTTTGTACTCCTAGTATCGCTATTAATTTCTTGCAATTCTAAAAAAAAGAAAGACCTCACGAATACCGAAGATGGCAGGCCATCACTGAGTCAAATATTCTCAGAATTTGATGCAGATAAAGATGGAAAACTATCTAGAGCTGAAGTTAATGGTCCGTTAGCAGATGATTTTGATGCTATTGATACCAATCAAGATGGGTTTTTAAGTGAAACCGAATTAACGGCTGCCCCAGGACCAAAATATGAAGAGGAGCAAATCATAGATAAGAGTGAAATTAATACGACTATAAAAACCTTGGCCATCAATACGGAGTATTTTATTCAAGATAATATTATTGGTGACATCACTCAAGAAAAAATAACCTTATCCGGAATAGAAACGCTGTGCTATGTGATAAAAACTCATTCTCAAGCTACAGAACACCAAATGGGACCTTGGTGTCCCCGTCATATAGAAGACGGAATGGAAAAAGGAGGATTATGGTTCAAAGATGATAAGGTATACGATGTCTCTGGGCATTTTATAGCCCAACTTGATGAATTTTATAGTGATGATAAGTGGAAGCTATACCGAGAAGATGGTACGGTAAAATATACAGAAACGGAAGAGGCTTGTTTAGCTGCGGCAAAACCTGATGTGGAAGAGGCATATAACAATTACTGTGTGGAATGTTTGCCAGAATATTTTAAAGATCAGGTGACGACATTTTTCATTCCCGTAAAACCAGTATATTTAAATACATCACAAAACTTAGGAAGAACAGGAATAGGAATTGCTTTTAATGGTGTAAATTTTGATCCACCAGCACCCACTCATGCTATACTAGCCGCACATACCATTGCTCCTTTAGATGATCATGGAGGGCATGTAAATCCGCATGGAGGCTATCATTACCACGCCGTGGCTGGAGGTACAAAAGAAATTGAGCAACCAGACGTACATGCCCCAATTGTTGGTTATGCAATTGATGGGTTTGGTATCTATGCCTTAAAAGATAAAAATAATCATCTAGCAGCGGACCTTGATGAATGTGGTGGGCATTCTGATGCGGTAAGAGGTTATCATTACCATGCTGGTGCCGTAGGAGATAATCAAATTATTAAATGCTTACACGGCTTACCGGGATACACGCAAGTACAAGAGTAAATAAAAGGATGCTAAACTATGTTGCGCATAACTAGTAAAAGTCTTAAAATACAGAACACGGAGTATCTACCATGAAAAAGTTTACATCTTATATCTCGTTATTAAAAAAAGTAGCTGTTTTTTTATTAGGATTTTTATTTTTTGCAGTTTTTCTAATGGGAGTTAACATTGTTTTTTTTCAAGAAGAAGACAATTATATGCTGGGAGGTATTATTATTTGTGCCTTGGCGCTTTATGTTGGCTGTTACCTTTTAGTAACTGAAGACCAAATGTATTTGCTTAATTTTGGATTGATAGGTTTTGGACTTGCTGCATTAATTAATTACATTAATCCCGGGGGCTTTGAAGGTATAGCCAGAAATGCTTGGTACAAAAATAATGACCCCTTTATTCCCTACCAAAGCATAAAACCTGTTCAAATAAAAGCTGATGTAGAAAAATGCCAATTGTACAAATATGGCACGTTTTACTCCGGAACAGATACGATCACTAGATATAGAGAGGGAGAAGACGATTACGAAATGATCAATACTGAGTATGAAGGAAAACCGATAAAACTCTTATGGCTAGATGATTGTTCCTACCATAAAATTCTAGAAAAAGGGCTTGTACTTTCCTATATTCGGATGGGAGATTTTGAGGGCCAACACTATACGATTCATTCTTTGTATTTGGATCAAAGTAGTGAACCTAAAACTAGAATTGTACAACCTGTAGCCACTACACCTTAAAAAATTCCTATTGAAGCATTTCTTTACTATTACACTGCAAATTATACTCTTTACCCTTCTAACGGTTATCACTCAAATTGGAGGCCTTATTTATATATTTAGCCTTATCATTTCAAAGAAATGGCGTATACCGGTAAAATTTAAAACGGCAGCTATTTTTTTAGGGCTATACTTAATGGCTACCCTGCTTCTGGTTCCTATAATTGCGCCACTTTTTGGGCGTGAAAAAATAGTAAATTCAGAAAAAATTCGCCCTACCAACTATATGACTGTATTGCTCAATAGAAATTATGTAGTTCCTGAACTTAATAAACTTTTGCTTCACACAGCTACAGCATTAGCAGATACTCCTATTAAAATTAGCTATTTAGATGCCAATTTTCCCTTTCTAAATAAATTTCCTCTCCTCCCCCATTTAAGTCATAATGATGGCAAAAAAATAGATCTAAGTTTGGTGTACGAAACTCCCGAGGGCATTATTGTAAACCAGAAAAAATCAGTGAGCGGCTATGGAGCTTTTGTAGCTCCTAAACCTGAAGAATACAACCAAATAGAGAACTGTTTGACCAACGGTTATTTTCAATATGATTATCCAAAATACCTGACTTTAGGCAGTATTAATGCTTCTCTTGTATTCTCTGAAAAAGGCACAAAGGAACTAATGCAAGCCATACTACAAAATGAAACCTTAGGAAAATTATTTATAGAACCCCATTTAAAAACCCGAATGGATTTAAAGCATAAAAAAATACGGTATCATGGCTGTAGGGCTGTGAGGCATGATGACCACATTCACATACAATTAAAGTAGGAGCTGTACTCCGTAGGATAAAAAGATAGGCCTATACTACTACGAGGGGCCATATCCTTAAGTAGGCAAAAAAATGCTAATAATGTTCAGCAACTAGTTAAACAATAGCAACCTTAAACTATATAAACGAATCTAAAAATGAAATCAATTACCGTCTTTATTTTTAGTATAATTCTAGGATTAATTATTGGATATGTGGCAACGAAAAACTACTATCAGGAAAAGATTGATCCCGCTGAAACCATTCATCAACAACAAGAAAAATTAGTGGAAACCTTTCAACAAATAGATGACTATTTTAAAAAAATACAAGAAGGTACTGAAATTATTTTAAGTGATAAAAAAAGCCATTAAAGCGTATAGCGATAGTTTTAAAGGAGGTGATTGTTTTAGCGTCACTTCTAAGTTGTACGAAAATGGTTATTTAGAGGTTAAAGAGCGAAATTGTAAAGAGGTAAATATTCTCTAGAAGTATCAAAACGTAAATTTTTAAAAAGTAAGAACGGCGTCGCTTTTATTATTCCCTGAAAAATAGGCCATTCACCATTAGAAGCTTATTACTTGATTAGTCTATAACATTTTGAGATGCATACGGTACTTTTCGTAGGTTTTCTGCAAATAGTTTGCTATATATTATATTTGTAAAAAACGAAAAAGGATTCACCTTGAGGATTCTTTTAAGTTTTATACTAAAAATAAATTCTACTAGAAGCTAAAACATATGAAAAACAGTACTAAATTATCTGGGAAAAATGTTCTAATCACTGCTGGCGCACAAGGTATTGGCGAGGCAATTACAAAACATTTTATTGATAGCGGAGCCAATGTAGCTATCCATTATTTTTCTAGTGCAGAAACCGCTAACCAATTGACAGAATATGCAACGAGCAAAGGGCAAAAAGCGATAGCTATCAGTGGCGATTTGACAAAAGAAGCAGATGCGAATGCCTTGGTTGCTAAAACAGTAGAAGCCTTAGGTAGTTTAGATATCCTAATTAATAACGCTGGATCTTTAGTAGCGCGTAGAATGTTAAACGAAATGGAAGCCGAATTTTGGCATAAAGTAATGGATATTAACCTTACTTCTATGATGTTTGTTACTAAAGCAGCTGCTCCTCACCTAGCTAAAAATGAAGCGAGTAGTGTGGTAAATTTAGCATCACTCGCCGGCCGTAAAGGTGGGCATCCTGGATCATTAGCTTATTCTACTAGTAAAGGAGCTATATTAACCTTTACGCGTGCGCTTTCTGCAGAATTAGGACCTCAAGGTACTCGTGTAAATGCAGTTGCTCCTGGGCTTATTCTAGGAACATCATTTCATAATACACATACCACAAAAGAATCTGCCGCAGTAACAACGGCAGGCATTCCTATTCAACGTGCAGGAAATGCAGACGATGTGGCTAGAGCCGTTATTTACTTAGCTTCAGAATTTGATGGTTTCATTACTGGTGCCACTTTAGACATCAATGGTGGTGTCTATAATATGTAATAGACAATAACAGCTCCGTATTTCATAATACACGGCCTGTAAAATAGAAAAGACAAGTAACGACGACACAGCGTATCTTTTCTGCTTAATTCATTTTTAAAAATAAAATATATGCTAAAGACACCAGTAATTCACCCTACAATAATGGAAGCGCTTGCACGTTCTGGGCATTTTGCTCAGGTAGTTATTGCAGATGGGAATTTGCCTGTTGGTGCTATGACCGGTCCTAATTCTACTATGGTACATTTAAATTTTCGCCCGGGATTGTTAGATGCGCTTACGGTTCTTGAAGGTATTTTAGAAGTATGTCCTATTCAAGGGGCTATCGTTATGGAAAAACCTGCAGAAGCTAACGCAGAAATACATGATGCCTATAAGCAGCTTTTAGGAGATGTAACGTGGGAGGCTATGGAACGCTGGGCCTTCTATGATAAAATAAGAGAACCTGCTACTACATTGATTATTCAAACAGGTGAACAGCGTCGTTTTGCTAATTTAATTTTAACGGTTGGGGTGGTAAAAATGGCGGAAGAAAGTAATTTTTAAGCATAAAAAAAGCCTAGAGATTTTGAAAGAATTTCTCTAGGCTTATATTATAATTTATACTGCTATTTCTGCAGCGACATCCATTCGCTCCCAATTACGGTGCTTTGCAACGGCTGCAATAAAATCTTTAGGATCTTTATTGATGAATACTGCAGCATCATTCTTAAAATCTACAACGGCAGTAGCATCCAATAGCGTTTCACCTTCATGAGCCACCGCAATAGCTTTACAGTGTTTAAAAGCCTCATTAATAAATTTGGTGAATTTTGATTTGGCTAAAAGTGCGTCTATAGACTTTTTACCGCCTGGAATATAAATGGCATCGAACAATACGCTTTCCGTAGTCATTATCGCAGCATCTACTTTGTGCTCCATTTTTTCATCACACAATACCGTGCCTCCGTGTGGCGCCACAAGCTTTACTACTGCATTTTTTGCTTCTAATGCCTTCTTCATGGCTTCAAAATCTTTCATATGAAAACCATCAGCAACTAAAAATGCGATTTGTCGTGTAGCTATCGTATCAAATTTTGTGTGTGCCTGACTTAATTCAGGAGACTCTTCTAAATATATTTTTTTCTTTTTAGGTTGATGATCTTCCACATTAGCATTGGCTCCAATAGCTTGGTTGATAGGCCTTTCAATATCATCCGGCACTTTCATCCCTAGGTTATCGGCCACTTCATTGGCAAGCGCTTCATCAATCTGAGCTATGATCCATAGCATACGTGATTTAATATGATCATGCGTACATTTCCCTAACTCAAAAGAATAGGCATCAATCACATGATTTTTCTCCCAAGAGGCTAAGCTTCGGTAAAACAATGCTGGTTGCGAAAAATGGTCACTGAAGCTTTCACTTCTGGTGCGTATTTTATGCGCATCTATGCGTTCTTGGTAGGATTCAAATCCGCCTTCTTCTACCGAGGATAAATAGGGACATCCGCCACCTAAAGAATTTGGAAAATATGCGGTATTTCCTTTCGGAATTTCCATTTGCATGTGTCCGTCTCTTTGATTGTTGTGTACAGGTGCTACCGATTTATTAATGGGCAACTGATGAAAATTATGACTTCCTAAACGCGATAGTTGCGTATCTCGGTAAGAAAAAAGGCGCCCTTGTAATAAAGGATCATTAGTAAAGTCTATTCCAGGAACTACATTACCTGGTAAAAATGCCACCTGTTCTGTTTCCGCAAAAAAGTTATCCGGATTTCTATTTAAAACCATACGCCCAATAATCTTCACAGGTACCATTTCTTCCGGAATAAGCTTGGTAGGATCTAATAAATCAAAATCGAACTTGTGCTCATCTTCTTCAGGAATTATTTGAAGTCCTAATTCCCATTCTGGGAACTGCCCAGCATCTATAGCTTCCCATAAATCTCTTCTGTGAAAATCTGAATCTGCACCACTAATTTTTACGGCTTCATCCCAAGTAACGGAATGTACTCCTAATTTTGGCTTCCAATGAAATTTTACGAAATGTGCTTTTCCTTCCTTATTAATCAGCCTAAAGGTATGTATCCCAAAGCCCTCCATCATTCGCAAGCTACGTGGAATTCCGCGATCACTCATCACCCAAATATGGTTGTGTAGGGTCTCTGTAGTTAAAGACACAAAATCATAAAAAGTGTCATGAGCGGAAGCTGCTTGTGGAATTTCATTATTAGGTTCTGGCTTCACAGAATGTATTAAATCTGGAAATTTCATGGCATCCTGAATAAAGAAAATAGGCATGTTGTTCCCTACCAAATCCCATGTACCTTCTTCCGTGTAAAACTTAACGGCAAAACCTCTCACATCGCGTGCTAAATCTGTGGAACCCTTAGAACCGGCTACCGTAGAAAAACGTGCAAATACAGGGGTTTTTCGTTGAGTATCGGTAAAAATACCCGCTTTGGAATATTCTTCAATACTTTCATAAAGTTCAAAGTATCCATGGGCAGCACTACCTCTAGCATGCACGATGCGCTCCGGAATACGCTCATGATCAAAATTGTGGATTTTCTCTCTCAGTAAAAAATCTTCAAGCAAAGTGGCACCTCTAGGCCCAGCTTTTAAGGAGTTATTAGTATCATTAACTTTTAAACCTTGCCGTGTGGTTAAGGGCTTATCTGTATAATCTACCTTATAATTTTCTAATTGTTTGTCTTTTTCTGTAGGTGTTCTTTTATCATCCATTGTGTTAGGGTTTTAAGTGTTTCCAATAGTGGCCTCAATCGGAGATAAAGCTAAATAAATGTAAAAATTTGAACTACCTTAAAAAAAAGAATGATTAACTCAATTGCAAGATTCGATGATGCTTGAAATCAAAAAACGCCACTGTTTACACAGTGGCGTTCATCAACTAAACGACTCAAAATTTTATTTATTAACTATAAACGCATGTATCACGCCTGGCAACCAACCAATAATGGTCAACACGACGCTTATCAGAAAAGTAGTTCCTAAACCGTGCTTTAAAAAAACGGCTAACGGTGGTAAAAATATATTTAATAGTATTGTTATCAATGACATAATTTATTGTTTTTTGTTTCTACAAAGTTACCATAGCTTTATCGGATAGATTAACCCAATACGATGAAATCTTTGCTAATATGCTTCATAGTCCATGTGATCCGCTCCAAATAAAATCATTATTTATTGTTTATAATAGTGCTAATATCAATTTTATTTATTAATTTAAAGTTAAGAATCGATAATCTTTATTTTTTTGGAAGACTCAATCGAAAAATAAACTAATTTTACCAACTACAATAAAACAAATTTCATTGCGTATATGACTGACAAAAAATTGATATTATGGTTAGTTGATGACGATGAAGATGATAGATCTTTCTTTATAGAAGGACTAGAAAGTTTAGACGTAAATTTTGAGTTGAGAGAATTCGCTAATGGCAAAGAACCGCTATGCTTCTCCGACGCCAATAGTGACATTATCCCCGATATTATATTTTTAGATTTAAACATGCCGGTCATGAATGGTACGGAATGTTTAGAACTTATTAGAAGTCATAAAACGCTGAAAAATGTTATTGTGGCTATGTATTCTACCTCTTCAAGTGGTCTAGACATCCAATGTTGTTATGAAAAAGGGGCCAATCTTTATGTAATTAAACCTAACCGATTTCAAGATTTAAAGAACTGTATGCAGAAAATTCTGAGTATGAACTGGTCAGATTTCTTATGCAACTTTCAGAGAGAGCACTTTATCCTTAAAGTATAAGCTGCATCACACTTATAATTTCCTTATTAACTATTGCTATAAATTTCTACTCTAGATGAGATTAGGGTAACTTTTCATGCATTAGCATCAATCATTTTCTATAAACAAGTTTTTCTTTGTAGGGACTATTCACATATATATGGATAGCACTCAACATAACAATTCAACACTTAAAACTAGGACTAATGGGTAAGGATTTAAAAGAAAAAGATGCACAAGAAATAGGAAGACCAGGATTGGAATCGGCCATGAATGAAAAGCCTGAGATCATAAAATCTACTTATAAAGGTAGTGGAAAACTAAAAGGAAAAGTAGCTTTAATCACGGGTGGCGACAGCGGTATTGGACGCGCCATAGCGGTACATTATGCCAAAGAGGGCGCAGATATAGCTATAGCATACCTAAACGAGCGTAAAGATGCGGAAGAAACAGCCGATATGATAGAAAAAGAAGGCCAAAACTGTATCAAGATTAGTGGCGACCTTAAAGATTTTACATACTGCCAAGATCTTATAGAGACTGTGATAAAAACCTACGGTAAAATTGATATTTTAGTCAATAATGCCGCAACACAATATGTAGAAGAAGAGTTCTCTGCAATTTCTATTGAACACTTAGAAGAGACCTTTAGAACTAATATTTTATCTATGATTTACCTGACGCAACAGGCGTACCAATACATGGAAAAAGGGGCTAGAATTATCAATACCACTTCAGTTACCGGATACAAGGGTCATAATGAACTTATAGATTATGCCTCCACAAAAGGAGCTATTACTTCTTTTACAAGATCATTATCTGCACAATTAGCACCAAAAGGCATTCTTGTAAATGGTGTAGCTCCAGGCCCTATTTGGACACCTTTAATTCCTGCTACCATGACAGGCATAGAAGATTTTGGAAAAAATACGCCTTTAGGTCGTTGCGGACAACCATCGGAAGTTGCTCCTGCTTATGTGTATTTAGCAGCAGAAGACTCTAGTTATATGACAGGACAGATTTTACACATCAATGGCGGTATCGTCGTGGGTGGTTAATGACTACTTAAAAAAAGGACTTAAGAACAGAGAGAAAATTTCAATACTCCAAGTTGAAATTTTCTCTTTTTTTACGACTCCTCCTCGCTATCCGTGGTATCCTTTTTTATGGTCAACGGATGATCTTTCTCCCCTAGCCCTACAATTCTTATAATATTTACTACGGTATTATACAGCATTAGCACAACAACAATTAATGCTGAACTTAAGATACTAGAAACAATCAAACTCCCATAGTAAATTGCATTAAACCAATTATCCGGAACATTATCAGATTCTGTAATAGGAAGATTAAAGATTAAAAACGAAATCAAAGCGATTATAAAAACCGCGGTATCTATTTTAGCAATCTGTAGCACATGTAAATAATGATCTCTTTTCAGTTTTGTATTCGAGGCAGAACTCATACTCAAGAGCGTTAACAGTAAGGCCAAAATAGTAGCAGAAGCCAACACAATGGTATTGCAAAGCATATTTAATCCTGATAAGGAATGTTTAATTAACACTTTTGCTTCATAACCACTCAACTCTCCTAATAAAAAGGTTCCTGTCATGATGGCCACTAAAGAAATTACCCCGCCAATAATTGCTCTTTTTGTATACTTACTGATGCCCATTAGTTCTTTTGTTTTTAAGGTCTGAAAAGTACATTCCTTTTTAGAGCTGCTATACTCTATTCCATATAAGATTTAACACAATCGCAACACATGCAAAGCTCCTAAAAATAATAAGGCACAAAGCAATTAGGGTTAACAAAAAATCTATTAGGGATACTGATACTAAGGTACTAAGACTACTTTAGATGGAAGAAAACAAGTACTTAAAAATATAAAAAAATGGCTGAATTAGCATATAAAGAGATGGATATGACCATTAACAAATCTCAGGGAATGGGAGCTGTTTTAAAAGATGGTAAAACAACATTTAGAGTCTGGGCTCCAAATGCTGAAAAAGTTTTTGTAATGGGTTCTTTTAATGATTGGAAGCGGACAAACATGCCGCTCGCTTTAGAAGAAAATGGGTACTGGGCAGCAGCCTTTGATTCGGTCAAAGAAGGTGACGAGTATAAATATATTATCCATGCCAATGGTAAAGAATATGAACGTAATGACCCGTATGCTTTTGAAGTTACTAGTAGTATAGGAAACTCTATTGTAAGAACATTGAATTTTGATTGGGGTGATGATAATTTTAAAATGGCCCACTGGAATGAATTGGTTATTTATGAATTGCATGTAGGTACATTCAATAGAAAAGATCCTAACGAAGTGGCTGATTTTGATAGTGTGATAGAAAAACTTCCCTATTTACAAAAATTAGGGATAAACTGTATTGAGTTACTCCCAGTTGCCGAATTTGCAGGAGGTATTTCATGGGGCTACAATCCTGCTCATCCGTTTGCTATAGAACAAGATTATGGAGGTCCTGATGCTTTTGCAAGATTTGTAAAAGCTGCTCATGAAAAAGGAATTGCGGTAATTATAGATGTGGTATATAACCATTTAGGACCTTCCGATGTAGACTTATGGCAATTTGATGGTTGGGGCGAAGATAAGGGAGGTATTTATTTCTATAACGACCATAGGAGCGCTACGCCATGGGGAGATACTAGACCTGATTATGGCAGACCAGAAGTGCGGCAATACCTTCGGGATAATGCCTTGATGTGGATTGAAAAATATAAATGTGATGGCTTACGAATGGATGCTACTTCCTATATACGTTATGAGGGTGGCGGACTAGGTTATGATACTGAAATTGAAGAAGGGAATATTTTAATGCGTGATATAAATGCGGAATTACAAGAGAAATACCCACATATACTCACCATTGCAGAAGATTTAAAAGGAGATAATATCGTGACTGACCCCATTGAACACAATGGCTTAGGTTATGGAAGCCAATGGGATATGAATTTTGTACACCCCGTGAGAGAAGTACTAGAAGATCCTTATGACACTTCTAGAGATTTACAAAAAATTATAGATGCTTTAGAATTTAAATATAGTACAGATGTCTTTACTAGAATTGTATATACAGAATCTCATGATGAGGTGGCCAATGGTAAAGCAAGAGTTCCGGAAGAAATACAGCCTGGAGATGCTGAGAGCGCTTTTGCTAAAAAACGCGCTATCTTAGGAATAGCTTTAACCTTAACCGCACCAGGGATACCCATGCTGTTTCAAGGACAAGAATTTATTGAAGATGAATATTTTCAAGATACGGAAGCTTTAGATTGGAGTAAATTCGAAAAACATAAAGGCATTCAGAAATTGGTTCGAGACTTAATTTGCTTAAGAACAGGCAAACATGATAGAACCGCAGGGCTAAGAGATCAAGGAATTCAGATAGTCCATTTCAATAATGAGACCAAAATACTGGCATATATTAGAGAAGATAGAGATCATAAAGAACCTGTTCTTGTTATTTTGAACTTTAGTACTATAGATTACCAAAATTATGGAATTGGTTTGGAAAAAAATTCCGATTGGAAGTTGCGTTTTAACAGTTCATGGAATGGTTACGATCCCGATTTTTCTGATTTGGAGATCCAAGGGATTAATCATTATCAAGAAGAAACAGATGGTCAAGAATGGACTGGTAAATTAACTATTCCCGGATATTGCTGCCAAATATATACCTTATAAGAACTTTATTTATATTTTAAAACCCTAAAATAATCTAGTATCCTACCTTGTTTTAGGGTTTTTCTTTTTGGTGTTTGAGTTAATTAGAATGCCTATCAAAAACTAATTTTATGGTCAATTATTACATCATAAATTAACACTATGAAACAAAGCATAGGTATCGTAGGTAGTGGCCCAACAGCCCTCTACGTTCTAAAAAACATAGCCGATAATAGCACGGTAATTTCTAAAGAAATTACTACCATATATATCACAGAAAAAGAAACGAATGCAGGCATAGGCATGCCGTATTCCGAGAAATATACGGAGTTGTGTAATATGTCTAATATCTCCTCTGAAGAGATTCCACTTTTGAGCCAATCTTTAGCCTCTTGGTTAAAAGAGCAACCTGAAGAAGCGTTAGAAGCATTACAAATAGATGCAGACAAGATTTCTGAAACCGTCGTTTATCCTCGGCTTGTCTTAGGGAAGTATTTTAAAAATGAATACGAACATTACAAAAGCCTTTTAGAAAACGCCAACATCAGGGTTGTAGAATTATGCAATGCGGAAGTTATTGATATCATAGCTTCAGAAACGACACAAGAATTTGAGCTAGTTATACAAGATAAGGACCGTATTATCTGTAATGGTGTCATTATTGCTTCAGGTCATGAATGGATTAACGAGGATAATACGCAGCTAGGGTATTTTGCATCGCCTTGGCCTATTACTAAAGTATTACCAAAAAAAGGAACTTATGATAATTATACGGTAGGTATTTTAGGTGCCTCTTTGAGCGCTTTTGATGTGGTCTCTTCCCTCTCTAGAAGACATGGTCATTTTGAAAAACAAGGGGCCGAAATTGAATACATTCCGGATGCAAACACGGAACACTTTACCATAGTAATGCATGATTTTAATGGCTGGTTGCCTCATTTGCAATACGAACAAAAAGAGCCTATGCGAGAAGTCTATAGGCACGTTACAAAAAATGTATTACTCGATTTATTGGATGAAAACGGATTTCTAGGTTTAGATACTTACTTTAATTTAGTATGTAAGCCTGCCTTACGCAAAGCGTTATTTAAAGATGATTTGCTTGATGTGGTAAGCCACTTACAAAACGAAGATTTTGGATTTCTAGATTTTATAGCGGTTATGACTGAAAAACATGAATATCCAGATCCGTTCAAGGGTATGGAAAAAGAACTTGTAGAAGCGCAAAGCGCCATAAAAAAAGAGCAGCCCATTTATTGGAAAGAGGTGATTGATGATTTGATGTATAGCTTAAATTTTCATGCGGAACTTTTAGCTGCCGAAGATCATTATACCTTCCATAAAGAGGTGATGCCTTTCTTATTAAATGTCATAGCTGCCATGCCTTTAGAATCTGCTAAAATTATGCTTGCGCTACACAAAAGAGGGAAACTAAGCTTAAAGAAAGGCGCTGTAAAGCTTCTAGATCAAAAAACAAGCAACCAGAAGGAAACTAGTATAGAGGTGGGGAATGAAAAGATAAGCTATAAAAAGTTTATCACTTGCTCCGGGCAAAAATCGATTTCACTTAAGAATTTCCCTTTTCAATCTCTAGTCCATAGCGGAAAAGTACGTGCCGCAAGAAGCAAAGTATCAAGCATAAAAAAAATGTATGATCTGATTGGAGAACAGCGTCAATTTAATCTTATCAAAAATAAAAAAAGCTGGTATCTAAAATTAAACGGTATTGATATTTCCACCAATTTTAAACTTATCGATGTGTCTGGAAATGAAGTTCCTAATTTGTATGATTTATCGTTTACCCACACCTCTGGACTAAGACCCTACTCTTTTGGATTGCAGTCTTGTGAACTAACTAGCCAAATTGTTGTAGAAGACTTCATCAAATCAATCCAAGAAAAGAGTAGTTTGGTATCATAGCCATACAGACAGCTAGAATACAAAAAAAGAAAGCGTAGTTAGTATGGTGCTAACTACGCTTTCTCTTTTATAAAATTTTTCTAATTAAACAGCTTTACGCTTATACTTAACTATTAATAAAAACATTGTCGCATTTAAACAAGTTGAAATACCATTCGTGATGATGATAGGCACATCTTCAAGGAGTATTCCATAGAGGGTCCAAAGTGAAACACCCATGATAAGAACAAAAAACATATAAGGAGACACATCATTAACTTTTTTGGTGTGCCATGCCTTTATTATCTGTGGCACAGCAGCGCCTGTTGTAAAAATGCCTGCCAGTGTTCCTATGATTTCCTCTAACTCCATAGAATGATCAACAATGGGTTTATAATTTATGTATATGATTTTTGAGTAATTCTTCTTCATCCTGTGAAAATTGATGCTCGTGGAGCACGGTATCATATTTTTCTCTCGCCATCTTTTTAAATTCATCCGTTTTCTCTGCCACCTTCTCAAGTGATACAGTATCTTTTTTATTGCTAATCATAGCAACAAGATCCTCTAACTCATGCTCTGTTGGGTTCTTACATTCAATGTATTTTCCTCCTAAATTATAAATCAGCTGAATCATTTCTTTTGATAAGGTCTCATAATGCTCTTGTTTTGCCTTATAATGCTCTTGTTGTTCTCCCGTAGCTTCTTCAGAAAGTTTTTGATAAACTTCTTTTAAGGATAAGTGAATTTCAGTAATCTCATTTAGGGTGTTGTTTATATCTTGATTCATGTTTCTGTATTTAGATTGTTTATTCGTTATACCGAGAGTGATCTGATTTTAGATAGCACCACATCACTCTAGATTGAAAATAAATTTAAGCTAAATCAACACGGTTAATGAACCCATTCCGTTAAATAATGAACCCTGTTACATCAATAAAAGATAGCTTATCATTCTCTTATCAGAGAATTTACAGCAACTATTCCCTAGCGTAATAAAACACCCAATTTGTGGATTACAGTCAATAGAAATTGATCCGTAGTCCTAATTTTGTAGTCTTAATATTTCAAAAAAACAGTCTAACCACCTAATAAAACTTCTTATGATACTTTATGGTACTTTAAAAATTTCTTCTAATTCTGCAATCAATAAGCTTTTAACGATTGATAAGCAATCCTTGTTCCTAATTGTTTGTTCTGCTATAGGTATTTACTTGGCCATCATTCTATACACTCGTTTATTTGGAAAGAGAAGTTTTTCAAAAATGTCTAGTTTTGACTTTGCAATGACGGTATCTGTGGGTTCTATGGTGGCCACCACGGTTTTGACTAATTCTGTGAGTTTAACAGAGGGTGCCATAGGTTTAGTGATGGTGTACGGACTTCAATTAGCTGCGGCATATTTGCGTAGGTATGAGCCCTTTAGAAAATTAATAGACAACCAACCTACCTTACTGATGGATGGCAGTACCATTCTCAAAGAAAATCTAAAGAAAGTACGAGTAACAGAGGGCGATTTAAGATCCAAATTAAGAGAAGCAAACGTGGTAAAGCTTTCAGAAGTCAAAGCAGTAATTTTTGAAACCACTGGAGATATGGTGGTCCTACATAAAAGTAATGAGGATGACATAGATCCTTGGCTTTTAGAAGATGTAGGTAGGTAACCTATTAGAATTATTCCTGAGCAAGCCTTATTCTAAAGTTGACGTATAAATGATGAGCACCAACTATACGTCAACAAACAGTATTGTTACTGCTTTATAGACCGTGAATTTTATAAAGGTAGATAAAGTTTAAACTCCGCTCCCGCTCCTTCTTTCCCCACTGCAATAATCGCCCCATGATGATTTTCTGCGATCTTTTTAACGATAGCTAAACCAATCCCGGTTCCTTTATATTCCAGCTTACCATGTAACCTTTTAAAGAGTTCAAAGATTTGTTCTGCATACGCTGGATCAAATCCTATACCATTGTCTAAGAAAGAAATTTCTGCATAGGTCTGTTCGCTAGAGAGGTTTAAATATCCCAAATTTTCTCCTGGAACAATTAAGGTTTTAATTTTAATTTTTGGAGCTTCTTCTTCTTTTGCAAATTTTATGGAATTTTCTATCAAATTTTGAAATATCTGCCTAATTTGAAAGGGGATTACCGTAGCGATTGCCAATGAATCATGCGTTAAGGTGGTTTTTGTAGCTTTAATTTTATCCGATAGGGTATCTATCACTTCCAAAAGTACTTCTTGCAAATCTACTTTTTCAAACTTAGCTTCTTGATTAGAGGTCCTTGAAAATGCTAATAAATCTTCAATTAATGTTCGCATTCGCTCTGCGGAACTAATAATTTTATTAAAATCGTGCAATCCTTTTTCAGATAAATTGGCTATTTCCCTACTCGCTACCCTATCTGCAAACATCTGAATTTTGCGCAGCGGTTCTTGCAAATCATGGCTAGACACGTAAGCGAAGGCTTCTAATTCTTTATTTCTATTTTCAAGACTTCTAATAGAGATTTGCAGTTTATCATTAGCCTCTTTCAATTGATTGGTTCTAAGAATAACTTGCTTCTCTAAATTTTTAGAAAAGAGTTCTGATTTTTTACGGGCTTGCACACGGTCTGTAACATCAGTACAGGTGAACATAATTCCGGTCACAACACCATCTAAATCTCTAAGAGGAATGTAATCATAATCTACGTAGAACTCCCAGTACCCATTATCATCTTCAAAAAAGACAAAAGATTCTTTTTCTGATGCCGGAAGTCCCGTCTTCATAACGCCAAGAATTATTTCAGGATATTTAGAAGTGATAAGGTTAGGGAATACCTCTAGCATGCTTATCCCTTCAACTTCATGTCGTTTTTTTCTCCAAATGACGTTTAATAAACTTTCATTCGCCATTTCAATATTCATTTCCTTGCCTCTTAAAATTCCCATGGGAATAGGAGATTGCATGACAAAGTTTTTAAATTGACGTTCAGATTCTTCTAACTCAAATCTAGCTTTAACCGTTTGGGTAACCTCAAAGGCTACCAACATTATCTCAGTGACTACCCCATTCGCTATAATCGGTTCAAAGATAAAATTAAAATATCCGGTTTCCTTTACACCATTGCGCTCCAGTATAAAAGGATATTCATTTCCGAACTGTGCTTTTTTGGTGACAATAAGTTCTTCAAATATGGGGAGTATTCCTGCTTTTATTTCTGTCAACACCTCAAACAAAGGCCTATTATGCGCTTCTTCTAAAGTCTTTTGCCAAATAAAAAGCGCCATATCATTAACCACATTAACCGTGTAATTATCAGCGCTAATAATACAGATGCCTACCGGTATTTCCTTGACCAATTGTCTAAAACGATTCTCATTAAGCTTTAATTGTTCTATACTTTTCTGTTGATCGGTGATGTCTTGTAAAGTTCCATTAAAACGGTAGGCAATGTCATTATCGTTAAACCATGCTCTCCCTAGTGCTCGAACATACCGTTCTTGTCCCGTTTGTTTGTTTCTAATCGTATAGCTTATATCATACTTGCC
Organism: Cellulophaga baltica; assembly: GCF_900102165.1. Lineage (GTDB taxonomy): Bacteria > Bacteroidota > Bacteroidia > Flavobacteriales > Flavobacteriaceae > Cellulophaga > Cellulophaga baltica. The sequence continues at coordinate 30,072 of NZ_FNBD01000008.1, forward strand.
GCCAGATTTTATCTCAAAAGCTTCTAGAATAGCCCCATTGACCCTCTGCCGATCTTCTTCAATAATAGCATTGGTAGCTTGGTGTAGTTCTATTTTTTCCCTTGTATCTAGACCGAACCAATTCTTTACGCGCGCGTTTGTTTTTAATTTATCATGAATAGGATCATAATCCCAAGTACCTAAATCAGTAGCGTCAATAGCAAACTTAAGTTCATCCTCACTCGCCTTTAATTTCTGTACAGCTTCTATGCTACTGGTTGTTTCCGTGCAAATAGTTAGGATCCCAGAAATTTCATTTTCTTCATTTTTTATGGCGCTATAACCAAACGTCCAATAAGCATCTTCTAGAGTACCATTTCTATTGATAGGTAAAAAGAGGTTTTCTTTCCATGTCGGTTTTCCATCTGCAAAAACTCCATCTAATAAAGGCCCCAACGTAGACCACATCTCACTCCAAGATTCTTTACCTTCTTTTCCTAAAATTCTAGGGTGTTTACCTTTACTACCTAAGCTTATTCTGAAAGCATCGTTATAAAAGCAATAATAATTTGCTCCCCAGTACAACAACATCGGGTAATGGGAATTTAAGAGCAAGGACAAGGTGCTTTTAAGGCTCTGTGGCCAAGAGTTCGGGGTACCTAATGCTGTTTCAGCCCAATTAAAGCTTCGCATTAGTTCTCCCATTTGACCTCCTCCTTCTAAAAAAGCCACGTTTTCTTGCTGTAATTTGTTACTCATAATTAAATGATCTACAAAGTGTTAAGATATGTATTGTTTGATGTCTACAGATAAAGTTGCTACTATCTGGATGTAAATTGAAACATTTATTTTCAATTCACAATTACCACAGTACCGTCAGTATCTAACTAACAAATATAAGTATCGCCCACTTATAATTTTACTACAATTACAGCAAATTATTAACTTGAACACATAAACTTGAAGAGATGATAATTATTAGAAAATTAAAGAGCCCCAACAAAATAAGTTAAAAGTTTAGTCAAGCTTTTCGCCATATAAGGGATAAGTCTTGGTAAGAATCCCTTGAGAACCGTCATTTTAAAAATTTTTATCCTCAGCATTATTCACTGTAAACTGGGTGGTGCTACTCCAAGAGCTTTGCTAATTTTACACTGAAAAGTCCGAAATAATATGAATTGTTACACAGGAATGTTTAGGTGCTAACATTGAGTTAATCGGAATTATATTACGGCCTTTTGCATATTTCAGGCACTAAGAATTCATCGATCCATAAAGCATGAGTACGACTTACGATAATATAAGTATTGAATTTAAAAAGAAAGAACTGCTGTTTCCAAAGGGTTATTATTTCAAATACAGTTCAATACACAAATCAAGAAAGATTGAGGCTAAGGATATCTCTGAAATAAATTTAAACACTATTCCTCCTTCTCTGGTATATAAAGACCAAGAAGTTATATTTCTAAAAAGTGAAAGTACTACTATTTTAGAAAAATTTGCGAAAGAAAACAACATTCCTTTACGTAATAGGTTTGATATTTGGGAGCATATCTGTCGCCCATTTTTAGATACCGCGTTTGAAGAAACTGAAAAAATAGCGGCTATAAAAAAACTGTCTAAAAATGGCATTTCTAAAATAGAATTACAGATAATTCAGAAAAAAATTGCTAAGACCATGTTTCTTAATTGTATTGTTTGGGAATGGGTGTATCTAGGATTGTTTGATTATTTGGATTGGACCTTCCTTACAAAAAAGAAATATTGGTGGGCTATGGAACTAGCATTACACAATTATAAAAACACCTTTACAGAAGATATAGTTCCTACAAAAGAATAAGTCTAGATGCTAAAAAGTATCAAGATAACAATACTTATATGGGGTTGTAGTATTGGTAATATATTTAGCTATTTTCTATTGGGGTATTGTACAGCTATACTTCCTATAATTTAATACTTTGCAGGGGATTTGAAATATCGCTATGAAGAAGAAGAAAAAATCAAATAAGAAAAAAAACGAAAAAGCTCATGCTGAAAATTCTTTATCTTTTTTTGGCATTACTTTGTCTCTCTGTTGTTTTAGCTATTCTTCTAGAAGACCCTAATGTGGTCATTTTTTTTATATTCATTAGTGGTTTCTCCTTTTTCTTGTTATGTGGTGTTTACCTATTGCAAACAAGAATGAAACGTTTAAAATTGCTTACTACTTTTTCAACAGACCTACTCCAATCCAACACCAATCCCGTACAAAGTTCAATGTCCCCTTTTTATTCAAATCCAATGTACTTTCATATTTTTTTGATTGTTCTGGTTTTATTGAACATTGTGTTATCTCAATTTGAACTCGCTACCTACAATTCTTCCTACTACTCCCGTTTTTATGATGACCTATATTTTCAGGTTGTTATTGCTGTTTTATTTTCAATACTTGGAGTTTTAAATCCCCTCTTAAAGGTGCCAGAGGTCATAAAAAACCGAATTAAAGAACGGCATTTAAAATTATATTATCTTATTTCTAATAACAGGAAGATGTTCTATTACCGACTATTGGCTTGTATTTTGGTTATCGCCTATTTTAGTTATGAACGCTGGTTAATAGTTCCAAATTTCGATGATAGCAACATTATCTTGCAAGGTGTTGATATTGCTATACTCATTTTTGTTTTAAGCACTACCTACCGTATGGTTACATACGCAAAGATATTTCTATTGGAAAACACGTTTAGGCTTATTAAAACATTTTCAATTTTAACCTCTTCCATATTTATATTAGTGCCCTTGGTTCCCTTAACTTTTTTTATCTTGCATATTCTAAATTTAGACGAGTCATTAATCAGTTTTGACCCTGTTCTTTTTTTAGCCTTTAACCTTATTATGGTCTATGTGGAGTACAACTTAAACAATACTAAAAAAGCTACCGTAAACTCCGAAGAGTAAAGATTCTCGGACACTAGAGGTTCCATATACTTCAAGTATAGATCCAAAAGCAAACGGTTGCGAACAAAAATTAAGCTAACTTTTATAAGATAAGTATGTATAAGATAATTATACAAGGAATAAAATTTGATGAAAAATCTTCTTATGAAAAAGGACCTAGACTGGCACCTCCAATTATACGTGAAGTATTAAATTGTGGATCTGCAAATATGTATACAGAGAACCTAATAACCATTGAAAACGAGGCTATTGAGGACAAAGGCGATTTTGAGATATCGGACTATTTTGATATAGAAAAAATAACAAAAAAACACTTAAAAACAGGTGCGAAAATTCTAAGTTTAGGCGGCGATCATTCTATTACATTCCCCATAATTAAAGCGCATCACGAAAAATATCCAAAATTAGATATTCTTCATATTGACGCTCATTGCGATTTGTATAATGATTATGAAGGCGATAGTTATTCACATGCCTGCCCTTTTGCTAGAATTATGGAAAATGGTTTTGCCGTTAAACTAGTACAAGTAGGCATTAGAACTTTAAATCCACACCAAGCAGAACAGGCCGATAAATTCAAGGTAGAAATACACCAAATGAAAGATTTAGATCTTAACAAAATTCCTAAATTTAAAAACCCATTATACATTTCTTTAGATATGGATGGTTTTGATCCTGCCTATGCTCCTGGAGTTTCGCATCACGAACCTGGAGGTTTAACCTCCAGACAGGTCATCAATTTAATCCAAAGTATAGATACAAAAGTTATTGGCGCTGATATTGTTGAATACAATCCGCCTAAAGATTTTCAAAAAATGACCGCTTTTTTAGCGGCTAAAATGATGAAAGAAATTTTAGGTAAAATGTTGTAACCGTTTCTTTTAATCCGTAACAGCCTGTATTCAAGTAGGCATTAGTGCAAGTATCGTATTTAAAATCAATTTATGCTCAATTTTTGGAAATCATTAGCTTTTACCACAAAGTTTTCTGCCATTGCATTCTTTGTCACAGCTGCCTTAGGGCTTCTAAGTATGGGAGCTTTGGGTGCCGGACTCTATTACCCGGTATCATTCTTTTTTAAGTCCTACCCTACTCTTAGTCATTGGAGCGGAGATTGGGTATGGCCTGCTATGATTTTTGTGGGGATGTTTTGGGCTGTTGGTTTTATTTTCGGCGGCCTCCTATGGCACTACGCTCGTAAAATAATTGCTTCAAAAATAGTTCTTAGAATCCTGTACATTTTAGTGCTTTGGCTATGGGCTGGGATACTTTGGTATAGTATGATTTCAAAAAATGTGGCCCAGCTATAATATGCTATTTCTAAACCGAAATAATAAAAACTAACTCATGAGCCATCAAATTATATTATTTTGATACGCTCCTATTTTTTCTATCCACTTTTTATTTTCTTATTTTCACCCGTAAATAGCTTCGCTTAAACAAGCCTATTTTCGGTACATTTCCTAAGCAACAAACAATTAATGATTAACGATTTACTCCTTACCCATATAAATAAGAATGTCAAATTTTCTACTAGAGCACAAGAAGAATTTTGCAGTTTCTTTCAACCAAAAACAATACCGAAAAAAGAATTTCTTTTACAACAAGGGCAAGTCTGTAAATTTGAGGGATTTGTCATAGAAGGCTGTTTTAGAATCTTCTCTATGGATACTAAAGGAAACGAAAACACCCTATATTTTGCTGCGAAAGACTGGTGGTTAATGGATATAGACAGCTTTATGAACCACAAACCATCAGATTTAAATATTCAAGCATTGGAAGATAGTAAGATTTTAATGATTAGTGAAGAAGATAAAACTACCTTATATGATACGGTACCTATTGCTGAAAAATTCTTTAGGATTATGTTTCAAAAATCTATTGTCGCTTGGCAACGAAGATTGGTTCAAAACCATAGCCTAACAGCAAAAGAACGCTATCATCATTTTAAAAAAAATTATCCTGAAATTGTAGCTAAACTTACAGATAGACAAACCGCTAATTATTTAGGAATTACGCATGAATTTTTGAGCAAAATTAAAAAACAAGCCTAAAAATTCATGAAAAGAGATAGTGTTGAACTTGTTCAACATTTTTCTCCAATTAGTTTATAATTTTTGTAGCCTAAAATTATAAGCACTATTTATGACAGTTTACACCCCAATTAAATGTATTATTATTATCGTTCTGATGTCATTACTTTCTAGCAAAACAAATGCACAAGCTACTAATGACATTACGCATCAAGAAGCTTTTGAAGTTCTACTTGCTGCAAAAAAACATGCAGAAGCTTCTAATACACTAGTAAACATTGCTGTGGTAGATGCTGGTGCTCATCTAAAAGCGTTCTTGAGAATGGATGATTCTTTTCTTGGAAGTATTGATGTAGCGATTAAAAAAGCTAAGACTGCACGCTATTTCAATATGGATACAGGAGAATTAGGAGCTTTAACACAGCCTGGAGGTATCATTTATAACATTGAACATTCTAACGGAGGTTTAATAACATTTCCTGGAGGCATTCCTATTAAAAATAAAAAGGGCGTAATTATAGGAGCCGTTGGTATCAGTGGTGGTACCATAGACCAAGATAGAAGTATTGCTATCGCTGGTGCGGTAGCAATACTAGCATCAACAAATGAACGTACTAAAAATTAAAACCATGATGTTTCTAAAAAAATATTTCCTAAATATCGTATTCTTTTTATCACAAATTTGCTTCGCTCAAAGTACTGATGATCTAATGTTATACCGAAAAGATATTCAGAGTATCACCGGTAAGAATACCGTTACCATTACAAGTTATGAGAAAGAAGGGAAACATTATATCTACGCAGGAGGCTATGGTGCTATAGACGTATATGCCTTAGAGGTGGAAGGTAAACTTACGGCCATCAGCCGCCATGAACTCTACAAGCAAACAGGACCAGCAAGAGGAATGGTAGCCGATGCTATCGGTGATTCTCATTTTCTATTTGTAGCCAATAAGCACGGTAATGCTATTGAAACCTTTAAAATACAAGCTAACGGAACCCTTGAACGTGTTTCTTTAGTCGAAGACACCAATGAAACTCACTTAGGTACTGCGATAACTTTGCAGGTGATTCATATGAAAAATGCCTCCTATTTATTTATTGGTGGCTTAGAAGAAACTCCGGGCTTAAGTAGTTTTAAAATACATCCGGATGGAAAACTGACCCATGTAGTTTCTATGAAAGATGATAATAACATACATACCGATGGTATCATAGGAATGTTTAGCCATAAAATTAAAGGAAAGACGTATTTATATACTAGCGGATTTCAAGATAACGGCGTAAGTAGTTTCAGAATATATGACAATGGTACGATTAAAAACATCAATAATATTAGCGATAATACTACAGATAGATACCTAACAGGTGCCTATCCAGTAACAGGGGTAACCCTTGGTGAAAATAAGTATGTAATTGTAGGGCATAGACATCATAAATATTACGAAAGAGGTGGATTTATAAAAAGACCAAACTTTGTATATCATGGTGATGGTGTAAGTGTTTTCAAAGTGAATAAGAAAGGGGCTTTGGTTCCACATTTTGTGCTAAAAGATGACGAAAAAACCAAATTACAAGGACAAACAAGAATTGAAATTGTAACAGCAACTATTAATGAAGCGGTACTGGCAGTTGGCACAAGAGACGATGAAAGTATTCAACTTCTAAAGCTCAATAAAGAAGGTATTTTAAGCCCTATCAATTATTTAGAAACTGGTTTCTCTATTTATTATGGTTTAAGGTCGCATAAAATAGAAGACACTAACTTTCTTATAGCTGGTTCTAATCGTTTTGATTTAAAAAAAATTGTCTCCTATAAAATTTCACCAGAAGCGAAAAAAAATGAGCAAATTTTAAGACATTTGGTACATCTTAAGTTTAAAGCATCGGCTACAGCAGAACAAATTAACAAAGCTGAAAAAGCCTTTGAAAATCTTAAAAATGAAATTCCAGAAATTATACATTTAGAATGGGGGCTAAATGATAGTGAAGAGGGCAATAGTAAAAAATTTACGCACACCTTCACTTTAACATTTAATGATGCACATGGCAGAGAAATTTATTTATTTCATAAAGCACACATCGCACTCGTAGAAAATATAGGACCAATAATAGAAGATGTTTTCGTTATGGATTATTGGACCAGTAACAAATAAAACAAAAAGAATGAACGATTTAAAAAATAAAAAAGCCATTATTACTGGTGGCGGCAGAGGTTTGGGAAAAGCTACGGCATTAGCTTTTGCAAAAGAAGGCATAGATGTCGCAATCACAGGAAGAAATGAAAAGGTCTTGAAAGAAACGGTTTCTGAAATTAAAGCATTAGGAGCTAATGCTATATATGCCGTTTTTGATGTTGGCGACCATGAAGAGGTTAAAAAGAGTATTAAAGGTATAATTGAAGAGTTAGGAACTATTGATATTTTGGTAAATAATGCGGGTATTGCCGCCTTTGGCTCTTTTAATGATATGCCTGCAGAAGAATGGAGTGCTATTATCCAAACCAATGTTATGGGAATGTATTACGTAACTTAAGAAGTATTACCGCACTTATTGGCTAAAAATGAAGGCGATATCATCAATGTTTCTTCTACTGCTGGCCTTGGTGGAAATGCAAATGTATCTGCCTATTCTGCCTCTAAATTTGCCGTTATAGGGATGTCAGAATCATTAATGAAAGAAGTACGCAAAAATAATATTAGAGTTTGTACACTAACTCCAAGCACTATAGCCTCAGATATGACTATTGAATTGGGTATTGCAGATAAAGATTCTGAAGACCGCGTTTTACAGCCAGAAGATTTTGCAGAGTTAGTAGTGGCAGGATTAAAATTACCAAGAAGAGCAATGCTGAAAAGCGCTGCGTTATGGTCTACAAACCCATAATCAGATACTTCATAATGGAGCAATTTTTAATTAATCTATCTTAAAATTCTAAAACAACACATAAGGGCTCTTGCAGCCCATCTATGTGTTGTTTTTTAGTATTTAGTTTTTTATAAACTCCTAAAGAATAGTATTTTGGCGTTATTGGTTCTGATTATTCGTATTTTGAGCCTTTAGAAATCTACATCGTCATGAAAAATAAGTTCTTCCTAATAAGTATCTGTTTCCTTTTTACAACCGCTAATTTTTCCCAAAGTAAAAAAGAGGTAGAAACCTATTTAAACACGCTTTTTCAAATTTTAGAAGAGAAGAAAACGGAAGAATTCTATGCTTCTTTATACCCCAAACTCAAAGAACAAATTCCGGTAGCACAAGTCAACTCCTTTCTTGGAGAACTACATAGCAATCCTAATTTCAAGACAGAAATAAAGAATTTTAAAACCTTAGCAATAGGCGAATTGGTCTCTGATACCGACAATGCGTATACTTTAGTAGATTACGTTTCTGAAACTCATATTGAATTTACAGAAGAAGCCACGCAAGAACTTATAGCTAAAGGCACCCGTCACTTTAAAAAACTTTATGGAGAGCGTTATACCTATGATGCCGATAAAAAATTAATAGTAACCAGTAAAGATTTCAAAATACTTATGGTCTATGAGGACCAGCAATGGAGTCATATTCCTGGAGTATTGAAATTAAGGCCTTTTCTAAATTATTGGATTAATGATGAAATTATAACTCGTTTATTTGCTGAAGAATAAACGGAAGCAGAAAAAACTATTGTAGCTCATCGTGTTTTTAAGCACGCGTTCATCTTTAAAATAGTTCCAATAAGAATGTGAGACCTCACAAACAATACTGTAGTCCTAACTAGAGCATACCTATGAAATTTTGAAGCAAAATAGAGTTCAATAATCTCATCGATAAAATTAGCTATTTCGTATAGATAATGGCCCCATACATCTATTCCAATTCTTTAGTATGGTAAGCCTTCGCATCTTTAAATTATAAAAGAGGAATTATGAAACTACGGATTTTGATTGGTTGTTTATTGCTTGTTTTATTTTCTAATGCGCAATCTACCGCTGGGAAAAAGAAAACTTCAGGAAGTAGCAAAACTATTCCGATCCTCAACTTTAATTCTTTAGAGCCCCTACTGCACACCAAATCTGATAAAATTTATATTGTCAATTTTTGGGCTATGTGGTGTGCTCCCTGTATTAAGGAGTTACCTGTATTTCAAGAATACGAAAAAAACAATCCAAATGTTGAGGTAGTATTAGTAAGTCTAGATTTCCCAGAAGATATAGAGACCAAATTAAAACCCTTTTTAGAGAAAAAAGGGATTACCTCCAAGGTTGTCTTATTGGATGATCCAGATGCTAATTCTTGGATAGATAAAATTTACCCAAATTGGTCTGGCGCTATACCATTCACCATTATTTTTAATGCTAAAAACCGTTCCTATCATGAACGCACTTTCAAAGATATTCAAGACTTAAATAATGAAGTTAATAACCTCCTAAAAAACAAAGAACATGAAAAAAAGTAATTTATTTTTATTGGCTGCACTGCTAGTCGTTGGCCTAATGACAAGTATGAATGTTATAGCACAAGACAGAAAAGGTCCGCCAGAAAATGGGGAACGCAAAGGCCCTCCTGGTGGAGGTCACAATCCTGAACAAACAGAAACTTTAAGTGAAATGAAAGGATACAAAATTGGTGACAAAGCCACTGACTTTGAACTTAAAAATGTAGATGGCACCCTATTCTCTCTTTCTGATATTAAAAATGCAAAAGGATATATTGTTGTTTTTACTTGTAACGAATGTCCGTTTGCCAAAATGTATGAAGATCGTTTAATTTCATTACATAAAGAGTATGCCCCTAAAGGATATTCTGTGGTTGCCATCAATCCAAATGTTAGCGCTACAAATGACCGAGAAAGCTTTGAGGCCATGCAAAAAAGAGCTAAAGAAAAAAAATTCCCCTTTGTTTATTTAGCAGATACGGATCAAAAAATAGTTCCTCAGTACGGAGCCTTAAGAACTCCTCATGTGTTTTTACTAGATGCCCAACTAAAAGTACAATACATAGGTACCATAGATGATAATGCTAAAAACGCTAAAGATGTAAAGGTAACTTATATAGAAAATGCTATTCGCGCCTTAGAGAACGGAGAAAAACCAAATCCTAATTTTACGAAATCTATTGGGTGTCCCGTAAAATTTAGTAGATAATATTTATTTCCTTTATTAATTAGTTATCTTAAACCTTGAAGTACCGTAGGTCTGCTTCAAGGTTTTGATTTTGAAAATCAGTTTGTGTACAATGAGTTCCAGAAATATGCTGCGAACTTTTAAAAATAGATGCCCCATGAAACATAAATCTTATTTATTGATTAGTATTGCACTCATCATGAGTTGTGCAGACAATAAAACGAAAACAAAGTCGGCCCAAAACAGCACAGCAGAAATAGCTGTTGATTATAAAGGAACGGCCAGTATTACACAAGGAATAGCCACTACCACTGCCGAAGATATATATACTTGTGAGCGTGGTAGAAAAACAGATGTCGGTGAAATTACGTCTACAGACGGAAAAAAATGGGTAGTACCTGCTGCTACAAATTACACCAATACTACTTTTCCGTTTGCAGCAGATTTATTTAATTCATGCGAAGAAAAGAAATACGCAAGTCCGCAAGAAGCCTTGTCTGCTATCGGCACACCAAATACCATTGAAATTGATGAAGATGGAGAGGTATTTACCGTCTATATATTTGCTGATAATTATTTTGAAATGTATGTTAATGGTGTAGCTGTTGGAAAAGATAAAGTTCCTTTTACAGAATTTAATTCTAGCATGGTCTCCTTTAAAGTTCAAAAACCTTTTACCATCGCCATGAAATTAGTAGATTGGGAAGAACACCTTGGTGTCGGCTGTGAAGCCAATAGAGGAAAGGATTTTCATGCTGGAGATGGCGGAATGGTGGCTGTAATAAAAGATGCAGAAAACAACATTATTGCTACCACTGACGAAAAATGGAAAGCACAAACCTACTATACTGCACCTATTACAGATCTAAGCTGCGTATCTGAAGAGGGCGCCTATAGGTATTCTGAAAATTGTGATACTAGTGGTGGCCAAGATGGATCGGAATTTTATGCATTGCATTGGGAATTACCTAATGATTGGATGAAAACTGATTTTGATGATAGTAATTGGCCCAATGCATCTACCTACACTAATAATACTATTGGCGTAAATAATAAACCTGCCTACACTAATTTCACCTCTATTTTTGATGATGCCAATGATGATGCTCAATTTATTTGGTCTACGAACGTGGTCTTAGATAATGAAGTATTAGTACGCTATACTATTAATTAATATGAAAAAAGTAAACGCAATATGGGGTATTTTTCTATGGATCACCACGGCAGTAATTTTATTTAATTCTTGTAAAAACCCTGCTAAGGCTTCCTCTTTTACAAATTATGATGATTTTGAAACCCTGCACTCTGATTTTAAATTACAGAGTAAAGCTGTGGAAAATGGTAAGCTGTTGGACAACTATAAATGTGAAAAAAAAATAAATGATATAGAAAACTCCATTCCGCTATCTTGGTCTAATGTTCCTGAAGGCACAAATTCTCTAGCCATTGTCATGTATCATTATCCGAAAAAAGATAGCAAAACAGAAGTAAATTCTTATTTGCTGCTATGGGGTATAGCCCCAACCGTAACAGAGATTCCATATAAAATGGCCAAGAATCCAAATTGGTATATGGGTGCTAATAAAGATGGCACCGCTGTTTCTTATACTTCGCCATGTTCTAAAGGATCAGGAGAACATAGCTATACCATTGCCCTATTTGCCTTAAAAGACGTACCCAAAGCGCTTCCGAAAGCTAATGCTATTACAGTGGACTACCATACTTTCATGGAGGCCATTTCTGAAGCCACGGTACTCGATAGAACAAGTTTAAATTTTATAGATGCTCATGAATAATAAATCACTAAAGAAACTACTCTTTTTTCTAGTAGTACAGTTTGTAAGTGTTCAACTATTAGCTCATGACGGTGGGCATGGTACTCCTACAAAAGTTTGGAAATTAGTAGAAGATGATAAAACAATTACGGCAGATTTCATACAGAAAGTAGACGAAATAGTATATCTGAGTAATGAGGACCATGAATTAATGGTATTCGATATCAGCGATTTCAAAACCGAAGAGCAACAGTATATTCTGGACAAATCTAATTGGATTCATGAACAGAATGTTTTGCCACAAGAGAAATCTGTTGGTATAGTTTCTCCTATTAATTTATATCTTGCCTTAGGCTTACTACTATTATTAGTTGCACTTTTCACGTATCACTACACATCAAAAAAGAAGAAATTTTACTGGGCTTTTAGCTTGTTAACACTACTCGTTGTTTTTGTAGCCTGTAAAAGTAAATCGTCCACAAGTAGTTTTAAAATGGCCGAAAATGATGTGCCCTTCTTAGTCTCCATTTTTGGTGCTTTTGACAAGGTGAACACAAAATATGATGACACCTATTTTTATATCGAATCAGATGGCATTCCCGATCATGAAATGATGACAGGAATTACAAGTTGGCAGCAACAAGTCCCTATCAATCATGACTATACAGGAGCTAACGCTTGGGCTATTCCATTACAACCAGAATTGGCAGAAAATCCGCTTTCTACAAAAGATAATTTTATGAAAGGTGCCATTGCTATTGCTGCAAACGGTATTCCTATTTTTAATCCTCTAAACAACCGTGGTGAAGACGCTAATGCTATTGGAGAATTAGACCAATGGGGCGGACACTGTGGAAGGGCCGATGATTATCACTACCATTTGCCACCAGTACATTTACAAGCTAAAGTTGGTAGTACCAAGCCTATTGCCTATGCCTTAGATGGCTTTCCTGTTTATGGCGAAACAAAAGAACAGTTAGATGAAAATTTGGGCCGCTTTAGTTCTGATAGTACGTATCAATATCACGCAATAAAAGAATACCCTTATTTAATAGCTGCTATGAAAGGAAAAGTAGCACTAAATCCTAATACGCAAGCACCAGAAAATGAAATAACACCACAAGCAAGAACAAAAGGTGTAAGACCAGATTTAAGACCACTACGTGGTGCAGAAATTACCGCTTTTGAAAACACAGGACTCCATCAATATCGATTGACGTATAAACTAGATACGCTTAGCTATAGTATTAATTACGGATGGGACACTAAAGGCAACTATACCTATGAATTTGTGCACCCAGACGGGACATCATCAAAAGCTAGCTATAAAAGAAAGTAAGGGCTGTAGGTAACTCGTTATATGCTTTAGAACTAACAAAAGTGCGGTATTAAAATAACTACATCAATCTTAAGCATAGGAACAAAGAATTCTTGTCATTACAGCACAGCACCTATATAAATAGCAAGCTACTTCTTAAAAAGAATAGAGAATTAGCTGTATTTTTATAGACTAGGAATTACGGAATAATGAGCACGGTCAAAACATACCAGAAAGTTAACCCAGATAAGGACGTTAGTTTTGGAATATCTAAAATGGAGGCTATCTATACTAAGCGAATGGGTAAAGTTGATGCACCACATAGGCATAATTACTTTACCGTTCTAATTGTTGATAAAGCATCGGGGTTTCATAAAATTGACTTTAATACCTATACCTTATCTGGAGGTCAAATCTATTTTGTAGCTCCTGGACAAGTGCATCAAGTAATAGAAACTGAAAAATCAGTAGGATACTCCATGGTTTTTTCTAATCAGTTTTTAATAGAAAATTCTATCCCCTTATCATTTATAGCTAGTTTAAACCTATTTCATAACTATGGGCAAAGTCCGCCGCTACAGCCCAACAAAGAACAGTTTGGTATCATACAAAGTTTTGCTGATGAGATTTTTAAACGGCATCATCGTGAGGCTATCATGAAAAATTTATCAATTGGCGCCTTCCTAAAACTACTTTTGATAGAATGTAATGCAAGTTGTGCTATGAATCCTATAGCATCTGATGTAGATAGCTCTGGAGATAATCTTATTAGAAAATTTAAACAAGCGGTAGATAATACGTTTAAACAGGAACATTCCACGAGCCATTATGCCCGGGAACTTCATATCACTCCAGATCACTTAAACCGCACAATCAAAGCAAAAATTGGTAAAACTGCTAAAGATTATATTCAAACAAGAATTATTACAGAAGCCAAAAGACTCCTCTATTTTACAGATCTATCGAACAAAGAAATTGGGTTTGAATTAGGCTTCAATGAACCTGCTAATTTTAGTGCCTTTTTTAAAAAGCATACACAGGTATCTCCTTCTAACTTTAAGAAAAACGAGATAAAAGAATAGTATCCATTATCTATGGACGCGACATTTGTCCCAGATTATAGTCCTATTTGAAGCTCCATATCGGATTTTCATATGCTTCTCCCCTTTTTTCATATTCCATCGCCTCCTAAAATACCCAATCTTTGCTGTATCTATTTAGAATCTATACGAGGGTTCTTTATGAAATAATAAGAAACAAAATATAAATACTATGAATACAATACTTCACAAAGCAGCAACAAGAGGACATGCAAATCATGGTTGGTTAAATTCTCACCATACATTTAGTTTTGCTAATTATCAAAATCCAGAACGGATGAATTTTGGTGTACTACGGGTATTAAACGATGATAGTGTGCAAGCCAGAATGGGTTTTGGCACTCATCCGCATGATAATATGGAAATTATATCTATTCCTCTGGAAGGAGATTTAGAGCATAAAGATAGTATGGGCAATGTTACCATTATCAAAGAAGGAGATGTTCAAGCAATGAGTGCTGGAACTGGAGTTACCCACTCAGAAAAAAATAAAAACAAGGATAAAGAGGTGAAATTTCTTCAGATTTGGATTGTTCCCAAAGAGAAAAACATAAGACCAAAATATGACCAAATTTCATTAAAAGACATTGAGAAAGAAAATGAGTTATACCAAATACTCTCGCCAAATAAGGAAGATCAAGGCGTTTGGATTCATCAAGATGCTTGGTTTCATATTGGAAAATTTACGAAAGGAAATACGGCAACCTACAAGATTAAAAAAGAAGGGAATGGAATATATGCTTTCATCCTAGAAGGCGAAGTAGAAATCCAAAGCGAAGAACTTTCTGAAAGAGACGGATTGGGAATTTGGGATACAGAAAGTATCCAGATTAAAGCTACAGAAAATGCTCGTATTCTTTTAATGGAAGTACCTATGGGTATGTAGAGATGACCGATCTCAAATATTTGAAAAGGCATGGAAACAAATGTATGCTATGCCTTTTTATAGTATGTTGTTAAAAATAGCTATTTTTAATTCTTATATAAGCTATAATTAATACAGACTACATTGGAAATCAAAGAGGTTTATAGAGGAGATTATACCCTGTCTACAGATAAAACGAAGTTAGATATTTCAAAAATTCATAGTTTTCTATCCAAAGAAACCGATTGGAGCCACGGAATACCTCTAGATACTTTGAAGATTTCTATTGACAATTCTTTAAATTTTGGACTGTATGATAAAAACCAGCAAATAGGCTATGCTAGAATAATATCTGATTATGCGACTATCGCATACCTGGGAGATGTTTTTGTCCTAGAAGCATATCGCGGGAAAGGCTTGAGCACCTGGTTGATACGTGAAATAATGGAGCACCCAAATCTACAAGGTTTAAGAAGGTGGATTTTACTAACGGATACAGCAGAATGGCTTTATAAGAAATTTGGATTTACAGAACTCCCCCATCCAGAAGTCTATATGGAAAAGCATAACCCGAATGTGTATAGATAATCCAGAATTTTACACCCCATTATTAGTTCTTTGTAGCTCCAAGCATTTAAACAAACTAGCATGAAAAAAATCTCCATAAAAAGCGCTAAAAAGGATGAGTTGTCTTGGATAAATTCAAAATATAATGAAGTAAACTTTGCAGCCTCTACCTTTGAAAATGAATATATTGTTATAGCTAGCGTAGATAATGAAAAAGCGGGTATTGGTAGACTCGTTAGGATTAATAACGGCCATATAGAACTAGGGGGGATTTATGTATTTCCTAATTCAGAGGCTTAGGAGTTGCTGAACATGTTGTAAAAAATTTGTGTAATGAAAATCCATTTCTACCTACTACAATTTGGTGCCTCCCATTTGAAAAATTATCAGAGTTCTATGCCAAATTTGGATTTAAAAATTGTTCGGATACAAAGGTTCTGAGAAAATTGCTACAAAACTAGAATGGTGTAATTCTAAAAGCAAGTACGATGAAAAAGTAGTGCTGCTGTGTAAAAATCGCTGAAGTAGCCTAGATTATTTATAAAAAAATAACTTAATTTACTCTTTGACAACGGCTTCTAAGCTATAGACATGAAAATAGATTCCCTACATATATACCCTTTAAAATCAGCAAAAGGAATTGCGGTACAAACTACTGAAGTTGAGAACATAGGTTTTAAATACGATCGCTATTTTGCAATTTTAAATTCAGAAAAGGAGGTCCTTACGGCTAGAGAATTCCCTACTTTATTAAAAATAAAAACACAGTTCAAAGAAGATAATTTGGTATTAGAATATGGAGGAAAAAGAAAAAGTATTGATTTAAACGACTTTTTAAACCCTATTGAGGTTGCTATCTTTAAAGAACCTGCTTCGGGAAAAGAAGCGCCAGTCAGCGTTAACAATTGGTTAAGTAGTATTTTAGAAATTGACTGTAGCTTAATTAAAATTAATACCGACAACTTACGCCAAACAGGTCATAATGCTATTTCATTTTGTGACCTTCATCCAATTCATTTAATAACGCAAGAATCAGTAAACGCTTTAAATAAAAAATTAGCAACTGCCATAGAAATAGATCGTTTTAGAGCCAATATCGTTATTTCTGGTCTTAAACCCTTTGAAGAGAATACTATTGCCAAAATTACCATTGGCCAATGTGAATTTGTATCTGTATTAAAAACAGAACGCTGCACACTAATTACCATAGATCCCAAAACAGGAGAAAAGGATAAAAAACAAGAACCCCTAAGAACACTTGCAAAAGAATTTAGAACTGATAAAAAAGTAGAAATGGGAATTTACCTTATCCCTACAAAATTAGGGACAATACATGCAACAGATCCTATAACTGTAGAAATGAAAATGAAAGAGTAACCTTATTTTACTATTTCTTATACAATTATCTCACAGCGATAAAGCATTTCAGAATACGACTGCAGAAGAAACGATTATGATTCCTTACTATTCTCAAAAAAATAATATCTTGCAGCATATGGGAATATTTGATTTTAGAGATGTTAGCAAGAGAAAAGGTAATAAAGAGGAGCTTACAATAGCATGCACTCCCAATCAAATTACAATTAATGGAACAAGCATAAATTTCCCTACCAATTACAGCACCTTAAAAACTATTTTAGGTGATGCCTCTAGAATTGAACCTATCAAACAAACTAAAAATAACGTATACCTTTGGGACTCTTTAGGAATCTATTGTTCTACTGCAGATCCTGAAAAGATGCTTATGCTGCTGTTGGTTGTGGATAATAGATATGGTCTTGGACACCAACCTTTGCATAATTTCACAGGGGAGGTTTTAATTGACCAGGAACCAATGGAGAAAACTATTGAAAATGTAGGCTTAGATAGGCCTTATATGATCCGGTCTATCATTAAAGAAGATAAGCAAGTAGCTATAGCTTTAGGGTGGAATCCTAGTGCTTAAAATCTTCCTTTTTTTTACCCATAAAAGTAGGCCTGTAAGTATCTAAATTATTTTAGTTTAGGTGATAAAAGTCATCTTTATTTCTCCCCAAATATATAATCTTTGCTGCTTAATAGTCAAATTATATATTATGGGCAACCAAAAATTTACATACGTATTATTATTTCTTTTTGTTTTTACAACACTACAAATTTCGGCACAAACGCTTGATATAAATGCAGATGTACGATCTCGTTTTGAATACCGCCATGGCTACAGCACCCTCTTTTCAGAAGATGCCGACCCTGCCGCATTTGTAAAACAACGTACTCGTTTAAATATTGGATACGAAGCAGAAAAACTACAAGTATTCATCGCCTTACAAGACGTAAGCACATGGGGAGATACCAGACAATTACTAAATGTAGATGGGAATGATTCTTTCTCGCTATTTGAAGCATGGGCTGCATTACAAATCAATGAAAATTGGTCTACAAAACTAGGAAGACAAGTAATTTCTTATGATGACCAACGAATTTTTGGTGGCGTAGATTGGGCTATGCAAGGACGTTTTCATGATGCCGCTATTCTTAAGTATAGAAAAGATAATTTTATGTTAGATCTAGGTGGTGCATTTAGTCAGGAGCAAGAAGCTATTGAAGGTAATGCGTATACTATTCAGGGATTTTTCTCGTATAAAACGATGCAATATGCTTACCTGAAAAAATCATGGGAGAATAGTACTGCGAGCTTACTTTTCTTAAATGCAGGATTCCAAGATTTTACCGGAGATGCTAATGATATTGCAGATGGCGTCTCTTTCAGACAGACCTTGGGTTCTTATTTTACATTTCCTATAGAACGCGTAAATATAGCTGGAAGCGCTTACTATCAGTTTGGAAAAGCAAATGCCACTACAGATCTCGCAGGATATCAAGTTGCCTTAGAAGCTACCTACAACGCTAATAAAGTGAACTACGGTTTAGGAGTAGAATTATTAAGTGGTACAGATCAAGAAGGCGACGCAAAAAACAAATCATTTTTTCCTCTATATGGTACCAATCATAAATTTAATGGCTTCATGGATTATTTTTACGTAGGTAATCATGCCAATTCTGTTGGTCTTAATGATTTATATGCAAAAGCAGTAATCACGACAGGAGAAAAATCTAATCTCCTTATCAAAGGACATTATTTTAGCGCAAATGCAGATCTGACTGCCGATGCTGATGCCTATTTAGGTACGGAAATAGACCTTGTCTATACACAAAAATTAATGCCTTTTGTAAAACTGAATGTTGGCTACTCTCAAATGTTTGCTTCAGATAGTATGAGTTTAATAAAAGGAGGTAGCGCTAATGATACTACAAATAATTGGGGATGGGTACAACTTACCATTAACCCTACACTTTTTAAAACCAATTTGAATAAGAACGATTAATATTCTTAATAGAACGTAAAAGGGTGCTCACTTAATTATAAGTCTGCACCCTTTTATATTTTATATAGTTTCAACTATTCTAAACAAGAATATGACGTCTTTAGCTATTCACTTTCCATTGATAAGACTCATCTTCAAAAATTTCTTTTCCAAAAACAGGTACTTCTGCTTTTATTTTTTCAACTACATATTCTAAGGCCTTAAAGACCACCTTTCTTCTCGGTGAAGAAACAAAAACAAAGAGACATATTTCTCCTGCTTTTACGGCACCTAAACTATGATATATATGCATACAGGTAAGGTCAAATTTTTCAAAAGTAGCTTCTCGCACCTCATGGAATTTCTTGTTCGCCATTTCTTCATATGCAGAATATTCTATAGCTGCAACTACTTTTTCATCTATAGTATCTACTCTAACCTGTCCTAAAAATATATTATGTGCTCCTATTGCTGTTTTAGATTGATGTTTAGCAATAGCTTGAGCTATAAATTCTGATGAAATAGCGCCTTGAGTAAAGACGTTTTTATACGTTGTTGACATATTTTATAATTGATTTAATTCTTTCATTTGTTGGTCTAGAAATTCCCAACAGTTTTTATTTATGGTTTCAAAAGCTGCTATCAGTTTTAGTCCATACGGGGTAATTAGCGTACCACCTCCTTTAGTACCTCCTACCGTTTTAGTTACGACTGCTTCTTTAGCCGATTTATTGACAGCATCTACAAGGGTCCAAGCCTTCTTGTATGACATCCCAATAGATTTTGCTGCTTTAGCCAAAGACCCTTGAGCTTCAATAGCTTTTAAAAGTTTTACTCTCCCCTGCCCTATAAGCACATTATCTCCTACTTCAATCCAAATTCTACTCCTAATTTTAGTATCGTTCATAACTTCTTATTTTGTGGGTAATAGAATTGTTTTAACAGGTGTACCCTTTTTTACAATGGTAGTATTTTCGGGGAGAAATACTAAGGCATTAGCATCTCCAAAAGCACGTACCATGGCTGAACTCTGACCTCCTAAAATTTGAACATGTGCGCCATTTACATAAGCTTTCAAAAATTGCGCACGGTCTCCGCGAACATTATAGTCTTCTAACATAGGCATCTCAATCCGTAATAACTGCGTTTGAGTGGCACCTTCTGTCTTTTTTAACAATGGATATACATAGATATAAAAACAACTCAAGGCGGCAGCAGGATTACCTGGAAGACCAAATACAGCAGTACTATCCTTCTTTCCAAAAAACAAGGGTTTTCCTGGTTTTTGTTTCACTTTATAAAAAATTTCGGCTACTCCTATTGCCTTTAGCGCTTTTCCAACAAAATCATAATCTCCTACAGAAATACCTCCCGTAACCATAACCACATCGTATTTTTTGATTGCTGCTGCTAAGGTGTTTTTTGTTTCTTCATAATCATCTATAACTGTTGTAATAGCGGTATCTAAATAACCTAACTCTCGTAATACTGCAGAAAGCATGGTACCATTAGACTCATATATTTCGCCATATTCCAAAGGCGTACCAGGAGCTTTAAGTTCATTTCCCGTAACAACGATACCTATAGATGGCTTTTTATAAACAGTTACAGTAGTTACCCCAATACTGGCTAAAAAGCCTATATGTGCTCCTTTTAAGACTGTTCCCTTTTCTAAAGCCGTAGCTCCTCGTTTAATTTGCGACCCTCTTGGACGTATATTCATTTCTGACACTAATGGCATCTGTGGTGACATGCGCGTGCCATCTACTGCAACTCTCTCTTGCATAATAACCGCATCAGCAGTATCAGGAACAGGAGCACCCGTAAAAATGCGTACAGTTTCTGTATTTTTTAAAGGCGGATTAGCGTGATCTCCTGCTTTTATTTCCCCAATAACTGTATAGGTTTTTTCTGAACTAATTTTTAAGGCATAGCCATCCATAGCTGATTGCCGGAAAGGAGGAATATCAATTTCTGAAATAACATCGTTAGCCAGAACAAAGTCTAAAGCATCGGTTAGAGGTACTTCTAATAATATAGTTGCTAAAGAACTACATGTCAGCACTAAATTTTGTGCTTCCTCTATGCTTATTAAAGTAGAACCTTTCTCCATTGTATTATTTTATCGTCCTAAAAATACGTTATTTCCGCTCAAATATAGCGCTCAAAGTTTAAAACGAACTATGATAATTATCATCTTTTAATTATGAATCTTTTCAGATTTTTGCTAAATAGTTAGTGTTTTGTTAAAAAAACAAGCCACTTCGTTCTTAATTCAAATTATTTTGTATGCCAATTAAAAGTTATCTAGTCCATCCTATCCTAGGAAAAAAAGAAGAGTTAATGACAGCCTTAAAAGGTTTTGGACAATGCGAAGTACTTCCTGCAGAAAATCAAAATGTTTTAGCATTAGTCACTGATACTCAAGACGAAAAGGAAGAAGAAATTCTAAAAGAAAAAATTGAAGCTTTAAGTAGTCTAAAATTATTGGCTCTAGTTTCTGGTTTTAACACCCCTCAATAATTATATAGCTATGTACGATTCTGTAACAAATAGAAGGAGTTTTATAAAAAAAATGGCCATGATGTCTGCAATTACTGCAGCTGCATCAATGTTTCCTGGAATTATTTTCGCTAGCGAACAGGAAGAAGGGATTCCTGAAAATGCCAACCTTGATTGGAAAAAAGGGCCTTGTAGATTTTGTGGTGTTGGTTGCGGAATTCTTGTAGGTACTGAAAATGGAAAAGCTGTAGCCGTTAAAGGCGACCCTAACTCCTCTGTGAATAAAGGTCTGTTATGTGTAAAAGGGTATCACCAAATTATGTGTATCCAATCTAAAGATAGACTCACGCATGCCTTGGTAAAGAAAAATGGAACCTATGTTCAAACGCCTATAAGTGAAGCTTTAGATTTAGTAGCTTCTAAAATGAAGGAAACCATCGCTGCTCATGGTAAAGATTCTGTAGCCATGTATACTTCTGGACAATCTACGATACCGGAAGGCTATATCGCCTCTAAATTTATGAAAGGCGCCATTGGTACTAATAACCTAGATTGCAATGCACGGTTGTGTATGGCAAGTGCGGTTACTGGTTTCTTGACCTCTTTTGGTGCAGATGAACCTATGGGTTGCTATGAAGATATAGATCATGCTGATTACTTTGTGACTTGGGGAAATAATATGGCTGAGATGCATCCTGTATTATTTTCAAGAATGCTAGAACAAAAAGCTGTACGCGGCGCTAAAATTATAGATTTCGCCACACGTACTACGCGCTCTAGTACTGCTTCAGACCGTTCTATTTTATTTGAACCTCAAACAGATTTGGCTGTAGCAAATGCTATTTGCTATGAAATTATAAAGAATGGATGGGTTAACAAATCATTTGTAGAAAAGCACTGTACTTTTAGCAAAGGGCTTACTAATATTGGCTATGGTTTAGAAGATAAATTTAAGTTTACCGATAAACCAGAGGCTATAGATTTTGAAGCCTATAAAGAATTTTTAAAAGACTATAGTCCAGAAAAAGTAGCCAAATACTCCAAAGTATCTGTAAAAGACATCAAATATTTAGCCGCTATTTATGGCGACCCTAATAAAAAAGTGGTCTCTTATTGGTGTATGGGAATGAACCAACATACGCGCGGGACTTGGATTAATAATCTTGTGTACAATATTCATTTACTTACAGGTAAAATATCAAAGCCAGGAAACGGACCATTCTCTTTAACAGGGCAACCCTCTGCTTGTGGTACTGCTCGTGAAGTGGGAACCTTTACACATAAACTGCCACATGGCGTTGTAACCAACAAGAAAGATAGAGAAATGGCTGCTAGAATATGGAAAGTTCCTGTAGCGCGTATTCCTGCCAAGCCTACCTACCATGCTACAGAAATGTTTAGAGCTGTAGATCGTGGCGACATTAAATTTATTTGGACACAAGCAACCAATCCTTTGGTCTCCTTACCAAAAACCAGTCGTTACCGACCAGCAATGGAAAAGAAATCTTGCTTTGTAGTGGTTTCAGACGTATTTCCTACGCCTACCTCAGATGTCGCTGATGTTATTCTTCCTGCTTCATGGCATATAGAAAAAGATGGTTTATACGGTAATTCTGAGCGTAGAACGCAACATTGGAGTAAAATGGTAGAAGGGCCTGGCGATACGACTCCAGATGCTTGGATGTTTATTGAAGTAGCCAAAAGAATGGGTTACGGAGATTTATTTCCTTATAGTAAAGAGAATCACGTAGAAGAAATATATAATGAATACCGACAATTTCATGAAGGTGCCAAACATAATATGGCTCCTCTTGAAGTTTTAAAGAAAGAATCTGGAGCTATTTGGCCCTATGTAAATGGGAAATCTACCCAATGGCGTTACAATGCTAAATATGATCCTGCTTGTTCTAATGGAGAAGATTTTCATTTCTATGGAAAACCAGATGGTAAGGCCGTCATATGGCAACGTCCTTTTGAAGACGCACCAGAGAAACCAGATCAGGAATACCCATTTTGGTTAAACACTGGTCGTGTTGTAGAGCACTGGCATACAGGATCTATGACGCGTAGAATTCCAGTATTACATCAAGCTATGCCAAATGCCTATGTAGAGTTTCATCCAGACGATGCGAAGGTTCTAGGCATCAGAAACGGAGAAAATATCAAGGTTACCTCTCGTCGTGGTTCTTGTACATTACCGGCATCTATCAACGAAAGAGGTTTACCTACTAAAGGACAAGTATTTGTTCCATTCTTTGATGAGAATATGCTAATCAATGATGTTACCTTAGACTCCTTCTGTCCTATTTCTAAAGAACCAGATTACAAAAAGTGTGCGGTTAAAGTTGAAAGAGTATAGACTATGAAAAAAAGACTTGGAATCATATCGTTTTTTGTAGCCATCTTTATAGCGTTCATCGTTATTTGGAATTATAGCTATCAAGTAGGTTTAGAAGAAGCCTACACTCCTGTCATTGAAACTCCTACAGGGAACTTCATTCCATCAGAAAGTGGCGCTTTTAGACGGTTTGATGATGCAGGCCTAGATTATTTTAATATGCCTGTTGATGAAGATCACCAACGATCATTAGCTACTTACTACAACCATAGAGCGTATCCCGGTGCACCTCCAAGCATTCCTCACCCTGTTGCTAAAGAACGTAGCTTTGGAGGTAATACTTGTATTCAATGTCATCAAAATGGAGGGTTTGTAGCCAAGTTTGATGCGTATGCTCCCATTACTCCGCATCCAGAAATGGTAAACTGCCGGCAATGTCATGTAACAAAAAACACCAATACCACTTTCAAAGATTTTAACTTTTCTAAGCCAAAACCTCCTGAAGTGGGTCTAGGAGCAAATAATGCTTTAGTTGGGAGTCCGCCAATGATTCCTCATCAACTACAAATGCGAGAAAGTTGTATTTCATGTCATGGAGGACCTAGTGCTCCAAAAGAAATAATAGTATCTCACCCTGAACGGATAAATTGCAGACAATGCCATTTACCAAAGACCAATGCGCAACCAAATGTGGACACCAGTACATTTCTAAGACAATTTGATCAATTAAATGAAAAATAGAACGCTAATATATTACGTAGTATTACTTCTAGGAATATCCTTATTCTCTTGCAAAGAAAAAGACGGGTATCACTCCATATCGGACAAGATAGAAGGAGAAAGTAGACCTTATCACGGCAACCTTAGTTCTGAAGATTTGCTTATGGATACAGAACTCATACAAATAACCGAAGGAGAATTTACATTTCTTATTCCAGAACGAAAAGGACAGATAAAATCTTTTGCCTGTATCGAATGTCATAGCAAACCCGTTTCGCAAATGAAAGGAACAACCGCTCAAAAAGCGCATTGGGACATCACATTAAATCACGCCAATAGTGATGCGATGGATTGTGCTACATGCCATAACGGGGAAGACATGAATAGCTTAAATACCCTAACAGGTAAGAATATAGATTTCAACCTAAGTTATAAACTCTGTGCACAATGTCACTCAAGTCAATTTGAGGATTGGAAAGGTGGTGCACATGGTAAAAAAGTAGCGGGCTGGGCTCCTCCAAGAGCATCAAACACTTGTGTCAACTGCCATAATCCTCACAGTCCAAGCTTTGAAACAAGATGGCCCGTGCAATACAATACTCAAAAAGGAATAGAACGTAAAGAAGGTTTAGATCACTAAAAATAAAGGTATGAGCGAAAATAAAAAATGGTACTCTTTAGATTTAGGTCTAAATAAAACTAAAAAATCTTCTGGAACTTGTGGTTGTGGTAATGCAGAAGGTAGTTGTAGCAGCACACCTAAAAAAGAAGAAGAGTTAAGTCCTGATGAATTTTACGAAGCAGCGATCAACGCTTCTATCGGAGAAGAAAGACATAAAGATGGTTTTGATCAAGTCTTTGATGTAAAAATGGACCGTAGAAG
Organism: Cellulophaga baltica; assembly: GCF_900102165.1. Lineage (GTDB taxonomy): Bacteria > Bacteroidota > Bacteroidia > Flavobacteriales > Flavobacteriaceae > Cellulophaga > Cellulophaga baltica. Next base: position 55,541 of record NZ_FNBD01000008.1, read on the forward strand.
TGCTTTTCGGAAACTTACCGCTAGCCTGCTTATTGGAGCTGGCGCCGTAAGTACTTCTTGCAGCGTAACTACCGGTGACAAAAGCAAAGAAAAAGCACAGATTGATTGGGAAGAGCAGTTTAAAGGAAACTATAAGCTGATGACTGATGAAGAAAAGCAAGGGACAATAGAACGTTTAATGCGCTCTTACGAATTAAGAACAGATAAAAACATAAGCATGACCGCAGAAAATGCGGCCGAAGATGTACTTTTTGGATATGCTTTTAATATTTCTAAATGTCAGGGCTACATGAATTGTGTAAGCGCTTGTGTGGAAGAAAATAATCAAGATCGCAACTCTGAAATGCAATACATCCGTATTCATGAAATGAAAGACGGAGAAGGTTTTAAGTTTGATAAAGCAGACGATAATTACTACCATGAGGTCCCTGCCGAAGGTCATTTTTATATGGGAACGCAATGTTTTCATTGTGACAACCCTCCTTGTGTAGAAGTTTGTCCTGTACAAGCCACTTGGAAAGAAGAAGATGGTCTTGTGGTTATTGATTATGACTGGTGTGTAGGCTGTAGGTATTGTATGGCAGCTTGTCCATATGATGGGAGAAGATTTAATTGGAGTAAACCAGAGGTTCCAGAGAATGAGGTAAACAAAAATCAGCATTACCTAGGAAACAGAATGCGTAAAAAAGGGGTTATGGAAAAATGTACCTTCTGTGTGCAACGTACGCGTAAAGGTAAAAACCCAGCCTGTGTAGAGGCGTGCCCAACAGGCGCTAGAATTTTCGGAAATCTTTTAGATCCCAAGAGTACCATACGATGGGTCTTAGAAAATAAAAAAGTCTTTAGACTTAAAGAAGATTTAGGAACAGAACCCAAGTTCTGGTACTTCATGGACTAATACAAAGCAGGTTAACAACAGAAAATATATAAATCGTAGTGCTCAGAATAACAATTGATTCTTAGGCAAATTGATTTTAAATAGCATATAATGGGAATATTTAAAGTATTTAAAAGTTTAGTAATCGATAGTTTAGATACTATTACTAAAGGATCTGCTAAGTACCATCTTTGGATGGGGTTCTTAACACTCGTAATGCTAATAGGCATGTATTGTTATTCCATTCAACTAGAAGAAGGGCTGAGCGCTACAGGAATGTCTGATCGTGTGAGTTGGGGGCTCTACATCTCTAACTTTACGTTTTTGGTAGGTGTTGCGGCAGCTGCCGTCATGTTAGTGATGCCAACTTATGTATTGAAAGATATCGATTTTAAACAAGCTGTATTAATTGGAGAAGGACTAGCGGTCGCCGCTTTAATAATGTGTTTAGCTTTTGTCGTTGCAGATATGGGCGGACCTTCCGTACTATGGCACATGATTCCTGGAATAGGTGTTTTTAACTTCCCCAATTCCATGCTAACTTGGGATGTTATCGTGTTAAATGGATACCTTTTCATTAATATCAGTATCCCATTTTACATCCTGTTTAAACACTATCAAAATAAAGAAGCAAAGAAAAGTGTTTATGTACCCGGAGCCATTCTATCTGTATTTTGGGCTGTAGGCATACATTTAGTAACTGCTTTTTTATACCAAGGATTACAAGCACGTCCTTTTTGGAATAATGCGTTATTAGGCCCTCGTTTTTTAGCGTCAGCATTTGCTGCTGGCCCCGCTTTAATCATTTTAGTACTAGCAGTAATACGTACATTTACTGCTTTTAAAATAGAAGATAAAACCATCAAAAAAATAGCAATGATTGTTACTGTGGCTGCACAGATAAACCTAATAATGCTTGTTTCTGAGCTATTTAAAGAGTTTTATGCGCCCACGCACCATAGTGAAAGTGCTTATTATTTGTTTTTTGGCTTACACGGAAAAACAGCATTACTTCCTTGGATTTGGACAGCGATTCCTATAAACGTATTAGCTACCATAATTCTTACTTTTAATAAATTTAGAAATAACCTTAAAGTACTATATGTATGTTGTGGACTCTTATTTGTTGCCATATGGATAGAAAAAGGCTTTGGATTAATTGTTCCGGGCTTTATTCCTGGACCTTACGGTAAAATAGTAGAATACTTACCTTCTGGAATAGAAATAGGCGTTACCATTAGTATATGGGCTTTAGGAGCCTTTGTATTTACCATCCTTGCTAAAACAGCTATTGGTATTGAATTAGGTGAGTTGCGGTATAAAGATAAGAATGCAGAAAACGTTTAATTCAACTAGAGTCTCATGATAAGAATAACATCGTGGAGCTTGTAAAAAATACATTTAAATAAAGATAAAACGGAAAAAAAAAGCTTACTCGGAGCATTGAACTCATAGACAATGCTATTGCGTTAATCTAATGAGGAGTAAAGCACATATCTTAAATTAAAATTACAGATATTTGCCACTTCAAATGGGAAAGAAACAAAAAGGAATTCTGAAGCGAATACTCAAAGTTTTTGCTATACTTCTACTGCTTTTTATAAGTATTATACTATTTATAAGAAGCCAGTGGGGACAAGATATTATCGTGTCTAAAGTTGTTAATTACGTTTCTAAAAAAACCAACACGATCGTAGAAATAGATCGGCTATTCCTGACCTTCTCAGGAAATCTTTATTTAGAAGGACTCTACCTCGAGGATGTCAAAGGAGACACACTCATCTACTCCAAGAGCTTAGAAGCTAACGTACCTTTATCACCTCTAGTTTTTGGGAATGACATTGAACTTAAATCGTTAATCTGGGATGGCGTAAAAGCGAATATTAGTAGAGCAGAAAAGGTAGAAACTTTTAATTTCAATTTCTTACTTGAGGCTTTTGCGGCAACAGATACGGTCACAACTACACAAGCATCTGCCCCCGTAGCTTTTACAATTGGAGAAGTTTCTCTTTCCAATTTTGATGTACGATACACGGATGGGTTTTTAGGCATCGAAAGCGCTATTAAATTAGGAAAACTCCAAGTGGATATCGATGAAATGGTATTAGAATCTATGAAGTTTAAGCTTGAAAATGTAATGCTGTATGATACCGATATCACGTATAAGCAGACGAAACCGTTTCCTGAAGCTAAAGATAGTACAGCTACCCAACTACCCTACATTGCTGTTGAGAATTTTAAACTAGAACAAGTAACTGCTCAATATAATTCTATTCCAGATCAGCTCACTAGCAGTGTTAAAATTGGACAATTTAACCTAGATTTAGAGACCGCAGATTTAGCAAACAACGTATTTACTGTCAATGAATTAAAATTAAACAATTCAACTATTAGTTTACTAACAGAAAATCAAAACTCCACCACACCAATTACGGAAAAAACCGCTACAAATAGCACAAAATTTGAATGGCCTAACTACATCGTTCAGGTGGCTAAAATAGATCTTAACCACAATAATATAAACTTGAAGGTAGGACAACCAACGATTACTCCAGGAGAATTTAACCCAAGTGACATCGCAATTTCCAATCTGAATTTTACTACTGAAAACCTTAGCTACAAAGCAAAACAGATGAAGTTGTCTTTAAAAACTTTTTCCTTCAAAGAACAAAGTGGTTTTCAGTTAAGAAATCTAGCTTTTAACTCCAGTTTAAATGCAACATCTACCGCGGTCTCAGACCTAGAACTAAAAACAAATAGGAGTATTATTCATGGTGATGCATCTATCAAATACAATTCCATACAAGAATTACTAGAGGCACCCGAAAACTCAGTTATCGCTGTGTCATTTCCTGAATTTATTCTAAATCTTGATGACGCCTATTACTTTCAAACCAATTTAGCTCAAAACGAGACTATCAAAAAAGCCGCTTCAAAACCATTTACAGGGAATTTAAATGCTTCAGGATCCCTTTCAACACTTGCTACTACCATGAAACTTAATTGGGGAGAACACACGCAATTAACTGCTAAAGGAGAGCTTTACAACCTGATGAATCCAGATGCCTTATCTTTTGATTTCAAAACACTTAAAGCTACGTCTATTAGGAAAGACATTCTTACTTTTATTTCAGAAACGGACTTAGGTATATCTATTCCGAAAACCATACAATTAGACGCTATTGCTATCGGCTCTACAGAGCACATAAAGGGAAACATAGCGCTAAAAATTCCCGAAGGAACTGCAAAAATTCTAGGTGAGTTTAGCGCCAAAAATTCAATGTCCTTTTCAGGTACATTAAGCCTGGACAATTTAAGATTAGATCAGCTACTAAAAAATAATGAATTAGGTGGCATTTCCATGACTATGGACTTGAAAGGCAGTGGCAATAGTTTAAATAGCTTAAATGCTGATCTAAGAACTAACTTCACACAATTAGATTTCAAGGATTATGATTTTTCTAACCTAAACCTATCCGGTAAAATCGTGAGAGGAAAGGGCGTTATTAACGCCGACTTTAAGGATCAAAATTTAAACCTTGAAGCAAATGCACCAATTCATCTAGACTCCATCAATTCAAACCTAAAATTGAATCTAAACCTTATAGGTGCCGATTTGTATGCTTTAGGAATCACCCAAGAAAACATTAAGGTGGGTACTAAATTGAATGCGCGGTTTAGCGGAAACCTTACAGATTTTGAATTGAACACCTCTGTTTTAGAAAGTGTCGCAGTGTATGACAATGAACAATATCATATGGATGCGATAGATCTAAAAGCGATCATAAACACCAACAGCTCTAAGGTAAATATTGATAGTGATTTCTTAACTGGACAATTAAATTCTAACGGTTCGCCAGAAATGGTGTATACCGCATTACAAAAGCAGTTTGAAGCATATTTTACTGATAGCACAGCCATAGATACTACAACCAACCCTATTGTTCTTTCTATGAATCTAGCTTTCAGGCCTACTCCTATTCTCACTGAAGTGTTTTTAAAAGATGTAGATAAATTAGATACCATTACTATGAAGGCTAATTTTGACGCTAGCGCTAAGAAGCTAAATGCTGTATTGTTTATACCTTCCGCAAGTTACAATGGCAGTACTATTGATAGCCTTAGCGTTTTAATAGAGGGCGATTCTACAGACTTAAATCTTAAAGCAGGGTTTAGCGCCCTATCTTCCGATCCTATCTTAATTAAAAAAACGGTATTTGAAGGAACTGTAAAAAACAATGCACTGCTTACTGAATTTACATTTTTTGATGATGGTACGACCTTAGCTCATATCGCCACAGAAGTAAGATTCTCTAAAGATACAACCAAGCTTCATATTAATCCTTCTGGGCTAATTTTTAATAGAAAGAATTGGACTATTCCAGAGGATAACACCATAGCTATCGGTGAAAATATTTTGAATTTTAAAAACATAAGATTCACCAAAGAAAATCAAGAATTAAGTTTAAGTAATACTATTGAAGGAATTGATAGTGAACATTTTGGAATTACATTCAATAATTTCAAACTACAAACGTTCTTAAGCCTTTTAAACCCCGACGAAGCTTTAGCTTCAGGGAACATAAATGGTAGTTTTGTCATTGAGAATCCGTTTGAAGCTAGTGGAATTATAGCCGATTTTAAAATTAACGACCTAAAAGCCCTTCAAAATCCGTTAGGAAATCTTAAACTCAAAGCTACATCAACTAGTAATACTGCTTATGATTTTGATTTAACGCTAAAAGATGGTGGTATAGATTTAGATCTTACTGGAGATTATACCGCAGCAAAGAGTGGCGCCCAACTTAACTTAGACTTAGAGCTAAACAAAGTATCTCTTAAAAACATTGAAGCATTTTCCAAGGGAGCTATTACCAATTCGGAGGGGTTTATTTCTGGTAGCGCCAAAGTACGCGGAACAACTACCAACCCAGAATATGAAGGAGTTTTTAATTTTAAGGATGCCATCTTTAATGTTGCCGAGCTGAATTCAGTTTTCAAAATCACCGATGAAAAGCTAAAAATAAATACTAGTGGTTTGTATTTAGATAATTTTGAAATCAACGATTCTAAAGCCAATAGTTTTGTTTTAAATGGCACTGTTCTGACAGATGATTTTACAAATCCATCATTTGATTTGGGTTTAAAAGCAGATGCGTTTCAAGTTATAAACTCCACCAAGGAAGACAATGAATTGTTTTATGGCCAAGCCAGTATGGATGCGGATGTAAAGATCAATGGGTCTTTAAGTCTTCCCGTGGTAACTGGTTCCCTAAAAGTTAGAAAAATTACTGATATTACGTATGTAGTACCAGAATCGCAATTAGATGTAGAAGAACGAGATGGCGTTGTCATTTTTGTCAATCAAGAAAATCCAGATGCCATTCTTACAAGAAATGATGAAGAAGAGACTTCTTCCCTATTTAAAGGTTACAAAGTAAATACCGTGTTGGAGATTGCTGATGATGCCATCTTCAATGTCATTATTGATAAAAAAACAGGAGATAACCTTCAGGTTTCTGGTGATGCTGCTTTGAATTTTAGCGTGGCCTCTAATGGCACCATGAGTTTATCGGGTAGGTACGAATTAAAAGATGGCCATTATGAAACAAGCCTATATAATTTAGTAAAACGAAAATTTGATATTAAGCCCGGTAGTACCATTACTTGGTTAGGGAGCCCTACTGATGCAAAACTAGATGTTACTGCCATTTATAATGTAGAAGCTTCTGCAAGCCCTTTAATGTCTAGCGTAACCTCTAGTGAAGACGCTAGTGTTACCTCAAAATACCAACAAGTACTTCCATTTATGGTGTATTTAAATGTAGATGGGCAATTGCTAACACCGGAGATTTCTTTTAATTTAGACATGCCAGAAGATTCGCAAGGTTCGCTAAGTGGTGCTGTATACAGCCAAGTACAACAGCTTAACGACCAAGAATCGGAATTAAACAAACAAGTATTCTCGTTACTAACCTTAAATAGATTTTTCCCTACCGCAGGAAGTGACGGTAGTAGCGGTGGTACAGCTACCATTGCACGTAACAATGTAAATAAGGTGCTTTCAGGACAACTAAACACCTTTTCTAATAAACTCCTAGGGAATACAGGTTTTGACCTCGATTTTGATTTGGATAGTTTCACTGATTATCAAGGTGATAGTCCCCAAGATAGGACCCAATTAAATATCAACGCTCAGAAAAAACTTTTTGATAATAGACTAATTGTAACCGCAGGAAGTGCCGTAGATGTAGAAGGTAGCGCCCAAGCAGGACAAAGTGAGACGCCAATTATTGGTAATGTAAGCTTAGAGTACTTACTGTCTGAAGACGGTAGATACCGATTAAAGGGGTTTCGTAAAAATGAATATCAAAATGTAATTGACGGGCAGCTTATTGTTACAGGAGTCGCTTTAATCTTTAATAGAGAGTTTAACAGTTTTAGTGAGCTATTCAATCCTTTGAAAAAAGATACGGAAGAAAAGAAAATTACGAAAGAAAATAAATAAAACCAATCATCCCATTGAAAAAAAACGCAAGATATCGCTCCTTATTCATCCTAATACTCACCCTAGTAGTATACTCTTGTGGGGTTTCGAAATTTATACCAGAAGACGAAGTTTTATATGCAGGTTCAGAGATACAAATAGAAACAGAAGAGGATACTGTAAAAATTAATCAAGTAGCTGAAGAATTAAATACATTAATTCCTCAAGAACCTAATACCAAGATATTAGGAATGCGACTTGGTTTATACTATCACTTTAAGGCTGAACAAGAAAAGCCAGGCTTCTTAAACAAATGGTTGAATAAAAAAATTGGTGAAGAACCTATTTATCTTTCTGATGTTGATCCGCAACGCGTAGAAAAATTAATTTTAAACAGGTTAGATAATAGAGGATTTTTCAATAGTAGGGTCACTTCACAAATAGACAAAACTCCCAAAACAGCTACTATTACTTATACAACAAAACTACCACGCCCTTATCGCCTAGAGAAATTTGACCTTCAAAAAGACTCGCTCCCTATTTATTCTGAAATTCAAGATATTTTAGCCAATACTCCCATAAAATCTGGAAATAGATTTGATCTGGAGTTAATGAAATTTGAACGCGAACGTATCGATAATCAACTCAAGCAACGTGGTTATTATAATTTTAATGCCGATTTTCTAATTTTTGAAGCGGACACTAATAGTTATGACACCCCTAAATTTGATTTATTACTCCGCTTAAAAAAGAATACTCCTTCAAAGTCTATTATACCTTATACGATAGATTCAATGACCGTATTCCCAAAATATACAGTGGGCGATACTACGTCTGTAGCTTATAACAGTATTGTGAATGGTATCAATTTTATTCAAGAAGAAGAATTTTTTAAGCCCAAGCAATTACAACCTTATATTCTCTTTGAAAAAGGACAAAAATATAACGCAAATACAGCAAGGCTTACTAGCAATAGGCTGTCATCTATCGGTAGTTACAAATACGTAAATATTCAATTTAAGGAAAAGGATACCATAGCAGGCAGTGATGGTTCCGGAGCTCTAGATATGGATATATTTCTTTCTCCACTTACGAAAAGATCCGTACGTGCAGAACTCCAAGGGGTTACTAAGTCTAACGGATTTGCCGGACCAGGAATATCTGTATCCTACAATAACAGAAACGTATTTGGGGCAGGAGAAACTTTGAGCATTACAGGTAGCTTTTCTTATGAAACACAACTATCCGGAGGAAGCAATACTGGCCTGAGTAGTATTGCTGGAGGATTAAAAACAGATCTAATTATACCGAGACTCGTACCTTTTTCTCCCAGCAGATTTAAGTACAACGTTCCGAAAACAAAGATTAGTTTAGGAGTTGATTTTCTGGATAGAAGTCAGCTATACACACTTACTTCTTTCAATACATCGTATGGATATACTTGGAATGCCAATAAATATGTATATCATGAACTAAACCCAATTAGTATTAATTACGTGAATTTAGCGAATACTACGGATGAATTTGATCAAATTCTAGATGACAATCCGTATTTAAAAAGTAGTTTTGAACAACAGTTCATTGCGGGTCTTAATTATAAATTTACCTATAATGAATTGGTAGATGAAAATAAGTCTCATCCTAACTATTTTGCCACGAGTTTAGATATTGCGGGGAATGCTTTAAATCTTTTAAATGGAGGCAAGGAAACCGCTTTCGGTCTAGATTATGCACAGTACGCCAAAATGGATGTGGATTTTCGCTATTACCTAAGGTGGAAAAATGAGCAAACGTTTATCACCAGATTGTATGCAGGTCTGGGTGTTCCGTATGGCAACTCCTCTACCCTTCCTTTCGTAAAACAATTTTTCTCAGGAGGCCCTTATAGCGTAAGAGCTTTTCAGATACGCTCTTTAGGCCCCGGTACTTTCGTCGCGGAAGATGATGATGATTCTTCCTATTTTGATCAATCAGGAAATATACAACTAGAGGGAAATTTAGAATACCGCTTTCCTATCTTCTCTTATCTAAAAGGAGCCTTATTTGCGGATGTTGGAAATGTATGGCTAACCTATGAACCTGAAATTTCTGAGGATGAGACCGACGAAGGGATTGCTTTAATTGAACGCTTAAAAACTCAGGGTAAATTTGACAAGGACTGGATCAAAGAATTAGGCGCTGGTGTTGGTTTTGGATTACGGGTAGATATACAAAGCTTTGTTATAAGACTAGATCTAGCTTCGCCAATACGCGTGCCCTACTTACCAGAAGGAGAGCGCAGCAGAGTCCCCTTTTTTGATGGAGGTGATGATAACCTAATGCTTAATTTTGCGATTGGATACCCTTTTTAAGAACTCTTACGAAACACGTGTTACCTATGAAACCTTTACCTGTCTATACTTTTGAAACCAACAAAATTACGTCACAATGGTCTGTGATAGATGATGCAGTGATGGGTGGAAAATCTTCTGGATCATTTTTCATCAATGAAAATGGTAAAGGAGTTTTTGAGGGAAATGTGTCTTTAGAAAACAATGGAGGTTTTTCTTCTCTACGGTATCAGTTTGCTACCATTGAAACATCCTCCTACACTAAGCTAAAAATAGTTTTAAAAGGAGATGGGAAAAGGTATAAATTTAGAGTAAAGGCAAAACAAACGGACAAACATTCTTATACGACTTATTTCAACACTTCTGGAGTATGGGAGACTATAGAAATAGCTTTAGATAAGCTAACTCCCGCCTTTAGAGGAACTTCCTTAAACCTACCCAACTATGATCAGCAAAGCATAGAAGAGTTGGCCTTTCTAGTAGGGAATAAAAAAGAAGAGCACTTTATTTTAGAAATTGACCGCATAGAATTAATTTAAAATCAAACAAGGGTTATTAATTTAGAAACCTCCCAGAAGCCACAAGAATTTTATTTTAAATGCTTTGTTATTTTTGAGCTTAAAGGCTTTGTAATAGAATAATAGTAATCTATAAATTGCCCTGCGTCATCTACTAAGTACTTTTGAAAATTCCATTTTACACTAGAGTTCTTTTTTCCATTTAATGATTTAGAAGTAAGCCAAGCATACAATGGATGTTGTTTAGCACCTTTTACTTCTATTTTTTCCGTAAGTAAAAACTTGACACCAAAATTTAAGCTACAGACTTCTTCAATTTCCGAGGCTTCACCGGGTTCTTGACCTCCAAATTGGTTGCAAGGAGAGCCCATGACAACTAAGTTATCTTTATAGGTATCACTAAGACTTTGTAATTCTTTGTATTGTTTTGTAAATCCGCATTCAGACGCCACATTCACAAAAAGTAATTTCTTTCCCTTAAAATCTTCCAAAGAAATTGGAACTCCGTTCAAATCATTAATAGGAATATCATAAATAGAATGATTTTTAAGAATATTTTCTTTCGCTGGAGCAATTTTAGCTTTAGTCGTTAACTTCATAATTCAATATTAAAATGGCCACACTTGGTACAACTTTACAGCACCAAAATACGATGAGATAGAAAATCACTATATCCTTAAAAATTAAAAAGCACAAAGTGATAAAATGATTCGTAAAGCCGTTTCAAAAATACTAATTTTGTTTATTATTACTTTTAAATAATTAAACAAAAATTAACATGAAACAACAGGAACCAAAAATACATATTATCGGTGCAGGCATAAGCGGTTTAATTGCGGCGAAGGTTCTTGAAGAAGCTGGCTTCTCTCCCGTTGTTTTAGAAGCTACAGACACTTTTGGCGGAAGAGTAAAAACAGAACTATTCCAAGGACACCAGTTAGATCATGGTTTTCAGGTGTTATTAACAGCTTATCCTGCTGCACAGAAATATTTAGATTACAAAGCTTTAGAATTACAGAAATTTTTACCAGGAGCTACAATTTTTAAAAATGCTAAACAGGTAAATATTGGAGACCCCCTTCGTGAAATCTCGTTGCTTTTTTCTACACTATTTTCTGATATAGGGAGTTTATCAGATAAACTCTTAATTTTAAAATTAAATAGTTTCTTAAAGAAAAAATCACTCTCAGCAATATTTTCTAGCAAAGAACAAACAACCTTAGCGTATTTGACCGATTTTGGTTTTTCTTCTAAAATGATTTCCAATTTTTTTAAACCATTTTTTAGTGGAATTTTCTTAGAAACAAATTTAGCCACCTCTAGCAGAATGTTTGAGTTTGTCTATAAAATGTTTGGAGAAGGTCATGCTGCCCTGCCCAAAGCTGGAATCGGAGCGATTCCGAAGCAATTATCTGAAAAATTAAAAAGCACATCCTTTAAATTCAATATAAAAGTTAAGATTGTAAATGATACTGAAATAGAACTTATCGATGGTACAAAATTAGCAACAGATTTTACCATTGTCACCACAGAACCCAGTAAATTAATCCCTAGACTAAAAAGTCAGGAAACGCAATGGAAGTCTTGTTATGCCTTGTATTTTGAATCGAAAAAAAGACTAATTCAAAAACCATTGATTGGTCTCATTCCTGAAAATAATACGCTAATCAATAATATTTTTTACCCTTCTTGTTTGGCTACTGCTATGACTACTACTAAAGAGTTGTTGTCCGTAACTGTCATAGATGCCCAGAATTTGTCTGAGGAAACACTCATTGAAAAGGTAAGATCAGAATTAAAAGAATACTGTGGTATAGAATCCCTAAGCTTCCTAAAATTATACCATATCCCCAAGGCACTCCCTAAATTAGATGAATTACGCTATGATATGCCTGCATCTGAGACTCGTTTAACTTCTGGAATTTTTCTAGCTGGAGACACCCAACTAAATGGCTCATTAAATGCTGCAATGTTATCGGGAGAAAGAGCTGCTTTAGGAGTTGTAGAAGCAATTTCAGGAACAATGTTATCCTAAGCAACACAGTACCTTTTAGAACCCTAAAGTCTTAAAAAGAGGAGATATCATCATCCCTTATCAAAGTAAGCAACGTTGCTTTAAACAGAATAATCCATCGATAGCATGGGCTACCGATGGATCATTTAATTTTAAAATTAATTTAATATTATATTCCTGAATCAGGCTTTCCTTTCAACCTAATCTCAATTTTTTTCTTTTTTACGGTTAATCTTTTCATTACCTCCATTAAACTTGCGTCTTTTGTTTCTTTATAACGCTCATTAATTGCTAAAATTAGTCGTTTTGCTTCTCTTGAAGCTACCACTCTATCACTCGTAGACATATGACTCATTTTGGCTTTTTCAAAGATTGTCGCTTCTTTTAAAATATCCATAGTTATTTTTGTTTATTCTTAAATAAATATAATTAAACAAAAGGCAATATACAACAAAGAAATAACGATTATGATTTTTTTAAGATATAAAAATGTGCTGTCCCTCCTGAAAAAGAAGAATATTGATCAAAAAAATATTATTTTGAAAACCTAAAACATTTTTTTTTACTATATGTAAAAATATAAAAGCTTCTCAAAAAAGACTGTCGTCCATTAAAGTTAAACAAGGAAAAACCCTACATTCATAGGGGTTCAAAGAATTGAGACTAATTTTAATTATTTAATTTCAATTGCGCTTTCTCCTCTTTATTTCCTCGTAAAGTTGTAATCACTTTTCTGTCTATACCATTAGTCGTTCTAAATTTAAATTATTTAAAATATTTTCACTTTTTTTCAATTCTAAAAGTACTTTTAAGTAAGAATTTTCAAATTCAGGCATGTTTGACTGAAATAGATTTTTGTAATACCCGATCCCTTCCTTTAAATTATTTGTAAAAAGAGAGAGGTATTTATGTTGTTTGGCATCTAAAATATTTCCTACCTCTTCTATCTTATTTTGTAAATATTCTACATAAATACCTAATTCTTTCACAAATATATTAGGACGATCCATACGATCCATAACATTGCGTTCGCCATAAATATGCCCAATCATTTCTTTTAAATTAATTACTTTAGAAAAGTATGCTAAATTTGGTCCAGGGCAAATAGAAACACCCTCTCCCTCTGTCTTAGTATCTAGATTATATTTGATCAATGCGGAAGTACCTAACCCAACACAAGTACATGATTTTTCGATGATTTTATTGTATTCCTTTTGATAAATTTCCGGCGCTAAATTTTCTTTTTCTAAGGCTGTAATTCTCAAATGTTGGTATTGTCTAGATGCGGTACAAACACCTGTGTCTGTAAGCTCTTTATTTAACGCTACGAATTTCTTAGGACAAGAACTTCCGGGCCTATTTTTGGCAATTAAAGCCGCTTTTTCTAGATCTTTAGTATTTCCTTTGAGGTTATGAAAAGGAACTCCTAATGGGGATATATTACTTAAATACAGATCGCTTTCTTTTGCTTTACTAATCTTTTCCAAAGTCTCGTCGTCTACTGTAGTAGCTTCTGGCACCAATAAAAATGGCGACCCCCAACCAATAGAATCAAGTTTATAATGCTTGCGTAAAAAATCATGCTCTGCTGCCGTCCCTACTCCACCTTGTGCTGTAAATTTTACAGGTAAAGATACTTCCGGAACCTGTCTATTTTTTAGCGTTAATGCTTTACTTAAAACTGCTGCAGTTTCAGCTATAAATTCTTCTCTTTGATCCCTAAACTGCGCCAATATGGGACCCAATAAATATCCGTCTGTAGCAAAGGCATGACCACCACAATTAAGACCAGACTCTATCCTATACTCCGATACCCATAGTCCCTTTTTAGCTAAAAATTTACCTTGTATTAATGCAGACCTATAGTCGCTTACTTTTAATACAATTTTCTTTTTTATCATTACGTTTTCGTCAGGATAAAAATCTTCAAATTCTTCTAAATAGCTATACAGTCTTGGATTCATACCCGCAGAAAATATAACTGATGAAACTAACTCGCTATTTGCATAGCCTCTAAGAGCTGCATGAGCATCATTATATATCGTAGGTAATTTTTCCTTTTTATAAATGTTCTCCTTATCTACTTTGGTCATTATATTCACATCAATACTACCCATTTTCAAATTTTCATCTAGAAAATTTTTCAATTCACTACGATCATAGTGTTTGCTTATAAGGGCATTAAACTGTTGCTTAAGAGAGGAAGTTTCTGGATAAAAATCAAAATACTGTTTTAAACTTTCGCTAACACCATTACTGATATCTTTAAGTTCTTTAAATTTATGCTGCGCGATTTCTTGAACTAAATTTAAATAGGAGCTTATTCGTTTAGCCCTAAAATCTTCACTATTTTCTGTAATTTCTTGATATGATTGATTGAAGTTTGTGGCATACATTTTTCTTAGCTTTTCTATTAAAATATCGTCTACCAAAGAAATAACAGAATCAATGCCTAAATGTGCAACTTTAATTGGAGTATCTATTGTAAAGCCTATTCCCATTACAGGAATATGAAAATTATGTGTTTTCATCATTATAGTACTATTATATATTCGAAATAATTAAGTTCAAAACTGGCACTAATAATAACCACAGTATATGATATTTATCATTTTTTAAAAGATGAAGACGCCTTATTAGAACAAAGTCGTCTAACCAAGATCGCTTAGATGTTATTCATAGTGTATTACAATACAAATGCTTAAAACTTTATCCCCAAAGTATATGACAACCTGATTTTCAAACTAGTATATCATTTAAAGTACCACAACAGATTACCATGTGTGACCTTTAACTAATTGAAATCTAGGCTCTTAATAATCTACCACCCCATTTCATAAGTATTAAATCCTATATTTATACCATAGCTGAATAAATGTTCGTTATAAGAAGGATTATTAGTCTCCCATTTTATAGAAAATCTAAAAAAATATGAATAAATATGCTACTTTCATTGTATTCTTAATGTATTCTTTCACTTTATGTGCTCAGGGAATTCCTATGATTAGCCCTGCAGAAAATGGAACTAATCCTATTGAATTAAGCAGTCTTCACATCAATGTTTTTGTGATTGATAATATGGCTACGACGACCTTGGAAATGCAATTTTATAATGACAACGACCGTGTGATGCAGGGAGAACTAAATTTCCCATTAGGAAATGGCGTAACCGTATCCCGTTTTGCTTTAGATGTAAATGGAGAAATGCGGGAAGGGGTTGTTGTTGATAAGGAAACTGCTACGCAAGCCTTTGAAGCGGTAACGCGCAGAAATGTTGACCCAGGTCTTGCTGAAGTTACTAAAGGGAATAATTTTAAGGCTAGAGTCTACCCTATTCCAGCACAAGGCTATAAGAAAGCCCTAGTTGCATTTGAACACGAGATTGATGGTGATGTAGATAATTTCATTTATCAGTTGCCGCTAAGCATCAAACACGTTCTAAAAAAGTTTTCGGTAAAGGTTGAAGTCGTCTTAAATAAACCTAAAATTATAAAAAGTAAAAGCCCAAAAATAAATTTAGATTTCACGGAAGCACGGAACTCCTATATCAGCGAATATCAAGAAGAAAATAAAACTTTAGAACGTCACCTTACTTTTGCTATTCCGAGGCCCAAAAAAGTCTCTAAAGTGGTTACCTATAAAGGAGCTGTTACATCAGATAACTATTTTTACAGCTATTTAAATATAAAACCGGAGCAGCGCGAAAAGAAAAAACCTAAGAACATTACGGTAGTTTGGGATGTTTCTTCTTCTGGTAAGGATAGAGCTATAGAGAATGAATTAGAAATTTTAGAAGGGTATCTAAATTGGATGCAACAGGGCCAAGTAAATTTGGTAACATTTTCAAACACCATACATACCACTACAAAGTACCAAATTGCTAATGGCATTTGCAGCCCACTTATTAGTGCCCTAAAAACAGTAAATTATGATGGGGGAACTGCGATTAACGCCATCGATTTTTCTAGCTTTAAATCAGAAGATATACTTTTATTCTCAGATGGAATTTCAACTTTCGGGACTAAAAATCACAAGAATTTTGAAGCTCCTATTACCGCTATAAATACAGCTGCTATAGCCAATCATTCTTTATTAGACTATTTTGCCGCGTGTACTAACGGTATATACATCAATGCTTTCGAGGCGTCCGTGAATCAAACGATTGAAAAAATAACTCAAGAGCAAAAGCAATTTATAAAAGCAGAATTTGATACTACTAAAATTAAAGAAGTCTTCCCGAATAGCGCCCAAAAGCTAAGAGATAATTTTAGTCTTTCCGGAAAAATTGAAGGGGATCAAGCTGAAGTAACCCTACATTTCGGGTTTGGAGATAACATCACAGAAATAAAGAAGATCATTATTGATAATAGTGAGGCATTAGATCATAATTTAGGGGAACGTATTTGGGCACAAAAAAAACTTAAGACTTTATTAGTACGTCAAGATGCAAGCACTATCCGGTCTCATGGAAAAAAGTTTAATCTCGTGACTCCTAATACCTCTTTAATTGTTTTAGATGACGTAGCAGATTATGTACACTATAAGATTGTACCTCCCTTATCATTACAAGAAGAATATTACCGCCGTATCTCGGCACAAAATGAACAAAAAAAGGATAGTAAAGCACAGCGTATTTCAAGCTTGTGTCAGGTCTTTAATGCTGATTTTGATTGGTGGAAAAACCCTCCTAGTAAAAAACCAGAACTCAAAAAATCTACTCCTTCAGAGTCCCGTTCAAGAGAAACTGTATCTGACAGAATAGCATCATCGCCTCAAGCCGATATGATAATGGAAGTAAATGAAATTGCTTCAGAAGACGAGCTTAGCAGTAAAAAATCTGAAAAACAAAGTAAACCTACCATAACTATTGTAGCATGGGATAGTAATGAGCCATATATCAACACCTTAAAATCAGTAGCCAAAGAAAATATATATGCCACCTATTTAACGCTTAAGGAAAAAAATAGAACTAATCCTTCCTTTTATTTTGATGTAGCAACCTATATGTTTCAAAAATCTCTGAGAGCAGAAGGTTTACGCGTTATTTCTAATTTGGCAGAATTAGAATTAGAAAACACCGAATTATTACGAACCCTAGGAAGAAAACTTTACGAGTATAATTTTTATAACGAAGCATTAGCCGTTTTTAAGGAAGTGCTTGAGACAAGATCTTTTGAGCCACATTCGTATATTGACTTAGGCTTAACCTATACAGAATTAGGAGAACATCAAAAAGCTGTAGATAACTTATACCAAGTGATCGCTAAAGAATGGGAACCAGAAAGCCTGGCTCGCTTCAATGGGATAGAACTAATTACACTTCATGATATAAATAATATCATAGCAAAGCATAAGGAAAAATTAGACATTTCGTTTATAAATCCATGTTTTATAAAGAATATGCCGGTTGATATTAGAATTATCATTGATTGGGACGCTAATGAAACAGACATTGATTTATGGATTACAGATCCTCATACCGAAAGATGTACCTATAACAATACAAATACCCGACTAGGAGGAAGAATATCTTATGATGTAACTCAAGGTTACGGCCCTGAAGAGTTTAGACTTAAACATGCTATAGATGGTGCTTACGGAATAGATGTTAATTTTTACGGTTCTAGAAAACAAACTGTTTTAGATAAAGTTACTGTCCGTGCATTGGTCTATACCAATTTTGGAACAAAAGAAGAGCAAAAAGAAGTATTAACACTTCAGTTGGAGCCTGCTAAGAATGGAGACTTTAACGTAGGAACTATAGAATTTAAGAAATAATTGAATAGCCTTAGGCGATTTTAATAAAAATTTGTTTTGGTAAAAGAGAACTAACAGAGCATAATGATACTTTAATCTATATAAGTATTTATAGAACACTCTAATTTACAGTCTTTGACTAACATTTTTTTAAAGCCTACAGCAAGATCATAATTTTCAAAAATTAATGCTTCTGTAATACTGGTACTTAATACCAATTGTCTCAAAAGATATTCTACAACATATTTGTTGTCTGCTGTAAAAAGAACATATTTGCAAGTGTCCACTGCGGTACTTTTGATTAGGCGTTAATTTATAGAGGTATTAAAAGATTGTAAATATAGTCTAGTATCTATTAGTAGGTTTATATTCTTTAAGAAACTAGACAAAAAACACGCTTTTTACGAGTAAGTTGTAGAAATCTATGCGGACTAATCCCTAGTTAAAATCAGTACTAAAATGTAAATTGCAAGTATGGCTTCTACTTTTTTCATAAAAAACATGGTGTGTAACCGCTGTATTGCTTCTGTTTTAGACGTATTTACAACAGAAGGTTACAAAGTATCTACTATTGAATTAGGAAAGGTAGTTGCACAACCCAGCGAACATACTGAACAAAAAAATCTTGGCAACAAACCTAGCGCTTTAGGCTTTAAAATTATACAGAACGAAGAAGAGTCACTCCTAGAGCAATTAAAGGTGCGATTAATTCAAAAAATAAACGAAGAAAACACAGCACATTTGGCTACAATGGTTGCGAGAGAACTAAGGAAAACAGAAAGTTATTTAAGTAAACTATTCAGTAAATTAGAAGGAATCACCTTAGAAAAATACACCATCAATTTAAAAATTGAAAAAGTAAAAGAATACATACAACTAGGGCAATTAAATTTTTCGGAAATAGCATATACCTTGAATTATAAGTCAAGTAGTCATCTAGCACGTCAATTTAAAACGGTTACAGGAATGTCTATGAGTACGTATAAAAATCTTGAGCAATGGGATAGAAAAAAACTAGACCAAATTGTATAAATAAGAATCCGAATTATGTAAAGCTTTCTCCGTGCTTCTGTTTAATTTTACATCCTAAAATTGATGTAGATGGAACACACGTATCATATTCACGGAATGACCTGTAACGGTTGTAGAACTCATGTAGAGCAAACACTTTCTAAAGTTAGCGGTGTAACTAAAGCCTCTGTTGATTTAGACAAGGCAGAAGCCACCATTGTGATGGATGCTAATATTCCTATAGAAATTTTTCAAAAAGCCTTAGCGGCAGATGGCGGACATTATAGTATACATATTCCTGGGGAACACCAGCATCCTAAGGAAACAAACACAAAAAAAACAACACAACAAGGTACGGGTACATTTTATTGTCCGATGCATTGTGAAGGAGATAAAACCTATGATGAGCATGGCGACTGCCCTGTTTGTGGAATGGATCTCGTTGAAGAACAGAATTTGAATGTTTCTAATAGTGAACAATGGACATGCCCTATGCACCCAGAAGTTATTAGAGATGAACCAGGAAGTTGTCCTATTTGCGAAATGGATCTTGTTCCTATGCAACCAGATCTTTCGGCAGAAGAAAAATCATATAAAAAACTCTTGAAAAAATTCTGGTTGGCTTTTGGCTTCACACTTCCCATCTTTATCATTGCGATGAGCGAAATGATTCCGAATAATCCACTGTATGACCTCATGGAGCAAAAATGGTGGAATTGGGTACAATTTATCCTTTCTATACCTGTTGTATTTTATGCAACATGGATGTTCTTTCAAAGAGCTTATAGAAGTATTAAAACATGGAATTTAAATATGTTTACCTTAATTGGTATCGGTGCAGGGGTTGCTTGGCTATTTAGTTTCTTTGGGATGTTATTTCCTGATTTTTTTCCTGAACAATTCAAAACAACATCGGGAGCGGTTCACGTTTACTTTGAAGCGGCGTCCGTGATACTTACCTTAGTTTTAATGGGCCAAGTATTAGAAGCTAGAGCACACAGCCAAACTAATACCGCTGTAAAAGAACTTTTAAAATTAGCTCCTAACAAAGCAATCTTGGTCGTCAATGGTCAAGAAAATGAAGTCTCGATAGATCAAATTACGAAAGGAGATGTTCTACGGGTTAAGCCAGGAGAAAAAATTCCGGTAGATGGCGCCATTACTGAAGGACAAACCAAGGTAGATGAATCTATGATTTCAGGAGAGCCAATTCCCGTAAGCAAAACGGTAGCCGATAAAGTAAATAGTGGTACCATTAATGGGAACCAGTCTTTCTTGATGGTTGCAGAAAAAGTGGGGAATGAGACACTATTATCACAAATTGTGAAAATGGTTAATGATGCAAGCCGTAGCCGTGCTCCTATTCAAAATTTGGCCGATAAGGTTTCTGGTTATTTTGTTCCTGTTGTGGTACTCATTTCTATAATCACGTTTGTAGTTTGGGCTATTTGGGGGCCAGAGCCAGCATATGTTTTTGCGCTAGTAAATGCTATAGCGGTGTTAATTATTGCTTGTCCATGCGCATTAGGCCTAGCAACTCCCATGTCTATCATGGTAGGTGTAGGTACCGGCGCTAAAAATGGTGTTCTAATTAAAAATGCTGAAGCTTTAGAAGTGATGAATACGGTAGATACCCTAATTATAGATAAAACAGGAACTATTACCGAAGGAAAACCAACCGTGGAAAATATTGGCGTTACAAGTGATTTTTCTGAAGATGAGCTATTAAAATATATTGTAAGCCTCAATAGTTTGAGTGAACACCCACTAGCTGCCGCAACTTTGAAATATGGTAAAGAACAGCATATTGAAGCTTTAAAAGTAGACAAATTTAATGCTGTCACGGGTAAAGGTGTAGAGGGCGTAATTGACAACCAAAAAGTAGCACTAGGAAACGAAAAAATGATGGCCTATGCAGGAGCCAACATGCAACAAGAGATTGTAGAAAAAGTGATTTCTTATCAAAAAGAAGGCAAAACAGTATCTTACGTATCTATTGGTACTGTGGTGGTTGGTTTTGTTGTTATAAGAGATAAAATAAAAGCTACAAGCGCCAAAGCCATTAAAGCTTTACAAGATAAAGGTATTGCTGTAATTATGCTTACAGGGGATAATCAGGAAACTGCAGCAGCTGTTGCTAAAGAGTTACATTTAGCAGATTTCAAAGCAGGAATGTTACCTGAAGATAAATTAAATGAGGTAAAAAAACTGCAAAATCAAGGACACATTGTAGCCATGGCTGGAGACGGAATTAACGATGCTCCTGCCCTAGCCCAAAGTAACGTAGGTATTGCGATGGGTACTGGTACTGACGTTGCTATTGAAAGTGCTATGATTACACTCGTAAAAGGTGACCTTCATGGTATTGTGAAAGCAAGAAGCTTGAGTGAAGCTGTTATGAAAAATATTAAGCAAAATTTATTTTTCGCATTAATCTATAATACCGTGGGTATCCCTATTGCTGCAGGCGTATTATTTCCGTTTTTTGGCATGTTATTATCACCAATGATCGCGGCCTTAGCCATGAGTTTTAGTTCTGTATCGGTTATAGCCAATGCCTTACGATTAAAAAACGTAAAAATAGACTCCTAATACATAAAAGAAAAGTAGCCCAATATAGTGGTTTAGCATATTGTTATTTTGGGCTTCTTATTTGAACTAATTTGGATGAAATTCATGGAGACCATTCTTGCAATGAAGTTAATAGTCCTTTAGCTTTTAACAATTTAACACTTCTAGATGCTATCAGAATGAATTAAAAAACAATTCTTTAGAATTAAAAGAAACTCCTAAAGAACACTATTTTTGGTTAACACAATGAATACATGATATAGGCTAAAATTGAATCCATTGCTGTAGCTAAAAATATGTAGTCCACTTTAAATATGATCCTCATTGATCAGATTACCGAAGTTGATACTCCTAGTGCATAAAAAGGTTGCGATTTTTCCTCTTATGTTATAAAACGCATCACAGATTATGTTTCAGATAGAGAGGGAACTTATCAAACCATTCGCCTTAAGAATTGGTGCTCGTTTGGGTTCTTTGGATTGCACATACCTAGAATTAGTTAGGAGGCAATTTTTTCTATACTATAGTCTTGAAAGCCTTTGCTTCTTTACAATTAGTTGCAGTATTAAGCGGATGCCAACTTTGGCTTACAAACTTTAAAAGTATTCAGAAAATTACAACACACTAATTTAAATAATAACACATGAATTCAACAGATAAGAAAAAAAGAAATGTGTATACTAAATTTGTTTTGATGCTGATAGCATCATTCATCGCAATGTATATAACAATGTACCTTAACACCTATTCTATAGATCACGTATATTTTAGTTTAACGCGTTTTTACATGAGCTGTTTAGGAATTTCTACGATGGCAATTATCATGTTTATAGCCATGCGATCAATGTACAAAAACAAGCAAAAAAATATAGCAATCGTATTAGCTAGTCTTTTGTTATTTATATCTGCCTTAACTTTAGTGAGAAAACAACAACCTATAGTTGGAGATTTATTATGGTTAAAAGCCATGATACCACATCATTCTATCGCTATTTTAACCAGTGAAAGAGCTCATATAAAAGATCCAGAAGTAAAGAAACTTTCCAAGGAAATAATTGAAGCTCAGAAAAAAGAAATAAAAGAAATGAAAGCTATGATAAAACGTTTAGAAGAAAATTAAACTATTGTAAATCATGTTAACTTAAAATAATGAACAAAATTTCCGAAAAAGAATTAGCAGCTATTGCTGCTGTAAAATTAGTAAAGAACAACATGACCATTGGTTTAGGAACCGGTTCTACAGCAGCTTATATGATTCGTCATTTAGGAGATCGAATTAAGAAAGAAGGATTAACCTTATATGGAGTACCAACTTCTAAGGCTACAGAGAAAATGGCTCAAGAAAATGGCATTGCAATTTTATCTTTGGATGATGTTAAAAAAATAGATTTAACTATTGATGGTGCAGATGAGTTTGACCCCTATTTACAACTTATAAAAGGCGGCGGTGGCGCCCTGTTAAGAGAAAAGATAATAGCCTCAAATTCTGAATACAATATAATAATTACTGATGCTAGTAAACAAGTAAACCGTTTAGGTAAGTTTAAACTTCCTATAGAAACGATACCATTTGCTACCCAACAAATTGCAGCACAACTACAAAAAAGAGGTCTAGAGCCTGTACTCCGAAAACAAGATACAGTTGCTTTCACTACAGATGAAAATAACAATATTCTAGATCTAAATATTGAATCTTATTACAATTTAGAACAATTAAATCAAGAATTAATGACTACCCCCGGAATAGTAGAAACTGGCTTTTTTTTAACGACAACTGACTTAGTATTAATGGGAAAGGGCTCTAAAGTATTTACATTCGAGAAAAATAAAATTAAATAACACTACTCCCTAACCTACTACATGCCAAACATATAACTATTTGTTAATAAGTAACAATCCGCTACCCTAGTCTAAAAACGATGTTCGTCTTATTTTTGCAAACTTTAGATAAGACATGGATAAATTAAAGGTTGGGGATAAAGTTTACAATACAAAACAAGATGGTTTCGATGATTTCATTCGGTATTCATTTTCAGAAGTCGTTAAACTTACAAAGACTTTAGCCATACTAAAGAACGGTACTCGTTTGTACAACGAGCCAAAAATATCCTTTATCACAGAAGATATAGGCTACTCGGTTGCTAGGCAGCGAGGAACACATTGGCACTTGGTCTCTTTACAAGCTATACGAAATGCTCAAATAGAGAATGAAAAAATAGCTGCCTACGATTGGTTTGAACAAAAGAATTTCTCGCTTAGAGAGA
This sequence comes from Cellulophaga baltica, assembly GCF_900102165.1. GTDB lineage: Bacteria > Bacteroidota > Bacteroidia > Flavobacteriales > Flavobacteriaceae > Cellulophaga > Cellulophaga baltica. The sequence continues at coordinate 79,370 of NZ_FNBD01000008.1, forward strand.
AACAATGGATCTATTCTAAATTCAAAGAAAATAATCAACAATAAACGATCGCCATCGAGAATCAATATCCATAAGAGGGTTTTTATCGATACATACGGGCTAATAAACTGTAGCTATCTGTATTTCAACAAGTTTTAAAGATTTTAAGGGTTTACTTTAATTAATTTCAAGGTAATAATTAAAAACTTAAACCCATGAAAAATCTAAAAACCTACTATGTTATTTCTTTGGTAATTTTCTCCTTGGCTATGCTAGGAGCAGTACTCAACAGCGCTATTAATTACGATGCTATTGTTCTAAAAATCATAATATTAGGATACCCTGCTTATTTAGTTCAAGTAATTGGAACTGCCCAAGTAATAGGTATCAGTATTTTAATCTTAAACAGAACTAATTGGATCCGTGAGTGGGCTTATGCAGGCTTCTTTATGAATCTTGTATTTGGAATAATTGCACACTTACTGGCTAAAGATGGGAATGGTGCCACAGCCGTAGCTTGTAGCATATTGCTACTTATTAACTATGTCATGTATAAAAAAATTAAAGAAAAGAAAAAGAATAAAAAAAAACTAAAAAGTAATCAAACTGTATTAAAAAAAGTGAGTTAATAATGTGCTTCATAAATTTAAAAGCCGACAAGTTTATTGTCGGCTTTTATTTTTATAAAAATGTATCAAAACGCTCAAAATGGCAGGTATATCCATTAGGCCTTCTTAATAAATAATCTTGATGTTCTGGTTCTGCTAACCAAAAGGTGGTATATGGTTCTAATGTAGTTACGGCATCTCCTTCCCACCGTCCTGATGCATTTACAATAGCAATAACCTCTTCAGCGATAGCTTTCTCTTCTTCATTTTGAATAAATATCGTGGACCTATAACTAGCACCACGGTCATTTCCTTGCTGATTTACCGTTGTTGGGTTATGTATTCTAAAAAAGTAATCTAATATTTCTTTAAATGATGTTTCTGTAGGGTCATAGGTAAGTTCTATTCCTTCTGCGTGGCTTGTATGATTATGGTAGGTAGGATTTTCATTTTCACCACCGATATAACCAACCTCCGTATCTTTTATGCCTGGGCGTACTCTGAACAAATCTTCCATTCCCCAAAAACATCCACCCGCGATATATGCTTTTTTTAATGCACTCATAAATTTTATCTTCTATGTTTTGTATAAATTATTTTTTAACTTCTCTATTTTGGGCGCTATGATCCCACGGCAATAAGCAGCCTCCTTATTTTTATTAAAATAGTCTTGATGGTATTCTTCTGCTTTAAAAAAATCAGACAATTCAGATAGTTCTGTACGGACATTTTTAGCCAACTCAATAGCTGTTTCTTGTATTACGTCTAGTGCAATTTCTTGTTGTTCTTTAGAATGATACAGTACTATAGAACGATATTGTGAGCCATAATCGCCTTTCAAATAGGTGTCCAAGGTAGGATTATGATTATTCATAAATAACCTAAGAACATCGCTATACGTTATACGTGTTGTATCAAAACTTACTTGAATTACTTCGGCGTGACCAGTTTTACCAGAGCACACTTCTCTATACGTAGGTATTCCGGGACAATTACCTCCAGCATATCCCGATACGACTTCCATAATATCCGGTATCGCTTTAAACACGGCCTCTAAACACCAAAAGCAACCACCACCAAATGTAGCTGTTTCTATTTTTGACATGACGCTTTATTCTTAATTGGCAACAGAGGTATCTAATACCATAGATTCTGAATTTACGCAATAGCGTAAACCGCTTGGTTCAGGGCCATCAGGAAAAATGTGTCCCAAATGTGAATCGCATGTATTACATAATACTTCAACCCGAACCATTCCAAAAGTTGTATCTTTTATATACTGAATGGCATTCTCCTTTATAGGTTGTGTAAAACTAGGCCAACCAGTTCCAGATTCAAATTTAATGTTAGAATCAAAAAGAGGTGTATCACATCCAGCACAATTATATTGCCCCGCCTCATAACTAGTACAAAGCGCTCCCGTATGTGGTGCTTCTGTGCCTTTTTTACGCATAACTCTATATTGTTCTGGAGTTAATTGTGCTTTCCATTCTTCTTCAGACTTTTCTACCCGCTTATCTGGCTCAGGGTTTCCCTTAGTAGCAAACGAGATAATATCTTTCCATGTTAACATAACAATTTTCCTTTTTTAATTAATTCAATTTTTTGCCTAAATATACTTTAAAAGCTTTAGGCACAAGAACTTTAATACTAGAAAAATTAGTCGGAAAAGAAAGCCAAAACATACAAGTTTAGAAACGCTATAAATCAAAAGGATTATTACTTTATTATTCTATGCAGTGTAACCAATGTTACTGACTAGCCCTAAGACAAAAAGTAAATTTGCAATAACAAATCATAGATTGATGAAAAACCATACCTATATAAGTTTCTTTTTATTCCTTACCGGTTTATTGGTTAGTGCTCAAGAAATGGTGCCCATTAAAAAATCTGAAGTATTGTCAAAAGTCGCAGCGCATAACACAAGTATTAAGATTTCTAAAGAAGAATTTAATGCTGCTAGAGCAGATTACAGACAAACAAATGCAGTATTTCTACCTAATATTACAGCAAGTCATACAGGAATAGCAACTACCAATCCGTTAATGGCTTTTGGTTCTAAATTAAATCAGGAAATTTTAACTCAGAATGATTTTGATCCTGTCTCCTTAAATGATCCTTCTCAAATAGAAAATTATGCTACTAAATTTGAGATTCAGCAACCTTTATTCAATTTGGACGGTCTATTTCAACGTAAAGCTGCCAAATCTAAAATGGATGCAATGTCTTTAAAGACACAGCGTACTCAAGAGTATTTAGTGTTTGAAGTAGACAAAGCATACATGCAATTACAATTAGCTTACAAAGCAGTTCTGGTTTTAGAGAAGGCCTCAGAAGCAGCAATTGCTAATAAAAAATTAGCTGACGATAGTTTTAAACAAGGCTACCTGCAACGTGCAGATGTTTTAAATGTAGAAGTACGTGTTACTGAAGTTCAAAATCAATTACAAAACGCAAAAAGTAACGTACAAAACGCATCAAATTATTTATCATTTTTAATGAATGATGAACGCTATGTACTATACACTCCAGCTGATGAGCTAAGCCTTATAACTGACGCGGAGAAGAATGAAAAAATCTCTGAACAACGTGCTGATATCAAAGCAATGCAATTGGCAACTAATGCTTATGAAGCGATGAATAAAGCAGACAAAATGGCATTTTTACCCCGTTTAAATGCGTTTGCAAATTATCAAATGTATGATGATCAAATTTTTCAAGGAGATGCCAATGGCTACCTGTTTGGAGCAGAATTAAGTTGGGATATTTTTCAAGGATCCAAACGTTTTGGAAAAGCTCAAAAAAGTAAGGCCGAATTTGAAAAATCGAAGCTAGAATACACACAATATGTATCACAAAGCAATTTAGAATTAAGCAAAGCAAAACGTGCATTTATAGATGCTGACAATAAGTTAAAATTAACAACTTTGGCCTTACAACAATCTGAAGAGGCTTTGAGAATTAGAACCAACAGATTCAAGGAAGGCTTAGAAAAAACGTCCGATTTATTATTAGCCGAAACACAATATGCACAAAAACAATTAGAATATTACCAAACTATTTTTGAGTACAATTACACACAGGCCTACATACAATTTTTAACTAAAGAATAATTTTTAAGATGAAAAACATATATACAATTCTAACACTTTCTTTAATGCTATTCATAGTTAGTTGTGGTGGTGAAAACGAAAAAACAATTGTCGATAATTCGCCAACAATTAGTGTAAAAACAAGTCAAATAGCAGCAAATACGAATAGTCCTTTTTTAAGTGTAAGCGGAAAAATCCAAGCCACTAATAGTGCAGATTTAAGCACTAGAATGATGGGATACGTTAATAAAGTACATGTAAATGTTGGAGATAAAGTGCGTAAAGAGCAATTGTTAATTTCTATTAGTAATAGCGATTTGCAAGCAAAAAGAGCACAAGTAAATGCAGGAATTACAGAAGCAAATGCTGCTTTTAATAATGCTCAAAAAGACTACAATCGTTTTAAAAATTTATTCGCAGAAAATAGTGCTTCTCAAAAAGAGATGGATGATATGACTGCAAATTACGAAATGGCAAAGGCACGTTTAGAAGCTGCTAATCAAATGAAAAATGAAATTAACGCGCAGTTTGCTTACAGCAATATTACGGCACCTTTTAGCGGAACAGTCACTAGTAAGAATGTAGAAGCAGGTAACATGGCAAATCCAGGTGTATCATTAATAAGTATGGAAACACCTGGGAATTTTGAGGTGATGGCTATGGTTCCTGAATCTGAAATTTCTGATATTAAAAAAGGAGCGGCTGTTGCTGTTTTGGTTAAATCGATTAATAAAACCATAAAAGGAAAAGTTACAGAAGTAAGTACATCTGCCAAGAATACAGGCGGACAATACTTAGTAAAAATAGCTTTAGACAATACGGATGCTCACATTTTATCTGGAATGTTTACCACAGTACAATTTCCCGTGCAAAGAAAAGCAACATCATCCATGGTTTTACTACCAACTGATGCTATTGTAACAAACGGACAATTATCTGGAGTCTATACCGTAAGCCAAAGCAATACAGCATTATTACGTTGGTTGCGTTTAGGTAGAACTTTTGGAGATCAAGTGGAAGTATTATCTGGTTTAAATGCAGATGAAGCATACATTATTTCCGCTGAAGGAAAACTGTTTAACGGAGCCAAAATTACAATTCAATAACTAATATGCTGCGTTAAGGATAGCAGTGAAAATCCTTTTTACGTCAGTTCGAGTGAATTTGCCTAAGCAAATTTGTAGCGATAACAAGTAAAAAGATTGCAACGGATAGCCTGTTAAAACGCCCAAAATATAAAACAAAATGAAAGAAGGAATCGCAGGTAAAATTGCCAAAGCCTTTATGCAGTCTAAGCTTACAGTGCTTTTGATGATTGTATTTATGGTGGTTGGTGTGTACAGTTCGTTTTTAATTCCGCGTGAAGAAGAACCGCAAATTGATGTGCCTATGGCAGACATTTTTGTGGGGTATCCTGGAGCAAGCCCTACAGAAGTAGAGTCACGTGTAATTAAGCCTTTAGAGCAATTAATTTCAAACATCAAAGGCGTAGAATACGTATACTCTACTTCCTCGAAAGAACAAGGAATGGTCATCGTACAGTTTTATGTTGGCGAAGATATTGAGCGTTCTTTTGTGAAATTATACAACGAAATTAATAAGCACATGGACCAAATGCCTGAAGGTGTTACGTTTCCGTTAGTAAAAACGCGTGCGATTGACGATGTGCCAATGTTGGGTTTAACGTTGTGGAGTGAAAATTATGACGATTACCAGTTAAACCAAGTGGGGCAAGAGTTGGAAGCCGAAATTAAGAAGATAAATGATGTGGCTATTACGCATAAAATTGGTGGTAGAGATCGTCAATTACGTGTGGTTTTAGATAAAGATAAATTAGCCGCAAGTGGTTTGGATTTCTTGTCGGTTTCTGAAATGATTAAAGCCAATAACAGCCAATTAAGTGCTGGGAGTTTTGATAAGAATGACACCGAGTTTTTAGTAAATACAGGTTCGTTTTTAGCTTCGGTTACTGATGTAGAAAATTTGGTAATTGGTGTACAAGAAAACCAACCTATTTATTTAAAGCAAGTCGCTAAAATTATTGATGGCCCAGAAGTACCGCAAAATTATGTGAGTATAGGTTACGGAAAAGGTAGTGTGAAATCGACTGATTATAAGTCGGAATATCCTGCAGTAACTATTTCGGTAGCGAAACGTAAAGGAGCAGATGCAATGAAAATTGCTGATGTGATTATTGATAAAGTAGATCATTTGCGTAGTACTTTAATTCCGGATGATGTACATGTAGAAGTCACTAGAAATTATGGTGAAACAGCGTCTCATAAAGTATCGGAATTACTGTGGCACCTTATTGGGTCTATCTTTGCGGTAACACTTGTAGTGATGCTAGCAATGGGTTGGCGTGGTGGATTGGTCGTGTTTTTATCGGTACCAATTACGTTTGCCTTAACCTTGTTGAGCTATTATATGATGGATTACACGCTAAACCGAATTACCTTATTCGCGTTAGTATTTGTAACGGGAATTGTGGTGGATGACTCGATTATTATTGCCGAAAATATGCACCGACATTTTAAGATGAAGCGCTTACCATTTAAAGACGCAGCTTTATATGCGATTAATGAAGTTGGGAATCCAACCATTTTAGCAACATTTACAGTTATAGCATCTGTTTTACCTATGGCTTTTGTGTCTGGATTAATGGGCCCTTATATGGCACCAATGCCAATTGGAGCGTCTATTGCAATGATATTGTCTTTATTTGTTGCCTTAACTATTACACCATATTTAGGCTATATTTTCTTAAGAGAAAAAGATAAAAAAGGCGCAGAAGAGAAGCCAGAGCAGCCTGTTGAGGATACGCTTATTTATAAGATTTATAACAAGTTTGAACGTCCTTTATTAGAAAGCAAAGGTAAGCGTTGGTTGTTTTTAGGGGTAACGTTTATGGTCTTAATGGCGACAATGGTGTTGTTTTTTACAAAATCGGTTGCTGTAAAAATGTTACCATTTGATAATAAGAATGAATTTCAAGTGGTTATTGATATGCCTGAAGGCACAACGCTAGAAAGAACAGGAGTTGTAGCACAAGAAGTGTCGCAATACTTAGCGACGCGACCAGAAGTGGTTAATTATCAAAATTACGTTGGTACATCTGCACCAATTACGTTTAACGGTTTGGTGCGTCATTACGATTTACGTGGTGGATCTAATATGGCAGATATCCAAGTGAATTTAATTGATAAAGGCGAACGTGATATTCAAAGTCACGGAATTGCTAAAGTAATGCGTCCAGATATTCAGAAAATTGCAGCAAAGTATAACGCTAATATTAAATTGGTAGAAGTACCACCAGGACCTCCAGTATTGTCAACGATTGTTGCAGAAGTGTATGGACCTGATTATAACGAGCAAATTAAAATCGCCAATGGCGTTCAAGAGATTTTAAAAAACACAGATGATGTGGTAGATATTGATTGGATGGTGGAAGCCGATCAAACCGAATATCAATTTAATATAAACAAAGAAAAAGCCATGCTGAATGGTGTTGCGCCACAACAAATTGCGTATACCATGAATATGGCATTGTCTAACAGAGCAATTACTAATTTATATGATGAAGATGCTGTTAACCAAGTTGGGTTGATATTGGCTTTAGATGAAAAAGAGAAATCTACCATTACTGATATTTCGCAATTAAAAGTAAAATCGAAACAAGGTACTATGGTACCAATTGCAGATTTGGTAACAATTACGGAAACGATAGCAGCAAAAAGTATTTATCGTAAAAACCAAAAGCGCGTGGTTTACGTGATGGCCGATATGGCTGGGGAATTAGAAAGTCCGGCGTATGCTATTCTTGGAATGGAAGAAAAGTTAAAAGAGATTCCGTTACCAAAAGGCTACGAGTTAAACGAAATGTATTTAGGTCAGCCAGATTTTGAAGATAATTATACGGTAAAATGGGATGGCGAATGGCAAATTACTTTAGAGGTATTTAGAGATTTAGGTATTGCCTTTCTAGGAGCTATTATCTTAATATACATTTTAATTGTAGGATGGTTCCAAAATTTTAAAGCACCAATTGTTATGATGGTTGCTATTCCTTTATCGTTAATAGGAATTATACTAGGACACTGGATTATGGGAGCATTTTTTACGGCAACGTCGTTTATTGGTATGATTGCTTTAGCTGGAATTATGGTTAGGAACTCCGTATTATTGATTGACTTTATCAATCTAAGAACGGCAGAAGGTGTGCCGCTAAAACAAGCCTGTATTGAAGCCGGAGCAGTACGTACAACCCCCATTTTATTAACGGCAGGAACGGTTGTTATTGGAGCATTCGTAATCTTATTTGACCCAATTTTTCAAGGATTAGCTATCTCTTTAATGGGCGGAACTATTGTGTCTACAGTATTAACCTTGTTGGTTGTACCCTTGGTGTATTATATGATAGAGAAGAAGAATTATAAATAATTAAAAAGAATCAAAATGTTAAATACATATTTTAGAGTAATCGTAGGTGTTATGATATTATTAAGTGTTGTACTTACTGTATATATGAGTCCAAACTGGATTTGGTTTACTGTATTTATTGGCGTAAACTTAATACAGTCTGCCTTCACCAAATGGTGTCTTTTAGAAACCATTTTGAAGAAGTTGGGGATAAAAAATAATGGAAGTTCTTGTGCTTCTTGCTAGGCGAACCTCCTGAAAAATTAAAACGCTCGATAGTACGCTGTACTATCGAGCGTTTCTAGTTAAGCTCCTATTAAACTGAAGGCCCCTTTAACCAAAAATTGAGCATCACTAGCAAACTGTTTGCTATTAATGATCGAAGTATTTTCACGATAACTATCCATCGTTTTTACTTCCTTTTGCAAAAAATAATAGACTCCGTTTTCTTTCTTATCCAAAACCAATACATACTTTAAGTCATCGGCGGAAACAATAGCTTCTGAAGGCAATGCCTGTTGCTTTTCTGAACTTGTACTTATTTTGGCATCTACGAACATTCCTGCAATAAAATTGTATTCCGTTTCATTTTCAATATGACCATGAATTTTAATTGTTCTATTTTCATCAATAGTATTGCCCATTAGATAAACTTCTCCGGAATACACTTGATCTGATGCTTCTGGAATTTTAAAGGCTATTTCCTGTCCTTTTTTAATAGCTAATATATCTTTTTCAAATACAGAGAGTTCTAAATGAATATGATCGTTATTAATGATTTCTAAAATAGGGCTGGCAGGTGAAACATACGTACCCATAGAGACAAAGGTTTTAGATATTGTTCCTGTGATTGGCGCATGAATACTAACCACGGAGGTGAATATTCCCTTAGCAGCCTTAGAGCTACTAATGTGAAGCATTTCTAATTGTTTCTTTACCCCATGCTGGCGCGCAAGGCTTGTTTTATAATCACTTTCGGCTTTTAGAAAGCTCTTTTGCGATGTAATTTTTTCTTCCATCATTGTTTGCTGCCGATCATATTCAGACTTCAAATAAACCAACTGTTCATTCAGTTCCATATATTCTTGTTGGAGCGTAACAAATGCTGGATTCTCAAGGGTTACCAATACTTGTCCTTTTTTTACGGTATCACCAATTAACAAAGGGGTCGATTTTATGTATCCCCCCATAATAGCACTTACACGTGCTTTATTCTCTGGAGGAACATCTATTAAACCCGTAGCATTTACCACCTTAGGAAAATCTTCTTCGTTAAAGCCTCTTAATGCATAGTTGTTCTTTTCAAATTGATCTGCCGTAATTTCTATATAGTTAGAAGTTAAATTTGTTATTGCCGTCTCCTTCTCTGCATCTTTACAGCTAAAGAATAAAACAACGACTAGAGTACTTATATAAGTGATATTTTTCATGATATTTAAAGTGTTAAATAATTAATAGCAACAACCGTGTGATTGTAATCTTGTAGTTTATCTAAGTAAGCTAACTGTATTTCAAAGGCACTCTCAAGACTCTGTAGGTATTGATAAAAATTAATTTCTCCATTTTTGTAATTACCTAGTGCTGTTTTTAATATTTCGTTAGAGAGTTGTTTTCCTTCCGTTTCGTAATAGGCAAGTGCTGCTGTATGCTGCTCTAACTCATTTAAGAGTACTTCTTTCCTTAGATTTAAGTCAACCTTGTATTGATCCAATTCCTTTGCCGAAGCCGATTCTGCATATTTAGATGCTTTAATCCTGGCATTTTTTCCTCCAAAAAGAATAGGTATTTTAAGTCCCAATTGATAGCCATATAAATTGGCATTTAAACTTTCATTAGTTCCTTGAAAATAATTAAGACTGATATCTGGAAGTAGCTGTTGTTTTTCCAAGCGTTTCTCTGCTCTGAAAAATGCCTCTCTATTTTGATATAAGCTAACTTCAGGACTTCCTAAGGGTTCTGTTAGGTTTAAATTTGCCTTAAAATGGAGTGCTGGTGCTATCCATAAAGAATCTTTAAGTTGTACAATAGCTTTTATATGTATATAAGTTTCTCTAACCTTTTTTTGAGCTGCAGCATATTCTAAACTAATTTGTCTTTCTTTAGATAAGGCCGTTATCTTTTCTAGATAATTTGTTTCTCCTAGCTCAAAACGCCTACTGGCCATGGTTGAAAAATTTGTATATAAACTATCTAGGCTATCATACAGCTTTTCTTTTTCTATTGCTATTTGGTAATTATAATAGGCAGAAGTTAAGTTTCGTATGATTGACTTTTTCTGAATTTCAAACGTATTTTCGGCGAGAGCATATCTTGCTTTATTTACTTTCTTTTGAGAAAAATACACCGTTGGAAAACGGAAGTCTTGCTGCACTCCAAATACTTTTAGTGGCTCATTATTACTTGCTAAATTGTTTTCATCAAACTCATAGTACACTTGGGTCTTATCAAAATCAAAAGCACTGTGAACCAGTTTTTCTGATTGTAAAAGTTGATTATTTTTAGCCTTCAAAGAAGCATTATTTTCAATGGCTATAGAAATTAGGTCTTCTAAATGAAACGGCTTTTCTTGCGCCTTTCCTTGTCCGATTGCCAATACACTTAAAGCAACAAGGGTAAGAATACTTTTATTTTTAATTTTCATCGGCTTAATTTTACTTAAAATTGCATAAAGCACGGGTAAGACCACAAGCGTTAAAAGTGTTGCTGTAAACAATCCTCCGATTACTACCGTGGCTAAGGGTCGTTGCACTTCTGCTCCTGCATTGGTAGAAATGGCCATGGGTAAAAAACCCAATGCAGCGGCAGAAGCGGTTAATAAAACAGCTCGTAATCTATCTTTAGCACCATATTTTATTAATTCTTCAATCGTTTCAAATCCTTCCTCTTTTAACTCTTTAAAATGTTCGATTAAGACGATTCCATTTAAAACGGCAATCCCGAAAAGGGCAATAAAACCTACTCCTGCAGAAATACTAAATGGCAAATCTCTAATCCATAAGAGTAAGATGCCACCAACAGCGGCTAAGGGGATTGCAGAATAAATCATTAGTGCCTCTTTTACAGATTTGAAGGCAAAAAATAATAAGATAAAAATAAGCGCCAACGCTATCGGTACTGCCAATAGTAAGCGAGATTTAGCACTCTGCAAATTTTCAAATTGACCTCCGTATGAAATGGTATAGCCTACCGGTAATGCTATATGTTCTGTAATCAATTGCTGAACATCATCAACCACAGATTGTAGGTCTCTATTTCGTACATTTATGCCTACAACAATGCGTCTTCGCGTATTATCTCGCGATATTTTAGCGGCACCTTTCTCATAGGTAATGGATGCTAATTCTCTCAGAGGAATCTTACCCCCATTGGGAAGATCTACAAATAAATTTTGAAGATTATCTATATCTTTTCGCTTAGAGGTATCCAAACGAACCACTAAATCAAATCGTTTTTCACCTTCAAAAATATTACCTGCAGTTTTCCCAGCAAAAGCCATGGCTACTAGATCGTTTAATTCTTGAATATTTAATCCGTAACGCGCCACTTTACTACGGTCATATTTAATACTCATTTCTGGCAAGCCTTCTACTTTCTCAATAGAAATATCCGATGCACCTTCAACATTGGCAATTAAATCACCAATTTCTTTTCCTTTTTTGGCCAATAGCGCTAAATCATCACCGAAAATTTTAATAGCAATATCGGCACGTACGCCTGTAATTAATTCATTAAAACGCATTTCAATAGGCTGGGTAAATTCAACCTCCATTCCAGGAATCACCGCTAAAGCTTCTTTAAATTTATCTGCTAATTCATCTTTAGTAGTGGCCGAAGTCCATTCTCCTTTTGGTTTTAAAATGATAATTACATCACTCTCTTCCATGGACATAGGATCCGTAGGTACTTCTGCAGCACCAATTCTAGTCACGGCTTGCTGTACTTCTGGAAAGTTTGTCAGCAATATATCTTCTATTTGAGTCGTAATCTCAATGGTTTTACTCAGAGATGTTCCTGTTTTAAGTACTGGCTGAATGACAAAATCTCCTTCATCTAAAGTGGGAACAAACTCCCCTCCCATTTGTGTAAATAAATAAACCGAAAAAGCTAACAAGAAACCTGCAATAGCTAATACTATTTTTTTACTATGCAGTGCCCATCCTAAAATAGGGTCATATTTGGCAACCAACCAATCCATTAAACGTGTAGAGATAGATCTTCTTGCAGTCTTTTTTTGAGGCTTTAAGAATAATGAGGCAGCTACCGGCACGTACGTGAAGCACAATAGCATAGCGCCAATAAGAGCAAAACTAAAGGTAAGCGCCATTGGAATAAACATTTTACCTTCTACCCCACTCAACGAGAGTATTGGAATAAACACAATTAATATAATAAGCTGGCCAAATACTGCAGAATTCATCATTTTTGATGCTCCATTTTGAGCAATTTGGTCTTTTAATTGTTGTTGATCTTCTTCAGGTAAGGCCATTATTTCTGTACTAGTAGCGCTTATTTTAAAGGCAATGAACTCTACAATAATAACAGCTCCGTCTATAATAATCCCAAAATCTATAGCTCCCAAACTCATTAAATTTGCGTCTACTCCAAAAATATACATTAAGGATAGTGCAAAGAGCAAACAAAGCGGAATTACGGAAGCTACCACCAGTCCTGATCTAAAATTGCCGAGCAACAGGACCACAACAAATATTACAATAAGACAGCCTAATACTAGATTCTCTATTACGGTAAAGGTTGTTTTAGCAATAAGATCACTGCGGTCTAAAAAAGCATTGATGTACACCCCTTCTGGAAGCGACTTGCTAATTTCTTCTACCCGAAACTTCACAGCATCTATGACCTTTTTTGAGTTTGCATCTTTTAGCATCATCACTTGGCCTAGAACTTTTTCACCTTCGCCATTCGCTGTTATAGCACCAAACCTATTAGCACTACCATAACCAACCTTAGCAACGTCCTTGATATAAATTGGTAGTCCGTTTATATTCTTTACTACCACATTTTCAATATCATATAAAGATGTAATTAAACCTTCGCCACGAATAAAATAAGCCTGATTCTTCTTCTCAATATAACCGCCACCGGAAACACTATTATTAGTCTCTAAGGCTGTAAAAACATCATGCGCACTGATATTCATAGCATAAAGTTTATCAGTATCTATCGCTACTTCATATTGCTTTAAAAAACCTCCCCAAGTATTTACTTCTACCACACCCGGAATTCCTGAGAGCTGTCTTTTTACAATCCAGTCTTGAATAGTCCTCAAATCTTGAGTGGTGTATTTATCCTTGAACGCTGGCTGTACATCTAAAATATATTGATAAATTTCGCCTAAACCTGTGGTAATAGGTCCCATTTCTGGTGATCCAAAGCCCACTGGGATTTTTTCAGAAGCCGATTTAATTTTTTCAGCAATTAATTGCCTGGGCAAAAAAGTACCCATATCGTCCTTAAAAACAATGGTCACTACAGATAGTCCAAATTTAGAAACCGATCTAATTTCTTCTACACCAGGCAAATTTGCCATCTCTAGCTCAACAGGATAAGTTATAAACTGTTCCATGTCTTGCGTAGAAAGATTTCTACACGTGGTGATTACTTGTACTTGATTATTGGTAACATCTGGTACCGCTCCAATAGGTATTTGAGTTAAAGAATACAATCCAAACCCAACGATAAAAACTGTGAATAAGAGAATTACAAACTTATTCTTAATACTAAAATGAATAATATGTGATAACATTCTTTCATATATAAATAATTAGAACTGTTCCAAATCAAAGCAATGAAATGGAATTTATTTTGATCTAAAACTATTTATGAAATACGGGGTGGCTGAAATAAGCCTAAAGAATGTAAGGAAGAACAAGGCTCTTGGTAATGGAAATTAGATATCGTGTGCTGAACGAATTCTATTTTATTGAAGTCTGCCTTATACACTGGACTTACAATAGCAATAACTGTAGAAATATGAGAATGATTTTGAAAAGGTAGTTTTTCATGATCTTCCTTTTCTTCTTGGTGTTCTTTTTGATGTTCCGCTTTAGATTCTCCGTAATGCTTAGCAACAAATGTCATAATATCATCTCCGTATTCTTCACTATGAAACGAAGCATGTTCTATCAGCTGATTTAATTTAACTAGATCAGTGAAACAAATTCCTAAACTCTGCATGAAAATTAGGAATGAAAATGATATGGAAACCAATTTCAACATGAGTACAAAGATACCTTTTTTCGATATACCTCTAGCGTAAATTTTATGCGCCTCATCCATGTCATAAAATTATTCAAATTCATTTTGTTTAATATTTAATATAAATAGTTAAACATTTTGTAACTTTACATTTCAGTACTACTATTAATTCTATTAAATCATTTTACAATGTTTGGACTATTTAAGAAAAAAACAGAGAAAAATAAGCTTTATGAAACCTACCAGAATTTGCTTCAGGAAGCGCATAAGCTCTCTACATCCAATAGAAAATTGAGTGATCAAAAGACATATGAAGCAGAAGAGATTATGAAGAAGATAGAACAGTTAAGCACAAAAATGGAATAACATGAATTCAAAAAAGCCAGATAATGTGGTTTTCAATACCGATACTCAGAAGTATGATGCAGCTTTAAAACCTTATAGTACCAATTTGGGGGCTCCTGCAATACAACCTATGGATACCATTGCATGGAAAAATAGATCTATCAACAAGGTTAATCATAAAATTCAAACTAGGTATCAAGAATTAAAAGAAGCGTATGATAAAATGATGGCAGAATTTGATCATAATAATTTGATATATAATGCCAAATTCTGCTTTGAGCCTATTATAGGAGAACAATACCATCTGTATTCCAAACAGGACGGTACTAATTTTTTATCCATAATAGCGCCAGACCAATGCAACTTTGAGTCTTTGGGTAGTTTTTATTTAAATGCGGATCAAATTTGGGAGAAACTTTAATTATGAAAGACACTTTAGAATTTACAGAACGAGAATTAGACCGGATCATAGAGATGGCATGGGAAGACCGTACGCCATTTGAAGCCATTGAATTCCAATTTAAAATTCCTGAAAAAGATGTCATTAGGCTAATGCGTTCCAATATCAAGGAAAGTAGTTTTAAAAGGTGGCGAAAAAGGGTAAACAGTGGTGTTAGTCAGAAGCATTTAAAAAAGAGAAATCCTGAAATTAATAGGTTCAAGTGCTCTAGACAACGTGCTATTTCTGGTAATAAAATTAGTAAACGATAAATGAGTACTTCCCCTAATTTTTTAAACCCTGAATTTCCGACGGATATGGATGCTATTCAAAAACGAATAGCACTAATAGACCCGAGGAAATATGCCAGTTCTAGAAATTATATTGATGGTAGCGTATCTTATATATCGCCCTATATATCTAGAGGCGTAATTTCTACAAAACAAGTATACCAATCGCTTTTAGAACGAGAATTTACAACTTCTAATGCTGAAAAATTTATACAAGAATTAGCGTGGCGTGATTACTGGCAGCAAGTTTGGATTCATAAAGGGAATGCTATAGATTCCGATTTGAAACACTCACAACCGAACGTTGAGAATCATGAAATTCCTAGTAAAATTACTGAGGGTACTACTGGAATAATAGCAATAGATAAAGCAATTAGCTTGCTTTACAAAACGGGTTATATGCACAATCATCTGCGAATGTATGTAGCCAGT
This sequence comes from Cellulophaga baltica, assembly GCF_900102165.1. Taxonomy (GTDB): domain Bacteria; phylum Bacteroidota; class Bacteroidia; order Flavobacteriales; family Flavobacteriaceae; genus Cellulophaga; species Cellulophaga baltica. Next base: position 95,190 of record NZ_FNBD01000008.1, read on the forward strand.
ATTGCATGCAATGTAGCTAACAGTCACTGGAAAATTCCTGCACAATGGTTGTACTATCACCTATTAGATGCCGATTGGGCAAGTAATGCTTTGAGCTGGCAATGGGTAGCTGGAGCAAATAGCAATAAAAAATATTATGCAAATCAAGAGAATATCAACAGATACTGTCATACACACCAAACCAATACCTTCTTAGAAGTAGCCTATGATGAATTTGAAAATCTGCCTATTCCCGATGCCTTAAAAGACACCAAAAACCTCAACCTAAAAACAATACTTCCCGATGCTGAAGTTTTAACTCTGGATGCTGATATACCCATACATATCTATAATTTCTACAATTTAGATCCTAATTGGAGAAAAAATGAACCCGCAAATAAGGTATTAATCCTAGAACCATCCCTTTTTGTGAAATACCCAGTGTCCGAAAAAAGCATACAATTTGCTTTGGAACTCGCCAAAAACATACCGAACATTCAGCTTTTTGTTGGAGAGATTCAAGAGCTAAGCGCTTTATACCCTAAAACCCAATATTATTACAAAGAGCACCCTACCAATAGTCACTATGTAGGAATAGAAGATTCTAGAGATTGGATGTTTTCTGTAAACGGATATTACCCTTCTTTTTTTGCGTTTTGGAAAAAATGCAAAAAAGAAATTAAAAACAACATGATACATGAAGCTTAATAGTACTGACCTTAAAAACTTAGACCGTATCAACCGTATTAAAATAATCAATGCCGTTTCTGGTATAAAACCTGGTAACTTAATAGGTACTATTGATAACGAAGGGAGTACAAACCTCGCCATCTTTAGTTCTGTAGTACATCTGGGTAGTGATCCTGCTTTATTAGGCTTTATTTTAAGACCTACCGGTGAAGTACCACGAAACACGTATGATAATATCCTAGCGAACAAATCGTATACCATTAATCATATTCATCCAGAATTCACAAAGAATGCGCATTATACCTCAGCAAAATTTGATGCGTCTATCTCTGAATTTGAGCGTTGCGGACTTACAGAGGAATATATAGATACGTGTAAGGCTCCTTTTGTAAAAGAGAGTCGTTTTAAAATGGGAATGCAATTTATTGAGGCTTTACCGATAAAGCAAAATAATACCCTACTCGTCATTGGTGAAATTACGAGTTTAATTCTACCCGACACTTCTTTTGAAAGTAGTGAGGACATTAATTTAGAAGAGATTAATAGTGTAGGAATCTCAGGGCTTAATAGCTATTACGCTATCACTAAAATAGCTGAATATCCCTATGTCCGCACTAGTGAAGTACCTAAATTTTAAATGAAAAAACATCACCTACCTCAAAAACTATGTTTGGTTTGTAATAAGCCATTTACATGGCGAAAAAAGTGGGAGAAAGAATGGAACAATGTAAAATACTGTTCGGAACGATGCAGAAGAAACAAAAACTAATGAAGAAAGATGCTACCCTAATATTTCCGCACCAATTATTTGAGAATTCTCCGGTACTGGAACATGAGGCTCCTATATATTTAATTGAAGAATATTTGTTCTTCAAACAATACAAATTTCATAAACAGAAAATTGCTTTTCATAGAGCTAGCATGAAATGTTATGAAGCTTACTTAGAGTCAAAAAATCATAAAGTCATTTATATTGAAGCTACGGACGATTTATCTAACATCAGTGTTCTAATTAAAAAGCTGAGTAAAGAAGGTGTACATCACTTAAATTATATAGAAGTTTCTGATTATTGGTTACGCCAAAGAATTGAAGAAACCAGTAAAAAACAGGACATCACTTTAAAAGAATTTGACTCTCCTCTATTTATAAACAATAAAGAAGATTTAAATCATTTTTTTAAGAAAGATAAAAAAAGCTTTCATCAAACAACGTTTTACAAGCAGGAGCGAAAAAGGTTAGGTATTCTTATGGATAAGAATGATGAACCGATGGGGGGCAAATGGACTTATGATACTGAAAATAGGAAAAAATATCCCGCAAAAAAAACACCTCCTGCCATTCATTTTCCTGAGGTCACTAGCTACCATAAAGAAGCAAAAGAATACGTAGACACTCATTTTTCTGATCATTATGGCGCACTAACCAAGGAAGTATATTATCCTATAGATTTTGAGGCCTCTAAGGTTTGGTTTGATCAATTTCTAGAACAACGTTTTTCAGAGTTCGGAATTTATGAAGATGCTATTGTTGGTGAGAATTCTATATTGAATCACAGTGTATTAACTCCCATGCTAAATGTTGGCTTATTAACACCTCATCTCATTATTGATACCACCCTAGCCTATGCTGAAAAGCACGATATCCCAATCAATTCTTTAGAAGGCTTTGTGCGTCAGATTATTGGATGGAGAGAGTTTATGCGCGGTATGTATGAACTTAAAGGTGTACACCAACGTACCCGTAATTTCTGGGACTTTACACGTAAGATTCCAAAATCATTTTATACCGGTACTACGGGTGTTGTACCTATAGATACTACCATTAAGAAAATATTAAAAACAGGATATTGCCATCACATAGAACGCCTAATGGTACTTGGTAATTTTATGCTATTGTGTGAGTTTGATCCCGAAGAAGTCTATAAATGGTTTATGGAATTGTTTATAGATTCTTATGATTGGGTGATGGTTCCTAATGTATATGGCATGAGCCAATTTGCAGATGGCGGATCTTTTGCTACCAAGCCTTATATCAGCGGTAGTAATTACGTGATGAAAATGAGTAATTATGGTAAAGGAGATTGGCAACAGTCCTGGGATGGACTTTTTTGGCGATTTATGCATGAACATCGCGATTTTTTCAAAGGAAATCCAAGGTTAAAAATGTTACTCTCTACTTTTGACCGGATGGACGATGCTAAGAAAGAATCACATTTAAAACATGCCGTTAAATTCTTAATAGGTTTAAAGTAAAATTTATTTTTGCACTATCGTTTAAAACAAAAAAACCGCCAATTTCTTGGCGGTTTTTATAGTTAAGTATCGTATTATTATTTCTTAATAATTTGCTCCGTACTTTTTAAATTTCCATTCACATAAGTTTTTAGAACGTAATATCCGCTGCATAAATACCATAATGGCAATACAGATTTATTAGTCCCTGGTCTTAACTTATCGTATGATTTATAGACTACGCTACCATAGTAGTCATAAACAATATAAGTTGCGTATCCTTTTTCGGTACTTTCCTGTTGAACGATAGCATAAGAAGTAAACGGATTTGGATAAATCTTTAAAGCCATATCTCCATCAGGGTTATCGGTTGGAGGTGCACAAGAACCTAATGTATATCCTTTTCTCTTCAATATTTCTACAGCTCTTTCAGAAACACATATCGTTCTTCCATTTTTACACATACTAACTTTTGGTCTTCTGTAGTTATTACCACAAGAAACATCCTCTACTTCTACCGTAATCTCACCGCTTACCGAACATCCATTAACATCTGTAATAGTTACGGTATATAATGTAGTTTCGTTAGGACAAACAGTAATAGACTCCGTATCTTCTCCAGAGCTCCAAGAATACGCATAAGGAGCTACACCACCCCATGTACTTGTTACACCAATAGTCGCACATGCTTCAGCCTCATAGCCATAAAATACTTTTGCTGTATCCGTTACTGTAAACTCAATAGGTTCAAATGTCTCTATATAAATGGAGTCTTGTACGGTAGTACCAGTAGCATCGGTAACTATAACAGAATAAGAACCACTGCTTAAATCTGTAGCAGTAGCTGTTGTTTGTCCGTCATTCCAAGCATAGGCATAAGGAGCTATACCGCCACTAACCTGCACTGTTGCTGTAGCCGCTTCTCCTGAACAAGTTATTTCTGAACTTACCACCTCTGTGATTTGTAATTCTTCTAATATAAAACGGGCTGAAACTGGAAAGTGATCAGAGACTGTTGTGGTATAGTCCGTATCATAAAACTCATATCCTACACTAACAGATCCATCAATATAGCTTGCTGATAATTCATCAGACACCGTAATATGATCTATCATGTTTTCTCTAAACACATACGAGCGATAATCTCCTTCACTCAAGACCTTCGTAAGAATCTTATAATTTACGGTATCTTGAACATAAGCATCAAAGGTACTTACGGTAGAACTAACCTCATCTGCTACGGTGAAATCTACATCATCATTGTAATCTCCTAAGACAATAAGGTTAGCGTCTGCAAATTGCGCATCTAAAGTATCTTTTAATACCTCCACATCATACTTACGCATATCATAACGCGATTGTGGTCCGGAACTACTGTTTGCTCTGGCGTGTAATGCTACCATATTAAATCGCTTCGTAACACCCGCTAAGGTTACATCTGCCGTCATTAAGAAAGGCAAACGTCCACTAGCATAGAAACGCGTTTTATCGGTATCTGGATAGTCAGATAAGGCTGTATCGTCTCCTCCATTGTAATAAGGGTGAATGCTTGCCAATAAAGGCTTTGTTGCAACTACAGAAACGGTGGCGGTATTGTAGATAAATCCTACTTTCTGCTGTGTGCCAGTGGCATCATTAGGATAGGATACTGCTTCTGAAAGCACATAATCATACCCGTTCATTTCACTAACCATTTGACCAAACAAAACATCATCCGAAATTTCTTCTACCGTATACACATCTGCATCCATTTTTCTTAAAATGGTTAATACACTGTCTTTTTGAATTGCGTCTGAAAGAGGATTACCGACTGCTGGTGAATTTGTTTCATCACCAAACCATTCAATATTCCAAGCCACAACATCAAAAGTTTTGTCTTTACCTATAGCTACACCATTGTCTAAAGGAACATAAGCCGTTGCACAAGGCATGTCTGCTTTGGCACGTGGTAGTAACTGATATGATTCGAAAAAACGACCTACAACTCCTGTTATTTCTGAACAAGAAGCCGGTTGTCCTAAACCTACTATTGCCTCTACGTCATTATCTATACGAAGGTCTCCTAAACCACTTGCATCTGACAAAGTGTAATTAGAATTTCCGAATAAAATATCTCCTGCTTTAGGAAAAGATGGATTTAAAATGGTTACTAATTCTGCTGGATGATTTCCTAATTCTGCTAAAGTGATTACTTGTGGTGTAATTGCAACATTTGGAGTTCCATTATGTTCTACTTGTGTTACGGTACTAATTTGAACTTGATCATTAAAAGCACTACGGGTACCGGTAACGGTGATAGAATCTCCAATCATAAAATTGCCTGCTCCATGTACGGAAGTATCAAAAATTGCAATGGCTGCGGTAGCATCTTGGATATAAGCAGAACCTGCCAGTTGATCGGACACTGTTAATACACCACTCACGGTTACGACATCACCTTCAGCGGTATTGCGAGCAGCTAAAATTGATATGGTTGCAGGTGCCGGAATTACGGCTCCGTTCGCTGTTCCTGGAGAAGGTATTGCTGTGGTATAGGATGATGTGTTTCTTGCTCCACCAGCACCATTAGGCATTCTTTGCATAGACTGACTGTCTTTATCTCCCAATGCAGCTTCATTCACTTGAGCTTCTCCTGAATTTAAAAGCACTAATAAACCTTCATCATCACCATCATCTGTACCATATACCAGCGCATCTAACAAAACATCATTCACAAGAACTGGTGTACCGCTTGGAAAATCGGCTGCAGTTCCAGCGTATAAAGCTACTGCATCTGCGCCATTTTGAATACCGTTTGTGGTAAACGCTTCTAATGATACATTGGCAACAGCTGAGCTACCTATAACAAAATAACCATTTTCATTCGTCGTATAGCCTGTTAGGTCTATTGCATTATAGCTTAAATCATTACTTCCATTGTATAACACAAGGACTAAGCCGTCTAAGGATGAATTTCCGTTACCACCATCATAGAGCTCTATAAATTCTAAAGCGTCTGTTCCTATATTATCTACATCTACTTCATTGATTACTATTTGAGTCGGTCCAGAAACGGTATAACTAGCTACTGGAAAAGGAGTTCCTGCTGTTGCATTCGTCGTTTCAGTATCTAATGCATTTGGCCCACTAAAAGTCCAATTACTACTCACAAAAGTAGCACCATCTGGTCCTATATTTTCATTTCTATACGCCCAACCATCTGTATACTCCCAAGCTTGTCCAGAACCATCTACATCAATAGCTCCAAAAACATCAATCACCATTCCATTTTGAAATAACTCTACCGCGTCATCTCCATTAATGGCCATAGCATCATCCGTAAATGTTGGCATAAAACCAAAAAAAGCATTGAATTCTACTTCCTCTGTAGCTACATATATGAATTCTCCTTGAGCTACTGCTACTGCTGGAAATGTAAATTCTTCTCCATTAGTACCACCTCCATTATTTGCAGAACCAAGGCTGTAGCTGCTTAAATCAGCAATATCTGCCGTGGCATAAAGTTCTACACCCTTAGGGATTCCGCCGGTAAGAGGACCATCATAAACACCTGTTATTAATAAAGCACCGGTTGGCGATGTTCCGCCTCCACTAGTGGTTACTGATAAAACTTCTGAAAGTGCTGAGCTATTACCTGCAGCGTCAATAGCTACGACAGTAAAAGAATATACAGTCGCTGCACTTAATCCCTCTACAGAAAAAGTAGTTGCCGCTGTAGTGCCAACCAAAGTTGTTCCCTCAAAAATTTGATACTCAGTAACACCAACATTATCTGTTGCTGCCACCCAAGACAACTCCACCTTTGTAGCTTCAATAGTCGTAGTAGTTACTTGCGCAGGGATTGTTGGCGCTTCAGTATCTGTCGTAGCATCACCTCCTCCATTGGAAGTACCCGGAGTAGGTTCTTTCATTACAAATAAATTAGTATTCCTAGCGCCACCTTGCCCATTAGGACTACGTTGCATAGAATTTACTGTACCGTTACCACCTTCGTTTTCGTCTACTTGGGCTTGACCCGAATTTAATAAAGCTAATAATTCTACATCATCACCATCACTCGTTCCATATACTACAGCATCCACTAAAGTTGCATCTAGAACAAGTTCCGTTCCTGAAGAAAAATTAGCAGCATCCGCCAAATAAAGTGCTACTGCATCTGCTCCGTTTTGTATTCCATTGGTCGTAAAAGCCGCTAAATCTACATTAGCAACATTGGCACTTCCGATAACAAAATATCCATTCTCATCGGTAGCATACCCTGATAAATCTATCGTATTATAACTTAAGTTATTACTCCCATTATATAACACAACTAGATACCCATCTAAGCTTGTATTTCCAGAGCCACCGTCATACAACTCAATAAATTCAGAAGCATCGGTACTCTCTTGATCTGCATCAATTTCATTAATTAACAGTCCTTGATCAGATGATCCTGATCCAACGGCTGTTCCTTGTAATTGTACATCATCAAAACCGGCATAATCACTCCCGCCGTTTTGTTTTGCATACAATTGTAGGCTTACACTAGAAACAGTATCTGGTACTGCTTGAGAAATCTGCTCCCAACCTGCAGTACTGTAAGGACTCCCTACGGTAATCGTAATCACCCCTTGCGAAACGGCATCGTGAAAAATTTCATACGTAAGAACATCACCATTGGCAACATCAAAACCATCTACCTGTACTTCAAAAGAGAGTGTCACCCCTGTATAATTGCTAATATCTATAGCATTAAAAGTTAAGCTACCTCCATCAACGGTAGCGCAATTCCCTTCTAAATCTTGAATACCAAAGAAATTAGCTCCTGATTTAGGTCCAGTTATAGATCCTACATTAGAAACAATATCCCAAACATCTCCACCCGTATTACAAGGCACAGGAGATTGCACATACGTCCACGTATCATTTACAGAATTTTCATAGCCTTGAAATGCTATAAAATCTCCTGTGGGTGTTGGTGGCGTTGCCGTATCTTCTAATGTGGTAAACGTTACTGTATTGCTTTCCGATGAGCTATTTCCTGCGGCATCTATTGCCTTTACAGAGAACGAATAGGTAGTATTTGCTACTAGGCCAGAAACAGTAAAAGATGTACTGCTAGTAGCAGTTACAACATTAGTCCCATTAAAAATCTGGTAAGCCAATACCGCTACATTATCTGTTGAACCGGACCAACTTAAGTCTACTCCTGTAATGGTTGCATTTGCTGCCACTAAATTAGCAGGTACTGTAGGTGCTTCTATATCAGTAGATGTGTTTTGGAATCTATCTTCTGCTTGTGGTCCTCCCCAAATAGTCGTTGCAAAGGCTGGGTTGTCTATAAATGGGTTTCTATTTCCTTGAATACCCTCTAAAAGAACATTTCTGTTAATTTCTACTTGAGACACAGGATCTTCTGCATTCCATTCTAAGAACAGGTCTCTCATTTCTGGACTATAGGTTGAGTTCCCTAATCCTACCGTATTTGGTAAACAACGATCGCCATATCGAATGTACATATACATCATCATACGAGCAACATCTCCTTTCCATTCATCACCGGGATAAAATCCGTTATTCAAAGCTTTGGCAGTACCTTCCGAATCAATATATGGACGGTTACTTCTCGTCGCGTTAAATTGTACATCGGTAGCACGCAAATGATGTGCATCAGATCCGGGACCTGTTGTTCCTAAATTAGGATTCCCTAATGATTTTGGATACGAATGCTCTCTGTTCCATTGTCCAGATCCACCACCGTTATTATCCTTAGAACGTGTTCTGTCATTAGTTACATCTGCATCACTATCATTATAGCCGTACAGTAAGAAAACGTTGTTGGGGTTGGCGGGGTCCAAATCTGTTTGCTTTAAAGCTTCCCATACTCCTGGAGTATAACTCAATACCGTATGTTGCGTATTGGTTACTAGTGTTCCCAAATTGTTTTTTAAACTTTCGCCGGTAGCACTAATATTCGTTCCTGAGTAGTAGGACGGAATTTGTGCCGTGACAAAGTTTACCATTAAAAATGCCAGAATCCATAGCAGTAGATTCTTTCTTAAGTAATTTTGTTTCATAGTTGTCTAATTATTTTAGTACCACCAAACTTAAGAAATTCTAATGCGTAAGAAGTTATTCTTTATTAACAGAACGTTAAGAAATAATCTTCTTTTTACCGTATAACCATAGCTTATCGGTATTATTCATCGTTGAAAAGTAAATGCTAGTAAAAAATTACAAGCCTAAAACGGAGAAAAATTCTGCTTTATAGCTTTCACCAATAGGAATTCTGGTGTCGTTGATAACAATCCTATTCCGTTGTACCGTCTTGATAAAGTTTACATTGACCACAAACGATTTGTGTACCCGTAGAAACTGATTGGAAGGAAGTTTATCCAATATCTCTTTAAAATTCATAAGGGTCAATACTGTCTTATTGGTATTGGTGATATGAATTTTTAAATAGTCTTTCAAACCTTGAACATATTCAATCTCATCTAAATTTATCTTGATACTTTCGTATTCTGCTTTTACAAAGATAAACTTCTTTGATTCGTTGGTTTCTCCATGAGATGAAAACACATTACCTTCCATAGGTTTTTCTTTTTTAGATAATAGTTCTTTAGCTCTTGAAATGGCTTTTATAAAGCGATGATAAGGAATTGGTTTTACTAAGTAGTCTACGGCATTAAGCTCAAAGCCTTCTACCGCATATTGAGAATAGGCTGTGGTAAAAATAAATAAGGGCTTATTATCTAAGGACGCTATAAAATCTATTCCACTAATTTGGGGCATTTGTATGTCACAAAAAAGCAGGTCTACATTTTTCTCTTTGATGATAGTTATAGCATCTAGCGGATTGGTAAAGGTACCTACGACCTCTATAAAATCTAGCTTACTGCAATAATCCGTTATGATATCTATTGCTAATGGCTCATCGTCTATAATAATACATTTCATAATTATAATTTTAAGGTAAGCCTTACACAATAGTTTAGACCGTCATTCTCCACAAACAACTCATGAGAATCTGGATATAATAAGTTAAGTCTATTTTTAATATTCGTTAGTCCAACACCAGAATTTTTAGCTTCTTTTCTATAAGCACCTATTTTATTGATCACGCTAAAATGAATAGCATCATCAAAAATAGAGAGGCTTATTTTAACATTGGTTTTCCCTTTAAAATCTGTACCATATTTAAAGGCATTTTCTATAAATGATATGAATAATAAAGGAGCAATAGATTTCTGTTTGTCTTCTCCTGATATTTTTAAAAGTACATTCTCCGTGTCTGACAATCGTAAGCGCTGTAACTGTACATAGTTTTTGATATACTCTATCTCTTTAGATAAAGGGGCCAAATCTTTATCGGCTTCATACAACATATAACGCATGAGTTCTGATAAATTTATAATGGCCTCGGAAGTTTTTTCCGATTTCTTTACGGATAAGGAGTAAATAGCATTTAATGAATTGAATAAAAAATGAGGATTTAACTGCGTTTTTAAAAATTGAAGCTCAGAATTCACCTTTTCATTCTCTGTAATTTTGCGCAAATCTTCATTGCGGTTCCATTCAATATAAATACGAAGTAATGAACTCACCACATAAGGAATACCAAAAGTAATGATAGACATGAAGAAAGAACGAAATTCAGGATTTTCTGAACGTAAATGTTTTTTTTGTAAGCCGCTAAGCTCTGTAGGAATAGTTTTTATAAAGGCTAAATTTCCAAAAATATTAACGATGAGTCCAAATATGATTATCAAGACAATAGAGATTACAATATAATTGGCAACGTTTTTCTTTAATAAAAGCTTAGGAATTAGGTAATAGTAATTAATATAAAATAATAGAAATGAAAAAATAAACCGAATATGAAGATCTGGCGGAAACGGTCTTTCTTGAGAAATGAATGGATATAATAAAAGGCCATAAAAAAATAGCCATAGTATTACATGAATAAGAATTTGCCAAAAGTACCTTTTCTTTAGAACCATAAATTTACTGCCTATTCAACACTTCAATATTTAAATTTTCTAAATCGTTTAAAGTAATGACAGGACTCTCATTGTGTAATAGCTTATTGATAACTAAACTTGAGACCAACTGGGCATCTTTTTCAGAAGTAAAAGGAACTGCTCCTTGTACCGCTGGAATATACTCTTGTTTTATTATAATTCTATCTTTTGCTTGTATTTGATATCCAAACCCTCCTTTAACTGTAAAAACTTCTGAATCTAAAGCAGGAGTGGTGTTTAAATAATTCATGATCACCATACTAATTGCTATCAAGGATATCGTGAATGCTGCTAAAGTTATGGTTTTATCTAGATTGCTCTTTTTCATTTATCAAAATTTTAAGAATAATAGGGCTGATTTTCGATAAAACAACCCTATTCATTGTAAATAACTAAATCAAATTAATCTTCATCGTCATATTCTGCAAAAGGAAAGAATTCTTGTAAATCATCTAAGTACAAAGTTCCTGATCTTCCTAAACCAACAAAAGCTCTTGAAGAATTTGAGAAAGCTACAGGATCTTGTCTTGTAACCCCTTCATAGCTTGTTTTTACTTCCCAAGTATCTGTTGCAGGATCATACTCCCAAACAGAAGTACTAGCACCACTACGATCTCCACAAGCGATATAGCCATAACCATTCAGTGTAAAACCAACAGCGTTACTGCGAGTAATAGCATAATCATCTTCTTCATCTAATTCTAACTTCTCTGTCCAAACTTCTGTAGCAGGATCAAAAACCCAGAAATCTGTAAGGTAAACCCCATTAGAAACTCCAGTTGCCAAATAGGCCTTTTCGTTTATAATAAATGTAGTAGCAGCACGTCTCTTGTCTCCGCCAAAACCTACTAGCTCTGACCATGTATCTGTAGTTGGGTTGTATTTCCAAAAATCTTTACGATCATTATCACCATCAAATCCAGTACCGAAATATCCTGTACCATTTAAACCAAAGCCAATAGCGCTTCTTCGAGGTGTAGATGGGAAATCGGCAATCTGTGTCCACGCATTAGTTCCTGGGTCATACGAATAGAAATCTGCTAATTCATCCAAACCATCATACCCAGAACCAATATACCCTTTATCATTTACGGTAAATCCTGCTGCTGCATTTCGTGCAGAACCTGTAAAATCTGCTTTTTGCGACCAGTAATTACCTTCTATATCATAAGCCCAGAAAGAATTTAAATAGTCATCGCCATCATAACCTACGCCCATGTATCCTATATTACCTATAGTAAAACTAGTTGCTCCACTTCTAGGGCTTCCATCAAAAACAGACTTCTCTACCCAGTTTCCTGTATCATCATCATCGTCATCGCTGGAGCAGCTAGTTGCTACTAATAATAAGCTAATACCAAATAAGTAGGCTATCTTATATTTTAATGTCATTTCTTTCATAAACTAATTTTTTAAAATATGTTGATTTTTTAATTCGATTTCAAATCTATACTGCTTATGAAGTCAAATAAAACAGAATAGATAAAGTGGGCGTTTTAACATATGAAACCCTACTATTAATCTACGAACAGAACATCTTGCTTTATCGTAATATATTACGAGTTGGTCTTAAAAATAACCGCATTTATCTATTCTACTCTAGTGCTAATTATGTGTCCTATACATTTATCAAAAAAAATAAATTATGATAAACAAATTGTGGCTTTCTAGCACAATAGTACTACTAGGTTTGCTAGGTAGTTGTAGTGATGACCTTAATGATTCTGATTTTTTAGCGGGAGATTTGTTTACAGATAGTAATATTAGAGTAGTCCTTATTGACACCTTAACCGTCAATGCCGCTACCGTAAAGTTTGATAGTATCATTACCTCGACATCAGACCGTGCTTTAATTGGTCAGTATACCGATCCTGTTTTTGGAACGGTTCGCAGCGGTACCTATGCAGGTCTCCTACCTAACTCTTATACGATTGATACAGAAGCAGAGTTTGATAGCATTGTCCTGTTTTTAAAATATGACAGCTACTATTATAATGATACCACTAATACGAATACAATTCATATAAAGCGTCTTATAGAAAACTTTGATCCGGATGAAAATAATGCGTTCTACAATACCAGCTCTGTGGCCTATGATGATACAGATTTAGGAACTTTGAGTTATACGCCAAGACCACAATCATCAGATTCCTTAGAGATAAAACTTTCAGATGACTTAGGACTAGAATTTTTTGAGAACCTACAAAGTAAAATCATTACAAATACAGCAGAATTCACCAATGAATTTAAAGGCATTGCTTTACTTCCGGGTACTGATGATAACGGTTCTGTTATAGGTTTTTCAAAAGCAACTACTGATTTTTATTTGCGCCTTTATTACTCTACCGCAGGAGAAACAGATAGAGACCAAAGCTACACTGATATAATTCTTAATACTTCCGATACTCCTAACCCATTTTTTAATGCTATTTCGGCCACAGATCCTGTAGATTATTTACAAACACTTACGAATGGTGAGCTTAGTTTATCTAGTGATGATAGTGATGACAAAACATTTATTCAATCGGGAACAGGTATAGCCACTAAATTAGAATTACCCTATCTTAAAACAGTAAATAATGTAGGCGGACAAGGTACTTTATTAAAAGCTGTTTTAAAAATTACGCCTGTCCTTGGTTCATATACTGATTTTCTTTCTTTAGAAGATTACATGTCTGTGTATCTCGTAGATAAGAATAATGATATAACGAGCCAGTTATACAATACCGATGCTTCTACAGTAACCGCTTTCTTAAATACAGATAACCAAGAGTACAATGATATTTATTACGAAATAGATTTGACCGCTTATATTGAAAGTATCCTGACTACCGATCTAAATTCTGATCAATCATTACTCTTAATTCCTGAAGATTTTTCCAATACCGTAGACCGGTTTATATTAAATGGTACACTAAACTCCAGTACAAAAACAAAACTAGAACTTACATATGCAGTTTACGATGAAGAAAATTAAATTATCCTATTTAACGAGTATAGTAACCCTTATCATTTCAATTCATTCAGGATATTCACAATCAGAAGCTTTAACTAGTTCTCCCTATTCCTTATATGGTTTAGGAGTAATTAACCAAACAAGTATTGGAAAGTCTAATGCCTTAGGATATACGGGAATTGGTATAAAGACAGATTCTGAAATTAACAACTTAAACCCTGCTAATTATGCTTTAATTCCACAAAATTCCTTTTTCTATGATATTGGAGTTACTGGAGAATTAAATAACTATAGTAACAGAAGTTATAGCGAAAATAAGAAAAATGTAAATTTTTCTAACATTGCTTTTGCCTTTAGAATTACAGAAGGTCTTGGTGCCGGTATTACCATGGTTCCCTATAGTGATGTTGGTTATTCTTTAGTTGGCATTCAATCTAATATTGAAGGAAGTACGGAAACTTTTGAAAGCTCAGTAACAGGTCTAGGTTCGTTGAGCGATTTGAAGCTGAATTTAGGATATTCACTTTTAGAAAACCTACGATTTGGAATGAGTGCTTCATTCTTATTTGGAAATATTGAAGAAACAGAATCTTTTGCCATAAGTAACAGTGCTTTTAATTTAACCGAGACCACCAATTATAGTGGTGCTCGCCTAGGGTTTGGAATGCAGTTTGATCTCAGTGATAAGTTTACCTTAGGAAGTACCATGCAATTTCCTACTAGCTTAAAAGGAAGCCTTGATCGTTCGGTAAGCAAAGTAATAGAAGGATCTACAAGTGTAACCATTGAGACTGATGAACCTGATAATGCAGATAATTTTGACCTGCCCTTAGAAGTTGGGATCGGTTTTAGCGCAAAACTATATAAGTCTTTTATGCTTAGCGCAGATTACAAAAAGAATTATTGGGATGCTACCAATCAAACAGATCTTTCCGGAAGTTATGTAGATCAAGATATTCTAGGAGTAGGTTTAGAATATATCAAGAATAAGAGTAGTTTTAAATACAGTGATCGTATTAATTATAGACTTGGTTATAATTATGATACGGGATATTTAGAAGTTAATAACAAAAAAATAAATGGCTTTAATATTACTACAGGGATAGGATTACCTGTAAGTAAAAATTCTAACTCCATGATAAATTTATCATACAGTTATGGCTCAAAAGGGGTAATTGAAAATGTCCTAATTAAAGAAAACTATCACCTATTCACCCTAAACATGAGTTTGGAAGACTTATGGTTTAGACAACGTAAAATAAACTAAGAGGTTCTAGATTTATACAGCGCATTAAGTATTAATCCGCCAATAATCATCACTATACCTAATATGCTCCACAAGGTATAAATTTCATTAAACCAAAGTAATCCTACGGTTACCGTAAAAAGCACCTCTATATATTTTAGGGGTGCTACTTGAGTGGTAGTCCCAGATTGAAATGCTTTGGTCATATACAATTGACCAAAATAACCAAATATCCCTAAACCTAATAAAAGAAGCCATTCTATACCTTTAGGGGTTACCCAATTAAAAATAGAAAGGATCCCTCCTGTTATTGTTGCGATCATCATAAAATAGTTGACAACGACTACCGGATGATCTTGCTTCCCTATTTTACTAATAGTCACATATACTAAGCCGCTAAAAAAAGCAGCTGCTATAATCAAGACCAACCCAAATGGGTCTAGCGTGCCATCAAAACCTTTTAATATCATTACCCCTCCAAAAGCAATTCCGAAGAATATCCATTGTAGAAACTTCACTTTTTCCTTTAATAGGAAAATGGCAAAAAATGCTGCGAATATTGGTGCTATATAGCGTAAAGAAACTGCCGTACCCATCGTTAAATACTTTAAAGACATAAAGTATAAGGTCATAGAGGTAACCCCCGCCAAACCTCTATAAATTAGTAATTTTCTTTTATTTCCTAAAATTGGAATCTTGTGATATGTTAAAAAAGAAAGCGTTAGAACTAACGTTCCTAAGGATCTAAAGAATACTAATTCATAGGCGGGCAAATGAGCCAGATATTTTACGGTGGCATTCATAAAAGTGAAAGACAAAGTACTAATAACCATATACCCTAAGGCTTGTTTAAAATTCATGTATGACGCTATTTTCTACTTTATTTAAAGCGTTAGTAATCCTGTTTCTTTTAAGGTCTGCAGAGGTTTTGAAAACCAAAACAATTCAAAGTTTTCAAATTGCATTTCAAAATCTGCTTTTAGGACTCCAAATGAGATCAATGCCCCTTCTTGTACTTGTAATTTTTCTAACTGTTGATACAACCACTCCCCTGTCTCTTTTTCTAAAGTAATGGTGGTAACATTTTTTCGATCATGAAACATCATTTTTAATTGCTCCCAAGATTGTCCACGTTTTGTTTTGGTACTAATTTCTAATTGTGGCATACCGCCTAACCAAAGAATTTTAGCTGTGGGCTTCGCACTAAGTGCAAGGGGTGTTTCCAAACAATTCTCAATGAAGTTTTTTTCAATTTGTGATTTCGGAATTTTAAAATCAAACCATTGCTGTAAAGGAGTTTCAAAACCAATACCATGCATATAATTAAAAAGTGATTTTTTTAAGCCGAAACTAAATTGCTCATGATCGATACCCGTAGTATCCTTAAAATCAATATCGTTATTGGCAAAGGTGATTTCCTTAATATCTGGGATAATACCATATGCTGACGGATTAATCCCGACGGGACTGTGGGCTGTTAGTGCAAACTGATGCCAAAAACCTGATTGTAACACCCCTACTTCAAAAAGTTGACGTACCATTTCAAGGCTATCTACGGTTTCCTGGACGGTCTGCGTTGGGTAGCCATACATTAAATAGGAATGCACCATAATGTTCGCCTCCGTAAAATTACGTGTCACCTGCGCCACCTGAGCAACCGTCACCCCTTTATCAATCAATTTTAATAACCGGTCAGACGCCACTTCTAAGCCCCCTGATACTGCTATACAGCCAGAAGCCTTTAATAGCTTACACAAATCAGAGGTGAAGCTTTTTTCAAACCGTATATTGGTCCACCAAGTAACTATTAAATTTCGTTTTAAAATTTCTATCGCTAGGGCCTTCATTAAAGAAGGTGGAGCTGCTTCATCTACAAAATGGAAGCCGTTTTCTCCTGTTTGTTCAATAAGTGTTTCCATCCTATCTACTAAAAGCTTAGCCGCAACGGGTTCGTATACTTTTATATAATCTAATGAAATATCGCAGAAGGTACATTTCCCCCAATAGCAACCATGTGCCATGGTCAATTTATTCCAGCGCCCGTCACTCCACAAGCTATGCATTGGATTTGCTATCTCAATTACAGAAATATAGTGGTCTAAAAGTAAATCGGTATAATCAGGAGTTCCTACCTCACTTTGCTTATAATCTGCTCTTTTCGCTGTATTTAGATAGGTTACCTTTTCATTTTGCACTAAAAAGGTTCTTTTAAACTCCCCTAGCGTATTTGGATTATTGGTAACCGCGTTCACTAATAATTCCACAGGTAATTCACCATCATCTAGGGTGATGTAATCAAAAAATTCAAAAACACGCGTATCGGTAACAGATCGCAATTCTGTGTTTGCAAAACCGCCACCCATTCCAATTTTTATGGTGGGAAAATGTTTTTTTATATACTGTGCACTTCTAAATCCGCTATACAAATTACCTGGAAAAGGAATTGAAAAACATACTAATTTAGGTTGTACGTTTCTTATATGATGATCTAGAATAGCTAAAGTTAATTCATCTATATAGGTAACCTCTTCTTGTAATTTACCATATAATTCATCAAAAGAATTTGCACTTCGCCCTAAACGCTCTGCATACCTGCTAAATCCAAAATTAGCATCAATACATTCTACGATAAAATCTGATAAGTCTTCTAGATATAAAGTCGCTAAATGCTTTGCTTTATCTTGCAATCCCATTTCACCAAAAGCCCAATCTAAATCGTCTAGCTGCTGAAAACGTGAGGCTTCCGGTAAGAAACCATCTGTACAAATTTGTCGCGCAAATGTTGGGTTCTTATCTTGTAAAAATGCGATAACAGGATTTATCGTTTGTAAATAAACATCCTTTAAAGCATAAATCCGATGGCAATTTTCTGATACAATCGTAGCATGCTCCTTGGCATAATCAAATATTTTTTGAAACTGATTTTTTGAAAATAATTCTAGAATTACTTCAATACCTAAATCGATTTGAAAAGAAGAAATGTTTATTGTATTCAAAAACCCTTTTAAATAAGCCGTTGCGGGATAAGGCGTGTTTAATTGCGTAAACGGAGGTGTTATAAGTAGAATATCTTTCAAAATGGACTAAAAAATAAGCTGCAAAGGTAAGGCTATAGTTTCCTACAAGCTCATTTCTTTCTTTAAAATTTCCGCTACAGCACTTTGGTAAGCCCTTGGGTTATTTGCTTTTTTTATCGCTTTAAATGTTTTCTGTGGATTTGAAAATGATTGTGAGAAAAACTCCCAAAACCCCTGCATTTTCATCTTTATTGGAGTTGGGCCCGATAAAAAAGCATCATAATCTTTATATATAGTCTCATGAAATTCACTAAAAATTGCCCATCTATCTTCTGGATATTCAAACGTATTTGCTTTAATCATACTTGGTAGAAAAGGATCCGCTATCAAACCACGGCCAATCATCCAATGGTCTATACTCGGAAAACGTTCCTGCATATTCTTAAAGGTTTGTACGGAAGTAATATCACCATTGTAATATAATTTATGACGTGTACTATCTACACAACGTTGAAAAGCATCTAGGTCTACCCCTCCTTTATAAAGCTGCTTACCTATACGTGCATGTATTGCGATATTTTTGATAGGGTATTTATCTAAAATTGGAAACGTATCTAATATCTCACTACTATCTTCATAACCCATGCGCATTTTCATAGAAACGGTAACATTGGTTTCTGCGTGTACGCGGTCCAGAATATGATCAATCTTATCTGCTTCTTTTACTAACCCAGAGCCCATGCCACGTTTAGTCACCATAGGGTATGGACAACCTAAATTCCAATTTAACTCCGTATAGCCTAAATCTTGAATGTACTTTACGACAAATAGGAACTCATCTGCATCATTAGTCATTACTTGCGGGATAAGACTTAAATCGGTATTATTTTCAAGCTGTAAATCGCGTTGATACGATGATTTGATGACCAATTTACCATCTAAACGAATGTAAGGCGCATAAAAAGTATCTATTCCACCAAAAAAGTGATGGAATGCATTTCTAAAACGAAAATCGGTAAAGCCCTGTAATGGAGAAGATAGTAAGGTAAAACTCATTAAAAATAGATTGGCGGCAAAGATACATCCTTGTCAAATACTTTTATCTATCTAGCCTACTTTATTAAACAAAAAATCCTCGGGAAATTTCCCGAGGATTTTTTTATGCTTCTATAATCACTTCTTCTTTTTTCTTTTTAAATACATAGGTATAAAACCACATGATGGTAAAGGTTGGAATAAAATCTGACCCAGGAATTAACTCCTCTACGAAAGTTACCATTCCGGCAGCCTGCCCTATTTTACCTTTGTACAGCCTAGTCATTAACCAAGCAGAAATTGGTGCCCAGATAATATCTGAAAACTCTCCTATTCCTGGAATTACAAACGACACGAGTCCTAAAGCATCAAAAAGAAGGCTTAAAAACAGGTTGCGTACTTTATTATCTTTTAATTCTGACATATTTAAATTTACTATTTTAATTAATTATAATCAAAATAGATGCCAAAAAATATGCGACTATGATTACGAAAGTTTAGAACTAATCAATTTTAAAAACTCATTTCTTGTTTCTTGCTTCTCAAACTGCCCTCTAAACCCAGAAGTAGTTGTCACAGAATTTTGCTTTTGTACACCACGCATCATCATACACATATGTGAAGCTTCTATAACTACCGCTACACCTTTAGGCTTCAAGGTATCATTTAAACATTCTAATATATCATGAGTTAAACGCTCTTGAACCTGCAAACGTCTTGCAAAAACATCTACAACACGCGGTATTTTACTTAGACCTACAATATGACCATTAGGGATATAAGCAATATGCGCTTTTCCAAAAAATGGTAGCATGTGGTGCTCACAAAGAGAATATAATTCAATGTCTTTAATGATTACCATATCATCATAGGATTCTTTGAACATTGCACCCTTTAAAATCTCAACAGGATCTTGTTGATATCCTTGTGTTAAGTATAACATAGCCTTAGCAGCACGTTCTGGAGTTTTTACTAATCCTTCTCTTGTAACGTCTTCTCCTACGCCTTCAATAATTGTTTTATAGTTACTACGTACATCATCCGTAATTTCTATATCATACTCTTCAAACTTTTTATATGGATCCATCAAATTTCTTTTTCTTAGCTTTTTGTTCATGTTTTAAATAAAACACTTAAACAAAGTTAAACATTAAATTCATTGCATAAATGAAAATATGGGAAATATTTAAGTCACAAATATAATATACTATCTGTTACCCCTTAATTCTATTTCTTTATAGTGGCATAGACAAAGAAGGTTTTCCTCTTAAAATATAATCAATCTATAGGCACGGGTTTTGTCATGTCTAGGCTAATGCTTACTTTCATGCCATAATTTTATAAGAATGATAAAGGCAGAAAATATCCAGAAATATTATGGAGATCTTCAGGTTTTAAAAGGTGTAGATTTACACATTGCAAAAGGAGAGATTGTTTCTATTGTAGGCCCTTCTGGAGCTGGTAAAACTACCTTACTACAAATTCTAGGCACACTAGATATTCAAACAAATAAACAGGGAAGTCATCTTCTAATAAAAGAAAGAGATATTACTGCTTTATCAGAAAAGGAATTGGCTAAATTTAGAAATGAAAATATTGGATTTATATTTCAATTTCACCAGTTACTTCCTGAGTTTACTGCTTTAGAAAATGTATGTATTCCTGCTTTCATTAAAAATACGGCAAAGAATGATGCTGAAAAAAGAGCCAAAGAATTGCTAGACTTTTTAGGCCTATCGCATCGGTATCATCACAAACCAAATGAATTATCTGGTGGAGAACAACAACGTGTTGCTGTAGCACGTGCTTTAGTAAATAGCCCCAGTGTTATTTTTGCGGATGAACCTAGTGGAAATTTAGATACGGAAAGTGCCGATAATCTTCATAAATTATTTTTTAAACTAAGAGATGAATTTGGCCAAACCTTTGTTATCGTAACCCACAATGAAGAGTTGGCTGAAATGGCAGATAGAAAACTAACCATGGTTGATGGTAAAATGATGACGGCAGAATGATTTCTGAAGTATGGGAGTATTTTAAAAATCCAAAAAATGAACCCTACAAAATCCATGATTCTGAAAAATGGAGCATTCTTAAGAAACTACTGGTTTTAAATATTGCCGCTAGTTTTGGTTTAGGAATTGTGATGGGAGTTATCACTACTGCCGTGGGTGCCAATCTAGGCGCGCATGGCGTTGCAGAAATGTTTAAAAAATATCCTATTTATGGTATTTTTTTTCTGGCTGTAATTTTGGCTCCTGTATTAGAAGAGCTAATTTTTAGAGGAACCTTAACTTTTTTTAAAAATCCTAAATATTTTTCATATGCTTATTATGGGTCTGTTTTTTTATTTGGAGCAGTACACTTAACTAATTTTGAAACATACGCAGACCACCTTTGGTTGGCTCCTATATTGGTATTACCACAAACAGCTGCAGGAATATTTCTTGGATTTGCTCGGGTAAAATTAGGATTAGTATGGTCTATGCTATTGCACGCATTACATAATGGAATTCTACTTGCTCCAATGTTATTCTTTAAATTTGCAGGAGAAACTATTCCTTAATGAAGAAAACAGAACTCAAACTATTTCTTGACGAAAAAGTAATTCAATATAACAAGCCCACTTTTTTAGATACAGATCCTATTCAGATTCCACATACATTTTCACAGAAAGAAGATATTGAAATTAGTGCTTTTCTAACAGCCACCATTGCATGGGGAAATAGGAAAAGTATTATTACCAACGCAAAAAAAATGATGTCCTTATTGGATAATTCTCCTTATGATTTTATTTTAAATCATCAAGAAGATGATCTCGCTAGGTTTGATGCATTTGTGCACCGTACCTTTAATGGTGAAGATCTAAAATTTTTCATCAAAAGTCTTCATAATATTTATATACATCATGGTGGATTAGAAGCTGTTTTTAAGGCAAATATTGCTGATAAATCCCTGCAACCTGCCATATCTGGGTTTAAAAAAGTATTTTTTGAAATCCCACACCCAAGCAGAACTACTAAACATGTTTCAGATCCCATGAAAGGTTCTGCCGCTAAGCGTATTAATATGTTTCTGCGTTGGATGGTGCGCGATGCGGCTACTGGTGTCGATTTTGGTATATGGGATACCATTCCAACTGCCTATTTATCGTGTCCGCTAGATGTTCACTCTGGGAATGTAGCGCGCAAATTAAAACTCCTCAAGCGAAAACAAAACGATGCTAAAGCTTTAGCGGAATTAGATACCAGTCTTCGTAAAATGGATGCAAATGATCCTGCTAAGTATGATTTTGCCTTATTTGGCTTAGGTGTATTTGAGAAATTTTAATCCCCTCAAAAGTTGAGAGGATTACACTATCTTATTCTGAATCGGTTAAGGTTTTCATAAATGCAACTAATTCAGCTTGCTCCTTTTTAATTAAATTCAGATTGTCAAAAGGAAGCGTTTGATATGCCTCTTCAATTCCTATTCCTTGCCCTCCACCTCTGTTATAAAAATCAACCACTTGTTCTAGCGATGTGTACACTCCATTATGCATATAAGGTGCTGTTTTTTCAACATTTCTAACCGTCGGTGTCTTAAAAAAATGTTTCCGCTCTTCTGTTTTAAACTTATCATACCTACCTAAGTCTTGACTAATTAAAGCATTAATAGTATCATTTTCTTGAGGCACACCTATCAACTCCACTTCCGTATCTTTATAGTCAGGAGGTACGGTTCCATTAAATAATGGCGCAAAATGACATGTGGCACAAACAGCCTTTCCCATAAATAAGTTAAATCCAGAAATTTCTTCTTCTGTTAATGTATCTTCAAGTCCATTTATGTTTTTATCAAATTTTGAATCAAAACTATTTAAAGTTCTGATATAGGAAGCTATGGCATGCCGAACATTATATTCCATTCGTTTTCCTTGATATAGCGTGTCAAATTGAATTTTATAATGCTGTTCATTGCGTACACGATTTACAATAGAATCCATTGGCAAATTAAACTCGTCGTGATTATCGGCAACTCCTACTATTTGACCTTCCAAGCTACCGGAACGCCCATCCATAAAAAACGTTTGCTGATAGGCCGCATAGCGTAAGGTGGGTGTATTTCTTATTTGATTTTTATCGAATGTTTTTTTGCCATCTGTAAAAGCTTTATCTTTTATATGACAGGTAGCGCAAGCCATTTCATAATTTTTGGAAAGCATTTTATCATTGAATAACTGCTTACCTAAAAGCTGCTTTTCTTTCAATTTTAACGTATCACTTTTATAATCTGAAAAATAAAATACATTCAGTGTATTGGAATCAAAAAGAGAAGTTGCCTCATTAGAAATAGCCATTTCAAACGGAAACTGAACCTTCCAATCTTTTTGAACTTTTACCAATAATTCTAGCTGTTTGTCGGTATTATTTTTAATAAAACCATAGCGATCAAAGCTATCAAAATCATGATTTAGTGCTGAAATTGAATTTTTGAATGATTCTATTAGTGCAACATACAACGTATTAGAATTAAATTTTGGTTTTAGAATCTCTGTTAAATCAATTAAAGTTTGGTAAGTTGTTTGGCATTCTAACAAAGATTGCCCTAATACAGGAGAATCAAAGCCAGTAATACCTGTTGTGGCTGTACGTACAATTTGATTTCTGAAAAGCCATATTAAATGATGATCTTTAAGGTTTATTTGGGTGTTTTTTTCAATTAGTTTGAGTCGGTTTTTTGTTAGATTTATAGTATTATAAAGTGCTACGCTGTCTGCCTCAGGATCAAAAAGTAATTCTTCTATCACCTGAAAACCAAAGGGGTTTCTGATCTTAATATCCGTAAGATCTTCTTCTTGAACTTGCAAAATATTCGGTGCATTGAGGGACTTGTAATTATTTTTATCAATTGCTGATAAGATAGGTTCAATAGCTTTAAACTTAAATCGCGCTTTTGTATATAAATCAACATTAATTTTTGTCTGATTTGTACCCTCCATAGCCTCTAAGTACTGAATACAATCATTTAATTCTGACTTATAAAATTTTGTTATTTCATCGTCTGTCGTTAGTATGGCAATTGGTTTTTTATCATTTTTACAAGCAGTTGTGAGTAAAAGCAAAAGACATATACCAAAAGTATATGTCTTAGCTTTCATAAATAGTATTTTATTCATGATGTTCTTCAATATTATCTATCTAAACCTTTGATCATGTACATCATTGAACCTTCTTTAGTTGCCGATGATATATCTGATACCGCTTTAGGATCTGTAAAAGATGTACCGTCTGCTGGTTCCCAACCGTGGTTTTGAGTCATAACTAAAAAGGTGTTTTCACCATTATTCACAACATCAGTAACATCAATCATACCTGTAATTTCCCAGGTACTTGCAACGGTACCATACCCCAAGCTTTCAGCTCTATTTTGATCACATTCTAAAACTGTTTTAATTTCTCCAGTTGCAAGATTATATTGGTATAATTTTGCATAACCATTTACCGCTGTATCTAAATATCCGTTAGGATCTTCTTGAATATAAGCGTAATTTTCAGTAACCAAGATGTTATCTGGAGAATGAAAACCGTCTGCCTTACCTCCTACTATATCACCATCTAAAACACACGTAATTTTTGCGGCTCCAGTTGGGTCATTTTCATTTAATACTACTTTATAAACACGACCTAAAATAGATCCTTTACCTACTAAATCTGCACTGTAACGACCTGTCACACAAAAATAAATTTCTCTTTGATTAGCAGCTGAACCTCTTCTCCAATCAATATCTTCCAATCTAGAAAAGCCCATGACACCTTTTGCTTTTGCTTCCGCATCCAATGCATCAATTTCTTTCTCTTCAAGCTCTACAAATTCAACATCATACTCAGTACCTTCTTCCATATCCATTTCAAAATCGACACCAGAAGAAGTAACTTTTAAACCGTATAATTTTCCACCACTTAAATCGCCTCTGTCACCAACATACATTCCTAATTGACCAGAAGGAACACTATTATCTGCGTGATCATCACCAATAAATACGACTGTTTTATCTGCATAAGCATCTTTACCAATTGGCACCGCGTTTTCTGTAGACCATTGCCCTAAAGCAGGTAACATTTCTCCTGTACTAGCCGCATCTGCACTTTTTGCAGGATCTACAACAAATACTCCTTTTGAAGCACCACCCCATTCGCCGCCTGATAAATATAAAGGTCCAAATCCGTGTTCTCCATTGGTGATTAAAGTACCAGAACACATAGCTGTGGATGCTGTAGCTTCAGCATTTAAAATATATTCCCCATAAAAAGGTCTTAAGTTTTTATTCAACATGATACGGGCTATAGAATAATCACCTTCTATATTATTGATTAAAGTAAAAGTATCATCACCGTTATCTAATAATCCAGCACCATCTGCTAAAGAACCATACACGAAATCGGGTGAATTAGGAATTATATCTTCTGATGTTAATACTAAAGACATTTTTAAGTTCACGAAATCACTGGTTACCTTAAATAAATTTGGTGACTTTGAACTTGTCAAATACACGGAAGCATCCATTCCGTCTACACCATCAATTCCGTCTGCACCGTCTGCACCATCAACACCGGCCACACCATCTGTGCCATCTACACCATCTTCTGGGTTACAGCTGTTAAAAGTTAATGCCAATGCAGAAAGCAATAAGGCACTTAAAAAAGTTGATTTAAAGGTTTTCATAAAATTTTTAGTTTATAGTTATTTATTCTCGCTGCCAAAACTATTTATAAACCTTAAGAGCTATGTTAATTCAGTATTTTGCTTTTATTACCTCATTCTTATAAAAAAGTTAAGAGGTTATTTAAAGGTTAGAAGAACATATGGTAAACTTTGCTGTAATGTAAATTTTAAAATTAAACTACTGACAATCAATTATTTGCTTGCAAATCCTTTTTAATCTTACATTTATATTCTTACAATAAAAGATCATCTAGCCTCCTAAATCGCTGCTATTTCATTCCAATACTGTAACATTTTTTCTATTTATCACACCTATAAGTAGTTGTAAATAAACTTATTATGAGTGGAGCCGGAAATATGTTGCATGCCATTAAATCTTTAAATGCAAACAGGAAACTTTAAAAAAAACGTACTGTACGAAGTACTAACAATTATAAGCGGGTTATTGATAATGCTGAAAAACCAAAATTTAAAAAAACTACTCCTGAATTAATGAGGAACATAAAAACTAAAATTAAAAGGTATAAAGCTTTGGATAGATGGATTAACTTCTCTGCGGCATTAGCAACCTTTCTTGTGCTATTTTTAGTTTATTGGGTCCTTAGAAACTAAAAATATAGTAAATTGGTAGTCTTAACTACATCTCAAAATATGGCTATCAAAACATTAACCATTATTCACGCTTTTTTAGTACTTAGCCTCGCAGCTTTTGCTGCTTTTACTTTTTTCGGTGGCCCTGGTTTTGTTAATGAGTTTTCTATGGAAAATGATATTTTCATTTACATTGTGCCCATTGTAGCTATGGTAGGTTATTTTGCTAGTAAATATTTGTATTCAAGAGAACTTACTGCTATAAATGCTTCTGAAGACTTAAAAACGAAACTAGCGCTCTATCAAAAAGCAAATATTTTAAAATTTGCGCTATTGGAAGGTCCTGCTTTTTTAGCATTTCTACAGTTCATGTCTAACGGTTACACTTTATATTTTACTATTGGTACGACCCTACTACTCTATCTAGCCATGCAAAGTCCCACCAAAGCTAAAGCAATTTCAGAGCTTTCATTAAAAGATACGGAACAAAAAGAGCTATAATTTCACTCCGTTTTTGAGAAAAATTTGGCACAAAATATAAGTTTATCATTAGTTATGACAATAGCACAACAAGATTGGCCAAATTTAAAACGTTTTGCGGTTGATAATGAATTATTACCTGCAGCTAGTCCACTTGAGGACCGGGTTGTATTTATGGGAGATTCTATCACACAAGGCTGGATAGACTATGGAAATCCAAATTTATTTAAGGAAAACACTTTCATTAACAGGGGTATCAACGGACAAACAACGCCGCAGATGTTGCTGCGTTTTAGACAAGATGTAATCAATTTAAAACCCAAAGCTGTTGTACTTTTGGCAGGCATTAATGACATTGCTGGTAATACAGGACCTTCTACATTAAAAATGATTCAAAACAATTTTGTGTCTATGGTAGAGCTAGCCCACGCCAATCAAATCAAAGTTATAATCTCTTCCATTCTTCCTGCAAATAAGTTTGCATGGAAACCAGGCATCAATCCTGCAGACAGTGTTATTGAAATGAATACCTTTCTTAAAGCTTATGCTACAGCAAACGATTGTTACTACTTAGATTATTATGCTGCATTAGTGGATGATAAAAAAGGAATGATAGACATCTATTCAGAAGATGGAGTGCACCCCACCATTGCTGGTTATGAGGTCATGACTCCATTAGTTTTAGAAGCCATAAACGAGGTCTTACAAAAACAAAATTAACACCCAAACATGCAAGAGCCATTAGTAAGTATTGTTATTCCTTTTAAAAATACAGAAGATTTTTTTTCAGTGTGTCTAGCTTCTATTCATGAGCAAACTTATTCAAATTTTGAAGTGATTGCCGTAGACGATGGATCTACTGATGATAGTAAAGCAATTGGCATGAAAATGGCAGAAAAAGATGCGCGTTTTACTATTCTTACTAATAATGGTACTGGAATTATTCCAGCATTGCAATTAGCATACAGCAAAGCTACAGGAACATTCATCACGCGAATGGATGCTGATGATATTATGACACCTAACCGGCTAGAAGTGATGGTACAATCACTACTAGCACATGGTAACAATCATATCGCCGTGGGAAAAGTTTCCTATTTTTCTGAAACAGGTGTGAATGATGGTTATGCCGCGTATGAGAAATGGCTGAACGGCTTGACCTCAAGAGGAACAAATTTCAGTGAAATTTACAAGGAATGTGTTATTCCCTCTCCCTGTTGGATGGTCTATTCCTCAGATTTTGATGCTTGTGGCGGTTTTAATACAAATACGTACCCTGAAGATTATGATTTAGCTTTTCGTTTTTATAAACATAAACTCATCTGTATTCCATGTAATGACGTATTGCATTTATGGCGCGATTATTCTACCAGAACATCTAGAACCAGCGATCATTATGCAGAGAATACCTTTTTAGACATAAAATTTGATTACTTTAAAGAAATTGAATTAGATCCTCAAAAGAATATTGTATTGTGGGGCGCTGGAAAAAAAGGAAAAACCATTGCCAAAAAGCTACTAGCAAATAATATAGATTTTAAATGGATTTGTAATAATGAAAAGAAGATAGGGAAACATATTTATGATATAGAAATGCTGGAATCTAGTATTTTAGTGCAACAAGAAAACCCTCAAGTAATTATTACCGTTGCCAATCATGAGGACCAAAAACATATTAAAAATCAATTAGAACATCTTAATTTAAGCACTTATAAAGATTATTATTTCTTCTGCTAAACACATCTAAAACACTATGGCCAAAACCGAATATAGAATCTACGTCATCGAACTGCAAAAAAAGGTCTTTACGGAAAATTGGAGGTTTAGAGCTGCTAATCCGCAATTTAACGGAGTACTAGAATGCGTATATGTAGGCATGACGAGTAAGACCCCTAAAGAGCGTTTAGAACAACATAAAACAGGGTATAGAAACAAAAAAGGTCATAAATTATCTTCCGCAATTGTGCAAAAATATGGTAGCTATTTGCGTCCTAGCTTATACAACCACATTCCCATTTTAAAGACAAAGCAAGAAGGCCTAAAAATGGAAGAATTGGTAGCCTTAGAATTACGAAGAAAAGGCTACGCCGTTTGGTTTAATTAATGTCCGTTTTACAAACAATCCAATAATTATTTAATTATATTTGTCAAACAATTATTAGGAATGCATTTTAAACATCCAGAAATACTTTGGGGCTTATTTTTACTACTGATTCCTATATTAATTCACCTTTTACAACTACGTCGGTTTAAAAAAACAGCATTTACGAATGTAAAGATGCTGCAGCAGGTAGTTGCCGAATCTCAGAAAAGTAGATCTCTTAAAAAATGGTTGCTTTTATTCACAAGGATGCTGCTCTTTACAGCATTGATCATTGCATTTACCCAACCTTTTTTTGCAAAGAATACCGTTTTTAAAAATAAAGAAACCATTATATATTTGGACAATTCCTTTAGCATGCAAGCCAAAAAAGGAAATACCTCTCTATTAGAAGTAGCAGTTCAAGAAATTGTAAAAAACGCACCGAAAAACGCACCAATTACCCTATTTACAAATAACAATACCTTTTCAAATACTACTATTGCAGCCATACAAAATGATTTGCTATCGCTAAATTTTTCACAAAATCAATTACCTCTTGAGGCTATTACCCTAAAAGCTACCGCTCTTTTTAGTACTGCTTCAAATAGCATAAAAAACCTAATTGTAATCAGTGATTTTCAAAAAAATAAGGAAGCGTCTTTAAAACCATCCAAAGAATTAAATAATTACTACATACAATTAACCCCTTCTAAGGTTGAAAACATTGCTATTGATAGTATTTTTTATAGTCCCGAATCTAACGAGACGACAACGATAAAAATAAAATTATCAGCCTCTCAGGATTTAGAAAATCAGCCTATTTCTGTATACAATGGAGATCAATTAATTGCAAAAACAGCTGCAGAATTTAACAATACAAAAAGTGCAAGCGTCACCATTTCCCTTCCTGAGAATGACCTTATCCTTGGAAAAATACAATTAGAAGATACGGGACTAAATTATGACAACCAGTTTTTTTTCAGTAGAAATAAAAAGGAAAAAGTAAGAATTCTAGAAATCTACGGAGTTGAAACAGGCTACTTAGAAAGAATTTATACTGCAGAAGAATTTGAGTACCAGAAAAATAGCATTGCCCAATTAAATTATAGTCTCATTGAAAGTCAGCATACCATTATCTTAAATGAATTAGAAGCGCTACCAGAAGCATTGGTGCAGGCACTGCATTTATTCACGCAACAAGGAGGAACCTTAATAGTGATTCCAAATGACGATATTACCATTACAAATTACAATACTCTTCTAAGTAATTTTGGCGTAAAATTGAATCAAAAAATAACTACTTCCCAAGAGATTACCCATATTAATTTTGATCATCCAATTTATAGCAATGTGTTTGATCAAAAAGTTAACAATTTTCAATATCCAGAGGTAAAAACCTATTACTCTTTAGATGCTAAACAAAGTCCATTACTCTCTTATGCTAGCAATGAACCTTTCTTACTTGGCAAAAGAGGATTTTATTTTTTCACCTCTCCTTTATCATCAGAATTATCAAACTTTAAAAATTCGCCTTTGATTGTTCCTACGTTATACAATATGGGCGTAGAAAGCTTAAAGCAACAGGAGCTATACTATACCGTAGGAAAAAATAATTCTGTGACCATAGCCGTGGAAGGTATTAACGATGCAGTTTTGAAGATTTCAAATGCAACGAATGAATACATCCCGCAGCAACAATCTCTAAACAACAAAATAGTTCTAAACTTTAATGAAGTACCTTCTGAAGATGGACTATTTACAGTAAAAAATAAAGAAACAAATTTTAAACACCTTGGTTTTAATTATCCAAGAACAGAGAGTAATTTAACTTATTTGGATTTAGAAAATAGTAAAGACATTTATACACCAACATCAATATCAGATTTGTTTGACACTTTAGAAAAAGATGATAGTAAAAACGAGCTTTGGAAATGGTTTGTTATTTTAGCATTACTATTTGGTTTGATTGAAATTGGTATTCAAAAATATTTAAAATGAACGTACTTTTAAAAGCTGCAAAAATTGTAGATGCCACAAATAAAGAACACCATCTTGAGAAAAGAGATATTCTAATTAAAAATGGTATCATTTCTAAAATTGCTCCTAAAATTGAGGCCGAAAAGCAAACAAAAATTATTGCGCTAGAAAACCTACATGTCTCTATTGGTTGGTTTGATAGCAGCGTATCTTTTGGAGAACCTGGTCATGAAGAACGCGAAACCATTGAGAATGGTTTGTTTACCGCTGCAAAAAGTGGCTTTACCGATGTGATTCTAAATCCGACTACGAACCCACTACCCGATTCTAGTTCGGATATTGTATTTTTAAAAAACAAAGCCAACAACAAACCTACTAAATTACATCCACTAGGAACCTTAACCGTAAAATCTGAGGGAGAAGTTTTAGCAGAATTGTTTGATATGCAAAATGCTGGCGCCGTTGCTTTCTCTGATTATAAAAATCCCACTAAAAACTCTAACCTTCTTAAAATAGCCTTGCAATATGCGCAAGGTTTTGATGCATTAGTGTACTCTTTTCCATTAGATGTTCAGATCGCCGGAAAGGGAGTAGTCAATGAAGAAGTAGTCGCAACTCGTTTAGGACTCAAAGGAATTCCTTCTTTAGCGGAGGAATTGCAAATTTCTAGAGATTTATTTATTTTAGAATATACAGGAGGAAAATTACATATCCCTACGATATCTACGGCAAATGCCGTAAAGTTAATTGCTACGGCAAAAAAGAAAGGCTTAGATGTTACCTGTAGTGTAGCTATTCACAACCTTGTACTCACAGACGAAGAATTAGAAGGCTTTGATACTAATTTTAAAGTGATGCCCCCGCTTCGCACTAAAAAAGACGCTAGAATGCTTATAAAGGGCGTTCTTGATGGCGTTATTGATTTTGTAACTTCAGACCACACTCCGTTAGATGTGGAAGAAAAAATTATAGAATTTGACAATGCTGCCTATGGCACGATAGGCTTGGAATCTGCATTTGGAGCCCTAAACAAAATTTTTGAAGTAGCTACCGCTATACACATACTAACAAAAGGAAGAGAACGCTATAATATTGCTACTCCAATACTAGCGGAAGGGGAAAAAGCAAACCTTACGCTCTTTAATCCAGACGCTGAAAAAGAATTCTCAAAAGATGACATTTACGCTTCATGTAAAAATAGTGCCTTTATTGGCCAACCGATTCTAGGGCATGTTTATGGAATAATTTCAGAAGAAAATATACTAATCTAAATAGTTTAGAGTTAGTAATACAAACAAACAATAAATACCAACAAAAAATTATGGATCAAACCACGAAAGAAGCAGGAAAAACAATGGCTATCATAAGCTATGTAACCTTAATCGGAACAATAATTGCTTATTTTTCAAACCAAGGAGATAAAAAGAATGAGTTTGTAAGTTTTCATATCGGTCAAGCTGTACGCATTTGGATATTATCATTAGTAATATCAATAGCGGTATTTGTTTTAATTATGATTACCGGTATTAGTGCATTGAGTTATTTAAGCTATGTTCCGTGGATCTTAGCTGTCCTAGGAGCTATGAATGCAAATAGCCTGAAGGCAGAACCTGTTCCTGTGATTGGAACAATTGGAGGATAATTCTTTTCAAAAAATATATTTAAAAATAGGCTTCCTTTTGGAGCCTATTTTTTTTTGCCCATTACTTTTACTAGCTGTAAATTTGAAGCATGAAAGAAATACCAGGAAAAACTATAGCTATTGTATCTTACTTTACTATTGTAGGTGCCATTATAGCTGCTAGCATGAACAATGAACCACAGCATGATTTTGCTAGATACCAAACAAGACAAGCCTTTGGTTTACACCTCACCTTTATAGCCTTTGCTATTTTAATTAATTTATGGGGCGGTGCCTATGCTTTTTATGGCTTATATATATTCTACGTGGTTTTATGGGGCTATGGCTTTACAGGAGCACTAACTGGTAAGAAACAAGAAATGCCAATTGTTGGTCCGCTTTACCAAAAGTGGTTTACATTCATTAAATAATTATAAGATATACATTAGCACCCCTATGCAAACAAAATCCTTATCACTAGAACATATAATTCGCCCGTCTTCACTAGAAAAGAATGCTCCCGTTCTTTTTATGCTTCATGGTTATGGAAGTAACGAAGAAGACTTATTTTCTTTTGCTGCAGAATTACCAGAAGAATATTTTGTAATCTCTGTACGCGCCCCTTATACATTAGAACCTTATGGAAATGCTTGGTATGCCATCAATTTTGATGCAGAAAAAGGCAAATGGAGTGATGATGTACAAGCTATTGAATCTAGAGATAAAATTGCGAACTTTATAACAGAAGCTTGTGAGGCTTATTCCATAGATCAAAATAATGTGACCCTTCTAGGCTTTAGCCAAGGTACTATATTAAGTTATGCTGTAGCCTTATCATATCCTGAAAAAGTAAAGCGTGTAATTGCGTTAAGCGGTTATATCAATGAAAATATACTAAAAGACGACTATACGAACAATGATTTTTCTGCCTTGAAGATTTACGCTTCTCATG
Organism: Cellulophaga baltica; assembly: GCF_900102165.1. GTDB lineage: Bacteria > Bacteroidota > Bacteroidia > Flavobacteriales > Flavobacteriaceae > Cellulophaga > Cellulophaga baltica. The sequence continues at coordinate 128,760 of NZ_FNBD01000008.1, forward strand.
GCTCTGTAGATCAAGTTATTCCTGTAGACTGGGCTGCTAAAGCTCCTAAATTCCTAGATCATTTAGGTATTTTAAATACCTACGAAGAATTTCCTGTGGGCCATGGAGTGGCAACTCAAAATTTCTATTCTTTCAAAAAATGGTTGTCAGAAAATTAAATAAAAAAAGCTTCTATATCCTATAGAAGCTTTTTTTATATCTATTCATTACTCCTAGCATAGAGCAAATGATCTAGCAGTGAAAAATCTACGCCTAAATCATCTTTCAATTCATATTTTATAATAAGATCTCCCCAGTAATGTCCATCAGAAAAATCTGCTACAATCCATTTATGGTTTAATACTTTAATTTTATTAATTTTAAAATTACCCTCCATACCTTCATAAGGTACTAATGGATTATCACCTTTACTTTCGTTAGTTTCTAATAACTTATCCGTAATGTACCCGGTAGGATTTTTTAAATTCAAATGCTGGTAGTATGCAAAAGCATCATCATTATTATCCAAAGAAAAATACTCCATTTCAAGAAATTTCAAATGTAAATCTCTAATAGAATCATTTAATTTGTCGGTTTGCGCACTTAAGCTTTCTATCCTAGCGTCTTTATCCTTACTCAATGTACCACTGCTTACAAAAAGGTAAAGAGCTATTAATGATGCAAAAAGAAATAGGTATAGAAAAATTCTACTTTTCATTTGGTTGATTTTATAAAGTTATATGGTAATTTTTAAATTATCGTAAGCCAAATATACATTTTTGGGCAATGATTTTTGCACTTCATCATGAAAACCTAAAAGATGACTCACATGGGTGAGGTACGCTTTCTCTGGTTTCACTTTAGAAATAAACGCTAGAGCTTCCTCTAAATTAAAATGGGAATGATGAGATTCTATACGCAACGCACTTACGACTAAAACTTTGAGTCCGTTTAACTTCTTAACTTCCTGCTCCTCTATCGTTTTTATATCCGTTAAATAAGCAAAGTCTCGTAATCGATATCCAAAAACCTGTAATCTATTATGTTTAAGATTTATAGGAACAGCATTTAAATTCCCAATTTTAAAAGTACTCCCATTTTTCACCTCTTTAATTTCTACGGCTGGAGCTCCTGGGTATCTATTTTCATTGGCAAAAATATAATCAAATCTTATTTTTAGTGATTTGATAACACGTTCATGGGCATAAATAGGTATATCACCCTGCCTAAAAAAGAAAGGTCTAATATCATCTATTCCTGCGGTATGGTCTGAGTGCTCATGGGTAAATAGGATACCATCCAATTGCGAAATAGGGTTTTTAAGCATCTGTTGCCTAAAATCTGGACCGCAATCAATCACATAATTAAAATTATCCCAAGAGACTAGAACAGAAACTCGTAGTCTTTTATCCTTTTGGTTTTCACTCATACAAACCGGATGTGTGCTCCCAATTACAGGGATTCCTTGAGAAGTTCCAGTTCCTAAAAATGTAATTGTCACCTGATTGTCTATTTTATCCAAATTTATAACTTATTTATTTATTAGATTGCCCAATCTTGTTAACTTTGTTGCAAACAAATAAATTACATGACTTCTGTTTTAAGAAAGGATACTGGATTTGAAAATATCCCCTCGATAAAATCTAAAACGCTTCGTATAAATCTGAATCCAGATATTTACGGAACATTTTCAGAAATTGGTGCTGGCCAAGAAACCTCCGGGCATTTTTTTAGATCTGGTGGTGCCTCTGGTACTATTGCAAAAGCAATGAGTGCTTATGACAAAGATTTTAGTGATGCTATTTATGGCATAGAAGAAGACGGCCGTTACGTTACGCAATCGCGATTGAAAAAAATGTTGACTCACGAGATGATGAACATGGAAGATCGTATTAGTAGAAAAAAACACCCCGAGCGTTTATTTTTCTCTTATGCAAATACCGTAGCAACGATAGACTTCTCTAAAAGATATAAAGGTCATGGGTGGCTAGGGATTAGGTACCAATTAGACCCAACTCAAAAAGAATATGATGAAATCATCATACATGTACGGTTTAAGCAAAATGAAGCTCGTTTACAGCAAGAAACTTTAGGTATCTTAGGTGTAAACCTTATTTATGGTGCCTTTTACAAGCATGACCAGCCGCGTAAAATTCTTAAATATTTATACGATCATCTGGATAAGGATACCTTAGAAGTTGATATGATTAACTTTTCTGGACCTAACTTTAAAAATGTAGATAACCGTTTAATGAGTTTACAGCTTATTAAAAACAACATGACCGATGCTGTTATGTTCGGTCCTGATGGCAATAATTTATTGCCTGCTGCAGTTTTATATAAAAAGAATATTCTTGCGTTACGGGGTAGTTTTAGACCTGTAACAAAAGTAAATATGGATATGTTAGAAAAATCTCATGATATCTTTATCAGAGAGACTAGCGTAGAAGAGGAGAATACTATTGTAATTTTTGAAATTACCTTATCTAACCTAAAAGCATCTGGAGAAATAGATGAACAGGATTTTATGGACCGAGCTGAACTCTTATGTTCATTAGGCCATACGGTAATGATCTCTAAGTTTCAAGAGTACTTTAAGTTAGTAGAATACTTTAATAATTATACGAAGTCGAAGATTGGATTAACTATGGGGGTAAATAACCTAGTTGATATTTTTGATGAAAAATATTACCGTCATTTAAGTGGTGGCATTTTAGAAGCTTTTGGAAAATTGTTCTTTAAAGATTTAAAGGTGTATTTGTACCCTATGAAGAATGAAGAAACTGGGCAAATAATGACCAGTAATAATGTTAAAGTACACCCACGTATGAAAGAATTGTACAAATTCTTTAAATACAATGGTAAAGTGATGGATATTATTGATTATGATCCTGATGTATTACATATATTTTCTAGAGATGTCTTAAAGAAAATTATTAATAACGATGAAGGATGGGAAGATGTTTTACCAGAAGGTATCGCTGAGATCATAAAGAATAGAAGTTTGTTTAAGCGAAAGCAAATTGATGCTGGTAGCACAGATGAAACAAAATAATAAAAAAGCCCTAAATCAAATGATTTAGGGCTTTTTTATTAAGCTAATAACTGCGCCGCATGATCTTTAGTTTTTACTTTTTCAATCACATTAGACACTACTCCTTTTTCATCAACGACAAATGTCATTCTATGAATACCATCATAGGTTTTACCCATAAACTTTTTTGGCCCCCAAACACCAAAAGCATTAATAACCGTATGGTCTTCATCTGCTAATAATGGAAAAGGGAATTCATATTTATTTTTAAAATTTGCTTGTCTTTTTTCTGAGTCTGCACTTACCCCTAATAGTTCATAACCCTGTGATTGTAATGCTGCATAATTATCGCGTAAATTACACGCTTCAGCAGTACATCCGGGAGTACTAGCCTTTGGGTAAAAAAATACAATTAATTTTTTTCCTAAGTAATCCGATAAATTAATAGTATTCCCATCTTGATCATTTACAGAAAATGAAGGAACCATATCTCCTATTTTTAAAGTTTGCATAGCTTTTTTTTAATTAAATTCGTTCTTTGTAAAAATACAAATTACATTTTTTGGCACCACCTATTAGCGATTCCTTTTATATATTGATTTATAAAATTTTTTAATGACAAAAGCAGAAAAAATAGCGTTCACTATTCAAAAACTAAAAGAATTATACCCTACAATCCCTGTTCCATTAGATCATAAGGATCCGTACACCTTATTAATAGCAGTATTGATGTCTGCACAGAGCACCGATGTTAGAGTCAACCAGATTACTCCGTTACTCTTTGCTAAGGCAGATAATCCTTACGATATGATTAAGCTTACGGTTGAGGAGATTCGTGCTATTATTCGCCCTGTTGGTTTATCTCCTATGAAAGCTAAAGGCATTCACGGATTATCACAAATGCTGGTAGACAAATACGATGGTATCGTTCCCCAAGAATTAGAATTATTAGAAGAGTTCCCTGCCGTGGGTCATAAAACGGCTAGTGTTGTGGTATCACAAGCTTTTGGTATTCCTGCTTTCCCTGTAGATACACATATTCACAGGTTAATGTATCGATGGGGATTTACGAATGGAAAAAACGTGGTACAAACAGAAAAAGATGCCAAAAGATTATTTCCAAAAGAGATTTGGAACGATTTACATTTACAAATTATCTGGTATGGCCGTGAATATTCACCTGCGAGAGGATGGGATTTAGAAAAAGATATTATAACCAAAACTATAGGTAGAAAATCAGTTTTAGAGGCCTATTATAAAACTAAAAAGAGCCGCTAATTGCGGCTCTTTTAAATTTTAATTTAAGTTATTCTCGAACTTAATATTATCATATGTAATAATATCCAAAGACTTGGAATAACTCATCAGGAACTGAATAGTTTCTGGACAAGCCTTTGCAAGCTTGCACGTATTTTGATTCTCAGAGTAGATTTTTTCCATATGTTTAGTATTGTTATGTTAAGATAACGCTACCAAAAAGGAAATATTGTTTGTTTCGCTGTAAGGCTTATTAATTCGTTAAAACGATATTGTTTTGATCAATAACCTTTCTTAGGTTAATTAATGCATAACGCATTCTTCCTAAAGCCGTATTAATGCTTACTCCTGTATTCTCTGAAATTTCTTTGAAACTCATATCCTTATAGATACGCATCATTAAAACTTCTTTTTGATCTTCTGGCAATTCCTCAATCAAGATATTTAAGTCATTGTCTATTTGATCTTTAATCAATTGTTTTTCAATATTTAATTGATCATCACCAATAACAGAAAAGATATTAAAATCATCACTGCCTTCAAACATTGGCATTCTTTTGTTCTTTCTGAAATGATCAATAACTAGGTTGTGTGCAATTCGCATTACCCAAGGTAAAAACTTACCTTCTTCACTATACGATCCTTTTCTAAGTGTTTTTATTACTTTAATAAAAGTATCTTGGAAAATATCTTCTGTAACATCTCTATTCAATACTTTAGAATAAATGAAGCTAGAAATTCTTTGGTTGTGGCGATTAATTAAAATCTCTAAAGCTTTCTCTTCTCCGTTGATGTAATTTTTTACTAATACTGAGTCATCAATCTGTAGTTCCATACAAATTACTTTTTTATTGGTTAAAATTAGGGACCCACCTCCTTTTCAAGAAGTGAACTTTCGTTTTGTGTGCTAAAATGTTTAAAAAAGTAATTTTGCTTTATAGGCGGTTGATTTTTAATAACATATCAAATATAGAGATAAAGGTATCTTTTAAAAAAAGTTTGTTGTGATATGCAATATTTTCGATGTTAAAACGTGTATTGTGCGCATTGAACTGCTCATAGTATTTATTTCTGCCATATAAGTACGATCATACTTGGTGTTTTAGATGTATTTCTTAAAAAAAATCTAAAATACAAGCGCATTCCTCCTCTTCTATTCTTACATAAATGACCCATTTAAACCTTGTAGTTCATCAATAACTCACTTATATACAAACGAATATATAAAAATAAATGAGACCGAAGGAAAAAATCATGTTTAAATAAAAAAGATGCAATTTTTTTAAACGAATGGAAAAGCCATCAGTAATTACAAATGCCAGGCAGTTGCCTAAATGAAGTGGGGAGAAAATGAAGAAAAAAAAGGCTGTAAATTAAAAAGAGCCGCTAATTGCGGCTCTTTTTAATTTAGATTATTTTCAAATTGAATATTATTATAGGTAATGATATCTAATGATTTTGAATAATTAATCAGGAACTGTACAGTTGCTGGACAAGCCTTTCTAGGCTTACTAACATTTTGATTTTCAGAATATATTTTTCCCATTTTCACAGTATTATTATGATAAGATAACGCTACTTAAATGGAATTATTGTTTAATTATGTTGAAGACTACTTAATTGGTTAAGACAATATTATTCTTGTCTATTACTTTTCTAAGGTTGATTAATGCATAACGCATTCTCCCTAATGCGGTATTAATGCTAACTCCCGTGTTTTCTGAAATTTCTTTGAAGCTCATATCCTTATAGATACGCATCATTAAAACTTCTTTTTGGTCATCTGGCAATTCCTCAATCAATATATTTAAGTCACTGTCTATTTGATCTTTAATTAATTGCTTTTCTGCATTTAATTGATCATCACCGATAACAGAAAAGATGTTGAAATCATCGCTACCTTCAAACTTAGGCATTCTTTTGTTCTTTCTAAAATGATCTATAACTAGGTTATGTGCAATACGCATTACCCATGGTAAAAATTTACCTTCTTCACTATACGATCCTTTTCTAAGTGTTTTTATTACTTTAATAAAAGTATCTTGAAAGATATCTTCTGTAATATCTCTATCTAATACTTTAGAATAAATAAAGCTAGAAATTCTTTGGTTGTGGCGGTTGATTAAAATCTCTAGAGCTTTTTCTTCTCCGTTGATATAATTTTTTACTAATACTGAATCTTCAATCTGTAGTTCCATACAAATTTATGTTTTATTGGTTAATATTAGAATTCTTCTCTTATTAAGGATCTGAACCTTTTTATGTGCAAAATGTGTGTAAATTAATTTAGCGTTCTAGGCTAGTGACTTTTAATTACATTTCAAATGTAGAGACAATGGGTACTTTTAAAAAAAGTTTGTTGTGATATGCAATATTTTCGATGTTAAAACGTGTATTCTCGGTATTAAAGTGCTCAAATTGTATCTTTGTGCTTTATAAATACATGTATGAAGAGCATTTTAGATGTAAATCCTAAAGAGAATATTATTATTAAAGGTGCCAAGTTGCACAATCTTAAGAATATAGATGTGGTTATCCCTAGAAACAAGCTTGTTGTTATAACTGGTTTGTCTGGTTCTGGTAAATCTAGTCTAGCTTTTGACACCTTATATGCAGAGGGACAACGTAGGTATGTAGAAAGTCTTTCTTCGTATGCTCGTCAGTTTCTAGGAAAATTAGACAAGCCTAATGTTGACTATATAAAAGGTATAGCTCCTGCAATTGCTATTGAGCAAAAAGTAAACTCTACCAACCCACGTTCTACCGTAGGTACTACTACCGAAATTTATGACTACCTAAAATTGGTCTATGCAAGAATAGGAAAAACCATCTCCCCTATTTCTGGTCTAGAAGTAAAAAAGCATACCGTGACCGATGTTGTTAATTTTGTAAAAACATTTCCAGAAGGAACTAAATTACTTTTATTAGCTCCCATAAAAATACGCGAGGATAGAGATGCTCTTAAATCTTTACAGATTTTTTCACAACAAGGTTATGCACGTATTAAATATAAAGGAGAAGTAATTCGTATTGATGATACGATTACAGAAATAGATAAAGAGTTTAGCCTAGTTGTAGACCGTATTATAACGAAAGATGATGAAGATTTTTTAAATCGATTGGCAAATGCTGTTGATACTGCTTTTTTTGAAGGCAAAGGAGATTGTATTATTGAGAGCTTAACAACTGGCGAACAAACCCCTTTTAGTAATAAGTTTGAATTAGATGGCATGAAGTTCTTAGAACCAAATGTACACCTATTTAGTTTTAATAACCCGTATGGAGCTTGCCCTACTTGTGAAGGCTACGGCGATGTTATTGGTATTGATGAAGATCTGGTAGTTCCGAATACCGCGCTATCGGTATTTGAAAATGCCGTATTTCCTTGGAGAGGTGATAGTATGGGTTGGTACCGTGATCAATTAGTAAATAGCGCTTACAAATTCGATTTTCCGATACACAAGCCATGGTTTCAACTTACCGATGAGCAAAAACAATTGGTTTGGGACGGAAATAAACATTTTACAGGAATTAGTGATTTCTTTTTAGCATTAGAAGAAAAGAGTTATAAAATTCAGAACCGCGTGATGTTATCCCGGTACCGAGGTAAAACAAGATGTACTACCTGCAAAGGAAAACGATTACGTAAAGAAACAGATTATGTTAAGGTAGATGGCAAATCTATCTCAGATTTAGTAGAACAACCTATTGAAGATCTAATCACATTTTTTGATGCGATAACATTGAATGAGACAGATAAGAAAATTGCATCGCGTTTGTTAATTGAAATAAAAAGTAGATTAGGCTTCTTATATAAGGTAGGACTTACCTATTTAACCCTTAATAGAAAATCTAACACCTTATCTGGAGGAGAAAGTCAACGAATAAACCTAGCAACCTCTTTGGGGAGTAGTTTAGTGGGCTCTATGTACATTTTAGATGAACCTAGTATTGGACTACATCCTAAGGATACAGAAAATTTAATAGATGTACTAAAATCACTGCGAGATTTAGGCAATACCGTCATTGTAGTAGAACATGATGAAGATATTATGAATGCTGCCGATGAAATTATTGATATTGGTCCCGAGGCAGGAACTCAAGGGGGCCATGTTGTAGCACATGGTACTATGAAAGATATTTTAAACTCTTCTTCGCTTACTGCTGGTTACCTTAATGGTACTTTAGAAATAAAAGTTCCAGAGAAAAGAAGAACTTCAAAAAACTATATAGAGATTATTGGTGCCCGAGAAAATAACCTTAAAAATATAGATGTCACTTTTCCTTTAAACATGCTGACCGTAATTACCGGAGTATCTGGAAGTGGAAAAAGTACTTTGATTAAAAAAATATTGTATCCTATTATATTAAAGGAGATAGGTGGCTATGGTGAAAAAGCCGGACAGTTTACCGCTGTAAAAGGGAAATACAGCGAAATAAAGCATGTAGAGTTCGTAGATCAAAACCCTATTGGTAGGTCTTCACGCTCTAACCCCGTCACCTATATAAAAGCTTATGATGATATCCGTGCATTATATGCAGCACAAAAACTAAGTAAACTTAGAAATTATCAAACAAAACATTTTTCATTTAATGTAGATGGTGGCCGCTGTGAAAAATGTAAAGGTGAGGGTGAAATTACGGTAGAGATGCAATTCATGGCGGATGTTCATTTAGAATGCGATACCTGTAAAGGAAAACGTTTTAAGAAAGAAGTACTTGAAGTAAAATTTGAAGATGCCAATATTGATGATGTCCTAAACATGACTATTGATGATGCTCTGGCATTCTTTGAAAAACATCAACAAACAAAAATATACAGAAAACTAAAACCTTTGCAAGATGTTGGTTTAGGGTATGTAACCTTAGGGCAATCTTCATCTACCTTATCTGGAGGAGAAGCACAACGAATTAAACTAGCCTCTTTCTTAGTAAAAGGTACTACCAAAGAAAAAGCACTCTTTATTTTTGATGAACCTACCACAGGGCTTCATTTTCATGATATCAAGAAATTATTAAAATCGTTTAATGCATTAATTGATAAAGGACATTCTATTGTGGTTATTGAGCATAATATTGATTTAATCAAGTGTGCCGACTATATAATAGACCTAGGATTGGAAGGTGGTAGTAAAGGAGGAGCACTAATTGCTGCCGGTACCCCTGAAGAAATTGCAAAGAATAAAATCTCATATACTGCTCCATATTTAAAAGATAAATTATAAACTTCTTTATAAATTAGTAAAAGATCAGCATTTTAAATAACGTAATGTTATGTTAATTTGCTGATTTTTTTTTACTATATTTCAAAATATAAGAATTTATATAAAATATGGTCTACAAAGAAGTGGCTAGAGAGAGTATTTGCTGGCAATAAAAAAATCCAATGCCAATAATATTTGTTGACCGTATTCGTTACTATTTTTTAAAACTTTTCAAAATAACCTAAAAAACTTACCTCAAAATGAGTAAAAAAACTACATGCTTAGCTTCTTTAGCTTTTATGATTTTTTCATTTAATCTATTCGCACAAAGAGAAGCCGACAAAAAAATTACATTTGAAAATAAAATTGAAGATTTATTCTTTCATGAATTTTCTGCAGTACCAATTATCTTAACTGATAAAACTGTTGCAGGAATAGATCCGAGTACTGGAACCAAAATTTGGGAAATTGAAGGAGATAGATTTTCCGCCTTAGGAGGTGCTCTTCAAGAAGATAAAGAGAATTACCAAATGGTACCCTACTCACCTTATATTATAGTGGATGAATTACTTGTAGATACAAGAGATGGAAAAATTATATTGAATAAAGAAAATAATTATAAAAGTATTACTTCTTTCAATTTAATACCAGAAATAAAATCTTATTTAATTCAATGTAAAACCGATGATAAAGAGGTGAATAAATTTTTCCTTGTAGATTTATCAGCCAATAAAACTAAATGGGAACAAGCGCTAAACCTAGATAAAAAAGGAACTATTGATAATATCAGCATCAGCAACTCCAATACTATTGCTCTTACGGTAGGTAGTAATTTGATTATTTTAAATAGTAACACGGGCGACATAGTTCTTAATGAAGAAGAAAAAATTGGAGCTATTTACCAAAATCCTCAAGGTAACACCTACTACGCCGTAGAAGCTGCAAGTGGAGGTTTAGGATCCATGATGGGAGCTGCAATAACAATGAATGCAAATAAATTAATGGCATTAGGAGACAAGATATATGCTTTTGATGCTGCTACTGGAGAACAGAAATGGAAAAAACCCTTAAAATTGGACGAAGGTTTTTTATTCAGTGAAGAAGTTGATGGTAAAATGTTTGTTCAACATGAAAAAGGTGGGAATGTATATGATTATAGTTCTGGAGAACCTTTATGGAAGCGTGTCTTTGAAAAAAGAAAAATAAATGATATTGAAAAAAATGCCGAAGGGTATATGGTATACTACGGTTCAAGAAAAATGCAATTAGATAACAATGGAAAAGAACTTTGGAAAAAACCACAATACCAAGGAAATTCATTTTTAGAAAACTTAGCTGAAGATGATTCTTATGATGAGTTTGAATATAAAGATGGAAGTATCATTGCAACATCATATAGAATAGCATATTACCAAAAGGATGTAAAAAAGCCTATTTGGAAAATGGCAGCAGATGAAGACACTAAAATTGCTTACGATGCCAATGAAAAAAACTTAATTGTATTAGACGGAAAGAACTTATATATCATTAACCCAGACAAAGGGCTTACTGATGATAACAAACAAAAATTGCAATTAAAGAAGCACAGAGATTTTAATCTAATGGAAGTGCGAGGAGATAATTACTTCTTAAGTAGCCCATGGGAATATGTAATCGTTGATAAAAAAGGAACGATTATTAAAACCAACTATTTTGAACAACCAGGAGAATCTGGAAGAAAATGGTTAAATACCCTATCTGCTGTGGGTTCCGTTGCTGGTGCTGCATATCAAGTATCTGGATTATATAATGCAGGTATGGGCGGTACTTCTGCCGCTGCAGAAACATTGACAGGGGTGGTTCCTCCAGGAACTGGAAGTTTTAATCAAGCCAATAAAGGTGTAAAACAGCATCAAGCAGGTTACTATGGTCAAATGGCCTCAGAAGCGCTCTACAATCCAAATAGATTAAATGCCTTTTCGGACTCTAAAGATTATGCCTTCTATTTTACTAAGGATGATTCAGGTACAAAGTATCTAGCTCAAGTAAGTAAAAACACCGGTGAAGAAGTAGATAAATTTATCTTTTTAGATAATAAACCTAATTATCATGTTGATCAAGTAGAGAAAAGAGTCTTTTATACCAATGGAAAAGAAGCTTATATTTTCGACTATAAATAAATACATTTTTTAAATTGATGAAGGCGATGCTATTAATTTAGCATCGCCTTTTTTATTTCATAGCTCATACAAAATAACTGAAACACACATAAATAACTGATAATCAGTTGTGTTTTATTTTTGGCACGCTGTTTGTAATGTATTAACCGAACGCAAATAGTTGCTTTCATGAATTATTAAAACCTTATATCATGAGAAATTTAATACTCCTTTTATCAGCTTTAGTTTTAAGCACCTCAAGTGCCTTAGCTGTTAACACAGAAGATAAGGTTGCACCTCGCAATGCTTATACAAATACTAACTCTTTCATATTTGTTGAAAATGGCATTACGTTTTCAGTTTATCCTGATGGTGAGTTCGATTTTTATATCGATGAAAGAGCTGGCGTAAATGCTAATGTAAATATTGGTCGTACCAACATCACTTTTAATTCTGGTTATGACTACAATCCATATGTACAATACGATGATTACGGTGCTATTATTCAAGTAGAAAATGTTCCTGTATATTATGATTACTACGGACGTGTAACTGAAATTGGTGAGGTAGTAATCAATTATAACAACAACAGAGTTACTCGTGTAGGCGGAATGTATGTTTTTTATGATAACAGAGGATACTACAGTCACAATAGAGGATTTATCAACGTATACAACAGATCATATGTTTACCGTCCTTTTCACAGTTATTTTGCAAGACCTGCTATCGGATTCTGTTTAGTAAATACAAATCCTTACAGAAGATATTATAGCCCAGTAAGATATACGTATTTCAATCCTTACCGTTACAACACTCGTAGAACTTACGCAGTAGTAGGTAGAGAGCATAGATATAATAAAGTTCGTAACGAAAGAGCTAGGGTCTACAAAAATGATAGAAGAGTAGCGCAAAGAACAACACATTCTAGAAGTTATAATTCACCTAGATCATCTAAGAGTACTGTTAGATCTAATTACAGAACTCCTGCGACAAGAAGTAATACACGAGGAGTAGCAAGTAGAACTAGTACAACTAATAGAAAATCAAATACAAGAGCTGATTATAGAACTCCTGCTAGAAGCAATAGTAAGAATGCAGCCACTAGATCTAATACAAGCTCTAGAAATGCCACTAATGTTAAAAGAGAAGTTAGTGTAACAAAAAATCCACGTTCTACAACGGTTACAAGAAGTACTACATATAGAAGTCCTTCTAATAATAAAAGTAGCACACAAAGAACAAGTACTTCTACTAGAAATAGCGGAGTGTCTTCAAGAAGTTCATCCTCTTCAAGAGCCACAAAAAGTACTCCTACAAGACAGAAAAGTGTAAGTACAAAAAGTACTTCAACTAGAAAATTTAGTAGTACTCCGTCTAGAAGTACAAGGTCAACAAGTACTTCTACTAGAAGTAGTAGATCAAGAAGTTAAAAATAGTTTTTTAGGTTGGTTAGTTGTTAACCCCGTAGTGAATACGTTCACTGCGGGGTTTATTTGTTTTTTAAGTACTTGTCAAGTATTCCCGATACATCTTCTGATAGTTTAAACCGATATAACATCCAGGTATAAATAATTACAATCGCTACACTTTTTATAAGAATACTAAGTATGGGATGAAAAGGAATGCTTATGGCATAAAAAACGATCCCTAAAACACCTAGTACGAGAAGAACTTTAAACATCGCTGTAGAAAAAGGAAGAATCCCAAAACGGATTTTTACGAATATAAGTTTTAGCGTATTGTATATAAAAATTGCAGAAAATGATGCAATAGCTGCTCCTATTAATTCATATTCAGGAATCAGCCACATATTAAATAAAATAGTAATAATCGCTAAGAAAACACCTAAAATTAAAAGCATCTTATAGTAGTCTGAGTTGTATAAAATTGCATTATTATTCCCTAGTACTGCATCATATACCTTTGCTAATCCTATCAAAAAAACCACAAGATACCCTTTACTATAATCATCGGATAATAAAGTATAAAGCTCTTCAAGGTTTAAAATGATCAATAAATAAATTAATCCTGAAATTATAAACAAGGTTAAGGCACTTCTCTGGTATAAATCGTTTAATGCTCCATGATCTTTTTTGGTAAGAATTTCGGCTGTGAAAGGATAGACAATCTGATGCATAGCCCTTGATGGTACTGAAATTACTGTTGCTATAAAAATTGCCACACTGTAATAAGCTACATTTTCAATTTTAATAAATTGATTAATCATAACTTTATCTACTTCCAATAAAACTACAGCTGCAGAGCCCCCTAAAATAATCAAAGCACTATATTGAATAATTGTTTTGGTGTTAGTTGGAAGCTTAAAACTCAAAACTGGCATTCTTAGCTTGTAGGCATAAATTTTCATGAGCAGCATTCTCAAAACATACAGGCCTACTAAACATAGTAGAAAAACATCCACCGAAATCCATTCAAAGTATACCAATACCAGTAATGCAGTTACGCCTAAACGCGTAAACACTTCCTTCAAAAAATTTCCAAAAATAGATTTCATTTGCACTTTTGCCCAAGCGTAAAAGATCTCAAAATAAGCCATAGACATTCCTATGATAAAAATATACCAGACATAGCCCTTTACGATAGGGTTTTCGTCCGACAAAAAATTACCAATCGCATCATTAGCAAAATAGGATACCAGTGCTAGCGGAAGCATCAAGAATAAAGGCAGAATAAGCATTAGAGTTAAAAACCCATTTTTATAGGTACTGTCTTTAAAGCCACTATAATATTTCACTAAAGTATTTGGGATACCAAAAGCCAACAACGGCATCAACACTGCAGAGGCTGATAAAATAACCCCCACCAACCCGTAATATTCATCGGTTAGAAAACGAGTGTATAAAAATAGCGTGTTTATGGCGCCAATAGCAAAACCGATGTAGGTTATAATGGTATTATTAAGAGATTGCTTTAGTACGATTCCCATTAAATAATTGCTGCTAATTTTCGAGTAAGTTCCCTCCTACTATATGTATCAATATTAGTTGAGTAAATTTCTAATCCTGAATTCTGATAGTTATTAAACCACTCTAAAAGTAATTCTTTTAAGCGCAAATCATCAGTATACTCAAATGTTTTGCCTGCATTGGTATCCTCCAAAATGGCAGAGACATCCCAATTTCTTGGGCCAATTGCCAATATAGGTCTCTTTGCTGCTAAATATTCAAAAAGTTTACCTGGGATAATACCCTGTGTTTCCTTAGCATTAATTTCTGTTAGTAACAAGACCTGAGACTGTTTCTGCAATTGTAGTGCTGCATCATGAGAAACATACCCTACTAAATCTACAAAAGGTCTTAACTTATAAGCGTATATCGTTTCTAAGACATCTTTACTCACAACGCCGACTAACCTAAGTTTAAAGATTTTTTTAAATGCAATGTTTTCTGATATAATTTCTGAAAGGACGCGCCATAAATTTTCAGGATTTCTACCGGTTAATAAAGAGCCTATATGCACCATTGTAAACTCTTTATCCAAGGGTTGTTCAGTAATATGATATTCATCAAAACCGTTAGTAATTACTGAAATTGGCTGCTGGGTAAGTGCCTGAAATTCGCTTTTAGTACTTGGACTAGTTACAATAACATGATCCGCAACATTCAAAACCCTCTTCTCTAAAAATTTATGTTTCCTTTTAGCCCCCTCAGTTAACTTAAGTTTTTTATGATAGCCTATCGTGGTCCATGGGTCTCTAAAGTCTGCAAGCCAAGTAACCCCTAGTTTTTCTTTCAATCCTAAACCAATAAGGTGCACACTGTGCGGTGGACCAGTAGTTATAACGGTATCAATGCTTTCTTGTTGTAGAATGTTCGCGATAGCCTTTACAGAAGGTTTTATCCAATATTTTCGCGCATCAGGAATAAATAAATTTCCTCGAATCCACAGTAAAATTTTTTCTAAAGTAGATTGATTTTTCGTTTGGATAATACCTGAACTGATTCTTTTTGTTTTCTTACTAGACAGGAAGCTAGCCAATTGGTATGGCTCAAAAATAGGTTGTTGTATAATTTTTATTCCTTCTGGCACTTCTTTTAAGAAGGCCGCATCAGTAATAGGGTAATTAGGATTTTCTGGGATAAAAACTATTGGCTCAATATTGAAATCTCTCAAATATTTCACAAATTTTAACCATCGCTGTACCCCAGGACCGCCCGCAGGTGGCCAGTAGTAAGTGATAATTAAAACCTTCTTCATTAGGCTTCTTCTTTTTTACGATTCTTTACTATAGTAAATGCAATAGCTGCCAAAATTAATAAAGCTAAAATTCCTGAGCCAACAGCAACAATAGTAGATCCTTTTTTAATCACTTCTGGCTCAAATTTAAATACAATCTTATGCTTTCCTGCCGGGATCACTAATCCTCTTAAAGCATAATCAACGCACATATGCGGTGTTAAGGCACCATCTATATAAGCATTCCAACCCTTTTCATAATACATTTCAGAAAATACAGCAAAACCTTTGTTCGCATTATCAGATGTATATGTTAGTTTATTAGGTAAATAACTGTTTAACTTTATAGTCGCAAGAGAATCTTTCTTAAACTGAAATTCTGTTAAACTAGGAAATTTATTGTTATTAATGACTGCTTTATTTTTTGTATCTAGCTCTTTAAGTGCTAAAATTTCTTCCGAACTTGAGTCCACCTTTTCTAAAGTAGAAATAAACCACGCATTGCCATTTGCATCCGGATTCAATGCAGGAAAACTCCCTTTTTCATCTTGCTGAATAATGTACTTAACATTAAGCATATTAAACACATTTAAATTGCCTGCATAAATATGAAAATCAAATAAATCTTGCATTTTTGCAGGTTTCGCAGCGTGATACCCTCCTATAGATTGGTGGTAATAAGAAGTACTGGCTCCATTTAAACCTTCTGCCGGATTGTAAACTCTAAAAATTCCTTCGTCTTGATTAATTTGCTTATCTATGTCCGTTTCTGGAAACGGAGCAATCATAGCACGTTGACGTACAAAATCATCATCATTAACATACCGTTTTGCAACACCCACCAAATCAAAAAGAATTAAAAGGCCTATTAGCACTACAAAGGCATTCTTGTTCAGTTTTTCTGTTATAAAAAACCATAGCACTGTTGCAGCAAGAAATACAAACAATAAGGAACGTAAGGTATCATTGGTATAGACCGCTTCTCTATCTAAGCGAATCATAGTCATTAATTCATTCCCATAATTTTTCTCTAAATACGGATCACTAGCCCCCTCAAAGTAAAACAAACTTTTGCTCAATAGCAGTACTAATCCTAAACCAATACTGATAATAAAACTAATTTTAAGTGCGGTGATTTTCTTCGCTTTATCTACCTTGCCATCTAAAAGTGCGTTTAACGCTAAAATGGATAAAATAGGAACACATAATTCTAGAATTACTTGAATGGAAGAAACCGCTCTAAACTTATCATATAATGGAAAGTAATCAATCATTAAATCTGTCAAGAAACTAAAATTCTTGCCCCATGAAAGTAGCAGTGACATAATAACGCCCCCAAGCAACCACCATTTTATATTGGATTTTACTAAAAATAACCCTAGAAAAAATAAAAAGAAGAGTACTGCTCCGATATAAGCTGGAGCAGAGGTACCAGGTTGATCTCCCCAATATAATGGCATTCCTTTACTAAATTCTAATGCTTGTGAAGGCGATATGTTACGTTCTACAAGAAAATCATGCGTGTTAGAGCTATCTCCTAAATCTTCCGAATTAGAACCTCCAAAAAGTCTAGGTACAAAAAGATTTAAGGACTCCGTAATTCCATAACTATATTGGGTAATATACTCTTTACTCAAGCCTCCTGTGCTTTCTTTTGGTGAGCCATCAGGGTTTATGGTTAAACTGCTTTTACCGCGAGTACTCCAATCAGCATATTCTTTCGTGGCCATCAAGCTAGTAGCATTGGTTGCTATTCCTAAAACAACGGCAATTAGCAGCATACCAACTGCCGAAAAAAAGTGCTTTAAATCTTTCTTTCGGATGGCATCTATTAAATAAACAACCCCTAGGATTAATACCAAGAGCATAAAATAATACGTCATTTGATAATGATTGGCATTTATTTCTAATGCCATTGCTATAGCAGTTAAAATAAAACCCCAGACATATTTTTTTTGAAAAACTAAGACAATCCCTCCTAAAAGCATTGGGAGATAAGCAATAGCATGTGCTTTTGCGTTATGTCCTACTCCTAAAATTATAATTAAATAGGTAGAAAAACCAAAAGCAAGAGCGCCCAAAACGGCGAGTCTATAATCTACTTTTAGACAACTTAATAATATGTAAAAACCCAAAAGATAGAGAAATAAATAATCTGCAGGTCTTGGTAAAAAGCGTAAAGCTAGATCTAATTGCTTCACAAAATTATGAGGGTAATGTGCTCCTAATTGGTACGTAGGCATCCCCCCAAAAGCACTATTGGTCCAATAAGGCTCCTCCCCTGTTTTTTGTTTAAAATCTGTTTGCTCTTTAGCCATACCCGTATACTGGGCAATATCTGACTGAAAAATGACCTTACCTTGTAACACTGGTGTAAAGTAGGCAATAGCAGCAAAAACAAAAATGGCAATAGCAAAAAAATGAATTAAAAAAGCTCTAAGATTACTTTTCATTTATAAGACTGTTTTCAAGGAAATATAGCGCCAAATTAAAGAATCAAAAATCTTTAGATGCACTACGGTATCTTGGTTGGTTGTTTAAAAAAGAGGGAAATTAATCAATTTCTTCAAAATCTATGTATTCTCCAACTTTTTTTGAAGAATTAGATTTTCTTGTAGTGTTATTTTCAATAATCACATCACCTTCTTCTGTACTGTTTTGAGATGGTTGTTGCGTATTAAAACCCTGAAATTTTTCTCTAAAATGTTGTTCTGCTTTTTTGCCCGCATAATTCAATATTTTAGGCGCAAATAATTTTATTAATATTTTAAATAAATAATATACTAATAGTATGATTAATATCGTTTTTAAGAAAGCCATATTGTTCAAATAATTAATATCAAAAATACAATTATCAATCCGCATTACGGCGATGAAAATCTTAAAATATTAATAAAACCGTTGCATACCGTACGTCACAGAACTTTATATCATGAAAAAAATTCTTGCAGTTACTGTTTTTCTTTATACCCTAGTAGCATCATCACAGTATACAGATGTGATAAATTCTAACCGTCCAGGACAATCTGTTAGTGCGTATGCTGTTGGTAAAAATGTAATTCAAGCAGAATTTGGTGTAGGATATGAGCAACAAGATCATATTCTTTTAAATTCTGATTCTAGTATATGGAGTGCAGAATTAGCATTGCGTTATGGTCTTTTATTTGAAAAGTTAGAATTAATTTACGAGGGCACATATCAAAAAGAAAACATTACGTATACGAACTCTTTACCAGATCAATCTATAACCGATTTTTCAAGAAATAGAGTTGGTTTAAAATATTTAATTTATGATCCTTTTAAAAATCCAGAACGCAATAAACCTAATTTACTAAGTTGGAGAGCCAATCACAAATTTAGATGGCGTAATTTACTTCCTGCCGTATCATTATACGCAGGAGCTACATTTAATTTAGGAGAAAACCCTTACTATATTGGTGATGGCACTGTTACACCCCGCGTGATGCTGGCTACTCAAAGTAAAATTTCGCCAAGAGTTGTATTTATATCTAACATTGCTTACGATAGAATCGGCTCTGAATTTCCAGAATGGAGCTACATCGTATCGCTT
Organism: Cellulophaga baltica; assembly: GCF_900102165.1. Lineage (GTDB taxonomy): Bacteria > Bacteroidota > Bacteroidia > Flavobacteriales > Flavobacteriaceae > Cellulophaga > Cellulophaga baltica. The sequence continues at coordinate 148,140 of NZ_FNBD01000008.1, forward strand.
ACGCACGCGTTTAGAAACCCTAAGTGGAGTATCTTTTTAGAACAACAAGGTATTAAAAGTGATCGTTATGCCGATGCATTATATCGCACAGGTATTGCCCATTTATTTAGTAAAAACATGCAAGCAGATATCACCTTTGGAGGAAGCTTTAAAGATACACCAACGCGAATGTTTGGCACCCTTGGCCTTTCCTACCGTATTGACAAACATCAAGATAAGATTATACCGATTGACGAGCAGAAAGGTGGTGAAAACGGTCAAATTGGTAAAAAGGATATGAAAAAGAAAGCCAAAAAATCTAAGAAAGATGATGGTTCAGGAGCAGAAGATGTAGATTTAGGTCCGACAAAAAAACAATTGAAGAAGCTAAAAAAAGCAGAAAAGAAAAAGAAAAAAGGAGATAATGGGGCTATTGACTTTTAACACCTTCGTTTTAAAAAATAATTTTAGACATTAACTTCTCAACGCGCTTTAAGATGTTGATTAATATTGCTAATATTGATACTTCAAAAGAGCACACATGATTACAGTTTCAGAAGTTAAGACAACAGCAGATATTAAAAAGTTTGTAAAATTCCCTTTTACCTTATATAAAGATTCTAAATATTGGGTTCCACCGATCATTGCTGATGAAATGGAAACCTTTAACAAAGACAAAAACCCTGCATTTAAAGATGCAGAAGCTACTTTATTCCTTGCCTATAAGAATAATGAAATTGTAGGACGCGTGGTAGCTATTGTCAATTGGATTGAAATTAAGCAACAAAAAGTTTCTAAAATGAGATTTGGTTGGTTTGATTTTATTGATGATTTGGAAGTTTCTAAAGCATTAATTACTAAAGTTAAAGAAATAGGAAGTAAAAATAATCTGGAGTATATGGAGGGCCCTGTTGGGTTTTCTAATTTAGACAAAGTTGGTGTACTTACAGAAGGCTTTGAAGAGATTGGAACCATGATTACTTGGTATAACCATTCTTATTACGTGAACCATTATGAAAGTTTAGGATTTGCCAAAGAAAAGGAATACATGGAAAATAGATTTCCTTTTGCTAATGCCGACCCTAAGTTCTATGCTAAAGCAAATGAACTCATAAAAAAACGATATAATTTACGTCCTATAAATTTTACCAAGACTAAAGATGTGATGCCAATGGCAGACAAGATGTTTGATTTATTTAATGAGTCTTACGCCTCTTTATCTTCCTTTGTGCCGATTACAGAAATACAAAAAGCATATTTCAAGAAAAAATACATCAGCTTCATAAATCCTGAGTATATAAAATTTGTGGTAGATAAAGATGATAAACTAGTTGCTTTTGGTATTGTAATGCCTTCTTTTTCTCATGCGCTACAAAAAGCTAAAGGGAAACTTTTTCCAACAGGAATTTTTCACCTATTAAAGTCTAAGAAGCACAGTAAAGAAGTAATCTTTTATTTAATAGGGGTACACCCAGATTATCAAAATAAAGGCGTTACAGCGATTATATTTAACGAATACTACAAAACCTTTACGGAAAGAGGAATTCAAACTTGTGTAAGAACTCCTGAGTTAGAAGAAAATATTGCGATAAAACAACTGTGGAAAAATTTTGATCCCGAAATTTATAAACGCAGAAGAACGTATCGCAAAAATCTATAGCATACAAGATTACTTAAAATAAAAAAGTCCCGAGTGTAATTTAATTACACTCGGGACTTTTTTTATACTACATTATAAAACTTATTACTCACCCATAGCAGCAGCTACGGCAGCAGAAAGTCTTTTGTAAGTTCCATTCTCTAAGCGTTCTCTAATTGCAGAGAAAGCTTCTAAAGTAACAGCAACATCCTCTAAAGTATGCGTTGCTGTAGGAATCATACGAAGTAAAATTAATCCTTTTGGAATTACTGGATAAACAACGATAGAACAAAAGATACCGTGGTTCTCACGTAAATCTTTTACTAAAGCCATTGCCTCAGGAATACTCCCGTTTAAATATACAGGAGTTACACAACTAGTTGTTGTTCCAATATCAAAGCCACGTTCTTTAAGTCCGTTTTGCAATGCATTTACGTTTTCCCATAACTTATTCTTAAGTTGTGGCATGGTACGTAACATATCTAAACGTTTTAAAGCTCCTTTTACATAAACCATTGGTAATGATTTAGCAAACATCTGAGAACGTAAGTTATATTTTAAATAATCAATAATGCCTTTATCTGCAGCTAAAAAAGCTCCGATACCTGCCATAGATTTTGCGAAAGTTGCAAAATAAACATCAATACCATCTTGAACGCCTTGCTCCTCACCTGCTCCTGCACCAGTTTTACCTAAAGTACCAAAACCATGTGCATCATCTACAAGAAGTCTAAAATTGTATTTCTCTTTTAAAGCTACAATTTCTTTTAATCTACCTTGCTCTCCACGCATACCAAAAACTCCCTCAGAAATCACTAGTATACCACCACCTGTCTGCTCTGCCATTTTCGTAGCACGATCAAGGTTTTTTTCAAGGCTCTCTATATCATTATGCTTAAAGGTAAAACGTTTACCCATATGCAAACGAACACCATCTATAATACATGCATGAGAATCTACATCATAAACAATAATATCATCTTTACCTACCAACGCGTCTATTGCAGACATGATACCTTGGTATCCGAAGTTTAGAAGATAAGCAGATTCTTTACTTACGAAAGTAGCTAGTTCTTGCTCTAATTGTTCATGAAAATCGGTATGACCACTCATCATACGCGCCCCCATAGGGTATGCAGCTCCGTATTCAGCTGCTGCTTCTCCGTCAACTTTTTTAATTTCCGGTAAATTAGCAAGACCTAAATAATCATTAATACTCCACGTTAGAACTTCCTTACCTTGGAACTTCATACGATTAGAAATAGGTCCTTCAAGTTTTGGGAATACAAAATAACCTTCAGCTTGTGATGCCCATTTCCCTAATGGTCCTTTATTCTCGATTATTCTTTCAAATAAATCTCTCATTCTAAATTAAATTGAATTTACCGCAAAAGTAAAGATTTTTAGGATGTTTTCATAAAATATACATACAAAAAAAAGCAATGATTCAAATGAACCATTGCTTTAAATAAATATTATTTTAATGTGCTATTTAATATACTGCACTTCTTGCACTTCTTCTGTAGATTTTGCATCAAAAAAACCTTGATCCGACATCCATTTATCACTGTACACTTTGCTCATATAACGAGACCCGTGATCAGGAAAAATAACGACTACGTTACTGTTTTCATCAAATTCACCTTCCGCATCTAATTGTCTAATAGCTTGTAAAGCCGCACCACTTGTATACCCGACGAACATACCTTCTTTTCTAGATATTTCTCTAGCAGAGTGTGCACTTTCTTCATCTGTGACTTTTACAAAAGTATCAATCACATCAAAATTAATAGAATCTGGAATCAAATTTTTCCCTAAACCTTCAATACGGTACGGATAAATTTCTTTACTATCAAACTCTCTAGTCTCGTGATATTTTTTTAAAACAGAACCGTAAGCATCTACTCCAATAACTTTAATATTGGGATTTTGCTCCTTTAAGTAGGCTGCTGTTCCTGAAATCGTTCCTCCCGTTCCACTACACGCTACTAAATGTGTAATATGACCGTTGGTTTGTTTCCAAATTTCTGGACCGGTAGATCTATAATGTGCCTCTGTATTTAATTTATTAAAATACTGATTGATATAGATACTATCCTTCGTTTCTTCATGAAGACGTTTCGCTACTTGATAATAGGATCTAGGATCTTCTGGAGCTACATGTGCAGGGCACACATACACCTCAGCTCCCATGGAGCGTAACATATCAATTTTATCTAGTGAAGATTTTGAACTAACCGCTAAAATACACTTGTAGCCTTTAATTATACTAACCATAGCAATACTAAAACCCGTATTACCTGAAGTTGTTTCTATGATTGTACTACCTGGCTTAAGTAAACCTTTGCGTTCTGCTTCTTCAATAATGAAATTAGCAATTCTATCCTTTGAAGAGTGTCCTGGATTAAAAGCTTCTACTTTGGCGTAAAAATTACCAGTGAATGATTCTGCTACTCTATTTAATTTAACTAATGGCGTATTTCCTATTAGTTCTAAAACGTTATTATGAGCGTTTATCTTATTTTCCATTTGTTGGATCTAAGTTATACAATTACTGCTACGTTGTTTTTTTGATATAAACACAACAATAAGCTACAAATTTATTGAATTTTTTCCATTAATTGATTTTCTTTTCCAAATCAATTAAAAAAGCGTATTCTTTTGCCACTTCTTTTAGGGACTCAAAACGTCCAGATGCACCACCATGACCCGCATCCATATTAATATCAAACAATAATAAATTTGAATCTTTTTTCAAATCTCTTAGTTTGGCTACCCATTTTGCGGGTTCCCAATATTGTACCTGAGAATCATGTAACCCTGTTGTTATAAGCATGTTGGGATACTCTATAGATGTTACATTATCATAAGGGGAATACGCTTTCATATACTCATAATACGCCTTATCATTAGGGTTTCCCCATTCATCATATTCTCCTGTCGTTAACGGAATAGTATCATCTAACATTGTGGTCACCACATCTACAAAAGGTACAGCTGCGATAACACCATGATATAAACTAGGCTCCATATTCACCACGGCGCCCATTAACAAGCCCCCTGCAGAACCGCCTTCTGCATATAAATGTTCTGGACTGGTATATTTATGCGCTATCAAGTATTTTGAGCAATCTATAAAATCTGTGAAGGAATTTTGTTTCTTTAGAAGTTTTCCATCTTCATACCATTGCCTTCCTAAATACTCACTGCCACGTACATGAGCTATCACGTAAATAAACCCACGATCTAATAAGCTTAATCTTACCGTAGAAAAATTTGGATCTAAGGTATAACCATAAGAACCATAACCGTATTGCAAAAGCGGACTTGAACCATCTAGCTTCGTATCCTTATGATAAACTACAGACATAGGAATTTTCACCCCGTCTCTTGCCGTTGCCCAAATGCGCTCTGAAGTATAATTTTCTTTAAGGAATTTACCTCCTAAAACCTCTTGTTCTTTTTTAATATCTTTCTCTTGGGTACGCATATTAAAATCGATAATAGAACTTGGGGTTGTCAGTGAATTATAACCGTAACGAACTATTTCCGTATCAAAATCTGGATTAGTACCCACATAAGCCGTATAAGTTTCGTCTTCAAATGGTAAAAAATAACTTTCTCCAGAATCCCAACGAACAATCTTAATTTTTGCCAATCCATTTTCTCTCTCAGAAATGACATAGAAATCCTTGAATATTTCAATATCCTCTAAAAGAACGTCTTTCCTATGCGGAATAAAGTCTTCCCAAGATGCTGAGCTCGTATTCGCTTCAGCCGTTTTCATTAATTTAAAATTGGTGGCATCGTCCTTATTAGTAAGGATATAAAAATCATCTTTATAATGTGCTATAGAATATTCTATACCGCGTGCTCTTTCTGCAAAAACCTTAAAATCACCATTAGGATCATCAGACTTTATAATTCTATACTCTGAGGTTAGTGTACTAGAAGAACCTATTACTATATACTTTTTAGATTTTGTCTTATAAACAAAGCAGTCAAAAGTTTCATCTTCTTCATTAAAAACTAAAACATCTTCTACTGTCGAAGTCCCCAAAACATGCTTATAAATTTTGTCTGATCTTAAGGTTACAGGATCTTTCTTAGAATAAAAAAAGGTCTTATTATCATTGGCCCAAACCGCACCTCCTGTGGTTTTTTCTATCGTATCTTTATACAGTTCTCTGGTACTTAAGTTTTTAACCTTTAAAGTGTATTCTCTTCTAGAAACGTCATCAACCCCATAAACTGCTAATTCATTATTAGGACTAACCGCAATACCACCCAATTTAAAATAATCTAAACCTTGCGCCATAACATTGCAATCAAACAATTCTTGAACTTCTGCATTGTCTAGATCTGCCTTTCTAGAGTAAATGGGATATTCTTTTCCCAACTCATAACGCGTAGCGTACCAATATCCATTTTGCCTATAAGGTACAGAAGAGTCATCTTCTTTTATTCTAGATTTCATTTCTTCAAATAATGTGTTCTGAAATGAAACCGTGTGCTGCATCATTTTTTCGTAGTAGGTTTTTTCTTCATTTAAATAATCAAGAACCTCCTTATCTTCTCTATCATTGAGCCAATAATAATTATCAATTCGTGTATCTCCGTGAATCGATAATGATTTCGGCATCTTTTTTGCAACAGGTACAGTATTTTGAGACATAATTTTTTTATCGCTTTTACAAGAAGCAGCAAAACTAATACTTAAAAGAAAAATAAACGCTTTTTTTAGGATACATCTCATTGCATAAAAAATTTAACACCACAATTTATTACTTTTGAAAATTAAATACTAATACAACAACTATGTTTGGAGATATGATGGGCATGATGGGTAAGCTAAAAGAAACCCAAGAAAAAATTAAAGTTACCAAAGAAAGAATGCATACGATACTAGTAGATGAAAAATCTTCTGATGGAAAACTTAAGGTTACTCTAAATGCGAATAGGGTTATTAAAGAAATTTCTATTGATGACGAATTATTAGCCGATAAGGAACAATTAGAAGACTACCTCATACTAGTATTAAATAAAGCTATAGAAAAAGCTACCAATGTAAATGAAGCAGAACTTTCTGCCGTTGCGAAAGATGGTATGCCCAATATTCCTGGAATGGATTCGTTATTTAAATAATTAAATACAAACCAATGAAAAAATTATTAATTGCGCTCTTGTTTCCTGTGCTACTTTGTGCACAAGGAGAACTAATCGTAAAAAAGTCAGATTGGACTACAGACTATAAAACCGCAGTGAAAAAAGCAGAAAAAGAAGATAAAAATATTCTTGTTTTTTTTACGGGTAGTGATTGGTGTCCCCCTTGTATTGCTTTGAAAAAAGATTTTTTTGAAACAGCTAGTTTTGATACCTATGCTAAAGAGTATGTATTACTTTATATTGATATTCCTAGAAATAGAGATTTATTGAGTGCTGATCAATTAGCTCATAATAAAGAATTAGCCTCTAAATATAATAAAAGAGGTAGTGTTCCTATGTTAAAAATCTTAAATGATAATGGCAAAGAACTAGGTGCTTTATCTGGTTATAGCATGAATGGAGAGATTCAGTATCACACCAAGTTCTTAGATAAATATTACAAATAAAAGTGTTATAATTTACTACAAAAAACTTGTAAAGAAAGCCGCATTTTAGAATTCTAAAATGCGGCTTTATTGTTTACAATAGCCCAGACATAGGCCATAACCAAGATACATACTGTATTAAATTGTAAGTACATCTCTCTATAAGAGCTTTAAAGAAGTAAATTATACCCTGTGAATTGGCCAACTGCAGTTGTAACTTTGAGCCTACTGATGTTTTTAATTGCTTGTAGTTGTATCATGCGATAAGTGCCATTAGCAACTATAAACACTTATTATTCACAATGCAGCTACTTATCTACAAACATATCTACCTAAACTTTAAATCTTAGGTACTAAAAAAGCCTTCTGATATCAGAAGGCTTTTATGACTAACTTACTACACTATGAATTTAGTTATTAATTAACCTAAACTCAGTTCTTCTATTTACTGCGTGCTCTCTTTCAGTACAAGTAACACCTTCTTTACATCTGTTTTTAATCTTAGTTTCACCATAACCGTTTGCCACTAATAAACTAGAGTTAACTCCTTTAGATATTAAATAATCAGCAACCGCTTTAGCTCTTCTTTCAGACAAATCTTGATTAGATCCAGCATTACCTCTTACATCTGTATGAGAAGCTAATTCTACTTTAACACCAGGGTTTTGAGCTAATACAGGCATTAATCTATTATCAATGATGCTTTTAGCTTCCGTAGTTAAAGTTGCACTACCTAAGTTCCAGTTAATTGGTAAGGCTTGGTACTCTACTAATGAACATTCAACTTCTTTCCAGCTTGTTAAACCACCTTTTTCCTTTAAAACTTCTTTAGAAACAGTTTTTGTTACTGCAGGAATAGTTTCTTCAACGGTATAAGCATCTTTATCTAAAACTGTTTTAGTAATGTTTTTATACTCAGCAGGAATAATTTCTTCAATTACTTTAGCTGGCTCTAATAAAATTCTTCTTGTATATGAAGCATCTTTAGACCCTATTGGTGTTTTACTAACACTAGCAGGAGAAGATAATAAGGTTGTAGAAACTGTAGTAAACTCTGCTGGGTATCCTTTGTAACACCAGTATCTACAATCATCCGGATTACCAGAAGAACAATCAGGAGCCGCTGCACCAAGTTCCCACTGTGCGTATGCTGGCTTAATTTCAATTGTTTCAGATCCTGTTGTAAAAGATGCAGGAGAAATACTTAAAGTATTACCACCTTGCTTAGATGTATAACTGATTGTTTCTGTACCCCATTTCTCAGGAACAACCGTTAATTTTTTTCCAGCTGCTTTAATTTCTACGCTTTCAGTTACTGTTTTGAAAGTTGCAGGAACAGTTTTTAAAACTGAATAAGCAGGCTTTAAGGTAATCGTTACTGTTTCATTTACGTATACATCTGGTGTTGTACAACGTACGTAACATTTACCTGGTTCAGGATTTGACGGCAAATCTTGCGCCATCGAAATAGATGCAGAAAAAACTGACAATAAAAATAAAATTTTTCTCATTTTAAAATGTGTTTTGTTATGTTAATATTTAGTATTGCAAATATATTGGCTTTTGGAGTCAAACCTATATGTTAAAGAAACCTAAAAGGAATTTATCGCTAAAATGCATATTTCATCGGTAAAATACACTTTAAAATGTAATTTACTGTATTTTCCTACAAAATAAAGCCTAGTATTTCCCTGTTTTTTTCGTATTTTGATCAAAAAAGAATAGGCCATGATTAAATATTTTACAGATAAATTTGGAAATCACGCGTTTAAATTGGAAAGTACTAATGGGAATACCCTACTAGAAAGCATATCCTATAACAACAAGACTGATTTAGAGCAAGTTGCAGCAAACTTAACTATATTGGTTACGAAACCTTTGTTATTTGAACGAAAGACAAACTACAAAGGCGAGTTTTTATTTATGTTAAAGGATGACCAAGGGAAAGTTGTAGGAAATTCTAAATTGTATACCTCAGAGGCCGGAATGGAAAATGGTATTAAGAACCTACGAAACATCGTAGTACCCAATACCACTTCAACACCCTAAGCTATATTTTTTTTAAGATTGATAGAAATGCCTCATGCATTACTTCTGTATAATCCAAATGGGTAACAATGCGTAGTTTACCTTGCCCCATTCCTATAATATGCACATTATTTGCTTTTAGTTTTTCTAAGAAACGTTCTGCACTCAATAGGGATTCATCTATTTCAAAGATGATAATATTCGTTTCTATAGGTTCTACTTTTTGAATAAATGGTAATTGCGTTAAGAGCTCTCCTATTTCTTTAGCTCTCTTATGATCTTCCGCCAATCTATCTACATGGTGGTCTAAAGCATAGGTTGCAGCTGCGGCTAAATACCCCGCTTGGCGCATTCCTCCGCCTAATAGTTTACGGATTCTGATTGCCTTATGCATTATGTCCTTATTCCCTACCAAAACAGATCCAACAGGGCATCCTAAGCCTTTACTAAAACATACACTTATGGTATCAAAGAGCTCACCGTATTGTTGTGGTGTTTCATTTTTAGCCACCATTGCGTTCCATAAACGCGCGCCATCTAAATGATATCCTAGATGATGTGTTTTACAAACTGCTTGTATTTTTTTTAGCTCATCAAAATCCCAACAAGCACCTCCACCTTTATTTGTAGTATTTTCTATGCTCACCAATGTGGTAAGCGGACTATGATAAAAGTCGGGCGGATTTATAGCCTCTGCTACTTGTAGAGCGGTCATCATACCTCTATTACCATCTACTAATTTACAAGAGACACCGCTATTGAAACTAATACCTCCTCCTTCATAATTATAGACATGAGCATATTTATCACAAATTAATTGGTCTGCCGGTTGAGTGTGCAATTTTATAGCTGCCTGATTGGCCATTGTGCCACTAGGAAAAAACAAAGCAACCTCTTTATGAAACATTTTAGCCACTTTCTCTTCTAAAGCATTTATAGAAGGGTCCTCTTTAAAAACATCATCTCCTACTTCTGCGGTAAACATAGCCTCCAACATGCCTGGAGTTGGTTTTGTAACCGTATCACTAATTAAATTTATTCTCATGGATAGCACGTATTGTTATTTAAAGCAATAAACCTATTGCTTATAAATTAATTAATCAAATATAGAAGGTTGTTTTTCAACTCATTTAATAACAATCCATACCAATAGGAGAGCCATCAGGGATTTTTTCAGCAGGTAGTAATTTAAACTGATCTGGATGTTCTTGAAATTGTTTAATCCTATGAACTAATTCAAAATAAAAAGCATCATTCTTCTGCTGGTACGCATGCTTTAAATTATTTAAGCTTAACCGCGCAATAGCATTCACCTGGTTATGTACTTTTTCTGAATGAGCTAAATTCATCAAATAATACAGCACCCGATAATTAATTGCTTTTTGTACCTCAGACAAGTAAGCGTCCTTACTATCATTTTCAAAGGTTGCCGCAATTACTTGATGTATCACCTCCTCTAAACCTAAGTTTTTATCATCGATACTTTTTTGCGCCACTAGTATTGACGCTCTCTCAGGATGCAATAAAAAACCTAAGGTAACGTCTGCTGCTGTTTCTGCCGCCGAAATAGGATCAAAGGCAATTCCCGTTTTACTTTCAAAAGACTCTCTAGATCTAGAATTACCAAAAGCCCTAGGTGGAAATAAGGCTAACTTTTCTTTAGGAATAGCAATTACCGCAGCATCTAATGTTTTAAGAACACTTTTCAAGGCTTCTCTCTGCAATTTAGCATCTAGCGTTTTTACTACCATTTGCCCATCACCTTTAACCGCATAATTAAAATCTATTCCTCCAATTACTTTGGAAGCTGCTTCTACCTGATACCTATGAAAAAGATACAAGGGCACAAAAACATCTTCTAGAGTAGTATAGGTTTCCCCCGTCTTTATATTATCTACCGAAAAATTGTCAATACCTAAGGCTCTAACTTTTAAAACATGTTCTAACTCTTCGGAAGGACTGCTTCCATTGTCCCACAAATGACTCAAGGCGTTGGTAACTCCTTTAGGTCTGGCATCTTGATCCGTACTATATCTCAATCCTTTTTTTTGTGCCGCTTCTAGAATGGCATTTAATTCTTGGGATTCATTTTCTCCTTCGGTAAAATCTGAATAAGAATACGCTACGGTTACCTTATCCCAAGCTCCAATTCCGCTTGCATACGCTTCTGAAAAATCTATCTTATCTTTCTTAATATTAAACTTAGGGTGTGGATAATCCATCACTGAAGCATTCATATTGGTACTTGCTGCAAAATTATGCGCAAATCCTAGGGTGTGCCCAATTTCATGTGCTGATAGTTGGCGTATTCGAGCTAGCGCTAACGCTAACATTGGTTGATAGTTATCATCTCGCGTTTCAAAAGGTTTATCCATCAATGCTTGCGCAATCAAAAAATCTTGACGGATACGTAAACTCCCCAAACTTACATGCCCTTTTATAATCTCTCCTGTTCTAGGATCTGTAATACTACTCCCATAACTCCACCCTCTTGTAGACCGGTGCACCCATTGTATCACATTATATCTAGCATCTAAAGGATCTGCATCTGCTGGTAACATTTTTAATTGAAAAGCATTTTTATACCCAATAGCTTCAAAAGCTTGATTCCACCATTTTCCTCCTTCTAATAAAGCACTTCTTACGGGCTCAGGGGTACCATTATCTAAATAATAAACTATAGGTGCAACCGCCTCACTAATTTCTGCCTGAGGATTTTTCTTTTCCAAACGATGCCTTCTTATAAATTGTTTTAAAATGGGCTCTTGAACCGGAGTGGCATAGTCGTAATAAGAAAAAGGGTAAGAACCACTTCTAGGATCATAAACTCTTTGTTTGAAGTTATCATCCGGCAATGCTATAAAAGAGTGATGTTGTGCTACAGTAACTAAATTTGCATTAGGAACAACGCTTCTTAATTCTGACCCTTTAGCATCACCTTTGAAAGTTAATAACACATCTAATTCTACATTATTAGGAAAAGCTTTGGTCCGCTCTAAATTAAAAGCACTCTTACTTTTATCCAGACTATATGACCCTTGTTGTGCTCTCTTTAATCTACTAGACACACCATGGGTATCTTGCATTAGAAAATCCGTAATATCAATTACATAGACACCATTTTTCTCTTCTTCAATTTTAAAGCCAAATAAGACAGAGGTGGCAAAAGCCTGTGTTACAGATTTTTTCTCTAAAACATTATCCGTTAAAGCTCTGTATTTTAAGTTAGGCTGAATTAATAATAATTTGTTCCCTGCTTTTTTAAAATAAACCACCTGCTCATTTCCCAATTGTCCGCGGTCTAAACCTATATCATTACTCCCTATTCCATTACTTAAGGCATAGATATATAAAAACTCTTTATTCAGTTGGTTTACCTCTAAGTACACTTTATCATTTTGACTGTCATAAGAGAAATTAAACAGTCCTTTAAATTTCTGAAAATTCTTTTGTTTCTCAGCGAGCTGGGCGGTAATAGTTAGTGTAGTTAATAATAAAACTAAGAGAAGTAATTTCTTCGATATCATTTCAGGTGGTTTTAGCTTTTAAAGCTATAAAAAAACAATGGAATGGGTAGCCTAATAGCCCTAAAATAAGAAATTAAGCAATTTGTTAATTTTTAGTATTTATTTTTATTTGAATACTAAAATACAGCGTGTTTATTATCAATTTACCACTATCGAATTTAATGAAAACCAGTACCTTAACTAAAACTCTAACCATATGACAAATATTGAAAATAAAATATTTTCTTCGTACCAACGAGATAGTCAATTGTATGATGAAATTTTTGACGAAGAAGGAGCCATTAAGCAGGTATATCAAAAATTATTTAATCTTTATGGAGAACATTCTATTGAAGATTATGTCAAGCTAAATTCAAAAGCAAAATCATCCTTTTTCAATCAAGGTATAACTTTTCAAGTATATGGAGATAAAGAAACTAAAGAGAAAATTTTTCCTTTTGATCTTTTCCCAAGAATTATTGACCCAGAAGAATGGGAAATAATCGAAAAAGGATCCATACAACGCAGTAAAGCTTTAAATCTGTTTCTATGGGATATTTACCACGATAAAAATATCATCCGAGATGGTATTGTTCCAATGGATTTAATTAGCTCCTCCGCTAATTATTTAGATCAAATGAATGGTGTAGATCCTCCGGGTGGTATTTACAACCATATTTCTGGTATTGACGTAATTAAACATAAGGACGGGAAATACTACGTTTTAGAAGATAATATCCGTTGCCCATCGGGTGTTAGTTATGTTATTTGCAATAGAACGGCATTAAAGCGTGCCCTTTTTGGTGTTTTCAACCATTATCAAACCTATTCCGTAACCAATTACGCAGAAAATTTATTAGATCTACTTGAAAGTGTAAAACCGCAAGGTGTTGATATCCCCAACTGTGTAGTCATTACTCCAGGAATGTACAACTCTGCTTTTTATGAGCATTCTTATTTAGCAAAAACAATGGGGGTTGAACTAGTAGAAGGACGGGATCTGTTTGTAGAGAATGATTTTGTTTATATGAAAACTATTAAAGGCCCTGTTAAAGTAGATATAATCTACAGGAGAATAGACGATCAATTCTTAGACCCATTAGAATTTAAGTCAGATTCTGCCATAGGCGTTCCTGGCTTATTTGCTGCTTATAAAAAGGGTAATGTAACTTTGGCGAATGCACCAGGAACAGGAGTTGCCGATGACAAGGCTGTTTATACCTATATGCCTCAAATTATAAAATACTATTTAGACGAAGAACCTATTTTAAATAATGTACATACCTATCATTGTTCTAGACCAGAAGAATTAAAGTATGTTTTAGATCATATACATGAACTAGTTATTAAACCTGTAGATGAAGCTGGAGGATACGGAATATCCATTGGTAATCGATTGTCTACATCAGAAATTGAACTAGTCAAAGAGCAAATAATAGAGAGCCCTAGAAAATATGTAGCACAACCTATCATGTCGCTATCGGTTCACCCCACATATATTGATGAAACGGAAGAATTTGAACAACGCCATGTTGATTTAAGAACATTTACGGTTCTAGGTAAGGATAAAGAATTTGTACTCAAGGGTGGTCTAACGAGAGTTGCTCTTCAAAAAGGAAATCTAATTGTAAACTCATCCCAAGGGGGTGGATCCAAGGATACTTGGGTTCTAAAAAATATATAACATATGCTTGCAAGAGTCGCTAACAACCTATTCTGGATGGGTCGATATATAGAACGTTCAGAACATATTGCCCGCTACCTAAATGTAAATTATTTTTCTTCTCTTGATGCGCCAAACCAACTTTCGCAATCAAGACAGTTTGTTTTACGTTCCATGTTATTCATGGTAGGTGATCCAGAGCTAGATGATGATAAACATCTATTAGAAGAGCATGTATTATATAAAATAGGCGTTGATCACGATACACCTTACTCTATAATTAATAATGTAAAACTAGCTCGAGAAAATGCTAATAGCGCTAGAGACCTAATATCTACAGAGTTGTATGAAGCTATAAATAAGTTTTACCATTTTATTCTAAATTATGACCCAGCGATATTCGTAAAAAATGGCTTACATGATTTTACATTGCATATCACCGAAATGACCGATATTTTAAGAGGTAAAATACGAGGTACTTTATTACATGATCCGGTGTATGCAATTATTATGTTAGGAATAAATATGGAGCGGGCTACCCAAGTAATCAGAATAATAAATGCAAAATACAATGATGCTCTAAACTCTCAAGGCGGCTACGGAGACAAGTTTAGTAAAAGTTTTGAGTGGACAACCCTGTTGAAATGTGCAGAATCTTACGATATGATGAGAAGGCATTACAAAAAAACCCCTACGAGTGTTTCAACTTTAGAATTTTTAATTCTAAATCCAAACTGCCCACGTTCTATAATGAATAGTTTAAATCAGGTTTATAGGCATATTAAAGTTTTAGATACCACTACAAACTATAATAAAAACGCGACCGCTTTCTTAATTGGCAAGGTTCGTTCAGAGATACAATATAAGCACATCGAAGAAATTGAGTGTAATATTCAAGCATTTATTGAAAATATTTTGAATAATTTATCTGAAATAAGCTTAAAAATGGAAAAAGAATTTTTTAATTATTAAACTAATTATAAGGCTTTAACTCAGCCTCAATTTCTTAAAATTTATGCCACTAGAATACTGTATTAGATATAACACTACTAACACCTATGAAAATAAAGTACACAGTGCGTATTGGCAATTTTTAATTATTCCAGAGACTAATGAATCTCAAGATTTAATCACTACAGACTTCAACAATTCTTTGGCTGCAATGAATGAGTTTTCAATAAATGGTTATGGTTTTAGTACGATAAGAGTAAACCCCAGAAAGAATTTTCAAGAAATTACTTTCAACGCTGAGTTTAAGGTTTTAAAAAAAGATGCTAACCCCTTTGAATTTGATCCTTCACAAAATATAAAAGAGGACTATCTAAGGCTCAATTCATTAAATTTTAAAGTAGATTTTGATCAATTTTTAAAAAACACCCCTTTTACTACTTTACCTGATAGCAGTATGGGGTTATATCAATTAGATGATACGCTATCACTATTTGATAATTTACAAGCTTTAAACACTTGGACGTATCAGTCTATTTATTTTAAAGTAGGTGTAACCGATGTGAATACCACACTTAACAATATCATTACCAAAAAATACGGGGTTTGCCAAGATTTCACGCATTTATTTTGCGCCATTGCCCGTAATAATAAGATACCTACAAGGTATGTATCGGGTTACTTGCATCAAGGAAATGGATATTTTGGTGATTCTCAAATGCATGCATGGGCTGAAGCCTATATTCCTACCATAGGCTGGGTAGGTTTTGACCCCACCAATAACGTACTAGTAGCTTCTAATCACATTAAAGTTTGTCATGGAAAAGACTACCAAGATTGCGCCCCTTTAAAAGGAATTGTATGTAGCCAAGGGCAAAATGAAACCCAATATTCCGTTCAAGTAATTAGCCGACAACAGTAAGACATCTTTTTTATCTTTAGTAGAGAATACCTATAAAAAGAAGCTTATTTTTGCTTTAAATAAAATAAATAATGATAATTACTACAGACCAATACAAAGGTCTTTTAGATCGCCTTGGTGCGTTAAGGAGGTACCTTTGACGTTGATACCAAACTTATAGAGATAGAAAATGAACAAGAAAAAACATTAGCACCGGACTTTTGGGATAATCCTCAAAAAGCTCAGGAGCATATGAAGTTCATTCAATCTAAGAAAAAATGGGTCGATGATTACAACACCGCAGAAGCCTTAGTGACCGATCTTGAAGTGCTGATAGAATTTCAAAAAGAAGGTGCTATTACAGAAGAAGAGGTAGAAAAACATTACACAAAGACCTTAGATACGATAGAGAATTTAGAGTTTAAGAACATGCTTTCTGAGGAAGGTGATGAGCTTCCTGCTATTCTTCAAATTACCGCCGGTGCCGGAGGCACAGAGAGTTGTGATTGGGCTGCCATGTTAATGCGGATGTATATGATGTGGAGTGAAAAAAATGGCTTTAAAATAAAAGAACTCAATTACCAAGAAGGTGATGTTGCTGGGATTAAAACAGTAACCCTAGAGATTGATGGAGAATTTGCTTTTGGGTGGCTAAAAGGTGAAAATGGCGTACATAGATTGGTTCGGATCTCTCCTTTTGATAGTAATGCAAAACGCCATACTTCTTTTGCCTCTGTCTATGTGTATCCATTAGTAGATGATAGTATTGAGATTGATATTAATCCTGCCGATATAGAAATTACAACGGCAAGGTCTTCTGGTGCTGGAGGGCAAAACGTTAACAAGGTAGAGACAAAGGTTCAATTAACGCATAAACCAAGTGGCATTCAAATTTCGTGTTCAGACTCTCGTTCGCAACATGATAATAGAGCTACAGCATTAAAAATGCTTAAGTCACAGCTTTATGAAATAGAATTACGCAAAAAGATGGAAGCGCGCCAAGAAATTGAATCTACTAAAATGAAGATTGAATGGGGTTCTCAAATTAGAAACTACGTCATGCATCCTTACAAGTTGGTTAAAGATGTACGTACAGGTGCTGAAACCGGAAACGTTGATGCGGTTATGGATGGTAACATTGATACGTTTTTAAAAGCTTTTCTAATGATGATGGGCCAGAAAGACGAAGAATAACCTTTTAATTGAAAAATATAATGATCAAAATATATCATAATCCAAGATGTTCAAAATCTAGAGAGGGCTTAGCTGTTCTGGAACATGCTAATAAAGATTTTGAAGTGGTTAAGTACCTAGAAAAACCGGTAACCGAAAAAGAGCTTACAGAAATTGTAAAGCTGCTAGGTATTCCTGCCATTGCTTTAGTTCGGAAAAACGAGAAAATTTGGAAGGAAGAATTTAAAGGAAAAGTACTATCCGAAGAAGCTGTTATAAAGGCAATGGTCGCAAACCCAAAGCTAATAGAACGACCAATTATTGTAAATGGTAGTAAAGCCGTAACTGGACGCCCTTCTTCTTCTATTCTATCTATTATATAATTTGCTATTCTTTGGCATAAAACTTGGTTAAATCATTTTAACAAACTTTTAACCAAGTTAATTTAAACCTTATTTTAGTTTTATAATCTTATAATATTATTAACCATGAAAATATTTTTAAACTCTTTAATTGCAATTTTAGCTTTAATAGTGTCCTCTGTAGAGGTGAATGCACAATACGGTAATGGTTACGGAAACGGTAGCGGAAATGGTTATGGTAGACAACGAAATTCTATACCACAAGCACAAACGCCACAAGAAGAACCAAAAGCTTTAACTGCAGAAGAAATTGTAGATAATGAAATGCCTAACATCACGGAATCTGTAGGATTAAATCCTTTTGAAGAGGCTATTGTTAGAAGTATTTTAACCAAAAGTGTACAGAAACGAATTGAATTGCAAATTTTAAAATTGGCTCCTGAAAAAACAAGAGAGGCCATGGAGAAAATTGTGAAAGAGCAAGAAGAAGAATTAAGAGCAGGCTTACCGGAAGATAAGTATGAAGCTTTTGAAAAATTACAAAAAGACAGATTCAAAACAAAAAAGAAAAAAAAGAAAAAAAAGAAAAACAAAGATTAACTAAAAAACAGCATGAAACTACTACTACCAATTACCCTTCTACTATCATTATTTAGCTTAACTGCTCAAAGACCACAAGAGCAAAACCCCATTAAAATAACAGGAACTGTAGTAGAACAAGATACAGGACAACCTTTAGAATACGCAACACTAGTTCTGCAAAATGTTGAAGATCCTAGTAAAATTTCTGGTGGTATTACCAATGAATCTGGAAAATACGAGGTAGAAGCACTACCTGGAAAATATAACGTAAGTATTGAATATATAGGATACAAGACCTATAGACTACCCAATCAAACGCTTTCAAAATCTATAAATTTAGGAACTATTAAACTAAATCCTGATGTTTCTCAATTAGAAGGTGTTGAAGTCGTTGCCGAAAAAACAACTGTTGAGGTTCGGCTAGATAAAAAAGTGTACAATATTGGTAAAGATCTTACCACAAGCGGTGCTAATGTAAGTGATGCTCTTAATAACGTACCCTCTGTAACTGTAGATGTAGATGGCGCCATTAGCTTAAGAGGGAATGAAAATGTTAGAATCTTGATCAATGGAAAACCTTCTGCTATGGCTGGTTTTGGCTCTACAGATGCCTTGCGCCAACTTCCTGCAGATGCTATTGAAAAAGTAGAAGTAATTACGAGCCCATCTGCTAGATATGATGCTGAAGGTACCGCAGGTATTTTAAACATCATTTTACGAAAAGAAAAAACTTTAGGATTTAATGGCTCTATAAACACTACTATAGGCCACCCTACTTCTAGTCAAATTAGTAGTAATTTAAACTTACGTACTGACAAGTTTAATATTTTTAACACTTTAGGCTATTCGTACCGTACTTCTCCGGGTAATGCCTATTTTGATAACACCTACACGACGGGCGATTATGATCGTATTTTTGAAGATAGAGATATCACTAGAAAAGATAAATCTTTCAATGCCAACATAGGACTTGAATATTTCTTGACCGAAAAATCATCTATAACGGCTAGCGTTTTTGGGCGTTTTTCTGATGAATCTGATATTACGGAAAACGAAAGTCAGCGTTATGAAGGCACTACCGTGACGAATGAAACCTTCCGTACCGAAGATGAAGGGCAAGATGATAAAAGTTATCAAGTGTCCTTAAACTACACTAATAATTTTAATGACAAAGGGCATAAGTTAACTTCAGATTTTCAATATTCTTATGATGTTGAGGATATCTTGACCACCATAGTAGAAAACAATACTATCCCTGATACAGCACTCTTAGCTAGGGAAAACATATACGAAGATGAAACTCAGAATGAATACTTATTTCAGGTAGATTATGTACTTCCAATGGGCGATGCTCAATTTGAAGCTGGATATCGTGGAAATTTTAAACAAAGCATTACAGATTATCAATTAGACACGTTAAATCAGGAGACCAATCAATTTGCTACCAATTTAGATTTGACAAATAAGTTTACGTATGACGAAAATATAAATGCCTTTTACTCTCAATATGGTAATAAATATGGCCAGTTCTCTTTTCTTTTAGGTTTACGGTTAGAAAATACCCAATTAAAAGGTAAGGTAGATTCTGAATACGATGAAGAAGCGTTACAAGAAGTTCTAGGATCTGAGATAGATTTAAATTTTGACAAAAACTACTTAGGCCTCTTCCCTACTGTAAACTTAATCTTCGAATTAAGTGATATGGAAAGCATCTCTTTAGGGTACAATAGAAGAATTAACAGACCTAGAGGTCGTTATATCAATCCTTTCCCATCAAGATCTAGTAGAACAAATGTATTTCAAGGAAATCCAGACTTAGATCCTGCTTATGCGAATGCATTTGATTTAGGATACCTAAAGCGATGGAAAAAATTAACCTTAACTTCTTCTATATATTATCAAAAGGAAACGAATTCCTTTGAAAGAATCCAAGAGGAGACCGGTGAGCTTACTTCTGATGGTATTAGTATCATAAGATCATTACCTATTAATTTATCTTCTAACCAGCGTATTGGTGCTGAGTTAGGGATTTTGTATAATCCTGCAAAGTGGCTGCGTTTAAACGGAAGCTTCAATTTCTTTCAATTTGAAACAGAAGGAATTTTTAATGAGGTAGATTATGGTGCTAAAAACACAAGTTGGTTTTCTAGATTCAGTTCTAAAGTATCTTTACCTGCTAGTATTGATTGGCAAACCAATGTATTTTACAGAGGCCCATCAGAGAATTCACAAACAGAAAGCAAGAGCATGACTTTTGTAAGTCTTGCCTTTAGTAAAGATGTATTTGGAGATAATGGAACACTATCATTTAACGTAAGTGACTTATTCAATTCTGCTAAAAGAAGATCTTTCACAGAAACAGAATTTTTCACTTCAGAGAGTGAGTTTCAATGGAGAAGAAGACAAATTACACTTGGTTTGGTTTATAGATTTAATCAACCTAAAGGAAAAACGAAACAGCGAGGACAACAAAGAAATGACGATGATGGTGGGGATGAATTTTAAAAACCACCTCACCTATAGAAACAAAAAAAGAAGCCAAATGGCTTCTTTTTTTTATGATAAAAACTAAGAATTTAGAAATGAATTGAAGTTTCTTATTCCTCGTTATTTAATTTTGCTTTTCTAGCATCACGCTTTTCTTTGAAAAATTCTATAAGATTTCCTCCTAACCAGTAAGGTATTACAAAAGTTAATAAGAAAATCATTAGCCAAAAACCGATTGTTAAGATGGTTAAAAACGCTAAAAAACCTAAATATTGGTCAAATTCAAACATGCTATTAATTTTTATTATTGCAAAGATACTTTGAAAATGATGAATAGTACAAATGAATTTAAAAAAAATCTATAAAAAATTTCTAGAGACTCCAAAAAAAAATCACAATACAATATCTTTGTACTATACATTAATAAATTTCTTATGAGTTATAGAATAGAAAAAGATACGATGGGCAACGTAGAAGTCCCTTCCGACAAATACTGGGGCGCACAAACACAACGCTCAAGAAACAACTTTAAGATAGGTCCTGTAGGCTCTATGCCATTAGATATTGTCTATGGTTTTGCTTATTTAAAAAAAGCTGCTGCCTACGCCAACCATAAATTAGGTGTTCTTACTGAAGAAAAAAGAGATCTAATCGCAAAAGTCTGTGATGAAATTCTATCTAAAAAACATGACGATCAATTTCCTTTAGTTATTTGGCAAACAGGTTCTGGTACCCAGAGTAATATGAACGTTAATGAAGTTATTGCCAATAGAGCGCAAGAACTTGCTGGTAAGGTTATTGGTGAAGGTGACAAGGTAATACAACCCAATGACGATGTTAACAAATCTCAATCTTCTAATGATACGTTTCCTACCGGGATGCATATTGCCGCTTATAAGAAAATAGTTGAGGTCACTATTCCTGGAATTACACAATTAAGAGATACGTTACATAAAAAAACTATCGAATTTAAAAACGTTGTAAAAATTGGACGTACCCATTTAATGGATGCCACTCCCCTAACCTTAGGACAAGAATTTTCTGGATATGTATCTCAATTAGATCACGGATTAAAAGCATTAAAAAATACATTACCACATTTAGCAGAACTTGCTCTTGGAGGAACTGCTGTAGGAACCGGTTTAAATACTCCAGAAGGATATGATGTGATGGTGGCAGATTTTATTGCTGAGTTTACAGGATTACCTTTTGTAACTGCTGAAAATAAATTTGAGGCTCTCGCTGCACATGATGCTATTGTTGAAAGCCATGGTGCCTTAAAACAATTAGCTGTTTCTTTAAATAAAATTGCTAATGATATTAGAATGATGGCATCAGGACCACGTTCAGGTATTGGTGAAATCATTATCCCTGCTAATGAACCAGGAAGTTCTATTATGCCAGGAAAAGTAAACCCTACGCAATGTGAAGCACTAACTATGGTTTGTGCACAAGTTATGGGTAACGATGTTGCTATTAGTGTTGGTGGCACTCAAGGACATTATGAACTTAATGTTTTTAAACCTATGATGGCTGCAAACATTTTACAATCTGCCGAATTAATTGGAGATGCTTGTGTAAGTTTTGAAGAAAATTGTGCGGTAGGTATTGAGCCAAATCATGAAGTTATTAAGCAATTACTTAACAATTCATTAATGCTCGTTACGGCCTTGAATACTAAAATAGGATATTACAAAGCTGCTGAAATTGCGAACACAGCTCATAAAAATGGAACTACTTTAAAAGAAGAAGCCGTTAATTTAGGTTATGTATCTGCTGAAGACTATGATGATTGGGTAAAACCAGAAGAAATGGTTGGAACATTAAAATAGTAGCTAAGAAATATAGTATAAAAAGAAAGGGGTACTCTTATGAAAGATTACCCCTTTTTTGTTAATGGTTAGTCTAAGACTATTTTAAAGTGAACTTGCTAGTTCCTAATAATTTAAGCTTGTTGTCATAAACATTAACCATATAGTTTCCTTTTTGGAAATCACCTGATGGCTTATTGATATAATCACAAACATCTAAAGCTTTGTTCTCATAGTAGAAAGAAGTTGCTTTACTATACGTTACAGAAGCTCCAGCATCACTAGTTTTAGTAAAACTCTCTCCTAATACATTTCCTTGAGGATCTAATACTTCAATATAAAAAGCTTTATCACCCGCTTGAGCAATGGTATTGTTTGTTAATGTAAAGCAAACTTTAAATTTATCTGTTGCACCAGCTCTAGAAGTAGATACTAATTTACCACTATTACGCTCTTTTACTGCATCTACAGCTAATTTAGAAATGTTTAATGCTGAACCTCTTTCAACAACATTTGCTAATTGTGTATTTTGAACGACTAAAGAATCGTTGAAAACTGTTTGCTTTTCTAATTCTGTGAAAGTACTATCTCGTTCCATTACTAATCTTCCGTTAGAACGTGTAAGAGAATCTACTTTTCTGATTAATTGTTGTCTTTCTTTAGTTAAAATACTCACTTGTCTTCTGTATTTTCCTAAAGCAGAAATATCAAGTTTCATCGTTTTTACAGAATCTATGTATTTTGCAATATTATCTCTTGCACTAACTAATTCTTCATTAGTTGCATTGCTTTCTAAAATTGCTTTGTCATATTCAGAACGTAAGCTTGTTAAATCTTCAACAACTAATTCTTTTTCTTTGCTAAGCTTGTCTGTGTTGTCTTGCTTTTCTTTATAAAGACTCACGGTATAAATTACCAATCCAACCAACAATACTAGTAATAGACCAGCTATTACTTTTAATCCATTGTTACTTTTTGTTTCTGCCATAATTTAAAAAATTAAAGTTCTTTTTAGTTTTCCTCTTACAAGGGCGTTTGTTTGTATCAGAAATATATACGTTTTAAACTTATTTTTAGATTTTTTAGGCAAAAAATAGTTCACAAATGCCTTAATTTTAAGGTGTTTTAAAACAATAAAATATGGCAATCACTATAATACCCTATGAACCAATACATTCCAAAGCCTTTCACGATTTGAATGTAGAATGGTTAAAAAAATATTTTTATGTAGAAGAAAAGGATAAAGAACTTCTTAATGATTGTGAAAACACTATTCTGAAAAAAGATGGTCATATATTCTTTGCAAAGTATGAAGGAAAAATCGTTGGCTGTTTTTCGTTCCTTAAAATTAATGCTAGCACTTTTGAGTTAGGAAAGATGGCGGTTAGCGAAAAATACCAAGGACTTAGAATTGGACAAGAGCTTTTAAAATTTGCTATAGCTTTTGGAAAGGAAAGCAATTGGGATAAAATTATATTGTATTCAAGTACAAAATTACCACACGCCCTCTACCTTTATGAAAAATATAATTTCGAAATAGTTCCTTTAGAAAAGGACTTACCCTATGAACGAAGTGATATTAAAATGGAATTACAATTAAAATAAAAACACTTATGAAAAAGTTAGTTACCCTAAGCCTTTTAGGAATTTTAGCAATAGCTTGTAAAGAGAATGAAAAGAAAGAGCCTGTTTCAGAAACGCCACCTGAAGTAACAGAAACAATAGCAACCATTAAGGAGGTGGTAAACGTAACTCCCATAGAACATGCTTCTGCTGTTTTGCAATGGGGAGAAACCACCATATACATTGATCCCGTTGGAGGAGCATCCGCCTACACTGATCAAAAGAACCCTAATCTTCTGCTGATTACAGATATCCACGGAGATCATTTAAGTGTTGAAACTCTAGATTCTTTAGACCTTTCTAAAACTAAAATAATAGTTCCACAGGCTGTAGCAGACAAACTACCAGAAAAATATACTGCTCAGCTACATATTTTGGCAAACGGAGCTACACAAGAATTTGACGGTATTACGATAGAAGCTATACCCATGTACAACCTTAGAGAAGAAGCTTTACAATTCCATACCAAAGGGAGAGGAAACGGTTATGTATTAAGTAAAGGTGATGAGCGCATTTATTTCTCAGGAGATACGGAAGACATACCAGAAATGCGTGCGTTAAAAAATATTGATAAAGCTTTCATTTGTATGAACCTACCCTATACGATGACGGAAGAAAGTGCTGCCAGTGCTGTTTTAGCGTTTAAACCAAAACAAGTATACCCATATCATTATAGAGGAAAACCAGAGGTGAGTGATGTTGTTAAATTCAGAAAATTAGTCAACGAAGGTGACCCAACTATTGAAGTTATTCAATTGGATTGGTACCCGAAAATGGATTATTAAAAATCCTGCAGCATCAGAAAATATTCTAGGCACCGTAGTAATTACATTGATTATATGTCTAGCTTATTAGTAGATAACCTTATGAAAATGTCAAAAGAATTGCATTTTTAATAGACCGCGTTAACAAATTATAACGGTTTACAAAATATCAAAATAAAAAGGCCTTCCACATTTTGGAAGGCCTTTTTAAAGTCAAACAATTCGATACTTAACGAATCAGTTTTTTGTACTTGATACGTTTCGGCATTAAATCGCCACCCAAACGTTTCTTCTTGTTCTCTTCATAATCAGAGAATGATCCTTCAAAGAAATATACCTGAGAATCTCCTTCAAAAGCTAAAATGTGGGTACAAATACGATCTAAAAACCAACGGTCGTGAGAAATAACTACCGCACAACCTGCAAAATTCTCTAAACCTTCTTCCAAAGCTCTTAAAGTGTTTACATCAAGATCATTCGTAGGCTCATCCAAAAGAAGTACGTTGCCTTCTTCCTTCAATGTCATGGCTAAGTGTAAACGGTTACGTTCACCTCCAGACAACATGTTCACTTTTTTATTTTGTTCACTTCCTGAAAAGTTGAATCTACTTAGGTACGCACGAGAATTTACTTGACGGCCACCCATCATAATCATTTCTTGTTCGTCACTAAAGTTTTGCCAAATAGTTTTTTCTGGATCTATATTAGAGTGACTCTGATCTACATACGCAATTTTAGCAGTTTCTCCCACTACAAACTCACCCTTATCCGCATTCTCTTCTCCCATGACCATTCTAAAAATGGTTGTTTTACCGGCACCGTTTGGACCAATAACACCTACAATACCCGCTTGAGGAAGTTTAAAATTAAGATCTTCATATAACAGCTTATCTCCGTAAGCTTTACTTACACCAATAGCTTCAATTACATTTGTCCCTAAACGAGGTCCGTTAGGAATATAAATTTCTAGTTTTTCATCAAGTTGTTTTTGATCTTGACTCATTAACTTATCATAGTTATTCAAACGCGCTTTTTGCTTTGTTTGACGACCTTTTGCACCTTGACGTACCCATTCTAATTCCCGCTCTAAGGTCTTTTGGCGTTTAGAAGCTACTTTACTTTCATCTGCCATACGTTTAGATTTCTGATCTAACCAGCTAGAATAGTTCCCTTTCCAAGGAATACCTTCACCTCTATCCAATTCTAAAATCCAACCGGCAACATTATCCAAAAAGTACCTATCATGCGTTACGGCTATAACAGTACCCTTGTATTCTGCTAAATGATGTTCTAACCAATGTACAGATTCTGCATCCAAGTGGTTCGTAGGCTCATCTAATAATAAAATTTCAGGTTCTTGTAATAATAAGCGACATAAAGCAACACGTCTACGCTCTCCTCCAGATAATACTCCTATTTTTTTATCTGGCTCTGGCGTGCGTAAAGCATCCATAGCAATTTCTAGTTTCGTATCTAACTCCCAAGCATTAGAAGCATCTATCTGATCCTGTAATTCTGCTTGGCGCGCCATTAGCTTATCCATCTTATCTGCATCAGAATATACTTCTTCTAATCCAAACATATCATTTATCTTATTGTACTCATCAAGAATAGCGACCGTATCGGCTACACCTTCTTTTACAATTTCTAGAACCGTCTTTTCTTCATCTAATTGTGGTTCTTGCTCTAAATAGCCTACGCGGTATCCTGGAGAAAAAACAACATCGCCTTGGTAGTTTTTATCTGCACCCGCTATAATTTTTAGAAGTGTTGATTTACCTGATCCGTTGAGACCTAAAATTCCAATTTTAGCGCCGTAAAAAAAGCTAAGGTAAATATTTTTTAATACTGGAGTATTTGCCGTTTTAAAGGTTTTTGTAACCCCAGACATGGAGAAAATTACTTTCTTATCGTCAGACATATGTGTTTAACTATATTTAATTGTTTGTACTTTATTTTGTGGTAAAATTTAAACTCTTCCTTTTAAAGCATTAAAAACCCAAGCAATTGCTAAAAATCCGATTCCAACAGCTGCAAAACCATAGCCTGCAACCTCGTAGTACCTAAAAGCTCCTAAAGCTATTAAAGATAATCC
The DNA here is from genome assembly GCF_900102165.1 of Cellulophaga baltica. GTDB lineage: Bacteria > Bacteroidota > Bacteroidia > Flavobacteriales > Flavobacteriaceae > Cellulophaga > Cellulophaga baltica. Next base: position 175,292 of record NZ_FNBD01000008.1, read on the forward strand.
TACAAAAATCATTATAAAAGTAGCCCATGCGAGTACCGTGTTTTTATTCATTCCCATAATATCTTGTAATTTTAGTTCGTTGGTGGGGTCAAATATCGTTATTTTAAGGAGTTTTCTATTTAGAAACTGCAACTTTTATTCTTCAAAAGGAAAAACAATACCCGCTTTTGCTCTTATGGTATCTAATAGTCCTATTAAATTCATACTATCTTCATGACTCCAATATGTGCTTTCTATAGCTTCGTTTGCTAAACAGTTTTGAACTTCTAAAATCTCATAATAATACCCCCTACCTTCCGTAGGTAAGTCAAATTTCGTAATTTCTTGGTTAAGTTCCAACTCAAAACCTTGCGCTTCATGCCATTTCGGATCTATAAAAATGGTTCCTTTAGTTCCTGAAATTTCAGCTTTCATTTCCGATTTAGAATTTAACCCACTATACAGAACAGCCTGAGCATCTGGATAGTCAAAAATCATAGCCGTTTGCATTTCTATTCCCGTTTTATAAAACTTAGAAGAAGCCATAATAGCCTCAGGATTCCCTAAAATTAAATAGGACAAAAAAACAGGATAAATTCCTATATCTAACAAAGAACCTCCAGCCAAATTGGGGTTTAACAACCTATTCTCATCATCTCTATGCAAGGCTGGAAATGCAAAATCTGCCTGTATATATTTAATAGCACCTAAAACACCCTCGGCAATTAATTCTGTTACTTTTTGGATTGCAGGGTTAAAACGACTCCATAAGGCTTCCATCAAAAAAACATTATTCTCCTTCGCTGCGGCAATCATTTTTGTAACCTCTTCCGTATTCACCCCTAAAGGTTTCTCACATAAAATATGCTTCCCGTAATACATTGCATCAATAGCCAATTTAGCATGAAAAGAATGCGGTGTTGCAATATAGATCACATCTACTTCTGGACATTTAAATAGCTCTTCATAACTGCCAAATGCATATTTTGAGGCGTAATGTTTTGAGAATTCCTCCGCTTTTTCAATACTTCTGGAAGCTACGGCTACCAATTCAGAATCTTCAACTAAGGCCAAATCTTTCACAAAGTGATTTGCAATACTGCCCAATCCTACTATTCCCCAACGTAGTTTTTGTTTCATTTTCTCTTTATATATTATCAAAGTTAATCAATAATTACTCCTTATATTTATACCCATTAAAGAAATTTTAATACGTATGGATATCAACTTCAATAAAAACGAAGATCATAATAAATTACTTTTATCAGCATTAAAAAAAAGACTGACGGCCGTTAAATTAGGAGGCGGAAAAAGTAGAATTGAAAAACAACATGCTCAAGGGAAAATGACTGCCAGAGAGCGTATTGATTATTTATTAGATGATAAAGCAGATGCTATAGAAATTGGTGCATTTGTTGGCGACGGTATGTATAAAGAGCATGGCGGATGCCCTTCTGGAGGGGTTGTTGTTAAAATTGGATATGTAAAAGGTAAACAATGTATTGTGGTAGCCAATGACGCTACTGTTAAAGCAGGAGCTTGGTTTCCTATTACTGCCAAGAAGAATTTAAGAGCTCAAGAAATTGCCATAGAAAACAAATTACCAATTATTTACTTGGTTGATAGTGCTGGTGTTTATTTGCCCATGCAAGATGAAATTTTCCCAGACAAAGAGCATTTCGGGCGTATTTTTAGAAATAACGCCGTGATGAGCAGTATGGGGATCACACAAATATCTGCCGTTATGGGCAGTTGTGTTGCTGGTGGTGCTTATTTACCAATTATGAGTGACGAAGCACTAATCGTAGACAAAACTGCAAGTATTTTTTTAGCAGGAAGTTATTTGGTGAAAGCTGCTATTGGCGAAAGTATCGATAACGAAACATTGGGCGGTGCTACTACACATTGTGAAATAAGTGGCGTAACTGATTATAAATCTAAAGATGATGCTGATGCCTTAGATACCATTAAAAACATCATGAGTAAGATTGGTGATTTTGACAAAGCTGGCTATAACAGAATAAAGGCTGAAAAACCAAAAGAAAATCCGCAAGACATTTACGGGATCTTACCTAAATCAAGATCTGACCAGTATGATATGGTTGAAATCATTAAACGATTAGTAGATGATTCTGATTTTGAACAATATAAAGAAGGGTACGGTAAAACCATATTAACAGGTTATGCACGTATTGATGGTTGGGCTGTAGGTATCGTAGCTAACCAACGTAAGGTGGTAAAAACCACCAATGGAGAAATGCAATTTGGAGGCGTTATTTATTCCGATTCTGCAGATAAGGCAACCCGTTTTATTGCCAATTGCAACCAAAAGAAAATTCCGTTAGTCTTTCTACAAGACGTTACCGGCTTTATGGTAGGCAGCAAAAGTGAACATGGCGGTATTATAAAAGATGGTGCTAAAATGGTGAATGCTGTGAGTAATTCTGTAGTCCCTAAATTTACGATTGTTATTGGAAATAGTTATGGCGCTGGTAATTACGCAATGTGCGGTAAAGCTTATGACCCACGATTAATTGTTGCATGGCCTAGTGCTGAACTAGCAGTAATGAGTGGTAATTCTGCCGCTAAGGTATTATTGCAAATAGAAAAAGCTTCTTTAAAGAAAAAAGGAGAAGAGATTACTCCTGAGAAAGAGGCCGAATTATTTAGCAAGATAAAGAACCGATATGATGATCAGGTTTCTCCATATTATGCAGCATCGCGTTTATGGACCGATGGCATTATTGACCCGTTAGATACTCGTAAATGGATTTCTATGGGAATTGATGCTGCGAATCATGCTCCCATAGAAAAACCTTTTAATTTAGGCGTTATTCAAGTTTAATTCCCTTGATGATTTTTTATACGCGGAATAAGAAGTAATTCCGTTTGTCTGCCATTTACATATCTAAATCCGTTTTCGCCATAGAAACCTGCTTCTTCAAGCATAATACGAATATCTCTGTTCCATTCTGGAACTGTAATCGTGGTATTCAATTCTATAGCGTAAACGGTATTTTTGTTTAAGGGGTATTTATCTCCATCGTCTTTCATTACTCCATCTTGAGCATCCCACATGCCTATCGTTGTTCCTGCCGAATGACCATACAAACCTAAAGGATGTGTATAAATTGAGGGCCTAAGACCGGCAACCTTAGCTTCCTGTAATGATTTCGCTAAAATTTCATTTCCTGTTCTCCCTTCAATCATATTATTTGTCAGAAAATCTTGAACGCTATTACCGTCTTTTAGGCCTTCCACCAAAAACTTGGGCGCTTGTTTTTCTTCTGGTTGTAACACATAAGCCAATTCTTGACAATCAGTATTTAACCTTAAATACGTAATGCCAAAATCGCAATGCAACAAGTCTCCGGGTACAATAGTCAGGCCATCAGGTCTTCCTGAAAAGGAATACAAATGATCTACTAATTTTTCACTACTGCGTTGCACATCTACCGTAGGATGAAACCAAGTTTCCAAGCCTAAATCTGTTACCTTTTGACGCATCCACCACTCCACTTCTGTTGTGGTCGTAACCCCTGGAGTAATTACTTTTTCTGAAAATGCTTCTGCGATAATATCATGTGTTATGTCTACCAATTGATTGTAAATAACCATTTCACGAGGCGTACGCGTTTCTATCCAACGCACTGCAAGTTGTTCTGCAGAGATTACTTTGGAATGCATTTTCTTAGGTAAATAGCTCATGAACTCGTCATAATCTGTTTTATCTAAGCCATCAGCGATATTATGATCTTTAGAGAAATTTAACCCAATCTTATTTGGGTTACGTTCTTGAATTAATTCTATAAGTCTTTTCCATTGGTCTGGTTGCTTTTCTTTATCCCAAGCAGAAACAATACTTTTACCCACATCATAACGTGCCACTGCTAATTTTTCAATAGTATTTTTTGATTTGTTCCTGTAGAATAGAAGTATTGTTCTTCTACGCGCGTTTAACCAAGTAGCAGGGAGCATGGTTTTAAGAACAGGATCTTCATTGTATTCTCTAGAAATTACCACCCACATATCAATAGCTGCAGTATCCATCAATTCTGGAAGTAAAACATTAAAGCGCTCTTCTAAAATCTCGTCTACTACGGTAGCTCTTTCTACTTCTGGGAGAATTTGTTGCGCAAAACTACATACAACACAAAATAATGCAAAACTTAACATGGTTATTTTCATAGTGGTCGATTTAAAATCAAGCCTGAAAATACAAAATATTAAAAAAGAATAAAGTGTCTTTCGACACTTTATTAAAATCTACCAGCTAACACGTTCTAATTTGATGTATACCCCAAATAATTATTTGAAATAGTACTTGTAGCCACACTAATGCGCTCTATATCCTGAGGGTTAAGCGTATGTAATATAGACGTATCATAACGAACACCATCAATAATTACTACCGTATTACGATCACCACGCATAGTAATCACCGGTGTTTGTCCCAGCTGCGTATTGGCGATACTTACTCCCGGCGCTGCACGCTGTATTGCGGTATAGAGATCCTGTTGACTATTTAAGTATGAGCTCTCAATCTCATACAGCTTAAACGGGTAAATATTATCAGCTACTGCAACTCCATGGACCAAGCCGTTTGAAATTTGTACCGTCGCATTACAAAATCCAGAAATACCAGCGAGGTTATTTTCTAAAACCGGATCTAAAATTGCTTGAGCATTCAAGGATAACGTTAATAAAATAATTGGTGCAAATAAAAAATTTTTCATCGTTTTAGTTTTAAGTTCCTATAAACTTACAGCACTAAAAGACAATTAGAAACCTTAACTTAGGGAAGTGTACGTTTGAATGAGCAAGACTATTTAGAAATTAAGGCTACTGTTTTTGCTCGCTGAATTTTTCCATTAGCTGTCTTGATAAAAGATGTTACAGCGTAAATCTCTTTGGGCACTTCAAATTTGTCTAAAGTGTCCAAATTCTGAAGCGTGTTCCATAACTGTGCCTTATCCACATTCCCTTCGGTTATCAGCACTAGCTTTTGGCCTAATACTGTATCAGAAATTCCTGCTACGAAAAAATTAATATTAATTACTTTAGAAATTTTGGCTTCAATTTTTTCTGGAAACAATTTAACACCCCCGGAGTTAATTATAGCATCATACCTGCCTAACCACTCAAATTCTGTTGAAGAAACTAACGCCACCAAATCATTTGTCACCACTTCTTCATCAGAAATATTGGGCGCATTTATAACCAAACACCCTCTAGCATCTGTACTAAATTCTACTTTGGGTAATGCCGTAAAATTAGTATTGGTGGAATCTTCTAAATGGTTCACTGATTTTAGTGCAACATGGGTAATAGTTTCCGTCATACCATACGTTTCATACACCTTACAAATATTGTTAGTCACTGCGACTTTTAATGCATCTGACATTTTAGCACCACCAACAATTAATAGTTTGAGTTGCTTTAGTTTTTGCAAGGAATTTTCTAGCTGTAGAGGTATCATCGCACTAAAATCATAAGATTTAGTAATACTTTCTAAAGGATTAGAATTTGGAGCCACATAATCCAATGCCAAGCCTAAAGCCATAGCCCGCACCAACATCATTTTACCTGCTATAAAATCAACGGGCAAACAGAGTAAAGCGGTATTACCCCCTTCAAGACCAAAGAAATCACCGGTAGCCATCGCAGAATTTACCATGTGTTGTTTTCTTAGATTTATAATCTTGGGTACACCTGTGGAGCCGGAAGTAGCAACTGCCAAGTATTCATCCTCATTCACCCAATCTAAAAGAAAACTTCCTATAGGTTTTTCATGCGGCAGCCCTTCTTTAATTAAGCAATAAGCTACTTCTTTTAGTGCTTCATATGAAAACGAAATTCCGTTTAACTTAAAATTTGGATGAACAAACTTATGATTCAAATTCATTATTTTCTTGTGCTAAAAATGCCTCTTCCGCTAACACGCTCCCTGTTAATTTCTCTTTCCAATTGGTCCAATTATAGACTTTAGAAAAGATAAATAAAAGCGCAGGATAGATTATAATTACCGGTATAAAAACGTCCCAACCCAATGCTGGTTCTGACACATCTCTATACATAGAATCTGTTTGAAAAGCGGTCCAATCTGCAGTAACTAATAACGCCGTAACTAAATTATTTGCTGCATGAAAACCTAAAGAAAGCTCCAGACCTTCATCCATCAATGCTAAAATACCTAAAAAGAAACCTGTGCCGATATAATACACCATGATGCCATAGCCTAACTCCCGTACCTCTGGGTTAAAAATATGCATCAAGCCAAAAATAGTTGAAGTAACGACTAAAGGTATCCATCTGTTCTTCGTTAAGATCCCAAGACTTTGCATGAGGTAACCTCTAAATAAATATTCCTCAAAACTTGTTTGTAAGGGCACTAAACAAATAGCTATTACAGCCAATATCAAAAATTTGTTTACATCAAAATTCCATACATAATTATCTGGCGACATATAGATGTCAACACCTGTAATTAAAATAGTAATCACCGCCCAAAAAGTAAAGGCAAAAAAGATACGTTTCCAATCTATTCTAGCTCTAGATGTGGTCAGCGCTGTGATAGATTGCCGGTGCAGAAAGAGCACTACTAAAAATAACACCAATAAGCCTATCGCAAAAGAGATAAGCATAAGAAAGACAAACATATTATTTCCAAAAGCTTCTGCCATTTGGGGAATAGTAGCTACCATTCCGCCACCATTTACTGCATGAACAGCCATGGCTATTAGTAACGGGACCATCCCCAAAATTTGCCATCCTATTAGGACAATTATAAACCCTAATACATACCTCCAAGAATCCTTTAATCCTTTATACGCCTGCTCTATATACATAAATCACTTATCAAATTAGCTTTCCAATTTTTATTCTTTCTATAATACAAATTGCCATTCTCCACAGTCAAAGGGCTATCTAAATTATTGGTATACAAACTTCCTGTTCCCAAACCTTGTGGTAACGTACTCCGTAACGTAAATGTCCACTGCGCTATCGCATTTAAACCTACGTTGCTTTCTAAGGCACTAGTAATCCACCATTTTATTCCTAAGCCTTCAGCTATGGCAATCCACTCTTCACAACCTTTTATACCTCCTACCAAACTAGGCTTTAAAATAATATACTGTGGTTGTATTGTTTGTAGCAGTTCTTGCTTTTTTGTTACATCAAAAACACCAATTAATTCTTCATCTAAAGCTATCGGCAAAGGTGTTTTACTGCATAAGATTCTCATCTGCTGCGGATTACCTTGCTTTATAGGTTGTTCTATGGAATGAAGATTAAAAGTTGCTAATTTTTTTAATTTCGTCAAAGCCTCCTCTTGTTTAAATGCACCATTGGCATCTACTCTAAGTTCTATTTCTTCAGGAGTGTATTTTTTTCGAATAGAAGCCAATAATTTTAGTTCTGTTTCAAAATCTATGGCGCCAATTTTCATTTTTATACATCGAAAACCACTAGCTAATTTTTGTTGAATCTGCTCTAGCATAAAAGCTTCATCTCCCATCCAAATTAAACCGTTGATAGGTATAGGTGCTTCTTTCTTAATAAAATCTGAAGAAAATAATTCAAAAGAATTGGATGAAGCTAACGATAAAAAGGCTTGTTCTATGCCAAATTGAATGCTTGGAAATGCTATCAAAGCATCCCACAGCGCATCCTTTCCTAGATGAACATTATCACATGACCACTTTAACTTTTCTTCATATTCAGGAACATCATCAATACTTAAACCTCTTAATATTCCACATTCTCCAATTCCTATTTCATCATTAGATTTAAGGATAATAAACCAGGTTTCTTTTTGTTTTAATACCCCCCGAGAAGTCCCGCTCGGGCGTTTAAAATCTAAAATATATTTTTTATAGTTTGCTTCCATAATTTAGAATTCAAATTTAACTATATTTTGGGTCTAAATAGAATGGAAATGGGATTGGGTCAAGAAAAAGTGGTTTGGATTACAGGAGCGTCATCGGGTATTGGAGAAGCGTTGACGTATGCCTACGCCACTTCTGGAGCCAAAGTGGTAATTTCTGCTCGAAATATAGAAGGACTGCAGGCGGTAAAGCAAAAATGTCCTAGACCTAATGACATCTATATCTTACCCCTAGATCTCTTAAAACTTGAAGAATTTAATATAAAAACTAATGAAGCATGGAATGCTTTCGGAACTATAGATCTTCTGATAAATAATGCAGGCGTGAGCCAACGTTCTTTAATTATAGAAACGGACATGGAGGTTTACAAAAAACTGATGGATATTAACTATTTAGGAACTGTTGCCCTATCTAAGGCCATACTGCCCAAATTTCTATTACAAAATAAAGGTCAGTTTGCTGTAGTAAGCAGCTTAATGGGTAAATTTTCTTCTCCCTATCGTTCTGGATACTGTGGGGTTAAACACGCTTTACATGGCTTTTTTGACGCTTTACGGATGGAGCACGAAAAAGATGGAATTACCGTTACCATCATCTGTCCGGGATTTATACAAACCGATGTCGCAAAGAATGCGCTTGTTGGAGATGGCTCTAAAAATAACACCGAAGACAAAGCTACTGAGAATGGTTTAGCGGTGAATGTATTTGCTGCCCGAATGAAAAATGCTATCGAAAAGAAAAAGTTTGAGGCTTATATAGGAAAAAAAGAAGTTTTAGGAATTTATCTAAAGCGATTTTTACCAAAACTCCTTCATAAAATTGTTTTAAAAAGCGAGGTACGCTAATTTTAAATTAAAATAGACTTCCCTATTTCTAATAAGTGTAATTTTTTATCTGCTTCTGAGAATTGTTTTTTAGCTGCTTCTTGATCTATTTTAATAAAACCAAAAGTATCATAGTGATATCCCAAAACTGTATCACAATCTACAAAATCTGAAGCAAAAATAGCATCTTCTATTCCCATGGTAAAATTATCTCCGATAGGTAAAATGGCAAGATCCAACTCACAAGTATATGGTATCAATTTCATATCCATATGCAAAGCAGTATCTCCTGCAATATAGATGTGTTTATCGTCTGCCGAAAGTATAAAGCCACCTGGTTGCCCACCGTACGTACCGTCTGCAAAAGACGAAGTATGAATAGCATTGACATACTTTAATTTTCCAAAATCAAAATTCCAACTTCCCCCATGGTTCATAGGGTGTGTTGTAAAACCTTTATTCCCATAATAAGTAGCAATTTCATAATTACTAACAATCGTGGCTCCAGAATTTTCAGCAATAACTTCTACATCTAAGACATGATCTTGATGCGCATGTGTAAGTAAAATATAATCGGGCTTCAAGTCGTTTATATCTATTTTGCCTGTTGCTAAATCATTTCCTGAAATAAAAGGATCTACCAAAATAGTCGCTGCTGTGGTCTTTATCAATAAAGACGCATGACCCAGAAAAGTTATTTTCATATTTTTAAGCTATTTTTAATTTGACTTATTTAAAATTAAACCAAAATTTAACTCCCTCTTCAACTTTATCAATATTTAATGTTGACTGTAACTGATTTACCAAACGGTTCATTAATCTAATCCCCATAGATTCTCCTGCACGTTCTTCCATATCTGAAGGCATTCCTACTCCATTATCAGAATACTCAAAATAACCACCGCCTTCTTCTGTTGTTTTTCTCAAGTGAATATAGATTTTTCCATTCCCATCATCTTCCGGGAAACCATATTTAAAAGAATTGGAAACTAGTTCATTTAATATCAAACCAAAAGGTATTGCTCTATCAATATCTAGTTCTACCGCTTCTGCATCAATATTTATATTAATCTTATGCCCGCCTTTCTTATAAACAGATTGTATACTGTTTACAAGGCTTTCAATATAGCCCTGCATTTCAATTACCGAAAGATCATCATTTTGATATAATTTCTGGTGAATTAATGCCATAGCCTTCACCCTACTTTTTCCTTCTTCTAAAGCTTCAATGGCCGCTTTACTCTTCGTGTTTTTAGTCTGCAAACTCAACAAACTAGATACCATTTGAAGGTTGTTTTTAACCCGGTGGTGTATTTCTTTAAGAAGTGAATCTTTTTCTACCAACGAAGCTTCAATAATATGCTTTTGCTGTACAATTATGCGCTGTACTTTAATACTTCTAAGGTAAGCGTATACCAAACCTGCAAAACCCAATAAAGTAAATACTAAAGAGATATACACATAGGATATTTCATTATCCAACGCATCTAACTCTCTACTCTTTAGCTCTAAACTTTCTTTAGACTCGCGATACATTGCCTTAGAATTCTCTAAATCTGATTGTACTAAGGCCTCTAATTGTTGACCAGTAATTAGACGTTCATTAGACGCTATGGAATCTGAAAGTCTAATATTTTTTTTTATAATAGAAAGACGCAGTAGAAAAGTCTGCCACTTTATCATAATACGCAGCTAACAATCTGTTTCTTTTTAACTGATGCTCTGCCTCAACATATTTAAAATCTTTATCTAATAGTTTTTTTGCATCTTTAAGCTCATTAGTTTGCAGCAAACAATCTGCTAAGTATAAGGTATTCTCTATAAGGTTAGAAGAGTAGGAACCCATCTTATATTTATAAATAGCCTCAATGCTATTCTCCAGATAAAAAACAGCGTCTTCAAAATTTTTCAAATCAGCATAACACTTCCCAATATTACCGGCAATGATACCTTTTAGCAAACTTCCTTTAATAATATCATTTTCTGTTTTTGCCAACATCACATCGCCTAAATACAGATTTACAAAAGATTCTGCACTCTTAAATTTAGTAATCGCTGTTGGGGGAGATTTATCTAACCATAAATAATATCCTACATTATTGTTATAAACCGCATTGGCATAGTAATCTTTTGGATCTATTGTTTTACTTACTTCTTCAATATAATCTCTCATTGCCTTATTCGGCAAGCCCATATTAGAATAGATATCGTAGAAAATTATATCTTTTGAAATACCAAGTTCTTTTCGTTCTTTGCGTACTTCAGATTGTTTTACATAAAGTTTAAGCTTTTCATAACTTTTATCTAAAAGTTCTAATATGATTTTTTTCTCAGTCACAGACATATTTTCATTTGTCTGATATAAATCATTGGCTAAGGCTACGCATTTAGAATACTCTCCTAAATCAAACATCACCTGACTCTGCATGGTCTTGTACTGAAAGATAGCTGTGGTATCGCTTGAGTTTTCTGCATCTACCAGGTATTCTTCTAATGTCTTTTTCCAATCAAAAGGTGAAGTCTGATTGTACCGGTTTGTAGAATTAAAAAATAATTTAAATCTTGCTGAAGCGTTACTTGCGCTCTGAAATACTTTGTATGTATTTACATCTTCATTTACATCCTCTTGACCGATCGCAGCGGCAAACAAGAAAAGAAATAAAAACTGTACAAGTGTTTTTCTAGAAAACAGTTTTATAAGGTTAGAGTGCATCCGCTTCTTAATATTATAGGTTTATGGTCTTATGTGTTATTCAAACATAGCGTAATTACTATTAATTACGGGCAATATTGTTGTCAATTGAAATCATGCTGTTGTATACCAATGTAAACAATTTACAAAAAAATCAAAATTAGCGCATATTCCCTTAAACTGGAAATAGATTTGCCCTAAATTAAAAAGACCGAACAACGCATTGCTCGGTCTTTGTATTTGATTATGAAAATGATAAGATTTGGGATCTTTATTTAATCATGCCTCAAAGGTATGTCTAAGATTCAAAGCTACCATCATTTTGTTGTGTACTCTTAAATTTATGTGGTGAACAAACCATTTAAGTTTACATCATGTATTTCATCGTCTTTATGGATATAAAAAAGCTGGTTAATTTTCATTAACCAGCCTTACGTATTAATTTAATAAATTCTTCTGTTTAAGAATTCATCGCCGAAATTATAAACTCCTTAAACTCTTTAGAGATCGGTATTAAATTATTATTTATTAAAATATCTTTTGAATTAATCGCTTCTATATGATCTACATTCACAATGTAAGACTTATGCGCTCTATAAAACTTATTAGAAGGTAACTTCTCTAAGTAATCTTTTAAAGGAGAACGTACTAAGATTTTTTTATCTACTGTATTTACTTCTAAATACACATTATCCGCTTTTATAAACTGAATATCACCAAACTGAATTCTATAATACAGATGCTGTTTTTTTACGAAAATTGAGTCTTTAAGTACGCTGTTTGAAACCAACTTATCATCCGGAACTTCTTCTGTAGGAGCACTAGTCGTGCCCGCCGCCTTCTCATTATAATTAAAACTAGATAATGCAATTTCTATAGAAGTATATAAGTCTTGTTGCTCAAAAGGCTTTACAAGATACCCGTTTGGTTTTACGGTCTTTGCATTTTCTACAGTGGCTCTATCTGAGTTTGAGGTTACGAAAATGAAAGGGATATTGTACTTTTCTCTAATGTGTTTTCCTAAATCTATCCCTGTCTTATCGGAAGCAAGAATAATATCGATCAAAACAAGATCTACTTGCTTAGTTTTCAGTACTTCTATCGCTTGTTCATAAACGATGACATTATCAACAATCTCATAACCAATCTCTTCTAACATTGATTGCATATCATCAGCAATGATAACGTTATCCTCTACGATAAGAATTTTAATGGGCTGCTCCAAATTTGGTTTTAGTTTATTAAGTTATGTAAGCCAAAGCTACGAAAAAATATTAAAACTTAAATAAAAGATAACAGCAAGAAAAAATGTACTTAATGCTACCTTTTTTAACTCAGGATCTAATAAAAAGGGTTCTTTTGTTTTTGACACTCTCAGGGCGTGTACGCCAAGCGGAATAAATATTATTAAATGTATAAAATTACACCAAGAACTATAATTTAGCATCGTAAAAGCTACCATGCTTACGAAAGAAATAGCCAAAAGTACATAATGGTATATTTTTCCATTTTCAAAACCCATTTTTACGACTAGAGTGTTTTTACCTGCGTTTTTATCTGATATGGCATCTCTTAAATTATTTAAATTTAAAACTGCCGTACTCAATAAACCTATTGCTATTGCAGGTAATATGGCAGTGAGCGTTAAGAATTTAGTAAATAAAAATAGTGATCCTAACACCCCTAATAATCCAAAAAAGATAAAAACAAAAAGATCTCCTAAACCCCTATAGCCATAGGCCGAAGTTCCTACTGTGTATTTTATTGCAGCCCAAACGCTTGCGAGTGCAAGAGCAAAAAACAATAAAATTAAAGGATAATTTTCAGTGCCAAAAGAATAAACTAATAAGGTGATGGCAAGGATTAAATCGACAATTATGGAAATGAAAATCCCATTTTTTAATTCTGCTCTAGTAAGTATACCACTTTGCAATGCCCTTTTAGGCCCTACTCTTTCCTCATTGTCTGTTCCTTTAACTCCGTCTCCATAATCATTAGCAAAGTTAGAGGTTACTTGAAAACCAATGGTGGTGCACAAAGCAAGGATAAAAATAATCCAATTTTGATGTCCATAAAAGTTTCCTAATGCAGCACCCACAATAATTCCGGAGATAGATAATGGTAAAGTACGTAATCTTGCTGCGTTAAGCCAGGCTTTAAATTTTGTCAATGCTAGTAGGGATCTTCTATTTGTATGCGTTTTCCATTTTGATACGAAGCCACAAAAGCATCTTCAAAGCCCATTTTCACTAATTGGTATCTAAATGATCTTGCTTCTTCTATAGTTTCAAAGTTACCCAAAGAATACGAATAGAACGGATTTGTTTTAACGAACAGGGTATTTGATAAGGATTCTGATGCTAAGGTTACATTATTATCTACGAACGATTTAATTTGAACCGAATATATTTTTTCTCTTTCTAGGAATTCTTTAGCCAAGTAAAATTCCTTTACATTACTGAGTTCCTCGTTCTTTAACTTTAAGTTATCCATTCTAGACTTAATCACTTGTAAGCTATCTAAGTCATACACCACCAAATTATTATTGGTTTCTGGCGCACTACTTCTTCTGCCTGCATTGAAGACATATAAGGCAAAAACTCCTAATAAAAATACACTGGTAACCCCTGCAAGAATATTTCGTTGAATCTTATTTCTTTTAAGCTCTTTATTTTTAAACTTAATCTGGTCTAAAAGTCGCTCATTAAGTATTTGAGCTTTATCGATATCTTTATGTAAATCAAGTAAATCGCTTTCTTCAATAAATGGCATATTAAACTTGGATTAGGGGACGTTATTTGTAGTTAAAGTATAAATTTCATTAGCTGTCTTGTAAATGTATATATTTCTTAAAAATAAATGAAACATTTCGCCCTATTATTTAATTGAATATCATGATATTGTGGTTCTAATACGACTTAAGTTTCGTTTTAAAGTAGATAAATGCCATCTGGCTTAATAGTGATCTTACGATCCTTGTATAAAGTACCGATACTCTTCTTAAAAACTTTCTTACTCATTTGCAGTTTAGCCGTAATTTCATCTGGAGAAGATTTATCGTGTAAATTTAAATACCCACCTTCCTTTTGCAATCTAGCATAGATCACATTAGCTGCTGGCTCTATACTTTCATACCCAATTGGTTTTAAGTTTACATCAATCTTATTATCCGGTCTTATGTGCTTTATATAGCCTTTAATAACATCTCCTACAGCTACCTTTTTAAATACTTGATCACTATAGACTAAACCTTTGTGCTTATTATTAATTATAACATCCCAGCCAAGGTCATTTTGTCTTGTTACAATTAAATCTACTTCTTCATTAACTTCTATGGTAAGCTCCTCATTATCTAAAAATTTATCTAACTTATTTGAGGCTACCAGTCTAAAAGATTTCTCATCGAGGTAACAATACACTACATACCACTGCCCTTCTTGCATACGCTCTCTTTGCTCTCTAAAAGGAACTAAAAGGTGCTTTTCCAAACCCCAATCCAAGAAGGCGCCAATATTATTTACTTCTACTACCTTTAATAGTTTAAAAGTATTTCTAAAAATATAAGGTGTCAATGATGTTACAACAGGGCGCTCATCAAAATCTAAATAACAGAAAACGGTAAGTTTATCACCAATTTCGTAGATTTCTGGTACATATTTATTGGGCAATAATACATCATTACCTTCTTCATCACCTAAAAAGAGTCCTACACTTGTATCTCTTAAAATTTCTAATGTGTTGTAATTCCCTAATTCTATCATGCTGCAAAAGTACGTTTTATAACATAATTTTTATTAAAACATTCGTTGTTTCTTAGAAACAAAAAAGCCGTTTCATTTTCATGAAACGGCTTTTTATATTGTAGCTTACTTATTTGTTATAAACATCTTGTTTTTTAAAGTGTTTCGCTAGCATATAATAAACAACCGCTCTATGCTTGTTACGGTTAGAAGAACCGTACTTTTCTAAAACGCTTTCAATTGCTGGCATCATGTCATCACTCTCTGTCATTCCTAATTTTTTAATTAAGAAATTATTTTTAACAGTGTCTTTCTCTTTTTGATCCCCTCCAGATACTTTAGAAGCATCTGCATTGTATATTGCTGGACCTAATCCTATCGCAACTTTTGTTAATAAATCCATGTCAGCCGCTTCACCAAATTTATCTTTAATGTCTGCTGCATACTTTACGATTAATTCGTCTCTTTTACTCATAATTGTTAGTGTTCTTTTTATTTAGAATATTAATGTTTGCCTAAGATATAAAATCAAAATAACTAAGCAAAATTTTATCATTAATAAGTCTAGGTGTTTTTATCTCTAACAATTTAGGCTTTTTACTGCTTTTATAAAAATTAATTAAGGCTTTTTCTAAGATTTCCTCAGTATCAACTTTTTCATGAATAACATCAAAACTACTGCATAGTTTTGCAATATCTACGGTATGTGTAGTTTCAAAAAATGTTTCAAAGTTCGCAGTATCTTCTTGCCCTGGTAAAATTCTAAAAATTCCACCACCATCATTATTAAATACAATAATTCTAAAATCTGGTCGTATCTTCTTGTTCCACAAGCCATTACTATCGTATAAGAAACTGATATCACCCGTAATTAAAAGCGTTGGTTCCTTATTATAGATAGACGCCCCTACAGCTGTAGAGGTAGAACCGTCTATACCACTAGTTCCCCGGTTGCAAAAAACTGTAATACTAGGATCTATTGAAAATAATTGCGCGTATCGCACTGTAGAGCTATTCGCTAAATGTAATTGATAATTCTTAGGAATAGTCTTCGCAACGGTAGAAAAAGCCAACATGTCTGAAAAAGGAATTTGCTTCAAATATTGGTTTCTTTTCTCTTCATACTTGATTTTCACTGTTGACCAGTATGCGTAATAATCACTTTCAATAGGAGTAAGTAGCGGAATAAAGGCTTTAAAAAACGTATTTTCAGAAGTTTTAAAATGATGCGTAATCGAAAAAAAAGTATCGTAGGCTTTTTTAGCATCAATATGCCAGTGTGCTGTTGCTTTATATTTTCGTAAAAAACTTTTTATTTTTTTTGATACAATGAGTCCACCAAAAGTCAGAATAACCTCTGGTTGTAATTTTTTAAACAGCTCATCACTGTTGGCTGATTTTTCTATAGGCGCAATAAGACTATCAATACTTGTAAAAAAATTAGGGTGATGTAAATTTGATGTTGTTTCTGTTAATACAATAACCGATGCATCATTCGCTAAAAAATCAAGATATTCTTGAGCTACCGCGTTAGGATACTCTACGCCCACCAAAACCAATTTGCGCTGTGCCTTATTCCAAGTCGCTGCAAAGGATGTCAAATCTTCTACATCATCTATAACTGGTTTTTGATAGCTTAGTACAGGTTGCTGGTTAGGCGTTGTAGTCGTATTATACAAAGGCTCTTCAAAAGGAACATTTATATGAACAGGAGACATCTGTTCAATTGCCAGTTGAAAAGCATGCGCCAATTCTTTATCGTTATATAATTCTATTTTTCTCTGTTGCTCTGCAATGGTACTATTAGCCTCTAATAAGCCTTTTCCTTGCTTTCGTATGGTTTCTGTAGCGTGACTTACATCTAATTTTAAGTTTGCTGAATATCCAATATGACGATCAAAAACATGATCCTGACGAATGGTTTGCCCATCTCCAATATCTATCTTATAAGGTGGCCTATCTGCAGAAATTACCACCAATGGAATATCACTATAAAAAGCTTCTGAAATAGCAGGATAGTAGTTTAAAAGTGCACTACCTGAAGTACATAATACAGCTACAAGTTTTTGTTGCTGCTGTGCCATACCTAAAGCAAAGAATGCCGCACAACGCTCATCTACGACACTAAAACAATTAAAATAATTATCTTCTGTAAACGTTATGGTTAACGGTGCATTACGGGAACCCGGAGAAATAACAATATCTTTTATGCCATATGTTTTACAATAATGGGCAACGGTTTGAGCAGAGGGTATTGTAGCGTATTTCAAATTAATAATTTTATAGGTGCAAAATTACAATACTACTTTGAGCATTGTATTACTTTTTGCTACCGTTTCTTCCCATTCTTTTTCAGGATCTGATTCTTGCGTAATTCCCCCACCTACATACACCCATGCTTTATCATCTTTCAATTGCATACATCTAAGGTTTACATAGAGCGATGTGGTGTTTTTGACGGTTCTATAGGCTTGGTTTTCTCTATTTCGTCTATTGCTAGATCTAAAATTTTCTTCTTTAAAATTCAATTCCCCCAAAAATCCAGTATAAAATTCTCGAGTGTAATTTTCATTTTCTAAGATAAAAGCTTTCGCTTCTTTCTTGGGTAAGCCACATACTGCAGGTGTAGGGTGTAACGCTGCAATAATTTCCTTTAGATTATAGTTAGATAAGCCTCCCGAAACCGAGGTTCTTAAATGCCAGAGGTTTCCCGCTCTTACCGATTCTGTTTCTGAAATTGTTAACTTAGAAACCGTTTCTTTTAAAGACGAAGCAATATAATCTGTAACCATTTGCTGTTCTTCTAATTCTTTTGCTCCCCAAACTGGTGCTTGCGCTCCTTCTGCCTTTTTTGTTCCTGCTAAAGACATGGTTTTAAGCTGCCTATTTTCTGTTCTTAGTAAAATTTCTGGAGTTGCTCCTAACCACAAACCTACTTTTGGATGGTACCATAGATAACAAAAGGCATTAGAATAGTTATCTAGCAATGTCTTAAACAAAGCGAATGCAGATTTAGATGTTTTTACCTCTATTTTTCTAGAGAGTACCACCTTTCTTAAGCCATACTGCGCTATGGCATCAATTCCCTTTTGAACTAAATTGATATGAAATTCTTGATCTTGATCTTCTGTAATAGACTTAAATATACCTGTCGCAGAGTTTACTTCTTTCGCTATATATTCTGTTACTGTTTTCTCATCAACCTGCAATAAAATTGTTTTTCCGTCCGAATCAAATGGAGCAAAAACAAAGCCTGTTTTAGAAAAATCAGTCACTACATGAAGCGCATCTGTTGATTGAAACAACCCAGTAATGGCTGTCTCTAACGGCTTACGGTACAAAACAAAAGGTTTTGAAGCATTAAGATGGTTCTTAGCTTTCTGAAAAAAATCGTTTTGCATATTACTTTTTAGGTAATGATATGGTCGTAAGTTTACAGATAGAGATTAGATTATCATTAGCATCTGTAAGTTTAATATCCCAAACTTGAGTAGTTCTCCCTTTATGAATGATAATCGCTTTAGCATACACATACCCTTCACGAATACTTTTTACGTGATTTGCAGATATTTCTAAGCCACGAACGGTTACCTCTTGTGCATTTAGAAATATATAAGAAGCAGCGCTCCCTACACTTTCTGCCAAAGCCACCATAGCACCACCATGCAAAACACCATCTGGCTGGAACACTTTTGATGTTACTGGCATTTTACCTACCAAAAAATTTTCTCCAACATCAACATAAGTAATATCTAAAGTTTCCATCAAAGTACCTTTGCAGGTTTCGTTGCAAATCTTTAATATTTTCTCTTTATAATCTTCCATGAAATCATTTTATGTAAAATTAACGATTCCTAGAAAAACAAAAGCCATGATTAGAAGCTCAATTTGAATATTCTTTTTAAATTTCATGACTGAATACCTATTCTAGAAAAAAACTACCATGAACTCTACCGAAAAGCACGTTTCCTACACTACAAAAAACACGTATGAAACACTAAATACACTTACATCGAAGACAAAAAATATTTGGATTGTTTTTCACGGTATCGGTTATTTAAGTCGATATTTTCTTAGGTATTTCAACGAATTACCTCCTGAAGAAAATTACATCATTGCTCCACAAGCACCTTCTAAATATTATTTAAACGGAAAATATACCCATGTTGGCGCTAGTTGGCTTACCAAAGAAAACACCCTTGCAGAAATGGAAAATGTTTCTAGCTATTTAGATGCTGTTTTTGCTGCGGAACAATTACCAGAAAACACCAACCTTATTGTTTTCGGCTTCTCCCAAGGAGTTTCTATTGCTTCTAGGTGGACTGCCTTGAATTGCGTAAAATGTAATCAGCTCGTACTTTATGCAGGAGGAATACCGAATGAGATGACTCCTGAAGAATTTAAATTTTTAGAAGGGCAACACACGCAAGTAAAAATTATTGTTGGTACAAAAGACGAATACTTAAATGAGGAGCGTATGAAATCTGAGTCCAAAAAAATAGCGACTTTATTTAATAATAAAGCAGAAATCACCACTTTTGAAGGCGGACATGAAGTGAGAAAAGAAATTATTAATAGTTTAGTCTAAATGAAAACAAAAGCCATTACACTAGAAAACGATGTTGTAAAACTCACACCACTGAGCTTGGAAAATTTTGAATACCTCTGTCCAATTGCCGAACAGCCTAAATTAGTACAGTACTCGCCTTCTGCCATTGAAACTCCGGTAGATTTAGAAAACTATGTGAAGATTGCTTTAAAGCAACAGGAGGCAGAAACTAGTATTCCGTTTATCATATATGATAAACGAATCAGCAGTTATGCTGGTAGCACCCGTTTTATGAACATCAATTGGAAAAATAAAATACTAGAGATTGGCGCTACTTGGATTGGCCGGGAATTTCATGGCTCAGGATTAAATACGCAAATGAAAGCCTTAATGCTCCAGTATGCATTCACAGAATTGCAGATGGAAAAAGTAGAATTTAGAATAGATGAGCGCAATACCGCTTCCCGTAAAGCTGTGGAAAAACTAGGCTGCGTCCTAGAAGGAGTTTTACGTAAGAATGTGTATTTATTAGATGGGTTTAAACGAAATACGTGCTGTTACGGACTCTTGAAAGAAGAATGGATTGATGGTAATTTGAAAAATTCGACCTTAAAAAACAAGATTTAAATAACAAAGTTAAAGTGTCAAGTGCACGTATCAAATCTAAAAAATGTCAGTTCGAGTGAGTTTCATATAGTGTAATGAAATAAAAATAGTATCGAAAACCAATGACAAGTAAAAAGTTCAAGCACAAGTGTCAAGATCAAAAAAAAATCACGCTGTCAGTTCGAGTGATCAAACAAACCTCATTAGAACCCTTATAATTTCAATTTTGAGACTTCATCAACAGATAGCTTTCTTCCTTCTTCAAAACCTAAATAATCATCATCACCAAATTTCTCTGACCAAAAGCCATCTAGAACATTGTCATTTATCATCTTGTACACCACAACACCCTTAAAAGTTTTAGGTCTGTTTTTTAATTCTCCACGATAAGAAAAGTTAATGACTAAAACGTCGTCCTTGAAGAACCCTTTTCCCGTTTGCGTTTGTTCACCTCCAATCGTCCAAATAGCATCCACACGATTTTTACTAGTCACAATTAATCGTAAATAACCAGTATAACCAGATTGGTCTCTGTCCTGATTAAAACCTATAATTTGATATACACCTTCTAATGTTTTGATGGCCATAAAATAATTAATTAAAAATAACACCTGTTAGCACAAAGTACTGAAATAATAAGTTCTGTTTCAATTATAAAATACCAGCCTTTCGTAAAAACTTACTACTTCTAGCATTTAATTTATGGGTTGGCTGTTCTATATAAGAATTAGGATACTTCTTCTTATCCTTTGCTAACCAAATTTCTATTTCTTTCGCTGTCATAAAATAATCGAAATACTGCTCTGGTTGTGCCACTACAAAAATCATCAAAGGATAATAGTTATAATCTGTACTATAGATTTGTTTTCCGCTTTCCTCAGTGTTATCGTTAACAAGCCAAGTACCATCAAATCCTTC
This sequence comes from Cellulophaga baltica, assembly GCF_900102165.1. Classification (GTDB taxonomy): domain Bacteria; phylum Bacteroidota; class Bacteroidia; order Flavobacteriales; family Flavobacteriaceae; genus Cellulophaga; species Cellulophaga baltica. Next base: position 196,489 of record NZ_FNBD01000008.1, read on the forward strand.
TACTATTTCATCATCAAGATTATGTTCATAATAAATTTTTAATCCCTCTCGATTGTAATTCATCTGTTTAATTCCGAGAAGCGGAACTGAATTGTCATGAAACTTAAAAGAAGTTCTTGCAATACCAGAAGTATCAACTTTTATCAATCTAGAACCACATAAACCAAAAAATGAACTGGTCCAGATTTCATCTTGACTATTAACTACATTGTATTTTACAGCAACAATACCTTCGTAATTATTAGGCAAAATAACAGTCTGCCTATAAGGCCTCCAAACATACCAAGAAATTAATGCGACATATATGAAGGGTAGCGCTATGAGTAAAACATCTAATAATTGTAGTGCTCTCTTATTCCAAGAGAAAGCGAAGGATGCTTCTTTAAAGAAATATTTTAACACTAAAAAAATTGACAAAAGCAATACGCCTAAAATACTAATTGGCCATAAATTGCTAAAAACATAACTGACTGCCAATAAAATACCGAAGATCAGGTAGTAAATTCCAGTATTCCGTAATCGTTTCATCAAGCTAAATTAAATACTATTGCTAATTTTTTTTACAGAATAAATGAAATTAATAAAAAAAGTATCTTAGTCCTCAGCCGTGGTAGGCTCATAGTATTTTATCTTACGGCTGATAAATGTGTTATCAGGGGTTATAATCTGTTTGATCCAATTCCCCTTTTCTCCGTTATCATACTGATAAATATATTCTTTTGCACGTATTAACTTACCCTGCTGTGTTTTTACTCCCGTACGCATCCCTAAGGCATTATAGCTGTAGGTCTTCAATTCTTTAGAATAGAATGCATTTGTTTTGGTATCAAAATCAAAAAAGTTTTCAGAAACTAACTTATCGTTTTCATTAAAAATTTGCTCTAACGCTTTTGACGGCTTCCCCTCTACAAATTCTTTGGTCAGCTCAATACGCTGTATTCCTTTTGTTTTTGTTTTACGTTCAGATGTACGCACCGTTTTCTGTACCTCTTCATTTATAGTATACGTCGTGGTAGTCTCTCCTTTATCCGTAGCATAGGTAACTAGCGTACTTTCAATACCGTTATCATTATTTCTTTTAATTTCAATAAGCTTATTTTCTGCATCATAGAAATACTCATATTGATCTAAGAATTCTTTCGTATACGAAATTATCTTTTCGGTTATTTTTTTTCCGGAAGGTATGGTATCCGTGCTATAGAAGTTGGCTATAGATGTCGTTTTATCAAAAACGCCATCGCGGTAGTTCTCAACACGTTTTTCACTGATGGCCTCATTTACAAATCTATAATATGTAATGTCATAATCAGCTTCATTATAGCGTGTGGTAAGTTTTGTAAGTACGCCCTTTTCATTAAAGTTAAATTCTTCCTTCCCATAATCGGTGATCACTAGGCATGTCTTAACTTTTCCTACTAAATCGAAATCTACAAGTGTAAAAATTTTAGCCTTTTGTGCCTTCGCTGTAAAAGCGACACACATTAAAGTTGGTACTAGAAAAGTTCTTACAAGGGTTGAAGGGTAGTTTTTCATCATAGTACAAATTTAGTAGTTATTCTATGAAAACTATTTAGCGAATAGTAATTAATTGTGATAATTCTAAAACTAGCACTTATATAAACAAAAATTACCTTAGATATGGTGATTTCAATTCTAGTACAAAATAAAAAACTCCGACTGTACTAGTCGGAGTTTTTTGTTATTATGTATTCTTAAAAGATCCCTACTTGCGTTGGGAAAAGCTTTTGGGCTTATTTAACTTCTTCGAAATCTACGTCTTCAACGTTATCACCTTCAGCTGTATCTGCACCTGCAGCAGCATCTGGTCCTGGAGCAGCTCCACCTTGTGCTTCAGCTTGCGCTTTGTACATTTCTTCAGAGGCAACTTTCCAAGCTTCATTAATTTTATCTAAAGCTGGAGTAATTACAGCGATGTCTTTAGACTCGTATGCTGCTTTTAACTCTGTTAAAGCATCTTCGATTGGTTTTTTCTTATCATCAGATAATTTTTCACCAAATTCAGTTAATTGCTTTTCTGTTTGGAAGATCATTCCATCAGCTTCATTTAACTTATCTGCAGTTTCTTTCGCTTTTTTATCAGACTCCGCATTAGCTTCTGCTTCTGCTTTCATTTTCTTGATTTCTTCTTCTGTTAAACCTGAAGAAGCTTCAATTCTAATATCCTGAGTTTTATTAGTCGCTTTATCTGTTGCAGATACTTTAATAATTCCGTTTGCATCAATATCAAAAGTTACTTCAATTTGAGGAGTACCTCTTTGTGCTGGTGGAATACCATCTAAATGGAAACGTCCGATGTTTTTGTTATCTGCCGCCATTGGTCTTTCACCTTGTAAAACGTGAATTTCCACTGAAGGCTGATTATCTGCTGCTGTAGAGAATACTTGAGATTTCTTTGTAGGAATCGTGGTATTCGCTTCAATCAACTTAGTCATTACACCACCCATAGTTTCAATACCTAAAGATAATGGCGTAACATCTAATAATAATACATCTTTAACATCACCCGTTAATACACCACCTTGAATTGCAGCACCTACCGCTACAACTTCATCAGGGTTAACACCTTTTGATGGTTTTTTTCCGAAGAATTTCTCAACAGCCTCAACAACTGCAGGGATTCTTGTAGAACCACCTACTAAGATAATTTCATCAATATCACTCTTAGATAAACCTGCATTTTTCAATGCTGTAGCACAAGGCTCAATAGTTCTTTTTACTAAGTCATCAATCAATTGATTAAATTTAGCTAAAGTCAACGTACGTACTAAGTGCTTTGGTCCACTTGCAGTAGCCGTAACATATGGTAAGTTAATTTCTGTTGAAGCAGAAGATGATAATTCGATTTTGGCTTTTTCAGCAGCCTCACGTAAACGTTGTAATGCCATAGCATCATCACGTAAATCAATACTTTCTTCTCCTTTAAATTCATCAGCTAACCAATCGATAATTTTTTGATCAACATCATCACCACCTAAGTGTGTATCACCATCTGTAGCTAATACTTCAAAAACGCCATCTCCTAATTCAAGGATAGAAACATCATGTGTACCTCCACCAAAATCAAAAACAACAATTTTTTGATCGGTATCTTTCTTATCCATACCATATGCTAAAGAAGCAGCCGTTGGTTCGTTGATGATACGCTCTACAGTTAAACCAGCAATCTCACCAGCTTCTTTTGTTGCTTGTCTTTGTGCATCGTTAAAATAAGCAGGAACTGTAATTACTGCTCTTGATACAGACTGACCTAAATAGTCTTCTGCTGTTTTCTTCATTTTCTGAAGAATCATTGCAGATAATTCTTGTGGTGTGTATAAACGACCATCAATATCTACTCTTGGAGTATCATTATCTCCTTTTACTACCTTATAAGGTACTCTTTTAGCTTCTGCGCTAGATTCTGAGAATTTGTTCCCCATAAAACGCTTTATAGAATAAATCGTTTTTGTTGGGTTTGTAACTGCTTGTCTCTTTGCAGGATCTCCTACTTTAATCTCTCCACCTTCTACAAATGCGATAACTGATGGTGTAGTTCTTTTTCCTTCTGCATTCGGGATTACTACAGCTTCATTACCTTCCATTACAGAAACGCAAGAGTTTGTAGTTCCTAAATCAATTCCTATAATTTTACTCATCTCTTATTTAGTTTAATTATTAGTGCTTTTTATATTCTCTTACTATTTGGCAAACAATATGCCAAGAGAACAAAACTGACAGGATGTCATTTTTATAAACTAATCAAGATAAATAGTAGTCCTTATTTGCCATAGCTGACATAAAAAAGACTAGAATACAAAATTGTTACTGCAACTATTTCAGCCTTTTATCCGCAACATCTCATTCCACTGAGTGGTATACCTTGGGCTACGTTCTTCTTTTATCAATTCCCACTCTTTAATCCGAGTACCGACTAAGGCGGAAGAAACCTTAGATTTCCCAAATTTGAGATTTAAACGGTCTACGACTTGTGCCAACTTGTTATTTGATGTAGAAGGAAGCTCAAACAAATTGCCTTGGACATAGTGTTCTGGAATAATCCCTAATAAATTAACTCCAACTTTTTTATAACGGTAGCCCGCCTTATATATAAGGTGTAAGGCCTTTTTAGCTTCTTTGATTAATACAAAGGTATCATTGGTAGGTAATGCTAGTTTTACCGTTATACTATTAGCATACTGCTGGTCCCTATCACTATGGTAATTGGTTGTAATATATACCTGTAACGCACTTGCACAAGAGCCCTGTGCACGCAAAACTTCTGTTACCTCTCCTACATAATAAGAACAAGCCTCTTCTATAATATCTAGGTTCGCCAATTTTTTACCAAAAGATTTTGCGGTACCAATGGCTTTTTTCTTTTTAAAATCCGTCGTAAAATCCATTGCTACTTCTCCATTTAATTCACGCCATGTGCGTTCTCCTACCACCGTCATTTCTTTACGCACCCATGCCAAAGGCGGCTTAGAAAAATCATAAGCGCTAGCCACGCCAATATTCATAACACGCTCCCTATGTTTTTTTCCAATACCCCAAACATCTTTAACAGCACACCACTTTAATGCCTCTATCCGATCTGCTTCAGAACGAATAACACATACATAATTATTTTCTGGTCTTTTTTTAGCCATCTTATTTGCCAGTTTTGAGAGTACCTTTGTTGGCGCAATACCCACTCCAACAGGCAAACCTGTATATCTTAGAATAGTATCTTTAATTTGATGTGCATAGGATTCTAAAGTCTCTTCTGGTATATCACTCAAATCTAAAAAAGACTCATCGATACTATACACCTCTACACGATCAGAAAAAGTCTTTAGAATATTAATCACCCGTTGCGACATTTCACCATACAAGGTATAGTTAGAAGAAAAGAAAACAACCTTGTGTTCTAGCAATTGCTTCTTAATTTTAAAAACAGGCTCAAACATCGGGATATTCGTCAAAGCCTTAGCTTCTTTATTTGCAGCAATGATACAACCATCATTATTACTTAAAACAACCACTGGCCTCCCCACAAGATATGGTCTAAAAACCAATTCACAAGAGGCATAAAAACTATTACAATCTACCAATGCAATCATTTACAAGAATGTATGATATAGGTTATGACACCCCATAAGGTAAATGTGGTAGATTTTTCTTTTGGTGGAATACGAATGACCTTAAACTCCCCTTCTACAACTACCATCGCCAAATTATTTTCTTTAGGATATAAAGAGCGGTCTATAATTAAAACATCATTCTTATAGATAAGAAAATCTGCCAGTTCATCACTATCTATACGTACAAAAAAAGTAGCATCACGATTGGTGATTAGCTCCTGATCAAGATGAATAGAAGGTTCTAAATAATGCGTAGCGGGACTCGGAAACCCGGTCTGTTTTGAGACTTCTGGTGCATGCCGCTGTTCTACTTTTTTAATTTTTCCGTGAGAAAACAATTCCATGAAACAAAAATATGGATATATTCCTAATTAATGGATAATATCCTTAAATAAATAAATTTAGAAATTGTGAAATTAGTCAGTACATTTACCCTTGAAAGTTGTATTTATAACAAATTATTTATGGAGTCAATCAGTACTTTTGATATGCTTAAAATTGGGGTGGGACCCTCAAGTTCACATACCCTAGGACCTTGGCGTGCTGCTGAAAAATGGATTAAAGAATTACATGCCAATGAAAACTTCATAGATGTTGTTGAAATCAATGTATCTATTTACGGTTCATTATCACTCACAGGTAAAGGGCATGCTACCGATTATGCCGTGATGTTAGGCCTGTCTGGTCAGGACCCTGAATATATTCCTATAGAACACATTTCTAGCATAGTAAAACGGATTAAAGAAGAACAAAAAATAGAATTTGACGGGAAACTAACCCTTAGCTTTAACCCTGATAAAAATATTATATTCAAAAAAGAATTCCTTCCTTTTCATGCCAATGGGATGACATTCGAGGCCCTCTTGAACACAGGAAAAAAAATTAAAAATACATATTACTCTATTGGCGGCGGATTTGTAGTAAAAGAAGAACGGAAAAGAGCAAAAAAGAATTTAGAAATTTTTAAAGCTTTTCCCTTTCCAGTAACCAATGGCGTAGAATTGTTAGCTTTCTGCGCTAAAGAGCAAAAAACAGTATCAGAAATAGTTTTAGAGAATGAACGCTCCTTGCGTACAGACGCTGAGATAGACCATGAATTACATCGCATCTGGGATACCATGCTTGAATGTATGTATACCGGTTGCCACACAGAAGGTTCTTTACCGGGCGGATTAAATGTCCGCAGACGTGCTTTTGACATGCATTTAAAATTAAAAGATAGCGAGCCCTATACTACCCCACAGGAATGGCTTTCTGCTATACGAAAAACCGAAGTTAAATTCAGACAAATTTTACAATGGGTAAGTTGTTTTGCTTTAGCCGTTAATGAAGTTAATGCTTCATTAGGACGAGTTGTTACAGCCCCCACCAATGGTAGCGCAGGAGTAATTCCTGCCGTTTTGATGTATTATTTGGTTATTGAAGATCATACCGCAGGTTTTGAAGATATCAAAAAATTCTTGTTGGTTTCTGGTGAAATAGGAAGCATTTTTAAAAAGGGCGCTACTATTTCTGCCGCTATGGGCGGGTGCCAAGCAGAAATTGGCGTATCTTCTGCCATGGCAGCAGGTGCATTAACAGAACTATTAGGCGGTACTCCAGAGCAAGTATTAATGGCCGCAGAAATTGCTATGGAACACCACTTAGGATTAACCTGTGATCCTATTGGTGGCTTGGTACAAATACCCTGCATTGAACGTAATTCTATGGGCGCCATTAAAGCCATTAATGCGGCAGAATTAGCCCTAGGTTCAGACCCTAAAGATGCTAAAGTACCGTTAGATAAAGTGGTACAAACGATGTGGGAAACAGCAAAAGATATGAACTCTAAATACAAAGAAACCTCTGAAGGAGGTTTGGCTGTAGGGGTGTTCTTGAGTGATTGTTAACTAAATTAATTTCTAAAAAAAAGAACCATGGCAAAAAGTAAAGACGCAAAAAAGAATGTAAAAAAAGAACCTCTAAAAACAGCTAAAGAAAAGAAAGAGGAGAAAAGAGCCAAAAAAAAATAACCTTATGCTAATATCTCTGAGAGGATCATCTTCCAGAGATTTTTTCTTTTCTATTAAGTTTATTCCTATATAAATAGTTTTAATTTTATTTTCGACGATTTTCTTGTTTCTTCGTAAGAAAATTCCAGAATCATGAATAAATTAGACCATATAGAGAATGAGCTTGCCGACTTAAGGCTACAATTAAAATCTCATGCCCTCTATAAAAATCTTAATGATTTAGATGATGTTAAGGTTTTCATGGAACATCATGTTTTTGCTGTTTGGGACTTTATGTCGCTTTTAAAAGCATTACAGATTGACCTAACCACAACCACTACCCCATGGATTCCTAGAAAAAACGCCACTTTAGCTCGTTTTATCAATGAAATTGTTCACGGCGAAGAAAGTGATGTGAACGAAGAAGGAATCCCAAGAAGCCATTTTGAAATGTACTTAGAGGCCATGGATCAAATTGGTGCTAGTACCACAACTATAGCCTCATTTATTAAAGCGATTGAAAATGGTACTGCTGTGACAAGCGCATTAGAAGCAAGTGCAATTGACTCCTCTGTTATTAATTTTGTTAACTTTTCATTTGATGCTATTGCCACTAAAAAAACGCATGTAGTGGCTTCTGCCTTTACTTTTGGTCGCGAAGACTTAATTCCAGATATGTTTTTTGAAATCTTAAAGCAAGCTGACAAAGAGAATACACATTATAATAAATTGAGGTACTATTTAGAGCGCCATATAGAATTAGATGGCGATGAACACGGTCCGCTTTCTTTAAAAATGATTTCAGAATTATGTGGGGATGATGAGACAAAATGGAAGGAAACATTAGGTAGCGCTAAGGAGGCCTTGCAAAAGCGGATTGAATTATGGGATGGAATAACTAAAATAATTCTAACGAAAAAAAACGCTTAGAAAAATGAACTACCGCATTGAAAAACTTCCTGAAATAAAACTAGCAGGCAAACAATTAACCATGTCTTTTGCTCATGACAGAACTCCTGAACTCTGGAAAAGTTTTATGCCTTTTAAAAAATTGATTTCAAATAGTGCTGCTCCAGATTTATACAGTATGCAACGGTATACAAATACTTTCAGTTATCAAGATTTTGATCCTAACACCCCCTTTACCAAATGGGCGGCTATAGCCGTTACTAGCTTTGACAATATACCTGACATTTTTGAAACCTACACCCTTCAGGGTGGCTTGTATGCCGTGTTTAAACACGTAGGGTCTGCCATGGAGTTTAGAAAAACTTTTGATGCTATTTTCTTAGCATGGTTACCTACCTCAGATTACCTCATTGATGATCGGGAACATTTTGAATTATTAGGTGAAAAATATAGCAATACGGCTCTAGATTCAGAAGAAGAAATTTGGATTCCTATCCGATTGAAAAACTAAATTAATTTACCCCGTAAAGAATTAGAATCTATAGCCAATCCTTAGATGTAAATTTACAGCAACCTCACCTTCGTTCTCTAGGTAGCCCGCCTGTTTAGCAAAAGTGTATTGATAACCAATACCTATCCCTGTCTCATACATAACATGTTTACCAATAGGTCTTCTAATACCCCAAGTAGGAATAATTGATATATCACTAATAACCCTAATATTTTCGTAATTAGAGATGACAAACCAATCTGGATGATAGGACGTTTTTAAGCCGATAAAATTTCCGCTGTTCCCATCAATTCTTCGTGATTTATGCATTCGTTTATTCAAATTATAATACAATCTTGGCTCTAAGGTCAATACCGGTGTTAATAAAAACCCTGTTTCATCATAAAAATCTCCACCCCAAATTCCTGTATCAAAACCTATTTCGGAACGTAAGGCTATTGTAGTTGATAATTTTGATTCGTTTTGCACCCAAATTCCAAGAAATCCTGTTTGAATGCTGTAGGTAGATTGCTCCACACTTGCACTTTGAGCATGCACTAGTAAACTAAAGCTACAGAAAGCTAATGTTGCTAAAAATATTTTCATTTTCTATATTTTAAGAGGGTTATGATGAGTCTATCCTTAGGACACAAGAATTATGCCGAATTTAATCTATGAAAAAGTACGCACCATTCTTAGCATTTACTTTTTACACCGCAATAAAAAATTAAAACTGAAATACATCAAGCTCATAAAACCGAATCAATTTCCTTACTTTTAACGCACCAAATAAAAGAACTAATGTCTGTTGCAAAAAAAGAATACAAAAGAGTGACTGTTAAATCTCTTGTAGAGATGAAAAAGAACGGTGAAAAAATTTCAATGTTAACAGCCTATGATTATTCTATGGCTAAAATTGTTGATGCCGCCAATGTAGATGTTATCCTTGTTGGAGACTCTGCTAGTAACGTAATGGCAGGACACGAAACTACCCTACCTATTACTTTAGATCAAATGATTTATCATGCATCATCTGTAATAAGAGCTGTAAATAGAGCTTTAGTTGTTGTAGATATTCCTTTTGGAAGCTACCAAAGTGACCCTAAAGAAGCTTTACGTTCGGCTATTAGAATCATGAAAGAAAGTGGTGGTCATGCCGTTAAAGTTGAAGGTGGTTTAGAAATTAAAGAATCTGTGAAGAGAATATTAAACGCAGGGATTCCTGTCATGGGGCATTTAGGCCTAACCCCTCAATCTATTTATAAATTTGGAACCTATACTGTACGTGCCAAAGAAGAGGAAGAAGCTAAAAAGCTAAAAGAAGACGCCTTAATGCTTGAAAAAGCTGGATGTTTTGCTATCGTTTTAGAAAAAATTCCCGCAACTTTAGCAAAAGAAGTAGCTGAGTTAGTAAATATTCCTGTTATAGGAATAGGCGCAGGTAATGGTGTAGATGGCCAAGTTTTAGTAGTTCATGATTTAGTTGGACTTACTCAAGAATTTAATCCAAGGTTCTTACGTAGGTATATGAATTTATTTGAAGAAATGGGGAAAGCTATTTCTGACTACGTTTCTGATGTAAAAAGCAGAGATTTCCCTAGTGATGATGAGCAGTACTAGCTTTTAAACAATATAACAGTAGCCCCATACAAATAGTAAACTTTTTAATATTTTATTTAATTTTTTGAAAAAAATAGCCATTCTCATTCTCGTTCTTTTAAACATTGGTTGTGATCAAATCAGTAAAAAGATGGTCCGTAACACCGTAGACAAAAACGATTATATTCAATTAGTACAAGACAATTTTATTCTTACAAATGTAGAAAATACGGGAGCTATGCTTGGTTTTGGACAAAGCTTCCCTCCCCTATTAAAAATAATTTTGTTGCAAATTTTACCGGTGCTCGTTTTAGTGTTTATTCTTATCAATATCTTGAGAAAAACACATTTAAATAAATGGTTAATTGTTGCTTTTTCTTGCGTCATTGGTGGCGGAATTGGAAATTTAATGGATCGGATTGCTTTTGGTAGTGTTACTGATTTTTTCATCATTAAACTAGGCTTCTTCAAGACAGGAATCTTTAACATGGCCGATGTTTCGGTCACTGTTGGTGTTATTCTTATTTTTATTTTAAGCATGCGTTATAAAAACCTTCAATTTTAGTGGATAACAAAACACTTTCTACCGCCAAAAATCTTCTAGTCATCTACGAAGACAATCATTTAATTGCTATAAATAAGCGCCCTGGAGATATTGTTCAAGGAGATAAAACTGGCGACGTTCCTTTAAGTGATGTGGTCAAAGAATACATCAAAATAAAATATAATAAACCAGGTAATGTATATCTCGGTGTTGCCCACCGCTTAGACAGACCCACTTCAGGCATTGTTGTATTTGCTAAAACATCAAAAGCATTACCTCGATTAAATAAGTTGTTTGCAGAAAAAGACGCAAAGAAGACCTATTGGGCTGTGGTAAAAAATCAGCCACCAAAACAAAAAGATTTGCTTACCCATTGGCTAAAACGTAATACCAAGCAGAATAAATCTTACGCAAATACTAAAGAAGTTCCGGAAAGCAAAAAAGCCATTCTAAGTTATACCGTTGCTAAGAAACTTGATAATTATTTTCTTTTAGAGATTGATCTACATACCGGAAGACATCATCAAATTCGTGCACAACTAACAGCAATTGGTTGCGTAATTAAGGGCGATTTAAAATACGGTGCAGATCGCAGCAATAAAGATGGAAGCATTCACCTACACGCAAGAAAACTATCGTTTATACATCCTGTAAAAAAAGAAGCCATCACCATTCTTGCCGAACCACCTAATGAGCCTATCTGGAATGCATGTTTGTAAATTTTCTTACTTTTAAAGAAATACGACACTATGATCTTCTTTAGAAAAATTACCCTAATCGTAATTATTACATGCTTTACTTCTTGTGGCAGTCACAACAGTATGGAAAATTTCTATGCTGCCCATAAGAATGACAATCAAGTTAGTGCCGTGAGAGTGCCACAATTTATGCTTAGCCTCTTGAGTGGTATTTCTCCTGAAATTGAAGCCCTAATCGGAGACACCAAGGATCTTCGCTATATTAAGTTTCCAAGCACTACTGCAGATAAAACTGATTTTCTCAATACCCAAATGAATATCATAGCGGGATCTAAATTTATTGAAATATACCGTAAAAATGATGACTTAAAACGTAGTGTGATTGCTGTGAGAGAACGCAAAAATGTGGTCAAAGAAATATTGATTTACAACAACAATGCACAGCAAGCTACTTTCCTTTATTTTAATGGGAATTTTGACCCTATAAAAGTACGGGAAATGGCTCAGAATGCAAAATTCGACGAGCTAACCAATGGTTTAATTCAGCAATTCAATATCCAGAGCTCTGCAATTAGAAATGATTAAGCTACGCTTTTTTTGAGGAGCGGATACTTTCAATCACTACAGAACTTAGAATTAAGACACCCCCAATAAGAGTGTTTATTTTAGGAAATTCGCTTAGAAAAATTGCCCCTAAAAGAATTCCATAAATAGGCTGAACGCTACTCAAAATACTTACGGTGGTAATCGAGAAGTTTTTAAAACTATTCAAAAATAAGGTATGCCCTATAGCGGTAGTTAGTAATGCCAAAACAGCCAATCCTTTCCATTCACTCAACACCACATCTAACTGCACCGTACTATAGAACGAAGATAGCAATACACTAATCACTAATAATTGATAACACATTAACATGGAGCCATTATATTTGGCTGCTTTCGCTTTAAGCAATAAATTCCGTAGCGAATAAAATAAGGCTGACAAGGTTCCTACACCAACCGCAAGGGTATAATCATTGCCTACATCAAAACTAGGCACTAGAAAATAAATTCCTGCTAAAACAAGTAGCGCCAAAACCAAATGTATTTTTTGAAATTTGGTTTTCAGTAATAAGGGTTCTAGAAAAGCGGTTAATATTGGATAGGTAAACAGAGAGATCATCCCTATAGCGACATTAGACAAGCGCAATGCATAGAAATAGGTAATCCAATGAAGTCCCAATAGAACACCACTAACTAAGACCGCTCCCAAATCTTTCTTTGGCACCCGAAGCGATATCTTCTTCCACTTACAAAAAAGGAATAATAACACCACCGCAATGACCGCTCTTACCCCAATAGTTACCGGTACTGGTAAATTCACATACCTTCCTAGAGCACCAGAAGTACTCACAAAAAGCATGGCTAAATTTAATTCTACTAAATGATTAAGATGATTGGGATTCTTCAAAAAATGTGGTCTATCGCGTTAAAGTAGCAGCTTTCTCTTTTATGATTTGTGCCACTGGTTTATTCTCTAAATGACTTTCTAACCACGATAATATATCTAAATATAAAAAGGCCCTTTTCTCATAAGGATGATCCTCATATTTTTTAAGTGAATCATATAATTTCTGAAACTCATTTCGCAATTCGTTTGGATAGATATCTCCTAAACCACGTAAAAATTTAATCATCTCCTTCTGAACAGCATGCAAATCGTTCATTTTTAATAAAAACTTATACGTACTTTTTAATTGCACCTCTAAATGATAATCCATTCCTGCTTCATAATGAGCCACCAGACTTAAAACACGTGCAAAGCACATTAAGTCCTCACGCATTTTAAGGTTTTTATTATTTATAATTTTCTTCAAATAAGAAATACAGGTCTTATTATCTCCCATTCCAAAATACAAACAAGCTATTTTGTAATAGAATAACATGATGTGGTGTTCATCGATACGGTCTTTGTGTTTTACAATTCCGTATTCAATAATTTTCACCAAATACACCCCTTTCTCAAAGGTACCTTCTAAGAAATGAAGGTTTAATTTATTGCTATTGATGTATAAAAAAGCTAAGGAGGTTACATTGTCATTTTGAGGGAAATCTTTCTCATTGATAGTAACTTCTAAATGCTCTAAAACTTCTTTAAATTGAGAACTGTAGCGTACATAAAAAAGCGACTCTAATAAATAATTATTCCCCTTTAAATAAAATACAGGGTTTAAATAGATCATTTCTTTATGTTCATAAAACAAATCTGACCATTTACTAGCATATTTATAACAAGATAAAAAATCCTGTATTAAAAAACTATACCATAAATGTGCCTTGTACAACCATAATTTTTCCCGAAAACCTAAATTTTCAATTTTATACTTAGGCAAATGACTCTCAAAATATTTTTTTACAAATTGATAATCTTCATCACTACGTACGTAGCCCATCTTTAGCATTTGACCATACAGTTGCAAAGACAAATTAGACAACTTACTCGTCATCACATTCTGAGCAGAAAGTTCTTTAGCTTGTACCGCTAGTTCATCTGCACGATCTGGAATACTACGTGTAATATATTGAGTTTCAATAATTTTCTCGAGCTCCACAATTTCATAAGCTATATTCTTTTCTTCATTCTCTATGGCTGTAGCTTTTGCTTTATCTAAAATTTTAAGACTCTGCTTATACAAGCCTTTTTGATAAAGAATAGTGGCAAAATCTAATTGTTCTCTAATTTGAACACGTATATTTTGGTTTACAGGGTTTAACCGCAGGCTTATTAAAATTTGTTTATATAGGTGTGCTTTTAAGTTGGAAAGCTGCGCTTTTTTAACAATTCCTGTTTCTAGAATAACTTTTTCATCATATTCCCTTACTTTATCTAACAAATTAAACAATGCTAGAAATTTAGCATCGGTATTCACCCCTAAACGACCTACATATAATTTAAACTGTCGTTTTTCTGACTTAGAAAGTGATTTTATAAGAACAAATAAAGAATCTTTATTGGCATTTGTCATCGTAAAATATATTATTTAACTACCTGTTTATCAAATACTTGAATATCCTCAAAACCATCTAAACGTTGTAAATGATTTTATACCTCTACTTTAATTAATAGGAGTACGTCTATATTCGTATTGACTAGTAAAACTACGCAAATATAATGAGCAAAGATATAGTACAAATATTTGATACCACACTAAGAGACGGAGAACAAGTTCCTGGATGTAAATTAGACACCACCCAAAAATTGGTGATTGCAGAACGTCTTGAGCTTCTTGGCGTAGATGTCATAGAAGCAGGCTTTCCTGTTTCTAGTCCTGGTGATTTTAAATCTGTTCAAGAAATCGCAAAACTTGTTAAAAATGCAACCGTATGCGGATTAACAAGAGCTGTAAAAAAAGATATAGAAGTTGCTGCAGAAGCTTTAAAATTTGCTAAGCGACCAAGAATACATACGGGAATAGGAACTTCTGAATCTCATATAAAATTTAAGTTTAACTCTAACAAAGATGCTATTATAGAACGTGCTGTAGAGGCGGTTTCTTATGCAAAATCTTTTGTGGAAGATGTAGAATTTTATGCTGAAGATGCCGGTAGAACAGATAATGAGTTTTTAGCTCGAGTCTGTGAAGCGGTGATTAAAGCTGGAGCAACGGTACTTAACATTCCTGATACAACAGGATATTGCTTACCAGATGAATATGGTGCTAAAATTAAGTACCTATATGAAAATGTAAAAGGAATTGACAGAGCCATTCTTTCCTGTCACTGTCATAATGATTTAGGTTTAGCTACAGCAAACTCTATTGCTGGTGTTATTAATGGTGCAAGACAAATTGAATGTACCATAAACGGTATTGGCGAACGCGCTGGTAATACCGCTTTAGAAGAAGTTGTCATGATCTTAAGACAACACCCTACCCTAGGTTTAGACACCAATATTAATAGTAAATTATTGAACGATACAAGCCGTATGGTCTCTCAGAAAATGGGAATGATGGTACAGCCTAACAAAGCAATTGTAGGCGCAAATGCCTTTGCACATAGTTCTGGTATTCACCAGGATGGTGTGATTAAAAATAGGGAAACCTATGAAATCATTGATCCTTTAGATGTTGGCGTTGATGAATCTTCCATAGTACTAACAGCAAGAAGTGGTAGAGCTGCTTTGGCGTATAGAGCAAAAATTGTCGGTTATGAATTAACCAAAAAACAATTGGATATTGTTTATGAGGAGTTTTTGAAATATGCGGATAAAAAGAAAGAAATAGTTGATGAAGATATTCATGAAATTATTGAAACAAGTAATATTAATATTGAAAGCGTCGCCTAATGAATATTAATATTGCTCTTTTACCAGGAGATGGTATTGGCCCAGAAGTTATCGCACAAGCAGTAAAATGTTTAAAAGCGGTAGAGGAAACATTTGGCCATCAATTTTCATTTACTACAGAACTTATTGGCGGTGCGGCTATATTGGAAACCAAAAAAGCACTCCCAGAAAAAACTATAAAGCTTTGTTTAGAATCTGATGCCGTACTTTTTGGAGCTATTGGCTTACCAGAATATGACAACAATCCTGACGCCAAAATTAGACCAGAAAATGGTTTATTTGAATTGCGTAAGGCATTAGGAGTTTTTACAAATATTAGACCGGTAGCTGTGTTTCCTACCTTATTAAAAAAATCTCCTTTAAAAGAAGCCGTTTTAAAAGGAACAGACTTTGTAATTTACAGAGAACTTACTGGCGGAATTTACGGAGGTGAACATTCATTAAGTGATGATGGCACAGAAGCTACAGACATAGCTTCCTATACCGAAAGTGAAATTAGTAGAATTACCCATTTAGCATTTAAAGCTGCTAAAAAAAGAGGAAAAAAAATTACGCTAATCGATAAGTCTAATGTATTAGAAACTTCTAGATTATGGCGTAGAGTGGTAAAGCGTATTAGTGAGAGTTATCCTGAAGTAGCCTTAGAGTGTATTTATTTACATAATGCTATTATGCAGATGATTTTAAACCCTAGTAGGTTTGATGTAATTTTAGCTCCTAATCTTTTTGGAGATATTATTTCTGATCAAGCCAGTGTTATTGGAGGCTCTATAGGCTTATTGCCTTCGGCATCTATAGGAGATGGTATTGCTATGTTTGAACCTATTCACGGATCATATCCGCAGGCTACAGGAAAAGATATTGCCAACCCAATAGCTGCTATACTTTCTGCCGCCATGTTATTACAACATTTTGGATTAGAAGAAGAATCTAGAGCAGTCGTATCTGCTGTAAATAAATCATTAAAGAAAAATATAGTTACCCCCGATATAAATTCAAAAAGCAAATATGGCACCAACGATGTGGGCGATTTTATTGCGAACAATATTGTTGATACCGATGACAGTCTTAATATGAATTATGAAAATATTGGATTGGGTAAATCCACTATTATTTAAAAATACCCAGAATTAGTCCGTTAAACGCCTTTCAAATTAAATTTTGAAAGGCTTTTTCGGTTTTTACTCCTGAGCTAAACCTTTTACGAGCTGTGTAAATTCTGCTTTAAATGCAGTATACTTTTCCCCTGTTGCAGGCCCATTGAACCCTGTTTTTATTTTACGAACTACACCCTGCTTATCTATAAATAAGGTAGTAGGATAGGATAAGACATGGTTCAACATTGGCAATTTCTTTTGCGCTTCTTCTTTATCTGCTGTACCATATTGCGCCAACAATACTGGATAATCAATACCTACTCGTTCTTTTAAACGCTTTATAGCTTTAAAGGCATCTTCTTCTGTTTTGGCATATTCAAAGGATAGCGCTACTACTTCCAATTCTAAATCCTGATTGTTTTTTACAAAATCTACCAGAAATTTAGTTTCATCTAAACAATTAGGACACCAAGTACCCATAATCTGCACCAAAACTGCTTTATTTCTAAATTTAGCATCTGATAAAGACACGATATTTCCTTCTTCATCCGGAAACGAAAAACTAAATTCATCATAACCCTCCTTTAAATAGGTAAGAGAATCTTCATCTGGTAGTTCAAATACCTCATTACGAACAGCAGTAAATGGCTCTTTAAAATGATTTCCAGAGTAAAATGTACCATTTAATGTACTGTCACTCACTTTAGCAGTAAACAAAAAAGCGTGCGCCCCATCAAAGGCAGATAGCTTCAGGGAATCGCCATCTAGAACACCGTCTAAATATCGGTAATCTCCTGTTGTGGTTCTAAAAGTACCATGAACCTTATTATTTTTCTGTAGAAAGATACCTTTGCCAAGGTAAAAATCCTCAGTATCTGGACTAAATTTTGTTTCCCAAACACCAGACATAGACGCTTTACTATCTGTATTGACAACAAATCTATCAGTTTTACCAAAAGTAGCCATGAACGGCACTACCCGGTCTAAACTTTCCTTTATAAAATTACCCTTAATAGTATCTCCTTCAAATGTTCCTTGTAAATACCCTTCAAATACAGGAAATTTAATGGCAACCGAATTTCCAGAAATTGTAATTTCATCGGTATGAATTAATTCTTCCGCATTATAAATATCAGCGGTATAAGAATCATCCGGCTCTCTGTTAATACTTAAATTGAACGGTAATTTTTGATGATCCATAACTTGCAATTCCACGAGCCATTTTCCATCTTTCAGTATTTCTTGATTTTCTTTAGCCGCTTTATCCTCTTTACAAGAAAATAATAAGACAAAAACTCCAACAATAAGCACCAACTTCTTCATAATTCCTTCTTTTTCAAAGCCGAAATAACAATTAATTTGTTACAATTAAAAATAAAAATCAATTCAATTAAATAGCTATTGAATGTCTTGACACATTGTTTTATATTTGTGCGCTGTTATCTGCAAATTATTAGAAGCTAATAATAGCAAGGTTTACTAAAACAAAAATCAAAAACCAACACTAACGATCCGATAAGGATACTTAAGTATTGAAGTATGGTTCTAAGAATTAGAACTGTACAACTTACTTAAACTCGGAATTGAAAATATTATTAAATGAAAATATCTTACAACTGGCTAAAACAATTTTTACAGATTAGCTGGGAAGCGGAACAAACTGCGGAATTATTAACCGATCTTGGTTTGGAAGTAGAAGGAATTGAAGCATTTGAATCTACTAAAGGCGGTTTAAAAGGGATTGTTGTAGGTCATGTTTTAACTTGTGAGAAACATTCAAACGCAGATAAATTAAAAGTTACCACTGTTGATATTGGATTAGAACATCCAGTTCAAATAGTCTGTGGCGCGGCTAATGTTGCTCAAGGACAAAAAGTACCCGTAGCTACTATTGGCACTAAACTTTACACCAAAGAAGGTGAAGAATGGGTTATTAAGAAAGGTAAAATTCGTGGTGAAGAAAGTCACGGAATGATTTGCGCTGAAGACGAAATTGGCGTGGGAGAAAGTCACGATGGCATCATGGTATTAAGCGATGATCTAAAACCAGGAACCCCTTGTGCTGCAATTTTTGAAGTAGAAACTGACACTGTTTTTGAAATTGGCTTAACGCCGAACAGAGCAGATGCCATGAGTCATTTAGGAGTTGCTAGAGATTTAAAAGCGGGACTAAAGCAAAAAGATATTCAGCTAGAACTAATTACCCCTTCCGTTAGTAATTTTCATATTACCAACAGGTCTTTAAAAATTGATGTTAATGTTACAGATAATAAACTAGCTCCAAGATATGCCGGGGTAACCATTAACAACCTAACGGTACAAGAGTCTCCTAACTGGTTAAAAAATAGATTGAAAGCTATTGGTCTAAGCCCAATAAATAATATTGTAGATGTTACTAACTATGTACTTCATGAATTAGGACAGCCTTTACATGCTTTTGACGTTAACAAAATAAAGGACCATAAAATACAAGTAAAAACTCTTGCTACAGGCACTAAATTTAAAACTTTAGATGGCGTAGAGATTGAGTTGCATGAAGATGATTTAATGATCTGTGACTCAGAAAAACCACTTTGTATTGCTGGTGTATATGGAGGTTTAAATTCTGGTGTTACAAAAGATACAACCTCTATATTTTTAGAAAGTGCCTATTTTGATCCAATTTCTGTACGAAAAACATCAAAAAGACACGGCTTTAATACAGATGCATCTTTTAGATTTGAAAGAGGTATAGATATTAATAGTGTAGAATACTGTTTAAAAAGGGCTGCTATTTTAATACAACAAATAGCCGGTGGTGATATCACTTCTGATATTATTGATCAGTACCCGAATAAACAGAACGATTATCAGGTGTTCTTGACCTATAAGAAAATCAACAGATTAATAGGACAAGAAATTCCTCAAGACATTATAAAATCTATACTCGCTTCTTTAGATATAAAACTTAATAACGTTACAGAAACAGGGTTAGGTTTAACTATTCCTTTCTATCGCGTTGATGTGCGTAGAGAAGTAGATGTTATTGAGGAAATCTTAAGAGTATACGGCTATAACAATATTAATTTTAAGCAAAAATTAAACGCCTCTATAGCTACTACGAGTCCGTTTGAAGATTATAAAATTCAGTCTATTATAGGTGATTTCCTATCTGCAAAAGGTTTTAATGAAATCATGACTAACAGTTTAACTGCTCCTACTTATAACGAGCAGCTAGACAAATTAAACGAAGACCACACGGTAAAAATCATTAATCCTTTGAGTAATGATCTTTCCGTAATGAGAAGAACTTTATTATTTTCTGGTTTAGAAGCCGTATTATATAATAGTAATAGAAAAAGACAGAATTTAAAATTCTTTGAGTTTGGAAAAAGTTACCACAATTACAACGGGCAGAAAGAAGAAAATAAACACTTAGTGCTTTTCTTAACAGGAAATAAGAATGAAGACTCTTGGATTGCTCCTGCAGCCAAAACAAGCTTCTTTACATTAAAATCTCATGTGGAAAGTATCTTAGAACGTTTAGGTGTGAAAAACATAGCCACCGTGATTTCTAAAAGCGATGAATTTTCTGAAGCCATAGCATTAAAATCTGGAAAAATAGAACTAGTAAACTTTGGAACCGTTAAAAAATCAATCCTTAAAAGTTTTGATTTGAAAAATGAAGTGTTGTATGCCGACTTTAAATGGGATGAGATCTTAAAACTTATAAGCAATCATGAGATAGCTTACCAAGAAATTTCTAAATTCCCTGAAGTAAAAAGAGATTTTGCTTTGCTTATTAATGATGAGGTGTATTTTAAGGACATACATAACATTGCCTTTGAAACAGAAAAATCATTACTAAAAGAAGTGAGTCTTTTTGATGTATACACCGGATCAAAATTACCAAAAGGGAAAAAATCTTATGCGGTTAGCTTTACTCTTAAATCAGAGAAAGCAACATTGACAGATAAGCAGATTGAAAAGATCATGACAAAATTCAAGCAGAATTTTGAAACTAAGCTTGGAGCAGAATTAAGATAATAATTATCATCGTATTGTAAACGCAAGTAAAGCTTAAAACTAAGCTTTACTTGCAATATGACTTACACTATCAATCACATGAATAACACCGTTACATTGTGTAGCATCTGCTTTTGTGATGATAGATTGTTGACCGTATTTATCCGTCAATACAATATCTAAACCTTTCATCGTAGCCACAAGAGTATCTCCTGAAATGGTCGTGAAAGTAGCTCTACCTTTTCCACTACAAAGTGCTTTTAATATTCTTGAAGCAGTTAGTTTCCCAGCAATTATATGGTACCCTAATATAGATTGTATTTCCTTTTTATTTTTAGCAAGGACTAAATCTGTTATTCTTGCTTTCGTGGAAGAATCAAAATTAGCATCACTAGGCGCAAAAACAGTAAATTGAGCTTCGCCATCTAATAATGTTTCCAATTCTGAAACATGTACTGCCGCCATAAGTAATTGATGATTTCCGGAGTCTTCAGTATTTTTTAAAATAGATTTTTCAGGATCCATTTTAGCAGCACTATTTTTTTTCTGCGCATTAACACTAAGCATAGCAAGGGTTAACAGCACTAAAAGAGGGGATTTTAGTAACTTCATAATTCAGTGTAGGTATTAAAATTTAATCAATTTAAAAAATCTGGGAAGGTAGTTCATCGTTGAAATACCAAATAATAACGACAAGATACATCTATTATCGGGTAGTTCGTAGGTGATAAGATGCATTTCATAGAAATTAACATTTATTTAACATACGTTTAGGAAAAATTCTCAACAAAACTAAAGCTACAATTTTGTAAATTTGAGATGATCTCAAAAATTATTCAAATGCTATTGAAAAAGATTAACCTTGAAGATCAACTCAAAAAACAAAAAAAGAGGTCCACTTTCTCCTCTAATACTTTGATTGATCAATTCTACCACACCTTAGAAGAAGACCACAAAACTTCCTCAAAAATCCGTAGGAATACTATTGAAAAGAATCAAGAAAATTACAATCACTTTAAGCTTGACCTATTAGATACTGACAAAATCTATCATGTAACAGAAATAAAAAAAATCTGTATTGATTATCGACTTCGGTTTTTAGACAGTTCTTATTTCAAAGGTAAAATCCCGAAAGAGGCTATTTTAAAAATTAAAAAGCTAGAACAAGAGCATCATACCGAAGTAAAGAATTTTAAAATTATAGCCCCGTCAAAACTCTTTAAATTAGAAGATAAAGACGATCCGTTATTATTTGCGTGCTTAGGCAATGACTATTATTATCTCATACATAAATGGGGAAATGACATGAGCGCATTCCGAAAGTTAGGAATGTTGCCTTTTAAAAGCATCATCAACCTATTACTTCTCATTATTGTTTTGAGTTACGGCTTAACCTTATTAGTTCCGTCTGGCCTATTTTCTAAGTCTGAGTCTAGTGCTCAATTTTGGATTATGTGCTTCTTTATGTTTAAAACCATTGCCGCAATCACCATTTTTTATGGATTTGCCAAAGGAAAAAATTTTAACCCCGCTATTTGGAATAGCAAGTTTATATAAAATTTGTATTACAAAAAACAGCGGCAAAATGCCGCTGTTTTTTTAATTGTATGTAGAAAAATCTATTAAATAAGATCTCCTAATTGTCCTACTGCAGGAAGACGTTCTGTAGTAAAACCTTCTGCGTACTCTACTCCTATTAATCTACCTAAATCTCTAGCCCTATAATTAACACTATCTGTAAAATTCTTACTACTGATGGGCGTTTCTGGCTCAGAACTTTTTGGGTCATAAAATTGAGAACCGTATGCAAAAATAGCCTCCGTCTTTTTTTCTATATAACCTGATACATCTACTAAGAAATCTGGATTCAAATTTTTCCATTGTATGTAATGATACACAACTTTTGGACGCCAAGGGTCTTGCCAATGCTCATCACCATCAAACTTCGTATCAATCTTAATCAATCCACTTAAAAAACAAGCATCACTTACAAGCTTACTCCCTTTTCCGTGATCTATATGACGATCATCAATAGCATTACAAAGTACTATTTCTGGTCGGTATTTCCGTATCATCTTTATTACCGCCAATTGATGCTCCTTATCGTTGGTAAAAAACCCGTCTGCAAACTCCAAATTTTCACGAACAGCAACGCCTAAAATTTTTGCAGCAGCATTCGCCTCTTTATCCCTAATTTCGGCACTACCGCGGGTACCTAGTTCTCCCCTAGTTAAATCTACGATGCCAACTGTTTTACCGTTTGCAATTTCCTTAGCTATTGTTGCTCCTGCACCTAATTCTACATCATCAGGATGCGCTCCAAAAGCAAGTATATCTAATTTCATAATTCTATTTTATAATTCCTCAGTCGCACACCGCAACCAATTACTTACTTTACCGCAACAGCAATTGCTTGTTCTATATCTGCAATAATGTCTTCTATATCTTCAATCCCTAATGAAAAACGAATTAACCCATCTACAATGCCTTGGTTTGCCCGTTCTTCTGGACTCAATAAAGAGTGAGATGTTTTTGTTGGCGATAATACTGTACTTTCAACTCCAGCCAAACTCATCGATGATTTGATTAGCTTCAAAGCTTGTTGGAAGGTATAGGAATCTATCCCATCTTTTAATTCAAAAGAAAGCATTCCACCAAAACCACGCATTTGAGTTTTTGCCAATTCGTGGTCAGGATGACTTGGCAATCCCGGATAATACACTGCTTGAATAAACTCATTCTGATATAAGTATTCTGCCATTTTTTGCGCATTCTCATTCTGCGCTCTTACCCGCAAGCCCATTGTTTTTATACTACGTTCTAATAACCATACCGTATAATCACTTAAACTACCGCCAAAATTCTTCGCAAATTGAAAAATCCGCTCCATATGTTCTTTTGTAGAAGCTACAGCTCCTGCTAATATATCTGAATGACCTCCCATATATTTAGTAGCACTATGTATAACCACATCAATTCCAAAATCTATAGGATTCTGATTTACGGGGCTCGCAAAAGTATTATCGATCATGGAAACCAATCCGTGCTTCTTTGCAATAGCGCTTACAGCTTTTAAATCTGTAATAGTCAATAAAGGATTCGAAGGAGTTTCTATATAAATTACTTTCGTATTCTCTTTTATTTTTGCCGTGAAATCTTCTGGCTTTAATCCGTCTGTAAAAGAGTAAGAAATTCCAAATTTCTCAAATTCTTCCGTTACTAAATTATAGGTACCACCATACAAAGTTTTCTGAAGCACAACATGATCTCCCGCTCGCAAAAAAGCCATTAATGCCGTACTTACTGCCGCCATACCACTACCAAAAATCATCGCTGCTTCTGCATGTTCTAATGCAGCTACTTTTTCCGATAATGCGACTTGATTTGGTGTATTAAAATATCTTGGATACCGTTTTACTTCCACATCATCAAAAGCATAAGAAGTACTCATATAAAGAGGAGAAACTGCTCCTTTATATTTTTCATCTTTTAATTCTCCAAAATGTGTACAAATAGTATTGAATCCTGCTTTTTTGTTTTCCATGCTGCTTCCTGCGTATTTTTTATTTGATAACTAAATTAAGGAATCTATGCCTTATTTTTTAGAATAATACTTTCTATATTTCCAAAAACTTAATCCGCCTAACAGCAAAACTCCCGCAACGGTATAATATATAAAAGTAGGCGTAATTACTTGTGCACCGCTCGCATAACTATGCAAACCAGCTAGATAGAAGTTCACGCCAAAATAGGTCATCATAATACTTCCAAAAGCAACAACACTGGCAAAATTAAAGGTCCATCTACCTCTTAACCCTGGCACAATACGCATGTGCAAAACAAATGCATAAACCATGATAGAAATTAATGCCCAAGTTTCTTTAGGGTCCCAACCCCAATATCTTCCCCAACTCTCATTAGCCCATTGCCCTCCTAAAAAGTTTCCAATGGTTAGCATTACTAATCCTGCAGTTAAAGCTATCTCATTAACTATGGTAATTTCTTTAAGACTGTATTCTATTCGCTTTTTATTTTTTTCATTAGTCATTAAAATCAGTACCAAACCAACTACTCCAAGAATCATCCCTACAGTAAGCGGACCGTAACTCCCAACAATTACTGCTACGTGAATCATTAACCAATAGCTATCTAAAACAGGCTGTAAATTTGCTACCGCAGGATCTATCCAATTCATATGTGCTATCCATAACAACATAGATGTTACAAATGCTGTAGATGCTATGGTTAAGTTACTTCGACTACTAAAGGCCAAGCCTATCCCTATTGTAGCCCAAGCCACATATAAAATACTTTCATACGCATCACTCCAAGGTGCATGACCAGAAATATACCAGCGTAAAATAAGACCTGCTGTATGTAAGATAAATAGCACCCAAATAATCCCTTTAAAAGTAGTAACTCCAATTCTAAGTCCTTTTCGATCTTTAAAAATTTGAAAGATTAGCATGAAGAACATTATGATCCCAGCAAGGGCATAATATTTATACAGGTTGTTGAAAATATCTATTTTGTTGTAAAAAACTTCTGCCTTTATTTTATTATCTGAAGGCAATACAGCCGCTCCATGATTTTTTTGGTTTTGTTTAAAGGCCTGGAGTAATTTATCTGCTTGACTATAATCTTTCGTTGCTATTGCTGTTTTGAGTGTCATTAAATAAAATGGCAATGCATTACTTACAAAATTGCCATACAAGGAATCCGTTACTTGATATTTTCCAGAACGGTATTCTACTGCCGAAATCCATTTATTATTTTCATCGTCTAACAACGGAAAAACTTTGATAATATCTCCTCCTAAAGCTCTATTCAATAAACCTAATCGTAAATAAGTATCTTTTATATCGGTCTGAAATTTATTCGGATTTGTCGTATTAAAAGCATCATCTAAAAAAGGTTCAAACTTTGTTTGTCCGTTTGCATCAAAGAAATCTGTTGCCTTTACATAGCGCTGATCGCTAGGCACCTTAATTATTTTACGGATACTATCATTTATTCCCTTTTTATCTAAGGCTATAAATTCTGTATTGTACCAAATAGCAGGATTCAACATCATAGATAACAATACCTGATCTGAATTTAAATCCTTAAATTTATTCTTAAAACTTAGTTTTCGTAACAACTCAGAAGAATACGTATTTATAGGCTTCATACGCCCACCATCATCTTGAATGACTAGTTTTCCAAAGTTTTCTGCATGTTCTTTAGACACAATGGTTTCTTGCATCATAGAATCTATCTGCTGTACAGTAGGCGCTGCGGTATGACCATGGCCATCATCTTCAGAATGGCCTGTTTGTGCAGACATCCCTAAACTTAGACCTAAAAATAAAACTATTGTAGCGGTTACTTTCTTTGCATTCAATTTTTTCAAGGATGCCGTTAAATCTTTAAAACGGGTATCACCAAAAAACATAATACCCATCAACCCAATATACAGAAGAAAGTAACCAATGTAGGTAATACGTGTTCCCCAGAAATCATGATTTACAGAAAGCCCGGTTCCTTTTTCATCCGGATCAAAATTTGCTTGAAAAAAACGATACCCTTTATGATCTAATACGTGATTCATATAAATATCATAATCAAACGGACGTTCATCTTCAATGGTTACTTTACTCATGAAAGATGAGAATCCTTTTTCAGTTCCTGGATATTTTTCAGCTATAAAATCGTTTAATTTAATTCCGAAAGGCAATTCATACACCTTAGACCCATAACGTAATGAAAAATCGAGTCCGCCTAGGGTTACCTTATCTGAATATTCAGCAGAACCTTTACCTCCCAGCAAAGTTTGCTGTATTTTTTCACCCTTAGTTTCTATTTCTACCACCATGGCGTCCCTAGTCGTTTCATTTACTTCTGCTTCTGGAACTTTTACAACACCATAAGATCCCTTAAGAATGGGCTCTGGAATTACAAATTGCATACCGGCCGTATTATATAAAGAGCGCAATACTAATGGCTGAATACTATCTTTTAAAAGTACGCCTTTAAACTGATCTGCCATGCGCATATAATCGCCCTCAAAAGGAGATTCAATTAGATATTCGCCATCTTCAAATAGTATATTAATAGCTCCATCGGTTGGTTTATTTAATGAAAATAATACGTTATGAATACTGGCTACCTTTCCACTTTCTAAGTAATGATCATGACGTTCTCCATCACCAGCTTCAACAATTTTTAAATATTCATTACCATTTTCATCAGGAATTAAACCTTCTGCAGCACCTTTTATAAATTTTACAAATGAAATTTTAAAAGGCTGACCGTTAAAGTCCATCTTCCAAGGCAAACTAGATTTTATACCTTCCGGTGTTACGATAATATCATCTTCAAGAGGTTTACGTAAGCGTTCCCCATCAATATCTCCATCTACATTAGCGCTCAAAAAAGTTTTATCCGAGTAAAACACTTTTTCTGTCTGCCCCTCACGGATGGGCATCATTCCTTCAAAGCTTATATATCTTGTTACAAAAGCACCTACGATGATTAGAATCCAAGACATATGCAGCAATAATACAGGCCATTTCTCTTTTCTAAGTAAACGATATCTAAAAATATTACCTGAAAAATTAATAACAAAAAACACCATAATGGCTTCAAACCAAGTGGTGTTATAAATATATATACGTGCCGTATCTGTACTATACCAACTTTCTACAAAGGTACCTATCCCCATAGAGACAGCAAATACAATAAATAAAACGGACATTAATCTTGTGGAGAAAAAAAACTTCTGAAGGAGTGCTTTCATGGATAATAAACCAATTGAATTTGGTCTACAAAAGTACGCCCTTTTACTACTAAATTAAAACCAATCTGGGCTAAAAACGGTTTTAAGATGTTAATTATTTCTTATAATTTATTTAACAATTACCTCCGAAAGGATTCAGCATCAATGCGCTGTATTGTTTAAAATATAAAATAAGCGAAGTAGTTCTATATTACTATAGCTATTTTATGAAAATTAGTACTTTTGGGTATGATTTCAATTGTGCTCATTGGTACTGGAAATATTGCAACGCATCTATTTGATACTTTCTTGCAATATGACATGCTTAACGTATTGCAGGTAGTAGGACGACAAAAAGAGACGCTGAACTATTTTAGTCAAAAAACGGACACCTGCCTTTTAACAGAAACCATTACCACTGCAGATGTGTATATTATTGCGGTAAGTGATGATGCTATTACGGAAGTTTCTTCTAAACTTAAGGATGTTAATGGTTTGGTGGTACATACCTCGGGTAGTGTACCAATGCTTGCCTTAGCAAACTGTAAAAACATAGGCGTATATTATCCGTTACAAACTTTTTCTAAGGGTAAAAAGGTGAATTTTAGAACTATTCCCATTTGCATCGAAGCAGAAAATGATGAGAATTTAAAATCACTTTCTTTTCTTGCGGAAACAATTTCCGATAAGGTATACCACATATCTACAGAACAACGCAGGCATTTACATTTAGCTGCCGTTTTTGTAAATAACTTTACCAATTATATGTACACCATAGGCAATGAAATTTGCGATGAACACCAAGTGCCATTTGATATTTTACGTCCTTTAATTAAAGAAACTTCAGATAAAATAGCAACTTTAGCTCCAAAAGAGGCACAAACTGGCCCTGCAAGACGTAACGATGTTGCCACCATGCAACGTCATTTGGATCAAATAAATGGGAAAAACAAAAAACAGATTTATAAAATACTAAGCGAATCAATTCAAGAAAAATATGGAAAAAAGTTATAAAGAATACCTAGAAAATATTACCACATTTGTTTTTGATGTTGATGGTGTTTTCACCGATGGTAAATTGTTAATTACTACAGAAGGTGAAATGCTTAGAACTATGGATGTAAAAGACGGTTACGCCCTAAAAACAGCTCTAAACAAAGGGTATAACGTGTGTATAATTTCTGGCGGCACCAATGAAGGTGTACGTCAGCGTATGAAAACACTAGGCGTTAAAGATATTCACTTAGGTGCCCATCAAAAAATAAGCATCTTAGAAGCCTACTTAAAAGCAAATTCTATAGCCCCGGAACACGTTTTGTATATGGGTGATGATTTGCCTGATATTCCTCCTATGAAAATAGTAGGATTAGCCACATGCCCGCAAGATGCAACGCCAGAAGTAAAAACCATATGCAGCTATATTTCTCATAAAGCGGGTGGTAATGGCTGTGTAAGAGACGTGATAGAGCAAGTATTAAAAGTTCGTGGCGATTGGTATGAAAATTTTGACGCATATAACGCTTAGAATATGTGGAATAATAGATTGAACGGTTTACATATTATTTTAGCCTCAGGATCTCCAAGAAGAAAAAAGTTCTTTGAAGAATTAGATCTAGAGGTCGCTATAGATGTTCGGCCGGTAGACGAAGTATACCCTGATCATTTAAAAGGACGTGAAATTCCTGATTATTTAGCGGTGCTTAAAGCTTCAAAATTTAAAGAAACACTGAATGAGAATGATGTGGTTATTACTTCTGACACTGTGGTTTGGTATAAGAATGAATCTTTAGCAAAGCCCGCAGATGGTAATGAAGCTTATGAAATGTTGCGAAAAATGTCTAACGATTGGCATGAAGTTATTACCTCTGTTTGTTTTACCACTTCGGTAAAACAAATCGTGTTAAATAGTACTACCCATGTAAGATTTAAAGAATTAAGCGACGAAGAAATCTGGTATTATATAAACACCTATAAGCCTTTTGATAAAGCTGGTGCTTATGGTATTCAAGAATGGATAGGACTTATTGGAATAGAAGAAATTAAGGGTTCTCATGCTAATGTTGTTGGCTTGCCAACGCACTTAGTTCATAAAACGCTGATGGGTATGGTATCTTAAATAAATTCCTTTATTTTTAAGGATGAAAATTTAAATGTTATGAAAAAGTGGATGAAATTTGAGTTCTTAATCATTATTTTCTCGTTGGGCGCAGTGAGTTTAGAGTCTTGTGCTCAAAACGAGAAAAAGACAGCTCCTGAAAAAGATACTACAACAGAAGAAACTACTCCAAAAGCTAAGAAAACCTTAGCTTCTAATTTTAAAGAATATTGGTATTCTGGTACGGCAGAGCTTACTTCATATACCTTAGACCAAGCAAGATATGGCGAAATGCGTGGCGGTAATGCTGTTTTAATCTACGTTACAGAACCTTTTTTAGCAGACAAACAGGTAAAGGCAGATGGCTCCAATGTTGACAATATCCCCGTGCTGAAACTAAATAGCACCAAGAACTACATCACAGGCATTTATCCTTATTCATTAATGACAAGTAGTTTTTACCCTGTTCACGATGATGCGCATGCGGTAAAACTATCTTTTTCTGCTCAAGAATGGTGCGGACATATTTACGCTCAATTAAATAACAGAGAACAATTTGATGTAGTTTCGCACTCCTATTTTGAGCGTGAAGCAGATCAAAATTTCACTTTAGAAAAATCAATCCTTGAAAATGAAATCTGGAATAAAATAAGAATAAATCCTAGTAACTTACCACTAGGAACATCAGAAGTTATTCCTTCTTTAGAATATATTAGGCAAACACACAAGCCTCTAAAAGCATATACAGCAACTATGCGTATTGATGCTAAAAATGATAGCATTAGTACCTATACCATAAGCTATCCTGAGTTAGAAAGAACTTTGAAAATTGATTTCACAAAAGCATTTCCTCATACCATAGAAGGATGGTCTGAAACCTATAGTAGTGGGTACGGCGATAAGGCAAAAATATTAACGACTACTGCCATTAAAAATAAGTTAATTATAACACCATATTGGCAACAAAATAAGAATAGTGACCTATTTTTGCGCGATAGTTTAGGTTTATAATATATGACGAAGTTTTTTATCAATCACCAAGAAGAGTTATTACGATCTTTCATCACCATCGCTGTAGTTTTAATTTTAAAATTTGTATTTACAAAAGCAGTAAAGAAAGTTGGAAAATTAGGTGATTTTAATAAGGTTAGAACCAACCTTATTATTAAGTATGTTTCTATTGCACTAACCATAATCGCAATCGCTATTTTAACTTTGATTTGGAGTGTAAACTTCAAAGATTTAGGCGCATTGTTAGCTTCTATCTTTGCCGTAATTGGTGTGGCTCTTTTTGCGCAGTGGTCTATTTTAAGTAACATCACTGCTGGCGTTATCATCTTCTTTTCGTATCCTTTTAAAATAGGAAATACCATCCGTATTTTTGATAAGGAAATTCATAAAACAGATAAGAATGGTGAGGAGACGTTTGTCATAGAGGATATACGAGCATTTCACCTACATTTAAGAAGAGGAAATGGTGAGATTTTAACGTACCCTAATAGTTTGGTGTTACAAAAAGGGGTATCCCTTGTCCAAACCTACAATGAAGACACCCAAGAATTGTAAGTAAGGCTGTTAAAGATATTTTAAAAATTGCACTCTAGCAGTTAATATTTCTATATTTGAGTGCCAACTAAATTCAAAAAATTATATATGCGCAAAATAACCAAGTTGTTTGCATTAGCTCTCCTATTATCAAATTTTACATTTGCACAAGCCCCCAAGAAAAGTTCTTCCTCAGATATTTATCATGCCATAGAAAAATTAAATTTTTTAGGTAAAGCACTATATATCGCAGCACATCCTGATGATGAAAACACACGGTTAATCTCTTATTTATCAAATAACGTAAAAGCAAAAACGGCGTATTTATCGTTAACAAGAGGTGATGGAGGTCAAAACTTAATTGGCACAGAATTATCAGAATTATTAGGTGTACTACGTACCCAAGAATTATTGGCTGCAAGAAATGTAGATGGTGGAAATCAATTTTTTAGCAGAGCTAAAGATTTTGGATATTCTAAACACCCTAATGAAACTCTTAAGATATGGGATAAAGATTTGGTCTTGAGTGATGTTGTTTGGGTTATTAGAAATTTTAAACCCGATGTTATTGTTAATCGTTTTGATCACAGATCTCCAGGTACAACACACGGACATCATACCTCTTCGGCAATGTTAAGTTTTGAAGCTTTTGATTTGGCAGGAAATAGCGCTAGCTATCCAGATCAGCTTTCAAAAACAAGTACATGGCAACCTAAACGTTTGTTTTTCAACACCTCTTGGTGGTTTTACGGAAGTCAAGAAAAATTTGATGAAGCAGATAAAACTAATTTATTAAATGTAGATACGGGTGTATACTATCCTAACCTAGGGCTTTCTAACAATGAGATTGCAGATATGGCTAGAAGTCAGCATTTATGTCAAGGTTTTGGAAGGCTCACTTCAAGAGGTTCTGAAACAGAATACATCGAACTTTTAAAAGGAGATTTACCTAAAGACAAGAGCGATATTTTTGACGGAATTAACACGACATGGACCCGTATTGATGGCGGAAAAGCAATTGGTGCTATTTTATACCAAGTAGAAGAAAACTTTAATTTTAAAAATCCTTCGATACACCTTCCTGAACTACTTAAAGCTTACAAATTACTGCAAAATAGCAAAGATTTAGATTGGAAAGTAGAAAAAGAAAAAGAGCTACTTGCCATTATAGAAGCGGTAACGGGTCTTTATTTAGAAGCTTCTGCAACATCATCATTTGCGGTACCAGGTAAGGTTATTGATATAGCAATTGAAGCCATCAATAGAAGTGATGCTAATATACAATTGCAGGCCTTAGAGCTTAATCCTGATGAAGTTGTTATTGAGGGTGCCGCTCTTAAAAATAATATTGAATACAAAAATACACTGGCGCTAAACATACCTGCATCAGCTAAATATACCAATCCATATTGGTTAAATGAAAAAGGAACCTTAGGCACGTATACCATTAAGGATCAGGAATTAATAGGGAATCCGGAAACACCTAGACCATTTCATGTGAACTTCACTTTAAATATTGAAGGGGAAACAATTGTAATTAAGAAACCTGTAGTCTATAGGTATTCAAAGCCAGATAAAGGAGAATTATACCAACCTTTTGAAATAGTTCCTTCAGCTACAGCAGCTATAAAAGATAAAGTACTAATTTTTGCAGACGGAACATCAAAGCAAATAGCGGTTACTGTTAAAGCTCATAAAGATAATGCCATCGGTGAAGTAATGCTTCAACATGCAAAAGGATGGAAGATTAACACCCCATCATTGCCCTTTACTATTACTAAGAAAAATGATGAGAAGACCCTTATTTTCACCGTTACACCACCTGCTACACAAGATGAAAGTTACCTCTCTCCTATTGTAAAGATTGACGGATTTGAAATTTCTAAAGAATTGATTTCTATAAACTATGATCATATTCCTGAACAAACGGTATTAATGCCTGCGGAGACAAAAGTGGTACGCCTAGATATTAAAAAAGCAGGGCAGTATATTGGATATATTGTTGGTGCCGGAGATAAAGTTCCTGAAAGTTTAAAACAGATAGGATACACGGTACAAGAGATAGATCCTTTAAGTATTTCTGATGCATCACTTAAAAAATACGATGCCATCGTATTAGGTATACGAGCATACAATGTTGTTACGGAATTAAAGTTCAAGCAGAAAAATCTTTTGGATTATGTAAAAAATGGCGGTACCATGATTGTACAATACAATACAGCCGGCAGATGGAGTGATCAATTTGAAAACATTGCCCCTTTTGACCTTACCTTATCAAGAGATCGTGTAACCGATGAAAATGCAACTGTCCATATTTTAGATAAAAAGAATTCGCTATTGAATTTTCCGAATAAAATTTCAGATAATGATTTTAACGGTTGGATCCAAGAGCGAGGATTATACTTTCCAAGTGCTTGGAGCAAGGAGTTTACCCCTGTTTTAGGAATGCAAGATGAAGGGGAAACAGAAAAAAAAGGGAGCTTACTTATCGCTCCTTATGGAAAAGGAACCTATATTTATACAGGACTCAGTTTCTTCAGAGAATTACCTGCTGGAGTTACAGGTGCCTATAAGTTGTTTGCCAATATGTTGTCTGTTGGAAAAACAACCGTTAGTGCTGATAAAAAATTAAAAGATTAACTGCTATGGATGATAAGTTTAATTGGAAAAATGAGTACTCTCTAGTACTTATATTGAATATTATTTACATCATAGTATTTTACTTCATTATGACAGGAAACAGGTAATATGGAAGCGATTGATTGGAGTATATTAATAGGCACCTTAGCTTTTATTGTAGGTTATGGAGTTTGGAAAACAAAAGGCAGTAAGAACGTAAAAGACTATGTTCTAGGTGGTAAAGAAGCCAATTGGACTACTGTTGGATTATCAGTGATGGCTACACAAGCCAGTGCTATCACCTTCTTATCTACTCCAGGACAAGCATTTCATGACGGGATGGGATTTGTTCAATTTTATTTTGGCCTACCTATTGCCATGGTCATCATTTGTATTGTGTTTGTTCCGCTGTATCACCGCTTAAAAGTATACACTGCTTACGAGTTTTTAGAATCTAGATTTGATGTAAAAACCAGAACACTTGCCGCGCTACTATTTTTAATTCAAAGAGGTTTAGCTGCGGGAATTACGATCTACGCACCTTCTATTATATTATCTGCCGTTCTAGGGTGGGATTTACTCACTTTAAATATTATCATCGGTACCATTGTAACTATTTATACCGTTTCTGGAGGTACTAAGGCTGTAAACGTTACTCAAAAACAGCAAATGTTTATTATTATGCTGGGAATGTTTGTAGCCTTCTTTTATATCTTGGGGTATTTACCCGAAGACATAACTTTTAGCAAAGCTTTAAAAGTTGCAGGTGCTAGCGGCAAATTAGATATTTTAGATTTTAGTTTTGATACGTCCAAACGCTACACTTTTTGGAATGGTATCACCGGAGGTCTATTCCTTTTCCTAGCATATTTTGGTACAGATCAAAGCCAAGTACAACGTTATCTTTCTGGAAAATCTGTTAGAGAAAGTCAGCTTGGTCTAATTTTTAACGGTATATTCAAAATCCCAATGCAGTTCTTTATTTTACTTCTAGGAGTTTTAGTTTTTGTTTTTTACCAATACAACCCTTCTCCCTTAAACTTTAATCCTGCTGCAACTTCGGCGGTATATGACTCTGAATATGCAGAAGATTACAAATTACTAGAACAAGCACATGAAGAACTAGCTATAGAAAAAAAAATAGCGCAAGATGAGTTTTCTGCAGCATTAGACATCAAAGAGTATGATGCTACTGTAGAAGCAAAACAGCATATTATTTCTGTAAACAATAAAGACAAAAAAAATAGAGCTGCAGCCCGTGAGGTAATAAATGAAGCAGATCCTAATATAGAAACCAATGATAAGGATTATGTCTTTATTCACTTTATACTAAATTACCTCCCAAAAGGACTTATAGGCTTACTACTTGCTGTAATACTATCTGCAGCAATGTCTTCAACCGCATCAGAATTAAATGCCTTAGGAACTATTACGGCCCTTGACATTTATAAAAGACACACCGAAAAAAGAGGAGAAAAACCACAAGAATACTATGTAAATATGTCTAAATGGTTTACCCTTATTTGGGGCGTCATAGCCATAGGCATTGCATGTGTTTCTAATTTATTTGACAACTTAATACAATTGGTAAATATTATAGGTTCTATATTTTACGGGAATGTTCTAGGGATATTTTTACTTGCCTTTTTTATCAAATTTGTAAAGGGAAATGCTGTTTTTATAGGGGCTATTATTACACAGGTTTTAGTAATTGCCATCTATTATTTCTTTATTTACAGCATGCCAGAAGGAGAGGAAAAAGTGAGTTATTTACTACTAAATTTAATAGGTTGTGGTCTGGTAATGGGGATTTCAATTTTCTTACAGTTGTTTGATAATATTCTTAAAACACCATCGATAGAGGCATAAAAAAAAGCGCTTCATTTTATAAATGAAGCGCTTTTAATTTTAGAGGACACCTTTTATTTTGCGCCCCATTCTTTTAATGAATCTTTATTCATTTTAACGTAATCCATATTCTTCGCTATTTCTGCCGCTGCTAAAGATTTTTTAGCTGCTTCTATAGCTCCTTTTTTATCACCTGCTTTTGCATAGATAAGAGATTGTTGTCTTAGTTGCCAGAATGCTGGTTTCTCAGTCATTGACATAGCCTTGTCCATCCATTCTTTAGCTTGCTTAATATCTTTACCAGAATTTAAGTAGTATACTGCAGATGCATAATAATCGCCCGCACCAGGACCAGCCATCACTTTACTTATTCCTTCCATCACTGTAGCATCGGTAGGAACTTCAAAAGGAATAGCAACTTTAGTCGTATCCCAAGATATTTCTAAATGCGCACCATTATCCGAAATGTGATTGATTGCCAATGTAAAAGATTCTGCTTTATCTGCTATTGTCGTTGGGTTTATTTTTACTACCGCTGCAACCTTACTTGCATCCCAGCTTTCTGGAGTTCCCCAGTTTTCTGTATTCGTGTAAAAATTAACTTCCCAAACTGCTTCTCCAGGAACGGTAAAAATAGCATATGAACCTGCTTTAAGTTCTTTCCCTGCAACTTTTACATCATTGCTAAAAGTAACAATTGAGTTTTTATTAGCTCCTGTTCTCCACATTTTGTCAAAAGGTACTAAATCTCCAAATACCGTTCTACCACGCATTGCCGGCCTAGAGTATTCTAAAGTTACATCTGTTAAACCAACAACTTGTGTCACTTTAGCAGCAGGGCTTGCTTGTGGGGTTGCTATTTGAGCATTCGCTGCAAAACCAGCGCAAAGTGCTAAAAATAAAAATAGGGTTCTTTTCATGATAATTAGTTATTTAATTTTAACAAAGCTACTAATAAAGGAATCCATCAATTGTTAACAAATCCTTAAATAAGAATTCTGAAAAATTATTGAGAAATGTAATTTTTGTTTAAACTTTAATTAGTAAATTTAAACAAAATTTACAGAATGCGACTTTATAGATTACATTCAAAACAACAATTACCTATTTCTAAAGAGAAAGCATGGAGCTTCCTCTCTGACCCTGCTAATTTAAAAGTGATTACTCCAGATGCTATGGGGTTTGAGATTTTATCTGGTGCCGATAAGGAAATGTATGCTGGGCAAATTATACAGTATAATGTTTCGCCCGTTGCTGGTATTAAAACGCGTTGGGTAACAGAAATAACGCATGTTGAAAAGGGTACTTATTTCGTTGATGAACAGCGATATGGACCGTATGCACTTTGGCATCACAAACATTTTATTACAGCAACAGCACAGGGTGTAGAAATGGAAGACATCATAGATTATAAAATTCCATTCGGCTGGCTAGGCCAACTGGTGCATGGCCTATTTATAAAAAAACAATTAACTACCATATTCAAATATAGAGAAGATAAACTTACATCTCTATTTGGCACCATAGAAGGAGCCAAAAATTATCTTGAACTAAAAAAAATATAACGATGAAAAAAAATATACTCCTTATAGGGGGCTCTCACGGTATTGGTTTATCAATAGCCAAAACATTACATGAAAATCATACTATATTTATAGCATCTAGAACCAAGGAAGCTTTGGAAGATCTGTCTATAACACATATTTCGTTTGATGCTTTAACTGATGAAATAGATACTTCACTCCTACCCGATACCTTAGACGGATTTGTATTTTGTCCTGGGAGTATCAATCTAAAACCTTTTAAGATGATGAGTTTAGATACCTTCCATGAAGATATGGAACTCAATTTTTTCAGCATGGTTAAAGTAGTTAAATCTATTATTTCAAGAATGGCAGAAAATTCTAGTATGGTCTTTTTCAGTACGGTTGCTGTAGGTACGGGTATGCCATTTCATACCAGTGTTGCTGCAGCAAAAGGAGCCATAGAAGGTTTTGCCAAATCTATGGCTGCCGAATATGCTCCAAAAATTAGAGTGAATGTCATTGCTCCATCTTTAGTAAATACACCTCTTGCAAAACGTTTATTGAATAACGACAAGAAAATTGAAATGATGTCTGAAAGACATCCTTTAAAGCGCGTAGGTACCCCTGAAGATATTGCCGCAATTTCTGTATTTTTATTGAGTGATAATAGTACTTGGATGACCGGACAAGTTGTAGGCGTTGACGGAGGAATGTCTAGTCTTAATATAAATTAATCGTATTTCAAAACAGCTTAATGAGTAAGAAAATTTCAATATTTTGGTTTAGAAGAGACCTACGATTAGAAGACAATATTGGTTTATACCATGCCCTTCAAAGCGATTACCCTGTACTTCCTATTTTTATTTTTGATAAAGACATTCTTGAAAATTTACCTAAGGATGATGCTCGTGTGAGTTTTATTTTTAATCAATTAGAAAGTATGAGAAATACACTCCAAGAAGCGGTTGAAAGTTCTTTGGCTCTCTATCATGGAATACCACAAGAAATTTTTAAAAGTCTGCTGGAAGATTATGAAGTACAAGCCGTCTATACCAATCACGACTATGAGCCATATGCAACGGAAAGAGACACAAAAATTCAAGACTATTTAAAAGATAATAATGTTGAATTTCATTCCTATAAAGATCAAGTAATTTTTGAAAAGGGCGATGTTTTAAAAGACGATGGGGATCCCTATGTAGTATACACGCCATACAAAACCAAATGGAAGTCTATTTTTGATTCGAAAAAAGATTTAAAAACCTACAATACTAAAAAATATTTTAAAAATTTCATTGCCCATAGCAGGCTCCCGAATTTGAGTTTATCGGATATGGGATTTGAAACCTCAAAAATAAAAGTCCCCAACTATACCGCTAGTGCTAAGGTGATACAAAACTATGAGGATACCCGTAACTACCCTGCTATTGAAAATGGCACTTCACACTTAGGACCACATTTACGCTTTGGTACCGTTTCTATTCGTGAGATAACCAAACGCGCTATCTCTGAAAAAAATGAAGTGTTTTGGAGCGAGCTTATTTGGCGCGAATTTTTCATGCAAATTCTTTGGCATTTTCCAAATACTACAAAAAATGCTTTCAGGGCTAAGTATGATCGCATCGAATGGCGCAATAATGAGGCTGAATTCGAAAAATGGAAGAATGGAGAAACGGGTTACGCACTAGTAGATGCAGGTATGCGCGAGCTTAATACCACAGGGTATATGCATAACAGAGTACGTATGTTAGTCGCTAGTTTTTTATGCAAACACTTATTAATAGATTGGCGTTGGGGAGAAGCTTATTTTGCAGAAAAACTTTTAGATTTTGATTTGAGTGCCAATGTTGGTAACTGGCAATGGGCGGCAGGTAGCGGTGTTGATGCTGCTCCGTACTTCCGGATTTTTAATCCCATGACACAAATCGATAAATTTGATAAACAAAAAGAATACATTAATAAATGGGTAACAGATTTACAGGAGCTTACTTATCCAGATAAAATGGTAGATCATAAAATGGCCAGAGAACGTTGTTTAAAAACGTATAAGGAAGCACTTTCTTAAATTTAATACGACGGTGTTAAAATTAAATGAGCAATTATAAATTGGTATATCTTTAATCTAGAATTCTCTATTAAAAAAGTTCTAGAATTTTATGGATAAAATCCCATCATTTGGTAGCCGTTTACGAAGAAATATAGTAACCGTACCTGAAATTATTGAGCAGTGCTCAGGCATTAGTGTGTTTGGCCAAGTATTGAAATCGTTTTTATTTAGTACAGACGTGGCAATTATCAGGAATACCAATGCAAATGCTATCATAGCGGTGTATCCTTTTACCCCACAACCAGTAATCTCTAATGCATTGATTTTAGCCGCAGATAAACCCATATTTTGTGGGGTTGGTGGCGGACTCACCACAGGTATGCGTTCATTGGAATTGGCGATACATGCAGAATTTCAGGGTGCAATGGGAGTAGTACTTAACAAGCCTACTCCTAATAGTTTAATTGCAGAGTTAAAAGAGAAAATAGATATTCCTGTGACCATAACTATTGTATCGGACAAAGATGATATCCGTGGAAGAATAAAAGCTGGAGTAGATATTTTTAACGTTTCTGGAGCTAGCAAGACTACAGATATCATTAAGAGAATAAAAGATATTAATCCAGATGTTGCTATTTTAGCTACTGGAGGAAAGTCAGAAGAGACCATATTCGAAGCTATAGAAGCAGGTGCGAATGCTATATCTTACACCCCGCCTTCTACAGGAGAATTGTTTAAAGAAATTATGACCCGTTACAGAGACGAATAAAATGATTGAAATAAAAGAAATTACAGCAGAAGAAACATATCCACTGCGGCATGAGGTCATGTATCCTAATCATCCTTTTGAGTATATAAAACTTCCAAAAGACCAAGAAGGAAAACACTTTGCTGTAGTAAATAATGCGAAAAATGTGACCGTAGTTTCTTTATTTTTTGAAAATGATAACGCTCAATTTCGCAAGCTCGCTACCCTAGAATCTGAACAAGGTAAAGGGTATGCTTCTAAGCTTCTAGATTTTATAATCGCCTATGCCAAGACAAAAAATGCTAAAAAATTGTGGTGTAATGCAAGAGTTAATAAAACCAATTATTATAAAAAATTTGGGTTAAAAGAAACCCATAAAACCTATACCGAAGCAGGTATTGATTTTATTATCTTAGAAATGGACTTAATTTAAAAACTCCCATTTAAACAAATAATTAGGGATTTAAAAGCGATAACATTACCTCCATAATACGCTGCTCTCCCGTACATCTAATAACAAATTAGAATTCATTGCTCTTACCTGTATTAAATGAGCACCTTCCTTCATGTTTTCTGGAATAGCAATACGCCATAAATGTTTACTATTTTTAACTGTCTCTGGAAATGCACTAATAGGCTGACCTTTATAACGGCCTAAAACTTGGAGTTTGTACAATCGTTTTAATTCTGGTGCAACTCCTTCATGTTTATCCATTGGCAACCATTGGTTATCCCCAAAATTAATTTCTACTTGAGTATTTTCATCTGCCGCAAAAACATTGGCATAAACAAAAGGCTCGTTCAATTCATTTAATGATTTATCCCACTCATTAACTTCAGGAACCCATATATTAATTTGCTTGGTTGCGGGTGCTCCTGAAACTTTATATTGAAGTTCACGTTTATCTCCTTCCACATTCATAAACCAATACCCTTTAGGCGTACCATCATGCATAA
The DNA here is from genome assembly GCF_900102165.1 of Cellulophaga baltica. Classification (GTDB taxonomy): domain Bacteria; phylum Bacteroidota; class Bacteroidia; order Flavobacteriales; family Flavobacteriaceae; genus Cellulophaga; species Cellulophaga baltica. Next base: position 237,411 of record NZ_FNBD01000008.1, read on the forward strand.
TAGAAAATGGGATACCTCTCAAATCATGTGAACCTTGCCACCACGAACCACAAACTGCTCCACAAACCAATTCATGTATTGCAGTTTTCTGTAATGCTCTCTTATAATAATTATGATATTGGGTATGTGTATGACCTGCAGTAATAAAAACATCATCAAAAGGACGCAGTAGCTTTAGTAAAGCATCCTTATTATTAACTTCATTAAAAGGAATATGCATAGCAATATTGATTGCTTTGTACTTATCTTTCTTTAGGGCTATAAGGTTTTTTATAAATTCTAATTGATCATTATCGATTTGTGCTTTGTACTTCCCTTCAGGTAAAGGTCTGATATTATTTAAAACTAAAAATAAATTATCTCCATATTCAAAAGCATAATATGAAGGACCAAATTTAGCTTCAAAACTAGCATCTCTCTCACTCAAAGTTGTGGCTTCAAAATTCAAATCGTGGTTGCCAATTACATAAAAAACAGGACAACCTACTAAACCTAAAACAGCCGCTAGTGGATCAAATATTTCAAGGTTATCAAAAGATAAATCTCCTAACGGCATTATAAAATCTGGTCTATTATAAACCAATTCTTCTGTTACCAATTTTCCAACATGATGCACATCATCTATAACATCTACCTGTACATCTCCTAAAAGTGCAACTTTGGTTTTTTTATTCTCTGTATGCGCATATAATGCAAAGTCATAATCCTTGATGTTCTTTTTTAAAGGATGAAAATACGACTGTACAATATTCAATTCATTTAGTTCTGAAATATAGCCTGACGGTTTTATTACAAACACTAAATTACCTGGAATAGCGTTAATAGTATACGCTCCATTAGGATCAGAAACAACAATATCTTTTCCGTTACTTATCAAAATATTGGGAAGTCCTTTTTCAGTTCTATTCAAAGTTCCATTCTTATTCTCATCTAAAAAAACAGTTCCACTTATTCTCTGACCGAAAGAATACACAACTAAAAGAAAAAATAATGGTATTAATCGTTTTTTCATGACAATTCTTTTATTTATTTATAGCATTAAGAATTTTTGTAAACAATGCGCTATTCTCATAAACTCCTTGGAATTTCCCTGAACTTGGACCATAAGCAAAAATAGGAACCATAACTCCGGTATGATCATGTGATGCAAAATCAGCTTCAATTTTGTTGGTATTCATATCTCCGTCAAGTAAACTCAAGCCAGATGTTTCATGGTCTGCTGTAATTACCACTAAGGTTTCACCATCACGATCTGCAAACTTTATAGCTTCCGTAATCGCGGTATCAAAATCAATCGCTTCAGAAATAACTCCTTCAATATCATTATAATGACCAAAGCTATCTATTTGAGCTCCTTCTACAAGTAAGAAGAAAGGATTATTATCTTTGGATAAAAAAGATATTCCCTCTTTAGTGGTTTTAGACAAAACATTTGATCTTCCGTCGATTATGGAAGGCACCCCGTTTTCCGAGAGAAAAAAGCCAACTTTAGTCGCTTTCACATTACTTAACTCATTCAATTGATTAATTATAGAAAAATTTGAAGCTATTGGTAACGTATGGAAAGTAGATTTTCCACCACCAGCGAAAAAGTTTAATGGACTAGAAATCAGGTCTTTTGCAATAGCCAAGGTCTCTGACCTATCTATTTGGTGGGCATAGAAAGAAGACGGAGTAGCACCTGTAATTTCATCAGTAGTAATTATTCCCGTTTTATATCCTTTTTTAGAAAGAATTTCTATGATATTAGGGATTGGTTCACCCTTACTATCTGTACCTATTGCTCTATTGTTTGTTTTTATTCCCGTGGCCATGGCAGTAGCAGCTGCTGCAGAATCTGTTGAGAAATCGTCGGCAGCTTGCGTTTTCACTAAACCTATACTTTTTAGTTGTGTTAAGGTAAGCGCTCCTTTATTTGCTAAAACAGCCGCGGAAATTTGTGATAAACCCGTGCCATCACCAATCATCAAAATAATATTTTTTACAGGCTTATCTCTATTGTCAGATTTGAAATTTGGACTATAAACCTCTGAAGAAATAGTAGCTCTATGAATCCGAGAATCTAGACTTCGAACATATTTAGAACACTCATAAATAGCATCGGTATTGATCACGTCTACCCCTAAATCTACAAAGGTGCGCCATGCTGTTTTTGAATCTGGTGTTGCCCAAAACCTAAAGGTCTTCCCTAAACTCTTTGCTTGCGCTAATACATTTGTTACCTTTTCTAAATCTTCATGGGTAAGCCTTCCTTTACCATTCCAGTGAGAATACTGCTTAAAACTTGTACTTACCATAGCAACCTTTTTCCAATTCTCTTCACTCAAATTATGCGAAATTTTTTGGTAATCAAAAAATATAAATTCCGGATAGTTTCTATAGTTTTCAGCCTCTGGTCTATTTCCAGAAATGACAATTTTAATTTCAGGATGTTCTATTATTTTGGGGTACTTTTTTAAACGCTTAATAATGGCATTCAAAGTGGTAATAGCTTCTGACTTTACATCTATCATTAAATGGAATTGATGTATAGATCCAATATTATTTTCAATCGCGGAATTTAGTGGTATCAAATATAAATTCTCAAGCGTACGTTCAGCATCTATTTCTGCATCTGTGTGTGCTACTTTTAGAGATTTATTCTTTAAAAATACATCAACCTCTATACTATTTAATCCATTTGAAAAGGCAGTCCAAAAAGGTACACTTTGTACATAGTCATTATGAGAATGAATTAAAACAGCATTTTTTTCTTGTCCGTAGGAAGCTATTGTTATAAAGAAAACAACGATCCAAACGATTCTTTTAAATAAAAACATAAAATTTAAAAATTAAGAAAAGGTGCAACCAGTGAGAATGTACCTTTTCAAATTAAAAACATAAAATAAGTATAGAAATTACCAACCTTGATTAGGTGCAATTCCTGAAGATTGAATTACCGTAGCAGGAATTGGCCATACCTGCATATAAGAAGGGTCAAAATTTCTTGCCGGCCATATCACTTCCGATGTATACGGAGAGTCTGGATTAGATCTATCCGAATAAATTCTTCCGTAAATAGGCTTACTATAAGCTTCTTCTGCGTCTCCCCAGCGTACTAAATCAAAATGTCTATTTGCAAATTCACCAGCTAGCTCTACACGGCGTTCGTGTTTAAGATCTGCCATAGTAACATTACTCTTCGGGGCTAAGCCTGCTCTTTCTCGTACCAAATTTAATGGCTCATCGCCATTCTTACCATCAGCGATAAGCGCTTCAGCCTTCATTAATAAAACCTCGGCATAACGCATCAGTGGCACGTTATATACAGTAGATGGATTATCACCATTAGTATTTAAATAAGTTCCAACAGGATTTTCAAATTGAAACTCATACATGTATTTATTGAATTGAAAACCTGAATTTGAATTTTCTGATTGATATCTCCTTTCCTCACCGAAAAAAGTAAAGTCGTCTCCAAAATTTAAAATAGTAACGCCTCTTCTGACATCATCATCTTCAAATTCATTATACAATCCTTCAGAAGGCGTATAATACCCCCAACCATTGTACTTTCCCCAACCTTTGTTTTCTAGCATAACACCCGTTAAGATGCTACCTCCATCTACGCCTGAATCTACAGACCAAATATATTCGCTCCCCCAATTGTTCAAATGACTATGCAATTCGCGATAATCTTTTTCAGGGTTATTGGTATCTATTAAAGCTCTACCTGAGCCAGAATTTGTAACCGCATCTGCATATCTAACAACTTCAGCATATCTACTTTGATCATACTGTGCCCAATATAAATTAGTCTTAGCTATATAAGCTAAAGCTGCATCTCTATGTGGACGACCATAATTATCTGCACTATAGGAAGTAAAAACAGGTAAAAGATCTACTGCCATTTTTAAATCATCTTCTATCTGCTGGTAGTTTTCTATTACACTGGCTGGTCTTGTATAGCTTCCAGCATCATCATTCATATTAAGTTCTGTAACAATTGGAACACCCCCATTAGGTCCGTTATCCCCATACGTATGTGCTACCCAGAAATAACTAAACGCACGCATAAAATAAGCTTCCCCCAAATACTGATTTTTTAAAGTCTCGCTAATTTCCATATTTGGAACATTTAAAATCACATCATTAGCTCTTCTAATTACCTTATAACTGTTTGGATAGCATGTAGAAGTATAACTCCCTTCTCCTCCCGTAATATTAAAATCTTTGATATTGTCTGCAGCTGCTTTTATGCGGCCGGTAACCATATCATCTGACGCGTTGATGTACCAAAAGAAACCTCTTGAAAACATTTCTTGATCAGTCATGTAAGCATACATACTATTTACTGCTTCTTGCGCATCTTGCTCTGTCTTCCAGAAATTTGCATATGAGGTACTTCCTAAGGGAGAAACTTCTGTGAAATCTTCAGAACAAGAATTAGCTAAACCAAGACCTGCAATAGCTATCGTAAATATGAATAATTCTTTAAATCTATTTTTCATTTTTGTCGTTTTTTTATTAAAGAGATAGTGATAAACCAGCAGTGATTGTTCTAGAAAGTGGGTATTTGGCAACATCTAATCCCTTACCTCCTACTTCTGGATCTAATCCTGAATACTTCGTAATTGTAAAAATGTTTTCTGCGGATAAGTAGATGCGTAAAGAAGAACCTTTTGCTATTGTATTCATTATACTAGCGTCTAAAGTGTACCCTAACGTGATGTTTTTCATTCTCAAATAAGAAGCATCTTCTAAATAGTAGCTAGACGTTGTACCAAAATTCTTATTGTCATCTTTTGTAGAAATTCTTGGTATATCAGAATCTGTGTTTGATGGAGACCAAGCTCCTAAAACACGATTGTCTAAATTATACCCTGTTAACGAAGCATTGTAGGTGGTAAACTTATATCCGTTAAATACATCTACACCAGCAACACCTTGGAAAAGCATATTAACATCAAAATTTTTGTAGTTTAAGTTTAAACCAAAATTATACGTAACATCTGGTTGATAGCTATCATAAAAAACTTTATCCTCATCATCTATCTTGCCATCATCATTACTGTCTGCAAATTTAAAATCTCCGGGTACCGCATTTGGCTGAATCAAAGTGCCCTCTTTTGTATGTGCATCAATCTCTGCTTGATTTTGAAATATTCCCAATTGTGGAACTAAATACATGGCATATAATGATCTTCCTACTTCGGAACGGAATGGTCTTAATACTTGACGAACATCATCATCATGTGCAATAAAATTGATTCCGCTTTTATTATATCCCTCTAAGTTTATTAACTCATTGTCTAAGATGCTAGCATTTGCATTTATCGTAAAGTTTACATCGCCAAGAGCATTAGAATAGCTTGCTGCAATTTCATACCCTGAATTTTGTACTTCTCCACCATTTACATCTGCCGCACTCGTTCCTTGATTTAAATCTTCTAAACCTGGTAAAATCATTCCTATTGTGGTTTTTTGGAAGTAATCAAAAGTTAAGCTCAAGCTGTTGTTAAACAAAGATGCATCCATACCTAAATCTATAGACTCAGAAATTTCCCAGTTTAAATTAGGATTAGATTGCTTCCCTACATAAGCCCCTTTATAATCTTGGGCTGCGTTTTCTCCTAAAATAACCGTTGTACTATTTAAGGGTACATCAAAAGAATAATATCCTACAGAATTAATATTCCCTATTTGCCCCCAAGAAGCTCTAAACTTTAAATCATTTACCGCTGGAACATTGAAGAAAGACTCATCACTCAAACGCCAACCTAAAGTAGCTGAAGGAAAATTATCTACTTGGTTGTTTACCGCTAAACGCGAAGTTCTGTCTCTACGGATAGCTCCTGAGATAAAGTATCTATTTTTAAAATTATACATTACTCTACCAATAGCAGAAGTAAGTGCATCTTCATAAACTCCAGTTCCAGGATTACGAATAACAGGCGCATTTGATAGGTATTGACTAAACGGTTCTTCATTGCTAAACCCTTCTCCTTGTACCGATAGAGACTCATAATTTGTATGTTGAGCAGAGTAAATAGCCGTAATATCTAAATTATGATTTCCAAATGTTTTTTTATAACCAATTTGATTGTCCCAAACCCAGCGATTAGTTGTCGAGGAATTCTGATTTAAGTAGTTATTAGGATTAGATCTTCCTAGCTCTGGCACCCTAGGCTGAAATCTCTTAGAATTTGATTGTGTATAGCTATATGCATAACTGGTTTTATAAGATAAACCAGTTATTATTTCATATTTGGTATAAATATTTGCGTTAATGAAATTAGTTGGTGCTGTCACCGTAGGACGTAGCAATAAAGCTAACGGATTATAAACATCTCCATAAGCCCCTGCAAATTGTGAAAGATTCTCTGGAGCAACGCCCGCAAAACTACCATCTTCGTAGCGTGTAGGTGCCGATGAAGGCATGTAAAGTGCATTAATTATAGTTCCTGAATATGGATTATCCGTATTTGTTCCTACAGCTTCTGTTCTAGAAAAATATACATTTTCTCCAATACTTATTTTATCAGATAAATCCATGTCCGATTTCACTCTAAAATTAAAACGCTCTGAACTAGTCCCTTGTAGTAAGCCCTCTTTCTTAGTATATCCAAAAGAAGTTAAATAATTCAATTTCTCCGTAGCGCCACTCATGTTAATGTTGGTGTTTACTATTTTAGCTGGTCTAAAAATTGCATCTATCCAATTCGTACGATTTACCTGTCCGTAAGGATTTTGTTGTGCATCGTGAGCAGATTGTCTTGGAGAACCACCATTATCTGCTGCTAGATTGTAAGTTGCCGCTTGTTCTTGCGCTGTTAATGGTGTTGGTAAATTTGTAGCTTCTTGAATTCCGCTATAAAAGTCTGCAACGATTTGTGGCTTTCCTATTTTTCCTTTTTTAGTCTGAATTACAATAACACCTGATGCTGCCTGCGCTCCGTAAATTGCTGCTGCAGCTGCATCTTTTAGAATAGACACCGATGCAATATCATTAGGATTAATCGCCGGACCGTAATATGGAACACCATCTACAACCGTTAAGGGTTGCTCACTGGCGAAAGAGCCCAATCCTCTAATTACTACGCTTCCACTTTGTGAGGGATCACCACCTTGTTGAAGTACGGTAACCCCTGCAACATTACCTTGTAAGAAATCTGTTAAATTCGCTACGGGTCTAGAAGCAATACTTTCTACATTACTTACCGTTGAAATTGCCGAGGTTAAATCGCCCTTTTTAGTGGAACCATACCCAATAAGTACCACTTCATCTAAAGCACTTGCTTGCTCATTTAAAACAATGGTAAGTATTTGGTTACCATTATATAAAATTTCTTTCTGAGCATAACCAATTGATGATACTATTAAAGTACCATTCTCATTTGTTAACTGCAAAGTGAAATTTCCGTCAAAATCGGCTGCTGTCCCACCCCCTCCTTGCTGTTTCGCTAAAATTGAAGCTCCAGGAATTGGCACCCCTTCATGATCCGTTACATTACCTGTTACAGTTACTTGTGCATAGGAATAAAACATGCTTCCTAAAACAAGAAATAAAATTAAGTACATTTTTTTCATTGAAATATCTATTTTGGTTTGGAGTAAATGTATTTTACGAAAAAAGTATAAAGGAGGAATTTTGTTTCTTAAAGGGGGACAAATCATTCAAATTGGAGGGTGAAAAAGTATAAATATGCGCACTTTTGTTTCACTAACAATTAGCTAACATTGCCGTAATCTTGACTATACAATTGACCTTGATAATTGTGCTTTAAATTCTTTAGGACTAAGACCATAATATTTTTTAAAAGAGCGCCCAAAATACTTAGGGTCATTATACCCACATTCAAAGCTAATTTCTGAGATATTAAACTTGTTGGTTTTAAGTAAAGCTTCTGCTTTTTGTAAGCGTAACGAGGTAATAACATCTGATGGTGATTGCTCCAATAATTCCTTATAAATTCGATAACATTTTACACGAGATATCCCGAGCTTCTCCACCAACATTTCTACATTAAAAGAAGGATTAGATAGTTCTTGTTTAATAATCGTAAGACTATTTTTTAGTAATTTATCATTTGGAGAATTGATATCATCATCTGTAAGTATTTGAAATACCTCTTGCTGTAACTTATGTTCTATACGATCATCTCGCCTTTCTAATAGGCTTGAAATTTTCTTCAATATAAACCGTGTACTCGCAGGTAATTGTATAACTACATCAATGCCAAATTCTACAGACTGTTCTTGCAATTCGTAATTAATATCCTCTGAGATATAAACCATGGGAATTTGTCTCTTACTCGAAGTATTACCCAAAGAACTTTTTAAATATTGGACGAGTTCTTTAGAAAAAGTAGCTTGGTAGAATACTATCAGGTCAATATTCATATGATTAATAGCTGAAGTGAAATTGTTAACTTCATTTTCAAACACTAGTTGATAATTTTCATTTTCAAGGATTTGATTTGCGACACTAAAATTCACTTCGTCACTAAATACTAGAAGTTGTTTCTTACCCAACTGTACATCTTTCTGTTGATCTAGATACTTCCAAGTAATATTTTCAACCTGATGGTGATTGGCATTTATAAATTCAACAGGTATTTTCAGGGCTATATGGAATCCCTCTACTAGCGTTTCCTTAAAAGTACCATCTAAATCTTTCAGTATATTTTGAACAGCTATAAAGTATGGACTATAATGTAAAATATTAAACCAATTAGAAATTAAGACACTACTATTTGATTCAATTCGAAACTCTAAAAATGTATGATGCCTAACAATTTTAAGATCCAGGGTGCTTGAGGTATCTGAATATTTTGCCAAATCGTTAAATAAATACTGCAGTAATAACCTAAGGCGTAAGACGTCTACAGCCACCCAACCTAAAGAATTCTCATATTCACCCTTAAAATTGACCTTATTACTTTTTAATTTTACTTTGAGCTTATCAATACTTGCTTTTAAAAGAATAGGCAAGTTTATCGCAGCTACTTTTATATCACCAATTTCTTTGACATGATCTAAATAATTCCATTCAGACACCAAGTTCACTAATTTACCAGCCTCCCAAAGTATTTCTTTTTGAATTTTTGTATCCTCTTTCAACTCACTGGCTAATTTCATTACTCTTGATATAGGTTCTTGAAATTCTGAAAGAACAAATGTTTTAAACTTTTCAATTTCAAAAGCTTCATTCTTCAAATTATTATGAATGGCAAGTAGCTTTTCTTTCTGAAGTACAATCTCCTTATTCTTATCATCCAATAAGGTGTTTACGGCCACTAAGTCTCTCTTTTGATTTTCTATGACCCGTGTTCTAGCACTTATTTGGTTTTCTAGTTTTTTCTGCTGCGCCAAGGCATTTTTACTCTTAAAGTAAATAATTAAAAAGGCACCAATCAATAGTATAAAAAGGAGAAGCACATAAAAATATATGGTTTCATAAAAGGCTTTCTTAATTTTTAAATTAAAGGAAACCACTTCTAGATTTTGGGTATTACCTTCTTTTACGTAAAAAGTATATTCTCCTGAAGAAAGGTTAGCATACTTTATGAGATGGTCTTTTGGTAATAGATTCCAATCCTCATCTTTTCCTGAAAGTTTATAGTAAATATCGGCATCGCTAGTATTGGGAAATTTAATGGGAGTCACAGTAATTTCTAAACTATTATCCCTAAAATTATTTTTTATGTTTTTTTTAAAATTTTCATCACCATTTACAACAACCTTAATCTTAGCAGCTACTGTTTTATTCACTATTGTATTAGGGTTAAAATAATTTAATCCATTCACGCCTCCAAAGAACATTAGCCCTTTGCTATCTTGATAATAAGCCCCTTCTGAAAACTCCGGAGCTTGCCAGCCTTCCTTTGGGTTAAAAGCCTTTACTTCAAAACTATTAGTGTCTATTACTGCAATTCCTTTAGTGGTACTTGCCCAAATCTGATCTTTATTTTTTAGGAGTCCGTAGACCATATGACTTGGTAAACCTTCTTCTTCGGTAATATTTTTAATCTCTTTAGTGGCCTTGTTGTAAACACTAATTCCGCCAAGCGATGCAATCCAATAGGTTGTCGTTAATTCCTCTTTATAAATAGAATAGATACTATTTCCCAGAATACCTTCATTCTTTGTTAACTGCTCTACCATACCCGTTTTAATATCAAAAAATAATACACCATTCTCTTCAGTGCCCATACAAATTACATCGCCACTTTTGGTAATACTCCTAATATTAAATTGATCAAATTGTTTTTGGCCCTTAAAAAAATCGAAATGGTTTTCATTCAAATTGAACTTCGCGAGACCACCCCAACAAGCTATCCATAATCGCTTTTCTGTATCTTCAAACATGGAATAATTTCGGTTGTTTGGTAGTTCAGAGATCGAGTCGGCTTCATAAGTTTTATATCCCTTATCCGTAATACGCAGTATTCCTGCATAGGTACCTACCCATACAGTACCATCACTAGCGGTAAATAAATTGCGTACACGCTCCCAATCACTATTTTGCTTGGCTTCCTTTACTTTGTATTTAAGATAGCATTTTGTTCCCGTGTCATAATAATAGATTCCGTTAGTGTAGTATCCTAGCCATAAATTAGAATTACTATCCTTGGTTATCGCTCGCAATGTTTCATTTGGTAAATGTGGATAATTCACGGGATGCGGAACTATTGTCGTAATTTTATCTGAGCCATTATAAGCCATACTCAACCCCCCGTCTTTTTGCGCAAGCCATACATTCCCAAAAAGATCTTGGTGCAATTTTTCTATTTCATTGCTGTTAAAACTATAGGGTGTATACACATCATATGTATAATGATCTATTCTTTTATTATTAATATTATTTATGTCATTAGGAAGAATAAAAAGACCATTTCTACGTGTTGCGAACCATATGTTACCGATATTGTCTTTTAAAACATCATTTATAATTAAGCCCGGGTACTCCGTTAGGAGTATTTGTTTTAAGTTCTCATAATTCTCCTTCTCAGGAGGTGTGTAGGTTGCAACAATAAATTTTCCGTTTTCAAATTTGTAGGCCGTATTTGCTGCAAAAACGTATAAAGTACCATCTGCTGCTAATTTTAGTTGTCTTGGGGCTTTATCAAATTTAAAATTTTCAAAAGTGGAATTCCCAAGGTATCTACTTACATGGCCTTCTTTTGTAATTAACCAAAGAGTACCATTCTTATCTCTTTCAAGATTTATGATATAATTTCCTGGTATGGTTCCTTGTTCATTAATTTCGTGCTTGTAATAGGTGATAGTGTGTCCATCAAAATAATTCAATCCATCAAGGGTCCCAATCCAAAGACCGCCATCTTCATCATTTTCTATATCAATTACAGAATTATTAGATAATCCATCATCTGTAGTATAGTTTTCAAATTTGATTTGTTGCCCAATAAGAGCGGAAAAAGTAAACGTAAAAAGAATGGAAAAGGTAAAACGATTCATTTTGATTGTTTAAATCTACAATGATATGGATCTACCATTACTCCAATATAAACTATAGGTTAATTTAATAAAAAGTCCTCTAATGCCTTAAAGAATTATACGAGAAGTAATCCTAATCTTATCTATTTTTTGGGTAACTTAGAAGCTTAAATTTTTAGAATGAAAAAACTAATTTTCTTTTTGGTATTCTTTATGGTTGCCATAAGCCATGCTCAGAAATTTGATTTCACTATTGACCATACTACACTTATTGTCAATGATTTAAAAACTACGGGCGATTTCTACCAAAAAGTTATCGGTTTAAAAGAAATAGACCATCCTACCAAAGATCCTGGATTCAGGTGGTTTTCTATCCAAGGAAATACGCAGCTCCATTTAATATACAAAGCAGATGTAGTAATGAAAAAGCATAAATCTAGTCATGTATGCTTATCAACGTCGCAATTAGATGAATTCATACAAAATTTAGAGCAGAATAATATCTCATATGAAGATTGGCCCGGTACAAAAAGTGGTATTACTTTGCGTGCCGATGGTGTAAAACAAATCTATATAACAGATCCTGAAGGTTATTGGATTGAGATAAACGACGCAAAACATTAAGCCCTATGAGCACTATAAAATCTGTTTTTCCATTAGGCTTTCCATGGCAAACGCAAGATCCTTTTTTATTCTGCGTATACCACTTAGATCATTATCCGGAAGGAAATGAAGAGCTGGGACCTAAAGCATCCTTGGAAGGCAGAACTTTAGGAAACAATTTTACTTTAAAAGACGGTTGGCGTATGTATCACGGGAAAACCGTTCCTGGTTTCCCTGCACATCCGCACCGTGGTTTTGAAACTATAACTATAGTGAATAAAGGCTATTGTGATCATTCGGATTCTCTTGGTGCTGCCGGACGTTTCGGTATGGGAGACGTACAATGGATGACTGCAGGCCGCGGCGTACAACACTCAGAAATGTTTCCATTATTGAGTACTGACACCCCAAACCCGCTAGAAATGTTTCAAATCTGGCTTAATTTACCTCAGAAAAGTAAATTTGTCGCCCCCTATTTTGCCATGCTTTGGCACGAAGATATTCCAATTATAAAAACCGAATCTAGCTCCGTAAAAGTAATTGCAGGGACCTATAATGAACATGCAGCATTAGACCCTGCCCCGAATTCTTGGGCTGCAGATAGCGCAAATGAAGTGGCTATCTGGAATATACATGTAGAGGCAAGTAGTACCTATACCCTACCAAAAGCAAAAAGTGATGTCACTAGAACTTTGTATTTTTATGAAGGAGATCGTATTGTAATGGATGGACAAACGATTACTCCAAATCATGGTATTATCGTAGATGCTTCGGAAGCTATTGAAATAAAAGTCTTAGGCAAAAATGCCCATTTTTTAATGCTACAAGGAAAACCTATTAAAGAACCTATTGCCAAATATGGCCCTTTTGTTATGAATAGTGATGAAGAGATTCAACAAGCCATGCAAGAGTATCAATTAACCCAATTTGGCGGATGGCCTTGGCCTCAGGCTGCGCATGTACACGATAAAAATAAAGGTAGGTTTGCTAAATACCCAGATGGAAATATTGTACAAAAATAGATTAGTAATTTATGAGTTTTTTAAAATCGTTATTTAATAAAAAAGACGCCGAAGCTCCGGCTCCCCTATCATATCAAGATTTTTGGACCTGGTTTCAAGAACATGAAAAAGCTTTTTATGAGGTCATTAAAAGTGGTAATGATATCGAACAAAAATTCTTTGATGTTTTAGGTCCAAAATTAAATGAACTAAAAGAGCGTACTTTTTGGTATTTATCTGGCATGTCTGATGATACCACGGCAGAACTTATTTTAACGGCAGATGGCAATTTAAAGCATATTCCTTTTGTGGAAGAACTTGCTGCTGCCGCGCCTGTTCTTAAGAATTGGAAAATTACTTCTTTAAAACAACCCAGTTCCTCTAGTACCTTCGGTATTAAAATGAATGATTATACGTTTAGTGAAGAAACTATGAGTTTCTACGCCCATGAAAATCCGGAAATGCCAGATCAAATAGAACTGACTATTCTACATACCGCATATACTCCCGAAAATGAATCTCATATTTCTCATGGCGCCTACATCTTACTAGATAATTTCTTAGGAGAATTAAATTGTGTTACTACTATAGATCATATTAACTTTAAGAATACCAAAGATGCAGAAAAAGAGCTTGTTCCCTTAGCCAAGCTAAAAGACTTCTTACTTTGGCGTGAAAAAGAATTTATTGAAAAGTATGAAGGTTTACGTCATAATACCGAAAAAGATAGTTATTCTAGTTTTAACGGTACCTTAAAAAACGGACTCCCTATTATTGCCATTGTCAATACAGATATATTGCAATGGAATGCTAAAGCATCTCACCCTTGGATTGCCATTGCTATTTTTAAGTTTGAAGGAGATGACAACAACGGTATGCCAGACGATGAAACATACCATTTATTAAATACGTTAGAAGACCGTATTATGTTAGAATTAAAAGATTCTGATGGCTACATTAATATTGGTAGAGAAACTGCAAATTCTACAAGAGAAATTTACTTTTCTTGCCATGATTTTAGAAAACCCGCTATAGTTTTCGACCAGATACAAAAAGAAAATAAAGAACTAATCAGTTTTGATTTTGAGATTTATAAAGATAAATATTGGCAGACGTTCAATAAATATCTTTAAAAAACAGCTTAGGAAAACAAAAAAAAAGAAAATGAAAAAAGAAATGGATCAAATGATGTGTTTAGATATTTATCTATCCTCATTAACAGAACAAGAAAATAAAGATATTACTGTTCGCATTAAACCGGCAAAAAAAGGCGCTATGGCTCCACTATTAAGTTGGGATCTTCATATTGATAATTTTCACAATTTAGCCGTACAATCTAAGCAAGAAACTGCTGTTCGGGCGTTTGAAAAAATTGCTAAAAAATTACAATGGGAAAATGACATTTCTTCTCTTTTTGAAAACCAAGAATTTGAAGCATTAGTAATTACTGATTTACACAAAAAAATCGTTTGGGTAAGTGACGGATTTTCTGAAATGACCGGATATACCAAAAAATTTGCATTAGATAAAACTCCAGCTTTTCTTCAAGGCGCAGAAACTACGGCGGAAGTAAAATCTCGTATCAGCGCAAAGATTAAAAAAGACGAACCTTTTACAGATATCATTGTCAACTACAGAAAAGACAACACCTCTTATAAGTGCGAGATTAAAATTATACCTTTATATACCGAGAAAACAACACATTATCTAGCCTTAGAACGTCAAGTAGTATAAGTAATTCCTTACTATAACAAAAGATAATTTTTGAATACTATTCTGCACTTCTAATTCCTAAAATAATCCTGATGAAATTATTTTCAAAGTTATCGTCCCTCCTTATTACGTGTATCCTTATGTATAGTTGCCAAGAAAACCAAAAGGAAGCCTCTACTGCCTTGGAAAATAGGCAACGTATAGAACTGGTCACAAATAAAGGAACTATGGTGCTAGCCCTTTATAATGATACGCCACTTCATCGTGACAACTTCATTAACCTAGTACAACATAAGGCCTATGACAGCCTTCTATTTCATAGAGTTATCTCCAATTTTATGATTCAGGCAGGAGACCCTGAAAGCAGAAACGCAAAAGCTAAAGACACTTTAGGAGAAGGTGATGTTCCTTACCGTGTCAAGGCAGAATTTTTGCCTCATCTTTTTCATAAAAAAGGGGTTTTAGCTGCTGCCCGTGATGGTAACCCAGAACGCGCCTCTAGTGGAATGCAATTTTATATCGTTCAAGGAAAAATATATAATGATAGCCTGTTAACGATTGCAGAAAAGAGAATAAACGGATGGTTAGCAGAAGATTATATTAGAAAAGACCGTGCACACAGCTATCTTTTAGATTCACTACAGCATCATAGCGCTAGCGGAAATACCACAAAATACATGCTATACAAAGATAGTATTACTAACTGGGCAGCACATGCAAAGGAATTTAAAGCCTATACTATTCCTGAAGCTCAGCGCGCAGTTTATAAAACACTTGGGGGTGTACCTCATTTAGATCAGAATTATACTGTTTTTGGGGAAGTTATTGAAGGCCTAGCTACCATAGATTCTATTACAACTACAATAACTGGAGAATTTGCCAGACCTATTGATGATGTACGCATTATAGCTATGCGTTTGGTAGAGTAAACCTAAAATAGGCTTTAATTTACTTAAAACACATACTATAAAACAACCTACAATTTTACCTGCGGTTCATCGAAAAAAATAAAAAAAAGTATTTCTAGAAGTAAGCAAACCCATTTTCTATACGTTACTAATGATAGAATTCCCAAACCAAACCTATCATAACCATCGTCATGGATAAATTTCTACGAATTTTAAAACCTGTTAAAGTATATGCTAATCATGAAGCTAAATCTAGGATTATAAAAGAACTACAGCCCGATGAACTTATTTCTTTTAACCGTGAAAAAAGAAGAAATAAAGAGAATTGGATGGAAATTTATCTTGAAAAAGATACCGTTGGATACCTAAAAAAAGATAGTGATGCCTTTTTTCGTTGCAGTTTTGCTAGCTTAAATGACGAAATCTCTTCTGGGTTTAACTACGAATATAAAACAGAAAACGCATCTAAGGTAGATACTCTTTTTCATCAAATAGGCACCCTCAACAAAGAACAACATACCGTAGAAACTATTGAGGTAAAAACAATAGATGATTCTGACGAGAAAAAAATGGCACATCTACAACTAGAATATAATGCAGATATTATCAATGTTATTCCTGTAGTATTCACTAAAGAAAGCGAATTCTATGTAACCAATGACGCCGTAGCAAACAAGAGTTTATTTATTGAAGTAGATAACCGCCAGGGCAAAAAAGGATATTTATTAAAAACGACCAATTATACCAATACAGAAGATAAATGGGTGGCTCCTTTTGCCATAACGGTAGCGATACTTACCGTTATAGGAATTTTCATGGCTTTTCTAGCTTCTGGATGGATTGTGGTAAGCGGACTCATGTTTATTGTAGGGATTGGAGTTGCTTTTGTATTGATCTTTGTGATGCAAATACTGATCCTAATTCTCAGGGGAATCTTCAATCATATTAGAAAACGCTTGTAAAGACAAGAACTAAAAAAACCGCAAAACTGTTGCTTTGCGGTTTTTATATAGTACTAGTTAAGATCACTAAGACACACGTGTAATTTTTGCGCCAATAGCACGTAAACGTTCATCTATATTCTCATAACCTCTATCTATCTGTTCTATATTATGAATCGTAGAGGTTCCTTTTGCAGATAAGGCTGCAATTAATAAAGAAACTCCCGCTCTAATATCTGGAGAAACCATGGTTGTTGCCTTTAATGTAGATTCAAAATTATGCCCTATCACCGTGGCTCTGTGCGGATCACAAAGAATCACTTTAGCCCCCATATCTAACAATTTGTCTACGAAGAACAAGCGACTTTCAAACATTTTTTGATGTACCAATACCTCTCCTTTAGCTTGCGTAGCTACTACTAGAATGATACTCAATAAATCTGGTGTTAAACCAGGCCATGGAGCATCTGCAATTGTTAAAATAGAACCGTCTATATAGTTCTGTATCTCATATCCGCTTGTATGTGCCGGAATATAAATATCATCCCCTTTACGTTCAATCGTAATTCCTAATTTACGAAAAACAGTAGGTATTTGCCCTAAGTCATCCCAACTTACATTTTTAATCGTAAGCTCACTTCTTGTCATAGCAGCAAGACCAATCCAGCTACCAATTTCAATCATATCTGGCAACATTGTATGTGATGTTCCTCCTAAAGTATCTACCCCTTCAATAGTAAGTAGATTAGAACCTACTCCACTTATTTTAGCCCCCATACGGTTCAGCATCTTACAAAGTTGCTGTAAGTAAGGTTCACAAGCGGCGTTATAAATTGTTGTAGTTCCCTCGGCAAGAACAGCAGCCATTACAATATTTGCGGTACCGGTAACAGATGCTTCATCTAAAAGCATGTACGTACCTTTTAGTTTTTTAGCTTCTACACCGTAAAAATGTTCTTCTTTGTTGTAACGAAACTTAGCGCCTAAGTTTATAAAACCTTCAAAGTGCGTATCAAGTCTTCTTCTACCAATCTTGTCTCCTCCTGGCTTAGGAATATATCCTTTTCCAAAACGAGCCAATAATGGGCCTACTAACATGATAGATCCGCGTAATCCGCGTCCGTCTTCTTTAAACTGGTCTGATTGTAGGTACTCTAGGTTTACGTCATCTGCCACAAAACTATAAGAGCCTTTTCCTTTTTTCTGGATTTTTACACCCAAATCTTCTAGTAAAGCAATTAGTTTATTAACATCAATAATATCTGGGATATTATGTATTGTTACAGGTTCTGCCGTTAATAGTACAGCACATAATATTTGTAGTGCTTCGTTTTTTGCACCTTGCGGTGTAATATCACCATGAAGTTGATGACCGCCTTCAATTTTAAATGTTCCCATTTAATGTATCGGATTATTAATAACGCTTCTTACCGCGATTATTATTTCTATTATTTGTATTTTTTTTGTTGTTAGAGCGATTAGAATTTTGTTTCGCCGGTCTGTTTTTTAGGAACTGACCGCTATCTGTAAGGTGCTCTTCTGTGGCTGCCAAATCTATCTCACCATCACTCAATTCGTGCAAATGCTTAAAAATGATCTTATCTTCAACGGTATCTTTGTTCCAGTTTAAATAACATTTTTTCATGTGATTGGCAATAGCATATTCTAAACCATCACGCTTATCGCCTTTTTCCCAAGACATAGCCACATCAATCATTTGCTTAATATTATTTCCGTAGAAACGATATTTAGGAAAATTTTGCGGATATCCTAGCGGCTCAGGACGTTCTTGAAGCATTTCCTTCGTCGTCACTGGGTAAGGAGAATCTACCTTCAACTTAAAATCAGACATGATAAACAGCTGATCCCATAATTTGTGTTGAAAATCTGGAACATCTCTAAAATGAGGTTGCAAATTACCCATCACACTAATAATAGCTTGTGCTATTTTATTACGTTCTTCATCATCTTCTATGCTCATGGCATAGTCTACCATTTTCTGGAAATGACGCCCGTATTCCGGAATAATAAGCTGTGGACGCTCCGTGTTGTACTCTAGATTGAATACTTCGTTGTTAGCTAAATTCAAATTGAAAAGTTTTTCTTAATAATTATAAAGAGGAAAGTATGCTCTTAAGGCATGCAAAATAACAAAATTCTGTTAGATATGCTAAGATTACAAAGATATTAAACCTTCTACACCTGCAACCTTCTTATAATAAGCAATAATTGCCTCGGCAGAATCTAAACGTAAGCTTATAGAAACACTCGTAAATTTTCCGTTTTTAGATAATTTATTAATCACCACTGCATCTGTATCATCAAATGCACTTTCTATTTCTTTTACTCCCGTTCCTGCTGTAGGCACTATAAATTTATATAAATAAGTAGTAGGAAAGGTGCTCGTTTCTACAAGACGCTCTTTGAGCTTGTCGTAAAACTCTTTTTCTTTATCGGTATCCATGAAAGTCTTTTTACAAAGATAATCTGATTTTTTTTGATACCATAAATTGAGCCCTATTTTATAAAACTATCTTACACGGTACCCGTTTTTTTATCGCACAAATACCTCCTAAAACGAAACATTTGTAGCGCATGCGGCAATACTATATCATTTGATTACTTTTGTGCTTCTAAAAATAATGAATTGAGCACAAAGAAAGTTGTAATTGCAGGCGGACCAAGCACAGGAAAGACTTCTGTGGTACATGGTATAGAAAAAGCAGGTTTTAAATGTTTCCATGAAATTTCTAGAGAAATAACACTTCAAGCAAGAGAGGAAGGTATTGAACAGTTATTTTTAACAGATCCCTTACTGTTTAGTCAGCGTATTTTAGAGGGCAGAAAATCGCAATTTATAGCTTCTGAATCACTTACCGATCCCCTTGTGTTTTTTGATCGTGGCCTACCAGATGTCGTTGCTTATTTAGATTGTTTTGGCACTGAATATCCAAGGACATTTTCAGAAATTTGTGATGCCCACCCATACGATACGATATTTTTATTACCCCCTTGGAAAGAAATACATACGTCTGATAATGAACGTTATGAAAATTACGAAGAGGCTTTACAAATTCATGATTGCTTAGAAAAAGCATACCAAAGTTTTGGATATACCATTATTGAAGTACCCAAAGTTTCTGTTGACGAACGAGTAGCTTTTATCATAGAAGAACTAAAATTAAATTAGTGCAGCTAGAGCCTAAAGACATTTTAAAAAAATATTGGGGATTTTCTGATTTTAAAGAATCTCAAGAAGAAATTATAGCTGCTATTTTACAGCAGAAAGATGTCCTCGCTTTGTTACCTACAGGTGGAGGAAAATCGCTCTGCTTTCAAGTTCCTGCGCTGGCTACTGATGGAATTTGCATTGTCGTTTCCCCTTTAATCGCCTTAATTAAAGACCAAGTAGACAACCTAAAAAAGAAAGGTATAAAGGCATTAGCGCTAACGGGTGGTATCTCTCAAAATGAAGTAGTAGATTTATTAGACAATTGCCTTTATGGAAAATATAAATTTCTATACCTATCTCCAGAAAGGTTGCAACAAGATCTTATAAAAGACCGCATTCAGGGAATGAATGTGAATCTAATTGCTATAGATGAAGCCCACTGTATTTCTCAATGGGGAAATGATTTTAGACCTTCTTATCTTAATTGTAGTGTGTTAAGAGATCTTGCGCCTGATGCTCCTATCATTGCTTTAACAGCCACTGCAACCCCTGTAGTCGCTAAAGATATTGTCACTAATTTAAGGCTTGATGAACCCTTAATTAAGAAAACTTCTTTTGCTAGAGATAATATTGCTTTTAATGTAAGTTGGGATGATGACAAGCACTACCAACTAAAGCAACTTTTACAAGATAGTAAACACAGTGGTATTGTTTATGTACGTACCAGAAAACTAACGCAAGAATTAACGCATTACTTAAGTTCTCAAAACATAAGTGCTACCTTTTATCATGGCGGACTCTCTAAAGAGGTAAAAGGAGACCGTTTAAAGTTATGGCTAGACGATAAAGTGGGGGTCATGGTAGCTACCAACGCCTTTGGCATGGGAATAGACAAAGCAGATGTGAGTACTATTGTACATTATCAAATACCTGATAGTGTAGAAAACTATTTTCAAGAAGCAGGTAGAGCTGGTAGAAATGGTGCTCCTGCTACAGCTACTGTACTCACCAACAAATCTGACGAAATACAGGTAAAACGACAGTTTTTGAGCGGTTTACCCACGGTACCCTATTTAAAAACGCTCTACAATAAGCTCAATAATTACTTTCAAATTTCTTTTGGAGAAAGTAGTACAGAAACGTATCAATTAAATTTTAATGCCTTCTGCGCCACTTATTCTTTAAACCCTTTTCTAACGTATAACGCACTGCGTATTTTAGATCAGAATTCTGTGATTGCTTTATCAGAATCATTCTCAAAAAAAACCAGTATACGGTTTATCGCTACAAAAAATCATATTTTTGATTACATTGATACCTATGGCAAAATAGCGCCGATACTACAGGATATTTTAAGAACCTATGGCGGAATTTTTGAGTATGACACTAAAATAAATACTTTTGCCATTGCCAAAAAATCGAGCGTTAGCGAAAAAGAGGTTGTTAAGGTATTAGAACAGTTAAAGAAAGATGAAATTATTACCTATACCGCTCAGCACAATGATATAGAAGTGTTATTTCTTGTTCCTAGAGAAGATGAAAGAACCATTAATCTCTTTGCTAAAAAAGTAGAACTCCTTACCGCCCAGAAAACAAAAAATATAGAAGCCGTTCTTCTATATTTAAAGAATGATACGGTGTGTAGAAGTCAGCAATTACTGGCCTACTTTGGAGAGAAAAAAGAGGCTTGTGGACGTTGCGATGTGTGCTTAAAAACTCCGCCTATTGCTGTAGAAATTATAGCTTTAGCCAAAGAGGCCATTTTAATGCAATTACAGCAGAAGCCACAAACTTCTAGAGAAATTATAAAGACCGTCCTCTATAAAGAAGAGGCTATTTTTAGTGCTATAAAGGCACTTTTAGAAGATGAAATAATAGATATTACCGAAAAAAACGAATACAAAATAGCAAAAGCATGAGCAAACTACGAATAGTCTTTATGGGAACCCCAGATTTTGCAGTTGGCATACTGGATACTTTAGTACAGCATTCTTTTGATGTTGTTGGTGTCATAACGGCTCCAGATAAACCTGCGGGTCGCGGTAGAAAACTAAATGAATCTGCTGTAAAAAAATATGCTGTAGCACATAACCTTAAGGTTTTACAACCTACCAATTTAAAGAACGAAGAATTTCTAGAAGAATTAAAAGCGTTGAAACCTAATCTACAGATTATTGTTGCTTTTAGAATGCTCCCAAAAGTAGTCTGGGAAATTCCAGAGCACGGCACTTTTAATTTACACGCTTCCCTCCTGCCTGATTATAGAGGTGCTGCCCCTATAAACTGGGCCATAATTAATGGAGAGACTAAAACAGGCGTTACTACGTTTTTTATAGATGATAAGATTGATACTGGAGAAATACTTCTACAATCAGAAATAGCTATTGATCCAGAAGAGAACGCAGGAAGCCTACATGACAAGTTGATGATCTTGGGCGCTGATCTAGTGATAACTACTGTAAAAGCTATTGAATCTGGCCATGTAACTACGAAGAAGCAGCCAGATACGCCTATTGAAAAAGTAGCCTATAAAATTCATAAAGATACCTGTGAGATTAATTGGGATGCTTCAATGGATAAAATTTACAACCATATTCGTGGGTTGAGTCCGTATCCTGCATCATGGACTACCTTATATAATGGTGAAACAGAATTATTTCTGAAAATTTACGATGCCACCTTATTAAAAGAAGAACATTCTATAAAAGCTAAAACTGTCGTTTTTGATAAAAAAACCATCAAAATAGCTGTGACTGGCGGTTTCATTGAGCTTTTAGAGATTCAGCTTCCTGGAAAAAGAAAGATGAAAACCCATGAGGTTCTAAATGGCTTAAAATTGGATGAAAATGCATATGTTGGCTAAGGCCTTGCTATCACTAGTCTCGACGAAGTGTAAAAAATAGCCTACTTTATCAACAAACTGTTAGAGTTATTAACAAAAACAGCGATTTCCCCTTGTTTTACTTGCGTTAACCAGTTTTACTTATAAATTTGTTAGGGTATAGAAATTTTAACAACAATTAATTATTAAAATTATGAACAAAACAGAATTAATCGATGCAATGGCAGCAGATGCTGGTATCACGAAAGCAGCTGCAAAGAAAGCTTTAGAGTCTTTTTTAGGAAATGTTGAAGGTTCTCTTAAAAAAGGTGGTAGAGTTTCTTTAGTAGGTTTCGGATCTTGGTCTGTATCTAAAAGAGAAGCAAGAGATGGTAGAAATCCTCAAACAGGAGAAACTATCAAAATTGCTGCTAAAAACGTTGTTAAGTTTAAAGCTGGTGCTGAATTAGCGAAAGCAGTAAACTAAAAATACTTTAGTAATATAATTAAAGCACTTCTTTTTAAGAAGTGCTTTTTTTTTGGGTACATTTTGTAAGAAACTAAAAAAAATCTTACATTAGAACAACGAACCACGACTATATGATACATCTACAACCTGAAAAAGGGAAACTCTTAATTGCAGAACCAGCATTGGCTGGTGATGTTTCTTTTAGTAGATCTGTTGTATTACTCGCAGAACATGGTGAAGACGGATCTGTAGGATTTATTTTAAATAAGCCCTTAGACTATTCTATTAGTGATCTAGTGACAGAAATAGAAGTGCCTTTTAAAGTATTTAACGGCGGACCTGTAGAACAAGACAACCTTTACTTTATACACAAGGTACCAGAACTAATTGCCAATAGTATAGAAATATCTGACGGCATTTATTGGGGTGGAGATTTTGAATGTATCGTAGGCCTAATTAATACAAATGCCATCTCTGAAGAAGACATTAGATTCTTTTTAGGTTATACGGGCTGGTCTTCTTTACAATTAGACAAAGAATTAACGTCTAAATCATGGGCCATACTACCAAACAAATACGAGAGTAACATCATTCAGAAAGCTCCAGGAGCCTTCTGGAAAGAGAATATGCTTACTTTGGGTGGAGATTACCTTTTGTGGTCTAACACGCCAGAGAACCCTAGCCTGAACTAAGTATTTATTCTTGCAGCTACTTCTAGCTTTATTTAGGCTTCATTCTAAAGCTATCTAAGTACCTATCTTTTAGGTTTTATCCTAAGCGAGCAGCTGCATTTAATTTACCTATAAGATCTTTGGCTACGGTATTTGCAAAATTCTTTTTACGATATTTTGTAATAGGCTGTATGCCTACTATTGCATTAGTGATAAACAATTCATCTGCTTTTTGTAATTCAAATGGAGAAATGGAAGCTTCCTCGAACGTATAGCCTTCTAATTTACCTAGAATATCTATCAATTTTTTACGTAAAATTCCGTTAAGGCACCCCTCACTTTTTGGAGGTGTCTTTATGGTTTTTCCGGATACTAAAAACAAATTACCATTTAATGCTTCTACAACCATCTTCTGGTTATTTAGAAGCAAGCAATTCTGATAGCCGTTTTCTTTTGCAAAAATACTTCCTACAACATTTAAAACTTTATTATTTGTTTTTAACGTAGAAAGCATATCAGGGTTTACATAAAAATCTTTGAAAAGCTCTACTTCATAAGCCTCTTCATTGATCATAAAAAAAGTATTCTCTAGTTGCTTGGCTTCAATAATGTAAGAGATATCATTGGTTTCTGGAGCATACAAACCCCCATCATTTCTAAAAACCGTAAAGCGTATTCTGGTAGCACTATCTTCTAAGCTGTTACTCGCAATGGTGTCGAGGATTTGATTTTCAAGATACTCCATGGTAAAACTCATAGGAATTTCCATACGCAGAATTCTCATGGAAGCCATTAATCTTAAATAATGATCTTCCCAGAAGTAGATTTTACTATTTACAACTCTAATCGTTTCAAAAAGAGAATCACCATAACGTAGTCCCCTATTATCTTGATTGATGAAGTGTGATGTTGTCGGAATTAATTTTCCGTTATAATTAAGCATAAAAAAACCTTGAAAATTTTCAAGGTCAAAGATATCGTTTTATAGTAAAATAGCCTTAAGCAGAACCTAAAACTTGTTTTAAACTAGATACTTGGTTGGTCCAAAGCATTTTAGACTCATCAATTTCATCTTCTTCTGCAAAATCTGTAATGAATAAAGAAACATCCGAAGTAATTTCATCTACAATAATTTTCATTTCAAAGAAACTATCGTCCTCTTCTGCCGTCCATCTAAATTTAACAAACTCTTCACTTTTTCTTTTTAACAACTTAGCCTCTTCTTCTGACTCATCCCAGATAAAATAAAACTTTTCTCCTCTTGAGTTAACGTTGTCTGCGAACCACTCAGATAATCCTGATGGTGTTGAAATATAGGTATATAACAATTGAGGTGACGACTGTATCACGAACTCAATTTCAAATTTTACTTTATCACTCATTCTAAATAGTATTTTCGTTGGGCAATATATATATTTATATATGATAAAAAAATTAAATGTGTCAGAATATTTTTTTCAAAATTTATTTTGATAGGCAAGAAATTAAAGTATATATTTGCAGCCGTTAAAAAAAACATGGCGAGGTAGCTCAGTTGGTTAGAGCGTCGGATTCATAACCCGGAGGTCACGAGTTCAACTCTCGTTCTCGCTACCAGTAAACAAACGGTTTAGTTCATTCTAAACCGTTTTTTTTATGTTTTATTTTTAGCATTTCTAAACTAGCAACAGGCACCTAGAGGGCTAAATTTCAGGAAACAAAACTATACATCCACGATGATTTTAAACAACTTGTGTGCTTTGCATAAAATAAATTAGGCTTAAAAAAGGTGTAATTTTATATTTTGTTTTAATTTTTGCTTCTTATACTGCACAATTTATTTCATCGTTTTGACATGTATTCTTGCCAGAGAACTAAAACATATTTGTTATTTCTGTTCTCTTTTATTTTTCGAAAACCATATTCATATACAAAAAGATATACCTCTCCCTTCTGGTTTTTCCAAAAATGTGTAAAGAAATTAGGGTCAAACCCCTCGGATAGCAACACAGCTTCCCTAACTGTTACCTTACCACCTTTATTGTAATCTTTTAGTATTTTCCTATTACGTCGTAACTGATTATCAACTTTATTGAAAAAGCGTTCTGGTTGCTGTTTTGTTTGCTGGTATTGATACGCACTCTTACATTGTGCGTCGCAGAACTTTTTATCTGATCTTCCTTTCAACTCTTCCTTGCAATAGACACATATTCTATCCAATATCATGCTTTTAAATTAAAGGTATAATATACGCATATTATTCGTATAACATTCTCTTAGCTAACCTGTTTCCATTAAATTGCTTAAAAATAAGAATGGAAAAAGGCAGAAATGTTACATTAAAACACCTCTTAATTAAAGAAAAACGTTTTATCGGTTTGCAGTTCAACACTGATAAAGTTATTCATTCACTTGTAAAACAATTACCAGATGTAAAATGGAGTAACACTTATAACATGGCTTACATTGTAAACAATAAAGAAAACTTAAACCTGATATTTGATCTATTTACCGGTGTCGTTTGGGTTAATTGCAACCATTTCTTTGATAAAAAAATATCAAAAGAAAATAATGAGCCCATTAATATTGCATGGTTCAGAAAAAGACAACTTCCCCAGACTTATAGGGTTTGTCCTAATAGTTATTTAGATAAACTAGAGCTCAAAAAATATGCAAACAACACTGTAAAAACATACATATCAAGCTTTGAGGCATTTATTAATTATTATAATAACGCGGAATTAGTTTCTCTTAATGAAAGTGATGTTAGAACATATCTGTTAAAATTAATTCAAGATAAAAAATCTAATTCTTACATAAACTCTGCTATCAACAGTATAAAGTTTTATTACGAATCTGTTCTTGGTATGCCTAACAGGTTTTACGAAATAGAAAGACCTAGAAAAGAAAAGAAGTTGCCAAAAGTACTTGCTAAAGAAGATGTATTTGATATTATAGCACATACAAACAACTTGAAACACAAATGTATTGTTAGTCTTTTATACTCCTCTGGAATACGTAGAAATGAATTAATTAATTTAAAAATTTCGGATATAGACAGTAGACGAATGTTAATAAGGATTGAATCTGCAAAAGGAAATAAAGATCGCTACACCTTACTCTCTCATTCGCTCCTGAAAGATTTACGAACGTATTATACGCAATATAAACCTGAAAAGTATCTAATAGAAGGTATGTATGGAAAACAATATTCTGGTCAAAGCATTGGAAAGATTGTACGTAACGCGGCGCAAAAAGCAGGGATTAGAATTATAGTAACACCGCATATGCTTAGACACAGTTTTGCAACTCATTTATTAGAAGCAGGCACGGATATAAGACAAATTCAGGTTTTACTTGGCCATAGCTCTACAAAAACAACTGAAATATATACTCATGTTGCTACTACAACTTTTAAAAAAATAAAAAACCCTCTTGATTCTTAGAAAAATATAAAAGATATAATGAACATATGTTCAATATATCTTAAATTGGCAGTATAATGAACATATGTTCATTATACAATTGTTGGGCGTCATTTGAAAAAACAGTACAATTAATGAAAATCAGTTTAATAATTTTGACTTTTGTCATTTTAACTTCTTGCCAAACGAATAGACAAGAAAAAAAGGAAAACTACTCGGAATTGACTTCAAAAATCGATTCAATAATTAATGAAAATAAATTTAACGGTGTTATTTCTCTTTCAACCGATTCAATTGATATTTATTCCAAATCGTTTGGGTTATCGGATTTAGAAAATAAAACCAAAATTGATATAAACGACCAATTCGTAATTGGCTCAATAAGTAAACAGATTACCGCTGTTTTGATTCTAAGAGAATACGAGAAAGGTAAAATTGGATTAAATGACACGATTGATAAATATTTGACAAAAATCAATCAACCTTGGACTAAGCTCGTAACAATTCATCAACTTCTAACTCATACGCACGGAATTGTGGATTTAGATAAATCTTTGGAATTTAAACAAGGTTCGCAATTCCATTACTCACAACTGGGATATGAATTACTCGCACAAATTCTTCAAAAAATCACAGGTAAGTCTTTTCAAGACCTATCAACAGAATTATTTGACCAATATGGATTAAAAAACACTTTTCATCCAAATAATAAAGCATATAAAAACCTAGTTAAAGGATACGAAGAAAGTGAAAATGGAATTTTAGAATACACAGAAAATAGTTTCTACAATTATGTTGCTGCTGGTTCATTTATTTCGAATGTTCAGGACTTAAAAAAATGGAATCAATTACTTTACTCTAATAATTTGGTTGAAAAGGAAACATTGGAATTAATGAAAACTAAATATTCCACCAGAGTTCACCCAATATTTGAAACAATCGAATATGGATATGGATTGTTATTTAAAGATGGCGAACAAAATATTCAGATTGGTGCTTTAGGCTATGCTCCAGGATTTGTTTCAGCTTGCTATTATTATCCTCAGTCAAAACTAAACCTTGTTATATTAGAAAACACCGCAAATAATTTAGACGATTTCAAAAAGACATTTATAGTGCATACTGAAATAATGCAATTAATAAAAAAACGAACGCCCAACAATGGCTATAATTAATACGGGTTTTGGTGTTTAACCCAAAGTTTAGAGCTTTTAACAAAGTCCGCCAAATCTTTTGATTTGCTTTAGAACAAAAAAGATATAACAAAATAAAAAGTTTTGGCTAAGTGCTTAATCGGAAATTCAGTAATTTTAATTCCCGTACTAACCATAGCCTAGCCGTTGTGTGTAATTTGACGCAACCAATCCGAATTTGAACATCTAATAAAAAAATAGAATTATGAAAAATCTAAAAATAATCACATTACTCTTTTTAATCGGAACTTTCTCTTCCTGTAATAATGACGACGACAATAACACTCAAACGTTGAGTGGAATCTATTCGGAAACTTCACCTGTAAGTGGACGTTCTCAATTGAATTTTATAAACGGAAATACAGTTATCAAATCGGAACCTGATAGCTCAAGCGAAGATGAATTTACTTATGAAATAATCGGGAATGTAATTAAATTAACACCGACTTTGGATAATACTACAACTCAAGAATTTGAAATTGAAATTATGACTAACTCAAAATTTGAAATTGAAAACCTTTATCCAAGTGTAGGAATAAATCCGACTACTTATATGACTTTTGAAAAATAAAAAACTACGCACAATCGAGTAGACGGCTCCGCCCCTAATTAGGAACGGAGTGCGCCTCTCACACCACCGTACATACGGGTCTCGTATACGGCGGTTCAATAATTATACATCTCGTTTGTAGTACTCTATTAAACTAACATACCCTCTCATTCTCAACCTTTTAATGGTAATTGTAGTCCCTAAAATAGGGCTTTGAGCTACTGCCCATCCTCCCATTCTTGTGCGACTCCAAGCATAGGCGGTGTTATGGTTTACACCTAAACGGATTAGGTTTTTCCGCTTCCGTTCTGGTTTCTTCCAATGGTGCCATATACAGTACCGCAATCGGTTTCTTAGCCATTCTTCCAGCTTTTTAAGCTTTGCTTGGAT
>NZ_FNBD01000026.1 GCF_900102165.1 Cellulophaga baltica
GATGCTGATAATGATGGTATTCCAGATAACGTAGAAGCGCAAACAACAGAAGGGTACATTGCACCTAACGAGGATGACGAAGCTACGTATGTTGGAAATGATGGATTGAATAGTGCTTATCCTGATGGATTAACACCAAACAATCATGATGGTGAGGATACTCCTGATTATATCGATTTAGATTCTGATAACGATTCAGTTCCAGATAATAACGAAGGAAACGATTTTAACTTTGATGGTATTCCAGATCAAGAATACACAGGGGTTGATACTGATGGTGATGGTTTAGATGATGGTTATGAAGAATCAGATGTAAATGACGGTTTTGATGTAAACGATGAGATCAATGATCCTGCGAACGACTTACCAGATACCGATGGTACAGAAGATGTTAACTATAGAGATTTAGATGACGATGGTGATGGAATTAATACTCCAGATGAAGATGCAAATGGTGATGGTGACCCAACCAATGATGATACAGATGGTGATGGTACTCCAGATTATTTAGATCCAATTGATGACATTGAAGAAGATGCTAAAATTGAAGTGAACCAAATGGTAACTCCTAATGGTGATGGTAAGAATGATTTCTTATTCATTAGAAATGTGGATACCGCCTTTAATAATTCACTTAAAATATTCAATCGTTGGGGAATAGCCGTTTACGAAGGGGAAGGGTATAACAACCAGAACAATGTATTTGACGGACGTTCAAACGGTAGATCTACTGTTTCTAAAGAAGAATATTTACCATCAGGAGTATATTTCTATATATTCACCTATGAAGATATTAACAATAAAGGAGTAACCGATAGTGGTTATATCTATGTAAGTAAATAATAGTATTGAGAACACTATATATTATGAATAAATTAATTTTTTTAGTACCGATAGTATTAGCATCCCTATTCTTTAATAGCGCAAATGCGCAGCAAGATGCTCAATATACCCAGTATATGTTCAATACCATGAGTGTAAACCCTGCGTACGCAGGATCTCGTGGCCAATTGAGTGTTACGGCATTATATAGATCGCAATGGGTAGGTTTAGATGGTTCGCCAACCTCACAAACATTAAATTTACACTCCCCTATTAGAAATAGTAGATTAGGGTATGGTGTATCTATAGTGAATGATGAGATTGGTAATGGTACCGTTCAAGAAACCTATTTTGATGGAGTTATATCGTACACTATTGACGTGTCACAAACTGCAAAATTATCTTTTGGATTAAAGGCAGGGGGTAACCTATTAAATTTAGACTTTAATAAGCTTAGAAATTTTGATAGTGAAGCTGTTTCAGGAGATAACATAGAAAATAAGTTTTCTCCAAATTTTGGTATAGGAGCTTATTACCATACCGATAAATTCTATTTAGGCTTATCTGCTCCAAATTTATTGGAAACAGATCACTTTGATAATTCAGCAAGAGAATCCAATTCTATTACTTTTTTAGCCCAAGAACGTATTAACTTCTACGCGATTGCAGGATATGTTTTTGATTTATCAAGTGAATTCAAATTTAAACCTGCACTTTTAACAAAAGTAGTTGGTGGTGCACCATTGCAAGTAGATTTATCGGCGAACTTTATGTACAACGAAAAATTTACATTCGGTGCGGCATATAGATGGGATGCAGCTGTAAGTGCAATGGCAGGTTTTCAAATATCTGATCAATTCATGATTGGATTGGCTTATGATAAAGAAACAACAGAGTTAGGTTCTACAAGATTTAATGATGGTTCTTTTGAAATCTTCTTGAGATATGAGCTAATGAAATCATTCCAAAAATTAGTATCACCACGTTTCTTCTAAATTACAATTATGGTTAGAAAAATACTTTTTACAGTAGTTCTACTACTTATTTCAATTGGAAGTTTATCCGCACAAGAAAAAAGTCTTGAACGCGCTAATACTAAATACGATGAATTCTCATTTAGTCCGGCGATAGATATTTATAAAAAAGTTTTGGATAAAGGTTTTGTATCTGCAGACCTTTTGAAAAATCTTGGAAACTCTTATTATTTCAATGCTGATTATAAAAATGCATCTGAAATTTATAAGAGATTGGTGACAGAGTTTGAACCTGACGTTACTCCAGATTATTATTTTAGATATGCTCAAACCTTAAGAAGTTTAGGGGAATATGAAGCTGCAGATGAGTTAATGAAAAAATTCTCGGAGATCACTTCTGCGGGAGATTATAGAGCTAATAATTTTACGGCAGACAGAGATTATAGAAAAGAAATTAAAGAAAACTCAGGAAGATATACTATTGGTTCCTTTGAATTTAATACGGTCTATTCAGAGTTTGCACCTGCATATTACAAAGAAGGTTTATTGTTTTCGTCAGATAGAGATACAGGGAACTTAGCGCGATATAGACATACCTGGAATTCTAAAGATTTCTTAGATATCTATAAGGTTAATGCCGATAGTTTATCTATGGGTAGAGTTGTTAAAATGAATAAGAACATTAACAGCAGACTACATGAATCTACAGTGGCAGCAACTAGAGATGGTAGTGTTATATACTTTACGAGAAATAATTTTAAAGAAGGTAAGTCAACAAAAGATGAAGACGGAGTAATTCGTTTAAAGATTTTTAGGGCTATTATCCAAGATAGTATAGTAGCGTATCTAGAAGAGCTCCCTTTTAATAGTGATAGCTATTCTGTTGCGCATCCAGCGTTGAGTCCTGATGAGAAAACATTATATTTTGCATCAGACATGCCTGGTACTTTAGGGGAATCAGATATTTTTAAAGTAACCATCAACGATGATAGAACTTTTAGTACTCCAGAGAATTTAGGAAGTACTATAAATACGGAGGCAAGAGAAACTTTTCCTTTTGTAACTAGTGAAGATGTGTTATACTTTTCATCGGAAGGCCACCCAGGTTTAGGAGGTTTAGACGTTTTTGCAACTAAAATAAGAGATAACGATTATACAGGAGCTGTAAAAAATGTTGGTGAGCCTATTAATGGGCAGTTAGATGACTTTACATTTATCTTTAATGAAGAAGATAGAACAGGTTATTTTGCATCAAATAGAGCTACGGGATTAGGAAATGATGATATCTATAGCTTTGTGGAAAACATCCCATTGCAATTAGAATGTAGACAAGAAATTTCAGGTATTGTAAGAGATAAAATCTCAAATCAAGTTTTGGTGGGGGCTACAGTAAAAGTAATCAATGAAGATAATATTGAAATTTTACAAACGCTTACGGATGCTAACGGATACTATGAAATTGTAATAGATTGTGATCAAGGTAATTTTGTTCGTGCTATGACAGATGGTTATATTCCTTCAGAAGAATATATGGGAGAGTCTGATGGGGAGCCTAAAGTGATCGATTTTTACTTAGAACGTGATAATGTTTCCGGTGGTTTTGGTGATGATTTAGCTAAGTTACTGCAGTTAAGTACCATCTATTTTGATCTAAATAAATATAATATTAGACCAGATGCAGAAATTGAAATTCAGAAAGTTATTGCAGCCATGGAGAAATATCCAAGTTTGAAGATCAAAGTTAATTCTCATACGGATAGTCGTGGAAAGGATGCTTATAACTTATGGTTGTCTCAAAAAAGAGCTGAATCTACTGTCGGTTATATGATTTCTAAAGGAATCTCAGAAGATAGATTAGAAGGAGAAGGTTTTGGGGAAACCAAGCTGGTAAATAATTGTGGTAATTATTCTAATTGTACTTCTAAAGAGCACGATTTAAACCGAAGATCAGAATTCATTATTAGAGAATAATAACACTCCAAATATAAGCAAAAAGGGCAGCTACTCTAAAGGTAGCTGCCTTTTTGCTTATACCGTATTGCTAGTTTTTTCCATGGATTTATGTTTAATTAACAAAGTATCGGTAAGCGTTAATAATCTTTTTGTAGGTATATACTTCAAATTTGCCTAGCTACACAGCAAAATTTAGATAGCCGCTGCTTCGTGAAGTATTTTTACTTGGAATATAGTAGTACCAATAATTGCCTTAATTAGGTGGGTACTCCTTTAGTAAAATGCATGACCCTATTTAAACACCTATTTTTCTACATACTATTGTTATCTTCAGTCCTCATTTCCGCACAAGAAACGTTTAGGGATACATTTAGTAGTACCTCATATTCTAATAATAATGGTACGCAGAACTTTAGTTCAAATTGGATTGAACGTAATGACAATGGTTCTCCATTTAGCGGGTCTATTACAATAAATAATAATCAACTTAGGTTTCGTGGTAGTGATGATGCTTGGATCTATCGATTTGTGCCATTGGCGGGTGCGGTTGCGGCAACTATGACCTTAGATTATAACGCCATTTCTGCTGGGGGAGAAGGTATTGATGTTTTTATCCATAATGCGGATAATAACAATTGGGGCTTTGTTCAAAGAATCAATAGTGGTACAGCCTCTATTACCTATAACTTAACAGCAGCAGAAATTGCGTCAAACCCGGCTATCATCTTTTTCCCTGTAGACACAAACTGGGAGAATAATGATACTATTTATATAGATAACGTTCAATTTAGTGCCGTATACGGTGCTGATCTTGCTATAAATAATGTGACGGTCAGTGAAGATGCCGGTACAGCTACTTTTACAGTAACCCATACGGGAGGAAATACGAGTGGTGCTTATAGTGTTAATTATACAACTTCAAATATTTCTGCTATTGCAGGTCAAGATTATACGGCAACAACAGGAACTATAACTTTCAATGGAAATTCTGGAGACACAGAAACTATAACGATACCTATTCTAGATGATACTATATTTGAAGGTGATGAAACGTTTAGCGTGTCATTTACTTCAACGACAAATTCAAATGTGGACATCACAGCTACCGGTACTGGCACAATTTTGGCTAATGACGCCTTAATCATTACAGATGGTCAATCTGATAGTTCCTGTGATGATATATTTTTAGATTCAGGAGGGATTAATAATTATTCAGATAATGAAGATATTGTATATACTATTTGTCCAGACATTGCAAGTAATTATCTAACTGTAGACTTTCAGCAATTTGATGTAATTCCTGGTGATGTACTTTATATTTATGATGGTACTTCTACTGGCGCAACACTTATTGGGCAATATGATAATGATAATATTCCAACTCAAATATTTGCTACCAATACAAATGGTTGTTTAACATTTAGATTCACGTCTAATAACAATACAACAGGAAATGGATGGCAAGCAGATGTTACTTGTGCACCACCAGGGCCTAAAATTGTAGTAGATGATGTTTATATAGATGAAGATTCTGGTAATGCTATATTCACAGTAACACATGTAAGAGATCGTCACGGTAGAAGTACCTTATTTGGATATTTCTACACGCCTTTTACAGTTAACTATACGGTGAGTGATGGTACGGCAAATGTTGGAAGCGATTATATTTCTGTAAATGGTACCCTAACCTTTGACGGTAGAGTAGGATACGTTCAAACATTTTCAGTGCCTATTGTTAATGATGGTATCCCAGAATTAGTAGAATATTTTACCGTAGGTTTTTCCGGTGCCAGTGCACAGTATGCAACAGTAGATTATAGTGATACCGCCAATGGTTATATCAATTCTCAAATCTTAGCGAATGACCCTTTAACTCTTTTTCAAGAATTTGATGGGTACTATGATTATAGTACCACGGGTGGTTCTCTCAGGACAAATGATAATAATACAGATCCTTGTAGTATCAAAGCATCATCTTCTAATACTTTAATTTCACCTATACCAAGTACAGGAACAGTTTCAAAGGCCTATTTATATTGGGCCCATTCCAGCACGGTCGTAGACGGTACGGTTACATTTGAAGGGCAGACAGTAAATGCAAATTATCAATACCAAACCACACTTACAAATCGGAACTTTTATGGATATGTGAGTGATGTTACTACTATAGTGCAAGGAATTGCCAACCCATCTACGAATGTATTTGATTTCTCAGACTTATTTGTAGATAACACCGGAACCTATTGCTCAACAGCTACCGTTCTTGGTGGGTGGACACTCTTTGTATTTTATGAAGATCCTAACTTACCGGCTGTAAATATTAATTTATACCAAGGTTTTGATGGATTAAGTAATGAAGGTACTTCTTTTACGCTAGATAGTTTTTATGCGATAGCGGGAGCAGGTGCAAAAGCTTCATTTCTTTCTTGGGAAGGAGATTCCACATTAGATGGTTCAAGTTCCGGTTCTGTGAATCCAGAAGAACTATCAATTACAAATCAATCAAATACGACCAATGTGTTATCAGGAGACGGCGGTCAGCCAGGAAATAATGCTTATAATTCGACCATTTATGATAACACTATTTCACCAGATTATAATTTTACAGCTTCGTACGGCGTAGATTTAGATACATATGATATCTCTACTTATATATCGCCAGGAGTCTCCCAGGTTACTGCTAATGTAGATGTAGGACAGGATTTTTTGATATCCGCTGCGGTAGTATTAAAAGTACCTTCAAATTTAATTGCTGGTTCTGTTTTTGAAGACATTCAGTATGGAGGCGGACTAGGAAGAAATATGTCAAATGCTAATGGCACAGGAATTTCAGGTGTTATTCTAGAGTTATATGATGATAATGGAGATTTCGTAAGAAGAGTAAATACCAATGTCAATGGGGATTATAGCTTTGGAGGAATGGCGGATGGAGATTATTTTGTAAAAGCAGTTGACACAACCGTAAAATCTACAAGAGGTAATGGTTTAAATTGCTCTACATGTCTTCCTATCCAAACGTTTAGGAGTTATGGTGATGTTTCTAATAATATAGAAGTACTTGATGAAATAGGAGGGGCTAATCCGGCTGCCAATACAGATACTGCATTAGGTGTTTTTACAGGCTCACAAAGTTTATCACAGGTTAGTATTGCAAGCAGTGGTGTAGCAAATATAGATTTCGGATTTAACTTTAATACGATTGTAAATACCAATGAGAGTGGTCAAGGTTCCATTGAACAATTTATTCTCAATTCTAATACCTTATCAGAAGTAGGTTTAGATATTGAGGCAAATAGTATTTTTGATACTGCTCCAGAAGAAGACACCTCTATTTTTATGATTCCGCCAACGGGCGATGCTTTAGGTAGAGCCGCAGATGCTAATTATGCAGCAGGAATTTTTGATGTGTTGATTTCAAATGGAAATCCGTTTTCTGAAATTACAGGAACAAATACGGTGTTAGATGGAAGAACCCAAACAGCATATTCAGGAGATTCTAATTCAGGTACTATTGGTGCAGGAGGTACAGCAGTTGGAACTTCTGGTGTTACATTGCCAGATTATATACGTCCAGAAATTCAGATTCATAAGAACAATGGGGATGTGTTGAGTGCATCAGGAACAGATGTGGTTATCAGAAATGTAGCGGTGTACGGAAATAATAATGCAGGAATAATAATAGACGGTGGTGCTGTTACCATTTCTAATTCCTTATTAGGAGTAAATGCAATAGGAAATGCTGCAGGAAATATAGATTATGGAGTTGAAATTAAAAATGGAGTAGCAATCATAGACTCAAATTATATTTCGTCAAATACGGATGCAGGTATTTTTGTTGATGGTGGCACAAGTACAACCATACAGAATAATCATTTTGATGCAAATGGAGCGACCGGTTGTGATGACAATATATTATTGGCAGATGGCACGGGAATTATCATACGTCAAAATTTAATTGATAATTCGGCTGTCTTAGGTATTGATGGAGAAGCAATTTCTGGTAATGTCATTATTACAGAAAATACGATTACGAATGCAGGACAGAATGGTGGTAACTGTGGTGGTAAAATAAAGAATGCTGGTGTGAGATTGCACGGTAATGATTCGTCTATTTCGAATAACATAATTGCTACAAATGCAGGCTCCGGAATTGTTATTTCTGGAGGAGCTACGTCTGGAAATTTAATTTCACAAAATTCCATTTTTGCTAATGGAACGGCTGCGAATGCTTTAGGTATTGATTTAGATGCTTCTAATGCATTAGGAGATGGAGTCACTATAAATGATGCTGCAGATGCAGATTCGGGACCAAACGGATTGCTGAATTTTCCAATAATTGCAAATGCATTTGTTTCAGGACCTAATTTAGTAATAGAAGGTTGGTCAAGACCAGGAGCTACTATTGAAGTATTTTTAACAGATATTAATGAAGGTAGTGCCGTTACAGGAGATAATCAATTAGGATATACTACAGATTATGGAGAAGGGCAAATTTATTTAGCGACTGTAGTTGAAGGTTCTGCGGCAGATGTATCTACAGCAGTAAGTCCTTATACAGATGTAGATGGTAATACAGATACTACAAATAAATTTAAATTTGTGATCGCTGGACCGCTTAGCATTGCAGCGGGTAATTTTATTACGTCAACAGCAACAATCTCAAATTCTACTTCAGAATTCTCACCGTTTAGTATGATCAAAAATTATACGGTAATCACAAATAGAAGGATAACCTATCGGGTAAAGAAAAATTAATAATCGGATGAAGTGTAGTGTTTTTAAGTTGAAAAAAGGATAGGATTTGTTGGTAATCAATACCTAACAACAGAACTATTTGTTTTTACGGTTGTATAGTTCACTTTTGCAACATTTATTTCCTATTTAAAGGCTAAAGGTAGATTTTTGATAAGTAGACGTACTATCAATAATTCAACCCAACTATTCTATGCAATAGAATAGACAGCCACAGCCAATGATTAAAATTGCAAACTTTAGCAGTAGACAACTTATAGCCTTCACCATCTTGCTAATTAGCTTGTTTCATGCACAAGCTATTTATTTTCAAAGCATTTTCACAGAAAGTGCGGCTACTTATAGTAGTTTACACTTAATAGAAACAAAAGGCGGTAGATCTGCTTGGTCAGATTTTTACAGTCATGAAGTTTCAGATGTTCTCGTTCTAGAGAACAATAATCATGTTTCCAAAACTTTTTTTTTAATACGTAATAATACATTGATCAATGTGCAAGCTATTTTCGCAGTTGGACTGATTGGTGATTGGGCTGAGAGGCAAGCTTTTTCGGGAGCTATTAGTACTGATGGAAGAACAGCAATGCAAATTTTCATTCAAAATACATGGGGTGCTTTTGGCAATGTGGCGCGCAGATGTACATCAATAATAGAATATTCGGTTTAACATATGTTTTATTAAGCACTATTAACAGTATATATGGATTTATTGAAAAAAATAGTATTTACCTTATTCTTTATTTTGGCTGGTTTTAGTACTTATGGCCAAGAGACGATTACAATCGAGGTAAATTGGCCTAATTGGTCTTCTCAAAATAGAGTAATTTTAAGAAATCCCGCAGCTAATCAGATTGGTTCTGTTTGCAACCCTTCAAATTGTTATGTTAATAATGTTGGAGATAGCTCTTACGATAATATAGCAAGTCCAACTTCTTTTTCAGGATTAACTGCCGGAACAGGATATTCATTAGTGCTAGAAGACAGTTTTGGAGATGGTTGGAACGGTTCTGGTGCCTATGTACGCGTGTTTCAAAATGGTAGTCTAATTACGGAATCAACTTTAAGCAGTGGCTCTTCAAATACAGTAAGTTTTAATATCGTTACAGCCAATGCACCGCCTGTCATTTCCGCTACGGGCAATGAGGAATATTGTACAGCAACAAATATACCCGTAGTTCAGTCTATAAGTATTACTGATTCTGATGATACAACAGCGGAAGCAGTTGCAGTACAAATATCTTCAGGTTATATTAATGGAGAAGATGTATTAACATTGACTGGTACACATTCTTCAATAACAACAACATGGAGCGCTGTTGAAGGGAAACTTACATTAGCTGGTCCGGCTACGTTAACCGAATTTGAAAATGCAGTTGCTGCTATACGCTATTCGAGTAGTTCTACGAATCCAACAGGTTCTAGAAATTTTTCCATTACGGTGGGAGATCCTAATTATTTACCATCTATGGATCATTACTACGAATTTGTTTCTAGTATCGGAATAACGTGGACGGCGGCTAGAGATGCGGCAGCTTTACGAACCTATTATGGGTTGCAGGGCTATTTAGCTACATTAACTTCGCAAGAAGAAGCAGATTTTTCTGGCTCTCAGGCTCAAGGTACAGGTTGGATTGGCGCTTCTGATGCTGCTGTTGAGGGTGATTGGCGTTGGGTAACAGGGCCAGAAGCAGGTACCTCTTTTTGGATTGGAACAAGTTCAGGGAATACCGTAGGACCTACATTTTTTGCCTATTGGAATGGAGGCGAACCTAATCAATCAGGTAATGAAGATTATGCGCATATTACAGACCCTTCAGTAGTTAGAGGATCTGGAGGTCCTGGTTCTTGGAACGATTTGAGTAATACAGGGTCAGGGAGCGGAGCATATCAGCCAAAAGGATATATTGTTGAGTATGGTGGATCAGCAGGAGACCCTACAATAAATATATCAGCTTCCACATCAATTCAACTAGACTCTGAAGCACCTACTTGGATTACTGTAAGTGGCAGTCTCGATGAAACTTATCAATGTGCAAGTGAAATTGCAACAGTGCCATCTTGTACTGATTTAAGGACAACCTATTTCAATCAAGCACAATATTCTTGGGGTTTTGGACTTCAAAACTCTACGGGGACTATAGTTCCGGAATGGGAAATACGTATAAACAATGCCAACTACCAATTAAACCCAACGCAATTATCCAATCAGTCTGCTTTTACCTACACAGAAGTAGATAATGGCAATGGAACTTATAATTTAATTTTGACGGGAACAAGTGCTATTCAAGCCTATAGTAGTATTCCAGGTGGAAATATAGAATGGTCAGGAGTTAATTTTGGTTTTACCCCTACATCTAACGGTATTTCTATTTACTGTGGCTCAGCCGCTCCAACCATGCCAGAGGCAACAGATAATTGTGCTATAGCCTCAATAGATGAAGTAAGTAATGTTACCGTTAATAATGGCTGTGCCAATAATTATACGCAAACAATTTCTTATCAGGCTACAGATACTAATGGTAATTTGAGTTCTTTGTTTGTAAAGACTATAACGGTTAATGACAATACGCTACCCACTGCCAGTAACCCAAATGATGTAACTGTATATTGTCGCTCAGATTTTCCAGTACCGGACAGTACCGTAGTAGATGACGAATCAGATAATTGTACGAGTAACCCCGTAGTCACTTTTATTAGTGATTCGAGTGATGGACTTTCAAATCCTGAAACAATTACGAGAACCTATTCGGTTACTGATGATTGTAGTAACGCTATTAATGTCACCCAACAAATAAAGGTGTATGCTGTTACGATAAATACAGCGCCAACACATCAATACGCGATTATTGGAGATGATGCTGTTTTTTCTGTAGCAGCAACAGGTGGTGCTAGTGGTAATTTAGCGTATCAATGGCAGCAAAGCATAGATAATGGTGCTACTTTTGCAAATATCTCTGGAGCAACCAATAGCAGCTATACAGTATCAAACGTAAGTATGGCAGATCATAAAAAACAATTTCGAGTTTCAGTTTATGATTCAGCTCATATTTGTACTGATGAATATTCAAATGAAGTTATATTGTTTGTAGACGAAGATACAGATGCAGATGGGATCTTAGATATATTAGATTTTGATGATGATAATGATGGAATTTTAGATACTGACGAAGGTTGTGGAAATTTAATAATGAACCCTTCTTTTGAACAACAAGATTTTACTGATCCAGCAACTTTTCCAAATGGATTTACAGATGGTTCTGGTACATTTATAGGCGCAACATACAATACAAATGCCTTAGCAGGTTGGAACTATACGACTAATTTAGATGGCTGGGTAGGCGGAGGAAGTCCATCTTGGACTCCAGACGTTTATGCTCGAGCATAC
The DNA here is from genome assembly GCF_900102165.1 of Cellulophaga baltica. Taxonomy (GTDB): domain Bacteria; phylum Bacteroidota; class Bacteroidia; order Flavobacteriales; family Flavobacteriaceae; genus Cellulophaga; species Cellulophaga baltica. The sequence continues at coordinate 11,884 of NZ_FNBD01000026.1, forward strand.
CATGGCAACCAATATATAGATGTTACAGGTAATAATGATGTAACAAGTGGAGTGAACAACACGCTTTCTCAAATCATCACCACAGAAATTGGTAAAACATACCTGTTTTCATTCTTTTGGGGTGAAGATATAGGGCATGAGACAGGAACACAAGTAACATTAGATGTAGATGTAATAGATTCTGGGAATACTCATATTATTGATGAAACGCTAAATTACACCGCAGAGGGTCTTGTCGAGGGTATAAGAGGTCCTCAAAAATGGTTTTATTATGAACACGGTTTTGTAGCTACAACCACGGAAACAACCATTCAATTTTATGCAACTCCTGATAGAACATCAAATGGTGCTGCTTTAGATTTAGTAAGTGTTACATCCAGTACAGAATGTTTAGATAGTGATAATGACGGAGTTCCAAATGTTTTTGATTTGGATAGTGATAATGATGGTATATATGATGCCTTGGAAGCTGGTCATAATCAAGCCCATACTAACGGAGTTGTAGATGGAGCCGTGGGTACGGATGGAATACCAAATAGTGTTCAAAACGACCCAGATCGTGGAATAGTAAATTATGTAATCGCAGATTCAGATTCTGATACAACAAATGATTTTTTAGATTCAGATTCAGACAATGATGGGTGTAATGATGCTGATGAAGCCTTTGCTGATCCAGACGCAGATTTAGATAATAATGGAATGTATGGTTCAGGATCGCCTGCGGTAAATTCAGATGGAACCGTTATTGCAGCTTCTTATCAAGAACCAGCGGATGCCGATAATAATAGTACCTATGACTTTTTAGAAATAGGTCAATCTTCAACGATTACATCAGAACCGACGAATCAAACCGTATTTGTTAATACGTCGGCCACTTTTACTGTAATTGCAAATAATGCAAATTCATACCAATGGTATGAAAGTTCAGATGGTGGAGTCCTATTTTTACCATTAGCAGATACTACAAAATATTCTGGTAGCCAGACTTCTACTTTAACTATTAATACACCTACTATAGCGGATAATGGTAAGTTGTATCGTGTTATAGTTACTAACAATTTTGCCTGTGCTATTGATAGAACATCTCAGCAAGCCTTACTAAATATAAAAGCAAAGACAATAATTACAAATAGAAGGATAACTTATAGAGTTAAAGCCAATTAAAAAAACGGTTATTCTGATAAAAGAGCTCGTATAATACGCTTTTTAGAGTACAATTAAATAGCATATTTTAACGCATAAAATCTTGTGTATGGCGAAGGTTCTTACCACGAGTAATTTTAGTATTGCTACGACAACGGTATCAAATTCAAGCTCAGAATATTTGCCATTTGGTATTATGAGAAATACACACAGTTATCAAAAACAGAAGAATTACGTAGCGCGTAAAACAAACCAATTAGTCGGTTTTCCTAAAATATCAATCTTTCTCAAACACTGTTTTCATTAAGGAGTTCGATAAAATACACTTTTTTAGAAATCAAGACCTCAATTATTACTGGCTATACCTTACTAATTTACACATACACAACATTTATTTCCCCTAGCATAAGCAAATGTTAATTTTGTAAAGAGTAAAAGTGTCTATCAATTATTGATAGTCCTCCTACTTATTTACAAGTACCCAATTAAAGTTTAAGTTAACCCACACCCATGATTAAAAATTTCTTTTTACTAGTATTCCTATTAATGACTACTGTTGCCATTTCGCAAACTACGGTGACTTTAGAAGATCAGTGTAATTGTGAAGTATTAAGCGGAACAGATGTCACTAGTCCAGGAATGACAACTCCAACAGGAGCAGATATTGGCGATGTTTATGTAAACACAGATACCGGAACAATTTATTTCTGGGATGGAGATTCTTGGGAGTTAACTTCTTCCGATGATCAACAACTTCAGGACTTTAGTTTTGATGAGCTTACAAATCAATTAACACTACAGTTAGAAAATGGGGGTACTGTAAGTGTTGATGTTTCTACACTTCAAGGCGATGGTAATATAACTTCACCAAATGGAACAATTACTATTTCAGGAGATGCTAATGCTTTACTAGGAGATGTTGAAGTAGATATTATTTCAGGTGGCGTAGATCAAGTATTAGTTACCGATGCAACTGGTGCTGTAGAGTGGATTGATAAGTCAGATTTTGATGCTATTGCCGATCAAGTAACTATTACAGGTTTAGGAACTGTAGCGGATCCTTTTAAGGTAGAAGACTTAGCTATCGTAACAGATAAATTAGCTGCAGATGCAGTAACTAACGAAAAGTTGGCAGATAATGCTGTTCAAACAGAGAACATAGTAAACGGTACAATTTTAACGGAAGATATTGCTTCAGGAGGAAATGACCAAGTATTGGTTACCGATGCAACTGGTGCAGTAGAGTGGAT
>NZ_FNBD01000040.1 GCF_900102165.1 Cellulophaga baltica
ATTATTGAACCGCCGTATACGAGACCCGTATGTACGGTGGTGTGAGAGGCGCACTCCGTTCCTAATTAGGGGCGGAGCCGTCTACTCGATTATGCCCTTTTTTCATTTTTCACGTTCTGTTTGTAGCGTTGGCAAAGACATACTCTTTTGCAATTTTTGGCTTGTGTGTCGGCTGTAGCGAATTGCAAATGTGTATGGCTTTAAGCGTTGGCAAATCCGTCAGAGTATTAATTCCGTCAACATTTGTTTTATATCCAAGTGTTTTGCTCCTTGTACTGAATTTGAATTCATGGAAACCAAGTCAATCCAATCCATAATCTTTTTCTTTTCCGTTGTTTTTTCATTCCAGTATTCTGTCAATTCGATTGCTGAAGTGTTAATCAAAATCTCCAAAACTGAATCTATATTTTCAAATAATTTGATATATACTCTTGGAATGTTTTTATACGTTTTATTTTTAATGAAATAATCGTCTTTTCCTCCAGCTGTAAAAAGGTCTCTCACATTCGGACAAACAACAGCCTCTCTTGTTACCAACCAAATTGCAAGTCGAGAAAATTTATCTCCACGATTACTGAATACCTCTGGAAAATAAACCATTGCTCTGTTCTTGATTTCTTGTTTTTCTTTTAGGCTTAAATTATTCCAAATGTTGATTACAAGATTACTTGCCTTTTCTGTATCTTGAATCCACCACAAATCTTGCCCAGGTTTTAACTTGCTCTTATAATAATCTGTTATTGGCTTAATTGGATTATCCTTTTGACGTAATGTGTCATAAGGTGTGTTGATTTTATCAAAAATCGTTTTACCCTTTTCCAAGTTCATATCTATTAAATATCTTGGTGAATGTGTAACAACAACTTCCGATAAACATTCTTCGTATGCACGACATTTAAATTCAATCGGTTTTCCAAGTTTACCGAAAAGCATAAAAATTCGCTCAACGTCATCTACTCTTGTAGATTCCAAAACACTATTACCTGTCGTTTTCCAATGGTTTTGAGTTGTGGTTTTAACTTCTATTCCGTAAAACTTTTTAGCAACAATATCTGGAAACTTTTGTCCGCCAATTAATTCTATTGAGTTTTCAAATTGTGAGCCAACTGCTAAATCGGTCATTACATCTCGAACATAAGGTTCAAGTTTGTTCCCTCTTAATTCCTCAATTTTTTTAGGTGATTTCTTTGCGTGAGCGTTTAATTCCGTTATCGTAGAATTTAACAAAGTGTTGAATTCACTTTTATGTGGTTCTGAATTAACTGATACTACCATTATTTTTTAAAATATAAATCCCAAACATTTTCTATTCTCTTTGCTAAATTATAAGCGAGTAATGGGGGAACAGCATTACCAATTACTTTATACGCTTTTGAAGGACTCACTAAATAAGAACCTTTACGACCTTGTTTGTTTGCAATTACAAATTCATAATCAGGCGGAAAAGTTTGAATTAAAGCACATTCCCTTGGTGTCAAGCGTCTTTCTTTAAGTCCTTTAGAAAGTTCGTCTGTTAAAATCCCACCGTTTTTTTTCGATAATCTTCTAAACTCTATATTACCGTGATGTTCTGCTCTAATTGTTGGACTAATTCCATCAGGTTTTATTTCTATTTGACCTTGGCAATGTTTACCCATAAATTTTGCCTTAGAGTAAAATTGTTGTGATAAATCTTTTGATTTTTCTGGCTCTTCAATATTTTCGAAAAGTTCTTTTAAATCTACGTGGCGTTTTAAATTTTCTCCGTCTGTCGTATATGCGTGAGTTGGTTTTGGATAAGGATTGTATTTCTCTGAAATATTTTCTTTTTCCAATTGTTCGAGTGCCGTTTTGTTTAATGCTGATTTCTTAATACCTATAAAGAAAACCCGTTCTCTTGATTGTGGAACACCATAATCTGCTGCGTGTAAAACACGAGGATTCAAAACCAAATATCCATTATCTCCAGCAGTAGAAAAATCACTTTGAATAATGTCTTTTACATTTGAAAGATTAACCAATCCTTTTACATTTTCCGCAATGAAAATTTTTGGTTGAGTTATTTCAATGACTTGTTTCATCCACATATAAAGTTGACCACGAGTTTCTTCCGTTGCACAAGTTTCGGTGTTTAATTCTCCTTTATGATTTTTGTGTGAATTAAATCCATTTCTTTTTCCGGCAACACTAAAGTCTTGACAAGGAAAACCACCAGTTACAATGTCTATATTTTCAGGAAAAACATTTGTTCCGCTTTGATGTAGTTTTACCAAATCAACAATACTGTCTGTTTGGTAATCTTCTGCGTTGTGTCCTCTTTTTGAAAAGTAGTTTACCCAAGCATTTCTTGCATCTTTCAAAATATCATTTGCGAAAACTGTTTTAAAACGTGTCTTTGATAGGTTTACAAAGTTGTTTTCAAGTTCTTCATTTATGAAATTAGGGTTTAAAATTTCGTTTACAGATGATTTTAAAACTGAAAAATTGCCCTCAAAACCTAAATCCATTCCACCACAACCAGAAAATAGGGAAAGCATATTTAAAGTAGATTTGTCTACTTTATTTCCTTTTTTCTTTTTTTCTTTTGTGTAGAACTTTACAGCCAATTGAGGTTCCTCAACTACGCTTATATTTTCTGTATCAGTTGTTAATGTTCGCATAGTTAGTTTTGAATTGGGTGTGATTTTAAATATTTGATTTTTTTCTCAGCTACTTTTAGCACTTTACTTGCACAATCTTCATCTACAATTTCATAAGCAATCTTGTCACTTATAAATTGTATTAAAAGTTCGTCTTTATCGAGTTTTAATATTTCTGCAAGTTTGTCCAACATTTCTTTTGTCGGTTTTCGCTCGTTTCTTTCAATTTTGCTCAATATTGCTTGGTCAATATCAACATAAGCTGAAACTTGCCTTAAAAGAAGTCCGAGGGTTTGCCTTTTATTCCGTAAAATTTGTCCGATTGTTTCCATTTGAAAATTGTTACTTGACAATAAGTGTCAAATATAGTTTGTCAAATTTTGGAAAACAAGAAATTCGGATTGTATTTTTTCGAGCGTTGGGAAATTTTAGCTCTTTTGGTTTTTAGAGCGTTGGCAAAAACCGAAAGTGCTAAAATATGCGGCTGGTCAGTATGAAACACAACGGTCTTGTATATGAAACGAAGCGTGTAAATAGACACTAGCTTTTCGGATTATGCACAAGCCGAATTTTTTAATTTTCTTTTTATCTTAT
>NZ_FNBD01000053.1 GCF_900102165.1 Cellulophaga baltica
TCAAGGCGTTACACCTGCCCATAAGGGACTTGCACCCTCTAGATTAATTATTTACCTTTCGGTAAACAAAAGATGCCCATGCTGGGCACACACACGGTGTATAAAACATAGCTAATAAGTGCTGAACCGAAAGGTTTGTGTTTTATTTGCTGAGACCGCCAAGTTTTTAATTTGGCTTATAAACTGAGAAATTAAATCAAAATATAAAAATTCGGCTCTGTGTTTATCCCAAAAAATAGTATCTATTTAGACGCTACGTTTCATACACAAGACCGTTACCTGCAATTAGAGAAGATGAAAAATAAGATTGAAAATTTAATATCGAAACTTCTTGACGACTCTTTAGCCCCTGGAGAATCTTTACCTGTGGGTACTTCTTACGATTCTTCCAAAACTGTAGCTTATCAGGCATCTAAAGAAATCCATAAATTAGATAGGGCTTCCATTAACACGGTTAAAGAAATATTGTTAAAAGAAAAAAACAAGGATAGGAAAAGTAAAGCATACTCAATACTGAGAATTTTAGCAGAAAAATATAATGAAGTAGAATTGATTTATTTCATACTCGACAACTTAAATCTCGAAAAGACAAAAAACATTATTAGTCTTCATTTAAGTGGTCTTGCTTGGACGAAACTTGAATTAACAGAAAGACTTGATATTGTTTTGGATTTTGTAAAAAGAAAAGAATGGCAAATACGACATTCTGCTATACAACTTCTTGCTCATTATTCAGTTCGAATTAGCGAAATAGAGAATTTATTGATTAACATCCTTAAAAACAGTAAAGACGAATATGATTTGTCGTATACAAATTCAACTTTACGAATAGTTGGAAGTTGTAAGTCCGTTGAATTCTTAAAAACTGTAATTAGAGAAAATAAAAAAACGGATGTTTTGACAACAGGAATCTATGCTTTAAGTGAAATTGACGGGAAAAACCAAGTAGATTTTTTTATGGAAATGATGAAGGATAAAAAGGATTCTTTCGTGAAATCGACTTTAACAAAACATATTACCAAGTTCTCCGACCAAAGAGCTATTGAATTACTGATTGACAGAGTAAAAAGGATATTGGCAAAAAAGAGAAATACCAATATGCACTATGGTTCTGACCAAAGTCCCGAGATCGTGTACGCTATTGATTTCTTAAGGAAATATGAAATTGAAGATGAACGAATTCCCAAATTATTGCAATGGATTGTCAATAAAAAATTAGACTTTTTAGATGAAACAGAATTAAGATGGGTAAAGGAAAATATTAAAAAAGCAGGTAACACTGTATAACAAATCATAGCACCCTGCGGGATGCTACGCTTGTTATACTATACGTTGGCAATAATGCTAAACCAAGACCCAATAAAGAAATATAATTCAAACATTGACTAAAAATGAAAACAAAAATTTTACTCTTATTAATTGCTT
>NZ_FNBD01000010.1 GCF_900102165.1 Cellulophaga baltica
GCTTTAGAACTTTTTTAACAATACGTCTTTAAGCATCTTATTATCAAGACTCACATCAGCATACATCTGTTTAAGTTTATTGTTCTCTTCTTCAAGTTCTTTTAAACGTTTAAGCTGCTGTTGTTCCATACCGCCGTACTTCTTTCTCCAATAGTAGAAAGTGCTTTTGTCAATTCCTAATTCTCTAGATAAATCACCTACGGATCTTCCTTGTTCATTTTCCTTAAGAGCTTTAATAATCTGACTCTCGCTAAATTTGCTGTTTTTCATTGTGACAGTTTGAATTTAAAGTTAGTAAATTCGAATTATAAACTGTCCTATTTTTAGGGAAGCCTACAGTTGTTGAAAGGGAATAATTTTAATATTTTTGAAGAAATTAATTTCTTGCTCTTCTGTCAATTGTTGCTTTGAAACTTCTTTATTCATTTGCAACAAAACCTTTTTGCACAAGACAATTATTTTATAGGCTCTTTTAACAACATCCCTTTCATCTAATTTAATACTTGTAATAGTCTTATTGAACTCTGAAATTATATGATTAAAATGCATAATTGTGGTTTTCTTTACCATTTAACCATTTTAAATCTATATAATAAAAGTATCGAAGACAGCAGAAATGGTTTTTAGGTAATTATTGTAAACTATTTAAAATTCAATAAAAATGCTGAATAAACAAAGAAATAGTTGTCGCCTTTTATAAAATGAATACCCGAATTAATAAACTAAGATGTATTAATTAAGTTTTTTTTGAGATAGGAGTTGGGCTTGCAGAAATGCTTTCTCAAAATTTAGTATTCCACCAGACTTAGACAGTTGATCAAAAGATAACTTAACAACTTCTTTAGTAGAATTTTCGACTTCAATAAGGCCATTGTAGTGCATTATAGAAGACATAATTATCTCTTTTATTTGTTTAGCAGATAGATTGGGATAATATGATCTTAACAAACCACTAACACCAGAAACCAATGCAGCTGCAAATGAGGTGCCCGAGACATATTTATACTTTCCATTCTGAGAATCTGCAGTTTGTATGTTTTCTCCAGGCGCAAAAATGTCTACACTCTCTTTGCCATAATTACTGGAACTTAACTTTAATTGTTCTATCTTATAGGAAGAAGCTCCAACAGTTAGAAAATTATAAGAAAATTCCTTACCATTGTTAGATGCATCATCAGGATAAGTTTTTGCTTCTGGATTATCTAAATTTAGATTGTCATTCCCTGCCGAATGTATGATTAGGACATCCTTTTTTTCGGCGTATTTAATTGCATCTTTTATCCAATTTTCATGCAAAGAAAATGACTTGCCAGAGCTTATATTTATAATTGAAGCTCCGTTGTCAACAGCATAGTAAATCGCTAAAGCTAAATCTTTATCATTTTCATCTCCATAGCCTGAAATAACAACGGGCATTATTTTTAAGTAATTTGAATCGTCATCAAAATTTAATGCTTTCTCTACTCCTGAAATAACTCCTGCTACGGAAGTTCCATGATCCATTCGGATTGTATTATTATCTACAACACTATTTCCATAATTTGAATCAGCCAAATTATCTTCATTATCTCCAATTAATTCCCTATCATTAAAACTTATATTTAGCAATTTTTTTAGCCGCTCTTGTGATTTAAATCTTTCTTCTTCTAAATCGGAAAGTTTTATACCATACTCCTCCATATTCATGAAATCCTGTATGTACATTTCAAATGGTTCTGTACCCTTATGAATTTGGAGTATGCTATCAAGTTGAGGTCTATTAAATTCTTTATTGGAAAAAATTGAGTCAATTTTTTTCTGAAGCACAATGTAGTAGTCATACACGACAGAATCGTTTTCAAATCTTTCTTGAGCATATTGGTTTCTCTCGTTGTATTTTTTTTTGGCTTTTAAATACGTTTTATATAAATCTTTCTCTTCGCCTTTTAATTTTTCCTCATGGCTATTCTCAAAAATATTAGAATATTTGTTTATAATTCTAGTATATTCATAATTAACAAATTCGGTTGAAGTGCCATTCTTATTTCCTAAGAAGTTCCAGCCATTGATGTCATCAACATAACCATTATTATCATCATCTTTTTTATTATTTGGAATTTCATCTAAATTTTTCCAAATATTATTTCTTAAGGCTTCATGATTAATTTGAATTGCCATATCAATGACTGCAATTACTATTTCTTTTTTCTTTGAAGCTAAATCCTTAGCACCAATTTTAAATAGACTTATTCCAGGAATTGAATCCTTAAAAACATCCTTAAACTGCCAATTATCAATGGCATTAGTATTTAGTTTTTTAATGTTATTCTCAGAAAAAGACTTCTTTAAGTGATCTTTTAGCCCAACTCTTTGATTTGAGGAGCAAGAGGAAATATAGAATACTAATAATAAAAAAAATGAAAAATATAATTTCATTTATATTCAAAAGTTTATGTTATACTATCAATTTAAATCGAGTATTAAAAATGAAAATAAAACTACTGAGGCCTGCCCCAATAGTTTTAAAATTCAATGGAATATTAGAGTTTTTTAATTATCACATGTTTTGTAGATTTCAAAATACATTGCTTTTCTTCAGTATCAGAACCTTCTGTACCATCATCCGGTCCACCACCCATAATAAAATCTGGACGACTTATTTTAGCGATTCTAAATTTCTCAATTGATGGATTGTTTAGTTTTTTTTTCATTTTGAATTGTTTTACTTAATTAATTCTTTCAAGATAGAAACCTTTTAGTTAATTCATATCTCAAAATAAGAAACTATGTCTTAATTTATAAATTTAGATATAATTATTTTGCCCCTTTCATTTTTTTGTCAATTTCTTTAATATAAAAGGAAGGGTAGAAACTCGTAATTTCTTTAAATAATTTTGAAAATGTTTCGGAGCTTTTAAACCCTACATCCTCCGCAATTGCCTGTATCGTATATTTTCTAAAGGAGGCATCGTTTCTTAACCTTTCTAACGCGTAGTCAATTCTTAGTTCATTCAAATATCTAGAAAAATTCTTCCCTTTACTTATATTTATGACCTTAGACAAATAGGTTGAATTAGTACTAAATTTTTTAGACAATGAAGAAAGTGTAATCTTTGTATTTGTAAAATCTTTATCGTTTTCGAAAATCTCCAAATTTTTAAGAATTTCTGCAATAATTTCTTTTGATATGTCAATTGTTTTATGAGTCGAATTTTCTAACGACTTTGAATCAACAAGGGATAATAGTTTCTCAAACTTTTTCCTAGATTTTTGATTCTTAAAATAATAGATAAAAGATATTACAAATAAAATAATTGCTAGGCTAACAATATAAAATAACAAATTAGATTTTTCATTTTTAAGTTGGGCAATTAAATCTTCTTTTTTGGAAATTAAATTGGGAATGTCAAAATTTTGCGTAATGTAAGAACCAAGGTCCCGTTGTTGGGTATTTAAAGTGCTGTCTATTTTTATTATTTTTTTCAGGTAATAAAGTTGCCCTTCTAAATCCTTTTTCTTTCCCAAAATTTCATATAATGAATAATAAGAATCTCTTGTTTCGAGATTTATTATCTTAGTCAAATCATATAAAGAATCTACTTTTTTAAAAAATAATAATGCTAATTCATCATTATTCAATTTAATCTGATTAATAGCTAAATAATTATATGCAATTGACAAATTGGCCCTATCGCCATTACTTCTAAGAAGTGCAACCGAAGATTCAATAGTGTCAGAAGATTTTTTGAAGTCCCCTTTTTCTGAATAAAGAACCCCATTACTTAGTTTAAAAAGATTAAGCTTATTAGTTCTATTATACTTTTTACTATAAGTAGTCCCAATTTTGTTATAATATTCAACCGAATCAAGAACATGCAATCTTAAATAGGATATTGATGTTGAAAATAAAGAATTTATATAATCATCTACCTTTAAATCATTAATATCATTTTTAAAGAAGTCAATATTTAATTTATTGACCTTTAGAGCTGATTCATATTCACCAATTGTATTTTTTAAATTTCCAATTCCATGCCTCGCATTATATTCAATTTTTGTATTCGGAAATTCAATTGAATATTCTTGTGCCTTTAAATAATTATGTAAAGCCTGTTTATAATTCAATTTTTTAAAATAAATTTTAGCCTTGGACAAATATGCACTTGCAGGATTAAAATTATCTGGTCTTTTTATGGTAATATCTATTATAGAGTCTGCATATTTTATTCCAATAGAATCATCATTTAAAGCTGTTAATATTTCGTATCCTCCAATTACATATTCTAAGTCATAATTTTTCTTTGCCTTTTTTAGAAATAAAAAGGCATAATTTATTCGTTGATCTTTTGAAGTATTTGAGTTTATTAGTTCAAATAATTCATCATAGGATTCGTTAATTACACTATCGCTTGGAATTTCACTTATTTGGCCGTAGAACGAAATATTAAAAAGTAAAATTTTTACTATTATTATGACTTTGTAATATTTATGCATTTCTATGGTTTAAGTATTGATAATATTTACATAAATAATCATAAATAACCATTTCCATAAATCGCTGATTGTCTCTAAATAATTTATTAACGAACATATGAATAATACCTAGTAATATGTTGTTTTTTGCTATTTCATTTTCAATGTTTGCTTTCAACTGATTGAAAATATGGTTGTTTTGCATCCTTAAATCCATTACTTCCAGTTCAATACTACTTTTGTTCAATGATTTTTCAAGAAAAACAACCAGATCCTGCTTTATATTATTGTATTTAATATTAAGTTTTTTCATATCGGCAGTTTTTAATTCAAATTCTGATTGAAATTGTTCCAAAGAATTTTCACAAAAACGAAATTTTTCAAAATCATTAAAATCAAAAACCGTCAGGAGAAAATCGATATACTTCATTGAATGATATATATATAAATCTTCATTTTTTATTTTTTTAATCAATAGGAGAGCCAGTTTAGTATCACTAAAAAATAGAGATTCAATACTTTCTATAGTATTAGTACCATATCTTTCAATCTCCCTTGTGTAATTTTCGATCTGTAATTTCCAAATAGTCTGTTTATCAAGATAATCAAGTAACTCAATTCTAACTAACTGAATTATGAATGCTAACTGACTCTCATCTATTATGTGAAATCTAACTCGAATATGAAAATCCGGATCATTGTAGCGTATATAAAACCATTTATCAATAATATTTTGATCTATAAGCTTTTTAGTTATTCTTGAAATAGGGTTAGATAAAATTTCGTCGGCAGTATTCTTGCCACAATAGATTTTGTAAAAAAGCCATTCTTCTCCAATGTTATATATTCTTTTCATTTTAATTGAAGTGCCAATTTAACAAAAATTCATTTGCATAATAATTACCTTCTGTATCTATTACCGGGCTACCTTCATCAAATAAAAATTCTTCCAAAACAATCCATTTTTTATGTTTAATTTCATCAAGTAATACATTAATAGAAAATAGACTCTCAAAATTTATTACTAAAAAATTATCATTTTCCACTACCTGGGCTATTTTTGGTATATCAAACTTTTTTCTCCATTCAAGAATTGCTTGTTCTAAATTTTTGCTGTCAAATAATAAATTAAAATCTGATTTTTCAAGAATCCATTTAGCCTTACTTATTACGATACCTTCAAATTCTACTCTTGGTAAAATTTTGTAAATGCTAGCTAAATTTCCCCATTCAAAACCAATCTTGTTCTTATAATTTGCTAATCCTAAATCTGCTAAAAACTGATATGTAGGTAATGCACTGTTGGAGTAATTATGGGCACATGTTAAGGTTGGAATAATTTCTTTATTTAATTTTATTGATTCAAGAATTAATTTATCATCCTTAATCGAAATTAGTAAGTCGCTAACCAAAATTTGATTTTCGATAGGAAGTGTAGAATGTCCCAGGTACGGAATTTCAAATTCTCTTATATGAGGTCTTCTAAGGACATTTGCTATTTTTAAACTTGGAGTGTGTACAATTTCCGCTATTATCTTATTTTCATAGTAATTCTTTTCCAATTGACTTAGTTGGTGTATTAATTCCAAACTTTCATTGTCAATACTTCCAAATTTAGAAATTAGCTTAATTGCACTTGGACCAATAAATGAATCCAAAAACAATTTTTCTTCTTTATTCTTTGAGAATATTTCTATTATTGAGAACATAGTAGGAGAAAGAGCGTTTTCCTTAGTTGTTTCTAATAAAACAAAATCACTTTCTTTTAAATCCATCACTCTTTTCTTACTTCTTGAAAATTCCTGCATTTTTTTGTTTAATAAAACTTCATAAGTTCCCCACCACATTAAGTTCTCATTTTCCTTAATTGATAAGTTTATATCCAAATTTTCTAAAAAAGTTGTTTCTCCAAAAAAGGAATTGCTTTTTAAATAGTTGATGCCGCACTCTGGATCTAAAACTTCAGCAAACTTTTTGGTTGATGTGCCGTATCTTTTTGTAAACTCATTTTTGAAATTTTCTATTCTTGTATTTGGCTTATATAAATTTATTTTGTTCAAAAAGGCAAAAGCTTTTTTTAATTTCGATATCCAAGCCTTGTTAAAACTTGCTTCACTACAAACCTTAATAAGGTCATAATGAGCATTATTGTTAGGTTTTAAATTATTCTCCTCTAAAATAAGTTTACTCAAGTCAATTCTTTCATTTAATTGAGTATTGAATTTCTCTTTAATATTTCCACTAAGGAAATAAGGAAAATCCTTTCCTGTAACATTTGGCTCCAGATTGGAAACTATTATTTGATTTTTTATTGCATTTTCAATGAATTGAACTGCTATATCTATATTAACATCTAAACTTTTTAATTTATTTTTAATCTCATTGAATGTTCGCCCTTTTTTGCAATACGCTATTAAATTATCTATAAATTCATTTTTTGCAATCGATTCAAGCGTATATTCATAGTCCCTTCCTTTTTTAGAAATATGCCTTTCAAAATAACGCCAAAAACTATGACCATGTTCATATAAAGTAGTATTTGCATGCCATTTAACATTTTGATAGTCAATATGGTCTTTTAATAATAATTCAGATTTTTTCACGAAATTTTCGAAAGTATTTCTTTTATAGACATAATTACAATTGTATTTATCAAAAACAACACTTGTTCTAATGTCAATTATACCATTAGAATATCCTGCAAATATTCCAAAAGGCGTAGAGCGCGTTGAGATTCTAATTAAATATTTGTAGAACGCAAATTCTAATTTTTTGATTTTTTTCGCACTTTTAATCTCTCCTTTTATCAAGTTTTGCAATTGCTTATGTAAAGCAGGAGATGCAATTTGAAGAGCCACGTTTATACGAAAGTCATTCAGGTAATTCATTAATTCCTCTGTGTTTTTCCTTTTGACCTTTTGTAATTCATTATTGAAATTACAAGGAAATAAAGGAGACCTTAATGATATGAGATCAAGACAATATAAGTTTTTGACCTTAGAACCTTTTTTATTCATAATAAGCACTCAATGGTATAATTAGATACAATGCAATTTAATAGTTTTTAATCCTCGTTTATGAAACAAGAGTCTGAATTTATAAATTAAGACAAATAGCGTACTAAACTACATCAAATATTATTTAATTTTATGTCACTGTTAAATAAGAAAAGCCTTGTTAATATTTTTAAATTTAAAATCTAAAACATTTAGAAAAAATTACAATGGCATAATTAAAAAAATAAGGAAATGAAAAAATTTGAAAATTTTAAAATAGAAAAAACTGAAATGATTTGTGGTGGAGAACATTGGGATACTGGATGTAGAGACAATAAAAGAACTGACATTTATGACGATGTTGCGCATACCATAGTATATTTTGAGCTATAAGTATTAATGGTATATATGCCACCAGAATGTTGAATATTTATTTAAATCATTTACAATCAGAAGGATAATGAATAATTACTTAATAACATTTTTAGCGTTTTGTTGTATTTCCACTTGTTATGCTCAGCAATATGATTTTTATCCTAAAAACGAAAATGACGTTTCTATGTCCAACTTTATATTAGCAAATACAATTTTAGAAGAAACAGTAACTCAAGTGAACGAGCGAAATGGATCATACAACTATGCCAATTTATGGAATATTGGAGTTGCTTATCAGTTACTTGGTAAAGATGCTAAGGTTATTAAGGAAATATTAGAAAGAAGTAAGAAAGCTGATCCGTATTATTTCTCTTTAACCTTTGTCAATCCGGATAATTATTACTCAAAATGGAAGGGAACTTTCTCTGAAAAGGAGTATGAACAATGGCACGAATCAGCGCTAGAAATAATTAGAAATAATGAGTCAATTATAATAAATGAAGAACTGACTGATAATAATGAAGAAAGAATCTCTCATCATTATAATAAAGAACTTATTGAAGTATTAACCAAGATTCGTCATGATGATAAGTTATTTAGATCTTCTAATAATGTTGATATGTATAAACAAAAGGCATTAGACGAAAAAAATATTGAAATTATTGATTCGCTTTATACTTTGCATAAACAATATATAGGAAAATCCCTTGTTGGAAATGACCTTTCCTCTACAATGTGGGCAGTTATACAACACTCCAATTTGGCTAAAATGGAAGAATATTTACCAGTGATTGAAAATGCCATTAACAATGGTGAATTAAATAAAACAGTGATCAAATTACTCGTTGATAGAATTCATACAATAAAATTTAATACACAAATTTTTGGCTCTCAAGTTGGAGTGCCAATAGCCAATGATTCTATAGTTATAGAAATTCGTAAAAAATACGGATTCAACACAAGTGGGAACAGTAAGCAGAATTTAAAAGATTGGTTCAAACAAAAAAAATAGCTGCAGCTACGAGGAGTATCCCGAAAATCCTTTAAAGAGTAGGGATTATATTAAAATTAAATAAAATGGAAAATTTTAGCGAATTTGCACTTGAAAATCAAGAGATGATATTTGGTGGTGGTCATACTGCAACAAGATACACATCTAGTCAAGGAACAGGTGGTAGAGACATCTATGATGATCGTGCCGATACCATAGTTTATTTCGCACCTGAGGAATAAATAACTCTGATTGAGTTTATATCAAGTAGGGTTAAACCAGATTTGACTCTACTTGTATTTAATTATAATTATGATTTATATAACTACAGAGTGTCAGGATGTAATGACTGATTTGACCATTGAATGGATCATTTCGAACAAAAAAGACTTTAGACGCTTTAATGATTCCATTTTTGTTGAACCTCAAGAATTGTTATCACTTAAAAATGTTAAAAAAATTTGGCAGAGGAGAGGGGCATTTAATTTTTTGCCAACTGGTTTGAAATATGAGTTTACGAATAAACGCGAATTACTAAATTATGTAACTAAAGAAAATAGGGATTATAACATCTATCTTGAGCATCATTTTAGAACAGTATTAGGATCAAATTATATAGGATCATTTACAAAAGAAGTTTCTAGTAATAACAAATTAATCAACCTAGATTTCGCAAATGAAGTTGGATTAGATACCCCAGAATATATGGTTACCTGCAGTAAAAAAGAACTTTTACAATTTTATAATAGACATCAAAAAATCATAACTAAAGATCTAAAATCTCCTGTCAATATTAAAACAAAAAGAAAGAATATTTCTTCAAGTGGAGTAAAGCTTTTAAGTGAGAGTTCAATTCAAAAAATACAAGATAATTTCGCTCCAATTTTTTTGCAAAAATATATTGAAAAGAATTTCGAAGTGCGGATATTCGTTTTTAATAAAAAACTCTATTGTATGGCTATATTTTCTCAATTAAACGATGATACCAAGGTTGATTTTAGAAATGACCATTCATCAAATCCCAATAGATGTATTCCATATACCTTACCAAGTGCAGTTGAAAGTAAAATATGGAAATTACTGAATATTTTAGATTTTGATACTTGCTCGATTGATTTAATCGTCACACCTGATAATCAATATTATTTTTTAGAAATAAACCCAATGGGACAATTTCATTGGTTATCCTCTAATTGCAACTATTATATAGAAAAAGAAATCGCAAATTTCCTCTGTAAATGAAAAAATTATCGAATAATGAAGTAAAACGTCTATTGCCTTTTACTATCCAAGAAGCTACCATTACCAATTTAAACAAAACAATCAAAACAAAAGGAATAAGGGTATCTATGTATCAAAATGAAAATACTACTTCTCAACAATTTTATAAACCTATTAGTAAAATACTTCAATTTTGAGTCTAAATCAATCATGTTTACTATATTCGAATTGTATCCCTGTTAAAGGGGCAAAAAAAAGTATTGTTTTTGACCTACAAAACCAAACTTTTTTTAACATTCCTAATGATTTATATAACATACTAAAGGATCACAGAGGCAAATCAATCGAAGAAATAAAAAGCGTGTATGATAACAAATATGATAATATCATCGATAATTATTTTAAAATTTTGATTAAAAACAACGTTGCTTTTTTTACAATTACACCAGAATTATTTCCTGAAATTAAACTGAATTTTTTTAACCCTTTTGAAATCACAAATGCGATCGTAGATATAGGTATATCTTCATCGTATAATATTAATAAAGTATTTCTTCAATTAAGTGAATTGCATTGCAAATATATCCAAATTAGAATTTTCAGAGATAGTGATGAGAAAGACTTGCGAAGTATTTTAAATTATTTTAATGAAATCAAATCAAATACAATAGGACTAGATTTATTTATCCCTTATAATGAAGGTTTGGAAGAACTGTACCACTTATTATTTGAGGACTATCCTAGACTTAATAGTATAATAGTTTATTCTTCACCTTATAAAAAAAACATTATTCCTAAAGGCCATTCAAAATATTTAATTTATACCAGTCTGTCTATAAATTCAGAAAAGCATTGTGGTTTGATCGACAAAAGTCTATTCTCAATAAACATGAAGAATTTCTCAGAAGCTCAGAGTTTCAATTCTTGTTTAAATGGTAAAATAAGTATTGACAAAAATGGTGAAATCAAAAACTGTCCTTCAATACAAAATAGTTTTGGAAATATTAATGACATTTCACTTAAAGACACTTTAAAATTCCCTGATTTTAAAAAATACTGGAAAACTACCAAAAATCAGATAGATGTTTGTAAGGATTGTGAGTTTCGTTATGTTTGTACAGATTGCAGAGCATACACCGATCGAGCTAATTTTGATGGCGAAATTGATTTGTCCAAGCCATTAAAATGTGGTTATGATCCCTATACCAATGAGTGGCAAGAATGGAGCAATAATCCCTTGAAACAAGATGCCATAAAATATTATAATATGCAGGAATTTATAAAAAAAGATGTTTAAACCATTCCCAAATTACAAACAGCCAGATTCTAAGGATTGTGCACCTACTTGTTTGCGGATTATTTGTAAGCATTATGATAGAATTATCTCGTTACAAAAAGCTAGGCAATTAGTTGAAACTGTTCGTTTAGGAAGTAATCTTATGGGGCTAAGTAATGCCGCTGAGTCAATTGGTTTTAAGACAATTGGAATTAAAATTTCAATGAAAAAACTAATTGAAGCACCACTGCCTTGTATCTTGCATTGGAATAAAAACCATTTTGTCGTCTTATATAAAATTAAAAATGGAATTTACCACATTTCCGACCCTGCACATGGACTCTTAAAATACAACATAAAGGATTTTTTAAAAAGCTGGATTGGAAACAATGCCGACGAAGACACAATAGAAGGTATTGCATTACTCTTAGAACCCACCCCTAAGTTTTATGATAAAGAATGGAAAGATCAAGAAGAAAAAATCAACCTCTCATATCTTACTAAATATCTTTTTAAATATAAAAAATTTTTATGGCAGATAGTAATAGGTCTTTTAGCAGGGAGTTTATTACAGTTAATCTTTCCATTCTTGACACAAAGTATTGTAGATGTCGGAATTAAGAATCAAGATATTAATTTTATATATCTCATTCTCTTTGCACAACTTGCTCTATTTATTGGTCGTACTTCGATTGAAGTCATCCGAAGTTGGATTTTACTACATTTAAGTACTCGAATCAACATTTCTTTAGTATCGGATTTTTTTATAAAGTTAATGAAATTACCTATTGCTTTTTTTGACACAAGAATGACAGGCGATATCTTACAGCGCATCAATGATCATAAGCGAATTGAGCGAATTTTGACTACCTCTTCCCTTAACGTTCTCTTTTCGATGATTAATCTTGTAATATTTGGAATAGTCTTAGCTTATTACAACTTGTATATTTTCCTTATTTTTTTAATAGGTAGTGTTCTTTACTTCGTTTGGATAGCTATTTTTCTAAAGAAAAGGGCAGATCTTGATTATAAAAGATTTTCTCAGTTAAGCCAAGAACAAAGCAAGGTTATTGAATTAATTAATGGGATGCAAACTATAAAGCTCAATAATGCTGAAAAGAAAAAACGTTGGGGTTGGGAATTTATGCAAGCAAGACTCTTTAAAATATCGATTGAAGGATTGGCCCTTGAACAATATCAAAATGTAGGCTCAAGTTTTATTAATGAGCTTAAAAATATTTTAATTACTGTATTATCGGCAAAATTGGTTATTGATGGTAATATAACTTTGGGGATGATGCTCGCTATCTCATATATTGTTGGTCAATTGAACTCACCAGTAAGTCAGCTCATTGGTTTTGTAAGAGAACTTCAGGATGCCAGGATATCGCTAGAACGATTATCTGAGATTCATAATAAAGAAGATGAGGAATTAGATATTGAAAGCAAGGTCAATGATATTCCTGACAATCTAAATTTTGATTTAAAAGATGTATCTTTTAGATATATCGGTTCTGAAAAATTAGTACTAAAAGATTTAAACCTCCACATTCCTTCAAATAAAGTTACAGCTATAGTAGGGGTTAGCGGTAGTGGTAAAACTACTATGCTAAAAATACTCATGAAATTTTATGAACCTGACGAAGGTGAAATTAAGCTAGGGCCGTATAACTTAAAAAATATATCACAAAAGACATGGCGCGAAAAATGTGGAGTGGTAATGCAGGAAGATTATATTTTTAATGATACTATTGCCAATAATATTGCCGTTGGTGTTGATTATGTGGACAAAAAACGTTTGGCATATGCAGTAGATGTGGCAAATATTAAAGAGTTTATTGAGGAGTTGCCTTTATCATACAATACAAAAATAGGCATGGAAGGAGTTGGCTTAAGTACAGGTCAGAAGCAACGTTTACTAATCGCAAGAGCAGTATATAAAAATCCGGATTATCTTTTTTTTGACGAAGCTACATCGGCACTTGATGCCAACAATGAAATGGTAATCATGGAAAAATTAGATCAATTCTTTACGAATAAAACAGTTATAGTTATTGCTCACAGGTTAAGCACTGTAAAGAACGCTCACCAAATAGTGGTATTAGATAAAGGCAAAATATCTGAAATTGGTAACCATGAAGAACTTATTCGTAAAAAAGGAAATTATTTTAACTTAGTAAAAAACCAATTGGAACTTGGAAAATAAGTACTATGCCAAATAAATTAGAAGACATAGAGTTTCGAAGCGAAGAAGTACAGGAAATACTCTCGCAAGTACCAAATTGGATGATTCGGCGTGGTAGTGTACTCTTTTTTGTCTTAATTTTATTAGTGCTTTGCATTAGCTGGATGGTGAAATATCCAGATGTTATTGAGAACCCGACGCTTATTACAACTCAGATTCCCCCTCAAAAAGAATTTGCACGAATGGAAGGCAAATTGGATTCTATTTATGTAATAGAGGCGCAAACTGTAGAAAAGAACAAAATTTTGGCTGTTCTGGAGAACTCGGCAAACACGGAAGATGTGTATTATTTGAAATCTATTTTAGACACTTTAAAGATCAAAAAAAGAATAATCGAATTCCCCATCAATGAAATCCCTATTTTAATTCTTGGAGAAATTGAAATTGCTTATGCGGCTTTTGAAAATAATTATTCCGAATATCAACTAAATAAAGCCCTAAGTCCTTATAAAAATGAGGCAATAGCTAACCAAGTTTCTTTAAACGAGCTTAAAGTACGCTTACAAAATATGCAATCTCAATACTTTTTAAGCCAATCTGAATTGTTGTTGAAGCGGAAGAATTTAAAGCGTAACAAGTCTCTGTTGGATAAAGGGGTGATTTCGCAGTTGGATTATGAAAATAATCAACTCGAACTACTTTCTGCTGAAAAGGGATTGAAGAACTTAGGTGCATCTATTTCACAAACCCGTGAAGGGATAGCTAATGCAGATAAAAATTCAAAAGGAACCGAAATATCCCGTACTACTGAAGAATCAAAATTATTAAGAAATACACTTCAGTCTTATAATCAATTGAAAAAGGCCATAAGTGATTGGGAAAACCTTTACGTGCTGAAATCTGAAATAAATGGAAGGGTATCCTTACTCAATTATTGGAACAAGAACCAAACGGTAAATCAGGGCGATTTAGTTTTTACCATAATACCATTAAACAATGAAAATTATGTTGCAAAAGTGAGAGCAGCTGCACTTAATTCTGGTAAGATAAAAATTGGACAAAAAGTAAATATTAAATTACAAAACTATCCTGAAACGGAATTTGGAATGTTAATAGGGCATGTATCTAATATTTCCTTAACTCCAGATAAAGAAGGACTATACCTTGTTGATGTTTCACTTCCTGAAAAACTTATAACTAGTTATCATAAAGAAATCAAGTTTCAGCAAGAAATGAGTGGTACTGCAGAAATTATAACTGAAGATCTAAGATTGCTAGAACGATTTTTCTATCAGTTTAAATCTTTGATGGACAAGTAGCCCATAGTTTATAAAGCAAATAATTTAATTGATAATTATTTAATAGAATTATTGATTAAACTGCAATTAAAAATTAACCTAGTAATAGAACAATTTGGAAGAGATTGATTTAGTTTTTCTTATTTTTTTAATTTATTTGCGCTAAAATAATTGGGATAGGTTGAAATGTTTAAAACCTACCCCATGAAATTATTTAACAATGGTAAGAATAGCTTTTGGAGTTTCAATTTTATCTTTTAAAAGCTGCATATCTTCACTAACTTTCTTTTCAATCACTCTGGCATAAATTTGTGTAGACGCAATTTTTGTATGCCCTAGCAGTTTGGAAACAGTTTCGATTGGAACACCATTACTTAGTGTTACAGTTGTAGCGAAAGTATGTCGTGCCATATGAAATGTAAGATACTTTCTAATTCCTCATGCATCAGCGATTTCTTTTAGGTATAAATTTACCTTCTCATTGCTTATAATTGGAAATAGCGTCTCTGTTAGCATCGTAATTGGGTGATTTTCATATTTATTTAGTAGCTCTTGGGCGATATTCAGAATTGGAATTTTTACAGGCGCTTTTGTTTTCTGACGGTTTGTGAAAATCCACTGATTGCCATCAATGCCTATAGTAATATTCTCTTTAGTTAGATTCATAATATCAACATAGGAAATACCTGTGAAACAACTAAATACAAATAAATCCCGAACCCTATCAAGTCGTTCAATTTTGAAATCATAGGATTGGAGATTCGATAATTCATTTTCGGATAAAAATTCTCTTTCTGTTTTTTCATATGTGGGTTTCCATCTTAGAAATGGGTCTTTTTCTATCCATTCTATATGAAAGGCTAATGTGATGATTTTACGAAATCTTTGTATATGTTTCATTACAGTATTATGTCCCATTGCCTTGGGATGCCCTTTTGGCCAATACATAACTAGGAAGCTTTCAAAATCGCAGATGAATTTGTAATTCAAGTTTTTTAAATAGACATTCTTCGTTTTTAATTGGGTATTTAAAAATTTATTGAGGTACCCTTCCGTAACGCCAAAGTTTCTGAGTGTACCCTTAGTTAATGTTGTTTCTATCTTTTTTCTGTGATAGGTAAGGATTTCTTGAAGGGTTTTGGAATTTTCACCCTCACCAAGATAGTGTGCTTTAAGTAATTCAGCTGTGATTAGTTTTTCCTTGTACTTTAGATCTTGATAAATTTGAACAATTTTAGAATGTACCTGATTTAAATGGCTATTAATTTTCCTTACTTCATCACTGGTACCTTTTGCTCTTTGTTTGTTAGAATCCCATAATCCAACTCCAATTTGAAGCTTTAAGCTAATATTAGCTCTTTTGCCATTTACCGTTATTCTGGTAAAAATGGAAGTTTGATTGTTTTTTACACGAGTTGGATGTATCCAAAATAGGATAGAAAATGTGTTTTTTGTGCGCATAATTGTCGTCTTTAATAGTTAAACATTATTTGAGACGAAAGTCAAATCAACTATACTGAAATATTTAAGCTCACATTTCTAATCGACACCATTGGTGTCGATTAGAAAAACTGGTGTCGATTTGTAGCCATTTTAAATGAAATCATATCAATTTAAATGATTGGCTAAAAACCAACAAACCCTGCAAATCATAGAATTTGCAGGGTTTTGACTCTTTTTGAGAGTTAAACTAGTGACCTCGACTGGATTCAAACCAGTAACCTCTTGAGCCGTAATCAAGAGTGTATGCGTTTGTTAGTTATCATTACACTACTGTGTTATTCTAAAATTCCTTTATTTTCAGTTGTTTATGTAGTATTTTTAAAATACATTACCTGCCTATTACTTTTTAATACGGTTAAAAGTGTGAAAATTGTGTGAATACATTTAACTTTGTTTTAAACAGAAAAAGCATGACTTATAATATTTCAATTTATCATGAGACAAGACGAATTAAAGAGAATGATAAATATTCAGTTAAAATAAGAGTATATAATAAGCATGAAAATATTAAAAAAGTCAGATACTTCACTACAGGAATAGACTTAACAAAAAAAGAGTTTGATACTATTTGGTTAAATCCAGAGAATAAAAAATTAAGAGGATCGAATAAAGAAATAGAATTAAAACTAAAAGCAATTGAAAAAAGAGCTAATGATGAAGCTAGAGCAATGTCTGTTTTTGATTTTTCTAAATTTGAATCGAAGTTATTTCGAAAGTCTTCCGATAAAAATAATATAAAATATCATTTTAATTCAGCCATTGGTAAACATACTAGTAATAGTAAAATAGGTACAGCTGAAAGTTATAGGTACACTCTTAGCTCTTTAGCAAATTTTACTGAATATAAAAAGAAAGGTAGTATTGAGAGATTATCCTTTAATGATATTACGGTAGATTGGCTTAAAGAGTATGAGAAGTATATGATTGTTAATAATAAAAGCTATACTACTGTAGGAATTTACACGAGAACTTTAAGAGTAATTTTTAATAACGCAATTGAAGAGAATGACATAAGTGTAGATGTATATCCATTTGGGAAAAACAAATACAAAATACCACGGACTAGAAAGGTTAAAAAGGCTTTAAATGCCATCCAGTTAAAAACCTTGTTCGAAGCTAAAGCCAGTAACGAAAATGAACAACAAGCTAAAGATTTTTGGTTTTTCAGCTATGCCTCTAATGGCATGAACCTAAAAGATATTGCTTTACTAAGGTATTCAGATTTTGACAATGATAAATTCACTTATTATAGGGCAAAGACTTTTGATAAGTCATCTGAAAAAACTGAAATTACTATTTATTTAACCGACTTTACGAGTAGTATAATAGAGAAATATGGTAATAAGAAGAAAGATGGTTTTGTATTCAAAATTGTGTCGATGTCAGAAGACAGCGAAACTCAATACAAAAAGATAAAGAATTTCAACCGCTACATAAACGATCATATTAAAAGAATAGCGAAAGCTAACGATTTACCTTCGGATTGTAGTTTTTACTGGGCACGACACTCTTTTGCAACTAATTCTATTAGAAAAGGAGCAACAATGGAATTTATTAGCGAAGCATTAAACCATAGTGATCTTAATGTTACGAAAAATTATTTTGCTGGCTTTGAAGATGTAGCAAAAAAAGAATTTGCCAATTCTTTACTTGATTTTTAAATAAAAAAACAAAATAAGTTAATATTTAGAAAATGAAAGAAGTACTTATAAACGATTTTCTTTTAACCGTTTTTAAAACATCTAAAGGGACTTATATATTTGACGATTGGGGAGGAGCTGAAGATATAGTATGTGGAGCGTTAAATCATACACATCTTTTACAAAAATCTATAGTTGATATCATTATTACTGATTATTATGTTGAGGGGACAATTTCATTAATAACACCTAAACAGTTTTTTGATCTTCCCAAAGATTATCGTCCATTTATATTTAGCCATAATCTAGCCCCCTTTCCCTATATTATTTCTGGAGCTCCCCATAGTAGGTATAATTTGATAAAAAAAATAGAATCCCTAATAAAGCCTGACCATGAAATATATTTATATGGAAATAAAAATTTGTTAACGTTTCATGATTTAAAACCTTATTTTGATGAATATGCTGTTGGTTTTAAGGATGGTTTTAAGGATTTTATAGCAGACCAAATAGAACCTTATTTATTAAAATTAGAAAACGACAATAGGATAGAATTTGCTAATAGAGTTTTCAAATTTATAACTAACGATTTATCAGAAAAACCAAGAGCAACTAGTAAGACAGGTTTTGATTTTGCCCCCCATAATAAAGGAGTAGAAATTGGAAATATTTATCAAGATGGTTTATTAGAAGGGTATTTATATAGAGCATGGAGTATTATATTTTCAGAAAATGAATTATTTCTACCGATATTTAAAAAGTATAGAGACGGTACTGAAAAACTTAAAGTCCTAGAAAAAGATATTATTTTAAAAAAGGATAATAATCTTATTCCAAGGTTGAAAATAGAATATGTATATGAATTTTTTAGCGTATTAACTAAACCTAATACGAATGGAGATCCTTATTTAAGCGAACAAAAGTTATTAACTTTTATTGAATCTACTTTTGTAAATGATCAGCCAATACAACAATCCTTTGATGTTTCTTTAACCAAAGAAAAAAAGAATATAAGAACCGTGTTTAAAAAGTTTCAAGATAATTGCTATCAATATGAGAAAAATCAAAAGCATTTAAAGCAAAAGTATTTTGATATAATGTTTAAAGGATTCAAAGGGTTTTCTAAAGACCAAGATTATAAAAAATGGTGTGAGACTAGTCCTAAAATAAAAACTATTGATAAACCAAGGGAGCGCTTATAATTATTATGGCCTAAAATATTATTTTATTTAGAACAACATCCAATACACTTACTACAAAAAAAAATAACAGATGTTTGGAGATACCAACACTAATAGGTAATCTGAAAATAATTGTTTGTTTTAGAGCTACATTTAATACACTTACTACACTAGAAAGGCATAAGACATATATTTAGAGTTACCAAGAATTAATGAGTAATCTAAAATAATTGTTTGTTTTAGAACTACATTTAATACACTTACTGCACAAAAAAAACATAAAACACATGTTTGATGACACTAATTACTAATTGATACTCTAAAAATAACTATTTGTTTTAAAATTACATCCAATGGACTTACAACAGTAAAAAGGCAATAGACATATATTTAGAGACACTAATAACCAAAGCTAAAAGGGTAAAAACGAGGAGAAAAAGGTAAATTTAGGTTTTAAGAGGGTAAAAAGGGACGTCAAGGGGTAATCAATTTACAAAAAGGTATCAAACCTATAACATTGCAGTAAACATAATCACAAAACTGCTATGGAAGTACCATCATTCACACAAACGCAACTAGATGTTGCGGAGATTAAAAATGGCTATTTAAAAATTTTAGACCAGCTACAGCAAAAAATTAAAACATCTACTGATGATAAAGACCCAAAGAGCATTGACGACATTGCAAAGCTAACTGGATACACAAAAAAGACCCTTTACGGTTATTGTCAAAAAAACACCATTCCGCACTATAAGAAAAACGGTAGACTTTTCTTTTTCAAATCAGAGATAGTAGCCTGGATTCAACAAGGTAAACAAAAGACGATCAACGAAATAGAATCTGAAAATGATGAATTTTTTGATGCTAAAAATAAAAGGTTGAAGTAATGAGAGAGCATTCCAACAACCTTAGTAAAATTCAAACGCAAAATAATAAATCAGAATCAAAAACTAAAATAACATACGGCTATTTCTTGAAATACTTGTATAGTCAACCTTTAAAGGTAAGTTATAGATACAAAATTTTGAGGCTCACTATTTTCCCATCTATGCTATATATATGAGAGCTCATATATCTAATATTGGTAATGAAAAAATATCAAAAGTAAATGGGACTACTTTAAATTTAGTAACTGACTTTTCTCAAGAAAAGAAGAAAGACCAAGTTAATGATATTTTAGAGAAAATAGTTAAACGTATTGAACGAGTTAATTTTCGAGAATATTGTAAACTCAAAGAAGCTGAGGGTAAACTTCAACGGAAACATTTCTTGGTTTCTTGTATAGAGATATTGCTTAAATCGGTAGAGGATAACAGCTATAGTCTGTGTCGTAAAAATAATTCTATTTATCTATATAATTCCGAGTATTGGGAGATTTTAAGTGAGAGTAACTGTAAAGATTTTTTAGGAGATGTAGCCTTAAAAATGGGCGTTTATAAATTTGATGCTAAATACCACCTTTTCAAGGATGATTTATATAAACAATTTCTATCGTATGCTAGGCTAAAAGAAGCTAAGAGTAAGAGCCGTACTACTGTTATCAATTTGAATAATGGGACTTTTGAAATTACTTCTAGAAAACAAATTTTAAGGCCATTTGATAAGTTAGATTTTTTAACCTATCAGTTACCATTCGATTATAATAAAGAATCAGAAGCACCACAATTTAAAAAGTTTTTAGATGAAGTGCTTCCAGAGTTAGAACTGCAAAATATTTTAGCAGAATATATAGGGTACATTTTTATAAAAAATAGCGTTTTAAAACTTGAAAAAGTTATGCTTTTATTTGGTGAAGGAGCCAATGGGAAAAGTGTTTTTTTTGAAATACTTATGGCTTTGTTAGGTAGTCAGAACGTTACTAACTACTCCTTAAATAGATTAACTGATGATCAAGGGAATTCAAGAGCTCAATTAGGAGATAAGCTACTTAACTATTCAAGTGAGATTAATGGAAAGCTTGAAAGTAGTATTTTCAAACAGTTGGTATCGGGAGAACCAGTGGAAGCTAGATTACTTTATAAAGATATTCAAATCATTACAGACTATGCAAGGTTTATGTTTAACTGTAATGAGTTACCTCGAGAAGTTGAAAACACCAATGCCTTTTTTCGAAGGTTTATAATTATTCCATTTAGAATCACTATTGCTTCCGAAAATCAAGACAAAGAGCTTTCTAGAAAAATTATAAATAATGAACTATCAGGAGTGTTCAACTGGGTATTAAATGGTTTGACTCAGTTACTAAGCAATAAAGATTTCAGTTCTAGCAAAATAGTAGAAAATGAAGTCTTGCATTATCAAAAAGAAAGTGATAGTGTATTAATGTTTTTAGAGGATGAAGAATATCAAATTTCTTTTGATAAGACCAGACCGCTTAAGGAAGTTTATTTTGAATATGAAAGCTACTGTAAAATGAATCATTATGGTATTTGTTCTAGTCGTAAATTTTCAAGTAGATTAAAGAAAAACGGATATAGACTGGGTGAAAGAAAAAGCTACGGATACCCTCTTTTTATCGAACACAAAGCTTCTACCTAAAAACAATAAATATGAACTATCAAATTGCAAAAAAAATAGACATCGTTTCTTACTTAAAGAAAATAGGCAAGGAACCTGAAAAAATAAGAGGAAATACTGCTTGGTTTCTTTCTATTTTACGAAACGAAACAACTGCCTCACTAAAAGTTGATATCAATAAAAATTTATGGTACGATTTCGGAGCCGGGATTGGAGGAACTATTATAGATCTGCTGATTCACTTACACAATTTTACAGCAAAGGAAGCATTAGATGTGCTCTCCAATGATACCTTTTTATTTCATCAGCAAGAAAGACCATTTAAAAAAGAAATCAAATATTCAATCAAAAAGGTGACTGACTTAGATAATGAAAAATTGTTAGCGTATCTCGATGAAAGAAAAATTAACCTTGATTTTGCTAGACGTTTTTGTTGTCAGGTTCATTACACTTTCGACAACAAGAAGGAATATTATGCAATTGGCTTCAAAAATGACCACGGTTCATATGAAGTGCGAAATGAATTCTTTAAAGGATGTTTAGGAAGGAAAGCGATCACTACTATTATAAATAATTCTCAAATCGTTTCTCTATTTGAGTCCTGGTCAGATTTCTTATCCTATTTGACATTGAAAAAGAAAGTGCCAAATGAAAATTACATCATACTCAATTCAACTTCTATGGTTAAGAATGCAGTTGAATTGGTAAAAGAAAATTCTAAAATAAGGGTATTCTTTGATAATGATGAAGCAGGTAATAAAGCTACTAGTTTTCTATTAAACAGTATAAAAGGTAAAGTGATAGATTATAGAATTCACTATAAAAAATACAATGATTTAAACGAATTTTTATTAGCGCGGAGTTAATCGGTCTGGTAGCTAGCCAGTCGTGGTTTTAATTCCTTTTTAGTGCCTACTTCGTGCACTAAAAAGAAATCAAACCGCCTGGCTTATTCATAATGAAAAATTATTCATAAGAAAAAAAACAAACATGAAATCAAATTCAAATAACAAAGTAAAAGTGGTGTTCTATCTCAATTTAGACGACAAAGTCTTTATTCAAAACCAATGTGATTTACTACAGATTAAACCATCATTCTTTATTAGAAATGCTGTGTTGGAAAAGCTTGATAAACCTGTATATGTAAATCCAATTCATAATCTAGAGACCAAAAAATATATGGCAGCATTGAACATTATAGGCAATAATTTGAATCAAATTGCTAAAAAGCTAAATTCAAATGCGCAGTTTTTAATTGCCGATCAACAGATCGTTTTGCAAGAAATAAAGCGGATCAATACTCACATTGTAGAAATTAATTCAAAATTATAGATAAGCATTATGGATCAAAACCCAACCCACGTAATATTCAATCTAATGCAAAATGTGGTAGATAAATTAGATGCTCTATCTCAAGATTTGAATAATAATAAAGGTAATGAGCTAAATGATGTTATTACAAATAACAGTAATGAAATAAAAGCCTATCTAAAGAAGTCCATAGATAATCAAGTGAGTCTTTCGAAGCAAAACCTAGCTATTGAAGTTAGAATTAATGAATCTATTGAAAAAAATAAAACAATTCCCTCGATAAATAATTTTACTGAATACAATTTGTTTGGAAATAAATCACACTTTAAACCCTTCTCACTTATAATTATAGCATTTGCTTTAGTAGTAATTTGGAGCTCTATAAAATATTTACCGACTTATTTAAATGAGAGCAGTTTGCTCTCAAAGGAAAAAGAAGATTATGAGCTCTTTTACAATTATGTTTATTTAAATCAATTTAAAAGTTCTGAAACTATTACAGCTGCTAAAATTTTAAAGAAAATTCAAGATAAAGATACCTTGTTCTTTAGAGAATATCGATCGCTTTTGAAAATGTATCAAAAGGAAATAAAAAAGCAGCAATTAAAAGAAGAACTAAATATCCTTGAGGATAATGATCGCTAAACTTCAATCTATAGCGTATTTTCAAAATGCACTTTCTTATTGTGAAAGGGGAGGAGAAATATTGACTTCAAACAATTGTCTAGGGAACAGTGCCGCTATCAGTCTACAGATGGAAAGAAACAATTACCTAAATGACAAATGCTTAAAAAACTCTTTTCATATCAAGATTAGGATTGCCCCAGAAGACAAAGGAAAATTAAACACCAAAGACTGGATTGATATTTCAAATAAATATGCCAGCAAAATTGGTTTTCAACAAAACCCTTATGCCGTTTATATACATCAAGAAGGTACTGATAAAGAGCACATACATATTGTTGCATCTCGTATTTTGGCGAATAATTTAGCGGTGAAAGATAATTTTACCCATTATAAGAATATGGATTTCTGTAGGGAAATTGAAAAGGAATACAATTTGAGGCAAGTTATAAGAACCTTAGAAGTTATCAAAAATAAAGAACTTTTCATAAGGCAAGACCATCGAATACTGCCTTTAGAAGGAAAAATAAATGCAGCTATTAAACAATCTGATTCTCTTGATGACTTTGTTTTTCATTTGGAAAATATTGGAGTTAAAGCAAAAATGGGGAGAGGAATTAGTTTTACAGATGAACAAGGAGTTTACTTCAAAGGATCTGATATAAACAGAAAATACTCCTTGAAAGGAATTAAAGAACTGCTGTCGTACAAGCATCAAGAAAAAGAGATGTACAACCAGCATTCAAGAACTAAAATGTAAACCATGCCAAAAATAATACTTATGACACATCAAAAGGGAGGAGTAGGGAAAAGCACCCTTACTTTCAATCTTGCTCAAAATATTTCTAATGGATCGAAAGTAGCTGTTTTAGATTTTGATTTACAAGGTAGTTTGAGCCAACTAAAAGAATTGGTAACCGATTTTGAAATTATTCCATATGTTGGAGAAATAGATAAAATTTCAGAGTTGCAATATGATTTTATATTTATTGATACCCCTCCCTATTTATCTAACCAATTATCCAAATTAATTGCTTTAGCAGATTTAATTATTGTTCCAACCAAAGCAGGGATTTTGGATTTATTGGCAATAAAAAATACACTTGAAATAATTGAATTAGCAAATAGAACAGCTGACACATTGATTGTTTTTAACATGATCAAAGCTAATACTACATTGACCTTAGATATTTTGATCGGGTTAAAAGAATATAATGTGAAAATAGCCAGCACACATATTAGCGATTTAGTTTCTTATACCAGATCCGTTCTTTTAAATGGAGTAATTAAGCATCAAAAAGCACAAAGGCAAATAGATCATCTCACAGAAGAACTTTTATTGAAATTTATATAATTGTAGAATGCTGTAGTTCTATAAATCTATAAAAATACAAATCTATCATTATGGAAAAACAAAAAATCAATGAGCTCATCAATAAGGCTAAATCTAGTAATCAACAAAAAACAATTCAAAAGATTGTCCCTGTTACCACAAAAAAGATAGAGGAAGTTCAGTTCTCATTTTATTTAGAGAAAGTTCTACTTAAAAAAATAAAATTAAAAGCGTTGCAAGAGGACACGAGTATGAAGCAAATTGTAAATGATGCTATCAAAGATTCCCTCAAATAATTTAAAATTATTAAATAATAAAATTAGATCATGGTAACTACAAATAATAAAATAGCAAATTTGAAGCTTGAAATTTCAGAGAACTGTACAGATAAAGAGGCTGAAATTATTAATCAATATTGGGAATTGGAAGAGATGAAATTTGTGAATATGCCCAAAGCAATCATTAATAAATTTGGACTTTCTCAAAGTGAATTGACGAAGCTTATTGGATCTTGCAGTACATTTTCATTCTATGTACACTGTAACAACTGTAACTCTTATGAGAATTATCAAGCAAAGAGTAAGACACAGTTCGTAGAACTGATTAAAATAACAAGGAAAAGATCTCTATTGTTATTTAAATGTAATCACTGCACACAACAAGAACTCAAGAGATCAAATTTAAAAAAAGCTAAAAAGCATAAAGAATTAATTCAAAAACTTGAAAATGCTATTAATGATAAGAATTGGGTGCACTTGTCTAAATTTGAAAAGGGAATCTTAGTTCATTGCTTAAATATGGACTTCAAGGAACTCACAAAATATTATGGGAATCTACTTGGACAATCACAGTTCATCTTGTTAATTAAAGCATTAGAAAACATCGAAAAACATAACCTTTTGTTTCTAAATAGAGATCCTTGGACAAGATATATTGTGAGTTTTCAAAAATCTGATAGATTGTCTGCTTTTAGAGAAGAAATTTCTGTAAAGGAAGAAATTAAGGAAAGTTCCGTTGAAGTTGATTCAGAAACTAACGAATTAAAATTTAAACTAATAATAGATAAAAATCAACATCACCCAGACAGCCCTTTATATGCCGGGACAGTCACTTTTAAAGAACGTATTGTCATAGAGCCTGGAGTGGAATACATATATGGCCTCTGGCAAAGAGCCAAAGATAATTTATACATAACGATGACACCAATAGAGAATTTGGAGAAATTGCCTATTCAAAAAAGAATATCAGATCAACCAATCTCATTGCAAAAGGGGATTCAAAATTTTTTAAGTAACCTGG
This sequence comes from Cellulophaga baltica, assembly GCF_900102165.1. Lineage (GTDB taxonomy): Bacteria > Bacteroidota > Bacteroidia > Flavobacteriales > Flavobacteriaceae > Cellulophaga > Cellulophaga baltica. The sequence continues at coordinate 26,203 of NZ_FNBD01000010.1, forward strand.
GAAAAAACATATAGTTTGAACCGTAGTAAATACTTAATTCTATAAATATAGATTTGTAGAATTATATGTGCTTGATGCAGTAAAAAAAAGGTTGATCATCACACAATTTCAGTCATTTGCGGTTTACCGCAGTTTGTAAAATTATTTTTTCAATACCTTAGCAAGGAATATAATTTTACAGAAATAGCATTCATTATAATGGCAAAACAAGTTACTCGAAAAACAGCAAAACCGAAGAAAGAAAAAAGCATTGAAGAAACCCTATGGGACTCTGCTAATAAACTAAGAGGAACAGTAGAATCATCCGAATACAAACATGTCGTTTTGGGTTTGATATTCTTAAAATTTGCCAGTGATAAGTTCGAAGAACGAAGAGCTGAACTTATTGCAGAAGGAAAAGAGAAATACCTAGAGATGAAGGAATTCTATAATATGTCTAATATTTTCTTTTTACCTGAAGAATCTCGTTGGTCGTCTATTATTGCCAATTCCAAACAAAATGATATTGCTTTAAAAATTGATACTGCTTTACATACTGTAGAGAAAAACAATCCAGCGCTTAAAGGCGCTTTGCCGGATAATTATTTCTCTCGATTGAATATGGATGTGAGTAAACTAGCAGCTTTGTTAGACACCATCAATAATATTGACACCATAAAAGACAAACAGCAAGACATTGTAGGACGTGTGTATGAATATTTCCTGAGCAAGTTTGCCTTGGCCGAAGGAAAAGGAAAAGGAGAATTCTATACTCCAAAAAGTATTGTAAACCTCATAACCGAAATGATTGAACCGTACAAAGGGGTAATCTATGATCCTGCTTGTGGTTCTGGAGGTATGTTTGTACAATCGATCAAGTTTATAGAAAATCACCACGGAAACAAGAAAGAAATCTCCATTTACGGACAAGAATACACGGCTACAACTTACAAACTAGCCAAAATGAATCTTGCCATTCGTGGTATTGCTGCCAATTTGGGCGATGTACCTGCCGATACTTTTGGGCGTGACCAACATCCCGATTTAAAAGCCGATTACATTATGGCAAACCCACCTTTTAACCAAAAAAATTGGCGAGCTAGTGATGAATTAGTAGATGATCCTCGTTGGAAAGGTTACGATGTGCCACCAACCAGCAATGCCAATTACGGTTGGATTTTAAACATGGTAGCTAAACTCTCAGACAATGGCGTAGCAGGTTTTATCTTGGCGAACGGCGCACTGTCTGGCGGTGGCGAAGAATATAAAATTCGTAGAAAACTAATAGAAAATGACATTGTAGAAGCTGTTGTAATTTTACCACAAAACATGTTTTATACCACAAATATTAGTGTAACGCTTTGGATTTTGAATAAAAACAAAACAGCGAGAACGGTACAGTTACCTGATGCAACAAGAAATTACCGCAATAGAGAAAACGAAATTTTGTTTTTAGACTTGCGTGAAAAGGGAATTCCGTTCGAAAAGAAATTTATACAATTTTCTAAGGATAATATTCTTGAAATTACAGAAGCCTATCATAACTGGCAAACGGATTTATCTGTTTATAAAAATGTGCCCGAATTTAGTTTTAGTGCAACTTTAGCTGACTTGGCTGCTAAAGATTTTTCATTAGTACCTAGTAAATACATCACATTTGTAAATCGTGACGAGAATATAGACTTTGATGATAAAATGAAAAACTTACAAAGTGAATTTTCAGACTTATTGAAAGCTGAAGCACAGTCTAAAACCGATTTATTAACCGTATTTGAAGAATTAGGTTATGGGATCAAAATATAAACCTATTGGAGATTATATCCAATTAGTAGATGAACGAAATAAAGGATTAAAAGTAACTTCGTTGTTAGGACTTAGTATTTCTAAACAATTCATAAAATCAGTTGCAAATACTATTGGTACTGATATGGAGAATTATAAAATAATCCATAAAAATCAATTTGCGTGTAGTACGATGCAAGTGCGTCGTGATAAAAAAATGCCTGTTGCTTTATATTCAGAAGATGAGCCTTCCATTATTTCACAAGCTTATCCCATTTTTGAAATCATAAATACGAATGAACTCTTACCTGAATATTTAATGATGTGGTTCACGCGTTCTGAATTTGACCGAGAAGCCTGTTTTCATGCCGTTGGTGGTGTTCGAGGTAGTTTAGAATGGGAAGATTTTTGTGGAATGAAACTACCTATTTATTCCCTCGAAAAACAACAAGAAATTGTTAAAAAATACAAGGTTATTCAAAACCGTATAGCGCTAAACAACCAACTTATTACCAAACTCGAAGAAACTGCTCAGGCTATTTATAAACATTGGTTTGTAGATTTTGAGTTTCCTAATGAAAATGGCAAGCCTTATAAAAGTAATGGCGGGGAAATGGTTTTTTGTAGGGAATTGGACAAGGAGATTCCTGTGGGGTGGGAAGTTAAAGCATTAGGTAATATTTCAAACTGCTTGGATAATAAAAGGAGACCATTATCAAAAGAAGAAAGAGATGGAAAAAAAGGTGTTTACCCTTACTATGGTGCTATGTCAATTTTGGATTATGTTGATGATTATTTATATGATGGAGATTATTTACTTTTTTCAGAAGATGGGGCAAATATTATTGATGAAAACGGTTATCCAGCGATTCAATTTGTTTGGGGAAAATTCTGGTTAAACAATCATTCACATATTCTTGATGGAAAAGGGCTTATAAGTATTCAGTTTTTATTTAATGCATTGTTAAAGACAAATGTCTTAAATATTGTAACTGGGGCGGCTCAACCAAAAATAAATCAACAAAATATGAATAGTATTCAGTTACTAATAGGTAGTGATATTGTTCATGACAAATTTAATCAATTGGTCAAACCTAGTTATAGATTAATTAAAGCATATAAAATTCAAGATCAAAAACTTGAGGAATTAAAGGAGCTGTTGTTGGCAAAAATGACAAAAGTTGAGAGCGAAAAAGAAACTTTATAAAAATATAAACAAATATTTATGAAATATAAATACCAACTAATTTTATTAGGTTCTGATGTGCCAGAAAAACATTATATTCTAAGTAAAGTACTTGAAAAACTAAAAGATTTAGGCTTACCAAACTCTATTTTAAAAATAATTGAGAGTGATAAGCTAAATGAAGAATATTTAGGTAATCAACCAGCTTTCGGTTTGTATTTTGGAGACATCGAAAAGAATTATAAAGATTTGGATGTTTCTCACAAGCTAATTAAGGATGGCACAATGATTCTTCCTATTTTTTTTAATTCTTTTTCGGAAGATATTCCTTGTGTTTTATCCAATCAAAACGGTATTCAATTTAAAGAATCTGAATTAGATAGAATAGTTAATATTATTCTAGAATCATTTGAATTATTGAGAAATACTAGAAAAATATTTATAAGTTACAAAAGAAATGAATCTACATCTGTAGCAATTCAATTATATGAAGCTCTTGAGTCTTTTAACTATGATGTCTTTTTAGATACACATTCTATTGGTAAAGGTGAAGCATTTCAAGATGAACTTTGGCATAGAATGACAGATTGTGATGTTGTTGTGCTCTTAAATACCCCTGGCTTTCTCGAAAGTTTTTGGTGTAAAGAAGAATTTGCAGAAGCTGGAGCCAAACAAATCGGTATGATTCAACTAGTTTGGCCTAATCATGAAATAAAAAAAATAGAACCATCTTCTTATATAAGTTACCCAATACAGTTAGAGAGTTTAAATTTTTTAGATAGTATTTTCGATGATAAAGATAAATCCAAATTTATACCAGATTTCGTTGACAGAATTATTCAAGAAGTAGAATCGGTAAGAGCTAGAAACCTTGCGGCAAGGCAAGATAATCTGACAACAGAATTTCGAAATATCGCAGAAAAAAACGGTAGAATTGTCACTGTACAACCCGAAAGATTTTTAACAGAGGATTTACTAGACGGAACACATATAATCTATATCCCTACAATAGGAATCCCACAATCAACAAGTTGTCAATCGGCAGAAATTAAAAAAGAATTACTAGGTTATAAAGATGTCACTATCAAGCTAATTTATGATGATTTAAGAATTAGAGACAAATGGTTAAATCATCTTGAATGGCTAAATGATAATTTTAAAAAAGATATTAAAACTTTAAAAAAACAAGACTTCGAATCATGGCTACAACCACTATAAAAAACATTTTCCTTTCTGCGAGTGTACCATTACCTGAAAGAGACCAAAAATATATTGAAACAGCTGACATTATTGCAATTCGTGATTCAGTTATCGCTCTTGCAACTGTGGTTTTGCCACATCATAGAATTATATGGGGTGGTCATCCATCTATTACACCATTAATTTATTATGTAATGGAAAAACTTGATTTGAATATTCAAGAACATGTAACCATATATCAATCTAGATTATTTGAAAAGTTTTTTCTAGAAGATAATGATAAGTTTAAAAATGTAATTCTTACCGATATCATCGATAATGATAGGGAGAAATCTTTATTGCATATGAGAGAGAGAATGCTTGATGAGTTTGAGTTTTCGGCAGCTGTTTTTATTGGAGGAATGGAAGGTATTGAAGGGAATAAAGAAAAAGGGGTAGAAGGCGAATATAAAATGTTTATTGACAGATTTCCTAATGCTTTGACACTACCAATTGCTAGTACTGGTGCGGCTACAAAAATAGTTTACGATAATTTTTTTCCTGAAGAGTTAAAGAATGAAAGACTTGTTAAGGATTATGGTTATATGAGTTTATTTCAAAAATTATTAATTGATAAGATTTAAATTATGGCAAGAAAAGTATTTTACAGTTTCCACTTTAACGAAGATAATTGGAGAGCTGGTCAAGTAAGAAACATTGGAGCTTTTGAAGGGGATAAACCAGTTAATGGTAATAAATGGGAAGAGGTTAAAGAAAAATCAGATGAAGTAATAAAAGCATGGATTGATAAAAACTTAGTAGATAAATCTTGTTTAGTTGTTCTAATCGGAGAAAATACAAGTTCAAGAAAATGGGTTAAATATGAAATTAATAAAGCTTGGGAATTAAAGAAAGGTGTTTGTGGTATTTATATTAATAAACTCTCAGATAGTAGTGGTAAACAAAGTAAAAAAGGCAGTAATCCTCTAGCAAGCTATATTCCAATATTTGAATCAGATTTTTCCACAAGCTCATACGTATATGATGATATCAAAAACAATATTGAAAGTCTTGTTGAGAACGCTATAAAAATCAGAAGTCAATACAAATAATTATGGCTAAATTTTTTTTGTTTCTTATAAGTATAAAGATGAAAAAGTAAATGATCTATAAAGTTCTTATTTTGAAGAAGTAGATCACTTAGTGTATGAAAAGTTTTTAAAAGAACGCAGAAGATTGATGGCTAATAAATTAAAAGTCTATTACGAAAGTTTGTAAAAACAAATATTAAGTTTTTTGCTCCCAAAAACCTGACATTATAATTTAAAACATAAAATGTCCAGTTTTTTATATAATAAACTGGACATTTTTATATATTTACAATAAATAGTGTGACATGAAAACTACTGATTACATAGCTGTTACCATAGATCGTTTCCCAAAAGGATATGTGTTCACCTATGCTGACTTTACTGCAGCAGTGAATAAAAAAGAAGCGGTCATAAAAGCATTGAATCGTATGGTGGTTTCGGGCAAAATTGCCAAGCTAGCTAAAGGAAAATATTACAAACCAGAGAGCACTCCTTTTGGAGATTTAGAACCCAGCCAATATCAAGTAGTAAAAGATTTATTGGAAGATGATGGTAAAGTAATTGGCTATCTTACCGGTTACAGTGCCTACAATCAATTAGGACTAACCACTCAAATAAGCAATACCATTCAAATTGGTAGAAACGACATTCGTCCAAGCTTAAATAGAGATCGTTATAGCATCAAATTCGTAAAACAAAAGAATGCTATTACCAAAGAGAATATTCCATTGTTACAATTGCTAGATACTATTCGATACATCAAGAAGATTCCTGATAGTAATTTAGAAAAAGCTTGTTTGCGGTTAGTATCACTATTGAAAGAGTTGTCAGAAAAAGAACTTGCAACAGTAGTCCGCTTGGCTCAAAAATACCCGCCTGCAACAAGAGCTTTGCTTGGTGCGCTATTAGATGAGGCGGAAGTTACTCAATTCAAGGAAATACTTCTTAAAAACTTGAACCCTATAACCAATTATAAACTATCGGGTGCACGAGCTATTTTAAAAACTGCCGAAAATTGGAATCTAGTATGAAACTACACGAAAACAAAGTCCTTTTTAAGCAATCTATTGCTTTTACGGCGCAACAGATGAAAATACTTCCCATTTATGTGGAGAAAGATTATTGGGTGACCTATGCGTTAAGTCTTATTTTTAAGGATGCTATTGGAACGGAAGCTATTTTTAAAGGAGGTACAGCTTTGTCTAAATGTTTTGGATTGATTGAACGCTTTTCTGAGGATATTGATTTGGTGGTTCTGAAGGGAGATGAAGAAAGCGGTAATCAACTGAAAAACAAATTGAAAAAGATAACTAATGTTGTTGGAGCAAAATTAACAGAGGTTAATGAAGAGGGGATTACAAATAAAGTAGGTATGATTAGGAAAATTGCTTATCAGTACCCTAAAACCTTTTCAGGAAAATACGGACAAGTTAGAGAAAACATCATTGTTGAAGCAACTTGGTTAGGTCATTATGAGCCTTTTCAAAATAGTACAATTTCATCTTATGTCTATGACATGATGGAAGAAGCAGGACAACATCAACTTGCTGAGGAATATGGTTTATTGCCTTTTGAAGTTCAAGTATTGCATGTAAATAGAACCATTTGTGAAAAAATAATGAGTTTGGTTCGTTTTTCTTATGGTGTGAATCCGTTATTAGACTTGAAAAATAAAATCCGCCATACGTATGATTTACATCAATTATTAAAGGTTTCAGAAATTTATACCTTTTTTGAAAGTCCTGATTTTGAAGCGATGCTTTTACAAGTTGGAGAAGATGACATTGAAAGTTTTAAAAATAATAACGAATGGTTAGCTTTTCACCCAAAAGAAGCCACACTATTTCGTGAACCCGAAGCAACTTGGAAAGAGTTAGAAAACGGTTATACCAATGAATTTGGAAATTTAGTTTATGGTGAGTTGCCATCCAGTAAAGAAGTATTGGAAACCATTCAAAAAATTAGCAAAAGATTACAGGCAGTAAAATGGAATATTGAAATCCCTGAAAAAGGAGAAACGAAATAGGATGAAATTTACCGAAGCACAATTAGAACAAGCCTTTATAAGTTTACTGCAAGAAGAGAAAATGACTCACCTAGCGGGTGGTGAAGTACGTAAAATAGAGTATAACGGAGCTGCTGAACCACCAACGGTTTACGGACATATTGTTAGTGAACAAGTATTGCTAACAGAAGATCTAAAAAACTATTTACGAACTGCCTATGCAACCGAAGATATTACGGAAAACGAGATCGAATCTATCGTAAGAGATTTGGATCGTTTGCCGTCATCAGATTTATATGAAAGCAATAAAACCATTATGAAGATGGTTAGTGATGGTTTTTTGTTAAAGCGAGAAGATAGAAGTCAAAAAGATTTTTATGTGCAACTGATTGATTATTCGGAGCAAGATAAAAATACCTATAAAATTGTTAACCAACTAGCGATTAGGGGTTACGAAATGCGTATTCCCGATTTGATTTTATACATTAACGGATTGCCTTTGGTTGTTTTTGAATTTAAAACAGCAATTCAAGAAAACGTAACAATACATAATGCTTATTTACAGTTAACTAATCGGTACAAAAAAGATATTCCAGAGCTATTCAAATACAATGCTTTTTGCGTAATTAGTGATGGTGTCAATACTAAAGCAGGTTCGTTTTTTGCTTCTTATGAATTCTATTATGCCTGGAGAAAGATCGATGGTATGATCAAAGAAGTCGATGGTATAGATGCGATGTTTACGCTTATTCAAGGGATGTTCAATCGTAAAAGATTACGAGATATTATTCAAAATTTCATCTTTTTACCCGATAGTTCTAAAAAGAATGACAAGATCGTTTGTCGTTATCCTCAGTATTACGCAGCCACGAAACTTTTTGAAAACATAAAACAACACCAAAAACCACTAGGAGATGGTAAAGGAGGAACTTATTTTGGAACTACTGGTTGTGGAAAGAGTTATACCATGTTGTATTTGACTCGTTTATTGATGCGAAGCAAATATTTTGCAAGTCCAACGATTGTTATTATTACCGACAGGACCGACTTGGATGATCAATTATCAGGGCAGTTTACTAATGCCAAAGGATTTGTAGGTGACGAATCAATCATAAGTGTCGAAAGTCGTTCTAATTTAAGAGAACTATTGCAGGGTAGAAACAGCGGAGGCGTATTTTTGACTACCATTCATAAATTTACAGAAGACACCAAATTATTGACAAATAGGACCAATGTGATTTGTATCTCAGATGAAGCGCACAGAAGTCAAACGAATTTAGATCAAAAAGTAAAAGTTACAGAGACTGGTGTTAAGAAATCCTTTGGATTTGCCAAGCATTTACATGATTCGTTACCCAATGCAACTTATGTAGGTTTTACGGGAACGCCAATTGATGCTACTATTGATGTTTTTGGAGAAATAGTGGATGCATATACTATGACTGAATCTGTTGCAGATGAAATTACAGTTCGTATTGTGTATGAAGGTCGTGCCGCAAAAGTATTGCTGAATAATCAGAAACTAGCCGAAATTGAAGCGTATTACAATCGTTGTGCAGAAGAAGGAAGTAATGAAAATCAAGTAGAAGAAAGTAAAAAAGCCATGTCGCAAATGAATGCGATTATTGGTGATCCTACTCGTTTGAAAACTGTTGCAGAGGATTTTGTAACACATTATGAAAATAGAATTGCCGAAGGTGCAACAGTGAAAGGAAAAGCTATGTTTGTTTGTAGCAACAGATTGATTGCTTATGAATTATACAAGAATATTATAACACTAAGACCAGAATGGGGAGAAGTGAAAGTTGCAGGGGATAATGTGGAGTTGTCCGACAAAGACATAAAGGAAATCAAACCTATGGAGCGTATAAAAATGGTGATGACTCGTGGTAAAGATGATCCTGAAACACTCTATCACTTATTAGGAACTAAAGACGATCGTAAAGAACTAGATCGCCAGTTTAAGAATGAGAAATCAAATTTTAAAATTGCTATTGTGGTCGATATGTGGTTGACAGGTTTTGATGTTCCTTTTTTAGACACCATGTACATCGATAAACCGATTCAACGACATAATTTAATTCAAACCATTTCCCGAGTAAATAGAAAGTTTGAAGGGAAAGAAAAAGGATTGGTGGTAGATTATATTGGCATCAAGAAACAAATGAATATGGCTTTAGCATTATACAGCAATGCCGATAATGAAAGCATTGAAGATATTGAGCAATCTGTGGTCGTAGTAAAAGACCAATTGGATTTATTAAGCAGATTGTTCTACAAGTTTGATAAGTCTGGATATTTCACAGGCACACCTTTAAAGCAATTGAAGACACTTAGTCAAGCTTCTGAATTTATTCAACTGACACAAGAACTTGAAAAACGTTTTATGTACATCGTAAAACGATTAAAATCGGCTTATGATATTTGCTCAGGCTCTGGAATCTTTACCGAAGAACAAAGAGATGAAATCCATTTTTACCTAGCTATTCGTTCTATTATTTTCAAATTGACCAAAGGTGTTGCCCCTGATACTGCCCAAATGAATAATAGAGTGAAACAAATGTTACAAGATGCTATTGAAAGTGATGGCATTGAAGAGATTTTTAAATTAGGAGATGAGGGGCAAACCGAAGTAGATATATTTTCGGATGATTACATGGCTAAAATTGACAAAATAAAATTACCCAATACCAAAATTAAACTACTTCAAAAATTACTAGCCAAAGCAATTGATGATGTCAAGAAAATAAATAAGATTACAGGAATAGACTTTTCAAAAAGATTGCAGCTTATTGTAGACAAGTACAATGAACGTAAAGAAGATGATGTATTGCAAAGTCGTGTACTGGAAGATTTTACAGACGAAATTATTGATTTGTATTATGCGCTAAAAAATGAAAAAGACTCTTTTAAAGATTTAGGAATTGATTTTGAAGAAAAAGCATTTTATGACATCCTAAAGGCTTTAGCTCATAAATACGACTTCAATTACCCTGATGATAAATTATTGGTTTTAGCGCAAAAAGTAAAGCTTGTAGTTGATGATAAAGCCAAGTATACAGACTGGAGTAAAAGAGATGATATAAAGGCAGAGTTGAAAGTAGATTTAATTATTTTACTTGCTGAAAGTGGTTATCCACCGGTAGATCGAGATGAAATATATAAAGAGATTTTTGAGCAAGCCGAGAATTTTAAAAAGTATAATAGTTAGTTAAACCCTAAATTTAAATTAGCTCAAATGGAAAAACCAAAAATTGTTTTACAGTTGGAAGTGACTTTAAAGATTGAATTGTACATAACTGATTACGGAGATAAACCGTTTTTGAAATTAAACCGGTCAGTAAGTATTGATGAAGATAAAAATATTATAGCTCTAAATCTTTCAGATCTGCGAATATCAGATTTAAGTTTTCTTGCGGATCTTAAAGATTTGCAATCTCTTTATTTAGATAGTAATATTATCGAGGATTTAAGTTTTATTAAAAATTTAATTAACTTAAAAAATTTAAGTTTAAATGAAAATAGTATTTCAGATGTAGATTCGTTGTCAGGTTTGATCAATCTGGAAATACTGAATTTAAGTGAAAATAATATATTGAATATTACAGCTCTAAGTAAATTAAAAAAAATAAAGCATTTAAATATTAGTAGCAATAATATTACTGATATTTCTATAATTAAAGCATTTAAAAATTTAAAAGCTTTATATGCTGATGATAACTCAATTTCCGATTTAGTTTGTATATCATCTCTTCTAAGTTTAAAACGAATCAATTTTTCCAAAAATAAAATCACCGATATTTCAAGTTTAAAAAAACTAAAATATTTGCAAGAATTTATATTTTCCAATAATCGGATTTTTGATTTAAGTCCTATACTTAGTTTAATTAAAAATAAGGATTTTACAAGATCATATAATTTTTTTGAAAACCCTTTAGTTTATCCTCCAACTGAAGTTTATTTAAGAGGTGATCAGCCCATAATTAAATGGTTTGAGATAATATGTGAAAAAGCAAATTCTCGAATTGCTCAATGTTTGGAAAAAAATGAGATATCATTAAACTTAGGTAATTGTGGTATCACTGATCTCACTTTAATACCTGAATTGTTTAAATGTATTCAACTCGAAGAATTAATATTAAGTAATGAATGGGCTGAATATTCTGATAATGATTGGACCAAGGTAATTAGTCGAGAATATGATTTGGAAAATAATTTATACGAAATACCAAACCAAATATCGAAATTAAAAAAAATAAAAAGGCTAATTGTTGGTGGTGATTGGAAAAATAATAAGAGAAAAAATAGTTGGAGAATTCGCGACGTGAAAAATCTTGGCACGTTAACTAATCTTGAATATTTAAATATAAGTAATAATAAAATTTACTCTGTTACTATTCTTAAAAAATTATACAAACTCAAACATATTCATATTAATAATAATGAAATAAGTTCAATTTCTTTTTCAGGACATTTTGAGACTTTAGAGTCACTAAACGCAAGTAATAATAATCTATCGAGTATTAGCTTTTTAAAAGATTTAAAATCAATTAAAATGCTGGATATACATTCCAATAAAATAGAAAACATTAATGATTTAGAATCTATTTTATCTTCACTTAAAAAGCTTGTTATTGACAACAACCCCTTTGTAGTCGAACAAAATTGGAAGCTTTCAAAATATGAAAATCACCTTAGTACTATTGAGAATTATTTTAGTAAAAAGAATGCTACAGAAACTATAAGTTATAAACTTCCAGTGAAAGTTTTATTATTAGGGAATCATGGTGCAGGAAAGTCCACTTTATTGGATTATCTAATGGCCTCTAACAAAAGAACAAGAAAAATAAAAGAACAAAGCGATAGTACACATATTGTCAGGATTGAAAAATATCCTAGAACAAAAACCAAAAGACTACCTGACATTATATACTTTGATTTTGGTGGTCAAGATTATTATCATGGTATTTATAACGCATTTTTAACAAATGATGCAATTAATATTTTATTATGGAATCTAAAAACTAATGAAAACAAAATTCGAATAGACAAGGGAAACAATGTTTTGACTAGAGATTTTACAAAAAATTACTGGTTACATCAATTAAAGCATCAATATGCTGATAAAGAAAACGTTCCAAGTAATCAGGAAATATTAAAAAATGAGGTGGTGTTAGTCGCACAAACTCATGCTGATGAAGATGTTAGAGTTACAGAAAATACAAATATTAAAGGAATCAATATAAAAAATGAATTCCATATCTCTCTGGATCAAGGTTCTGTAGATGCAAAAAAAATCCATAAAATTAATTTAAATTTTCTTGAATCATATCTTAATTATGAAATTGAGGAAAAGAAAAGTCAAAGTAATTATAATGTAATTCAACCGCAATGGTACGGAGATTTTTTAAATTTTATTTTTAATTTTTCTTCCGAAAAATGTACTAATCTCAAAGATTTATTAAAAAATTACAAACGAAAGCCGGAAAGGAGTGAAACTGATGCAGATATTTTTAACTTTTTAATTGAAGACCTAGATCAATTACATAGGCAAGGTTTGATTTTATACTACAAAAATTTCAATGAATTAAATGATGTGGTATGGTTAAACCCTTCTCTGCTTACAACTTTCATACATTCTAAAATTTTAACTAAAGAGGATTTGATAAACAATGGAGGAGAAGTATGTGAAAAAAAATTTTATAGTATAGCTAATGAAGACTCCAAAATAATTAAATTACTCCAACTGCAAAAGGTTGTATTTCATGATAAAGAACATAAAAAATATATAATACCTAGTTTTTTACCATTAGCAAATGATATTAAAGTAAAAAACAATTATGATATTTTAACTTTCGGACTTGATGAACCCGCCTTCACATTAAAATTTAAAAATTTCATACCCTTTGGTATTGTGAACCAGTTAATTTGCCATTTCGGAAATAATCACGATAGTAAATTTTTTTGGAGGGATCAATTAATATTTACTTTAGATAATTCAGTTAAAGTTTTGATCAAATTAGACTTTAATAATTTAGAAATATTTGTTTTTTTAAGTAATAAAAATCTAGTAAATAAAGATTTACAAATTATCGAAAGATATATTTTTAATTGCTTAATTGCAATCTACCATGATGTTCCGTTGTTGGCATTTAGAGATTATCAAAATGATCAATTGACTATAACTATAAATACTGAAATTGATGATGTTTTATTAAAGAAAAAGCCAATAGTTAGAAATTCATTAACGGTTAATTTCATTGATATTATTAACAAACTTCCAGATGATTTATATATATCACTAGACAATGAATATTTTGTTAAGGGTACTATGCTGAATTCTGTTAAAAATGACTTTAGGATTTCTTCTATGGCAACAATAGCAGAACCAGTACAAAAAAGTCCCGAAACTGGTGAAAATTATATCATTAGAACATTATCAAAGGTTCATTCAAAAGAATTGCCCATTTATCAATTCCAAAATTTCACCAATCAAAATTTAAAAAAAATGAAAAAAATATTTATATCATATTCAAAAGATGACTTATCATTAGTTCATGAATTTGAAGATCATTTATCTTCTTTAAAAAGAGATGGTATAATTTCAACTTGGTATTGCACCGAATTAATTGCGGGTGGTGAATGGGATAAAGATATTACAAAACATTTTGAAGAGGCAGATATCGTTTGCTTTATGGTCAGTTCAAATCTAATGCGAACTGATTATATACATAAATATGAGATAGCTAAAGCTTTTGAAAAAAAAGAAAATGACGAGAGTTTTAAAATAGTTCCAATTATTTTGGATTTTTGTAGTTGGAGTACCATGAAAAATAATTTGAGTAAATTTTCTGCTTTGCCCTACACAGCAAAACCAGTTTGCGATTTTGATAATAAGAATATGGCTTGGTATGTGATTGTTGAATGTATTAGAATTATGATTACTTCTGATGAACAACCAACAGGCGATGATTGGTTTGAACAAAAGGAGTTGCCAAAAAACATTAAAAACATCTATGAAAGAATTGTTAATAAATCAGTAGATAAAAACAACTGATAAAATTATTGATTTGTATTATGCGTTAAAAAATGAAAAGGACTCTTTTAAATAATTAGAAATTGATTTTGAAGAAAAAGCATTTTACGATATCCTAAAGGCTTTATCTGACAAATACGACTCAATTACCCTGATGATAAATTATTGGTTTTAGCGCAAAAGGTAAAGCTTGTAGTAGGTGAAAAAGCCAAGTATACTGACCGGAGCAACAGTGAAGATATAAAAGCAGAGTTAAAAGTAGACTTAATTATTTTTTTTGCAGAAAGTGGCTATCCACTAGTGGATCGTGATGAAATTTATAAAGAGATTTTTGAGCAAGCAGAAAATTTTAAGAAATATAGAAGTTGATATTTGCTTTGTGAATTGGTTAGTTAAAGTATCTACCCAATTAAAGAATACGAAGCTTAAAATTATTTTGCTCGTCTTTAAATAATTAACAGTACTCATTATTCATTGAAACTTAGTTTTTGAAATGAATATTGGAGTCAAATTCAGAATAACTTTTTAGGCTTTTAAAGAGCCAAAAGTTATTTCCGAATATTATAACCGAATACATATTTGGCCTATAATTATTCTTTTGTCTTTTGATTTGAAGTTTTTTATCTAAATATTGTTCTAGATCTGATATTAAGCTTATTTATGGATTCGTCTATTTGTTTCAGTGAAATGTATTAAAGTGTTTTTTTTAGAAAAAGTGTCTGATGACTTGGTGAGTTAAGTTATTCAACAAGAGTCTTAGCTGTTGTTTATACTTTTTTACTTCATTGTCTTCAAAAGTTAAATGATGTAGTAAGTGTAGTAAATGTAGGTCTAAAACAAAGAATTATTTTTATAAATAATGAAAGTAAACTTGAAAGTTATTGAGTATCCGTTATGGTCTGGATAGTCTTAATTCTAGAAAAGTGTGAAAATAGTGTGAATATTAGAAAACAAAAAAGCTTCCAATTTCTTGGAAGCTATGATTTTAGTGGTGACCTCGACTGGATTCAAACCAGTAACCTCTTGAGCCGTAATCAAGTGCGCTATTCAGTTGCGCCACGAGGCCATTTTTTCACCCTTAACGGGCTGCAAATATATTTCTTTTTAACTTTACAGCAAAATAAGAATTAGTAAAAAATATGGATTTTAAAAAGTATATACGCGATATTCACGATTTTCCGAAGCAAGGCATTGTTTTTAAGGATATTACAACCTTACTAAGTAATCCGGAAATTTTAAACAAAGCAGCAAATGAGCTGTATGAATTCGTGAAAACCGAGAAAATAGATAAAGTTATCGGTTTAGAAAGCCGGGGTTTTCTCTTTGGACCGCTTTTAGCAGCCAAATTAAATGCTGGTTTTGTGCCTATTAGAAAGCCAGGAAAATTACCGCATGATGTGTTGAGTGTAACCTATGAATTGGAATATGGGACGGATACTTTAGAACTACACAAAGACAGTATTTTACCAGGAGAGCGGGTATTACTTCATGATGACGTATTGGCTACTGGAGGCACAGCTAAGGCCGCTCTTGAGTTAATACGTGAATTGGGTGGTGAAGTGGTGCAATGTAATTTTTTAATAGAATTAGGGTTTCTTAACGGAAGAGAAAAGCTAAATGGAGCTGCAGTTGCTTCTTTAATACAATATTAGGCTAGAGCATTGGTGGTTACAAAATAACGCCAACCAATAAGTGCTAATTGAAATTTAGAAGCTTTCGCTAAATCCAATCGCTTTTTAGTGAATGAAGGTAATAGTAGGGTATTCAATTTTGCAATAATTTTGAATATAGATTGCTTCATTTTTAATTCTTTATGCAAATATAACTGTAAATTTTAAGTAAGAAGACTGCCGTATGGCAGTCTTTGATAATTATAGGCCTATATGATTTTTTCTTATGCGAGAGTCATGATCAGTGACAGCATCATTAATACTAATAGTTTAGCGAGAATAATCATAGTTGAAAGTTTTAAAGGTTATTAATTGATTGTTTGATGAATATATATAATAGTAATACTATTAACCAAATGGTATGATCCGATTTATTAAAAGTGCATATGGTTATGTTATCATTTTAATGAAATTTGTTTTAATGTGAAACCATGATCGCTGTATATGTGTTTTAAATACGTAGTTTAAAAGTTGTTTATTGTTTTAAATTAAAACTATTGTAGGGTATTTTTTAGCATTTTGTTGCGGACCAAGGGAGTTTTGGTGTTTTTTAAAGCTTTTTTTATGGTTTTCATTTTTTTTAAACTGAGCCATTATTAATTTGCGGAAGATTTTTAATCAAGCCATAAAACAATTTTTACGACTATTTCGGGGTATAATTATTTAAGTAAACTTCTGTTTTTCACGAGCAGTATTGAGTTAAAAATTAATATAGTTTAAAGAGGTATAAAAAATTTGTACTTCAGTTATATTTGTCAAAAAACAACAGCATGCAAAACATACTTTTTATTATTGCCGGTTTGGTCCTTTTAATTTTAGGAGGGAGTTGGCTTTTAAAATCTGCGGTGGCCTTATCATTGCGTTTGAATATTCCTAAAATAGTAATAGGGATGACTGTGGTTTCGTTTGCCACTTCAGCTCCGGAACTTATTGTAAGTATAAAGGCGGCCTTAGATGGTTTTCCAGATTTAGCATTAGGAAATGTTGTAGGCTCTAATATTGCAAATTTAGGTCTAGTTCTAGGAGTAACTATAGTACTGGGCTCTATTGATGTTAAAAAGAGTTTTTACACGACAGATTGGCCTGTGATGATAATTGCTTCCTTGTTGTTTTTCGGCTTTATTTATTTTGACCATGAGATTCAACGCTACGAGGGTATTGCAATGGTTGTATTCTTAGTTGCTTTTTTAATCTATCTTTTGCGTTTTCAGAAACCAGCTGTGGAAGATGAGCAGCCTGAAGATGATATTTTATTACCAAATTATAAAACAGCCTTATTCTTGATATTAGGTGGGGTAGCCTTATGGGGAGGATCGGAGCTTCTAATTTCGGGCGCCGTAGGTTTAGCGAAGTTCTATAATGTAAGTGAGCGTGTAATTGCTGTGACCGTGGTGTCTATAGGAACTAGTATTCCGGAATTAGCAGCGTCAATCATTGCCGTTATTAAAAAGGAGAAGGCTATTTCTTTAGGGAATTTAATAGGGTCTAATATTTTTAATTTACTAGCAGTATTAGGAATCACGTCTATTATAACGCCTATTAAAGCTAAAGACTTAGGACTTTTAGATAATGATATTTTCTGGATGTTGGGAATATCTTTTTTACTATTGCCGCTAGTATTTTTTCCAAAACGAATGCGTTTGGGGAAATGGGAAGGAATTGTCTTGTTGTTATTTTACTTGGTATTTATTTACTTTACTATATAGTATGCATCGCATTTACAACGATTACCACTAATAGTCTATAAGGAATAAAAAAAGAGCTGTTGGTTAACCAGCAGCTCTTTTTATGTATAAAAATTTATAATTTAAGCTTAATTATATCTTAGCTGTTTTAACAGTTTTGATAATTCTAGCTGCAATTTTGTATGGATCACCATTAGAAGCAGGACGTCTATCTTCAAGCCATCCTTTATATCCTTTTTGAACAGCAATTAATGGAATACGGATTGAAGCACCTCTATCAGAAACACCCCAAGAGAAATCAGTAATAGCAGCAGTTTCGTGTAAACCAGTTAAACGTTGATCGTTAAACTCACCATAAACATCAATATGTTCTTTAACAAATGGTCTGAAAGCTTCACAAATTGCAGCATAAACTTCTTTGCTTCCACTAGTTCTTAATGCAGTGTTAGAGAAGTTAGCATGCATACCTGAACCATTCCAATCCATATCTTTTCCTAATGGTTTTGGGTGATATTCAATGTAGTAACCATATTTTTCAGTTAATCTGTCTAGAAGGTATCTTGCAATCCAGATTTCATCACCAGCTTTTTTAGCCCCTTTTGCAAATAATTGGAATTCCCATTGTCCAGAAGCAACCTCTTGGTTAATTCCTTCAAAGTTTAAACCAGCTGCTATACATAAATCAGCATGTTCTTCAACTAAATCTCTACCATGAGTATTTTTACCACCAACAGAACAGTAGTACATACCTTGTGGTGCAGGATATCCGCCAATTGGGAAACCTAAAGGTAATTGTGTTTTAGTATCCATGATGAAATATTCTTGCTCAAAACCAAACCAGAAATCTTCATCTTCATCATCAATTGTAGATCTACCATTAGAAACGTGAGGAGTTCCATCAGGATTCATAACCTCAGTCATTACTAAATATCCATTGATTCTATCTGGATCAGGATATATAGCTACAGGTACTAACAAACAATCAGAAGATCCGCCTTCAGCTTGTCTAGTAGATGATCCGTCGAAAGACCAGTTACCTAATTCTTCTAAAGTTCCTTTGAAATCTTCATGCTCTTCAACTTTTGTTTTGCTTCGCATGTTTTGTGTTGGAAAGTATCCATCTAACCAGATGTATTCTAATTTAATTTTGGCCATAATATTAACTAATTATAATTCTTTTAGATTAACACAAAAGTAAATTTTTTTAGCTTTACTTGAAATATTTTAGGGGGTAAATATGAGATTTATAACATTATTTCGCCTAGACTATATATTTTTTAGGGTTAATTATAAAAAACATATTTTTTCGGGTGGTAAATTATTAAATCGCTAATTTTGCTTTCCTTGTTTTTAAAGTATTCAATATGTCTAAAATTAGAATAGAAGCAATCACTCGTAGTCAAAATAGACCACGTATTACTATAGAAGAAAATGGCAGGCGTTCTGAGATATTCGGAATTAATGTTTTTAATGAAGAACGTATGTTGCAATACTTAACAAAAGATGCTTTAGAAAGCGTTCGTAGTGCAATTTTTTCTGGTTCTAAAATAGATCGTAAAATAGCTGATCAGGTAGCAGAATCTATGAAAGCTTGGGCAATTACAATGGGTGCAACTCATTATACGCACTGGTTTCAACCCTTGACTGGTGCTACAGCTGAAAAGCACGATGCTTTTTTCGATTTATTACCCGATGGCCGTGCATTAGAGAAATTTGGTGGTGGTCAATTGGTGCAGCAAGAACCTGATGCTTCTAGCTTTCCTAGTGGTGGAATTCGAAATACATTTGAGGCAAGAGGATATACGGCATGGGACCCTACATCTTCAGCATTTATCTACGGAACAACGCTTTGTATTCCAACAATTTTTGTGTCGTACACAGGTGAGGCTTTAGATAATAAAGCACCTTTACTAAGAGCACTGAGTGCTGTAGATGAAGCTGCAACGGCAGTAGCTAAATATTTTGATAAAACAGTTTCTAAAGTAAATGCCACATTAGGTTGGGAGCAAGAATATTTTTTATTAGATAAGGCACTTGCAGTTTCTAGGCCTGATATTGTTATGACAGGCAGAACTTTAATAGGAAATCAGGCCGCAAAAGGCCAACAATTAGATGATCACTATTTTGGAGTAATTCCGGATCGTGTATTGAGTTTCATGAGCGACTTGGAAAAGGAATGCACCAAACTAGGAATTCCGGTAAAAACAAGGCATAATGAGGTGGCGCCTAATCAGTTTGAATTGGCACCTGTTTTCGAGGAAGCCAATCTGGCCGTAGACCACAACTTACTCCTTATGGATGTAATGGATAAGATTGCTGATAAGCATAATTTTAAAGTGCTATTTCATGAAAAGCCATTTGCAGGTATCAATGGGTCCGGGAAACATAATAACTGGTCGCTAGCTACAGATACCGGTGTAAACCTATTAAGTCCTGGGTCTACTCCAATGAAGAACCTTCAGTTTTTAACCTTTTTTATCAATACGATAAAAGCTGTAGATACTTATGAAGAGTTGTTGCGTGCATCAATTGCATCGGCGAGTAACGATCATCGTTTGGGGGCAAATGAAGCGCCCCCTGCTATATTTTCTATTTTTGTAGGAACACAACTGGGGAATGTTTTAGATGAATTAGAAGGGGTTTCTCAAGGAAAATTGTCTCCTGAAGAAAAAACGGAACTCAAACTAAATGTTGTTGGTAAAATTCCGGAAATATTATTAGATAATACGGATAGAAATAGAACTTCTCCTTTTGCATTTACAGGAAATAAATTTGAAATGCGTGGCGTTGGCTCAAAGAGTAATTGTGCTAAACCAATGACAGTTTTAAATACTATAGTTGCTAAACAACTTATAGATTTTAAGAAAGAGGTAGATGCCTTAATTGATAAGAAGAGTCTTAAGAAAGATGAGGCTGTTTTTAATATTTTAAGAGAATATATCAAAACATCTAAACGTATTCGTTTTGACGGTGATGGGTATAGTAGAGAGTGGGAGAAAGAAGCAGAACGCAGAAAATTAAGTAATAATAAAACAACACCGGCAGCACTTCAAGTTCTAACATCTAAAGCAAGTTTAGATTTGTTTAGAACAATGAAGGTGATGAGTGAGGTAGAGGTAGCTGCTCGTAAAGAGGTGGAATTGGAAACCTACATTTTTCAAATTCAAATAGAAGGGAGAATGTATAATGAGCTCGTCTATAGCTATATTATTCCAGCGGCTATAGCCTATCAAAATGATTTGATCAAGAATGTTATGGGGCTAAAAGATATTTATGGAGCTGCACATAAAAAACTTACAGATGGTCAATTATCGATCATTGAGCAAATCGCGGAGCATATTGTGGAAGTAAAAAAACAGTCAGATCTTATGACGGATGCACGAAGAAGTGCGAACCGTTTGAAAGATGTTAATAAGAAAGCTTTTGCTTATTGTGATTCCGTAAAACCTTATTTTGATAAAATTCGTTTGCACTGTGATAAGCTAGAAAGTATTATGGATAATAATCTTTGGCCATTAACAAAATACAGAGAACTATTGTTTCAAAAATAATATCACATTTTTTTTAACTAAAAGCACTCAAATAGGGGTGCTTTTTTTTTTGATTCCACTATTTTTGTCGAAAATCAACATTCATGAGTTCATCAAACAGCGAAAGATATAATCAAAGAGGTGTTTCCGCATCTAAAGAAGACGTGCATAATGCTATAAAAAATATAGATAAAGGATTGTTTCCAAAAGCATTCTGTAAAATTGTACCTGATTATTTAACGAATGATGAAGCGTATTGTTTGGTGATGCATGCGGATGGAGCGGGAACAAAATCGTCTTTGGCTTACATGTACTGGAAAGAAACTGGAGATTTATCGGTTTGGAAAGGTATTGCTCAAGATGCCTTGATTATGAATATTGATGACCTTATTTGTGTTGGTGCTACAGATAATATCATGTTGTCTTCTACTATAGGGCGAAACAAAAATAAAATTCCTGGTGAAGTGTTATCAGCAATTATTAATGGAACAGAAGAGTTAATTTCAGACTTAAAAAATCACGGTGTTATAATTCATTCTACTGGAGGTGAAACGGCAGATGTAGGCGATTTAGTGCGTACCATTATTGTTGATTCAACCGTTACTGCACGCCTTAAAAGAGCGGATGTAATTGACAATGCAAATATAAAAGCGGGAGATGTTATTGTAGGTTTAGAGTCCTTCGGACAGGCAAACTATGAGAAAGAATATAATGGCGGAATGGGAAGTAATGGATTGACTTCTGCACGCCATGATGTATTTTCAAAATATTTAGCAGATAAATATCCTGAGAGTTTTGATGCTGAGGTACCAGAAGATTTGGTGTATTCAGGGAAAGTTAAATTAACAGATTCTGTTAAAGATGCTCCTTTAGATGCAGGTAAATTGGTATTGTCTCCTACAAGAACGTACGCGCCAATAGTAAAAAAGGTTTTAGAGAAATATTCACGTGAGGACATTCATGGTATGGTACACTGTAGTGGTGGGGCGCAGACCAAAATTCTTCATTTTATAGATAACCTACATATTATAAAAGATAACCTTTTTGAAGTTCCTCCGTTGTTTAAATTAATACAAGAACAGTCTAAGACAGATTGGAAAGAAATGTATCAAGTATTCAATTGCGGACACCGCTTAGAATTTTATGTAAATGAAGCAGTGGCGCTAGATCTAATCCAGATAGCCGATTCTTTTGGTGTGCGTGGTAGAATTGTAGGTAGGGTAGAAGAAAGCCCAACAAAGAAATTGACAATAAAAAGTCAAAACGGAACTTTTGAGTACTAGTATATACGATAAGAGGTAGTTTTTCGTTGTGTCATTAAACGGAATAGTATTATGGAAAGAAAGGCATTTTTAAAAACACTTGGCGCAGGAGCAGCTTTTGCTTTAACATTCTCTTGTTTACACGGTTGTTCTTCTGATAGTGAAAGTGGTGAGACAGCTCCAGAAGAAGAGGGGGAGGTGCCAACTGGTGTTGATATTACGGTGGATTTAAATGCTAGTACTTCGTCTAATCTTCAAAATAATGGAGGTTTTATTTTTGTAAAATCGAAAGATAAATTTACAGAGACCGATATTATTATTGTTAGAAATTTGCAAGGAGAGTTGGTTGCAGCTAGTAAGTATTGTAGTCATGAGAATAACCCTAACATATTATTTGTAAATGAAAATGATGGTATCTATGAGTGTAATGTTCATGGGTCTAGATTTGCGCAAGATGGGACTCCATTAAACTCCATAACAAGCAACCCTCTTAAAGTTTTTAAAACAGAAGTTTTAGCCAATGATATCTTACGTATTTTTGAGGCGTAAACTTCTGAAATTATGAGAAAGCTATTTTTTCTACTTTTATTTTTTTGTGCACTAGTTGTAAATGCACAAAACTGGCAAAAATCTTTTGCCGATGCACAAGCGCTTTCGAAGAGAAATAATCAACCTATTGTATTGGTTTTTGCTGGTTCAGATTGGTGTGCTCCATGTATAAAGTTAGATCGAGATATCTGGCAATCTGAGGAGTTTAAAAAATATGCAGAAACGCATTATGTGTTATATAAGGCAGATTTTCCACGCCGAAAATCCAATAAACTTCCTCTAGAGATAGAAAATCAGCATAAAATATTAGCGGATAAATACAATACTAAAGGATATTTTCCGCTTGTAGTGGTTTTAAATGAAAAAGGTGAAATTTTAGGGGAAACTGGATACAAGAAAGTGACACCAAATGAGTATATTTCAGTCATAAATGAATTTTTAGATTGAAAAATGCCCCCCTTTATTTACTGTTATTCTTTTCGATACTGGTAAATAGTCAAGAGAAAAAATATGTAACCATATCCGAAACCATGAAACTTATGGGTTCTCGGTTTGATATCACTATTGTTGCAGAAGCAGAGAGTACCGCTAAGAAAAATATTGCGGATGCTGTTGCGGAAATCAGTAGAATAGAAAAGATGATATCTTCTTGGGATGAAACCTCGGAAACCTCAGAAATAAATAGAAATGCAGGAATTAAGCCTGTAAAAGTTAGTGCAGAATTATTCGGATTAATAGAACGATCTATTAAGATTTCGGAGATTACAGATGGTGCTTTTGATATTTCTTATGCTTCAATGGATAAGGTATGGAAATTTGATGGGAGCATGAGGCATCCTCCTACTTCAGAACAAATAACAGCATCAATTGCTAAAGTGGGGTATCAAAAAATTCAATTGGATAAAGAGCAGCTAACCGTTTTTTTGCCTGATGAAGGAATGAAAATTGGTTTTGGAGCACTTGGTAAAGGCTATGCTGCGGATAAGGCAAAAGAATTGATGTTGTCAAAAAAAGTGTTTGCAGGAGTGATTAACGCATCTGGCGATTTAACCACTTGGGGTAGGCAGGCCACTGGAGAGAAATGGATTGTGGGTATAAGTAATCCATTAGATAGAGAGAAAGTGTTTTCTTGGTTGCCCTTAGATGAATCTTCAATCGCTACTTCAGGAAATTATGAAAAATATTTAGTTTTTGAAGGAGAAAAACATTCTCATATTATAGATCCTAGAACTGGATATCCTTCCAAAGGAATTAGCAGTGTTTCTGTTTTCTCTAAAAGTGCAGAGTTATGTGATGCTTTGGCAACCGCAGTATTTATTATGGGTATTGATACGGGGATTTCTTTAATAAATCAATTAAAAGAAACTGAGGTTATTGTAGTAGATTCTCAAAATAAAATTTTTAAAAGTAATGGTATTACGTTTGATAACCCGTAAATTTAAGTCTATGAGAAAAGTCCTAGTGTTATTTTTGATGGCAACTTCTTTTATGTCTTGTGTGGCAGTTAAAGAGTATGATAAGGTTTATTTAAATGATGAAGAGATGGTTTTATCAGCAAAAAATATGGACCAGTTTGAAACTAATTTTCAAATTTATCGTGAAGCTTCTGCAGGAGCAAATGGCGGTAAATCTGGAGGCGGTTGCGGTTGTAATTAAAAGAAAATTTTAAGTAAAACAAAGAATGCAAAAAAATATATTCATCTTTTTAGTCTTTCTAGGAGCTGCGCTACATGGTCAAGAAACTACCTATAAGAAACGTGTGTTGGAAACTACCGAAGTAGATGCCTTGTTTAGTTATTATAGCCAAGATGGTGCTAATGCTGCAGTATCAGGAGGAGATGGTTCAGAAGAATTAACAGATGTTACGTCAACAGTGATCGTTCGGTTACCAATGAATGATGATGACGTGTTAACCTTGGATGTAGGGATTTCAGCATATTCTTCCGCATCTTCTAGTAATATAAATCCTTTAGATGGTAGTGTCAATGAGCGTGCTAGTCCATTTATAGCTTCTTCTGGGGCCTCACAATCAGATGTTTTGGCGCATATTAATCCTACCTATCAGCACAGTTCAGATGATCGAAATAAAATTTGGAATGCTAACGCGTACTTTTCTTCAGAATATGATTATTCTTCCTTAGGAGTAGGTGGCGGTTATGCACAATTATTTAATGAGAAAAATACTGAAGTAACTATAAATGCAAAGGTCTATTTTGATTCGTGGAATCCGCAGTACCCTATAGAATTAAGAGATGGTTTTTTTGATGATCGGGTAATGGGAACTGGTACTTATGCTCCAAGTTTTACGACATTTGATTCTGAAACGCGAAATTCTTACTCTTTATCTTTAGGAGTGACGCAAATTTTGAGCAAGCGTATGCAAGGGTCTCTTTTTTTAGATGTAGTGGCGCAAGACGGTTTGTTGAGTACTCCTTTTCAGCGTGTATATTTTTCGGATAAGGAAGATTTTTTTATTGAAGATTTTCAATTGGCAGATGATGTAGAACGATTACCTGATACTCGTTTTAAAATTCCAATAGGAGGACGTTTAAACTACTTTATCAATGATTATTTGGTGCTGAGAAGTTATTATCGTTTTTATACAGATGATTGGGGAGTTACCTCTCATACTGCTAGTTTAGAGTTGCCTATAAAAATAAGCAGCTTATTTACGCTATATCCTACTTACAGGTATTATACGCAAACCGCGGCTGATTATTTTTATGCCAAAGAAGAGGCAGTGTCTACATTAGATTATTACACTTCAGATTATGATTTATCAGAATTTAATGCGCATCAATATGGATTCGGAATTCGGTATAAAGACATTTTTACGAATGCTAAACTATTGAGTTTTGGGTTAAAAACAATCGATTTGCGTTTTAGTAATTATGATCGTAGTGATGGTTTAAACTCTTATATTTTTACATTTGGGACTACTTTTGTAAGATAATTCTATTTCTTTTTTCCAATTTTGAAGCTTTGGATTTAGCCTGCTTCCGGGAAATATTTTTTCAAATTGATGATATCCAAGAATTAAGTTCTATATAAATGTGCAAATTTATTGTAATTTCGCACAAAATGTTAGCAAGGTCATGTTAGATAAGTTAAATATAGTAAAACAACGTTTTGATGAAGTGTCAGATTTGATTATTCAACCTGATGTAATTTCTGATCAAAAACGATATGTTGAGTTAAATAAGGAATATAAAGACCTT
The DNA here is from genome assembly GCF_900102165.1 of Cellulophaga baltica. Lineage (GTDB taxonomy): Bacteria > Bacteroidota > Bacteroidia > Flavobacteriales > Flavobacteriaceae > Cellulophaga > Cellulophaga baltica. Next base: position 52,375 of record NZ_FNBD01000010.1, read on the forward strand.
AAAAGTTTAGTTGATAAACGAGATTTATATATAGAGTTCACGAATAATATAGAAGAAGCACAAGTAATTATTTCTGACGGTAGTGATGCAGAAATGGTAGAAATGGCCAAAATGCAATTAGAAGAGGCTAAGGTAGGTCTGCCAAAATTGGAAGAAGAAATTAAAGTTCTCTTAATACCTAAAGATCCAGAAGATTCTAAAAATGTTGTGGTTGAGGTAAGAGCAGGTACTGGTGGTGATGAAGCTAGTATATTCGCTGGAGATTTATTTAGAATGTATACTAAATACTGTGAATCTAAAGGGTGGAAAACGAATGTTATAGATTTAAGTGAAGGTACTAGTGGTGGTTATAAAGAAATTCAGTTTGAAGTAACTGGGGAGAATGTCTACGGTACTTTAAAATTTGAAGCAGGAGTGCACCGTGTGCAACGTGTACCGCAAACGGAAACGCAGGGACGTGTACATACCAGTGCAGCTACAGTAATGGTATTGCCGGAAGCTGAGGATTTTGATGTTCAGATAGATCCTAAAGATGTACGTATAGATTTTTTCTGTTCTTCAGGACCAGGAGGTCAATCTGTGAACACAACATACTCAGCAGTACGTTTAACTCACATTCCGTCAGGATTGGTTGCGCAATGTCAAGATCAGAAATCGCAGCATAAAAACAAAGAAAAAGCTTTTAAGGTATTGCGTTCTCGTTTGTATGACCAAGAATTGGCAAAGAAACAAGAAGAAGATGCGGCAAAACGTAACTCGCAAGTTAGTAGTGGAGACCGTTCTGCAAAGATTAGAACCTACAACTACTCACAAGGAAGGGTTACTGATCATAGAATAGGGCTTACTTTGTACGATTTACAGAATATTGTAAATGGTGATATTCAAAAAATTATTGACGAATTAAGTCTTGTTGAGAATACTGAAAAACTAAAAGAAGCTTCAGAAATTTTTTAAAAATGACTACAGAACATTTAGTAGCGCAAATACATAAAAAACAATCTTTTTTATGTATTGGGCTAGACGTAGATTTAGCTAAGATACCTGAACATTTACTAAAGGAAGAGGATCCTATTTTTGCTTTTAATAAAGCAATTATTGATGCTACTCATGAATTTTGTGTTGCTTATAAGCCTAATACGGCTTTCTATGAAGCGTACGGTATCAAGGGGTGGATCGCTTTAGAAAAAACTATAAAATACTTGAATGATAAGTATCCTGAAATTTTCACTATAGCAGATGCTAAGAGGGGAGATATAGGGAATACATCCACCATGTATGCTAAAGCATTTTTTGATGATTTAGGCTTTGATTCTGTTACGGTAGCTCCATATATGGGAAAAGATTCTGTAGAGCCTTTTCTAGCTTTTGAAGATAAACATACTATTTTATTAGCCTTAACATCAAATGAAGGTGCTTTTGATTTTCAAACAAAAAAAATAGAAGGTAAAGAGCTGTATAAGCAAGTTTTAGAAACGTCTATTACCTATAAAAATGCTGAGAATCTAATGTATGTGGTTGGAGCTACTAAAGCAAGTTTTTTAGCAGATATTCGACAAATAATTCCTTCTAGTTTCTTGTTAGTGCCAGGTGTTGGCGCGCAAGGTGGAAGTTTGTCAGAGGTATGTAAGTACGGTATGACCCAACATGTTGGCTTATTAGTAAATTCTTCTAGAGGCATAATTTACGCATCTAAACAGGAAGATTTTGCGCAAGCAGCAAGAACATGTGCGAAAGATTTACAGAAGCAAATGAAATTAGAATTAGAACAAAAATTCTAGTTAAAATTCATTTAATAATTTCTCTAGCTTTTGAGCTTTAGATTCAAAGAAATCGCCCAATTTGGTGTTTGCATACTGAATATTGTTAGCCTTTTCTATAAAGTTCTGATATAGAAATTCCAATGCTGTAATAGAATATTCTTCTTTATTTAATGCTTTAACTGCCCCTACTTTACAGTGTTGATTATTCATAGTGTTTCTCGTTATTTTCATTATAACAAATATACGTTGAAATGCAGGTTATGGATGTTTACTATTCGTTATATGTAGCTAAAAATCAGGTGTTTTGTATAGCGATTTCATTTTTACTTGTAAATGATTCTAGAAAGTATTGATGATTTTAAATAAACTCCGTTTTTAGTCGTTCTACTCATAATTCTTTCTATTAAAAAAATTAAGTACATTTACAAAAAAAGAACCGATTGCTAAGTTATACCAAACACAAACATAAAACTTCTACAAAATGGGTGACTTTTGTTCATGGAGCAGGAGGGAGCTCTACCATTTGGTTTAAGCAGGTTCGGGAGTTCAGAAAGCATTTTAACGTATTGCTTCTAGATTTAAGAGGGCACGGAAATTCTAAAGTAAACTTGAAAGATGCTTTTAGTGATAAGTATACTTTTGATTTTATCACCGATGATATTTTACATGTAATTGACCATGAGAAAATAGAAAAATCTCATTTTGTAGGTATTTCATTGGGTACCATTTTAATAAGAAATTTAGCAGAAAAATATCCGAATCGTGTAGAAAGCATGATTATGGGCGGAGCAATTATGAAATTGAATTTAAGGTCTCAGGTTTTAATACGCTTGGGGGTTATTTTTAAGTCCGTTGTGCCGTATTTGTGGTTGTATAAGTTTTTTGCGTTCATTATCATGCCTAATAAGAACCATAAAGAGTCTAGGTCGCTATTTGTTAGAGAAGCAAAGAAATTATACCAGAAAGAGTTTATTAGATGGTTTAAGCTTACCTCAGAGATTAATCCGCTTTTGCGTTTCTTTAGAATGGTAGATATTAAAATACCTACCTTGTATGTAATGGGTAGAGAAGACTATTTGTTTTTACCTTCTATAGAAAAGATAGTGGCTTCACATGCCAATTCAGAATTATTTGTTGTTGAAAAATGTGGGCATGTGGTAAATGTAGAACAGCCACTAGTATTTAATAAAACCGTTATTTCTTATTTGTCTAAAATATAGAAATAAAAAAACCGGTGCTCCCACCGGTTTTAGACTAACTAACTCAAAAAATTACTAAACTCAAATATTATAGTTCAAAAGTAATATCATTTTTATGGACTAAGGTTAAACTAACCTTAGCTAATTGTTATTAATGTTGCTTATAACAGAATAACGCACTTTTTTTTGAGTTATTATATTTGGTAACCTATTTATTTTAAAATAGTTACAATTAATCTTGTAGGGCAAATACTTTTTGTAATAATGCTGTTGTTCTGGAAGCAGATTTAGTTCTTATTTCTTGTTCTTCTACAGCAATCATAGTATAAACACCTTTTAAAGCTTCTCCTGTTACATAATCTGTTAAGTCAGGATTAACTTGAGTAACAAAGGGTATGTTGTTATATTTGGTAATAAGATTACTCCAAACCTGATCAGCACCTACTTTAGAAAATGAATTTTTGATGACAGGACTAAAAGAGGCGTATAATTGAGTTTCTGTTGTAGATTTTAAATAATTTGTAGCAGCATCATCCGTACCTAATAAAATTTGTTTAGCATCGCTAAATGTAATTTCTTTTACAGCATCTACGAAAATAGGAGTAGCTTCTTTTACCGCATCTTCTGCTGCACGATTTAAAACTTTAAGTCCTTCGTCTGCCAAATTGCTCAAGCCCATCTTACGAAGTGTGTTATCTACTTTTTGTAATTCTTCCGGTAAGGCAATTTTCACAAGTTCATTTCTGAAAAATCCATCTTCTTGCGTAAGTTTCTGTACTTGTTTATCAATACCAAAATCTAAAGCTTGGCGTAATCCACTAGCAATTTGATCGTTACCGATAGTTCCGCTTTGTGGAAGTTGGTTTACAACTTGTTGTAATTCGTTACAGCTAAATAATAAGAACAGTGCACTTAGTGCAATAATTTTATATTTCATGGGGATTGTTTTTACAAATTTATAGTTTAAAAAATTGAAGTTAAGAGAAAATGATTGTTTTATTGTTATAAACCATAGTCTTACGTTGAATATGTAGTTTTACTGCTCTAGAGAGCACGATTTTTTCAAGATCACGGCCTTTAGCAATAAAATCATCAATAGAGTTCGTGTGTGATACGGTGGTGGTATCTTGCGCGATAATCGGGCCCGCATCTAACTCTTCGGTTACATAGTGACCTGTAGCTCCAATTATTTTAACACCTCTTTTGAAGGCAGCATGATATGGTTTTGCTCCAGCAAAGGCTGGTAAAAATGAATGGTGTATATTAATAATCTTATTAGGATAACGATCAATGATTTTGCTGGTAACAATTTGCATATAACGTGCTAAGACTACAAAATCTATCTGGTACTTTTCTAAGAGTGCTAATTGCTCGTTTTCAGCTTCAGCTTTCGTAGCTTTTGTAACAGGTATATGGTAATAAGGAATATCAAACTGGTTGGCTACAAATTCTAAATCAGTATGATTACTTATAATAAATGGGATGTCTACGGCTAATTCTCCAGAATTAAATCGACTCAATAAATCATAAAGGCAATGGTTGTATTTAGACACAAACAAACCCATTCTTGGCTTGGTTTCATCCGTATGAATACTCCATTTTATTTTGAATTTCTCAGTTAACTCTTTGTCAAATTGTGTTTTAAAATGCGATACACTCAATTTGGCATCTAAAAATTCACTTTCAATACGCATGAATAATTCGCCAGAGGCTTTTTCCACATGTTGATCTAAGTAAATAATATTTCCTCCTTGGGAGTGAACGAAACCAGTAACGGAACAAATAATTCCTGTTTGATCGGGGCAATGTATTAAAATTGTTGTTTTCACGGGACTTTATTAAAGGGTAAAATTATGATATTGAAAAGAATAGGTCCTATGTAAGAGTCATTTTTACAATATTGCAAATTATGTTAGTTAATCTTTGCGTTTTTCGTAAATTGCATGCTGTAAAAACACCTTTTATTGTCAATGGAACAAATTACACCTTACGTACCGAAGAATAAAATTAGAATTGTTACTGCTGCATCATTGTTTGATGGGCATGATTCCGCTATTAATATCATGCGGAGAATCATTCAATCTACAGGAGTAGAAGTTATTCACCTTGGGCACGATCGTAGTGTTCAAGAAATGGTAGATTGCGCTATTCAGGAAGATGTAAATGCAATAGCGTTAACTTCATATCAAGGCGGTCATAATGAATATTTTAGGTATATGTATGATTTGCTCAAGGAGCGTGGGGCAGAACATATAAGAATTTTCGGCGGCGGCGGTGGTGTAATTCTTCCGGATGAAATTAAGGAATTAATGGATTATGGGATTGCTCGGATTTATGCTCCAGATGATGGGAGAAAGATGGGCTTACAGGGAATGATTAATGATCTGGTACAACAGAGTGATTTTCCCGTTCCGAACTTAAAAATAAAACAGAGTGTTTCGGTTACGGATGCCTTAAAAGCTAAAGATATTAATACAATTTCTAGGTTAATTTCTTTAGCAGAAAATAGACCCGATGAATTTCAGAAACATTTTTCAGGCGTTACTATCCCAGATAGTGTTCCCGTTTTAGGAATAACGGGTACGGGTGGATCAGGAAAGTCTAGTTTGGTAGATGAGTTGGTGCGAAGGTTTTTGGCAGATTTTCCTGAAAAGAGAATCGGATTGATTTCTGTAGATCCTTCAAAACGAAAAACAGGAGGTGCTCTTTTAGGTGATCGTATTCGTATGAATGCCATAAATAATGATCGTGTCTATATGCGTTCTTTGGCTACTAGACAATCTAACCTTGCTTTATCTAAGTATGTAGAAGAGGCGGTTCAGGTATTAAAAGCAGCGGAGTATGATCTTATCGTCCTAGAAACTTCAGGAATTGGGCAATCGGATACTGAAATTATTCAACATTCAGACGTTTCTCTCTATGTTATGACACCAGAGTTTGGTGCAGCCACGCAATTAGAGAAAATAGATATGCTTGATTTTGCTGATGTTGTCTCTATAAATAAATTTGACAAAAGAGGTTCTCTTGATGCCCTACGTGATGTAAAGAAACAATACATGCGTAACCATAACCTATGGGATATGAATCAAGATGATTTGCCAATTTTTGGAACTATGGCGAGTCAGTTTAATGATCCAGGAACAAACAGGTTGTATCGCGTGGTTATGAATAAATTAGTAGAAAAGGCGAAGGCCGATTTACAATCTACTTTTGAATTTTACACAGATGATAAGGAACATGCATTTGTTATTCCACCTGCACGAATAAGATATCTTTCCGAAATTGCCGAGAATAATAGAAACTATGACGAAAAAGGAATAGGGCAAGTGCAAGTAGCACAGCGTTTATATGGAGTTTTTCAAGCTATCTTATCTATTCTGAATATAAAACCAGGTGTGTATGAGCAGACGTATCTTTCAAAAAACGGACTGAATGAAGACGCTATTGAAGCGTTAGGAGTTTCAGAAGAAAATAAACCATTTTTATCTTTATTGGTAAAAGAATTTGATCGGGTAAAGTTAGATTTAGATCCTTACCATTGGGAAGCTATTATTAATTGGGAGGAAAAAGTTCAGAAATATAAAGATCCAATTTATGCCTTTAAAGTACGAGATAAAGAATTAAAATTAGAAACGCATACGGAATCTTTGTCACATACTCAGATCCCTAAAGTGGCACTTCCTAAGTATAAAGCATGGGGAGATTTATTGCGTTGGATGATTCAAGAAAATGTTCCGGGAGAATTTCCATATACTGCAGGATTATATCCTTTTAAGCGTACAGGGGAAGACCCTACAAGAATGTTTGCGGGAGAAGGTGGGCCAGAGCGTACCAATCGTCGTTTTCATTATGTAAGTTTAGGCTTGCCAGCTAAACGTTTGTCTACAGCTTTTGATTCTGTTACATTGTATGGCAACGATCCTGACATTAGACCAGATATTTATGGTAAAATTGGAAATGCTGGAGTCTCTGTTTGTTGCTTAGATGATGCCAAAAAATTGTATTCAGGATTTGATTTGTCTAATGCAATGACCTCGGTGAGTATGACCATTAATGGTCCGGCTCCTATGCTGTTAGGTTTTTTCTTAAATGCGGCTATAGATCAAAATTGTGAGAAATACATTATAGAAAATGGCTTAGAGAAAGAAGTGAACGCTAAAATAGCGGCATTGTATAGAGGTAAGGAAGAAAAGAAACCCAAGTACAACGGAGCACTACCAGAAGGGAATAATGGTTTAGGATTAATGTTATTAGGTGTTACTGGTGATCAAGTATTGCCATTAGAGGTGTATGAAACGATAAAAGTCAAAACTCTTCATGAAGTAAGAGGTACAGTACAAGCAGATATCTTAAAAGAAGACCAAGCGCAAAATACCTGTATTTTTTCTACAGAATTTGCGTTGCGGTTAATGGGAGATGTACAGGAGTATTTTATCAAGAATCAAGTGCGCAATTTCTATTCCGTTTCTATCTCAGGGTATCATATTGCAGAGGCTGGTGCTAATCCTATTACACAATTGGCATTTACCTTATCCAATGGTTTTACGTATGTGGAGTATTATTTGAGTAGAGGAATGGATATTAATGCATTTGGTCCTAATTTGTCTTTTTTCTTTTCTAATGGAATAGACCCAGAATATGCTGTGATTGGTAGAGTTGCCCGAAAAATTTGGGCAAAAGCTTTAAAGCATAAATACGGGGCAGGACCAAGAGCTCAAATGTTGAAATATCATATTCAAACTTCTGGTCGTAGTTTACATGCTCAGGAGATAGATTTTAATGATATTCGTACCACACTTCAGGCTTTGTATGCTATTTATGATAACTGCAATTCTTTGCATACCAATGCCTATGATGAAGCAATAACTACACCAACCGAAGAATCGGTGCGTAGAGCAATGGCTATTCAGTTAATTATAAATAAGGAATTAGGTTTAGCTAAAAATGAAAACCCGCTACAAGGATCTTTTATCATAGAAGAACTTACAGATTTAGTGGAAGAGGCGGTACTCTTAGAATTTGACAGAATTACAGAACGCGGTGGAGTTTTAGGGGCTATGGAGACTATGTATCAACGCTCAAAAATACAAGAAGAAAGCTTGTATTATGAAACATTAAAGCATAATGGAGAATTCCCGATTATAGGAGTTAATACGTTTCTGAGTTCTAAAGGGTCTCCTACGGTATTACCTGCAGAAGTAATTCGTGCTACAGATGAAGAGAAAAAAGCTCAGATTGTAACTTTAGACCATCTAAAAGAAGTGAATCAAGAAAAATCTAAAGTTGCATTAGAGGAAATTCAAAAAGCAGCAATGAATAATGAAAATATTTTTGAGAAGCTTATGGATATTTCTAAAGTAAGTTCTTTAGGTCAAATTACCAATGCTTTGTTTAAAGTAGGCGGTCAATATCGAAGAAATATGTAAATTAATGAAGCTATAAAAAAAACGCTCTTTTTTATAAAGAGCGTTTCCAAATTCTGTAGGTTTTTCTAAATATTTTCAATTCCTCCCTAAGAAGATTTAAATACTCTTTTTCTTTTAAACCATCCATTTCTAAACCTCTACAATAGGACAAAATATTTTTTGTGATAATGTTGATGTGATGTATGGTAGATGTTCTAATCAAGTGAGATTCAGAGCGTTCTGCTAATTCAATTTTCTGCGGAATTAAAATAGCATCCGTTAGTAAAGAATCTGCAATAATATCCCTATGACTTTGAGATTTGTATAAATGTAACAAATCTTTATTATAGGTAATGTAGGATACAATTTCCCTACTCATAGAGCACAAATCCAGCGCTTTTCTATAAACAGGTAATGTATTTAAATTTCGATTTGGCATTTGTAGCAATTTTTTTATAAAATTACGACGAGATTACAATTTTTAACTTAACTTTAAATAGCAGAATGTTAATTTTGCTATCGATTATTAATTTTTTAAAGACATATACTTTTGAATCAAAAGATAGACGATTTAAATTGGGGGATCCTTCAGAGCTTGCAAAAAAATGCACGAGATTCTTTTGCGAATATTGGCCGCAAAGTGGGTTTAACACCTCCTGCAGTAGCAGAACGAATTAAGAAAATGGAAGACCTGGGGATAATTAATGGATACAAGGCTATTATCTCTCATACAGCAACCGGCTATCAGCTAAAAGCGATGATTACACTTAGAGCTTTTATGGGGAAATTAAAACCCTTTTTGGAAGCCGTAAAGACATTTGAAGAGGTGGTAAACTGTTACCGTATAACAGGAAATGAGAATATCATCATGGAGGTGGTTTTTAAAGATCAGTTTCATTTAGAAAAATTTATAGATAAGTTAATTCAATATGGTGAAACAAGAACGCATATTATTTTATCTGAAGTGGTTTCTGATGCGCCTGTAGGTAGAAAGCCAAAAATCTAGTTTCGTTAATTTTCTAAAGTGATCCTTTACAAACACTATTTTAATTTGTAGATTTAACTATAATTTGGCGAGATTTTTGATGCATCAAATTGATATGAAAAAAACAATACTCTTTTTAGCTTTAGCTTGTTGTGGTATCTTAAGCACTTCAGCACAACAGATGACACTCCGAAAAGGGGTTGTTTTAGATTCTTTACAAGTCAATGATACCATATCGGAAAGCTTTGCATTATATCTGCCGAAGAAATTTGAACTAGATTCTCGTTGGCCAGTTCTTTTTCTTTTTAATATGGAGGGTAAAGGGAAGCATGTAATGCAACCTTTTCTACAAGCGGCTGAGCATCAAAATTATATTCTCGCAGCGTCTAACAGCGTTAATGATACCCTTTCTCTTACTCAAAATGTATTGATAGCTAGTAGAATGATTAATCAGGTATTGAATAGTCTGCCTGTAGATTCTAGAAGAATTTATACAGGCGGTATGGATACTGGAGGAACTTTCGCTTCTGTAATGCCTGTAGTGAGTAAGAATATTAAAGGAATTATTTCTGTTGGAGGAGGTATTGCGAATGTTGATGTTTTGGCTCCTGATAGTCCATTTCAATTTATTGGAATTGCAGACATCAATGAGTATAGTAGTATTGAGATGGAAGCATCTGAATCGCTTTTAAATAATCTTAGATTCTCCAATCAGTTATTTAAGTATGAAAAAAACACCAAGCCTTTGCCAATGTATCTTATAGATTTTGGCTTGCAAATTTTTGTCTTGAACGCTATGGCGAAAGGAGAAGTAGTAAAAGATATGGAGTATGTAAATTCTGCTTACCGCCAAAATTTACGGGTAATTGATGCCTTAATAAAAGAAAAGAAGTTGCTGCATGCCTATGATTTTGCAAATGAGATAATGGAAGTTTTTAGAGTACATCTAGATGTGTCGGAAATAAAGGCTTCTCAAAAGCTACTAAGAAAAGACAAGGAATATAAGGCAATGAAGCGTTTGGCGTCTAATTATAAGTTTAAAGAGGAGCTATTGCAAGAAGATTATGATTATGCAATTTATGAAGATGTGGCTACGTATAACTTTAATAATTTAGGATGGTGGGCATATCAAATGCAGGAAATTAAAAAATTCCAAGCAAGTACTATTCGTTTTGAACATCAGATGGGAAATAGGTTAAAGGATTTTGTAGATCATCTGGTAAATAAAAATATCAGGCAATTAAAAGAGGAAGAAACCTTAGATGAAGAAGGCTTGAGTTTTCTCTATATGTTGAACACGATTACAGAGCCTACAGATCATGAAGCCTATATAGAGGTTATTTCATTAAGTTCCAAGATAGAAGATTATGATACCGCATTATTTTATTTAGAGGAATTGCTAAAAACAGGATTTAAAGACAAACAACAACTATATGATATTCCTGATACGGCACTTTTAAGAATTTCACCAGAGTATAATGCTTTGATGTTGAAGTACCTTAAGGAAGCTAGGTATGATATTAAGGAACAATAAAATGAGGCACTTTGTTAACGTCCCAATCAATTACTAATCCTTGGGCTAATGACTGTGTGACCTCTTTACCGTATAGAAGTTCGCATAGGTAAAGAGCTGCTTCAAAACTTTTCGCACCACCTGCCGAAGTAATGTACTTTCCGTCATGTACAAATAAAGAATTCTTCTTTACATTTAAATGCGGAAACCTTTCTTGGTATTTATCTAAATCACCCGGAAAAGTGGTAGAGGCTACAGTGTCTAGTAGGCCCGTTTTTGCAAGCACAAAAGCGCCGTCACAGTGGCTCGTCATATAAAGAGCATTTTCATCTACTTTCTTTACAAAACTTAACATTACTACATTGTCTAGATCGGTATCTAAATGATGTTCTGCGCTCGGAATTACTAGAATATCAATATTTGGTAGATTCTTTTTAGTGTAATCAAAATCAGGAAGTATTCGTACACCTTCAAAAGTGGTAATGGGTTTTAATGTATTAGCTACGGTGAAAACGTTCATAGCTTTAATATTTTTCCGAAATTGAGTGTGTTGAAAGATATCGTAGGGCGCTGTAAATTCGGTATTGTACGTGCCATCCATTATTAGGAAAGCTACATTATAGCGATCCGGATTTATTTTTTCTAAAGCTTTTTTATTGTTATAAGAATAATCAGTTTCGCCACACGAAACGAATAGTACCATTGAAAGGAGTAATGTTATAGCAGCTTTCATAGATGTTTTATTTTAAGCCGAATTTACAAACAAAAGCTAGATGTGCAAGAGATGAATGCTAACTATTTTATTTATAAGTTTGTAGTCAAGGAATGATTTTGTCAAGGTTTGCAGAATTACAATTCTTAAAAAGAGACTTACTTTGTTTGATTTTTTAATATGTTATCTATGCGTAAATTACTTTTTATAGCACTACTTTTAATTTTGAGTTGCAAGCAAGAAAAAAAATATCATGACGTAGTTGCCAATGCAATTCCACAAGATGTTTCTGATGCCATGGCAGATATTTTAAAATTTCAACAGGAATTAAATAAAGAGTATAAGGATCCTGAAACATCTCCTTTGTATAACAAGGATAGAAAGAATTTTGAAACACTAGATTTTTTTGAGCCAGATACTACTTTAAGGGTCGTAGCTAAATTTGTGAGAACACCAGATGCTTTACCGTTTTTAATGGCTACCACTACAGATAGAAAATCTGAAGAAGTGCTGTACGGTGTTGCCTATTTTGAAATTAACGGAGCAGATTTTCAGTTAGAGGTGTATCAAAACCCTGCATTGTCTGCGCAAGAAAAGTATAGAGAATATTTGTTTTTGCCATTTTCAGACGAAACAAATGGATATGCAAGTTATACGGGAGGTAGGTATATTGATTTATCGATTCCAAAAGGGGACAGCATTTTAATTGATTTTAATAAAGCATACAATCCATACTGTGCCTACAATAAGAAATATTCCTGTCCCATTGTGCCTAAAGTTAATCATCTTCCGATAAAAATTAATGCAGGTGTCAAAGCCTTTAAAAAACACTAAGTAAAAAAAGCAGGTCTAACATTAATGTTAGACCTGCTTTTTTTAAGTAGTATAGTGAAGTTTAGTGCTGATTCAGTCTGAAATCTGGATAAGCATCCATCCCGTGTTCGTGGAGGTCTAATCCTTCTAATTCTTCCTCTCTAGAAACTCTTATTCCAACCGTTTTCTTTAATGCAATAAGGATAAGAAAAGAAGTTAAAGAGCAAAATATTCCAATAATTACAATACCCGCTAATTGATACAGAATTTGTGAACCACCAGCTTTAGTTCCAAAGAAACCTACTGCTAAGGTACCCCAAACTCCACAAATTAGGTGAACTGCTATGGCGCCTACAGGATCGTCTAACTTAATTTTATCAATTAACGCAACGGCTCCTACGACTAGAATACCTGCTAAGGCTCCAATGATGATAGCTTCATTAGGTGACATTAAATCTGCACCAGCGGTAATCCCAACTAAGCCTCCTAGTATTCCGTTAAGAAACATGGTGAGGTCTAGGTTTTTGTAAAGTATGAAAGAAAAAAGAAAAGCAGCTATGCCTCCTGCCGCTGCCGCTAATGAGGTAGTGACAAGCACTAGTGATGTTCCTTCTGGGTCCGCAGATAGTACGGAACCTCCGTTAAAACCAAACCATCCCAGCCAAAGAATTAAAACACCAGCAGTAGCAAGGGGAATATTATGTCCTGGAATCGCAAAAGTTTCTCCATTTTCGTCAAATTTTCCAATCCTTGGCCCTAGTAAATAAACAGCTACTAAGGCTGCCCAGCCACCTACAGAGTGTACTAGTGTAGAACCCGCAAAATCATGAAAACCAGCTTCCTTTATAAGTTCTCCTGCGGCATTTACTTCATTACCTAAAGTAGATAAGAATCCGCCTCCCCATTGCCATGAACCTACAATTGGATAAATTAAGCCAACATAGATGACTGTAAAAATCATAAACCCTCCAATTTTAATACGCTCCGCAACGGCGCCAGAAACTATAGTTGCTGCGGTCGCAGCGAACATTCCTTGAAATAAAAAGTCAGTCCAATAGGTATACCCTCCGCTAGGTGCGTAATCTGCGGTCATACCATTAGCAGGGGCTTCAATTCCAAAACCTGCAAAGCCTAAAAAACCATTAAAATCTCCAGGGTACATAAGGTTAAATCCGCCTAGGTAGTATAGTAGAAGTCCAGCACAAATAATGAATAGGTTTTTAAATAAAATGTTTATGGTGTTCTTTTGCCTTGTTAATCCAATCTCTAAAAATGAAAAGCCTAAATGCATGAAAAATACTAATGCGGTACACATCATCATCCAAACATTATTAGCTGTAAATAATCCGTCGTTCATAATGTTTTTTTAGTTGATTCCTGCGTTTCCACTTTCTTTTGTCCTTATTCTATAAGCCTCTGTAATTTCCGATACAAATATTTTACCGTCACCAACATTACCTGTGCTTGCGGTTTCTAAAATGGTATTGACTGTCTTTTCTAAGAATTCATCAGAAATTACGATACTTAAATATCTGCGTTGTATATCAGTGGTGCTGTAGGAGATGCCGCGATATACGTGTCCTTGTTTTTCATTACCGACACCTGTTACATCCCAATAGCTAAAAAAGTTTACATCAATCTTATGAAGTGCTTTTTTTACTTCATCGAATTTTGACTTTCGAATTATTGCCTCGATTTTTTTCATGAATGATTTGTTTGATTTGCTGCAAATGTAGATTAAAAATTATTTTTAACAATTCATTAACAGGCTGTCGGTTTGACATCGAAAAATAGTTTTTCTTTTTAAATAATTGTAATTCAGTTAGTTAAGTGTTTATTTTTATGATGTTAGAAAATCAAGCATTTGGAATCTAATTTGTGAGAAATCTGACCTTTGCACAAAAAAAAGAGCCTGACTTTTTAGAAGTCAAGCTCTTTTCAGTATAAACAATAAACAAATTATAATTTAGAACGAATAAATCGCAGCAATTAAGAATGATGATAAGCTTTTTGTTGCTTCTAAGTCATTATCTAAATAGAATTCTTCAGATCCGTTATCTAATCTTAATTCTGGTTTGATCGTTAAGTTTTCTACGGTATAGCTCCCTGTTAATGTAGCGGCAAATACACTTGGATCATCAGTACCATCTACACCATCAAAAGTTGTAAAGTATTCTCCTCTTAATCCTAATGTAAAGCTATCTGAAGTAGCTAACTGTGGGTATAATGCTGCACCTGAAAAGCCGGCTCCGTCATTATCAGCATATGCTGCATTTATTCCTAAGAATAAGTCTTCAGTTAAATCAAAACCACCGGTGTAATCAACTTCAAATCCTAACAATGCTTTGTTATCATAATAGAAATTTAAGAATTGTCCAGAGTATCCTAATTGTGCACCTAAAGAGTATTCTCCAGTTAGGTTGCTATTTACATCGGTTACATTCATTACGGCTAGCATTAAGCTAAAATCTTCTGATAGCGCAAAATCTGCTTTTAAACCTACGTGAGAGAATGGTCCGTTAGAAAATAAATATGAAGTACTGTAGTTAAAGTTTCCTACAGGAGAAATAACTTCATATCCTAGGTAGGTATTAAAACGACCAGCGGTTAATGTTGTTCCTTCAGAAACATTCCAGTAAGCATATAATTGGTTAATATTAAAGCCTCCTGTAGCAGATTCGCCTCTTGGTCCAAAGGTAACATCTGCCACCGCACCTGTTTTAGTTCCTTCATAGCTTGCTATTAAATTAGCCATACCAAGTGCAAAACCAGTTTCGTCGGCAAATGAAGTTCCTGGGCTTTGGAAAGATTGGCCATCTTCTCCAAAAATAGCTCTATCTGTTGAGCTTAGGTTAGTTTTGTAATATGCATCAACAGAACCGCTTATAGAAATTGCTTTTTTTTCTTCAACTTCTTCTTGGGCAACTAAACTAGCTCCTGTAAAAAGTACTGCTGCAAAAAATATATTTTTTACGTAATTCGTTTTTGTAATCGCTTTCATAAATGATGTTTTAAATGTTCCTTTTCAGTTTAAAGGAAGTGTTTAAGATTAAGTGTTGTTTGTTGAAATAATGTGTATGGTAATGGAACGCTTGTAGAAGCGTTCCATTGTATAGCTTTATTTATCGTTGATAGTAAACTCAGGATAAGCACTAGAATCATGTTCGTGAATATCTAATCCGTCCATTTCTTCTTCTTGAGTAACTCTTAATCCTAATGTTTTCTTTAAGATGAACAATACAATGAATGAAGCAACAGCCGCCCAAACTATGTATGCTAAAGAGCCGTAAAATTGTACCCATAATAATCCAGCGCCTCCGCCAGAAAGCAAACCTCCGTCTAATGCAAATACACCAACAAGTACTGTTCCTACGAAACCACAAACTCCATGTACAGAGATGGCACCAACTGGATCATCAATTTTTAATTTTTTATCAATAAATTCAATAGATAGTACTACTATAATTCCGCATATTAAACCAATAGCAAGTGCACCCCATACGTTTACAGCGCCACATCCTGCGGTAATACCCACAAGTCCGGCTAATGCTCCGTTTAAGGTCATTGAAATATCTGGTTTCCCGTATCTAATCCAAGTTAATGCCATGGCAGCTACGGCTCCCATTGCTGCGGCAATATTGGTATTTATGATCACACTTCCTACGGCAATCGTATCATCCCCGCCAAATGCAAGTTGAGATCCACCATTAAAACCGAACCATCCTAACCAAAGTATTAAAACCCCTAAGGCACCATAAGTCATATTGTGACCTGGAATTGCGTTTACTTTACCGTCTTTATATTTCCCAATTCTAGGACCAACTAAGATGGCAGCTACTAAAGCAGCAGCCCCACCAACAGCATGTACTACAGAAGATCCTGCAAAATCTACAAAACCTGCAACGTTTAACCAGGCGCTGTCATCAAATGGCCAGTACCAACTACCTGAAATAGGGTAGATGATTGTTGTTAATACAGCAGAGAATATTAAATAGGTAGAAAATTTTGTTCTTTCGGCAATGGCTCCAGATACAATAGTAGCAGCAGTAGCACAGAATACCGTTTGAAAAAGTAAATTATACCAGTCTGTTGCAGAAAAGAAGAAATATCCTTGTTCTGTTGGACTTGATCTAAAAAAGCCTCCTAGGACAGTGTCGCTACCGTACATAATACCGTAACCTACAGCCCAAAATAATAATGAACCAATACAAAGGTCCATAATATTTTTCATAATAATGTTACCAGAATTTTTACTTCTAGTGAAACCTACTTCTACAAGCGTAAACCCTGCTTGCATAAAAAATACTAAAATGGCTGCAACTATAATCCATAGTGCGCCCATGTCGCCGTTAATGCTCTGAATAGCTTGGTCTAGTGCTTCTTGGCTAACACCTTCCGCTACTTTGCTCACAGCTTCTTGTTGTACTTCACTCATAATATTAGTTTTTTTGAAAATCTTAGTTAGTTAATTCCAGCTTGTCCGCTCTCTTTGGTTCTTATTCTGTATGCTTCGGTAACTTCTGAAACAAATATTTTTCCATCACCTACATTGCCAGTACTAGAAGCTTCTAATATGGTACTTACTGTTTTTTCTAAAAACTCATCGGATACTACAATGGTAAGGTATCTTCTTTGGATGTCTGACGTACTGTAGGATATTCCGCGGTACACGTGACCTTGTTTTTCGTTTCCTACACCTGTTACATCCCAGTAACTAAAAAAGTTAACTTCAATTTGATGCAGTGCTTTCTTTACTTCATCGAATTTAGATTTTCGAATAATTGCCTCGATTTTTTTCATATGTGATTTGTTTGTTGATGAGGCAAATGTATGTTAAAATATTTAACACCCCTTGTTTAGAAGGGGGGATGCTATTATTTTTTTGATAATTGTAATTTATACCCCTAAAATTTATGGGTATCGTTATTTTTAATTCAATTAAATAAAAATTTGATTTAATCAGTTTGCTTATTTCAGCTAAAAGTTGGGAGAAGTAGATTTTTTTATAGATTTTATTGTGATATGTTCAAAAACCAACAAGAAATGATGTAAATCATGTAAAATACAAAAAATGATAACTTATTGTGTAATTTATAACAAAGAGGTAGGGAGGGATAGTTGTATTGGCTGTCTAGAAAATTTTGCTGAACCAGAGTCCTAAAGAAACAGCTATGATGCCTAATACTAAACTTACTATCGTGTAGCTTGCAAAAGCAATTAGGTCTCCATTTTTTAAGAGCGAATTGTTTTCTAGAGCAAATGTAGAAAAGGTAGTAAACCCGCCGCAAAAGCCAGTAGCTAAAAGTAAAGTCTGATTTTCGCTAAGAAAATTATTTTTCAAGGATAGGCCAAGTAAAAGTCCTATAAGAAGGCATCCTATTATATTGACAATAAAAGTGCCTAGATAAAAATTGGTAAAATAGAGATTTAGTGGTTTGCTAATAAGGTATCTTAATACACTGCCTAAACCACCACCTAAAAAAACAAGTAGAATTTGTTTCATACTTTAAAAGTATAAAACTAAACTGCTTTTTTATACTTAGTTTCAAGAATATTTAAAGGATAAATATTTTCTGAAGGAATTTGTGCTGTGTTGGTATCTTTTTTTTCCACTCTTTTCTTGTTACTATTTACGCTAAAGAGTAATAGAAAAGCATTTAAACCGACTAAAATAGATAACACACTAAAAAAAGTGACCATAGAACTTTGTTTTATAGTAATACAACGCAAAAATACGTCTTTTCTTACAAAAATCTTAAAATTGTTGTGATCTGCTTAATTTTTGTGGTGTATGTAACTATTGCGTTAATTTTTCAGTAAATATTTAATTGCGAATAGTAAAATTATGAATATTACGAATGTTAATCCAATCCATTTAACGCCTTTATAATTTTTTAGATGGAGATTTTTATCTCTTTTATAAGCGAAAAAAGTAATTACCACGAAAGACACGAAAAAAAGTCCCGCGAATATTAATTGTCCTTTACTGAACATATTTTTTATTTTTATACAAAAATAACCTAATAATAGAAGAGATGAAAAATAAACTTGAAGCTGTAGCACTTTTTCATGAAACATTTGGAATGGGAGTTGCTAGTGCCATGAAAGCTGATTTGGGATCCCGTAAAAATTTGCTTCGTTTTAATTTAATGGATGAAGAAAATAAAGAATATCTTGAAGCTGCTGAAAATAATGATCTGGTAGAAGTGGCCGATGCTTTGGGTGATATGTTATATATATTGTGTGGTACTATTTTAGAACATGGTATGCAATATAAGATAGAAGAAGTATTTAATGAAATTCAGCGGAGTAATATGAGTAAGTTAGGAGCAGATGGTAAGCCTATATATAGAGAAGATGGTAAGGTATTAAAAGGGCCAAATTACTTTGTGCCAAATATCGATAAGATTTTAAAGGAATAAAAAAAACCGCCATTGGGCGGTTTTTTCTTTTTTTATTATTCGTTCTATAGTTTATAACGCCATCCAAATTTATCTTCGGCTTTATTATATTGAATATCTGTGATTCTTTTCTTTAATAAAGAAGCGTAGCTTTCCTCTAATTCAGGAAGATCGTAATCTGTCTCTTTAAAGCCAAATCCTGAAATAGGAGAAATAACAGCGGCAGTACCTGCTCCAAACATTTCTTTTAATGAGCCATCTTTAGCTGCAGCCACTACTTCGGCAACGGTTAGTTTCCTAACTTCAACAGCAATCTTTTCTTCTTTAGCTATTTCAATAATACTTTTTCTTGTAATACCATCTAGTATCCTATCACTAGTAGGTCCTGTAATTAAAGTATCATTAATACGAACAAAAATGTTCATTGCGCCCGCCTCTTCGATATATTCATGTGTATTATCGTCTGTCCAGATAACTTGATTGTATCCTTTTTCAACAGCTAGTTGTGTAGGGTAGAATTGTCCTGCATAGTTACCACCAGCTTTGGCATAACCTACACCGCCATTTGCAGATCTAGAATATTTTTCTTCAATTAATACCTTTACTTTTCCAGAGAAGTATGACCCTGAAGGGGCAAGGCATATCATAAACTTATATTCATTTGCAGGGGATGCGTGAAAACCTTGTCCCGAAGCAAAAATAAAAGGTCTAATATACATAGAGCTTCCTTCGTTTTTAGGGATCCATTGGTCATCTACTTTTAAGAGAGCCTTAAGACCTTCCATGAAATAATCTTCAGGAATTTCTGGAATAGCTAATCTTTTTGCGGAAATATTTAGACGTTTATGATTGTCTAGTGGTCTAAATAGCCAAGTAGACTCCTCACTGTCTTTGTAGGCTTTCATACCTTCAAAAATTGATTGCCCGTAATGGAAAATTTTTGCAGAAGGGTCTAAAGATACTGGTCCGTAAGGTACTACCTTAGGATTTTCCCAAGCGCCATTTTTATAATCGCAGACCAGCATATGGTCAGAGTAGATACTACCAAATGATAAATTATCAAAATCTACTTGATCAATTTTAGAAGTTTTACTTTTTTCAACCGTAACTAAGTTATTCGCGGTGGTTTCCATTTGTTATATGTTTAATGCAATAAAATTAATGAATAATTACTAGTAGTTCTTCTTTTTTCATCTAAAAATAACCAACTTTGTAACAATTCGGTAAATACTAAAAGATATGAAAGGAATTAACATTTTACTTGTGATAATTGTATGCTTTGTGAGTTGTATGGGGCAAAATAAACAGACTACCGAGCAGCCGTCAAATGAGAATTCTGTTCTTTATTCTTCTTTTGGTGCAGAAATTTCAGAAGATAATGCCTTAGTGGCAAGTGAGATGACTTTGAAATATCAAAATTTGGTAGTTACTGACACTATAGCAACAAAGTTTAAAGGTACCGTAATAGATGTTTGTCAGGCAAAAGGTTGTTGGATGAATGTTACTTTAGATAATGGAGCTCAGGCTATGGTAAAATTTAAAGATTATGGCTTTTTTATGCCGAAAGATATTGCGGGTAAAGAAGTGATTGTTAACGGACTTGCATTTATAGAACAAATGTCTGTAGAGGAACAAAGGCATTATGCGGAAGATGGAGGTGAATCGGAAGCGGCAATCGCATCAATTGTAGCCCCTAAAAAAACATTTAGATTTGAAGCAGACGGCGTTTTAATAACTCAATAATTTGGAACGTAAAATTATAACAACATCTGACGGTTCTACAACTATTCAGATAGTAGATTGGAACGAGCAGTACCATTCTATACACGGCGCAATACAAGAGGCATATCATGTATTTATAACAAAAGGACTGTCCTTATATAAGGATAGAGCCATAGCTATATTAGAAATAGGTTTTGGAACGGGCTTAAATGCCTTAATTACGTATATAGAAGCGCAAAACTTTAATTTAAAGATAGATTACACGGGGGTAGAAGCATATCCTGTTAGCCCGGAAGAGATTAAACAACTCAATTATATAGCACAGTTAGAGGCTCAGAAGTTTCAAGAAGAGTTTGATAAAATGCATACCTCAGAATGGGAGAAGTCTATAGCGATATCTTCAACGTTTTCATTGCTAAAGCAACAAAAAGATTTTATGCAGATTACCGATAAGGCTGCTTATGATTTAATTTATTTTGATGCTTTTGGAGCACGTGTTCAACCAGAATTATGGACGGAGGAAATTTTTAAAATTATGTATGCTGCGCTAAATAATAATGGTGTGTTAGTGACGTATGCAGCAAAAGGTAGTGTGCGAAGAGCTATGCTTGCGGTAGGTTTTGAAGTAGAACGATTAGATGGTCCTCCTGGAAAAAGAGAGATGTTACGAGCTACGAAAAAGTAACTTAAGAAGCTTGTTAAGTGGGTTTTATGTTAAACCTAAATTAAATAGCATCGTTATGCTTTTTAAAAAAATTACCTTTAAAAAAAATTGCTATGAAGGTATTAATAACAGGTGCTACAGGATTGGTTGGCAATGCTATAGTAACCGAATGTCATAAAAATAAAATTGCCGTAAATTTTTTAACGACTAGTAAGGCTAAAGTCATTGAAAAAGAAAATTACACAGGTTTCTATTGGAATCCAGACCAGGGAGAAATAGACTTAAACTGTTTTACTGGAGTAACTGCAATTATAAATCTTGCAGGAGCCTCTATTTCTAAAAGATGGACAGAATCTTATAAAAAGGAGATTTTGTCAAGTAGAATCAACTCTCTTAAAACACTTAAAAGCGGACTCGCGAAAGTAGATTCATCTGCAATCACGTCTTTTGTGTCAGCTTCTGCTATTGGCATCTATCCCGATTCTATTCAAAAATTTTATTCAGAAGAGGATCAGTTTAAAGCAGACGGTTTTCTGTCGGAAGTGGTACAGGCTTGGGAAGATGAGATAGACACGTTTGGGGACTTCAGTTTTAGTGTGGCCAAAATTAGAATAGGTCTAGTAATGTCTAATAAAGGCGGAGCTTTGCCAGAGATGGTGAAGCCTATTAAGTTTTTTGTAGGGTCAGCTTTTGGTTCAGGCAAGCAGTGGCAATCATGGATACATATCAAAGATTTGGCAAAATTATTTGTTTTTGCTGTTAAGAATGAATTAAATGGCGTGTATAATGGGGTGGCTTCAAACCCTGTAACCAATGAAAAGTTAGTATCAAAAGTTGCTAATGTTCTAGGGAGACCTTTAATACTGCCAAAAATTCCTGCAGCAGTCCTAAAATTAATTTTGGGAGATATGTCCGCTTTATTATTAGATAGTCAACGTGTTAGTAACAAAAAAATCTTAGAAGAAGGTTTTATTTTTAAATATCTGAATGTCTGCCCTGCCTTAGATTCTCTGTACTCTAATAAGTAATTAAAGCTGCCAAATTTTAAGTTTTTATTTTTTTATTCTTCAACGGAATCACCATTTTGGTGCTTTTCGGCATGTTCCATATAAACTTTGATGACATTTTGACATTTTTGAAGAATTGGCAGTACTTTTGCCAACTGTAAAGTGCAGAATGAAAAATAGAGTCAAAAATGAGCGATATAAATAATACAGAAGATATACAAGAGGAGAACTTAGCGCAACAAGAAGGAGCAGAGCATCAAGAAAAGTCGGCTGAGCAAGTTGAAGTTGAGGAGCTTTCTGTGGAAGAACAATTGAGAGAAGATTTAGCAAAAGAGAAAGATAAATTTTTAAGATTGTTTGCAGAGTTTGAAAACTACAAGAAAAGAACTTCAAAAGAGCGAATGGATTTATTTAAAACTGCAGGGCAAGAAGTGATTGTTGCTTTGTTGCCCGTTTCTGACGATTTTGATAGAGCGATGCAAGAATTGGCGAAATCAAATGATAAAGAAACGTTTAAAGGCGTTGAATTAATTAAAATCAAATTTGAACAAGTACTTAAATCTAAAGGCCTAGAAGAAGTTGAGGCTAAAAATGGTGATGTGTTTGATGCAGATATACATGAAGCAATAACACAAATACCTGCTCCTAATAAGAAAATGAAGGGCAAGATTATTGATGTAATTGAAAAAGGATTTAAGTTAGGTGATAAAATTATCCGTCATCCAAAAGTGGTTGTTGGTAATTAAACATAAAGTATGAAGGAAGATTATTACGACATTTTAGGCATAGCCAAAGGAGCAAGCGCAGCAGAAATTAAAAAAGCATATCGGAAAAAAGCCGTTCAGTATCACCCAGATAAAAATCCAGGAGATGCAAAGGCAGAAGAGATGTTTAAAAAAGCCGCAGAAGCCTATGAAGTACTAAGCGACGATAATAAAAAAGCGCGTTACGATCAGTACGGTCATGCAGCCTTTGATGGTTCTGGCGGTTTTGGTGGCGGCGGAGGTGGTATGAATATGGATGATATATTCAATCAGTTTGGCGATATTTTTGGCGGCTTCGGCGGCGGCGGAGGCTTTAGTGGTTTCGGTGGCGGTGGCGGTGGTCAGCGAAGAGTAAAAGGAAGCAGCCTAAAAATTAGAGTGGCACTTACGCTAGAAGAAGTAGCAAATGGTGTTGAGAAGAAAATAAAAGTTAAGCGTAAAGTTCAGGCTAGTGGGGTTACCTACAAAACATGTGGCACCTGTGGTGGTAGAGGTCAGGTGACTAAAATCACCAATACTATTCTAGGAAGAATGCAGACAGCAGCTACTTGTAGCTCTTGTGGAGGTAGTGGTCAAATTCTAGATCATAAGCCAGGTGATGCAGATGCTCAAGGTATGATCGTTAAGGAAGAAACAGTAGCGGTTAAAATACCTGGTGGTGTGGAAGATGGCATGCAGTTAAAGGTTTCTGGAAAAGGAAATGATGCTCCTGGAAATGGTGTTCCTGGAGATTTAATTGTTGCAATCGAAACATTAGAGCATGAAACACTTAAACGTGAGGGTGATAATTTGCATTATGACCTCTATGTAAGTATTTCTGAAGCTGTGTTAGGTACTTCTAAAGAGATTGATGCTGTAACGGGAAAAGTGCGTATTAAATTAGAACCAGGAATACAATCTGGAAAAATTTTACGTCTTAGAGGTAAAGGTATTTCTAGTCTCAATGGGTACGGTGCAGGAGATTTGTTAGTGCATGTAAATGTTTGGACTCCAAAAACACTTAGCAAAGAGCAAAAAGAGTTTTTTGAAAAGATGCAGAATAATGAGAATTTTATTCCAAATCCAGAAAAATCAGATAAATCGTTCTTTGAAAAAGTGAAAGATATGTTTTCTTAAGAGCATTATAATTCATTTTTAAAATAAAAACGTATATTTGAAATAACATTGGGTTTCCAATGTTAATTTTCTTTTTCATAGCAATTTTTTTCCCATCCTTGATTTTATTAAGGGTGGGTTTTGTATTTAAGACCTGTTTTTAACTTTATTTAGTGTTATTATAATAGCCTGCTTCGGTATATTTTTACTTTTCTGATATTATTTATTTACAGGAAATACGGTGTTTTAAAGCATTTCAATATCTTTGATAAAATTGTTTGCATGAACCATGTATTGGTAGCTAAAGAAGTAAGCAAGAAATATGGGACATATACCGCCCTGAACAATATTTCTTTAGAAATTCCTGAAAATAGCATTTACGGATTATTGGGTCCTAACGGAGCTGGTAAAACTTCCCTAATTAGAATTATTAATCAAATTACTTATCCAGATTCGGGTACCGTTCTTTTTAACGGTGAGCCTTTAGATCCTAAACATATTGCTATGATAGGCTATCTTCCTGAGGAAAGAGGTTTGTATAAAAGTATGAAGGTTGGTGAGCAAGCTTTGTATTTAGCGCAGCTTAAGGGTATGGGTAAGGCGGAAGCTAAGAAAAAGCTCAAGTATTGGTTTGATAAATTTGAAATTGGCGATTGGTGGAATAAAAAAGTCCAAGAACTCTCTAAAGGAATGGCGCAAAAAGTACAGTTTATTGTAACTGTTTTGCATGAGCCAAAACTTTTAATTTTTGATGAACCATTTAGCGGCTTTGATCCTATTAATGCCAATGTTATAAAGGATGAAATATTAGAGCTTAAGAAAAATGGAACTTCTATAATTTTTTCTACGCATAGAATGGAATCTGTAGAAGAGCTTTGTGAATACATCGCATTAATTCATAAATCAGAAAAAATCTTAGACGGCAAGCTTACGGATATCAAGAAAGCCTATAAAAAGAATATTTTTGAGGTCGGGATGCAAGTGTTTAATCCCTCTGAAATTATACAAGAATTAAAAGAGAAGCTTGCTATTTTTGAGGACTACTATGAAGTCAATGAAAACCAATTAAACTTTAAGTTGCAATTGAATGGAAAATCTACACAAGAAATTCTTACTTATTTGGCAACGAAGGCACCCATAAATCACTTCGTGGAAAAAATTCCTTCAGCAAACGATATTTTCATACAAACCATATCTAGTAAAAATTCTAATGAATAAATTACTGCTTATAATTAAACGGGAGTACTTAGCAAAAGTTAGGAATAAATCATTTGTAATCATGACTTTTTTGAGTCCAATACTTATGGTGGCAATGGTGATTCTTATTGCTTTTTTAACCCAGCTAAATGATAGTGAAAAACAAGTAATTACTATTTTGAACGAAAGCGATTTTTTTCATAATGAATTTGTAATCACGGAAAGCACATCTTACATAGATTTTAAAAATATGAGTCTACAGCAAGCTATAGATTCTACCGTTAACCTAGGGTACTACGGGCTTTTGTATATTCCTGATGCTGCTACTTTACAGGAGATTACGGATAAATCATTCTTCTATACCAAAGAGGCTCCAAGTACTTCTACCTTAGATAAAATAGAAGGTATTTTTAAAACAAGACTTCAGCAAAATAGATTGCAAGAGCTAGGAGTGTCTAAGCAAGATTTCCTAGAAGTAGATAAGAATTATGATATTAATTTGTCTACTTTTTCAGGAGATATAAACATTAAAGGATTTAATGAAATTAGAGCATTTATAGGTGGCGGTTTTGGCTATTTAATCATGATGTTTATTATAATATATGGCGGCTTTGTAATGAGAAGTGTTATAGAAGAAAAGACCAGTAGAATCATAGAAGTCATTATTTCCTCGGTAAAACCTTTTCAGTTAATGATGGGGAAAATTATAGGGACATCCTTGGCGGGAATCACACAATTTGCGATTTGGATTTTTTCAGCATCCCTACTAATGTTGGTGGTTATCTTTATTTTTGATATTGATCCTGCGACTTTTACGGGAGCTAATCCTTCCATGGGAGCTATGTCTACAGTACCTGATGTTTCGATGATGAACGAAAAGGTTTTGGCATTAGGAGTTGAAATTTTTAAAATTCCGTGGGTCATGCTCATAAGCTTCTTCCTTGTTTATTTCTTATTAGGATATTTAATTTATAGTTCTATATATGCCGCCATTGGAGCTGCGGTTGACAATGAGACAGATACACAGCAATTTATTCTTCCCGTAATTACGCCATTAATGCTCGCTATTTATGTAGGCTTTTTTTCTGTGTTTAATAATCCTCACGGGCCCATTGCAGTGGCTTTTTCTTTGTTTCCACTAACATCGCCGATTGTGATGCTTATGCGTTTGTCAAGTGGTTTGGGAGAAGGTGGGGTTCCTATTTGGCAGGTTGTGGTTTCTATTTTGTTATTAATTATTACATTTATGGGGATTGTTTGGTTTGCAGCAAAAATTTACCGGATCGGAATTTTAATGTATGGTAAGAAACCAAGCTACAAAGAATTGTATAAATGGTTAAAATATTAATTCATGATTCAAGATCATACGGAGAAAGTAAAAGAGATTCTAGAGGAAGATGTTTGGGGTGCTCTTAAAAATTTTCTAGATCTTGGAGTTCATTTTGGGAAAGGCGATAAAGAAATTCATATCACTATCGGGCTTCTCCTCTTGTTGGTATTGGCTTTTATAGCGACCAGTTTTGTTTTAAAATGGTTGCGCTACCTCTTTACGAGAAGAATGGAGGTAGATGATAAGAATAAGTTTATCAGTGTCTTTAAGTTTATACGTTACGTAGCTTTTCTGGTGGTCATTGTTTTAACAATGAGTGCTGCAGGAATAAATATCACAATACTTTTAACAGCATCTGCCGCGCTCTTTGTTGGTTTGGGTTTAGCTCTGCAAGAATTGTTTCAAGATGTTATTGGCGGTATCTTTATTATTGTAGATAAATCTTTAAGTGTAGGAGATATTGTTGAGGTCGATGGTAAAGTTGGTAAGGTTTTTGAAATTAAACTAAGAACAACTCGTTGTATCACTAGAGACGATAAAGTAGTTATTATCCCTAATCATAAATTTATAAGTGAGACCATTTATAATTATACGCAAAATCATAAGACAACTAGAGAAACTGTAAAGGTAGGGGTGGCTTATGGAAGTGATGTGGCTTTGGTAACTAGATTGTTAGAAGAGTCTGTTTTGGGTCAAAAGGGTATATTAAAGAATCCAAAACCTTTTGTTTTATTTGAGGATTTTGGAGATTCTGCATTGATGTTTGCGGTTAATTTTTATATCGGGGATAGTTTTTCAGATCCAAGGATAAAAAGTGCTATCAGGTATAATATAGATGCTAAATTTAGAGAGCATAAAGTTAGCATTCCATTTCCTCAACGCGATGTTCATATTAAAAGCAATTAAATAATTTGGCAGTTGTGCCAATACAAAATATAGAGTACATGTCTAGAATATTAGTTATAGAAGACGAAGCGGCTATCAGAAGGGTCTTAGTAAAAATTTTATCTGAAGAAAGTGATACGTATACCGTAGAAGAGGCAGAAGATGGTTTAAAAGGAATCGAAGCAGTCAAAAAGGAAGATTATGATTTAGTGCTTTGTGATATTAAGATGCCTAAAATGGATGGGGTAGAAGTACTGGAAGCGGCTAAAAAAATCAAACCAGAAATTCCGTTTATTATGATATCTGGTCATGGGGATTTAGATACGGCTGTAAATACAATGCGTTTAGGCGCTTTTGATTATATCTCAAAGCCGCCAGATTTAAATAGATTGTTAACGACAGTTCGTAATGCTTTAGATAGAAAAGAACTTGTAGTAGAAAATAAAATTCTAAAGAAAAAAGTATCTAAAAATTATGAGATGGTGGGTGAAAGCGATGCTATTGGAGTAATTAAAGATATCATAGAAAAAGTTGCGCCTACAGATGCTCGTGTGTTAATTACGGGACCTAATGGTACAGGAAAAGAGTTGGTTGCTCATTGGGTTCACGAAAAGAGTCAAAGAAGTAGTGCTGCATTTATAGAAGTAAATTGTGCGGCAATACCTTCAGAACTTATAGAAAGTGAATTATTTGGTCACGTTAAAGGGGCTTTTACCTCTGCTGTTAAAGATAGAGCGGGTAAATTTGAAGCCGCTAATAATGGAACAATATTTTTAGATGAGATTGGAGATATGAGTCTTTCTGCTCAGGCAAAAGTTCTTAGAGCTTTACAAGAAAGTAAAATATCAAGAGTAGGTTCAGATAAAGATATTAAAGTGAATGTGCGTGTAGTGGCTGCCACCAATAAAAACCTAAAGAAAGAAATAGAAGACGGGAACTTCAGAGAAGATTTATACCATAGACTGGCGGTTATTTTAGTTAAGGTTCCTGCGTTAAATGACAGAAGAGATGATATTCCGCTTTTGATTAAGCATTTTGCTTCTAAAATAGCTTCAGAGCACGGAACTGCAGTGAAAACATTTTCAGATAAAGCAATAGCGTTACTTCAAGAATATGATTGGACTGGTAATATTCGTGAATTAAGAAATGTTGTTGAACGGTTAATCATATTAGGAAATACAGAAGTAGATGCTGCTGATGTAAAATTATTTGCTAGTAAATAATTTTACTTACAATCATCTAATTTTTTAAGGGCATTAGTAGCGATTACTTTTGTCCTTAAATTATAATATTTTTTACCTTCAGATAGTTTGTCATTCAAGAGTGCTAGGTCACATTTGTTTCTTATTTCAATGATAAAGTTACGCGCTTCTTCACAGTTTACTGTAACAATGACGTCTTCCAAGGCTTTTTCAAAGGTTTGTAAAGAGGTATCTATTGCCTGTCGTAATTCTCTTTCTCGAGTTTCCTTAGAGACAAACTCATCTTTCTTTGCATTTTTCACGTTAAGTGTCAAGACATCTGCTTGATATTTGCTTTGATGGGTATGATGTTCCTTTAAAGATTCTAAACTTAAATAGGTGTTCTTTAAAGCTCTGTTGATTAAAACCTTTGCGCCACTTACGCTAGAAGTTTTTGTTGCTAAAATTAAATTGTCTAGCCCGTCAAACAAATTTTTAGACGCATAGCTGCATCCACAATCATTAAGTTTAGTTCTCGTTTTTTCTATCGCATTTATAGCTTTATAAATCTGATACTTGGTCTTGTTTAATTCGGTTTCAGCTAAAGCTTTTTTGGTTTGTGATGTTATATACTCAATATTTGAACCTACATATTCACAATCTCTATTCGTTTTGAAAGAAGAAGTTATTATAATTAATAGCACATAAAGTAAAGAGTATTTACTTATCATAGGTTAAGACTTTAATAATCAACATTTGGGAATGTGACTACAAATTTAGTGTTAACTGATGATAAGGGGGCTATTTATTCGTTGTAAATCATTTTTTTGGGCTATAAATTGAATAAAATTATTATTTAAACTGCTTTACCGAGAGGTTCTGTGATAGTGTAAAAAAAATATTTTATATTCATAGAATGAATAAAATTGATATTGTTTCTTATCGCGTACAAGAATCCGTTAGTTTAAAAAAGATTGCAACAAATGAAAATTTTGGTGTAGATGATGATAAGCTAAAAAAGAAATTAGAAAAAGTTAGACGAGCGTTAGGAGATTTTCAAGATACACTATACGCTCACGGAAAATATAGTGTCTTAATGTGTCTGCAGGGCATGGATACTTCCGGAAAAGACAGCCTAATTCGTGAGGTCTTTAAAGATTTTAATGCAAGAGGTGTTGTGGTGCATAGTTTTAAAGTGCCTACAGAGTTAGAATTGAAACATGATTACTTATGGCGCCATTACATTGCACTTCCCGCAAAGGGTAAAGTAGGTGTTTTTAATAGGACCCATTATGAGAATGTATTAGTGACAAGGGTACATCCGGAATATGTTCTGGGAGAGCACATTCCGGGTGTTCATACCGTTGAAGATTTGGATGATGCCTTTTGGGAAAAACGTTTTGCGCAAATCAATAATTTTGAAAAGCATATTGCGGATAATGGAACTATAATCTTTAAATTCTTTTTGCATCTATCTAAAGAGGAACAGCGCCAACGACTGTTGCGTAGACTGCACTTAAAACGTAAGAATTGGAAGTTTTCTCCGGGAGATTTAAAAGAAAGAAAATTGTGGGATAGCTACCAAGAGTGCTATGAAGATGCTATTAATAAAACATCTAAACCACATGCACCTTGGTTTGTAATACCGGCAGATAATAAAAAGGCTGCGCGGTTAATTGTAGCAGAAACCATGCTACAAGAGTTAAAAAAATACAAAGATATTAAGGAACCAGAATTAGATGATAAAATTAAAGCTAATTTAGAGGATTATAAAAATCAATTGGAAAAGGAATAAGAATGAAGAAGACGATCTATTTGTTATGTTTATTTATCGTAACCGCAGTATCCGCACAGAAAACAGATGAAGAACAATTAAAAAGTATTTATACAGCTGCGCTGACAGAGGGTAAAGCTTACGATTGGTTAAACTACTTATCTAATCAGGTAGGAGGTAGACTTTCTGGTTCGGTACAAGCACAGCAGGCAGTAGATTATACCAAATTACAATTAGATGAATTAGGATTAGACAAAGTATGGTTGCAACCTGTGATGGTGCCAAAGTGGAATCGTGGTTTACCAGAGTTTGCATATTTTGAAACAGATCCAGGTATTACGACAAATGTTCCTATTTGTGCTTTAGGGGGTTCTGTGGCTACGCCATACGGAGGTATTAAAGCAAATGTGGTAGAGGTAAAAAGCATGGATGATTTAGCTATTTTAGGAAAACAACGTCTAGAAGGCAGGATTGTTTTTTTTAACAGACCTATGGATCCTGCAAATATTAGCACTTTTGAGTCCTACTCTGGTTGTGTAGATCAACGCTACTCTGGAGCTGCTGAAGCTGCTAAATATGGTGCGGTAGGTATTATTGTAAGATCTATGAATTTGCGTTTGGATGATTATCCACATACAGGTTCTATGAGCTATGGAGATTTAGCTGTAGATAAGCGTATTCCTGCTGCAGCAATTAGTACAAATGCAGCAGATTTATTGAGTATTTCTTTACGATTAAATCCAGATGTTAATTTTTATTTTAAGCAAAATTGCGAACAATTAGAAGATGTACAATCGTATAATGTTATTGGAGAGATAAAAGGTAGTACTTATCCGGACGAGATTATGGTTGTAGGCGGACATTTAGATTCTTGGGATTTGGGAGATGGTTCTCATGATGATGGTGCAGGATGCGTACAGAGTATGGAAGTGCTTCATCTACTTAAAAAAACAGGGTACAAACCAAAAAGAACTCTTCGTGTAGTTTTATTTATGAATGAAGAGAATGGGTTGCGTGGAGGAAATGAATACGCAGCAGTGGCAAAGAAAAAGAAAGAAACACATGTATTTGCTTTAGAAAGTGATTCAGGAGGCTTTACACCTAGAGGATTCTCTTTTGATTGTTCAGAAGAAAACTTAGCTAAAATACAAGCCTGGAAACCATTATTTGAACCTTACCTTATTCATATGTTTGTAAAAGGACATAGCGGAGCAGATATTGGCCCTTTAAAAAATGACAAAATGGTTTTAGCAGGCTTGCGTCCAGATTCTCAACGCTATTTTGATCATCACCATGCAGAGAACGATACGTTTGAACATGTAAATAAAAGAGAACTGGAGTTAGGAGCAGCATCAATGGCAAGTTTGGTATATCTTGTAGATACCTACGGAATTGTTGGAACAAAATGATGCTTCAGTATAGATCGTAAAAGGTTTAAATAGAGTATATTGCCTAAAATAATTTAGAAGGCATGGGTTTTTTACTTGGAGATAATCAACGGCGATCTAAATTTTTAAAAATCAATCAAATGAAAAACAATGTTATTATTGCGCTTTTCGGTATTTGTCTAATTTCTTCTTGTAAGGAAGAGAAAAAAGAACCAATTGCTGAAGCGCCTTCAAGAGGTATCATCTTAGCAAATATGGATACCACGGTGAGTCCAAAGGAAAATTTCTACGAATTTGTAAATGGTAATTGGTTAAAAAACACGGAAATTCCAGATGATAGATCTAGCTGGGGAGGTTTCAGTGTACTCAGAAAATCTACCGATGCAGACGTTCTTGAAATTATAAAAAAAGCAGAAGCTAGTAACAAATATGCAGCATCTACAGATCAGGCAAAAGCATTATTTATATTTAATTCAAAATTAGATACTGTAGCAAGAAATGAGTTAGGAGTTAAACCTTTAATGCCTACTATAGAAGCTATCAATAATGTGAAAAACCTTAAAGAGTTGCAAACTTTATTGGTGACCAACCCAACAGCTAATTCTCCTTTTTTAAGCATCAGTGTTTTTGCTAATTTAGGAAATAGTAAAATGAATGCAGTATACTTAGGGGAGAATGGTTTAGGTTTACCAGATCGTGATTACTATTTAGATCAAGATTCTAAGTCTAAAGAAATAAGAGAAAAGTATGTGGCACATATCGCTAAGATGCTGCAATACATTGGTGTAACTGCAGCGCAGTCTCAAGAAGATGCAAAAAAAATTCTAGCGATGGAGACAAGCTTAGCAACTCCTAGATTGGATAAAGTGGCAAGTAGGGATGCTAGAAACTTTAATAATCCTAAAACAGTTTCAGTTGCTCAGAGTCTTATTCCGGCAATCAGTCTTACCAAAATGATGGAGGACATGGGTGTGAAAAAGCAGGTAGATACTTTAATTGTAACGCAACCTAAATACATTCAAGCGTTAAATTCTTTTTTTGAAAAAACACCTTTAGAAGATCTTAAGAAATTGGTGATTTGGGATACTTTAAATAGTGCAGCCGGAAGACTAACAACAGAAATTGAAACGGTAGATTGGGAGTTTTATAGCCAGTATTTAAGTGGTGATAAAAAACAACGCCCTGCAGATGAGAGAGCTTTAGCAACCGTTAATTCTTCTGTAGGGGAAGCTTTAGGTAAATTGTATGTAGATGAAATGTTTCCTCCAGAGGCAAAAGCTAAGGCAGAAACTATGATACATAATATTATTGCTGCTTTTCAATCAAGAATCAAGGTTCTAGATTGGATGAGTGATTCTACGAAAGTTAAAGCTGTTGAGAAATTAGATAAATTCACGGTAAAAATAGGGTATCCTGATAAGTGGGAAGATTATTCCACAATGAAGGTAACTAAGGAAAATAGCTATTTTGATAACTTATTAGCTATTGCTGATTGGAACTTGCAAAAAAACCTTTCCAAAATAGGAGAGCCTGTAGATCGCACAGAGTGGGGAATGTCTCCACAAACGGTAAATGCTTATTTTAATCCTTTAAATAATGAGATTGTTTTTCCTGCAGCAATATTACAACCACCATTTTATGATTACTTAGCAGATGATGCTGTAAATTATGGAGGAATTGGGGCGGTAATAGGTCATGAAATTTCTCATGCTTTTGATGATAGCGGTGCTCGTTTTGATGCTAATGGAAATCTTGTAAATTGGTGGACAGATGAAGATTTAGCTAAGTTTACAGAACGTAGTGGGGCATTAGCAGATCAATATGATCAAATAGAAGTTTTGGATAGCGTAAATATTAATGGCAAATTTACTTTAGGTGAGAATATTGGAGATTTGGGAGGTGTTTTAGGAGCTTATGACGGTTTACAAGCTTATTTTAAGGAACATGGTAAGCCAGATCCAATAGATGGGTTCACGGCAGAGCAGCGTTTCTTCATGTCTTGGGCTACGGTTTGGCGTACGTTAACTAGGGAAGATGCCTTGCGTACCCAAATTAAAACAGATCCTCATTCTCCGGGTAAATATAGAGCTACGCAACCATTGTTAAATATAGATTCTTTTTATGAGGCCTTTGATATCCAAGAAGGAGATCCCATGTATTTAGTTCCAGAAAAGAGAGTTAGAATTTGGTAGACAAATAATCTTAAAACAAGAAATTTTTAAAGGAGCCTTTTAGGCTCCTTTTTTTGTAGGCTAAGTAAATCTTAAAAAATGTAAAGAGTTTTTTTAGCCAAAACAAAATAGTACCTTTGTTGCTCATAAAAAAAAGTAAAATGAAAGACGGAATCTACGCAAAATTCAATACTTCAAAAGGAGAGATTTTAGTAAAACTAACTCACGACAAAACACCGGGAACAGTTGGTAATTTTGTAGCCTTAGCAGAAGGTAATTTAGAAAATAAAGTAAAGCCTCAAGGAACGCCTTATTATGATGGAATTAAATTTCATAGAGTAATTCCAGATTTCATGATTCAAGGAGGATGTCCTCAAGGAACAGGAACGGGTGATGCTGGATATAAGTTTGATGATGAATTTCATGTAGATCTAAAACATGATGGTCCAGGAGTCTTATCTATGGCAAATGCTGGTCCTGGGACTAACGGAAGCCAGTTTTTTATTACGCATATTGCAACACCTTGGTTAGATAACAAGCATACCGTTTTTGGTAATGTTGTTGAAGGTCAGGATATTGTTGATGCCATACAACAAGGTGATAAAATAGAGTCTTTAGAGATTGTTAGGGTAGGAGCGGAAGCAGAAGCATTCAATGCAGTTGAGGCGTTTAGAACATTTGAAGGTTCAAGAGAAAAAAGAATAGCGGAAGAAAGAGCAAAAAAAGCTGCTGAATTGGATGAGATTTCAGCTGGTTTCGAAGAGACAGCAAGCGGACTACGTTACAAGATCATTCAAAAAGGTAATGGAAAGAAAGCAGAAGCAGGAATGCAGGTTTCTGTTCATTATGAAGGATCTCTAATTAGCGGGACTGTTTTTGATTCTTCTTATAAGAGAAAAGAACCAATAGATTTCCAAGTAGGTGTAGGCCAAGTTATCAAAGGTTGGGATGAAGGAATTTGTTTATTACAAGTTGGTGATAAAGCTAGATTTGTAATTCCTTCAGATTTAGGATACGGAAGTGCAGGAGCAGGAGGCGTAATTCCACCAAATGCTACATTGATATTTGATGTAGAATTGATGAAAGTTAGCTAATACTAAACATCATATTTACATATAAAATAAAAGGGCTCCATTATGGAGCCCTTTTTATATTTTGTTAGATTTTCTATTTACACTAATTATTAGCAACAGTGTATTAATTATTACTAAAATCATCAGGATACTAAAGAAAGTACTCATAGCTTATTGTTTAAGTGTGTTTGTATATCTGTATAACACCTTCAAACGTTTAAACCCTACTAATATTTTATTTTTTGTTACCGAATTGTTGACGCTAAGAAGAAGCAAAACAATATTAACGAGTATTAAGAGTGATAAAATTCCAAAAAATGTATTCATATGGTCAGTTTTTTTAAGATAAAATTGTTTTGGGAGAACTCTTCTATAACTGCTAGATACTTAATCTTTGAAATAGTTGCGTCTACTTAGTAAATAATTTCAAAAAAAATAAATTTTCACGAATACACCTTCAGATACAGCCATCTATTTAATTTTGGTCAATAAAAAAGCCCAACCAAAAGGTCGGGCTTCTAATAAAAAAAAATTTACGTATGTATTATAGTACTCTTACGTTTACTGCGTTCAATCCTTTTTTTCCTTGTTGTAATTCAAATTCTACAACATCACCTTCGCGAATTTCATCTACTAAACCAGAGATGTGTACAAAATGGTCTTCGCTTGAGCCTTCTTCAGTGATAAATCCAAAACCTTTAGAATCATTGAAAAATTTTACTGTTCCTTTATTCATTATAAAATATTAAAAAAATTAATTATGCTACAAATGTAATACATAAAAATTTAACGTAGTGATTTTTCGACACTTATATTTATTTAATAACTCTAATTTTACAATAATTTTCTAATTATTAGAGGTTTGGCTGTGGCGTCATTCTCAAATAAGGCTTAATTTCCTCTACGCCTTTCGAAAAGATTTTCTTGGCATCCTCCGTTGCAATGGCTGGACTAACAACAACGTCATCGCCATTTTTCCAGTTTGCAGGAGTCGCAACTTTATGGTAGGCAGTTAACTGCAATGAATCTATTACACGCACAAGCTCATAGAAATTACGGCCTGTAGAGGCTGGATACGTTAATATAAGTTTTACCGTTTTGTCTGGAGCTATAATAAATACAGAACGTACTGTTAAAGTATTATTAGCATTTGGGTGTATCATATCATACAAGTCCGATACCTTACGGTCTTCATCCGCTAAGATTGGGAAATTAACTTCTGTATTCTGAACCTCATTGATATCTTTAATCCATTCTTTATGAGAAGCAGCACCATCAACACTAAGAGCTAACATTTTTACATTACGCTTATCAAATTCATCTTTAAATTTAGCTGCAGTACCTAATTCTGTGGTACAAACAGGTGTGAAATCTGCTGGATGAGAAAATAGGATTCCCCATGAATCCCCTAAATAATCATATAGATTAATCATTCCCATTGAACTATCTACTGTAAAATCTGGAGCTACATCTCCTAATCGTATTGTTGCCATTTTATTTTTTTTTAGATGGTGTATTATTATCCTATAAAATTAGTGGATTGATAGGTTAAAAAGTAGAAATTGAGGTTAAAAATCCCTTAAAATTATTACTTTTAAAGGATGACAGAGCAAGAATTAGAACAACTGAAGTACCCTATTGGTAAATTTGAATGTCCAGAACTGATCACCGAAGCGCAGATAGATAAGTGGATTTTGGATTTACAACTGCTACCTGAACGTATTCAAGCCTTAGTTACATCTCTTACTTCAGAGCAATTAGAGACTCCTTACAGGCCCGAAGGTTGGAGCTTAAGGCAGTTAATTCATCATATTGCCGATAGTCACCACCATAGTTACACGCGTTTTAAATGGGCCTTATCGGAAGATGAACCTTTAATTAAAGCTTACGAAGAAAAAGAATGGAGTAGTCTTTTTGATGCAAGAACGGCCCCAATAATTTTATCACTTAATTATCTAGTGGCTTTGCATGCTAAATTAGTTTATTTGCTCAAAGGTTTGTCAGCCACTGATCTTAAGAAGGTGTATGTGCATCCTGAAGGCAATGTGCGTGTTTCTGTAGCCGAAAATATAGGAAAATATGCTTGGCATGGAAATCATCATTTGGCACAGATACGGGGTTTGGTTACGCGTATGGATTGGTAACGTAGCTATTTTGTATATTTTATTGCATTGTATGGCAGATATGGTTAATTTGGTAGGCTAACTTATAAATTTTTTACTCATTATGGAAACTATCAATTGGTCTGATTTTTCTAAAGTAGATATGCGTGTAGGGACTATAGTTTCTGTAAACGACTTTCCTGAAGTGAGAAACCCTGCTTACAAATTGGAGATTGACTTTGGGCCTGAAATAGGGATAAAGAAAACATCAGCACAAATAACGACGGTTTACAAGAAAGAAGATCTTATTGGGAAACAGATTGTTGCAGTAGTTAATTTTCCCAAAAAGCAGATTGCCAATTTCATGAGTGAATGTTTGGTTTTAGGAGCCGTGAATAATAAAGATGTTACTTTGCTCCATCCTGGATTGAAGGTTGAAAACGGACTTAAGATATCTTGATTTTCTTGCTTCAAAACAGTATTGATAGTATCCCAATTAATTTTAACGAAGAATCACTCTGGATATTAAATTTAGCATTGGCACTCGTGATGTTTGGAATCTCTTTAGAAATTTCTATAGGAGATTTTAAAGCGTTGTTTAAAAAGCCTAAAGCTATTTTTGTTGGTGTACTCAGTCAGTTTTTTCTTCTGCCTCTGGTTACCTTTATTTTAGTAATATTGATAAAACCTTATCCAAGTATTGCCTTAGGTATGTTTATGGTGGCAGCTTGCCCAGGCGGTAACATTTCTAATTTTATTACCCATATTGCAAAGGGGAATTCTGCGCTATCGGTATGTTTAACCGCTATTGCAACATTATTGGCAATATTTATGACCCCTATAAATTTAGAATTCTGGGATCTTTTTATGCACCTACTGCGCAGATTTTAAAAGAGGTAGCTATTGAGCCCATGGCCATGGTGCAATTAGTTTTCATGCTGTTAGGAGTTCCGTTATTTCTAGGAATGTGGGTGAATTATTGGAAGCCAAGACTAGCAAAAAGT
Source organism: Cellulophaga baltica (assembly GCF_900102165.1). Lineage (GTDB taxonomy): Bacteria > Bacteroidota > Bacteroidia > Flavobacteriales > Flavobacteriaceae > Cellulophaga > Cellulophaga baltica. The sequence continues at coordinate 90,520 of NZ_FNBD01000010.1, forward strand.
ATTGCGAGAGTCCTTAAAATTGTTTCTTTATTATTTTTTGTGGTACTTATATGTATAGCATTGTATGCAAATAGAATTATATTAGTAGATTACATATGGTACGTGTTTTGGCTTGTAGTGATCCATAATTTAATTGCTTTTATATCTGGATTTTCTTTAGCGAAGTTAGTAGGGTTAAATACCGCAAATACAAGAACAATTACAATAGAAACGGGAATACAAAACTCAGGTTTAGGCTTACTTTTGATAGTTACTTTTTTTGACGGTTTAGGAGGTATGGCATTATTGGCTGCTTTTTGGGGAATTTGGCATTTAGTCTCCGGATTACTCCTTGCTAGTTTTTGGAGTTCTCGAGAAATAATAACTAAAGAAATATAGCTTGAAGAAAATAGGGTACGCTGTTGTTCAAATGTTTGTGGGCACACTTTTATGGTTTTATTTTAAAAAAACAGCACACCATGGCTTGGAGAATATTCCGAAAGATACACCTGTTATTTTTTTATCAAACCACCAGAATGCATTTTTAGACACTATTTTAATTGCTACAAATTGCAAGAGAAAACCTTATTTTTTAACGCGATCTGATGTTTTTAAAAACACTGTTTTGAAGGGCATATTTTCTTTTTTTAAAATGATTCCGATTTACAGAATTAGAGATGGCTTTGCAACTTTACAGAAGAATCAATATACGTTTGACTTTTGTTCAAGTTTACTTAACAAAAATGAAGCTCTAGTGGTGTTTCCTGAGGGCGATCATAATTTAAAACGAAAGGTAAGACCTCTAAGTAAAGGATTTATACGTATTATTTTAAATGCTTTAGAGGCCAACCCGGAATTGAATATACACTTGGTTCCCGTAGGGGTAAACTATCAAGCGGCAAAGAATTTTCCTGATAGTGCAGCCTTATATTATGGTTCTGCAATTTCAGTCAAAGAATTTTTAGAGCAAAGCAGCATAAATAACTCAGAGCAAGCTCTAAAAAATCATGTATTCAAGGCTTTAAAAAATCTTACAACACACATAGAAGATGATGCAAAGTATGCTTTTACAATTCAGAAATTAGAGGCTTTTGGGGTAGATTATACCAAGCCGAAAGAAGTTAATGAGAAATTACTTTATTTGTCTTCTATATCTAAAATACCGGAAACTATTACAGAAGCTAATAGCTTTGATCTATTAAAAAAATGGATTTTTATGATAATTAATTTTCCTGTCATTCTAGCATGGAATTTAACGATAAAACCCAAAATAAAGGATCTAGCCTTTTTAAGTACATTTAGGTTTGCATATGCAGTAGTCATCTTTCCTATTTATTATATCTTCTTAGCTTTAGGGACTTATCTATTTACACAAGACATCATTTCGGGATTATTGGTTACGATGACAGTTTTTGTATATAATTTGTTTTACACTAAGACCATGTAAAAAAGCATCCTCAATTAGTTGTTGAGGATGCTTTTATATCTTATAACATATCGCTAAAGAAAATAGCGTTCATTAATAATTTATTTGTTCCGTACCAAAAAGCTCTAAAATTAGTGTTGTCTGTAAACACAATAACTTTTCCACGGCCCAAGCTTTGAGCTTGAAAAGGAACGCTGTTACTCAGTAACTTTAATTTTTCCTCAGAAATATATCCACTTAAAAGCGGATTGCTAGTATATTGAATGGGGTTGTTGTAACTACTCTTGTTAGGTTCAATATAAATATTTGTATTTCTAAATAAGGGCAGTACATCATTTTTGTATCCGAAATTTATAGGATGTGAGCGGTCTAGTTTTGCTTCAAAAATTGCACCTCCAGTAACTTGGGCACCAAAGAAGCTTTGTTTTTGCTCATAGGTAATGTCTTTTGCCACTAGCGTATCATTCTTAAATTTTAAATTAATAAATTCATTTTTTACTAACCATTTCGTTGTGTTTCTATAGCCTATAAGAGTGCCTCCGTTTTTTACCCACATTTTTAACTTTTCAGATGCTGCTTTATCAATTCCTCGGTAGGAATTAGGCATTATTATGGCGGTATACCGACTTAAATCGGTTCTGCTGAAATAATCCGTATCTAATTTAGTAAGGTTGATATTATAACGTTGATCAAATAAATGCCATATTTCTCCAGCGTCATAAGAAGTAATTCCATTACCAACGATAATAGCAACTTCCTGTTTTTCTAAGGCTTGAAAAGATCCGCTGCCTAAATCAATACCTAAGGTGTGCCCTGTGCCTACAGAAATAATATCAATATAACTTTCTTGAGCTACTTCTTTTAAAAAGGTGTGTAATTCTTCTGGATTTAGTTTTTGGTTTTGTACAGGAATGAGAATAGATCCATAGTCATAGGTATTGCCTTCAACAGAAAATGGTTTTTCTCCTACTTTAGCTCGTATTCCTTTGTTTAATATTTTATTTAATGCTTTAGGAGTGTAGTACTCATTCCATTCAAATACGTACGCATAATTAGATAAGTTACCCACACTACTAGATAAAGTTGGTAAGGCTGTTATTTCCTCCCCTAAATTTGCAGTAGAATTTACTTCGGTATAGTCTAGGTTGAAAGCTAGTGGAAATGTCCAGGCAGAAATATCATAAAAAAGGCTGTCTGTAAAGGTGGTGCGCTTTTCGAACATAGCCTTTATTAATCTACTATTCCTTTGGTTCATAGGAACTACATAACTATTCTCTTTATGAAATGCTTTGCCATTAATTTTGGCGTCACTTTTTAAGTGATGTAATTTTATTTTTTGACGTTGTAAAATTTCAGCTAAATGCCAGGATTTAGCAGCGTCCTTAGCATCCCCAAAAATAATAGTCTTTGTTTTATTTTTAGAGTTTTCTGTTAAGGCGTCTTTGTAAAACTGTTGTTGGTATAGTAGTAATTTTACACGCATATTCTCGGCAGCTTCAATAGTAGAGAGTGCCGTTGTAAATTGGTTTTTTATTGTAAAAGGGAAGGTGAGAATTCCATTTTCACTTTCTTGAATATGGCCTCGAGAGCTAGCTTGCTCAAACAAAATACCAATACCACCATTTACATCCGGAAAAGTAGATCCTTTACCATAATAATAGTCGTCATAGTTTTCTTCAGAAAAATATAAAGAACCAATGTTATCTAGTGCCTTAGAGTGGTACGTAGCAATTTCTGTAGTAAGCTCTTGATTTATTTTTGGAGTTAGTGGGTGTACTCTGTCTGGCTCTCCCGGTTGAAAAAAGAAAGTAGCGTTGGTTCCCATTTCATGGTGATCTGTTAAGATGTTAGGCATCCATTTATGAAAGGTAGCTATTCTAGCTCTACTTTCTGGTAATTGTACAGGTAGCCAATCGCGATTCATATCAAACCAATAGTGGTTGGTTCTTCCTCCAGGCCAAACTTCATGATATTCACGGTCATTATTATCAGGATTTAAATTTGAACTTTTATTGGTGTTTGCCCAATAAGCAAAGCGTTGTAGTCCATCTGGATTGAATGATGGATCTAATAGAATAACCGTGTTTTCTAGCAGCTTCTCAATAGCATCTCCTTCGGCGGCAGCTAAGTAATAAGCGTAAGCTAGTGCGGCATTGCTTCCGCTAGGCTCATTGCCATGGATAGAAAAACCTTGATAAACAACAACAGGTAGGTTTGATACATCTTGAGTGGCACCTGTTTCTTTGGTAATTGAAAGATGATCTTTTTGAATCTGTTCTATCTTACCATGATTTTTTGGAGCGGTAATCGTAAGTAATAATAAAGGCCTGCCTTCAAAAGTTTCACCACGATTTTCAATACTAATACGATCAGATGAAGCTGCTAGTGCTTGCATGTAATAGACCAGTTTGTCATGAGTAATATGCCATTCTCCAACTTCATGGCCAATAATAGATTCTGGCGTAGGAATATTTTTGTTGTAATTGGTATTTGAAGGGAGGTAGTAATCTAGGGTTGCTTTTTCTTGAGAGGTAAGGGTAAGTGATACTAGAAATAATGAGAGAAAGATAAGTTTTTTCATAGAGTAGTTTGAATTAGTCCCTATAAAAATAAAAAAACGACTCTTAAAAGAAGAGTCGTTACCATTAATTTGTGAAAATTAAATTTTATATGTCGTCAAAGCTAACATCTGTAAAGCTTTCCGTCGATGTTTTTTCTGCAGAATTTTCAACCAAGACATCTTCTTCTCTTTTAAAATCTTTTTGATGACGCTCAGAAATTACTTCGGTACCTTTTTCTTCTATGATGTAATTCATCATCTCATCTAGATTTTCTTTAAATGCTGAAAAGTCCTCTTTGTAAAGGTAAATTTTGTGTTTCTTGTAGTGAAATGATCCGTCGTCATGAGTAAATTTTTTACTCTCCGTAATCGTTAGATAATAATCACCAGCTTTTGTGCTTCTTACATCAAAAAAATAAGTTCTTCTACCTGCTCTTAGGACTTTGGAGTAAATTTCCTCCTGATCCATCAATTCTTTTTCCTCCATTGCTAAAAAAATCTATAGTTAATTATTAGTGTACCTTCAAAAATGGCAAAAAATTGCTAATCTAACAACTTTTTTTAGCTTTCTTTATCAATCAATTGTGTGTGGTAAAGTTCCTTGTAATACCCATCTGTCTCAATTAGAGAGTCATGCGTACCTTCCTGTAATATTTTTCCTTCTTTTAAAATAATGATTTTATCAGCGTTTTTTGCTGAGGATACTCTATGGCTTACCAATAAAGTTGTTTTGCTTTTAGAAACATTCTTCAAATTCTTAAGAATCTCTTCTTCCGTTTCTGTATCTACGGCAGATAAACAATCATCAAATAAATATATTTTCGGGTCTTTCAATAAGGCTCTTGCGATAGAAACACGTTGTTTTTGTCCGCCACTTAATGTAATACCTCTCTCTCCTAATATCGTGTCATATTTTTTTGTAAAATCCATGATATTTTTATGCACTACAGCTTTTTTGGCAACAGCTATAATTTCTTCATCGGTGGCATTTTGCTTTCCAAACTTGATATTATTTTTGATGGAGTCAGAGAAAAGAAAAGCATCTTGGGGTACTGCGCCAACTTCTTGACGAATAGAATTCAAATTAAGATTCTTAATAGGGGTATCATCTAATAATATTTCTCCTGAGCTCACGTCATAAAGACGCGCGATAAGATCTAGAATTGTAGATTTTCCAGAGCCTGTTTTGCCAATAATAGCTACTGTCTGTCCTGGTTCAATGGTGAATGAAATATCATTAAGCGCTGTAATTTCTGTGTCTTCATATGTGAAGGTTACATTCTTAAATTCAATTTTCCCAGATAAAGGGGTAGGAGTTAAAACTTCATTTTTAATAGATGGGGTTATTTGTAAAAACTCATTGATACGTTTTTGTGATGCCTCCGCACGCTGAACAATAGAGGTAAGCCAACCAATAACCGCTACAGGCCAAGTAAGCATATTTACATAGATTACGAACTCCGCAATAACACCAACCGAATCTATTTCACCATTAATATATTGTTGGCCACTAATATAAATCACAAAAATAGTACTGATTCCTATTAATAATACCATTAAGGGGAAGAACCATGCATTTACCTTAGCTAGGTTCATACTCTTGTTCTTTCCTTCTATAGCCAGTTCTGTAAGTTCTTTATTAATATCATTTTCTAAACCGTAGGCCTTGATAACAGAAATTCCAGAGAAAGATTCTTGCGTAAATGTAGATAACTTAGAAAGGTATTGTTGTACAATAGTGCTTCGTTTGTGAATAACTTTGCTAATGTTATAAATCAATACAGATAATATAGGAAGCGGTATCAGGGTATATACTGCCAATTTAGGAGCCGTCATGAACATTAAGGGAATGATGCAAGCAAAAAGTGTGATGGTGTTGATGCCATACATCAATGCTGGTCCGGCATAATTTCTTACTTCACCCACATCTTCACTAATCCTATTCATTAAATCACCAGTCCTATTTTTTTTGTAAAAATTGAGGTTTAGCAATTGATAATGATCAAATACTTCGTTCTTTAAATCGTATTCGATATATCTAGATACTTTGATAATAGTCTGCCTCATTAAAAAAGTAAATAGCGCAGCTAACAATGCAGTTCCTAGAATAATTAAAATATTTTCTAGCAGCAATTCTTTGGCTTCAGACTTATCAATGATATTATTCCCGTAGTTTTCAACAACTTTAATCGACTTTTTTACATAAGAAGGAGTAACCAAAGAGAATACCCTTGCTATTATGGTGATGAACAACCCTAAAAGCAGTTGAGTGCTATATTTTTTTAAATATTTATTGATGTATTTTAATTCCTTCATGAAGCCTTAGTTGCTGTAAAGTGTTGAATTTTCTAATCGAAGTGACAAAGATATGTGATTAAAGTAAAATGAAATGTTATAAAACTGATAAGATATAACCAAACCATAACCTAGTATTAAAAATATAGTTCTATTTTTGCCGCTTGAAGTTTAACCCATTTAAGTTCTTTAAAAATGCTTACAAGAAGGCATGTGCGAGTAAAAGTAATGCAATGTATTTATGCATTAACACGTTCCAATGACGATTCTTTAGAAAAACAACAAAAGTTTTTGAAATTCAGTATTGAAAATACATATTCGTTGTATTTATTGATGATGAGTTTGATGAAGGAAATCCACGATTTGGCAAAACAGCAAGTAGAGCTTTCTGCAAATACATATTTATCAAGTTCATCCAATACTTTTGATGACAAGAAGAAATTTGTAAACAATAGGTTTATAAAAATGATTTCTGAAAACAAGGTTCTTGAAGAAGAGCTAGAAATAAGAAAACTTCAGAATTGGTATTTAAATGATGAGTATGTAAAGCTACTTTACAAAGAAATCATAGCAAGTAATTACTACAATAAATACATGCATGCAACCGCTTCTAGTTTTGAAGATGATAAGCAGTTAATTGTAGATTTGTTTAAGAATATCATTGCTCCTAATGAAAAAATCTACGATTATTTTGAGGACGATAAACTTACTTGGGTAGATGATATTCCTTTAGTGAATACATTTATTTTAAAACTTTTGAAAAAGGCAAAGCCAGATGCTGTAGAATCTTATTTTTTACCTCCTTTAGTTAAGGATCAAGAAGATATTGAATTTTCTAAAAAACTTCTGTCTAAAACCTTACTTCAAAATGAGAAGTTGGTCAAAGAGATAGAGGGTAAAACTCCTAATTGGGATAAAGATAGAATTGCAGATATAGATGCAATTTTATTAAAAATGGCAATTGCAGAATTGTTAAATTTTCCTTCCATACCAGAACGTGTTACTATTAATGAATATTTAGAACTTGCCAAAGAGTACAGTACGCCTAAGAGTAGTACGTTTATCAATGGTATTTTAGATAAGCTAATAAAGGAATACGAGCAGGACGGAAAACTAAACAAAATTGGTAGAGGTTTATTATAATATTGTTTATTTTTGATTAAAATTATAAATATTTAGACGGTTATGAGAAAAATAGTTATCGCATTAAATGTATTGATGGTAGTTGTTTTAATGTCCTGTAAGGAAGATGCAACAAGTAAAATTAATAATTCAAATCTAGAAGCAGCAGGTCAGAGAGATGCAGCAGCAAAAATGCTACCTGTAATGTCTTTTGAAAATGTTGAGCATGATTTTGGATCAATAGTTCAAAATACACCGCAAGAAACTGTTTTTAAATTTACAAATACAGGAGATGCTCCTTTGATCATTACAGATGCAAAGAGTACTTGTGGTTGTACAGTTCCACAATATCCTAAGGGAGCAATTGCCCCAGGAGAATCTGGAGAATTGGTAGTAAATTTTAATGGTTCAGGAAGCAACTTAGTTACTAAAGTTGTTACGGTATCTGCGAATACAGAGAAAGGATCAGAGCAATTGAGAATAAAAGCATTTGTAACCCCTAAAGATGGTGCTTCAGTAGGGCCATTAAAACAGTCATAATTACATGTTAGAAAAATATCCATTTATTCCGCTTATTGCAATCTTCGTAGTATTTTATTTCTTTATGATTGCGCCTCAAAGAAAGAAGCAAAAGCAAGAAAAGAAATTCTCAGAAGAATTAAAAAAAGGAGATAAGGTTGTTACTAAAAGTGGAATGCACGGAAAGGTTGTTGAGTTAAATGACAAAGACAATACCTGTGTTATAGAAACTTTAGCTGGTAAAATAAAGTTTGAACGTTCTGCTCTTTCTTTAGAGATGAGTTCTAAACTTAACGCTCCTGCGGTAATAGAGAAAAAGTAAGTTAACGTAGTATAATACGTTTAAAAAAGCACCTTGAAAAAGGTGCTTTTTTGTATTGTATGAGTTTCTGTAGTAACCTATTACTTAGATTTTTTAGCCGTCAATTCGCAAATTTTCACAATTACCTGTATCGCACTTTCTATACTTTCTAAAGGAACATATTCATATTTTCCATGAAAATTGTGACCTCCAGCAAAAATATTAGGACAGGGTAATCCCATAAAACTTAACTGTGAACCATCAGTGCCTCCTCTGATAGGTTTTATAATAGGTGTAATGTTTAAGGACTCCATCGCTTCTTTAGCGGTTTCTACAATATGGTAGACAGGAGTTACCTTTTCTTTCATATTAAAATATTGATCTTTTACTTCAATATTTATGCATTCACCATGCGTAAATGTCAATTGATTCTTAATCGTAGAAATTAGCTTCTTTCGTTCTTCAAATAATTCTTTATCGTGATCGCGGATGATCAGTTCAATAGTCGCCTTTTCTATTTCACCAGAGATATGATGAACATGGAAAAACCCTTCACGACCTGTTGTTTTTTGAGGGACTTCATCTTCTGGGAGTAATGACATAAACTCATTAGCAATACTAATGGCGTTAATCATTTTTCCTTTTGCATACCCAGGGTGTACACTTTTACCGGAAATAGAAATCTTTGCAGAAGCCGCATTGAAATTTTCATATTCTAATTCGCCAACCTGACTACCGTCCATGGTATAGGCCCAGTCCGCTCCAAATTTTTCTACATCAAACTTATGAGCGCCGCGACCAATTTCTTCGTCAGGAGTAAAGCCAATTTTTATAGTCCCGTGTTGTATTTCAGGATGATTAATAAGGTACTCCATAGCCGATACTATTTCAGTAATTCCTGCTTTGTCATCAGCACCAAGAAGCGTAGTGCCATCTGTGGTAATTATAGTTTGCCCTTTGTATTGAAGTAAGTCATCAAAATAATCTGGAGATAGGATAATATGTTGCTCTTTATTTAAAACAATGTCTTTACCGTCATAATTTTCAATGATTTGTGGACTTACATTGGTGCCGGAAAAATCTGGCGAAGTATCAAAATGTGCTATAAAGCCAATCACGGGAATATTCGAATTAGGACTATTACTCGGTAAGGTAGCCATGATGTAAGCATTCTCATCAATTTCAACATCACTTAGTCCAATCTCTTTTAGTTCTTCAACCAGTTTATTTGCAAGGATCCATTGTTTTTCAGTACTAGGTGTAGATGCCGAGTGTGGGTCGCTTTGCGTGTCAACAGTAACATAACTCAAAAATCTATTAAGAATAGGGTTCATTTATTTTAGAATTTTTTATAAAAATACGAATTAGGAAATTTGAATTGTAATTATTTAAACTATTATACTTTTTTGTCAAGGATTACGTTTGGGTTTCTATATTTCTTTTCAGTCATTCAATCCAAACAAATGAATTTTAAACTTTTATTTTCTGTTATAGTTCTTTTTTTTAGCGTTATCGCAACTAATGCGCAGGCATGTATTTTAGATATAGGTAGTAAAAATGCAGATACGATTAAAACCATTTTTCAATTAAATGAAGAGCAAACTACGGCTTTAGAAGTCTTAAGAAAAGATTTAAAGGCAGAGCGCGAGGATCAGGAGCTCGAAGTAAAGAAGCTATATGAAAACCATCCACAAAGTACGCCAGCAGAACTTTTAATTTTAGCAGAAAAGCATAAGAACTTAGAAGATAAAATGCTAGAAACTACAGTGCGTTATGATCAAAAGCTTATCTCCGTGTTTAATGAAAAACAATATGAGCGGTATCAATTGCTTTGTGAATCAGCAAATAGAACACCCATAGAAAAACTAGTAGAATAAGGTTCATTGTTGTGTTAATAAAATTAAAAACAACGCGTAAACTTAGTTGTTGATGTTTGTATTTTTGTGAAAATTTAGCTTTTCATGTACAAACTTATTTTACGACCACTATTCTTTTTGTTTGATCCAGAGAAAATTCATCATTTCTCTTTCTTTATGATTAAACTTTTGGGTAAAATTGGTTTTTCTAAAATTTTCAGATCCATTTACGTTATTGAAGACCAGAGACTAGAGCGCAAATTATTTGGACTTACCTTCAAAAATCCGGTAGGATTAGGTGCTGGTTTTGATAAAAATGCTAAATTATATAACGAATTATCAGATTTTGGATTCGGTTTTATAGAAATAGGAACGCTTACTCCCAAGCCTCAAGATGGCAACCCTAAAAAAAGACTTTTTAGATTAAAAGATGATCAAGCTATTATTAACCGAATGGGATTTAATAATTTGGGCGTTTTAGAAGCTGTAGAAGAGCTCAAGAAAAACCATAGAGTTATTGTTGGGGGGAATATTGGAAAAAATAAAGTAACACCGAATGAAAAAGCTACGCTAGATTACCTGATCTGTTTTAATGCACTATTTGATCATGTAGACTATTTTGTTGTAAACGTAAGTTCCCCAAATACTCCGGGCTTAAGAGAGTTACAGGATAAGGAACCTTTGACTAAGTTGTTGAATCAATTAAAATCAGAAAACACTAAAATAGCCACCACTAAAACGGTTAAAGAAAAACCTATTTTACTTAAAATCGCTCCAGATTTGACAGATAGCCAGCTACTAGATATTATAGATATTGTAGCTGCTACCAAGATAGACGGTATTATAGCCACCAATACAACAATTAATAGACAGGGCTTAAAGTCTCATCAGTTACTTTTAGAAGAGGCTGGTGGTTTAAGTGGGAAACCCTTAGCACAACGAAGTACGGAAGTTATTCGGTTTTTGTCAGAGAAAAGTAATAAAGCTTTTCCAATTATTGGAGTTGGCGGAATTACCTCTCCTGAAGAAGCATTAGAGAAATTAGATGCTGGAGCAGATTTGATTCAATTATGGACAGGTTTTATTTATGAAGGTCCTGCCTTGGTAAAGAAAATTAACAAGGCTATTTTAAATAGAAGTTAATTCGTCCAATAATCAACCACAAGAACATCTTCTAAGTGTGGAGTTAATAACGCTCCAAAAGCTTTGTGATCAGGATGTGGTAGGTATTTCTCACGGTCGGCTTCACTTTTAAAAGTCAGAAAAAAACAATGGGTAAATCCTTTGTTTAGATTTTCTGGACTATTATTTAAGCCCCACTCGTAACCAAATATTTCTTTTATTTTTTTTGGTAGTTCTTGAAAAGCGGCTTCTATTTTTGTTATATCGTCATTAGAAGTTTCTTCTTTAAATTTGAATAACACTACGTGTCGCAATAGTTTTGTGCTGTTCAGGCTTGTAGTGTGGGTCATTTTTTCTTTTGTTGCGGTTTTTTCTTGTGCGCTAATTGTTATGAAGGCTAACAGGGAAAGGGCTAAACTTATTGTTTTCATGAGAAATCTTTCAGGTAAGATATAATAATCCTATTTATTAGTTTCATTTTTCTAGTTATATTTAGCATAACAATACTTTTCTCCCTTGAATTACGAGCTTATATACACCTTTGTAATTACTACTGCTGCTCTTGCTATTACGCCAGGGCCAGATATTATATATGTCCTGATGCAAAGTGTTATCAATGGTAAAAAAGATGGCATAGCAACTGCTTTTGGGTTGGTAAGTGGCTGTATAATTCATACCAGTTTATTAGCTTTTGGAGTTTCGGCATTAATCAAAGAAAACCACCTTATTCTAATAGGCATTAAGGTATTTGGAGCTTTGTATTTATTTTATTTAGCTTTTAACGTATTTAAAAGCGCAAGTGAGATTACATTAAATGTAGCTACTATTCCAAAAAAGAGTGCTTTTGCACTTTTTAAACAAGGATTTATAATGAATGTTTTGAATCCGAAAGTCACTATTTTCTTCTTAGCATTTTTTCCTGGTTTTTTATTTAGCGAAGAAATGAGTCCCGTACTTCAGTTTTATATTTTAGGTTTTATTTTTATACTAATCTCTTTCTGCGTTTTTGTACTTACTGCTATTTTATCAGGAATGGTATCTAAATATCTGAAAGCGAATAAAAAAATAGGCTTTATTCTAAAGTGGATGCAAATTATTGTTTTTATAGGTATCGGTGTCTATCTGTTATTTTCAAATAATTAGTAGTAATTTTGAAATAGATTACAATTGGTTTATGACTAACAAAGTAAAAATAATTGAATGTCCTCGTGACGCAATGCAGGGAATAAAGACTTTTATTCCTACAGAAGAAAAGGTGAAGTATATTCAATCTTTGTTAGGCTGTGGTTTTGATACGATTGATGTGGGTAGTTTTGTGTCTCCTAAAGCGATTCCTCAAATGATCGATACTTCAGAGATGTTATCCTCATTAGATTTGTCTAAAACTAAAAGTAAATTGTTGTCTATTGTTGCCAACGTTAGAGGGGCAGAGGACGCTGCAAAAGAAGCATGCATAGATTATTTAGGATACCCTTTTTCGATTTCAGAAAATTTTCAAATGCGGAACACGCATAAAACAATTGAAGAATCGGTAGCAATTTTACAAAAGATTCTTGAAGTGGCTAATAACGCTAATAAAGAAGTGGTAACCTATATTTCTATGGGTTTTGGAAACCCTTACGGGGATCCATGGAATGTTGAGATTGTGGGGGAGTGGACAGAGAAATTATCAGAAATGGGAGTTAAGATTCTATCACTCTCAGATACTGTGGGTACCTCTACTCCAGACCAAATTACCTATTTATTTTCTAATTTGATTCCAAAATATCCGCATATAGAATTTGGAGCACATTTGCATACCACACCTACTAAGTGGCATGAAAAGATTGATGCAGCTTACGATGCAGGTTGCCGTAGATTTGATGGGGCCATACAAGGGTTTGGTGGTTGTCCGATGGCTAAAGATGAGTTAACGGGAAATATGCCTACAGAAAAGATGCTTTCCTATTTTACATCGGCTAAAGCTGATAATAATGTAAATTGGATGGTTTTTGAAGCGGCTTACAATAAAGCCACCGAATTATTTTCTAAATACCATTAAATTTCTTCTACATTTATAACAAATAGTATATTTATTTAGATTTAATACAAATAATTTTGCGTGACTTCTTTTTTGATGTTAGATTTGCAGCCGAAAGTTTATTTATAATAAATCTTAATAAACATTGACTATGAAAAAATTGCTTTTATTACCACTTTGTGCAACTATGTTATTCGTTTCTTGTAACAAAGATGATGACAATGATTCTGGAGATAATGGATCAGATATTGTAACCCCTACCTTATATACTTTTGAAAGAGATGGTGTTTCTACCGTAAGTTTTGGTGGACAAACAACAAGGATTTTAATGGCGGGAGAAACTACGGATGCCTTTAAGGCCTTTGAGACCGCAACGGAAGCTTCAATAAAAGCTATGTTTGCTCACGTTGAAGGTGCTGTTGATTTTTCAGATGATGATTTAAATAGCTCAGATAAAAGTATTGAGAGTAAAGTGGCTGCTTCTTCAGACTTCTTTGCCGCAAATACTACCGAAGCTGCTATTATTAAAGGAGAATTTGCAGGATATATTGAAGGTCAAATCAATGAAGTATTTCCTAATGAAAATGTTCTTGCAGCTGCAGGTGTTGCAGGTCAAATAGCAGATGGTACTTCTACAAGATATGTTAATGCTCAAGGATTGGAATACAATCAGATGTTCGCAAAATCATTATTAGGAGCTTTGATGGTAGATCAAATTTTAAATAATTATTTAAGTACCGCTGTTTTAGATGCAGAAAGCAATAGAGTTAATAACGATAATGATGTTGTAGAAGAAGGAAAATCGTATACGTCTATGGAGCATAAGTGGGATGAAGCGTATGGCTACATTTATGGTACTTCTGAAAACCCGGAAAATCCTAATTTAACGATTGGTGAGGATGATAAGTTCTTAAATGAGTATACAGGTCGTGTTAATGATGATACAGATTTCTCTACCATTGCAGCAGATATTTTTGAAGCTTTCAAATTAGGAAGAGCGGCTATTGTAGCTAAAGATTACGATGTACGTGATGAGCAAGCAGAAATAATTCGTGAGAATATTTCTAAAGTAATTGCAGTTAGAGGAATTTATTACCTACAACAGGCAAAAATTAAAATTGAAAATGGAGAAGTTACTGGATCTTTCCATGCATTATCTGAAGCTTATGGATTTATTTATAGCCTTAGATTTACAAGAAAGCCAGGAACAAATGATGCTTACTTTAGTAAGGAAGAAGTAGATGGATTACTTTCGCAGTTAACTGGAGATGGTGAGAATGGTCTTTGGGATTTGGAAGCAGATACCATAGAAAGTATTTCAGAAGCTATTGCTGCAGAGTTTGATTTTACTGTGGCACAGGCTGCAAGTGTTGAATAAATTTTATTGAAAAATATATAAATTACCAAGCCTTATTTAATACAATAAGGCTTGGTTGTTGAAAAAAGTTAGTATGAAAAGAACAAAAGTTTGGGGGTTTATTATCCTTTTGAGTTTAATTGTTTTTGCTTGTTCAACAAGTGATGATGGAGGGGGTACTTCGGAAGAGACTGATGATAATTTCAACCGCAGTGCAATGCTTATAAATTGGGCCGACAATATTATTATTCCGGCATATACCGCTTTTAATGCAGATGTTGCTGTAATGGTACAGGCTTCTTCTGTATTTACGGAAACGCCGTCTGAAGCAAATCTTCAAAATTTACGTAATGCATGGAAAGATGCTTATGTATCTTTTCAAAGTGTTTCTATGTTTGAGATAGGAAAAGCAGAGGAGTTAAACTTTAGAAATCGTCTAAATGTATATCCAACGGATGTAACAAGTATTGAAGAAAATGTAAGCAATAATACGTACAATTTTTCACTGCCTTCCAATATAGCCATACAAGGTTTTCCTGCAATTGATTATTTGATTAACGGTTTGGCAGGTACTGATGCGGAGATAGTGGCTTTTTATAATTCAGAATCTACTGCTACTGGGTATAACGGTTATTTAAATGAACTTACAAATACTGTTTTAGAATTGTCTACTACCGTTTTGAATGACTGGGAAGGTAGTTACAGAAGTACTTTTGTGGCGGGTACAAGTTCATCCGCAACAGGTTCAGTAGATAAGTTGGTCAATGATTTTCTTTACTACTACGAAAAATCGTTAAGAGCAGGTAAGATAGGAATTCCTGCAGGTGTATTTTCTGTAGATCCACTACCAGAAAAAGTGGAAGCATTATATAGTAAAGAAATTGGTAAAGAATTGTTGTTAGCTGCAATTACAGCATCTCAGAACTTTTTTAATGGAAAAAGCTTTACATCAGCTTCAGAAGGTGAAAGCTTAAAATCATATTTAGATTTTTTAAATACCATTAAGAACGGAGATGATTTAAGTACACTTATTAATAATCAGTTTGATATTTCTAAAACCAAAGCGGCAGAGTTAGGGAACGATTTAGCACTTCAAGTGACAACTGATAATTCTAAAATGACAGAGACTTATGATGAATTACAACGTAATGTAATATTACTTAAAGTTGATATGCTTCAAGCCTTAAGTATTAATGTCGATTTTGTCGATGCAGACGGAGATTAATGGAGACGTATTTTAATACCTATTTCAGTAAAGAAACTAAGACCGCTAATTTAGCGGTCTTTCGTGTTTTTTTTGGAATAATGATGTTTTTCAGTACCCTCCGGTTTCTAAGTTACGGTTGGGTAGATAAATTGTATATTCAACCGAAGTTTTTCTTTTCTTATTATGGTTTTGAATGGATAAAGCCTTTAGGTGTATATACGTATGCCTTATTCATAGTTTGTCTGATAAGTTCGTTTCTTATCATAATAGGGTATAAGTATAGGTATAGTATTATTGTCTTTTTTTTATGCTTTACGTATATTGAATTGATGGATAAGACCACATATCTTAACCATTATTATTTTGTGAGCTGCCTTAGTTTTCTTTTATTATTTTTACCTGCCAATAGAAGATTTTCTTTAGATGCTTATCTTGATAACTCCTTAAACCAAGAATATATTCCAAAATGGAATGTAGATTGTATTAAGGTGATGTTGTTTATCGTGTATTTTTATGCAGGTTTGGCTAAATTAAATAGTGATTGGCTGTTAGATGCTATGCCGCTTAAAATATGGTTACCTTCTAATTATGATCTTCCGATCTTAGGGAGTTTATTGCAAAAAGAATGGGTACACTATGCGTTTAGTTGGGGAGGAGCCCTTTATGATTTGATGATTCCTTTTCTATTACTATACAAACCCACCCGTTGGTTTGGTTTCTTTATGGTGGTAGTTTTTCATGTGCTCACAAGAATCTTATTTCCTATAGGTGTATTTCCTTTTGTGATGATCGTTAGTGCTTTAATTTTTTTTGATAGTGATTTTCATGAAAAATTAATCCATAAAGCTTCGAAGCTATTGAAATTAAAACCGTTAAATAATTCGGTCGTAGGGCAACGTTCTCCCCGTAAAATTCCACTACTAATAATAGGCCTATTTCTTTTAATACAATTACTTTTGCCGTGGCGTTATTTGCTTTATCAAAATGAGCTTTTCTGGACAGAGGAAGGGTATCGTTTTTCCTGGCGAGTTATGTTGATGGAAAAGGCAGGCTATGCTCAATTCAAAGTTGTTGATAGTACTAGTGGTAAATCATTCTTAATTGATAACAATGATTTTTTAACCTCGTTTCAGGAAAAGCAAATGAGTACGCAGCCTGATTTTATTTTGCAATATGCACATTATTTAGCCGATCATTTTTCAGAGAATGGTGCTAAGAATATAGAAGTATATGTAGAGAGTTATGTGGCTATAAACGGAAGATTGAGTCAGCCATATGTAGACCCAAAAGTTGATTTAGCAAAGGAAAAAGATTCTTTTGCTCCAAAAAATTGGATACTTAATTTTAATGATGATATTAAAGGACTTTAAAATAATTGCAGGGGTAATTTTTTTACTATTTACAGCTGCAGCGCAGGCGCAATTTACCATTTCAGGAACAATCACTAGCGCAGAAACTAATGCACCTGTAGTAGATGCAGAAGTATACATCTATGAGTTGTCAAAGAAAGTTGTTAGTGCATCTGATGGAACTTTCCTATTTAGTGATGTGAAGCCAGGATCCTATAAAATTGTTGTTTTTTCATTTGAATACAGCATATCAGAACAAACTATTGAAATTGTGGATAATACGTCTTTGTCCATCGCCTTAGAAACACTTGGAGAGCAATTATCAGAAGTAGTTTTGGTAGCTAGAAAAGAAAAGATTTTTGCTTTAAATAAATTAAAAGCAGTAGAAGGTACTGCCATTTATGAAGGCAAAAAAAGTGAGGTAGTACTTATAGATAATCTAACAGCAAATCTTGCCAGCGGTACCGCTAGGCAATTATATGCGCAAGTGGCTGGATTAAATATTTATGAAAATAATGATGCGGGTTTACAGCTTAATATTGGTGGTAGAGGCTTAGATCCAAACAGGACGGCAAGTTTTAATACCAGACAAAATGGGTATGATATTTCTGCAGATGTTCTTGGCTATCCTGAGAGTTACTATACTCCACCAGCAGAAGGCTTAGATAAAATAGAAGTGATTAGAGGAGCGGCATCATTACAATACGGTACTCAATTTGGAGGTCTTATTAATTTTAAGATGAAGCAACCAAATCCAGATAAAGAAATAGAGTGGATTTCTAGACAAACATTGGGCTCTAATAATTTATTCACCAGCTTTAATAGTCTTGGAGGCACGGTGGGTAAAACGCAATATTATGCTTTTTATAATTTTAAAACAGGAGATGGCTTTCGTCCAAATTCAGAATTTGATTCCTATAATGGTTATTTGCATGTAAATCATGATTTTTCAGATAAAACTAAACTGACCTTTGAGTTTAGTTATTTAAATTATTTAGCGCATCAACCAGGAGGGCTTACAGATCAACAATTTGAAGATGATCCATCTTTTAGTAATAGAACAAGAAATTGGTTTAATGTAGATTGGAAATTATATTCCGTGAGGTTGGATCATTCCTTTTCAAATAAAACAGATTTCAGCCTTAACTTATTTGCCTTAGATGCTTTTAGAAAATCGGTAGGTTTTAGGGAAAATAGAGTTTCTCAAGAAGATGATTTAACAGCGCCAAGAGAGCTTATCGTTGGTAATTTTAATAACTGGGGAGCGGAAGCAAGGGTCTTAACTCGTTACAATTTACTGGATGGAGACCACGTGTTTTTGGTGGGTTCTAAATATTATCAGTCTAAAAACTCCGAACGCCAGGGCCCCGGAACGAATGGAGCAGATGCAGATTTTAGTTTTGCAGATACAGAATATCCAGATTACTCCAGACAGAGCGATTTTGAATTTCCAAACTTGAATTTAGCGCTCTTTGCTGAAAATATATTTAATGTAAAGGATAATTTATCCATTACGCCAGGTGCTCGTTTTGAATATATAAAAACAGAGAGTCAGGGGGCATACAAGCAAATAAACTTGGATAATGCCGGTAACCCAATTTTAAATATTGAGGTGCCAGATAATAGAGATTTTTCACGTCAGTTTGTGTTACTAGGAGTGGGTGTTAGTTACAAACCATTTAATGCCGTAGAATTATATGGTAATTTTAGCCAAAATTATAGATCGGTTACGTTCAATGATATCCGTATTAATAATCCGTCTTTAGTGATAGATCCTGATATTTCTGATGAAAGTGGTTATACGTTTGATTTAGGAGCAAGAGGTAGAGTCTCTAATGTCTTGTCTTATGATGTGGGTGCCTTTTTATTGCGTTATGACAATCGATTAGGGGTTGTTTTAAGAGCTGTTAGTGATATACAGCAAGAACAGTTTAGAGGAAATATTGGAGACGCCATAACCTATGGTTTTGAAAGTTTCTTAGATTTTAATCTTTGGAAGACAATATCAGATAATGATAACGGAAAGCTTAACTTATTTGTAAACTTGGCGCTAACCGATAGTGAATATATTTCTTCTCAGGAAAACAATATAGAAGGGAATAAAGTAGAGTTTATACCAGATGTTAATCTAAAAACGGGGTTAAGTTTTGGGTATAAAGACCTGTTGGGAAGTTTGCAGTATACCTATTTAGGAAGTCAATTTACAGACGCCACCAATTCTCCAAGAGATTTTGATAGTCAAAGTGGTATCATAGGGGAGATACCCGAATACGATATTTTAGATTTTTCATTGTCGTATTCTTATAAATATTTCAAATTAGAGACAGGGGTAAACAACCTTTTAGATAATAGCTATTTTACCCGTAGAGCTACAGGATATCCGGGGCCTGGTATTTTACCAGCTCAGCCAAGAACATTTTATACAACCTTGCAATTTAAATTTTAGTCCCCATCAGTATCTGTTGTAGTAATAATTATAGATAAAATACTTTGTACATCTACGGCAAATAAAACCTGCAGTTCATTCAATTTTGTATGTAGGATTTCAACTTCGGTGTGGTTGCTAGTTACGGCCTCGTCTAACGGAACAGGAATAGCATCAATTGCGGCGTATATTTCGGTAAATTTAGCTTGAATGGTAGTATTTAAAGTGGCATTTTTACTGATAGATTGCACATAGTCATCTAGCCCTAAAGTGTTGGTAGATCCAAAGTAGGCCAATTCCACAGTTTTTATATTCGCTTCAATAATGGCTAAAGAGGTATTGCTGTAAAATGCTTGTGCTAGTTCAGGGTTTACTACGTCTGATTTTTCTAAGCCAGCAGGTTTTCCAACTTTAGTGGTTTTGGTAACATCAATAGTATTGTAAAGGCCATTATAATATAAGTTTAAAGAGCTAGAAATACCGCTACCACTGTTTGCAAGAAATGTGCTCGCATAATTTTCTCCGCTACTATCCCAAATACTAAATAATAAATTTGCGCGAGAAGTTACATAGGTGCTTGATAATCTTAAATAATCTCTACGTTTTTCCGAAGCTAAAAAAGCAGCGTTAGTGCTTGCTAAATCGTCTGCAAATAATAAATATTCTAAGGCGGCTAAAGATTTTACTTGTGGACTTATGGTTAACATTAATGCCTCGTCAATAGTATTATTTTCTGTTATAAAATATTCCACAGATCTTGGTACGGTAGGCCAGTTGTAAATAGAGTTATGAACAAACTGATCTTTAGCGCTACCAATATTGTAGGTGTACGTTTTCTCGTAAAAAAGCGCAGTAAGCTTCCATTGCTGTCTTAAAATCTCTAAATTAGCTATTGTCGTAGTGCTAGTGTAATTACTAGCTGCTGTTTGTAAGGCATTGGCTTCGGTTACGAAATTAGCAATAGTTGGTATAATATTGTTGTGTGTTAAATCGCTAAACATAAGGTTAACGTCAAAATCAGACGCGCTATTAGTATCATCATTATCACAACCTAAGTTCAAGGTAATAATAAGAGTTGTAAGGCTTAAGATTATTTTTTTCATGAATTAAAGTGAGTTTACAAAATCTATAACTTGTTGTCTTTCTTCTTGCGATAATTGTTTGAAAGCATTTTTACTGGCTTCTGCTTCGCCACCATGCCACAGAATAGCTTCTTCAATAGTTCTTGCACGACCGTCATGTAAAAAAAAGGTATGGTTATTTACAGTAGAAATTAAACCAATACCCCATAGGGGTTGCGTGCGCCATTCCCTACCAGTAGCTAAAAAATCTGGTCTATTATCTGCTAAATCCACTCCCATATCATGCAGTAGAAAGTCAGAATACGGTTTTATGGTAATATTATTTAAAACAGCGGTTATTTCAGAAATTCCAGTAGTTTGATTGATGCGGTGACAATTAATACAGTTTATTTCTGTAAAATTTGCTTTTCCTTTTAAGACCGATAAATCCTCGTAGTTTCTTCTATTGGGCACTGCTAAAGTTGCTTGGTAAAATACTACTTTTTCTAATTGCGAATCTGTTATTTCGGGTTCGCCTCCATTTACAGCATCAGCGCAATCTTGTTGCGGGGAAGGACATTCTTGCTCGGTGAATAGGGAGCTGGTAAGACCCATATCTCCATGAAAAGCACCAGCTATTTGTTGTTTCAAGCTTGGGGCATTAGCTTTCCATCCATATTTGCCAAGTGTGGTTGTGTTTTCTTCGACGTTCCAAACATAATTTGCTTTTCCTGAAATTCCATCCCCATCAGCATCAAATTCATCTACAAATTGTAATATTTGATCGTCGGGTAAGGCATTTACAAAACCAAGTCCTATGGTTTGTTGTGCTACTCGTGGGGAGGTTAGTATGCCCTCCAAGCTACCAAATTTCTCATCAGAAAATGAATATATTGGTTTTTGCAACTCATAAGTATTCCCATCAGGATATGCTCCATTTAATATTTCATAAGTGACATTCACCTTAGCTTCATAGTCCACGCCGTTATTAGCTCTATCTTGAATTTGCGTGTTGTAACCCGCTACAGGATTCGCATTTCCAAATAAATCTTGACCGGGAAGGCTTATTCGCATTAAAAAACCACTAGAATCTTCTCCATTAACTAATGGGCTTCCTCTTCCATCTTTAAAGTGGCACCCAGCGCAGGAACGCGCATTAAATGTTGGTCCTAATCCGTCTCTGGCTGTTGTTGATGCGGGTGCAGATACCCAGTTTTGATTGAATAATGAATTTCCCGTAGAAAAGGCTCCAATTTCCGTAAAAGAGAGACCGTCTACTTCAAATCCAAACGCATTGGCACTGGTGCTATTGACACCTAATTCACCGGTTAAAAATTCTTCTCCCTCTTCATATAACTCCTCGAAGGTTATATAGTTATCATCTTCTGTAGTACAGGAGAAAAAGCTCAAGGTTATAAGGAGAATAGATGCAATATGTTTTTTCAAATTGATGGTTTTTAGTAAAAAATACGATGGTAAAAGTCCCGAAATAAAAATTCCGGGACTTTTTAATACCTTAGGAAAATCCTAAATTATATTTAGTTAAGATTTATTCCCAATACCGATGCCGAAGCACTAATTTCATTAGCTAAATCAAATAAAGCAACAACACATTGCATTACAGGTCCATCGGTATTATCTGATGTTTCTTGAGTGATTAAGTAATCAAATGGTTGTGCATTATCACCTATAAGAGCGGCTCTCGTAGCCACCAGACTTGCGGCAGCTTCAAGTGTAGCTGCTTGCGCTGGATCAGTTTGTTTTACTAAATCAATAAATGAAGCGCCGTTTATAGTGCCGTAAGAGCCATAAATTACATTTAGTACACCCTGTGCGTTTGCGTAAACATCACGTTGTGTATTATCAGAAAAACAAGAATGCTCGTCTTCTTGGCCTGAGGCATCAATACCATCTGTAGAATCAACAGGAGCAATCATACGCTCGGAGCTTAATTCATCTCCAGCAATAAAAAATGCACCGTTAATAGCTTGTTGTAAGGCTGTTTCAGTATCTAAAGCTTCAAATACAGTTCTATAGGTGCCACCTTCACTCCAAGTGCTAACTAAATCATTTAAGTCGTTTACTAAGAGGTTTGTGACAACAGTTAAATATTGAGCTCTGCGATCAGCATTTTCCGCGGTAGTATAATCTGTATAAGAACGTTGTCCTGGCAAATCTTCAGCAGGGGCAGTGTTATCTTGGCCCCAAAGTAAAAACTCAATAGCATGCCATCCAGTACTTATAGATTTATCATCAACACCTTCATTTGAGCCTGCCAAGGCTTCTTCTGTAATGGTATACGTTTCATCGCCAATAATACTATTGTAATCACCGGCGTAAGATTCTGTTCCAGTTAAAACATAATCAATATAACTTTCATCAATTGGCCATGCATTCATTTGTCCTTCATTACCAATAGACCAAGATTCTCCTTCAGTATCAATAGGTCCGTTAGTTTCTCTATAGGCTTCTGTTTGCCCATAATATTCTCTAGCACTTAACCATGCATCTTTGGCTGCGGTAAAATTATCTTCTGTAGGTGTTTCTGTAAATGTGGTAATAGCGGTCTGCATTAATACAGCAGAATCATAGCTGTCTGAATATGATTCGTACACTAAGTTCGCGTAATTTTCAACCACAGAAGCAGCCGTAATAGCATCGTTGCTAGATGCATTGTTGTCATCGTCATTTGAGCATGCAAATACGAAGAAAGAGATGGGAAGTAATACTAAAAATTTTTTCATGGAATCTTTTCGTTAATTAAATCCCAAAAATATTACAAGGAATAATTATATCCTAAGTTTATTTAGATTAAATTTAAATAACATTGTTAAATTATTTAAACTACTTGTTATAATGGGGGTGAGGCTAGTCTCTTATAAATTTATTTAGGGTATATGATGTATTATTGTTTACATGTCGATTTGATTCGTGAATTTGTTTGCTAGGTGGTTTGTTAATTTTCTTATAAAAACAATGCCTACTGTAAAGATTATAATCCGTTTGCGCCTTTAATTAATATTAATCGTATATTTGCACGCAATTAATCTTTAATTGCCATGCAAGCACATCTTGATAAAATAGTTGGAGAAGGTCTTACTTACGATGACGTACTCTTAGTCCCAGCTTATTCTGAAGTACTTCCAAGAGAAGTAAATATTCAAACAAAATTTACCCGAAACATTACCATCAATGTTCCTATCGTTTCAGCGGCTATGGACACGGTTACGGAGTCTAAAATGGCAATTGCTATGGCTCAAGAAGGTGGTATTGGTGTTTTGCACAAGAACATGACTATCGAACAGCAAGCCATGAAGGTTCGCAAAGTGAAAAGAGCAGAAAGCGGTATGATTATCGATCCTGTTACTTTGCCTTTAAATTCTTTTGTACGTGATGCGAAAGCAAACATGAAAGAATACGGTATTGGCGGTATCCCGATTGTAGATGGGGAAGGTAAATTAATTGGTATAGTTACCAACCGTGATTTGCGTTTTGAAAAAAATAATGATCGTCCTATTTCTGAAGTTATGACAACTAAAAATTTAGTTACCGTAGCAGAAGGTACTTCATTAGAACAGGCGGAGGATATTTTACAGGAAAACAAAATTGAAAAACTTCCAGTTGTAGATAAAGACTATAAATTAGTGGGTCTAATAACTTTTAGAGATATTACCAAGCTTACGCAGAAGCCTATTGCGAATAAAGATCAGTATGGTCGTTTACGAGTAGCTGCTGCTTTAGGAGTTACTGCAGATGCTGTAGATAGGGCAGAAGCATTGGTAAACGCAGGTGTAGATGCTGTAGTAATTGATACTGCTCATGGTCATACCAAAGGAGTAGTTGAAGTATTAAAGCAGGTAAAAGCAAGATTCCCAGATTTAGAGGTTATCGTTGGTAATATAGCTACGGGAGCTGCTGCTAAATATTTAGTAGATGCTGGTGCAGATGCTGTTAAAGTAGGTATTGGTCCAGGATCTATCTGTACAACACGTGTTGTTGCGGGGGTTGGTTTTCCTCAATTTTCTGCAGTATTAGAAGTGGCTGCGGCTATTAAAGGTAGTGGTGTTCCAGTAATTGCCGATGGTGGTATTCGGTATACAGGTGATATTCCAAAAGCAATTGCAGCAGGGGCAGATACGGTAATGTTAGGATCGCTATTGGCGGGAACTAAAGAGTCTCCTGGAGAAACTATCATTTACGAAGGAAGAAAATTCAAATCATACCGAGGAATGGGATCTGTTGAAGCAATGAAACAAGGCTCAAAAGACCGTTATTTCCAAGATGTAGAAGATGATATTAAAAAATTAGTGCCAGAAGGTATTGTAGGGCGCGTGCCTTATAAAGGTGATTTATTTGAAAGTATTCACCAATTTATCGGAGGTTTAAAAGCAGGAATGGGCTATTGTGGCGCAAAAGATATTGCGGCACTTCAAGATAACGGTCGTTTTGTGAAAATTACCGCTAGTGGTATCAATGAAAGTCACCCACATGATGTAACCATTACCAAAGAATCACCAAATTACAGTAGGTAATTTATAACCTACAGCTTATATATAAAAAGAGGTAACTTAGTTACCTCTTTTTTTTGTTCTTAATTTTAAGTATTTGATATGGATTCATTAGTAACAGTAGCTTGGTTGAAAGATCATTTAGACGATTCTAATTTGATAATTTTAGACGCGAGGGCTTCAGATCCAATATCAGGAGCAGTTTCAGAAAATAGTAGTAATAGCATTAAAGGTGCGCGAATTTTTAATTTAAAAACTAATTTTTCGGAAAGGGAAAGTCTTTATCCTAATATGGTGCCAAGTCCAGAGCAATTTCAGGAAGAGTGTCAAAAACTAGGAATTAATCAGAATAGTGTATTGGTAGTATACGATGCTTTAGGGATTTATTGGAGTCCTAGAGTTTGGTGGCTATTTAAGGCAATGGGACATCCTAATATTGCCGTTTTAGACGGAGGTTTACCAGAATGGATTCTTCATAATTTACCTTTAGAAAAAAATAGGAAAGAAACGTATGTTAAAGGAAACTTTACAGCGTCTTTTAATAGTGAAGCGGTTGTTAGTTTTAGTGCTGTTTTTGAAAATACGACGTCAGAAATAGCCATACTTATTGATGCGCGATCGCAAGGTAGGTTTAACGGAACAGCAGCGGAACCTAGAAAAGGTTTAAGGAGTGGGAGCATTCCTAAATCCATAAATATCCCCTACACTGAAGTGTTGCGAGGTAGTAAATTCAAATCTAAGGGAGCATTAGCTGTAGTTTTTAATAGGCTAAACAATGAAAGCAAACCGGTAATATTTAGTTGTGGTTCGGGAGTGACCGCATGCATATTATTGTTTGCGAGTGAACTAGTGGGAATTCAAAATAAAAAATCTGTCTATGATGGCTCATGGACAGAGTGGGCGCAAAAAGTATTGTAAATTTTATTTTCCTTCGGTATACGTTTTCCAGTCTTTTTCCTTGTGAATATTGTCTCCAAAATACTTCGCTATTTGTAAAAAAGCATCAGGCTTTTGATATCCAGGAACAGGAGAGAGCATATTCATCTTTTCATCTAAAAATATGGTAGTAGGATAGCTTAGTTTTCCTTGCATTAATGCAGCCGCAAATTCGTGGTATCCATTTCTTCCAGAGGGAACAAATTTAAAAGTTTTTCCTTTAAATTCAATAGGTTCTTTGCCTTCACCATCTAGTTTTACCATATAGAAATTCTTTTCCATATAGGCTGCTACGGTAGCATCCTGAAAAGTGTCCTTATCCATTTTTTTGCACCAGCCACACCAATCCGTATATACATCGATAAATATTTTCTTCGGATTTTTATCTGTTTCGGCTAGTTTGGCAGCTTCTTCCCAAGTTAGCCAGGTAACCTCTTGAGCATTTGTGGTAAACACATTAAGCATACTAATTATAAAAACGGAGTAAAAGAATGATTTCATTTTGTACTATTTTGATTGTTTAGTCTCTAAACCTATTCAAAAATAACGTTTTAATTACTATTTTATTTTCAGGATCTATAAAACATAAAAAAATCCTGCAGGGCAGGATTTTTTATAGTGTCTAGTACTGTAAAGTTTTATTTAACGGTAGCCTTTTCTTTTTTTGAAAAAAGGTTTTTTACATCTACTTGATTTTTTATAATGTCATCTAATGTTTCGCGCTCTCTAATTAATACAGCTTCTCCTTTGTGCCATAACACTTCGGCAGGTCTAAATCTGCTATTATAATTACTCGCCATGGTAAAGCAATAAGCACCGGCATTTTTGAAAGTAAGGATATCACCTTCAGATATTTCAGTAATTCTTCGGTTGCTAGCAAACGTATCTGTTTCGCAAATGTAGCCTACAACAGAATAGTAACGTTCTCTACCTTCTGGGTTTGAGATATTTTCTATTTGATGGTAGGATCCATAAAGCATTGGACGTATTAGGTGATTGAAACCCGAATCAATACTAGCAAAAACCGTAGATGTTGTTTGTTTAACAACATTTACTTTTGCAAGAAATTGGCCCGCTTCGCTTACTAGAAATTTACCTGGTTCAAAAGCTAAGGTTAATTCTTTTCCGTATTCTTTACAGAAAGCATTGAACTTTTCAGTTAATTTACTTCCTAATTCTTCTATGTTTGTTTCAATATCTCCTTCTTTATAAGGTACTTTGAAACCACTTCCGAAATCAATAAAGTCTAATTCCTTGAAGTTTTTAGCAGTTTCAAACAATATTTCAGAAGCATAAAGAAATACATCAATATCTAAAATGTCACTTCCTGTATGCATATGAATACCATTGATATGCATTTGAGTAAGTTCTACGATACGTAATAAATGAGGTATTTGATGAATGCTAATTCCAAATTTAGAATCAATATGACCTACAGAAATGTTAGAGTTTCCTCCAGCCATAACATGAGGATTAATACGGATACAAACTGGAACTTTAGGAAACTTACTTCCAAATTGTTCTAATATAGATAGGTTGTCAATATTAATACGTACGCCTAATTTAGCAGCTTCTTCAATTTCTTCTAAAGAAACTCCATTAGGGGTAAATATGATATTTTCAGGTTTAAAACCAGCAAGAAGACCTAATTGTACTTCTTGAAT
The DNA here is from genome assembly GCF_900102165.1 of Cellulophaga baltica. Taxonomy (GTDB): domain Bacteria; phylum Bacteroidota; class Bacteroidia; order Flavobacteriales; family Flavobacteriaceae; genus Cellulophaga; species Cellulophaga baltica. The sequence continues at coordinate 118,227 of NZ_FNBD01000010.1, forward strand.
AGAAACAGTGTCTAAGCCACTGCCAAGACTGTTCATTAGTTTTAATATGGTAATATTAGATAGCGCTTTAGCAGCGTAATTTAATTTTAATTTTTTAACTCCACTAAAGGCGTTAGTAAGCCTGTTGAATTGGGTTATTATTTTTTCAGAATCATACACATAAACCGGATCTCCGTAGGTTTTTGCTATGTTCAATAAATCGTGATTCGTCATTGCAATATAATTTTGAAGCAAATCTATACTTCTTCTTGGTTTTGAACAAAATAAAACATCAAAAAACCAAAATACAACAAATTGTTTCATTTAAAACAAATAAAACCCGTTTAGGGGTCGTGCTGCTAGTATTTCTAGGTTTTAATGAGATTTTGAGCTTACGAATAACTGTAATGTTAGAATCTTTTTGATGAATAGAACAAGAAATAGGCTATTTTTTGTGCCTATTTTAAAATTTAAGAGATAGCTTTCTAATTTCATTAGGGTAATTAGCAATGGTTTGCTATTTTTGTCATCATTAAATAAAGACACGATTTACTTATGAATCTTCACGAATATCAAGGAAAAGAAATTTTAGCAAGTTTTGGGGTACGTATCCAAAGAGGAATTGTAGCTCACAATGCAAAAGAAGCTGTAGATGCTGCAAAGCAATTAACAGCAGAAACAGGAACTGGATGGCACGTTATAAAAGCACAAGTTCACGCTGGTGGCCGCGGAAAAGGTGGTGGTGTTAAATTGGCTAAAAACTTAAAAGAAGTTGAAGAAATTGCAGGACAAATCATTGGAATGAATTTGATCACGCCTCAGACTTCTGCTGAAGGTAAAAAAGTTCATCAAGTATTGGTTGCTGAAGATGTTTATTACCCAGGAGCTAGTGAAACGAATGAGTTTTACATGTCTGTGTTATTAAACCGTGGTACTGGTAGAAATATGATTATGTATTCTACAGAAGGTGGTATGGATATCGAAGAGGTGGCCGAAAGTACGCCACATTTAATTTTTACAGAAGAAATTGATCCTGCAACAGGTCTATTGCCTTTTCAAGCACGTAAGATTGCCTTTAACTTAGGTTTGTCTGGTACTGCTTTTAAAGAAATGACAAAGTTCGTAGCGTCTTTATATAAAGCATATGTTGAGAGTGATTCAAGTATGTTTGAAATCAACCCAGTTTTAAAAACTTCGGATGATAAAATTATGGCTGTAGATGCTAAAGTATCTATAGATGATAATGCATTATACAGAAGAAAGCAATATGCAGAAATGCGTGACCTTCGTGAAGAGAATGCTATTGAAGTTGAAGCGGGTGCTTTAGGTTTAAATTATGTAGATCTTGATGGGAATGTTGGATGTATGGTTAACGGTGCTGGTTTAGCAATGGCAACTATGGATTTAATTAAGCAAGCAGGTGGTGAGCCAGCTAACTTCTTAGATGTTGGTGGTACTGCTGATGCGGCGCGTGTTGAGGCTGCTTTCAAGATTATCTTAAAAGATCCTGCAGTTAAAGCGATATTGATTAATATTTTTGGTGGTATCGTTCGTTGTGATCGCGTGGCTCAAGGTGTTATTGATGCTTACAAAAACATGGGAACTATAAACGTGCCAATCATTGTTCGTTTACAAGGAACAAATGCTGACTTGGCAAAAGAATTGATCGATAATTCTGGTTTAGATGTACAGTCTGCTGTACAATTCCAAGAAGCTGCAGATAAAGTTAAGGCGGTATTGAGTTAATTTAAAAGTACTCAAAAAATATATTTTCAAAATGGGCAATGTTATCTTAACATTGCCCATTTTTTTGTTTTCAATAAAAGCGGGTAATACTTGAAAATAGTGTAAGGATGTCAAGAGATGTTTTAAGAATACTGTAGGTTAAAATGCGTATTGTTAATTTTTCAATAAGTAAGAATAACCTTTCTTTTTTTTCTACAATTTTAACCTAGTGTTAAATGCTTTAACGATGCGTTAAGTCTGGCTTTAGGTTTATTTTTTGAAGCTTATAAGTTCTAATTTTGACGTGAGATTAGAGAACGCATCGTGAAGTTAAGGATGTGTTAAAATGAAATTCGAGTGTAACATAATAGTTTGTGAGGCGTCTTTCTAATATCATCAATTAATCAGTTATCAATCTTAAAACAAATTATCATGAGAAAATTAAGTTTAGTATTCGTAAGTACATTGTTATTATTATCAGGATCAGTTCTAGCAAATGACAAAAAGAAATCTGACGAGCCTACAAAAAAATTATCAACTCAAATTGCTACATTATTAAGCAATAGTTCTTTAATCGTTGAAGACGACTTAACAGCTAATGTTCTTTTTACTTTAAATGAGGACAGAGAAATTGTGGTACTATCTGTAACAACAAATAGTGAAATAGTAGAACAGTTTGTAAAATCAAAATTGAATTACCAAAAAGTAAGTCTAGAAGATTACCGTGAAGGAAGGACCTATACTGTTCCAGTAAGAATTACGGAGTAAGTATTTTTATTTATGTTGATCACAAAAAAATCCTGAGTTAACTCAGGATTTTTTTTTGTTTTTATAATTTCCGTGGATAACGTTTTTATCTACTTTCTTCTCTTGTTTTGCTTTAAAGTCAGGATCGTATCCTTTTTTTGCCTGTGGGCCTTTTTTAATCGCGGCTAATTCAGCTTTTGGATTTTTAGGATTCTCTTTGGTTCCTCTAAAGTGAATTACTAGGGCGTTTAAAAAGTTACGCAGTATTTGATCACCACATTCCATGTAGTTTGGATGGTCTTCCTTTCTGAAAAATGCACCAAGCTCTGCTTTAGAGATCTTAAAATCTACAAGTTTTAAAATGTCTACAATTTCATCATCCCTCAACATTAGTGCTACTCTTAGCTTCTTAAGAATATCATTATTAGTCATATAATCTAATTTTGCTGCAAGGTACTATTTTATACTAAAGTTCTTGATTTTTTCTATTTGTTTCCTATGATCAGCTCTGTATTAATGAAGCATGCTGCCATGTTTTTAGTCTAACAACCTTAAATAGCGTCATTTTGTCATTGTCAAACAGCTATTTGATGACAAAATGACGCTATTTATGCCTTGGTATGTATTTTGTCTATTGAATACCAAAGAACAAATATTTCTAATTAAAAAAAATATAGTTATGAGTACAGTAAATAAAAATGTAGTATCTATTCCGGCATTAATGAATGAATTGTTTAAACCAGATTGGTTTGGTGGCGCCGAAGTATTAAATAGTAAAGTTCCTGCGGTGAATATAAAAGAGGATGATGCTTCTTTTGTATTAGAATTGGTTGCTCCAGGGAGAAAAAAAGAGGACTTCAAAATCGAAATCGATAATGATTTATTAAGTGTTTCATTTGAGTCTAAGAAGGAAGTTGCTGAGGACAAGGAAGTGGAAAAAGTAAAATATACTAGAAAAGAGTATTCTTTTTCATCATTTAAAAGAGCCTTTACCTTACCAGAATCGGTAAATAAGGAAGCTATTAATGCAAGTTACGAAAACGGAATTTTAAGTTTTAATCTTCCTAAAAAGGAAGAAGCATTACCAAAGCCAAAGAGATTAATAGAATTGGCGTAATGTAGTATGAAATTGTGTTAACCGAGAGGTTCTCATGATGGTTGGTTTAAGTTGGTTAGTTAAAAGCGCCTCGGGATACTACCGAGGCGCTTTTTTTATTCTTGCTTTTGAAGCATTTTTATTTCATCACGTAATTTGGCAGCTTGCATAAAGTCCAACTCCTTAGCAGCTTTTTCCATATCTTTTCGTTTTTCACGGATCATTTTTTCAATTTGTTCTTTTGTCAAGTAGTCCATATCCGGTTCTGCCGCTCTAGCTACTTCTTTCTCAAAATGATAGGTAGATACAGAATTCTTAGCTAACACACTATCCAGACTTTTATTTAGCGCTTTTGGTACCATATTATGCTTGGTATTGTAAGCAATTTGTTTTTCTCTTCGGTAATTGGTGTCATCAATAGTTTGTTTCATGCTAGCCGTAATTTTATCAGCATACATAATAGCTTTTCCATTAAGGTTTCTAGCGGCTCTACCCACGGTTTGTGTTAAGGAGCGATTACTACGCAAGAATCCTTCTTTATCGGCATCTAGGATGGCGACAAGAGACACCTCAGGTAAATCTAGTCCTTCACGTAGTAGGTTTACCCCAATCAAGACATCAAAAATACCTTTTCTTAAATTTTGCATGATTTCTACACGCTCCAGAGTATCCACATCACTATGAATATACCGACAGCGAACATTAATACGATCTAGATATTTCGCTAATTCCTCTGCCATACGTTTGGTAAGGGTAGTTACCAGTGTACGTTCATCTTTTTCATTCCGTTGTTGAATTTCCTCTACCAGATCATCAATTTGATTTAAGCTAGGTCTCACCTCTATAATAGGATCTAAGAGCCCCGTAGGTCTAATGATTTGTTCTACAAAAACACCATCACTTAGTTGTAATTCATAATCAGCAGGAGTAGCACTCACATAAATTACTTGATTTTGCAAAGCTTCAAATTCCTCAAATTTAAGTGGCCTATTATCCATTGCAGCAGGCAGTCTAAATCCATATTCTACAAGATTTTCTTTTCGGGAACGGTCACCGCCATACATGGCATGTACTTGAGAAATGGTAACGTGACTTTCATCGACGACCATTAAATAATCATCAGGAAAATAATCCAATAGACAGAAGGGCCTAGTTCCGGGTTCTCTACCATCTAAATAACGCGAGTAGTTTTCAATACCAGAACAGTATCCTAATTCACGAATCATTTCTAAATCAAAGTTGGTACGTTCTTCTAGTCTTTTAGCTTCTAAAGGCTTACCAACTTCTTTGAAAAAATCAATCTGTTTTACCAAATCATCCTGAATTTGATGAATTGCATTTTGTAAAATATCAGGAGAGGTTACAAACATGTTTGCGGGGTAGATATTCAGGTTTTCATAATTATCTAGCTTTGTGTTTTTCAAAGGATCAAATGCTTCAATCTCTTCAATTTCATCGCCAAAAAAGTGAATACGAAATGCATGATCTGCATAACTCGGGAAAACATCTACAACATCTCCTTTCACCCTGAAATTTCCATTCCTAAAATCTGCCGTAGTTCTAGAATATAAACTTTGTACTAATTGATGAAGGAATTTTGTTCTCGAAATTACCTGATCTTTATGAACAGAAATAACATTTTTTTGAAATTCTACAGGGTTTCCAATACCATATAAACAAGAAACTGATGCTACAACAATAACATCTCGCCTTCCTGATAATAGGGAAGACGTGGTACTCAATCGAAGTTTCTCTATGTCTTCATTGATAGATAAATCCTTTTCAATATAAAGACCAGAAGTAGGGATGTAGGCTTCTGGTTGGTAGTAATCATAGTAGGATACAAAATATTCCACCGCATTATCTGGGAAAAACTGCTTAAATTCTGAATACAATTGAGCAGCTAATGTTTTATTGTGTGCTAAAACTAACGTAGGTTTTTGCACCTCTTCAATTACATTAGCTACCGTAAATGTTTTTCCAGATCCTGTTACTCCTAGTAGAGTTTGGTATTTTTCTCCAGTATCTAAACCTTCAACCAATTCTTTGATGGCATTGGGTTGATCTCCTGTGGGTTTAAATTCTGATACGACCTTAAATTTCATCCTATAAAATTACGAAAGGAAGGGGTAATAAATAAACGCAGTTGCGCTTATTTTTAACGCTATTTATCTTTTTAGGGTAAAGTGTCCCGTGAAAACTCTACCGTCTTCAAGATTTACTTTAAACCAATAGTCAGACGCGGGAACAGTTACACCATTGGTAGTGCCATCCCAACCTTTGCTTTCTGGCATGATACGGGTTATTAAAGTTCCAAATCGATCAAAAATCGAGATCTCACTATCGGCCTGATAGATTTCATTAACCCCTAACAATTGCCAATAATCATTAGTGCCATCGCCATTAGGAGAGAAAAATTTTGGGTAACCAATAATAGCTATTTCATCTTCCGTAATACCGCAACCTATTTTATCTTGCACGTAAACAGTAGCAAAGCCAGGTTCCAAATTTGAAAAATTTGAACTGGATTGGTAGTCAATTCCGTCTAAAGAATATTCGTAGTCCCCGTCACCGCTAACTAGGATTTCTATAGTATTGTTATCTGAAATATCCTTTATAATAATATTTTCAATTTGTGCTCTGTTAGAGGGGTAGACTGTAAAATCAACACTATTTGTACAAATTAGAGTTTCTCGTAGCGTACTATAGTCATAACCGAGTGTTAACTTATAATTTCCAGGTTCAGAGATGGTTATTGTAGGAGACTCACCAATAACGGCTTCAGAATTGTTCGTTGTATTTCTCCATTCGTAGGAATCATAACCGCTTGGAGCCATTAAGTCTAGGTATTCTCCGTCTGTACAGACATAATGTTCTTCGGGAAAGGTAAACGAGGGCGCTGCATTTACAATAAGTGCTATGCTTTCTACACCTTGGCATTCATTGTCTTTTTCAAGACGCACATATAAATTAATGGATGGCGTAGTATAGTCTCCAGAAATTTCATTTTGCTCTAAAGAAGCATCTACTAGGCTTGTGTAGAACGTAGCATTAATAGCGGGGTAACTATTCTGTCTAATTTGTTCCAGATCAAAAACGCCTACTATTTCTGTAGTGTCTAAATTGCTTTGGCATGTGTAAAACGGACTCTCGTTATTCGTGTTTATGGTTGTAGCTTGTACCGTAATCTCAAGGGTACCTTCAGAAGAACATCCAAATTCATTGGTAGCCGTATAATAAATTATTTGATTAAATGGCGTAGTATTTCGATACCCAATAGGGTTTAATATAGGTTGGTTGTTGGTGATTGCGGTAGTACTTTCGAAAAACAAAAAACCGTAATGTTCAGGATAGTTTTTTAAAAGGTAGGCTTGTTCTAAATTAAGCGATGTGATACCGTCTGTGGTGCTATCTTCATCAATATCACATTGAACAATTTGTAAATTTTCTATTATAGGAACGGGGTTAATAACAATAGTAGATTCTCCGATAATAGGGCATTCTTTAGGGTCTGCTAATGTTATTTTTAATTTGTATTTCCCAGCATCTTCTAATGACGCACTTGATACTTCTAAATAATAGTTGTTTGGGTTTATTAAAGGTATACCATCTTTTTCCCATTCATACCTCGCTCCTGAATATTCATCAACTTCAAGAATAAACGATTCTTTTTCGCAAATGGTTAAGGTGGTGCTGGTGCTCCCGTCCGAGTTTTTAATCAAATCAATCTTATTGAAAAAAGATTGAATGAATGGAGGTAGTCCCTGCATTGCTGTTTTTCCATTTAAAGAAACAGCATTGTGTACATAGTTGGCCGCCAATCCTTTAACGCTAGGGTTGTTAATTACACTTAAATAGGCGGTTCCTTCAAAATAATTTTTTGGAGTTGTGCGGTATATTTTTCCATTTTCTGCCATTTGTAAGGCACCTCTATATGCCGCTCTTTCATCCATGACTACAGCTGAAGTTGAAATGTTTGAAGCAAAAAGATCGTACTGAATTAATGAAGCATTGCTTATTTCTTCATCATTAAACGTATGTACATACAAATAGTGTCCTTCCGCAGAGAATTCTACACCATAAGGAATGGTATTGGAAGAAGGGATGGTTAATTGTAGTTGATTGCTAAGAATCCCCGTTTCTTGGTCAAAGTCATAAACAAACAATCCGTCATAAGCATTTGCACTTACCATTTTGGTACCATCAGAGGATAGTTTTAAATAGCCTCTTGGGTCACTAATTAGTAGGTCAGGGAAAGTATTTTTTACCGCATTGGTATTTATTCCTGCAGCACTTACTTCATAACAATGATAGGTGTTAAAAAAGCCAACGGCACCGGCTTCAGAAGCCAAAGTAATTACCCAAATAGATTGTTCAAAGCAGTCTTTAATGACACCTGCAATTTTTTCGGAACTATCATTAAGAAGTTTTTTGTTTTTCTCTGTGATGGCCCCATTACCACCATTTTGTGAAATATCTAATACCGAATAATTGAGTCCAAAATCTGGATCACCTTCTACCACAGAAGTATCCACAGTAAAAATATAATAGATGTTTGGGTCTTCTGGTTTGGGTACAATAATGGCCGACTGTGTGCTGGAAGGGTCTCCCCATAAGCCGTTGCCATTTTGAACTATCTGATGATTCTTATTATACACTGTAATGCCATCCGTGTAGGCTAACAAATTTCCGCTAGCATCCGATATAGACGTACAGCCTTCAAGAGTATTTAATTTACCATCTGTTAATGCTGTTACAGAGCCATTATCATTAAACTGTATACCAGCACCATAACCGAAGTACCAGTTCGAAGTTTCTCTTTGTGCAGCGACTTGCAAAAAGCTAAAGATGCATAAAAAAAGAATAAGGTATTGTTTTTTCATCTGCTATTATTTTTATCATTCAGATGAAATAGATAAAGTAACTAATACTGCCATTGGTAGTGTTAGTTACTTCATAATTCATTTTCAGTGCGTTTCTCAGACGCTACAAGATACTACAAATCTCTTTTCTTTAACAATGCGTAAGATAAATAGATGAAAATTGTGGTCCAGCCTAAGACAATTAAGATATTATACCAATGCACGGCATAATCTATGGATAAATTAGCCCCTAATTGTGTGCTTATTGATTTTACCGCTTTAAATTTTGTAATTGGCTCAACGATTAAGTTAGACATTGCTTCTAAAGGCATAAAATGCATTACTTTTTCTGATCCTTCTTTCCCAAAGAGCCACCATGCAGAAAATCGTATAATAAGGTTTTCAAAAATTCCCCACCATAGAATTAAAAATCCAAGTGCGAATGCTGATCTTTTTACCAATAAACCAAGAAATAAGCACAGACTAAAAAAGCCAACGAGCTTTACAAAGTAGCCTAAAAAATAGCTTAAGTCCGAGAAAATGATGCTAATTTCATTAAAATCAGAATAGAGCAACCCTAATATAAGAGAGACAAGAAATACGAAAATTGTAGATAAGATAGAAAAGCTAATTACCATTAAGAATTTGCTCATAAGAAATTCTTTTTTAGACAAGCCATCAATTAAATTTTGCTTAATTGTTTTGTTACTGTATTCATTTGCCGTCATAGAAACAATTACAATAGCAAAAAATAATTTTAACCAAGATGCTATCCACGTATTTAAATGCCAGATGTAGGGGAAATTAAAAATACCTTGATCGGCAATATTAAAAACTATTGGAGGTCTATCTATGCGAATCATAGCAATTAGTGCCATACATAATATTAGCGTGAAATAGGCGAAAATTAAAAATTTACTAGCTCTATTATTCCAAAGTTTTATAAATTCTATTTGTAATAAACGTATCATTTTTTAAAAAGTTTTTGTTGATTTGGAATAATTAGTTTTTCGCATTTTTCGTCAGTGTTAAGAACTGCTCTTCGAGACTTTCTTTACGTTTGGATAAGTGAGAAAGGATAATGCCTTTTTCGTATAGCGTTTTGTTTAACTCTTCAGCAGATAGGTCTTCTTTGGGGTAAGCTGTAATTAAACCATCTTCATTTTTTATACTACTGAATCTTACATCCTTTTCTAAATACGTTATAAGATTTTGTTCTTGCGATGTTCTGAGTTCAAAAAAACCGAAACTAGCTAGCATTTGATCAACACTTCCAGCATATAATTTCACTCCTTTTTGGAGGATGACCACATGACTACACACTTTCTCGACCTCATCAAGAAGGTGCGATGCTAATAAAATAGTAGTTCCTTGTGAGGCTATTTTTTTTATAATTTCTCTAATCTGATGTATTCCTTGCGGATCTAAGCCGTTGGTAGGTTCATCTAAAATTAGTATTTCAGGATCATTAAGTAGGGCAGAAGCTATGGCTAAACGTTGCTTCATTCCTAAAGAATAAGTTTTAAACTTGCTGTCTTTACGGTCTAGGAGTCCGACTAATTCAAGTTTTTCTGCAATTTTAGCAGTCGGGACTTCTTTAATCTTGCAGACCAATTTTAAGTTTTGGAGTGCCGTCATGTAAGGGTAAAAATTTGGTCGCTCTATAATTGCACCAACCTTTTTTAAAGCATCATGCGTTGTTGTTGCTCCATTAAACCAGCTAAATTCTCCTGCTGTTCTATTCACCACGTTAAGCACGATTCCTAGTGTGGTAGACTTACCGCTACCATTGGGACCTAAAATGCCATATACGTTTCCTTTTTCTATGGTAAACGATAAATTATTGACGGCGACAAGGGGCCCAAATTTTTTTGTAAGATTGGAGACAGTAAGGATGGTGTTCAAAATTGATTTATTTAAGGTTGTGTATGTTTGACGAATTAGAAGACTAATTGTTACAGCAATTTTTAAATAAACAAATTAAAAAGAGAGATAAGCTAATTTTTATTGACGCGATAGGTGATCCTTCGGTTCGTAATTACAGTTTTAACTTTTACAGACAGTAACGCATTTGTGCTTGTCGTTTCGTCACAAATATAATTGGCGTTCGTTAGTATAACGCGATACAAAAATCCATTCTTAGTGAGGTCTGTATTTAAGACGCTAAGGCTACTTGTTTGTGCACCAAAATAGTCCGTTCCGTTTGATATATTGGAGAATGTACTCCCCGAATCTGTGCTCACTTGCCACTGATAAGTACTGACATTTGTTGCGGTAGTGTTGAAGGTAGCATTAGCGCCAACAAAAACGGTTTGATTAATGGGCTGAGCATTAATATTAGGTGCTGCGCCAGCCTCCTGAAATTCATAGATTCCGTTTGTATTTGTATCGGCAGGAAGGGTGTAAGCCGCAGCAATTACAGTACCATTAGAATTTACAGCGGGAGTTCCAGAACCATATTGCCCCCCATCGCCCCCATCGGCATTTGCATTGTTATAGGCTTCATTGGCATCTGAACATCCATCACCATCACTATCTAAATCTACTCTATCAAAAATGCCGTCACCATCAGAATCGGCACAGGCATTACTAGGAATTAGGCTTATATTGTCTAAAAAGAATTCGTCATGCGGCTGCGCTGTAGAAACCCCTTCGAACCGTAATTGGGCAGAATTAGAAGTGGCTGTAAAGGGAATAGAAAGTATAGCGGTATTTGATAAATTACCTCCGCCAGTATGCGCAGTGTCACCACCATTTTCAATACTCATTTGATCGGATAATTTTGAGTACACTAGTACACCTCCTAAATACACCCGTAACGTAGACGAATTTAGATAGGTTGATACCGTGCCTACTTCAAAAGAAAGTATATATGCTGTACCCGATACTACGGTTAAATTTTGATATAGCGGTTTTGTTCCGGTGTTGTATTCTTCATAAAATGCAAATAGGCCAGGATTCGGTTCTTGCCAATTACTTCCGTCAGGAGTCCACCCGTTATAATACCAAGAAGAAAAATCTCCGTTAAAAACAACATTAGTTCCTCCTGCCGAAGCACATTCTACAGTATCTAAAATTCCATCATTATCATCATCAAGATCATCGCTATCAATAATGCCATCCAAATCAGTGTCATTATGCACGGTAACTGTAGCTGTGGGGCTATCAGCGGTATAATTTCTGTCGGTTTGATTTTGGGTATGGGTTGCCGTATTGGTAACCGTTTCTGATTCTACGTTGCTTGGTAATTCGTTGGCCGTAGCAACAATAGTAATAGACTCTAGACTTCCAGCATTTAAGGTGCCTAAATTCCAATTAGGATTTGCCCAACTGCCCACTGTGGGGTTTGCAGAAACTAAGGTAAATCCAGGAGGCATAACATCGGTAACTACAATATTTGTTACAGGGTCTTTACCAAAGCTTTCTATAGTTATTTTAAAGGTGACAGATTCTCCTTCAAGTACTTCAGACTTGTCTGCAGTTTTTTTTATTACGATATCTGGATCGCAGTAATAGGCAGATAAAGGTTGTGAATCATAGGTACATGTTCCTTTTCTAACCTTTACATAATAGTCACCAGCTGTCGTAGGAGTATAGGAAGAAAATATGGCTCCAGGAATAAGCGTACCATCTCCATACCATTGGTATGAATCATAAGTTCCGGAGGTTATTTGAATGTCAGAACCGGGTAAACATCCTCCACCCGTAACGACTAACCCTACCTCTGGGACCGTATCAAAGCCAGAGAAATATCCTGCAATTCCTCGATTGGCATTTACACCAAAAAAACCAACGGCTATGGGTCCAGAAGATTGCACTTTTACATTTCCTGTTAAATTGGCCAAGTAAAAGGTTTTCCAATCACTAGATCCTGCAACGGCTAGTGGAGCAGGCAGTGTTACTGTACCTGATCCGTCTGTTACGGTGATATTATTATTTGGGGTAGTGGTTGAAGCAATTATCGTAATCCCTCCTGTCAAGGTAGTTCCTGCCGCATTGGTAATGTCCGGAATGTTATCCATATTATCTGGCAACAAACAGTTTACGGGAGCAACAAAGTTTAATCCTATAGTTTGTACGCCAGAACTACCTGCTAAGTTTTGATACGCATAGGCATCTTTTGAAGTAGTTACCAACATATTGGCGCCAGGAGTACTACTCGAATAATTAGTGCCGGGGACGATAAAATAATCCCCATTGTTGATAGTTGCTATGGGAGTAGTGGCTCCATTTACGAAGATTTCCGTATTATTTTGTGTTCCAATTAGTATAGGAAACTCGGTATCATCACGGCCATTTCCTCGAATAAAAACATATTCCTTACCTAATTTATTTTCAGGAACTGGCTGATCTATACCTGCGTCACGGCTACCGCTAGAAGATGCTACTACACCATAGTTTAGCCCGCCATTACTAATGGCAATATTTTTTGTGGAGGCTATAGAGGCGCCCAACCAGCCATCAATATTTGCTGAGGTTTGATTGGTATAGGCTTCTAGGACAAAGGATTGATTTTTATTTAGTGTTATTTGTAGGGTATTGCTGGTAATACCACCACGATTATTTTGTAATCTAAATTCGCAATTAGGATCATATCCTGTAATGTCTACGACCGTATTATCTTCTGTGGCCATAATCCCTAAAGACGTAGTTATTTCACTTGTAGTAGCGTAATTAGGAGCACCACCCCATTTAAATTTTGTACCTAATGCCTGCCTACCTTTTGAAGTAAGCGATGTGGCTTGTGCTGATGAGGTACCTCTATAGTTTACATAGAATTTTTGACCTCCAAGCGTTTCAAACCGGAGTCCGCTATTGCTAATTACAACTCCAGTATTGTCATTTTTCACCATGGTAATATCATTATCACCATCAGGTAAGGTATATACGCCAGGATTAATATTTGAAATAGAAAAGCTTGCAGCGGGAGTAGTAGCAGTGCCTATGTAAGCATTTACGGTAAAGGCAGTTGTTTCAGGGGTCGATAAATAAATGACTTGATCTTTGACAGCAGAATTGTTACTTCCTTGTTTCAAAGGAGGTAAGTAGTGCAAGTCACTTAATTGTGCATATCCAAATTTGGAGCACCCTATACAGATAAAAATTAGTATGCAAAGATGTTTCATCAGTGTGTTGGGTGCTGCCGTAGGTATACCCTGCTATTATCTGCACAAATTAAAGGTAATTGATCAACCTATTTAATTCTTTGTTGTGAAAGAATCAATTCCTGTTGCATAGCCTCAAATATGAAACATTTTTTTTGAGCTAAATAAATTGAACCTTCAAAATGGTTGGGTGAGGACGGGCTTCATTAAAAATGAAGTATGCTCTTTTAAACTTAATTTCTATTGACGCGATAGGTGATTTTTCTATTGGTAATAACGGTTGTAGGGACAGTTTTGTTAACAGTTACTGTCGCAGAAGGATCATCTGTGGTTGTATTCGAATCGGTTTGATCTTGAGTATTGGAAACAGTATTCGTATAGTCTACTGTTGATACATAAACATTCTCTAGTCCAGCTTTGGTTACAAGGGTTAAGGTTTCTAAATCTCCAGAGTCCATACTGCCTACATTCCAATTAGGGTAGGTGAATGATCCTTTTGATACGGAGGAAGAAATTAATTCTAGGCCTGAAGGTAATACATCGGTCAACACTAAATTGGTAACAGCATCTATTCCTAAGGTTTCAACAGTAATGGTAAAAGTTACGGTATCACCGTCATACACTAAATTTTGATCGGCATCTTTATTAAGAACGATATCAGGGTCACAGTAATAAGCGGTTAAAGGTTGAGAATCATAAGTACAACCACCTTTTGTTACACGTACATAATAATCTCCGGCACTGCTTGGAGTATATGTTGCACTATTGGCTCCAGCAATTAAAGAGCCATTTTCATACCATTGATAATCATCAAAATTAGGATCTACAACTTCTACTTCAGCCGTAGGTAAACAGCCGCCGCCGGTTACTTGTAAATCTACTACAGGAACCGTATCAAACCCAGAAAAATATCCGGCAATCCCTCTAGCACCATTAAATCCTATAAAACCAACCGCAATTGGACCGGTAGATTCTACACTTACATCCCCTGTTAATCCGGGTACATAATATGTTTTCCATAAGGTAGTTCCTGCCACATTTGAAGGAGCGGGAAGCGCTACGGTACCAGAACCGTCTGTTACTATAATATTGGCATCAGGAGTAGAGGTAGAGGCAATGATAGTTACCCCTCCAGAAAGCGTGGTGCCTGCCACATTGGTAATGTCAGGAATATTATCCATAACATCTGGCAAAAGGCAATTAACGGGGGCAACAAAATTTAATCCTTGCGTATATACAGCACTAGAACCTGCTAAACATTGATATGCATAAGCATCTTTGGAAGTAGAGACAAACATATTGGCTCCGATACTGTTAGACGAATAGTAAGTACTAGGTATTTCAAAATAGTCACCATTATTCAGTGTCGCAAGTGCCGTGGTACTTCCATTTACATAAATTTCTGTATTATTTTGGGTAGCAATTATAATAGGGAATTCTGTGGCACCATTGGTTCCACCATTACCTCTTACAAAAACATACTCTTTTCCTAATTTATTTTCAGGAACGGGTTGGTCTATTCCTGCATCCCGATTGCTAGAATTTTCTTGTCTTCCATAATTTAAGGATCCGTTGCTTATAACAATATTTTTATCGGCTACGATAGAAGCACCAATCCAGCCTTGGCTTTGTGCTATAGAAAACGTATTGCCCATATATGCCTCGAAAACAAATGATTGATTAGCATTCAATGTAATTTGATAAGAATCTGCGGTTATCCCCGAAGCGTTGTTTCCTAACCTAAAAACACAATCAGGATCATATCCTGACAAGGTAATTACGGTATTATTTTCGGTAGCCATGATACCCACGGTATTCGATTTAGAAACGTGAGTACCTAGATTAGGAACTCCACCCCATTTAAAACGGGTTCCCATAGCAGCTCTACCCTTAGAGGTTAAGGAAGCAGCTTGTGAACCAGAGATTCCTCTGTAATTCACATAAAACTCTTCACCATTCGGAGCTTCAAATCTTAACCCACTGTTACTTAAAACAATTCCTGTATTGGCATTACTGACTAGAGAAATATTGTTATCGCTATTTCCAGGATTGTACACTGCCGGACTAGCCTTTGATAAAGAAAATGTAGTAATAGGAGTAGCACTAGTGCCTAAATATGCATTTACATTGAAGGCCGTTGTTTCTGGCGTTGATAGATAAAATGCCTGTTGTTGTATTGCTTGATTGTTACTTCCTTGTTTTAGAGGTGGTAAATAATGTAAATCACTTAACTGTGCTTGTACAATAGAAGTACTAAGAACAAAAAAAGAACAAAATAGATATAAATACTTCATCGTTTTATTATGTGTTTTTTAGGAAAAACCTAAAAATCCATTCGAATAACTGCAAATTAATAAATCTTAGCGACTAAGTACAAGTCTTTGTTGTCAAAGACAGAAGAACTGTGGTAAGTTTTAACGCACTTTGGTGTTTGAACGTAACATTATCAAGAAAAAGAAAAAATCCGAATAAATAGCTTTTAGCTACCTATTCGGATTTTTGAATTAAATGTTTGGGTTATTATCGGTATAAGGTGAAGTGACCTACAAACTCTCTGTCGTCATCAGCTCCGTTTAATTTAATGATATACCAGTAATCACCTGTAGGTAAATCAGTATTTTTATATAAGCCATCCCATCCAGAAGGGTTGTCAATTAATCTATACACTTCTCTACCATAACGGTCATATATAGTAATATAGATATCTGGGAATTGGGTTATATTATCTGGGATCCATAAATCATTAGTACCATCTCCATCTGGTGTAAAGAAATTAGGTATTTCTATATCAATAAATTCAATATATATACTTGTTACAGACTCACATCCATTTTCATCGACCACACGAACTTCATAAGTATCTGTACGTCTAATATAGAAAGTGTTGTCATTACCATTATCAATACCATCAAAATAGTATGTATATTCTTCTTTTCCACCTTTGGCGATTGCTGTAATTTCATTGATGCCTCTTTGTTCAGCTACCAAAACTAGTGGTTCATAACCTTCAACTTCAAAGTTAAAAGTTCTAATACATCCATTCGCATGAGCTATGGCTACATAGTGAGATCCAGCTGTCATGTTCGTGAAATCTGGTTCAAGTACAAAGTCCGCAGGATCTGTAGAATCTAAAGCATATAATACATCGTTACCTACTGTTTGGTCTTCTAGGGTAAGAATCAAACTAGTATTAGGAGTGTCACCTGTACATTCATACAATACCTCTGCAGTAGCATTTAAATTAACACCAACTTCAACGGTTATAATTTCAGTTGTCAAACAGTCATTAGTATCTTTTACATAAACTGTATATGTTCCTGCAGATAAATTCTCAAAAAGAGTTCTGTCTTGAACAAAGGCAGCATCATCTGTAGCATTAATACTCGTAAAGTAAGGTGCTATTCCGCCTGCTATCGCAAGAGAAATTGAACCGTCACTGCTGTCTAAACAAATTTCATCTTGAACTGTTGATGTCATTGTTAATTCGGCTGGCTCGACAAGTGTAAATTCAATTAATTCGAAGCAGCCTAAACTATCTTGTGCGATGACAGTATAATCACCAGGAGCCAGTCCATCAAAAGTGTTCGTTGATTCAAATCTGTTGAGGTTAGGGGAGATGGAATACATATAAACACCAGAACCACCAGTTAAATTAAGAACTATACTACCGTCATTTTCACCATTACAAGTTATTTCTGAGATATCATAATCGACAGTGATTGGCGTTGGTTCATCAATAATAACCGGAATAGAAACAATCTCACAATCTCTACTTTGTACACGAACGTAGTAGGTGCCACTAGCTAAATCAGTAAAAATACCTGATGATTGGTTTGCACGAATTTCTGTTGTTAGAGCAGCATCTGAAAATAAAGCGTATTGATAACTTCCAAGTCCACCTTCTGCATCAGCAATTAGAACAGCTGTACTATCTCCTGAACAATTAATTTTTGCTGCAGAGGTGTCAAGATTCACAACAAGGTCTGCAATGGCATTTACAGTAAGTGTGTTTGAAATTATTGAAACACAATTAAAGTCATCCTTTACATAATACTTATAAATACCAACAGGCATATTTTCAAATAAGTGTGTATCCGTACCATTAGTTTCATTTAATGGGTTGAAGTTTATTCCATCTTCACTCCACGTGTAAGGAGCTGTACCGCCTGATGCTACCAGCAACAGATCAGCACCATCAAGACAACTAATTGCTCTATCAGTAATTAATAGTGCATCAACATCAGTTGGTTCAACAATCTCGACAATAGCCGTTTCGAACTCACAATTAATATCGTCAGTAATAGTAATGCTATAGAAGCCTGATACAAGATTATTGAAATCAGGACTGGTTTGTGAAACTGAGTTACGAAGTAGTGTGCTACCTGTGGCATCAGAATATGTGTTTAGGCTATAGCTGTAATTTGGTGTTACATTTCTAGGATCTAGGACAAATGAAACTGAAGCATCTGTATCGCCACTACATTCTAATTCGGTATTGGTAATTGTTCCTGTTAAAGGCGTTGGTTCGACTAAGGTAAACTCACTACTAAATGTCTGAACACAACCCAAATCGTCCGTTACTTGAACGTCATATATTCCAGCTTCTAAGCCATCAAATAGATGAGCATTTACTTGAAGTTCAGTATACACAGACCCTGTAGTTGTATTTGTTAATACAATATCATAAAGTGTTTTTCCACCAGCCGGAGAAACGTTTGCAGAACCTTCACCATTTGAACAACCTACATTAGAGGTTTGTACTGCATTTAATGTAATAGCCGCAGGAGGTGTAGTAATTGTAAATGATCTTGTTTGACTACATTCAGGGAATGCATCTTGTATAATGGTAACTGTATAATTACCAGCAGGAACAGGAATAGCAGTTGTTGGACCTAAGTCTGCAGAAGTTCCATTGTCGATCGCAGTACTTGAAGCATTATAAATTGTCCAAGTAAATCCACCAGCAAATGTAGCGTCAACTAGTGTTAATTGTATACTTCCATCATCACCAAAACATACCACATCAGATAATACATCTACGGTTACATCAAAAGTGTTAGGCTGTTCAACAGTATGCGTTCTTGTAATTTCACAACCTGTTATAATATTTCTAATACCTATGGTATGGGTGCCAACTCCTAAATCTGTAAAGTTATTAGAGGCTTGGTATGTAGTTGCAGGCAATAACCTAAACTCGTAATCTGTAGGATTGGTTGCATAAGTTGAATAAGTACCCGTGACATTAATGCTGATATCTTCACCTGCATTTACACAATCGATATTTTCATCTACTGTTATAGTTGCATCTTCTAAAGCATCAAAAGGATCAATGGTAATTACCTGACTAGAGGAACATCCTTTATCATCAAAAACCGTTACACGTATATCACCACCATTTAAATTAGTGTATATATAAGTATTACTTGTTCCATTCTGTAAAATATTACCCGTTGTATCGTCAGCAAATAAATAACGAACATAAGTACCGCTACCACCAGCCAAACTAGTTGGGTCTACAGAAAGTTCTGCATTATTTGTTGTGTTATTAGCGCTACACCCAAATTGGCTTTCAGTTAAGCTAAATGCAATCAATAAAGGTTCGTCTATTACAATATTGCTTATAATTGTGGTACAACCGTTTGTTCCAGTTGCGGTTACTTCGTAAGTGCCACCTGGCAGGCCTTCAAAACTATTTGTTGTACTGTTAAAAGTAACAGCAGCAGGACTTATAGTATAAGTTGATGGGCTAATACCAGTATTAACTTCAGTAATAGCTATGATTCCATCAGAATTTCCAGAACAAGTAACAGCTTCATGTGTTGCTGTGAAACTTGGTTCTACTGCAGGAACAATCTCTAAGGTAAACGTTTTAGAGCTACATGCCGGGGTTGTATTGTCATAAATTGTAATTGTGTAGGTGCCAGGTGTTGTTGCATTGTCCCAAACTACTGAATTAGTAGGAGAAGGCAGCGCAGTTCTTGTTTGCGAATCTGGCCCATTAATTTCATAATCGAAGGTACCGTAACCGTCAAAGGCAGCGATTGTTATTTCAGAATTTGGACTTAAAGAACAATCCAATAATTTTGTGATTTGAGCACTAGCTTGGAACCTCGCTGCGATTTCAAAAGTATCAAAATCTCCACATCCGTTTACATCAAAAACTGATATTGATTGCATAGAAGCGGATGAACTTAATCCGGTAACCACGAACTCACCATTTACAAAATTAGAAGTTTGTGGAGCACCACCATTTAAACTTATTAAATAAGCAGCGGTATCAGGTGTAACTAAGGTTACCGTTACTGAATAATCGCCTTCATCAGCACAAAAGTCATCTACAACTACTGTATCAATATCTGGAGCACTATGAAAACCTATAGTTACTGCATCTTGTTGGATACAATTGCTTGCATCTTTAATGTATACAATATAATCACCAGCACTTACTGATTTTGTAGTACTTGTTTCCCATCCTGCTGAAGTGGCAGTTGGCGCTGGAGCAACATCTGATAAATATTGATATTCATAAGGTCCTTCACCGTAACGACCAGCAGCTGTTATTGTGCCAGATTCATTACAGTTTGCATTTTTAGTTGCGGTTGCAGTAACTTCTAATAAGGTTGGTGCTTGTTCAACAATAAAAGTTTCTGAGGCATTTACACATCCAGCATTAGTCCCATCAATCTCAGTAAATAAAATATAGAATTTACCAGGCGGTAAGCTCATCACTATTTCTGTTTCCGGACCTCCAGCAGCACCTGTAATATTGCCTGTGATTCCTAATGATGTATTAGTTGCATAAGAGTAAATTTCGTAATCTACCGTGGTTGCTGTATAACTATCTATAGTAAACGCTACAATACCATCAGCACTACCAAAACATGTAATAGCAGTTACTGCGTCTATAGTTGACGTCAAGGTTGAGCTGGTTGCTACAGGAACATCAGCTTCTTGATAGTACTCACATCCACTGCTAGCATCATGCACAATAAAAGTATAACTAACACCAGGAGTAAGCCCAGTAAAGTTATAGGACGGCAGGGCAGGAGAAGTTGTTGTTGAGGCATGCCAATTTGTAGTATCTGTTATATCAAAATCGGGAGCAGGGAATATTGCAAAGTAAAACGGTCCTGTACCTAAAGTAGCTCCAGTACTATTATCCGCTTCAACTAACATTTCGCCACTACCCATAGTACAACCAGATGTTCCAGAAGTTGTAATTAGTATGTCTGGTCCTGTTGTAATTGTTATATCTGTTACAATTTCACATCCATTTATATCTGTAACTGTCACTTTATAATCACCAAAATCTAAATCAGAGAATGTATAATTATTAGTTCCTGATGAGGTGTCATAAGTTTCAGAAACACTAAAGTCAGCATTGTTCAATCTGTAGATGTAGGTGGCATTTCCGCCTGAAGCGTCAACCGTGATAGATCCTAAATCTGTTCCAAGTGCACCACAAACAACATCTGTTTTAGTAATGTTTGGATCAACAATCAAAGGCTCGTTTATTGTTACGGTTTGTTCAATAAAACAATTTTTACTATCAGTAACTCTAACAGTGTAAGTACCTGCGGTCAAGCTGGTTGTTTCTTCCAAATAATCAGTTCCCGTAGTTGTGTTGAGTACGTTAATGGTGTAGGGAGCTAAACCAACTGTTGTATCAATAATAATATCTAATGACCCGGTGTTGTCTCCATTACACGTTAAGTCAGTAGGAGTAACACTTGTTATAATAGGTGTGTCAGGGGTTGTCACTACCACCGCATTTGTTACAAATACACATGGAATAGTTGCATTATCTGTAGCTTGGAAATAATAAGTTCCAGCTGTACTAATTGAAAAAGTATTGGCGGTAAAACCAGTAGCGTTCCATGGTCCAGTACTACTATTTGACCATTCATAGGTATACACCCCAGAACCTCCAACAATATTCATATTTATTACAGCATCGGCTGAACATGTTAAATCTGATTGCAATGTTGCATCACCTCTTAATTGAGGGTTAACTGTAATTGTTTTTTGAACAGGTCCACAACTGTACGCATCGTCAACATCAATGGTATATGTTCCATTCGCTAAATTTGTGAATGTATGTGTTGTTGCTGACGTTGGTGTAGGAGTAATCCAGGCACCATTATTAATTCTAAAAGTGTAATCTCCATTTCCGGTAGTTACGCTTACAGTAATTGTAGCGTTATTTGTTCCATCGTAGCATGCTACTGATGTAAGGTCAAAATCTACAACCTCAGGTGCAACAACAGTTACAGTAGACGTTGAAACAACTTCACAACCATTAGCATCTCTAACTCTAAGAACATAGTCACCAGCAGGCACATTTGTAAAAGTTACTTCTGCTTGATACGCTCTAATTATTGAATCTGCAGTGTCTTCTAATTGATATTCGTATCCAGGAGTTCCTGCTGACGCAGAAGCTTCAAGAGTAGCGCCAGTGTTGAAACATGTAAACGCATCTTTTAATTGTAGATCGGGAACAATTTCAGTTGGAGCTGTCAAGGTCACCGAGGATGCCGAAGTAGCAATACAAGTATTGTCCGCAGTTTTTCTAACCATTATAGAATAAGATCCTGCCGCTAATGTAGATGGGGTTGTGAAAATTGCAGTGCTTTCGGCAATCCAGTTTGTCCCACCATCTAGTGAATACTCATAACCTGTAGTTGAATCAAAATTTTCAACTTCAAAACGTATATTTCCATCTGAGTCACTGCTGCACGTTGGGTTAGTACTACCTAATATGGTCACGTTAAATTCTTGATCGTCTTCAACAATTACAGATAAGTTTTGAGTAGTTTCACAAACCTCAGGAGTTTGAGAAGCTGTGATATCATCCAGAACTAAAAAGTTTCCGTTATCACTATTAATATTGGTACGTAAAACTATGCCAACAGCAGTGTTCGCACCTGGATTAAAAGTAACTTCTCTTAAATGCCAGTCATCTGCATCATTATTTTTAGGAATTGAGGTTGTGGCAGTACTGCTAATTACAGTACCTGAAGCATCTACTAATTGTACCAGAATTTCTGGGTTGTCACCAGTAGCACTCGCTATTTGTATGTTATAAGCATAGAAAGATACTGTTATCTCTTTGTTAGCAAGAACTTCAAGACCTGTTCTCGACCAAATGATATTATTGTTCCCAGCCAATGTGCTTACGCCAATAGCCATAAATCGTCCGTCAGTCAAACCAGTATTGTCATTTGGAGATCTCCAAGTTGTATTCGGGTTTGTAACAGCACTTGTAATCGCATATTCACCATTTACAAGGATACCTTCAGGACCTAAATTACAGTCTGTTGCGGTTCCATCTTGAGGTTCATAACAGTATCCAGTTCCAACCTCACCAATTTGAGTGGTAATACCTGTTCCAAAATTTTCTGTAAATAATGTACTTTGACTAGGGCTTATGGTACTGCTGTAACCCACAGTTACTTGGTAAGTTCCTGGAGCAACATTAGTAAATTCATTTGAATTAGATGGAGTATTTATGGTACCATCTAGGCTATAACTATATGTGAAATCTGTAGTGTTGTTAGAAGAAATTGTAATAGTTCCATTACCATCACAGTCATAGGTTACATCACTATTAAGTGATGGGTCAATTACGCTGTCTGGTACAGTTAATTCCATGTCGTAAGTACATCCCAAATTATCTTTTATAGATAAATTATAAGTACCCGAAATTAATCGTTGTTCATCAATTGCTGTATAATTTGTTCCACCATCAAAACTGTAGGTGTATGGAGCTTCACCACCATTAGGGTTGAGTATTTTAACCAAGGCTCCTAATGGATCACAAGCTACGTCTTCTAAAATAGCTGCCGAGGCAGTTAATCTAAAAGGTTGATCAATTTCATATTCAATTGTTTCAGTACATCTTGAAGTTGTAGAACCGCTTGAATCTCTAACTGTAATTGTATAAATACCAGCACTATTGTTAGTAAAAACGTTAGTGGTTTTATAGGTTACCCCTCCATCAATACTATATTCATATGGAGCAGTACCACCGCTAGCAGTAACTGTTAATTCTGATGTTGAAGAATCAGCACAAACAATTTGAGAATGACTTGCTGACACCACTACTGGACCTAAATCGATAATAGTTACACTATTTGATAAAGTACTACACTTATTTTCATCAATAACGATGAAAACGTATTCACCTGCTGCACTGCTATCTAAGAATAAGAAATCTGTTGTTGTTTTTATAGCTGAGTCAGGAATATCATCAGCATCAGTATACGCTGAAACTCCATCTTTACTCCAAATCGCCATTTTGTAATTTGGATTTGCATAGCCACCAGCAGGGGTCAATGTAATTAAACCAGCATTACAAGTTATGTTTTCTGTTACACTTGCTGATAATGTTAAATCGGCGTATTCATCAACAAAAACATTTTGCGTATCAGTACAACCATCATCTGTAGTTGTTATTACAATATAATTTCCTGTTGGTACACTGTCAAAAGTGTAGGTGTTATCATTTTCTACTACGTGTTCTTGGAAAAATGTACCAGCCCCTGAATTAGTACCATCATCTAAACGAAGTTCATAATGATAATAAGGTAAAACATTTAGGGCTTGTATCGCAATTGTTCCAAACCCACTACAATCTGCTGGAGTGGTTGTGATGTTAACCTCGTAGTTCTTATCAATAATCCCAATCTCTTCAGTTTCGAAAATACAAGCATTTTCAATCGGTTCTCCTGTAGTTGGGTTCAATTGTGTTATTTGAACTATGTATGAGCCACTTGTTGTAAGGTCAAAATTAGGACCGTTATTGCTTGAAAATGGTATAACGATATTATTTGTTAACGCATTTACCAATTGAAAACCGTAGTTAGAAGTTGGATTTGTGATTCTAATATTCCCAGGAGTATTACACAGAATATCAGAAGAAATATAGTCAATGTTAAGTGTGTTTTTGAAAACATTGAAGTAAAAACGACTAAAACAACCGTTCTTGTAATTAATTACTACTCTATATTTACCGCTATCTGTTACTGTATAATTATCATCTGTAGCAAGGGTATTCCATGTACAAGTAGAATTGGTAGTAGCACAATCATCTACAATGCCAGAACAACTAGTTTCATCTAATTGTTCCCAAACAATACTTTCAGCATCGGTGATGCCAAGTTGTATTGTAGCTTCATCGTTTTCACCACATAAGAAAATTTGTGGTAATTGCGAACCGTCTATGGAACAAGTTAAGATTTCTCCTTGTAAATCATTGTCTGTATTTGTATCTGAATTAACCGCATTGAAAAATTCAATTACAGGATTGGTTTGTGTAGATCCAAAGAGTTCTACCGTAATAAGTTCAACTAAGTCTGAACATCCTGTTGCTCCTGATTTTTCAACGATATAATTTCCAACACTAGTGACCAATAAAGTACTCGGATCGCCATCAGGATCACCATCATTTATTACTGTTTCTGAAGAATCAATTTGTCCATTACCATTGGTGTCAATAGCCCAAACGTACGTTGTAAAACCATTACCTGCACTTAAGATGACGTCATCACCACATAACTGTACTGTTCTAGCAGTATTACAATTAGACAAATCATTTAATATACTGTTTGAAGCTATAGCTGCCGCATCACTACAAACAGGTGTAATCGTAGACCCTGGTTCATCACTAAAAGTAGTCGTATTTGTGATTCCTTGGTAGGTAGAATAAGCAAGATTTTCTATTACTTCAGAACAAGCATTTACAAATTCAGAACAGTTATTTGATAAAGTTACTGTTATACGTATAGTGTATTCAGGATCACCTACTTGAACCAAATTATCTGGAATTGTAAAAGTGATTTCATTGCTTACAGCATCATGAGAGAAGGTTGTTCCTGTTGCGCCTGTGACATCAACATCATCAAGGGTGACGTTTTCAGGTAATACATTTCGAATTGTATAAGCTGTGGTATCATCGTCGCCTGTGTTTTGAAAACGAAGTACATAATCAAATGTGTCACCTAGACTTATTTCTTGTCCATTGATATCAGCACCTCCAAGATCTTCTGAGGTGTTTTCTAATATTATTTTTGGAGCTTGAGCCAAAACATAAGAAGCGGCAATAACGGCCCCTGTATCAGGGTCAACAACAGGTATTCCTGCGCCATATTCTCCACCATCATCAGCATCGGCATTATTGTCTTTGTAAAATTCATCTGCATCAGTACACCCATCATCATCACTATCTAAGTCAATATTATTAGGGTATCCGTCACCGTCAGAATCTATACAGCTTTCAGGAACAAGTATACTGATATCTACATCATCAATAAAGTTACCCACTGAGATACCACTAGCAGTAGTTATAGCTTCAAAAACAAAAACTGTATTGGTTTGCCCAAGAGGTACAGTGTAGGAGCCAGAATAGAGTACCCATGAGGTGTTGCCAGTAGTCATGGTTTGTTGCACCGTAGCACTTGCTAAGTCGGCTCCAATTCTAAGTTGCATAGAATCTGTTCCAGCTCTACCTCTATGTCTAAGAGACCAGTTCATAACGGTACCCGGTGTTAAACACAGATTTTGGTATAGTGCTCCATAACGTGTGGCGTTTAATTCGGCATGTTGATTTCCATCATAAGAATCAACGCCGAGAAAACCAGATCTCCAAATTTCTATCTTTGAATCGGTTGCCGTAGTAAACCATCCTGGAACACTATTTTCGTCTAATATAGCATAGCTACTTACTGTAGGGTCTTCAAAACTTTCATTTGTAATAGATTCAAAGCAAAAGGCACCTTCGCATTCATCACTATCATAAATACCATCATTATCATCATCAACATCAATAACGTCAATGACACCATCATTGTCAAAATCATTATGAACAATAATCGAAGCAGATAAAATGTCTTCCGTTATATTTTCATCGACTTGGTCTTGAGTATGTGATACTGTGTTCTTAATATTAACAAGAGATTCTATTTCTATTTCATCACCAACCACTTCAAGCTCTAAAAATACTGGTTTTCCTGGTTCTAAAGTTCCAATATTCCAAACAGAACCATTCCAAGATCCTGTGATAGTACTGGCACTAACCAATGTTAATCCAGAAGGAATATTGTCTGTAACCTGTAAATTTGTAATGTTTTCAAAGCCTAAATTTTCAGCTCTAATAGTAAACGTAGCCGTTTCTCCTTCAGTTATTTCCGCTTGGTCTACAGTTTTGTTTATTACAATTTCTGGTTCACAATAAAAAATGGTTATGGTTTGTGAGTCATAGGTACAAGGACCTTTAGTACCTCTTAAAAAGTAATCACCTGCTGCAGTGGCTGCAAATTCATAATCGTTAGCGTCTTCGATAATTTCTCCATCAAAATACCATTGGTAGGCATCAAAATTATCATCTGAAGCTTCAAAAATGGTGGAGCCAGAGAAACAATCCCCAACAACACCTCCATTAATTTCTAGAACTACTTCTGGAACGGTATCAAAACCTGAAAAGTAACCTGCAATACCACGGTTAGAATTAACGCCAAAAAAACCTACTGCTATAGGTCCAGTAGATTGTACTGTTACATTTCCAGTTAGGTTGGGTATAAAATAGGTTTTCCAATCGGCCGTTCCAGCAACGGTTTGTGCTGATGGAAGTGTAACAGCACCGTTGCTATCATTTACAATAATATTAGCATCGGGAGTTGAGGTAGAAGCAATGATGGTAATTCCTCCGCTTAATGAGGTACCTGCTGCATCCGTAATATTAGAAATATTATCCATAACATCGGGCAGTAAACAGTTTAGTGGCGCAACAAAGTTTAAGCCGATGGTTTGAACTCCAGTACCTCCGGCCATGTTTTGGTAGGCATAAGCATCTTTCGATGTTTGAACAAGCATGTTGCTACCTGCTGAAGTACCTGAATAATATGAAGCAGGTATAATATAATAATCACCTTCATTAATCGTTGCAATAGGAGTAGTCGAACCATTAACATAAATGCTAGTGTTATCTTGAGTTGCAATAATTAAAGCAAATTCGGTAGCATCCGTACCATTTGCTCTAATAAATACATAGTCTTTACCAAGTTTGTTTTCAGGTACCGGTTGGTCAATTCCGGCATCTCTACTTCCGGGTGAACTTGCCACCACACCATAATTTAAACCACCATTACTAATGGCAATATTTTTTGTGGCTTCAATTGATGCTCCTAACCAACCATCAATATTGGCAGTAGTTTCAGTAGTGTAGGCTTCTAGTACATAACTTTGACCTGCATTTAAGGTTACCTGTATCGAGTTGCTCGTTATGCCATCAACATCATTTTGCAAACGAAATTCGCAGCCAGGATCATATCCAAAAATATCAATAACAGTATTATCTTCTGTTGCCATGATACCTAAAGAGGTTGAAATATCAGAGGTTGTAGCATAGTTTGGCATTCCACCCCATTTGAACGAGGTTCCTAACGCTGAACGCCCTTTACTTGTTAATGATGTTGCCTGTGATCCAGAAGCTCCCCTATAATTAACGTAAAATTCTTGACCTCCGGGAGATTCAAAACGAAGTCCAGCACTGCTTAAAACAATACCAGTATTGGTATTTGTCATTAATGTAATGTTGTTATCGCCGTCAGCCAACGTATAGGTTGCAGGCGCTAAATTTGATATATTGAAAGTTGCTACAGCGGTGGTATTTGTCCCGATATAAGCATTTACTGTAAATGCTGTAGTTTCTGGTGTTGAAAGGTATATTGCCTGATCTCTAATGGCGACATTATTAGTTCCTTGTTTTAAAGGAGGTAAGTAATGAAGGTCGCTTAATTGGGCGTAACTAGCGAAACTAAATGTTAGTAAGGAAAGTAGGAAGAGTAGTTGCTTTTTCATGCTCGAAATGGAATTCAAAATAAATTTTAACATAAATAAAGCGATATGTTGTCTCAATAAAAATTCTTTGTTGTGAATGGGGGTAACTTTGTAGTGAATAGGGTGCGTGATGATGTTTAATTTCTTATGTAGGAAAAATTATTCTGTTGTAGGATTAAAGATTTAAGAAGCTATTTATTCGTTTTTTTAGATATAAATAATAACTTTAGAACAAATCAATATAATTAGCCAGCTTTTATGTCTGAAGAAAAATTAATGTCGAAAAAGAAGCCTGCTTATCCTGTGAGCAAGAAATTAAATACTTATTTGGAGTTGTATAATCGAAACATTGAAATTCCAATTTTTTATGAGGATTTACTTCGTTTTTCGGGTTCTGTTGTGGTGTATGATTCTAATGATGAAGACAGCCTTTGGGTACGTGTATATTATTCAGAATTTGAACGACAAGAGATAGATATCAGTTTAAAAAAAGTATATTCTATTCTCTTATCTGATGGTGGAGATAATATTTTTCAATACTTGAATATTGATGCAGTTGATTTCTGTACGTTTGGAAATTCTAAGCCTTTTAGAATAAAAGTTAGAAATATTTTGAACGATAATTTCACCTATTTCTACGTCAAGAAAACCGATGCTTCGCGTATCTACGGCTTAGAATTAGAGCATATGTTATCGCCTTATAATCTTAACTTTTTGGTCTACAAAAACACCTTGATAGAAGAACATATTGCGGGCATTCCTGGAGATGTTTTTATAAAAGATATGTTGCCAAAATGTACGGAATCAGAAAAAACACAATTAGCTAAAGAATTTGTAAAGTTCAATGAGCGTTGTATGATACGTCTTTTAGGAGATATGCGCTCTTATAATTATGTGATTGTACCGGTGCATGATTTTGATCATGTGGTGTACCGAATCAGGGCTATAGATTTTGATCAGCAGTGTTTTGAAGGAAAATTAAAAGTATACAGGCCTCAATTTTTTAAAGAGAATTACCAGATGGTAGAGCTTGTACGTCTTAAGTTACAGACCAAGTCTGTAGATCAATATAAACTGGAAGAGCGGTCTATTGTAGCAAAAAGAATCAAGAGTTCTGGGAATAGGATAAAAAGATTATTGAAGGCTTGTTTGGTAGACCATATATCAACAGAAGAAAATATAACACGTTTAAAGTCAGAAATATATGATTTGACTTTGGATCTTGATTTCAAAAATTGTAAAAAAATGGGCGAAGTATTAAACCTCGCCCTAGATTTTGTAAAACGTAATTATGAAGATGTTAGTATGAAACAAATTATGGAACACAAAATTAATTTGTAATTAACTTTTTTGCTCTTTGTTGAAATATACTAGATAGTAGTACATCTGTTTTTCTTCATCCCACCCTTTTTCGACAAATTTTTCAGCAGACTCAGGATTAATGAAGTCTAATTTAATTTGAATATTTGTGTCTAAATTAATAACATTTTTAATTTTTTTACGAGCATCAGACACTGCTTTATTAGCAATATCAAAGTTAGAAACATCTTCAACACTATATTTTGGACCTTTTTCCATTTTATAGTTTTTGAATTCAGGTATCAAATCAGGATTTTCCATTACCTCGTTTAAAAAGCTATTTTCTTCAAAAGAATCATTTTTAGCGAAATGATTTACTGCTCTGTTCATAAAAAGCACTTCTTGTTGTTTATCTTCGGCAGGTAAAACAACATCTTTTGCAAAATTTTGACAAAATTTAAGGTAGTTTTTAGTTTTAAAGTTATCATCAGAAAGCGGTTCTACGCCTAAAAATTCTTCCAACCAATATTTGGTATCATACCTATTACTATCTACAGATAATATTTTAAAACCTTCCTCTTTAGCGGTATTGAATATTAGGCAACCTTTATCAAGTTTATTAATATTAATTCCTTGCTGAACTACTATATCAAGATTGCTACCTTTCTCTTCAAACTGAATAAAATCATGTTTTAATTCACTTTTAAAAATCCCTATAGCATCTACTTTTACGTTATCTAAAAGAACACCACTTAAATGAGCCACATACACTTCACCGCTTTTAATATGTGGGTGGTTAGACTGCTCATAGAGATAAGATGCTATTTTTTTAGAATTAGCATGAATACTATCTGGATCGGCAAAGATCTCCGAAGTAATTTTATACATCTCATTAAATTCTACATCTACATCATTCGCAAAGTTGAAGTAGTTTTCTTCTTTTTCTCTAAAAGGTTTGAAAAAATATTCTTTTAGGAGACCTGTAGTCTCATCATTTAAACTATGCGGTGTTTCTGATAAGAAAATAGCTTCGTTTTTATTTTTGTTCCCCACACGATGAAGCGAGATACTTTCTATTTGAGTCGCGTATAAATTAATCATAGTTTATATAAAGGTAAATTAGTGTTTGTTGCTTTTAGTGTTTATACTATGTTTACTATTGAGAAAGTAGGACTCTAATTCCAATTTTCATCAAAATCTAAATCATCATAACTATCAAAAGTATCATCAAAATCAAAAGTAGGATCGGCCTCAAATGTTTTTTCTGGTGGAGAATCTGGCAGCTCTCCAAAACTAAACAATATATTAGGGTAGGTTCTTCCGTCTTCTTTCGGTACAATATCTGCTAGCTCAACAAAGAATGTCCACATACTAAGGAAGTCATATACATAGATAAGTTTTGGCGTATCTTCTGTGATAATATCTTCTAGAAACGTTTCGTTCATTAAACGAATATCAGAACTATTTTCACTGATGTCATGTAGCGCTATCTCCTCGTCTTGAATCCATTCCTCATTACAAGTATAGAAAGAAGCCATTTCATTGCCTAAAAACCCAAATGCTTGCGTTATGGCATTATGAAAATCTTCTAGCGTTGTACTTGCCTCAATTTCAATGTCTCTAAAGATATCTTCCTCTGTATCTAATATTATGCGAATCTTATAAATCATTATTTTGATTTTTTTAGGGGTACAAAGTTACAAAGAATTAAGGCTTGATTTAGTTTTTGATGCTTCTAAAACCAAATAGAATTGTACTCCAAAAAGAATTGCAGCTACGATCATGTGAAAGGTCTGACTACCAAAAGGGAAATCAACATAATACATGGTAATACCAGAAATTATTTCCAGTAATAATAAAAGTAATACCCATCTTATTTTTTCGAACCCTAATTCGAATTTATAAATTAAATAAGCTATATAAAGGTTTAAAACTCCCACAAAAATGGAAAAAGACCTATGTATATAAAATTGAAGGGTAGGATTCATTAGCCATTGACTCTTGGCATCTTCTCCAAAAATATCTATTTGCAGGTCTATAAATTGCCGTACTTGAGTCCCAATAATAATTTGAATAAGGGTCACTATTAATGATGCCCACAGCAATTTATGTAAATTTCTACTGGCTTTATAGATTTTATCTGTTTCAGAAGTTTTATAAATAATATAAATTAACATGGCGACAATCACTAAAGCCATGACCATATGAACTGTAATTTTTACGGGTTCTAATAAGGAATAAACTACTGTAGCGCCTAACCATGCCTGAAACCCCATTCCAAAAACTACCAACCAGGAGAGAATGGTAATGCGTTTGTTTTTTTTCCAATACCCAAAAGATAAAGCAGCAAGAATTAGTGTAGCAAATCCTGCTAGTGCTCCAAAGAGCCTATTTATATATTCAATCCATGTATGCCATACATTAAAAATAGCATAGTCATGCTTTGTGTATTCTTCCCAGTTTGAGGCATTATATTTTGCTGAGGTTGTAAAGTCTGTTTTAGCAACTTTTAAAGCTTCGCTGTGAATAATAACTTGGCCTTTTTCAAAGGTTTTGTTTTTATCCCAATTAAGAACAGATTCATCAGTAGGAGGTATATAGTACCCAAAACATTTAGGCCAATCAGGACACCCCATTCCACTTCCTGTCATCCGCACAACAGCTCCTGCTACGATGACCAAATACACCAATACGAGGGTAATTTGGGCTATTTTTCTAAAGTACTTTTGCATTCACTTTTTTATTTTACAAAATTACTACTCTTTGTTCAATTTAGGAAGAAAGTTTGCTGCTGTTTCAAAGGGTTTTAAAATATAAAAAGCGGAAAAACTCTAGGTGAGAATTTCCGCTTTTTTAAAGTAGGGTAGGAGTCTATTATTCTACGACAATAAACTCTGACCTTCTATTTTGTTGGTGTTTTTCGGCACTACAATTAACGGTATTTTCACACTCGTTGGTTAATTGTGTTTCACCAAACCCTTTGAATGTTAATCGGGAAGCATCAATACCTTTCTTTACTAAATAATCATAAGTAGCTTTGGCTCTTCGTTCAGAAAGCCTACTGTTATAGGCATCATTAGCTCTAGCATCTGTATGAGAACCAATTCTTATTTTAGTATCTGGATATTGGTTTAAATAAGCTATGACCTTTTCCATTATTATTTGTGCATCTTTTCTAATATAAGATTGATCAAAATCAAAATAGATTTTCTCTAAATTTAATTTTTTAGCAAGATCTGCTCCTAAATCTGCAGGAGCAAAATTGGAGATAAGAAGAATTTCAATATCATTGATTTCTAAGCTTGTCCCTATTTCAATCGCGGTAGTTGCTTCTGCGTAATTTTCTTTTAAGGTGATGATGGTATATGCTCCTTTTTCACAAGAACTATCTAGATCAAAGTTTCCTTCAGAATCAGAAATACCTTTGCCTATAACCTCACCGTTTGCATTGGTGATATTTAATACAGCATCAGCTATTATTTCTTTTGTTTTTTCATCTTTTACGATGCCTTTTAAATTTGAATAACAGTTAAAGTCTAATGCTTTCGATTCAGAAAAACCGTAAATATCGTCACTACCTATACCATTTTCACGGTTAGAAGCAAAATAGCCATTCTTAGTTTTGTCATTAATTATGTATGAAAAATCATCCTGCTCACTATTTAAAGGTTGCCCTAAGTTTTTTGCTTTCGTACGTTCTAATTCGGCTAAATCAATTCCGAAAACATCTAAGCCTCCTAATCCAGGATGTCCGTCTGATGCGAAATATAAAATATCGGTATCAGAAATATTTGGAAATGTTTCTCTAGACTCTGTATTTACACTAGCGCCTAAATTTACGGGAGAACCATAAGAACCGTCACTATTAATAGTTACATAAAATATATCAGAAGCGCCCAAAGTTCCAGGCCTGTCCGAAGCAAAATACAATTTAGTTTCATCCGTATTTAATGCAGGGTGTGCCGTAGAATAGTCTTCTCCGTTAAAAGGCAATGCAGTAATATCTGCCCAAGCTCCGTTTTGCAACGTTGCTTTGTACAATTTTAAACGACTAACTCCCTCTTCATCTCTAGAAAAACTCCCATTTTTAAAATTGTTTCGGGTGAAGTACATGGTTTGTCCGTCTTTTGTGAAAACAGGAGAAGACTCATGTGCTTTTTTATTAACTGTTTTAGAAAGTTTTGTGGGTGTTGTAAAATTATCATCCTCTGTTACCGCTGTTTTATATAAGTTTAAGAATGATTTTCTGTTCCAAAGATGAATAGTTTTGGTTACGGTCCCTGAATCTCTTGCAGAAGAAAAGATTAATTCATTTTCATAAAAGGCAGGAGAGAAATCAGATTCTTTAGAATTGATTGGTAAATTTTTAATGGAGTAGCGACCAGAATTCTCTTTAATAGCGGTTAGATAGTCTTTTTCGTTATTAAATTTTTCAGCACGGCCATCAGTTGCTTTTGCTTGCTCAAATTTTTCCATCCACGCATCCGATGCATCATACTCCTTTAGAGATTTTAAGGTTTGCGCATACCGGTATAGATACTCAGGATCAATAGTCGTATTTTCAAGTTCAAACAATTTCTGATACCAAGTTGATGCCTCTTTGTATTGGGCATTCATATAATTAGCATCGCCAAGATTTTTATAAACATCCTCAGAAGAGTATCCTTCTTTAATTAAATCCTCATAAGAACTAATAGCATCTGCATAATCAAAACTATTAAATTTAGATTGTGCTTTTACCGCTTGTTTTTCCTGTGCTTGCAAACCAAAGCTTACAAACGCCGTACAAAGAACAATGTGTGTTAATTTATATTTCATGTTTATTGTGTTTTAAAAGAATCTTGGTGTTATTACTTTTTTGTATCGTGTTAAGAATTCATAGCGAAGAAAGACTTCAAAAGACCCATCATTAAAACGAGTGGCTCCTAGGTCTGTTGTTTCTTTATCGTACGCTAATCCTAGCATTAATTGTTCTGATATTTGGAACCCAGCCAATAAACTCACTGCGGCATCCCATCGGTATGCTGCTCCTACAGAAAATTTATCATTAATTAGAAAGTTGGCCGAAACATCTATTTGTAAAGGCGCTCCTTTTACGGCTTTTACAAGCCCTGCAGGTTTGAATTTTAGGTTGGGATTTAAATCAAAAACATAGCCTGTTATGAAGTAAATATTTAACCGTTCTTCGGCTAAGAAAGAAGAACTATCAGTTCCTGCGCTATCAAAATGTTCTGTCTGTAAAAAATTAGGAACAGATAATCCTGAATAAAAATTATCGGTATGGTAGTAAACCCCTGCTCCAAAATTAGGAGAGAATTTATTATCCACATTAGGCAAGTTACTCTCTGCTCCATAATTTCTAAGTTTAGAGAAATCGATGTTCAAGAAATGTCCGCCTGCTTTTAATCCAAACGAAAGTTTACCTTCTTCAGAAGTAGGGATGGTATAGGAAAATGCGGCATCAAAATACGTATCTTGATTGGTACCATTTCCTATTTCATCATTTACGATAGAGAGTCCTAAACCCACTCTTCTAGACACTGGGGTATTCAGGTTTAGGGTTTGTGTGGTTGGCGCTCCATCTAGTCCTACCCATTGTGAGCGGTGTAAGGCAGCAATACTCAGCACCCCTCGGGAACCTGCATAGGCAGGATTCACCGAGATGGTATTGTACATGTACTGCGTGTATTGCGCATCTTGCTGCGCAGAGAGAGTTGTGGT
>NZ_FNBD01000029.1 GCF_900102165.1 Cellulophaga baltica
CCATACGTGTGCCGAGAAAGCAATGAACGGCTGATATATTTCATTGCGAACTGTTTATAAGATGGTGGAACCGACCCACCGATGTTGTCCTGCAGGGGAGAGCATCAAACCACCATAAGGTGCTTTGGTAAAGAGCCAAGGTATTGAGCGTTATGGAAAAGGCTGCGTCAAGAGCGTGGTCAGGTATGGATAAAGGAGATGAATGCAAATGAACCTCTGATGAAGTGTCGAGAAAGTGCAACATCATGTCAAAAGTGTTTGAAGTATGACAAAAATTATAAGTTTAGCGGTTACCTGTTTACTGGCTAAGCGGCAGGCGTCATTTAGGAGGCATGACCTTTATTCGGGCTTATTTACGGAACTCGGGAACCTGTACTAAGATGCAAAGTGAAATGCACAATAGCGCAAACTAGAGGCAGAATAGCAATGCTTGGTATAGGGGCGGACTAATCCGTAGTAGTAATGAAAGTTTTGTAATGAAACTGGAGCGAAGGGATTAGCTAATTTAACGTACAATTTGCCAACTTGAAAGAGGATGAGCTATCTTTGAAAGTTAAGTTAGAAGAGCCGTATGATGGGAGACTATCACGTACGGTTCTGTGAGAGGCTCGGGGTGAAATTCCCCTTGTCTACTCGACACAAAAACCGTTATCTGCAAGCTGAAACAACATTCAGAATAACATTAAAATACCACTAAACAAATATGAGTAGAGTTATAAATTCTATACTAGATAATTACAAACTCGAAAAAAAGGAAGTTTTAGAAGTTTGTCAAATTGGAAAATTTGTCGAAGTAATTGATGCTGAAATTCAAATTGTCGACAAACCAAAACCACCAAGTCCTGATTTCATCATTAGTTACAATGGTCAAATAATTGGACTAGAACACACTCAAATTTATTCAGCGGATAGAAGTCGATATTTAAAAATAAAAACTTTACTAAATAATGCTGAGAAAAAATTTAGAGAAAAATACCAAGATGAAAATTTAATTGCATCAATTTCTGTAAAAAATGATGAGTTTGATTATAAACAAAAGGACAAACCAAAACTGACGGAAAACATTGCAGATTATGTTTACTGGACAAAAAATCGAATTGAATTTAAACTACCTAATTTTATAACTGAAATTACAACAACTAAACACGATCAAGTTTCATTTTGGTTTGACGAAAAGAATTGGAATAACGCGGAATATTTGACAAGAGAAAGATTGCACGCTGAAATTCTAAAAAAAGAACCTAAGATTCAGGAATATAGAAATAGTAAGCAGAATTTATCAGAGTATTGGTTAGTTCTTATGATTGGTTCTCTTTCTTCCGTTTCGTATAAACTTAATGAATCAGAAAACTATAAAATGGATTCAGCATTCAACCGAGTATATTTGATGACAGATTTTGACGCTAAAATCATACGAATAAAATAAAAGCCAGCAGATAACACGATATATAGCAAATAGGGCGATTAGTGTTTAACCGGAATGTTGTTGTCTATTTGCAAAGTCGCCAAATCTTTTGATTTGGTGTTAAAAGAGAAAAATTAAAACAAAATGCAAAAGATTTGGCTTGTGGCTAATCCGAAAATAATAGCTTGTTTTCTGCCCAACTTGCCATATATTTAACGTTAGCTTTAATACCCAAGCATCGTTAGATGAAATTTAAACTCAATACAGAAAACAGATGAGACTTTATTCTAATTAAAACTTTTACAAAACGCAAGTATTATAAATAAAACACATCTAAACAAACATAAATAAAACAATCTTATGAAAAATTTAATCTTACCACTTTTTACAATCTTATTGTTAATTACATCTTGTAATGATGATGATAATACGGATAACGCAACAGATGAAGGAATTGCCACCCCATTATCAGCATTTGATGAGTTTAATCAAGATGCAGTTACTATCTCATTTAACGGTAATGAAATTACAATAGAGTCAAATGGTCTTCCTAATCACACCTCACCATACTGGCCAGACGACAATCCATTACATATAGATAAAGTAGCAAATAACACTGATGTACTAACACCTGGACTCATAGGTGAACGTAGCTATACTTTAACCGTATCTACAGCACCAGAATTAGCTGCTACAGGAACAACTACAGGGTTGGGAGCTATTGGAATTTCAGTAACTGGTGTTCCCATTTTTAATGATCAGGAAGGTAATAATAGACCAATAGAAGAAGTAATTGTTGAAACTTTTGATTATGCAGGAGCACATAATGGACCTTCTGGATATCACTATCATATTGAATCTTTTGACGTACCTGAGAACACAACACTTTCGTTTGACGATGAAAAATTAGTAGGAATTCTGTCAGATGGTTTTTTACTTTACGGAAGAAGAGATTTTGATGGTTCTTATCCTACAGATTTAGATGCATCTGGAGGTCATTTTGGTGTAACACCTCATAGTGACGGAGTAGAAGTGTATCATTATCATATTATAAATGAATTTGCCTTTGGCAACGTTATACCTCTTTTCGCAGGTCAATTACAAGGTACACCAAACGCAATATTTTAATGAATATGCATTCCTTTAATAATAAAAATAGTCTGGCTGTTTATAAAAAGTTAGACTATTTGTTATTGACTAAAAGCGTAGTGATTTTTATTGTATTTGTAGCATCAAGTATTTTTACAATTAGCTGTAATCAAAAAAATAACGAAGAAAAAATATCATCTGAAAATTTAATTATTACCTCAATAACGATTCCAAATTTAAGTGTTGACAAAGCACTCATCACTTACGATAATAAAACTTCTACTTTTTTAATTAATGAAGAACCTTTTTCAGGATATATGATTTCTTTTTATGAAGATGGAACACCCAAAGAAAAAATTGGAATATTTAATGGGAAAAAACAAAACAAATCTTCCTATTGGTTTTCTAATGGCAAATTGAAACAAATAGCAACATACAATAAAGGAAAACTTCACGGAGAAAAAAAACTATGGTCTAATGACTCGATGTATACCTTAGTAGCGCATCTAAATTACAATTTTGGCAAGGTAGATGGGCAACAAAAACAATGGTATAAGACAGGAGAATTGTATAAGATATTAAACCTAAGTATGGGAAAAGAAGATGGAATTCAACAAGCATTTAGAAAAAATGGAGATTTATATGCTAATTATGAAGCAAAAAATGGAAGGATTTTTGGATTAAAAAAATCAGCTTTATGCTATGGCTTAGAAGATGAAAAAATAAAAAAATATGAAAAGTAACAGTATTATTTTACTTCTATTATGCTTCGTAGCTTGTAAACAGATAGAACCCAACAAAAGTAGAGTTGAAACACTGCCATATTATAACGAAGCTACATTTACACCTCATTGGATGTTGCAAAATGACGATGCTTTAAGTTCTTTTCATAAAATTTCACCATTCAGTCTTCTAAACCAAGATGGGCAAATCATCACAGAAAAAACATTTCAAGACAAAATATATATAGTAGATTTTTTCTTTGCATCCTGTCCAGGTATTTGTCCACGAATGACTGCTAATATGAACATTTTGCAAGAAGAATTTCTAAAAGACGATGATGTTCTATTGCTTTCCCACTCTGTAACACCTGAAAGAGATTCGGTTTCTGTATTAAAACGATATGCGGAAAGTAAAGGCGTTGTATCTAATAAATGGCATTTGGTTACAGGAACTCAACAAGAAATATACAAACTTGGTCGAAAGGACTATTTCGTTGAGGAAGATTTAGGAATAGAGAAAGATGTTGATGAATTTTTACATACTGAAAATTTTGTATTAATAGATAAAAATCGTCACATAAGGGGTATTTATAACGGGTTAAATAAAACAGCAATAAGTCAACTAATAGCAGACATAAAAACCTTAAAATTAGAAAAGTAGGCTTTTTTAATAATAAATAATAATTATGGAATTAAAAACAGTATTAATAGCAGCTATAAGTGTAATAGTATTAACTAATTGTGGCACATCAAGTAAAAGTAAAAACCAAGAAGAAAATGAAACGTCTGATAAAATTGAACAAACAAATACAGACGAGCGACCTGAAAGACCAGACAGACCCGAACGAGGTGATAGACCCGAACAAGGCGAAGGCAGAAGAAAATATGAAAAAGTAGAAACAGCTCAAGGTAAAAAAACACCTGTATCGGCATTCGACGAATTTAACCCTAATTCTGTAACTGTTTCATTTGATGGTGATGAAATCACAATAGAATCTAAAGGACACCCTAATCATACAACACCTTATTGGCAAGAAACTGATTCTTTGTATATCAAACCAGTAATTGCTGTTGCCCAAACACCAGGTCGTATTGGTAGTGAACGTGATCGTAGTTTTACACTTACCGTTTCTAATGCTCCAGGATTAGCAGTAAAAAGTACAAGTACAGGTTTGGGAGCTATTGGTATTTCCGTGACTGGTGTACCTATTTTTAATGATTCTGAAGGACCTGGGAGACCGTTAGAAGAAGAAATTGCTGAAACATTTGATTATGCAGGAGGACACGTTGGTCCATCAGGTTACCACTATCATACAGAAGCTAAGGATGTTCCTGAAAACACGATGCTTTCTCACAATGACAAAAAGCTAGTTGGAATTATGGCTGATGGATTTTTAATCTACGGGAGAAAAGATTTTGATGACTCATACCCTACTGATTTAGACGCTTCAGGAGGACACTTTGGTGTAACACCTCACAGTAATGGCGAAAAAATTTATCATTACCATATTATAAATGAATATTATGTTGGGAATTTAATAGTTCTTTTCGGAGGTGATTTTATGGGCTCACCAACAAACATACTTTAGATACTGAATTCAAAAAGTACTAAAGCTAACAAGGTATAAAAAACATAAGGCATTTATGTTAACTCCAAAGTTCTGTGTTTATTTAAAAAGTCCGCCAAATATGATAATTTTGTGTTTAAACGAAATTAAAAACAAAATTTCATATTTGGCTAATTATTAAACCCAAAATGTAGTGCTTATCTACTGCCCTACGTTTCTTATACTAAACGTTAGCTGTAATTTAAGATAACTCTGCGAACTAATGAAAAATAGCCTAAAGGGTCATAGAACACTTAAGAACTTAACACAAGAGGAATTATCAAAATCTTCTGGAATATCCATTAGAACTATTCAACGAATTGAGAAAGGATTGTCAACGGGAAGTTCTCATACTCTCAAAACCTTAGCGAGAACTTTATCCATAGAAAGAATAAATATTATACAAGATGAAAGTGACAATAAGCTATTAGTAAAAAACAACTTAAGTACATTGAAACTTATGAACTTTAGTATTCTGACAATGTTAGTAATTCCATTTGGTAATATCATCTTTCCAGCAATTGTATATTTTAAAAACAACAAAGGCGACGAAAAGGTAAAGACCATTGGAAAGAAAATTTTAAATTTTCAAATATTAAGTATGTTACTACTGCCTATTGTTTTAGTTCTTCTTTTCCTATTTATAGGAAAAGGATATGCAGGATTACCCTTAACATTTGTATTGTCATATCTAACCTATGCTTTAGCAAATATTATCATTACAATACATACATCAATCCAAATAAACGAAAAAAAAGAAGTGCTAGGCTTCGTTCCAAAAATTCTTTAAAACCAGCATTTGTCATACAAATGGCATTAAAATGACATATGCCATTTTCAACAATGACTATTTATTCCAATAATTTTGTCTCAGACCAATTACAAATTAATTGAAATTTGGAATAACACAAGCCATATATGAAAGTTACGAAAAAAATAATTCTGAGCATTTTATTTCTTATTGTTTACAATTCGTTTAATTATGCCCAACAGAACGATGACAAATTAGTTGTTGTAGACGGTAAAAAAATAACTTACAAAACTATCAATCTTGAAAACAGAAAAGATGGCTCGCCAATTCTTGTGTTCGAATCAGGATTAGGTGGCGGAACTTTTGACCCAATTCTTACATTTCTTCCAAGCAATATATCTAGCATTCAATATGCGAGAAATGGAATTGGACAATCCGAACTTGATTTGGAAATTACTTCTGATTCCCAAGTCGCGGAGCGACTACACAATTTACTGTTGACGCTAAATATTAAACCGCCTTATTTATTGGTCG
This sequence comes from Cellulophaga baltica, assembly GCF_900102165.1. GTDB lineage: Bacteria > Bacteroidota > Bacteroidia > Flavobacteriales > Flavobacteriaceae > Cellulophaga > Cellulophaga baltica. The sequence goes on from NZ_FNBD01000029.1 coordinate 6,109, forward strand.
GACACTCTATAGGAGGACCGTATATAAGATTATTTGCTTCAAAGTTTCCAGATGAAGTTTGTGGTCTGGTTTTTTCAGACCCAACTGATTTTATGTTGACTGCTGAAGAAGATGAAAAAGCAAGAATAAAATCTAAAAGTGGTACTGGTTATCGAGAAACGTCTTTGTTAATTCAAAAAATGATGTCCGAAAATAATGGTTTTAGTCAAGGCGCAAGAAATGACGCTACAAGAGCTTTGAAAGCTAATGAATTAGGTTATTTTCACGAATATCAAAGCTTACCTGAGTTAAATAATAATATTGCTACAACGGTTATCATTTCATATAACAAAAATATCGAACAACCCGATAAAGAGCTGAATGAAACCCTCAACTTGGGAATCAATTTTAAACCGTTTTGGCGAGAATACGACAATTTAAGAATACAACATTATTCTGACTTAATAAAGGACAATAACAACAGTATGCTGATTTTACTTCCAAAATACAGTCACGGAATTTATTATCAAAATCCGGAATTAGTGACGAAATTAATAATTGAAAACTATAATAGCTACAAAGTGAATAAAGAATAAAAAACTACAGCTAATCGAGTAGACGGCTCCGCCCCTAATTAGGAACGGAGTGCGCCTCTCACACCACCGTACATACGGGTCTCGTATACGGCGGTTCAATAATTATACATCTCGTTTGTAGTACTCTATTAAACTAACATACCCTCTCATTCTCAACCTTTTAATGGTAATTGTAGTCCCTAAAATAGGGCTTTGAGCTACTGCCCATCCTCCCATTCTTGTGCGACTCCAAGCATAGGCGGTGTTATGGTTTACACCTAAACGGATTAGGTTTTTCCGCTTCCGTTCTGGTTTCTTCCAATGGTGCCATATACAGTACCGCAATCGGTTTCTTAGCCATTCTTCCAGC
>NZ_FNBD01000028.1 GCF_900102165.1 Cellulophaga baltica
AAATTCTTTTTGACTTTTGTTCAAGACATTTAAACGCACCTTTTTTCCTGAAACGTAGTGGAAGGAAATAGGGTAAGGACACTATAGTATAACCGATAAACAAAGAATCAATATTCAAGGGTTTCATAAAAAAAATAAGGAGCTTAATTAATGATTTGTCGCAAAAAACAGCCATTTTACTGGGCTTTACAGGGCATTTGTCGCAAAACTATAAAATAAAGAGGTGAATAGTTTGTTTAAATTACTGAAAATCAAGTAATTAACAATTCATAACATCGCGTAGCGTGTTATCCTCTTGCTATTCCTCCTTACTTTATTTTTCTAATTTATAAAGGTATTTGTAACGTTTAGTTTTCTATGGATTTCGCATTGGTTATTACAGAGGAATACAAACGAACTATACTCAATTTAGAAGATCAAATTCAGCTCAGTTCTTCTTAAGTTTGACTTTTGTTAAATTAGATACTAAATCAGAAAGAACAAAAGAGAGGATTAAGGTTAGTATATACGGTGAAGCTTGAGACTTCGGCAACATTGATAATCCCCTCTCTTTTCTACTTTTATTTCGTTCAGTTCTGTGAGACCTAGATCTCGATTTCAAGTTGTTGAAAGCAAAGTAGAATGTCCTTTCATAATACAGTTCTTATGAATAAAAATACAGAATTTTTTGGAATAGACATTAGCAAAGATGTATTTGATGTTTTTAGTTTAGAGAAGGGCCATAATCAGTTTGCAAACAATGAAAAAGGCTTTAAGCAATTCATTAAAAAACTATCAAAGGAAAGTTTGGTGGTCATGGAAGCTACAGGCTACTACCATTATTGTTTAGCACAATATTTATATGAAAAGGGCTATGCTGTTTCGGTAGTAAATCCTTTATCGGTAAAGCGTTTTATCCAGATGAAACTATCGAAGGTGAAAACGGATAAAAGTGATGCAAAATCGATTTGCGAATATGCTCGTAATAATGAGGTGCCACTTTATACAGCAAAGGATAAAAATCAAGCGGAATGTTTGCAGTTGTTACGTTTGATGGATACTTATGTAAAGCACCGTACCGCTATGAAAAACAAGTTGGATGGGGAAAAGGTTTTAGGTATCCCTTCAAAAGCAGTATATCGTTCATTAAGCAGAACCGTAAAGCATTTAAATAAAGGGTTAGCACTTCTGGAAGCTCGATTAATAGCTTTAGTAATAGAGGAACAACAGGAACAATTAAAGCTTTTAAAAACCATTCCAGGTATTGGTGAAAAAGCGGCGATTTTATTGGTTGTATTCACAGATGGTTTTTCAAAGTTTGAAAACTCTAAACAGCTGTGCTGCTATGCAGGTATTACACCTACTATCAGGCAATCTGGTAGTAGTGTACGAGGACGAAGTAGGATAAGTAAAATAGGTAACAAAAAATTAAGGAATCAATTGTTCCTAAGTAGTTTTACCGCTTGCCAATACAACAAAGCTTGCAGAGAGCTATTTGAGCGTATTGTGTCACAAGGAAAAAGTAAAAAGCTGGCTTTGTTGGCGGTTTGCAATAAACTATTAAAACAGGCTTTTGCAATTGCTAAATCAGGAATGCCATACAATGAGAATTTTGTTTCAAAAATAGCTTAAAAAGATTTGTTTTTTAGCTCAGTTCTTTGTTAGCAACTGCCCTTTATTCAATGCTTTCCTTGTTCCACTTTCCGTAATGATTCGTTTTCCGTTTTTATGAATTCAAAATTCTGAAAGTCATTATCATTTGGTGTTTCCATTTCAAAGGTTTTTAAATTTGCAATTTCGATTTTCAAGTCTTTTCCGTTAAATTCCAAAATATGTCCGCCTTGTTTTTTGTCGTTTGACAAATAGTGAAAATGAAAACCTCCTGCGTTGATTCCATTCAAATAGCTTGGTAAAAAGAAACCAATTAGAGTTCCATCTGCGTTTTCATAATCAAAGAATTGTTGTTGGTCAAGTATGTTTGCCAATTTTGGGAAAGGTTCGTTTTCAACTGGTGGAAATGCTCTTGTTTTTATGTGGTCGAAATTTCCTGAAATTTTAATTGCGTACATTTTATTTTTACTTGGCAACATTTTTTCGATTGTGTTCAAGACTGCACTTTTATCGGCTGATGAGTTTTGAACAAAAGTGGTGTCAGCTTTAAAAAACGTAACCGAAGCAAATGATGTTAAATGATTGTTTTCAAGTTCAATCGTTTCCCCAGTTGCTTTGGTTTGGTAAGCTCTACCATTTAACATTGTTAATTCTCCATTTAGCATATTTGGTGCTCCAAGTCCGAAATCTCCTTTTAGTTTTAAATCTTTTATAGGAAGAGTGCCACGATAAAGTCCGCCAATAAAAGCATCAATTACACCATAATTGTAAAGATTATTGATTTCATTTTGGTTTTTGCTTAATTGTTCCCAATCCGAAATTAACACCTTGTTGTGAAACATTTGAGGCATATATATTTTTGAAGTTGTATTGTCATAATAAATATCTGCAATACTTTCTTCCGTAATATTGAATTCTGATTGTTGGTTTTTAAGGTCGTAAACCCATAATTTTCCATAACCATTTACTGGAAAAGTTATCCAATCTGAAATTATTATGTGTTCATTGTCAACCCACTCGATACCATCAAAAAAACCATTTGAAATATTGGGAAGTTCTTTAAATTCTGAATTTTCAGTTTTTAGATACACAGAACCATCTCCATAATTTTCGCCATTACTACAAACCAATAATTGTTTTGTTTTTTGATTGTAAGCAACTCCGTTAGCTGTTGGAATGTTGCCAATAATTTCAAACGATTTTTTGTCAATATTGATTTTATAGATATTGCCTGAAACGGTTTCTGTAACTGCAATAAAACCATTTTCTGATTCGCAAATGTCATTTAAAAGTTTTGCTTCATCAATAACAAGTTCAAAAACCGTTTTTCTATTTTTAATGTTATAGCCAACAACTCTGTCCAAGTCGGCAACAAAAAGGATGTTGTTTACAATAGTCATTCCTTTTGGTGCATTCAAAATACCTTTTGAAGGAAGAAATTTGTGATTTAGAATTTTTCCATCTGATGAAATTTCGCTTATAAAGCCATCTCCATCTTTGGTCATAAAATCTTGACCTTGACTTGAAACGAAAAATCGTTCGCCATTAGATGTGATGCTTTCTGGCATTGAAAAGCCATTGGTTACTTGTTGGGAATGTCCTATTTGTAATAGCATCAAAAAGATGCCAATTAGTATATGTTTCATTTTTATTAGAATTTGATGATTATTTTTCCAAATGCTTTTCCTGATTTTAATTTCAAGAATGCATCTTTGGTTTTTTCAACTGTGAAAACACTATCTACAACTGGTTTGAGATTGTTTTTTTCGATTGCGTTTACTAATTCTGTTAATTCTTGTGCGTTGCCAACAGAATAGCCTTGAAGTCTGATATAGTTCATTATTAAAGGAAAAATATCAATGGTTATTTTACTGCCTGACATAAAGCCAACCAAACCAATAAAGGCATTTTCTTTGCAAGAAAGTATGCTCTGTTCAATGGTTTCGCTACCTGCAACGTCTAGAGTAATATCAACTCCGATTCCGCCATTCAAACGTTTTACTTCGTTACTCCATTCTTTTATTTCATTGTAGTTAATGACTTCGTCTGCACCTAATGCTTTGAGTTTAGCTTCTTTTTCCTTGCTTCCTGTGGTAGCGATTACTTTAAGTCCGAATATTTTAGCGATTTTAAGTGCGAATAAAGAAACTCCTCCGCTACCTTGCACCAAAATTGTTTGACCAGCTTTAATATTTGCTTGTGAAACTAAATTTGCCCAAGCTGTTAAGCCTGCAACTGAAAGTGATGCAGATTCTTCGTCAGAAAGATTTTTAGGTGCAAAAACCAACGTATTTTCAGGTTGTATCGAAAATTCAGCTAAAGTACCTGATAACTGCATTCCAGTACGTTCTTGATTTTTATAAGTTGTTATTTCGCCAGATTCCCATTTTGGTATAAAAGGAATGAGTACACGGTCTCCCTTTTTCCAACGAGTTACATTTTTTCCCACTTGCTCCACAACTCCCATTCCTTCGGAAACTGGAATGTGTGGAAACTTCAAATTAGGCATTACGTTGCCCTCAACCATTATTAAGTCTAAATATTGAAGTGAAACTGCCGAAGTTTTTACCAAAACTCCATTTTCTCCAATATGTGGTGTTGGAATATCTACCAATTTTAAATGGTCTATCCCAAACTGTTCTAATTGTATTGCTTTCATATATTTTGTTTTTATGAAGCAAAATTAGAAACTTGATGATTGCTTAAATTATGCCAATCAAACTATTAGTTATGAAATGGCAACATCTTGTTTTCTGAAGGAATTTGGTGTGTTTCCTGTTTGGTTTTTGAAGAAAATATTAAAGTTTGAAGGATGCTCAAAACCTAAAGAATAACCGATTTCAGCAATATCCCAATTACTGTTAAGCAATAGTGCTTTTGCTTCTTTGGCGTTTCGTTCAGCAATCCATTGGCTTGTAGTTTTTCCAGTTATTTCTTTTAATGCTTTGTTTAAGTGATTTGTATGCACATTTAATTGCGTAGCAAATTCATTGGCATTTTTTAATTTAATTATTTGGTTAGGCGAATCAATTGGGAATTGTCTTTCCAATAATTGCATAAACAATGTTGAAATCCTTTCGGATGCGTTGGTCGGTTTGTAGAACGTTTCAGGTGGTTGCATTTTTAATGCTTCGTGCATAATAATTTGCACATAACTACGTATGAGGTCATATTTATTAGGGTAATCAGATTGGATTTCCTTGAACATACCCTCAAATGCTCGGATTAAAGATTGTAAATTTTCTTCGTTTGGGCAAAAGACAAAATTCCCTCCAACTTTGAATAGAGGTGATTGAGATAGGCTTTCATTTTTCAGATTTTGGTTCACGAAATCTTCGGTAAAAAGGCAGAAATAACCTGTTTGATTTGTCGATTTCGGTTCCCACGAATAGGGAATAAGCGGATTCATAAAAGTTATTGTATTGCCTTTTATGTTAATAGATTGTCCTGCGGAAGAAATTGTTCCTTCTCCATTTAAGATTAGTGATATTTTATAAAAATCCCTTCGGTTGGTTGGCAAAGAAGTAGAGTCACAAGCAAATTCTTCACGCTTGTAAATATTGAACTGTCCTTTTGTTCTGTTTTCCTGATTGTGTTGAGCGTAAAAGTCCGCTACGGTTTCTTTTGATTTCATTTGGCAAAGTTATGAAATTCAAATAATACTTTCCGAATGTTTGTTATTTAGTTCGGATGTTTGTGTAGGGTTGTTGCTAACGTCTAGGCTAAGCGTAGTGCGGAGGCAGGGAAACTTTTCGTTTCCGTTTGCACACTAAGCTAAAGCTTATTGTTTTGCTTTTTCTTTTTCTTGTCCAAAGCTAAATCCATAAGATTTAGCGACTTTATAAATATACACAGACCTTTCGGTTTTGCCCTAAAGTCCGCATTACGTTTAGGTTTTGTGTGTGCCCAGTATGGGCATCTTTACCTTATAGCAATATAAGGATTTATTTAGAGGGTGTAAGTCCCTTATGCGCTGGAGTAACGTCTGGAAGCATTAGTAAGTCGCAAGGGTGGTAACCGCGAGGTTACATCTGAAGAAAGCGAGACTACAAAACTCGGTACTGACGAACAGGAACCGTATACGGAGGCATATTTACTTGGGTAAGCAACCACATCATTGTAACGCCCTAAGAAGACCAAAAAGGTAAATATGTAGATACGGCAGGGATTGAGTGAAAGAATATGTTCTTACCTGGGGAGGTCTCCAAAGTTACGTGTAACTACATGGAGAAGTCAGCAGAAGTCATAGTACTTACAGGAAACGAGCTAGGGCAGAACCCTAGAGGTCTCACGAGTAAGGAAGGACTGAACGTTAAATCACGTCTAGATTCGTATAGGAATCTGTTAATTGGATAGCCTATACCTAGAAGGACAAGAACAGAGTATCATGATAGCAAAAGTAGTAGCCGCTAGAAACTTGAGTGACGCCTGTAAAAAGGTAGTTGGCAATAAAGGTTCAGCAGGAATAGACGGGATGCCCACAACAGAATTGAAGGCATTTATAGATTCCCACCGCTCAAAAGTGGTTGGTCAACTTATTTCTAAAAGCTACCAACCAGATGCTATCAAAGGGGTAGTGATACCCAAGTCAAATGGCAACACTAGATTACTGGGAGTGCCAACGGTAGTAGATAGATGGCTTCAACAAGCGGTAAGCCAACAACTGGTTATTCATTTCGAACTAGATTTCGAGATGGAGAGTTACGGTTTCCGCCCAAGGAAGAATCTTCAACAGGCGGTATTAAAAAGTCAAGGGTACATCAATGATGGCTACCAAGACATAGTAGATATCGACCTAAAGAGTTTCTTTGATGAAGTCCAACACTATAAACTACTTCAGCTTATTTATGACAAGGTAAAATGCCCTACTACCTTATGGCTGATCCGCAAATGGTTACGCGCGCCCATTTTAAAGAATGGACGATTACATAAGCGCAGAAAAGGATTGCCACAAGGCAGTCCATTAAGTCCATTACTGTCTAATATCATGTTAGACCAATTGGACAAACATCTAAAAGTACGAGGGTTCAGGTTTATCCGCTATGCTGATGATTTCAGTATTTATACCAAATCAAAAGCAGCAGCACGAGCGATAGGGAACGAGGTTTATTTGTTTTTAAAGGAGAAACTGGATTTACCTGTCAACCGGTCAAAGAGTGGTATTCGTAGACCCTCTACATTCAAGGTGTTGGGTTATAAGTTTACGCCAGTCTATAAGAAAGGCGTAAAGGGGAGGTATCAGTTAATAGTAAGTGAATCGGCTTGGCAAACACTCAAACGCAAGCTCAGGTACCTTACCAAGAAAACGCTGCCATTGTCATTAGCAGAAAGGCTACAACGCTTAAAACTCATCTATAGAGGGTGGTTGAACAATTTTCGATTAGGAAATATAGAGACCAAACTCAAAAAGATGGATGAATGGCTACGTAACCGACTACGCTACTGCATATGGCACGATTGGAAGAAACCAGAGCGCAAACGCAAGAATCTCATTGGTTTAGGTATAAAACAGGATCAAGCGTATGCTTGGAGTAGAACAAGAATGGGAGGCTGGGCAGT
>NZ_FNBD01000030.1 GCF_900102165.1 Cellulophaga baltica
GCAAAGCTTAAAAAGCTGGAAGAATGGCTAAGAAACCGATTGCGGTACTGTATATGGCACCATTGGAAGAAACCAGAACGGAAGCGGAAAAACCTAATCCGTTTAGGTGTAAACCAAAACACCGCCTATGCTTGGAGTCGCACAAGAATGGGAGGATGGGCAGTAGCTCAAAGCCCTATTTTAGGGACTACAATTACCATTAAAAGGTTGAGAATGAGAGGGTATGTTAGTTTAATAGAGTACTACAAACGAGATGTATAATTATTGAACCGCCGTATACGAGACCCGTATGTACGGTGGTGTGAGAGGCGCACTCCGTTCCTAATTAGGGGCGGAGCCGTCTACTCGATTAGCAAACGCTTTTAATTAAATATCGTTTAATCTTTTCTTTTGTTAAAACAATTTTTTCTACATCTAATTCGTCTATTGCTTTTTGAGATATTCCAAACTTTTTATTTGTTAACTCTCTCATAGAATATATAATCATTCCCAGAACAAAAAAGTCTTTTTCGCTTTCTAATACCTTATTAAATAATTTGAAAGTGTTCGTTTTAAATTCTTTGCTTTTAATTCTATCATAAACTATATAAAATGCTGTTGCAGACCAAGCTCTACATTCTTTGTCCAAATCATACAAAAGACAGTTCTCTAAAATTTCAAAATCTGTGCTTTCTCCAATCCATCCTAAGACAATAATTGCTCTATTTCGTGTGTAAACATTTTTACTTTTTACGAGTTTTCTTGCGTGAGTTAGTACTTCTCCTTTTTTTGGTCCTTTTATTTTCCCTAGGATAAATATGATTTCTCCGTGAAAGTCAACATCGTCATTATTATCCAATTTTGATAAAAGTAAAGCTTCCCCTTTTTCTGAATGCTCATTATATCTTGTATTCAAGCTTTTTCTGAAACCCTCACTTAACTCTTCATCTTTCATTAACTCATAATGAAGTTCAACAAAAGGACTTTTCATTATTGACCAAACAAAATCATTTTCATCATTTTTTTTCCCAAGTTTAATGTCTTTAATCCAAGTTTGATATTCATCTAAACTTTTAAAATCAAGCTCTTTAATGATTTTATTAATAATTGTTTTTAGTTTATCTGAAGTATTTTGTTCTAGCTTATCTTGCAAAAAGTAAAATACTTTTTCTTTATCTTTTCTAAACTGAAATTGTTCTTGTAAATCTTTACTGAAATATTTATTTGCCTTATTTGAAAGAAATAAATTATATTCTAAATATTCGTTATTATCTGATTCTATAAGTTTCCAGCAAAACTTTATTCTATCCATTGAATTCTTTTCCCTCAAAAGATTCAGCTTTTCAAAATCTTTATTTAGCTGTTCAATATTCATATAGTTTTCAGTCTTAATGTTTGCTAACGGACTTGTGTATAGAAAGTAGCGTGTAAAAAGATACTACATTTTGGGTTTAGCACAGAGCCAATTTTTTATATTTTGATTTAACTTCTCAGTTTAAAAGCCAAATTAAAAACTTGGCGGTCTCAGCAAATAAAACACAAACCTTTCGATTAAACACTTAATTAGCTATGTTTTATACACCGTGTTGCCAGTAGTTTTTATTCATATTCAGGTACGAGCAATACTAAAAAATCAATTACTAAAGATACAATCTCCCCGTTTTCGTCAATTCCCCAATACGATGGATATGAACCATCTCCATAACCTGAATGAAACATTGTAATATTCAATTCCGAGTTAGGAAGTTGAAAGTTTATCCAATCTCCATAGTCCGTTGGGTCATTTTGGTCTTTTGCATTTTTTTTAAACTCAGCTGCAAAAAAGTCGTCATATAGATTTCCTTCAGGATTTGCTTTCTTAAAATCTGATTCAAATTTTTGATATTCTTTTCCAGATTGAAAGTCATAAAATCCGCCTAAACCAGCGTCAACTGGAAATCCAAAATAGTCGGCTTCATCAGTCAATTCGTTTATATCATCTTCTTTTCTTAGAGCCATTACCCATTTTTTGGCTTTTTTATTACTAAATTCGAGCTTGGCAACAGCATATCTGTCTCCAGATTCTTTAGTTTTTGCAACGTAAATTTTGATTGGGTATTTACCCGGCTTGACCGTTTTAGTCAGAGGTTCTGTCTGAGAATTAACTAAAGGGTCACAAACTACAATTTGTCCACTTGGAACGTTTAAATCTCCAATTTCAAGTAATTCAATTCGTGTTTGTTCAACTTCTTTATTTTCAAAAATCAAGTTGTAATCGGCGTGAGAAAGTATTTCAGTTTTCTTGTCAATTTTTTTCTTAAATAGCCCAAACATTTCTTTGTCTTTTTGTGGTTCCGTTTTTTTGTCCGACGAATTACAAGACAAAAAGTTTAAAATTATTCCGAATATTAATAGTTTTCTCAATGTCTCTTAAATTACTGGCAACGTTTATGTATAAGAATAGTTGCAGGTTTGTATGCGAGGATTTTCCGAAGGAAAATCAGACGTTACAAACACACAACGACCTTTGATTAAGCACTAAAACCGCAATTATTTTTATACGGTGTTGTAGCCAGTTATTTGTTCTTTAAACTATCTATAATTCGTTTATCTTTTTTTATTTCTTTCTCAAAGTATTTCTTTTGTAATTTCAAACTATCAAGTTCTGCGTCTAAATCAGAATTCAGTCTATTAAACTTTTCCTGTATTCCGAGCGACATATAATAAGAATAGATTAGAACCTTTATTTCTTTTTCTCCATATTTTTTATTTGCCTTGTCATATTTAAGAGCAAGTATTTCAATTAAGTCAGTTGCGTTTTTATCTCCCTGTTCAGCTTTTTCGGAAATCAGCTTATTTAATTCAGAATTCTCGTTAAAATACTTTTGCATTATCGTAAAATCAGATTCCGAATATTTTATCGAATCAATTTTTTGATAAATCTGTTCTAGTTTCAAACTGTCAGTTTTTTGAGCAAACAAAATTCCGCTTGTCAATAAAATAAAAGTTAATATTATATTCCTCATTTTCTTTTTTCCTAATTGGCTACAACGTTACGTATAAGAAACGTAGGGAAGGTCATAAGCACTATCGTTTCGGTTTATTACTTAGCTAAATATAAATATTTTACTTTTATTTTTTCTACTATAAACGCCAAATTTTATATTTAGCGGACTTTGTTAATATTCACAGACCTTTCAGTTTAGCACAAACGCCCTATGTTTTTTATACCGTGTTGTGTGTAGTGTTTTATTATCAAGTAAATTCGATTAATTCACCATCTTTTGGAATAAGCAACCTATTATCATTTATACTTTCTTTAGTTGCCATTTCTCTCAGGGAATTTCTTGTTACCGTACAATGGTCTAAGGATTCCATATGAACAGATATAATTGTTGAGTTAGGCATTTCTTTAGCTACTTTAATCGTTTCTTTCTCATCCATTAAAATTGGTGTTTCTTCAAAGTCTGGAATATATGCACCACCTGAGTTTGTTATTATGATTTCGGGTTTATACTTGAATAAAGATTCTTTTACTTCCTTTACCCAAATACTATCTCCTATTATATAGACTGTTGGTTCTGTTTTTGATTGAAGAACAAATCCAGAAACTTCTCCCATATGATTTAAAATTTCTCCACTTCCGTGTTTTCCACTTGTTCTTGAGATTTCAATACCATTCCATTGAAGACTGTCCTTAATTACTGTTAGATTAATAAAATTATTGGCTTTGATTTTATCTTCATCTGCTGGTTGACAAAAAATAGGAATATCTTTAGGAAGTGCTTTTTGTGCAGTTTCATCAAAATGGTCGGTGTGTGTGTGTGTCACCAAAACTATATCCACATTTTTAATTATTTCACTAACATCAATTGGAAGATTAACAGTTGGATTTCTTTCTATTCCGCCATATGATTCAAATGCTCCTTTTACCGAAAACATAGGGTCTACAAGAATAGTTTTTCCAGCGTAATTTATTTTTAAAGTGGCATTTCTTATTAATTGAATTTTCATATTTCTAATATTTGACATTATTATTGTACACGTATCTTTGGACGAAGATATAATTTGTACTACAATTAGAGAAGTTGATTCAATTATATTATCTTGAATTTTCAGTTGAAATAACTTATTTTTACATTAAATAGCGTTGATTATGGTAAAAGATGATTTCGATTGGAAAATTATTCAATTGTTGCAGAATAACTCAAGACTTTCATATGCGAAAATAGGAAGAGAAATTAATTTATCACCATCTGCAGTTGCAGAGAGAGTTCAAAGACTTGAAGAAGAAAATGTAATTGAAAAACACATAACCATTATTAATCCCAAAGAGATAGGTTATTCTTTGTCAGCCTACATCACCATGGGTTTTAATGATAATGGGTACAAGCCATTTTTAAAGACCATAGACCAATTTTCTGAAATTGTAGATTGCAGTATGATAACAGGTAAAGATTGTCTTATTATGAAAGTAATTTTAAAGAATAATGCTCATTTGGAAAACCTTATTGATAGATTATGTAAATTTGGAAATCCGACAACTTCTATTGTCCTGTCTGAGGTGTTAAATAATGGAAGTATTAAAATTCCTTAAAGTTGAAAATAGTCAGGCATGAAGTCTTTTTTACATTACACACAACGGTCTTGTGTATGAAACGTAGCGTATAAAATGGCGCTAATTTTTCGGATTAACACAGAGCCGAATTTTTATTTTTTGTTTTTAACTTATCAATCTTAAAAGCCAAATTTAAAAATTTGGCGGTCTTCGCAAATAGGTGCAAATCTTTTGATTTAGCACTTAATAGCTATGTTTTATACACCGTGTTGTGTGCAGTTTTTTATATTCCATTTCTACTTTTCCAATTACTCATTGTTGTCGGATGTTCATTGTCAATTGGATAATTCCGATTTACAAAGTCCAACTGTTTTGGTGTTAGCAAGACAAACATTCCGTCATTTCCGCAACTTATTGGATAAAACTGCTCGTCCGAATTTTGTCGTCTCAATTCAGCGTTCAACATTTCTATAAAATTCACATAGGCAATTCCCCAATCCAAGTCAGAAAATTGTCCGTCGTATGCTGTGTATTCAAATCCGTTCAGTTCGATTGTGTGTTTCCAACTATTTTGGTCTTGTTCACTTTGTTCATTCTCAAATTTCAATTCAAGTCCAAGTTTTTCAAAAGTCGGTTTTACTTGTTTTAAATATTCCATTAGTCCGCCAATCTCGAATAGTTCCTCACAATCTACCCATTGATAGCGATTGTCCATAAAATTTAGAGTCTCTCCGCGCATTGGTCCTTGAAAGAAATTTAAGTCCGTATACGCTTTTTGAAAGTCAGCTTTAACAGTGTCTAATTCAGATTCGTTAGTCAGATTGAAATAACCCAATTTTTCTAATTCCGCCACAACTTCTTTTCCGTTTAATTTTTCTTGAATTAGTTTTTCTGGATTTGGGTTTTTGATTTTAGAAACAGCATTATCCTTTTTGGAATTACAAGCCAAAAAACAGCAAATGAATATGATTATATAAAGGTGTTTCATTGGTTTTGTTAAATTGCACACAACGTCTAGGCTAAGCGTAGTGCGGAGGCAAGGAAACCTTTCGTTTCCGTCTGCGCACGAAGCTAAAGCTTTTGGTTTGGATTTATTTTTTCTTGTTCAAAGCTAAATCCCAAAGATTTAGCGACTTCATAAAGATACACAGACCTTTCGGTTTCGCCCTAAAGTCCGCATTACGTTTAGGTATTGTTGTGCGCAGGCTTTTTTAGACCTATTTTTTCACAAACACTATACGTTCGGTGTTTTCCCAATCGCCTTCGTCAATTTCATAATCAAAGGATAAAGTGGCATCATTTTCACTCCCTGAAGGAATTGCCCATTCGCTTCCATGCTTAACATCAAACTCAAACATTCCATCTATTCCACCTGTTTTCCAAGTCCCACTTTTTTCAAGTCCGATACCTTCGATTCCATCAAATTTGTACGTTCCGTCCGAGAGTAAAATTAATTTTGGGTATTGACTATCTAGCTCTTTTTTATTCATAATTTGTTCAGCAGAATTATCCAATACATAAGTCCCGGCAAAATCTTCCATTTGATTTTTATGTAATGAGGGTAAAATGAGTAAGTAGTATAAAGCTATTAGTCCAAAACATAATATTGGAACAATTCCAATTCCGAGACCTATTTTTTTAAGTTTAGAAGATTTCTTGCCAAGCCCTATTAATAGAATAATCAGAGAAATAATCAGAAATATTCCTCCGACGAAAATTAGAAACATGAATAATAAACTTTCTAGCATATTAATTTTTCAGCTTGCGCACAACGTTAAATATATGGAAAGTAGGGCAGGAAGCAAGCGATTATTTTCGGTTAAGCCACAGCCAAATCTTTTTATTTTGTTTTAATTTTTCTCATTTAACACCAAATCAAAAGATTTGGCGACTTTATAAATAACCAACTACCTTTCGATTAAACACTAATCGCCCTATTTGCTATATATAGTGTTGTAGGTAGGCTTTTCTATAGTTCGTTTCTGTTTTTTTCTGCATATTCACGATATAAGTCCTTCTTTGGTCCGTCCGGGTAACTCGAAAATTCGCTGTCAAATTCCATCATTAATCTTTCCGAATTTTCGTCAGAACTTTCAAAAAACCAACTATCATTTTCTGGAAGTAATGCAATCGCTTGCTCTATAATTTCGGCAGATTTAGTCGCTCCAATTTCACTCAGTGATTTTATTACTTGTCTTTTCTGTTTAGGAAACCATTCTTGTAAAAAAGTTAAAATACTATCCGCTTGCCCAGCATTTTCCAAATGCATACACAAAAATAAATTCAGTTGTACTGAGTTTAGCGAATTTGGATTTTTTTCGTGTCTATTTACAAGAATTTCATATAACGCAATTGAAAAATCAGAATTGTCATCTAATAAAAATAAGCTTTCAATATCTTCATCTCGTACAATTTTATCCCTTTTCCGAATTTCAGCTTTCATTTTTTCC
>NZ_FNBD01000033.1 GCF_900102165.1 Cellulophaga baltica
AACCAAACTCGTGGTTGTAGAGACCTCCCCAGGTAAGAACATCTTCTTTCTCTCGATCACCGCCGTATCTACATAACTACCATTTTTGTACTCTTTAGGGCGTTACAATGATGTGGTTGCTTACCCAGATAATTATGCCTCATATACGGTTTCTGTTCGTCAGTACCGAGTTTTGTAGTCCTGCTTCCTTCAGTCCTAGTCTCACAACTAGCAACCTTGCAGCTTACTAATGGTTCAAGGCGTTACACCTGCCCATAAGGGACTTGCACCCTCTAGATTAATTATTTACCTTTCGGTAAACAAAAGATGCCCATGCTGGGCACACACAATGTATAAAAATAATAGCCGAAACAGTAGTGAATTCAAGGGTTGTAGCCCGCTTCAATTTTCTTGTAACTTGACAGGAGAGTGCATCGCAGTCGGCTACTATTCTTATACTAAACGTTGTGCAACATTTAAAAAAAAATCAAGATGATAAGAAAAATCGTAACATTAACATTAATTTTTGCTCTTAATTCTGCAATTGCCCAAGAAACTATTGAAATTCCGAGATTCTTGCAAAATTCAATGGATTCGATTACAAAACAAAATTTTAACCAAAGTTTGGAAACCTTTTTTTTAGAAATGGAACAAGGTAAGCTAAATGAAGATTATTTAACACCACAAAGAGCAGATTTGACAAAATCACAGCTTCAAGAGTTAGTGAACTACGAAACAAAAAAGGACAGTACAGCTAAAAAAATTCAAGACAAGCAATTGATAAATATTTATCCAATTTCAAGCGATAAATATTCTATAACAATCTCTTATATCTATCAAAATCCAGAAACTAATCCAATTCTACTCTACAATATAAATCTAATAGCAACAGAATCAAGTGACAAATTTACATTTTCTGTTCCTCTTGATTATTTGACACGATATTGGAAAACAGAAACAGTAGGTAATGTAACTTACCATTTTAGAGAGAACATTAATAAGGAAAGAGCTAAAATATTTGACAATAAAAATATTGAGATAGCTGGAAAATTAGGCTTGAAACCAGAAAAATTACATTTTTATATGACAGATAATTTCCAAGAAATTTCTAAGCTTTTGGGATTTGGATATTCTCTTTATTCAAACGGCAAATATAGAGATGGTTACGGAGTGGATAGCAAAACAATTTTTGCGGTAATAAACAACGAGGACTTTTCTCACGATATGTTCCATTACTATTCAGGACAAATAAATAAACGTGCGAACCGGAACTGGATTACAGAAGAAGGAATTGCCTATGCTTGGGGAAACGCTTATTACACGGACAAAAATGGCGAAATGGTTACAAACGAAAGACTTATTACCGAACTAAAAGATTATTTAACAAAAAATCCCAACACAAACATTTTTGAGATTTTTAGCAACAATGAAAAGATTTTCAACAATATCGCAAGCGAAATTTCAGTACGTTCTGTAATATCGGGAATTATTGCAAACCAAGTTGAAAAAGAAAAAGGTGCAGACGGTATTTCAGAATTAATCAATGCTGGAAGTCAAGATAGATTGGAAAGTTATTTAAAAGCTACTAATGAATTGATTGGAATAAATAAAGAAAATTTCAATTCAAAAGTTAGGGAATTGATTAAAAATAAATAACAAACCTGAAAGAACGTTGCACAACAATGTATATAAAACATAGCTAATATAGGCTTTCCGAAAGGTTTGTGTGTATTTGCAAAAACCGTCAAATTTTTAAATTTGGCTTTTAGTAAAATAAAGATAAAAAGAAAAATTTAAAAATTCGGCTCGTGTTTAATCCGAAACGATAGTGTCTTTTTACACGCTACATTTCATACACTGAGCCGTTGTTGGCACCAATTAGAAAAATGAAATCGAAATTATTCCTACTTCTGACTTTAATTCTGTTTACGTCCTGTTTCCAAGAATGGAAAATCGGACAGATAAAAGTAAGCGGAATAGAAAAAACTTTTGTGAATATCTATCAAAAAGACGAATTTGACTTTGTGACACCTTTGTATTATGAAATATTGGACTCTAATGAAAATCTGATTTTGGAAAAACATCATTTAATTGGAACTGAAGACCACATTACGGATTTGGAAAATTTTAAAGCTAAATCTTACGATAGTATTGTCTATTTGACTTGGGGAAATGAAAACGAAATTTATGCTGTTTATGACCTGAAATCTGGAAAAGGATATCCGAAAAGTAAACTTAATGGAACTTGGAAATCTGAATTAGAAAACGGAACTGAATTAGTAAATGAAATAAGAAAAATCAATCCGAATTTAATTGCGAACTGGAATAAATAACTGGTGCCAACACCGGTAACCGTTGCACAACTCCATAATTTCTAAAATAATGACCTTTATAACTGCCTTTTAAGGTGGTTTCTCTTTTTAAATCGGTAAGTAATTAAGTTTTTTTAAGGTGCTTAAATACCATCTCTCAAAATGATATAGCCTCCTTTTCAAAAGAACGGCTAATGCTTGTATTCCTGCTCCACTTTTTACTCGTTTTTGAGTAAACCTCAGGTATTTCTTTAAATTATAGGCTATTGCGGATAGGTGCATCACCTTATTGGCTTGTTTTAAGCCTATCGTATTTATTTTTCGTAAGCCCATAAACTGAGTTAAAGTACCAAATACGGGTTCAACTGTACTTTGCCGTTTGCCTTTCATGTACCTGCCCTGTGGACTGTGTACCCTAGCATTATTACGTTCATATTCTTCTCGGTAATACGTTACACTAAACTTCTTTTCTTGGGCACTTTTCCCTAGACAACTACTGCGCATTGGGCAAGCAACACAAACATGTTTTCGTGCCCTATATTCTTTCTTCTTTGTTCCCGTTCTATAATCATTAAACGCTTTGGTAAAGGGAATAATCTTCTTCCCTATTATAAATAAAACCATCCGGTCCACCTTTATAAGTCCCATGTGGAGGAATAAAACTTCTAAGTCCTTTCTGCTCTAAATAAGCATAGTTCTCGCCACTACTGTAGCCAGTATCAGCAACACAATTTTCCCAAAACAGACCCTGTTGCCACAAACGCTTATGTAAACGTTCTACTATATCTGGTAATTGTTGATTGTCCTTACCATCAGCATGATACGCCCGAATATCGGTGATCACATGACTTGCCGTATCCACACTTAACTGACTCAAGTAATTAAGCTTCCGAGCCTTGCCGGGCTTCACACTAATCCGAGCATCTGGATCAGTAGGACTGTAATGGGTTTTATTACTGGTATACTTACAACCCTTGTTTCCTGACCCTGGTCGCTGATCTTGATCTCTACTCCATTTCTTATTTCTGCTTTGGATAGCACCAAGTTCTTTCTTGCTCGCTGTAACGATACGCTGACCTCTATCTGACTTATCGTCTTTGCTTTTACGGTGCGGTGTTTCTTTGTCCATAGAACTAAACACACGAATCTTTCGTAAATGTGCTTGCAAATCTTCTTCAGGTACTTTAAGCTCCAAAGTATCCATACTTGCATTCGCTTTTATTGGGGCCGAATCAATAGCTTGGGTATGACCACTTACCATTCCCTTTTCTATACACATACTAAGTACTTTAGTGAAAACTTCTTCAAATACTGACTCAGGAAACAACTGACGAGTCCTACTTATCGTACTGTGCCAAGGAAGCTCATCATCGAAATCATAACCAATAAAAAACAGAAGATCTAATCGCATAGAACAATGCTGTATTAATTTACGGTCACTGATAATATTCTCTAAATAACCAACCAAACACAACTTGAAGAACACTACCGGATCTATACTCTTCTGGCCACTGTCGCCATAGTAACTCTTGGTTTGAACATAGAGAAAATTTAAATCTAATACACCTTTTAATAAACGATAAAAATTGTCTTGGAGGAACTCGTTCGCTTAAGCGAAAACTATTAAAAAGCTTTTCTTGATATGTTTTTTTGCCTTGCATCCTTAAAGTTAAGAAATCAATCAATAATTTACTTTAACGATATGTCAATTAATTGCTAACTTGTGCAACAGGCACAATGTATAAAAATAATAAGGGTTAAGTGCTAAACCCAAAGTCAGTAAATATTTACAAAGCCCGCCAAATTTACAATTTGACGGTTAAATAAAAATAAGTTAACAATAAAATTGTAAATTTGGCTAAGTGCTAAACTGAAATAAGTGCGTTTTTAATCCCTTACTATTCTTATACCAAACGTTGTAAGTAATTTATGAAAGTTTCGCAAAAAATAGAATTTTGGAATTGGTTATACAGTTTAGGAGATAAATATTTAACTGAAGAAGTTTTTGATTTGTTGAAAACTGATTTTATCTATAAAAATAAAGAAATTGTATCTGAATTAGATGGTGAAAAATATATATGGAATTTTGAAAGTATTTTAATTGACTTACCAATAGTGAACAAATATTCTTTTTATAGTCTAATACAACTTAATGGAAAAGGAGAGTTTGAAGAAAATTTATATCTTAAAAAAAACAACGACTATTATGCTTTAGGCTGGATAGATTGTCATAATCACGAAATGGTTTTTAGATTTGAAGAGTTTTATCTATTAATGGATTTCCTAAAAATTAAACTATCCGAAAAGCAATTTAATACATACTTCTTATTCCTTGCAAGATTTGTCACTTTAACAAATGAAGAATGTGCTGAAAAACTAATGACAGATGCAATAAAACACTATTCAAATTTATTAAATACGAATGAGGATAAAATTTATAACATCATAAAATTTTCAAATTATGGAAATAAAATTTATGGACTAGACTATGTAATAAAAATAAAGAACATTCACAGTCTAAACTTTCCTTTAAGGTACACTATAAACGAAGGTATTCTATGGAAAAAGAGTAGCGAAAATATTTATACTTTAGAAGGTTTTGGAGCACATTCAATGAGAAGCAAGCATTTTAATAATGGGTTAAATAAGCCTATTGATATATACGATATTAAAATAAATTTAGATGATTATAAATTCCCTAATGAAATTTGGAGCGATATGATGAAAAAACTACTTACAACAATGGTAACCGTTGCACAACTCCATAATTTATAAAATAATGGCCTTTATAACCGCCTTTTAAGGCGGTTTCATTTTTTAATTAGTTAAGTAACTGGTTATTTTTAAGGTGCTTAAACATGAGTTTTTTAGAGCATACAAGGTCTTTTTTAGAAGAATGAATAAAGACCCCATTCCTGCTCCACTTTTTACGTGTTTTTGAGTGAATTTCAGGTACTCCTGCCTGCCGGCAGGCAGGTCTTCAGATTATAGGCTATTGCTGATAGGTGCATCACCTTATTGGCTTGTTTTAAGCCTAGCGTATTTATTTTCCGTAAGCCCATAAACTGCGTTAAAGTACCAAATACGGGTTCAACTGTACTTTGCCGTTTGCCTTTCATGTATCTGCCCTGTGGACTGTGTACCCTAGCATTATTACGTTCGTATTCTTCTCGGTAATACGTTACACTAAACTTCTTTTCTTGGGCACTTTTCCCTAGACAACTACTGCGCATTGGGCAAGCAACACAAACATGTTT
>NZ_FNBD01000051.1 GCF_900102165.1 Cellulophaga baltica
TCTGTGCTAATGGTTACTCTACCATTAGAAGCGCCTCTAAATACGTTAGATTGATTATCATACCCAGCCATTTCATAGACTACCACTCCCCAACGATTATAAATCTGTACTGTGTTGTTCGGGAAAGACTCAATGTTTTCAATCCTAAAGAAATCATTTACACCATCATTATCAGGAGTTAAAATTTCATTAGCAACGGCTATTCCTGAACTTACTACTTCTTCATCACAACCAGCAGCTAGGGTAGGGACACCACCAATAGCATC
This sequence comes from Cellulophaga baltica, assembly GCF_900102165.1. GTDB lineage: Bacteria > Bacteroidota > Bacteroidia > Flavobacteriales > Flavobacteriaceae > Cellulophaga > Cellulophaga baltica. The sequence goes on from NZ_FNBD01000051.1 coordinate 267, forward strand.
ACAAGGATCTAAAGGATCAGTACCGTCTGTTATTTCTTGACCATCTGGGATGGTATCCCCATCTGTATCTGCATTATTAGGGTCAGAACCAATAGCATCTTCTTGTGCAGTCGTCAATCCGTCTGCATCACAATCAGATTCAGGTAATGCTTTACCACCGTTATGATCACAATCATCTAAAGGATTTGTACCATCCAATACTTCCTGACCATCAAGAATACCATCCCCATCTGTATCAGGGTCATTCGGGTCTGTTCCTAAAGCAATTTCTTCACCGTCTGATAACCCATCGTTGTCAGAATCAGGATTGTCAGGATCTGTTCCTGCCGCTACCTCTTGATCTGTTGTTAATCCGTCGTTATCACAATCGCTATCCCCTAAAGGATTTCCGTTTATAGAACTACAATCATCTAATGGGTTTGTAGCATCTGTATTCACTTCTTGACCATCAGAAATACCATCTCCATCGGTATCAGGATTGCTAGGGTCTGTACCTAAAGAGGTTTCTTCGTTATCATTAATTCCATCACCATCTGTATCTACAGAAATAGTTACACTACCTATACCTGTATTTCCTGAAGGATCGGTAACTGTAATAGAGATGACATCTTCATCTAGTAAGGTAGGGAAGCTACCAGAATCTGGTACGGCTGTTTCCGTGTCTAAACTCCAGTTACCACTAGCGTCTGTAATTACTGTAAAGGTAACATCAGGAATATTATCACCATCTGTATCCAATTCTATAAGCAAGGTTTCATTAGCATTTCCTTGACCTGTTAGGATAGGGGTAATGTCTATGGTATTAAAGCTATCTACTGTTGGATCTGAAAGGTCAAGTGTAGCTGTATCCGTAATGCTATTAGGACCAACGTTTCCTGCAACATCTGTTATGTTAGCAGTAACATGAATGGTACCTGCATCACCTGGATTAGAAATAATTACATCAATAAATCCAGTAGTAATATCTGTAGCAGAAAGTACTACATCTTGTGTGTTTCCATTTCCATCAGAGATGGTAACGGTATCTCCTGTAACGGCATCTGCCGGAAGTGTGATACGTGCATCAATATCACCCACTAATTCGTCTTCAGAAATCAATCCGTCGTTATTGGTATCTTCCGTAATAACTACAGTTGGTGCTGTAGGAGTAAGGTTATCCAAAATTACAATTTCTGTATCTGTAGCAGGGTTAAGAGCGACATCGGTTACATCTGCGGTTA
>NZ_FNBD01000022.1 GCF_900102165.1 Cellulophaga baltica
CTTATTTTTATTAGATGACAATTCTGATTTTTCAATTGCGTTATATGAAATTCTTGTAAATAGACACGAAAAAAATCCAAATTCGCTAAACTCAGTACAACTGAATTTATTTTTGTGTATGCATTTGGAAAATGCTGGGCAAGCGGATAGTATTTTAACTTTTTTACAAGAATGGTTTCCTAAACAGAAAAGACAAGTAATAAAATCACTGAGTGAAATTGGAGCGACTAAATCTGCCGAAATTATAGAGCAAGCGATTGCATTACTTCCAGAAAATGATAGTTGGTTTTTTGAAAGTTCTGACGAAAATTCGGAAAGATTAATGATGGAATTTGACAGCGAATTTTCGAGTTACCCAGACGGACCAAAGAAAGACTTATATCGTGAATATGCAGAAAAAAACAGAAACGAACTATAAAAAAGCCTATCTACAAGACTATATATAGCAAATTGGGCGATTAGTGTTTAATCCAAAGGTTCTTGTCTATTTGCAAAGTCGCCAAATCTTTTGATTTGGTATCAAAAGAGAAAAATTAAAACAAAATACAAAATATTTGGCTTGTGGCTAAACCGAGAATAATTGCTTGTCTTCTGCCCAACTTACCATATATTTAACGTTGCCAGTAATTTGACCAAAATTGAGAAATGATTGAACTGATTTTTATTTTTATAGTGATTGAAATCCTTTTCTTAATACCTTCATTCTTTTTGTATAGAAAATTTTTGAAAAGAAAATCTGGAATTAAGAACTTAAAAATTTACTCTTTTTTGGCAACACTTTTAATGCCAATAATATGGACAGCATTGTTTATTGGAATCTGTTACGGAATAATAAATCCAATATTGAGGTCGAAAGATTTTAATTCAAAAGATTGGATTGAAAATACCAACTCAAGATACAGAATGATTAATGACTTGAAAGAAAACGTGCTAATCGGAAAAAATAAAACAGAAGTGCTTAAAATTTTGGGCCAAAATGATGGAGAATGTGGATATAAAACAAGTCCGAATACAATTTGTTACCTTGTACCTGAACCTGATAATATTGGAGTTTTAGACCATTATGAATTAGTCATTGTATTTGACAAGTTTGGAAAAGTTGAGAATGTATCTTCAGAATTGATTTAAAAGCGGAATAAATATCAAAAAGGAATAAAAACTACTGGCAACAAAGAACTGAGGTAAAAAACAAGGGGCATTTATGGCTTAACCGAAAGTCTGAGCTTATTTTCAAAGTCGGCTAAATATAAAATTTGGCGTTTATAGAACAAAAGATAAAAGCAAAATATTTATATTTAGCTAAGTAATAAACCGAAACAAAAGTACTTATCACTTGCCCTAAATTTCTTATACGAGACGTTGGCAACAAAATAGTGCTAAAATTGAACTTTTCAACTAAAATAGTCAACGCCCGACAGCGGAATAGAGATTCTGAAAATTTTATTATCTTTGTAGCGGAATTTTATGAAAAACGGAACGCACATATTATTACTTTTTTTAATGTTGTTGGTCATTCCGACCAGTTCAGTTTTTGCGTGCGGAAAATCCTCTGAAAAGGAAAAGACAGAAAAAACTTCTTGCTCAAAAGAAGATAATCAAACCGAAAAAAAATCGTGTTGTGATAATCAAGAAAATGACGATGATGGTTGTGGTGGAGCTTGTGATAATACATCTTGTCATTGTCCAAGTTCGGTAAATTCAACAGTATCATTTAAAGATGTCCTATTAGAATTAAATAATAATTTTAAACTTTTGGCTAATGAATGGACTTACGTTCAGAATAAGCCAAAAGCAGTATATTTTTCCATTTGGCAACCGCCAAAAATAAGCTAAAATCTTTTTTTGACAGCCACAGGTCTGTCTTTTTGAAAACAAGCCTACGGCTTGTATTCTTTAGCTTTTACAACAATTTTAAATTTAAAAAAATGAAATCATTAAAATATTTAATGATGGCACTTTTGGTGCTATCAATTACAGCGTGTAACGCTCAATTAAAAAATCAAAATACAGAAACCGTTAAAATCTACGGAAACTGTGGAATGTGCAAAAGCACAATCGAAAAAGCTGGTAATATCAAAAAACAATCCGTTGTGGATTGGAACAAAGAAACCAAAATAGCGACCATTTTATACGACAGCTTAAAAACTTCGAAAGATGAAATCCTAAAACGAATTGCTCTCGCAGGTTACGATAGCGATAGCTTTTTAGCACCAGACGACACGTATTCAAATTTGCCGAATTGTTGCCAATACGAAAGAGCAAAAGAAGTTTCGTCAACTATGGTTATGTCTACAAACAACCATTCGCAACATTCAAACGAAATGACCGAAATGCAAGACGAAAATCCGCTTTCAGCAGTTTTTGACAATTATTTTGCTCTTAAAAATTCGTTGGTAAAAACTGATGGAACTACAGCTTCAACAAGTGCCAAAAATCTTTCGACTGCATTAAACGAAGTGAAAATGGCAAATCTTTCGAATGAAGTTCATATGGTTTGGATGAAAATTTTGGATAATTTAAAAACTGATACTCAAAAAATTTCGGACACAAAAGAAACAAGTCAGCAAAGGCAATATTTCAATTCACTCTCAAAAAAAATGTATGATGTGATAAAAATATCAAAACAAGAAACACCAACCTATTATCAATTTTGCCCAATGGCAAACGATGGCAAAGGTGCAAACTGGTTGAGCAAAGAAGAAACTATAAAAAATCCTTACTATGGATCGAAAATGTTGAGTTGTGGCAAAACTGTAGAAACAATTAACAAATAAAAATATCAACTATGGAAAATTCAGAAACACATAAAAAGAACAATAAATACACAACATTTTTTCTAATGTTAGGATGCTCTTTTGTAGCAATGTACATCACAATGTATTTAAACACCTATGCAATAGACCACGTATATTTTAGTCTCACAAGATTTTATATGTCGTGTTTGGGCATTTCAACAATGGCAGTAATTATGTGGTTTTTTATGCGGAATATGTATAAAAACAAGAAAAAAAATATCGCAATACTGTTAGGCAGTCTTGTACTTTTTAGCTCTGCCCTATTTCTTGTCCGCATTCAAAAACCAATCGTTGGCGATATTTTGTGGATGGAGGCAATGATACCGCATCACTCGATTGCAATTTTAACAAGCGAGCGAGCAGATATTAAAGACCCAGAAGTAAAAAAACTGGCAGAAGATATTATAGAGGCTCAAAGAAAAGAAATCGAGGAAATGAAAGCAATGATAAAAAGATTAGAAAATGAAAAATAACAGATTTATTATTATCATTTTACTATTGTTCATTGCAAGTAAAGTTTCGGCTCAAAATATTGTAAAATATGAATTAACGGTTACGGACACTATTGTCAACTATTCGGGAAAAGAGAAAAGAGCGATTGCGGTAAACGGACAAATACCGATGCCAACTTTAACTTTTACAGAAGGCGACATTGCGGAAATTATAGTTCACAATAAGTTAAAGGAAAGTACATCTTTGCATTGGCACGGACTTTTTCTTCCCAACAAGGAAGATGGCGTTCCTTATTTAACCCAAATGCCGATTGAACCCAATGAAACTTTTACGTATAGTTTTCCAATTATTCAAAACGGAACACATTGGTATCACAGCCATAGCGGTTTACAAGAGCAAATAGGAATGTATGGCTCGTTAGTTTTATTGAAGAAAAAGGATGACCCAACTTTTAGAAAAGGCATTGATGATTTACCAGCAGTTCCAATTATTTTAAGTGAATGGACAGACATAAAACCTGAAAACGTACACCGAATGTTAGCAAATGCAAATGATTGGGCAGGCATCAAAAAAGGAACGACACAAAGTTATTCAGATGCCATAAAAGCAGGTCATTTTAAAACCAAGTTAGAGAACGAATGGAAACGAATGTTAGCAATGGACGTAAGTGATGTGTACTACGACAAGTTTTTAATCAATGGTAAAAATGAAAGTCAACTTTCTCAATTTAAAGCAGGCGACAAAGTGCGTTTGAGAGTTTCAAACGGAGGAGCATCGTCCTACTTTTGGCTGAATTACGCAGGTGGAAAAATGACTGTAGTAGCTAACGATGGTAACGATGTTGAACCCATTGAAGTCGATAGATTGATTATTGGCGTTTCAGAAACGTATGACGTTGTAGTTACAATTCCGAACGAAGATATTGCTTATGAATTTTTGGCAACACCAGAAGACCGTACAGGTTCAGCTTCAATATATTTAGGGAATGGTAAAATTCAGCTAAAAAGCAGAATGCCAAAACTGAACTATTTTGAGGGAATGAAAATGATGAACGATATGATGAATATGGACGGAACTATGGATGATATGGGAATGGATATGTCGTATCAGCAAATGGATATGAATACGGTTATGTATCCCGAAATTTCGGGTAATCCTAAAATGAAAATGGATGACGAAATGGATATGGACGATAAAATGGACCATTCAAATCATTCAATGAATGCAAACCAAGATATTGTAACCTTGAATTATGGAATGTTGAAAGCACCACAGCCCACAACATTGCAAAAAGATGCACCAGTTAGAGAATTACGTTTTGAACTAACAGGAAATATGAACCGCTACGTTTGGAGTATGGATAACAAAGTACTTTCCGAAGTTGATAAAATCCTCATTAAAAAAGGCGAAAATGTTCGGATAACGCTTTATAACAATTCGATGATGCGACATCCAATGCATCTTCACGGACACGATTTTAGAGTTTTGAACGGACAAGGAGAATATGCACCAATGATGAATGTTATCGACATTATGCCAATGGAAACCGACACGATAGAATTTGAGGCAAATATGGATGGCGATTGGTTTTTTCATTGCCACATTTTGTATCATATGATGGCTGGAATGAACCGAGTATTTTCGTATGAAAATTCTAAACCTAATCCGTATTTACCAAATAAAGAATGGGCTTACAAAAAATTGCAATCTGAAAGCAACAAGTTTCATTTTATGGCGGAAAATGACTTCGCGACAAACGGAAACGATGGAATGGTAATGTTGCAAAACACACGTTGGAGTTTTGGAACAGAATGGCGTTTGGGCTATCACGATGAACACGGTTACGAAACGGAAACGCATATTGGAAGATACATTGGCAAAAACCAATGGTTTATTCCATTTGTAGGTTTTGATTGGCGTTACCGAGAACAAAATGGCGAAGTGGAAAAGAACATTTTCGGACAGACTAATACCAAAGACCAAAGAGCAGTTTTGAGTTTGGGAGCAGAATATACTTTGCCAATGCTCGTGAAATTACAAGGCGAAATTTTTACAGACGGAAATGTACGGTTTCAGTTGATGCGAGAGGACATTCCTATTTCGTCAAGATTGAGATGGGCATTTATGGTAAATACCGACAAGGAATATATGACTGGTTTTAAATATATCGTTACTCGTCATTTAGGAATATCATCACATTATGACAGCGATATGGGAATTGGATTTGGAGCAACATTAAACTATTAGCACAGAAAATGCCAACGCTCACATTCAACTGAATTAAACATCTGAAAACAAGCAGAACGCCTAAAGCACAATGCCAAACAAATGTATATAAAAAATAGGGCGATTTTAGCTTAATTCAATGGTATTTTTGTGTTTGCTATGTCGCCATATTTTTAATTTTGTATTATTAGAACTTAAAAGTTAAAAAAAGAAAAATTAAAAATATGGCTTGTGACTCAACCGAATGGATAAAGCTTATTTTCTGCCCTACTTTTCATATACGTAGACGTTACCCACATGCTAAAAAAATCCGAACACTTAAGAAAAATCCCGTATGAAAAGCCCAAAGCACATTTTAGCACATTTGTTTTTTCACCGGGCAAAAGCCAACGTCTAAAAAACAAAAGACCTAAAATCCTCCCTCGCGCGCAATCCGTCATATCAACATTATTTAGTTAGAATAGAAACATCGGTAAATAAGGCTGTTATTTTTCCAATCGCAATTAAGAAAAACCAACAACTCTTTTGCACACCAGTTGCAACCAAGAATTTGTATATTTGTCAAACTATATGAAAATAATTGTTTCCATGTCAATGTCATTTCTGTTCCTTTTTCAAGGAATGGCTGCCAATATGGAAGTTTGCGAGCAGATTGAAGAAATATCACATTTTATTGCTCATTTTCAAGACCATAAACAAAACGAAGGATATTCTTTTTTTGAATATGTTTATGAAGATTATATAAATGATGACGGAAAACCTGACAACCATCATCAAGAGTCCGACCACGAAGATGCCCCCTTACATACTAGCCATCAATGTTGTCAACATTTTGTATTCTTCGCACCATTTCAGCCAACATTAATTAATGATGGTTCTTCTGAAGAACAAAATCAAATCAATTCTTATACATTCAACATCAATTCCAGATATCTGGAATCTCTTTTCCAACCTCCAAAAGTTTAATGAATATCTGCAGTTGTAGATATCTTATAAATTAAAGCTACTTACATAATAGTTTGATAGTTACAACCTATTTATAAATTCATTAATACTTCTTTATGCTTAATAATATTATTAGGTATTCCATAACTCATAAGTTGGTTATTGGTTTACTCACTTTAGCCTTGATTATCACGGGTGTATATTCTCTCCAACAGCTTCCTGTGGATGCCGTTCCCGATATTACCAATAATCAAGTACAGGTCATTACGACCTCGCCAACCCTTGCCGCCCAAGAGGTTGAACGTTTAATTACCTTTCCCATTGAACTCACCATGGCGACAATTCCACAAATCGATGAAATCCGTTCGTTTTCACGTTTCGGTTTATCCGTGGTTACTATTGTATTCGAGGAAAATGTTGATGTGTATTGGGCGCGACAACAAGTAAATGAACGTCTTGCAGATGCCCAAGCCCAAATTCCTGAAGGTATCGGCAAACCAGGAATCGCGCCATTGACTACAGGACTTGGCGAAATTTACCAATATGTCATTACAACAAAACCCAGCTATGAGGATAAATTTACGGCTACAGACCTTCGAACAATTCAAGATTGGGTTATTAAACGCCAACTATTAGGAACGAAGGGCGTCGCGGACGTAAGTAGTTTTGGCGGCTATCTCAAACAATACGAAATAGCCGTCCGTCCAGAACGATTGAACGGAATGGGTGTTTCCATTTCTGACCTTTTCGATGCACTAGAAAATAACAATCAAAATACTGGCGGTGCATACATTGAAAAAAATGATAAGGCATTATTCATTAGAAGTGAAGGTCTTGTTGGTTCCATTGAGGACATTAATAATATACTTGTAAAAAAGACCGACACCGGAAATCTAATTTTAATAAGGGATGTTGCAACGGTTCAAACAGGAAAGGCAATTCGCTATGGTGCAACGACTCGAAATGGAGAAGGCGAAGTGGTAAGTGCGATAGTAATGATGTTGAAGGGCGCAAACTCTGCAAAGGTAATTAAGGATGTAAAAGATAGAATTGAAACTATAAAAAAAACATTGCCTGAAGGTGTGGTGATTGAGCCATTTTTGGATAGAACTAAATTGGTGGATAATGCCATAGCCACAGTTACCACCAATCTTATTGAAGGTGCGCTAATTGTTATATTTATATTGCTTTTATTATTGGGGAATTGGCGTGCAGGTCTTATAACGGCTTCCGTGATTCCACTTGCCTTGTTGTTTGCTTTTAGTATGATGCATTTGTTTGGGGTTTCTGCAAACCTTATGAGTATGGGAGCAATCGACTTTGGTTTGATTGTAGATGGTGCCGTCATTATTGTGGAAGCGACCTTATTTCATTTGGGAGCATTAAAACTTTCCAGAAAATTGACCCAAGCTGAAATGGATGAAGAAGTTTATCAGTCCGCAAGTAAAATCAGAAATTCCGCAGCTTTTGGGGAAATCATCATCCTAATAGTGTATCTGCCAATTTTAGCATTGGTTGGCACGGAAGGGAAAATGTTTGGACCAATGGCTCAAACGGTAAGTTTTGCCATCTTGGGTGCTTTTCTATTATCGTTGACATACATTCCTATGATGTCGGCATTAGTGTTGAGTAAGAAAACGGAGCATAAACGGAATATTTCTGACAAGATGATGGACTTCTTTTACCGTATTTACGAGCCTATCATTCATTGGGCGATGCGGACAAGAGTATTTGTGGTTGGTGCTGCAGTTGCGCTTTTTGTTATTGCGTTTTTGGTATTCCAAAGTTTGGGTGGCGAATTTATCCCAACGCTAGAAGAAGGAGATTTTGCAGTGGAAACAAGGGTGATTACGGGAAGTTCACTTTCAAACACGATTAAAGCCACAACCAAGGCTGAAAAAATTCTATTGGATAATTTTCCAGAGGTGGAGCAGGTAGTGTCAAAAATTGGTTCAGGCGAAATTCCAACAGATCCCATGCCGATTGAAGCTGCCGATTTGATGATTATTCTTAAAGATAAATCAGATTGGGTTTCTGCTTTCAACAGGGAAGAATTGGCTAACAAAATGGCGGAATCTTTGGAAGTCATTCCTGGTGTGACCTTCGGTTTTCAACAACCAATCCAAATGCGTTTTAATGAACTTATGACTGGTGTGCGTCAAGATGTCGCCATTAAGATTTACGGAGAAGATTTAAACCAACTTTCCAATTATGCAAACAAAATCGGGAAATTGGCTGGAACTGTCGATGGCGCAGTCGATGTCTATGTAGAAGAAGTTACGGGTGTTCCACAGATTGTCATTAGCTATAATCGTGGGCAACTTGCTAAATATGGACTGGATATAAAATCGGTAAACAACACCATTCAAGCGGCATTTGCTGGAGCTTCAACAGGGTTGGTTTACGAAGGCGAAAAGCAGTTTGATTTAGTGGTTCGTTTGGAAACTAATAACCGTAAAGACCTCCATGATGTTCAGAATTTATACCTCAATGGTTCCAATGGTCAGCAGATTCCATTACAACAGGTTGCTACTGTTTCTATAAAAGATGGCCCTTATCAAATTCAACGGGATGATACACGACGACGCATTATTGTCGCTTTTAATGTTCGTAATCGTGATGTGGAAAGTGTTGTGGATGAAATAAGCACTAAAATCGATTCGCAAATCAATCTGGCACCAGGATATAACATTTCTTATGGTGGACAATTTGAAAATCTCGTGGAAGCTCGTGAACGTTTGGCAATTGCAGTGCCCTTGGCATTATTGCTCATTTTTATTCTGTTATACTTTACGTTTGGGTCAATCAAACAAGGTGTGCTTATTTTTACGGCAATTCCATTATCAGCAATTGGCGGTGTATTTGGACTTTGGCTTCGAGATATGCCATTTAGTATTTCCGCAGGAGTTGGGTTTATTGCATTATTTGGAGTAGCCGTATTAAATGGTATTGTATTGATTGCTGAATTTAACCGACTTAAAAAAGATGGTGTTTCTGATATTTTCCAACGTATTTATCAGGGAACAAAAACACGTTTACGTCCTGTAATCTTGACAGCTTCCGTAGCCTCTTTAGGGTTTTTACCAATGGCAATTTCCCAAACTTCAGGTGCTGAAGTACAACGTCCTTTAGCAACGGTCGTGATTGGTGGCTTGATTACTGCAACTTTTTTGACACTCGTAGTACTACCGATTCTCTATTATTATTCAGAAAAAAAATTAAAGATGAAACCTAATAAAACAGCAATTGTTTTGTTGATGGCATTTCTCGCAAGTGTCTATTCCATAAACGCACAGACAGCTTCTGAAGTAAAAGTCTATCAAAATATTCATGAAGTGATTGAAACAGCATTAAAGAACAATCCGAACATCAAAGTGTCACGTTTGCAGACGGCACAACAACAGGCATTGAAAGGCAGTAGTTTCGATTTGCCTAAAACCGATTTCGGTGTGGAATATGGCCAAACCAATAGCATTGCAGATAATGACACTCGTTTTAGCGTAAGCCAAAAGTTTGCGTTCCCTACACTTTATAGCAGCCAAAATAAATTGACCAACACCCAAATACAGGCAAGCGAACTGAACGAAGCTATTTTGAAAAATGAATTGATTGCCCAAGTAAAAGCTACCTATTACCAACTGTGGTATCTCAAGAGCAAACAAAAGGTACTACAAAAGCAGGATAGCATTTATGAACGATTTGCCTATGCCGCCAACTTACGTTACAAAACAGGAGAAAGCAATGCATTGGAGCAAGCGACAGCAAATGTAGAGTTGGCTGATATACAAATTATGATTTTGGAAAACGCTTCTGCCCTTAAAAATCATCAACTGCAGTTGCAGAATTTGATAAATACGGATAGTTTGGTAGATATCAATGTAGAAAATTTGGAAGTAAAAACTGCAATGTTATTTGGAATTAAGGATTCGACGGCAATTGCAAACAATCCAACACTTGCCTTTTACCAAAAGCAAATAGAACTTGCCGAAAATGAAAAATCTGTGGCTGTTTCCAAAATGTTACCCGATATCACATTGGGTTATTTCAATCAATCCTTTATCGGCAATGGCGAAACGGCAAACGGAACACCAACGGTTTTCGATTCTGGAGATAGGTTCACAGGTGTACAACTGGGTTTAAGTATCCCCATTTGGTTTAAGCCACATACGGCAGAAATAAAAGCAGCAAAAATCCATAAAATGGAGAATGAAGTGCAATTGGAAGCCGTAAAAAACAAAACCCAAACCCAACTCGAAACTTTATGGGAAACGCTTCAAACAGAGCAAATAAATCTGGAATCATACAAAAACAACGCTTTACCACAAGCGGAATTGCTCTTGAAAAATTCGCAACGTGGCTTTCAGGAAGGAGAAGTTGGATACATTGAATACATCCAAGGACTGAACAGGGCATTGACCATTCAAGTGAAATACTTGGATTTTGTAAACAAGTACAACCAAACACTAATTCAAATTGAACAACTCATCGCAAATAATCAATAAAATGAATAACATACACATAATAATAGTCTTTGTCGTCACTTTAATGGCAACAGGCTGCAAGGATAAAGCACAACCAATGGTTGAAGATGACCACCAAGGGGAAGAAAATCAAGTTGAATTGACAGATGCCCAAATGGCACAGACCAATATTGTCATTGGTAAAGTTGAAAAACGAAAAATAGGTCACGAAATCACGGTCAACGGGATGATTGATGTGCCACCACAAGGCAATATTTCAATTACAGTTCCCTATGGTGGATTTTTAAAGTATACCGAAATGCTTCCGGGTAGCCGAATCAAAAAAGGAGAGGTCATTGCAAGTGTCGAAAATCCAGAGTTTATAGAGTTCCAAAGAGAATATCTGGAGGCTTTGGCAAATAATGATTATTTAAAAGCAGATTTTGAACGTCAACAAACCTTGAATGATGAAAATGTTACATCATCTAAAATTTTTCAAAAAGCAAAAAGTATGTATTTGACCAATCAGGCAACTATTAAATCGCTTGAAAGCAAGCTGCGTTTAATAGGCCTCAATCCGTCAAGTGTAAAAAATGGGTCTATTTCCACCATTGTAAATGTCTATTCGCCCATTAATGGCGTGATTAGAGAGGTTTATATCAATACAGGTAAATATTTCAATCCGCAGGACGTACTTATGGATATTACCGATGCATCAGATTTACACGTAGAGCTTAAAGTTTACGAAGACGATATTCACTTACTTCGAAATGGGCAACGCATCCGTTTTAGATTGGCAAATGCACCTGAAGAATGGATGGAAGCCGAAGTATTCCTTATTGCTAATAATGTACGTGACGATAGGTCTATCACGATTCATGGTCATTTAAAAGAAAAAAATGAAGAGCTGTTGCCAGGAATGTTCGTGAACGCAGCCATTGAAGTGGAAGCGCAAGAGCAATATGCCATTCCAGAAGAAGCCATTGTAAGATTTGAAGCAAAACATTATATTTTTAAATCACTTGGAAAACGTAAAGAAGGAGAAAATACAATGAACGATTTTGAAATGCTCGAAATCACAAAAGGAAATGAGGAAGAAGGTTTTGTAGCATTTGATTTTGTAGATGAAACACAAGATATTACTTCTATGGAAATTATTTTAAAGGATGCCTTTACACTTTTGGCAAAAGCAAAAAATAGCGAAGAAGAAGGAGGAGGAGGACACGGACATTAATCAAGACTTATGAACGAGATAGAAAAATTATTTGCATCAAAAGATATTCGTATTACAGCAATGCGGTTATTAATTTATAAGTTTCTTGTACAAAAGGAAACAGCGGTAACATTGAGCGATATTGAAAATGCTTTTGAAAGGGCAGACAGAACAACTTTGTACCGAACTATTAAAACTTTTGAAGAAAAAGCAATCGTCCACCAAATAGACGACGGAACTGGAATTACTAAATATGCTCTATGCGAACAAGGTTGTAACTGTGAAATTGAAACTGATTTGCATCTGCATTTTCATTGTAATAATTGCAATGAAACTGTTTGCTTAACAGAGTATAAAATACCCCACATCAATATTCCTGAAGGTTATATGGCAGAGGATGTAAACCTTGTTGTTAAAGGAATATGCGAAAAATGTAGTGGCCATTAAATGCACTTTCATTGCATATTATTTATCAGTATTTTAGTTTCAATATAATAAAATATACAAACAATGATACATTTAATCAGTACAGAAAAAGACAATTTAATATCAGCAAAAATTAGTGATAAAATCCAAAAGAGTGATGTGGAAAAGATACATCCACTTATTCATAACATAATAGAGAAAGGTCAAAAGGTAGATTTCTATTTTGAAATGGAAGATTTTACTGGTTATACCTTAAAAGGTTTTTGGGAAGATATAAAAGTAGATAGCGCACACATTTCCGATTATGGGAAAATGGCTTTTGTTGGTGAAAAAAAATGGCAGGAGTTTGCAGCAAAATTCACTGACTTTTTTACAAGTTCAGAGGTAAGGTATTTTGATTTAAAAGATAAGGAACTGGCAAGAAACTGGATTATTTCTTAATGTCAAGTCTTAATATTTATATTCAATAAGCAAATGAAATTTAACACAACAATACCGAAGCACTTAAAAAAATTCTACAATAAAGAGTTGCTGTGCTATAAAAAAGCATTAAAAGAACAGGATTTTAGTACAGCTTGGTATCATTTAGAACGAAGCCATATTATAGGTCAATCCTATCCAATTGAGCATACCTATTCGCATTGGTTAATGTTACAGTTCGGATTGATGCAGAAAAACACTAAAGAAGTATTTGGACAATTATTGCGATTAGCTGTTGGTGGGTGGAAATCATTTATAAATTACGTTCCTGTTGGTAATACTGGTGGAGCAGATGTGCCACCTTTAAAACGTATGCCTATTCCAAATGACATTAAAGAAATATTTAAGTAAATGAAAAAAAAGAAAGTTAATTTAAGGGATTTAAAACCAGATTCAGAGACCAAACATGGTCACGACGATGGCCACAATCACAGCAATCCTGAAAAGCTCGGTGATTTCAGAACCTATTTACCAGCATTTTTCAGTTTTGTAATGATGATTATCGGTATAGCCGTCGATTTTTTTGATGCATTCCCTTATTTTAAAGGTTGGGTACGTATTGTATGGTACACAGTCGCATACCTTCCAGTTGGTTTTCCTGTAATAAAAGAAGGATGGAACAGCATCCTAAAAGGCGATTTCTTTACGGAATTTCTTTTGATGTCCATTGCTACCATCGGAGCATTCGCCATAGGCGAATATCCCGAAGGTGTGGCAGTAATGCTATTTTATGCGGTTGGAGAATTGTTCCAAAATGCTGCTGTCAATCGAGCAAAAAGTAACATTAAAGCCTTGCTCGATGTAAGCCCAAATAAGGCCTTGGTATATCGAAATAACGATTACGTGTCGGTAAATCCAGAAACGGTTGAAATTGGTGAGAAGGTACAAGTTCGTGTAGGCGAAAAAATTCCCCTCGATGGCGTCTTACTATCAGAAAAAGGTTCGTTCAATACAGCAGCTTTAACTGGAGAGAGCAAACCTGATACCATTTCTAAAGATGAAAAAGTATTTGCGGGAAGCATCAATTTGGATGGTGTTATTGAAATTGAAACCACCAAGGAATTCAAGGATAGTTCCATTGCGCGAATCCTCGATATGGTTCAGAATGCTACGGCACGTAAATCAAAAACCGAATTATTTATTAGAAAATTTGCAAGAATCTATACACCTATTGTGGTATTCTTGGCGATTGGATTAACATTTTTGCCATACTTATTTGTTGAAGAGTATGTATTTAGCGATTGGTTATATAGAGCATTGATATTCTTGGTAATTTCCTGTCCGTGTGCTTTGGTTATTTCTATTCCGTTGGGTTATTTTGGTGGATTGGGAGCAGCTTCAAAAAATGGAATCCTCTTTAAGGGAGCATCTTTTTTGGACGAAATGACAAAAGTTACCACAGTGGTAATGGACAAAACAGGAACCGTGACCAAAGGTGTTTTCAAAATTAAGGTTATAAAAGCCATTGGTTGGGATGAACCCGAATTTATGAAGTACCTGATGGCGATGGAAGAACAATCCACCCATCCCATTGCCAAGGCCATTATGGAATACAAAGCCGATGGCGAAGATTTTCAGGCAACCGACGTAAACGAAGTCGCAGGAAAAGGATTGAAGGGAACAGTAAATGGCAAAACGGTTTTGGTAGGAAACAAAGCCCTGATGACTTCAAATAATATCGAAGTTCCATCTGAAACCGACAACATTGTAGAATCTATTGTGATGGTTTCTATTGAAAACAAATTCGCTGGCTATATCATCATTGCAGACGAATTGAAAGAAGATGCCCACGAGGCTATCAAAAAAATACGTGAATCGGGAATTTCCAAAATCATAATGCTTTCAGGAGACAAGGATTCCATTACCCAACAAGTGGCAAAAGAAATGGGCGTTGATTGGGCAAAAGGCGGTCTGCTTCCAGAGGATAAATTGTTAGAAGTCGAAAAACTGATGGCGGAAACCGATAACAAAGTGGCCTTTATAGGCGATGGCATAAATGATGCACCAGTATTGGCGGCAAGTGATGTTGGTATTGCAATGGGCGGCTTAGGCAGCGATGTGGCTATTGAAACAGCAGATGTTATCATTCAAACAGACCAACCTTCCAAAATAGCAAGAGCCATAAAAATAGGTCGTTCCACGCGCCGAATCGTTTGGCAAAACATTGGTTTGGCCTTTGGTGTAAAAGCTGTGGTTTTGGTTTTGGGCGCAGGTGGTCTTGCAACAATGTGGGAAGCTGTTTTTGCTGATGTTGGCGTAGCTTTGTTGGCAATATTGAATGCTGTGAGGTTGCAGAAGATGAAATGGGATTGAGACAAATTGTGGAAAAATTCGATGCTAACTTGAACAATCGATAAACGAAACGCCAACTCTAGAAGCCATACACGTTCGCAGTCGCTACAGCCAATGCACCTCCAAAACGGCAAAAGAGTATGTCTTTGCCAACACACACATCCGAACCAAGATTGAAGAAGATAACCTGAAAAGCAGAACGCAGCAAGCCTGTGGGTAACAAAGATGTGTATAGTTCATAGAACCCTGCGGGATGCTACTACACAACATGCAAAACGTTGATTATTAATATTTATATTTTATTAAAAATAGAATGGAGCTCTAAGATGAGAAAACTCTCTAATCATTTTGGCGTCGACCTTTCAGGGGCAAAAGGTATATCTAGGTATATCTATAAAATAAGATTTATACCCTAATATGGTCATTCTTAGGTCCAGATATTTTTTTTAGAAACAAGATCTACAAAAGAAGTTCACTAGCTTCATCTAAAACTGAACTATCTAATTCTTTTAAATATGCTTGAGTAACCGCTAAATTTTGATGTCCCATAGATTCACTGATAATGTCCGTTGCGACTCCTATTTGCTTGAGGCAATTAGCAAAACTGTGTCGAGCTACATAGCTACTTATATTCTTGTCTATACCACAGATTTGTGCAATTTCTTTTAAATCTTTATTATAACGTTTTAAAGTTTTATCCTTTCTGTTTTCCAATTGAGTGGGAGTCAAGTCCTCTTTTAATAATATAGGAAATACATATTTTGTACCTAAAGAGTATTTAGCATAGAATTCAAGTATTTCTCGAACGGGAGGAAGTACTTTCACCATAAAGTTGCCTTTAGTTTTGGATCGGATATAATAAATTTTATCATCATTTATAGCTTTCCATTCCAATTTCATCATATCCGCGAAGTTCATCCCTCTGGTATAAAAGCTAAAAACAAAATAGTTTCGGCTATTGGTCAATAAAGGATACTTATTCAAGTCAAGATTTACAATATTCTTAACTTGCTCCATGTTTAGTGCTTTTTTTAAACCTTTACTTTTTAATTTTGATACTTTATAGCTCTTAAATGGATGATTAATGTCCTTAATAATACTGCGTTCAATAGCTTTATTATATAATGCTCTTAATGTGCGTTGTCTTATGCTGATTCCACCATCTGTTCCACCCCTAGATCTTAAGAAGACTTCATACTTTCTAAGGAATGTAGGCGTAATATTAGTAAATGTTAAATAATCAGATCCAAAAAAGTTCCTAATGGACCTTCTTGTTTCTCTATTTACTTTTGCATTTCCTGTTCTCCCTGCCAACATCATCTCTTCTATAATTTCGTTCCAGAAATAAAAAACATTTTGTTGAACTGGATTGGTTACTACTCTAAACCGATTTTCAAATTCATTGAGGTCAAAATATTCCTTTTCTATTTCTAGATCAGACAGTATCTTTAAAGCTTTATCTTTGAATTTAAGGAGTAGTCTATTGTTTTGTGTACTATTGGGTTTTTTATTTGTAAAACTTCCTGATGCTTCATTCCATTCATTGGGAAAGGCTCTGAATACAGTTTGAAAAAATTTTGATTTTCTGTTTTTTGATATCCTCAAAGCTATGGGGTAACTACCATCAGCTAGCTTTGTTTTTCTTAATACGGTTTTTACGGTTGCCATAAGCCCTTAATTAAATCTGTACAACATCTGTACAACAAATTGCCTATTAAAGGTATATTAAATGAAAATTACTACAAAATAAAAATACATGAAATATTGAAAATCAGTGTATAAGAAAATAAATGACGGCATATGAAAGTTAAATTACATTGCCTTCTAAGCAGGCGGTCGAAGGTTCGAATCCTTCTGCCATCACATCAAAAGTCTCTGAATTTTCAGAGACTTTTTTTGTTCCTATACATTCGTATGTCCCTTATTCATGAATACGTACTCCGTAGCTATAGAAAATTTACGTGTATTTCGTCGTAAATTAGGAAAATTATACAATCAGTTTACCGATTTATCTTATTTTTAGCTGTTCAGTAGTGGTGAGCGTTTGGTATTGGTATCTAAAAAAGTAGCATTTCTGTCATCTTTTTATATACATAGTTAATACAATTGCGTTATCCTTCTATAGTTAAACAGTACAAGCACCAGTAACCTATGGCTTTTCTAGCAAAACTTTTTATCAACGGAGAACAACGCAATGTTCTCAATGGCACTTATGTATACCATCAACTTCTTGATGCTAGGGGAAAGCCTAAAGCAAAGGTAGAAGGCGGACAATTAAACTTTGTGGTAGAGTCTACAGGAGATGATTCTTTGTTTCATTTATGGATGTTAGACGATTACCAAATGTATGATGGGTATATCCGTTTCTTTAAAAGAGATGGGTTGAGTAAATTGTTTGATTTTGAATTCGCCAATTGCTATTGTGTAGGATTGCGAGAGCAATTTAGCGCTACGGGTCATGATCCGCTTAAAATGGAACTGACAATTACTCCAGGCATACAACGTGTACGCGATGTAATTTTTGAGAAAGTTTGGAACCCTAGTAATCCTTTTGTGGAGGCTCCGGTGGTTAAAGAAGATTTAGAACCAAAAATTTTATCTTGTAGGTATACTGATTCTGAGGGTAATGTAGTGGAGGAACTATATGAAGATAAACTAATTCTTGAAATTAGAACTGAAAATTGTATAGGAAAACTAGTAGATATAGATTTATCTGATGATGATTATGACTTTAAGTATAATGGAGTACATCTGGATAATGACATCTTAGAAGATCTATTAATTACATCAGACCTCCAAAAAGTAGAATTAGAAATTTTCGAAGAAGAAGATTAATCCTCGTAAAAACGCAATAAATGGCAACGGTAAGATTAAAAGAAAACACAGATCAACAAGCAACAGCAGAGGCTCCAGGTGGAGGCAAAGGCGTTACAGAACTAATATTTTTTCCAAGTATTAATAAAGACTTAGACCCAGATACAGCAGATACTATACAACAAGTTTGGGCTTTGGAAGCACATAGGTTTGATTTATTTCTAGAAAAAACTAAAAGATATGATGATGCTGTTAAAGAATTATCGGATGCTCAAGCACAGCTGCCTAAAACAAAAGATACTGAAGGTAACGAAGTTGTCAATGCAAGTGACTTACAAAGTCTTAAAGTAGCTCAAGATAAACTAAGAGGGCTTATTTGTGAAGAAGAGGATAAGGAAGATATAGACCCAGTACCACAAGGGGGGTACAAATCTTTAATAGAAGGCATTGGTCTTGTTAGTAAGCGAACATATTATGCATCAATTCATGATTTACTTCAAGTAAATGATGAAAAACATAAAAGGAATCGATTTGAAAGTTTTAAGTTTCCTGCAAATTTATATGCGGAAGACTCTAATTTAGCAAAAAGCATGAAATTCCTTTTAGATGAAATAGAAACTGATAGTGATGACGGTTCAACTGATGAAAAACTTAAAAAGCAAAAAGAGGAGCAAGCTGCTGCTAATAAGGGGGAAGAAGATAAAAGCAGTAAATTAAAAGATGCTTTAAAAAAAGTTAAAACAGAGATTAATGAAGAATGGAACTTTGGTAAAGCAGATGGGCAAGTAAAACTTAATACTATTAAAAATTATATTCCCGATGCTACCGTACAAGCATTTTTGACAGAAGAAAATGCAACTTTGATTGACAATGCTGTAACTTTTTTTAATGAAACTGCTAATTTCAGCCACCAAGAAAAAGAACAAAAAAGGGATATAATAAAAGCATTACTCGAAAAAGAAGTTTTTGATCATTATGATTGGAATAAAACATTATTACTTATTAGAGAAATTTGGGCAAAAACAGATGAGGATTTTGTAAATGAAATTACCAAATTTAAATACAAAAAAATACCTTTAGAATTAGAAAAGAGAAAAGAATTAATAGAAGAGGTGTATGAACATCGATTACCAAATTTAATGTTTGATGCTAGCGGAGGTGCACAACTTATGCGCTATTCTGCTAATGCAGGTGGTGTTGCTAATTTTAATTTTACAGATGGTAAAGCATCTGCAAGTGTTTCTGCGGAGGCTAAATTTTCTTTAGCAGAAGCTGGTGTTCAAGCAAATTTGTATTTGCCAGACAATAATGGGATAGATTTAGAATTTAGTGTTGAAATAGAAACAGAGTGTTTTGATATTGAATTAAAAGATTCAAGCACCAATTCAAATACAGAGGCGGCTACTTTTGCGCACAATTCTTCCTTTATGAATTCGAGCGCAGCACTTGATGTTGCTACACAGTTGCAAAGTATTGTATTTTTAAAAAATTCAGAGAAAGATAAAGAGGTTTTTATTCAAGTAGTTGGCCAAACAGATACTACTGGAGATGATGACTATAATAAAAGAATGGGCTATCGCCGGGCCAATGCTACACATGCTTTTTTTACAAATAATACGGCACAGTGGAAAGAGTATTTTGAAGATGGTATTTGGGGAGACGAAGAACGAGACATGATTTATTTATCAGGCTACATGATGGAAAATTACCCTGCGGTGTTTAAGAAGCGCTTCCTACATATGCAGATGAATGATAATGATAAATTAAGAGACATTTTAATACGCGAATTAAAGCTAGCTGTAAAAAAATATAAATATCCCCATTCAAACATTATTTCTACAGAAATTAAATCTAAAGTTATTGATGGTCAAAATGCAAATAGTAAACCTTTAGATGGTGGAGTAATATCGGGCACACTTGCAAACTTGGCTTCTAAAGTTTCAGATAAACAGCTTATAGAAACTTATTTTAAACACACTAAAAACTTTATTTTTAGTGAAGTTCCTGGTATTAGTGAAAAAGATTTTAAAATATTTTATATAGATACTCTTGTAAATCCTATTTTAAGCGATGGAGAAGGTAACTTAAATGTTCAAAAAGAGGGTAGAGTGGTTGCTAATAGAACTGTAGGCTTAAATGTATATGAAAGTGTAAAGAAAAGAATACCTGAAGAAACAACTATAAAATTAGGACAGGGGCGTTTTCATGTAGAAGGTAGTGTGAGTGGTTTTGTTGGAGCTACCATTAATTTATCGGGTGGTTTTGAGGTTAACACTTATAAAGGAGTAGCACAATTAGTGGGTAAAAAAGAGAAAACAGAAGAAAAAGCTACAGCTTATGAGGGTAAATTATTAGCAGCTACCGAAAAAGGAAAAAATAATCCATCAGCAGATGTAAGCCTTTTTGGTGCTGATGCTGGTGGTAAGGCTTCTGCTTTTGCAGGAGCTAAAGCGGAAGCTTCTTTAAGTATAGCACTAGAATGGACAAACCCTGAAAAAATAACTAATGGTTGGGGTATTTTAGCTAGTGTAGGTGGTGCCGTAACAGGTACTGCGGGTGCTGGGCTAGAGGGTGAATTTAAAATAGGCTTTGATCAAGAAACTGGTACTTTTCAAATAAAAGTAAAAGCAAATGCCACTTGGGGTCTAGGTGGCGGTGGTGCAATGAGTTTTAGTGTTGGTATTGAGCAGTTATACGATTTTGTAGTATTGGTGTATCATAAACTAAAAGAAAACGATTTTAATATTCTTAAGGTTTTTGAAAATGCAATAGATAATTTTGGAGAACCTACTGAATCTCGTATTGATGTTTTTGAAGTATATACAGGATGGATACTAAAACTTTGGCAGCAAAAAGATTATTTTAAAGCTGCGGGAGCTTTAATGGGAAGCTCTGCAGTTTTTGGTTTTTCAATTTTACAAGATTTTAATGACTTTGTTGATGAATTTAAAAATTACGAAGAGAATAGAACTGAAACTGAATATATGGCTGCAAATGTTATAGCGAATGCGAATATGCTTACCTATGTACCGCCTAAAGTTAAAGGCCGTATGTTGTACCAATTGGCGGAATATAAATATAACCAAATTATTAGAAAAGACAGGCAAAAAGAAATTGATGTCATAGCTAATTTAGTTTCTGGTGATTTATATGCTGATTTTGAGGAGGCTGCGTTGATAATTATTGAGTCTATTACTCATGGGCGCGAATGGCAAGAAGCTATGGAGCATATGGCTGTTAAAGCCTTAGATGGCACATACCAAGTACATGATGAGACTACCAAAGGAACCTCTGGGCGCTTTATAGCTGTACAAGAAAGTAAACAGTTTTTGCAAAACGAATTATTAACAGATACTGATGATTGGAAACGTTTTGAAAACCATATAAAAACTATTAAAAATTTGGATAAAGCATGGGTAAAAGAATTTTAAAATTTCATAAACTATTATTACTTCTTTTTTTACTGGTTCAAAGTTGTAATTCACAAAAAAAAGCAACACCAGAACAGGAGCAAATTTTAGAAGATGCAAAAGCTAATTTTGTATTTGTAGAAGGAGGTACCTTTACAATGGGTAAAAATGGAGTTTCAATTGCTAGGGAACATCAAGTAACTTTAGATAGTTATTCGATAAGTAAGTACGAAACAACTTGGGAGGAATTTGATTTGTATCATATTATGAACGACTTAGAAATAATTAACCCACATCATCGAGGTAAAATAAAAGATTACGGACCTAAATATGCAGCAAAAAAAAACACATGGTTTTTAGCTAAAGCGTATTGTCAATGGTTAGGGGAACAACTTAATTTGCCTATAGATTTACCGACGGAGGCTCAATGGGAATATGCGGCACGTAGTCGTGGGCTAAATGTAGAACATGCCACGGATAGTGGAAAAATTGAAGGAAGTTTTACAGAGAAAAGAAACTATCCTGTTTATGATACTATTGTGGGGGCTTACCCACCGAACCCTTTAGGAATTTATGATATGTCTGGTGGTAGAGCAGAATGGACAAATGATTGGTTGGCGTTATATTCAAAAGAACCTGTTGTAAACCCTAGGTACGATACTATAGTTTCAGGAACTGAAAAAGTAGTTCGTGGTTTTCATAAACTAAGTAATTCTGTATATAGTAGATCAGGCTCTAGAGATCCTGAACAAGATGGCTTTGGCGGAGGCTTTCGTTGTGTATGTAATCAAAAAACCCCTATAAAGTAATGTGTGTAAAATTGTTTTTGTTCTTATTTTACATACTAGTTCAAAGTTGCAACTCACAAAAAAAAGCAACACCAGAACAGGAGCAAATTTTAGAAACTGCAAAAACTAATTTTGTGTTTGTAGAAGGAGGTACTTTTACAATGGGTAAAAATGGTGTTTCAATAGCTAGGGAGCATCAAGTAACTTTAGATAGTTATTCGATAAGTAAATATGAAACAACGTGGAAAGAGTTTGATTTATATTTTATATTAAATGGTAAAGAAATAATTAATTCACAATACAGGGGCCATTTACAAGATCATGGTCCAAATTATGCGGCCAAAAAAGCACATGGTTTTTAGCTAAAGCGTATTGTCAATGGTTAGGGGAACAACTTAGTTTGCCTATAGATTTACCGACGGAGGCCCAATGGGAGTATGCAGCACGTAGCCGTGGGTTAAATGTAGAGCATGCCACGGATAGTGGAAAAATTGAAGGAAGTTTTACAGAGAAAAGAAACTATCCTGTTTATGATACAATTGTGGGGGCTTACCCACCGAACCCTTTAGGAATTTATGATATGTCTGGAGGTAGACCTGAGTGGACCAATGATTGGTTGACGTTATATTCAAAAGAACCTGTTGTAAATCCTAGATTTGATAGCATAGTTTCTGGTACTGTAAAAGTAATTCGTGGTTTTCATAAATTAAGTAATTCTGTGTATATACGTAGCTCTAGAGAGCCTGAACAAGATGGCTTTGGCGGAGGCTTCCGGTGTGTTTGTAACCAGAAAAGACCTATAAAATAATGCGTTTAAAATTGTTTTTGCTTTTATTTTACGTACTGGTTCAAAGTTGTAATTCACAAAAAAAGGCAACACCAGAACAGGAGCAAATTTTAGAAGATGCAAAAGCTAATTTTGTATTTGTAGAAGG
>NZ_FNBD01000034.1 GCF_900102165.1 Cellulophaga baltica
CGTTATGCCCAATTAGAAAAAAGCCAGCCGCACAAACAGCACATTTGGTTTTTTGCCGACACGAAAGCCAACGCAGAAAAAACCAAAAGAGCTGTTTTTTGCCAACGCTCTAACAGAATAAAGAAATTAATAAGTAAAATGCGAAATTTGAAAATTGCAGTTACAACAGAAAAGTTAAAATGAGATTTATAGATTTATTTGCAGGACTTGGTGGCTTTCATAAAGCAATGCACGAACTTGGGCACGAGTGTGTTTTTGCAAGTGAACTCGACCCTGTTTTAAGAGATACTTACAAAAAAAATTGGGGTAAAAACATCAACATACACGGAGACATCAAAAAGATAGTCAAAGATGATATTGACCTTATTCCTGACCACGATATTTTATGTGCAGGATTTCCGTGTCAACCCTTTTCAAAGGCAGGAAAACAACTTGGACGAGATGATGACAGAGGAACACTCTTTGACGAAATTGTAAAGATTCTTGAAGCGAGAAAACCAAAATATTTCATTTTAGAAAATGTACGATTCATTGCTAAACATAACAACGAAGAAACTTGGAAAGCAATGAAAGCTGATTTTGAAAGATTGGGCTATAACGTTGACCATAGAGATTATTCACCGCACGACTTCGGAATTCCACAACATAGACAAAGAATTTTCATTGTTGGTGCTTTAGGGAATAATGCTCTTGACCATTTTAGCTTTGACAAAGTTGATGAACACAAAAAAAAGGTTGTGAAACTTGAAAAGTTCATTGAAAGCACTCCCACAAATGCAAGATTTCTTGCAAAGGCAAATCAAGAATGTATTGAGCTTTGGCAAAATTTATTAGACGCTTTACCAGAAGAGGTAAAAGTACCAGGTTTTCCCATTTGGGGTATGGAATTCGGAGCTGACTACCCGTTTGAAGAACGATATCCACACTTACTTTCAGCAAAAGAATTAGGTAAATACAAAGGTAATTTTGGAATTTCATTAAAAGGAATGACAAAAGAAGAGCAGTTGGCAAACTTGCCAAGCTATGCAAGAGTTGAAGCCAAATTCCCTGATTGGAAACAGAGATACATTCGCAAAAACAGACTTTTTTACAATGAAAATAAAGCTTTTATAGAAAAAAGTGCTTTAAAAATTGCTGAACTACCTTCTCAAAGTTGGCAAAAGTTGGAATGGAATGTTGGAGAAGATATAAGAAAAATCAGCAACTACCTTTTGCAGTTTAGAGCATCAGGAATCAGGATTAAAAAGTCCGACTTCTTCCCTTCTTTAGTTTGTACAAATACTCAAATTCCAATTATTGGTTGGCAAAATAGATACATCACAAAAAAAGAAGGATTAAAACTTCAATCTCTTACAGGATTGAAACTTCCTGAAAATGACAATGCAGCATTCAAAGCATTGGGAAATGCGGTAAATTCTAAAATTGTGAAACTTATAGCTACTCAACTTTTGGTTGAAGAAAAAAAAATAAATGGAGTTGCTCCGCAACTCCAATCGTTTCATTCATTATCCAAATCTTATGAGCCAGCAAAATAAAGTTAGTATTCGGCCTCAAGTTACAATGCTTTCGGTGTTAAAGCATATAGAGTATGAAACTTGGTTTGCCTTGGCGGAATTTATTGACAACGCAATTGATAGTTACCTAAAAAACATCTCCTCTCTTCAAAAAATTGAGGGTGATAATTTTGTTCTTGATGTAAAGGTTGAAATAAATGAACCTGAAAACCGAATAACAATAAGAGATAATGCAGGTGGAATAGGTGAATTAGATTATTCGAGAGCTTTTAGAGCAGCCGAAGTACCACCAGACAATTCAGGTCTTTCAGAATTTGGAATGGGTATGAAATCAGCAGCGTGTTGGTTTGCTGACAATTGGTGCGTAACATCAACTTCGATAGGAGAAAGTCAACTAAAAAAAGTCTCCTTTGATATGCAAAAAATATTTGAGGACAAATTAGAAGAATTAGATGTTGAAGTTAAATCTTGCGATAAAAACCACCATTATACCATTGTAGAATTATTTGATGTTAATCGAATGCCAAGACGAAAAGGCGTTGGAAAAGTAAAAAACCACTTAAGAAGTATTTACAGAGAGTTTATTCGAAAAGGTCATTTAAATCTTACTGTTAACGGTGAAGAATTAAAATTTAAAGACCCAAATATTTTAAATGTTCCTCAATACGACTTACCAGATAGCGAGTCCATTTTATGGCGGAAGCAAATTGATTTTGAATTAGAAAAAGGTTTGAGTGTTAAAGGATTTGTTGCAATCAGAGAAAAAGCATCAACGTCCGAAGCAGGATTTGCATTGTTTCGTAGAGGAAGAGTTATTCAGGGTAGTTTTGATAATGGTTTTCGACCTGATTTTATTTTTGGTGCTCCTAATAGTTATCGTTTTCAAAGGGTCTTTGGCGAACTTCACTTAGATGGATTTAATGTGAATTTCACTAAAAAAGGTATTCAATGGGATGAAAACCTTGATGTATTTTTGAGACTTCTTAAAGATGATATTAGTTCTAAAGAATTTCCATTGCTCCAGCAAGCTGAACAATATCGTGTTCGGGCATCAGAAAAAGAATATAAAGCTTCCTTAAAAGCTCTTAATAAAACGGCTGACGACCTTCAAAAGAAAGCACCGCAAGCAGTTTCA
Source organism: Cellulophaga baltica (assembly GCF_900102165.1). Classification (GTDB taxonomy): domain Bacteria; phylum Bacteroidota; class Bacteroidia; order Flavobacteriales; family Flavobacteriaceae; genus Cellulophaga; species Cellulophaga baltica. Next base: position 2,650 of record NZ_FNBD01000034.1, read on the forward strand.
GAAGTTGTTAATTCGATTTTAGTTTCAGAACCTGAAGAAAGAATTGAGTTAACTAAAACCGAAAAAACACTTCATAGAGAATTTGATATACGGTTTAATAAAGCCGATTGGAAAGTATCAATTGAACTTTCATATGATACTTCACTTACAGAACTTATCGAAGTTGGTGATAGTTTCATAAAAGAAAAGGTAAATGATTCTTCTGTTCGACAAATAGGAATTAGACTTTCGTTGACTCATCCATTTATGGTTGAATTTGCGGGAGCAGACACGAACAAAATTGAACCAATACTAAGAATCGCAGCAGCTTTTGGACTTTCTGAAATTATCGCAAAAGACAGCTATAAAAATCAAGGTGAAGTTCGCAGAAATTTCAATGAGCTAATATTTAACCTTTCAAAATAATATAAGAGAATGTCGGAAATAATCGAAATACAAAATCAAGGCTCAAATGAAGATTGGCAACCATTTGTAGGTGAAGAAACGAATGAACTTCTTATAAGTAAGGGATTCATAAATTCTGATAGAAGTCTAAATACAGGTGGCGAAAGGATATTAGATGAAACCTATCGAATAATGCAAGTTTGCGGCAATCCTAATGATGAAACCAATAATGAAACAGGAATTGTAATTGGCTATGTTCAAAGTGGAAAAACACTTTCATTTACCACACTTACAGCATTGGCAAGAGATAACAACTATCAAATTGTTATTGTAATTGCAGGTGTTTCGACAAATCTTGTAAATCAATCAACCCAAAGGTTAACGGAAGATTTGAGATTGAATACACGCTTTGATAGAAAATGGACACTATTACAAAATCCAAACAGCAATCAGGAAGTCGAAACAATTGAAACAACTCTTGCACAATGGGCAGACCCAACGTTTCCACAAGACAGGTGCAGGACATTACTTATAACTGTAATGAAAAACACCTCTCATTTAAATAATTTGGTAAACATAATTTCAGGGCAAAATCTTGCAGGAGTGCCAACTCTGATAATTGATGATGAAGGAGACCAAGCAAGCTTAAATACAAGAGCTAGATGGGCAGCACGCCAAAATATCGACATTGAAAGTTTAACCGAAAACCAAGTTTCAACAATTTACAGGAGAATTAACGCACTTCGAAATATTTTTCCACATCATACATTTTTACAATACACCGCCACGCCTCAGGCTAATTTATTCATAAATATAATGGATAGGTTATCGCCAAATTTTATAAAACTACTGACTCCAGGTACAGATTATACAGGTGGTATTGATTTTTTTAGAAACAACCCAAACTTGATTTCAGAAATTCCGCCTAATGAAATACCTAATACCAACAGCCCACTTTTTGAAATACCAGAGAGCTTAAAAAGTGCATTACGAATTTTCTTTTTGGGAGTTGTTGCAGGTGAAATGCAAAATAACCATAGAAACAGAACAATGCTTGTTCATCCATCAAGACTGCAAGGCGACCACAATGAATTTACAAATTGGATAAGAAATACTTGTAATAGTTGGCAAAGGTTGCTTTCAGGTAGTGACAATGAAGATAAAAGAGAACTATTGGACGAGTTTAGAACTTCTTACAATGAGTTAAGAATGACTGTTTCCGATTTACCTAGTTTTGAAACACTAACAGCCAACGATTTAATTCACGCTTTACGTTACACCCAAATTGTAGAAGTTAACTCAAGAAATGGAGTAACACCACAAATTCCTTGGAATGATTTCTATTCTTGGATTTTAGTTGGTGGTCAATCAATGGATAGAGGTTTCACAGTTGAAGGCCTAACTGTTACCTATATGCCAAGAAATATTGGAACAGGAAACGTAGATACAATTCAACAAAGAGCAAGATTTTATGGTTATAAGAGAGGGTATTTAGGCTTTTGCAGAGTATTCTTAGACCAAGTAACTATTGACGCTTACAATTTTATCGTAGAACACGAAGAGGACGTAAGAAACAGATTGTTAGAATTTCATTTAAACGATAGACATTTAAACGATTTTGATAGAGTTGCCGTATTAAACCAAATGTTAAATCTAACGAGACGTAATATAATTTATGACGATTTAGATAGGGATACTTTTGGAAATGATTGGTTTAGAATAAATGCACCACACGATACAGATGAATTAATTGAAACCAATAGAAATTCACTTTTAACATTCTTACAAGCAAAAGCGGAGATTTTCAACCTAGACGAAGGTCATCCAAACCGAACAGAGGAAC
>NZ_FNBD01000036.1 GCF_900102165.1 Cellulophaga baltica
ATTATTGAACCGCCGTATACGAGACCCGTATGTACGGTGGTGTGAGAGGCGCACTCCGTTCCTAATTAGGGGCGGAGCCGTCTACTCGATTGTGTGGCGTTATTTATATTTCACTCATTAATTTTCATAATTCCAAACAGTTGCAAACTTATCATTCAAATTTGTAAGTGTTGCTCGCTGGTTTATTTTATTAAAATTTATCGTATAATAATAAATCATTCCATAAAATTATTTTTCATTGAATTTACTAAAAAACATATACCAATTCCATTCCCAAGTTTTCCCTTTATCCTCTGAAAAAGCCTGGCTCCAAATAGGATTATCTTTATCTCTTACATCCCAACGAAAGACAACAAATATTTCTTTACCATTAAAATTGTCTTTTGTAAAAAAATGAGCAATATCGTTTTCAAAAGAACCAAAAACTCCTGGCTGCAATATACCTTGATTAGAGTCAGCCCAATAAATACACCATAATTTTGTCTTGGGATTGAAAAGTCTTACAGACATTCCTTCGAATGGTTTACCATCAAAAGTAGCAAGGTAGTTGTCAATATTACCAATTCCATTTAATATTTTATACATTTCTTGAGTTGATTCAAACTCAATCCATTCGGTACAAGCTTCTAACTTTGTTTTTAATTTTCGGTTATGAAGTTTCCATTTGCCTTCATAAAAATCAAAATCGTGTTCAGAAGAAGTTGAAGAAGCCGTGATTATTAATTCTCCTTTTTGGTCAAATTGTAACTCTGGTATTTTTAATGTTTCATCTTGATTCATATTATTTTGTGCTTTAAGAGTAGTGAAATTTATCAATGAAATTATGATTAAGAAGTAACTCATTATTTAATATTTAAATTAATAAGAATTGTTTTTATTTCTTTGTTAAAAGGAATTACTATATCAATAGAATTTTCAATGAATGAAATAATTGATTCTCTTGGTCCTAATTTCCATTCGTCACTTCCGTAAAAGGAATCTTGACTTATTTTTTTTTCTTCTATATTTTGGTAATGACGCACAAGGAAATAGCTATCTTGATCTGTAATAGAATTTCCATAAGCCAAAACACAGATGTTCCAACGTTTATGCATAGGTATTGATTTTTCATTGATAATTTTATGAAATAATTTTCCAGAATTTTCTTTTAAATGATACGTGCGAATCTCAATTATTCCCTTCTTTATATTTTTCATTATACAAATGTAGAATCAAGGAATGACAACCCTATGTCAGTGAAAAATAATTATTTTAAAAAATAGTCATATACTCTTGAATAGAATAGGAATGTTCCTTTTTGAATGGAAAAGAAGTGAGTTTTAAATGCAAAATTTGATTTAATTTAAAATCTCGATAATCTTTGCGAAGCCAGCACCAAGCAATTAGATGCCATTGTTTAGTGTAAAAAATGATACCGATTGGTTCTATTTCTCTTTGTGTTTTCTTTTTATTATTATCGGTATATTCTATTTTTAAAATTAATTTTTCAATAATTGCCTTTTGTATAGTAGATAAATAATCATTTTCTTTTTGCTCATTTTCAGGGTTATATATCTCTACTTTATTTGAAAAATTTTGAAATTTTTCAAAATCATTACTTCTCAATACAGATTTAATTTTTTTAATAGCCGAATCAGAATTTTTTATTATTGATTTATCTGTAAATTTATGTGCAAGGGTTTGAAGGAGTAATAACGCATTAGCTTCCTCAATAGTAAATAACAATGGAGGAAGAAAATAACCTTGCATTATATAATAACCTTTATTAGGTTCAAGAATAACAGGAATACCTACCTCATTTAATGCTTTTATGTCTCTATAGATAGTACGAATACTCAAATTATATTTATCGGCTAATTGCTCTGCACTTACAAATTTCTTGTATTGCATTGTCCATAAAATACTCATTAATCTGTCTATTCGATTCATTTTTTTCTTTAGGTTTTTTGAATTTGCGTATCGGTCATCAAACTACCTTCAGGATCTCTAAAATAAAAACTCATGCCTTTTCCTTTAACACCAAACCTTTTCACGGGGCCAACTTCGATTTCAATCGAATGCTCTTTTAATTTTTCGATTGATTTTTCCCAGATAAAACATAAATCGCTTCCTCCTGGCAATACTTTATTTCTTGCAACTGGTGTTCCATTAATATTTGGTCCATGACAATTCAATTGAGTTTCACCAAATCTATATGAAAAACCATTTCCAATAGGTATTATTTCTGCACCCAATACTTTTGAGTAAAATTCATTAGAACGTCCCCAGTTTGAAAGGTTTATTACACAATGGTCTAATTTAATATCTTTCATATTCTAATTTATAAATGTTAATTGCTGTTTTTTAACACCTTATTTATTTTTCCTATTAAAGACCAATGAATTATCCATAAGATTAAGCCAACAAATCCTGAAATTTGCCCTGCCATATTTGGAATTAATGAAAAGATTTGAGCTACAGACCAACCGATTCCTAATGTCAAACCAAAATCTCCAAATTTCTTTAGATTTTCGTTTGATTTCATTTCACTTTTCAAAGAATTTGAAATGTCTATTATAATAAAAAAATCTTCAATGAAATTGAAAGGAATTAAATACATATACCAAACACTTTTAGGTTTTCGTGTCCTGTTTTCAATTTTTATCAAGTTAAGGGTTGTTTGAAAAGATTTACAATAAAATGCTATTGCTGTAAAAAAAGTTATAATTAATATTATACTTGGAATCAATCCTAAATTTTCAAATTCACTTAGTCCTCCAGGGATTTGACCTTTTTCAAAATAAGGCTTTATTGCTATTAATAGCAATAAAGCTGTAATTACTATTTTTATTATTACGTTCATTATATGTATTTATTTGTTAAATATTTTTGTTTCGTTTTTAAGCTTAAAGGGTTAGGATTTGTTACGTAATCTATTGTAATTCCATCTATGGTGGCTAATAAAATTTCAGCTTCATTATGCGAATTTTCTCTAAATTCATTTTCCAACAAGGTGGAAAATAGATTTACCAATTCATTTTTTTGATTGTCAAGTAATGCAATAACTTTAGAAGGAGTTTGCGGATGGATTACTAATAGCAGGCATAGTCTTATAATTTCTGTATTGCTTTGAAGGCTAGCAAAAAAGGAATTGAAAAAAGTGTTAAAATTTAGTTCTTGAATTTCCATCATTTCTGATGTCATTTTCGTAATAGTGTTTTCAATGGTGACGGTTAATAACTCTTCCTTATTCTTAAAATGCGTATAGGTTAATCCTTTTGATACACCTGCTTGTTTTGCAATTTTATCTATTGACGTTTCGGTATATCCATTTTTTGCAAAAAGAGTTAATGCTGAGAGTAATATTTTTTCTTTGTTATTCATATGACTGACTGTTCAGTCACAAATGTAATAATTTTTATTTAAGATAGGATTTTTAATCGGAAAAAGCTGTTTTGGAAATGCCACACAACGGTCTGGTATAAGAATAGTAGGGCTGAAAAAGAGCGCAAACCATTCGGATGAAACACAAGCTGAATTTTTAAATTTTTCTTAATATCTTTTTTTGTCAATAAGCCAAATTTAAAAATTTGGCGACCTTGCAAATGCGCCCGAACCATTCGGTTTTGCTACAATTGCCCTATTATTTTTATACGTTGTGTGTGCCCAGCATGGGCATCTTTTGTTTACCGAAAG
>NZ_FNBD01000027.1 GCF_900102165.1 Cellulophaga baltica
CATTCGGATGATGGTTATCTATTTATAAAGGATAGTAAAGGTAAAAAAGATAGAAAAACTATTCTTCCTGAACAGCTAGTACTACTATTAAGAATTTATTATAAAGCATATAAACCATCGTACTGGCTATTTGAGGGTCAAACAGGTTGCAAATACAGTACAAGTAGTATACGATCTATATTCAGAAAAGCAGTAAAAGATACAAATTCTAACCCGTGGGCAACAGTACATACGTTGCGCCACTCATTTGCAACACATTGCATAGAAAACAATATAAACATTCGCCATCTACAGAATATGTTAGGGCATGGTTCGCCAAAAACAACTGAAATTTATACCAAACAATTGAAATCAATAATAAGACTATCATAAGCCCTTTGGATTCTTTATTAAAAAATAATACATTGCATGGATAAACGATATAACTACAATAAGAGTACAATTTATTGTAGTTATACAAGTGTTGCCACCAATTTAAAAATGAATAAATCGACAATATATTTTGGTATAATCATACTACTTTCTATTAGTATTTATTTTTTGTATAATTCAAACTTTCAAAAGACAACCAACGATTTTAATTTTGGCGCCTTTTCAATAAATATTCCAAAAAACTGGAAAAAAATTGAATATAACGGAATTGACAGCTATGTCGGCGGAATTACTAATGGAAATGACTCATTGACTTTTGATTATGGTTGGTATTCTTATGATTTTAGTTACGAAGATGGTGAAAAACAGCTTTTCGCAACCGACACAATAAATGGAAAAATTGCATTGCTAACCAAACCAAAAGAAAATGGAAATGGAACAATTGGAATTTATATTGAAAAAGCATATAAAGAAAACCGATTTAATTTGATTGGAAAAAACATAGCGGACGAGGACTTGATTTTGGACATTTTTAAATCAATAAAATTTAAGGATAGTGACACAACGTTAAATTCTAAAAGTATCGGGTTTTCTAATAAAATAACACCTTATTCTGGTCGGAGTTTATTTTATGTAAACTGTGCTGCTTGTCATCATAAAAACAAAAATATGACCGGACCAGCTTTTGGTGGAATAAAAGAATTGGAATTTAAAAAATGGATTCTTGATTCAACAGATTTAAACGAAATAGACAAAACTGAATTTGGTATTAGCTATCATAGAAAAGCTTTCGGGAAATTATTGACCGAAAATGAAATAGAAAAACTAATAGAATACAGTAAATCGGAATAAAAAACTGGTGGCAACACCGTATAAAATTAATTGCTAGTTCAAGCTTGCTTACGAAAATCCTCGCGGATTTTCTATTTAGTCTGTATTTGCTAAATTAGGTGCTCAAAACACGCAACTAATCTTATACATAAACGTTGCCACACATTTGAAATTAAGAACATTGAGAAAAATTCACTTACTGACTTTACTGTCAATTATTTTATTTAACTGCCAAAACAAAACGGAATTGAGAAGTGATTTACAGCCAATTTATTCTGATTCCAAAAACGCATTACAAGGAAACAATCTGTATGGAAAAGTTAAAAAAATTGAATATTACAAAACAACTTTTCAGAACACGGAAAATGAAGATAAACCTGTACTTAACAAAATAGAAGAATACACCGATTTTGGAGAATTGAAAAAAGTAGAGTATTTCGATAATTATGGCAAAATTTTACAAACCAATGAAATCGATTATAACAAAAATCAAGAGTTTATAAAGAGTGTTTCAATTAGCAAATCAAACAATTCCAAAATTATCCAAATTGCTGAATATGACTCTATCAAAAACACGAGTGAAATAACTGTATTTGTCAATGATACAATTGACCATAAAATGACTTCCTACTTTGACAGAAATGATTATCCAATTAAACGAGTTTCTATCAAAGGAAATGATACTACAGAAGTTCATTACGAATATGATTTTGACGATAATGATAAAATAAAACTCGCAACACAAAAAGAAAAAGGGAATGTAAAATCAATGACAACCAATCTGTACAAATATGACAACAACAATCTTATTGAATCGTCATACAAAACTGAATGGATGGAAATGATAAGCGAAACGGAATGGAAAGAAGGACGAATCTCTAAACAAACCTCTTATACCATATCAGCGGATTTGAAAAAGCATACGGACAACATAACTGAATTTGACATTTTATATAATCCTATCAATTCAAAAGAATTTGAGGATTCAAAATTAAATCGAGAATTGAAATTTGACTATGAATTTGACGAAAATGGGAATTGGATTAAGAAAAATGTATCTATGAAAGAGCATTTTAATAATGCAAAGGAATTCGTTCCAATTTATGTTGATACGAGAAAAATAAGTTATTGGAAATAAAAAACGTGTGGCAACAACGTGTATAGTCAATTGCTAGTTTGTGTGTACTCGGAAAATCCTGCGGATTTTCCTCTGGTTCGGTTTCTTTTACTAATTTAGTTGCTAGCCAACGCAACTAACCATACACGAACACGTTGTACACAATATACCAATCACATTCTGAATATCTAAAAACCTACTGAAAATGCGCTTATTTGGAATAATCCTCGCTTAAAAAGTTTTCAGAAAATTTAGTACCAAAATCCCGCAAGAGCAAAAAATTACTCTGCGAGATAATTTCTTTGCACTTGCTACTCTTCGTCTTCGAAACAAAAAAAAACATCCTACTAATAACAGAAAATCAGACTCTTAAAAATTCTTATTTAGATTTATTATAAATAATTTGGTTATATCAAAAGACAAATATATTTTTGTCAAAAATTTAATATTTATATTAAGTCTAAATAAAAACCAATGAAAAACCTATTACCAATCTTAACCTTATTTCTTCTAACAAATTTAGCTTTAGCACAAAATGGCACAGTATCAGGAACTGTAAAAGATAACAATCAAGCACCTCTTTTCGGTGTGAATGTTTCTTTAAAAAACACAACTAAAGGCACACAAACAAACGAAAATGGAGAATTTGAAATCTCAAATTTGGAAAATGGCGATTACACGCTTTTAATTTCTTATCTAGGTTTCAAAACAAGAGAAATTCAACTTTCAGTTTCAAATAATCAAAACAAAAATTTAGAAACATTTACACTTTACGAGGGAAATGAAATTTTGAGCGAGGTTATTGTAGAGGGAGAACGTCGTAACAAATTTTCAAGAAAAAAAACTGCTTATGTTTCAAAACTTCCATTGAAAGACATCGAAAACACACAAGTTTATAGTACAGTTACTAACGAAATTCTAAAATCACAAATTATTACAAATTTTGACGATGCGTTAAAAAACGCAACAGGTGTTGAACAACTTTGGACTTCGACTGGTCGCGGTGGCGATGGTGCTGGATATTTTTCGCTTCGTGGGTTTTCCGTTCAACCACAATTGGTAAATGGACTTCCAGGTCTGACAAATGGAACAATAAATCCTGCTAACATTGAACGTATTGAAGTACTAAAAGGTCCTTCTGCAACTTTGTTCGGAAATGCAGTAAGCTCTTATGGTGGACTTATAAATGTTGTTACCAAAAAACCGTATGTGGGAACTGGCGGAGAATTATCTTTCACTTCTGGAACTTATGGACTTAATCAAATTGTCGGAGATTTCAATACTGCTTTGAGTAAAGAAGATAATTTATATTTCAGATTAAATACCGCTTACACAACAGAGCAAAGTTTTCAAGATGCTGGTTTTAGAAAATCATTTTTTATCGCACCATCATTATCGTACAAAGTAAACAACAGACTTTCTTTCTCGTTTTACGGAGAAATCACCCAAGCGGAACAAACAAATCCAACTTTCTTATTCCTAAATAGAAGTGCACCAACGGTTGCATCAAATCTTGATGAACTTAACTACAATAACAAGTTGTCGTTTACGAGCAACGACTTAACGTTACAAAATCCAACACAGAATTACAGAATTGAAATGGATTACAAGTTATCGGATACGTGGCAATCGCAAACGTTACTTTCTAAAAGTTCAACTTCTACAAAAGGATATTATTCATACTTATTTGATTTCGGCATTTTAGAAGGCAATACGTATTCTCGCTTTATCAACAAACAGAATGCAAATACTCAAACAACGGACATTCAACAAAACTTTATCGGAGATTTCAAAATTGCTTCACTACGAAATAGAATGGTCGTAGGTGTCGATTATTTCAATGAAACACAAACAAACAACAGCACAGGATATGCGTTTTACGGTAATGTGACGCCAGATGGTGGTTCTAATGGAGATAATCCTTTTACACCAGATGTAGAAGAAGATTTATTTCCGCTTTCAACTTCAGGTGTTGATGCTGTTTTAGCTTCACAAGGTGTTGGTAACGTAAAATCTAAATACCATATTTATAGTTTGTACGCGTCTGACGTCATCAATTTCACGGATAACCTTTCAGCAATGATAGGCTTACGATTAGACCATTTTGATAATGAAGGCGATTTAGCAAATCTTGAAGATGATTATGACCAAACTACGTTATCACCAAAATTCGGAATCGTTTATCAACCCATAAAAGACAAACTATCTGTTTTTGGAAACCTCCAAAATGGCTTTACCAATGTAGCACCTCAATTAGTTGGTAATCCTGAAGATGGACCACAAACTTTACAAACTTTTGACCCAGAACAAGCAAACCAATTAGAATTTGGTATTAAAACAAATCTTTTCAATAATCGATTAAACGCTACAATAAGTTATTACGACATCAAAGTAAAAGACCGTGTTATTACTGACCCTTCATCAATTTTCAACAAAATTCAAGGTGGCGAAGTGGTAAGCAAAGGGTTTGAAATTGAAATAAATGCCAACCCTATAAAAGGCTTAAACATAAGAGCTGGTTATAGCAATAACGATAGCGAAACTACGGAATCCGATAATACTGAAATTCTGAACAGAAGACCGCTTGAGGCTGGACCAGAAACGCTTTACAATTTTTGGGCAAATTATGAATTTCAAGATGGAACTTTAGACGGTTTTGGAATTGGTTTAGGGTTTAATGGAGCAAGTGAACGTTTTGCGATAAACTACGAATCGACTGGCGACTTTATTCTGCCGAGTTATACGATTGCAAACGCTACCATTTTTTACCAAGCTGATAAATACAGAATTGGTTTAAAGCTGAACAATGCTTTTAACAAGGAATATTACAAAGGTTGGACTACCATAAATCCACAAACGCCAAGAGCATTATTGGCAAACATTTCATATCAATTTTAATTAGTCAAGTGAGAAAGAGCGAGTATCTTAAAAGAACTTGCTCTTTTTTAAATTTAAAATAATGACAGCTAAAAAATTCATATTTCAATTACATAAGTATTTAGGTTTAACAACAGGCTTAGTTGTTTTTATTGTGTCTATAACTGGTTGTTGTTGGGCGTTTAGAGATGAAATTGAAAGTCTTTATGATGACTATAAAAAAGTCACACCACAAGACCAATCAATGTTAACACCAACAAAAGCAAAGGAATTAGCAAAAGAAATATTTCCAAACAACACAGTTCACGGAACTCTATTTAAAAAAGAAGATGATGCAATTGAAGTCATATTCTATGATGCCGAGCCAGAATTTTATCAAAGTGTTTTCTTAAATCCATATTCAGGCGAAGTAATTCACGTAGATAATCATCTGTCAGGATTTTTTGCATTTATTCTAAAAGGTCATATGCGACTTTGGTTACCCAAAACTATTGGCGAACAGGTTGTTGGAGTTTTTATTTTAATTTTCATAGTAATCATCATTTCAGGTTTTATTATTTGGCTACCCAAAAAGCGTAAAAATTTAAAACAACGTTTAAAATTTGACTGGAAAAAAACAACACGTTGGAAACGTAAAAACTTTGATTTGCATACTGTGGTTGGCTTTTACATTTGTTCTCTTGCATTAATTTTAGCTTTTACAGGCTCAATGATGTCTTATAATTGGCTTAAATATGTGGTTTACAAATCTACAGGTGGCGAAAAAGAGGCACGTTTTATTATTCCTGAAAACCAAAGCGAAATCGGAGAAAGAGATAGTGAAATTCCAATGGACTATTTAATTACAAAACTTATAAAAGAAAACCCAAATGCAGAAAGTTTTGAATTACATTATCCCAAAACAGCGGACGAAAGTATTTACGTAGAAGTTTCAAACAGCAAAGGAATTTATTACGATTCCGATTTTAGGTTTTTTGACCAAAACACGCTGGAGGAAATAGAAACACCAAGCATTTACGGAAAATACGAAAATGCAAAAGTAGCGGACAAAATTCAGCGAATGAATTACGACATACACATTGGAGCAATTGGCGGAATTGCGGGAAAAATTATTGCGTTTTTGGTTAGTTTGCTAACGGCAAGTTTGCCAGTAACCGGTGTATTATTGTGGTACGGACGGAATTACAAAAAGAAAAAAGTTTTAGAAAGCATTAAAGTTTAGTGCACAACTTACCATTCCACACACTTTTACGCCAACGCTACATCCAAGCAAAAAAGAGTGTTCCATTACATCGTAAAAGAAACATTTGAGAAGAAAACTTTTGAGTAAGTTAATTGCATATTTACTATGGCTTATACCATCTGAAATTGGGACAAATGATAAACAGAAAGTAAATACTTAAACGGAATATATAGTGCTTTAATCAAAGGTCTGGAAAATAAATACTGTGTACAACAATGTATATAAAACATAGCTATTAAAGGCTTTTCGAAAGGTTTTTACTTGTCTTCAAAGAACGACAAATTTTTAATTTTGTATATTTAGAAAATTAAATTTAAATATAAAAATTAAAAATTCGGCTCGTGTATAATCCGAAAAGTTAGCGTCTATTTACACGCTACGTTTCATATACGGAGACGTTGTGTGTAATTTGAGAAACGCATTTTGAACATCAATTAAAATGAAATTAGAAATACCAAATACATTTCCTGATGGAATGAATGATGAAGAGATTCAAAGCGTAATCTCTAAATGCGCTAAAAAAGTAACCTACGTTACTAAACCAGATGTAAACGTAAGTTTGGGAGCGAGTTATTATATCTCTATGATTCAATTAGGTCAATCGGAGCTAAATAATAGAATACAATCTGGTCTTTTAGATTTGATTAAAAATGAAAACCAAGAAAATAAAAAATCAACATTTATCAATAGGGTTCTGACTGGACTAACAATTGCTTTAGCTCTTATCACTCTCTACATAGGAAATAAATCATTAGGATTTGCAGAGTCTGACCAAAATTCAGATGAAATATGGCAAACAGAACAAATAGAATTATTAAAAAAACAGAATCAAGAACTTGAACAATTAAATAAGAAATTAACTGAACGAGTAAAAACAGATTCTATAAATTAAAAATATGTATAAATCAAAAGTTTGGATTCATAAAAGTGTAGAGGAATTATCCAATAATAGTGGTCACTTTTGGATTAATTATACTTTTTTAAACGAACCAAAAGCCGGCGATATTATAAAAGTTACTGATGAAATGGCTGAAGACATTGCGAATGAGGAACTTTGGAAAAGAGAATATGGTCCAGGAAATTATATAGTACAAACCGCTGCGAATATGTTTGACCCAAAAATTCACGATGGATTTTCGTTTTGTGTTATGACTTTAAAAGTAGAGTAAATACTAATAAAAACTACACACAACATCGGCTATAGTTCACTGCTTGGCAGTTTTTCCTTCGGAAAAACTACGCAACCGTGAATGGTTGTTGTTTATTTATTAATTTTATTGCTTAACCAACGCAGCAAACCATAGCCGAGGAACGTTGGGCGTCATACAAAAAAACATCAACACTGTCCAAAAAACCATCAACCATTATTATTGATAAATAACTGTTAAAGTATATTTTTAACATTAAATTCGTCCGCTAAATTATAAACGACAATTTATCAATTAAAATATGGATGATTACAGATCAATAGAAGTTGAAATAGCAAAAAGACATAACGCAAGTGCAAAAGGAACAAGGAAATCATTAGGGGATTTTTTACTCAATGATGATATTAAAAAACCAGTTAACGTTAAAAGTAATAATCTGGCTAAAAACAACTATTCACCAAATATCATTTCTGCAAAAAGACTTATTAAGTGGATGCAACAAGATGGAAATGAGTTATATTTTATTTTTGTAGATTATAATAAAAACCCAAATGGCTTACAAATTGTAAAAGATTCTGGACTAATAGCAATTGAACATATCAGTTGGGATTGTCTTACTATTGAGGCGCAAGGTTGGGGAGTTATACAGATGCCGCGACCCTTGAAAGTTGATTTGAACCAAGATAAAAAAGCTTTTTTTAAAGGAATGAGAGCAGCTTACGAAAAATATATGGCCAAAGAAACAAGAAAAATGGAATTGATTAGAGAAATGATTAAAGACTTTTAGATGTTAAAATTGATAATAATTAGTATATTAGAATATGATTTATGATGATATAAATATAAGCAGTTTAGCATTAGAGTTCTTTAAAGAAAACGTAGAAAATTTATCAAATTATAATACTTCAAACGAATTATTACGTAAGATTTGTGGAATAAATAATTTTTTCACTTCTCAAAACGAAGCAACAGAATTGTTAGAAAAAATTACTGAAGAAAATTCTATTGTTTCAGAACCTTTCAGAAGGGAATACGGAGATTTTCAAACTAACGAAAATTTAGCTTTACAAGTAGCCGAATATACATTTTTGAAACGCAACGATTTTGAATTTGTTTTAGAGCCAACTTGTGGAAAAGGAAACTTTATTCTTGCCTCAATTAAACAATCGAATTCGCTAAAAAAAATTGTAGGTGTAGAAATTTATCAACCTTATGTTTGGGAAACTAAATTTAAAATTCTCGATTACTATCTACTAAATTTAAATGCTAACAAACCTGAAATTGATATAATTCACGGAAATGTATTTGAGTTTGATTATAATCAATTGGCAGAATCTACATCTAATTTAAAAACATTAGTTATTGGCAACCCACCTTGGGTGACAAATTCTGAACTTGGTTCAATAGATTCAAAAAATCTTCCTCAAAAATCAAATTTTAAGAACCATAGTGGATTTGAGGCTATTACCGGAAAAGGTAATTTTGATATTGGAGAATATATTTCATTAATAATGCTAAAGTGTTTTGAAAATCATATTGGAACTTTTGCTTTTTTAATAAAAAATTCAGTTGTAAAAAACCTAATTCAAGACCAAAAAAGAAATAATTTTAAGATTAGACATTCGGAAAAATTAAATATTGACTCTAAAAAAGAATTTAACGTTTCTGTAAATGCCTGTTTATTTTTAACCAACCTCAATAATGAACCAGATTATACTTGTGAAGAGTTTGACTTTTATAGTCGAGAATACTTAACAACTTTTGGTTGGTATAGAGATAAGTTTGTTTACTCTGTAAAAGACTACGACATATCAAGTATTGTAGATGGAAAATCTATTTTCACTTGGCGTTCAGGAGTAAAACACGACTGCTCAAAAGTTATGGAGTTTGAGCGTATGAATGGTCATTTTATAAACGGATTAGGGGAAGAATTTAATCTTGAAAAAAAATTGGTGTTTGGTTTGCTAAAGAGTTCAGATTTAAAAACTGATAAAACTAACGATTATAGAAAACTAACAATTATCACTCAAAAAAAAATAGGGCAGGAAACAAATTATATTAAAGATAGTTTACCTCTAACTTATAAATATTTGAGTTCACAAAAAGATTTTTTTGATAAACGTAAATCTTCTATCTACAAGGGCAAACCAGATTTTTCGATTTTTGGCATTGGCGATTATTCATTTGCAAAATATAAAATTGCTATTTCGGGACTTTATAAATCAACACATTTCACTTTAGTCTGTCCTGAAGATTCTAAACCAATTATGCTGGATGACACTTGCTATTTTATTGGATTTAAGAATATTAAAATGGCAGAGATTGCTCATTTTTTAGTTAACTCTGATTTAGTTCAAAAATTCCTTAAATCAATCATATTTTCAGATTCAAAAAGGTCAATTAACAAAGATACTTTAATGCGTATTGACTTTGAAAAAGCGTATGAAAATTTTGAGTTTGAGAATGCTAAAGATAGAATTTCCGACTTGAAAATTGAACATTGGGAAGAGTTTGGAGATATGATTAAAGTAAGTGTAAGTGACCAAATGTCAATCTTCTAAAAAAAAGTACGAACGCCCAATCGAGTAGACGGCTCCGCCCCTAATTAGGAACGGAGTGCGCCTCTCACACCACCGTACATACGGGTCTCGTATACGGCGGTTCAATAATTATACATCTCGTTTGTAGTACTCTATTAAACTAACATACCCTCTCATTCGCAACCTTTTAATGGTAATTGTAGTCCCTAAAATAGGGCTTTGAGCTACTGCCCATCCTCCCATTCTTGTGCGACTCCAAGCATAGGCGGTGTTTTGGTTTACACCTAAACGGATTAGGTTTTTCCGCTTCCGTTCTGGTTTCTTCCAATGGTGCCATATACAGTACCGCAATCGGTTTCTTAGCC
>NZ_FNBD01000037.1 GCF_900102165.1 Cellulophaga baltica
TTTCATTTTTTCCGTCATCCACGAAAGTCCACTAAAAGAGTCATTATCCATAATTTTAATTTATTTCCTGCGGTTTTTTTAGCTTACCTACAACGTTAAATATATGGCAAGTTGGGCAGAAAATAAGCGATTACTTTCGGTTTAACCACAAGCCAAATCTTTTTATTTTGTTTTAATTTTTCTCTTTTAATACCAAATCAAAAGATTTGGCGACTTTGCAAATAGACAACAACCTTTCGATTAAGCACTATTCGCCCAATTTGCTATATATAGTGTTCTAAGCCGTTTTGTTTTTCCATCCTCGCTTTTCAAAACTCCTTACGTTTGAACTACTTTTTATAGAATTCAGATATTCCGCAAGAGTTTTCAGTTCCACATCAGTTTGATTTCCTTCAAAAGCTGTCACATAAATGGCATTTCCATAATTGTCTTTCGTTTTTTCAGGAGAATCGTCAATCATTAATATCCGTTCAATTGAGAAACCTTTCTTTTTTACTTTTTTAAGCCTTTTTTGGTGAACATATTCATCAAGTTCGTAATCTCTTTTTGTTGTACAACGAGTTCTTCCCCAAACAAACTCGAATTCAATATTTTCAGGTTTAATTTTTTCAACTATTTCCTCAACGTATTTATCGTCAGCAGAAGACCAAATAGCTAATTTAAAATCAGCACTCATAGATTCCAGAAACCAATCAAGATGCGGTCTTCTATAAATGAAATAATCGGCATACTGAAAGTCAAAGTCAATTTCGAGTTTTCGCTCAGTTGCGTGAATTAGAGTTTCATCTAAATCCAATACTAATAATATTTTATTCTCAATTTCCAATTTCGGTAATGGCTTAGAACGTCTAGTATAAGAAACGTAGGGCAATAAGTAAGCACTTTCGTTTCGGTTTATTACTTAGCTAAATATAAATATTTTGCTTTTATCTTTTCTTCTATAGACGCCAAATTTTATATTTAGCGGACTTTGTTAATATTTACAGACCTTTCGGTTTAGCACAAACGCCCTATGTTTTTTATACATTGTTAGCCACTGGCTTTATTTTACATTCTTCTATAAATTCCACTTGGAAGTCTTTTTAAAATTCCTGCAATAAGTCGCCATCTTTTCGTTACATATCCAACACTCTTTTTCCTTTTTATAATTTTAAAAATTTGTTGAGCTGCTTTTTCTTTTGTGGCTACCCAGAATTGTCCTTCTCCTTTAGCCATATCTGTATCTACAAATCCAGGTCTAATGTCAGTCACATAAATTGGTTTCTTTGTTTTAGTCGATTTTTGTCTTAGACCTTCTAAATAGTTTATCTGGTAAGCTTTCGAAGCATTATAAGCTGGTGCCATTCTGCTTCCTCGAATTCCTGCAATGGAACTTATTGCGGCTAAATGACCTTTTCCTTCCTTTTCAAAATAATTAAATGTCCAATCAACTATTTCGGTAAAAGCATTAACATTTAATAAGTTAGTCTTATTCTCAATTTCATAATTCAATTTTTCGTTTAAATCTCCTGTTCCTGAACTCAAAATCAAAAGGTCTAGACCTCCTAATTTATTGGTTAAATCAGTTAACTTTTCAGTATTGTTTTCTGTTGTACAGTCAAATGAGCTTATTAAGTAACTTTCTGGTCTGCTTTCTCGCATTTTTTCTAATTCAGGTTTTCGTCTCCCTGTAATACCAACTTTATATCCATTCTCAACAAGAATTTTTGCAAGTTCATTTCCAATTCCTGAAGAAGCTCCGACTATAATTGCTTTTTTCATTCTGTTTTTTTGCGCTTGTGGCTAACGTCTCGGCTAAGCGTAGTGCGGAGATAAGGAAACTTTTCGTTTCCGTCTGCGCACGAAGCTAAAGCTTATTGTTTAGTTTTATTTTTTCTTGTCCAAAGCTAAATCCATAAGATTTAGCGACTTCATAAATATACACAGACCTTTAGATTTAACCCTAAAGTCCGCATTACGTTTAGGCATTGTTAGGCGCAGTTTTTCTCCATCTGAGTGCGCCGTTTCCATTGCGTTTTGTGTTTTTTATTCCGGATGAGTTGGAAGTCCATCCGTAACAGTTGCATATGAGTGAAGTCCATTTGCACAAACCTACTCAAAAGTCCATCCTCAATATTTTTCAAATTCCGATTCCGTTATTTGTTTTTCTTTTCAATGTAATTCAATCTCCCAATCTTCATAAGGCGGCTGAACTTCAAATTTAGAATCGCAATAGGAGCGAATATAATCGACGGCTCTCTTTTCCGCATACTTGGCATTTATTACTTCTCCGTTTTCGTCCATTTCTATAACATTCGCAAATATTGCAAATGCACGCTCTATTGCACTAGGTTCATTTCCAAATAAGCCGAGATACTCAATTCCGTCTAATTGATAATGTGTTCCACTTGCAATAAAGTATGAGAACGTCCTTAATGCTCCGCTGAAAGAATTACTTAATTTCATGTTTTTTCAATATTGCGCCTAACGTTAAATATATGGCATGTTGGGCAATAAATAAACGATTATTATTGGTTTAGTCACAAGCCAAATCTTTTGTATTTTGTTTTAATTTTTCTCTTTTAAGACCAAATCAAAAGATTTGGCGACTTTACAAATAGACAACAATCTTTCGGTTAAACACTAATCGCCCAATTTGCTATATATAGTGTTGTGCGTTCGCCTTTTTATCCTTTTTCTTTTGATAAACTATAGGCAATTTTCAGAAATTCTAAAATTTTATTATTTACAATATTTGGTGTCTGTTCAGCAGGGTAATGACCTGCGCTTTTTACTACTAAAAACTGAACTTGACTATTCATGATTTTGTCTAATCCATCTTTAACAGCAGTTCCCATAGCATTTTCTCCACCAATTGCTAAGACAGGAAATGAGATTGTTTTGAATTTCCTTGTATGTATAGCCTTAATATCTTCTTGTTGTGTTCGGTAATATCCAAGCGTAGCGGGTAGACATTCTGGTTTGACATATGCTTTCAGATATACCTCTCTAGCATCTTTTTCAATACCTTTTGGTCCAGCACTAGCATCAAGAAATGTTCCATAGTAATAGGATTCTCTTTCAGGGACTAAATTTTCGGCAAGTTCTAATTGGCGATTAAAAGCTCCATGCCAATTGGGATAATACTTGTTTCCCGGCGTAGGAATATTTTGATTGACACCAGGTAAAATCTCTTCCTCAATTATTAGCGCCCAAATTCGAGAAGAGTAATCCATTGAAATTATATATGCAATAGTTCCTCCCCAATCATGTCCGATAATTGCAAATTCACTTATTTCTAAAATATCCACCAACTTTATGACCTCCTCTGAGAGTGTTTCTTTTTCCCAGTTTCCATCTCCTGAAGATTTCCCTCCAAGTCCACGTAATGTAATAGCTATTGTACGATATCCTGCTTTGTTTAATTCTGGTATATTTTTTCTCCAATGATATGAAGTTACTGGCCAACCATGAATCAAAATTATGACAGGACCAATACCTTGGTCTTCAACTTCTATAAATATTTTGTTTTCTATATCAATATTTTGTAACATGATTATTTTCGGTTTTATAGGTGACGCACAACGTTAAGTATAAGAAACGTAGGGCAGGTGATAAGCACTTACGTTTCGGTTTATTACTTAGCTAAATATAAATATTTTGCTTTTATCTTT
>NZ_FNBD01000046.1 GCF_900102165.1 Cellulophaga baltica
AAATAATAATTATTTATCGAAATTAGAGGTGTCCTAAGAAGGGGAAGTCTACACGCCAATCGAGTCTAAATCAATTTCAAAGAGTACATCGTTGGTTAACCTTTTTATTGATTTCTTATTTCCGTTTAAATAATACTCAACCACTTCTTTCTAGGCATCCTTCATTGTTCCAAGATGATAATAGGCTTTTTCAACTAAAACTCCAGAGGAATTATACTTATACCAAGTGCCAACAGAAGACCCCATACCTTTATAGATGCCTTGGCAACCTTTTTCTTTTACCAATCCATTTTGGTAGTAAGAAATATGTAACTCTTCACAGATTATATCTTTCTCAATAATACTATCCTTGGCAAAAGCAATATCTTTTATTTTACCATTAGTGAATTTCTTTAAAAAGATTACGCTTGTATTATTTTCAAATTGAACAGAATCTAATACCTTTTTACTAAATTGATCTTTAGGCTGAGTATTTTTTTCCTGAAGATTACACGAGCAAAAAATTAAAAAAAAATCGCAAGTATTATATATTTCATAAAATTTAAACTTCCGCTGTTAACTAAGTTCATTTAATACTTCATTCTTTATCAATAGTTGCGCATCCTTTGTAAAGTACATTTTCGATGGTGATAAAAGCTTCATAAACTAAATAATTCTCTGTAACTGCAATTGAGCAAGCTCTATTAGGTTCTAATCTAGAATCAACCCTTCTAATTAACCCAAAAACTCTATTATCAATTGATTTAAACATAATGTTAAACCCCGATTGGTTGTCATAATAGATTTCACAGGAAATGTGCTCTTCCTTTATAGAGTCAAACTTTACAAAATATAGATTTGAGGAATTTAACTTAAGCTTCCAATAAGGTTCATCTCCTTCTGCAATAAAGTAAAGATTTTTATCAGTTAAGAATTTAAAAAAATCTACGGGGTTAAGTTGATTTTCTTGCGTAAGTGATTGCTTATCTAAAAACACAATGGAATCAGTATCAATCTTAAATATTTTAGCTTCGTTTTCGTTATATTCTCCTAAAAAAAATGGACTCATTTTTGTAACGTTCTTGACAACTAATTAAATTTATAGTTAATAATAATATTGAGATTTTATTTTTCATTTGCTAAAATTGTCTCGATTAGTATTTTCAACCTCCTTGTAAAATATCGCTATATTGGAAGATTATCTAGATATTTTTTTCTGAATTAAATTCAAATATTTCAGTACAAATTTTGAATTTATTTCGCAATATTTCATTAGTAGTTTGTCTGAATCATAGACAATTTTCTCTTCATAATTATGTATGGTATCATACCTTGGGTTTACCAAGGTATCTTTACTATAACCAACTAGCCAATCATTAGTCCATTCGGGTCTACCTCCAGACATATCATATAAACCTAAAGGATTGGGTTCATAACTACCTACAGGCTTATCCGCAGCATAGTTATCATCTACACCACCCTCAAGCAAACCACTATCAGTAGCATGTTCAACCTCTAAGCCACGACTACGTGCTGCATATTCCCATTGGGCTTCTGTTGGCAAATCTATAGGTAAATTAAGCTGTTCCCCTAACCATTGACAATAAGATTGCGCTTGGTACCAATTCATGCCAATAGCACCGTAATCTGGGCCCATATCTTCTTGATTTCTATAATTAGGATAAACAAGTTCTAAATTATTTAACTCTGTATATAAATCAAACTCTTTCAACGTTGTCTCATATTTACTTATTGAATAACAATCTAAAGTAACTTGATGCTCCAGCGTAGTATAGTGATAATCATTATTACCCATAGTAAACGTGCCACCCTCTACGAATACAAAATTAACTTTTGCATCTTCTATAATTTGCTCTTGTTCTGGTGTTGCTTTTTTTTGTGAGTTGCAACTTTGAACTAGTATGTA
>NZ_FNBD01000001.1:0-63565 GCF_900102165.1 Cellulophaga baltica
GAAATTGATGGAATTATTGGAAACGAAATTGTTGATGTAACTAATACTACATTAACTCGTACAGGAACCGGAGTTGTTGGTGATGAATTTACTGTAGCTGTAGCTACTGAAGGAATTACAGCAAATGAACTAGCTAACAATGCAGTTACCTCCATTAAAATAACTGATGGTGCGGTTTCTTCTAATAAAATTTTAGACGGTACTATTATCAACGCTGATGTAAGTCCAACCGCTAATATAGCCGGAACTAAAATTAATCCTGATTTCGGAGCCCAAAACGTTTCTACTACAGGAACATTAACCACAACAGGTACAGCAACTATTGGTGCAAATACTATTACCAATGTAGACGGTACCTCTGGACAAATATTAACCACTGATGGCGCAGGTGTTGCTACTTGGGAAGATCCTGCCACCAGTATACCCATGGGTACTGCAGGTTCTATCTTTTTCTCTGATGGAGCTAGTGGTTTAATAGAAAATAATACAGAGCTTTTTTGGGACAGTACAAACAATAGATTTGGTATTGGAACAAACACGGGCTTATTAAATAAACTTACTGTAGACGGATCAATCAGAACTTCTGGTTTAACCAACTCACCCGGAACTACAGGCCAACCTTCATACCGATTTTCAGATGATGCTAATACGGGAATGTGGCAAGGAGGCAATGTTGATTTTTTAAGATTTTCAACAGGTGGTGTTGAAGCCGTTACAATTGATCCAAGCCAAAACGTAGGTATCGGTACGGCGACTCCTAATGAAAGTTTACACGTTGCAAACAATATGCAGTTAGATGGCAGCTTTAAAGACAAAGATGGCGATACAGGAACTAACGGACAGGTATTAACCTCTACCGCTACAGGAACAGATTGGCAATCTGTGCCTACCATAGCCGCAATTGGAATGGTGAATTTTTTAGCAGATCCTAGTGCTTCCCCTATGAAATTAAAAGGTGCTACGGTAACGAAATCAGGAGTCGGAGAATATGTAGTTACATTTACAAATCCAAGACCAGATCCTTTATATAACATTCAATTATCTCTATTAGGATCACGTGCAGATGTCATTAGAATATTCGCCCCTACATTAGCAGATGCTCCTAATCTTACTCGATTTACTGTTCAAACATTTAAAATTCAAAATACGAATAACACACCTACATTGACAACTAGTACTGGAGGTTCAGATTCTCACACCCATGACATTACAATCGCTGAAAGTGAAACTAATTTGGTACCAGCGGATGCATCTTGGTATTTTACTGTAACAGACTTTTAATATGAAGTACCTACACTACGTTCTATTTTTATTTGTTGTTTTGGTCAGTAATGCACAAACCGCATTAAACCATACCGGTGGCATGCAATTGCATGATGGCGCCGAGGTGGGATTCCATACCAACTTTATTAATAATGCCCCCTTTGATCAAAACTTAGGTTTGGTAGGATTTTATGGACCACGTTTTTTAACCATCCGAGGCACAACGTCTCCTATTTTCTATGACTTTGAAATATTCGCTAATAATGGGGTTACTTTAGAAGTTCCCACCAATGCCACCAATAATGTAAATTTTGTTTCAGGAAACATTATAACGCAAAAATCATTAGAAGATATCTATTTTGGACTTTTAGATAATGCCATGCACAATGGTGAGAGCAATATGTCTAAAGTAAATGGATATGCTTTAATCACCAATCAACAAACGTATCAATTCCCTATTGGAGACGAGTTTCAATTGCGTCCATTAATTTTAAATAGCAATAGCGTAAACTTAACCGCAAAATGCGCCTACTTTTTTGAAAACCCTAATGCTCCTTTATCGTTCACACAAACTTTTGACACAGGTGATAAAGACCGACAATTAAGTTTAATCAATACACAAGAATTTTGGCGTTTAGAAAGTAGCGTCCCTTCTACCGTTACCATTTCTTGGAATAGTAGAAGTGCCATAAACACCTTAACAGAAGTTATTGAAAACCTATTGGTTGTAGGCTGGAACAAAGCTGAGCAAAAATGGGATATTCTAGGCAATACCGTAGTAAGTGGTGATAGTGAAAACGGAATTATTACTTCTGAAGAATTTCTACCAGACGACTATGAGATTATTACTATTGGTAGTTTATTGGTGCCGCAAGACCGTTTAACTCTTGATAATTTCTATTTATCCCCTAATGGCGATGGTATTAATGATGTATTAGTCATAGAAGAGTTAGAATTATCTAGTCAGAATGAATTAAAATTATATGATCGTAATGGTCTTCTAGTGTTTAGACAAGAAAATTACACCAATGAATTTGCTGGAATTTCTAATATAGATAATAATGTGATTCAAAGAGACGCAGGCTTACCTTCAGGCATCTACTTTTACATTGTAAAAATGTATGATCTAGGCTATGAATTTCAAGGCTTCTTATACTTAGCACAGCCTACTTATTAGAAATTTTAAATAAATACGAAGCTAATTTAGAAAATTTAACATATAAATTCTTACTGATTTTAAAGAATACTTAAAGCTTGGGAGTGCACTCTAATAAAGAGATTTAAAAATATATATAAGTTTAATCTTACGTGTGCTGTAATCTATATTCTCACACGCATACCGTGTATTTTCTAAGTTTCACAACAATTTGTTTGACTTAATGAGCTGTGGTTTCTAACTTTACGGAAACACACACCATTATTGCTATGAAAATCACATTCCCCCTAGCTGTACTGCTACTATCCATTGGCATGTCTTACGGCCAAGTAAAAGTAGGAGATAATATTAATAGTATAGACCCCAATTCTATTCTTGAATTAGAAAGCAATTCTAAAGTTTTAGTAGTTACTCGTATCACAAACACGCAGATGAACGCTATTACCCCTATCAATGGAGCGCTAGCTTACAACACAGATGAAGATTGCCTATATCAATACAGAAATAATACATGGACTAGTTTATGTGTTGATATTACTGGCGGCCAAACACTCACCACTATTACAGATAATAACGATGGCACGTTTACCTATACCAATGAAGCAGGTATTGACGTACTCGTAGAAAAAGCCAACTTAGTAGATAATAGTGACGGCACCTATACCTTCAGTAATAGCACTACTACACTTTTAATAGATACTGCTGCAGACAGCAATAGCTACAACAATAGTATTTCAGGAATCACCGCATCCAATGTGCAGGATGCTATTGACTTCATAAAAACAGAAACTGACAGTGCCATTGCAGCTTTGCAAAATGACATCAATACAAATACCACCAATTTCACCACCCTTTTGGATGCTAAAGAAGACACCGCCAACAAATCTACGGATGGTACTTTGGCAGATAATTCTGATGTAGACTTCCCTACGGAACAGGCCGTAAAGACCTATGTAGATGCGCAAGTGGGCGCTGTGAATCAGGATGATGATATCACTGCTGCTACTTTAGATGCTGCAACAAATATCTTAACCATTGAAGAAGGTACAGCAACTTCAATAGATGTCAACCTTTCAAGTTTAGAAGAATCAGCAGACATCACTGCAAATACCACTGCAATTTCCAATGAAGTAACTAGAGCTACCAATGCAGAAACAGCAAATGCAGATGACATTACAGATTTACAAACTGATAAAGAAGATACGGCTAACAAATCTACCGATATTACTTTATCTGATCCTACCAATGTTGAATTCCCGACAGAACTAGCAGTAAAAACATACGTAGACACCCAAGTAGATGCCGTAAACACACTAGCAGACGGCGCTATTTACCTAGGCGATGGGACCAACACAGCCCAAGAGGTAATTGTAAGTGGTGATGCTACTATTGACAATACAGGAATCATCACAATTTCTGATGATGTAGTAAACGCAACTAATTTAAATCCTGATGTTGCAGGAACAGGTCTTTCTCAAAATGCAACCACTGGAGCTCTCGAAGTTGATGCTTTAGAAGTAAGCGATGTTATTGCAGGAAACAGAATTGCTACTATAACTGAAACAAATGGAACCTCTGTAGAAATTGACGAAAGTATAACATCTCTCTCTGTGCAAGCAGGAGCCGAATCTACCTTACGTTTTACGAATGAAGCTGGTGGGTTTAATGATATCCCTAATATTGTTCGGAGTGTTAATGGCGTAACACCCGCTTCCAACGGTAATGTAGCCGTAATACTTTCGAGTACTTCTACAGGTATCGAATTAGACAGACCAGCAACCGCAGTAGATTCTGATATCTATATTGTATCGGGAGAAGTTGCTCCAAATGCAGACCGGAATGGCGTCGCATTTATTTATGATGATGTAAATGGTTGGCAAGAGGTTACAACTGATTTATCTACCAGTGATGCCCGTTATGTAAATGCTAATGGAGATGCTATGGTAGGACCCTTAGCAATGGGAAACTACAACATTACCAATCTAAGCGATCCTGCAAATGCGCAAGATGCAGCAACAAAAAATTATGTAGATACAGAACTATTAGCTATTGAACAAGATGATGATATTACCGCTGCCACTTTAGATGCTGCTACAAACATCTTAACTATTGAAGAAGGTACAGCTACTTCTATAGATGTGAACCTATCCAGCTTAGAAGAATCAGCAGACATCACCGCAAATACAACAGCGATTACCAACGAAGTCACTAGAGCTACGAATGCGGAAACTGCAAACGCAACCGCTATTAGTGATGAAGAAGCAAGAGCAATCTTGGCTGAAACCGCAAACGCAGATGACATTACAGATCTACAAACCGACAAAGAAGATACGGCCAACAAATCTACCGACGTCACTTTAGCTGATGCTACTAACGTATTGTTCCCAACAGAATTAGCTGTGAAAACATATGTAGACAATCAAATAGGTGCTGTCAATCAAGATGATGATATTACCGCAGCTACTTTAGATGCTGCAACAAACATCTTAACTATTGAAGAAGGTACAACCACTTCTATAGATGTGAACCTATCAAGTTTAGAAGAATCAGCAGACATCACCGCAAATACAACAGCGATTATCAATGAAGTTACCAGAGCAACGAACGCGGAAACTGCAAATGCAACCGCTATTAGTGATGAAGAAGCAAGAGCAATCTTAGCAGAAACTGCAAACGCCGATGACATTACAGATTTACAAACCGACAAAGAAGATACGGCCAACAAATCTACCGACGTCACTTTAGCAGATGCAACCAATGTATTGTTTCCAACAGAACTTGCTGTAAAAACGTATGTGGACAATCAAATAGGCGCTGTTAACCAAGATGATGATATTACCGCGGCCACTTTAGACGCTACCACTAACATCTTGACTATAGAAGAAGGAACAGCTACTTCTATTGATGTAAACCTTTCTGACTTAGATGACTCTGCTGCCATAGCAACTGAAACGGCAAGAGCAACAGCTGCCGAAACTGCAAACGCAACAGCTATCAGCGATGAAGAAATAAGAGCAACAGCCGCTGAAACTGCGAACGCCGATGACATTACAGATTTACAGGCAGACAAAGAAGACATGGCTAACAAATCAACAGATATTACTTTAGCAGATGCTACCAATGTATTGTTCCCAACAGAACTTGCTGTAAAAACGTATGTGGACAATCAAATAGGCGCTGTTAACCAAGATGATGATATTACCGCGGCCACTTTAGACGCAACCACCAACATCTTAACAATTGAAGAAGGTACAGCTACTTCTATTGATGTGAACCTTTCTGATTTAGATGACTCTGCTGCCATAGCAACTGAAACGGCAAGAGCAACAGCTGCCGAAACTGCAAACGCAACGGCAATTAGCGATGAAGAAATAAGAGCAACAGCTGCAGAAACGGCAAATGCAGGCGACATTACAGATTTACAAAACGATAAAGAAGACACGGCTAACAAATCAACAGATATTACTTTAGCAGATGCAACCAACGTATTGTTCCCAACAGAATTAGCTGTAAAAACCTATGTAGACAATCAATTTATTTTAATTAGACAAGACGACGACATTACATCAGCCGTTTTAAATAGTTCAAGTCAATTAACCATCTTTGAAGGGACTTCGGCGGTGACTGTTAATTTAGCAGCATTAGAAGAATCTGCTGCTATTGCAACAAATACCACCGCAATAACAAATGAAGAAATTAGAGCCACGGCAGCAGAAACAGCTAACACAGATGCCATTAGCGACGAGGAAACTAGAGCTACGGCAGCAGAAACAGCAAATGCCAGTGACATTACGACTTTAGAAACTGATAAAGAAGAT
Organism: Cellulophaga baltica; assembly: GCF_900102165.1. Taxonomy (GTDB): domain Bacteria; phylum Bacteroidota; class Bacteroidia; order Flavobacteriales; family Flavobacteriaceae; genus Cellulophaga; species Cellulophaga baltica. Next base: position 6,238 of record NZ_FNBD01000001.1, read on the forward strand.
ACGGCTAACAAATCTACTGACGGTACATTAATTACCAATTCAGATACACTTTTTCCAACAGAACAAGCGGTTAAAACTTATGTAGACAATCAAATATCTACCATAAGTACCTTAAACAATGGCACTATATTTATGGGTGACGGGTCTAATACAGCTCAAGAAGTAACCGTAAATGGTGATGCAATACTGAGTAACACAGGTCTATTAACTATTCAAAATGATGTAATTACCGCTGCAAAAATAAACGCAGACGTTGCTGGAACGGGACTTTCCCAAAATGCAACTACAGGAGCGTTAGAAGTTGATGCTTTGAGTGTAACCAATGTAATTGCAGGAAATAGAATTGCCACAATTACAGAAACAAATGGTACTAGTGTTGAAATTGATGAAACCATAACCTCATTAAGTATAGCTCCTGGAGATGATAGTATTCTTCGTTTCACCAATGAAGCTGGTGGCTTTAATGATATCGCCAGTATGGTAAGAACAGTGAATGGCGTAGCCCCTGCTTCTAATGGTAATGTTGCTGTAATTTTATCAAGCACCAGTACAGGTCTAGAGACGAACATACCTACTACAGCCGTAGATTCTGATATTTATATTGTTTCTGGGGAAGTAGCTCCAAATGCAGATCGTAATGGTGTCGCTTTTATATTTGATGATATGACGGGATGGCAAGAAGTTACCACAGATTTATCATCAAACGATGCACGCTATGTAAATGCAAATGGCGATGCAATGGTAGGACCTTTAGCCATGGGGAATTTTAACATCACTAATTTAAATGATCCTACCAATGCTCAAGATGCAGCAACAAAAAACTATGTAGACAACTTATCTAGTGGCACAATATCCTCTACAGACATTACGGTAACAAATGGTGCAAACGCTACTTTTACCAACGTAAGCTTAGCTATTGCAGACAATACTATTACGACTGCAAAAATTGCTAATGGTGAAGTGACCACAGATGATTTAGCTACAGCTGCTGTAACAACTATTAATATTACAGATGCTAATGTAACCACCACCAAAATTGCACCAGGAAGTAACAATCAATCATTAATTACAGATAATACAGGTACTGTTACTTGGGTAGATGCAGATGCCTTAAACCATACAGGTACAGAAGGATCTTTATTTTTTGCCGCTGCATCAGGAGCCCCTGCGGAAGATAACAATCAACTCTTTTGGGATAGTAGCACTAATAGATTGGGAATTGGAACAAATACGCCAACCCATAAATTACAGGTAAGCGGACAAGTAAGGGCTACCTCATTTGCTAATGCTGATGGAACCGCTAATTCTCCATCGTATCGTTTTAATGATGATGCTAATACGGGTATGTTCAGAGCTGCCGCAGATCAATTAGGTTTCTCTACCGGGAGTATCGAAGCAATAAGAATTGATGCTTCTCAGAATGTAGGTATTGGAACTTCTACTCCAGACGAAAGTTTACATATCGCAAATAACATGCGATTAGATGGATCTTTTGAGGACAAGGATGGGGATGCGGGAACTGCCGGCCAAGTATTAAGTACTACGGCGACAGGAACGGACTGGATAGATCCTGCACCTGCTGCAACCGTAAGTACTGACGTAAACAACAGTGTTTCATTAGGGACAGATTCAGGAATATTTTACGAAAGTCCAATTAAAGCATTTGGTAAGATAGCTGCTAATGGTGCTATCTTAAAAGCAACAGCAGGGATCACGATAACGAAACTTACAGGAGTAGGACACTACCAAGTAAACCTTCCTGCCGGAACAACTTCAGACTCTAATTACATCATACAAATATCGCAACCAGGACGCGGAGGAGACGGCAATGATGATCCAGGAATTGCCTATACCAATCAAACTACAAATACCTTTGAAGTTATTATGGGTGATAATGATAACGGTGGAACAGATAGAGCAAGATTTGATTCTGAGTTTATGTTTACAATCTTAGACTTCTAAAAATAATACCATGATTATGAAACAAAACATAGTAGTATTTTTAGGTGGCTTGTTACTCGGTATTGCACCTAGTAACGCTCAGGAACAAACTCAAAATTTTGGAAGCTTAAAAATTCATGAAGAAGGAAGTTTAGGCTTTCATGACAATTTAATAAACAATGGATCTTTTGACGAAAATGCTGGCTTAGTCGGTTTTTACAATACAAGCGACCTTACCATTTCAGGAGCTTTTAGACCTATTTTTAAGGATGCCGAAATAGTCGTTACGGATCATTTAAATTTAGAAATCGGAGTCGGTATCTCAAACAATAGTAATTTTATTATTGGCAACATAGTTACACCAAGAAATCAATTAGCGATCACTTTAGATTATATAAATGATGCTTTTTATACTGGCGAGACAGATCTCACCAAAGTAGATGGCTATGCGGCATTGAGCAACAAACAAAATTTTCTATTCCCTACAGGAATTACAGATAAGTTACGCCCCATAGAATTAAGATCAAGTAGCGTAAATGCTCTGGCAAAAGCCGCCTATTTCTATGAAGACCCAAATGTACCTTCTACCTTTACCACAAGTTTTAATACAAATCAAAAAAGCGATATTTTATTGCGTATTAGTAGCTATGAATTTTGGGATTTAGATAGTGATATCCTTTCAAATGTTATCCTTACTTGGGATATAGACAGCTCTATTCCTAATATTGTTGACAGAATTGAAGACTTAAGAGTCGTAGGATGGGACAAAACCGATGGTATTTGGGTAGATTTAGGAAACACCAATCTTACAGGAGATTTTACATTAGGAAGCATTACTTCTGCCACATTTTTACCGAACGCGTATGAGGTGATCACTTTTGGTGAAAGCCTAAGTACAGAAAGTATCACCTTAGACAACTATATTCTTACGCCCAATGATGATGGCGTAAATGATTACCTAGTTATTGACGCCGTTGCCCTTTCTCCCAATAACAAAATAGAAATTTATAACCGATGGGGGCGCATCGTATATACCGTAGAAAATTACAAAAATCTATTTGACGGTACTGCTAATAACAAATTTACTATCAGTAAGGACAAAGGACTCCCTGATGGAATCTATTTCTATATTGTAAAATTATTTGATATTGAAGTTACGCACCAGGGATATCTTTACTTAAATAATTAATTTTAGGGTATTGAAATAAGAACTTGTATCTTTAATTTATCATTCCTAAAAGACAATAATGGATAAAAACACCGTTACTACTTTAGTATCTAAATTGATAACAGCAGAAGAGACTTATCCGGTACGCCATCCCGTTTTAAGAAAAGGGAGGCCTATTGCCACTTGTATATTAGCTGGTGATGAATTGTCAGATACATTTCATGTAGGCGGATTTTTAGAAGATAAGCTAGTAGCTGTTGCATCGTTTTACAATGCAAACCACGCAGATCATAATTTTACTGAGACTGCACAATTAAGAGGAATGGCGGTATTAGACGAATACCACGGTCATGGTTTCGGCAAGCAGTTATTACTATCCGGAGAAGAACTATTAAAGAAAAAAGAAAAAACTACCGTTTGGATGAATGCAAGAGTTTCGGCTGTTGGGTTCTACACCAATCTAGGATATCATAAAGTTGGTCCGATATTTGAAATACCCTTAGTAGGGGAACATTACGTAATGTTTAAAAAAATATAGAAATGCAGAGAAGATCATTTATAAAAAAAACAACAGCATCAGGCATTGCTTTAGCATTAGTGCCTTCCATTACGCTTGCTCAAGATATAGATGTAGAATATTCTATTTTAGAATTAATGGGCAAAAGTGATGTAAAACTGTACGGTAAAGGCATTAACTTAAGAAAAGAAGCTCATGACGCCTTTATAGAAATGAAAAGAGCTGCTTATACGGGCGGTATCGATTTAAAAATTGTCTCTAGCTACCGTAGTTTTGATCGCCAACAAGTAATTTTCGAAAACAAGTTTATCAAGTATACGGATGCCGGTATGGCGCCGCTTGACGCAATATCTAAAATTATAGAATATTCAACAATTCCAGGAACTAGCAGACACCATTGGGGTACAGACATTGATGTAATTGATGGTTACCAAAAAGTAAGCGGAGATGTTTTAGTCCCTTCAAAGTACGGCGAAGGACAGCCTTTTGCAGACTTTAAAAAGTGGATGGATGAAAATTCAGAGAAATTTGGTTTTTATTTGGTCTATACCGATGATAAAAAAAGAAGAGGATTTAAATATGAGCCTTGGCATTATAGCTACGCCCCTATTTCTATACCTATGTTAGAAACTTTCCGTAGTAAAAATTTACTCCAAATTTATAAAGATGAGGATTTTCTTGGAAGCGAACATTTCACTTCTGGGTTTCTAAGAACGTACATAACAGATAATGTCCTAGACATAAATTCTAAACTTCTTTAGCATTTACATAACTTATAATAATTACTAAAACACTAACCATGAAAAGAGGTAATTGGAAAATTAGAATATTCATAGGCTTAGCTATTGTAGCCTTTGCATTTATAAAAAAATGCAGCAATACAGAAGAGAATCCATATACGGGTAGAGAGCAACACATCACGATGACTTCCGATCAAGAAATTGCCATTGGATTACAAAGCGCACCGGGAATGGCGCAACAGCACGGTGGTCTATATCCTGATGAAAAATTACAAACCTTTGTCAAAAAAGTAGGAAACCGCTTGGTGAATAATAGTATTGCTAAAGACACCCCTTATCATTACGACTTTCACTTGCTTGCTGATGATCAAACCATAAACGCTTTTGCGTTACCTGGAGGACAATGTTTTATTACCTACGCCTTATTTTCACAATTAAATGAAGCACAACTTGCTGGTGTTATGGGGCATGAAATTGGTCATGTAATTGGCCGCCATTCTGCAGAACGTATTGCAGATTCTCAGACCTGGCAAACCGCAACAATGGGTGCAACAGTAGGTGCGGGAGATATGGGTAGTATTATGGGGAGTATTGGACAAAACACGTTACTAAAAAACGGAAGAAATGACGAACTAGAAAGTGATGAATTAGGAGTGCTTTTCATGATCAAAGCAGGTTATGACCCTTACGAAATGATAAAAGTAATGGAAATTCTAAAAGCTGCTGGAGGTCCAAACCGTGTTCCTGAATTTCAAAGTACACACCCTGATCCGGCTAATAGAATTGAAAAGATAAAAGCGGCTATTGAAAAATACCAAGAATAGGAATAGTGCATTTCATCTAATATATTTAAAGAACAACGCATTTGTGCAATATTTTATTAGCTTTGTAAAACCCAAACTTTTACACTACGCTTAATCCTTATAGCTTTGATTTATAAACATTTAAATGAAACTATATGGGTACACTATTACATTTCAGAAATGTTTACTTAGAAGCTTTTGAAAATTGTAGACCTATATTTATTGTAGTTTTACTGAAGATCTATTCATTATTCTCTGTATTAATGATCTCTATGGCCCTTTATGCATTTGCATATCGTGCAATAAACGGATTCAGATTTTAAAAAGCAGCTCTTTTACTTGAACACTAGAAGAAGTAAACTTAAAAAAAGCCCTCTAAAATTAGATTTTAGAGGGCTTTTTAATTTTCTCGAAATTAAGCTGTATGCTATTTCTTTTTCGAATGCGCTTCAATCACCTCTAAAGCATCGATAGCTCCAGATTGCTCTGCGTGTTTTTTAATACTTCTACCTCTGTCACATTTCACCGTGATATCTGCTCCGTTTTCAATAAGAACTTCTAAAATATCAGCACGATTGTAACGTGCTGCAAAAATAGCAGGGGTCATTCCTAATGATTTTTCGTTTACATCTTCCCCTAAAGAAATCATGCTTTTAACGGTTTGAATATCTCCCTTTAAAATAGCATTACAAAAAGAACTTAATCCTGTAATTTTTTTAATGTTAATAGTTGTCTCAGGAGAAGAATTTAAAATAGTTTCTGCTTTAGCGCTTGTACTAATTAATGTAAGACCTAGCACTGCAATTACGATTGATTTTTTCATGATGTTGATTTTTTGATATTGATGAATGTATATTTTGATTATACTGAATAGACGACGTTGCACGGAGATTGTTTCACCTCAAAAGCCTAAATAACAATTATTTAACATTTGCCCATTTTAAAAGCACTTCCTTTTAGACAATTTTAACAGTGTAAAAAGAAGCTTTATTTTCTAGTATATACTGGCATTTCATCTTATTTTTGAGGTAACAAATAATTAGTCCGATGAATAAGAAAGTAATATTGATGATTTTGGATGGATGGGGTAAATCTCCTAATCCAAAAGTTTCAGCTGTAGATAATGCAAACACTCCTTTTATAGACCGTATTCAAAAAGAATATTCCAATGCGAACTTACTTACTGACGGTATGAACGTTGGTCTTCCTGAGGGACAAATGGGGAATAGTGAAGTTGGTCATATGAATTTAGGTGCAGGTAGAATTGTATACCAAGATTTAGCCAAAATAAATAAAGCGGTAAAAGAAGATACGCTTAAGGATGAAAAAGTATTAAAAGAGGCTTTTTTATACGCAAAAGAAAACAACAAGCCTGTACACTTCGTAGGTCTTCTAAGTGACGGTGGTGTTCATAGCCACACCTCACATTTAAAAGGATTGATAAAAGCGAGTGAAGCCTATGCGCTTGACAAGGTATTTATTCATGCTTTTACAGATGGTAGAGATGTAGATCCAAAAAGTGGAAAAGGATACGTTACTGCTATCAATGAATTTTGCGCAGACAAAAAAGCAAAAATAGCGACGGTTATAGGACGTTATTATGCTATGGATAGAGATAAGCGTTGGGAGCGTATTAAATTAGCTTATGACCTTTTAGTTAACAATACTGGTACTAAAACCAATGATATCGCAGCAGAATTGCAAAAAAATTACGATGCTGATGTTACGGATGAGTTTATCAAACCAATTGTAGCTACCAACGCGGATCATACGCCAATTGCTAAAATTGAAAATGGCGATGTTTTAATCTTTTTTAACTTTAGAACAGACCGTGGTCGCGAACTTACAGAAGTACTTAGTCAAGTAGATATGCATGAACAAAACATGCACAAGCTAGATTTATACTATGTAACTATGACAAACTACAATGATGCTTATAAAAACATTCATGTAGTGTATGATAAAGATAATATTGAAAAGACTTTAGGTGAGGTTTTATCTGAAGCTGGTAAAAAGCAAATTAGAATTGCTGAAACAGAAAAATACCCACATGTAACATTTTTCTTTAATGGAGGTCGTGAAACACCTTTTGAAGGAGAAGAAAGATTACTGTGCCCATCTCCTAAAGTTGCCACTTATGATCTTCAACCAGAAATGAGTGCCTATGAAATTAGGGATGCTATTATTCCAGAGTTAGAAAAAGGTGATGCTGATTTTGTATGTTTGAATTTCGCTAATCCTGATATGGTTGGCCATACGGGAGTTATGGAAGCCGCGATTAAAGCTTGTGAGGTAGTAGACAGTTGCGCAGAAGCAGTTGTTACCGCTGGTTTAAAAAATGGATATTCTAGCATTGTTATAGCAGACCATGGAAACTGCGAAACTATGATTAACCCAGATGGCAGTCCTAACACCGCACACACCACCAATCCTGTTCCATTAATATTGGTAGATAAAGATCATATTAAAATTAGTGATGGTGTTTTAGGAGATATTGCTCCTACAATTTTAAAACTAATGGGTGTTGCGCAACCTGCCGTAATGACCCAGAAACCATTGGTATAAAATGTACCAAAAAATGTATATTTGCAATCTATGATTATAGTAAAAACTACAGAAGAAATAGAATTAATGCGCGAAAGCGCATTAATCGTTTCAAAGACTTTAGGAATGCTTGCCAGTGAAGTAAAACCTGGTGTTACAACCTTACAGTTAGATGCTTTAGCAGAAACTTTTATTCGCGACCATGGTGCTGTTCCAGGATTCTTGGGCTTATATGATTTTCCAAATTCTCTTTGCATGAGCCCTAATGCTCAAATTGTTCATGGTATACCAAACAATACGCCATTAGAAGAAGGTGATATTATATCTATTGACTGTGGTGCCTTTAAAAACGATTTTCATGGAGACCATGCCTATACTTTTGAAGTAGGTGAAGTAGCTCCTGAAACAAAAAAATTATTGGACGTTACCAAAGCATCGCTGTATGTAGGTATCCGAGAATTTAAAGCAGGTAACCGCGTTGGCGATGTTGGCTATGCTATTCAAAAATTTACGGAAGATCACGGGTATGGTGTAGTACGGGAATTAGTAGGGCACGGCTTAGGTCGTAAAATGCACGAAGATCCAGAAATGCCAAACTATGGTAAAAGAGGACGTGGTAAAAAGTTTGTAGAAGGAATGGTTGTCGCTATTGAACCGATGACAAATTTAGGTACACATAGAATAAAACAACTGAAAGATGGTTGGACTATTTTAACGGCCGATGGAAAGCCAAGTGCACATTTTGAACATGATATTGCATTAGTAAACGGAAAGCCTGAGCTTTTATCTACCTTCAAATATATTTACGAGGCTTTAGGTATTGAAAGCAACGAAGAAGATGAGTTTAGACAAGTAAAAATCTAAACGCATTAAAAAATAGCAGCGTCACCTACATTTTCACTAGCGAAAACCCCATAAATTAGTGTCAAAAATTTTCAAGTATATTTTAAACACCATACCAAGACCAATACTTATTAAATTAAGTTATTTGGCACGACCTGTTTTGGCTTTTTCCATGAAAGGTGATACGTATACAGATCCTATTGATGGAAAAAGTTTTAAGCGTTTCTTACCTTATGGTTACGAAAGTCCTAGAGAAAATGTATTATCACCCTCTACGTTATCATTAGAACGTCACAGACTCTTATGGCTGTATTTAAAAGATGAAACAGATTTCTTTACTAAGAAGTATAAGGTTTTACATTTTGCTCCAGAACAAGCCTTTTACAAGCGTTTTAGAGCCTTAGAAAATTTAAACTACACAACCACAGATCTAGACTCACCTCTTGCGGATATAAAAGCAGATATCTGTGATCTTCCATTTGCCGATAACAGTTTTGATATTATTTTTTGCAACCACGTTTTAGAACATATCCCTGATGATACCAAGGCCATGGAAGAAATCTACAGGATATTAAAACCTAACGGATGGGCTATTTTACAAATACCGCAAGATTTAAAAAGAGCTACCACTTTTGAAGATGATACCATAACCGACCGAAAAGAGCGTGCAAAAATATTTGGTCAATATGACCATGTTAGAATATACGGCCGTGATTATTTCACCAAATTAAGGGAAATAGGATTTCATGTAGATGAGGTAGATTATACGTCAAAACTAACACCTGAAACCATCGACAAGTACTGCTTAGCAAAAGGAGAAATTTTACCTGTAGTTAGAAAACTTATTTAACATAGAGTTTTTCAAAACCTTTAGTTACAAATTGTTTTACATCACCTTTACCATCAATATATAAGATTAGCGCTTCAAAACCTTCTCTATCTATAATTAAACTAGTAGACTTCTCTAAATCCATCGCCATAAAAGCAGTGGCATACGCATCTGCTTCCGCACAGGTTGGCCCCAAAATAGTCACCCCTAAAACATTAGAATTCTTAGTATATCCGGTAATAGGATCAACAGTATGCACATACTTTACACCTGTTGAAGCATCTTCTCTAAAGTGCCTGTAATTACCCGATGAAGCAAGACCTTTATTCGTTAGTTTTATTTTAGCAATAGGAGTAGAACGATCATTTGCTTGAGGATCATCAATCCCCACTACAAAGTCTTTATTTTTAATCTTATTCACACCTTTAGCCACTAACTCCCCTCCTACTTCTACCAAGTAATTATCAATTCCTTTTGCATCAAGCAAAGCGCCTAAGCGATCTACAGCATAACCTTTAGCAATCGCATTAAAATCAAAAATAATACTTGGGTTCATTTTAGAAATGGTATTATCCTCATTCAGCCTTACTTTACCAAATCCAACAAAATTCAATAAGCTATCTACCCTAGCGCTATCAAGTTCAATTTGCTGTCCAGGACCAAATCCCCAAGAGTTCACTAAAACCCCTACGGTAGGGTCAAAATAGCCCTCTGTACGCGCATTAATCTCTTTAGATAGTTGAAATACGTCTTGAAACATCTCATCGACTACTACTGTACTATCTCCTCGGTTAATTTTAGAAATATCAGAATCTGGAATATAGGTAGACATTGAATGATTCATGGCAGCGAAAACTGAATCAATTTCTTTTTCTAGATTAAGTTCCTCAGTATCATAAAATAAAATGGAATAGGTAGTACCTAACGCCGCGCCGGTATGCCTATTCTCTACAAAAACATCCCCACAAGAATTTAAAAAAAGGGTTAGTACCACTATCCCACTAATCGCAGGCACTCTAAATTTTAACAAGTCCATCATAATCAACAACGTAATCTTCATTTAAATAAACTGGTAAGTTATGATCTTTTGCATTGACCAAACCAACACCAGCGAAATAGGTTAACGCCTCAAACTTCTCTGCATGATCTTTCATTTTCGTCAGATTATCCATATCTAAATCTTTAGGATCATTAGGAAATACAATAGCTTTCACAACAACAAAATGAAGCTCTTTTTCTTTAAGACAAACAAACTGCGGATTTTTTTTAAGTGTACTATTTACTGATAAAAACTCAAAGCCTTCTGCTTCTAATTGTTTACCTACAATATTCATAGCTAAGTTATGTAATTCTTGTTCAGAAAGCGCTGTCATAGGAAAGTTTAGGAATAAAAAAACCGACATAAAAATATCGGTTTTTAGTAAAAATAAAAATATTATTAGCTATATATTATGGTTTATCCGCCAAAATCATCGAATCTAATGTGCTCATCTGGAATACCAAAATCTTCACCCATTTTCTGAACAGCTTTGTTCATTAATGGAGGACCACAGAAATAAAGCTCAATATCTTCTGGAGATTCATGCTTAGATAAATAATTATCAATTACACAGTTGTGAATAAATCCAACAAAACCATCTCCTGGCGCATCAACATCTTCTTTAACTTTCCAGTTATCTTCTGGTGCTGGCTCAGAAAGTGCTAAATAGAATTTAAAGTTTGGAAAATCTTTTTCTAATTTATAGAAATGATCTAAATAGAACAATTCTCTCTTAGAACGACCACCGTACCAATATGTTACTTTTCTACCAGTCTTTAAGGTTCTGAACAGATGGTATAAATGAGATCTCATTGGAGCCATACCTGCACCACCACCAACGTAAAGCATTTCAGCATCGGACTCATTAATAAAGAATTCTCCATAAGGTCCTGAAATTACTACATCATCTCCTGGCTTTAAATTAAAAATGTAAGAAGAAGCTACACCTGGATTTACATCCATCCATCCGTTTTTAGCTCTATCCCATGGCGGGGTGGCAATACGAACGTTAAGCATAATTTCTCTTCCTTCTGCAGGATAAGAAGCCATAGAATATGCTCTTTCTACAGTCTCTGGATTTTTCATTACCAAAGGCCATAAATTAAACTTATCCCATTCTGCTTGAAACTTATCTGGCGTTTCATGCTCTTCTGGGTGTGCTGTAATATCAATGTCAGCATATTTTACTTCACATTCAGGAATTTCAATTTGAATATACCCCCCTGCTTTGTAATTCATATCTTCAGGAATCTCTACTACAAATTCCTTAATAAAAGAAGCAACGTTATAATTACGCACCACTTTTGCTGGCCACTTCTTAATTCCGAATACTTCTTCCGGAATAGTAATATCCATATTCTGCTTTACCTTTACTTGACACGCTAAACGAGCACCATGTAAAAGTTCTTTTTTTGAGAAGTGAGGTGTTTCTGTTGGCAAAGCTTCACCACCACCAGAAAGAACGTGACATTCACATTGAATACAAGTTCCACCACCACCACATGCAGATGGTAAAAATATTTTTTGATTTCCTAATGTAGACAATAACGATCCACCTGAACCAACTTCAATTGTCTTCTCACCATTAATGGTAATTGTTACGGGACCTGAAGGTGATAATTTTTCTTTTGTAAATAAAAGTAATGCAACCAATACTAATAAAAGAATCATAAAAGCAATCACCGTAATTGCTATTGTTCCACCTGTACTTGTAGCTAAAATCATTCTTATTTATTTAAAACTTCGTTATAAGAAACTTCTTTTTCTGAAATTTCCTTATTTAATTTCTTATCGTCTTTTACAGCTGTTTGTATTGGCTCTTCTGCAGCTGCTTCATCTCCACCACCAGTAAGCATACCACCAAAACTCATAAAGCCAATGGCCATTAAACCTGTAATAATAAATGTAATTCCTAAACCTCTTAATGGTGCAGGCACATTTGAATACCTAATTTTCTCTCTAATTGCTGCAATCGCTAAAATGGCTAAAAACCATCCAATACCGGAAGCTAAACCATAATTAAAAGCCAAACCTAAGGTTTGAATATCTCTAGATTGCATAAATAAAGACCCTCCTAAAATTGCACAGTTTACAGCAATTAATGGTAAAAATATACCCAATGAGTTATATAAAGAAGGCGAAAATTTCTCTACTACTATTTCTACTAATTGTACCATTGTTGCAATGGTAGCAATGAATAAAATAAAAGATAAAAAACTTAGATTGTAATCTGCGTATTCTGGACCTAACCAAGCTAAAGCACCATCTCTTAATAGATACTGATCTAACAACCAGTTTAAAGGTACTGTCACCGCTAATACAAAAATTACAGCAGCACCTAGTCCTACCGCGGTAGCAACCTTTTTAGATACCGCTAGATAAGAACACATCCCCAAGAATGTGGCAAATACCATATTGTCAATAAATATGGATTTAAAGAATAATTCTACATTTTCTAACATAATACTATTTTCTTGGAATGACTACTTAATTTTCTTCTACTAAAGCTGGGTTTCTTGAACGTTGTACCCAAATGATAATACCAACAACAATTAAAGCCATTGGCGAAAGCAACATAAAACCGTTGTTCTCATATCCTAGTGCATACAAACCAGTCTTAGCAATTGGATCTCCTAAAACTTTAAAACCTAATAACGTACCAGATCCTAAAAGCTCTCTAAAGAAGCCTATTATAATTAATATTAAACCATATCCTAAAGAGTTTCCTATACCATCTAAGAATGATCTCCAAGGCCCGTTTGCCAAAGCAAAAGCTTCAAAACGCCCCATAATGATACAGTTTGTAATAATAAGTCCCACGAATACAGAAAGTGTTTTACTCAATTCATAAGCAAAAGCTTTCAACACTTGATCTACTATAATTACTAAAGCGGCTACCACTACAAGCTGCACAATAATTCTAATTTTAGAAGGAATGATATTTCTCATTAAAGAAATAACTACGTTACCCATACCTAAAACAAACATTACTGAAACTGCCATTACTATGGAAGCTTTTAATTCTGCCGTAATTGCCAATGCAGAACAGATACCTAGTACCTGTATTGTAATTGGGTTATTATCTGCTAGAGGATCTAAAATCAGTCCACTATCTTTTTTTGAAAGTAATCCCATAATTAATTAGCTCTAATAGTTTTTAAATAATCTTCGTAAAGCTTCATCGTTTCTGAAATCATTGCAGAAACGCCGTTACCTGTAATTGTTGCCCCCGCAAGTGCATCAACTTCGTTATCATCTTTGGTTAAGTTCGTAGGATCATTATTTCCTTTTGCTACATTTATACCACTGTAACGCGTACCAGCCATAATGGTTTCTCCTGTGAAATCATCCATAAAATAACGCTGTTTAATGTTCGCACCTAATCCCGGAGTTTCTCCTTTATGATCAAAGTATACTCCCTGAACTACCATATTAGCATCTAAGGCTATAAAACCCCAAATAGCATCCCAAAGCCCTTTTCCATACATAGGTATGATATAGAACTTCTTGCCATCTTTTTCCCCAATAAACAATGGAAGTTTAGCTTTTTCACCTTTTTTTGCTAAAGCGATTTGCTTCTTAACATCAATTAAATATGCATTATCATCTTTGGACACTTCCCCATCAACAATAACTAATTGCTCTTTAATATATTTTGTAAATTCTTCTTCTACCTTATCTGCAGGAATAAAATTTACACTTCCTTCATCAACATTTTCATTTACACCCATAGCGTAAAGAATATTCTGTTGTTTTTCGAATCGTTCGTTTTCCTTAATCTTATCACTTAAGCCAGAAGCTGTAAGTGCTAAAACAGAACCAACTACTACTACCATTATAGCCGCAAAAACAACGGTATAAAGATTTTTGTCTGTGTTAACTGCCATAATTAAACTGTTTCGGCTTTTAATTTTTCTGATTTACTAGCGCTATCGTTTGGTAAGATGGTTGCGTTTTTTAATCTTTTTAAACGCTTCTTAACATTACCACGAATCACGTAATGATCTATTGTAGGTGCAAATACATTCATTAACAATATTGCTAAGAAAACACCTTCTGGATACGCTGGGTTGAATACACGAATCATTACCGAAATAAAACCGATAAAGAAACCGTAAAACCATTTCCCTTTATTTGTTTGAGACCCTGTAACAGGATCAGTAGCCATATAAACAATACCAAATGCAAGACCACCAACGATTAGATGCTTCCAAAAAGTAAAACTCATAAGACCATAAAATTTACTAGTCTCACCAATCCAACCAGAACTTACCACTCCATTGAACATTAAGCCCATTACCAAAGCACCAAGAACGGCACTCAACATAATTCTCCAGCTTGCTATTTTACTGAAAATCAAAAATAAGCCTCCTAAAAGAATTAAGAATGTAGAAGTTTCTCCTACAGATCCTGGTATAAAACCAAAGAACATGTCCGAGATTGAATAGGTCATTTCCGCAGCCTTATTTTGTGCTAAGTAACCAAGAATTGTTTCTCCTGATATAGCATCTGGCGTACCTGCTAAATTAACAGCATCATAGACCCAAACTTTATCACCACTCATCCATGTTGGATATGCAAAGAATAAAAAGGCCCTAATAGTTAATGCAGGATTTAAGATATTCATTCCTGTACCACCAAAAACTTCCTTACCAATAACTACACCAAATATTACGGCGATAGACAACATCCAAAGTGGAGTATCAATTGGTACGATAAGTGGCACTAACATCCCTGTCACCAAGTACCCTTCTTCTACTTCATGTCCTTTAATAACAGCAAATATGAATTCAACTATAAGTCCAACACCATAAGAAACCACTACTAACGGAAGTACTTTAATTATTCCAATCCAGAAATTTTCCCATGTTAAAAAGTTTCCAAATACAGAAACTTCACGAACCACACCATTAGCAGCATCTATGGCTGCAAAATGCTGATAACCCGCATTAAACATAGAGAATAATAAAACTGGTATAAGCGCCATGATTACTGTATTCATGGTACGTTTTAAATCATCTGCACCTCTAACATGACTACCTGAATGTGTAGTCTCATTAGGAGCATATAGAAAAGTATGTATTGCATTAAAGGCTGGTGCCATTTTCTTGCCCTTATACTCTTCTTTTAAATTGTGTAATTTATTTTTAAGGCTCATAGTTATCCTATTTCTTTTTGTAATAAATCTAATCCTTCACGAATAATTTGCTGATGAGGCTGCTTAGAAATACAGATAAACTCTGTCAATGAAAAATCTTCCGGGGCAACTTCATACAATCCTAGTTGTTCCATTTCATCTAAATCTTTGACCATGCACGCTTTAAGTAATTGCATTGGAAAAATATCTAATGGAAACACCTCTTCATATTGACCAGTAACTACGAATGCTCTATGCTCGCCATTCGTATTTGTTGTTAGATCATATTTTTTCTTAGGACTTAACCATGAGAACGTCAATGCTCTAGTCGTAGAAATCTTATTGAAAATTGGTTTATTCCAACCGAAAAATTCATAATCATCTCCTTCTGGAATAGCAGTAACCGTGTTGTTATAAAAACCTAAATAACCATCTTGACTAGACTTAGACCCTGTTAAAACATCACCATTTATTACTCTAAATTTTTCTCCATTAACACCACTCGCATAAAGAAAAGTAGCAATCTCAGATCCAATTTTAGTCGTATAATATTGTGGTTTTTTAACAGATGAACCTCCTAATGCAACAATACGCTCTGCATTAAATTTCCCCGTCAACAATAACTCTCCGATAATTACTAAATCTTGAGGGGTTATTACCCAAACCAATTCTCCTTTATTAATAGGATCTAATTTATTGATTTGTGTACCCACAAGACCCGCAGGATGCGGACCAGAAACTTGATGCATTTCTGCATCTTTAAGTCCCGCCAATGGAGAACTAGAATCACCATAAGAAACGTGTACTTTACCTGGTGTAAGTTTAGAGACTGCAGAAATAGCTGCTTGCAATTCTTTTTCTTTACCTTTTAAAGTATAGTTCAGTTCTGCTGCCAAGGGAGCGGTTACATATCCTGACACAAAAATTGCTTTTGGTGTCGTTTCAGGATCTGCAATCACATCATAAGGTCGTTGTTTGATAAACGGCCAACTACCAGACTTAAGCAATAATGCTTTAATATCTGCAGCTGATGAACTACCTAGATTTGGAACTTGATGTTCTATAGATTCTTGAGTTTTACCAGCTGTAATTTTAAGTGATAGGATTTTTCTTCTTTCCCCTCGCTTAATTTCAGCCAATTGACCACTCACAGGAGAAACAAAAAGCATAGACTCATGATTTTTGTTGTAGAAGAGCGCTTCACCTGCTTTTACTTCTGCGCCTTCTTTTACAAGCATTTTAGGGGCAATCCCATGAAAATCCTGTAAATTTATAACATAAACATTACTATCTGGCGCTTTAACCGTAACGGTTTCAGCCTTACCAACTAAATTAATGTTTAAGCCTTTCTTAATTCTGATGTCTTTAGACATATTAATGTAGACCTTAGGTTAACAAAATTTGATGCAAATTTAAAATTTTAAGAGTACATTTCGCTACTAAAATCGCCAAGAATATACTATTTATATTTATTCTAAATAATACTGAAGTCAAAAATACTACTCGTTTTTTAGGCACAACTTTTGCTTATCTTTGCCAAACAACCGCTTACAATGAAAAAATACTTTTTATTATCACTCCTACTTGCTAGTTTTTTAAGCGCTAGCGCTCAGATTCAAGAAGAAATAAACGCTCCCGAAAACATTAAAACTATTGTTTTTAAAGGAGAAACCGAAGATCAATTCCCGATTGCGCTATTAGGAGACCCTATTTATTTAGAATTTGATGATATCACCGCAGGTGAATATGACTACTATTACAAAATTACACACTGCAACTACGATTGGACTCCTTCAGACTTACTAAAATCTCAATACCTCAACGGAATTGATGATCAAAGAATTACAGACTACAACAATAGCTATAATACCTTACAGCCCTATTCTAATTACAAACTCACCATTCCCAATGACAATGTAAGGCTAAAAATTAGCGGTAATTATATGTTAGAAGTTTATGACAGTAATTACGAAATTGTATTTTCAAGAAGGTTTGTGGTCTATCAAGATTTAGTCACGGTTGGAGTTACCCCGAAAAGAACTCGTGATTTTGAATTTATCACTGAGAAGCAAATCACTCAAATAAACATCAACTACAGCAACTTCTCCTTAGTAAATCCTAAAAAAGAAGTTAAACTCGCAATTATTCAAAATTATTATTGGCCCACTTCTTTACAGAACATTAAACCCCAATTTACACTAGGCACAGAACTCGTCTACAAATATGATAGCGAAACGAGTTTTTATGCCGGAAAT
This sequence comes from Cellulophaga baltica, assembly GCF_900102165.1. Classification (GTDB taxonomy): domain Bacteria; phylum Bacteroidota; class Bacteroidia; order Flavobacteriales; family Flavobacteriaceae; genus Cellulophaga; species Cellulophaga baltica. The sequence continues at coordinate 24,054 of NZ_FNBD01000001.1, forward strand.
GAATTTTTAAATTTTGACACTAAGGATTTAAGATCCGCGACAGCCGCCATCTCCTCTATAGAACTCACCGATCTTTACAACCATTACCTTTTCACGGATATCTTTAGAAATGACAGACCCTATACCTATTTCCCCGATATTAATGGAGATTTTGTCGTAAGAACATTACAAGGTGATGATTCTTCAAGAGAAGCAGAATACACCAAAATTCATTTTAGCCTTCCTTATAAAGCACAGATTGATATGGACGATGTTTATGTGTTTGGAAAATTTAACAACTACGCATTGACAGATGAAAATAAAATGATTTTCAATGCTGAAAATGGACTTTTAGAAGCTACTATTTTAATGAAGCAAGGATTTTACAACTACAAGTATGCTACCAAACAAGGAGATACGATAGATTTAAACAAAATATCAGGAAACTTTCACAACACAGAAAATCATTATTTGGTCTTAGTCTACTATAGAAATTTCGGAGACTTATATGATAGTATTATCGGTATTGGATCAGCTAGCGCTGCAAACATTAGCAATTAAAAAAGTCCTTCATGTCCTTCGAAAGCATAATTACATCGAAGTTCCTTGCTAAGACTATAAAAAAAATAAAAACTTTCATACCTTGCTTATTATTAAGACGTAAAACATGGTTTTGAGCTAATTTCGACATCTTTTGAAATGTCAAAATTTTATTAAAGTTTCGTTTCTATGTTAGTTATTTCTTAATTTTAAGACTAAAGTAATCTGTAATCCTAATAGCAAATTTAGCATTTGAAAGCAATGACAACTCAGATAACAAAAGGGATAAAAATTTCTGTAAGCACAAGTTTTGAAGGTACGTTTTTTAAAAATTATAAAACGCACTACGCCTTTGGATACACTATTACCATAGAAAACCAAAGCAAGGATTCTGTACAGCTAACTTCTCGTCATTGGAAAATATATGATTCTCTAAATGAGTTAGAAGTTCTTGACGGCGAAGGAGTGATTGGAAAAAAACCAGTTATTTTACCTGGAGAATCTCACACCTACAGTTCTGGCTGTTTACTAACCTCTACAATAGGTGCCATGAAAGGTCACTACAATATGGTTAATTTTAACACTAATGAAAAATTTAGAGTATACATACCTACTTTTAAATTTAGTACTCCTTTTACCTTGAACTAATACCATTATCTTTTTTTTATAGCTCTCAACTTTTAGTACCTTTACCATCACTATTTTAATTTAAAAATAAAGACAAATGGGTAAAGGATTTTTCAAAGTTCCGACAGCTATCAACGAACCTATAAAAGGATACGTACCAGGATCTCCTGAGCGCGAAGAAGTTTTAAAACAATACAAATCATATTTCAACGGCAGTGTTGATGTTCCTTTATATATTGGAAGTGAAGAAATAAAAACAGGAAACACAAGAACAATGTCTCCTCCTCACGACCATAAACATATTGTAGGAACATACCATGTTGCAGAAAAAAAACATGTTACCCAAGCTATAGATAATGCTTTAGCCTCTAGAACCGCCTGGGCTAATCTTCCTTGGGAACAAAGAGCTGCTATATTTTTAAAGGCTGCAGAATTACTTGCAGGACCTTATAGAGCAAAAATTAATGCCGCTACAATGATAGCGCAATCTAAGACTATACATCAAGCAGAGATTGATGCTGCTTGTGAGTTTATTGACTTTTTACGTTTTAACGTACAGTACATGACTGAAATTTACCAAGAGCAGCCAGCATCTGCGCCTGGTATTTGGAACCGTGTTGAATTTAGACCTTTAGAAGGTTTCATTTATGCCATTACACCATTTAACTTTACAGCTATTGCAGGTAATTTACCAGCAAGTGCAGCAATGATGGGAAATGTTGTTGTTTGGAAACCAAGTGACAGCCAAATCTTCTCAGCTAAAGTTATTGTTGATGTTTTCAAAGAGGCAGGTTTACCAGACGGTGTAATCAATGTTGTTTACGGAGATCCAGTAATGATCACTGAAACTGTTTTAGATAGTCCTGATTTTGCAGGAATCCACTTCACAGGATCTACACATGTTTTCAAAGAATTATGGAAACAAATTGGAAACAACATCCATACTTACAAAACATATCCAAAAATTGTTGGAGAAACAGGAGGTAAAGATTTTATTGTAGCTCACAAAACTGCAAATCCTAGTCAAGTTTCTACTGCAATTGTAAGAGGCTCTTTTGAATTCCAAGGTCAGAAATGTAGCGCAGCTTCTAGAGTATACCTTCCTAAATCTATCGCTAACGAAGTATTAGAAAACGTTAAGGCTGATTTAAAATCGATTAACAAACCTGGTTCTCCTGAAGACATGTCTAATTTTGTGACCGCTGTTATTCACGAAGGTTCATTTGATAAATTAGCGAAGTATATTGACCAAGCTAAGAAAGATGACAACGCAGAAGTTATTGCTGGTGGTAATTACGACAAGTCTAAAGGGTACTTCATTGAGCCTACTGTTATCGTAACTACAGATCCTAAATACACTACTATGGAAACGGAATTATTCGGACCTGTAGTAACCATATATATATATGAGGATGAAAACTGGGCTGAAACGTTAAAATTAGTAGACAGCACCTCTGAATATGCACTTACTGGAGCTGTATTAGCTACAGATCGTTATGTTATAGAAGAAGCAACCAAAGCATTACAAAATTGCGCAGGTAACTTTTATATTAATGACAAGCCAACTGGTGCTGTTGTAGGACAACAACCATTTGGTGGTGCAAGAGCTTCTGGCACCAATGATAAAGCGGGATCTGCTCAAAATTTATTACGCTGGGTATCTCCTAGACTAATTAAAGAAACATTTGTTACTCCTGTAGATTACAGATATCCGTTTTTAGGATAATAATATAGTAAACAGTATTAAATCCCGAAGAAAGCATTTTTCGGGATTTTTTTTGCACCAAACTTAACAGAACAAACAAACGTTGGGAGCGTCCAATAAGATTTTCAAAATAGTGGCTGTAAAAAACCTTATTTTTACAAATAATAAACTCGAAACCAACCCTTTAAACAAAAAACAGATGACACTTAAATTAGCAACACTACTCGGAGTATTTTTTATGGCAACATTTTCTCACGCGCAGAAAGCATCCAAAATACAGAACCTTGAAAGTCCAATAGAAAATTTAACACAAACTACCATCCATGATGTGTTAATTGGAAATCAAAAACAAGTGATTCAATTGGCAGAAGCATTTTCAGAAGCACAATATGCTTGGAGACCTATGGATGGAGTGAATTCTGTTAGCGAAGCACTTTTACACGTCGCTGGCGGAAATTACTTTTTAGCCTCAAAAATGGGCTTTGCTCCACCAGAAGATGTAGATGTAATGGGCTTAACTAAAATTACAGGAAAAGAAAATATCATAGCTGCACTAAAAAAATCTAATGAATTTGTTCTTGCCTCTATTTTGATGGTTAAAAATGACAATCTAACGGATGAAGTAGATTTTGGATTCGCAAAAATGAGCACCTTAGCAGGCCTTCTTGCCATCATGGAACACAATGGAGAACACAAAGGACAGTTGATTGCTTACGCTAGATCTAACAATGTTACACCACCTTGGAGCTTAAACTAAAACACTATACATTCAAAATACCTAGCCGCTAACACCAAATGTTAGCGGCTATTTTTATATAAATACATAGACTCAATTAAACAATGAACTATTAAAAAAGTGGTAAAAACCTGAAAATCAGCTAAAATAATTGACATTCCATATACTAACTATGTAAATTTAACGTTAATTAATTGTAAACAAACAGTGTAAATAGTACCTTTACACTTCTTAAAACGGCGGATTATGAAAGATAGAAGTTCAAAAAATCAAAAAAAATCAAAAACATTTACGTTTGAAAGTATTGCAGAATACGTGAAAAATTATGCTAAAACTTGCAGACAATCATATCTAAGTCTATTAAGTATTTAGCACTACTACACCAATGCTAAATAAAAAAGCTCGATTTATATGTATATAAATCGAGCTTTTTTTATCCTCTGTATTTTAAAGGAAGATAGACCACCTTTTTTGTTTCAAAGAATTCATAATCATAGAAATCAGACAAATCAAAGAGCTCTACTGTTTTATATCCCTGCAACTCTTCAGAAAGATCTCCTCCTTTTAAATATAAGATTCCGTTTTTGCGTTCATGCAAAGATTCTTTCTTTATTTTTCCTTTTGTCCAGTGCACAAAGGTAGGCATAGCGGCTACTGCCCTACTCACTATAAAGTCAAACTTTCCTTTAACGTTCTCTACACGGTCATTTATAGTAATTACATTCTTGATACCTAATCCCGCAACAACCTCATCTACCACTTTAATTTTTTTTCCTATAGCATCTACAAGCGTAAAATGTGTTTCTGGAAATAAAATAGCTAAAGGCACTCCAGGGAAACCGCCACCGGTACCCACATCAATTACTGATGATCCTGGTAGAAACTGATGCACTTTAGCAATACCTAAAGAATGTAAAACGTGCCTTAAATACAATTCATCAATATCTTTCCTAGAAACCACATTAATCTTCATATTCCAGTCCTTATACAGATCTGCTAGTAACACAAACTGTCTTTTCTGATCTTCAGTTAAATCTGGAAAGTGATTAACTAATATATTAACATCCATAAAAAAGTAATTTTAATGCAAAAATAACACTTTAAAAATCATAATTATTTCATTTTTAAGAAGGTATTTTGAATTACCAAAAATGAATTAACTTATCTTTGTTAAAAACAATATCATGACTAAAGAAACCGTTCGATTTTCTAGAAAGGATTCTACCCAATTCTTTAAAACATTAAATAAGAGGGTAAACGATTACTTCAAAGAGAATAAAATAAAAAAAACAGGAGATTGGAGATTACACTTAAAAACAGCTGTAATGTTCGCTTTATTTTTAGCACCCTATTTTCTAATACTTACTTTAAACCTACCTAACTGGGCTAACTTATTACTTACCATTCTTATCGGAATAGGTATGGCAGGTGTTGGTATGAATGTAATGCATGATGGAAATCATGGTTCTTACTCTAACAAAAAATGGGTAAACAAAATAATGGGTGGTAGCATTTACATTCTTGCAGGTAACGTATTTAATTGGCAAGTACAACACAATGTACTACACCATACATATACCAATATTCATGAACACGATGAAGATTTAGAAGCCGGAAGAATTCTTAGATTCTCTAAGCATGCAGAATGGAGAAAACACCATAAATTTCAGCATTTCTATTCTGTATTTTTATACGGATTATTAACGTTTAACTGGGCCATTACTACCGATTTTCAACAAATGTACCGCTATACAAAACGTAAGCTATCTTATGGTGAATTACCAAATCCTTTTGTAAACTGGAGTAAACTGGTTATCACAAAAATTATATACTTAACTATTTGGATTGTTCTTCCGATGCTTATTTTAAGCATTGCTTGGTGGAAAATTCTAATAGGATTCTTTATCATGCATTATGTTGCTGGTGTAATCTTAAGTGTCACCTTTCAATTAGCGCATGTTGTTGAAGATGCTGACACTCCATTACCAGATGAAAATGGCAATATGAAAAACACATGGGCGATTCACCAACTGTTCACTACGGTTAATTTTGGAACTAAAAACAGAATAGTAAATTGGTTCACAGGAGGTCTAAACCACCAAGTTGAACATCATATTTTCCCTAATATTAGTCATGTTCATTACACAAAAATTGCTAAAATTGTTAAAGAGACTGCAAATGAGTTTAATTTGCCTTACAACGAATACAAGACGACGAGAAAAGCTATAATTTCGCACTTTAGTCATTTAAAAGAACTAGGCAAAAAGCCTTCGATACAGTATTAGAAAATTATATAAAATGAGTAACCATTTATCTGAAAGAGTTAACAACTTAGCAATATCAGCCACTTTAGAAATGGCTGCAAAAGCAAGAGAACTTAAAGCCGCGGGAAAAGACATTATTGGTCTTAGTTTGGGAGAACCAGATTTTAACACCCCTGATTACATTAAGGATGCGGCGATACAAGCTGTAAACGATAATTACAATTCTTACTCTCCAGTAGATGGATATGTAGATTTGAAAGAAGCAGTTATCACGAAGTTCAAAAGAGATAACAATCTTACTTATACACTACCACAAATCGTAGTTTCTACAGGAGCTAAGCAATCTTTATATAATGTTGCTCAAGCTTGTTTAAACAAAGGTGATGAAGTAATATTACCTTGCCCTTACTGGGTGAGCTATAGTGATATCGTTAAGTTAGCAGACGGAGTACCTGTAGAAGTTCCTACATCTATAGACACAGACTTTAAAATGACGCCTGAGCAATTGGAAGCGGCGATTACACCAAAAACAAAAATGTTATGGTATAGTTCTCCTTGTAACCCAACAGGTTCTATATACAGTAAAGAAGAATTAAGAGCCTTGGCAGATGTGTTACAAAAACACCCTCAAATTGTTGTGGTAAGTGATGAAATTTACGAACACATCAATTACGGAGTTACTGCTCACGCTTCAATGGCTGAGTTTCCTGATATGTTTGACCGTACCGTGACTGTTAATGGTGTAGCTAAAGCTTTTGCCATGACAGGATGGAGAATTGGTTATATTGGAGCTCCGGCATATATCGCAAGAGCTTGTAACAAACTGCAAGGACAAGTTACTAGCGGTGCTAGCTGTATTGCACAAAGAGCAGTCATTACCGCATTACTTGAACCTGTAAGCCGTATTCAATATATGGTAGACAAGTTTAAAGAGCGTAGAAAATTAATCTTAAGCTTATTACAAGATATTCCTGGATTTAAATGTAACGAACCAGAGGGGGCATTTTATGTTTTCCCTGATGTAACTGCATATTTCGGAAAAACTTTGAACGGAGTAAAAATCAATAACTCATCTGACTTCTCTATGTACTTATTAGAAACTGCAAATGTTGCTACGGTAGCAGGTGATGCTTTTGGAAACAATAATTGCATTCGTATCTCTTACGCAGCAAGTGAAGCACAAATTACAGAAGCACTAGCTAGAATTAAAAAAGCCGTGTCTTAATAAAACCCTTTATTTATTGTTAAAGCGCCTCAATGAAAATTGAGGCGCTTTTTTTATGATCTTATATGCCAAATTAATATAGACCGCATTTAGCAGAGGCATTACAACTTCGTTTGAAAGTTAAGCATCGAATGTATTGAAATAGCCTTACTAGTAGCGCTTTATATTTTTTTCCAGAAATATGGCGTAAAGAGAATTAAAACAGTGAAGAGTTCTAGACGCCCTAATAGCATTAAAAATCCACACCACCATTTTCCTAAGTTAGGCAAATCATTAAAGTTACTTAACGGATTTAAGCTCCCTAAACCAGGACCTACATTTCCTAATGATGACGCAGCACCACCAACGGCAGATTCAAAATCTAAGCCTAGCGCTCCCAATACTAAAGAGCCAATGATAAACATTAGCATATACAGCACAAAGAATGCAATGATATTATATACAATATGCTCGCGTACCGTTTTATTATTATAACGCACAGGAATCACAGCATTACTATGTAGCGTACGTTTAAATTCTAAAAGTCCGTTTTTAATAATTAACAAATGGCGCATCACTTTTATACCTCCAGAGGTAGAACCTGCACATCCTCCAAGAAAGAATAAACCAAAATAAAAGATGGTTAAGAAGTGTGTCCAATTTGTAAAATCTGCCGTAACAAAACCAGTAGTAGTTATTACCGATAACACCTGAAATAAAGAATGTCTAAAAGCACTTTCTGCCTCCCCCCATATCATTGGATGATATTCTGATAGAGAAACATTCGCTTTAAAGTACACCACTAAAGCAGAGACAATAGTAAAACCTACTACGAATATGGTATAAAATTTAAATTCTTCATCAAACAAAATCTTCTGTACTTTTCCTTTAAAAGCATAGTAACTTAATACAAAGTTACTCCCAGCAAGGAACATAAATAAGATGATAATATACTGAATCAAAGGCTGGTCATTCCAATACGCCGTGCTCAAGTTCTTTGTAGAAAAACCACCTGTAGATAAGGTTGCTAAAGAATGATTAATCGCATCAAAAAATGACATCCCTGCCAGTTTCAATAAGATTGTTTCTGCCACGGTATACCCAAAATAGATTAACCATAACCTTTTTGCTGTATCTGTAATACGCGGATGCAATTTATCACTACTTGGCCCTGGAGCTTCCGCTGCAAACAATTGCATTCCACCAATTCCTAAAAGGGGTAAAATTGCAATAGCTAAAACGATAATCCCCATTCCCCCAATCCAATGAGTAAGACTCCTCCAAAAAAGAATACCTTCTGGCAAAGCTTCTATATCATCAAGAATGGATGCTCCAGTAGTCGTATACCCTGAGATAGTTTCAAAAAAAGCATTCGTAAAATCAGGAATAGCACCAGAAAACAAATACGGCAATACTCCTGAGAGCGACATGACTAACCAACCACCCGTGACAATTATATACCCCTCTTTTTTCTTTACTTCTTTTTTATGACCACGGGTTAGAAACATAGACAACGTTCCAATGATCATAGTAACGATTGCCGCTAGAGTGATATCTAACGTAGCCCCATCATCATAAATACCGCTAAAAACTGCAGCAATAATCATAAACCCTCCATTACAAAGTAATAGAAGCCCCATTAGATGAAAAATAATCCTGTAGTTAAGTCCCATTAAAGAAACATTTTTTCAATTTTAGGAATAGAACTTGGCAAACAACATACCACTACCCTATCTCCTTGTTGAATTTTAAAATCTCCTAAAGCAATAATTCCTTCTCCATTTTTTATCACACCACCAATAGTAGCTTCTCTAGGGAAGTCTAATTCTTTAATAATTCTACCATTTACAAGAGATTCTGGTTTAACTATAAATTCTAAAATTTCTGCGTTTAGATTGTTCAGACGGGTAAGCGCTACTACTTCTCCTTTTCTAATATGTCTAAATATATTATTAGCAGCAAGTAATTTTTTATTAATCAAAGTATCAATACCGATAGAATGAGATAATTGAAAATAATCCATATTTTCTACTAAAGCAATCGTCTTTTTTATGTTTTTTGATTTCGCCACCAAACAAGACATAATATTCGTTTCAGAGTTGCCCGTTACAGCAATAAAAGCATCCATAGACTCCAAACTTTCTTCTTCCAAAAGTTCCACATTACGTCCGTCTCCATTAATTATCAATGCATCTGGTAATTCATCTGCGAGATCAAAAGCTTTATCTTTATTTTTCTCGATAAGCTTTACATTAAACTTTTTACTACAAAGATCCCTTGCTGTTTTATAACCCACTTTACTACCACCAAGAATCATTACATTCTTTATGTCACGCTTAACCATTCCCGTAAGCTTATAAAGCTCATCTACACCATCTTTACAGGTAATAAAATAGACTTGATCACCTTCTTTAAACACCGTATCACCACGAGGTATTAATGTGTACTGAGTACCTGTACGCTGTAAGGCGATCGGCATAAAATGGAGTTCTGGAAATATTTGAGCAGCCTCTTTTACAGACTTGCCTACAAATGGAGCTGCTTTTGGCAGCGAAACACCTACCATAATTAAAGCGCCATTCTCAAACTCATAGGTGTCGTTGAATGCTGACTTATTTAATAATAACTGAATCTCTTGTGCTGCAAGTTCTTCAGGAGAGATTAATTCGTCTATTCCTAACCTCTTAAAATCGACAACATCTCTAAATTTTTTAAATTCTGTATTAGATATTCTAGCAATAGTTCTTTTACACCCCATTTGCTTGGCCATTAAACACAAGGTAATATTTGTGGTTTCCGAGGAAGTAACACCAATCACCAAATCCGATCTTCCTACTTGCGCATCTTGCAATACAGAAATAGAAGTAGCATCCCCTTTTAGCACACGGATATCTAGATGCGTATCTGCATAAGACAAACTTTCTTTTACAGAATCTATTAGGGTAATATCTTGAGATTCGTAGGATAATAATTTTGCTAAATGAAATCCTACTTCACCAGCCCCTGCAATAATAATTTTCATGAATTAAAAAAGTTATTTTCCATTAATTTGGCCCAAGTCCTGGCTACGGTTGGATTTATCTGTCTTGGAATATACTACAAAAGCAATATTACTCTTATAGCCCATGTTTTGAAAAGTTCGCAAAATTCGAAGTACAAAATTACATAATTTTATTTTGTTGGAATTAAAAATATCTAAGTAAAAAACTGAATAACACCTAGTTTATTGTACAATTTAGCTATGATAAAGCAAATTCGAAATTGTATCTTTGCAAGAAAATTGCAGCCATGAGTAAAAAAGTTACTCCTTATAAAGATTCTGATTTAGGTAAAAAAGAACAAGTCACCCAAATGTTCGATACGATCTCTACCAATTATGATGGTTTAAATAGAGTAATATCTTTTGGAATAGATATAAAATGGCGAAAAAGGGTTGTTGCCATTCTTAAAAAAAAGAATCCTTCTTCTATCTTAGATATCGCTACAGGCACAGGAGATTTAGCCATTAACCTTGTAGAGACTGGCGCTACCAAAATAGTAGGTTTAGATATTTCCCCTGGCATGTTAGCAGTGGGAAAAAAGAAAGTCACACAAAAACATTTAGACAAAACAATTGAAATGATTGTTGGTGATAGTGAGAACTTACCTTTTGAAGCAAATACATTTGATGCCATCACTGTTGCTTTTGGTGTACGAAATTTTGAAAATTTAGAGGTGGGCCTTGCAGAAATATATCGTGTACTTAAAAAAGGGGGCACTTTGGCCATTTTAGAAACATCTGTACCAACAAAAACTCCGTTCAAACAAGGCTATAATTTCTATACAAAACAAATCATGCCTAAGATTGGAAAACTATTCTCAAAAGATAATTCTGCCTACGAATATTTATCGGAATCTGCCGCAGTTTTCCCTTATGGCAAAAAGTTCAACAATATTTTGCAGAAAATTGGGTTTATAGATATAGAGGACAAACCCCAAACACTTGGGGTAGCATCTATATATGTAGCTACAAAGTAAGGTATGAAAAATATTTTTTTTCTGTTTTTAGGTTTATTTATATGCCTAACAACGCAAGCTCAGTTTAATGAAAGACCTGTACTAAATCTTCAAAATGAAGATAAAGCACTCTTGAATTGGGGCTATTTTTTGGGATTCAACTCATTAGATTTTAAATTTGATTACATTGACGTTCCTGAAGATGGCGACCATCTAGTTTCTACAAGCACAGGATTTAACGTTGGTCTTATTAGTGAATTACGTTTAAATCAATTTTTTGACCTTAGATTTGAACCTGGATTATTTTATACCCAAAGAACTATTGGCTTTAGAGGTTTCACTACAGAAAATGAAGCCTTAAGAGATGTAAAATCTACCTATATAAGTTTTCCTATTTTACTTAAAGCAAGTACAAAACGAATAGGAAACTGGAAACCTTTTGTCATTGGCGGTGTTTCTTACTCTTTAAATTTAGGAAGTAATGAAGATAGCTTAGATGATAATAGTACCGGTACTTTTAGAATGACCAAAAACAATTACAATTGGGAAGTAGGTTTTGGAATAGATTTCTACACCGAATATTTTAAATTCTCTCCGTCTATTCGTGGTGTTTTTGCTATGAATAATGAATTAATTCCTGATAACGACCCAGATAGCCCATGGACTGGAAATCTTTCCGGGTTAAGAACAAGAGGAATTTTCGTGAATTTTACGTTTGAATAAAAAAAGCGTTACGCTCTCCTTATTTCATTTAATAAAATAGCAGTCGCCGTTGCTACATTTAAACTCTCTGCGGTTTGATCGCCAAATTGTGGTATGCTAATTTTTTTTGTAATAAAGGCTGCTATCTCAGATGAAATTCCATTTGCTTCATTCCCCATCACAAGTATCCCTTTTGAAGAAATAGCTGAATTGTATACCTTTTCACCCTCCATAAAGGCTCCATAAATAGGCAATTCTGAAGCTTGTAAAAACTCACTTAAATTCAAATACGTAATATTCACTCGCGTTATAGAACCCATAGTTGCCTGAATGACTTTTGGATTATAACAATCTACAGTGGTAGTACTACACACTAAATTTTTAATTCCAAACCAATCACACAACCTTATGATGGTCCCTAAATTACCAGGGTCCTGAACCGTATCTACCGCAACTATCCAATCATTGAGCTGAATAGTACCTAATTTTGCCATTTTAAAAACCCCTAGATATCCATTGGGGGTATTCAAGGAACTTATTTTCTTTAGGTCTGCCGACGAGATTAATTCTGAAACCTCCTCATGATCAGTAACAAAATCCTCATCTGTACTCAACACTTTATAGACTTCAAAAGAAGATTTCAAAAGCTCCTGAATCGTTTTTAAACCTTCTACGACAAACAATTGGTGCTGAATTCTATTTTTTTTAAGCTGAAGACTTTTTATAAGTTTTATTTGGCTTTTACCAACCATACAAATAACGTATTTTTGATTTTCTTAGAATCTGAATTAAGTTTGAAAAATAACAGTACAAAAATAGTCTTATTATTTTTAGGTTTAATCATCGTGTCTTGTAATGCGTTAAAAAGAGTAGAAGACGATGAGCTTTTACTGATAGATAACACGATTTTGGCAGATGGTGATAAAATTAAAGACGAGAATGTTAAAAGCCTTGTTATTCAAAAACCTAACAGTTCTTTGGCAGGTTATCCTTTGCGCTTAAACTTGTACAACTTAGCCAAACAAAATCCGGATTCCTCTTACCAAGCTTGGCTTCATAAAAAAGACAAGCGAGAAGAAAGATTGCGCAAACTTATTTCACAAAAACAATTAGATAGCCTTGGCGAATCTTTCATCGTCAAAGGATACAGCGAGTGGTTTAAAAAAATAGGAGAAGCTCCTGTTATTATAGACACTGCAAAGACTTCTAAATCTCTAAAAAGAATAAAAGCTTATTACGGGAATAGAGGTTATTTCAATGCCACTGGAAATTTCACTATAGACAGTACCAAAAGAAAGAAAAAAGCAGGCATAACTTATGATTTACAACTAGGTAAGCCCTTTATGATCGACTCTACATATAGCGTCATTACATCACCAGCCATTGATTCTATCTACCAACTTAACACAACAACTACTGCTGTAAAAGACAAAGAACAATTTGACCTTTCTAACTTTACGGAAGAAAGAGAACGATTAACAGAATTGTTTAGAAACCAAGGTGTATACAATTTTCAAGAAAGTTCTATTAGCTATGACATCATTACAGATACCATAGCAGCTAAAGATGATCAAGAAATGATTGTTGCTTTGAATATTGATAATTTAAAGACAAGAGGAGATTCTACTAAAACAGCCTATAAGGTTTTTAAATTTAGCAAAGTGAACATTTTTGCCGACCACCTTTTTGCTAACAATCCGGAAGAATTAGACTCTGTAAATTTCAAAGGTTTCACCATTTACTATAAGGATAAGCTTAATTACAAACCAAAAGCCCTTACGGATGCTATTTTCATGGAAAAAGATAGCGTTTACAGAGATATAAATAGGTTACGTACCTACCGGCAAATTAACAACCTGAACAATTTTAAGTACCCTAATATTGAAATAATAGCCGATAGCACCAACGCATCCTTAACTTCAAACATTTATTTAACAGCGCGTGATAAATATTCCTTGAGTTTTGACACGGATGTAAGTAGATCTAACATTCAGTTCTTTGGTCTATCATTTACTCCTGCTTTAAATATTAGAAACATATTTAAAGGTACTGAGAATCTAAGTATTTCCGCGACCGCAAATATTGGTGCATCTAGCGATCCAAATGTCTTAGACAAGTCCTTTTTTAACGTACAAGACTTTGGGGGTGATATTGCTTTAGATTTTCCACGAATCTGGTTCCCATTTATCGATACTAAAAAAATCATACCTTATTATATGCTCCCCAAAACCAGAATCTCTATAGGAACTAGTTTTCAGCAGAATATTGGTTTAGATAAGCAAACATTAAATAGCGTTTTAGGATATAGCTGGTCACCAAACACCCAACTTAAGCACAACATTGAACTCCTTAATATTCAATATGTAAAAAACGTAAATATTGACCGGTATTTTTATGTATACCAAAGCTCTTTTTCTAGATTAAATACAATTGCAGATCAAGACATCTACGAAACAGATGCTAATTTATCGCAGAACTATGAGCCTGTTGGAGAAGATGGAGATTTTAGACTGACCATCCCGCAAGGAACTACAGGTTTTACTAAAGCTATTTTAGACGGTGAAGTGAGCTCATCTAGTGATGATTTTGAAGAAGTACGTAGTATTGAAGAAAGACGCGAACGTTTAACACAAAACAACTTAATCTTTGCTACTAATTATACCTTTTCTAAAAATAATCAAACGAGTTTAACAGACAATAGCTTTCATCAATTTAAATTTAAAATAGAAGGCGCTGGTAATTTATTGTCACTTGCCGCAACTGGTATTCCTTTTAACGAAGATGAAGATGGTAATAAACTTGTATTTAGCGTTCCTTACTCACAATATTTAAAAACAGAATTTGACTATATTAAGCACTGGGATTTATCCGAATCTAAAGTATTAGCTTTTAGAAGTTTTATGGGGATTGCTATTCCCTACGGCAATTCTAATAGCATTCCGTTTTCTCGTAGTTATTTTGCTGGTGGATCTTATGACAACAGAGCTTGGAGTCCATACTCTTTAGGTCCGGGAAGAACCGATAATTTAAATGATTTTAATGAAGCAAACCTTAAACTAGCTTTTAATCTAGAATATCGTTTCCCGATAGCTGGAAATATTAAAGGAGGACTTTTTGCCGATGCAGGAAATATCTGGAATGTTTTTGACAATGTAGAAAATACCGATGCTACCTTTAACGGCATTAGCTCTTTGCAAGACATCGCATTAGGAACCGGTTTTGGAATAAGATATGATTTCACCTACTTTGTTTTTAGAGTAGATTTAGGATTTAAAACCTATAATCCTGCTGAAGAAATGTCTAAAAGATGGTTTAGAGACTATAATTTTGCCAACTCCGTGTTACAAATCGGTATTAATTATCCTTTTTAAAATACGTGTATAACAACTAAAACGTTATCGCTAACGAATAAGCGTATCGGTAAGTTGTTTGAAATTAAAAACACTACACTCTCTTAAATAATTTATTACTTTTGTTATTCAATATTTCAATTACTAATTCAAGAAAATAATAATTATGGCTCATAATATTAAACCAGGAGTTGCAACTGGAGACCAAGTACAAGAAATTTTCAACTACGCAAAAGAAAAAGGATTTGCTTTACCAGCAGTAAATGTTATTGGTTCGGATACTATTAATGCGGTTCTTGAAACGGCAGCAAGTTTAAACGCACCCGTAATCATTCAATTTTCAAATGGAGGTGCACAGTTTAATGCAGGAAAAGGTCTATCTAACGATGGTCAAAAGGCAGCTATACAAGGTGCAATTGCAGGAGCTAAACACATTCACCAATTAGCAGAAGCTTATGGTGCAAGTGTTATTTTACATACAGACCACTGTGCTAAGAAATTATTACCTTGGATTGATGGCCTTTTAGATGCTAGTGAGCAACATTATAAAGAAACAGGAAAATCTCTTTTTAGTTCTCATATGATTGATTTATCTGAAGAACCTCTTGAAGAGAATATTGCAATCTGTAAAGAATACCTTGCTAGAATGGCAAAAATGGATATGACTTTAGAGATTGAATTAGGGATTACAGGTGGTGAAGAAGATGGTGTAGATAACTCTGATGTAGATGATTCTAAATTATACACACAACCAGAAGAAGTTGCTTATGCTTATGAGGAACTATCTAAGGTAAGTCCAAGATTTACTATTGCAGCTGCCTTTGGTAATGTTCATGGTGTTTACAAGCCTGGAAATGTAAAATTAACTCCGAAAATTTTGAAAAACTCTCAGGAGTTCATCACCAAAAAATACAATGTAGAAAAAAATCATATTGATTTTGTTTTCCATGGTGGATCTGGATCTACCGTAGAAGAAATTAGAGAAGGTATTAGTTACGGAGTTATCAAAATGAATATTGATACTGATTTACAATATGCTTTCCTAGAAGGTATTCGTGATTACATCCAAGACAAAAAAGAGTTCTTACAAGCACAAATAGGAAATCCTAATGGAGCTGACGAGCCTAACAAGAAATTTTACGATCCAAGAGTATGGTTACGTGAAGGCGAAAAAACATTTGTTGAGCGTTTGAAAAAAGCATTTGCTGATTTAAACAACGTAAATACACTGTAATTTCACAGCCTAACTAACTCAAAAAATATCCGTTTAACTAAATATTCAATGTATGTCGTCTTGGTTTAAAAGAAAAGAAAAAGGAATACAAACCGCAACGGAGCAAAAAAAAGACACCCCAAAAGGGTTGTGGTACAAATCACCTACAGGTAAAATAGTGGAAGCTGATGAATTAGCTAAAAACTTTTACGTAAGTCCTGAAGATGATTACCATGTAAGGATAGGAAGTAAAGAATATTTTGAAATTCTATTTGATGATAATAAATTCAAAGAATTAGATATTAAGCTAACTTCTAAAGATCCTTTAAAGTTTGAAGACACTAAAAAATATGCGGACCGTTTAAAAGCTGCTCAAGCTAAAACAGGTTTACATGATGCTGTACGAACTGCAATAGGTAAGTCTTACGGAAAAGACATGGTCGTTTCTTGTATGGATTTTGCTTTTATCGGAGGTTCTATGGGTAGTGTTGTTGGTGAAAAAATTGCTCGTGGTATTGATTATGCTATCAAAAAGAAAGTACCATTCGTAATGATTTCAAAATCTGGTGGTGCACGTATGATGGA
The DNA here is from genome assembly GCF_900102165.1 of Cellulophaga baltica. Lineage (GTDB taxonomy): Bacteria > Bacteroidota > Bacteroidia > Flavobacteriales > Flavobacteriaceae > Cellulophaga > Cellulophaga baltica. The sequence continues at coordinate 40,955 of NZ_FNBD01000001.1, forward strand.
AGCAGCCCTTTCTTTAATGCAATTGGCAAAAACATCTGCAAAATTAGCACAGTTAGCAGAAGCTGGTTTACCTTACATTTCATTATGTACAGACCCAACTACTGGAGGAACTACTGCTTCTTATGCTATGCTTGGTGATATTAATATTTCTGAGCCAGGGGCTTTAATTGGTTTTGCAGGTCCTAGAGTTGTTAAAGAAGCTACAGGAAAAGAATTACCTGAAGGGTTCCAAACGGCAGAATTTGTAATGGAACATGGCTTTTTAGATTTTATCGTGCATAGAAAAAACTTAAAAAAGAAGATTAATTTATACATTGATTTAATAGAAAACAATCCTGTACGTGTAGAAGCAGCTAAATCTGCTTAAAAATTGTTTTTACATGATCTATATCTAACAATAAATAGAAGCTTTAAATTTTCTGTTTTCTAGAATATGATTATCATAAAATAGTTATATATTTGCACGCTGATTGAAAATCAATCATATACATAAAAATCATTAAATAATATTGGAATGTATTTAACAAAAGAAGTAAAGGCTGACATTTTTAAAAAACACGGTGGTGAAGAAAAAAACACTGGTTCTGCTGAAGGGCAAATAGCATTGTTTACACACCGTATCAATCACTTAACTGAGCATTTGAAGAAAAATCGTAAAGATTTCAACACAGAGCGTTCATTAGTAAAATTGGTAGGTAAAAGAAGAAGCTTACTTGATTACTTAATTAAGAAAGATATTGTAAGATATCGTGAAATAATTAAAGAATTAGGTATTAGAAAATAATTTTCGAAAGGGGAAAGCTTAGCTCTCCCCTTTTTTTATACACTACATTACTTTTTAGTGTATTTTTACAAAAAGTCCTTAGATTTACGTTTGAGGCAGCAGACAAAAAGCTTGCATATAGTTTTTCATTGGTCCTATTAACTACAACAGCACAACAACTGTCCGTCTTGAATAAAGACAAAAAGATCAAAGTTTAACTAACTTGCATAGACAAGTTGCAAATCAATTTTATGATTCCAAAAGTATTTAGAGAGGTTATAGACCTTGGGGACGGTAGAGAAATTTCTATCGAAACCGGAAAATTAGCAAAACAGGCACATGGTTCGGTTGTTGTTCAATCAGGAAACTGTATGTTATTATGTACAGTAGTTTCCAATTACAAACAAAGCGATGTGGACTTTCTTCCACTTACTGTAGATTACAGAGAAAAATTTGCTGCTGCAGGTCGTTACCCAGGTGGTTTCTTTAAAAGAGAAGCAAGACCTAGTGATGGTGAGGTATTAACCATGCGTTTAGTAGACCGTGTTTTACGCCCATTATTCCCAAAAGATTATCACGCAGAAACACAAGTTATGATTCAGTTAATGTCTCATGATGATGATGTTATGCCTGAAGCTATGGCTGGTTTAGCTGCTTCTGCTGCTATCCAATTATCAGATTTCCCATTTGAATGCGCTATCTCTGAAGCAAGAGTTGGTCGTATTAATGGCGAATTCGTAATCAACCCTACAAGAGCACAATTAGAAGAATCTGACTTAGAGATGATGATTGGTGCTTCTGCAGATTCTGTAATGATGGTTGAAGGTGAGATGGATGAAATTTCTGAAGAAGAAATGGCTGACGCTATAAAATTTGCTCACGAAGCTATTAAAGTACAAATTGCTGCACAGTTGCGTTTAGCTGAAGCTTTTGGTAAAAAAGAAGTTCGTGAATACACAACTGCCGAAGTAAATGAAGATTTACAAAAAAGAATACACGATTTAGCTTACGATAAATGTTACGCTATTGCTAAAAAGGGAACTTCCAAAGCAGAACGTACTGCTGCATTTGCAGAAGTAAAAGAAGAGGTAAAAGCTTCTTTTACAGAAGAAGAGATGGAAGAATTTGGCCATCTTGTTAGCGGATACTACAGCAAAGCTGAAAAAGAAGCCGTTCGTGAATTAACATTAAGCGAAGGCTTACGTTTAGATGGTCGTAAGACTGATGAAATTAGACCAATCTGGTGTGAGGTAGATTACTTACCATCTACACACGGTTCTTCTATTTTTACGCGTGGAGAAACACAAGCATTAGCAACTGTAACTTTAGGTACTTCTAGAGATGCTAACAAAATAGATATGCCATCTTATGAAGGCGAAGAAAATTTCTATTTACATTATAACTTCCCTCCTTTTTGTACAGGTGAAGCTAGACCACTTAGAGGAACTTCTAGAAGAGAAGTTGGTCATGGTAACTTAGCGCAACGTGGTTTAAAAGGAATGATTCCTGCAGATTGCCCTTATACAGTCCGTGTAGTTTCTGAAGTATTAGAATCTAACGGTTCTTCTTCTATGGCAACTGTTTGTGCTGGTACAATGGCTTTAATGGATGCTGGTGTTAAAATGAAGCGTCCTGTTTCTGGTATTGCCATGGGACTAATTTCTGACGGTGACCGTTATGCTGTATTGTCTGATATATTAGGTGATGAAGATCACTTAGGAGATATGGACTTTAAAGTAACTGGTACTTCTGAAGGAATTACTGCTTGCCAAATGGATATTAAAATTAAAGGATTATCATACGAGATTTTAGTGAATGCACTAAAACAAGCACGTGAAGGTCGTTTACATATTTTAGGTAAAATTACAGATACTATTTCTGCTCCAGCTGAAGATGTTAAATCTCACGCTCCAAAAATGGTAACTAGACGTATTCCTAACGAATTCATTGGTGCTTTAATTGGTCCTGGTGGAAAAGTTATTCAAGAAATGCAAAAGGAAACTGGAACAACTATCGTTATCAACGAAGATCCTGTTACAGAAGAAGGTATTGTTGAGATCTTAGGTGTAGGACAAGAAGGTATTGATGCTGTTTTAGCTAAAATAGATGCTATCTTATTTAAGCCTGAACTTGGTAAATCTTACGAAGTAAAAGTAATTAAAATGTTAGATTTTGGCGCTGTTGTAGAATATGCTGCTGCTCCAGGAAACGAGGTTTTATTACATGTATCTGAACTAGCTTGGGAACGTACAGAAAATGTTTCTGATGTTGTTAATATGGGTGATGTTTTTGAAGTGAAGTACTTTGGTATAGATCCTAAAACTCGTAAAGAGAAAGTATCTCGTAAGGCTTTATTACCAAAACCTGAAGGTTATGTTGCTAGACCACCAAGAGATGACAAACGTTCTGGTGGACGTGATAACAGAGGTAGAGACAATCGTGGACGCGATGATAGAAAACCAAGAGAAGATAAAAAAGAAGATTAATTCTTTTTAACCTCTATAATTACAAAACCTCATAGCCTTAAAAGCTATGAGGTTTTTTTATAATCGCTATTTATTAAAGTTATTGAATAGACGACGCATTAATCCCATTACTAAAGTGTGCTCTTTCGCCTGTAGCCGTCCAAAAGTTATACGTACTTTCTGAGCTAGGACCTTGCTTAAAAAAGTCTTCTAGAGAGGTTACAATCGCCTCTTTTTTAGTATCCTCTATAGCATTTTCTGGACTAATAATTACCGTTAGTGCAGTAAATTCTTTTTGAGCAACTTCATAGGAAGGTATCCTCTTACCATTTGCCGCTATTAATTCTTGTGCTGTATATGTTTTAATCTCATCTGCTGTAAATTCTCCCTCACTATTTCCTGCAACCGGATTAATAGCCACTTGAATAGCCGCTAACTCACTTTCAGGAATTAATCCCATCACATATAATTCTACATTACTATAAGGAATACTATTACCACCATTAGCAAAAGTTCCAAAAGATGTTCTTCCTGCAACAGTTCCTTTATACGTATTGCTTCCTAAATCTTCAAGCGTATCAAAACCGCCTAACTGACCACCAGTACTCGCATAACCCCAATGACCACCAACCGTAGTCCCTATAAAACCTTTATTGGCCCATAAATGAGCAATTTCATGCAAGAAAGGTCCAGATTGAACAAATTCTGTTCTAGGCATAAAAACAACCCCGTTTAACCTGCCATCAGACCCAAAACTAGACGTAGCATCAAATACACTGCCTCCTAGTCCTTGAATACTATTTTTAGCAGGAGTAGTAATACCATACGCGGTACCTTCTGGCTTTAGAGTTTCTACCGCTAGAATAACAATTAAATCATAATCATCATTAAAATGATTATAAATCTCTTTAGTAATATCCCGAACATCGCCTTCTTCATTAATATATTTCTGATAGTCTACCGCCGGAAGCGTATAATTTACAAATGCTTTGCTAGCATCAACAATAAGATTATCTGTTAAAAAAATAGCCTCAGTATCATCTACATCATCATCCTCAGTAGTGGTGTCACCACCCTCTGCCTCTACTTCCTCTTGCACTATCGGTTCCTCCATTGTAGTGTTTTCATCACTACTGCATGAATAATTAAAAAACGCAACAAACAAAATAGCAAATAGCGATTTAAACGAAAAATTTAAGGATTTCATACGATATAAAATTTATGATTATTATAGGGCTAAATTTTAACAATCCTAGCACCATACCACAACGAAAAGTAAAGACCTTTATTTCTTTATAATAGAATTACCTTAGAAATAGTAGCATCTCCTAATTTGATTTCATAGGCTTTTTCTATATTGCACTAATTTCATAACCATACCAATGCACCACCACTCGTTTAAAATACTAATAAACAGTATACTGCGCCATCTATTTTTGTTCTTTACAGTAGGGCTCAACCTCCTTACAGCACAGGCTCAAAAAGAAAGAGCTGAACACAAACAGGTAGAAATTTTATTAGAAAAATCTAAAAAATTAGCTCAAACAGCCTTAGACAGTTCTTTCTTTTATGCTGAAAAAGCAATTCAAACGTCTAAATTAATTAACAATGATACTTTACTAGCAAAAGCTAACATACAGAAAAGTAACCTCCATATTTTCAAAAAAGAGTTCGATAAATCAGATGCTCTTTTACAAGAAAACTTAGAGAAAGAACTACCTAGACACCTAAAAGGCTTAACACTTCACAACCTTGGCACTATACAGTATTACAAACAAGATTTTAAAAAAGCGTTAACCCTTTATTTACAAGCTGCAAAAATTTTGGAGCAGACAGAAAACAACCAACAATTAGTAAGTACCTACTCTAATATTGGAGCGATAAATGCTTCTTTAAAAAATTACAAAAATGCCCAGCTCTATTTAGAAAGAGCATTAGCACTTAGCGATTTTAACGAGGTAATAAAGCTTCAAATCCTGGTAAACCTGTCCAACATTTATTTCAGTCAAAAACTTTTTGAAAAATATACCTCATCTATTTTTCTAGCAGAAGAAATTGCGTTAAAACATGATTCTAAGAACACTCTTTCTACCATCTATACTAATTTAGCAATGTACTATACCGATGAAGGTTCTGATTTTGACCTAGCGGCTACGTATGGCAAAAAAGCTATCGCCTTAAGAAAAGAACTTAGCACTACGAATACACTTAACATTACTTATAATAATGTAGGACATGCATATCTTAAAAAAAAGGAATATCTCAAGGCCATTAGCTACCTAGATAGCGCAAGAATTGGAGCACAAGGAATTGTAAAATCGTACATCTATTACAACCTTAAAGAATCTTATGTAGGTTCAGCGGATTATAAAACAGCATTGTATTATGCCGATTTAAAAGATGCCATCAAAGATTCTATTACCAACGAACAACAGAAGGAAAGCGTTGCTGAACTGACGGAAAAATATGAATCTGAAAAAAAAGAACAACGTATTAGCATACTAGACACTAAGAATAAATTACAAGCCCTTACCATTCAACAGCAGAATTATCTGCTTCTAGGTATAGCTATTTTTTCTTTACTTATTATTATTTTAGGGTATTTTGGATTCAAGAATTATAAAATACAGCAACAATTAGATAAAGTATTACTGCAGCAACGCTTAAGGAAAACACAGTTAAATCCGCATTTCTTATTCAATGCATTACAAAGCATACAAAACTTTATACATCAAAATGACAAAGAAAAATCTAGCGCATACCTTACAAGTTATTCTAAATTGATCCGATTCGTTTTAGAAAAATCTGATGAGGACTTTAGTTCGGTTCAAGATGACGCCACAGCTTTAGAATCTTACTTAAATTTACAGCTCTTAAACTATGATAACAAATTTGCATACACGATAAGCATTGATGATTCTGTCACCGAAGATTTTGATGTACTTCCTACATTAATTACCCAACCTTTTGTAGAGAACGCTATTCTACACGGATTGAAAGACAGTATAAACGGGCGCATCAATGTAACCTATTTTAAAAAGAATGACACCTTATCGGTAACCATTACCGACAATGGAAAAGGTTTTGAAATAAAAAAGGAAGATGCCAAACGATTGCATAAATCTATGAGTATGGAAATTATTCAAGAGCAATTAAGAAGCCTAAATAAAACTTCTAAAAATTTTAAAGGAGTTGTAGCTATTGATAGTTCTTCTAAAGGAACAAAAGTTACTTTAGGCTTTACTACCACTTAAATACAGTATATTTGAACTCCTATGAGCGCTATCTCTTGTTTTATTGTAGAAGATGACCCACAAGCATTTGCCTATGCTTCGTCTATTATGAAAAGCTACAAAAATATAGCGCTAATTGGCCATTCTGATAGTATCCAAGAAGCTTCTATTTTAATAAAAAAATTGAAACCTGATTTTATACTATTAGATGTATTTCTTACCGATGGTAATGCTTTTGAATTTCTTAGATTGTTTGATGCTATAAATTTCAAAATTATATTTACCACCTCCTTTGCTAAATATGCCATAGAAGCATTTAAATTTAGTGCTATAGACTACCTCTTAAAACCTTATGAAGAAAAAGATTTAATTTTAGCGGTAGATAAAGTAATTACAGACATCCGTAAAACTAATTACCAATCGCAACTAACTACCCTACTCCACAATTTTTCTCATAATGACCAATCAAAAAAATTAGTATTAAAAAATACAGATGCTATCCATGTTATTACCATAGAAGATATCTTGTTTGCTAAATCTGATAATAATTACACCTCTTTTCTCCTTAGGAACGGAAAAAGTATTCTAATTTCTAAGCCTCTTAAATCATTTGACGAAAAACTTAGCCATTACAATTTTTTTCGAGTACATCAGAGCTTTTTAATTAACTTAACGTACATAACCTCTTTTGACAAACGCAATGAAGAAGTTATTTTAAATGAGCATCATGCTATTCCTGTAGCTCAAAGCAAAAAGAAGAGCTTGCTTAGCTATATTGATAAACTTTTTTAAAAAGCTATTTTCAGTAATACGATGTACCGCATCAAAACAATTTCTCATTGACTAAGGGGTATTACTAAATAACCACCCTCAAATTCTCATTGTCGAAAATAGTTTTCGCTATTAGGTCTAATTTTAAATTCTAGAAATAGCAATTACATTTTACACTTCAACGTACATCAGTATAAAAATTAAACATAACTAACGCATACCAATTGAGAACTAGAGCTGTTAGTTATAAAAAAACACGAACATTAAACGCTAATCACAAACAAAATGAAAAAATCATTAAGAAGCTTAACGCTATTACTTTTTTGCGCACTCCTTAACTCTTGTTATGTAGTTAAAAAATCTGACGACTTTTTCGGTATCGAAACATCTACGCGCAACACCTTATACCTTATTGATGTTTCTGGTAGTATGGAAGGTATAGATGAAGGCTCTGTAAAAGATCAGGTTATGAGAGAAGTTGGTGACACGGCAGGCAGTCAAGTCTCTAGAGCTATTGGCGGGAAAATAGGAAGTATTTTAGGATCTCAAGTTTCTAAAGAGGCTACCAAATTAGGCGCTGTGAAACGCAAATTAATACCTGCTATAAAGGGACTTCCTGACGGCAAAAAATTTGTCGTCTTTTCTTTTAACAATGGGGTAACTAAACAAGCTACATCTTTTAGAATAGCAGACAACACCACTAGAACCTCATCTAATATATTTGTAAAGAATTTAAAAGCCAATGGAGGCACAAATACGCTTGAAGGGCTTTTAGAAGCCTTATCTACTTACGAGGTAGAAGAAATTGTATTAATGAGTGACGGTTTGCCTAATAGCGGTCCAGAAGCCGTACTTGATGAAATACGTAAAGTAAATACTAATAACATTATCATTCACACCATTGCGTTTGGAGATGATGCCGATTTAGATTTTATGAGAACCTTAGCTCAAGAAAACAACGGAACATTTATAACCTCTAAAATATAATGTAGCCAACACTAGCACTGCATGAAATTGTAGAACCCTGATTCAAAAGCAACAGTCCATTACACCATATATTGGACTGTTGATTTTTAGAATACTTCACATGCTCAACCTTTAAACTGCCAATTAAGTATTGGTAAAGATCTTTTAGAATTTTTATTCCAAAGGCCTAATTGCAATCCTCTAAAATTAGTAGCCGAATTAAATATACCAATCTGCAAGCCACTACCCTTCTCGGAAATAAAATTAGCCGCACTAATTTGTAATCCGTTAAATGTATTGGTTGAATTTCCAAAAAGTGTCCCTACCATAATTCCATTGCCATGGTAGACTTCATTACCCCCATACGCAATCATTAATCCATTTCCTCTTTCAATAGTATTCGTAATTCCAGCAAGTGCTATTCCATTATGTTTTCTACTGTAATGCATAAAAATGGTGGTAGAAATTCCGTTTACATCTATAGCTTCAAATGAACCCGTAGCTATATTAAGACCATTAATAAGCTGTGAAGCATTACCTTTTAAATTATCAAAATATGCCGCATTGGAGCTAGACAGAGGACTTTTAGGAGACATAAAATAGATAAAGGATAATGGAAAAGCTTCTATCCTTACCCCATAGGTTCTAATCAAAGAGGTATCAGATGTAAAATCTCTTGGAATAAACCCAATTGATGCTCCTACAATATCCACATTAGCATCATGCGTGGTCCACAAGGGAGCTCTAAACTTTCTGGGTTGCGCCAAACCCAAAAAAGAAACAAAAACTGCACAAATAAGTAATAGTACTTTCATACGTTCACTCCTTTTTTATAAACGCACTAATATATACCAATATTTGTCAACTTTGAGGTAAGGAATTACAATCCTTTACTACCAACTAAATGTATAATTTTAAAGAATTCAACCTAAAAAAACAGTGTTTTAACCAAAAAACGTAAAATAAGAGCTATTGTTTGTAACATTTTTTATTTTTCAACGTATAATCTAATGCAGCTAATGCATAACAATATAATATTAGAAAGGAATATTTAGATGAGACAGCTAAAGATTACAAAACAGGTAACCAACAGGGAGACCGCTTCGTTAGACAAATATTTACAAGAAATTGGTAAGGTAGATTTAATTACCGCCGATGAAGAAGTAGAATTGGCACAACGAATTAAAAAAGGTGATCAAGTAGCTTTGGAAAAATTAACCAAAGCAAACTTAAGGTTCGTGGTATCTGTTGCAAAACAATATCAAAACCAAGGGCTTACGCTTCCAGATTTAATTAACGAAGGAAATCTTGGTCTAATTAAAGCTGCACAACGTTTTGATGAAACACGTGGTTTCAAATTTATCTCTTACGCTGTATGGTGGATTCGTCAATCTATCTTACAAGCATTAGCAGAACAGTCTCGTATTGTTCGTTTACCTTTAAACAAGATTGGATCTATAAACAAGATTAATAAGACCTTTGCATTTTTAGAGCAAGCGCATGAGCGCCAGCCTTCACCTGAAGAAATTGCAAAAGAATTAGATATGACTGTTGAGGATGTAAAGCAATCATTGAAAAACTCTGGTCGTCACGTCTCTATGGACGCCCCTTTAATTGATGGAGAAGATTCTAACCTTTACGATGTATTGCGTAGTGGGGAGTCTCCTAATCCTGATAGAGAATTATTGCATGAATCTTTACGTACGGAAATAGAAAGAGCCTTAGAAACCTTAACGCCAAGAGAAGCAGATGTTATTCGTTTGTATTTTGGACTTGCAGGTCAGCATTCTATGACACTTGAAGAAATTGGTGAAACTTTTGATCTTACCAGAGAACGTGTGCGTCAAATTAAAGAAAAAGCAATTCGTAGATTAAAGCATACGTCTAGAAGTAAAATATTAAAAACATATCTTGGATAATACTCCGAGCACAAATTGCCGTAAAAGTTTTCCTAAATTGGAAATTTGGTACAAAAATTGTAATTTGTGAATTATAACAACAGTTATCATGACTGTTCGTTTTTTGATTGATGAATAAACTCCGGCTGATTACCGGAGTTTTTAATTTTAATACGTTTTCACTTAACTGATATTCAATTTTTTAATGCAACCAGAAAACAAGCAAGAACAACCCAACAATCCACTTCATGGTGTAAAGCTTAAAGATATCCTTGAGTTTTTAGTAGAAAAATATGGCTGGAAAGAAATGTCTTTACAAATAAATATTAATTGTTTTAAAAGCAATCAAACCATAAAATCTAGTTTAAACTTCTTACGAAAAACACCTTGGGCTAGAGAAAAAGTAGAGCACTTATATTTAAAATCAATTAAAAAATAATGCCATTACATATTGTTTTATTTGAACCAGAAATTCCTAATAACACAGGAAATATCGGCCGCCTTAGTTTAGCCTCTGGGAGTCATTTACACCTCGTAAAACCTTTTGGGTTTGAACTTAGTGATAAACGCGTAAAAAGAGCAGGATTAGATTATTGGCAGCACATTTCTTTGACTATTTACGAGAGCATTGAAGACTTTTATTCAAAGAATTCTGACAAAGAATTTGCCTATTTCTCTAGTCACGGAACCAAAACCCATTGGGACATCAATTTTAAAGACAATTTATTTCTAATTTTCGGAAAAGAATCTAAGGGCTTACCACAAGAAGTAACCGCACAGAATACCAACAGTTTGTACAAAATACCTTTACACAGTGATCATATTAGAAGTCTTAATTTAGCAAATGCCGTAAGCATTGTTGTCTATGAAGGTCTTAGGCAACTTAGCCTGTAGATTGTTACAATTGCAAAACCTATTAACTCATATCGTTTATAAACAGGATTGACTTTATAGTTCCCCTCCAAATTCACTATTTTTGTAGAAACAGAAAAGGACAGATTTCAAATGGGAAATATAATGATTGCACCCTCACTTTTGGCGGCAGATTTTGGAAACTTACAGCGCGATGTAGAAATGATAAACAATAGCAACGCAGATTGGCATCATATAGATGTTATGGATGGTGTTTTTGTTCCTAATATCTCTTACGGAATGCCTGTAGTAAAAGCTATTGCAAAATACGCAACAAAACCACTTGATGTGCATTTGATGATTGTAGACCCTGACCGTTATATTAAAACATTTGCAGCGCTAGGCGCCACCAACCTCTCTGTACACTATGAAGCTTGTACGCATTTGCACCGCACATTACAAGCTATTAAAGCAGAAGGCATGAAAACCGGAGTAGCTTTAAACCCACACACCAATATTATGCTCCTTGAAGATACCATCAAAGATATTGATGTTGTCTGTATGATGAGCGTAAACCCTGGCTTTGGAGGACAATCTTTCATTGAGAACACCTATGACAAAATTAGAGCTTTGAAGGCTTTAATTGAGCGTAAAGGTGCCAGTACACTTATAGAAATTGATGGCGGTGTTACGGCAACAAATGCAAAAGCGTTGAAAGATGCCGGAGCAGATGTACTCGTTGCCGGGAGCTTTGTTTTTAACAGCGAAAACCCTGTTGAAAGTATTCAAGAACTTAAAGATATTGCTGGATAATGAAAAAATTTGATGTTGTTATTGTTGGTGGAGGCCCTATAGGAATAGCCTGTGGATTAGAAGCTAAAAAAAAAGGTCTTAGCTATTTAATTATTGAGAAAGGCCCAATTGTAAACTCGCTCTTTCACTACCCTAGCAATATGCAATTTTTCTCTTCGTCAGAAAAATTAGAAATAGACGAAATTCCATTTATCAGTAAAGAACCAAAACCAAAAAGAGATGAAGCCTTAGAATATTACCGTAGAATTGTAACGAGCAATCACCTTAATATTCATCTTTTTGAAAAAGTCCAAAGTGTGATCAAATCTGATTCTACTTTTGAAATCACCACGAATAAAAAAAGCTACACTGCTACAAACGTTGTTATTGCCACAGGATTTTATGATTTACCGAATACCCTAAATATTCCTGGGGAAGATTTGGAAAAAGTAAAACACTATTATGACAATCCCCATTACTATGCACAACAAAAAGTTGCCGTAATTGGCGCTAGTAACTCCGCCATAGATGCAGCTTTAGAATGCTACCGAAAAGGGGCTGAAGTAACCTTAATCATTAGAGGTTCTGAAGTTGGTCAGCGTGTAAAGTACTGGGTGCGTCCTGATATCATAAATAGAATTGAAGAAGGCAGTATAAAAGTATTCTACAACGCTACGCTAAAAGAAATAAAACATACGGAATTAGTCATTGACACCCCTGAGGGAGTTACTACTATTGAAAACGATTTTGTTCTAGCACTTACCGGTTACAAGCCTAATTTTGAATTTCTTGAACAGCTTGGTGTTTCATTATCCAATGATGAAAAAAGGTTGCCAAATTATGATCAAGAAACTATGGAAACCAATGTTCCTAATTTATTTTTAGCTGGCGTAATTTGCGGTGGTATGGAAACCCATAAATGGTTCATAGAAAACTCTAGAATTCATGCAAAAATGATTATGGATACTATCTTAAAAAAATAAGAGCCCACTAACTAGTTGCGAATCACGGAATTCAGGGAGCAACGTCTTAAAGAAAGGTAGTAATTTTATAGTCTATAAAAGTCGAAAATTTCATTTCGGTTTTTAATAGTAATTTTTAAATATGCATTTACAGAATTTCAGTTATACCCAAAAGACTTATCTATTATTTATCTATGTATACTTTTTATTTTCTGCGATAGGTTTATCTCAAGGAAAAGAGAAAGACAGCTCTAATACTGCTCCGATGGTATACTTCGGATGGTCACAAAGAACAACTCCTAAATCTCTTGAGCCTTACTACAAGGAATTAAAAACAGCCGAATATGGTGTACAACGGTTTTCTATTATAGACCAATTATTAGAATATCATATCCGAAAAACAAATACCGATTCTGTTGTACATTACGCTAACCTATATTTGAAGGAAGTAAATAACTGGAGCCAAACAGAAAAAATTAAAAAAAGATACTCTTCAAAAGCCAACTATTATTTAGGGAAAGGAAACCTAATGAATGGGCTATATGACAACGCAATAAAATGGTTTTTAGAAGGTCTTAAGGAGGCTGAAGAAACTAATTTTACAGAATTCAAATACAAACATAAACTTGGACTCTCTAAAAGTTACATCTCTCAAGGCAATACAGATAAAGCAATTGGCATTTTAGAAAAATCGCTTTCAGAATTTGCTCCTGAACACCCTTCTCTAAAAACACAAAATTATATTTTACTAGGAAAAGCCTATCGTTTTAATGAAAATTATGAGCAAGCTAACGTGTATTGTAATGAAGCGGTAAAATTATCTAAATCCTTAGATGACGAAGAAGTATTACTTACGATTCGTTTAGAAATCGCAAAACTAAAAGAAGCTCAAGGCGATTTTGATGGGGCTTTTCCAGAATATGAAAAGACAAGAAATGAAGCCAAGGAAAAAGGCTTTGACGCCATTTACTTTGAAGGTTCTCTATTAGTAGCAAGACTATATTACAAACAAGGCTTTTATGACATAGCAGTATTGGGTTTAACTACAGCATATATTAACGCTATAGATAGTGACAATCTACAATTTCAAAGAGAGTCTTTAATTCTACAATCACGCAGCTTTCAACAACAAGGAGATTTTGAAAATGCCTATGCTTCGATGACACAACTTTTTAGGGTGATCAACGAAATCAATACAAAACAACAACAAGCTATCATCAAGGAACTTGAGGTCCAATATGAAACCTTAGAAAAAGAAAAGGAAATAAATAGTCTAGAGGAAGACAAGCTTTTAAAAGAGGCGCAATTAAGCAGACAGAAAACTATTAAGAATGCTTTTCTAATTGGTTTCTTAATTATTTTAATTCCTATTATAGCCTTACTATTTGTATACTACCAGAAATTACAAACCCAAAGTGAACTTTCCAAAAAACAAGAAGAAATAAATACTCAGAAGGTAAAATCCTTAATCCAGGAACAAGAATTAAATCTAATAAAAGCTTCTATTGAAGGGCAAGATGAAGAGCGCAAACGTATTGCGCAAGAACTACATGACAGTATCGGCGGCAACCTTGCTGGAATAAAGCTGCAGCTCTCTAGTCTAGCTAAAGGTTCTGAAGCTTTAAAAACGATTAATAATCAAATAGATGAAACGTATCAATTAGTGCGAGACATATCTCACACACTAATTCCTAAAAAATTTCAACAAAACGCATTTACAGATTTGGTCCAACAATTTGCAAATTCAATTTCTAAGACCAATGCTGTTCAAGTAGCTTTTTATCCTCATCCCAAAGAAACTATTAATAACATTGATGAAAAAATACAGGTAGAGTTATTTAAAATTCTTCAAGAATTAATGACCAACACCCTAAAGCATGCGAAAGCAAAAAATGTAGATATTCATTTAAATCTTATAGGAGACGAACTATCTTTACTCTTTGAGGATAATGGAATAGGATTTAATACGTTAGAAAAAGAAACTGGTATTGGTTTAAAGAACATTACAAGTAGAATTCAAAAACTAAAAGGAACCTTGCATATTGATTCTTCTGAAAATAGAGGAACTGTTATCGCCATAGAAATTCCTGATTTAAAAAAAACAGTACATGAACTATAATCTTATAATTGCCGACGATCATAAAATGTTCATTGATGGCCTTATCAGTATTCTTAATGATGCTCCAGAATTTTCTGTGATTCTTACTGCAAAAAACGGTGCACAAGTTGAAAAATATTTGAGTATAAACGGTGCTGATAATATTCATCTATTAATTACAGATTTAACGATGCCAGAAATGGATGGAATTGAGTTAAACAAGATCGTTAAAAGCAAATACCCTTCTTTAAAAACGCTTGTAGTAAGTATGCATATTGATGGGATGATGATAGACAAACTCATCAAAAATAATGTAGATGGCTATGTTCCTAAAAATGCAGAAAAAGAGGAATTACTAACTGCAATACGTAGTATTATTAAAGGCGATAAATATTTCTCTCCAGAAATAAAGAAAGCCTATACCGATGCGATGTTCGAAAATAAAAAAATGGAAGAAATTTCATTGACGGATCGTGAGAAAGAAGTACTGAAACTTATTGCCGAAGAAAATACTACTCAAGAAATTGCCGATAAATTATTTCTAAGCAAGCATACGATAGAAAGTTATCGAAAGAACTTAATCTCCAAATTAAACGTAAAAAACCTAGCCGGTTTAACCAAGCATGCTTTAAAAATGGGACTTTTAGATGCATAACATCTAATTAAATAACAGCAGCTCTTAAGCCAATAATCTAGCCATCCCTGAAAACAGGGGGTGCCAATTTCACTTTTTTAAGTGTAAAAAAGATAGTGCAATCGCTTGACCTTTGTATTGAACAAACAACAATACAATTATGAAGCATTCTATTATTTTAATCGCACTTACTACTTTATTTATCTCTTGCTCTAACGATAAGAAAACTACAGAAACGTCAAAGCAAGCGTCTATTATCAAATCAGATTTACTGTTAACTAACAGCGCCGTAAAACCATTCTCAGGTCAGAATAATACAGATACCCTTACCATTTTAATAAACGGAAAATCCCTTTTACAAAGTACCGCTACTATAAAAGTAACCAATGACAAAGGTGAAGAATTACTTTGCGATACACTTGCTACTACACGCTTATTAAATCCAGAATACAGAACAGCAAACTCCGCTTTAAAAGATGCTCAAATTAGAGAAACGGTTTCTAATCTATTTACCACAGATGAGTATCTAAAATATTTTAAGCAGAAAGAAATAGCTAGCAATCAAATTAAGTAAATAACTTCTTATTTATTCATCATGATAATTTACGGTACCCGTTCTGCACATTTACATTCCGTTCAAAAGACAACGCCTATTTGTCCTAATTGCGAAGAAAAAGGATCTTTACTCATCAGTGTATATAGAAAGCACGCACACATTTTTTGGATTCCGATTTTCCCATTAGGGAAGTCTGGAGCTTCGCATTGCAAAAATTGCAAGCAGGCCTTACGTTCTAGTGAGATGCCAGAGCATTTAAAACACGAATATCAAAAAATAAAAAAGGAAGTAAAAGGTCCCATTTGGCAATTCTCTGGAATGTTTATAGCACTTTTCGTTCTAGTTTTTGCTGGCTTTGCTAGTCAGAATAATAAGAAATTAGAACAAGAATATCTAAACCAACCCATGGCAGGAGACATTTACGAATATAGAGTTGCTAACAAGCAATTTTCTACCATGAAGGTCATAGAAGTAGATACAGATAGCGTCTTTATTGCTTTAAACGATTTTGAAATCAGCAAAGCTTCACGCATTTATAAAATAGATAAACCTGAGAATTACCCAGATGTAGTCTATGGCTTTTCTAAGCAAGAAATTACCGCCATGTATTCTAGCGGTAAAATCTTTGATATAAATAGAGAGTAACCACTTCTACTTTAAGATATCTAGTAAAGTAGTGGCTATGCTGTCTAAAGCCGTTGAGTCTGTTTTTATGGCAGCCGGAACAATACCTTGTAAAGAATCTATAGGCACCGGAAGCTGTGATAATATTTTTAAGGAATCTTGAATTCTAAGATTCTGTAAGTACAAAGTATCTGCTTTTGCAAATTCAAAAGCCTCTTTAGCATTCATTTCTAAATATGGCGGACAAGGAAAATGATCAAAATCATACTTAAAATTAGTAAGTATAGGCCTTTTCCAAGTACTCAAATCTCTAAAGACAGAAGCTACCATTGGTAAAGCAGTATTGGAACCAGACCCCATTCTGGTTGTTGAAAATTGCACTCGCTTATCATAAGTACCAACCCAAGCACCTATAACAAGTTCTGGCGATGCACCTATAAACCAGCCATCACCATTATTTTGTGTAGTTCCCGTTTTACCAATTAAGTTATACGGAATACCGTAGCCCGTTAAGCGCAAACCTGTACCGTGTTGCACTACCCCCTCCATCATTTTTTGAAGTTGTTTCACATGTGTATAGCCTGCTACGCGCTCTTGATACATTGGTTTAGCTTCATATATAACAACACCTTCTTCATTAATTATTCGTTCTATAGCATACGGTTTAATTCTATTACCTCCGTTAGAAATACTTGCATAAGCAGTAACCATTTCTAAAAGACTAATGTCTGCGGTACCCAATACAATAGAAGGCACTTCTGGAAGTCTCGTTTCAATACCCATCTTTTTAGCCTGCTCAATAACACGGTTAACCCCTGCTTTTAGCTGTATGTTTACAGAAACGGTATTTACAGAATTTGCCAATGCTCCATGCATACTATAACTACCGCCATAGCCTCCAGAAGCGTTTCTAGGCTGCCAATCTTCATATTCAGCGTAGGTTACCAAATTATTGTTATAGTAGCTACAAACATCCTGGCCTGACTCTAGAGCTGCTAAATAAGTAATAGGTTTAAACGTAGAACCAACTTGGCGCGGAGTACGGATATTATCCGTCTGACTAAAACCATAGTCAATACCACCAACATAGCCCATAATTCTACCTGAAGTACTACTCATAACGAATAAACTCGCATGCAATCTGTTGATACTTTTCGCTATAGAATCTTCTAGAGACATCATCTTCTCTTCGTAGCCTTTACCTACTTCCCAATAGTTTCGTTTTTTCTTTTTAGTGATAAAAGATGAGATTTCTTCTTCGCTCTTCCCTTCTGCTTTTAATCTTTTTACTTCTTTAGTTTCAGCTGTAATTTGTTGAAGTAAGGCTTCCTTACCTCCTTCTATAGTGGCAGTATCCCAATATTGATCCATCAATTTTTGCAAGCTTTCAATTTGACGGTTCAATGCTTTTTCTGCATATTCCTGAATGCTTGTATTTAAAGTCGTATAAACACTTAAACCATCTGCCTCCAGATCATAAATATGGCCATCTTCTGCAGGATTTTCTGCGGCCCACGCAGCAAATTCTTCCGCTACGACATCTTTAAAATAAGAAGAGAAAGAAGATGTTTTTTTAGGCAATTGATAATCTAAAACCAAGGGCTTTTTAGCAGCTTCTTTTTCTGCCTCAGTGATATAGCCATATTTTGCCATTTGGCTTAACACAACATTTCTACGATTGGTTGCTCTTTCAGGATTTATTCTAGGATTGTAGTAAGATGGTGCTTTTAATACCCCCACTAAAGTAGCACATTCCTCTAAACTAAGTTTCTCCGGAGGTTTATTAAAAAAACGATACGCCGCTTTTTCAATTCCATATATATTCTCTCCAAAAGAAACGGTATTAAAATACAGTAATAATATTTCATCTTTACTGTAAATGCTTTCCAAGCGTCTAGCAATAAATAGCTCTCTAATTTTATTAATAGGGGTAGAAAGAAAAAACTGCTTTTGTCTCCCGAATATATTTTTAGCTACCTGCTGCGTAACCGTACTCCCACCACCTGCATTCTGCCCAAGTACTATTGACTTTACAAACACACGACCATAACTTTTATAATCTATCCCGCCATGCGTGTAAAAACGACTATCTTCTGTTGCAACCAAAGCTTCTTTTAAATGCTTAGAAATTTGAGTGCTATCTGCGTTAGATCTATTTTGAAGAAAGTAGTATCCTATGGGTTCATTATTGGAAGCATAAATTGTAGACGTCACTGGATTTTCTAATTGCCTCAGATACTCCTTCGTTGGTAATTTGCCGAAGGCTCCAAAATATACTAAAAGCAAGAATACCAATCCGAATAGAAAGCCTAGTCCTATTAGATAAAAAAAACTTTTAAAAGGATGTTTACGCGCAAACTTGAATACTGTTTTAGCTTTAGTAACTATTGTGTTTTTCAAGGTTGTAATTTTTTCCATAAGCCTTATTAGCTGCCACACTAAAAAAATTGAGCGCGCAAAATTAACTATTTTTAGATACCAACAAACAAATAGTATAAAATACTATTATTCATATGCTTAGGGCATTTAAAATAATGATGGAATTTACAAAAATTGTCTTAACAAAAGTTCTTTACCTAAAAAAAAACCATTGTTTAAGCAACAATGGTTTTAGTGAATAACAAATTAAAAAACGTACGCTGATTATAAGTAGAATTTACTCCACTTAAAACTACCATCAAGATAGAATACCTATCTAAGCTAATTCTTCAAACTTCCGCTGAAGAGTATTAAGGTTTTTATTAAAAAAATTATAGGCGTACTAAGAAGTTAGAAACAATAAACAGGTTAAGCAACTTGCTTCGCCTTTTCGTCTACTGTAAGGAACTCATTGATCAGTGATTTCCATTTCTCAATTCTTTTAACCTCAAAATCTTCTGAATAGTTAAGCGTTTCATCATAAAAATTAAGTTCAAAAGGCTGACCCGATTTCAACGTTATTTTCAAATCCAGTTTTTCTAAATGCGAATCTTTTTTATTTTTTACTTTAAAAAATTTTCTTTGCTCTAAGATCATACAATCTTTTATAGAAGAAATGGCTACAACACGCTCATAAATTTCATTTTCTGAGAATTTTAAGAACACTATTTTTTGTTCTTTTTCATCAATTCCAATATAGGAATTTCCCCAAAGTTCACTTTGAGAGATTGTTAATTTATTTTTTGTGCTTAATGCTTTTGCTGCTTCTTTAACTTTTTTAGAGGCAGACTTTCCTGACATGTTAAATAAAAAGAAGGGTATAAAAATTATGCCTACTAAAACGAGACATATGGTCATAAATGAAGTATCCATACTATTTTTTGTTTTTAAAATGATGATAGAAAAGAGCTCTTAAACCATTGTATATGTTCTTCAATACAGTTTAATTTAATGCCCTCATAAAATACCAGCAACAACTCTCGTGGTGCTAGTCCGTAAAAATCATTTAAAAACTAAGGAAAGGAATGAAAATGATAAGCAATCTGATGCGTATCAAAATTAAGATCTATAAAACCGCCAGAAGAAATATATAATAAAGCGATTTGATTTTTGCAAATACATAAATTCTCTAATGGATTGAAAGAAGAGCCAATATGTAAATTTACCGTGCTATCTGGATTGGAAGAAGTCGTATTTTCCCAAAGAACATTTAGTGCATCTACATTGATCGTAAACCTATCTTGCACGGCAGTTTGATCAAGAATAACAGCCACATCTAAATTGTCATGCTTCGCCTCGATTTTAACAGCCGCATAAGACCCTTGAAAACTGCTACATAACAGTAGAAATAATAAACTTCTAAACCACAACATCTTGCGCATCTAAAAAGATAAATTTAATGTATTTACAAGAGTACAAAGGTACATTAATATTTCATCCACAATATTTTTTATAATTCCTTTAACGCAACAATTATTCATCTAATTTTACGCGATTTTTTAAAAAAGATATTATTTTAATTCCTATATTAAATGAATGAACTTATAGTATGTTTAGGTTTTTTTATTGCAGCCTATTCTGTTATTGCTAATGATGTCATACAAACATTAGGCACTTTTATTTCATCAAATAGCAAAACCAAATGGTGGTTCCTATGGGCTTTTGCCGGTACCATTTTAACACTGACCTTATTTTTTGGTTGGTATTTTAATAATGGCGATGTTTCCTATGGTCGTCTATCACAAATACCACTGCCTAATCCGCTACCATGGTGGTATCTTCTAGCTCCTTTAAGTTTATTAATTATTACACGCTTTGGAATTCCGGTAAGTACTACTTTCATGATTTTAAGTGTATTTTCCTCTGGACAACTCATAGAAAAAATGATTCTCAAATCTATTTTCGGATATGTCTTAGCTTTTGTAGCGGCATTGGTACTCTACCTAATTATTGCTAAGAAATTTGAATCTAAAGCTGCTATCCGGTTGATGGATAAAAAGAAGCAGAAACCTTATTGGCTAGTTGCGCAATGGTTTTCTACCGGTTTCTTATGGTCACAATGGTTAATACAAGACTTTGCAAATATTTTTGTCTTCTTACCTCGCCAATTAACTATTTCCGAATTAGGGATAGCCCTTATTGTTATTTTAAGCATCATGGCCTACATCTTTAATGTAAAAGGAGGAAACATACAAAAGATTGTAAATCAGAAATCAAACACGCAGCACATCCGTTCTGCAACAATTATTGATGCTTGCTACGGTGTATTACTTTACCTATTTACTATTTTAAATGATGTTCCTATGAGTACCACTTGGACTTTCGTAGGTATTTTGGCAGGTAGAGAAATTGCGATAAAATATCTTTTAGAGAAAAAACAACTTAAAACAACGTATACCCTTATTATTAAAGATTTAGCAAAAGTAAATATAGGGCTTATGATAAGTTTTTTAATTGCGTATTTAATTCAGTTTTTAAAAGCATAATTTAGGTCTTTTCAAGAATTCTAATCGAGTGTGTTTCCGTGAAATGGACAATAGCTCCAGTTCCCTTTCATTGCAGCATTATCAACAGGACAGTTTTTTGGAGGCAGTAAAGTAGTTAGCGGTAGCGCATACTCAAATTCTTTATTAGAGTGATAAATCATAAACTCACCTTCTTTGTATTCATCTACCAACAGCTTACCGTTTTCATCTTTATTTTCAAAAAAATAAAAACTCATACCCGCTCCAAATTGTCCCATCATGTTTTCAAACATTGGCTTCATAGTTTCTGAAATTGAGCGCACCGAGATATCCAATTGATTTTCTGGAATTGGTTGTTGTGGTTCACCTTCGTTTATTTTTACAGTTATTGAATTTCTTATCGTTTCTTCTGAAGCAAAGGTTAGAGAGCCATCAAGATGTATATCTACATCTAATGCACAAACAAAAATATAATCATCGAGTGTCTCTAAAATAAGATGTACCATATCCTCAGGTATTGCTGGATTATCTGCCAAAGCAATTCTCCAATAACTTCTAGGAAGCCAAAAAGATAAGGTCATGTTCTCTCCATCCTTTTTCCAAATTTGAATTTCCCGGATATACTCCGTAAGCGGCACTTTATGCGCTTCTTGGCCTATTGCAGGCGCTGAGAACACTAAAATTAAGAGTAAGATTGCATATTGAATTTTCATCATTATTAACTATTATTTTATTGGTATTTACCGTTTTTAAACTTCAATACTTGATCCTGATTTGTAATCTTTTCGTCTTCTACGCAATCACCGTTTGAAGCTTCTTTTCTAGTTGTTGTTTTCACAATGCTTTTAACTACTATATCAAAATAGCCATTTGTTTTTGTCTCCTTAAGGATTAACAATTTTTCAACGCCACTTAGGTCTGTTTCGCATTCTGAGTCCACTTCACCAACAAAGTACGGCATTTCAAAATTTTTCAAAACCTGTTTTAGGGTATTATTTTCATCAAAAAATACGCAAGCAAGCATTAAACCTATATTCAACATTTTCACGAATACCGGATGAACTGCGTTGATCCCTCAAAGCTCCGCTTTGAAAATAAAAAGTCTCACAAAATA
>NZ_FNBD01000001.1:63700-398420 GCF_900102165.1 Cellulophaga baltica
TATTCAACATTTTCACGAATAAGGGATGAACTGCGTTGATCCCTCAAAGCTCCGCTTTGAAAATAAAAAGTCTCACAAAATATACGCAAGCAAGCTTGTATATTTTGTGAGACTTTTTATTTATTCGTGACCGCGAAGGGATTCGAACCCCCAACCCTCAGAGCCGAAATCTGATATTCTATCCAGTTGAACTACGCAGCCGTTACTATTTTCTTTAAAAATTCTCTACCACTTCCGGTTTTGAAATACTTTTCTCTTTCTCACTTTCTAACACATAAACATAGTACTTCACACCTATACTTGATATTCCCTGCCTGCCGACAGGCAGGTATCCAGTTGAACTACGCAGCCATTATTTTCTTAAGCTAATTTCTTTTTTACAATCATAGAAATAGTTTTGCCGTCTGCTTGACCTGCAAGCTCTTTAGAAACCATTCCCATAACTTTACCCATATCTTTCATCCCTGCTGCACCAGTAGCTTCAATAGTCTGTACGACAACTTTCTCTATCTCTTCTTCTGATAACTGCTCTGGCAAGAATTTTTCTATTATAGCTACTTGCTCTAATTCTGGAACTGCTAAATCTTCTCTACCTTGCTCTATGAAAATAGCGGCGCTATCTTTACGTTGCTTTACAAGCTTCTGAACTAGCTGAATTTCTGCATCCTCTGAAATAGCTTCTCCTGAACCATTTTCTGTTTGCATTAGTAACAACGCCGATTTTATTGCTCTTAACGATTCTAAAGCTACTTTATCTTTAGCTTTCATCGCTGTTTTCATCTCGGTCATTACCTGGTCTTGTAAGCTCATAATATCTATTTTAGCGGGACGAAGATAAAAAAATAAACCCAAAAATAGCTCGTATTTTTGGGTTTATAATCAGGTTAAAACATTCTTTAATCTACATTGTCATGTAAGAAAGAATTGTTTGTTCTTATTTGAATATCATCATTGCTATCCTCACTTAATGATGTTCTAGAAATCTTGTTCTCTCTATTTACTTCATTTAAATGAACGCCTTGACGTTTGTATGCGGGATGCTTTTCTATTTCATCAATATGCTTCGCATTGTTGTTCTGAAACTTGTAGTTAAAATCTTTTAGCTTACGTTTTCTTTCTTCAGATCTGCTTCTTAAAAGCTCCTCTAAAGGCATATCCATAGGATCTACGTCTGCGACTTCTTCTACTTGCTTTGTTTCTTTCTCCACCGTCTTTTGCTCAAAACGCAATTCTTCTTCTAGAACCTTTGGAGCTACTTTTTCTGCTTTAGACTTAGCGTCATTAAGCTTCCCTTCTAACTCCATATAATCATCAAGACTATAACGCTTTTCACCTTGCTTATTGTACTCTACTACAGGAATAACTTCGATAGGATCTTTTACTTCCATATCTTTTACTTCGTCATCCAAAGAAAATAATACTACATTTTCTTTTTTGTCTTCTTTAATTTTTTCTGCCTCAGGGCCATCAAAACTAAAAATAAACTGATCATCTTCTATTTTTGCTGAAGAAACAGTAATAGGATCAATAACTTCAAAATTATCAATCTTAGCCTTAGAATCTACGATAATAAAATCATCACCTACATTATCAGCAATCACTTCATCATAAAAGACATTAAAGTTTTTAATATAGCTAGATGTCGGAATCAAATCCATGTCTGGCTTATCTTCTTCTAAAACATGCTTTACAATTTTAGGCTCTTCTTTTACTACCTTTTTTTCTTCCTCTTCTTCGACCAACTGAAAGACTACATTCTCTGAACCCATTAATACTTGCTCTGCCTTTTGGCTATCCTCAAGGGTATGGATTATTTTTTTAGATTCTGTATTTACAATAGTATCCTGCTGGTCAATATTAAAACCCGTAGCGATCACCGTTACAGCAATTGCTTCCCCCAGTGTTTCGTCTTCACCAACACCCATAATGATGTTTGCACTATGACCCGCTTCTGTTTGGATATGATCGTTGATCTCTCCTATTTCATCAATTGTAATTTCTTTAGTTCCAGAAACGATTAACAACAATACATTCTTTGCTCCAGATATTTTATTATCATTCAACAAAGGAGAATCTAAAGCACTCATAATTGCTTCATTAGCTCTATTGGAACCTGATGAAGTTGAAGACCCCATGATTGCCGTACCACTATTTGAAAGTACTGTTTTAGCATCACGTAAATCAATATTCTGTGTGTAGTGGTGTGTTATAACCTCTGCAATACCTCTTGCTGCTGTAGCTAACACTTCATCAGCCTTAGAGAAACCAGCTTTGAAACCTAAATTTCCATAAACTTCTCTTAGTTTATTATTATTGATAACGATTAAAGAATCTACATTGTTACGTAACTTTTCAATCCCTGCTTGCGCTTGTTTGGTTCTCATCTGACCTTCAAACTGAAAAGGAATTGTAACAATACCAACCGTAAGGATATCCAGTTCCTTAGCTTGTTTTGCTATCATTGGTGCCGCACCTGTTCCAGTACCACCGCCCATTCCTGCAGTAATGAAAACCATTTTAGTGTTGGTACCCAACATATTCTTTATTTCTTCCATACTCTCAATAGCAGATTGCTCTCCCACTTCTGGGTTTGCACCAGCACCAAGACCTTCAGTTAAGGAAACCCCTAATTGAATTTTGTTGGGTACTGTACTATTATCAAGTGCTTGGGAATCTGTATTACAGATAATGAAATCAACACCATTAATTCCCGCCATATACATGTGGTTAATTGCGTTGCTCCCACCGCCACCTACCCCGATGACTTTTATTACATTACTCTGATTTTTGGGCAAATCAAAGGAAATACTTCCAAATTCGTTACTGTTACTCATACGTTCTGTATTACTGGTTATACTGTGTTCTTCGTGCTTTTTTATTCTGCGTTATCCAAAAAGTCTTTTAACTTATCTGACCATTTGTCAAATATAGATTTCCGATCTCTTTGAATTTCCGGTTTTACTACTGCAGTTTCTGCTTCAGCAGTATCATCATTCATTTCATTTTCTGGCAATTGATTTTGCAGTTCTTCCTCCTCAGCCCCAATTGCTTCATTCTTAGCTTTTGTTTTCAATGCATTCATTAAAAGCCCTACTGCTGTTGCATATAACGGACTCGCAATTTCCTCATCAGAATCGCCAGCTAAGTGTTCGTTTGGATAACCAATTCTGGTATCCATACCTGTAATATATTCTACCAATTGCTTTAAGTGCTTTAACTGGCTGCCACCACCTGTTAGTACAATACCTGCAATTAATTTTTTCTTTTGTTCGTCATGACCATAATTCTTGATCTCAACATACACTTGCTCTACAATTTCCACCACTCTTGCATGGATAATTTTAGACAAATTCTTAAGTGTTATTTCTTTAGGCTCTCTTCCTCGTAATCCTGGAATAGAGACAATTTCATTTTCTTTATTTTCCCCTGGCCATGCAGATCCAAACTTAATCTTAAGTAATTCTGCTTGCTTTTCAATGATGGAGCACCCTTCTTTGATATCTTCCGTGATAACATTACCACCAAATGGGATTACCGCTGTATGGCGGATAATACCATCTTTGAAAATAGCCAAATCTGTAGTACCACCTCCTATATCAATTAAAGCTACACCTGCTTCTTTTTCTTCTTGACTCAGTACGGCATTAGCAGACGCCAATGGCTCTAATGTGATGCTACCCAAATCTAAACCTGCACTCTTAATACAGCGCCCTACATTTTTAATAGAAGACACTTGCCCTACCACCACATGAAAATTAGCTTCTAAACGAGCACCATACATTCCCATAGGTTCTTTAATCTCTGCCTGGCCATCAATTTTATATTCTTGTGGTAAAACATGAATAATCTCCTCACCAGGAAGCATGATTAATTTATATACTTGATTACATAACTTATCTACATCATCCTCATTAATAACCTGTTCAGAATCATCTCTTGTAATGTAATCACTGTGTTGCAAACTACGAATGTGTTGCCCTGCGATACCTACTACTACAGAACCAATCTTTAATCCTGAATTAGATTCCGCTTGTTCTACAGCTTGTTGAATAGATTGTATGGTTTGTGTAATGTTATTTACAACACCTCTGTGTACTCCAAGACTTTTAGATTTTCCAATGCCTAAAATTTCAATCTTCCCATACTCATTTTCCTTACCGATTATGGCAACTATTTTGGTAGTCCCAATATCTAAACCAACTGAATATTTACCTTGTTCCATATCTTAAATTTTGGTACACACTACCTGATTATTATACTCTAAGCTTACCAAACTATAATTGGTAAGCGAATTATCTTTTTTACCCTTTTTATAAAAAGCTCTAAACTTGTTAAATTTTTGATCTAACGCCTCTGCTTTTCCAAGGTTAACTACAAAACTTTCTGTTCTAAATTTCAACTGATATTTTTGGTTTCTTAACACCTGAATACCAATTACATTTTTGCGCAAAAAATCATCTCCATTCACATAGTTCAGTATAAAATGTACTTCTGCTAAACTATCTTCAGTGATATTTCCTGTTATGACAGGAACCCTTGCGGAATGATTTCTAGACAGCGGCATACGCTTTCCTTCATCATCTAGATAATATATTGTACTACTTTCCACACGACCAATGGGGTTACGTTGAGCGATTTTCGTCGTCAACTTACCATTTACCGTGAGGTATACTTGTGCATTTTTAACCATTTCATTGGCCTCAATGGCCTTTTCCATGTTATTCAAAACTAAATTTTCTTTGGGTACCATATCAAACCCTTGGAAACTTTGTATTAACAATTTATTAACCATGCCCGTAGTCACGTATAAATTATTCTCATCAGTGAACATAACATCCAGTTCTGAAATAGGTTTTTTGTTATGTCTACTATTAGAAAACGCAAAGAGCCCCATCACTGTAAGTAACAATACCAACACTTTTACAATGTTCCAATTAACCTTCATTTACTATAGCTTTTTGAATTTTCACAACTTCCAAACCTATATCACCTGCACCCATCACTATTAAAACTTCTGGCGCTTGTTTTTGTATTTCCGAAATCAACTCTGATTTCTGAACTAATTTCTTATGTTGACTAGTTATTTTACGCAACAACCATTCCGATGTAATGCCCTCAATTGGCTTTTCTCTGGCCGGATAAATATCCAACAATAAAACGTTTGCAAATTTCGATAAACTTTCTGCAAAATCCTCAGCAAAATCCTTTGTTCTTGAAAATAAATGCGGTTGAAAAACAGCCAATACTTTTTTACCTGGATGCATTTCCGAAACCGCCTCAAAAACAGCGTTTATCTCTGTAGGATGATGCGCATAATCATCAATAAATACAAAGTCATCATTCTTAATTCGGTATGAAAAACGACGTTGCACTCCCTTAAAACTTTCCAATGCAGGAAATAAATTCTCTGGCTTCACATTGGCTTCTAAAGCCATCCCTAATGCCACTACTGCATTTAATAAATTATGCCTTCCTGGTTTTTTAAAACGTATGCCTTTGTATAAAACTGTAGGCGTTTGTAACTCAAAAACATAAGCTCCATTAACTATTTCGACATTTTTCGCACAATAATCAGCAGCATCCTCTATGCCATAAGTAATACCTTCCATAGGTAAGCCGTTTCTAACGAACAATTTACCACCTACTTTAATTCGTGCAGCAAACTCTCTAAAAGACTTCTGTAATTCTTCACCTGTGCCATAGATATCTAAATGATCTGCATCCATTGATGTTATACAAGCAATGTTTGGTGATAAACGCAAAAAAGACCTATCAAACTCATCTGCCTCTACTACGGAATATTCTGAACCTTGAAAATAAAAATTACTTCCAAAATCTTCCGATATCCCTCCTAAAAAAGCCGTCATAGGAACATGAGCTTCTTTTAGTATGTGTGCCAATATGCTGGAAGTCGTTGTCTTGCCATGCGTACCTGCTACTGCAAAACAAAAAGTTTCATTTGTCACTAAACCCAAAACTTCTGAACGCTTCTTTACTGTAAATTTTTGATCAAAAAAATAATTCAACTCTGAATGCTCTTTAGGAACCGCCGGGGTATACACAATTAGACAAGTTTCCTTATCTAAAAAGTTAGGAGCAATCAACGCCACATCATCGTCATAATGAATAGCCATACCCGTCTCTTCTAACTCTAGCGTAAGCGGTGAAGGCGTTTTATCATACCCGCCCACATTCTTACCTAAATACACAAAATACCTAGCTAAGGCCGACATTCCTATGCCGCCAATACCTAAAAAATATACGCTATGTATCTGATTCATGTTCATAATCACTACCTAAGTCTCCCTAAGCCTTTATTTTTTTAATAATTTTTCTATTTCATCTACAATATCACTTGTAGCATTTGGCATTGCCATTTTCTTGCTATTAACACTCAATTCTTGTTGTTTCTCTTCGTCTTTAAAAAGCACTGAAAAAACACTTTCAAACTGTGATGCTAAATCGCTTTCTTTCACCATTAATGCCGCATCTTTTTGCACTAATGCCATGGCATTTTTGGTTTGATGATCTTCCGCAACGTTTGGCGAAGGAATGTAGATTACTGGTTTTCCAACAATACATAATTCTGACACCGAACCTGCCCCTGCTCTACTAATTACAAAATTAGCTGCCGCATACGCAAAATCCATTCTATTTAAAAAATCAAATACTTTAACACTATCTGATTGGTATTTTTTATACTCTTCGTAATATAGCTTCCCACATTGCCACACCACTTGAATGCCTAAAGTTTTGAAAAAGTCTAATTCTTTTTCAATAAGTTGGTTTATTCTTCTTGCCCCTAAACTACCTCCTAAAACTACTAAGGTTGGTTTTGACGCATCTAACTCAAAAAATGCTAAAGCTTCTTGCTGCGTTGCCGCCATAGTCACCAAATCTTCACGTACAGGGTTTCCTGTTTTTACAATTTTATCTGCTGGAAAAAATTTCTCCATGCCATCATACGCTACACAAATTTTCTTAGATTTCTCTGCTAATAATTTATTCGTAATTCCTGCAAAAGAATTCTGTTCTTGTAGTACACATGGCACCCCTTTTCCTGAGGCTCTTTTTAAAAGCGGACCACTAGCAAAGCCACCGGTACCAATTACCACATCTGGATTAAACCTGTTTACAATTCCGCCAGCTTTCACCAAACTACTGATGAGCTTAAAAGGAAACATCAAATTTTTGAAAGTCAGTTTTCTCTGCAATCCTGAAATCCACAATCCTTCTATCTTATACCCTGCATTGGGTACTTTCTCCATCTCCATTCTATCTTTTGCCCCCACAAACAAAAACTCAGCAGTAGGATACCTACGCTTTAGTTCATTTGCGATTGCCACTGCCGGATAAATATGTCCGCCAGTACCACCCCCAGATAATATAAATTTATAATTGTCCACTTAACACTTCTAAAGGGTTTGTATCATCTATTTCTGCTCCACTAGACTCTTCACTTGTTTCTTTATTACTGGCACTCAATATAATACCAATTGCCAAACAAGTCATCCAGGTAGAGGTTCCTCCACTACTAATAAGCGGCAATGTTTGTCCTGTTACAGGAAATAATTCTACAGCAACCGCCATATTTATAAATGCCTGAAAAACGATAGGTAAACCAACACCTACGACTAATAATTTCCCGAAAATGGTATTATTACCATTTGCAACCACAACAATTCTAAAAAGTAACAACAGATAGAAGAAGACTAAAATTAGTCCACCTACTAAACCGTACTCCTCAACAATGATGGCGAAAATAAAATCTGAAGAACTTTGAGGCAGAAAATTCTTCTGAATACTTTTACCGGCACCTTTCCCGATTACCCCGCCTGTAGCGATGGCAATTTTCGCTTTTTCAATTTGATAATCCGCATCACTATCTTCATCATTCGCAAAATTTTCAATCCTATTTTGCCATGTATTTACGCGATTAGGAAATAAATCTGGAGCCGCCTTTGCCACCAAGATAAAAAGGGTCAACACTAAAATACCGCTACCTATAATTCCTAATAAATATTTAACAGGATACCCTCCCAGAAAGCAAAGTACCATAACCATGAAAAAGATAATGGCTGCTGTTGAGAAATTCGCGGGTAAAATTAGAATCAAGACCAAAAAAACAGGTATCCACAACGGCAAAATACTCTCTTTAAAAGTGATAGCTTTATCTTTTATTTTCGTTAAATAACGTGCTACATAAGCCATTAAAACTACGGCTGCTAAGTTTGAGGTTTGAAATGTAAACCCAACCAAAGGCAAGCGAATCCATCTACTTGCATTAGCCCCACCAATTGTGGTGCCCTGCGCCAACGTATATGCTAATAACAATAGCACAATAGGCATTGCTATTAAAGATAGTCCCTTGAAAAAATGCGTCGGAATTTTATGTACGCCATAAATAATACCGAAACCTAAAGCCAACAACAACCCATGTTTAAACAAAAAGCTTAGCGTAGTTCCTGTCCCATTTCCAACAACGTATACCAGATTACTGCTTGCGCTGTAAACTGGTAAAAAAGAAAACAAGGCAAGTAAGGCCACTATAGCCCAAATTGCTTTATCTCCGCCTATTTTGTTGAAAAATTCCATTTTTATTATAAGTTTTTTACTGCTGCTTTAAATTGATTTCCACGATCTTCATAATTATCAAAAAGATCAAAACTAGCACATGCTGGCGATAATAAAACAGTATCACCACGTTCTGCCATTTTATAAGCCACCTTTACAGTTTCTGCCATATCATACGTTTCTACCACAAGATCTACAACATTGCCAAAAGCCTCTATTATTTTTGTGTTGTCTTTACCCAAACAGATAATTGCTTTAACTTTCTCACGCACCAAAGGCATTAACGACTTGTAATCATTTCCTTTATCTACACCACCAACAATCCAAACTGTTGGAGTCCTCATGCTATCTAATGCATAATAGGTAGCATTTACATTAGTAGCTTTAGAATCATTCACGTATTCTACATGATGAATTTTAAGCACCTTTTCTAAACGGTGTTCTGCACCTTGAAAATTGGCTACACTGTTACGAATAGTTTCTTTTCTAATACCAATAAGTTTTGACGCTGTAGAAGCCGCCATTGTGTTTTTAAGATTGTGTTTTCCTTCTAAGGATAAAGAATCTGCTTTCATTTTCAGTGTGTCGTTGTTAGTTGTAATCGTTATATCGTTGTTTGTACTAAATGCGCCTTCTTCTATCATCTTCTCTATTGAATAGGGCATTAATTTTGCTTTAACAGGGTGCTTTTCCAACCAATCTGTCAAGTCTTTATCATCTGCATCATAAATGAAATAATCATCTGCTGTCTGGTTTTCTGCAATTCTAAATTTTGATGCGATATAGTTTTCGTACTTATACTCATACCGATCTAAATGATCTGGTGAAATATTGGTTAGAATAGCTATATGCGGTTTAAAATCTACAATACCATCTAATTGAAAACTACTGATTTCTAATACATAATATTCAAAATCATTCTCTGCTACCATTTTAGCATAGCTATCTCCAATGTTGCCCGCCATACCCACATGAAAACCTTCATTCTTTAAAATATGATTGGTTAACATGGTCGTGGTGGTCTTTCCGTTGCTACCTGTAATCCCTATAATTTTTGCATCGGTATACTTTGACGCAAATTCTATTTCTGAGATTACTGGAATTTCCTTTTCCTTCAATTTCTGAATCAAGGCTATTTTATCTGGAATACCAGGACTTTTCATGACCACATCTGCATTCAGAATTTTTCCTTCTGTATGCATTTGGTCTTCCCATTCAATATCAAAATGCTCAAGAACTTTTCTATACTTATCTTTAATTGCTCCTTTATCAGAAACAAAAACTTCATATCCTTTCTTCTTCCCCAAAATGGCGGTTCCCACACCACTTTCTCCTCCACCAAGAATTACCAATCGCTGCATCTTATCGCACTTTTAATGTTACCACGGTGATTACAGCTAGTAAAATTCCAACAATCCAGAAGCGCGTCACAATTTTACTCTCGTGATAGCCTTTCTTTTGATAATGGTGGTGCAATGGAGCCATTAGAAAAACACGCTTTCCCTCTCCAAATTTCTTCTTGGTATATTTAAAATATCCCACTTGTAACATTACGGAAATAGATTCTGCAAAGAAGATTCCACATAAAACAGGAATCAATAATTCTTTACGGATGATGATCGCAATAACTGCAATTACTCCACCTATAGTTAAACTACCCGTATCTCCCATAAAAACCTGAGCAGGAAAAGCATTATACCATAAGAAACCGACTAAGGCTCCTACAAATGCCGCTACGAAAACCACAAGTTCTCCCGCCCTAGGGATAAACATAATATCCAGATAATTGGAGAATATAATATTCCCAGAAATCCAGGTAAAAATACCGAGGGTGAGGACAATTATTGCCGAAGACCCAGCCGCTAGACCATCGATGCCATCTGTTAGATTTGCTCCGTTAGATACGGCAGTAACAATAATGATAACCACCGGAATAAAGATCAGCCACGCATACTCTTTTGCTCCGTCACCCATCCAACCAATGAATGAAGTGTAGTCTAATTCATTGTTTTTAAAGAAAGGCACTGTAGTTCTTACTGATTTTACTTCCGCACCAGCAACTTTCTCTAACGTATAAGAGGTGGTTATCACACTCTGACTGCGTTCTTTCATCGTTACTTCCGGATGAAAGTATAAGGTAGCCCCTACAATTAAGCCTAATACAACTTGTCCTAATATTTTAAACCTTCCTTTTAAACCTTCTTTATCCTTTTTAAATATTTTGATATAATCATCTACAAAACCAATGATTCCCATCCAAATGGTGGTCACAATCAAAAGTATTACGTAGATATTATCAAGCTTAGCAAATAACAATACAGGAATTAAAGTAGCTAAAATGATAATTAGACCACCCATTGTTGGTGTACCTGCTTTCTGTTTCTGTCCGTCAAGACCTAAATCGCGAACAGTTTCCCCTATTTGCTTTTTCTGAAGAAAAAGAATTATTTTCTTACCATATACCGTAGCGATCAAAAGCGATGTTAATACCGCTAATGCTGCCCTAAAAGTGATAAACTGAAACAGTCCAGCACCTGGGATTTGATAATTATCTTCTAAAAATTCAAACAAATAGTATAACATACTTTACTTCGTGTCTTAATGGTTTTCAATTACTGTGATCGTAATTGTAGTTGTTTTATTTATTTAAGTCCTTTAATAAACTTTGAACGGTTTCGTAGTCATCAAAATGAGTTCTTACCCCATTAATCTCTTGATACGTTTCATGGCCTTTTCCGGCGATTAAAATAATATCGTTGGAATTCGCCAATTGACAAGCTGTCTTTATAGCCTGTGCTCTATTTTCAATAGTTAGTGTTTTTCTAACATTTTGAGCTTCAACTCCCGCTTCAATTTCTTTAAGTATTTCTTCCGGATTCTCTGTTCTAGGATTATCAGAAGTAAATATGACGGTGGTACTCATATCTGATGCGATATGCCCCATAACCGGACGCTTGGTTTTATCTCTATCGCCACCACACCCTACAACAGTAATGACATTTTCATTTCCTGTTCTCAATGAATTAATGGTATCCAGTACATTCTTAAGTGCATCTGGCGTATGTGCATAATCTACAATTGCCGTAATTCTTTCTTTAGAGATAAAATATTGAAATCTGCCATCCACATTTTCTAACTCACTTAAAAGTCTTAATATCTCTAATTTCTCTAAACCTAATAATTGTGCTGTACCATAAATTGCCAACATATTATAGGCGTTAAAATCACCTATTAATTTTGACCACACCTCATTACCATCAATCTTTAAAAGTTGTCCATTAAATTGATTTTCTAGAATTTGAGCTTTATAATCTGCATACGTTTTTAAAGCATATGTATACTTTCTTGCCTTTGTGTTTTGCAACATTACTAAGCCATTCTTATCATCAATATTAGTCAGCACAAAAGCTTTCTTAGACAGCTTATCAAAAAGTGATTTCTTGGTATCCCTGTATTCTGCAAAGGTTTTATGATAATCTAAATGATCATGAGAGAGGTTTGTAAAAATCGCTCCTTCAAAAACTAAACCTTCTGTTCTTTTTTGATGTATACCATGAGAACTTACCTCCATAAAACAAAACTCCACTCCTACATCATTCATCAGTTTTAAATGATGATTTATCGTTAAAGCATCAGGTGTTGTATGACTAGTTTTATACATAGTATCATCTACCATGATTTTAATCGTAGAAATAAGTCCCACTTTAAAACCTGCTTTCTTAAATAATTGATACAGCAAACTACTAATGGTTGTTTTTCCATTTGTTCCCGTAACTCCTACAAGCTTTAAATTTTTAGATGGATTATCATAAAAATTAGAAGCCATGATAGCCAAAGCCTTATTGCCATTATCTACTGCCACGTAAGTAACACCTTCTTCAAGAACTTCAGGCATAAGTTCACAAACGATGGTTTTAGCTCCTAATGATATAGCCTTATCAATATACTTATGACCATCTGTGATTGTACCTTTTATCGCGATAAAAACATCATCAGCGGATACTATGCGCGAATCAAAGCAAATAGAATTTACCATAACCGAGGTAGAACCGCTAACCGCAGTAATACTCACCCCAAATAATATGTCTTTAAGTGATTTCATGATAATTCTAATACAATTACTCCTGCAGCGCTAATATTCACACCTTTTACAGATTGTTTTTTTACTTTACCGTATCCTGTAACCTTAACCTGTAAGCCTAAATTTTCTAAAATTGCAATAGCATCCATACCACTCATCCCTTCTACATTAGGAACCTTGCTATGTTTCTTCGATGCTTCTGCATAATATTGTTCGTATTTTTTCTCCAATCCAGGATCATTAATCTCCAAACCATCAACCTCATCTACTAAAGGCGAGGTTGCATATATTTTTTGTGCGATAGATTTAAATACAGGCCCTGAAACGTCTGCCCCATAATACCCAACACTTTTGTCTGGTTCATGAATCACCACGATACATGAATACTTTGGTTCATCTGCTGGGAAATACCCAGAAAATGTAGAAATGTATTTTAACTTATTTGGATCTTTAGATACATAATCTTTCTGCGCTGTACCTGTCTTACCCGCCATAGAAAAGTTTGGCGAATACAAACTATGCCCTGTACCATACTTCTTTTCTACCACGTTTTTCAACATCTCCTTAACCTTATCTATCGTTTCTTGCGAACAGATAGATGGATTTATCACTTCTTTATCAAACTTAAAAATGGTTTTATCCCATTCTTTCACTTCTTTTAAAAGGCGTGGCTTAACCATTTCCCCATTATTAGCTATAGCATTATAAAAGGTAAGTGTCTGCAAAGGCGTAAGCGAAACTTCATACCCATGAGACATCCATGCTAAAGAAATACCAGACCAACCTTTATCACCTGGATACCGAATTACAGGAGCGCCTTCTCCTTTAATAGGAAGATCAAGTTTCCTATTCAATCCCATATTCATCAAACGGTTTACATACTTCTCTGGGCTATCTTTATAGTTATTGTAAATAATTTTAGCAAATGCTGTATTTGACGAAATTTCAAAAGATCTAGCAGCCGATATTTTTCCGTAGCCTCCCCATTTAGAATCTCTAACCGTTTTATTATATACTTTAAATAATCCTTTTTCAGTGTCTATAATTGTGCTCGTATCTATCACCTTATCTTCTAAAGCAACCACCATGGACATTAACTTAAAAGTAGAACCTGGTTCATGAGATTCTCCAATGGCATAATTCAATCGCTCGTAATACTTATCACCTTCTGTTTTTCCGAGGTTTGAAATTGCTTTAATTTCACCAGTCTTGGTTTCCATTACAATAACACAGCCATGGTCTGCCTTATACTTTTCTAATTGCGCCAACAGTGCATGATGTGCAATATCCTGTATATTAACATCTATAGTAGAATACACATCATAGCCATCTTTAGGCTCCACGATGTTATCCATACCTATAGGTTTCCATTGGTTTTTTGCAATTTTTTGCTTTAGACGACTCCCTTTTATTCCGCTTAAGTATTCCGTAAAAGCACCTTCTAAACCTACACGAGTAGCATAACCATTTTCATCAAAACGCTCATACCCCACACTACGCTCCGCTATTTTTCCTAAAGGATGTTCCCGAACCGTATTTTGCTCTACCACAATACCACCACGATTAGGACCTTTCTCAAACAATGGAAACTTCTTTACCTGAACGTAGTCTGAGTAGTCTAAATTTCTAACTACCAAGGCATACCTATTCTTATTTGCTTTGGCCTTACGAAAAATCTGCTCATAATGCGATGCAGGTTTTCCTAACAATTTTGATAAGGATTGACATAAAGGTTTAAGATTTTCTTTAAAATCTTTATCTTTTACGGTCACCGCATCAAAACGAATATTAAAACGAGAAACAGAAGTAGCTAATAAACTACCATCTGCAGAATATAGATTACCACGGTTTGGGGTGATTGTAAAAACCTTTTCTGTACGATCTTCGGCTAATTGACGGTACTTATCCCCATCAACCAACTGAATACTAAAAAGCTTTACAACTACCGCAACAGCGAATAGCACCAGAAATACTGCTACTATATATAGTCTCGTTAATATTTTTTTTTCTGTAACCGCCATTATTCAGCCGATTTAACTCTTATTTTATGTGGTGGCGTTTCTGAAGGAAACAAACCATCATTACTTACTGTTTTTAATATTTCCGATTCGAGCTTTAATTTCTGAACATCGGTCTGCCCATCTATAAACTCACTTCGCAATTCTTTCACCTCTTCGTTCAACGCTGCAATCTGATGCACTTTACTATCCGCACCATGGGAACTTGCAATCATTACTGCCGCTAAAAAAGAAGTGAAAATGATAAAAATCCAATTTTTTGGAGCGTCGCCACTCACTAAAAATTTTCCTTTTAAGATATCTAACAAGCCTTTTCGCATGATTACTTTTTGCTTTTTGCTTTTTCGGCAATTCTTAATTTTGCACTACGCGCTCTATTATTACTTGCAATTTCTTTTTTAGAAGGAACCACCAATCCACCTACTTTTTTAAGCGGAAGATTCATATTCCCATAAAAATCTTTATCTGGCTCTCCTTCAAATTTTCCTGATCTAAAAAAGTTCTTTACCAACCTATCTTCCAACGAGTGATAACTAATAACACTTAAGCGACCTTCCTCATTTAATAACTCTGGCACTTGCATTAAAAATTCTTTAATCACCTCAATCTCTTGATTCACTTCAATACGTATAGCTTGATAAATCTGAGCTAAAATTTTATGTTCTACCCGTGCAGGCAAAAATTGCTTTAAACCAGATTTTAATTGATCTGTGGTTTTAATTGGCTCCGCTTCTCTATTGGCAATAATTGCCGTAGCTATAGCATTAGCATTTCTTAAATCACCATATTGAAATAACACCCTACGCAACTCATCATAATCATAAGCATTCACTACATCATAAGCAGAAACTGTATTTCGCTTACTCATGCGCATATCTAAATCAGCATCAAAACGAGTAGAAAATCCGCGCTCCGCAACATCAAACTGATGAGATGAAACACCAAAATCACCCAAAATCCCATCCACCTTACGCACTCCGTAAAACTTCAAAAACTGACCAATGAATCTAAAATTCTCATGAATCAAAACAAAACGCTCATCATCAATAGCATTTTTAAGCGCATCTTCATCTTGATCAAAGGCGTATAATTTTCCTTTCGCTCCTAAGCGACTCAAAATTTCTTTTGAATGACCACCGCCACCAAAAGTAACATCCACATAAATGCCGTCACTTTTAATATTTAGCCCATCTATAGACTCCGTTAATAATACCGGATTATGATAATTCATCTTCGTCTCCTCCCATTACTTCTTCTGCCAATGCCGCAAAGTCTAGAGTAGTATCCTCCAACACTTTTTCGTAGCTGTCTTTATCCCAAATTTCAATAATATTAATAGCCGAACTTAAGACTACTTCTTTAGCAATATTTGCAACATCAATTAAATTCTTAGGAATTAATAATCTTCCTGTTGCATCAATCTCTATTACCTTTACACCTGCAGAAAAACGACGGATAAAATCATTGTTCTTTTTGACAAAACGATTTTTCTTATTCATTTTCTCCATTAAGAGATTCCACTCTTTCATTGGATATAATTCTAAACAAGGTTGAAAGACTGATCGCTTGATTACAAAACCATCTGTTAACACTGGAGACATCTGATTTTTAAGCGCAACAGGCAGCATTACCCGACCTTTCGCGTCCGCTTTACAATCATATGTACCAATGAAATTGATCACTTTTTTATCCTTGTTTCAAATTATAACTCAAATATATTGATTTTATTACCACAATTTACCACTATTTACCACATTGTTAATAAATTCTGATATATTAGAGGTCTGAAAACTTCCAAAAAAGGCCAAAAACGGACTTTAGAATTTTCAAAAACAACAATTACAAGGCTCAAAATTGTCTTGACAAATGACATTAAAACAAGTATAGACGTATTATTAGGAAATGTCTATATTTGCCGTTACAGAATACAACCTACATTAATGAAAGAAGAGTTAATCACGGAAGGCAAATACAAGTACGTTGAAGTAGGCGAAGGCACTCCAATAATCGTTTTACATGGATTAATGGGGGGATTAAGTAATTTTGAGGGAGTCATGAATTATTTCCCCAATAAAGGATATAAGATTCTTGTTCCTGAATTACCTATTTATGACAAACCCCTTTTAAAAACTACCGTAAAAAGTTTCGCAAAATTTGTTGATGATTTTATAAAGCACAAAGGCTTAAAAGACGTTATCCTTCTAGGTAATTCTTTAGGTGGTCATATAGGATTATTACATACTAAATTATTCCCTAAAAACGTAAAAGCACTAATAATTACTGGGAGCTCTGGATTGTACGAAAGTGCCATGGGAGACGGATATCCACGTAGAGGCGATTACGAATTTATAAAGAAAAAAGCGCAAGATGTTTTTTACGATCCTGCGGTTGCAACCCCTGAAATTGTCGATGAAGTTTTTGCTACAGTTAATGACCGTATAAAATTGGTTAAAACTTTGGCTATTGCAAAAAGTGCCATACGTCATAACATGGCTAAAGATTTACCTAAAATGAGTACACCAACATGTATTATTTGGGGTAAAAACGACAACGTTACTCCACCAGATGTTGCTGTAGATTTTCATAAATTATTACCAGATTCAGATTTATTTTGGATAGATAAATGTGGCCATGCAGCAATGATGGAACACCCTGATGAATTTAATACGATATTAGAAGCCTGGCTTAAAGTCCGTAAGCTCTAATACAAAAAAACAATCCATGAAAGTAAAGTCAGCCGAGTTTGTAATGAGCAATTCTAATGTGACGAATTGTCCTAAAGAGCCTATTCCAGAATATGCTTTTATAGGGAGATCAAACGTAGGAAAGTCCTCATTAATTAATATGCTAACCGATAAAAAGAGTTTAGCAAAAACCTCAGGAAGACCAGGAAAAACACAATTAATTAATCATTTCAAGATTAATGACAGTTGGTATTTGGTAGATTTACCCGGTTACGGCTACGCTAGAGTTTCTAAAAGAGACAAAAAAACCTTTCAAAGATATATCACTGATTACTTCTTAGAGAGAAAGCAATTGGTTTCTGCTTTTGTCCTTGTAGATATACGTCACGAACCACAAAAAGTAGATTTAGAATTTCTAGAGTGGATGGGCGAAAACCAAATTCCGTTTTCTATCATTTTCACCAAGGCCGATAAATTGAAGCCAAACGTAATTGAAAAAAATGTTCAAACGTACATTGATCATTTATTAGAAAGTTTGTGGGTAGAAGCACCTAAATACTTTATTACTTCTGCCTCAAAAAATATTGGGCAAGACGAAGTCCTAGACTACATTGATCTTATGAATGAAAATTTCGAAAAAGATAATTGGGCAGATTTTATCTAATTCGTATTAATTTAAAGTAGCTAAAACTTCACTCATTAAACTTTCAACGTTTTCTAGAGAATTCATTTTATCCGTTGTTATTACCACCTCAAAATCTTCATGGGTTTCTGCAAGTACAATTGGAAACGTGTACTTAGCATCGAATTTAGAACTGTACATTTTCAAAAATTCATCCTTATGAAGAAATTCCATTGGAGTAGTTGATTGCGCTCTAAATTTCCTCCAAATCTTATTCTCTGTGAAAATACCAAAAGTGATATCACACAAACTACATTCATAGGTATTTGGACTAAAAATTTTATGCGCCGTATCTAATACAGCATTGTGTGTTCCTGAATTTGCATTATAAATAAAAATCAACTTTTCTACATTTACCTTTTCCATACCGCTACATCATCTTATCTTTAGCCTAGCTTCAACACTTTATCATGAAAAACACTAGACTAGTTATTCTATCGCTACTTCTACTCTTTATTACAGGCTGTAAGTCTCCAAAAAATACTGTTGCTTACAGCTCCGACACATTAAAATTAATTCCGCTATCCAATAATGCCTTTCAACATATTACCTACCTCAATACTAATGATTACGGAAAAGTTGCCTGCAACGGACTTGTTGTCATACACAATAATGAAGCCATAATTTTTGACACCCCAACTTCTAATGCTGTAAGTACCGAATTAATACGTTGGATTACTGAAATTAAAAAAAGTAGTATCAAGGCCGTAGTGGTAAATCATTTTCATGAAGATTGCCAAGGTGGCCTAACTGCCTTTCACGACATAGACATTCCTTCTTATGGGAACACGCAGACATTAGCCTTATCAAAAGAGAAAAACCTTGTAACTCCGAACTATGGTTTTGATTCCGAAATAACATTAAAAGTTGGGGA
The DNA here is from genome assembly GCF_900102165.1 of Cellulophaga baltica. Classification (GTDB taxonomy): domain Bacteria; phylum Bacteroidota; class Bacteroidia; order Flavobacteriales; family Flavobacteriaceae; genus Cellulophaga; species Cellulophaga baltica. Next base: position 82,614 of record NZ_FNBD01000001.1, read on the forward strand.
ATTAGAAGTAATGAACCGCCATTTTGGCGAGGCACACACCGCTGATAATATCGTGAGCTATATACCTAGTGAAGCATTACTTTTTGGCGGTTGCATGGTTAAAAGTTTGAATGCAACTAAAGGATATACTGGCGATGCCAACCTGGAGGAATGGAGCAATACAATCCAAAAGATTAAAGAGGAGTATCCGGATTTAAAACTAGTAATTCCTGGTCACGGCGATGCCGGTGGCCAGGAATTATTAGATTATACTATTGAACTGTTTAAATAAACTTATTTTTTTAGCTCTAATTTTTCTGCAAAATAATCGCAAAAATCTTTCATTGTAGCCGTCATTTTTTCGTCTTGAGTAGCCTTCATAAAAGTATCGGATAAAGACACTAAAGTTTGATGAAAAAATGTTTTCATTTCATCTACAGGCATATCCTTGGTCCATAAATCTATTTTTAACGATTCTTGGTTTTTACTATCCCAAACAGATAACAACATTGCTTTTGCTTCTTCATTATCTATGCCGCCATCTTCAGCAGACCAATTAAGTTCTTCCGGCACTCTGTTTTCGTCTAAACCTACACGTAATGTTATTTCTGAGGTATGTAATTTTGCCATTATTTTCTAGGTTTGTAATTTGATTTATTAAAAATTTCTTCTGTAGGGATTGTCAACAACTGCTGTACAGTGACATCATTATTTTTCATGAAAGCCCGTACAATTTGCCAACCTACATATTGCCCAATTCTTCCTGGAGATTCATTATCTAGCTCTAATTGAAATTTAGAAAATGGAGCAGGATCTATAAATCTTGGCTGCAATTGCTTTTCGGTACTATACAAAAGTTCTCGCTCCACGAAATAGCGCCAGATCTGTTCTTCATTAGCTTCTGCCCATTCTAACTGTTCTTGCGTATACCCTATACGTTGCGCCTCTGATTTAAAAGGTATTAATTTATCTTTTAAATAAAGTTCTTTACCATAATAAACGAGCTGATCTAAAAAAGTTCTTCCTTTTTGACGAGGCATTACTGCAGCACTAAATTCTGAAGCTACATCACTTACAATGAATTGCTTATCTAATCCTGCAGAAATATAATTCTGAAATCCTTTATAAAATTTATGATCCTTGCCTAAATAATTATCCAACCCAATTAGCAATAAGGTATCTGCCAAAATAACGCGACTCCCATAACTAACATCGGATGTTAAAGTAACCACTCTTGGAGTTGGAAACTTTGGAAAGTAATATTTTATATGCTGAAACAAACGCGTTAACTCCTCTGTTTCTGTATCAAATTTAGGAAATACCTTCTCTACCTCTGTATTCAATTCTATTTGAATAGTATCCTGCAATTTTAACAACCAAACGCTGTCTGTGTATTGCTGTGGAAATAAATATGGGTACTTAGCCTTGGTTACATTTAAGTTTTCAATGGTTGTTTTTGCAAACTCCTGATCAAAGCGGTCTACTTGAACATCAACCTTTATTTTATCAATCTCTTGAGCTACCTTATCTTCTTCCTCACAATTGTAAAAAAAGAAAGGCGAAACTAGTAAAAGAGCAAAAATTAACTTCTTCATATAAAGTAATTTCTATTAAGTTTTATTTATTAGTACTTAGGTTTTATTTTTACGAAGCAAAGTTAATTGTTTTCAACTTAAAAAAATAGCCCAATGCAAACGGAAAAAGTAATAAATCACATCGTAGACTGGTTAAAAGATTATGCAACAAAAGCTAATATGAAAGGATTTGTCATTGGCATATCTGGCGGAATAGATTCTGCTATCACTTCTACATTATGTGCAAGAACAGGATTAGATTTACTTTGCTTAGAAATGCCTATTCACCAAGCAGAAAACCAAGTAGGCCGAGCAGAAAGACATATCGCATGGCTACAAGAGAATTTTAGTAATGTAAAAAGACAAGAAGTAAACCTCACTCCTGTATTTGACAGTTTAGTAGCTGCAATGCCAAGAGTAGAAAACGAAGAAGAACGTTTTATGTCTTTAGCAAACACGCGCGCTAGATTGCGAATGACCAGCTTATATTATTTTGCAGCCCTTGAATCTTATTTGGTAGCTGGCACCGGAAATAAGGTGGAAGACTTCGGTGTAGGATTTTACACCAAGTATGGAGATGGCGGGGTAGACTTAAGTCCGATTGCCGATTTATTAAAAACTGGAGTTTGGGAAATTGCTAAAGCTTTAGGTGTTAATGAAGAAATTATCAATGCCGCTCCTACTGACGGACTCTGGGGAGATGACCGTACCGATGAAGACCAAATTGGAGCTTCATATCCTGAATTAGAATGGGCCATGGAAATGGTAGATAAAGGCAAAACAGTGGATGATTTTTCAGGACGACAAAAAGAAGTGTTTAGTATTTACAAAAGGTTTAATACTGCTAACAGACATAAAATGGTTCCCATCCCCGTTTGTGAGATTCCTAAGACACTAAAATAACCACTCACCTTAAAATCAAGTGAATAAAACGAAAAAATAAGGTGGTTTCATAAAAAAAAATGAAATTTACACTAGAAATCAGATAAATAAACTTTACATTGCATGTCAGAAATTATTGGCTTTTAGGTGTAATAAGTTGAAAATCAATAAAAAAAAAGGAACATGATTAAAGTATTAATTGCTGATAACCATCCAGTTGTAAGAGCAGGTATCAAGTTTGTTTTAGATACAGCATCAGATTTTGAGGTTATTGCAGATGTCGCAACGACAACCGAATTGTTTGAAAAATTAGAGACAATAAGCCCTGATGTAGTGATGCTAGAGATGGACATACCTGAGATTAACGGTATTGCTACTTTAAGAAAAGTTAAGGCTGAGTATCCTGATGTTAAAGTTCTTATCTATAGCGGCCAATCTGAAGATGTGTACGCATTAAGTACTATCAGGGCTGGTGCTTATGGTTATTTATCTAAGACCGCTGATTTAGACTATATTATTTCTGCTGTAAGAAAAGTAAGTAAAGGTGATATGTTCATTACTAATGAGCTTGCACAAAGACTTGCCTTTGATGAAGGCACAAAAAAGCCAAGAAGATTTTTCAGAAAACTATCTACTAGAGAAGTTGAAGTTTTAAAAATGTTGGCTAGTGGTAAACGTAACAAAGACGTTGCTATTGGTTTAAACTTAAATGAAAAAACAGTAAGTACTTACAAAGCACGTTTAATGCGTAAGCTTAACGTAGATAACTTAGTAGACTTACTACAACAAGCAAAAGCCTTGGAATTATATTAATTCTACGCCATTATATAATAAAAAAGCCTAGCAATGCTAGGCTTTTTTATTATAAACATCTTTCCTTTAAGACAACACTCTATTTAATTTCTTATTCAAGAGTGTATTTAAATGAATGTAATTCATTATTTCTTCAAGAATTTCTCTATGATCATTTTCAGCCTTTGTGGTTTCACTCTGCAAGGCATTAATTCTACGCTTAATTAAAAAGCAGCGCAAGGTTAATATCGTTTCATTCGTTAATTGCGCTATAGATACTTCTTTTTCCTTCGGATAAATCTCTTTACGTGCCCAATCATGCAAGACATACTTTTCTTCTTCCATTAGAATAGAAGATATCTCAGACACCATTTCCTGATCTAGCGGTGCTATAAAAGTATTGATACTAAATTTCTCATTCTCATTGAGCTCCTGAATTAACTTCCCGTAGATATTTTTGAACTTCTCATTACTCAATTCTATCTCATCATCCTGTAGATCTAGAAATATTTTCTCGTACACTTTTGCTTCAATTTTTTCTGGCTCAAGTTCTAAATCTCCTTTTTCATTTTCTTTTAAAATAAGATCTTCAAACTCTTGTGGAGAGTTTCCATACAACAACAATATTTCAATGATTTTTCGCTCTAATTCAAATTGAACATCCACCTTTTGTCCAACTTCTTCGTTTTTAACTACATTAAAAACCTGCTCTTTCTGCTCAACTTTCGCTTTCTTTTGCGTGTCAGAAACATCCTTTTTATCTATTTGAGCTAGCGTATTAAAAAGTACCGCTTCAGAGATGTTCATAATCTGAGCACACTCTTGAATATATATTTCTTTTTGAATACGATCCGGAATTTTTGAAATACTATGCACAATGTCACGTACTGTATCTGCTCTCTTCACAGGATCGCTCTCTGCGTCTTTTACCAACAAAGAAGCCTTGAACTGTATAAAGTCTTTTGAATTACCATTTAGATACTCGAGAACCTCCTCTAAACTATTATTTTTCGCAAAACTGTCTGGATCCTCACCTTCTGGAAAAGAACAGACCTTTACATTCATTCCTTGTTCTAGAATTAAGTCAATTCCTCGTAAGGAGGCTCGTAGCCCAGCAGCATCACCATCAAATAAAACAGTAATATTTTTAGTTAACCTATTAATTAATCGAATTTGCTCTGGAGTTAATGCGGTTCCACTAGACGCTACCACATTTTCTATTCCGCGTTGGTGAAACTGAATAACATCTGTATAACCTTCTACCAAATAACAATTATCTTCTTTTGCGATAGCTTGTTTTGCATGGTAAATACCATACAACACCTTGCTCTTATGGTAAATATCACTCTCTGGAGAGTTTAAGTATTTTGCCGCTTTCTTATCATTAGTTAGAATACGTCCGCCAAAACCTAATACACGCCCACTTAAGGATTGAATAGGAAACATGACACGTGCTTTAAAACGGTCAAATTTTCGAGAATTTGCAGGATTAGCCGCATCTTCTTTTACAATGGTTAGCCCAGTGTCTGATAAATACTTTATCTGATATCCTTTTTCTAATGCCGCATTGGTAAAGGAGTCCCAATTATCTAAACAATATCCTAAGGCAAATTTATTGATGGTCTCATCTGTAAAACCACGCTCTTTAAAATAAGAAAGACCTATCGCCTTTCCTAATTCTGTATTCCAAAGTATATCCGTAAAGTACTTCTGCGCGTATTCTGAAACCAGGTACATGCTCTCTCTTTCATTAGCCTGCTCCTTCTGCTCATTACTTTGCTCTGTCTCTTCTATCTCTATATTATACTTCTTAGCCAAGTGTTTAATCGCCTCCGGATAGGTAAAATGTTCATGCTCCATTAAAAAGGCAACGACATTACCTCCTTTACCGCTACTAAAATCTTTCCATATTTGTTTTACAGGACTTACCATAAAACTAGGAGACCTCTCATCTGTAAACGGACTCAACCCTTTAAAGTTAGACCCAGATTTTTTGAGCTGCACATAATCGCCAATAACCTCCTCTAAACGAGCTGTTTCATACACTTTATCGATCGTAGATTTTGATATCAAACTCTTCTATTTTGTTTAAATTAAGATTCCTTTAGAACCCTCAAATATAACTATAAATATGATCCTATCACGGTTTACAGGGGTGTCAATTTTACTACAAAAAGGGTTTTACACACTTCATAATTACCGCAATTTTGTATCAGAAATAATAACAAATAAATAATTAATCTTTTTAAAACTAAACATTATGATCTGGGGAATTACACTCGTATTATTAAGCATCATTGCAGTACCATCTTTAATCTTATCAAAAAAACCAAATGCCAAAGAGTTATTAGAAAAAATTGAACCTTACCAAGCATGGATCGGAATGGTATTTTGTTTCTGGGGAATTTGGGGAATTATAAGTGCTGTATTAAACATTGGATGGCTGACAGTAGCACCAATATGGTGGATTACGTTCTTGGCTGGAAATATAGTTTCTGCTGCACTAGGATTTATGTTAGGATTTGGATTGATCAACAAGTACGTCCTTTCTAAAAACGAAAATGCAAAAGAGAAAGCAGATGCTATACGTGCGAAAATTGCACCGAAACAAGGAAAATTAGGCGTACTAGGTCTTATCGTAGGTGCTTGGATGATTGTTGCCTCTTTTCTTTTCGCTGTCTAAAAACACCATAAATTGCTGTAAATAAAAGCACTATGAAAAAATATATTATTCAAACCTTTATTTTACTATTCACTATGACTGCAATGGCTCAAACTGCTCCACCAAGCATAAGTGTTAATGGAACAACGACATATTCCATTAAGCCTACATTTAATGCTAAAATGATTCTTAGCTTAAATAACGTGTATTACGATGCCCCTGGGATGACTTTTCCAGAATTAAAAGAAAGCTACTTCGCTGCTTTAAAAAAGCAAGGTATTGACCTTGAAGCATTGAAAGAAGATAAGTTTGCTTATGAACTCTTACGCTACGAAAAAGAAGGTACATACTTTGAATTTGAAACCAATTCTATAGAAACGCTTGAAAAATTTATTTCTATAAAAGCATTTGGGGTATCACAATCTGATTCTAGCTTTGAGTACACCTTAACAGATGATGAAATTGCAACTTATGCAAAAGCAGCTTATGACAATGCGAAAGCAAAGGCAGAGGCTATTGCAAAGAAAATAGATCGTAAAGTGGGCAAAGCAATATATATCCACGATAGTTCTTCCAATAAAATGTCAGAATCACTTTATTATGGCTCTGATTTCTCAAAAAGAGACTACCAAATATCGGTTTCTTTTGAATTGCTATAAACCTTTAGTTGGTTGTTTGTAGAGAAGACCTTGCGTACTATTACCGGTATTGTTTTTAGGAAACTTGCGCAAGGTTCTTCTTATTTTAAATAAATAGAATGCTATTTTTTACCTTTGAGTTTAAAACTAAAGCATGATTCTATTTTTCGGAACAAGAACAGGAAAAACTATTCAAAGAGAATTAAAAACAAGCTCTTGCACCTTCTGCCAACAGGGAAACACACTATACTTTTCTGAAAGCAGCACTTATTTTCATCTATTTTGGATAAAACTTTTTAAGATAGCAACCACAAAAACAATAGCTTGCTCGCACTGCAAAAAAGTGTATTACGAAAATGAATTCTCATCAGAAATGCAGCAAGAAATTAATTCAAATTAAAAAGCCAAGACTAAGTCTTGGCTTTTTTGTTTTAATCCAAATCAAACCGAAGTCCTAAAGAAATATTATGCTGATCTACCAGTGCATCTTTAAAAATAGGGTTTAAATCATACTTTACATATAACTGCGTATTTCCAAAACCTGCATACGCACTTAGTCCATAAATTAAATTACTGGTATTATAATCTCTTTTTAATTTATCTTTTACGTTCTCCCCATCAACTTCATATTTCAATTTTTGGCGTGTCCCCAAATTAAAACCTCCATATCCTCCAATACCAAAACGGAATTTCTTGTACACATCATATCTAATTGTTTTATCCGTTTTTGTCAATTTAGACGGACCAAATTCAAAATGAATAGGGAATACCAAATTATCCATACGTAGTTTTGCCTTATCTAATTCGTATTGAAAATCCTCCAGTGTTGTTTGCCCATCATTAACCACAAAATATTGATTATTCTTAGCTTTTAACCCATTAAATTGGAAAGAAAAGCCATAATTAAATCGCATAAAATTGCTATTCTTAAACACACGCGTTCTCCACTGCCAACCCATCTCAAAAAAACGACTACCGCCTATTTTATAAGGAGAATCTTCTAAAGATTGATCCTCAATAATAGCATTATTTAGACCTACAGCGATAACAAAATCTGAATAGGTACGTCTATCATATTTTAAATCTAACTTTTTCTTATCCGTATCTATGTTGATGCCGAACAACCGGTCTTCACCTTCATCTTTTGAACCCCAATTAATTTCCACCATAGAACCACTGGTTCCCAAGGAGTCTAAAGCTAATACTTGACCGCCATTACGTTCTAGTAATGCAATTTCATGGTCTATAATACTTAGTCTATTTTCAATATTTAAAGCACGTTTCTTTGCTGCTGCTTCTTTTAAGACTTGCGCCTCAACTTCTGTGATCTCTTTAGCATCTAGCTGCTTCATAATCGAAGCAATTTCTACCTTAAGAGCATGTTTTTCTTGTATTGGTATTTCAGATTTTAACTGATTTAAAGTAACAACTTTACTCTTGTAATCTTCTTGCCCCAATACGCTTTGTGCCAAAAGACCAAAGTATAATATCGCGATATATAGTATAGTGATTTTCATGTGATGATTATTTTTTTGATTAGTAATTAATGAACAAACTCCGCCCTGCTCCTTTTCTAAATACAGCTGATATCAGAAAAGAAAAAATGGTATTATAAATACGTATTGATTTTAGTTATTGCGATCTGCGACTGCAGTTCTCACTTTAAAAAAGCCCTCTTTTAAGGTATCAAACAAATGATCTCTAAAGGATGTATCCAATTCATTTTCAGCCTCATCCAATAATGCCATAGCATCTACCTTATTTGAAGTTGACTTAAAAATTTTGTCTGCTAGTATTTCGCGTTCCGCTTTTCGCAACAGTGCCTCTATCTCTGCATCAGAAACCACTGTATTATTAGACTCTAGCGCATCTACCTGAGCTACAAGATCTTTTATTTTTGAATTGATAATTTCGTCTTTATTAAAAACATTTTGATGAACCGTAGCTATAACTCTATCTTCTCTCTGTACCATTTCTGTAATTTCAAGATTAGACGTAGCCACAGTGTTTTTTGAATTATACACTTCATTTTCCAATACCTTTGCTTCCTTTTTATCTTCTAAAACAATAGTATTTAATGAATTGTCTTTGCTTTTATTCGCTACAGGCGGTAAAACAAATTGTTCTATTGGAGCTTCCAATTCTTTACTTTTCTCATTATTTTCATTTGCAATAGTTGTTTCAGGAAGAACTATAGTATTTTCTGCTCCTATATAAAAGACAAAAGACGCAATTAACAACCCAATAAGGCACGCTGCAATAGCATACCATGCAAAACCCTTTGATTTTTTTACTGGAGCAGATACTATCTGTCCAGAAATTTTATCCCAAGCGTTTGCAGATGGCATAATCGTACGCTCATCTAGTTTTTCTTTTATATGTTCTTCAAATTTAATTGGTGCCATAACTTACTATTTTTTGTTCCTTCATTTGCTCTTGGAGCGTTCTTCTTGCTTTAAATAATTGCGATTTTGAGGTGCTTTCAGAAATATTCAGCATATCGGCAATTTCGCTGTGCTTATAACCTTCTACTGCATAAAGCATAAAAACCATTTTATATCCTTCAGGAAGATTATCTATCAACAATTGTATTTGTTCTGCATCTACTTCTGAGGAGAAAGAAATTTGAGATACTGAATTCCGTTCAAAAACATCATCATCAAACACTACAAATTGTTTTTTGCGTAAATAGGTAATTGATTCTCTAATCATGATTCTACGAATCCACCCCTCAAAACTACCTTCAAATTTAAAGGTGTCTAAATACTTAAACACTTTTACAAAACCTGTTACCATAACGTCTTCAGAAAAGGCCGTATCTTTTATATATTGCCGACAAACACTAAGCATTTTAGGCGCATTCTTTTCATAAATATGCTTCTGAGCTTGTGCATTACCTGCTACCGCTTTTTTGATCAGAAGTTTTTCGTTTGTATAAAAAGAAATAATCTTCAACGTATTATAGTTTTAGTTTCTATAAAGATAGACGAGACCACTTTTAAAAAGGTTGTCTACGATCTAAAAAAAAATGAAAAAAAATTACAACCTACTGATTTTTAGATAAATAAAAATATTATATTTTTCTATCTACTACATAATTCACCATGAGCTGCAGTGAATTTTTATAATCAGAATCTGGATAAGTCTCCAGTATTGCTAATGCTTGATCTTTAAACTCCAGCATTTTTGTTATCGCATAATCAAGTCCTCCGTTATCTTTTACAAAATTGATAACCTCTTTTACGCGTTTTTTATCTTTGTTGTGGTTTTTTATGGAATTGATAACCCACCTCTTCTCCTTTTTAGAGCAGTTATTGAGCACATATATTAAAGGAAGTGTCATCTTCTGCTCTTTAATATCAATACCCGTAGGTTTACCAATAGCGGCATCACCATAATCAAACAAATCATCTTTTATTTGAAACGCCATTCCGCAGTACTCTCCAAACTTTCTAAAAACTTCTACCTCTTCAGAATCGGGTTTTACAGAACAAGCCCCCAAACTACAACATGCTGCAATTAAGGTCGCAGTCTTTTGGCGGATAATTTCATAATACACTGCTTCGGTAATATCTAAACGCCTTGCTTTCTCTATTTGAAGTAATTCCCCTTCGCTCATTTCTCGAACCGCTACGGAGATAATTTTAAGCAAATCAAAATCGCCGTTATCTATAGACAGCAATAAGCCTTTTGACAAAAGATAATCACCAACCAAAACGGCTATTTTATTCTTCCAAAGTGCATTGATCGAGAAAAAGCCGCGACGTTTATTACTTTCATCTACTACGTCATCATGCACTAAAGTAGCGGTATGGATTAGCTCAATAACTGAAGCTCCCCGATACGTCCGTTCATTTACTTCACCATTGTTAATTAGTTTAGAAGTAAGAAAAACGAACATGGGTCGCATTTGTTTTCCTTTTCTATTTACAATGTAGTGGGTAATTCTATTTAGAAGAGCAACCTTAGAGGTCATAGATTCATAGAACTTCTTTTCAAAAAGTTCCATTTCCGCAATGATGGGTTCTTTTATTTGGTCAACAACTTTCACAAATAGTACTCCTGTAGTTATGCTTACATTTAGTTCTTTGTAAAATTAGCTAAAAAATACAAGTAGGCTAATCCAGACAGGTTTAATTTAAATAGAAATTGGCAAAAAATGAAATTTACAGGGGTAACCCCTGATTTCAGGGATGAGACTTTCACCATCACTAGGGGTTGCTTAAGCGTTACTATCTTCTATATTTGCCGAAGGAAATAATAATTAAACATTTTAAAATGAAGAAAAAATTTATTGTATCGTTAGCTATTTTATTAGTTGGAGGCTTAAGTGCTACACAAGCTCAGAAATTAAAAAAATTCGGTAGCTCTGTTGAGAAAAAGGTGGGGCCAAAAACTATTAAAGTTCCTTATACCGATGTCATTTCGTATTTAGGATATGCTGAATCTGGCAATGAAGATGAAGTTAAAGACAACAAAAAGTTTTATTACATCTATGTATGGGTACCATTAGCTGCTCCAGAATTAGGAGTACGTATGGTTTCACCTACAGATGGAAAAACAAAAGGTGCTACAGCTTCTAAAGAGTATACTGATAATGCAGGCTCTGAAGATTTCTTTGACACGTATATTACCTTAGAGCGTTCTGATATTATTTCTAATGACGGGCTTACGGATAGCAGTGCAAAAGGAGCTAATTGGGTTACTTTAGCTAGTAATGATGATAGTTCTGAGATGCCTAAGCAACCAAGTGGAAGCAGCTACAACTCTCTTTTAAGATATAAGAGTGAAATAAGCAACCCTACAAAGGCAATTACTGCTGGATTGTACAGAGTTGGATTTACAACCTACAAAACAGGTGAAGTAAAAGGTACGTTTATGGCTGAAGTTGCTGCTCCAATTAAATTACCAGGAGTAGTAATGGCTAAAACAATTGAAGAATTAAATGCTAAGATTGCAGCAGAATAATTTAAATAGTTTAGTGTTAAATAGTAAAAAGGGGTTGTTTTTAAACAACCCCTTTTTTTTTATGCTTTATTTGCTAACTGACCGCAAGCGGCATCAATATCTTTTCCGCGAGACCTACGCACCGTAACAGCTATATTATGCTGCTCTAAGGTATTCACATACATATCTATAGCAGCATTTGAGGCTTGCTGAAACTCCCCATCATCTATGGGATTATATTCTATTAAATTTACTTTAGACGGAGCGAACTTGCAAAAGTCTACTAAGGCATCGACATCTTTCTGACTGTCATTTATTCCTTTCCAAATTACATACTCATAAGTTATTCTACTTTTTGTTTTTGCATACCAATATTGCAAGGACTGTCTTAAATCTGTTAATGTAAAATTAGCATTAAAAGGCATAATAGAAGTTCTAATCTCATCTATAGCCGAATGCAAAGAGACTGCTAGTTTAAATTTAACCTCATCATCTGCCATTTTACGGATCATCTTAGGCACACCCGACGTAGAAACTACAATACGTTTTGGAGACATCCCCAATCCTTCCGGAGACGTAATCTTGTCTATGGCCTTCAGAACATTGTTATAGTTCATTAGAGGCTCTCCCATACCCATAAAAACAATATTACTCAGTGGGCGGTTAAAGTACAACCTACTTTCATTGTCTATCGCTACAACCTGATCATAAATTTCATCAGGGTTCAGGTTTCGCATGCGCTTTAAGCGTGCCGTAGCACAGAACTTGCAATCTAAACTACAACCAACCTGGCTAGATACACAAGCGGTACTTCTAGTTTTTGTAGGAATTAATACAGATTCTACAATTAAATCATCATGCAAACGTACCGCATTTTTTATGGTACCGTCATTACTTCGCTGCATGACATCTACCTTAATGTGGTTGATCACAAAATTATTTTCTAGCATGTCTCTAGTTTCCTTAGAAACATTAGTCATTGCTTCAAAAGAGTGTGCCCCTTTTTGCCAAAGCCATTCATACACTTGATTTCCTCTAAAGGCTTTATCACCATTTGCAACAAAGAATTCTCGTAATTGTTCTTTGGTTAAGGCACGTATGTCTTTCTTTTTGATTGTATCCACGTATTAAAGATAGGTATTTTTAAAAATTGTATTTAAAAATAAATCCCGCCAAGACTAATAAGCTCAAGCGGGATTCATTTAACAAATAAAGGATCGTTATATGATTAACATTGCATCGCCATAAGAATAGAATTTGTATCCTTCTAAAATAGCTTCTTTATATGCTTTTTTCATTAAATCATGGCCCATGAAAGCAGATACCATCATCAATAAGGTAGATTTTGGTAAGTGAAAATTAGTTACCATACAGTTTGCTATACTAAAATCATAAGGAGGGAAAATAAATTTATTGGTCCAACCTTCAAAAGTATTTAGCGTATGTTGCGAAGAAACTCCACTTTCCAAACCTCTCATTACCGTAGTACCTATGGCACAAATACGTTTTTTATTCTTCTTAGCGCTATTCACTATTTCCGTAGTTTTCTCGTCAATAATCAATTCTTCGCTATCCATTTTGTGCTTAGATAAATCTTCAACCTCCACTGGGTTAAAAGTACCTAAACCAACATGTAATGTTAATTCTGCAAAATCTACACCTTTAATCTCTAAACGCTTTAATAAATGTTTAGAAAAGTGTAAGCCCGCTGTTGGTGCTGCTACCGCTCCTTCATGCTTTGCATAAATAGTTTGGTAACGCTCCGCATCTTCTGCTTCTGTTTCTCTCTTGATATATTTTGGTAAAGGCGTGTCTCCAAGCTCTTTTAGTTTTCTTCTAAAATCTGTGTAAGATCCGTCATATAAAAAACGAAGGGTTCTACCTCTAGAGGTTGTATTATCAATAACTTCTGCTACTAACGTATCATCATCCCCAAAATACAATTTATTACCAATACGAATTTTACGTGCAGGATCTACTAAAACATCCCAAAGACGTTGTTCTTCGTTTAATTCTCTTAATAAAAACACTTCAATACGCGCACCCGTTTTTTCTTTATTTCCGTATAGTCTCGCAGGAAAAACTTTGGTGTTATTTAATACCATGACATCACCTTCATCGAAGTAATCTATCATATCCTTGAACATTTTATGTTCAATTTTACCTGTTTCTCTATGAATTACCATCAACTTGGATTCGTCTCTATTTTCTGCAGGGTATTCTGCTAATAGCTCCTCTGGTAATTCAAAATTAAATCCGGATAATTTCATGTATCAATTTTTTGTTATTGTTAATGCGGCTGCAAAGATACAATCCTGAATAGGGCGTTGTCAAGTAAAACACCGTTTATATTTTGAAATATTGATTATTAAAGTCTCTCTACTAGTGATTTAGTAGTAAATACGCCAAAAACCTATGAACTAATAACTCTAAAAAAGAATTATTGCACCTGAACACCTATTCCTAAAGTGGCCATATCTCTCCAGAAATCAGGAAAAGATTTAGACACTACTTCTGCGTTATTAATAAAAATAGTCGTCTTTAACGCTAAAGGCGCGAAGGCCATAGCCATTCTATGATCATTATAGGTATCAATAGCAACATCTGCATGTATAGCTGTTGTTGCTTTTAACGTTAAGGTTTTATCGGTCACCGTTATAGCTGCTCCTAATTTAGAAAGCTCTACATCTAAGGCTTCTAACCTATCAGTTTCCTTTATTTTTAAAGTATGTAAGCCTGTTAAGTAACAAGACATTTGCAAGCCAAAACACGTCACCGCTATCGTTTGTGCAATATCCGGTGCATTTGCTAAATCCCATTCTAAATTTTCAATGGTAGGATTCGCTATTTTTTTAAGTATTATACTATTCTCTTGATAAACCGTCTCTACTCCAAAAGAGGTGTAGATTTTAGAAAGAACACTATCTCCTTGAAGGCTGTTTTTTTTATACGATGATAAGGTAATTTGCGACCCTATTTCTGAGAGTGCTGCAATACTATAAAAGTATGATGCAGAGCTCCAATCTGATTCTACAACTAAGGTTTGCGTCTTTACCTCTTTCTTAGGAAACACTTTAATACTATTTCCTTCAAAAGAATTTTCTATCTTCAATTGTGTTAATAAAGCAAGTGTCATTTTTATATAAGGCACTGAAGTAATCTTACCAACCAACGCTAACTCCAAACCATTTTCTAATTTGGCAGCATTGAGCAACAAAGCTGAAATATACTGACTACTTATATCTGCGGGAAGCGATACTTTATGATCAGTAAGCTTTTTCCCTTTTATCTTAAGTGGTGGATACCCCGCATTTTTTTCATATGTAATCTCGGCCCCTAAAGCATTCAATGCATCTACCAAAACGCCAATTGGACGTTCAGTCATTCGTTGCGAACCGGTCAAAACAACCTCTTTACCTTCTTGAGAAGCAAAATAAGCTGTTAAAAAACGCATTGCTGTTCCTGCATGATGAATATCTACAACTCCTGAAGCAATTTTTAAACCTTTTGCCATTACCTGTGCATCATCAGAATTTGAGATATTATCAATCTCTAAATTAGGATATAGTGCTTGCAACAGCAAAATACGATTAGACTCACTCTTAGAGCCTGTAACCTTTACGGCTTCTTTTATTAAATTACTTTGCGGAAGGGTAAGATGTAGTTTCAATATACAGTAGTATTTTTAGGATTTTCTACTCAAAAAATTAAGCCGTAAAGATACTACTATTCGAGCTTTTTATTGTTATGATGTCTGTCGTGATCACGTTTTGTTTTCAAATCTAACTTTTTATCAAAAGCTTGTTGCAAATCTATCCCAGTTTGGTTTGCTAAACATAATACAACGAAGACTACATCTGCTAATTCTTCTCCAAGATCTTTATTTTTATCAGATTCTTTTTCACTCTGTTCTCCATATCTACGAGCAATAATACGAGCAACCTCACCAACTTCTTCCGTTAATTGCGCCATATTGGTAAGTTCATTAAAATAACGAACCCCATGTTCTTTAATCCAAGTATCTACCGCTTTTTGTGAATCTGAAATATTCATGATCAATTGTTTTATTCTTTATTTTTTGTATCTATAGAAATAGTAACCGGGCCGTCATTTACGAGTGCCACTTTCATGTCTGCCCCAAAAACACCAGTTCCTACTTTTTTCCCTAAATCTTTTTCTAATTTTTGAATAAATTGCTCGTAAAGCGGGATAGCAACTTCTGGTCTTGCTGCTTTTATATACGATGGCCGATTCCCCTTTTTAGTTGCAGCATGCAGTGTAAACTGACTCACAACAATAACATCACCTTTAGTGTCTAAAAGTGATTTATTCATAACCTCATCTTCATCATTAAAAATACGCAGATTGGTGATTTTTCTGGAAAGCCACTCTATATCTTCTAAACTATCTGCATCTTCTATCCCTAGCAGGATAAGCAAACCTGCATTAATCTCAGCAATTATTGCTCCCTCAACGGCAACACTCGCATTGGCTACTCTTTGCAAAACTACTCTCACTTTTTCTCTCCGTAAATATCTGTTCTATAATTCTCTTCTTCCCCATTTACCATCTGCACATAACTGCGATACCTACTCCATGCCACTTCATCATTATCTAACGCTTCTTTTATAGCACACTTAGGCTCTTCAATATGCAAACAATTATTAAATTTACAATGTTGTTTTAAAGCAAAAAACTCGGGGAAATAATTTCCTATTTCTTCCTTTTCCATATCTACAATTCCGAAACCTTTTATTCCCGGCGTATCTATAATTCTAGCATCAAAATCTAAATCATACATTTCTGCAAACGTAGTGGTATGTTGCCCTTGTGCATGTTGTACCGATATCTTTTTTGTTTTCAAGTCTAGTTTAGGTTCTAACGCATTTACCAATGTAGATTTCCCCACTCCAGAATGCCCTGAAAACATACTGGTTTTACCCACCATTAACTCTTTTACTTTGTCTATATTCTTTCCTGTAGTAGAAGAAATACCAATACACGTGTACCCTATACTTCTGTACAATGCCGCTAAGTATTTTATTTCATCGGTTTCCTCCTCATTATACGTATCTATTTTATTAAATAATAAGATAGTTGGAATATGATAGGCTTCTGCCGTTACCAAAAAACGATCTATAAAACTTGTAGATGTTGGCGGATTATTTAAGGTGATCATTAAGAATACTTGATCTAAATTGGCCGCAATAATATGGGTCTGTTTTGATAGATTTACAGACTTACGAATAATATAATTCCTACGATCTGCAATAGCATTTATAATACCGATGGTTTCATCTCCAATAGTTTCTACCTCAAAAGTTACATGATCTCCAACAGAAACTGGATTGGTACTTTTAATGCCTTTAATTCTAAATTTTCCTTTAATTCTGCATTCGTAAAAGCTACCCTCTGCGGTTTTTACAGTGTACCAACTACCAGTAGATTTATATACGACTCCTTGCATTTACTTCTTTTTCGGTTGCGATATACAAAATAACAACTTTTATGCGTAACTAAGTACAAGAAACGAAGTTGGTTTTGCTATTACACAAGAGTATCGATAAAATCATAAAAAATAACTTATTCAATAATTCTTACTCGACCGCCAGCAAATGTATTTTTATTTACATGTTCTGGGTTACCATAAACCGTTACATCTCCACCAGCTTTAATTTTAATATCTACTTTTTTTGAAGCGTAAACATCTGCCTCTCCTGCTGCGGTAATTTTCACTGTTGCCGTCTCTGTCCTTAGCTCTTTACCTTCAAATATTCCTCCAGTATTTAAAACTATTTGCTGATTTTTTGCCATTCCAGATGCATCAACAATACCCCCCGTAACTGCACGCACTATAAGAACATCTACATCTAAACCAACTTTTATTAATGCTCCTTCTTGTGTTTTAAGCTCAATGGTATTCTGTTCTATGGTAGCATTTGATGTAATTCTAGCGCCTTCATTCCCATCTATCAAACTTAAATCTGTATAATATACCTCAACAAAAGTATCTTCCCCATGAAATTTTTTATCTAACTCCATTCTAATTTTAAGTACCCCATTATTGTTAACCAATTTTATGTCATCAACATTTTTTCCTTTGATAAGCACTTTATTTTCTTCAGATTTAATCAAGTTTACCTCAATAAGATCAAAAACCTTAACCTCATGAAAATCGCCCATATCTCGATCTAAAGTTCGTTGAGAAAAAGCACTAAGGGTTACTAAGAAGAATGCTGCAAGTATTAAATTTTTCATATCGTGATTATTTTAATTTTTATAAAGACACCTCGATTTTAAGAATGTTACACTTTTAAAAATAAAAAACCCGCTTTAAAAAAGCGGGTTTACTTATGAATATTATTTTACTCCTTAAGAGTTTATAACTTTCTCTTGGTGATTTATTGATTCTTGGTGAATTGCTTTAAACATTTTTAAAACAAACTCCTCACTTAATCCTTTAGATTCTCCTTCTAAAATCATTGCTCCCAAAATTTGATTCCATCTGTTTGATTGAAGAACTGCAACATTTTTTTGCTTTTTTAAGGCTCCAATACCATCAGAAATTTTCATTCTCTTTCCTAACATTTCAATAAGCTGTGTATCTACCACATCTATCTGAGCTCTTAAGTTACTCAAATCGCTATTGTATTCTGCTTCAGGATCAGACTCTTTTCTAATTTTCAAATCACGCATGATTTGCACTAGTTTCTCTGGCGTTACTTGTTGCGCAGCATCACTCCAAGCATTTTCAGGATCAAAATGTGTTTCAATCATTAGACCATCAAAGTTCAGATCTAATGCCGTTTGACATACATCAAAAATCATTTCTCTATTTCCAGTAATATGCGATGGATCGTTTATTAAAGGTAAATCTGGAAATCTATTTTGAAACTCAATAGCTAATTGCCATTCTGGAATGTTTCTGTATTTTGTCTTTTCGTAAGTAGAGAATCCTCTATGAATAGCGCCTAAGTTTTTAACACCAGCAGTCTTTAATCTTTCAATACCACCTAACCAAAGTGCTAAATCTGGGTTTACTGGGTTTTTAACCAATACAATCTTATCCGTTTCCCCTAAAGCATCGGCAATTTCTTGCATGATAAACGGGCTTACAGTAGAACGTGCACCAATCCATAATAAATCTACATCATGCTCTAAAGCTAATTTTACATGCGCTGCATTTGCAACTTCTGTACAGGTTTTCATTCCTGTTTCTGCTTTAACTTTTTGCAACCACTTTAAACCTAAAGCTCCTACACCCTCAAACATTCCTGGGCGAGTTCTAGGTTTCCAAATACCAGCGCGGTAATAATTTACATCAGTATCTTTTAATTGATGTGCAATTTTAAGTACTTGCTCTTCAGTTTCCGCACTACATGGCCCTGCTATTACTAGAGGATGATCTAGTTTCATATCATCCAACCATGTTCTCATTTGTTTTGAATTCTCCATCTCTTTGTTATTCTATTTTTTATTAAGTGGTATTCCGTTTAAAATCTCTTTTATTCTATTGGTACTATTCATTTCATTATAGATACCTTCAAAATCATCATCTAAAAGCATTTGCTTAAACTCTTTTAGATTTTCTATATACTCTTCTAATGTCTCTACAACATTAGCTTTGTTATGCTTAAAAATTGGTGTCCACATGGCTGGTGAACTTTTTGCTAATCGTACCGTACTTTCAAATCCACTCCCTGCCATATCAAAAATATCGCGCTCATTCTTTTCTTTTGCTATGACAGTTTTACCTAACATAAACGAACTGATGTGCGACAAATGCGACACATAGGCAATATGCTTATCATGTGCCTCCGGATTCATATACCGAATACGCATGCCCAATTGCTGAAAAATTGCCAATGCTTTTTCTTGCAATTTGAAAGCTGTTTTTTCTACCTCACAAATAATATTTGTTTTACCACGGTACAAATTATTAATTGCTGCTGCTGGACCTGAAAACTCTGTTCCCGCAATAGGATGACATGCTAAAAAATTTCTTCTTTTAGGATGTGAAGCCACGGCATTACAAATTAACGATTTTGTAGAGCCTGCATCCAAGACAACTGCATCATCATTTACGACATCCAACACTTTAGGAAGCTCCAAAACCATAACATCTACAGGTACTGAGACGATTACGATATCCGCTATTGACAAATCATTATAAGTGGCTTTTTTATCAATAAGTTCAATTGCTAAAGCTTCTTCTATATGTTTTTCATTGATATCAATACCATAAATCACCGCATCAGGATTAGTAGCTTTTATATCCTTAGCCATTGATCCTCCAATTAATCCGATACCTACAACAAATACGTTCATTTTATTTTGATCACTTTTTACGTTGTTCTCTTCTAAAAGCGACTAATCGCTTCTTTAATTTTATCTTCTTTTACACAAAGCGAAAACCGAATATATCCCGCTCCATTGCTTCCGAAAATAGTTCCTGGAGTAATGAATATATTTTTCTTATAAAGTATATCATCAATAAACTCTTCTGCGGAAACTGCACCTTCAGGCAATTTTGCCCAAATAAACATTCCCACTGCATTTTTATCATAGGTACAACCCAACTTATCCGCTAATTGCAACATAAGCTCCTTACGTTTTTCATAGACCTTATTTAAGCCATCAAACCATTCTTGGCTGCTTTTTAGTGCCGCGATAGCTCCTTTTTGTATGCCGTAAAACATACCAGAATCCATATTGCTCTTTACTTTTAAAACCGCACTAATATGCGCCTCATTTCCTAAAACCATTCCTACGCGCCACCCGGCCATATTAAACGTTTTACTTAACGAGTTCAGTTCTAGAGCCACCTCTTTTGCTCCTTCCATACTTAAAATACTATCTGGCGTGTCATTTAGTACAAAACTGTAGGGATTATCATTTACTAAAAGAATATCGTTACGTTTTGCAAAAGCAACCAAGGCTTTAAACTGCTCCTTATTTGCCGATGCTCCTGTTGGCATATGAGGATAGGACACCCACATGAGCTTCACTTTAGATAAATCTTGCTGCTCTAGCGCTTCAATATTTGGAAACCAATTAGATGCTGCCGTTAAATCATAATATTTAGGCGCTGCACCAACCAATTTGGTAACTGAAGTATAGGTCGGATATCCAGGATTAGGAATTAACGCCTCATCTCCAGGATTTAAAAATGCCAAACTAATATGCATAATCCCTTCCTTAGAGCCCATTAAGGGCAATACCTCTGTTGATGGATTAAGGGCTACATTGTAATATTTTTTATAAAAATTAACAATAGCATCCCGAAACTCTGGAAGCCCTTGATAACTTTGATATTGATGTGCACCATCTTCTGTAACGGCAGCTTGCACTGCTTTTATTACTTCTTCTGAAGGTGCCAAATCTGGACTACCAATACCCATGTTGATAATTGGTTTTCCATCGGCCATTAATCCACGAACTTCTCTAAGTTTTTTCGAGAAGTAGTATTCTTCTACGGTATTCAGCCGATCTGCGGTTGTGATCATACTCTAGCGTTTTTGTATTCTCCTAATATTTTAAATTCTTCCGTCATAATCTCTAAAAGCGATTTTGCTTTTGAGAAGTCCTGATAAGCATCAAAAGTAATATCCACAAAAAATGCATATTTCCAAGGTCGTTCTATTACGGGCAACGATTGAATTTTAGTTAAATTTAAATTGCAATCACTCATTACATTCAATAATGCGGCTAAACTACCGCGTTTATGATCTGCAATAAAGCGTATAGAGGCTTTGTTAATTTCCTCTGGTGGCAATTCTTTATTTTCCTTATTGATAATTAAAAAACGAGTTGAATTATTGGTGATGGTCTGAATCTCATTTGCAATAATTTCTAAACCATACAATTCTGCCGCTGCTTTAGGAGCAATTGCCGCAATATTAATTAGTTGTTTCTCTTGAATCTGCTGTGCTGTCTCTGCGGTATCAACAGCTTCTACAAGCTTAATGTGCGGATATGATTTTAAAAAATCTTTACACTGTAACAAAGCCATTGGATGTGAATGCACTTCATTAATATCTTCAATTTTCTGACCTGGTAAGACCATTAAATTATGGTGAATATTTAAAAAATGCTCTCCAATAACATGTAAGTTATTATGATGAATTAATGCATAATTTGGAATGATAGATCCTGCTATAGAATTTTCTATAGCCATTACCGCCTTATCTGCTCTTCCTGATAGTGTTTGACAAACCAGTTCATCAAAAGACATACATTCTACCAATTCAATATGCTCCCCAAAATAATCTTTAGCCACTTGATGGTGGTTAGATCCTTTTACTCCTTGTATGGCTATTTTTAACTTCATACCTAAACTCCTAATTATTTATACCTTACAATACGCATTGCCAGCTCAAAAAAAATCAAAAAAAAAGCCCCGTTATATACGGGACTTTTTTGAAAATATATTTTGAAATATACTACAACAGTCCCGCACCTCTCTTAAAAAAGAAGTAAAAAAAGAAACCGTTCCAGAAATATTGCTTTGTCATAATTGTAATAAACTTTGGCTAAAGTAATACTTATATTCAAAAATCAAAATATAGTCCGATCTTTTTTTTAATCTTTTATTTTTTAAAACAATAAGTACCGATACTGTGAGATTATGAACCTTTTGTTATGAATAATTGATTCTAAAAAAAATATTGAAACGAAAAAAGACTTCAATGAAGAAGTCTTTTTGAAATATAAATGATCCGTTGTTTATTTTTTATTGAAGTGATATTCGTAGTATTCCGTGTCGCCCTCGTAAATATCTGTGATTTTAAGTATTAGTTGATTAGATGAAAGATCTATTTCTCCAGTAAAAACTACATCTCCGCCTTCAATATCATATATTTGATCATCACCTGCCTCCGTATTTATATATTCAAATTCAATCAAAGTCAATTCTTCTTTATCTTCATTATATGCCCAATTCCCGTTTGAAGTATATGTCTCGTCATAATAAGATACAACCAATTCACAGTTTTCTTGTGAAGCATCATAATCATAATTGGAGTCAGTGCTATTTTGAGTATAGGTATAAGTTCCATCACTATTAAAGGTCAAATTAAAACCATTAAGCGTATAACAATAACTACCTTCCACCTCTTTAACTTCCCCACTATCACAAGATAAAGTAAACGAATTTTCCTCGCAGATAGCTTCTCCTAAATTAATAGTTTCACCTTCAAAAATTTCTTTAGTATACTCCCAATCCGCAACAAGGTTTACATTACCTCCCCATGCTTCTACAGTAACACAAACATCTTCTGGCAAACTAATATTTCCCTGAGCATCATACAGACAAATTACGTAACAAAAAGTACCTGCAGGAACTGACGATTCAAAATCGACGTTTATCGTATTACCCTCCTCTTTACGAGTAGATGTCATTTCTTTAGTAAAAATTTTTTTCCTTTTGTTCTGTGTAAGCTTATTATCATAGTTATTCATTGCACTTAATGGCACATCTAAATAAGTATCTGCCATTCCGTTTTCATCCTTTAGCTGAATATATGCTCCTGCAAATTCTGCAGACGCATCAAAAACAATATCAAAACCATTTTTTTGAAATGCTGTTTGCGTCGAAAAATCTAAACTAAACACTAAATCGCCTGTTGGAGTAATACTCCCGGTTTTAGATGTTGCTCCTTCTACGATAAGTCCGCCTGAAGCTTCATTAATATCTATTTGAACTTCTTCTGTCGCATTTACTCCATCAGGATCTATTTCTGCTGATAGCTTTGCTTCATCGTCTTTAGAACACGAAAATATTCCTGCGGCTAAAAAGCACATAACTAGTAAATTTGATTTTCTCATAATTTAAAATTGGTTAATTATTTGGTTGGTTTAGCGATTATTAATCACCTTATCAATTTTAAACGACCTTAATTTTAAATTATTATAGAAAATATACTTACAGATTTCTGAACAACAATATCTTAACCTACTGTTGGTGGTGAAGATTCTAGAACTTCATGAATTACCTGATCTAAGGTTTCTTGCACATTAGGATTCGTGCAATTAATGAGCATTGCAATAACAACATTCTGCTCTGGATACACGAAAAAGTTAGAATATCCTCCAACGCCATTACCTATGTGGCCATAATATGATCTTCCCTTAGCATCCTGACTTACTTGCCACCCTAAACCATAATACGTTGGCGCATCATCAAGCAACTCACTGGTTAAAAATTGCATCAGAGTAGGTTCATCCAACACCTTTTTATCTAAATAAGCTTGACCCAATTTGGCAATATCTGTCGCCGTTGCTAAATACCCACCGCCCGCTAACTTATAATAATTATTAACGGCTACTGCAGGTCTAAAACCTATAGCGCGCTTAGAATAAAAAGTGGTGAGCGCTAATTTATTAGCTTTTATATGATCTACTCCTGAACGATCTGCAGGAAAAACACTATTAAGCCCAAGAGGCTGCACTACCTTTTTAGACACATAATCTTCAAAAGGTATTCCACTAGCTTCTTGCATAGCCAATGAAATTAATACCCAGTCATAACTATTGTAGTGATATCCTGTTCCTGGCTTAAAAAGCAAATCTGCATCTTTAAACACCGCAATACTTTCTTTTATGCTATATGGCTTATTTAAGGCATATTCCTTACCTAAATACCCTCTAATACCCGCCGTATGGCTAGCGAGCTGGCGGATGGTAAAATCCCACTTCTTTTTTGGGAAGTAAGGTACATATATATAAAACGATGTATCTAAATCTATAAGACCTTCTGCCACCATATGCGCAAGAGCTGTTGCCGCAATAGGTTTAGAAACACTGGCTATTCTAAAAACGGATGTTTCTGGATGTATTGGAGTCTGATTTTCAAGATTTGCGAATCCGTATCCTTTTTGAAAATAAGGAGCTCCATTCTTTAAAACCGAAATGGCAATCCCCGGAATTTTATGAGCAGTAACTAAATGAGACAGCAGCGCATCTGCTTTTACCAAGCCTTGTAATTGAACATCATCGCCAATAACACGCTTAAAAGCGAAAAAATCTTTAAAATAAGATAAGAACGGCTTTTTCAATTTTAATCTTTATAAATGAGTTTTCCTTTATACGGCTGTTCAACCGCTACCGTTGATGGCTGACCATAACTGATAAGATCTCCTGTACCTAGCAAACTGCCTGTTAGTGATTCTTGCGGATTGACCAACATATCATTAGAACCTCTATGCGATACATTCACTTTATTAGCCATAAGATTTTCTGCATGCAATCTAGAATCTCCTGCAGCAAAAACTACGTTTAGATTGGCGGTAAGCCCAGAAACTTTAAAAAATGCAATACCATTAGAAATAATATTAACGCTAGTATTATTTACTTCAATATCAAATTCGCCATCTGTAGTATCTGCTTCAGGGTTTCCAAAACTTTCAGATAATAAGGATAGGGAAGGGTACTCCAACACGCCATCACTCTTAATTAAAAATCCTGTACTACTTCTTATCTCCTTGATGTTAGGCGAAAACACATAAACCGTGGTCAATCCAAAATCACGTACCAGATTGCAGCTATTATCATTATAGGCTACCAATCTATCTTCAATGACCTCAACACGAATATCATTACGTAAATTTTCACCAGTCTCTAAAACAACCTTTTGTTCATCGGCCTGTTTGATTACTAATTTTACGCCTTCAAAAATGGTTATTTGAGAAAAGTCTTCTAAAAGCAATTCTTCTTGAATTAGATCACCAGATTTCTGAAAACAATCTGATGCATTTTCACTATTGCACCCTAATAAGAATGAGAATATCAAAAATAGTATACTGTACTTTTTCATTATTTTATTTTCTATAATCTAATACCTATACCAAATTCTACCGCTTCTGCCTTTGCTCCGTGAGATTTTAAACTTAACACGCCATATATATTATCTCCAAAATAGCGTTTTAATCCCATTCTATTATACATCCTGCCCTCAAAATCATAAGGATAATATACATAATAGCCTAACTGACTGATGACCGACATTTTATTGATAAACAGCTCGTGACCAATGAAAACACCTACACGCTTGTAATCATCATCAGCATTGACATTATTTTCAGGAAATGCAATAGACTGGTATTTAATAAGTTCTTTTAAAAATTTAGAAAAATAAACATCTCCCCCTACTTGAATAGCACTTAAATCTGAAACGAGCTTATCTGCATACCCTGAGAAAATATAAAATGGATATTGACCAGAATTAATAACATCACTCTCATTAATTCCCGTCCTAAAGGCTAAATTAAGTTTTACAGGCTCTACGATTCTTTGCTTTTCATGTGTTAAATAGTCGTTTTCTAACCCACCATCTAAATCATACGTTACACCGGCATTTAACGCAAATGTATTGGTAGACGTATTTGGTGCTTTTACATTTGCATTAGAATAATGCATTACAGAAATCCCCGCTTTAAAACCTATCCCTTTTACAATATTCTCTTTATGAAAATTCAGCATCAGGTAAGTAGAACTCAATATTTGAGAGCCAAAGGCATTATTTCTAAAGTTAGTTTCTTTATCATAAGGATTGGTCATATAGGCTAAACCTTGCCCTATTCTCAATTGTAGATATCGATTCAGAAAATAGAAATTGTAGTGGGCATATGCCGCATAACTCTTTCCTAAAGTTTCATTATTATAATCTTGATAAATGAAAGAATACCCCAAATCTGGATAATTATAACGCTGTTGCCAGTATTCTTCCCCATAGGTTTTACGATTTAAACTTAAAATCACTCCACCGGGATGCGAGTCTATAAGATGCGTAATATCTGGATTATGGCGTAAAATTGTACCATAAAACTGACTAGCATCTAGCGTATATCTTTTATTCTCCTGAGCATCTTGAGCGTAACACGTTAAGGCTAAAAAAATAAAGTAAACAGAAAATTTTAATTTCATTGGTTGGTATAATGGGCTCAAATGTAAGAATTCACTTTAAACCCGTAGCTAACATACAGCGTATAATTAAAAAACTTCTTTTGCTATCGCTTTTATATTATTAGATTTCCCCATAGAATAATAATGCAAAACAGGAATTCCTGCTGCTTTTAATTCTTTAGATTGTTGAATAGCCCACTCTACTCCTACTTGCCTTACTGCGGCATTATTCTTACATGCTTCTACTGCTTCTACTAAATCATGAGGCAGGTCTAAACTAAATATTTGGGGCAATAATTGCAAATGACGTTTTACTGCTATAGGCTTGATCCCTGGAATAATAGGTACATTAATTCCAATTTCTCTAGCCGCTTCAACAAATTGAAAATATTTCTGATTATCAAAAAACATTTGTGTCACCACATAATCTGCACCAGCATCTACTTTTTGTTTTAATCTAATTAAATCAGATTTAAAGGATGGAGCCTCTAAATGTTTCTCTGGATATCCTGCCACACCAATACAAAAATCAGACTTATCTTCTCCTTGAACATCATCGTGAAGGTATCTTCCTTGATTTAAGTTCTGGATCTGAGTCACCAATTCTGAAGCAAAGCAATTTCCGTCTTCAGTAGGCTTAAAATACTTCTCTTCTTTCATCGCATCTCCTCGTAAGGCCATCACATTATCAATCCCTAAGTAATGACAATCAATCAGCATATACTCCGTTTCTGCTTTCGTAAAACCACCACAAATTACATGAGGAATAGTATCTACATCAAACTTATGCTTTATAGACGCACAGATCCCAACAGTACCTGGTCGCATACGTGTAATTTTCTTATCGTAAAGTCCCGCTTTATCTACATAAACGTATTCTTCTCTTGAAGTGGTAACATCAATAAACGGAGGATTAAACTCCATCAATGGCTCAATATTATCATACAACTCTTGAATACTGTTCCCTTTTACTGGTGGAACAATCTCGAACGAAAATAAGGTGTTTCCGTTGGCATTTTTTATGTGGTCTGTTACTTTCATTTCCGTATTCTAATTACAATCCTATTCTTATTTTGGGCGTTTTAACAGGCTATCTGCTTTATCTTTTCTTGCATTACCAAGCAAAAAAAGGATACCGCTTCTATCCTTAACGCAGCTTATCACAAGCTTAACAACTTTTTTTTTACTGCAATATACTCTTCTTCATATTCCCAATAGATCCAACGACCATCTACATAATCTGTCAAGATATATTTCTCGCTCAACGATTTTATTCTTTCTACAGCAACTAACTTTTTAGCAAAACCTTGAACTGGACAATGCTCTTCAATTTCTTTATTATTTTCATCATATCCATGACTAATCATAAAACTACCCAAGCTAAGTTCTATAAATTTTTTCATACTAATCATCTGCTATATTTGTTGCCAACCAACGTGTAGCTTCTTCTAAAGAAATTCCTTTTCTAGCAGCAAAATCTGCTACTTGATCTTCTTTTATTTTCCCCAGTCCAAAATAGCGCGCTTCAGGGTTAGCAAAATAATATCCACTAACGCTTGAAGCTGGCCACATGGCCAAACTCTCCGTTAAGGTTACTCCTATTTTATCCTCAACACCTAACAATTCCCAAATAGTTAATTTCTCCAAATGATCAGGACAAGCAGGATACCCTGGTGCAGGACGTATCCCCTTATAAGTTTCATTGATCAAATCCTCATTACTTAAGTTCTCATCTGCCGAATATCCCCAGTGCTTTATTCGCACTTCTTTATGCAGGTATTCTGCATAAGCCTCTGCCAAACGATCTGCAAGTGCTTTTACTAAAATAGAATTATAATCATCTAGATTTTCTTTATAAGCATCTGCCATTTCATCAGCACCAAAACCAGTACTGACACAAAAGCAACCTATATAATCTTGTTTCCCTGAAGTTTTAGGAGCTATAAAATCTGCTAAAGCATAGTCAGCCACTCCTTCACGCCTTTTTAATTGCTGACGAAGGGTTCTAAAAGTATACTTTTTACCTCCTG
This sequence comes from Cellulophaga baltica, assembly GCF_900102165.1. Taxonomy (GTDB): domain Bacteria; phylum Bacteroidota; class Bacteroidia; order Flavobacteriales; family Flavobacteriaceae; genus Cellulophaga; species Cellulophaga baltica. The sequence continues at coordinate 111,019 of NZ_FNBD01000001.1, forward strand.
CTTCAAGCTCAATATCATCATCACTGATGGCATTTGCAGGAAATAAACCAAAAATACCTTTTGCAGTAAGCCTCTTTTCCGAGAATATCTTTTTCAACATCTTCTGAGCATCAGCATAAAGCTCTACAGCTTGCTCACCTACCACATCATCCGTTAAAATATCAGGAAATTTACCATGCAACTCCCACCCTCTAAAAAAGGGAGACCAATCTATAAATTCTTCTAACTTCTCTAGATCAACGTCCTCAAAAACCTGAATACCTAATTGATTTGGTTTTACTATTTTAGACTCTTCCCAGGCTATTTGAAATTTATTTTCACGTGCTTCTGCAATGGTTTTATATTCTTTCTTTTTTGTTCTACTTAAAAACTTGTCTCTAAAAGATTCATAATCAAGTTTAATATTTTTCTTATAATTTAAGGCAGTATCCTTTTGCAACAAATCGCCCACAACCGTTACCGCCCTAGAGGCATCATTTACGTGAACCACTGCTTGACTATACTGGGTATCTATTTTTACAGCAGTATGCGCTTTACTTGTTGTAGCCCCACCAATTAATAATGGCACTTTAAAGTTCTGGCGCTCCATCTCTTTTGCTAAAAATACCATCTCATCTAATGACGGAGTTATCAACCCACTTAAACCAATAATGTCTACATCATGTTCTATCGCGGCATTAATAATTTTTTCTGGCGGAACCATTACTCCAAGATCTACAATCTCATAATTATTACACGCTAGCACCACACTCACAATATTTTTTCCAATATCATGAACATCTCCTTTTACGGTTGCCATCAATATTTTCCCCGCCCCTTTATCGTCTCCTTCTTGCGGATTTAGCAACTTCTCTTCTTCAATATACGGCAACAAATACGCTACTGCTTTTTTCATTACTCGGGCAGATTTTACCACTTGTGGTAAAAACATCTTTCCGCTACCAAATAAATCTCCAACAACATTCATACCCGTCATTAGGTTACCTTCAATAACTTCAATAGGTTTATGCGCTGCTACACGAGCTTCTTCAATATCTTCAAGAATGTATTGATCAATACCTTTTACTAAGGCACGGGTGATTCTATTTTGCAAAGGCTCTTCTCTCCAAGATAAATCTATCTTACTTTCTTTTGCCGTACCTACTACTGTTTCTGCAAAATCTAAAAGCCGTTCTGTAGCATCCTCTCTTTTATTAAGAATAACATCTTCTACACGTTCTAATAAATCTTTAGGAATATCATCATAAACACCCAATAAACTAGGGTTTACAATTCCCATATTCATCCCAGCCTGAATGGCGTGGTATAAGAACACAGAGTGCATGGCTTCACGAACAGGGTCATTACCTCTAAAACTAAAAGACACATTACTCACCCCACCGCTTACGCTACAATGAGGCAGATTTTCTCGGACCCATTTTGTAGCCTTTATAAAATCAATAGCATTAAGCTTATGCTCATCCATTCCTGTAGCTACAGGAAATATATTTAAATCAAAAATGATATCTTCAGGCGCGAAATTTACTTCATTCACCAGAATATCATAAGAGCGTTTTGAAATTTCTAATCTTCGTTCATAATTATCTGCTTGGCCCGTTTCATCAAAAGCCATAACGATAACTGCAGCACCGTACCGCTTAATTAATTTTGCATGATGTTTAAACTGCTCTTCACCTTCCTTAAGGCTAATAGAGTTCACCACGCATTTACCTTGCACTACTTGCAAACCAGCCTCAATAATCTCCCATTTAGAACTATCAATCATGATAGGTACTCTAGAAATATCTGGTTCTGCAATCACTAAATTCAAAAACTTAACCATGGCCTCTTTACCATTGATAAGTCCATCATCCATATTAATATCAATGATCTGCGCCCCACCATCTACCTGATCACGAGCTACGCTTAAAGCCTCCTCAAATTTTTCTTCCTTTATTAAGCGAAGGAATTTTTTTGATCCTGCTACGTTGGTACGCTCACCAACATTTACAAAGTTTGTATTTTCCGAAAGCACTAAAGGCTCCAGACCTGAAAGTTTCAGATACCGCTTTGGTTGTCGGTTGTTAGTTGATGGTTGTTTGCTCTCTTCTATCATAATTACAACCCTTTGTACTATTTTATAAACCTGATTAGTAGCTTTTTACAGCTAAGAATCTGATTCATTATTATTTTAAAATTATCTTCTTCTATATATTCTTGATCCAGCGCTAAAACACCATAACCAATTATTGCCCAGCAACGATTCTAGGTTTTATATCTTTCACTACATTGGCTATAGCAGAAATATGTTCTGGCGTGGTACCACAACAACCACCTACTATATTTACTAAGTTCTTTTCTACGTACTCTTTTATTTGCGCAGCCATTTCCGCTGGTGTTTCATCATATTCTCCAAAAGCATTAGGCAAACCTGCATTGGGATGTGCAGATACTGCAAAACCTGTTTTAGCAGATAATACTTCTAAATGAGGTACAAGCTGACTTGCTCCTAAAGCACAGTTAAACCCTACGGATAAAATTGGAATATGAGATATGGAGATCAAAAAAGCCTCTGCTGTTTGTCCTGATAAAGTTCTTCCAGATGCATCTGTAATAGTGCCACTCACCATGATCGGAATATCAATACCGCGCTCATCTTTTACTTCTTCAATAGCAAACAATGCTGCTTTTGCATTTAGCGTATCAAAAATGGTCTCTACCATTAATAAATCAGAACCACCATCAATTAAGGCTTCTACCTGCTGTTTGTACGCAATTCTTAACTCATCAAATGACACCGCTCTATATCCAGGATCGTTTACATCTGGAGACATGCTTGCCGTTTTATTCGTAGGCCCAATACTACCTACTACAAAGCGGGGTTTATGCGGCTCTTTTGCCGTAAATTCATCGGCTACCTGCTTTGCAATCTTGGCCGATTCATAATTTAGCTCATAGACCAAATCTTCCATAAAATAATCTGCCATGGCTATTGTTGTACTGGAAAAGGTATTTGTTTCAACAATATCTGCTCCGGCAGCAAAATATTTACGGTGCACATCTGCGATTGCTTCTGGCTGTGTTAAGGACAACAAATCATTGTTACCCTGTAAGGGATGCTCCCAGTCCTTAAAACGTTCTCCTCTAAAATCTTCTTCGGTAAACTTATGGCGTTGAAGCATCGTTCCCATAGCACCATCCAGCACCAAAATACGCTCCTTAAGTATGTCTTTTATATTCTTCATTTTTCAAATCTCTATACTATAAAAAAATGCGTTCAAGCGATATAACTATACTGCACACAACAGCACCACTTTTTATTACGTGCTAAGGCAAAAAATAGGATATCGCCAAATCACTTGCTTTTTCTGCAAATGAAACGCTCTAATCATAAATTATCAAGTAAAGTAAAAACTAAGACGAAATGTTTCGCTTTTGTTATCTATTTCAAAACGAGTAGGGTCTTGAATAGAACTTAGCACCTTCTTTTTAGGTAAAACTACTTAAAAGGGTTGCCAAGGCTTCATCGGGTCTAGTCCCTCCACCTTTCTTGATAACTATTTTCAATGTTGCAATGAACTTCAAACAATGACTGCAAAGAAACGTTACCGCCAAATTAAAACCAAATTATATGGTAAAATAAAAGCCTTCTAACTAGAACAGTAAGAAGGCTTTTGTATTTTTAAATCGCTTAGATTTTTACGATATACTCTGTACGACTTCTTTCTTTGCAACTTTCTTAGATCCATCAAAACCTTCTACACCACCTACGGTAGTATACTTCATTACATAACGTTTTCCAGGGTTGATAATCTGGTATGCAAACTGACACATAACTGCGGCCTCATGGAAACCAGAAAGTATCAATTTCAATTTCCCCTCGTAGGTATTAACATCGCCAATAGCAAAAACTCCAGGTATATTTGTTTGGTAATCTTTTGCGTTATTTACTTTAATCGCATTTTTTTCTATCTCTAGACCCCAATCTCCGATTGGTCCTAATTTTGGAGATAAACCAAATAATGGAATAAAGTTATCTACAGGTAAAATTGTTTCTCCTTTTTCAGCATCATTATGCTTAATAGTTACCGCTTCTACATTACCATCACCGGCTATACCAATAACCTCAGCTTCTGTAAATAATTTAATTTTACCAAGCTTAGCTAATTCTGATGCTTTCTCTACAGAATCTAAAGCTCCTCTAAATTCATTTCTTCTATGTACTAAAGAAACTTCTGATGCTACATCTGCTAAGAAAATTGCCCAATCTAAAGCAGAATCTCCACCTCCAGCAATAACTACTTTTTTGTCACGATACACTTCAGGATCCTTAATAAAGTAATTTACCCCTTTATCTTCAAAGTCGATAATATTTGGAATTAAAGGCTTTCTTGGTTCAAAAGAACCCAAACCACCTGCAATAACAACTACCGGTGCCTGATGCTGTGTACCTTTATTTGTCGTAACAATAAAAGAACCATCTTCTTGCTTATCTAATGTCTCAGCACGTTCTCCCAACGTATAACCTGCTTCAAAAGGCTTAATTTGTTCCATCAAATTATCTACCAAGGTTCCTGCTAAAATTTCTGGAAAAGCAGGAATATCGTAAATAGGTTTCTTTGGATATATTTCTGAACACTGACCACCTGTTTGTGGCAATGCATCAATTAAATGGCATTTTAACTTTAATAATCCTGCTTCAAAAACGGTAAACAAACCTGTAGGTCCTGCTCCAATAATTAAAATATCTGTTTTTATCATCTCTCTACTAATTCAAAAAATTCTTGTGTTGAAATACGCTTAAAATACTACTGCAAATTTACGACAGTAAAATAAATTAATGGTGCACTTCGCTTACTTGTTTATACGACTCTATTGCACCTGAAAGTGCTTTTCTATGATTAACAACCTCACCAATTATTATAATTGCTGGATTTGCTAATTGTTGCTTATCTACTTCTGATTGAATAGTCGAAATAGTTCCTATTCCTATCTTTTCATCTTCTCTTGTACCATTCTGGATGATAGCGATTGGCGTATCTGCTTTCCCTTCTTCCTCAAACAAAGCTACTATTGCTGGCAATTTTGACATTCCCATTAATATAACCACAGTAGCGTTTGATTTTGCTGCTAAAGCTACATCTGAAGAGAGCTTGTGTTCTTTGGTAGTACCTGTTATAACCCAAAAACTTTCTGCAGCTCCTCTTTTAGTCACAGGTATATTTTGAGATGCAGGTACGGCTACAGATGAAGATATCCCCGGAACCATGGCCACATTCAACCCATGGCTTGCTGCATATTCCATTTCTTCTGCACCGCGACCAAAAATAAAAGGATCACCACCTTTTAAACGAACTACATGTTGCGATTGTCCACGCTGTACAATAAGCTCATTAATTTGCTCTTGCTGATAGGCATAACACCCCTTACGCTTACCTACAAAAATGAGCTCTGCGTGTTCCGCATACTCTAACAATTCAGGATTTACCAAAGCATCATACAAAACAACATCTGCTGCCTGCAGTGCTTTTATAGCTTTTAGCGTAATTAAGTCTGGATCACCGGGACCCGCACCAATTACCGTAAGCAAACCTAAGTTGCTAGCATTCGTATGTTTTGTATTCTTGATCATGATTAGTTTGCTTTTGCTAATTCAGCATTTCTGAAGTCTTGAACTTTTCCTAAAAATACTTTCGTATCATTTAAGTAGTTCTTAGCAAATACTTCTGTAGGTTCGTTTTTATTAATTTGAAGAATAAATTCTTCAAAACCTTTATCTAAAGCAATTCTACCATTCGCAACGAATTTCTCATCAAAATCTTTAATGATACCCGCATGCGTATTTGTTTTCTGATTTTCTGAAGTAAGAATAGCTTTTGCTGTATTTACCATAGAAGAATAGGAGTGATAAATACTAGCTGCCCATTTACCTTCATTAAAAGTAGTTTCTGCTGTTTGTATTTTCTCTTCACTCTCAAACAATAACGTAGCAATCAAATCAATCACAACACCAGCACACTCACCTACTCCAATAGCTTGGATATATTCTTCAGAATTACCCCAATCTATAAAATCATCAGGTGTTAAATTCTCAACATCTGTTAAGTCTTTCAAGAAATCATAGAAGTACATTTGCTCTTTTTGTGCATAGTACTCTGGAAATGATAATCCATTACCATTAGCATCAAAATCATTTAAGATTAAACGCAACGCTTCTGGACCTCTTTTACTTGGTATTTTCACTACCTTATCTGCAAATCTACCTTCCCCATTACCCATATTACCACCTCCTAAAAGCACTTGTAATGCTGGAGCTACTAATTTTGATTTGGTACGCACAGACATTCCTTGAAAACCAATATTTGCCATATTGTGTTGCCCACATGCATTCATACACCCACTAATTTTAATCACCACATCTGGGTTATTAATATAATCTGGGTATTCTTCTTTCATAATACGCTCTAACTCTTCTGCAATACCTGTACTACTTGCAATCCCTAAATTACAGGTATCTGTTCCAGGACAAGCGGTAATATCTATAGCTCTGTTATAACCCGCTTCTGTAAAGCCTAATTTTTTTAATTCGGAATAAAAGAAAGGTACTAGCTCTTCTTTTACGTAAGGAATTACAATATTTTGACGCAAGCTTAGACGAATTTCGTCTGCTGCATATTTTTCTACTAAATCTGCCAAGGCACGAGCTTCTTTAAGGTAAAAATCTCCTAATAAAACTTTTACACCTATAGCTACATAACCTTCTTGTTTTTGAGGAATTATGTTGGTTGATTTCCAAGCATCAAAAGTAGCCTGATCTTCTATAACCACATTAGGAACAGTAACTTGTGCTATTTGCGGCTTTGGATATGCCTCTGCATCAATAGGAAAAGATTTCATTGGAACTGCAATTTGCTCTTCCTCCAATAAGGATTTAAAACCATCTAAGCCTAAATCTTTTAATAAGAATTTTAACCGTGCTTTTGCTCTACTCTTACGCTCTCCGTATCTATCAAAAACACGAACAACACCTTCCATTAAAGGAATAATTTTATCAGAAGGTAAAAAATCATATAACAACTCTGCATGACGTGGTTGCGATCCTAAACCACCACCTAACATCACTTTAAACCCTTTTACACCAGCTTCAATTTTAGCAATAAAACCTAAATCGTGCATGTATGAAAGACCCGTATCTGCATCACTAGAAGAAAAAGACACTTTAAACTTACGTCCTAATTCCTGACTAATAGGATTTCTTAAAAAATACTGAAACAACGCATGTGCATAAGGAGAAACATCAAAAGGCTCTTCTACATCTATACCTGCCGTTTCACTTGCCGTTACATTACGTACAGTGTTACCACAAGCTTCACGCAATGTAATGTCTGATTTTTCAAGTTCTGCCCATAACTCTGGAGTTCTATTCAAATCTACATAGTGAATTTGAATATCTTGACGTGTAGTAATGTGCAAACGACCTCTAGAATACTCTTCAGAAACATCAGAAATTGTTCTTAGTTGCTCCGAAGAAACTTTACCGTAAGGCAATTTTATACGAATCATTTGTACGCCTTCTTGCCGCTGACCGTAAACACCACGTGCTAAACGAAGACTACGAAATTTTTCTTCGTCTAGTTTACCATTGTGGAACATATCAATTTTGTTAGCCAAATCGATGATATCTTTTTCTACAACTGGATTTTCTATTTCTGTTCTAAAACTTTGCATATATCTTCCCCTCCTAACCTCCCCAAGGGGAAGGAATTCTTACTCGGTTAAAATAAGAATATTGTTATTAATTTTTTCTACCTACTTGCTTGCACGTGGTGGCTAAAAAGATTTATTGAATAAACCCAGCCCCTACCGTGCTATTTGTTTTTGTATCAATAATAATAAATGAACCATTTGTTCTATGATCTTTAAAAGCATCAAAGAAAATAGGCTTATTTAATTTAAACGTCACCTTAGCAATATCATTCATTCCTAAACCTTCTACATTCTCTTCTATACCAGAGTAATCCGGGTTTATTTTATGGTGAATTTGATCAACCTTAGCCAATACTTTATTGACACCATGTTGAATCACATATTTACTACCTGTCTTTAATGGGTCTGAATCCATCCAAGAAATATTAGCGGTAAACTGTTTGTCAATTTGCGGTAAATCGCCCACCTTAACAATCATATCTCCACGACTTACATTTATCTCATCTTCTAAAGTGATGGTTACCGATGAACGTCTTGAAGCTGTCTGATACTTCTTATCGTAGAAATAAATTTCTTTTATTTTTGATGTTGTTTGAGATGGTAAAGCCACAACCTCATCACCTACACTCAATTCACCTCCGTATACTTTACCCGCAAATCCTCTAAAATCATGAAAATCTTCCGTTTTAGGGCGGATTACGTATTGTACTGGAAAACGCGGTGTTCCCGCATTGAAAATATCTTTTCTATCTAATTCTTCTAAGTGCTCTAATAATGTCTGACCTGTGTACCAAGGTGTATGTTCAGACTTATTTACTACGTTATCCCCTTTTAAAGCACTCACAGGAATAAAGGTAATTTTCTGGTCTTGGTAATCTCTCTTAGCCATTAATTCAGAAAAATCTGCCTTAATCTCATTGTACCTGTCCTCAGAGAAATCAACCAAATCCATCTTATTCACCGCTACAATAACATCTTTTACACGAAGTAAGTTATTGATGAAAAAATGGCGATTTGTTTGTTCAATAACTCCTTTACGCGCATCTATTAAAATAATAGCTGCTTGTGATGTAGAAGCTCCTGTAACCATGTTTCTAGTATACTCAACATGACCCGGAGTATCTGCTATAATGTAACTTTTCTTTGCTGTTGAAAAATAGATATGCGCAACATCAATGGTAATTCCTTGCTCACGCTCTGCTACCAATCCGTCTGTTGCTAAAGAAAAATCTAAATAATCATATCCTTTTTGCTTGCTTGTTTTTTCGATAGCCTCTAACTTATCACTAGTAAGAGATTTTGTATCGTATAGTATTCTACCAATTAAGGTACTCTTACCATCATCTACACTACCTGCTGTTGCTATTTTTAGTACTTCCATCCTATTCTGACCTCCCCACTGAGAAGGACTTTTTTTAAAAAAATTTGTATATTCTATGATCTCTAACATTTCCCCTTAGGGGATTAAGGGGACTCTAGAAGTATCCTTGCTGTTTTCTTTTCTCCATTGCTGCTTCAGAACGCTTATCATCAATACGCGCTCCTCGCTCGGAGATCGTAGAATCTCTAATCTCACTTACCACCTTATCAATGGTAACAGCATCTGAAAGAACTGCCGCTGTACAAGACATGTCTCCAACCGTACGGAAACGCACTAAGCGCTCTTCTACGATTTCATCTTGATCACGGAAAACAATATCATCTTCTGCAGACCATATCATACCGTCTCTAACAAAAGTTTTACGTTTATGCGCAAAATATATAGACGGAATTTCTATTTCTTCTTTTTGGATGTAAGACCATACATCTAATTCTGTCCAATTAGAAATAGGAAAACAACGTACGTTTTGACCTAATTCAATTTGTCCATTTAACATATCAAACAATTCAGGGCGTTGGCTTTTTTCATCCCACTGACCAAAATCATCACGAACAGAAAAAATACGCTCTTTAGCTCTAGCTTTCTCTTCATCTCTACGTGCACCACCGATACAAGCATCAAATTTAAATTCTTCGATAGCATCTAATAAGGTGGTTGTTTGTAAAGAGTTTCTACTAGCATACCTACCCGATTCTTCCTTTACTTTACCTTCATCAATAGAATCTTGAACATTACGTACAATTAACTCTACCCCAAGCTCTTTAGCTAACCTATCTCTAAATTCTATGGTTTCCGGAAAGTTATGCCCCGTATCAATATGCATTAGCGGAAAAGGTATTTTTGCTGGCCAGAATGCTTTCTGCGCCAAACGAACTAAGGTTATAGAATCTTTACCTCCAGAGAATAATAATACTGGCTTTTCAAATTGAGCAGCCACCTCTCTAATGATGTAAATTGCTTCGTTTTCTAATGGATTTATATCTGATGTATCTTTCATGTTACTTTTTAAGTGTCAAGGTTATTTCTGCAATGCCAAACAACCCTATTTACTACTAATTTTATGATGCTTACTTAGGTCTTCTTTTAAGTATGCAAGCCACACTCACGGTTTTCTAACACCTTGGTTGGATCAAAATATTTATGCTCGTTTGGTAATTTATATTCTTCTAAATATGCGTCTAACTGCTCATCTGACCAATGGTAAAAAGGACTCACCTTTAAAACACCGTCTTTACTCACACTAAAAATATCTAAAGAATTACGCAAAGCTGTTTGTCCTTTTCTAAGGTTTGTAAACCAAACCTCTGGTTTGTGTTCTGCCATTGCTCTACCAAATGGCTCCAATTTAACCTGCTCTGTAAAGACTGCATGGTTCGGATCTTCAATACCTGGTATTCCCATAACTGCATCTCTATGTGATGATGTTTGTTTAGGAACATATAATTTTACATTTAGCTGTAATGATTTTATTAAATCTTCTGCATGCTTGTAGGTATTTGGAGTATTGTACCCCGTATCACACCAAATAACTTTAATAGTGTTATCTACAGCAGTGACTGCATGTAAAATATTAACCTCATAAGGTCTAAAATTGGTAGTCACTACGGCATTAGAATTCTGTTCCAATGCAAATGCTATAATTTCTGCTGGACTTGCCGATGCAAAATCGGTATTCCATTTTTGTATATCGTTTTCTGTAAAAGCCATTGTCTTTCTTTTTTATCTACCCCAACTAATGCTGTTCCAAATTCTCTCGTGAAAGAAATACAACAACATTTTAGTAAACAATTCAACTACACCTATAGATAAAGCTAATTTTAATTCCCCGGTTACTAACCAAGAAATAATCATAGTATCTATAGTACCAATTATTCTCCAGCTTATAGACTTAATAATACTGCGTAATGGTTTCTCAGATTTTTTATCTGTTGTGAAATCCTCTTTACTTGTTTTCTTATCTAAAATCAATTGATCTGCAATCATGTGATTAATGTTTCTATTACCCTATCGATTTAATAGAGTAAGCAAAAATAAAAATATTTTGCAAAGTAAGTCGCCAAAAGATTACTAAAATTACTATTACCCTATAGTTTTAGTGGATTTATAAAAAAAGAAGAAGTTTATTATCAATTTGACAACAAAAAAGCGGAAGCGTTAAAATTAAGCTATCAAATCTGCTAGACTGGTATTTCTATATATTTCGAGATTACTATCTCTCACCTGAAGCATTAATTTATGCACACCGCATGCAGCTTCATCAGGACAATCATCACATTTTTCATAGAAATTAAGACTTACACAAGGCACCATAGAAATTGGACCTTCCAATACCCGCATCACAGAAGCCATCTGAATTTCTGCAGGGTCTTTTATTAAATAATACCCACCACCTTTACCTTTTTTACTTCCTAAAAAGCCTGTTTTTCGTAAGGATAATAAAATGGTTTCTAAAAACTTTTGAGAGATGTTTTCAGCGTTTGCTATTTCAGAAATTTGCACTGGTTTCTTATCTTCCTGTTGTGCCAAGAAGGTAAGTGCTTTTAATCCGTATTTCGTCTTTTTTGATAGCATGGCTGCTAAGATAATTAAAATTTAGATATCGAAATATCTAGGTACATGCTTTACAAGTAAACCATTAGACAAATAGGCATATCTTAAATTTTATGGTTTCACTGAATTAAAACCGCCTTTCACTGATTGGCCTACTAAAAACCTAATTTAAGTCCTTACTTAGTAGTAAGAACCCAATGAAAACAAACACAATGAAACAGCAACAAAATTTTACACCGCTTTTAAAAGTAAGCTTATTAGCTCTATTGTTAGCTTTTACCGCATGTAGTTCTGATGACACTAATACCTCTGAAGATACAAGTGAAGAAGAAACAACAGATGAAAGCACTATTGACACCAATTCTTATATCCTAGTGGCAGACACCAATAGTCAAGGTGCCTATATCATAAACCATGATGGAGATCAATTATTTAGCTGGAAATTTGACAGAGATCTAGGTAATGATGTGAACTTATTAGACGACGGTAGTTTAGTTGTTTGCCTTAAAGCAGACAATGCAGGTATAACGCTAGGTGGTTATGGTGGCATTATGAGAAAAATAAACGTTGATCAATCTATTGAATGGGAAGTTTCCTATAGTTCTGGTGATGATTACATGGCGCATCACGATGTGGAATACTTATCAAATGGAAATATTATTTTTCCAGTTTGGGAAAAAATAACGGCTGATGAAGCTGCGGAACTCGGTTTTTCTGAGAATTATGATATTTTTCCCGAAGCCATTATAGAAATGAACCCACTAACCGAAGAGATTGTTTGGGAATGGCATGTTACAGATCATGTGATTCAAAACCACGATGCTTCCAAAGAAAATTTTGGCGTTGTAGTAGAACATCCAAATAAAGTAGATATCAATTACAACAGTTCTCAAACCAATGGAGACTTGATGCATTTTAATGGGCTAACCTTAGATGAAACGAATGATGTTCTTTACATAACCGTAAATAATTATAGTGAAGTGTGGGTGCTAGACCACAGCACAACTACGGAAGAAGCGAGTACAAGTACGGGTGGAAATTATAATTTAGGCGGAGATTTGGTATACCGGTACGGAAATCCGCTTGCCTATGACAATGTTGGCGAGGTTACCTTGAACAATGTTCATTACCCAAATTTACTGACTACTGGAAATATGATTGTCTTTGCCAATGATATTTACGACAACCAGTCTGAAGTTGTTGAATACAAATTAAACCCACCATACGAACTTAATGCAGGAGAAGACAATGAACCAGAAGTAGTATGGAGTTTTACGGATCCTGAATTATACACTGCAGGCTTGGGTAGTGGAGTCCGTATGAGCAATGGAAACACCCTAATCGCCGAAGGCAGAGATGGTACATTGTGGGAAGTAAGTGCTAGCGGCGAGGTTCTATGGCAAAATACAGATTACAATACCACCTGGAGAGCATATGCTTTTACAGTCGATGCTCCGGCGATACTAGCCTTAGGTTTATAAAAAATACAGACTCTTATTTAACAAAAAAGCCTCCATAGTTTCTACTATTGAGGCTTTTTAACTTAGACCGTTCTACTACGATTCTAAGGCTTGTTTTATATCGGAAATAATATCATCTATATGTTCCAAACCAACAGATACCCGAACGGTTCCATCCGTAATATTTACAGCTTCACGTTCTTGTGTTGTTAGCTTGCTGTGGGTTGTAGATGCAGGATGGGTCACAATACTTCTAGAATCTCCCAAGTTTGCAGAGAGCGATAATAATTTTATCCCATCAAAAAACTTTCGTCCAGCTTCAATTCCTCCATTCACTTCAAAAGCAACAATAGTACCCCCAGCTTTCATCTGCTTTTTAGCCACCTCATACATAGGGTGCGATTTTAAAAAGGGATATTTCACCCAATTTACTTTCGGGTGATCTTCGAGAAATGTTGCTAACTTTAAAGCATTCTCACAATGACGATCTACCCGAACTGCTAAAGTTTCTAAACTTTTAGAAATTACCCAAGCGTTAAAAGGAGAAAGCGCAGGCCCCGTAATGCGCGAAAATCGATAGACCTTATCAATTAATTCTGCACTTCCTACGGTAATTCCTGCCAAAACACGTCCTTGACCATCCATTAATTTTGTCCCCGAATGAATCACCAAATCAGCACCAAATTTAATAGGCTGTTGTAAGTAAGGCGTTGCAAAGCAGTTATCGATAATTAATAGTACCTTATGTTTTTTTGCAATTTTGCCCAACTTTTCTAAGTCCAATACATCTACCCCCGGGTTGGTGGGAGATTCTGCATAGATAAATTTTGTTGTTGGTTTTATTAATTTATCAATACCCTCTAAATCATCAATTTCAAAATAATCTGAGCTAATATTCCATTTGGGTAAAAAGTTCATAAATAAACTATGCGTAGAACCAAAAATATTCCGTGCAGAAACCACATGATCTCCACTATCTAAAAGAGAGGCAAAAGTAGAAAACACTGCAGCCATACCAGATGCAAAAGCAAAACCAGCTTCGGCTCCTTCCATTTTACATACTTTTTCTATAAATTCATTGGTATTCGGGTTAGAATATCTAGAATAAATATTACGTTCTTTTTCTTCACTAAACGAAGCGCGCATATCTTCAGCGTCCTCAAATACAAAGCTTGAGGTTACATACATGGGCGTAGAATGTTCCAGAAATTGTGAGCGTTCTGTTTGTGTTCTTATAGCTTCTGTTTCGAATTTGTTTTTCATAATTTTATTATTAGATCAGTAATCGCGTTACTGATTCTTTATCGCTATTTACCTTTTTCTATAATCCTTAATATATCACCAAAAACGCCACGAGCAGTAACTGCTGCTCCCGCTCCTGCTCCTTGGATCACTAACGGATTTTCACCATAAGACTCCGTATATATTTCTATAATAGAATCTGAGCCTTTTACTTGTCCTAATGCACTTTCTTTAGGTACCGAAACCAATTTTACTTCTAAATGCCCTTTCTCTTTTTGCAAATCTCCAGACAAATCACATACATAGCGCAATACATGATTTGGCTTTTGTTCTTTTTTAATCTTTTCAAAAATAGCATCAAGCGTACTTAACTGATTTTTAAATTCGGCTACCGTTACAGTATGCAAAGAATCTGGAATTAAATTCTGAATACTAATATCCGCAAATTCATTACTCAGATCCAATTCTCTAGCTAGTATTAAAAGTTTTCTTCCTACATCATTCCCTGAAAGATCTTCACGAGCATCTGGTTCTGTAAATCCTTTTTCCATCGCCTCTTTTAAAATCGATGAAAATGGCCTATCTACCTCTGAAAAAGTATTGAAGATATAACTCAACGACCCTGAAAATACTCCTTTAATACGCGTAATATTCTCACCCGATAAATGCAATAACTTAATAGTATCTATTAATGGAAGTCCCGCTCCCACATTAGTCTCATACAAATACTGCTTCTGACTTTTTACGAGTTCTGTTCTTAAATTTTGATAAAAATCAAAACTCAAGGTGTTGGCGATCTTATTTGAGGAGACTAAATCAAACCCATTTTCTATCAATTCTAAGTATGATGTTACAAAGGTTTTACTTGCCGTATTATCTACCGCTATTAAATTCTCTAAATGATGTGCTTTTGCAAAATCGAAAATTGTAGTTAGATCAAATGGCACACCATTTTTATCTAAATCAGCATTCCAGTTTTCCGAAATTCCGCTTTTATTTAACAACACTTTTTTAGAGTTCGCCACTGCAAAAACATTTAATTGAATCCCTTTACGTTCTTCTATGCTTTGAGCCGATTTTAAAATTTGATCTATCAGTGTTCCTCCAACATTTCCATGACCAAATATAGCAAGATTCACTTTTTTACTAATTCCGAAAACTTGACCGTGCATTACGTTCAACGCTTTGTAAAGGTCTTTGCGCCGTACAACTAAACTGACATTTTTACCCGTTACTGTATTATTAAATAACAAGGGAACAATCTGGTTTTTTATCAGCTCATTAAAAGGCTTATGAAAAGAACTCAAATCCTGACCTACAATAGAAATCACAGAAACATCAGTAGTTACCGTAATCATGTTCACATCTTTGGTTTGAAAATCTGAGCTAAATTCATCAATTAAAACCTCTTTCGCTTTTTCTGCTTTATCAGCATCTACCACAAAACCAAGACCACGTTCTGATGACCCCTGCGATATGATATTCACACTAATATTATTTGCTCCTAATGTTTTAAAAACTCGTGCATCTACTCCGACTTTACCTAATAAACCACGCCCCTCAAAATTTACCAAGGCCACATTTTCAATTACTGAAAGCGATTTTATCCCCTCTTTACTTGTCTTTGCACTAATTAGCGTTCCTTCATTATCTCCATTAAATGTATTTAATATCCGCAATGGAATATTTTTTTCTATTAAAGGGATAATCGTTTTTGCATGTAAGATGGTCGCCCCAAAATTTGCCAATTCATTTGCTTCCCCGTAAGACAGCTCTGCAATACGTTTTGCATCTGCTACATAATCAGGGTTAGCCGTATAAATCCCATCTACATGAGTATAATTCTGCAATTCTGCCGCATCTAAGAAATTAGCAATTAGCGCTGCCGAATAATTACTTCCGTTTCGTCCTAAGGTTGTGGTCTCCCCTGCTTTGTTTGATGCTATAAAACCAGTCATTACTGGAACCACACTAGTATCTAATTTAGAGATAACCTCTAAAACATGCTCTTTAGACAATGCCTCATATACCTGAGCATCACCAAAATTGCTATCTGTTTTTATCAATTCTCGGGAATCTATGAATTTAGCTTGTACGCCTTTCGCATTTAATAATTGCGTAGTCACTTTCCCAGAAATCAATTCTCCAAAAGACAATACTTGATCTTTGATTTTTACACTATAATCGCCTAATAAAGAAACCCCTTCAAAAAGCTTTTCTAAATCTGTAAATTCTGAAGACAAATCAACGTTAAAATCTGATTGTTGATACGCTTTAAAAGCATCAAAATCTTTAGCGTACTCTTTGCCTTTACTTGCCTTTTTAAGAATAGTTTCTAGCTGATCTGTGGCTTTACCGCGTGCAGACAATACTACTCCAATATTTTCTCCCTGTTTTACTTTCGTAGTTACAATTTCTAAAACCCGATGTAAACCATCACCATTAGCCAACGATTTCCCTCCGAATTTTAATATTTTGATACGCTTACTCTTTCCA
This sequence comes from Cellulophaga baltica, assembly GCF_900102165.1. Taxonomy (GTDB): domain Bacteria; phylum Bacteroidota; class Bacteroidia; order Flavobacteriales; family Flavobacteriaceae; genus Cellulophaga; species Cellulophaga baltica. The sequence goes on from NZ_FNBD01000001.1 coordinate 127,834, forward strand.
TTCTGATCAAAAATGCCTTTTAATAACTGTTCCATTTGCTGAAATTCAATTAAAAAAGCATCGTGGCCATGCAGCGACCTTATCTCCCCGTAGGTAACATTGCTATTAACTTGCGCCAATTGCTTAAAGGTATCTTTATTCTCTTGGGCCGTAAAAAACAGATCAGAATCAACCCCTATAATATGAATATTGGTTGCGCTTTTTTCTATAGTTGAAAAAGCATCTTTAGCATCTCTTGTAATATCAATTGTTTTTAATAACTGATTCATCAGCTTATAGGCTGACAATTGGAAACGCTCTTGCAATTTTGCGCCATGATGCGTTAACCAACTCTCTACATTAAAGACATGTAATTCTTCATTTGTGCTACGCTTAAAACGCTCTTTAAATGATTCTGGAGTTCTATAGCACAACATCGCATGCATACGCGCATCATGTACAGGTTGACTAGAATTCAACAAAAACTGCTCTTGAATCTGACAATTCGCAATTAACCAGTCTGTAGATTTCCAATCGGACGCTACAGGGATTAAATTTTCGGTCAAATTAGGTTCCAAAGCAACCATTTCCCAAGCAATACCACCTCCCATAGAGCCACCTATAAGTGCAAAAAGCTTGTTTACTTGCAGTTCTTTTAATCCTATTAAAAATATTTTTGCGATGTCTTGCGCCACAAAATCTTTGTAATTCTCTACCACAAAACCGTCATGCCCATTACCGGGTACATTAAAAGCTAAAATGGTATATTTTTGAGTATCAATACATTTTCCATCTCCAATCAATGCAGACCACCAACCCTGCTCTCCAGCAACATCTGAACTGCCTGTTAAGGCATGATTTACCACTATAATTGGTGCTGTGTGCAACGCAGGCCCAAAAACTTGATAAGACAATTTAATAGCCTGAGTCGATCCGCCGTGATTAGTATACTTGGGTATTGTTAAATGCTGTAGCATAATTTATTTTTATTTCAATCTTTTTGCTTTACCAAAGGTTAAGCTTACTTACAATGAGGCAAAAGCCTGAATTAAATCTGCCTTTAAATCCTCTATATCTTCCAATCCCACAGACAGGCGTATTAAATCTTGTGGCACCCCTGCAGCTTCTTGTTGTTCTGCTGTTAATTGTTGATGGGTAGTACTCGCTGGATGAATAATTAATGATTTTGTATCACCAATATTTGCTAATAGCGAGAAGATTTTAGTAGCATCGGTTACTTTTTGAGCCGCTTCAAAACCTCCTTTTATACCGAAGGTCACTAAACCGCTTTGCCCTTTTGGCAAATACTCTTTAGCCAAATCATAATAGGCACTACTCTTTAATCCAGGATAGTTTACCCAAGCAACCTCATCTCTACCCTCCAACCATGTTGCTAGCTCTAATGCATTTGCACTGTGTTGCTTGATCCGCACAGGTAAGGTCTCTAATCCTTGAATAATCTGAAATGCATTAAACGGACTCAAAGCACCACCAAAATCACGTAAACCTTCTAAAATTAGCTTAAACGTAAATGCTGCTGCTCCCAAAGCTTCGCTATACACCAATCCATGATACCCCGCAGAAGGATCCGTGAATTCAGGAAATTTCCCATTGGTCCAATCAAAAGTACCGGCATCTATAATAGCACCTCCTAATGATGTTCCTTGACCGCCAATGTACTTTGTTAGCGAATGAATAACAAGGTTTGCTCCATGTTCAATTGGGTTTAACAATACAGGTGAAGCCACGGTATTATCTACAATAAATGGCACTTGTGCTGCATTTGCATAGGTCGCAATTGCTTTTAAATCCAAAACATCTAATTTAGGATTCCCTAAAGATTCTACGAAAATAGCTCTGGTATTATCTTGAACAGCCTTCTCAAAGTTTTCTGGATGAGCAGCATCAACAAAAGTGGTGGTAATGCCTAATCTAGGTAAGGTTACATTCAATAAATTAAACGTACCTCCATATAAACTACTAGAAGCAACAATATGATCTCCTGCTTTTAATAAAGTTAACAAACCTGTAGCAATTGCTGCAGTACCAGAAGCGAAAACAACAGCACCTACACCACCTTCAACAGCCGCCAAACGATCTTGTAAAATTTGATTTGTTGGGTTATTTAAACGGGTGTAGATGAATCCTAATTCTCCTAATGAGAATAATTTTGCAGCATGGTCCGTATCTCTAAAAACATATGATGATGTTTGATAGATAGGCACTGCTCTTGTTCCTCCTGTTTGCGTAGTGTCATGCCCTGCATGTAAAGCGTTTGTTGCTAATTTTTGAGTACTCATGATTTTTTTGTTTTTTAAATTAATACTAAAATAAAAAGCCAAACTCTAACATCAGACCTGTAGTCGAGCTAGATAAAAATCAAAAAGTTATTAAGAAGAAATATTCAATTGCTAGAGATAGTAATTAATTTTTTCGTTATCTGCCGCCAATGCATAATGCAATTTTTGGTAGAATTTAGCACCTTCATTGCTCTTAAAAAGAACAAAGGGTTGCTAAGGTTTCAAAGGGTCTATTCCCTCCACCTTTCTTGATAACTATTCAATACGTGTTTGAACTTGTGCGGTGCAAATATAACATCGGAAGTTTTTAAAATCCTAATTATTCACCAATAATTATAAAAAGATACTTTTTTGTTAAGATTTTGGCGGTCTACTCTAATTATTTAAACCAGACCGCTAAAACCATTAAATATTTATATACCAAATGCAGTTTTCACTTGCTCTTGAGCATCTAACTTTTCCCAAGTAAATAATTCTACTTCTTTCTCTACTTTACCATTGTAAGGAGATTCAAAAGTTTTTGTTACTGTTATTGGTTCTTTACCCATATGACCGTAAGCTGCTGTTTCCAAATAAATAGGATTACGCAATTTTAAACGCTCTTCTATGGCAAACGGACGCATATCAAATAACTCAGCTACTTTTCTTGCAATCTGCCCATCGTTTAAATTCACCTTAGCAGTACCATACGTATCTACATAGATAGAAGTTGGTTCTACCACTCCAATAGCATAACTCACTTGTACTAAAATCTCATCAGCCACTCCCGCAGCTACCAAATTTTTAGCGGCGTGGCGCGCAGCATAGGCTGCACTTCTATCTACCTTACTAGGATCTTTACCACTAAATGCACCACCACCGTGAGCACCTTTACCACCGTATGTATCTACAATAATCTTACGTCCTGTTAATCCTGTATCTCCATGAGGACCACCGATAACAAATTTTCCTGTTGGGTTAATATGGTAGGTAATAGCATCATCAAATAATGCCTGAATATGAACTGGTAATTGTTCCTTTACCTTCGGAATTAAGATAGAAATGATATCCGATTTAATTTTCGCCAACATTTTCTCATCATCAGCATCAAAAGCATCATGCTGAGTAGAAACTACAATAGTATCTATACGTTGAGGTACATTTTCATCACTATACTCTATAGTTACCTGCGCCTTAGCATCTGGTCTTAAATAAGAAATTTCTTTACCTTCTCTTCTTAAATCTGCTAGGATCTGTAATATTTTATGCGAAATATCTAAAGCCAAAGGCATGTAGTTTTCCGTTTCTTTAGTAGCATAGCCAAACATCATTCCTTGATCTCCTGCACCTTGCTCTTCTTTAGAACCGCGATCTACCCCTTGACTAATATCTTTAGACTGCTCATGTATCAAGGAAATAACACCACACGAATCTCCGCTAAACTGATATTCTCCTTTAGTATATCCAATTTTATTAATAACATCTCTTGCTATTTGTTGAACATCTAAATAGGTATCACTCTTAACTTCCCCTGCCAATACAACTTGACCTGTAGTTACTAATGTCTCGCATGCTACTTTGCTTTCTGGATCAAAAGCCAAAAAATTATCTAAAAGCGCATCACTTATTTGATCTGCTACTTTATCTGGGTGTCCTTCACTAACAGATTCTGATGTGAATAAATAAGCCATAAATGGTTTTATTTTCTAGAATAGACTTGACAGAAAGGTTAAAAGAAGTTTATGAACCGAAAAAGGAATTTCGGTCATAACTGCTTTAGCATTTTTCTTGTGCCAAATATAATTTAGCAGCTGAGGTTGCAATCAGTCAAATCCGTCCTCAATTAATAATGGCACAAAAGTAAAATAAAAGATGGAGTCTGAAAAATGGTTTAACAACAATTTGCAGATTTATAAATCATATTTAATTTTAAACATTACATATCGTGGTTGCACCACATACGATGAGGTTCTATAAAAAAGCTCATTAAAACTATCTTGATTGAGTTCTGTATTGTTCAACAAATTAGTCACTTCTACACTATACTCCCACTTACTATCTTCTTTTTGATAAGATAAACTGGTATCTAAATTACCATATTCATTATCAATAGTATTTGCTTTATCTCTATAATGGTAGTAATCTAAATCTGCTAGAAAAATAAAACTTTTTAGAAAAGCCGCATCAACTTTAAGAAATGGAGTATCTGTGTAATACGTAGAAGAATTTCCTCCATTATCGTAATTATTAAGGGCATAGTTATAACCCACCTCTACATTTGGGGCATCTCTAAAGCTTGTGGCTAAGGATGCTCTATAGCTTTGTGTTAAAGACTCTGACGTACTAGGGCTACCGTTAACAATATTATTTAAATTAGAATAGGAAAGCGATCCTCTGGAACTCACCTTTATCTTACCAAATGTTCTTTGAAAATTAGCAGATCCTGACAACACTTCATCTTCCAAATTAGAATTGATGGTTGAACTTACTTGATTAATGCCAACGATAGCACTATTATTTTTAAAAGCATCTACACGTTTACTATAATTAACAGTAGCGAAAATGTTTTGCATGTTAAACATGCTAAAGCTGAAAAAATTAAGTGATAAATTATGAAACAAAGCACTTTCTAAATCACGATTTCCTTGATACATGGAATTGTAATTACTAAAAATATAGGCTCTAGAAAATTTATCTATATCAGAAAACTGTCGGTTAACCGTATAATTAAACCGAATACTCTCTGACTGCTTTAATTGAAGGTTTACAAAAAGATCTGGAACAACGTTGAATAAATCATCTGTAACCGATGTAGCTAATTGCGTGTTTTTCGCCGTATAATCATGAACTTTAAATCCTGGATTAAATGTAAATTTCCCGACGATTAATTTATAATGAAATCCTACAAAAATATCAGAAAACTTATATTCCACATCATTAACTAAATCATCCTCTGTAAACGCTAAGGTTGACTCGTTATCTAAAATTTGAAAAATATTTGAATTGAATTTCTGACTACTTTGTGTGGTTCCTAACGTAAAGTTGATATTACTTTTTGCCCCTGTAATAAAATAGTAATCGGTTTTAAAATCAAACTTATTCGTTTTTATTTTTCGATCTTGATTGATGTTATAATTCGCTTGGTCTTCGTTCAAAGGAAGAATACTTTCAAAAGGTTGTATTTCTCTGATTGCATTATAAAACGGATCCTCATTTTGGATTAAATACTGAGCTTCAACAGCCAATATATTTTTTTCATCTATCGTGTAATACACATTAGCGTTTTGATTAAGGCTAGAAGGAGTTTGCTGTTTGTTTTCAAAAATTTGATCTGTAACATCTGCTACAGACAATATTCCTACATCTTCATTCTCATCAGAAAATTTTGCAAGAACATCATATTCCACCTGTACATTTGTATTTGGCTTGTAAGCGGCACTTAGCTTTAATAACCCTAAATTAGATGTTTGTTCTGTACCTGTTGTAGTTACTTCTTGCTGATTGCTACTAATATACGTTCGCGTAGCCACCGTCTGTAAGTCTGTATTCGCATAAGAATAAATGGCGAATCCGCTTAAATCTAGTTTTTCTGTTGGAGCATAACTAAAATTAACCGCTCCAAATCTTGTTTCTATTTCTTTAGCACGGTTGTTTTGAAGCTGAGACAATCCCAAACCACCATCACCAACGTTAAAACTAGTGCCTGTATTTCCTGTTCTACTTCTAAAACCACCTGTGAAATTTCTGTAGTCTCTAGAGGTAAATGGCAATTGCCCAATATTATTAAGATCTGTTAAGATATTGATACTGTATTTAGGACTGTAAAAAAATAGTTTAGGATGCGCCAGATACCTACTATCTAACCCTAAACCAGCCGTAATTTCTCCAAACCAAAACTTTTCTTTTCCTGATTTCAATTTAATATTTAAAGCTACATTGTCCTGATTATTTGTTACGCCTTTTAATTGCGACACCTCACTATAATTTCTAAGCACTTCTATTTTATCCAAAGCATTTGCAGGAATGTTTTTTGCTGCTAGTTTAGAATCTCCATCAAAGAAATCTTTTCCATCGACCATCACTTTAGTAACGGTCTTTCCTTCTACTTCTATTTCGCCATCGTCATTTATTTCTACTCCCGGCAGCTTACTTAGTACATCTTCTAATTTCTTTTCCGTTCCCGTTACAAAAGAGTCTGTATTATACACAATGGTATCTCCTTTCACTACCACAGGCATCTCATAAACTACTTCAACCTCATCTAAGCTCTGTGCCTGTTCTGCCAATATTATATCGCGTTGTAGGTCTTCTTCTAGGGTTTTAATCAATAGTTCTTTAGGTTGAAAACCGATATAGCTGAATTTTAAGCTATAAGTACTGTTTTGGTTCACGCTAACCTTATATTTTCCATTAGGATCTGTAATTCCGAAACCATCTAAACTTTTTGTCTCTTGATTTACAGCCACCACATTTGCCATTTCTAAGGGGCTTCCTAGTGAATCTTTTAAGACTCCCGTAATAGTGATTTTCTGAGCACTAGCAACATTCACCAAAGCAATTAAGCCAATAAGCACCAGTACCTGCTTTTTTATAAATAGATTTCTCATTAGTTTCTTCCTCGATTTGAGTTACCACCTGGACCTCTATTACCACCCCTAAAGCGTTCTGACATTTCTTCCATCTTAGCCAAAAGTGTTTCATTATATTCTTGTTGCGATATAACCTTTCCTTTTGTAGGTGCTTTTATCTCTACCTTTTCATCTGCATTTAAAACAATTTTAGTACAAAGCAATACGGTATTCCCTGCATTAACTTCTAAAATTAAACCTGGTAAGCCCCAGTATTCTCCTGGTCCTTGACTTACAGGAATTTCAGGAGTAAACCAAGCTGTAATTTCAATTTCTTTTACCGCTTCTGTCTCTTTAAAAATACGCGTCTTATTTTGCGTAGTATCCTTTTTGGTGGCATTCTCTTTTCTTCTTTCCTGATCTCTTTTTCTTCTTAAAGTTTCGAAATCTGTAGAATCAATCGCTTGTATAGCCGTTGCCTTATAGCACGTATAATTGCCAATTTTTTTTGTTTCAGAACCCATCGTCCAATTTAATTGCTTCAGGTCATCTTTGATTAAGAATACTTTACCAAACATTTCTGATTCTTTAGCATAATTTTGGTCTTTAATATTCTTATATAATTTGCCTCCAGAAAAATCTCCAAATCTAAATCTACCTCTTCCTCCATTATCTCTTCCTGGAGTTTCTAGCTTTTCTTCTTCCTCATAAATTGCAGCAGTTTTATCAAACGTCAGTATAAATGTTTTTTCAGACTGTTCTTTCATGCGCGCCATGAATCTTTTCTTTTGTTCTTCAGAAATTTCACGCCCCCCAAAATTAAAGTCGGCCACAGATGTTTTAGAATGATAGATTGCCTTTCCTTGAAAGTCTTGAGCCTGTGTACTAGAAAAATGAAGAAGACAGGTAACGATAAATAGTAGAATTTTTTTCATGATCGTATTAGGTTATTGTCCTTCTGTGACTAAAAAAAATAGAAAAGGTTTAAAACTAAGGTGATAAATAAATTTTATTGTATTATTTCTAATAGATCATAGCCTCAAAAAACATTCGTGCATTTCAGCAACTATTTTTTCTACTACCCAAGAATCGTTGTATATTGTGTGCCCCTTTGGGAAAGTACAAAGTGAGGTATTAAATCTATTTTAAAATTAAAAGTGCCACGAGCGTACAGTAGTATTTTAAATAGTAAGAATCCAACGCTTATAAATAAAACCATTAAGAAGACAAATTATGCATGTTGCAATTGCAGGAAATATTGGCGCAGGAAAAACAACCTTAACCAAATTACTTTCAAAACATTTTAACTGGGAGCCACATTTTGAAGATGTTGTAGACAACCCCTATCTAGATGATTTTTACAATCAAATGGAACGTTGGAGTTTTAATCTTCAAATTTATTTTTTAAATAGTAGATTTCGCCAGATTTTAGAAATAAGAGAAACGGGGAAAAATATCATTCAAGATCGTACCATATACGAAGATGCTTATATTTTTGCACCAAACCTTCATGCGATGGGTTTGATGACGAACAGAGATTTTAGCAATTACTCTAGCTTATTTGAGCTAATGGAAAAATTAGTTCAACCGCCAGATTTATTAATCTACTTACGTAGTTCTATTCCCAATTTAGTAAGTCAGATTCACAAACGTGGACGCGATTATGAAAATACGATTTCCATAGACTATTTAAGCAGACTTAATGAACGTTATGAAGCGTGGAGTCAGAGCTATGAAAAAGGAAAACTCTTAATTATTGATGTTGACCATTTAGACTTTGTAGATAATCCTGAGGATTTAGGTACTATAATAAATAGAATTGATGCAGAGATAAATGGCTTGTTTTAAACATCTATCTTACAATTACAAATGGGGTTCGTATCTTATATGAATCCCATTTTTTTTGCGTGCGCCACTGCTTGGTCGCTATTTTCCACAAATAAAACAGGTGTTGTTTTATAATTATCAAATAGACTTTTTACCCGTATCATTCTCTTTTTATGATTTACACTTCTTAGGTAGATGGCCAAAATTCTGTCTGGAAATTGTTCTGCTATTTCCTTATAAATATCTGCATCACGCTCGCCACTATCTCCAATTAAAATTATGGGCAACGCTGGGTACGTTTTTAAAATACCAAGAATCTCTATTTGCTTTTGTGGTTTGTGCCCGTCTCTTTTCATTTTAAAGAAAGAATTGAAACTACGAAGTAAAATAGGTCCTTTAGGGAAATCATTCTGCTTTAGAAACAGTTCTAAATAACGGTATAAATTCCAAGGACTATGACTCACGTAAAATATTGGATTAGAATTCTCTCCTGATGTTCCCCGATGTAATTGGTTATAAAAATCTGGAGCTCCAGTAAGCGGTAAACGATTTTTTACAGTTTTAAAAACAGTATTAAACAATACGCGCCATTTTAATGTAGAGACTACGCCCGTATGCAAAATAGTATCATCAATATCTGTAATCACCCCAAAAACAGCCTTCTTAGATGGGATTAGAATTTTACCAGGAAATCTATTTTCATGGGTAATCTTTCGTTTAATATTTGGATTTGAGTAAGAGACTTGAAAGTTCACCCAGTCTTCTTCATTGGCTAATTTCTGCAAATCATGAACAGCCGTTTCCATTTTAAAATATCCATGATTATCGGTTGATGTTTGCAAAACTTGGCCGTTTGGCAAAGTAATATCTATGTTGGTATGCTTTACTTCATCTGTTTCTAACCGTTTCCAGGTATTCAACATCAAATTAAACCAGCCTTTATCATCTAAGTTAATAGACTCATCTTCAAGCGCTCTCCCCCTTAAATAGAAATGAGAATTGGTGCCGTAAGCATCAAATGTAATTATTTGTAAAGGATCTTTCTTAAATAACATCACACTAAAATAATACAAAAAAACCTGCTAATATTAGTTATTAGCAGGTTTAAAAATAAAAAAAATAAATCTATTTTCTAAGGGTCACATTTTCTATCTCAACTTCTATTTGAGAATCATCAGATTTAACGCTAGTCTCCTTAAAAGCTTCTACCTGCACTCTTACTTCTTCTGGCGTTCCACTTAATATCTTTTCATCTGTTTTAGACACTCCATTTACTATAGTGGTATAAGTAACATTCGCTTCTGCCACGTCTGTATTATTTGTATTTACCTCTATATTTATTTCTTCTTGAACTCTAGAAATGCCTTCTTCTGCATGCCCACCTAATATTGGAGCTATCACTAAACCTATCAAACAAGTAAGTTTAATTAGGATATTCATAGAAGGACCAGAAGTATCTTTAAATGGATCACCAACAGTATCTCCAGTAACAGCCGCCTTATGCGCCTCACTACCTTTAAATGTCATTTCTCCGTTAATCTCTACACCTGCTTCAAAAGATTTTTTAGCATTATCCCAAGCACCACCGGCATTATTCTGGAAAATTGCCCATAGCACACCAGAAACAGTAACACCTGCCATATAGCCTCCAAGCATTTCTGCTATCGCTAAATTATTCATCCCAAAGATCATTGGAATAAAAGCTATTGCTAATGGAAAACCAATAGTTAACAACCCTGGCAGCATCATTTCTTTTAAAGATGCTTTTGTAGAAATAGCTACACATTTATCATATTCCGGCTTTCCTGTGCCCTCCATAATTCCAGGTATATCTCTAAACTGTCTACGTACTTCTTGCACCATTTCCATGGCCGCTTTACCTACCGCATTCATTGCTAAGGCAGAAAAAACTACAGGCACCATACCTCCAACAAATAACATGGCTAAAACTGGTGCTTTAAAAATATTAATACCGTCTATACCCGTAAAGGTAACATAGGCCGCAAAAAGTGCTAATGATGTTAAAGCCGCAGAAGCAATTGCAAATCCTTTACCGGTTGCTGCTGTTGTATTCCCTACGGAATCTAAAATATCTGTGCGCTCTCTTACGATAGGTTCTTGCTCACTCATCTCTGCAATACCTCCTGCATTATCAGCTATTGGGCCAAAAGCATCAATAGCTAATTGCATTGCTGTAGTTGCCATCATCGCAGAAGCTGCTAAGGATACCCCGTAAAAACCAGCAAAGGCATAAGATGCCCAAATAGCCCCTGCGAATAATAATACGGAAGGAAATGTAGAAATCATACCCGTAGCTAAACCCGCAATAATATTTGTACCTGCTCCTGTACTTGACTGCTGTACAATTTTTAATATTGGTTTTTTACCTAGACCTGTATAGTATTCTGTAACCGAAGAAATCACGGCGCCTACCACCAAGCCAACTAACGTAGCATAAAACACACGCATGGATGAAATGTCCTGTAAGCCCTCACCAAAAAATTCCATTTTCATGGTTTCTGGTAACATCCAAGTAACCAAGCCAAAACAAGAAACTGCCACCAAAACTATAGATGTCCAGTTTCCAATATTTAAAGCCCCCATAACTTGAGACTCTTTAGCATCATCATTTTTAATCTTCACTAACATGGTACCTATAATCGAAATGATAATACCTACACCTGCAATTGCCATCGGTAATAAAATGGGACCGATACCTCCAAAGCCATCTTGAATAGCTCCGCCCATATCTTTAATCACATAGTTACCCAATACCATTGCAGCTAATACGGTAGCTACATAAGAACCAAACAAATCTGCTCCCATACCTGCAACATCACCTACATTATCTCCAACGTTATCTGCTATAGTTGCAGGATTACGAGGATCATCTTCTGGGATACCTGCTTCTACTTTACCTACTAAATCTGCTCCTACATCTGCCGCTTTCGTATAAATACCACCACCTACACGTGCAAAGAGTGCAATAGATTCTGCACCCAATGAAAAACCTGCTAAGGTTTCTAAAACGATAGTCATATCCATCGTATTGGTCCAAATACCTCCCATAAAATAGTGGAAAAAGAAAATAAAGAATGCGGTTAAACCTAATACAGCTAAGCCAGCAACCCCAAGCCCCATTACAGTACCACCTCCAAAAGAGATTTTCAAAGCATTAGGCAAACTAGTTCTTGCGGCTTGTGTTGTTCTTACATTTGTTTTAGTCGCTATTTTCATTCCTATATTCCCTGCAAAAGCAGAAAAAATAGCACCAAAAATAAACGCAATAACAATTAACCAATGTGTGGTTGGCACTATAAAAGAGACAATAGCCAGCAACACACTAACGACTACTACGAAAATTGCTAAAAGCTTATATTCAGCATTTAGAAATGCAAGTGCACCTTCATAGATGTGATCTGAAATTTCTTTCATTTTTCCATCTCCCGCATCTTGCTTTAGTACCCATGATTTCTTAATAACCATGTAAAGTAAACCTAAAAGTGCCATCACTATAGGCATATAGATAATCATTGATTTCATAAATTAGTCCGTTAATTATTAATTATTTCTCAAAAAAACGCATAAAATTTAAACATAACAAAAAAAGTCATGCTTTTTAATAGCATGACTTTTTTTTATTCTGACAATTTCAAAATTATATGGTGAAAGTGCGTTTCTTTTTATGGTCACTTTCTTCGTAACGCTGTACACATTGCTCGTAAATTTCAAGAGCTTCTTTAGCATCTCCCCATCCACCAACATCTACTTTTTTCTTTTCTAAATCTTTATAGACTCTGAAGAAATGTTCTATCTCTTTTAACCTATGTGGATTAAGATCACTGATATCATGATTACTACTCCATATAGGATCTGAAACAGGAACACAGATAATTTTTTCATCTGGCCCTTTTTCATCTGTCATATGGAAAACACCAATAGGTCTAACTTCCATAACCACCATTGGATAAGTTGGCTGATGTCCTAAAACTAATACATCTAATGGATCACTATCTAAAGCAAGTGTTTCTGGAATAAATCCATAATCACCAGGATACATCATCGATGAAAAAAGCATTCTATCAAATCTAATTTTGTGTAATGTAAAGTCGTACTCGTATTTATTTCTACTTCCTTTTGGAATTTCGATTAGAACATCGAAAGTTATTTCTAATTTTTCGCTCATAATAATACTGTAATTTGCACACAAAGATACTTGAATAATTTATTTTACCTCTGTAAATGGTTTAAATATCTAAGGATTTAACAAGCAATTTCAAGTATAATCTTACGAAAACGGTGTAGTAAATTTAACAGTTTCCTATTAAAAATTAAATCCAAATGACCCCGTAACACTAAATGGTCTTGCTTCTGGACTCTCTAAATAATTTCCTCTAAAATTAAAATCGATTCTTAAAATCTTAAATATATTCCCTACTCCAAACGAATATTCCCAGTAAATAGTATCATTTGGTGCTTGTAAAGGAATATTTGTAGGACTATTTAATAAGATGTTCTCATTAGAAAGATCTCCCCATACACCTCTTAGCCCAACAATTTCTCTAAGATTCCATTTTTTTAATATGGGAATTCTAGAAAATAAGCGGCCATTAAAGTTCTGTTCTAAATGAACGGAAGCATACGTATCTGTGACAAACTCATAAAAATCTAAATTAGGAAACGTACCATAGATAGAAAATAAGGTTTGGTTTCCAGGAATGACATTTAATAAGCCTAAAGGTACATCACCAAAAGTTTTACCTAACTCTACTGTACTTAACAATCTACCAAACCCTCCAATTTGCCAAGGTTGTGTATATGAAAATTGAATTTTCTCGTAATTAAAATCGCTTTCCAAAAAGTCTTTTACCCCTTTCGTATACGTCAAAAATAAAGTGCTGTAATTATCATTGATATTTCTGCGCTCTACGCCATATCCAATGGTTCTTTTTCCTGGCGTGTAAATTAGGGTTGTATTAAAATCAAACTGTTTTAACTCCGAAGAAATTCCTGTAGGAGCTTCTGGATCCAAATAATCTAAACTAAATGCATCTGGCAATGCCGAGCTTAAGGTACGTAAGGAGCCACCTACTCTAAATATAAAATTATGCAAGGGTTCTGCTTCTACCTGAAATGTAGATAAGTTTATATTGGTCAAACGGTCATTAGAGCCCACAGAAAACAAGGACGATGACGCCGCACTTCGGCCCAAAACGTCTGTGGTGGCCGTAAGACTTAAGCCCAACTGCTCAATATCTCTTCGGTTACCTCCTGATATTATTAAACGTGATTTTTTATCTAATAAAAACTTCCCAGAAATACCATGTTTAAATTTATGATCATCAAAACCATATGCGGTATATGCCTCTATTCGCCAAGGATCATTTTGCCCAAAATATGTCCTGGCACCTGCCCTCACACGAATACCTTCCGCATCATTAAAACCGAATGTACTGTAGACATCACCGATATCTAAATTCCATTTATCAATCTCCACATATCCAGAACCTAAGATACTGGCTATATTGTAAAAACTCTTAAATTTCGGAACTGTCTTAAGGGTATCTAACAACTTATAAACACCCGCTTCATCTTTATTGAGCGCTTCTAACCTATTATTTTGCCAAAAGGTCGTATCTCGCTCTACAATTCCAGAATTAAATTGATTGGATAAATTTTTATAAAACTTAGGGTCTTTGTATTGATCAAAAACGTAATTATTATAGACCGTAGTACGCTTGCCGTACACCCCTTTGGATTCCTCTTTTTTACTCAAGCTAAAATCACTCAGCATGTAATCTCTTTTCAAAAGAAAAACAGAATCATTCACCACTTCAAAATCTTGTTCTATATAAATCTCTTTGACCCAGTTTATATTTGCACTTTTAGTAACCTCAAGATTTATTTTTTTGATGGCGTAGGTAGAATCATTCACCCAGAAGTTACCTTTAAAAGTAAGCTCGTTTTTTCGTCTTGGGTAATAAATAATATTATAGCACCATTTATTATCAATAAAACTACTATCTGCTAAAACGTAATTGTAGACATCTATCCCGGTCTTAGAGAGCGGACTCGTAAAACTCTTGTCAAAAAATTTCAAGTAATTATTATAAATATCGTAATCGGAATACAGATCCTCTACAAAAGCCGTCAATGCCTGATTGTTACTGAAACCTGAGTTTTTTGTTCCTAGCAATTCTTCTTTCTCTTCTCCTTTTAAATTATCACCATACACCTTAGAAAAGGTTTCGTTCAAAAAGATAGGTAAATAAGTTTTGCCGGTAATTCTTGAGGTGTCAAGATCTTGAAAAACAAATTCTAAGCCTTTAAAAATTTTACTTTTAATAAGAGCACTATCAATTGTATTTAAATCAAACTCTACTTTTTCGTACTTATCGTAATTGTATTGCTTGTAATGCTTTACTCCATTACTGCGTTTACGTTCCCAAATTTTACGTAGTATATCTATAGCTGGATTGTTCTTTTTAGACTGTTTCCCAAAATAAACCACCACTTCTTTTAATTGCTCACCACCTTCAGCCAATACCACTTTCATTTGGTAAGTAACTTTACTATCTAAAGTGATATCTTTGGTTTCATAACCTACAAAAGACACCTGAAGGGTCTCATAGGTATTATCAGATTCCATATAAAAAACACCGTCATCATTGGTGATGGTACCCTCTGAAGATCCTTTGAAAATTATATTTGCAAAAGCTACAGGGATCCCTGCCTCATCTATAACCACACCACTAACTTTTGTTTGTGATAGTAGTGAAAATGAATATAGCGTGAATAAGAATAAAAGTATTTTTTTCATTGAAAGATGGGGTTCTACAATTACACTAGCTTTTATTTTAAAAAACCAAAAAAGCTTTACCGACCAGGTTAGTCAGTAAAGCTACTTTAATCTTACAAAAGGTATTTTATTTATATAATACTTTCTTAACTGAATTTATTACATCTTTATAATCAGGCAACCATTCCGCCAATAAAACAGGAGAATAAGGTGCTGGCGTATCCGCCGTATTTATTTTTTCAATTGGAGCATCTAAAAAGTCAAATGCATTAGATTGAATATGGTAGATAATTTCTGATGCAACATTACCATAAGGCCATGCTTCTTCAAGAATTACCACTCTATTTGTTTTCTTTACAGATTTAAGAATTGCTTCATAATCTAAAGGCTTAACCGTACGTAAGTCAATAATCTCACAACTAATACCTTCTTTTTGTAGCTCGTCTGCAGCTTTGTAAGCTTCTTTGATAATTTTACCAAAAGAGATAATAGTAACATCTGTACCTTCTCTTTTAATATCTGCAACACCTAAAGGAATTAAATATTCTCCTTCTGGCACTTCAGCCTTATCACCATACATTTGTTCAGATTCCATAAAAATAACGGGATCGTTATCGCGTATAGCAGCTTTTAATAATCCTTTAGCATCAGCTGGGTTCGAAGGAACCACCACTTTTAAACCAGGACAATTTGCAAACCAGCTTTCAAAAGCTTGAGAGTGCGTTGCTCCTAATTGACCCGCAGAACCTGTAGGACCTCTAAAAACGATAGGACAATTAAACTGCCCACCTGACATTTGACGAATTTTTGCAGCATTGTTTATGATCTGATCAATCCCTACCAAAGCAAAGTTGAACGTCATGAACTCTATAATAGGTCTGTTCCCATTCATAGCAGAACCAACTCCAATTCCTGCAAAACCAAGCTCAGATATAGGTGTATCAATTACACGGTCTGCACCAAATTCATCAAGCATTCCTTTTGAGGCTTTGTAAGCTCCGTTATATTCAGCGACTTCCTCACCCATTAAATAGATAGATTCATCTCTTCTCATTTCTTCGGACATTGCCTCACAAATAGCTTCTCTAAATTGTATTGTTTTCATTAAAACGGCGTTTCTTTATAATTGTATTCCCAAAAGGATAGCAAAAATAGGAAAATATATGTCATAATAAACGTTGTATTTCGCAAAAAAAGTTATAAAATTTACTATGCATGCATAGTAAATTTGAAAAATATTGGCTATCTTAGCAGTCTTTAGAAACATAAAATTCCATAAATAATGAAAATATTAGTTTGTATAAGTAATGTTCCAGACACTACGTCTAAAATAAACTTTACGGATAATGATACAAAGTTTGACACTGCTGGTGTTCAATTTGTTATTAACCCTAATGATGAATTTGGCCTAACTAGAGCCATGTGGTTTAAAGAAAAACAAAGTGCAACAGTACATATCGCTACCGTAGGTGAAGCAAGTGTAGAACCAACCATGCGTAAAGCTCTTGCTATTGGTGCAGATGAAGCTATCCGTGTAAATGCGATACCTACAGACGGTTTTTTTGTAGCACAACAACTAGCGAATATCGCTAAAGAAGGTGCTTATGATTTAATAATTGCGGGAAGAGAATCTATTGATTATAATGGAGGTATGGTTCCTGGAATCATGGCCAGCCTTTTAGATATCAACTTTGTGAACACGTGCATTAGTTTAGATGTTGATGGAACAAGTGCTACGGCATTACGTGAAATTGACGGAGGAAAAGAAAAAATAGCAACAAGCTTACCTTTAATTATTGGAGGTCAAAAAGGTCTTGTAGAAGAGAGCGATTTAAGAATTCCTAATATGAGAGGAATCATGATGGCGCGTCAGAAAAAATTAACAGTAATAGAACCTATTGATGCATTAAACGCCACTCAAGACACAAAATTCACGAAGCCCGCTGCTAAAGGAGCTGTAAAATTAGCTTCTTCTGTAGATGAATTGGTTACCTTATTGCATAACGAAGCAAAAGTAATCTAACCCATAATTCTCTTTTAAGTCTAAACTAGTCTCCCTTTTCTAGGGAATAAAAAAATAATATTATTATGTCAGTATTAGTATATACAGAATCTGAAAACGGAAAGTTTAAGAAAAATGCTTTTGAAGTTGCCTCTTATGCTGCCGAAGTTGCAAAACAAATGGGAACTACTGCTACAGCAGTTTCTTTCAACGCTACTGAAAATGAAAGCTTAGGTACCTATGGTATCTCAAAAGTATTAAACATTAGCAATGACACTCTAAAAACATTCAACGCAAAAGCATATGCAAACAGCATTCACC
Organism: Cellulophaga baltica; assembly: GCF_900102165.1. Taxonomy (GTDB): domain Bacteria; phylum Bacteroidota; class Bacteroidia; order Flavobacteriales; family Flavobacteriaceae; genus Cellulophaga; species Cellulophaga baltica. Next base: position 145,609 of record NZ_FNBD01000001.1, read on the forward strand.
AGGCCGTTGAAAAAGAAGGCGCTAAAGTTATTATTTTAAGCTCAAGCACCGATACTAAATATTTAGCTCCTTTATTAGCTGGATACTTAAAAGCAGGTTACGTTCCTAATGTCGTAGCTGCTCCAGAAAGCACTTCGCCATTTACCGTAAAAAGAACGGCTTTTAGTAACAAGGGATTCGCTTTTTCTGAAATAAGCACCGACGTTAAAATTATAGGCGTTTCTAACAACTCTTTTGGTATCCATGAAAATGGTACTACAGCAGCTGTAGAAGCTTTTGATGCTGCTGTTAGTGATGCTGATTTTGCTACAAAATCTGTAGAAATTGATAAAGTTGTTGGTAAAGCAACAATAGCAGACGCAGACATCGTAGTTTCTGCAGGTAGAGGAATGAAAGGTCCAGAAAACTGGGGAATGATAGAAGAGTTAGCAGAGGTACTTGGTGCAGCTACCGCTTGTTCTAAACCTGTATCTGATTTAGGATGGAGACCTCATGGAGAGCATGTGGGTCAAACTGGTAAACCGGTAGCGAGTAATTTATACATTGCTATTGGTATTTCTGGAGCTATACAGCATTTAGCAGGGGTAAGCTCTTCTAAAGTAAAAGTGGTGATTAATTCTGATCCAGAAGCACCATTTTTCAAAGCAGCAGATTACGGTATTGTAGGTGATGCTTTTGAAGTTGTACCTCAATTAATCGAAAAATTAAAAGAATTTAAAGCTCAAAACGCTTAATTTTTGTTAAATTGTGCCTCTTAAAAGGGCTGTTTAAATATATAGGTCTTGCCTTTTATTTAAACAGCCCTTAGCGTTTACTTAATATTTATGAGCTTAGTTAGATTAAAAATAAAGGGGATATCTTATAGTCAGACGCAAAATGGTGCGTATGCCCTAATATTGAATGAAGTTGAAGGCGACCGAAAGTTGCCTATTGTAATTGGTGCTTTTGAAGCTCAATCCATAGCTATTGCCTTAGAAAAAGAAATAAAACCTCCTAGACCCTTAACACACGATCTTTTCAAAAACTTTGCAGATCGGTTTGATATTGTGGTAAAACAAGTGATCATACATAAACTTGTAGACGGTGTTTTCTATTCTAGTATTATCTGTGAGCGCGACAAAATTGAAGAAATAATTGATGCTAGAACTAGTGATGCCATTGCACTGGCCCTACGTTTCAATGCTCCAATTTTTACTTATAAAACCATTTTAGACAAAGCAGGTATCTTTTTAAAATTCTCAAGTAAGGATAAAGAAGACGAAAACGCTGATGACAGTATCATGGTCAATGAAATTTTACAAGAAGGCGAAACTGTAGAGATTACAGGATCTGCCTCTGATGGCTATTCTGAGCTTTCTATTGAAGAGCTCTACAAAGAATTAGAAAATGCAGTCACCAGTGAAAACTATGAAAAAGCTGCCAAATTAAGGGATGAAATTTCCAAACGCCAATAATTACTTTATTTTAATTTTATTTTGATGAAAAAAAGCCTTTGGTTAACGCTAATTATATTACTATTAGCCCTCCCTATATTTGCCCAAGAAATTACCCCATTAGATACTATAACATCATCTATAGACACGAGCACTATAAATGATATTACTCCTACCGCATTAAACACCCCTAGCATACGCCCAAATGAAGGGTTTACCCTGAATAGCCTTTTTAGAGGTCTATTAGGGATGGTCTCTTTAATCTTAGTTTCTTTCCTATTCAGTGCAAACAGAAAAGCAATTAATTGGAAAACAGTTGGGATTGGTTTAGGCCTGCAGGTAATCATCGCTATTGGTGTTTTAAAAGTTCCATTTATTCAATACATTTTTGATAAGATTGGTAAACTTTTTGTAAAAGTTTTAGAATTTACCACGGCTGGTAGTAAATTTTTATTTGAAGGCCTTGTTGTTGATATGGATACCTTCGGATTCATATTTGCTTTTCAAGTACTACCCACCATTATCTTCTTTTCTGCTTTAACTTCTGTGCTATTTTATTTAGGCATCATCCAGAAAGTAGTAAAGGTTTTAGCTTGGATGTTAACCAAAACCTTAGGTATTTCAGGAGCAGAAAGTTTAAGTGTTGCCGGAAACATATTTTTAGGACAAACAGAAGCTCCCTTATTGATTAAGGCCTATTTAGAGAAAATGAATAAGTCCGAAATCTTATTAGTTATGATTGGTGGTATGGCAACCGTTGCCGGCGCTGTTTTAGCGGCATATATAGGATTCTTAGGTGGAGATGATGAAATACTTCGCTTACAATTTGCAAAGCACCTTTTAGCAGCCTCTGTAATGGCAGCTCCTGGAGCAATTGTAATTTCTAAAATACTATATCCACAAACCGAAGCTGTAAATACCGATGTACATGTATCTACTGAAAAGATTGGATCCAACTTTTTAGATGCTATTGCTAATGGAACTACAGAAGGTTTAAAGCTTGCTGTTAACGTAGGAGCGATGCTTCTGGTTTTCGTTGCTTTTATTGCTATGATAAATTGGGTATTTGGAGAGCTTGGAGATTTCACTCATTTAAATGGTTGGATTGCAGCAAACTCTTCATACGAAAAGCTATCGCTTGAATCTATCTTAGGGACCATTTTCGCCCCATTAATGTGGCTTATTGGGATTGCTAAAGAAGATGTTATGCTCATGGGGCAACTGCTAGGAATAAAATTAGCCGCAAGTGAATTTATTGGATACATACAACTTGCCGATTTGAAAGATGCTACAAATGGCATTCATTTCACCTATAACAAATCTGTAATTATGGCTACTTATATGCTTTGCGGATTTGCGAATTTTGCATCTATTGGAATTCAAATTGGAGGTATTGGGTCTTTAGCTCCAGGACAACGCAAAACACTTTCTGAGTTTGGACTTAAAGCAGTTCTAGGAGGATCTTTAGCTTCTTTACTTTCTGCAACTATTGCAGGGATGATTCTAGGATAATTCATTATCAAAACGGATAAATCCTAAAAAAATAGACGAAGCCATGAATTCTATTTATTTTTAAAATAGAATCACATTCCGTTTGATTTCTTATTTTTGATTTCAGATAAGCGTTCACAGCAATTACATAAGTTACCGTACTATTATGAAACAATATCACGATTTATTAAACCATGTTCTAGAAACAGGAAATCAAAAAGGCGACCGTACAGGTACGGGAACTAAGAGTGTTTTTGGATATCAAATGCGTTTTGATCTAAGTGAAGGTTTTCCTATGGTAACCACCAAAAAACTACATTTAAAATCTATAATCTATGAATTGCTTTGGTTCTTAAAAGGGGATACCAATATTGATTATTTAAAAGAAAATGGCGTACGTATTTGGAATGAATGGGCTGATGAAAAAGGCGATTTAGGTCCTGTTTATGGACACCAATGGCGTAATTGGAATAGCGAAGAAATAGATCAAATAAAGGAGGTAGTTGAGACACTAAAAAACAATCCAAACAGTAGAAGAATGCTTATCTCTGCTTGGAACCCAAGTGTGTTACCAGATACCACCAAATCCTTCTCTGAAAATGTTGCCAACGGAAAAGCCGCTTTACCACCATGCCATGCGTTCTTCCAGTTTTATGTTGCTGATGGCAAATTATCCTGTCAATTATACCAACGTAGTGCAGATATATTTTTAGGCGTCCCTTTCAATATCGCCTCTTATGCTTTATTCACCATGATGATGGCACAAGCCTGCGGTTATGAGGCAGGAGATTTCATACACACTTTTGGTGATGCTCATATCTATAATAACCATATGGATCAGGTTGCGCTGCAATTAAGTAGGGATCCGAAACCATTACCAAAAATGGTTCTAAATCCAGCAGTGAAGAATATCTTTGATTTTAAATTTGAAGACTTTACCTTAGTAGATTATAATCCGCACCCACACATCAAAGGCGTGGTTGCTATATAACTACACCATGAAAAAAATCTATGCATTCCTTCTATTATTCCTATCTCTTCAATACGCAGCAATAGCACAACAAGAAATAAGCATCCAAGAAGTTGAAGAGGACGGCGCAATTCAGGAAATTCCCTTTATCGTTTTAGATCAAGCCCCCATCTACCCAGGTTGCGAAAGTGAAGACATTCCAGATAAAACAGCTTGTTTTCAGCAAAAATTATACGATCATATTAGCGCAAACTTCAGGTATCCCGAGGAAGCTAAAAAAGAAAACATTCAAGGGCATGTTTTTTGTGGATTCTTAATCGATGAAACAGGAAAAATAACGAACATAACTGTCAGAGGATCTCACGAGTTATTGGAAAATGAGGCTAGAAGAATAACGGAGTTAATCCCTAATATGCTAGCACCTGCTCAACATGGAGGCAAAATTGTTAGAACTCCATACTCTCTTCCATTAACCTTTAAACTCTAATCTAACATGAAGACCAATTTCTTACGCGTAGCCATAGTACTTATCTCTTTCAATGCTCTATCACAAACTACAGATTATAACCCTTTTTCAGAAAACAACTTTGCAAACTTTAAGGATTGCAATGCACCAACAAGTAGTGCTGCGGAAGAATGTTTTAGAAAAGTTTTGATGAAAAACTTTGACGCTTCATTTAGCTACCAGGAAGAAAAGACAGAAACTAATACTAACGGAAGATCTGTTTATTTTAATTTTAAAGTAGATTCCATTGGCGAAATACATAAGGTTGATTTCTATGACTCTGATGATAAAAAAATCCGAGAGCCTTTAGAAAGCTCCATAGCGCAATTACCAAGAATGTTACCCCCTACAGAAGATGGCATTGAAGGCAACACCACCTTTATTTTAGAATTAAAAATTATTCCTGAGGAAAGAGCACTATTTAAAGTTGTAGATATTAAAACTAGATTTGAAAAGCCAAAAACCAAGGAAAAAGAAAACGCAGAAACCTTTGAATTTAACGTCATAGATAAAGTACCTGCATTTCCTGGTTGCGAAATAGAAATTGAGCAACAGCGAAAACAATGCTTTCAGCAAAGAATGATGAAACACATCATGCGAAATTTTAGGTATCCAGAATTTGCACAAGAAAAAGGAATACAAGGAAGAGTATCCGTTTTATTTGTTATAGACAAAGAAGGTAATATAACAGGTATAAAAACCAGAGGTTCCCATCCTGTAATGGAGTTAGAAGCAAGGAGAATTATCTCTAAACTACCTCAAATGGAGCCCGGAGAACAAGGTGGAAAACCTGTTAAGGTTCCCTTCTCTCTCCCTATTACATTTAGACTCGAATAGCATACAAAAAAGGCCGAAACAAATTTGTTTCGGCCTTTTTGTATAAAATAAAATAAGATAATTACAATTCTAAAACAGCATTCTCTGCTCCAGCAAAATCATTCCATTGGTACCGGTCTGCCTCTGCGTCATTCACATAAGTATCATCAATAAGGTACCTAAATTCATAAGATGCTTCCTTCGGTAAATCCATAGTACCTTTAAAAGTACCATTCTTTAATTTTCTTAAAGTTCCTTTTTTAGGATTCCAATTATTGAAATCTCCTACTACATAAACCTTAGAAGCCTCTTCTGCTGGCACTGTAAAAGTTACTTTACATACCGGCTTACTTTTTAAATACTGTTTTGTGATAGCCATAGCGTTTTCATTTAAGTTCTATACAAAGCAAATCAATATATAATTGATAAACAATAAGTTAACGACGATTTATCAAATTGGTAAATTTACATTTACAAAAAATTAGAATTCTCAATTAAATGTAGGAATTTTTTGTATTTACAAAGTCTTTACATCTGTTTTTTTATGACATTTATAACTTTAGAAACATTTTTCAAGGTATTATAAAAATGAAAACTAAGTCGTATACCCTCTCCACGTTGTGAACAGATAATATCATTATTAAGTAATGCATCAAATAATTTCTGATTGCCTTTAATATTAAAGATAGTGCTATGATTTCCTCTAGACACTACAATATCCTCTAATAGATTTAATTTAGTAAACTCTTGGAATGCAAATTCACTCAGCGCTTTATTTGTTTCCCCAATCGTTTTCATACCTACCCGAGATAAAAAATCAAGTGAACATTTTAAACTTCCAAAACTTAAAGTGTCCAAATGCCCTGGTTCAAAATGCTTAATAAAATCAATATGTTCAAATCCATCTACATCTCCATCAGCCGAATTAAATCCTGCACTTTTTAATTTAAAAATACTTTTCACATGGTCTTTGAAAAGCATAAATCCGTTTCCACTACCAGCTAACAACCATTTATAAGCGCTTGCTCCCAATACATCAATAGCGGAATTATCAAAATCAAAATCTTCCGTACCACAGAATTGAGTTCCATCGGCAATAATTAATAATTCTGGAAATTCTACTTTAAGTTTAGCAAGAAAATCCAAATCGATCTTAATCCCGTTTACCCATTGCACAATACTAATTGCTAAAACGGTAATATTCTCTGATTTAATTTTTTCTATAATTTTTTGTTCTAAATTTTCTTGAAGTATCGCTACGTAGTGCACATCAAAACCACGGCTCATAAACGGCCATTTAAGAGACGGGTAATCATCATCCAATAACAATACCTTATTTGAAGTATCTAAGCCTTCTAAAAGCATATTCATTCCTAATGAGAAATTCTGAACCAAAGCTACATTCTCATTTTTACAGTTGAAAAAAGTTCCCACAGTGGCTCTCACCTGTGCTATTAACTTTGCAGCTTTAAGTTTAAAATTACTACCTCCAATTAAATAGTCTAAATCATGTTCTTGCCGCCAATCTAAAAGGCCATCATACATAATTCCGTATGCAGCAGTATTCACATAAATAGATTGGTCTAAAATTGGAAACTCTTTAATTATCTTTTGCATGATGATCTCTTGAAATAGGATTATACTATCTTTGTTAGTAAAGATACTAATTGAGATGTTTTCAAAAGCTAAAAAAGATTCGGAAATAAATTTGGAACAGCATGAACTACTAGAACATGCACAAGTACGTATTAAGCAAAAGAAGCGCCTTTATGCGCATTTTATTATCTTTTTAGTAGGAAGTGTTTTTTTGGTATTAATCAATAAAATTCTAAAATACGGCGATACCTATAACTGGTTTATTTGGGCTATTACCTTTTGGGCCTTTCTATTTATAATGCATCTTATCAATGTATTTGTCACCCAAAAATTTATGGGTGTAGATTGGGAACGCAGTCAACGAGAAAAATTAGTAAAAAAACAAAAACTTAGGATTTCAGAATTACAGAAAGAAATAGAAACAGATTTCCCTATTTCTCAAATTAATAAAAAAAAAGAAGATTGAAAACAGTTACACTCATAGCTGCTGCAGCTGAAAATAATGCCTTAGGAAAAGATTACGACTTACTATGGCATCTTCCTGATGATTTTAAAAGATTTAAAGCGCTTACTACTGGTCATCCTATAGTAATGGGAAGAAAAACATTTGAGAGCTTCCCTAAACCACTACCCAATAGAACTCACATTATCATCACCAGAGATAAAAATTACTCTACTACATTTGAAAACTGCCAGATTGTACACTCGTTAGATGCTGCTTTAGCTGTTGCTAGAGAAATTGATGAAAATATTTTTATTATAGGCGGAGGAGAAATATATGCTTTAGGACTTGAGAAAGCAACACATATAGAACTTACTAGAGTTCATACCACTTTTGAAGCCGATGCATTTTTTCCGGATTTTGATAAGAACAACTGGGAATTGATTAAGGAAGTGCATCATGCTAAAGATGATAAGCACAAGTATGATTTCACCTACTTGACCTACCAATCAAAAATCTAAATACGTCACAGAAACTTCATATGCTGTTAAGAAATAATTTAACTCTTCAGCACTTTTGTTACTATAAAACTGATGACTTGATTTCTGCTTGTTGGCAGCCATCTTATGCTGCTCTAGAATACTCTTAGTCTGTTTTGCAACCGCCTCACCAGAATCTATAATAGCTACTTTATCTGTTACAATTTCTTTAATCAATGGAATTAAATAAGGATAATGCGTACATCCTAAAACTAAATAATCCATTCCTTTTGCCATCATAGGATTTAAGTATTGTTCCAAAAGATTTTTAACCTCAGAACTTTCTATTTTACCAGCTTCAATTAAAGGTACCAAACCCTCCCCTTCTTGTTCTATAATGGTTATGCCTTCAGAATATTTTTTTGAGGTGGTATTAAACAGTGCACTTGTTAGTGTACCCTTTGTTGCTAACACGCCAATGGTCTTAGAAATGCTATTTAAAGCTGCTGGTTTAATCGCTGGCTCTATTCCTATAAAAGGAACATCATAAGTCTCTCTAAGGTAGGCTATAGCATTTGTGGTGGCTGTATTACACGCTACAACAATTAGTTTACACCCCTGACCTAGAAGAAATTCTGTATTCTTAATACTCAGCTGTAAAATATCATCAGCAGACTTCTCCCCATAAGGGGCGTTAGCACTATCTGCTAAATATATCGTATGCTCATTTGGCAATAATTTGTGTATTTCCTTCCATATAGAAGTACCACCAACTCCAGAATCAAAAATACCTATAGGCTGTAAACTCATAAGACAAATAAAGAATAGAGATTAAAGTTACATTAAAAACCTATTTAAATAAAACTAGATACCTTCTAAAAATAAAAAAGCCCACATAAAGTGGGCTTTTTTAGTATGTTAAATTCCTGTACTAGAAACCTAATTCCTTCTTTACTAATGCTAATAAATCTGTTCCTTTAGCAACGATAACACCGCTACCTTGAGAGGAATCTAAAACATAGTTTACACCTTGTGCAGCGGCAACTTTTTCAATAGCAGCTTTAGCTTTATCTGAAATAGGACCTAATAAAGCAACTTGCTTATTTTGTAATTCCTGACTAGCTTTTTGTTGTGCACTCTGGATATTTTTTTGAGCTTCTTGTAACTCTAATGTTCTTTTCTGATTTTCTTCATCTGACTTACTTGGAGCCTCACTTTCGTACTGCTTAAATTTACTTTGAAGTGAAGTCATTGAACTTTGAATATCAGCACCGTAAGTTTGCTCTAATTTCTTTAGCTCAGCTTCAGCAGCTTTCATCTCTGGCATTGCAGACATTAACTCTGTTACGTTAATATGAGCCATTTTATTTTGTGCGTTTACAAAACTTGTAGCTGTTACAAATAAGACTACTGCTACTACTATTCCTTTTAAATGTTTCATGATTTTCAAATTACTTATTTTGAGTGTTAAATTAATGGTTTATTCCCGTACGGGCACTTTTTGAGTTTAAAATTATTTAATTATTTTCTTTTTCTTCTGCTTCCTGAGCTGCCTTTTTCTTTGCCTCACGCTCTTCTAACAATTTCTTACGTCTTGCTTCATACGCTTTCTTGCGTTCTTCGCGTAATTTTAACTGCTCTTCTCTTTTATCTGACGCTAACTTTTCTCTGGTCTCTTGCGCATCCAACGCTTGCTCTTTTCGCTCTTTTAAGGCATCGCTCATTTCTCGCTCTACAGGCTCTTCATCACGCTTGTTCATTTTCTCACGAGCAGCACTTACTTTACGTGTTCTAGAAATTGCTTTTAATACTAAATCACTGATATCTAATCGCTTCTCCGCATACAACATAACAACATCAGCAGATTTATCAAAAATCATATCATAATTCTTACTCTGACCAATTTTCTGTACTTCCGTAAATACTTGATCTTGTATTGGCTGTATTAAACGTTGTTTGGATAAAAACAAATCTCCTCCTGGCCCAAATCGATCTTGTTGGTAATCGAACATTTCTTTTTCTAGAAGACTAATCTCTTCTTCTCGCTCCTCAATAAGTTCTGCTGTTAACAGTACCTTTTCTGCCATCAAATCTTTCTTCATTTGATCTACAGCGCTTTTCTCTTGCTCAATTTCTAACTTCCATTTCTGAACCTTTGTATCGAGCTGATCGTTTGCCTCTCTATACTCCTCAACGTTTTCTAAAATATACTCCATATCTATATACGCTATTCTCACTCCACGGGTTTGAGAGAAGCCATTGATAGCTAATAGAATTGTACTGATAACTAAAAGAACCTTTGTTTTCATTTCGTTTACATTTACTATAATAGAAAATATCGTGCCAAAATAATTAAATTATTTAAGAATGTTATTAGATTCTACGATTTAACTGCAAAAAACAGTCTTTATCTCACCAATAACAAAAAAAAACACGTACTACTATCAAAATTAATACTATTATTAATTAGGTTGATGGTAATACGTGTTTTTAATTATACAATTTTTTAAAACTGCTGACCAATAATAAAGTGAGTCTGCCAACCACTTGGCCCTACAGAACCAGGATTTAAATCGGTATCAAAACCGTATCCAAAGTCAATACCTAACAAACCAAAAGCAGGCATAAATATACGTAAACCAGCACCTACTGATCTTTTAATTTCAAAAGGATTAAATTCTTTAAAGCTCGTAAAAGCATTACCTCCTTCTGCGAACACAAGGCCATATATAGAAGCAGATGGCTTAAGCGTTAAAGGATACCTTAATTCCATAGAGAACTTGTTATAGATAAGTCCCCCAGCTTGATCTGTTTGACCTGTAAATTCATTGGTTACATAAGGCGTTATTGATTGGTTCTCATACCCCCTAAGCTGAACATTCTCACGACCATCTAGGGTAAAGTTCCCCATACCGTCTCCCCCTACAAAGAAACGTTCGAAAGGCACATCGCCCACTTTACTGTTGTAGTTTCCTAGGAAACCAAACTCAGCGTTTGTTCTTAATACTAAAGATTTATTACTTACATTACCAATTAAGGTAGTATACCAATCTCCTTTGAAATTTACTTTATAAAACTCTAACCACTTGAAACGTTCACGTTCAATACGCTCTATCTCCTCTGTCCTAGTAGCATCAGATTCAGTACTTGCATAAACCGCAGCTTCATCTTCATTTAATTGATTATAATCTTTCCCGTTTAATAAAGACCATGGCGGTGTGAACTTTGCTTTAATTTCAAAGTTAGATCCTGATGTTGGGAAAATTGGGTTTGTTCCTGCTGATCTCCTAGAAATTCCTAGGGTATACGCTAAAGAATTAACTTTACCATCGCCAAAATTGAAAAGTCCTAAATTATAATCTTGGAAATTATACAATTGATATCCTACCGAATGTGATATGGTAAAGAAATCATCTGGCCATTGCACACGTTTTGCAATCCCTAAAGTAATACCCGTAATAGAGAATTGTTGATCTTTGTCTACATCAAAACTTCCGCTATTATTATAAGACGCTCTAAACTGCTGTGTTCTTGATAAAGACATGTTAAAACCAACTGGCTTTCTACCACCTAGCCAAGGCTCAGAAAAGTTTAAGCTGTATACTCTATACGTCTGACTTGCTTGCAAACGTAAGGCAAATGTTTGACCATCTCCCATAGGTACCGGCTTGTAAGACTCGCCGTTAAATAAGTTTTTTATAGAGAAGTTACTAAAAGACAATCCTAATGTACCGATGAAACCACCACCACCATAACCACCTTGCAACTCTATCTGACTTGAACCAGATTCTACCAAACTATAATTTAAATCTACCGTACCTGAGTTAGGATCTGGGTTTAAAACATCTGGCTTTACATTTTCTGCATCAAAATATCCTAAAGCACCAAGCTCACGGATACTTCTAATAATATCTGCTTTATTATATTTCTGACCTGGTCTTGTACGTAATTCACGATACACTACATGATCATTTGTTTTATCGTTACCATCTATAGTAACATGGTTAAGGAATGTTTCCTTACCTTCTATAATTCTAATTTCAAAATTAATAGTATCATTTGCTGCAGACATCTCTACAGGATTAATACTAGAAAACATATAGCCATTGTTTTGATATAAGCTTGTAATATCATTTGGATCTGGCTTGGTATTATCAGCAATTCTTTCCTTAAGTAATACCCCATTATAGGTATCTCCTTTTTTAATCCCTAAAACAGAGCTCAACTGTCTATCTGTATATACTGTATTTCCAACGAAATCTATTTCCCCAAAATAATACTTATCTCCTTCTTCTACCTTAATAGTAATATCAATAAGGTCATCTCCGTTTTTAGAAACAGAATCAGAGATAATACGGGCATCTCTATACCCTTTCTCCGCGTACGTCTCTACCAACTTTACCAAATCTGCATCATATTCCTCAGGAATATACTTAGACCTTTTTAGGGTTAAAATATTTTTTAATGATTTTTCTTTGGTCTTCTTTAGCGCCTTCTTAAGTCTTTTATCAGATAATTTTTCGTTGCCTTCAAAATTAATATTGCTGATTTTTACTTTTGTTCCCTTCTTTATATTGATCACCATGCTCTGCGCATTAGCCTCAGAAGTATCTACTGCAGTAGCAATAGCCACTTTAGTATTTAAAAACCCTTTTTTCTTGTATTTGTTCTGAAGGTAGTTTTTAGTGTTTGAGATTAGGTTCTCTGTAATTTTCTTACCTTTTTTAAGATCGGTATCTTTTAAGATGTCATCTATTTTTCCTTTTTTAACCCCATAAATAGTAACATTAGATAGCGTAGGTCTTTCTAAAATACTTAATTCTAGAAAAATACTTTCTCCTTCTATTCTCGTAATATAAAAACTTATATCACTAAAAAGTTCTAAGTTCCATAACTTATTAATGATAGCACTAATTTCTTCTCCAGGAACGGTGATAGGTTGACCATCTCTTAAACCCGTATAGGTTTTTACCGTTTGCTCATTATAACTTTGGAGCCCCGTTACTTCTAAACCTCCTAAAATGTACTTTTTCCCTTCCTCATAAGAAGATGCTTCTTGTGCGGTAGAAATTAGTGCGGTTAGAAATAAAATAAAAGTAAATGCTAATTGGGGAGAGGTGATCTTTTTTACACCTCTAGATAAGTTGTTCGCTAGTTTTTCCAAATCTTCGTTCTCTATTTTGGTAATTTAAAATTGCTTCAACCAAATGTTGCTCTGTAAAATCGGGCCATAAAACATTCGTAAAATATAGTTCGGCATATGCAATTTGCCAAAGTAAAAAATTACTGATCCTATGTTCTCCACTTGTACGTATAAGCAGGTCTACATCTGGTAAATCATGCGTGTAAAGATGGTTATTAATAATGGTTTCGTCAATGTTTTCTGAGGAAATTATATTATTTTTAACTTTGCTACTTATCTCTTGTATAGCGTTTTTGAGTTCTTCTCTAGCACCATAACTTAATGCTAAAGTTAAAGTCATACCTGTATTATTGCTAGTTTTTTTAATTACTTCTAACAATTCTTTATGTGCTCTTTTAGGTAAAGAAGCTATATTTCCTATGGTATTAAGCTTAATACCATTATCCATAAAGGTAGGCAGTTCTTTTCGTAGTGATGACACTAAGAGCCTCATTAAAGTATCAATTTCAAATTTTGGCCTTTTCCAATTTTCGGTTGAAAATGTGTAAAGTGTTAGGTAAGGAATTTTCATTTTAACGCAAGACTCCACAACATTACGTACTGTTTTTACGCCATTTTCATGCCCAAAAACTCTCATTTTGCCATGTTGTTTCGCCCATCTTCCGTTACCATCCATAATAATGGCTAGATGATTAGGTACTTTTGTTTTATCAATATTCTCTAGTGTGTTCATATCTATCAATCAAAACAATCAGAGCAAGGTTTTCTTTTAAAGGTATATGTTAAGGTCAACCCAGAGAAAACATACCAATCGTTACTAAAAATATTTCCAAATTCTACATCTAACGAATCTAGATTATCATCTTCAGGATTACTAAAATCTAAGTTATCCGTAAACGTGTATCTCGCACCAATTTCTCCTCCTAAGATAAGCACTTGGCTAATTCTATATTTAAATCCTATGGTCATTGGTATAGCAAAAGCACCATCCCTTTGATCATCATAATTTATAACCTGGTTAGCATCTATATAATTATAATCATACCTAAAGTAGGTAATCCCTGTATATAAATACGGTGTAAATGCAGGTCCTAACCGGTGTAAGTTGTACTCCACAAAATTAAGCTCTAATCCCGCAGAAAATTCCAATATACTATTATCAACTACATACCCTCTTTGTTGCCTAGAGGTCATACTCGATTTAGTATCGTCTGCCGTGAACTCTCCATACAAGACGCTTGCACGCCATGCATATCGTTTACTCTTATTCCATTTAAAAATACCTCCAAAAGCCGGACCAGATGGTAATATATAATTTGTACGTCCTACATCTCCTATATTATTCAATCCACCAGCCATTACTCCAACCTCGAACGTTTGTCCTTTCATTTCAAAAAAAGAAAAGACAACAATTAGCACCAAAAATGTCCTCATGTATTTTAAAAGTTTGCAAATATAACAATTCCAACAGTTTATAAAACTGAAATTATTAGATTGATGTTCTCTAAATGATAAACAACAATTCGCACTATTTATTGTTTTAAAACCAATCAATTACGCTTATCCTCACCCCATAATAATTTATTACGTAGGGTTTTCAAAAAGCTTTCAGAAGTATATTCTATCATTTTAATTGTGATCGCTGATTTTTTGATTCTAATTTCTCTGCCATTTTCTACCGTAGCAATCCTAGAATCTAAAGACACCAAATGATTTTCTTCTCTTCCCGAAACCTTTAATCTAATTTCCGTATCATCAGAAATTACCAATGGCCTAGCATTTAAATTATGAGGTGCAATAGGTGTTAATATTAATGATTTTGCGGTAGGAGCTATCACCGGACCTCCACAACTCAAGGAATACCCAGTAGACCCTGTAGGTGTAGCTACAATAAGCCCATCTGCCCAATAAGATGTCAAATATTCCCCATTTAAATGCGTCTCAACCGTAATCATAGATGTGGTATCTTTTCTACTTACCGTCACCTCATTTAATGCAAAATTTAAATTTTCAAATTCTGGTAACTGAGGTTCCGTATGCACTTCTACCAAGCTTCTTTCTACGATAGTATAGTCTCCAGAAACAAATTCTTTCACCACTTTACGTACATCCTCTTTCTTAAAAGTAGACAAAAACCCTAAACGCCCCGTATTAACCCCCACTATAGGAATATTCAAATCTCGGACATAGGTAATTGCGCGTAGTATAGTACCATCTCCCCCAAAACTTACGAACATATCAAAAGAATTATCCAAACCACTTTCCGCAGTAAACACCTCAAATTCTTTTACTGTTCTAGATTTTTCTAATAACTGATAGAATTCCTTTTCAAAATAAATTTCGGCAGGAATGGTGCTCAATTCATCCAATAACTCAACTACGTAATCAAGTGCATTATCTGAATAAGTTTGTCCGTAAATGGCAACTTTCATAAAAATTATACGTTTAAATATTTAGTCAAATAATCAGATCGTTCTTTTAAATCTTCTAAGAATTGATCATCATTGTTACCATATAATATGCTATAATTATACCTTCTAAAGGTCTGTATAATATCGTTTAAATTAGAACTTCCAATCTTAATAGTCACCTGAATAACATCATTCTTAGAATCGGTTATAAAGCCTCCAATTAACTTTGCATTATTACTTTCTACGATCTGGGCAATCTCACTAAAAGAATAATCTTTAATGCCTTTAGCTACCACCAAAATACCACCAGGTTCCGTAAAAAATGGTGTATCTATGAAAACACTAACAATATCCGTTAGCAAATAATACCCAATTACTTGAGAGTTCTCATCCAAAACAGGAAGAATATTAGCTTCATTTCTAGCAAAAGATTCCAGAACATCTAACCAAGAAGTTTCTTTCGTCACAAAAACAGATTCTAGGCTATACTTGTAATCTTCTATTTTAGTAGAAATATTAAAAAGCTCCATATCATTCTCTGCCAAAACTCCTAAGAATTTTTCTTGAGCAACAATAGCCACATGAGAATGCGTTGTGTCTTTGAAAAATTTCACGACATCTTTCATGGATCCTTCCAATGCAAATATGGGAAGTGTTGTTATTATATGTGATTGTATATTCATATTCCTTATAATTACTGCAAATTACTAATTAAATATGGCAAAAAGCATGCCTTATTTGTATTTTTGTTTTCAAGAAATTGGAACCAATGACAAAATTAAGTGTTAATATAAATAAAATTGCAACGTTAAGAAATGCAAGAGGTGGCAATGTGCCAAATTTACTCACTGTTGCCAAAGACATTGAAGAATTCGGGGCTCAGGGAATTACTATTCATCCAAGACCAGACGAAAGGCATATTAGATATGCCGATGCTCGTGATTTAAAAAATATTGTGACTACAGAATACAATATTGAAGGCAATCCTAATCAGAAATTTATAGAGTTAGTTTTAGCAATAAAACCCACACAAGTAACACTGGTTCCTGATGCTGAAGATGCGATCACCTCTAATGCCGGATGGGACACTATAAAGCACCAAGACTTTTTAAAAGAGGTTATCCAAACGTTCAAAAGTAACAATATTAGAACCTCCATATTTGTTGACCCTATAAGTACCATTATAGAACATGCAGCAAAAACAGGTACAGACCGTATTGAATTATACACCGAAAGCTATGCACATAATTACAGCCTAGCAACAACTGCTGAAGAAAAGGAAGCAGCCATTGCCCCCTTTACAAAAGCCGCACTCACCGCGAACTCTGTAGGCCTTGGCATAAATGCAGGTCATGATTTAAGCTTGGATAATATACGTTACTTTAAAGAAAACGTTCCTAACTTATTAGAAGTATCTATTGGTCATGCCTTGATTTGCGAAGCTTTATATCTTGGAATAGATAATGTGATTAACATGTATTTACACAAATTAAAATAATGCAGATATTACACTCTCAAATACTAGGCAGCGGCAAGCCCTTAATTATCCTTCATGGATTTTTAGGCATGTCTGACAATTGGAAAACTCTAGGCACCCAGTATTCAGAAAATGGTTTTGAAGTACACCTTGTTGATCAAAGAAATCATGGAAAAAGCTTTCAATCGGACAGGTTTAATTATGATGTATTAGCGGAAGATTTACTGCATTATATGGCGCATCACAAGATTGATAAAACAATCTTACTAGGCCATTCCATGGGTGGTAAAACAGCCATGCTTTTTGCCTGCACCTATCCTGAGAAAGTAGAAAAATTACTTATTGCAGATATAGCTCCAAAATATTATCCACCACATCACCAAGAAATTATCAACGCGTTAAATGCAATAGACTTAGAAACCTTAAGCTCTAGAACTGACGCAGACACTGCATTAAAAAAACACATCAGAGATTTTGGGACACGACAATTTCTATTAAAGAATTTGTATTGGAGAGAAAAAGGAAAATTAGATTTCAGGTTTAACCTGAAGGTATTAAGTGAGCGCATGGAAGAAGTAGGTGAAAACATTAACAACACCGATAGTTACGCTGGTCCTACCCTATTTTTACGAGGAGACAGATCTGAATACATTGCCCTTGAAGATTATCCCGAAATAAAAAGGCATTTTCCTGAAGCACAAGTAGCAGAAATAAAAAACGCAGGGCACTGGCTACATGCCGAAAACCCAAAGCAGTTTTATGAACTTTCATTCGCTTTTATGAAAAATTAAAAACAGGTACACTTTTAATTATTTTAAATAATAACTTAAAACAATATCATTTTATATTCCTAACTTTAATGTACTAAGTACATTTTTAAATTCAAAATCTAACTCTTATGAAATTTATACTCCGAATATTATTAAGCGCACTGGCGGTAGTTATTTTATCTTATGTATTACCGCATGTAAATGTTGACAGCTTTTTTACGGCAATTATAGTAGCTGTTGTTTTAAGCTTATTAAATTTCATCGTGAAACCAATTTTAGTCATCCTTACGTTACCGGTCACCATCATTACACTAGGCTTATTCCTCTTGATTATCAATGCAATCATAATCCTATTAGCAAGCAATTTAATTGGTGGTTTTACGGTAGATGGCGTTTTATGGGCGATACTATTTAGTTTATGCTTATCATTTTTACAATCTATATTATTCTCCTTATTAAATGATGACAAGCAATAAGAAGTTATACTTTTGAAATTCAGCAACTTAAAAAGTTGGCAGAATTGACAAAATGTAGTACTTTTGCACACCATTTTATTGAAGTAAAATTAGATATAGAGTATGAATATCACTAAAGAACAGATTGACGAATTAAATGCTGTTGTAAAGGTTGCCGTTACAAAAGATGATTACCAAGACAAGGTAGAAAGTATTCTTAAAGACTACAGGAAACAAGCAAATATTCCTGGATTCAGAAAAGGACAAGTACCTATGGGTCTTATCAAGAAACAATACGGAAAAGCCGTATTAGTTGATGAAGTAAACAAATTATTACAAGACAACCTTAATAAGTATCTTACTGAGGAAAAGTTAGATGTTCTTGGTAATCCATTACCAAAACAACGTGATAATTTCAATTGGGATGCTGAAGATTTTGAATTCGAATTCGAATTAGGTTTAGCACCTAGTTTTGAAGTAGATTTAAAATCTAAGAAAGCAATCACAGAATACAAAATAGTTGCGGATGATAAAATGATCAACGAACAAGTTGAGCGTATTCAGAAGCAATATGGCACACTTACTAGCAAAGCTGAAGTAAGTAAAAAAGACGAAGTTGTTGGTGTTTTCAAAAATGAAGAAGAAGAAATTGAAAACAAAGCTACCTTAGAAATAAGTACGCTTAAAAGCAAAAAAGCAACAGACGCTTTAGTAGGAAGCAAAGTTGGTGATGTTATCACAATCAACACTAAAGGTTTGTTTAGTGAAGATCAAGAATTAGCTTCTGCTTTAGGAATCCAAGCAGAGAAAGCAGAAAAACTTGCTATCGATGTAACATTCACTATTGAAGAAATTAACGAAAGAGAACCTGCAAAATTAGATCAAGATTTATTTGACAAACTTTTTGGCAAAGATGTTGTTTCTTCAGAAGAAGAGCTTAAAGCAAAAATCAAAGAAGATTCTGAGCAGCAGTTTG
The DNA here is from genome assembly GCF_900102165.1 of Cellulophaga baltica. GTDB lineage: Bacteria > Bacteroidota > Bacteroidia > Flavobacteriales > Flavobacteriaceae > Cellulophaga > Cellulophaga baltica. The sequence continues at coordinate 164,573 of NZ_FNBD01000001.1, forward strand.
CACAACAAGCAGACCAAAAATTACTGAATGATATCACTGAAAATTTCATTGATACTACAAAGTTTGACTTGCCTACAGATTTCTTGAAAAAATGGATCAAATTAACGGGTGAAAAAGTTTTAACAGACGAAGAAGCTACTGAAGAGTTTGAAAAATCTGAAAAAGGCTTGCGCTACCAATTAATTGAAGGTAAGATCATTACAGAAAATAAACTTCAAGTTCAGTTTGATGAATTAAAAGAATTCTCTAAAGGTTTTATTAAATCTCAAATGGCACAATTTGGCCAAATGAATCCTGCTGAAGAAGAATTAGAAAACATCGCTGGTAGAGTTTTATCTAACCAAGATGAAGTGAAGCGTTTGTCTGAGCAGTTAATGAGTCAAAAATTATTAACGCTTTACAAAGAAAAAGCAAATCTAAAAACTAAAGAGGTTACTTACGAAAACTTTGTCAAGGAAGTTTACGGGTAGTTTTTGAAAGATAAAATAAGTATCTTTACGGTGTTGGAAACTTGTTTTCAACACCTTTTTTTTATTTAAAAACACATCTAGATATCTATGGATTACGGAAAAGAATTCAAGAACTATGCTATAAAAGACCAAGGTATTAGTAGCATGTATTACGATAAAATCATGAGTAGCATGTACCCTACAAACATGACTCCTAACATTATAGAAGAACGTCAACTAAATGCAATTGCTATGGACGTATTTTCAAGATTAATGATGGACAGGATCATATTTTTAGGTACTGGAATAAATGATCAAGTAGCAAACATTGTTCAAGCACAATTATTATTCTTAGAAAGTGCTGATGCATCAAAAGACATTCAGATTTATATTAACTCTCCAGGAGGTAGCGTATATGCTGGTTTAGGTATTTACGATACAATGCAATATATAAAGCCTGATGTAGCTACAATTTGTACAGGAATGGCAGCATCAATGGGTGCCGTACTTCTATGTGCTGGTGAAAAAGGAAAACGTAGTGGATTAACCCACTCTCGTGTAATGATTCACCAACCAATGGGTGGCGCTCAAGGACAAGCTAGCGATATTGAAATTACTGCTAGAGAAATTTTAAAGCTTAAAGATGAATTATACGAAATCATCGCTAAGCACTCTAATCACGATTTAGAAAAAGTTCGTGATGATAGTGATCGTGACTATTGGATGAAAGCTGATGAAGCTAAAATCTATGGAATGATCGATGAGATTCTTGTAAGAGAAACAAAGTAATTTCGACAAAATATAAACTACTAAAAACAGTAGTAACATAAAAAAGTAAACTAAAACGACCTTTTTAAACGTTTTAGTTTACTAATGGTATTAAAATTATGGCAAAAGAAAGTTTAGAATGCTCTTTTTGTGGAAGAAAAAAACCAGAGACGAATTTATTAATCGCTGGTTTAGACGCCCACATATGTGACAGATGTATTGAGCAAGCTCATGGCATTGTTGCAGAAGAGTCCAAACAAACTAAAAATGAAGATTTATCTTCAGAATTAGTATTAAAAAAGCCTCTTGAAATAAAAGACTTTTTAGACACATTTATCATTGGACAGGAACGCACCAAGAAAGTTATGTCCGTTGCTGTTTACAATCACTATAAACGACTTTTACAACCTTCTTCGAAAGAAGATGATGTAGAAATCCAGAAGAGTAACATTATCATGGTGGGCCAGACAGGAACTGGTAAAACATTAATGGCTAAGACAATTGCCAAAATGCTTAATGTTCCTTTGGCTATTGTGGATGCAACCGTCCTTACAGAAGCTGGTTATGTTGGTGAAGATGTCGAAAGTATCTTAACGAGACTTTTACAAGCTGCTGATTATAACTTAGAAAAAGCAGAGCGCGGTATTGTATTTATTGATGAAATTGATAAAATTGCTCGTAAAAGCGACAACCCATCTATCACAAGAGATGTTTCTGGCGAAGGAGTACAACAAGGCTTGCTAAAATTATTGGAAGGAACTGTTGTTAACGTTCCACCTAAAGGAGGCCGTAAGCATCCAGATCAAAAATTTATAGAGGTCAACACTGAAAACATTCTTTTCATTGCTGGTGGTGCTTTTGATGGTATTGAGCGCGCAATTAACAAGCGTTTAAACATGCAATCTATTGGCTATAGTGCTTCTAAAAATGAAGACAGACCAGATGAAAACAATATTTTACAATATATTATCCCTAGAGATTTAAAAGAATTTGGTTTAATCCCTGAAATCATTGGTAGACTTCCGGTATTAACTCACATGAATCCTCTTGACACAAAAACCTTGAGAGCCATCTTAACAGAACCTAAGAATGCCATTATAAAACAATATGAAAAGTTGTTTAAAATGGATGACGTTACACTTACGGTTACCGAGGATGCCTTAAACTATATTGTAGAGAAAGCCATTGAATACAAGCTTGGCGCACGTGGTTTACGCTCTTTATGCGAAGCTATTTTTACAGATGCAATGTTTGAATTACCTAGCAGTGATGAAAAACAATTAAAAGTATCTAAATCGTACGCAGAGAAAAAACTATCGTTTGATACAATCAAAAAATTAAAAGCAGTTTCTTAATCTTGAAACTGCTTTTTTATAACTTTATCAAGCAACTCTAAGCAGACTTGCTTGATAATTTTTTCGTCTGAATACAGTTCATGTCCAAAACCTGAAGCTTCAGTAACGGAAATATCTAAATTATCTCCCCATTCTTTTTCTGGCCTATATTGATCATTGGCTCCAAATACTAATTTGAACGGAAAATTAGGTTTCATTTTTTCAAAACGTACTCTTGTTGGAGATATGGCATGTAAGGATTTTACAGGCAATCCTTGCAATCCCGCTTTATACACAATAGTACCACCGGTACTAAAAGCCAAATAATGACTTGGAATTATTTCTCTTTTTAACAAATGAGCCACAGCTGTTTCTATACCACCATTTACAAACTCATGATGTAAAGATTCTTGATTCTCTACCACCAAATTTATATTAGCCAGTTCTTGACAATCATAGAAGACAATATCAAAATGCTGCTGAAGGTATCCTAAATAGGACGTAATCCACTGTCCTTTCTTGGTGCCCCACATATCAGAGACTATTACTAATCTTTCTGCCATAATTATAGTTAATTTTTATTGATTGGTTAGTTATTACAATAAATGCTACTCTAAAACGGAAGAAAAACTATTTTATTGGTTCATCCCTAATAATTCCTCAACATAATCTCTTTTATTAGACAACCTAGGAATCTTGTGCTGTCCTCCCAATTTATCTTTCAATTTCAACCAATCATAAAACAAATTTTCCCGAGCCACATGTACCTTAGGCATTTTCAAGGTAATATTATTATAGCGCTTTGCTTCGTAATCTGAGTTAAGAGACTTTAAAGCATTATCTAAGATTTCTGTAAAATAAGCGACCTCTTTTGGCGGTTTTCTAAATTCGATAATCCACTCATGCCCCCCTTTCTCTGTGCCCGCCATGAAGATAGGCCCCGCAGTATAATCCTTTATTTCTGAATCAGTCTTCATACACGTATTACGCAGCGCTTCCTCCGCATTTTCTATAATTAACTCCTCACCAAACACATTAATATGATGTTTTGTTCTCCCTGTAACTTTAATGCGGTACGGACTAATAGATGTGAACTTTATAGTATCCCCTATTTTGTAACGCCACAAACCAGCATTGGTAGTTATAATTATAGCGTAATTCTTGTTCTTTTGCACTTCCCAAAGCGGTACAATTTTCTGCTCCTCATCGTAATACGTATCCATGGCAATAAACTCATAAAAGATACCATAGTCTAACATTAATAAGAGCTCATCAGAATTGTTTCGATCTTGTATTGCAAAGAACCCTTCAGACGCATTATATATTTCGTAATAATTGAAACTTTTTCGAGGTAATAGTTTTTTATATTGTTCCTTGTATGGATTAAAACTAACCCCGCCATGAAAGTAGACTTCTAAATTCTCCCAAACTTGAAAAAGATGATCCTTACCCGTATCTTTTATCACATTATTTAACAAAACAAGCATCCACGAAGGCACTCCCGCAAGGGAGGTAACATTCTCTTGCGTACTTTCTTTGATAATAGCCTTTAACTTAGACTCCCATTCACTCATTAGAGAAACCTTATTACTAGGTGTACTACTAAGTTCTGCCCAGAAAGGCATATTATCTATTAATATGGCAGACAGGTCCCCAAAGAACGTACCATTATCCTCGTAGAGCTCTTTACTCCCTCCTAAGCGCAAACTTTTACCCGTAAACAATTGAGAATTTTCATTATTATTCAAATACAAACAAAGTAAATCTTTACCCGATTTATAGTGGCAATCTTCTAAAGCTTCTGTACTTACCGGAATAAATTTGCTTTTAGCATTGGTAGTACCACTGCTCTTTGCAAACCATTTAATTCCTGTAGGCCAAAAAATATTCTGCTCCCCTCTGCGTGTACGCTCAATATCAGGTTCCATTTCCTCATAAGAAGTTACAGGCACTCTGCTTGCAAAAGTCCTATAACTTAATATAGAACCAAATTCATGCTTCCTCCCTATTTCCGTATCTTTTGCAAAAGATAACAGCTGCATCAACACTTCTTGCTGCACTTCTTCTGGGTATTTTAAAAAAAGTTCTATCTGATGATAGCGCTTTTTCAATAGCCAAGAAGCAATAGAATTAAATAATGGTATTGACATTTTAGGTATCTTTAAGCCTTAATTAGTTTCATTAATTTGAGTTTAACAATTTAAGAAATCGTTTTAAACTTTAAGGTTTTCGATTAAAAATTTACAGAGAAATATTTTATGCAGTACCAAGGTGTTTTACAAAAAATGCAAACAGAAATAGGGCAGCCTATTCAATATTATATGCTATTTGAGAATGATTTTCTCAATGTCAATCAAATCTTAAACAAAGAAGTTACGATTAGCTTTATAAAATACCAGTGTTTAAACTGCAAACTTGACAAGCCCATTTACCGTCAAGGCTTTTGCAAGAGTTGTTTTTTTGATATTCCTTCTGCGGGAGATTGGATTATGCGTCCAGAATTAAGTACAGCACATTTAGACCAAGAAGACAGAGATCTTGCCTACGAAAAGAAAGTACAATTACAACCTCATATTGTCTATTTAGCCAACTCTAGCAACGTTAAAGTAGGTGTAACAAGAAAATCTCAAGTTCCCACGCGTTGGATTGACCAAGGCGCGCATGAAGCCATTGAAATTGTAGAAGTACCCAACCGCTATTTAGCCGGAATAACCGAGGTTGCTTTAAAAAATTATGTTGGCGATAAAACCAACTGGAGAACCATGCTTAAGAATGAAATAGCAGATGAGGATCTTATTGAATGGCGGAACAAGCTCAAGCAATACATCCCAGAGGAGGCCTTACCGTATTTTATAACATCTAACACAGAAACTCATTTAAATTTCCCGGTTTCTCAATATCCTAAAAAAGTAAAAAGCCTTAACCTCAGCAAAACTCCAACTTTCACTGGAACTTTGATTGGGATTAAAGGCCAATACTTAATATTTTCAGACGACACTGTTTTTAATGTCCGCAGTAATGAAGGACTTTATGTCTCACTAACGATTAATTATTAGTAGTATCCTTTTTCTTTTTATTTAAAAATCCACCCAAAACTGATTTTGCAGCATCTTTAACTGCCGTATTTTTTGTAGCCGCTGCTGTAGAATCAGTTTTGGTTGTTGTAGTCGTAGTTGTTTCCTTTTTATTAGATAAGATTCCGCCTAAAACATCTTTCACTTGCGTTTTTGTATCTACTGCTGTAGCCGACGAATCTTTCTTAGCTTGGTTTCCAGACAACAGACCACCAATTAAATCTGTAGCCTTATCTTTTCCTTTTGCTATAAGCTTTTGCTTCTCTATCTCGATTAACTTAGACGTTAAATCTTTCACCCCCGAAGTCAAATCGGTTGTTACCGTAGGGCTTGTGTAATTACCTCCAATAGAAGCCGTAACAGGAACCGTTAAATTATCCAAAGATTTGTCATCAATCTTAGCAATTAAACTTGTTATATCTTTTCCTAAATATTTTGACGGCACATTAAGCACAGCCGCATAATTCATTTTTTGATCAAATGTATGGCTTCCATTAACCGTCACGGCAATGTCCTGATAATTAACTGTAAAAGGTTTCACTGTTACCGTTCCATTATCAAAAGATAAGGCCGTTTTTAATCCTTTTAAATCTAATTTATCTAAAGATAAAAAGCTAAGCTTGCTATTTAAAGCTGACAATACTTTGGTTTGATTTGGATCTACTTCAGTACCAAATATCTCCGCTAAAAGATTTCCCGAAATCGTTGCTAAATTTGGCGTAAAGTCATTGTTCAACATTCCAGATATAGAGATATCGGAATTTAATTTACCCTGGATGGCATTCGCTACTGGCGCAAGTACTTTAAACAATTCTAATGCTTTAAAAGTTTCGCTAATATTAAAACTATCCATTCCTAGTTTCATAGCAAACGTTGGTGTTTCATTCTTAGTAGAAACCTCACCATTGAAGGCTAATTTTCCATTAAAAATTGAAGACGTCATATTTTGCAGAGTTGCTTTTTCATCTTTAATTATCATAGTACCTGATACATCTTTTAAGGTAAGATTATCATACAATACTGTTCCTGCTGAAGCATTAATAGTAGCATCTAAAAAAGATGGTATTTTTATTTGCTCTGTACCCGCAGTAGTTGTTGTGGTAGTTCTAGCTACTTCTTCAGCCTCCGCGACCGATTCTTCTACCATAAAATCATCTACCGCAAAGGTGTTTGATTTTAAATTAAAATTACCTTCTACATTTTCATCATTAAACATGAAACCCAAAAGGTTATTAATAGTACCTGTAGCACTAAAATCTGTCTTACCTGTAACACCACTTAACTCATTTAAAGAAACCGTTTTAGGGTTGAAAGTTACTGCCGTAGAGGTAATTTTTACAGGATTTTTAAGCTCTTCTGAATTGTATACGAAATTCTTTAAACTAAGATTCCCATTAATATTCGTATTCTCATACTTTTCATTTTCAATAGATGCCATATCAAAAGCTGCATTTACATCTGCCGCTAATAAGCCTTCTAATTTTAAATCTACAGGCACCGGGTACGCCTTAGCGATATTCGCTAAATTCATTTTACCATCTATATGAGACTTTACCTTGGTATTTCCCATTAAGTCTTTAATATTAGCCACCATATTAAACTTATCCTCATCAATCATAAAAGATAGTTTTCTAATATCTACATACGTATCATCAACAATTCCAGTCTCGTTCGTAATTTCCGTATCTATGAAAACATTACGCACCGCTTTAGGTAAGTCTGGATATTTAAATGAAGCGTTATCAGAATTAATATCAATCTTAAATTTTGGAATATGAGTATCATCAACAATACCATTAAATCTTCCTGCGATACTAAAGTTTCCGGTAGTTTTTACATTTTCTATGTTCTTAGAATACTCTTCAGGAATAACTGCTAAAAAGTTTTTAAAGTCAGACGAAGGTGTTTTAAAGCTAATATCAATCTCTTGACTATCATCATTCAACTTTATAAAACCATCAAAAACTAATGCAAGTTGATTTATTAAAGCTTCATTCTTCAAAAAACTATACGTGCTTGTCGCTAAATCTACCCCAATAAGCGCATCTAATTTTATAGGATTTTTATTCAAGTAATTTGTACTATCCATTTCAAAAGACACCAACCCACTTGTTTTTGTATCTAATTCTGATTTCTCTAAAGACAAATCTCCAGTTCCAGAATGATTCATATCTACAAGTTCAAAACGCATTCCTGTCGCTTCGTCTAGATATTTTATCCTAGCATTATTAATCGCGTAAGAATCCATTGAAAAAGTAAAATTGCTAGAAGCTTCAGATTCCTCTGCTGCCGGAGCGTTAGCATCTTCTACTGCAATATCATAATTGGCAACACCTTCTTCATTTACCAAGATGTTTACCAAAGCACCATCTATAGTTAAACTAGAAATTGCAATGGCCTCATCGGCTCCTTTAAACAGTTCATTAATAGACATGTTCAAAGCCACTTCTTTTGAAGAAAACAAAGTATCACCAACAAAAGGGGCCTTATTGACCAAGGAAATATTGTTCATGGTCAGCTTAGCATTCGGGAAGGAAGTAAATAGCGTTAAATCTGCATCCTCAAAATCAAAGGTAGCCGTGATGCTATTATTTACTTTATTTTTTATGATTTCAGCTATTTTACCTTTTAGAAAAAAGGGCGCTGCGATTAGCGTAATTATAAATAGCAATAAAACAATACCTACAATTTTTAATATTTTCTTTTTCATCTACTAAGCCTCTTATAAGATTTGTATTCGTTTAAATTTTTACATTTTAAACCGAAGGTTAAAATTAGCGGTAAATCACCACCTTAATTAATTGAATTACTAATTGTTATAACTCAATCCGCCACGTATTATTTTAATAATCGAAAACTATTTCTTCACCAACCTTTAGCTTGAATCGTTTTCTACATAGATATACGCAAAAATACAGGAAAGGGGTATCTAGAAATGCTATAATTATCTTAAAAATAAAGCCACTAATTACAAGCCCTTTAAAGAGACTCCATGGCAAAACTTCGAAAATACATAACAAACCTACCACCACGAAAGTGTCTATAAACTGAGATAAGAATGTTGAAAAATTATTACGGAGCCACAAATGCTTTCCTTTAGTTAAATTTTTCCAGAAATGATAAATAGCTACATCTATATATTGCGCAAGCAGGTAGGCTATCATGGAAGCTAAGACCGCAATGGGAGACAAAGCAAATACATGACTAAAAGTATCATCCTGCACAGGGGAACCTTCAATAGCAGGAACATAATTGGCCAATAAAACAATCCCCATAGAAAAGAACGACGCAAAAATACCTGCAGTAACTACTTGGTTCGCTTTTTTCTTACCATACATTTCTGAGATAAGATCTGTAATTAAAAAAGTAATAGGGTACGGCAAAATACCTACAGAAACCTCAAATAAACTTGCGCCAAAAATTGTTACATCTCCAAAAGGTTTCCAATAGAAAAACTTTTGAAAAATAAGATTAGACACCACCAGAGAGGTAATAAACAATGCTGCTAAAAATAAATATAGTTTAAAAGCGAACTTTTTATCTGCTGTAGTCATTTAAATAATCTACTCTTATTTTATACTTAACACAAAAGGCACCCTAGCTTGCACCCCTTCTTGACCCATTGCCGCTTTCACTTCTTTTAGGATTGAATACGCTTCTAAACCAAGTTCTTCACGAATAAAATCTTGCTTAATTTTAGAGCTAGCCCCTCCATAATCTTCCATGAAACGCTCAAAACCAGACTTATATTTTGGAAATATTTTTATGCCATAACTAGCAACATCAGCCAATTCTGCTGCGCCTTTAATAGCGTCATCTAAACTCCCTAATTCATCTACCAAACCAAGATTCTTGGCATCAATTCCACTCCAAACCCTACCTTGCGCCATACTATCTGCTTCTGCCACGGTAATTTTTCTTCCTTCCGCCACACGCTCTAAGAACGTATTATAAGTGCCTTCTACACTTTCTTGCATCATATTTCTAAATCCGTCTGTCATAGGCTCAAACAAAGAGTAATCTACTGAGTTCTTATTAGTCCCTACTTGCTCTGCATTTATCCCTATATTTTCAGCTAATTCTGTCGCATTAGGAATAGTACCAAAGACCCCAATTGACCCTGTTATTGTTGTAGGCTCTGCAAAAATCTTATCTGCACCTACCGCAATATAATATCCTCCTGAAGCCGCCACATCTCCCATAGAAACCACCACAGGCTTAATTGCTTTAGTAAGTTCTATTTCTCTCCAAATAATATCGGAAGTTAAGGCACTACCTCCTGGAGAGTTTACACGAAGTACAATTGCCTTAACAGCATCGTCCTCTCTTGCTTTTTTAAGTGATGAATTAATAATTCCTTGACCTATTATATCTGGCCCACCTTCTCCGTACAAAATCTCACCTTGCGCATAAATTACAGCAATTTTATCATCACCTTTATACAACTTGGTTTTATTTGCCGTATCAATATAATCTTCAAGAGAGACATAATTAATATCTTCCTCTATCGCTATTTTTGCCGCATTTTTAAGTTTATGCTCATACTGATCAAAAAACAATACGTCATCTACTAAACCAGATTCTTTTGCCAATTGTGGCATTCTACCTCCTAAAGTATCCGCGATAACATTTAAATTCTCAGAAGACATATTTCTGCTTACCGCAATTTCATCTACCATGGAACCCCAAAGAGAATTAAGCAATTCTTTTATTTGAGTTCTGTTGGCTTCACTCATTTCATTAGTCAAATAAGGCTCTACAGCACTCTTATATTTTCCATGCCGAATAACCTCCATTTTAATTCCTGTTTTCTCTTGCAAGTCTTTATAAAAAAGAACTTCTGAAGAAAGCCCCTTAAAGTCTAATGAACCTACTTCATTTAAAAACAAACTATCTGCGACAGATGCTAAATAAAAATCTTTCTGTACATATATATCGGCATAGGCATATATAAATTTACCCGAAGTTTTAAAATCTTCTAAAGCGTTACGAATGGCTTGTGTTTGTGACAAACCCGCAATTATAAAGTTATTATTAATACTAATCCCTTTAATCTTGCTATCGTTTTTAGCAACTTTAATTGCATGTATGATTTCATTTAAACCCTGCGCTTGCTGAAACAAACCTGCAAAAGGATCTGATTCATCACGACCTACATAGTCTTGTACCGGATTTTGTATTTGAATTTCTAAAACTGAGTTACTTTTAATTGTTTTTTCACCATCTTCGCTGCCCAGAAGTGCTGCAAAAATTAAAAACATCCCAAATAAAACACCAAACGCAATTAAGCACCCTATAATGGCTGCTAAAAGATTTCTTAAAAATTTCATTAAAATTTCGTTATAAATTCGCCACAAAGATAACTAATGTTAAATTGTTTTATTTATTTTGTTCCGCTATTATGAACAACCCCAAAATAATATATTTATCGTTAGGTAGTAATCTTGGCAACAAGCTCTACAACCTGCAAAGCGCAATTTTCAAAATTTCTGAAGATATTAGCGCGGTTGCTGCTATTTCCAATGTGTACGAGAGTCCGTCTTGGGGCTTTGAGTCTGAAGATTTCTATAATTGTTGCATTGCTTTACAATCCAACATGCTACCAGAGCTTGTGCTCCAGAAAATACATGCGATTGAAAAAAGCTTAGGTCGCGTTAGAAATACCACAGAAGGTTATGCTGCACGAAGTATTGATATAGACATACTTTATTATGACTATGACATCATCAACTCTAACACCCTAACATTACCACACCCAGCATTACAGGATAGAAAGTTTGTTTTAAAACCGTTAAGTGATATTGCCCCGCAATTTTACCATCCTATATTTAATAAAGATACGCGCAACATGATACAGATGTGCCGTGATAAAAGTACGGTTACGAAAACTAATTTAAAGCTATATAAAACGCGTGAATTACTTTTCTCCAAACTAAACTTTATTGCCATTGAAGGTAACATTGGAGCAGGAAAGACAACGTTAGCAAGTAAAATATCGGACGATTTTAATGCCAAGTTAATTTTAGAACGCTTTGCAGACAACCCTTTTCTTCCTAAGTTTTATGAAGATCAAGCGCGTTATGCCTTCCCGTTAGAAATGTCTTTTCTAGCAGAGCGATACCAACAGTTTACAGATGACACTTCACAATTTGATCTTTTTAAGAGTTTTATGGTGAGTGATTATGATATCTTTAAATCGTTGATTTTTGCCAAAGTAACCCTACAGGAAGAAGAGTTTAAACTGTACCGAAAAGTTTTTAATTTCATGCATAAAGAAGTTAAAAAACCAGGGTTATACGTTTACTTATATCAAAATACAGAACGCCTTTTAGAAAACATCAAGAAAAGAGATCGCGATTACGAACAAAATATCCCTTCTGATTATTTAGAAAAAATTAATCGTGGGTACTTAGATTTCATTAAAAGTGCTCCCGATCACAATACTTTAATTATTGATATTAGCGAATTGGATTTCGTTCAGAAAGAAAAGGATTACAATTTTATTGTAGACCAAATAATTGAATGCAGCGTAGGAGTAAATAATTAAGACAATATTCACATTTTATTTGCATAGTTAGAATGGTTTTAGTTAATTGCATCTATTAAAACTGCAATTAAGCAACGTTTAATTGCTGGTTTTAGAACTAACTAACTCAAACTATACAAAAAACCCTAACTGAAAAGTTAGGGTTTTTTATATCTCTAATTTGGAAAGCTAATTACACTTTTAACTTCGCCCATAAATCCCAAATTACCACACCTACACTTACGGAAATATTTAAAGAATGTTTTGTACCATATTGGGGAATTTCAATAACTGCATCGCTACTAGAAACCACTTCTTGAGAAACCCCTTTTACTTCATTCCCAAAAATTAAGGCATATTTTTGGTCTTTAGACACTTGAAAATCATTTAAAAAAACAGCATTCTCTGCCTGTTCAATAGCTAAAGTGGTTACTTTATCTTTCTTTAAAGACTTAATCACCTCCATGGTATTTTCTGCGTACTCCCAAACCACACTATCTGTTGCTCCCAAGGCTGTTTTATGAATATCTTTATGAGGCGGCTGGGCTGTGATACCACATAGGTATATCTTTTCTATTAAAAATGCATCGGCCGTTCTGAAAACAGAACCTATATTATTTAAACTTCTAATATTATCTAGAACAATAATCAATGGAGTTTTATCGGCTTCTTTAAATCCATCTACATCTAAACGCTCTAGTTCACTATTCTTTAATTTTCGCATGTTTCTTAAATCAAAAACTTATTTCAAAATATCAACAATAATGTATATTCCCTAAAGAAAATAGTACATTCGTTTTTCATTATTTTGATGCAAAAATAGGTTAATTATATAGCTTTTGGCAAAGACAGAAAAAAAGAAGGTAACTCCTTTAATGAATCAATACAACACCATCAAGAAGAAATATCCTGATGCCTTGTTATTGTTTCGTGTAGGTGATTTTTATGAAACGTTTGGAGATGACGCTATCAAAGCTTCACAAATATTAGGGATAACACTTACCCATAGAAATAATGGCGGTGAAAAAACAGAATTGGCAGGGTTCCCGCATCATTCTGTAAATACCTATTTACCTAAATTAGTAAAAGCAGGACATCGCGTGGCAATCTGCGATCAACTTGAAGACCCTAAACAAACAAAAACCATTGTCAAGCGTGGCGTTACAGAATTAGTAACTCCCGGAGTAGCTTTTAATGATGATATTTTAAATGCAAAAAGCAATAATTTTCTTGCGGCCATACATTTTGGAAGAAAAGGCATAGGCGTTGCATTTTTAGACATCTCTACTGGAGAATTTTTAACTTCTGAAGGCACAGAAGACCAAGTAGATAAACTATTGCAAAACTTTGCCCCCAATGAAATTCTAGTCTCCAAGTCTCATAAAAAAGAATTTATAGACACGTTTGGAAAGCAATTTCATACTTTTTTTATGGAAGATTGGGTTTTTCAAGATTACTATGCTTTGGAAACACTCACCAATCATTTTAAGACTAAAAGCTTAAAAGGTTTTGGCGTTGACCATTTAAATCTTGGTATTACGGCTGCAGGAGTAGCCCTGCATTACCTTACAGAAACTCAGCATAGGCAATTGCAACACATTAGTAAATTAGAGCGTATTGCAGAAGAAGAGTACATTTGGATGGACCGCTTTACCATTCGTAACCTAGAATTATACCACGCCAACAATAGTAATGCGATTACGCTACTTGATATCATAGATAAAACAATTTCTCCTATGGGAGGGAGAATGTTAAAACGTTGGCTAGCCCTACCGCTAAAAAATATTGAAAAAATTAAAAGAAGACATGAAGTTGTTTCTTATTTAAAAAGCAATGAAACCATACACACCAAACTTCAAAACCATATAAAACAAATTGGAGATTTAGAGCGGTTAATTTCTAAAGTCGCTACTGGTAAAATTAATCCCAAAGAAGTCATCCAATTAAAAAATTCTCTTGAAGCAATTGTACCCATCAAGCAACTGTGCGTGCAGAGTAAAAATGAGGCCGTAAAATTTATTGGAGACCAATTGCATGCTTGCGATTTGTTGCGTTCTAAAATTAAGGAGATGATTCATGAAGAAGCTCCTGTAAATATGCTTAAAGGCATTACCATAGCCAAAGGTTATTCTGAAGAATTAGACGAATTAAGAGGCTTGGCCTTTTCCGGCAAAGATTACCTCAACAAAATGCTGGAGCGAGAAACAGAACGTACTGGTATTAGTTCTTTAAAAATAGCCTCAAATAATGTATTTGGATATTATATTGAAGTACGTAATACACATAAAGATAAGGTTCCTGAAGAGTGGATTAGAAAACAAACACTCGTAAATGCAGAGCGGTATATTACAGAAGAATTAAAAGAATATGAGGGCAAAATTTTAGGCGCCGAAGAACGAATTCTGACTTTAGAACAAGAACTATTCGCGCAACTTATTATGTGGATGCAAGAATATATTTCTCCGGTACAGAATAATGCTTTTCAAATAGCGCAATTAGATTGTCTTTGTGGCTTCACCCAATTAGCCAAAGAAAACAACTATACCTTACCAATTATAAATGATACGACAGAAATTGAAATTATCAATGGCAGGCATCCTGTTATTGAAAAGCAACTTCCGTTAGGTGAAATTTATATTGCCAATGACGTTATTTTAAATAGGGACGAGCAACAGATTATTATGATTACTGGTCCTAACATGAGTGGTAAATCTGCCATTTTAAGGCAAACAGCACTTATTGTACTTCTAGCTCAAATGGGAAGCTTTGTTCCTGCAGAACAAGCCAAAATTGGCTTTGTAGATAAAATATTTACACGCGTTGGTGCTAGCGACAACATCTCTATGGGAGAATCTACTTTTATGGTAGAAATGAACGAAACCGCCTCTATCCTAAACAACCTCTCTGAACGTAGTTTAGTACTTTTGGATGAAATTGGTAGAGGAACGAGTACCTATGATGGTATTTCTATCGCTTGGGCAATCTCTGAATACTTACACGAACACCCTGCGCGAGCAAAAACCCTATTCGCTACCCATTACCATGAAATTAATGAAATGGCCACCACCTTTGAGCGTATTAAGAATTACAATGTTTCTGTGAAGGAGCTTAAAGACAATGTACTTTTTTTACGTAAGCTTACACCAGGTGGCAGTGAACATAGTTTTGGAATACATGTAGCAAAGATGGCCGGAATGCCACAACAGGTAATTACTAAAGCCAATAAGATTCTAAAAAAACTAGAAAAATCGCATTCTAGTGAAGAACTCACCGGAAAATTAAAAGATGCCCAAGAAGAAATGCAATTAAGTTTCTTCAATTTAGATGATCCATTGCTTCAACAAGTCAAAGAAGAAATTACTCATTTAGACATAAATACGCTTACTCCAGTAGAAGCTTTGATGAAATTGAATGAAATTAAACGTCTTTTAACCAAAAAAGAAAATGCTTAAGCTAAAATCAAAAAAAGCTAAATAGCTGTATTTTAATGCATAGCAAACGAACAAAAGCAGTTAATTATTTTTTTTAATTCTTTTCTGCTTTTTTTCTTTGGTTTTTATAGAATTATATTAAATTTGCATCCGCATTTGGAACGAATGTGAAGTTCTTTAAAATAAAACATCAACTGCGAAAGTAGCTCAGGGGTAGAGCATCACCTTGCCAAGGTGGAGGTCGAGGGTTCGAATCCCTTTTTTCGCTCTGTATTAAACAGTATATTTGTATACGTTTAAACAATGATCCTAGCCGTAGTGGCAAATAGGCTCGAGTGGTGGAATTGGTAGACACGTTGGACTTAAAATCCAATGGACATTAGTCCGTGCGGGTTCAAGTCCCGCCTCGAGTACAAGAACCCTTGTTAATCTTATGATTTTCAAGGGTTTTTTATTTCACATCAACTTTAATTGATAAAGTCTGTAGCCGTAAAGAGCTGGTAGTTGAGCACACTTAACAATTTTATCTGTCAGCTACGACTAAAAAATCCCTAAGTATAACCCATAACCTTTATTTTTGTAATTTATAGCTGTACAATACACCCATTAAATTCTATGCAAAATCATAAAATAACTCAGAAGGTAAAAATACTCCCTATCGTAATTTTCTTCCTTATTGGCTTACGCCATCTACAAGGACAACAATCTTTAGAAACACAGCCTTTTTCTGATTCTACAGAAACTACATGGCAGTCTTTCAAATATGATTTAGGCAGTGTTTTTGGAGGCGTAGGCTATTCTTACACCAGACCCTTACATTGGCAAGGCAAACAATGGGCTACTCTTGGAGCTATCACTGCAGGAACAGGAATACTTTATATTTTTGATGAAGAAACTTCTAATTTTTCGATACGCCAAAAAGAAGGAATTCCTGAATTTATAAGAGACTACGGAAGTGAATTTGGGAGTCCACAATACAACTACATGTTTACCGGAGGAGTCTACTTAACAGGCTTAGTCACCAAAAACGAAAAATTAAGACGTACTGGAGTTCTCTTGATCGCGTCTGCTACTTCCGCCGGACTACTGCAGCAATTAACCAAATCTCTTGTAGGTAGAGCACGTCCTGTAAGCGGAAAAACAAAAGATACTTTTGATCCTTTTAATCCTAGTAGAAATTTTCATTCTTTTCCTTCCGGTCATACCATGTTAGCTTTTACCAACGCCTACGCTATTGCAAAGCAATTTAAAAATCCGTGGACAAAAGCAGGTATTTATACCGTAGGGCTCATCCCTGGTGTTTCTAGAATGTGGGACGGCCAGCATTGGTTAACTGATGTAGCACTAGGAGTAGCCATCAGTATCTTCACTGTAGAATCTATAGATAGATATCTTGATGGACGATACGATGAAAAGTATAATGATCAGTCTAAGAAAGTAAGTTGGAATTTAGACTTAGGACCAGGTAAAATTGGAATTGTTGGTCGGTTTTAATCCAAGAAATTATAGTACCCTAAAAATTACTAGTTATCCTATTTTATGCTAGAAGAGCTTGTTAAAATTGATCAAGACATTTTTTTATATTTAAACGGACTTGGCACACCTACCTGGGACGGATTATGGATATACCTATCTAGAACATTAAGCTTTGTTACTATTCCTATTTACCTATTCATGCTATATTACACCTATAGAAGTTTTGGACTCATAAAAACCATCTATATTGTAATTACAGTAGTAGCACTACTGCTAAGCACAGAACAACTATCCATTATTGTAAAAAACAGCGTAGCCAGATTAAGACCTTGTCATGACGAAGAAATTAGTCTTCTCATGCGAAATGTAAGAAATCATTGTGGCGGTAAATTTGGGTATTTTTCTGCCCATGCAGCTAACTCTTCAGCCTTAGCGGGATTCTTTAGTTTACTTTTTTACAAAAAAAATAAATTGATACTTTTAGGATTAACATCTTGGGCACTCCTTGTCAGTTATAGTCGCATTTATCTAGGAGTACACTACCCTTTAGATATCATTACTGGATTAACTGTTGGCACAACATTGAGTCTCCTATACATTTTTCTACTCAAAAAACTACCTATTTTCAAGAGCTCATATTTTATTTAAGGCATTATTACCTTGCAATAAAGTAAAGAATGCGATGCAGTTGGTGTAACAGTTTACGTGAATTTTACATTTGACAAATACTTCTAAAAAAACTACTGAGAATTTTATTTTAAGTTTATTTTGGCTACCTTATCTGAATAACTATTTCTTACTAGTATAAATTACCATTCAATAGCTTCTATAACCTTCATAAACACTAATTATTGAGCACCAACATCAGTTAAAAAAGAAAAAGCAACAGATACTTTCCCGTATTCATTTGCTTCCCTTACCACCTATTGAAACACCTAATCACTTTAAATAATAAATAGTTGAAAAAGGATTCTATTCTGTAATTCCTAAACTCCATACTTAACAAATTAAACATGAAAATTGTAATCCTATCCGCAAATCAAAATCTGTATTCTACGAAAAGACTCATTGAAGCAGGTGAAAAAAAGGGACATGAAATGGTTGTCGTTAACCATACTAAATGCGACTTAGTCATTGAAAAAAAAAGACCTTGTATTGTTTACAAAGGAGAAGAAATTACTGATGTAGATGGCGTAATTCCTAGAATTGGAGCTTCTGTAACTTTTTATGGTACAGCTGTTGTTAGGCAATTTGAAATGATGAAAGTCTTTACCGCTACGGAATCTCAGGCATTGGTACGATCTAGAGATAAATTAAGAAGCTTACAAATTTTATCTAGAGCAGGATTGGGCTTGCCCAAAACCGTTTTTAGTAATTACTCTAAAGACGTTAGCGGTGTAATTGATAAAGTAGGTGGCGCACCCCTGGTAATAAAACTATTAGAAGGTACTCAAGGTTTAGGTGTTGTTCTAGCAGATAATCGAAATTCTGCTGAATCTATTTTAGAAGCCTTTAATGGGCTACAAGCACGAGTTATCGTTCAAGAGTTCATCAAAGAAGCAAAAGGCGCAGATATTAGAGCTTTTGTTGTTGACGGGGTTGTTGTGGGCGCTATGAAAAGACAAGGTAAAGAAGGTGAATTTAGATCTAACTTACACCGTGGAGGTACAGCCAATATTATAGAATTAACAGATGAAGAAGAAAATGCAGCTCTTAAAGCCGCTAAATGTTTAGGCTTAGGTATTGCAGGTGTAGATATGCTACAGTCTTCTCGTGGCCCATTAATATTAGAAGTAAATTCTTCTCCCGGATTAGAAGGTATTGAAATTGCTACTGGAAAGAATATTGCAGGACATATTATAAAATACGTTGAAAGAAATGCCGAATAAAAAAATTAGAGTTCTAGGCCAACTTATCTTACCTGGTGAAACACATCAATTATCGCTAAATATAGCAAAACTACATAGAGGCTCTACTATAGAAGTACCTGTTATAGTTTCAAGAGCTAAAGAAAGTGGCCCAACACTATTACTAACCGGCGGTATTCACGGTAATGAAATTAACGGTGTTGAAATTGTTCGAAAAATTATATCAGAAAAATATCATATTCCCACAGCTGGCATGACTATTTGCATCCCTGTGGTGAATGTTTTTGGATTTCTAAGCCAAACCAGAGAATTTCCTGATGGTAGAGATTTGAATCGTGTTTTCCCTGGAAGTCTACGCGGATCACTTGCCAGCAGGTTTGCGTACCATATCGTAAAGGAGATTGTTCCACATATTGATTACTGTATCGATTTTCATACGGGAGGCGATAGTCGTTTTAACGCACCGCAAATCAGAATTGGAAAAAATGATGCAGAAAGCCTAGAGCTAGCTAAAATATTTGGCACTAGATTTATCATTACCTCAGCCAAAAGAGAAAAATCTTTTAGAGAGACCTTAAATAAGTTGAACAAAAAAGTACTCTTATTTGAAGGAGGAAAATCTTTAAACATCAATAATGAAGTTTCTAAAATTGGCCTAACAGGTACTCTTAAAGTCATGCAGCAATTAGGGATTCGTAATTTTCAAAAAGAAATAGCCACTCTAAAACCGCTGAAAGAAACTACCTATTTGGTGAGCGACTCTGCATGGATAAGAGCAAAATTCTCCGGCCTTTTTCACCCAACAATACAACTAGGGCAGTTTGTAAATGTTGGAGATAATTTAGGAAGCCTGTCTGATCCGTTTGGTTATTTTGAGAAAAAACAAAAAGCAACTTTTGCGGGTCACATCATTTGTGTTAATCAATCACCTATCGTTAACCAAGGAGATGCTATTGTACATATTACCAAAAATGAAGCCCTATAACTTAACTTTTGCAAAACTTAGGTAAATACAAAAAAGGCTCAAGAAAATTATTCTTGAGCCTTTTGTATTTACAATTCTGAATCTTCTTAAACAACAAGCTTTCCGTTAAGACGCTTATCTATCTTACGCTTAATTACCGTTAAACGCTTCATAACGTCCATTAACTCTGTATCTTTACTTTCCTTGTATATTTCGTTAAGTGCCAATATCAAGGTTTTTGCTTCTCTTGAAGCCTCTACTCTATCGCTAGTTGTCATACCTGACATTTTTCGCCCTTCAAATTCTAATGCTTTTTCTAATACATCCATAGCTACATTTTTTAAATCTACCTTGTCTATAAATTCATTTTGTTCAAATACAACGATAATTTAAGACCCTTTATTATAAAATTCAAACATATTTTAGTTCCACAATTAATGCAAATAAATAAGGTCAAAAGTATAAAATCTTATAAACAAATCTACAAAATACCTAATTATACCAAACCATGAAATTTGCAATTAGTAATATTTTAACCCTATTTGAATATAAGAAGATCTTATCAATCTAATATAAGTTAATTAAATATAACTAAAAAAACTATTGCTTGAGATTTTTTATTACCCATTCTAGCTCTGGATCTTCATTCTCAGCTCTATTTTCTTTATTGGGAACAATACGCACGTCTGGCTTTATACCATACCCTATTTCTTGATTTTCAAAGGGAGATTGTATGTGCAACATTCCAAAACTTACCGTTACTTTTGAATTTGGCAATTGAATAAACTTACTAATTCCCGCAACTGTTCCGTTATAATGCCCGCCTGTCTCTTCGCCCACAAATGTAGCCCTACCCGAGCCTTTTAAGGCCGTTGAAAGAATTGAAGATGCAGAAAAGGAATTTCCATTAATTAAAACATATAATGCTCCATCAAAATGGAGCTCTTTTGGCTTTTTATTCTCTTTAGATGTTTTAAACTTATAATATAATACACCATTTTTCTTATGCGTTCTTGTATATTCTAACGGTATGGTAACCGGTGCCACAATAACACCAAGCACATTTAACAAAAAGGGACTTCTACGGGATATAAGTCCTTTATGAAAAGGAATTCTGGTTTTACTTTCTCCCTTACGTATAAATTGATGCTCTTTATCTGTTAAGTACGCATACAAAAGAGCTATCTCATCTAATCTACCTCCTGTGTTATCTCGGAGATCTAATACAAGTGTATTAGCTTTAGCCGATGCTATCTTTTGAAAAGATTCTTCATAAAAATTAGAGTACGGACCATTTGAGAATCCTCTGATTTTCATATACGCTATCGTACTGTCTTGCTCTAGAAACCTAAAATTACGCGTGCACTGGTTTTTACTTTTGTCAAAACCATATTTAGAATTATCCTTTCTCCTAATTTTATCTAAACGCTTTTCATCCTTCTTTTCTTGCTTTGCTAGCACAAGCTCTTTTACGGTAGAGTCTTTTGGCATTTTCTTTACATTTGAAGAATCTTTCGGAATAGTCCTCAGCATTTTTGTGAAAATAGAATCTTTATGCCTAAGTTTTAACTCCAAGCTATCTAACCGTCCCTTATCTCGTAAATAGAAACCCGAAAAACGCAAGGCAACAAACCTATCTTTAAACGTAGTATTATACCCATCTGAAGAAAATACATGCTGGTAATTAGACACCAAATCATCTATAGGCTCCTTATTTACCGCTAATACTTCTGCTCCTACAAGCGTACTATCTAAACCATAATTATCTCTTATTAGAAAGGCATCATCCACCTTTTCAAAAGCAACATCATAAAATTCAAATTTATCTTTTCTACGAAGTTTACGTTCTTTTTTTGTAAATCTTAGAAATGGCGGACTTATAGAAATATGACCTTGTCTCACCTCTGAAACTACAGGCGCCAACTTCTTATAAAAATCAGTACTAGCCATTGGCGCGTCTATGGTTCCTTTTAAGCTGTCAAATTTACGATCTAAATCTTCCTCTGTTATAAATTGGTACAATCTGGGATGTAGCTTTTTTAATTTGGCATAGACATGATCTACATCTTGGTGCAGCTCCTCTACTGTATGCAATTTTGTAATTTGACGGTTATAGCTCTTTATACTCACACATGATGTGATCACCAAAAACAATAAAAAAATTAAACATTTATATCTCATAAATACACTTCTAAGTGTCACCCTATGCTACAGAATGATTTGTAAAACTATAAACCCTGAAATTACTATTTTACTTGAAAAAGACTAACAGAATAAGGTTTTAATTATCTTTATTCCTAAGTTTATAAAATATGCTTAAAAGAATTCTAAAAGTAATTGCCGTATGTATCGTGTTATTTTTTGCGATACTACTTAGTTGTAATTACATTATTGATGTGTCTACAGAAGAAGAAACATACACATCAGTAGAAAAAATACCGGCCAATAGAGTTGGCCTAATTTTAGGAACCGCGAAGAAGCTTGTATCCGGTCAACCCAACCCCTACTACACGCATAGAATTACAGCTACCATAGCCTTATATAAGGCTAATAAAATAAAATTCGTACTCGTAAGTGGAGATAACGGAAGTATTTATTACAATGAGCCTAAAGCCATTAAAAAGGATCTGGTAAAAGGCGGAATTCCTGAAGACAAAATATTTTTAGACTATGCCGGATTCAGAACGCTAGATTCCATGATGCGCGCAAAACATATTTTTGGACTAACTAGCGTTACAGTAATTTCTCAAGAATTTCACAATGACCGAGCCATTTACCTAGCGCATAAAAAAGGCTTAAAGGCCATAGGGTTCAATGCCAAAGACATCACCGGAAAAAACGGCTTCAAAGTACAAATACGAGAATATTTTGCACGTGTAAAAGTATTTTTGGATCTACTAACAAATAAGCAACCTAAGTTTTACGGCGAAAAAATTGAGATAAAATAAGCTATCAATTATCTCAATAAGACAGGCCGAATTTCAATGACCGCTACAAATCTATTAGTTCAACTCATCATAGTTTAGCACGGTAATTAAAGTTCTATCATTCTGGTTATGCAAGAACTCTAAGCAATAAACACCATTTTTACATTGGTTTATCACTAGGTTTTCTCCATATCCAATGTATTCTGCTACATTATCAGTCGCCACACCTTTACTAAGTAGGTAATTTTTAACGGCTGTAGCTCTGTCTTGTGACAATGCTAAGTTTCTAGAATCGCTTCCACGGCTATTGGTGTGTGATTCTACCTTAAGTCTAATATTAGGAAAATTCACAACGACAGCAGCCACCTTATCTAATTCTGAAGCAATTGCAGGTGTAATGGTACTTGAACCCTTAGCGAAATAGAATTTCTGTAATTTGATGACTGTTTTATTTTCTTTTTCTTCTACAACATCTTGAATAAAAGGCAAACCAATTTTTACATTTTGCGTAACAGCTTTTACTTCTTCCTCCTGAAGGAACTTTTCATAAAAACGTCCGTGCCCTTTCTTATACGCTTTTACAGCATAGCCTTTTCTAAACGGAATTTCGAATTCATAATTACCTTCAGCATCACTAACCGCTTGCTTAAGAATATTTTCATCCTCATCTAACAAGGTGATACTAGCTTCTTCTATAGCACGGTTATTAGCTGGATTCACAACTACGCCTTTAATAACGATAGTTTTTAAACCTGGTTTTTCCGTTACTTTAAAACCATAAATATCATCCTTACCCTTACCTCCTTCTCTATTAGAAGAAAAATATCCTACATATAGATTATCTGCTTCGTTCTTTTTAATGATAAATCCGAAATCATCATAGGTACTATTAATTCCTTTACCAAGGTTCACAGGAGTGCTAAAACCATCTGCAGTTATATTTGAAGTATACATATCCATACCTCCTAGACCGTAAAAAATATCAGACGAGAAAAACAAACTACCTTCAAAGATAAAAGGTGCAATTTCATTCCCAGAAGAATTTATTTTTGGTCCTAAATTAATAGGAGCAGACATAATTTGCCCATTATTTGTATGTACGTAGTAAATATCTGTACCTCCAAAACCGCCTTCAAAATTTGCTGCAAAATAAAGCTTGCTTGTTGCTGCTTCATAGTATGGGTAATAAAAAGAAGTACTTAAATCTCTTAGTAAATATTCAAACTTTCCTTTTTCACTCACCAATCCAATGGCCAGCGTATTTTTACCTTTATTATCAAAGAGTAAATTATCACCATCTGCATTTGACAGCATATAGATAATACCTTTTAATGCTTCAGAATAAAAAGGGGTTGCCTTATGGTACTTAGAATTTGCTACCCTTTTAAATACTGTAGGAACCGTCACATCTCCATCTGCTTGTACTTTTCCAGAATAAATATCTAAATACGATTCTCCTGAAGGCTCATAGATTTTTCCTTTAGCTTTAGTACGACCGCTAGTAAACAGCAATTCATCTTTATAAAATGCAGGAGAAAAATCTGCTTGCGGACTATTTAAATAACAATTAAAAAGAAGAAAATCTTGTTCTTTATTGGTATTATCCTCTAAAATTTCAAAGTTAAAGTCGGCGTTATCTTTTAATTCTTTAGAAAAGAAATTAGAAAAATTCTCCGTATAACTTGTAAATTCTTGCCTGCTTTTAGTTTTGCTAATAGACAGTAACAGTTTATTAATATAAGGAGTAGCTAGCGTAGTATCTTTCTGATATTGCTTCTCGTATAACTGAGCAGCCTTCGTATAGTTCCCGACTCTCAAATAAGAATCTGCAAGGTTTAAATATTGCTGATTAGAGAGGCTATTTTTAGACAACTCTTTGGTATACTCCTTAATAGCATCTTTATAGGCATACTCAAAAAAGAAATAGTCGCCTTTAGATTTCTTCTGTGCATTGGTAAATGCACTAAACATCAGTAAAAATAATAGGATGGCTTTTAGTTTCATTTTCATGCTTTAGTATTAAAAGAATCTTGGTGTATCTATCTGTTTTGGTTTGCCTTTGGTATTCCCATTATTTTTATTCTTTGCATCACCACCTCTTCCAAAGAAGAATTTAAGAACTACTTCATGTGACCCGTCATTATAGTTAGAAAAACCATTTACAGAGTAATCATAAGAATACCCTACATACATACTATTGGACAGCTGCACTCCAGCTAAACCACTCACTGCATTATCAAACCTGTAGGCAGCTCCTAAGGTTACAACATCACTAATTAAGAAATTAGTAGAAATATTCGCATTTAACGGCAAGCCTTCTAAATAGTTTAATAGTACAGCAGGCTTGAACTTAAGTTCGTCTGACAACTCAAAAACATACCCTCCAATAAAATTGAATTGAGGCTTATCTTCAATAAACACAGAAACCTCATCATTGTAAACAATATCGGTCAAGAAATTCGGAACAGAAACACCCGTATACCAGTTATCACCATATAAAAATAGTCCAGCCCCTATTGTTGGATAAAACTTGTTAAAGGAGGTTTCTGAGTTAAGAAGCGGTTCTCCCATAACTTCAAAACTACCTTTATTATAATCCACATTCAACAAAGAACCACCCGCATCTACTCCAAAAGAGAGTTTTGCATTATCGGAAACTTTTATTTGGAATGAATACGCTACATCAAAATATGTTTGTGTAGATGGCCCTAATTCATCATTGATAATATTAAATCCAAGTCCGTTTTTTTCATTAGAAAAAGGCAAATTAACCCCTAAACGCATACTAGTGGGCGCCCCATCTACAGAGATCCATTGTGCTCTATAAGAGCCTGTTATTTCCGTATTTTCTACGGTACCTACATATGCTGGATTAAAACTCCCAATATTATACATGTATTGTGTGTACTGAGGCTCACGTTGGCCATAGGAAAAGTTTAGCGCTCCTAGCAATAGCACAAGTACACTACCTATTTTTATATTCAAATTTTTCATTTTAAAAGTGCTTTGCATATTATCTAATAATTTGAATCCACCCTTTGGTTATTGGTGACGAATCACCTAAATTCAATACGTAATAATATGTTCCTTTTGGAAGGTCTCCGTTTTTACTCGTCCCACTCCAGTTATTTTGATAGCGTTCTGCTTTAAATACTTGATTTCCGTAGCGGTCAAATATTTCTATGCTATTGTTTGGGTAGCTTTCTATACAACTGATCGTTAAGGAATCATTTATTCCATCGCTATTTGGCGAAAACTGATTAAATAGCACACCACATTCACGATCACATGCTCCTGCAGAAGTGTTAGGAATACAAGGATTAAAATTTCCAGGATCTAACTGATCTACAATACCATCCGAATCACTATCAAGTGTATTAGAATCTAAAGCATCTATAATGCCGTCATTATCTTCATCTAGCGGATTTTCCAAATCGTCACCTACTTCAATAGCATCTAAAATACCATCGTCATCAGAATCTACATTATTTGGGTTGGTCCCTAGTTCATTTTCCTGACTATCTGTTAGTCCATCTTCATCAGTATCTAAAATACATTCTACCACGGTTACGGTAATCGTAACAGAAGCATCTGAACAAGGAGCAACGGCAGTATCTGTTGTAAATGTAAAGGTGTAATTACCTTCCGGAGCATTTATAAAATCTACAGTATCTGTTCCAGTAATTGTTAATCCATTGGTAGGGTCAGACGTGACTACCCATGTTCCTGAAACATTTTGAGTAAGTCCTGTATTTAAATCTATTACATTCGGAAGATCTGCACCGGCAACATTGCATACATTAAGCAGTGTTGTTGATGCCTGAACTACAGGTTCATTACTAATGGTTGCGATAACCGGAATACGATCTGAAGGACAACTCCCCAATACTGCTTCTGCATAATAAGTAGTTGTCTGTGTTAAGTTTGGCGTTGTAAATCTACCCGTATTTTCCTCTAATGGCGTTGTACTATCCATAGTAGCATACCAATTGATAACACTACCTGCCGTTGCTGTTGCTTCTAAAGTCATAATCCCTTCAGAACATAAAGCATTTTCTGTTGCTGCTATTTCTGGCTTTTCATTGACTACAAGTGAAACAGATAGTACTGGACTTGCACAATCATCATCACTATCATCTGGAGTTCCTTCATCATTTAAAAAGAAAGCATAAAAGGTACCCTCTTGGGAAACTACCGTAGAGGTTAAGTACACATCCATTCTGGTATAATCATTACTTCTACTCCAAACCAATCGCGTACCAGCTGGCGCTGTGCTATCTGTATATGCTGCTAAATCTTGACTTATCGTTTCCCCATCAACCACACAAAATTCTGTTGGCACATCCGTATTTAACTGAGGAGGTGTGTTTCCTGCATCACAAGGAGTACATTCTGTTACAAAAATAGTAACCTCTATACTCTCTACAGGACAAGAAGGTGCACCTGCATAACTTGGTGTATACGTATATATATAGGAGCCAGATGGCTGCCCGAAATAATTTACTCTATTTAACCCATTGATGGAAGTACTCTGACCCAAAGGGGCTTCTATTAAATTCCATACCCCACCGGTGGTTTCTCCCGTAAGGGCCGAGTCCAAATCTAAAGTTGTACTAAAAAAGCCTTGATTACACGCTTGATTATTACTACTTAAAGTCCCTAAAGAAGGAGCAGTATCAAAACTAATGGTTGGTAAGCTTACAACTGGAGAGATACAAGCGTTTCCATTTTCTGTACCATAATAGAATCCGTAAAAATTTCCTCCTGAAGTAATAATTGAAGCATCTAGAAATGAAGCTTCATCGTCTGGATCAGGAGTAGCGTCTGTACTCCAACGTAAAGTGGTTCCGGACGGAGCTGCTCTTGTTACAAAACTAGATAAATCTACCTCAATCCCTGAACAATATCGTGTAGGGATATTATTTATAACTGGCGGAGCTGTTGCTCCAGCGCTACACCCATCATTGTCTACTAAGGTAATTAAAGCATCACTACTAGAATTCCCTGCTATTGTAAATTCTGTATTATCTGTACTTGTTAATCTAATTTGCACACTTTCATTCCCTTCAAATAAGGCATCATCCGTAGGAATTAAAGTTAATTGAGCAGTTCTAACACCATTTGGAATACTGACATTGGATCCAAGATCTGTATAATCTGTACCTGAAGTTGCGGTACCGCTGAAAACAAAATTAACCACCACATTTCCTCCTGTAGTATTTACAGAACCTAAATCTATTTCAAAAACACCTATATCATCTGCTGGTGTTCCTTCTGTTGCTATGGCATCTGTTGCAGTTACAACTACGGTAGACTGTGCAGACATGAAGAGTGGTAAAAATATAAATCCGATGACAAGTACTACGCGCGTAAAATAATTGGCACAACTAGTCCTATCAATTGGTTGGTATAGGGTATTCATGGTTATAGTGTTTTATTTCTTAGAAAAACAAAAATCTCTCTAATTTTTGCTTCATTTAAAATAGACCCCAATATTACTCAAAATATTGATTATTAAGTCGATAAAAGAGGTGAAATACCTCTTTTATCGGTATAAAAAATAACTCAAAAGAGTTTAAACAATTTCAGCAGATTTAGCTTCAGCACTTGAATCTATTTTCTTCACCAAACCTTGCAAAACTTTTCCTGGTCCTACTTCAATAAACTGAGTAGCACCACCTTTAATCATATTCTGAACACTTTGCGTCCATTTTACAGGAGCCGTTAATTGAGAAATAAGATTTTGCTTAATTTCTTCTGGATCCATAATTGCTGTTGTGCTTACATTTTGGTAAATAGGGCACGAAGGTGTATTAAAAACAGTATTTTCGATTGCCGCTGCCAACTCTTCTCTAGCAGGTTCCATTAAGGGAGAATGAAAAGCACCACCTACCGGTAACATAAGCGCTCTACGAGCACCAGCTTCTTTCATCTTCTCACAAGCAATAGTAACCGCTTCTACTTCACCAGAAATTACCAATTGCCCTGGGCAGTTATAGTTTGCAGCTACAACAACACCAGGTACTTCTGCACATATTTTTTCCACGACGTCGTCTGCCAATGCTAGAACTGCAGCCATAGTACTCGGCTGTAATTCGCAAGCTTTTTGCATAGCTAAAGCTCTTTGAGAAACCAATTTAAGTCCGTCTTCAAAATTTAAGGTTCCGTTTACTACCAAAGCAGAAAACTCCCCTAATGAATGCCCAGCAACCATATCTGGTTTAAAAGCATCCCCCATCACCTTACTCAATATAACAGAATGAAGAAAAATAGCTGGTTGCGTTACTTTTGTTTCCTTTAAGGCTTCTGGAGTACCTTCAAACATAATGTCTGTAATACTAAAGCCTAAAATTTCATTTGCTTTTTCAAAAAGTTCCTGAGCAACAGGATAATTTTCATAAAGGTCTAAACCCATTCCTACAAATTGTGCTCCTTGCCCCGGAAAAATATATGCATTCATCGTTTTAATTCTTTTAATTATGCCGCAAAAATAGTGATAATATTTATTTTGAATCGAAACAGGCTACTCTTTAAACCAACCGGAGTACATCACATAACTTTCTGCTATCCGATCTATTTCGCCAGAACTTAGTTCTGGACTTATATCTTTTATTTTTTTTGCCGGCATTCCCGCAAATATAGTACCACTAGGTACATGAGTTCCTTTAGTTACTACTGCTCCCGCTGCAATAATACTATTACTCTCAACGATACAATCGTCCATAACAATACTCCCCATACCTACCAGTACATTATCATGTATAGTACACCCGTGAACAATAGCATTATGCCCGATAGATACATTATTCCCAATAGTGGTTGGTGACTTTTTATAGGTAGCATGTATTACGGCACCATCTTGAATATTTACTTTGTTTCCCATTTTTATATAATGCACATCTCCTCTAAGTACGGCACTATACCATACACTACATTGATTCCCCATAGAAACTTCTCCTACAATAACTGCATTCTCTGCTATAAAGCAGTCTTCGCCTATTTTAGGGGTATTTCCGTTTATTGTTTTTATAATCATCCTATTTATCTTTTATCCATTTTAATATAAATGCCTATTCAAAATAAGCCAGCAAATCTTTCTTCTTAGAAGCCGAAACCAAAAGTTCCTTGCCATTGGATAGAATAACGCTCCCCCCTTTTCCTTTTACATATTTAACCACCTCATTTACATTTACTACATATGATTTATGAACTCTTGCAAAAGAAAAGTCTGCTAAGGCATCTTCAAAATACTTGAGCGTTTTACTAACCACTATCCGCTTGTCATTAATATAAATCTCGGTATAGTTATCATCTGCTTTACAGTACATAATATCTGCCACATTTAATACCTGAAAACCATCTTGTTGGGGAATAGTTATTTTACCTTCTACCGTACTTAATTTAGGCTTTAAAATTCTGTCTTCCAAAGCATTTTCCTTCTGCCTAATTTCTTTCACATAATCTACGGCCTTAATTAATTCATCTATACTAATAGGTTTCATTAAATAGTAAGCCGCATGATTGTTTAAAGCATCCATGGCGTAATTATTATAAGCCGTAACAAAAACAGTCTCAAAGGTTCTTTCGGGCACTTGTTCTAATAAATCAAAAGCATTCCCAAAGGGCATTTCTACATCCAAAAAAACCAAATCTAATTCATTATCATGAATTAAAGCTAAGCCTTCTTTAATTGTAGCAGCCTCACCAACAAGTGTAACATCTGGACAATATTTAGCTAAATAGTTCCGTAAAATCTCTCTACTATTCGCTTCATCTTCTACGAGAATTGCTTTCAATTTCATATGAATTATTTTATAAGATTGATTTTATTACTGGTCTTTCTTTAATAAAAAAGAGACCTTTGTTCCTGTGCCATCCTCCTTATAATCAGTGATAAACACATCTACTTTATCCTTGTACATATCATTAAGAATATCAATTCTTTTTTTGATATTCCCCATGCCTTTAGATTTTTGCTTTTTCTGATTACTTGTTTTTAATTCGGCTGACCTTTTTCTTCCTATTCCATTGTCTGAAATAGTTATCTCAATACTATTTTTGGTTTTATTCTTAACATCAACCATTAAAAAACCCTTTTCGTCTTTATACCTAAGTCCATGCCAAATAGCATTTTCAATATAAGGCTGCAATAGCATAGGAGGAATCTGATAGGAAGCTACATCTATATCCTTATCTATTTTTATTTCATAATCAAACTTATCGGAGAAGCGAGAATGCTCTAATTTGGTATAGAGTTCTAAGAGTTCTATTTCTTTAGTTAATGGGATAAAATCTTCTTCTGAATTTTCTAAAACAGCACGCATTAACGTAGAAAACTCGCTTAGATAGCGATTTGCACTTCTTTCATCGCTCTTAGCAATGTAATTATTTACGGAATTTAGCGCATTGAAGATAAAATGTGGATTCATCTGTGAACGCAATGATTTTAAGGCTAGTAAATTATTAGCCAGTTTCTGTTGTTTGTTGCTTCTATAAAAGAAGTACGTAGTTAGCCCCAATAGTAACATCCCAAAAACTAAAGAATATATCAGCCACTTTTGTCGCTCCACCAATTGCTCACTCGTCAATACCAAATCATACTTACTTTGGTACAATTCTCTTTCTTTTTCTAATCCTGAAATTCTATTCTGCTTTGTAGCTATCTCTCTATTTAATCGCGTAGCTCTAGAAATTTCTTGTTCCTTTCTAACATAGAGAGTATCTACAATACTTACATATTCTTGATAGGTTTCTAATGCCTTATCAAAGTCTCCTTGATATTTATAGACCTCTGATAGCTTTCTTGTCGCATCTTTTTGCACGACCAAATCATCATCTACACCCGCTTCAACAATACTTTCTTGCAGGTAAGGTATTGCTTGGTCATACTTCTGTTGCGATAATAAAGCGTTTCCAATTTTATATTTAATACGTTGTGAAGAAATAGAGTCGGACCCTGCGTTGACTCCTGAGGTTTTTGCTACTCGTTTTTGCGGAGCACTGATATCTTTTAAATCTTCTAAACTTTTTTTACGAAGACTAACCTCTTTATCATATTCGTTTCTTTTATTATAAAAGTCGGCCACTTTTTCCTTTTCCTGTACGGCCCTTTGTGGCGCTTCATTTTTAGACAGCTCTAAGGAATTATCATAATACTCCTCTGCTTCTTCTAATTGATTATCTGCGGCATAAGCATCGGCTATTTTAGAATTTAAATCTGTTATCTTAGGAGTAATTGATTTGGTTTTAGCCAAATTAAGTCCTAATGTATAATTTTCAATAGCTTTATCGGTAGCCCCTAACCCTTTATTTACATCCCCCAAACCTTCATAAACTTGCGCTTTTTGAAAACTAGATAAGGTGCCTTTATTTGCTAAGGCTGAAAATAAGGATTGTGCATTTTTATACTCTTTATTAGCTAGATAACTTTGAGCCAACAAAAGCTCTGTTTTAATAGACTCGTGAGCTAAAAGCGACTCTTTAAAGCTATTAATAGCTAAATCATACTGCTTGTGGTATTGGTAAATTTCACCTAAGGTTGTATACGATTTTGAAAGCAAGGTCTTATCTCCATTTTTTCCTATTTGCACGATAGCTTTAGTTACAAAATCGATACTTTTTTCAATATCTGTTTTCTTATACGAATTTGCACTGTCTAATAATTGCTGAATAGAGGTTGTATTTCTACTTTTTGAAGCGGCGGAAGATGTTTTGCTCTCTGGAATGTAATCTCTAACACGGACGTCTACATCTTCTGAACTCTTAACTACATGTGTAACGGTTTCAAAAGAAGCGCTTTCAAACATTAACTCATCTCCGATAATAGCTTTGATTTTAAATTCTCCTAAACCATTTGTTACCGTATAGCTACCGCTACTGGTGGTTACGGTTACCCCTGATATAGGTTCCCTATTATCCTCTCCTTTTACAGAACCTTTTATTTCAAAACTAGAACCCCTGTTTTGCGCTTGTAAAAAAGCGGCAAAGCAGCAGAAGAAAATTAAAAAAAATAGATTTTGCCTTTTATACATCATTACTTAACTAGAGGATAAACTTAGTTGTTTTTCATGGCATTAAAAAATGCTGAAATTATTGATTCCTATAAAATAAGCATGGAATAGCAGGCTTTACAAAGTGAAGCAACAACTTCCCTCACCCAAATAGCTACTTCCCTCAGTATTCATTTTATTTAAAAAAGTTTGCCGCTAGTTTTACACTAAGACAGAAACAATTTAAACATACAATAACATGAAAAATATTACAAGAATTATTGGATTAAGTTTTATGGCTCTTGCCGCCACAACGGTATATGGCTGCGAACTAAAAGTAAAAAAAGATCCCACAACACCGGTTATTGCACAAGCGCATACTACAGTAGCACACAAGCACATTAATAATACCGTTAAAATTGCATTATTATTAGACACTAGTAATAGTATGGACGGATTAATCGATCAGGCCAAATCACAGCTTTGGGATATCGTTAATAAATTTGCCTATGTAAAAGCACGCTGCGGAAATGATACAAATCATGATTATATACGGCCTAATTTAGAAATTGCCTTGTACCAATATGGCAATGACAATTTATCTTCGAGCGAAGGATACATCCAACAAGTACTAGGATTCAGTGGTGATCTTGATGAAATATCAGAAAAACTATTCTCTCTGAATACCAATGGTGGTGAAGAATATTGCGGACAAGTAATTCAAACATCCTTAAACCAATTGGATTGGGGTAAAAATGCAGATAATTTAAAAATGATTTTCATTGCTGGGAATGAGCCTTTTACCCAAGGAAAATTAAACTACAAAGATGCGGTTACTAATGCTACCGAAAAAGATGTGGTTATCAATACTATTTTTTGTGGCAACTACCAACAAGGAGTTTCTAGCCAATGGAAAAATGGCGCTACCCTAACAGGTGGTGATTACATGGCTATTGATCATAACAAACATATTGTACATATTGACACCCCTTATGATGCTAAAATTGTAAGCTTAAATACAAAATTAAATGCTACCTATATTGCTTACGGTAGTTTGGGGCAAGCTAAATTAGAAAAGCAGTATACACAAGATAGCAATGCCATGGAAGTTGAAGAAGCTGTTGCGGTAAAAAGAGCGGTTAGCAAGAGTTCTAGACTGTATAACAACGCAACTTGGGATTTAGTGGATGCTGCAGACGATAAAGAATTTGATGCTTCAACATTAAAGAAAGAGCAACTACCTGCTGCTTTAAAAAATAAATCTGATAAAGAAATCGTGAAATACATCAGTATAAAAAAGGAAGAACGGACTGCTATTCAATCTGAAATTAGAGAACTGAATAAAAAACGTGAGCAGTTTATCACAAAAAATCAAACTGACGGAAATCAAGGAGAATTAGAAAATGCGATGCTATCTGCTATAAAAAAGCAGGCTGAAAGAAAGAATTACAAATGGGATGACTAATTCATAACCGTACAAAATGCAAAAAAACCTGTGGCTTTCGCTACAGGTTTTTTTATATGTTTTTTATTTTATTAGTAATTAGCGGCTGGACATTTACAATCATATCTTTTCTCTGATTGCAAGAAATCATATCCTAGAGTAATTTGATGAAAACCACCATTATCAAAACGGATATCTCCCATTTGATATGAATAGTTATAAGATACCATGAAATTTTTATAATTAACCCCAACTATTGGCGTAATTAACTGCAAACGTTGTTCTCCAAAATCGGTTCCCGTAGTATACTGCGCTCCATCAAAACTTCTGCGGTAAGAAATACCCCCCCAAACTTTTCCAAAGTCTACATCCTTATACACTTTCGCATTAAAATCCATTGATTTTTCTTGCGTAAAATCTGTCATTTGAAACATTAACGAAGGCTCTAACTGCCACTCTCCACGGCCAAAAACATACCCAACAGAAAATAAGTATCTTCTTAAATTATCAATTTCTGGCACCGCAGGGTTATCATCTCTATCTTTATAATATAAATTACGCTTGCTACTTAATACATTTAAAATAGAGGCATGCGCATAAAACTCTAAGTAATTGTAAGACATTCCTAAATCTGTATTAAAATAGGTTGCACTTATCTTAGAACCAACCACTGCCGGATCTGGTATTACTGATCTAAACTCTGATTCATCTAAACTACTTTGTAAAACTGTACCACTTAAGCCAAAAGAAAGCTGGTTTAAATTACGTGCATCGCCACCAAATCTTAAATGGTGCGCATAGGTAAATTTTACACCTGTTTGTGAATGATACCCATTAGCATCATTAAAAATTATAGCACCAACACCGCTTTTCTCACTTACTCTAAAATGAGCATTTAAGGTTTGTAAATTTGGTGCGTCGTCTACATCAAACCACTGCTTTCTAGCTGTAAGTCTAATTTTACCACCTTCACCAATACCTGCCATAGCAGGATGAACTAAGTAATAGTTATCAGATAAGTAATCAAAATAAACTGGGATACCTTCTTGTGCTTTGGTCGGAGCTACAAACAATACTAAGAGTAGCGTTATTAAGTAAAACTTTTTCATTTATAGGTTTAAAGAGTAGTGTGTTCTAATTTTCCAAATATAAAGTATAACGTCTTAAATACAACATTATTATATATAGCTATAGTGCCAATAACTTTGTATTTTTGCTGTAAAAATAAAATCAAGATGAAAGAGTTTACGATAACTATTGTAGAAACTAATAATCCAGCCATACTTAAGTTCGATACGAACCACTTTATTACTAAAAGCAACAATTACGAATATAAGGATATTGATGAGGCTAAAAATTCTCCTTTAGCACAACAATTATTTTATTTACCCTTTGTAAAAACCGTGTATATCTCTGCAAATTTCATTGCTTTAGAACGCTTCAGCATTGTAGAATGGAGTGATGTTCAGGACGAAGTTGCACAACAACTAGTAGAGTACTTAAACAGTGGAGAGCCTATAGTTTTTGAAGATAAAGACCCTAAAAAAGTACCCGCTACAGTTTACGCTGAAAGCACACCCAATCCTGCGGTAATGAAATTTGTTTCTAACAAAACTATTGTACCGACAGCTTTTGAGTTTAAAAATATTGACGAGGCAAAAGACTCTGGTTTAGCGAAAAAACTATTTCACCTTCCCTTTGTAAAAGAAGTTTTCTTTGATGAAAATTATGTATCCGTTACTAAATATGAAGTGGCAGATTGGAATGAGGTTACTTTTGACATCAGAGAATTAATCAGAAATTTCATAGGAGACGGTCTTGAAGTAGTCTCTGCAGAAAGTGTGGTTAAGAAAAAGGCTGAAGCTCCAAAAACTCAGCTTCAAGATGCTAATGTTGACGATACTTCAAAAAAAATAATTGACATTTTAGAAGAGTATGTAAAACCCGCTGTTGCTAGTGATGGTGGTAATATTATGTTTAAGTCCTACGATAAAGAGAGTAAGACGGTAAATGTAATTTTACAAGGTGCTTGTAGCGGTTGTCCTTCTTCTACTTTTACCCTTAAAAATGGAATTGAAAACATGCTAAAGGAAATGATGACAGATCACGTGGAGCACGTTGTTGCTATAAATGGCTAAGATTTTCTTTTACAGTAAATAATTTTCCTACAAAAACACCATAATCGATTTGAAATTTCTTACTTTTAAGGAAACACAAAAAACAAATAATCATTATGGCAATTTTAAAAGTAATTGAAGTTTTAGCAAATTCTGAGAAAAGTTGGGAAGATGCAACTAAAAAAGCAGTAGCTCAGGCATCAAAAAGTGTGAAAAATATTCGTTCTGTATATGTTAACGAGCAAAGTGCTTCTGTTGAAGACGGGGAAGTAAAAGATTTTAGAGTGAATGTAAAAATTACCTTTGAAATAAAATAGTTCCATCTCAAAAAAAGTATGAAAAGCGCATTTTATGCGCTTTTTTTATGCCCTAAAATTACAATAACCGTATAAATGACGCTAATAAGACAACTTTTGCCGTAATCCGACGGTTTGATAGGATTTTAATTTCTTATGAAGTTACTTTGCCCTGAAAGAGAAAGTACAACATACTAAAACAATAATATGGAAAAACTTACAGATTATCAAGAACATATAGATAATGCCATTAATTGGATTTGGGCAGCACTACCCAATCTAATTCTTGCCATCTTAATCTTTATAATCGGATTATGGCTCATTAAAGTGATTAATAAGATGGTCCGCAAATTCTTTGTTAAGCATGACTATGATCCTTCTTTAGAAAGCTTCTTACAAAGTCTTATTAGTATAGGATTAAAAATAACCTTATTCGTACTTGTTATTACACAGCTAGGCGTGCAATCTTCTTCGCTGGTTGCCATAATTGGTGCTGCAGGTCTTGCTATTGGCTTAGCCTTGCAAGGTTCTCTAGCAAACTTTGCAGGTGGCGTATTAATCTTAATATTTAAACCCTTTAAGGTTGGTGATTTTATTGCTGCTCAAGGAGTAGATGGTACCGTTAAAGAAATTTCTATATTCACTACAAAATTAAGCACCTTTGGAAATCAAATTGTAATTGTTCCTAATGGGCAACTCTCAAATAATAACATTACTAATTATAACGCACAAGATACCCGTAGGGATAAAATATCTATCGGTATTGGATATAGCTCTGATTTAAAAAAGGCTAAAGATGTACTTTTAAAAATTTGTGCTGATAATGAAACTATTTTTAAAGACCCAGCGCCTGTAGTTTATGTAGATGAATTGGCAGATAGTTCTGTAAATCTTACGCTGCGTTTTTGGGCTAATAATGCTGATTTCTGGGAAGCACATTTCTTTGTGATGGAACAAACCAAACTTAGATTTGACGAGGAAGGTATTGAAATTCCTTTCCCACAAGTGGTACAATACAACAAGTAAATCTAGGCTTTCTTTTTAAGAAGAATAAAGTCTTTTAAATAATAAGGTTCAAAGTAAGCAACATTTTCAAGGTTGTTTTCTTTGAACTTTTTATAGGATAGCATAGCCATTTCTTTTGCTGATGGTACCACTGTGGTATCAAAACTAAAATTAGGGTGGGTCAATGTCTCCTTACATTTCTGAGCGCCGTTCCCTAATATGAGCACTTTACCTTTTGCTGCATACTCCTGAAATGAATTTTCATCAATAATTTCAGCTTTCGTTTCTCTAATCTCCTCCATATCTTGATTAAAAACACTGGAGTAGACTTCCATGCGGCGCGCATCTAAAACTGGAATAACAAAATTTACTTCAGCATCGTTAGCTTGGCTAGCCATACTTTCTAAAGTTGGAATAGCTATTAATGGAATGTCTAATGCAAAACACAAGCCTTTAGCAGCAGAAACTCCAATACGAAGACCTGTATAAGATCCTGGACCTTTACTCACTGCCACAGCGTCTATATCAGCCATTTGTAAAGAAGCCATTTGCAATGTTTCTTCTATAAATACATGCAATTGCTCTGCATGAGAATATGCCGCGCTATCAAATTCTTTAATTGCCAACAAGTTTCCATTTTCAGCTATGCTCACAGAACAGTTTGTAGTCGCTGTTTCTAAATTTAAAAGTAGTGCCATAATAGCTGCAAAGATACATGCATGAATGAAATTTAAAAACAAAAAAAAGACCCATAATTTAATATGGATCTTTTATATCATTTTGAACTGAGAATTAATCTAAGGTAATAGGCATCCCAAAATAAAATTCTAATACTTTAAGTCTAAAAATGTAATCATATTTTGTACGTATCAATTGCGCCTCTGCATCATCTACTCTAGATTGTGCTTGACTATAATCAAACGAGTTCATTAAACCAACATCAAAACGTTCCTTAGAATATTCAAAGGCCAAGCGTCTTGCTTCCACCGTTTTTTCTGCAGCTTCATAGGCTTTAGCAAAACTTTTAACATCTACGTACGCTTGATTAATTGTGGTTTCTAGCGCTAATTTATCTTGCTCTAACTGATTCTTTGCTCTATCAATGCTAATTTTTGATCGTTTGATATTATTCTTTACTGTAAAGCCATTAAAAATTGGAATGCTTAATTGCGCTCCATAAGAAATACCATCATTGATCCATAACTGGTCTCTAAAACTATCTCTGAAAAACTGACCCGTACCGGCATCAAACTGCTGTTGGCTAGAATATCTAGTATTGTAATTAAAGAAAGCCCCCAAAGTAGGCAACAAAGCTCCTTTACTTATTTTTAAATCTTTTTCTGCTATATCTACATTCATCTCTGATAATTTAATATCATTTCTGAAGGTCAGCGCCTTGTCATATATGGTCTTTGGAGAATTAGTCAATACTTCTGATGGCGGAATTTCAAAAGATTCATCAACAATATCAAAATTCTCATATGCTGTAATTTGCAGCAACTGTGCTAAATTAATTTTAGAGATTATGATTGAATTTTCTGCATTTACTATTTGTTGCTCTTGTGTAGCTGCTGTGGCTTCAACCTCTAATAAATCTCCACGCGCCACCACGCCAGCATCTACCAACTCCTTCGTACGCTTTAAATCTTGCTGCGTCACGGCATACTGCGCATTAAATACACGTAAAGATTCTTTGTTAGACAATACTTGTAAATAAGCATTGGCAACATTTAAACGAATATCATCTTTTAGATTATCTAAGCGGTATTGGCTAGAAATAGCATTCAACTTAGCTCTATTATAGCGGTGCAAATTTCTGAGTCCGTCAAACAAGGTTACGTTAGAAGAGAAACCTCCAGTAGCTGTAAAAATAGTCGTGGTTACCGCTTGGTTTGTTGTAGGGTCAAAAGAAAGACCTGTATTCCCTGAAACAGAACTTGATGCATTTAAGTTAGGTAAAAAATCACCTAGGGCATCCGATTTTTCAAGTTGCACATTTTGTAAGTCCAACTCAAACTGTTCAATAGTTAAGTTATTCTCTACAGCATATTCCACGCATTCTTGAAGTGTCCATTTCTTAGATTGCGCACTGGCTATTCCTACGGAACATAAGAACACTGTTAGTATTATTTTGAATTTCATGTGATTGTGTTTTTTGATTGCTTAATTAGATTGATGAAGCATTAGTCTTCTTTTTCGTCTTTAACCGTTTTATTCCAAACTTTGATTTTATCCTCTTTTGTAATTCCTGATAATATCTCTACAAAAATTCCGTCAGACACGCCAATCTCCACATCTCTCTTTTCAAATTCATCTTCTCCTTTTAGCACCTCTACATAGGGCTTTTCCGTTTTTGTATCGAACTGTAGCAATGCTTCTTTAACCGCCAAAACACTATCTTTTTGTTCTAAAACAATTGCCGCATTTGCGCTATATCCTGCGCGAATAAGAAAATCGTCTTTCATATCAATATCACCTTCAATTTTAAATTGTACAGCTCCTTGATCTTCGGTGCCTTTTGGAGCTATAAATTTTAATTTAGCTTTTAGTTCTTGATCTTGAACTGCACCCATCGTAATATTTAAAGGCATTCCTATTTTTAACTTTCCTACTTCAGCTTCGTCCACCTTTCCCTCAAAAATCATTTTACTCAAATCTGCAATGGTGGCAATCGTTGTACCATCATTAAAATTGTTACTCTGAATTACCTGATCTCCTTCTTTCACAGGAATTTCTAAAATAGTTCCTGAAACTGTAGCTCTAATATTCGTATTGGCCGTTGAAGAACCTCCAGCAGAACCTTTTCTTATAATTTGATAATCTGCTTGCGCATTTCCTAATTCCTGCTTTGCTTGATTATACTGCAGTTGTAAGCTATTGAAGTCTTGACTAGAAATTACTCCCTTATCAAAAAGAATTTTGTTACGGTCATACTCAATCTTAGTATTGTTTAAAGCTAGTTGTGCATTTTTTACTCTACCCCCTGCTTGGTTCATAGACTGCTCATTAGGCACTACTTTAATTTTAGCAATTAAATCTCCTGCCTTAACTTTCACCCCTTCCTCCAAATAAATTTCTTCTATAATTCCTGAGATTTGAGGCTTTATTTCAATCTCATCTTCGGGAATAACCTTACCGGTAGCCACGACCTTATTAATGATATTCTCTTTTGTAGCCGTCTCTGTTTTATAAAGTTCTAAAGGCTTACTATTAGATTTCATAACCCAAGTAACAGCAGCCAGAAGTGCCAACACAAAAATTGCGATCAGGGTGTATTTTAAAAATTTATTCATGTTTCTTAGTTATTTAGTTGTTTGTTAGTCTTCTCTTAATGCTTCAATTGGTTTAATTCTTACTGCCCTTCTCGCTGGAATAAGCCCTATGAGTATACTCAACAAGGTCATCAATGTAAAGGATACTAATATCTGTGTCATACTTACGGTTGGATTAACAAAAGGAACATCTGTATTAGATGCTGTTTGCACATTCAGAATGTATAAAAACCCTACCGCAATAATAAAACCTACAGCTCCAGCGACGACTGTTAATACTATAGATTCTAATATTATCTGACGTTTAATTACTTTAGGAGTTGCTCCTAGAGCCCTTCTAACTCCTATTTCTTTTGTACGTTCTTTTACTGTAATCAATAAAATGTTAGATACCGCGATAACCCCTGCTAACATGGTAAAAATACCCACAAAAAAAGCAAAGCCTTGTAAGACCATAGTAAAAGCAGATATTGCTGTAAATATTTGAGAAAAATCAAAAGACCCTATCGCTCTATTATCATCCGGATGTATATCATACTTTACCTTTAGCAGTTCTTTTATTTTAGCTTCTGCTTGTGCCACAGGATATTCTGGCTTAATCAATATTGCCATCCAACCTACTCTCTCTCCAGAATTAAAAGAACGTTGAAAGGTAGTAAACGGAATGATTACCGAATTTTCGCCGTCAAAATCAAAATCGCCACTCTTCTCATACACCCCAATTACTGTAAAGTATATATTATTAATACTTATATCTTTCCCAATAGCGCTGATGCCTTTATCAAAAAGTAATTCATAAGTTTCTAGGCCAATGACACATACTTTCTTTCCATTATTAACATCATTTAAATTGATAAACCTGCCCTCTACAATTTTCTTTTTATTAACCAAATCTATAGTTGAAAAATCTCCAAAAACTCTAGATCCGCTTGTTCTTCCTTCTCGCTTAACCACTACAGCTTGCTGAAAACCGCCTAATTCTATTCTCGGAGAAATAACATCTACTTCCTCTACTCTTTTAGAAAGCATGGTTATGTCATCCATCTCATATTCTACAGGCCTACCTCTTTCAAAACCTTTATATGGCATAGAGGTTTCTTGCCCCCATACAAAAAGGCTGTTAGATGCTTTACCTGCAAATATCCGATCAAAACCATTAATCATCCCTGTAGCAGATCCTAAAAGTAAGATCAAAATAATTATAGCGAATATCACACCCAAGGTTGTTAGTACCGTTCGCAACATATTTTTAGTTAGTGTACTAAAAACTTCGCTCCATAAATCTCTATCAAACAACCACATATTAATCAGAATTTAGTGCTACAATAGGTCTTACCTTAGAAGCTTTTCGCGCAGGAACCCAACCCGCAACTACTCCTGAAATTATTAATACTAATGTTGCTATTACCACGGTAGAAACATCTACAGACGGATTAGAAAATGCTGGAGTATCTATAAGCGGTGCTACTATTGCTAATATTCCCATAGCAAATAATAACCCTACAAATCCAGATATGGTGGTGATGACAATAGACTCATACAATACCAAACTTAAAATCTGATTAGGTCTAGCCCCAAGTGCTTTTCGAATTCCTATTTCTTTAGTACGCTCTTTGATAATAAAGACGAGTATATTCCCAATCCCAACTATCCCAGCTATTAAGATTAAAAAGCCTACGCCAATACTCATCATAGACAAAAGACCTGTAAAACTGTTTACATCCGAAAAGCCTTGTGCACGATTACGTACTCCAATGGCCGATTGATCATCTGGACTAACCTTATACTTCCGTTTAAAAAGTACTTCCAGTTGGTCTGAAAATGTTAGTGCCTGCGCTAAACTAAATTGAGGGTTATATGTAAGTGCAATAGAACTAATATCGTCCGTATTGCCATAAATACGCTGTAAAGTAGTATAAGGTGCGTATATATTTCTTTCAGACCTATCATCATCATCATCCGAAAAAACACCTACCACATTATAGGTAATACCATTTATTTCTAAAAACTGACCGATAGGATCTCCTTCGTCAAAAAGATCTTTTGCAACAAGCCTGCCCACCACCATTACTTTAGACTTACTTCTTACATCTGCTGTATTTAATTGTCTTCCTTTATCAATATCTACAATTTCTATATGCTGATATTCTTCATTGACGCCTATAACACTATAAGAACCTGTTTCTCTTTTATAGCGCGCGGTAACTTGTTTATTAAATATCGGAGAAATATGCTCATATGAATCTGCGAAATTCCCTCTAATATAGGCGATATCGTTGTTGGTAAATTGAATTCTTCTGCCCGCTTCAAAACCTCCATAAGGCTCGGTCGTAGCCCTGGCATACATATTAATTGAATTTGCCGCATCATTACCAAACTGACCTGTGAATCCGTTTTTCATTCCATTCACAGATGCTAGTAATAATACTAAAATAAAAATACCCCAAGCCACAGAAAAACCCGTTAAGAAGGTTCTTAACTTATTGTTTTTGATGCTATGAAATATTTCCTGCCAATTGTCTCTATTAAACATATTGCGATGCTCTTACTTGCTCAATTTTTTTATCCTCCACAATAACTCCATCTTTTAAATGCACAATACGCTTACACATATCTGCAATGTCTGGTTCATGAGTTACAATAAGAATGGTATTTCCTGCATCATTAATTTTCTGAATCAAATCCATAACCTCATAAGAGGTTTTACTATCTAATGCTCCCGTAGGCTCATCTGCTAATAATACTTTTGGTTCTGCCGCCATGGCTCTCGCAATAGCCACACGTTGTTTTTGACCCCCAGAAAGCTCACTAGGTAAATGCGTAGCCCATTCTTTTAAGCCTACACGCTCTAAATATTTCAACGCTTTTTCATGACGTTCTTTTCTCCCTACTTTTTGATAGTACAAAGGCAAAGCCACATTCTCTGCTGCAGTCTTGTAATTAATAAGATTAAAAGATTGAAATATAAACCCCAGAAACTTATTACGGTATTGTGCCGCTTTCGTTTCGTTTAAGTTTTTAATAGGAACACCATCTAACGTATAAGAACCTTCATCTAGCTCATCTAACATTCCTAAGATATTTAATAAGGTAGATTTTCCAGAACCTGAAGAACCCATAATTGCAACGAGCTCTCCTTCTTCTACCGAAAAATTTATTCCTTTTAATACATGCAAGGAATTGCTTCCCATCTTATATGATTTGTGAAGATTTTTAATTTCAATCATGCTCGTTTTGTTAGTTGTTTGGTTTTTACTCCGCTAGTTAGACTTCGTCTGATTCCTATTGTTACAATTTGAACTCTAAAAATTATGTTAAAATAAATTCAGCTTTTTTAAATATTTCTTTCCATACTAATTATTCTCAATTAGTTGTCTTCATCCTCTTTCTCTATCTGATTCCATACTTTTATCTTATCAGATAAAGTAAGACCAGATTTAACTTCCACATTAATACCATCACTAATACCCAGCTCAATATCTTTTCGACTAAAGACTTGATCTCCAGAACTAATTTCTACGAAAGGTTTTTTAGTTTTAGCATCATATTGCACCAAAGCTTCTTTAATAGAAAGCACGCTATCTACTTTTGCCAAGATAATAGAAGCATTAGCACTTAGACCCGCACGTATGA
This sequence comes from Cellulophaga baltica, assembly GCF_900102165.1. Taxonomy (GTDB): domain Bacteria; phylum Bacteroidota; class Bacteroidia; order Flavobacteriales; family Flavobacteriaceae; genus Cellulophaga; species Cellulophaga baltica. The sequence goes on from NZ_FNBD01000001.1 coordinate 209,146, forward strand.
ATACTGAATCTTGTTTTTTTAAGGTTCCTTTAATTTCAAATTGAATGGCTCCGTTTTCTGCTTTTCCTTTGGGTGCAATATAATCCAGCACGGCAGGGAAAATAGTATTCTCTATAGCTCCTACTGTAATCTCTAGTGGCAAATTCTCTTTTACTTTACCCACTTCAGATTCATCTATTTTACCTTCAAAAATCATTTTATCTACATCTGCAATAGCTGCGATAGTAGTTCCTTCATTAAAGTTATTACTTTCTATTACTTGATTTCCAACTTCTACGGGAACCTCTAACACCATACCACTAACTGTTGCTCTAATAAGCGTATTGGCAGCACTACCAAAACCTTTAGTCGTACCCGTTTTTGCAATATCATATCTTTTATTTGCTGCACCATAAGACTGTCTTGCTTGATCAAAAGAAACCTGGGCGCGTTCTAAATCTACTTTAGAAATAACTCCTTTTTCAAATAGTGTTTTTTGGCGTTCTAAATTTCTTTTTTGATCATCTAATCCTATTCTAGCTCCATCTATGGAGTTACGTGCATCATTTAATGCGTTTAAATTAGGTACAATTTTAATTTTGGCTAACAAATCTCCAGATTTTACATAGTCTCCGCCTTCTACATAAATCTCTTCAATCACCCCCGAAATATTTGGTTTTATAAGCACTTCCTCCAAAGGTAAAATACTCCCTGTAGCTACCGTTTTTTTTATGATAGTTTGTGTAGTCGGAGTTTCTGTTTCATAGGTTACAGGATTTTCTGCATTTTTTTGATATAAATAATACATAGCGCCCCCGAAGCAAATGACTATTAAAACTAAAATAATAATGGTTACTCGTTTTTTCATGTGTTCGTTTTTTGATTGATGATTTAAGTATTCTATTCGGCTCTAAGAGCATCTATTGGTTTTACTTTAATAGCACTTTGAGCAGGAATAAAACCTGCTAATAATCCTGAAATAATTAATATGATTAATGCGATGAGTACCACTCCTAAACTTACACTAGGATTTACAAACATATCTACGGGCCCTACCGCATCTAACAATGAATTAATTCCGAAAATAAATAAGGCTCCAAAAATAATTCCTGCCATACCTGAAATGATAGTTAAGAAAATTGATTCTAAGAGAATTTGAACTTTTATAGACCAAGGGTCCTCACCTAGTGCACGGCGAATTCCTATTTCTTTGGTACGTTCTTTCACTACAATGAGCATAATATTACTCACTCCAATAATTCCAGAAATCAGTACCAAAATCCCCACAAAATAAGCGATTAAACGCATGGCAACAAACAAGCTCTCGACCCTATTGTATTGTTCATACAAATCAAAATTCCCGATAGCTCTGTTATCTTCTGGATGTATTTTCCTATTTACTTTCATTAAGGTGATAATCCGTTCTTTTAAGCTTGTAATTGAAGAACCATCTTTTGCCGTGATCGCCATCCACCCAACATCATTGCCTTTATTGAATGCCTGAGAGAATGAGGTAAACGGAACAAATATTTCTTTTTGCCCTTCTTCGCCGTCCCCTTCATTACTCTTTTTCTTATAAGTACCTACTACCATAAAATTAACCCCCTGAACCTTAATAAAAGAACCAAGTACTGTTTCTCCCTTATCAAATAAAGAAGATTTTACGCCCTGTCCAATAATCGCAATTTTACGTTTCTCAACAATATCAGAATGGTTTATGAATCTACCCGAAGTGATGGTCATGGGGTCTTGCTTAATTATTTCAGGATAATCACCATATACATTAAAAGCTCCTACTTTAATACCACGAGTTACATTGTTTTCTCCTTGATAGCCATCCAATCTATTTCTTGCCGAAACAAATCTAAGCTCTTTAATATTTTCCTTCAATGAAGTTACATCTGACACTTTAAAATCGAAACGCCTTCCTTTTGGCAAGCCCTCATACTCTTTTGAAGTTGCCTGAGACCACATGAACATGGTATTGGTCGCAATGTCTCCAAAATCGCTCTTGATTCCGTTTTCTAAGCCTTTTCCGGCCGCCAAAAGAATAATCAGAATAAGAATACCCCAAAAAACACCAAACGCCGTAAGGATAGTCCTGAACATATTACTTGTCAGTACCTCTATAATTTCTTTCCAACGATCTTTATTAAACATATAGTTTTTATTTATTCGTCCCGTAAGGCATCAATCGTATGAATACTTGCTGCTCTCCATGCCGGGAAAAACCCTGCGATAGCACCTGCAACCACTAATAAAAAAACCGTAGACATAGCTACATTAAAATCTACTGAAGGATTCACAATATAATCGACTTCTATATTAGGTCCAATAAGCTCCAAGAGACCCATACTGAAAATGAGACCTGTAAAACCAGATATTGCGGTGACAAAAACAGACTCATGTAAAATCATGCCAATAATAGACCAAGGTTTTGCTCCTAATGCTTTTCGGATGCCTATTTCTTTGGTACGCTCTTTCACCACGATTAGCATAATATTACTTACTCCAACTACTCCTGCAATTATAGTACAGAGGCCTACAAACCAAAAGAATAATTTTATGTTACCAGTTAGCGCATAAAATCTTTTTGCATTCTCCATTTGGTTATTAATACCAATACCACCCTCATCATCTGGAGCAATGCTATGTGCTTGCCTTAAATAAGTGTCAATTTTAGTTTTTAGTGTTATGGATTGTTGTACTGCCTCGTCAAAATTAGCTGCCGGTGGTGAGGAGAAGACTAGATTGTCTAATTTATCTGCACCATTAAATACCTTCTGCGCGGTGGTGATAGGAATAAAAATACGATTCTCCTCGCGCTCTCCTGCCTTATCTTTATACACGCCAATAATTTTAAAAGGTATGTTTGATATTTTAATGTACTCCCCTACCGGATTATCAACATCTGTGAAAGCTTCTCTTTGAATCTTATCGCTAATTACCGCAACTTTTTCTACTTGAGACTCGTCTTTAATAGTTATAAAACGCCCCTCCAACATATCTTGGTTCTCTAAGAATTGAGCTCCATTTGTGGTACCCATGACGCGATAAATTAAAGCATCATCTTTGTAGGTCGTCGTAATATTTTGTGGAAGGTAGAAGGCAGATTTTTGATCTAATGTAAGATCCATCTTATCTACAATGGTGGTGTAATCTTCGTTTCTGAATTGAATTTGACGGCCTGGATTAAGACCTTTATGCGCCTTTTGTGTAGTTTCTGTCCAAATCCAAATACTTGTAGCTGAATCACTTTCAAATTCTTTAGCAATTCCGTTTTGCATTCCTTGACCAAAACCCAATAAAATAACAAGAATAAAAATACCAGAGGCTACAGAAAGACCTGTGAGAAATGTACGCAACTTGTTTTTACGAATAGTGTCAAATATCTCTTGCCATCTTTCTAGATCAAACATGTAGTTGTTTTGGTTGGTATGAGACTGCTTTAAAAAACAAGTTCTCCATACAATAGACTACTACAAAGCGACTTTTGTTACAGGATAAATACTAAAAAAATGTTAAAATTAAGATTTTGATGATTTCATCTTTCGATAAACAAAGAAAAATAAGACGCCTACCAAAATATATGGGATTGCCATGAGATACACAATACCATCATTTATACCTTTAGCTGTGGTCATCCCTTCTTCACTTTCTAAGACCGCGCGACACATAGCACATTGCGCATCGGCCAAATTCGGCAACAACAATAAAAACGATAATACGAATACAAGCTTTTTATAGTTCATAAGTACTAGGTATTAATAGGCATAGTAAGGAGAAATCATTAAGTACACCACCACTCCCGTAATAGCGACATAGAGCCAAATAGGAAATGTAATTTTAGCAAACTTTCTATGAGCTTCAAATTGTTGTAAGTACGCTTTTGAAAACGTGATAAGCACCAATGGTATAATTACCACCGAAAGAATAATATGGGTAATTAGTATAAATAAATACACATATTTAATAAGACCTTCTCCTCCAAAACTAGTAGAATCTGAGGTCATATGATAGGCCACGTACATTACTAAAAATGCCAATGACAAACCAATACAAGTGACCATAATTTGCTGATGCAGTTTTTTATTTCCATTTTTAATAGCCACTACGGCTACTATTAATAAAATTGCTGTTAGGCCATTAACCGAAGCATAAATTGGAGGTAAGAAACTTAATGGCGCTACATTAGGTAATTTAACACCAAACAAAATAACGACCACCAAAGGAATAACAATAGATACAATCGTTATCAACCTATTAAACTTCTTTTCTTTTTGCTCAAGCTCGTTCATAATTTCTCCTCTAATAATTTTTGTATATCTTCTTTTAGAATCCCAATTTGTTCTTTCTCCCCATGATCATTTACACCAGCCTCTTCAGAGATAGCTCCCCTATAATAGATAATAGGATTTCCAAATTCATCTGCTCTAGATCTCAAATAGCCATTTTTATCTACTAAAGCAAACAAGCCTGCATGTTCAAATCCACCTGGAGCATTTGGCACTTCGGATGCAAAAATATTAAATCCCGAATTTGCAAGGTCATAAATACCTTCCGGATCACCAGTCATCAAGTTCCAGTTTAAATTAGTAATCCCGTATTTTTCGGCATACTCTTTTAAGACGGTAGGGGTATCATAAGTTGGATTTATAGTAAAAGACGCTACCCCAAAATCCTCAAAATCTTCAAATTTGCTCTGTATTTGAACCAAGTTTTGATTCATGATAGGGCAAATTGAAGGGCATGTAGTAAAGAAAAACTCTACCAAGTACACTTTACCTTTGTAATCGTTGTTAGTAATCAAAAGGCTATCTTGATTTATAAAAGCAAATTCTGGAACTTTTCTCTTCTCCTTATTTACAATAATGTATGCTAAATCCCCATTATTGGTATCAATGCTCATTCGGTCACTTTCTACAACCGTACCTTTATTTACTCTTTCTATAATTCTAGGAATAAAAATAATTCCAAAAATTAATATGATGAAAGAAACCCAAACGTATGTATATTTATTTTTATCCATCAGATTTCTCAATTTTATTGTTCTTCTTAAGCGCTCTCCTGTACTCTGCTAATAAAATACGGACATCATCTATCATCTTGTTTGTTAACTCTGCTACAGAGGTTGCATCAAAGCCGTATATAGTTTCATGCTCTTCATCTTGGTTACGACCACGAAGCGCAGAATCTTTATCTATAATAAACACATACGGAGTACTATAATTTTCATCTAACTTTAAATCCGTTTTAAGGCTACTGAATATGAATTGTATTTGATTAGGATCTCCAAATACAAATTTCCATTTATCAATTTCTACTAATTCTGATAATTCCTTTTTCAGAGTTTCTACGTTTGTCTCAGTCCCCTTTGGCATCATCATTACAAACTGAAAATCATCGAACTTATGAAAATCCTTATATATTTTCTGATTTAAGTTTAATGCATTTCCTTTTTTGAAATCTACATTATTTCCTAAAAAGCCCAGAATAGTGATCTTATCTTTAAAGGTGACAGCAGAATCTACAGCACTTACATCTGAGATGTTTTCTGTAATAATTGGGAGCTGACCAAAGTTATGAATACCAGATGCAAAAAAGAGATAAGCAACTATAGGAAGTACAAAAAGAACGATAAGTACAAATGCTTTTTTCATAACGTAGAATATTGTGCAAAAATAAAAAAAGACGGTCGTTAAACCGTCTTTTTGTGTGTTAAATAGTATTAAGAATTAAAAGTTCCATTTAATGAATCCTTCTTTATATACTTCATGAATATAATCTGCTTCAAACAATAAAATAAAGATTAAGTAACTCACCAAAAATATAGGCGTCCAAACGATTACTCTTCTCAGTGCTGTTTTCTCATCACGTAAGTGCATAAAGTCCCAAGCAATGTAATAAGCCTTGACTAAAGTAAGTATGATAAAAATCCAGTTTAGTAAATGCATTCCTAAAAAAGAAGTCTCCACTAAAAATGCAGGTCTAATAATACCTAAAACAACTTCTATCGTAGTAATTATAGATAAGAATATAAGTACTCCCCAGATTTTGCTGATATTAGACTTAAACTTAACCAAGCCTCTGAATATTTCTAATTTATGATCGTGTGCCATTTTGTATTTTTTTATTCTTTATAACCCTTTGCGTAATGAAAAATCTAATTTGAAATTAAACCAAGTAGAAAAATGTGAATACGAATACCCAAACTAAATCTACAAAGTGCCAGTACAAACCAACTTTTTCAACCATTTCATAGCTACGTCTTTTTTCATACGTACCCAATACTACGTTAAAGAAAATAATAATATTAATTACTATTCCTGAGAATACGTGAAACCCGTGAAAACCAGTAATGAAGAAGAAGAAATCTGCAAACAATCTACTTCCATATTCATTATGAATTAAATTAGCCCCTTCTACTACTTGCGAAGCATTTAATAAATTCTTCAATGATTCATCTCTAGACAATACTGTTTTATGACCCTCTTCATTTTTTAATTCTGTACGAACTAATAAATTAGAATTTGCCTTAAAACCTTCTACTACTTCTGTAACAGAATAAGACGGCAATGACCCCTCACTTGTAAACCAGATACCACTTCTATTTTCATGCTGCGTACGTTCGCTTGCAATCTCTTTAGCGAAATCTGCAATACCAACACGCTCACCAGATTTAGCATCTACAAACTGTAGTATTCTACCCCCTTTTGTTTCAATTGCTCCATGATCTCCTTTGATAAAGGTAGCCCATTCCCAACCTTGAGATCCTACGAAAATAATACCACCGATAATAGTTAAGAACATATACCAGATTACTCTATTTTTTTGCATTTTATGACCTGCATCAACAGCTAACACCATTGTTACAGAAGACATAATTAATACAAACGTCATAAAAGCAACGTAAATCATCGGGAAGTTTCCGTGAAAAAACGGAACGTGTGTAAAAACTTCATCAGCAATTGGCCAAGTTTCTATAAATTTAAATCTTGAGAAGCCATATGCTGCAAGAAAACCAGAGAAGGTTAAAGCATCAGAAACGATGAAAAACCACATCATCATTTTCCCATAACTCGCACCTAGTGGCTTATTACCACCACCCCATACATTTTGTTCCTCACCCGTTGTTACCGTAGTATCCATAAATATATTATCGCGTTAATAAAATTTTCACAAATTTACATTTTTTTTAACCAAACAAAATTTTTGGTTTTAAAAAATTTAAAAAATATACAATTCTTTATCATCTTTTGGCTAATTGCCAAATACTAAACCAATTATAGCTGTATTTATTACTTATAAAAGTAGAAAAACAGTATTAAATACACCCAAAGTAAATCTAAAAAGTGCCAAAACGTAGCCCCTAACTCAATTCCTAAAAGGTTTTCAGGAGAATATTTACCTCTAAGTTGATTAACGATTACCACAATTAAAGCTATTAAACCCGCTACAACGTGCACAATATGTACCATAGCAATAAGGTAAATGTATGATGTAGTTACACTACTAGACTCTCCTGTAAAATAAAAACCACGAGCTACAATTTGAGAAAAACCACTAAACTGTAAAATGATAAAAGTTATTCCTAATGCCAATGTTGCCATTAGAAATCCTGTACACAAAGAAGATTTATTTCCTTGCATTGCTTTCTTGGCTAGAATAAACGTTAAACTACTTAAGATTAATACTCCTGTACTAATAAAAAAAGTAGTAGGCAATTGAAAATCTGTCAACCAGTCTTCTCTTGTACTACTAACAATATAAGCACTTGTCCAACCTGCAAAGGTCATTAGCAAACTTACAATTCCAAACCAGAGCATCATTTTCTTAGCTCTGCCCGTTTTTTCTATTATTGAACCTTCTGTTAAATCCATTTATTTTTTTTATAAAAATTTATCTACTACATATACCACCTGCATGAACGTAATGTACGTTACACTTGCCAACATTAATTTTTTCGCCGAACCATTATCCTGCTTTTCATATAATTTAAAAGCGTATACCAGCATAACCATTCCTAACATGAAAATAATTAGTGCTGCAGGAATAGAAAGCGTTAATGCTCCTGTTATTCCAAAGACTGGAATGATTGATATGACAATCATCCAAATGGTATACATGATAATCTGCAATACCGTACTTCTATCTTTTTTGCCTGTAGGCAGCATTTTAAAGCCTCCTCTTTTGTAATCTTCATCCAACATCCAGCCTAAAGCCCAAAAATGCGGAAACTGCCAAAAGAATTGAATCATAAATAAAGTTCCCGGCTCAATGCCAAACTCATCTGTTGCTGCTACCCAACCTAACATAAAAGGAATTGCTCCCGGTATTGCTCCCACAAAAACAGCTAATGGTGTTTTAGTTTTCAAAGGGGTATATGCACTTGTGTACAAGAAAATAGAAATGGCCCCAAACATTGCTGTTTTAGGATTCAAAATATACAAAGTAGCAATACCAACAATTGTTAATATAACAGCTATTATTAAAGCGGTACGAACTGATAATCTTCCTGCTGCAATAGGTCTATCTTTAGTCCTATTCATTAACGCATCCAGATCTTTCTCTATAATTTGATTGAAGGTATTTGAAGCACCGACCATGCAATACCCTCCAAAAGCAAGCAACAAAATAGGATACCATTGAAGTTCTGGAGCACCTAAAAAGTAACCCGCGATAGCAGAAAAAACAACGCTTATAGAAAGCCTTGCTTTAGTAATTTCTTTAAAATCAGCAAAAATATGAGACTGAGTCCCTTCTTTTACCGAGCTTACTGCCGTTTTCATGCGGAATTTTTATTGGAGTGCAAAGATAAGTCCAGAATGCTATTTGTGCAACGAAAATGATATGTTTATGTAATATTTATAAATGATAGACGACTAATTCACAAATATTTAAATTAAAAATAACCACACATGCAATCTCTTAAATTTTTCGCACTAAAAACTCTAGTATTCGCTTCCTTTTTCTCCCTAAAAGCACAAGAAAAGCCAGTTAAAATTATCTCAGAAAAACTCACTGAAGATTTGTACATGCTTACAGGTCAGGGGGGCAACATTGGAATTTATATTGGTCCAGATAACACTTTTATGATAGACGATCAGTTTAGTCATTTAAGTGATCAAATCAAAGAAACCATAAAAACACTAAGTCCTAAGCCAATCTCTGTTCTATTTAACACCCATATGCACGGAGATCATACTGGCGGAAATGCAAACTTTAACACCGATGAAATTACCCTTATTTCCCAAGATAACGCCAGAAAAAGAGTCCAAGAAAACAATCTAAAAAAATTGAATTCACAGGAAATAGACAGCATTTATTACCACAAGATGTTACCTGAAATTACTTTTTCTAATGATTTAACATTACACAAAGGAGAAGAAACTATACTGGCTTTTCATGTACACAAGGCCCATACCGATGGTGATGCCATGGTATACTTTGCTCAAAATAATGTTTTACATATGGGAGACACCTATTTCTCAGAAGGCTATCCTTTTATAGATCTAAAAAGTGGAGGAAGTGTAAATGGTTATATTGACTCCCACAAAAAAGCCTTAGTATTAATTGATAATGAAACTAAGATAATTCCAGGACACGGTAAATCTTCTACTAAAAAAGAGCTTGAAACTTATGTACTAATGCTAGAAGATATAAAAGAAAACGTCTTAAAAGCAATTAGAAGCGGTGCTACACTTGAAGAAGTTGAAACAGATACTAGCATTTCAAAAAAATATGACGCCAACTACGGGGGCGGATTTATAAGCCCAGAACGCTTGAGAGCTACATTTTATACCAGTTTAAAATAAAAAAAACGCCTGCGGTGCATTAAAGCAGCGCAGGCATTTTTTTAAAACTTAATTCCGCTTATTGCAAGCGAAAGTTTATAGGAATGCTAAAAGAAACTTTAACAGGCTCCAAACGCTGCATTCCTGGCTTCATTTGCGGAAGCTTTCCAATAATACGCGCTGCTTCTTGCTCCAAGACTTTAGCAGGCCCCTTAAGCCTCACATCTTCTATAGTACCGTCTTTACCAATAGTGAACATTACATACACTTTACCCTGGGTATGGGTCTCTATAGCAGCTTCTGGATATCTAAAATTCTTTAAGATGTGCTTTTGCATGCTTTCTTCAAAACACACTTTTCTTTCCGACTTACTAACCGTCTCACAACCTGGGAAAATTGGAGCATTTTCTAAGGCCTCAAATGGTATCGTTTCATCAATTCCATCATTTGGATCTACATAATCTAGCTTCTTTGTATCCAGATTAGGAGTGCTAGACGTTACAGGTTCACTTTTAAACTCCTTGGTTTCTGGAACTTTAAAATCGTCAGGCACCACCTTTAATTCTTCAGGCACTACCACCTTAACTATAGGTTTTGATTCTGCCACTGGCTTTTCAACCACAAAATCTTCCAATTCCGGATACATTTCAAAGGTCTCTTCGACAGGATCTGAACTCACCAATGCCTTGGGCTGAAATTTATCAAAAGCCATCTCTAATCCAAAATAAACGAGAAACATTGCCGCTATTAATCCAATTTGGAAATAGATAAAACTGTTTTTTCGTAGATTTGTATCTTGCTTGCTCCCTTTGGAGCTTGCAGATTTGTACGCTACACTGCTATTCTCATTGCCGTGAGAATCTGCAGCCCTTGTGTTACTGTTTTTCATAATAGTATATATTTATGTTGTTACTATTTTGTTAAAACACAAGAAACGTACCAAAAAAAAATCCAGAACCTAGGTTCTGGATTTTTACTTAAAATAAGTATATTTTTATTGTAATTTGAACGTAATTGGAATACTAAAAGGCACTCTTACTGCTCTACCTCTTTGCTTACCTGGCGTCATTTTTGGCAACTTCCCGATAATTCTCGCTGCTTCTGCCTCTAAGTTCTTATCCGGTCCACGCATTCTAACACTACCAATACTACCATCTTTCTGGATAACGAACATTACATTCACTTTTCCTTGAACACCCATTTCTTGAGAAATCTCTGGATATCTAAAGTTTTTATTGATATGCTTAAACATCATTTTCTGGAAACAATCTCTTAAAGCGTTTGCTCCTTTACTTTTTTCACTTTCACATCCTGGAAAAACAGGAACATCCTCAATAACAGAGAAAGGAATATCTAAATCGTCTTCAACTTCTGCAACTTCAATTTCTTCAACTTCTGCAACTTCAGTATCTTCATTTGCTTCCGTATCCTTAATTACAGTTTCTGGAACATCTGCTTCATCTTCTACAACTTCAATAATTTCTGGTGCAGCTGGTGGTGGTGGTGGTGGTGGAGTTTTTATTTGCTCCGTCATCGGCACCTCTTCATCTAATAAATCATCAACATTTTGAGAAATATCATAATTTGCAACATCATCGTACTTTTTGTACTCTAAGGCTTGCCATGTAATAAGCATAACCAAAGCAAGACCTGCTACGAAATATAGACCACTATTTCTACCAATATCCGCCTTTGGATTCTTTTTTAATTCCATAATTCAAAAATTTATCGTGAGCTAATTTAATTATTTATTTATAAAAATGGTAATATTTTTTTCATTTTTGAGCAACTCTCCTAAAATAATAGGTTTTAACAGCAATAAAGCCGAAAAATGCCCCAAAAGAGTTGGCTAAAAAATCATAAACATCTCCACTTCGAGTTGTCGTTGCAACATATTGTAAGACCTCAATAATCATACCATACCCTATTGCAATAAAACAAAACAGCATTGCTGCCTTTTTAAAGTCCTTCTTAACATCCTTGTATTCCGCGTAAGATAAACTTCCTAAAACAACAAAAACAAAATAAAAGGTAAAGTGGACGAACTTATCTAAATGTGGAATATCAAGACCGTCTGTAGACACATCTTTAAATGAAAATAAGCTGAGGAATGTAACACACATCACCCAGCTTATAAAAAGTATTGTAAATATATAATTCTTAAGCACCAATTAACTCCTTATAATCTGCATCACTTAACAATGCATCTACCTGAGAGGCGTCACTTATTTTAATTTTTATCATCCATCCTTTTCCATAAGGATCACTATTAACGTCTTCTGGAGAATCTTCTAAAGCTTCATTGAACTCAATAATTTCTCCTGCTAATGGCAAAAATAAATCAGATACCGTTTTAACAGCTTCTACTGTACCGAAAACTTCATCTTTATCAAGGGTCTCATCTAAAGTCTCTACCTCAACATACACAATATCACCTAACTCACCCTGAGCAAAATCGGTAATACCAACTGTTGCAACATCACCTTCTATTTTAACCCACTCGTGATCTTTAGTGTACTTTAATTCTGACGGTATATTCATAACATTTATTTATAAAATTCTAAGAAACAAATGTAAAATATTAATATAAGGTATTCAAGAAAAAGATGACTGTGTTTAGTTTCCGAAATTATAACGAATCGTAAACCCTGTATTAATTGTTGTTTGAGGGAATGCTGTAGACACAGCAAACTTTGTAAATGAATGATCATAGAAAAATAAAGCATTCAAATTTTTACTCAAAGCATAATCTACACCTAGCTTAATTGAAAACAAGTTCTGACCAGAGGTAATTTGATTATTATCGATATCTAAATTACGTATATAAGTAATATTATCACGCATGGTTGCGTCTAGCTTAATATTTAAATCTCCTTTTAATCTTGTTTTCTGACCACCAATATTGGTAACCATCTGCACATCCTTAAAACGATATCCTAAACCAACAGTATAATCTTTACCATTAATCTCTGTAAGCAAACTGTTATCAAAACTAAGCGATAAAACTCGGCTTGTTCTAATTTCAGCAAGGACACTCATAGAATTTTTCATTTCAAAATCTACCTTAACCAAAGGATTGAATTCATCGGTCAACACCACATTACTGATAATGTCATCTGGTAAAATATCAAAAGTCTCCGCATTAATTGCTGGCAAACCTTCGTTCTGCAATTGTACTTTTTCTAAGTTGGTCTGAAAAGAGTTAATACTATAAGATGCTCTATACCCATGGCTCACAGAAAAACGTTTAAATTTTTTCTTAAACCATTTACTGTTCATCAACCCAGTATATTTCAAGTTCCAATTTGGAATTGGAATATCTCTAAAGGCATCTAAATTCACACGATCTACTCCTTGACCTGTATAAGCTGCAAAGAATGCAGGAAGCAATACTTCCTGATTAGATTTCCCATATTGCTCTGGAAAACCATCGTCATCTAAAGGTCCTGGCGTTTGCCCTCTATCTGCAACAAGCCTATTTGCTATAGTAAGTCTGTTTTCTTTAAAAGTCTCAAAAGCTTCAGAAGTAAACTCATCACTACTACCAAAAATAGTTCCTATCATCACCGTAGAGATGCTGAAATTACCATAATCATTGCCTAATAAATCTTCGTAAGCATATTGATCATCACCAAGACTGCTTACCGTAAAGTTTTCTTCATATCTATTTTGATATTGCCTATCGGCAGAAAGATCAATAGTCAGATCTCTTATAGGCTGTGCCGTAGCCGTAATGTTCAATCGTTTATTTACATTCTGAACAAATTGATCATTAAAATCATCAAAGGTTGTTAGCCAACCATTTCTTGCCGCTTCATACCTAATATCTGATTGCTGACTACCAAAAATATAGCCCAAAGATGGCCTAGTAGTACCTATAAAGCCTATTGATTGTGTATACCCTGGTAAAACGGTACCACTATTTTGAGTATAGTTCACATTCAAACGCTTCACCATAGTTACGACGTCTACAAACGTATTAAACAAAGGACTCGTTTTATTTGAATCTTCTTCTTTACCCGTTTTTACATTTCTGCCGCTAGCAGCTTTAGCTCTTGCACTACCGGTTACTTTTTTAAGCCCTATTAAGTCATACAGCTTTTGCATGTTCATATTCGCAGATAACGAATGTGTTCCTGAATTTTGCACTGTATTGATATTCTCTCCTGCAACTTCATTAAGGGCATCTCCTCCTCGTTGCCAATCAAAGTTACTAGTGTACGTATACTGGGAAGAAATAAAATCTAAAGCCGGAATTAATTTAAATGGCAACTCATAATTTAGTGTCATTTGTTGCGCATGCCTGTTAGGCTCGCCAATATCCCAGAAACCATCCCACAACTCTAAATCTTGATTTATTTGTGATGCAGAATTTTCGTCTTGATTAAAGTAATTACGAACAATATTATTATTAGAAGCCTGCAAGTTTATTCGCAAAGATTTGGTCAGCGTATAGTTCAAAGCATACTGCCAATTGAACAAATAGTTACGTTGTTGCAACAATGGCAATTCTAGCGCTTCTACTCCTGGCTCCAACACATCTCTAAAACGTTGCTGGTTAAACGCTCTATTAATGTTAGAGTTTATAGAAACAGATGTTGGTAATAAATTTAAATTCAATTCTTTTAACCATTTCCAATATGCTCCATTAAATATAGAATCTTTCTTAGCTAATGGTGCAACGGTTAAAGGTTTAAAATTATGATTGTATACAAAACCGGTATTTACCGTTTGCTCTCTTAGACTGGCAATTTCGAAATCTCTATGATCTGTTTCATTATATGAATAGTTAAACGTAAAGTTTTCAATATCATAAAAATTCTCTTCAGCCTCTTCGCCTCTATTCTTGCGAACACCAATAAAGTTAATACTTGTTCTTTTTGTGTATTCTTCTGCCTGCTCTAATATAGCCTCCTTATCTTCCGCGGTTGTTGCTGCATTAATACGATCATCTAATTTTAAATCATCATACACAGGGTCATATTCTGGAGTCACTATTTCTTCAGAAATTCCGTAATTGAATGGCAATTGCACCCCCCATTTTGTTGGAAGCAATTGACCTAGATTTACATTGGTAACTACATCATAAGAAACCACATCTTCTAAAGATCGCTCCGTTGTACTTTGATCAATAGATCCAAAACCAGAAGTACTCTTACTTCCCGTAGCAGATACATTTGCAAAATCGGCCATGTTTAAATCTACCGCTCCTACGGCAGCCCAACCACCTTCACTATTGATACCCGCTAAACGCAATTCGTTAAACCATACCTCTCCTCTTGCCGGTTGATTGTCTTGGTTTTTTACCCCAACCATCATACTACGCAAACTACCTAAAGACGGGTTACCTTTAATTCCTATACGCGTAACCCCCGGAGTTCTTGCCGCAAATTCATCCACACGAAAAACAGTACCATCAATAACCTCATAGTAATTAACATCTGCTAGGGTTTGATTGGCTATTCCAAAAGATTTCACTTTTCCTAAATCACTTAAAGTAATACTAAGCTCATTATTTTCTGGCCAAATTTCACTTTCTGATGTTGCATTATGTGGTGTAAATTCTAATGGAATTTCTATCTGATAAAAATTCTGTGTAAAATCTGTTCCAAATCTTAAGAAACCTACTAAAGGAGTTTCTCCATCTAAATAATCTGCCTCAAACAATTCTTCGGCATGCATGAACATTTTTAATTTTTCATACTGACGGATATCTATATTGATATTTTTATACACCCCTCTAGAATCTTCCGATTCTAAGTTTTCTATATAAAAAGAAAGTGATTGCTCATTCTGATTGATGATTGTATTGTTATTATTTAACTGCTCACGAATTACACCTGGAGGTAATACATAAGGAATTGGAGCTCTATTTTCATTTTCTTGTATGTTTACCGTATTTACATCTACAATCGTATTGTCATCTGTTGGATCATCATCTACATCTGGTTGTAGAGACTTGGTATATGAACGCCAATCGCCACGTACTAAATCTAGAGTTGCAAAACGTAAAGACACATCACTAGAGAATCCTGTTAAATACATTCTCATAAAACTCATAGATCTAAAATCCGTGATACCACCTATAGCATCCGTAAAATCTGACAATGGAATTTTATATTGAATCCAACGGCTATTCACGGTAGTTCCATCAGGAATCTCAGTACCTGTAAGTTCATTTTCACGTATATCAGTTACATATTTATCATCAACCGTAGTATTTGGCTTTATCTGAATACGGTATTCATAATAACTATTAATCGTGTTCATTGTTAAATCACGATCTATATCTTCTACATCTGGTAAGGTCGTAGACCCACGGTTTGTATCGGTAACCTGAACAGGTGAATTTCCTTCTGGGTTATTGTAATCAAAATAACGCTCTAATACATCACCATCTCTATTCAAATAATATTGATAGTTATCTAAGGCAGGGTCATTTCCTGTATTGTTACTAAATATAGAAGTTTCTTCCGTATCTGATAAACCGTCAAAACCAACATCCTGTAACCCCCTATTGGCCTCACTAACATCAAAAGCATATACCAAAGATTGCGTTGATGGCACTTTACCCCAAGAAGTTTCTGCAACTAAATCATTGCTATCTACGCCTGGTAATCCATTTTCGTATTGCTTTCTACCATCCTTTAAAATATCTTCCGAAATATTACCAAGGTTAATGACTAATTCTCCAGAAGTAGTAGCATCACCATCTACATAAGGATCTAACACCCAAAACTGAACGTATTCTACATTCGCCTGTTCAAAGTTAGTACTACTTAAAGGACGCATAATACCACCCCACTTATCTGTAGGCTGGTCTGATGTAAAATTTGGATTGTTGTTATACGGCCCTTTTGCATTTGGATAATACGCAAGATCTAGAGTAGTCTGTACTCTAGTTTGCCCTTGTGCTTGATCTGTTTCTGGAAATACTTCATCTATAAAAACACGACGTGTGGAGTTCTTAGATACATCACTATCTGAAACATCTGACGGTCTTTGATTGGTATAAAATATTGGATCAATAGAATACCAAGCCACTTTAGCTCTTCCATATCCATTTTCCAAATTTAAAGGATCATCTGGTGAACTTCCTGATAATTGACCACCCGTGGCAAATTCTAAAGGTGTACTCGCTAAAGACCAGCCTAAAGAAGATCTTATATCTATAGAAGATTGCGCTCCTTCAAAATCATCAATATATGTTGTAGATTCTCCATCAAAATCATCATTCTTAGGTGTACTCGGTTTAAGCATTGCCACCTCTGCTCGAACCGATAAATTAGAAGGAACATCCGTATCTATATTCGGTAATTTATTTACCAAACGCGTTAAAAACGGAACTTCCGTTGAGAAATTAGTATTTAATCCAAAAATGGTATTGTTTACAGATTCTGATCCGTAATTAGCTTTCTGAGTTTGCGGACGTTCATTTAGATTAAGTAAGGTTCCTCCAATAAGAAAGTTTTTGTTTACTTGATGCTCTATGTTAACTCCTGTAAATCTTCTAGATTGTTGGCCAAATACAGCCGTATTTTCTACGGATATATTGATGGGTGTATTTGAAGCTTGTAGTGATGGATCTATAATTTGAACCGTACCCGCTTGATAGTTTACCGTATAATCTATCCCTTCTTGTAATTGACGCCCACCAGCTGTTACCGTAACGGATCCTTGAGGCACATTGAAGGCTCCAATAGAAATACCGTTACTACTTGTAGATTTATATTCCCCTTTTAATAGGAATTTATTTTTATCAGAATCTTCTAATGCAGCAGCTTTTGTTAATGCATACATATTTCTGTACACATACTTTTTCTGATTGTCATTATACCCTTGATCATTAGCTACATCATACACCCCACCACCAAGTGTCTCAAACATATATTCACCAAAAGGTTCTACTTTGGTAAATATTATACTTCCGTTTCTAGAGTTTATGGTGATTCCTTCATAGAAATCAAAAAAACCATCCCCACCAGATTGCACATCATTATAAACATTTAGTCGGTCAAAGTTAAAGACGTCTAAAAGAATACGACCTTCCAAATTGGCCGGCCACCCTATATCATTAACCTTAGTAATATAATTACGTGAGGTTGGATCCGTATACAGGATATTCATTTTGAAATCATCTTGACTTAAACTGTATGCTCCAGTAGCATAAATGTTCTTCATCATCAAATCCCAAATTGGATCATTTACAGTGGTAATATTACTCTTTAAAAGTTTTAGTACTAAGGTATTATTATTCACCTCTGTGGTAACTCCTGTGGTGGTGGTCGTAGTTGCGTCACTACTCGTCGCAAACTCACCCACCTGATACACTTGTCCTTTATAGGTATACTGGAATGCAACTGCTAAGACCTCATCATTACTTAAACGTTGGTTTAATGATATATACCCTAACTGTTGATCAAATTGATAGTCTGTGCTTTCGGTTAATTTTCTAGCATTCTCTAAAATTGCGTAATCAAAACCTTGATTTATCTGGTATGCTCCAGAAATATTAAACCCTGCCTCTACCGTGGCAATATCCCTAATAGATGTTGTCAAAGCCCCTCCGCTCCCTATCAGGGCCGGATCAAAATCATTGGCACCGTTTCTTGGTAAACTACCTGCGCTAGACGTATTAAAAAAGCCTGCCGGGGCTCCACCCATACTGCCTATTCTAGTTTTCTCAGATTCCGCCTCCCCTAAATCCTGAATACCCACTACATTCCTAACATTAAGGGTTTGCTGACTTCTGTTGGTAACCCAAACTTCTAATCGTGTAATTTGAACGGAGGTATTTTTATAAGGATAATTCTCTAAAGACCTATCATAAGTATCTCTAAAGTATTGTGAAAGGAAAAAGTGCTTGTCTTCTTCATAATCTAATGCTGTAATAGAAAAATCGTTAATAGCACCACCACCTTGCGCTACTACCGTATTATTTTGAGATTGTTGATCAGAAAAAACAGCGGTTACTGTCGTTTTTCCAAACTGCAACTGTGTTTTTACCCCAAACAAACTTTGAGCCCCTTGAATTAAGGAGCTATTAAGAGGCATGCTAACGTTACCTATTTCTATTTTTTGAATGATATCATCTTCCGTTGGCGTGTAGTCTAATTTTACAATATTCTGAAAATCAAAAGTTGCTTCGGTATCGTAATTTGCATTTACCTGCAAACGTTCTCCAATTTTACCCAGCATACTTAAACTAATACGCTGATCAAAATCAAAAGAGAGATTGGTTCTATTTCTAGGAGAAAGAGATGGATTATCATTTTTCTGCCAAATAACTCCTAAATCCATCGCAACAGAACCTTGAGGAATTACCTCTATAGTATTCCCGCCAAAAACAGATTGAAAAAAACTATTATTCACATAGAAGTTAGGCAAAAGATTTTTTCTAGCCTCTTCACTACCTTCTTTCTTACCAACATAAGCATCCATCTTATCTTTGAAATAAGACTTCATCGTTTCTTTTCGAACAAGTTCCTGAAATTCTTCTGGTGTAAGAATAATTGGATAACTAATATCAAAATCGCCCACTGTTTCCGTGTAAATGTAACGGTCTAAGTTTGCGTCGTACGTATATTTGGAAATAATGCTTTTAGGGTTCTCCATTTTAATACGCCCAAGTGCATAGCCTGTTTTCACAGAATCTACTTCTTGTTCGTTAGTATCTTGCGCGTTGGTTAGCTGCGATACTCCGAAGAAAATAATGAATACGATTAGTAGCTTAAATCTATATGATTTAAGAGTTGGTTTTGCCCTATTTTTCAAACTCTTTACAAATTTTTAAGCGAAAGCTTTATAATGTCTTCCACGCTAAGCGAAGCATCTTGAGCTAAAACTTTGTCAACAATCTTTTCGGACTGCTTACGTATAAAACCAAGAACTTCTAAAGCTGATAACGCTTCATCTTTATTTGTATTGTTTGAAATTGACGAAACTTCATCAATATCGTAGATTTTTAAGATTTTATCCTTTAAATCTAGAATAACACGTTGCGCAGTCTTAGCGCCAATTCCTTTTATAGATTGAATTGCCGATACATTACCAGTGGCAATAGCATCTCTAATTTGCTTCGGTGTCATTGAAGATAACATGGTACGCGCAATGCTTGCTCCTATTCCCGAAACGGATAATAATAAACGGAAAATTTCTCGTTCAGATTTTTCTGAAAAGCCAAATAAAGTATGGCTATCTTCTTTTACTTGAAGGTGTGTAAATAGCTGAATACTTTCAGCGTCTGTAATTTTTGAAAACGTATGGAGGGATATATTTACAAAATACCCCACTCCGCCACATTCTATAACCACATGAGTCGGATTTTTTTCTACTAGTTTTCCTTTCAAATGATGTATCATAATGGCTTTTATTTAATGGTATATGGTTTGTGTTATTTCGATATTAAAAAAGCTAAAGTCAAAGAATATTCTTTGACTTTAGCCCAACTTGTAATTTGATTATTTAGCTTTTTTACGTTTTTCACGTTGTTGTGCATCTATAACTGCGATAGCAGCCATATTCACCATTTCATCTACACTGGCCCCTAATTGAAGAATATGAACAGATTTTTTAAGACCCAACATAATTGGACCAATACTATCTGCCTTATTCAATTCTTTCAATAATTTGTAAGTGATGTTCGCCGATTCTAAATTTGGAAAAATTAGTGTATTCACTTTCTTCCCTGCTAATTTAGAAAATGGAAATTTCCCTTGATTCAACTCTTTATTTAAAGCAAAATCCATTTGAATTTCACCATCTACTATCAATTCAGGATTAGATTCATGCAGTATTCTTGCCGCTTCTCTAACCTTAGTTGCATTAGGATGGTTGGATGAACCAAAGTTAGCGTACGATAACAATGCCATTACAGGCTCAAAACCAAAAGTAGTGGCTACATTGGCGGTCATTTTTGCAATCTCTGCAATCTCTCCAGCAGAAGGATCTATATTTATAGAGGTATCTGCTAAGAACAAAGGGCCACGATCTGTAATCATAATATTTACCGTAGCTACTTTTTTAACATTAGCCGCACGACCAATTACTTCAAAGATTGGTTTCACCACTGTAGGATATGCTCTTGAATAACCAGAAATCATACCATCTGCATCACCTTCTAAAACCATCATGGCTCCAAAATAATTACGCTCGCGCATCTTAGATTTTGCACCATAAAGTGTTACGCCACTTCTTTTTCTAGTTTCAAAATAACGCGCTGCATAATGATCTCTTTTCTCACTAGATTCTTTATCCTTAGGATCTAGAATAAGCACATCTGCATCAAACTCAATTTCTTTTTTAAGCTCTAGAATAACCTCTCTATTTCCTAATAATATCGGAGTTGCTATCCCCTCCTCTAAGGCAATTTGAGCCGCTTTTAGTACATCTAAATGTTCTGCTTCTGCAAAAACAATTTTCTTACTATCTATTTTTGCTCTGTTGTGTAATAATCTAACCACCTTGTTATCATTCCCTAAGCGCTGTAATAATTCTTCTTTATACTTATCCCAATCTTCTATTGGATTTTTAGCTACGCCACTTTCCATAGCTGCTTTAGCAACCGCCGGTGGTATTTCACCAATTAAACGAGGATCAAAAGGTTTTGGAATAATATACTCTCTACCGAACGTAAGTTTTGTTTCGCCATAAGCAATATTTACTTGCTCTGGTACTGGTTCTTTTGCTAAATCTGCTATAGCTTTAACGGCCGCCATTTTCATGGCTTCGTTAATTTTAGTTGCTCTAACATCTAGCGCACCTCTAAAGATAAATGGGAAACCAAGTACATTATTCACTTGGTTAGGATGGTCAGAACGACCCGTTGCCATGATAATATCTTTTCTGGTTTTAATCGCTAAATCGTACTCAATCTCAGGATCAGGATTCGCCATAGCAAACACGATAGGATCATTAGCCATAGAAAGCAACATTTCAGGAGTTACCACATTTGCAATAGACAGCCCAACAAAAACATTGGCATCTTGCATGGCATCAACTAACGTATCTATTTTTCTATCGGTCGCAAACTCTAACTTTTCAACAGATAAGTTTTCACGATCTTTTCTTATCACCCCTTTACTATCTAACATGACGATATTCTCATCTTTAGCACCAAAGGCTTTATAAAGTCTTGTACATGAAACGGCAGCTGCACCCGCACCACTAATCACGATACGAACTTCATCTATTTTTTTTCCAGTTATTTCTAATGCATTCAACAAGGCCGCGGCCGAAATAATCGCAGTTCCATGTTGATCATCATGCATTACAGGTATATCTAGCTCCTCTTTTAACCTGCGCTCTATTTCAAACGCTTCGGGTGCTTTTATATCTTCTAAATTAATTCCCCCAAAAGTAGGAGCAATCATTTTTACTGTTTCTATAAACTTCTCTACGTCTTCAGTATCTACTTCGATATCCATACCATCGATATCAGCAAATATTTTGAACAACAATCCTTTCCCTTCCATTACTGGTTTAGAGGCTTCAGGACCAATATTACCTAAACCTAATACCGCTGTACCATTAGAAATTATCGCTACCAAATTACCTTTTGAAGTATACTTATAGGCATTCTCCTTATCTTTTGCAATCTCTAAACACGGTTCTGCTACGCCTGGAGAATATGCTAATGCCAAATCTCTCTGGGTCGCATATGGTTTTGTCGGGACAATTTTTATTTTTCCGGGTTGAGGTTTCGCATGATATACTAATGCTTCTCTACGTTTAGATTCTGTGCTCATATTCTAATTAATTGAATAACAAATTTACACGTATTCTTTTTAAGTGCCCACCTATTTACAATAAAAAAAGGCATTAACAATTGTTAAAGCCTTTCTTATATATCATCGTTTTATAATTTTATGATTAGGAGTCCATTCCTGTTTTTGGAACTTTCAATCGGAAAGCAAAAACACCTG
Organism: Cellulophaga baltica; assembly: GCF_900102165.1. Classification (GTDB taxonomy): domain Bacteria; phylum Bacteroidota; class Bacteroidia; order Flavobacteriales; family Flavobacteriaceae; genus Cellulophaga; species Cellulophaga baltica. The sequence continues at coordinate 231,842 of NZ_FNBD01000001.1, forward strand.
CCAAAATAAAGAATACCCCTCCAAAAAGGATTGCATTTACAGCACTACCTCCTAAAAGATTTTTAAAAATAGGGCCAAAAGTCACGGTTTGAATTCCCATTGGAATTACGATCATCATATTTAGAATCCCCATGTAGACCCCTCGTCGGTCTTGCGGTACAATCTTCGAAACCATGGTGTAAGGTATTCCCATCATTGCTGCCCAACCAATACCAAATAAAACCATTGGGATTAAAACTAAAATAGGATCAGAAATATAAGGTATCGCAAACAAGGCCATACCCGTGCCAAACAAACTCAAAGCGTATACTTTCTTGCCTCCAAATTTCAAGGTTAATGGTACCAAAACTAAGGCTACTACGGCGGTTACAATATTATACGTTAAACTCATTTTTGCAGATTGAGATGCTGCTGTAGAAATATCATAGCCCATGGTAGTTCTAAATAATGGGGTAATAAACTGCCAATAAACAAACAACGCATACCACTGAAATAAATATACAATAGAAAGCATCCACATAAACCAAGGCATTTCTTTAATTGCTTTACTAATTTCTATGAATGGCATCTTAACCCGCTCTAAAAAAGACAAGGCTTTATGCGCATTTATGTCTTTCATTTCTTCTTCAGAAGGCGGAATTTCCGGTGTTTTTAATACTGACCATAAAATAGTTGTAATGGATAAAACAGCACCAATAAAAAAGGAATAATACAACCATTGCGGAATAGCACCTTTTACCTCTACATCACCACCAAACCATTGCTGAAATAAGACAATAGATAAGGTGGCCAATAAAATACCTCCCCCCACAAATAAACTCTGCATTTGGTACCCCAGACTCAATTGTTTCTCTGGTAATTTATCTCCAACAAAGGCACGATACGGCTCCATTGCCATATTATTACCTACATCCAAAATCCAAAGTAAGCCAACTGCAAACCATAATGTAGGACTTAGAGGAAAAGCAAAAAGACAAAGACTTCCTAAAATTGCCCCAAGCAAAAAGAAGGGTTTTCTACGTCCCCATTTTGCAGACCAGGTTTTATCGGAAACTGCTCCAATAATTGGCTGAACTATTAACCCTGTTACTGGACCTGCAATATTTAATATCGGAAGCATTTCTTCTGGTGCACCTAAATATAAAAATATTGGATTTATAGCTGTTTGCTGTAATCCAAAACTATATTGAATTCCTAAGAACCCAACATTCATATTAAAGATTTGCCAAAAGGTTAAGTTTGGTTTTTTTATTTTCATGACGCGTAGTTAAGCAACAAATGAAATTATGTTATTCTAACAATACTCTTAGAATTTTACACAATCCTTATTATTTGCGACTGAAGATAATACTTTAATAAAATATCTAAAGTTTTGTTATCAAAAAATACAGAAATTTAAAAACGAAATCGTTATAGTTTTTACGAAACTATTTTAGAAAATCGATATTTCGTTTCAATCCGGAGAATTTTGTTCTTTTTACAGCAGATTTTTGAAATACTTTTCTAAACACATCTTCTGTTATTTCTTCCCAATCTTTTTTTGTTAATGACAATAAATCAGGATGCGGATTAAACAAAGGCTCCTGATGTGGTTTGGAAAACCTATTCCACGGGCACACATCTTGGCACACATCGCAGCCAAATGCCCAATCATCAAATTTACCTTGAAATTCTTGGGGAATTTCGTTTTTTAATTCGATTGTAAAATAAGAAATACATTTACTACCATCTACCACATAAGGCTGCACAATAGCTTGCGTAGGACAGGCATCAATGCAAGCGGTGCAGGTACCACAATGATCGGTTACAGGGTGGTCATAAGTTAAATCTAAATCGACAATCAACTCGGCAATAAAATAAAAAGAACCCGTTTTTTGGGTTAATAAATTACTGTGTTTACCAATCCAACCCAAACCACTTTTTGCTGCCCAAGCTTTGTCCAATACAGGCGCAGAATCTACAAAAGCCCTGCCTCCTACTTCCCCTATCTCTTCCGAGATAAATTCTTGTAGCTGCTTAAGTTTTCCTTTTATAACATGATGGTAATCCTGACCGTATGCATATTTAGAAATTTTAAAAGTATCTGATGTTTGTTGCTCCTCTGGATAATAATTTAGCGTAAGAGAAATAACAGATTTTGCATCATCCACCAACAAACGGGGATCTAATCGCTTATCGAAATGATTCTCCATGTATTGCATCTCACCATTCGCATTATTTCTTAACCATTTTTCTAAGCGAGGTGCTTCCTCTGCAAGAAAATCTGCTTTAGAAATTCCACAGGATAGAAACCCGAGACGCAATGCTTCCGCCTTAATTAAATCGCTATGTTTTTCTTTAATACTCATTTAAAAATAGAATAGTAGCTTATAAATTAAAGTGCTGCTTTTTACGCCTTTTTTCTAAAAAGAAAATTAATATTGTAACAAATAATCTTTTTAGATACTAACTAAGCGTACCAAATTAAACAACTAAGATGATACATATTGAAAATCTGACCAAATCTTTTGTCGCTACTACGAAAAAAGGGTTTAAAAAAGAATCTACCACAGTACATGCGGTAAACGCTATTTCTTTTGATTGCAAGCCTGGAAGAATCTTTTCGCTACTAGGACCTAATGGTGCTGGAAAAACCACCACACTCCGCATGATTGCCGGAATTATCAATCCCAGCTCGGGTACTGCTATAGTTGACGGCGTTGATATTTCAAAAGGAAATGATGAAGTAAAAAAGAGAATTGGTTTTTTAACGGGCTCTACTGGTTTGTATGAGCGTTTAAATCCAGATGAAACTATTGAATTTTTTGGAAAACTTTACAAAATACCAGAAGCACAACTTTCTGAACGTAAAGAATATTTATTTGAAAAATTAGGAATCAATGATTTCAGAAAAAAAAGAATCGGACAAATGAGTACGGGTATGAAGCAAAAAGTATCTATTGCACGTACCTTAATTCACGATCCTGAAGTTTTAATTTTTGATGAACCAACTTCTGGTCTTGATGTTATTACTGCCGAGAGTATTATTGATTTAATTCGTGAATCAAAAGAAAACAACAAAACAGTAATTTTTTCTTCCCACATTATGAGTGAAGTAGATTTATTGTGCGATGATCTTGCTATTATTAATAAAGGAGCTATAATCTACAATGACACTTTTGAAAATTTCAAAGGCGAGATGAAAGCTGCAAATTTGACTCAAGAATTTATTAATCGCGTAAAACAAGCTTAAGATGAACGACTTATTTATAATTATAAAGAAGGAGCTTACGGAGCTTCTAAGAGATAAAAAAACCATAATAAACTCTATTGTTTTACCAACAGTATTAATTCCTATTCTAATTTTCGGAGCTATGAAAGTAACCGAAATGATTGAGAAACAACAACAGGAAAAAACAGTCAAAATAGGCCTTGTAAATGCTCCTGCAGAATTTTCAGCTTTAATTGCTACAGATACGCTAAACAAAGTTACTACCTATGAAAAAGTAGAAGACTTCAAAGCTCTGATAGCCGATGAGACCATACAAAGTGCCATTGTTTTTCCAGCAGATTGGAACTCCCAAATGGAACAATTAAGTACTGGTGAAGTTCAAATTTTTAGAAACGGATCAAAAGAAAATGTCAATAAAAGAGTCACTAAATTAATTGAAACGTACAATACGAGGCTAAAAGAAGAACGTATTGCCATTCTAAACATTCCTACACAAAAGATGACTCCTTTTACAGAGAATTATGTTGAGGTAGGAGAACAGAAGGAAGTTATAGGAAAAAGAATAGGAGGCTTTATCCCTTACCTTTTTATCCTAACCATGTGGGGCGGTTGTTTACTTGCGGCTGTAGATTTAGTAACAGGAGAAAAAGAACGAAAAACTATTGAAACTACCTTATCCCTACCTATTTCAAAATTCAAGGTACTCTTAGGAAAAGCTATTGTAGCGTCTCTGCTTGGTTTTATCCCTGCACTATTAAACTTAATTGGACTTATAGTTGGACTGAAACTTTTTGACGGGATTCCAGATTCTTTTAAATCGGTAATTAGTGAAATGCTAAACTTTCAGTCTATCACGTTAATATTATTATTACTAATTCCTTTTGCTTTGTTTTTATCAGGATTTATTATCGCATTAGTTGCTGGCGCTACCTCATTTAAAGAAGCACAAAGCAAAGCATCACCAATTATCATGTTGATAATTATTCCGTTGGTTATGGCTATGATGCCAGGTATAGAATTAAATTGGACTACCGTATTAATTCCAGTATTAAATATTGGTTTAGGTGTTAAAGAAATCATGGCTGGAACTATTGACATGGTACAATATTCCGTGATATTAATTTCACTTATTGCTTTTGCAATAGGAGCTGTTTATTTCAGCTATAAAAAATTCTCTGACGAGAATGCAATTCTAAAATAACTTAGAATTTAGATTAGATGAAGAGCCACAGAAATCTGTGGCTTTTTTTAGTTTCTAGCTGTAAAACTAATTAAGACATTTTCCGGCTTTAAAGAAATTAACGGATTTATTGTTACCTCTGGTAGAGCAGTAGTCATTTCATATTTCTGCAGAAGCTCTGTAGCCGCAATGATCATTTCATACATAGCAAAATTATTCCCCACGCACATTCTAGGACCTGCTCCGAAAGGGTAATAATACTCCTGATATTCTTTCTTCTTTGAGGCATCAAAACGTTCTGGGTTAAATTCGTTCGGTGCTTCCCAAAAATTTTCATTTCTATGAAGCTCATAAATACTCATTAAAACCAAGGAGTCTTTTGGAATATTTAAGCCTTCAAATTCATCATCTTCTATAGCCACTCGATCTATGATATAGGCTGGCGGATACAAGCGCATCGCCTCTTCAATACATTGCTGCACATATTTCAATTCTAGAAGTTGTATTAAAACATCATCACCTTCTAAAGTAATATTTTTCACCTCTTGATATGCTTTCTCCTGAATTTCTGGATGCTTGGCTAGTAAGAACACTAAAAAACTTAAAGCATTGGCTGTTGTTTCGTGTCCTGCCGTAAATAAAATTAAAACTTCATCTATCAATTGTTCTTTTGCCATTGCCGTACCATCCTCATACCTGGCTTGCAATAACATATCTAATAGGTCATCTTTTTCCACAGCCGAGTTTCTACGACCTTCGATTAGTTGATGCAAAATAGCTTGCCCATCTTTCGCTAAATTTAGATGCTTTCTTATTTGCCCACTGAGTTGAAACCACCAATTTAAATAAGGTTGCCGCATTTCTTTAATCAGCATCCTTTGATTGGTTTCTGTGATATACTGAAGCTGTGACATTTCTTCTTGAATATCATCCCTACTAAACAGTGATTTGGCCACTACCTGAAACGCCAAATTACTCATGATAGGGTATACATCTATAGGATGAGTTACGGGTATATTTTTTATTTCCAATAAGATTGCTTCCCGAATGGTAGCCATCAAATTCTGCAATTTCTTTTTGTGAAATGCAGGCTGCACCATTCTCCGGTGCGTACGCCAATGCTCACCGTTAGACGTTAGTATCCCATGACCAATATACTTCGCCAAATCTTTGGTCTGTAAAGAAGACTTATGATATTTTTTGTGCTGTTTTTGAAGAATGTGCTTTATAAGCTGTGGACTTCGTGTAAAAGCCAACTCCTCTTTGACTCCAATTTTAACTCTAAATACATCTCCATATTTTTCAAAATTTTCGCGATGAAAAGGCAACGGATTTTTTAAAATTCTTTTACTATTCTTGAAGACCTCGAACTGTGAAACTATGGGTGTTTTCTGCATTAAAATAATCCTCCTTGTATATTTCCTTTTATACGTCCTAAATGTTTATACGCTAATTCTGTCACTTCCCGACCTCTTGGCGTACGCATAATAAAACCTTCTTGAATTAAAAAGGGCTCATACACTTCCTCAATTGTTTCTGCACTTTCAGAAACGGCGGTAGCTAGCGTGGTAATCCCAACCGGTCCTCCTTTAAACTTATCTATTAAGGTTATAAGGATCTTGTTATCCATTTCATCTAAGCCATGTGCATCAACATTTAAGGCTTTTAAAGCAAAACGAGAAATCTCTAGATCAATTTTACCATTTCCTTTTATCTGTGCAAAATCGCGAACTCTACGCAATAACGCATTACAGATACGAGGTGTTCCCCTACTTCTTCCTGCAATTTCTGCGGCAGCATCTGCAGTTATAGGCATTTTTAAAATCTCTGAACTTCGCGTAACAATAGTCGCTAAGAGTTCTGAAGAATAGTACTGTAATCTACTTTGTATTCCAAAACGTGCACGCATTGGTGATGTTAACAAGCCAGAGCGTGTTGTTGCTCCAATCAAAGTAAACGGATTTAAATTTATCTGAACAGAACGCGCATTCGGCCCTGTCTCAATCATAATATCTATTTTGTAATCCTCCATAGCAGAATACAAATATTCTTCTACAATAGGGCTTAATCTGTGAATTTCATCAATAAAAAGTACATCGCGCTCATCTAAGTTGGTTAATAAACCAGCTAGATCCCCTGGCTTATCTAAAACTGGTCCTGAGGTAATTTTTATCCCTACACCCAGTTCATTAGCAAGTATATGTGCTAAAGTTGTTTTACCAAGTCCTGGAGGACCATGAAAAAGCGTGTGATCTAGCGCCTCACCACGTAAGTTTGCCGCCTCTACAAAAACCTTTAGATTTTCTAAAATCTGATCTTGACCTGTAAAGTCAGAAAAACTTATGGGCCTAAGTGCTTTGTCTATATCTACTTCTTCAGGAGTAAAGTTTTCATTTGTAGGGTCTAAATGCTCATTCATGATAACAAAGATAGCGCAAAATTAAGATACTTCTAAAGCAACTATTTCTTATTATTTATGGATAGAATATTGTATTTTCATCTTATGAAAAAGAACCATTACACTTTAGGCGTTTTACAATATATTCCATTTTTCTATGTGATTTGGTCAGATGACCTGCTCTCTGCTTCAGAAATAAACATAGTTACTACAGCATTTAAAGACGATGAAACCTTAACCGCTGAGGATCAAAAAACACTAAAAGGGTGGTTGAATAAAAACAAAAAACCTTCTTCTCAAGAATTAAAGTCATGGAGGCTCACAATAAGTAATGCTCATATTAAATTGATAGAGCATGATGCTTACCCTTTAGCTAGTTTAGCTAAACGATTGGTAGATCGTTATTTTTCCGAGACTCCCATAAATAAACAATTACAACATATTGAACTTAATCTAGGCATCCAACCCAATCATTACCATCATTTATTTGATGTTGACGTACAGCAAGAAGCTACCTCAGAATTTTACAGTGCTAACGAATTAGATGCTATACTTAAAGGGGAATTTGCCGCTAGTGTCACTGCATTTCATGAGGTTTTAAAAAATCCAATATTCAATTGGGAGATTCAACGAAACAAGGAGAAATTTAGAGCTACCGTTTTACAACAAGTAAAAGAATTAGCAAAGAATAACTATGGCGCTATGGCGTATCCTAGAGCCTATGGCGGCACAGAAGACATGCCTGGATACGCCTTTATTTTTGAGAACATCATGTATGTTGACGGGAGCTTAGCTATAAAATTTGGGGTACAGTTTGGACTCTTTGGCGGAAGCATACAAAAATTAGGTACTAAATACCATCATGATTTGTATTTGGACACCACAGGAAAAGCTGAACTATTAGGTTGTTTTGCTATGACAGAAACAGGTCATGGCTCAAATGTACGAGGTATAAAAACTACTGCAACTTATGAAAAGGAGACAGATAGCATTATCATTCATACTCCTGGCAATAATGACAATAAAGAATATATAGGTAATGCCTTAGATGCTACTATGGCTTCTGTTTTTGCCCAGCTTATTGTAAATGGCAAAAATGAAGGTGTGCATGCTATTTTAGTTCCTGTGCGTAATGAGCATCATGAACTACTTCCTGGAGTAAAAATTGAAGACAACGGATATAAACTGGGATTAAATGGTGTGGATAATGGAAAAATATGGTTTAACCAAGTACGTGTTCCACGAAAAAACCTATTAAATAAATATGGAGATATTACTGCAGAAGGCACCTATCATTCAGAAATAGAAAATCCAAATAAACGTTTCTTTACCATGCTTGGCACTCTAGTTGGCGGAAGAATCTGTGTAGCAAGAGCAGGCTTGGGAGGCGCTAAAAAAGCCCTAACAATAGCGGTAAAACATGCGTTAAAAAGAAGGCAGTTTAACGATAATAAAAAAATACAAGAAGATTTATTGATGGACTACCCTAGCCATCAATTACGATTAACGCCACCTATTGCCAAAGCATATGTCTATGATGTAACCCTTCAGCACATCATGAAAATATATAGTGATGATAGCAAAACGGATAAACGTGAGATTGAAACGCAAGTGGCCGGTTTAAAATCTATTATTACTTGGTATGCAAATGATACCATCCAAGAATGCAGAGAAGCCTGCGGCGGAAAAGGGTATCTGATAGAGAATCGTATTGCCGATTTAAAAGGCGATGTAGACATCTTTACCACATTTGAAGGAGATAATAACGTTTTACTTCAATTAGCCGCAAAAGGAGTACTATCTGACTTTAGGGCCGAGTTTAATAGTGCTGGCTTTGCATCGGTATTAAAACTACTCACATCACAACTAAATGATAAGCTAACTACCATAAATCCTATCTACACAAATAAGACAGATCCTGATCATTTATACAATCCAAAATTTCATCAGCATGCTTTTGAATACAGAACAAGAAGATTAACCTATACTTTAGCGATGCGTATTCGCGATTATATCAAAGATGGTGTACCTTCATACCAAGCATTTTTAAAAGTACAAACACACTTATTAGCCTTAGGAAAGGCTTATAGTTGCCAATTATCTTACGAAATCTTTACAAAGTTTACAGAGACTATTGGAGATGAGAAAAATAAAGCACTTTTTGAAAAACTAGGTACGTTACACGCCTTACATGAAATAAGACATGATGCTACTTGGTACCTAGAACAGGGATATATTGGTGGTCCAAAATCAAAAGCCATCCGCCAACGTGTAGAACGTATTTGCACAGAATTACGCCCTCATATAAATACGCTGGTAGACGGCTTTGGAATTCCGGAATATTTAATAACTGCCCCTATAGCAAAATAGGCTATCTCTTATTAAGTTGTGAGGTATTTAAAAAATCGACTATCGTGATTGCTGCGGGTCCGTATAGATAGGTCTTTGCAGAATCCTTAGAACTTAATAAAAAGTTATTAAACGCTTTAATATAGGCACTAGAAGATGCTTCTAGTGCTAAAGTTACATCACCTGCATCTAGGTCGCTGGCTTTTAAACTTGCGTTCTCAAATAAATGGACATTCATACCCTCAGTATTTCCATTGATTTTTAATTGGGCATTCTTATACATATCAAAGTTCTGAACTTTTGTTGTTGCAAATATTTCGGCATCCACTCTATCCTTAAAAGACATATTTAAAGTATCTGCAACGATGTTTAATTCTGCAAAACTATTATCTAACATCATCACCTCTACCGTTTGAGCATCTACATTTAATTGAAGTTTAGAGGAACCATACGTACTAATTGCTAAAGCATCTGTATTAATATGATCTTTCATTTCTATCTTACCATCAACCATAGTAAGAGCATTTAGCGTATTATAATACACAATAATCTCCATCTTCTTTTTAGCCACTATATTATAGAACGAGCTAATTTTTAAAGTTTCGTCTTCTACCCTGAATTTTAATATATCTACCAAGTTATCATCTATCACTAAGCTATATCCACAATCTGATGCTTTCCTTAAAACAATCTCGAGATCATCATTTAATTCTATAGCCGTAAAAGGGTCTAATTCCTGAGTAGTTTCAATCACTAATCTACTTCCTCTTATTTTAGGCTTACGCTGACCGTAAGTAAGGCTTATAAAAAATAAGAAAATGGCAAGTGTAATTAATCTAAATTTCATCTATGGTTATGTTTTGTTAGGATTCAAGTAACAATCAAATTAAATAAGCTTTAAAACAAATGGACAATAAACCCTTAGCGTTAAAACTTATATCTAGCAAAAATGAATCCAAATTATAGTTAAGTTAAAATTATAAAAAAAGCCCTTTGTAAAATGTACAAAGGGCTTTTTTTATTCAATAAGATTTTATTAGTGATTCATCTCCTCTTCATTGTCCTGTAAAGGAACTGTTTGAGGTACGAAATCTTGACCAGGAATTACATATTCCCCATCTTCTCTAGTTTTACTATAGTCATATGCCCAACGGTGAACTTCAGGAATCTCACCTGGCCAGTTACCATGAACATGCTCAATAGGCGTAGTCCATTCCAAAGTATTTGATTTCCATGGATTCTGTGGACCTTTCTTTCCGTAAAAAATACTACTTACGAAGTTGTAAACGAATACCAATTGAGCAAATGCAGCAATAATTGCAAACATTGTAATTAATATTTGAACATCTGTCAATTCATCAAACATTGGGAATGCTGTGTTCTGATAGTATCTTCTAGGAACCCCTGCCATACCCACAAAATGCATTGGAAAGAACACACCGTATGCACAAATCGCAGTAATCCAGAAGTGAATATATCCTAAATTTTTATTCATCATTCTACCTTGGAACATTTTAGGGAACCAATGGTAAACCCCTGCAAAAAGTCCGTAAAGAGCAGATATACCCATTACTAAGTGGAAGTGAGCAATAACGAAATACGTATCATGAACGTTAATATCTAATGTACTATCTCCTAAAATAATCCCAGTTAGACCACCACTAATAAAAGTAGATACCAAACCTATTGAAAATAGCATGGCTGGATTCAACTGAAGGTTACCTTTCCATAACGTAGTGATATAGTTAAAAGCTTTTACTGCTGAAGGAATTGCAATTAATAAGGTGGTGAATGTAAATACAGAACCTAAGAAAGGATTCATTCCTGAAATAAACATATGGTGACCCCATACAATTGTAGATAAAAATGCGATAGCAATAATAGAAGCAATCATCGCACGGTAACCAAAAATAGGTTTACGTGCATTAGTTGACATTACTTCTGAGGTAATTCCTAATGCTGGTAATAAAACGATATATACTTCAGGGTGACCTAAGAACCAGAATAAGTGTTCATATAATACTGGTGATCCACCTTGATAATGTAATACTTCTCCTTGAATAAAAATATCTGATAAGAAAAATGACGTACCAAAACTTCTATCCATGATTAACAATAAGGCAGCAGATAATAATACTGGGAAAGAGATAACCCCAATCACAGCTGTTACAAAAAATGCCCAAATAGTTAATGGAAGTCTAGTCATAGACATTCCTTTGGTTCTTAAGTTAATTACAGTTACAATATAGTTCAAAGAACCTAACAATGAAGATGCAATGAATATAGCCATAGAAACCAACCATAAAGTCATACCCATACCAGAACCAGGTTGTGCCATAGGTAATGCACTTAATGGAGGATAAACCGTCCATCCAGCTGCTGCAGGACCCGCTTCAATAAACAAAGAACAAATCATAATCAAAGCTGATAAAAAGAACAACCAGTATGATACCATGTTTAAGAAACCAGAGGCCATATCACGAGCTCCAATTTGCAATGGAATAAGTAGATTACTAAACGTACCACTCAAACCTGCTGTCAATACAAAGAATACCATGATAGTACCGTGTATTGTAACCAATGCTAAATATATATCAGCATCCATAACTCCACCTGGAGCCCATTTGCCTAATAAAGCTTCAAAGACAGGAAAAGATTCTCCTGGCCAAGCCAATTGCATTCTAAACAAAATAGACATTGCAATACCAATAGCCCCCATGATCAAACCAGTAATTAAGTACTGCTTTGCAATCATTTTATGATCTTGGCTAAAGATATATTTAGTTACAAATGTCTCTTTATGATGATGTCCATGATCGTCATGTGCGTGATCATCTTCGTGTGCATGTGCTGTTGCTGACATAATCGTATTCTTGATTTTTTTATATTAATTTTCTTAACTAGCCTAATTTATTCTGCCGAAGCCATCATGGTTTTACCGAACGTTTGTTGTTCTGCTAACCATTTGTTATAATCCTCTTCAGACTCTACTATAATTTTCATTTGCATGTTGTAGTGAGATTTCCCACAAATTTTGTTGCAAAGTAAGATATAGTCAAACTCCCATGGATCAGAATTATCTTCACCTTTAGCAGCTCTTTTTGCTCTAATGGCGTTTGTTCTTTTCACCTTATCAACAACATCAGGATTCTGACGCATTTCTTCTGTGGTATAAATTGGAGTATAAGAAAACTCAGTTATCATTCCAGGCACACAGTTCATTTGCGCTCTAAAGTGTGGCATGTAAGCAGAGTGCAGTACATCCTGAGAACGCATTTTAAAGTTTACTTTTCTACCTACTGGGAGGTGTAATTCTTTAACGATAATATCATCTGCTGCGTTTGGATCTGCTTCATCTAAACCTAATACATTAGCACGATCAATATCGATCATACGCACATTGGCATCCCCTAGAACATTATCACCACCAGCATATCTAGCCGTCCAGTTAAATTGTTGTGCATATAACTCAACAACTACAGGATCATCATCATCGTTGATATCCATTATGGTGGTCCAAGTATATAATCCCCATAGGATTAAACCTGCCAAAACAATCACAGGAATAATAGTCCAGATGAACTCTAAACGATCATTATCTGCATAGAATAAAGCTTTTTTACCCTTCTCTCCTCTGTACTTAAAACCGAAGTAATGTAATAAGGCTTGCGTTAATGTTTGTACAATAAAGATGATAACAAAAGACCATAGCATTAAACTATCGTATTCTGCACCATGCTCTGAAGCCGCTTCAGGCAACAAAACTTTTGTGTACTTCCAGAAACTGAAAATAGTAATTCCGTAAATAAATATAAGGAAAGCGAATAATAGATATCCGTTATACTTATTGTCTTTATCGTTAGCAATTTGTGAATTGTCAGCCTTGATTTGTGACAGTTCAAAAATTTTGGTCATTTGCCAAATAGCAATTGCCACTAATACTAAAACAGCTATAATTAAAAATGCAGTCATTGTATGATTTAATGTTATTTTTTATACTAGTAATGAAAATGCTTACTCTCTTCTATAAATGGATTACGTGTTGGCTGTAAAGGTGCTTTTGAAAGCGCTCTGAATACCCAAAAGATAAATAATCCAGCAAAAAACAATACCGCTCCTATTTCTGGGATACCAATATACCACTGGTCACCAACTGTTGAAGGCATTATTGCATTGAAAATATCTAAATAGTGCCCTGCTAAAATAACGATACCCGCCATAACAACAAACCAATTTACACGTTTGAAATCACTATTCATTAACAATAATAATGGAAACAAAAAGTTCATTGCGATCATACCGAAGAATGGAAGTTTAAAATCTTCAATTCTAGTGATGTAATATGTCACTTCTTCTGGAATGTTAGAATACCAAATTAACATGAATTGCGAGAACCATAGGTATGTCCAAAAGATACTAATACCAAACATGAATTTTGCTAAATCATGAATATGGCTATTATTAACGTCTTGTAAATGACCTTTAGATTTAAGGTAAATTGTAACCAATGCGATTACCGTAATACCAGAAACAAACATACTAGCAAAGATATACCAACCGAACAATGTAGAGAACCAGTGCGGATCTACACTCATGATCCAATCCCAAGACATCATAGATTCTGTTACTAGATAGAATACTAAGAATGCCGCAGACAATCTAAAGTTTTTCACAAAGTTTGTATCATCTGTAGCCGCATCTTGCGCTAAAGATAATTTACGAGAATACTCTCGATAGAAAATCCAACCCGCTAAAAATATTGCCGCTCTAATTAAAAAGAATGGCCCATTTAAGAATCCAGATTTCCCCTGTAATAATTTATCATTCGCAACTACTTCCGCATCCATCCACACAAATAAGTGATTCATATGTGCTACTGATAATGCTAAGATTACAAATACGATAATACCTCCTGGTACTAAATAAGAAGTAATTCCTTCCATTACTCTAAAAAGTAAGGGAGACCAACCTGCCTGTGCCGCTCTTTGAATTGCATTAAATGCTAACACACCCAATGAAATCATAAAGAAAAAGAACGCCGCAACATACAAAGCCGCCCAAGGTCTATTCTGTAATTGATGTAATAAATGCTCATCATGTGAAGCATCATGAGATTCACCGTGTGCTTCTGGAGCAGCGCCATGATCATTTACTTCTTCATGGTGTTCTGCAGCCACTGCATGACCACCTCCGTGCCCATCATCATGACTAGCCACCATAGCCTTAGCCTCTTGAACCGTTCCTGGACTTGACATAAAGCCAATACCGATTCCTATGGCACCAAGAACCATTAATACAATTGAAGCAATTTTTAATCTATTTGAAATAGTGTACATATCTAAAATCTATGTATTATTTTGTTAAATCTTGTTTTAATTTCATTACGTACTCTGCAACTTCCCAACGTTCCCTTTCGTTCAATTGGTTAGCATAAGAACCCATAGAGTTCAATCCGTAATAAATAGTGTGGTACGTACTACCTACCGTAATATTTCTTCCAACGTCTGAGTAATTAGGAACTCCCAATATCTTCTCACGACTCACAAGAGTACCTTTACCATCTCCTTTAACACCATGGCAAATTGCACAATAAATAGCATACAATTCTGAACCTGCTGCTAAATTTTCAACAGTCTTTAAAGAATCTAAAGGACTTGCTTCTAATCTAGCTAGCTCTTTACCCTCAAGACCATTAGCAAACTTGTAAGGCATTTTTCCACGTGGTATAGTGTTTTCTACAGGCTGACCCGCTTCAGAACTATTAGGTAGAAATTCTACTTTCTGATATGTCTCGTAGCCGATGGACTCGTACATGTTAGGCATGTATTGGTAATTTCTACTATTCTTGTTTGAACAAGAGGCGAAAGAAACCAAAATTAAACCGATTGCTATAATTTTTATAAAACTCTTCATATCTCTTAGACTACTTTTCTGAAATATTAATCTCAACTGCTCCCGTTTCAGCTAACAATTGCCATAATTCATCTTCATTATTATGGATTTCAATTTCCATTAAAAAATGATCATCAGTTGTTCTTTTATCTGGATTTTCAGCTTCTTTGAAAGGCCATAATTTACTTCTCATATAAAAAGTAATTACCATTAAATGCGCCGCAAAAAACACTGTAAGTTCAAACATAATAGGAACAAAAGCTGGCATATTTTCTAAATAGCTAAAACTTGGCTTACCACCAATGTCTTGTGGCCAATCTTCAATCATGATGAAATTCATCATCGTGGTTGCTACTGCAAGACCAATACACCCATAGATAAACGCTGTAATAGCTATTCTAGTTGGCGCAAGACCCATTGCTCTGTCTAGCCCGTGAACTGGGAAAGGACAATAAACCTCTTCAATATGATGCTTAGCTTCTTTTACTTTCTTTACAGCGTGCATTAACACGTCATCATCTGTATAAAGTGCATGTATAACTTTAGATGCCATATCTACTTATTGTTATTTAAAATCTTAGCCTGACCTGCCCAATCATCTCTCTGTGCTCTTCCTGGGAAAGAACCTGTAATTGAATCTAACAAA
The DNA here is from genome assembly GCF_900102165.1 of Cellulophaga baltica. Taxonomy (GTDB): domain Bacteria; phylum Bacteroidota; class Bacteroidia; order Flavobacteriales; family Flavobacteriaceae; genus Cellulophaga; species Cellulophaga baltica. The sequence goes on from NZ_FNBD01000001.1 coordinate 247,518, forward strand.
TCATATTCTTTTTCTGTCATCTTACTCACCTGAGAAAACTTAAATATACCAATCTGGTTTAACGTTTTTTCCATTTGAGGTCCAATACCTTTTACTTCTTTTAAATCATCCGGAGTTTCCGTTGCCGGATCAAATACCCCCAAAGAACTTAACAATGAAGAAACTTGCTCTTTATCTGCCGCTATAGGCAAAGACTTATCTTCTACTACCGGTCTTTTAGATGGAACTATTTGCTTTACTTCATATAAAGGCTTCCCAGCATCACGAAGTAATTTATACTTCTCACCGGAAGCTTTCATAATAGACTTCACCTCCGCTTGTGCAATTACAGGGAATGTTCTTGCATATAATAAGAATAACACAAAGAAAAACCCGATAGTACCAATAAAAATACCTATATCTACAAACGTAGGAGAGAACATTGTCCAAGAAGATGGCAAGTAATCACGGTGTAATGAAGTTACGATAATTACGAAACGCTCAAACCACATTCCTATGTTTACTACAATAGAGATAAAGAAAGAGAACAAGATACTCGTACGTAATTTTTTAGACCACATGAATTGTGGAGAAAACACATTACAAGTCATCATTGACCAATAAGCCCAAGCGTAAGGTCCTGTTGCTCTATTCAAGAAAGCATATTGTTCGTATTCCACTCCAGAATACCACGCCATAAATAACTCTGTAATATAAGCACAACCTACGATAGAACCCGTTAACATAATAACGATATTCATTAACTCAATATGCTGTAATGTAATATAGTCTTCCATATTACACACTTTTCTCATAATAATAAGAAGGGTGTTTACCATTGCAAATCCAGAGAAAATAGCTCCTGCAACGAAATATGGAGGGAAGATTGTTGTATGCCATCCTGGAATTACCGAAGTAGCAAAATCAAAAGATACAATTGTGTGTACAGAAAGTACTAATGGAGTAGCTAATCCAGCCAATACCAAGGAAACTTCCTCAAAACGTTGCCAATCTTTTGCTCTACCTGTCCAACCGAAACTTAACAAGCTATATATTTTAACTTGGAAAGGCTTTACAGCTCTATCACGTATCATCGCAAAATCTGGCAATAAACCTGTCCACCAGAATACAAGTGACACAGATAAGTACGTAGAAATTGCAAATACATCCCAAAGTAGTGGTGAGTTAAAGTTCACCCATAACGAACCAAATTGGTTTGGAATTGGCAAAACCCAATATGCTAACCATGGACGACCCATGTGAATAATTGGAAATAAACCCGCCTGAACTACAGAGAAGATGGTCATTGCTTCCGCAGAACGGTTAATTGCCATTCTCCATTTTTGACGGAATAAGAGTAGTACTGCAGAAATTAATGTTCCTGCATGACCAATACCAACCCACCAAACGAAGTTAGTAATATCCCATGCCCATCCAACTGTTTTGTTTAATCCCCAGGTACCAATACCTGTAGATACGGTGTAAAGAATACAACCAATACCCCAAAGGAAAGCTACTAATGCAATAGAAAATACAATCCACCATTGCTTATTGGCTCTACCTTCGACAGGAGCTGCGATATCCACAGAAATGTCATGGTAGCTTTTATCTCCAAGTACAAGTGGTTTTCTAATAGGTGCTTCGTAATGCGACGCCATATTTTATATTATAGTTACGTTGATCTTATATTTACTTTTATGCTTCTTCTGTATTCCTAACCTTAACATGATAGAAAACATTAGGTTTAGTACCTATATGCTCTAACAAGTGATACATACGATTGCTTTCTTTCAATTCAGCAATCTCACTTCCCTTGTCATTAATATCACCAAAGACCATTGCACCACTACTACATGCAGCAGAACAAGCTGTTTGGAACTCACCATCCTTAACCACTCTACCATCTCTTTTAGCATCAAGAATAGTCTTTTGTGTTTTTTGCATACACATAGAACATTTCTCCATAACACCTCTGGAACGTACAGTAACATCTGGATTAATAACCATTTTACCTAAATCATTATTCATGTGATAATCAAACTCGTCATTATTGTTATATAAGAACCAGTTAAATCTACGCACTTTATAAGGACAGTTGTTTGCACAATATCTTGTACCTACACAGCGGTTATAAGCCATATGGTTTTGACCCTGACGACCATGCGATGTTGCAGCAACAGGACAAACAGTCTCACAAGGAGCATGATTACAATGTTGACACATTACAGGTTGAAAAGCAACTTGTGGATTAGAAGAAGGATCTTCTAACTCCCCAAAACCTCCTAATGAACCCTTATCACCAGTTAAGCCATCAAATTCATCTTTCTTTACATTATCACCTTCAAAAGTATCTTCAGAAGAATAATACCTATCAATACGCAACCAGTGCATATCTCTCGATAGACGAACTTCATTCTTTCCTACAACAGGCACGTTATTTTCTGCGTGACATGCAATTACACATGATCCACAACCCGTACATGCATTTAAATCAATAGATAAGTTAAAATGATGACCGATTGAACGATCAAAACTATCCCATAAATCTACAGATGTTGCAGCAACCTCTTGGTGATCTAAAGAAACAACTGGCTGAACATTCCACTCAGCAGCATCTTTAGTATTAAATATCTCTAAGGTAGTTTCTTTAATAATATCCCCTCTACCCATTAGTGTTTTATGCAACTGCACACAAGCAAACTCATGATTACCAGCTACTTTTTCTATACTAATAGATTGGATATTAGAAAAACCTTTATACAATGCATAGGCATTTACACCTGTTTGCATCTCCTCTTTTAAACCTTCTTTTTTACCGTAACCAAAAGACAAACCGACAGAACCAAGTGCCTGACCTGGCTGAATAATTACTGGAACGTTACTAACAGCAACACCGTCTACCGTAATTTTAGCATAACTACCGTCTAGACCACCATTTGCAACATTCTCATTTACAAATCCTAATTTTTCCGCATCAGCTTTAGAAACAGTTACATAGTTATCCCAAGATACACGTGTAATTGGATCTGGAAACTCTTGCAACCATGGGTTGTTCGCCATTTGGCCATCACCCATACCCGTCTTAGGATATAACACCATTTCCATTCCCGAAGTATCAGCAGAAGCTAAGCTTCTTAAGGCTGACGCCAAAGGAACAGTCTCTACCTGTACAACTTCCTCTTCCGCTACAGGAGCCTCCATTGCAAGAACAGGAGCAGCAACGCTCTCTACCAATTCTTCAATTACAGAAGACTTAGCTCCTACATAAAAACCATCGTGCAATGCTTGATTCCAATCACTAGAACCTAATACAGACGAAGTCCACGTTTCTTTAATATAATCATAATACGCTTGATCACTACCCATCCAAGTTAATAGAGAAGATTGAAATTGGCGCGTATCAAATAATTCTTTTATTGCAGGTTGAACCAAACCGTAATGTCCTTTTTTCATTTGAACATCACCCCAAGATTCTAAATAATGAGGAGCAGCAGCAACATAATTTACGTTTGCTGTTGTTTCATTATTTGTAACTGAAAAACTTAACGATAAATCTACCTTCTTAAGTCCCTCTACAAAATCAGAAGAATTTGGCAATGAATACACAGGATTCACACCATCCATGATCAAAGCACCTACTCTACCTGCTTTCATTTCTGAAATAAGAGCATTTACAGCCGTAACATTACCTTGACGAATATACCTAGGAGCAGCAGCATCAAAAGCAACACTACCTAGCATTTCATTTATAGCTAAAACAACAGCTTGGGCATTTTCATCATCCAAACCAGTTACCACAACCGCTTTAGATCTTGATTTATTAATTTGAGCTACCGCTAAATCCAAGGCCTTATTTACACTATCACTAACCTCTCCACCAACAGATGAATTATTTAGTTTAGCATATAATTTAGCCAAAGCTATTTTTTGCTGACTAGGCTTTAACGCTATTCTATTATCTGCATTTGCTCCAGCAAGAGACATATTAGACTCAAACTGAATATGCTTAGACATTTTACCTTTTTGAGGAACTCTTCCTTTTGAATAGCCACTATCATAGCCACCACCCTGCCAATCTCCTAAGATATCAGCACCGAAAGAAACAATCACTTCCGCTTTAGAAAAATCATAATCCGCCAAAGCTCTTTCACCATACTTTGCCTGAAAAGCATTTAAAGCAGCCTCTTCAGAAATTGCATCATAGGTTACATGATTTACATTTCCGTAAGCCTCTTTAAACTCACCAACTAATTTTGAGGTAGACGGACTTGCATACGTCTGCGTCAATAAAGCAATTTGCTTTCCTGAATTCTTTAATGAATTCAATTTACTTTTTACAGCAGCATCTAAATCTCCCCAACTAACAGCTTCACCATTAGCTAAAGGACCCTGAAGACGCGTACTATCATACAAGTTTAAAACCGATGCATTAACACGCGCATTTGCACTACCGTTAACAGCCGCATCTGAATTATTATGTATTGAAATAGGACGACCCTCTCTTGTTCTTACTAAAACACTAGCAAAATCAAAACCATTAGCAATAGTTGTTGCATAATGATTAGCTACACCAGGAATAATACTTTCCGGTTGCACTACATAAGGAATAGACTTAACAACTGGTCCCTCACAGGCTGCTAATGTAGCAGCTGCGGTACTAAAACCAACATATTTCAAGAAATCCCTTCTGTTTGTTGATGAAGAAGCTAAATTATCTTTATCTCCTAAAAACTCATCAACAGGAATATCCTGAACAAACTCATTATGTCTTAGCGTCTCAACAATGGAATCGTTAGGATTTAACTCCGCTTCGCTTTTCCAATATTTTTTGTTTGATGCCATACGTATATCTCTGAAATTATCTCTTCTTGTTAAAACCTATTAATAGTGACATTTACCACATTCCAATCCACCCATTTGAGCAGCTGTAAGTGACTCTACACCATATTTTTTCGAAAGCTCCGCATGAATCTTATCATAATATTCATTTCCTTCAACTTTCACGTTTGTCTCTCTGTGACAATTAATACACCAACCCATTGTTAATGGAGAGAATTGTTGCATAATTTCCATTTCCTCTACTGGTCCGTGACATGTTTGACATTCTATACCAGCAACAGAAACGTGTTGAGAGTGATTGAAGTAAGCAAAATCAGGTAAATTGTGAATTCTTACCCATTCCACAGGCTTACTATCTCCAGTATATTTTTGATTTTCTTCATCCCAACCAACAGCTTTATACAACTTCTTAATCTCACCAGTATAAAACTCATTCGTATACCCATTAGCCAAATCTTCCTGAGAAGGACCTTCTGGGTTCCCTGTATATTCTGAAATAGATTTATGACAATTCATACACACATTCAAAGAAGGAATCCCTGAATGCTTAGATACTCTAGCAGAAGAATGACAATATTTACACTCTATCTTATTATCACCCGCATGCACCTTGTGCGAATAATGTATAGGCTGAACAGGAGCATACCCTTGATCAACACCAACTTGCATCATCCAACCATAAGCAAAGTAAGCCCCGCCTAACAGCAACATAATAACAGACACCAGTACTAAAAATTGATTCTGAGCAAATGCCTTCCAAATCGGCGTATTCTTTTTAGAACTATCTTGCTCCAAAACAACCCCGTTAGCTTCCGCAATTCTTCGCAACGTCTTGTTCACCATGAACAACATCATTACCAATAAACCAAAAACAAGAACAAGAGCCCCAAGAATTATCTCATTAGACAAACCACCCGACTGATTAGATTCTCCACCAGCAGCTACAGCAGCTGTTTGCACAGGAGCAGCAGGAGGCGGTGCAGCAGTATACGCTAATATATTATCAATATCCGCATTAGACAATGTAGGAAAAGCTGTCATAGCCGCCTTGTTATACTCATTGTAAAGCTTATTTGCATAAGCATCACCCGAAGCTATAACACCAGAGCTATTTTTAATCCAAGCATAAATCCAATCTTTACCCAAACCTTCTTCAGACAAACGCTCTTCAACATTTGCTAATGCTGGCCCCGTCATCTTCTTATTTAAGGCATGACATGCAGCACAGTTTTGATTAAATAAAGATTTACCCTTAGCAGCATCACCAGCAGACGCAGTTTCGTCTTGCGAAAACAGGCTCGTTGAAAACAAAAGCCCAATTAATAAACTGACACCTAAAACTTTAGAAAATTGATTGCGGTACGTAACCTTTTTCATATTAAAATTATTTCTTTCAAGATTTTGGCATGATTATTACAGCAACCATTTACTGTAACAAATATACACCTCAAAATCGAATGCAAAAATACGACATAGACTTTATTTGCGAAATGTTAAGTTATTTATAATTTACAATTTATACTAATTCTAAATAAAAAGACAGCGCCTAGACTACGCATTAAAAAATTACTTTTGCAACACAACAACAAAACATTTAAAATAGAAGAATGAAAAACATATATTACAGCGCTATATTCCTTCTATGCGCATCCTATACACAAGCTCAAGAAGGCAGTATAAACATTAGTCAGGATAGCAACATTCAAAAACTATTAGATATCTACAAAAGCACCGAAGAAGATTCTGATGATTTTCAGATTCAAATCTACAATGGAAGCTTATCAGGAGCCAACAGTAAAAAATCTAATTTGGATGCTGACTTTCCAGATTGGAAAACTAAAATTGACCATGTAGATACTGATTACAGAGTACGCATAAAAGACATCAAAACAGCCTTAGAAGCAGAACGCAAATATCTTGAGGTAAGAAAAAAATATCCAGCAGCAATTATTATTACACCAAAATAACCATCCACTAATTACTTCTGAACACAAACAAAAAAAGACCCAAATGGGTCTTTTTTTTTATTTACTATAGTAGAAACTTTTATTTAAGTTTTTTCTTCACAGCTACTTCTTGGAATCCTTCCACGATATCTAGCTCTCTAATATCATTGTAGTTCTTAATCTGCAGACCACAATCATATCCTTTTGAAACTTCCTTCACATCATCCTTGAATCGTTTTAGAGAAGTTAACTCTCCTGTGAATACAACAACACCATCACGGATTAAGCGTATTCCAGCACTTCTAAGAATCTTACCACTAGTTACCATACAACCTGCAATAGTACCTACCTTAGAAATCTTGAATGTTTCTCTAATTTCCGCAGTACCCGTAATTTCTTCCTTCATTTCTGGAGAAAGCATACCTTCCATTGCATCTTTCAAGTCATTAATAGCATCGTAGATAATAGAATACATTCTGATATCTATTTCTTCGTTATCTGCTATTGTACGTGCATTACCCATTGGCCTAACATTAAACCCGATAATAACCGCATCAGAAGCCGAAGCTAACAATACATCAGACTCTGTAATAGGACCCACAGCTTTATGTATAATATTAACCTGAATCTCAGCCGTAGATAATTTCTGGAATGAATCTGTTAATGCCTCCACAGAACCATCAACATCACCCTTAAGAATTATATTCAATTCTTTAAAGTCTCCAAGCGCAATACGTCTACCGATTTCATCCAATGTAATGTGACGTTGTGTTCTAACAGACTGCTCACGTAATAACTGACCACGCTTAGCTGCAATTTGCTTTGCTTCACGCTCATCTTCCAATACATTAAATTTATCACCTGCTTGAGGAGCACCGTCTAAACCTAAAATTGATATAGGAGTAGAAGGACCAGCATTTTTAATACTATTTCCACGCTCATCATGCATTGCTTTAATCTTACCACTACAAGTACCCGCAAGAACGTAATCTCCAATTTTTAAAGATCCAGCCTGAACTAGAACTGTAGAAACATACCCTCTACCTTTATCTAAAAAGGCTTCAACTACCGTACCTGTAGCTAATTTATCTGGATTAGCTTTTAATTCTAATAATTCTGCCTCCAGCAATACTTTTTCTAATAACTCTTTAACCCCTTGACCTGTTTTTGCAGAAATATCATGAGACTGTATCTTACCACCCCAATCCTCTACTAATAGATTCATCTGAGCAAGACCATCTTTAATTTTCTCTACATTAGCCGTAGGCTTATCTACTTTATTTATAGCAAAAACAATTGGCACACCAGCCGCCTGAGCATGACTGATAGCTTCTTTTGTTTGAGGCATGATATCATCATCTGCCGCCACTACAATAATAGCAATATCCGTAACCTGAGCACCACGCGCACGCATCGCTGTAAAGGCTTCGTGACCTGGAGTATCTAAGAAAGCCATTTTTTGACCCCCTTCTAATGTTACTCCGTAAGCTCCAATATGCTGCGTAATACCACCACTTTCACCAGCAATAACATTTTCTTTACGGATATAATCCAATAAAGATGTTTTACCGTGATCCACATGACCCATTACCGTTACAATTGGCGCTCTTTCTTGTAAATCTTCAGGAGCATCAATTTTTTCTTCTATCGCCTCTTCAATTTCCGCTGAAACAAATTCAACTTCGTATCCGAACTCATCTGCAACAATAGACAATGTTTCTGCATCTAAACGCTGATTCATCGTAACCATTATCCCTAATGACATACAAGCAGAGATAATTTGAGTTGTAGAAACATCCATCATCGTTGCTACTTCGTTTGCTGTAACAAACTCTGTAACTTTTAAGATTTTACTTTCCGCTTCTTGCTTCTCAAGATCTTTTTCTGTCTGCTGACGGTGCTGATCTCTTTTATCTCTTCTATACTTAGCCCCTTTTCCTTTTTTAGATTTCCCCTGAAGCTTTTCTAGGGTTTCTCTAACCTGCTTTTGAACATCCTCTTCAGTAGGCTCAACTTTAGCAACAGGATTAAAACGCTGTACAGGACCTCTTCTATTTCCTGGACCACTACCTGGAGGCCTACTAGGACGATTACCTGTATTTGACTGACCAGGGCCAGTAGTATTATTACTTACAATTCTTCTACGACGCTTCTTTTTATCAGCAGCATCATTCTTAGGAGCTTCTTTTTTCTTCTTAGGTTTTTCAAACTTAGAAAGATCAATTTTAGCACCAGTAATTTTAGGACCAGTAAGTTTTTTATATTGTGTCGTGATTGTTTCAGACTCCGCTGTTTTCTCCTCTTCTTTCGGAGCAACAACTTCTTTAGGCTTAGCTTCTTCCTTTTTAACTTCAGCTTTTACCACTGGAGTTGGAGCTGGAGTAACCGCCTTAGGCGCTTTAACTTCCGGCTTAGGCTTATGCTTTGGCGCTAGGTCTATTTTATCAACTACCTTAAACTTAGGTCTATCAGATGCCGAAGCTTTAACCACTTCTGGCTCTTTTTTAACCTCTACTTCAGGAGCTTTTTCCAACGGCTTTTCAACAGGCTTCTCTACCTCTTTTGGTTTTTCTTCTTCCTGCTTTTTGTTTTCTAAATCTATTTTTCCAACAGTTTTAGGACCAGATAATTCGGCTTTACCCCTAATTACCTGCTCAGCAGCGGCTCTCTTTTCTCTTTCGACTCTTCTATCTTCTTGCTCTTGTTCTAGCTGTTGACGAATTGCTTCTTTTTCTTTCCGCTTTTCTTCTCCAACTTCCTTAGATGCAACTTTTTTGCTCATGTCCGTCTGGAACTCATCCAAAAGAACTTGATACACCTCATTAGAAATTTTAGTGGTAGGCCTTGCGTCCACATCGTGACCTTTGGAACCCAAAAAATCTACCGCCCTGTCGAGTGAAATGTTTAGTTCCCTTAGGACTTTATTAAGTCTTATTGTTGCATTATCTGCCATAAATACTTGTTACTATACTTATAAATTTCTGCTAATATATAGCTTAATCTGCTAATTCCTCTTTTAAGATACGCACAACTTCTACAATTGTCTCTTCTTCTAAATCGGTACGCTTCACCAAGTCATCAACATCTTGCTCCAAAACGCTACGAGCAGTGTCCATTCCTATCTTCTTAAATTCTTCTATAATCCATCCCTCGATTTCGTCAGAAAATTCTGTTAACTCAACATCTTCCTCTACTCCTTCACGGAATACATCTATCTCATAACCAGTCAATTGACCCGCTAATCTAATATTATGACCTCCACGCCCAATAGCTTTAGAAACCTCTTCAGGTCTTAAATAAACTTGAGCTGTCATTTTCTCGTCATCCAACTTTACAGAAGAAACACGAGCAGGACTTAATGCTCTTGTTACTAAAAGTTGTGGATTACTAGTCCAGTTGATAACATCTATATTTTCATTCCCTAATTCTCTAACGATACCATGTATACGAGAACCTTTCATACCCACACAAGCTCCTACTGGATCAATACGATCATCATAAGAGTCCACAGCAACTTTTGCCTTTTCACCTGGAATACGAACTACTTTCTTAACAGTAATTAAACCATCAAAAACCTCTGGGATTTCCTGAAAGAATAATTGCTCTAAAAATGCAGGTGCAGTTCTAGACATTACAATTACAGGTTTATTTCCTTTTAATTCTACACTTTCGATAACACCACGCACATTATCACCTTTTCTAAAGAAATCTGAAGGTATCTGCTTATCCTTTGGAAGAATAACCTCATTACCTTCATCATCTAATAAGATAACAACTTTATGTCTAATATGATGTACTTCTGCCGTATATAACTCACCCTCTAAATCTTTAAAGTGTTTGTATATGGTTGTATTATCATGTTCATGGATTTTAGAAATTAAATTCTGGCGAAGTGCTAAAATTGCTCTTCTTCCTAATTGAATTAACTTAACTTCTTCAGAAACATCTTCACCAACCTCAAAATCAGGCTCAATCTTACGAGCTTCTGTTAATGAAATTTCTTCATTAGGCTCTTCTACCTCACCATCCTCTACTACAACTCTATTTCTCCAAATCTCTAAATCCCCTTTATCAGGATTAATAATGATATCAAAGTTATCATCAGAACCAAATTTCTTTTTTAGAGCGTTTCTAAAAACATCCTCTAAAATCGCCATTAGCGTTACTCTATCAATGAATTTATCGTCTTTAAATTCTGAAAAAGATTCGATCAGCGCTATATTTTCCATGTTGACCTACAATTAAAATTTTATAATAACTTTTGCTTCTTGAATATCAGAAAAATTAAATTCTTGCTTTTTCTGAACTGTAACTTTACCCTTACCTACTGGCTTTGGTTCTCTAGCTTTCCACTCTAAAGTAATTCCTTGATCGTTCGCTGCTGTTAAAATCCCTTCAAATTTACCATCTAAAGTTTTTACTTCCAACTCTCTACCGATATTCTTTTTATATTGCCTCGGCATAACCATTGGCGTAGTCGCTCCAACAGAAGCTACTTCCAAAGAAAAATCTTCTTCCTCACGATCTAAACTTTGATCAATTGCCCTACTAATTGCTATACAATCTGTTAAATTAACTCCTGCATCGCCATCTAGAATAATATTTATTTTATTAGCAGGCCCTATCGTAAAATCAATCAAAAAAAGTGACTCATTTTCCTTCAAAGCATCCTCTAACAACCCTAAAACTTTCTCTTTAAACATAAACTTAAGCAATAAAAGAGGGGACAAATTGTCCCCTCGTATATACTATTGATTCTTACAGTCTTGCAAATATATAACTTTTTTTAAACATTAAGCACATATACTTACGATATAAGATTTAACAATTGAAACAATTTTAAAAAAAAATTCCCTGCTCTTTTCAAAAGCAGGGAATTTATTAAATTTCTGTTGGTCCACAAGGACTCGAACCTTGAATGACGGTACCAAAAACCGGAGTGTTGCCAATTACACCATGGACCATTACCTTTAAAAGCGGTGCAAATTTACAACAAAGTTTGACATCCGCAAACATTTTTAAAAATAAATTTAAAAAAATATTACTTCGAGGTGTTAAACCTTTATAAAAAAATGAATTACATATCTATATTAATTACTAAATTCGCCGTAATTGGTAAAATACACAACACATGTTTTCTAAAAATTTTGAGAAATGGGATTCCATTTTAGGATGGACTGCTTTTTCTATTGCCTTAATAACTTATTGGATTACCGTTGAACCCACTGGAAGTTTCTGGGATGCTGGAGAATACATCACTACTGCAGCAAAATTACAAGTAGGACACCCCCCAGGAGCACCATTATTGCAAATGATAGGCGCATTTTTCTCCTTATTTGCTTTGGACGATAGTGAAAAAATAGCCTTGATGGTTAATTATGTATCTGGAGTTTCTAGCGCATTTACCATCCTTTTCATGTTTTGGACTATTACCAATCTTACTAAAAAAATTATTTCTAAAGACGAAGTAATCACCAATAGTAAAGCAATAGCAATTTTAGGAAGCGGACTTGTTGGATCTTTAGCTTTTACTTTCTCTGATAGTTTTTGGTTCAATGCCGTAGAAACTGAAGTATACGCTATGGCAAGTTTAATTATGGCCGTATTATTATGGCTTGGATTAAAATGGGTAGACAACTTAGACCAACCAAGAGGCGATAAATGGCTTGTTGTTATAGCTTATGTCGTAGGGTTAACTTTTGGAATTCAGTTTATGGGATTCTTAGCAATCCCTTCTATAGGCTTACTTTATTACTTTAAAACCTATAAAACTACTACCGTAAAGAATTTTTTATTAGCAAATATTATTGTGGTTGCCATATTAATGCTCGTCTATAAATTTTCACTAACCTACATTTTGGTAGCATTTGGATGGAGCGAAGTATTTTTCATAAATACCATTGGTCTTCCTTTTAATTCCGGATCTATTATCATGGGTCTCGTATTCATTACGGTATTCTATCTTGCATTAAACTACACTCGTAAAAACAACTTTAAAACAGCAAACACCATAGTGCTTTGTCTAATGTTTTTATTCTTAGGATTTTCTTCTTGGATTATGTTACCGATAAGAGCAAATGCAAAAGTTGTTATCAACGAAAATGACCCATCTGACGCTAGATCTTTACTTGCTTACTACAATAGAGAACAATATCCTGGAGTAGATAGCCCTTTTTATGGCGCATACTTTTCAAATGCCTTTGCCGGACCAGGGGAAGACAAAGATGACAAGCCTAAATATGAAAAAGATGAGAAGGCAGGTAAATACATAATTGTAAATAAATACAAGAATGCTACTCAAGGCCCTAATAAAAAACACATCGGGTTATTACCTAGAATGTGGAGCGAACAGCATGTAGAAAACTACATGCGTTATTTTGGCCCTCTAGAATTTAAAACAAAAACCAATAGCCCTGAACTTGCAGAAGCCGTTAAACAGTTGCGCGAAGGATACTCTAAAGGTGAAATTGATGAAGCCCAATATGCACAGTTCCTAAACAGGTTTAGCGAATATATAGAAGTACAACCACCTTCTATTTGGGACAACATAGAGTATATGTTTGAATTCCAATTCGGATACATGTACTGGCGTTACTTCATGTGGAATTTTACTGGAAAACAAAACGACAAACAAGGGCGATATGATGACAACGGAAACTGGATTAGTGGCATCAACTTCTTAGACGAATTACGCCCATCTATAGGCTCTCAAGACAATTTACCTAGTGATATTCTGAACAATAAAGGTAGAAATACCTATTTCTTCCTACCCTTACTCTTAGGGATCATCGGAATATTATTTCAAATAGGGAAAAATCCAAAACAATTTTGGGTACTACTGATATTCTTCCTGTTTACAGGATTGGCTATTCAATTTTACACGAACCCATATATTTTTCAACCAAGGGAAAGAGATTATTCTCTCGTGGGCTCTTTCTACATCTTTGCACTGTGGATAGGAATAGGGGTCTATGGTATATTTGATGCCTTCAAAAAGATCATCACTCCTAAAATACTTGCTCCAGCAGTAACTGTGGCTTGTTTATTGGCGGCTCCATTTTTAATGGCATACCAAAACTGGGATGACCACGACAGATCAAACAGGTTTACTGCTAAAACTACCGCAAAAGCCTATTTAGAATCTACACAATCAGACGTAGGAGCCATACTATTTACGATAGGTGATAACGACACCTTCCCACTATGGTATGCACAAGAAATTGAAGGCTACCGTACCGATGTTCGTGTCATCAATACAAGTTTATTTGCTACTGACTGGTATATTGACCAAATGAAACGTAAAGCTTACGAAAGTGAAGCCATACCTTCTCAATTAACGCACAAACAATACCGCGTAGGTTCAAGAGATGCTGTATACTACCAAAACGTAGATCATCTTTACAATAAAAACATCTCAGAATCTAGATGGGACATTAAAGCATTCATGGAATGGATAGCAAGTGATGAACCTAGAACAAAGCTTAGAAGTGTTTTAGAAGCTTCTTCTGATCAAGACATCAGCAATTACCCTGAGAATACTCTTGACATTGTTTTCTACCCAACAAACCACATTAGAATACCTGTTAACAAAAAGAATGTTTTAGAAAGCGGTTTAGTAAAAGAAAAAGATTCTGCTTTAATTGTAGACTATATAGATATTGAGCTTCCTAAAAGCGCATTACCTAAAAACCGCTTACTTATGTTAGACATTATTGCTAATAATGATTGGAAGAGACCAATCTATTTCTCTGGTGGTAGTTTTGATGATGGCGAATATATTTGGATGAAAGATTACCTACAATTAGATGGTTTGGTATACAAACTGGTTCCTATCAAAACTGAATTTGACAAGCGTTCTTACGAAATGGGCAGAATAGATAGCGAATTAATGTATGATATCGTTAAGAAATGGGAATGGGGTAACTCAGGAAGCTCAGACATTTACCATGATACACAAACACGTATTCAAGGCCTATCTTTTAGAGGAAATATAGCTCGTCTGGTTGAAACACTATTAAATGAGAACAAAATAGAGAAGGCCAAAGAAATGATTGATATCGCTGTAACAAACATGCCAGTTGATTATTACGAATACTACGCATTTGTGGAGCCTTTTGTAGACGGATACTATAAAGTTGGAGAAACTGAAAAAGCTCGAAAATTATACACCCAACTAAAAACCAAATACCAAGAACACTTAGAATATTATGCTACTTTACCTTTAAATGAGCAATATGAAAGATTAAATAACATTATTGCTGACATGGAAGCTTACAACCGTAATGTTGATATTTTAATTCGCAATGGCGACCGTGAGCTTGCAGAGAAGGAGACTATTATTTTCAATGAATACATTGACAAATTTAGTCGATTTGTCAACGGTAGCGAGGATCCAATCTTAAGAGAAGAAACTCCTACCCTTGTAGATCCTGATTTAATAGATAGCAGTCAAATAGACACTACCTATATCCCAGATCCTGTTGTCACCCCCATTACACAAGAATAATACACATAAAAAAACCGAGACTTTCATCTCGGTTTTTTTTATGCTTACGCTATTCTCTTTTACAAGTACTCGTTCAAAATACCAATTAAAGTATTTGCGTCTTGTTCTCCACTTTGACGCCAAACCATTTCTCCATTTTTGTAAATAATCAAAGTAGGCAAACCCTTAACCCTTAAGGCTCTAGAGAGCTCCTTGTTCTTATCTACATCAATTTTTATTACTTTTCCTTTATCTCCTAAAGCTGCCGCAACATCACGTAGCACAGGATGCATGGAAGTCGATTGCTCATTCCACTCCGCATAAAAATCTAACAACACGGGAGCGTTAGAATCAATTAGTTCACCAAATTTAGACATACTTAAATGTTAGGATTCGTAAATCAAATGTAAGAAAAAATGTTAAAAAAATAATTTCTTACCATTTTTTGTGTTTTCCTTAGCATTTACATTTTAAGCAATTGCTTTCTTTTTTAGCGTAATTACGGTTATTTCTGGCCAAATTCCTACTCTCCCCGGATACCCTAAAAATCCAAAACCGCGATTCACATTTATAAACTGACCAAGCTCCTTGTATATACCCGCCCAATATTTATAACGCCATTTAATAGGACTCCATTTAATCCAACCCGGTATTTCTATTCCAAACTGCATACCATGTGTATGACCACTTAAAGTCAAATGATAATGATACTCATCATGAATAACCACATCTTCCCAATGACTTGGATCATGACTTAATAAGATTTTAAAATCGTTTTTATCAATGTTATGTGCTGCTTTTTTTAGATCTCCCGATTTTTTAAAACCGCCTCTCCCCCAATTCTCAACACCCACTAGCGCAATTTTTGAATTATTTCGCTCTAAATATCTACTGTCATTCAAAATAAGATCAAATCCCATTTCTTTCTGTATCTTCTTTAAATCATCCAGATTAGCCGCCTTCTCTTCCTCTGTATCCCAATCTACATAATCTCCATAATCGTGATTCCCTAAAACTGAAAACTTGCCATCTGGAGCCTCTAGCGTTGAGAACAAAGCCATCCAAGGTTTCATCTCTTCTGCTTTATTATTCACCATATCTCCCGTAAAAAATAAAACATCACTCTTTTGCTTATTAATCAGATCGATAGCATATGAAATTTTAGTTTCATCATCAAAACTACCACTATGTACATCCGAAATCTGCGTAAGCGTATATCCATCAAAATCATCTGGAAGATCATCAAACTCTAAATTATACTTCAATACCTTAAAATTGTATTTCCCTTTATACATCCCATACAACAAAGAACCAAAAGGTAATGCCGCAATACCTAAGGCTACTAAACTCAAAAAACGCCTACGCGCTGGCAACGTAAACTCACGATCTACGCCAAATATCTTTTGATACATTCCAGAAAAAAATCGGAATATATCTTCTGAAAAAAGAAAAAGTATGGTTATCAGTTGAAACGATAATAACGCCAGAAAGAATCCGAAGGCATAACTTTTAGGCCTACTTAAGACCCTACCGTCCGATGAACCTAACGTAAACTGAAAAATAAAATTTCCAACTACTATAAGAGATATAACTATAAATGTATAATACACCCAAGCATGACGAGATGCTGTTTTAATAGCTTGCAGAGAATAAAAACCTAAAACAAGGTAAATGATAACAAAAACCACGAAACGTAACATAATGCCTTTTTTATACAAAGGTATTTTTATTTAGACGAAGCAGTAACCCATTTAAACATTATTTAACCCTTACCACAATATCTTGTATCGTCCTATAATCTGACACCGGTGTTTTATCTTCATCTAAAAAAGACATAGAGCTCATGCTTAAATTTTTCCTATTGGCATTTTTAGCACGTAATGTGACTCCTGAAAAATGAATAACAGAAAAGCCATTTTCTTTAAATAGAAGCGCATTATCTATTTTGATTCCACTCCCTGGCATGATTACACAGTTTACTGCTTTTTGATTAAGAGCACACAACAAGTCTATTCCCTCTGATGCTTTTTTTTGTTGTCCAGAGCTTAAAATACAATTCACCCCTATTTGCTCCAATTGAAATAAAGCCTCATAAGGATCTTCCACCCAATCAAAAGCACGGTGAAATGTAAAATGCACTCCTTTTGATGCCGCTATTAATTGTTGCGTTCGCTCAATATCAATAGAAAAATCTGGCAGTAATACACCTGAAACAATTCCGTCTACACCCATTTCTATGCAATTTTCCACATCCTTGAGCATCACTTCAAATTCTAAATCAGAATATACAAAATCACCACTCCTAGGCCTGATGAGTACATGAACAGGAATTTTAATATTCTCCCTAACCGCCTTTAGCAATCCCGCAGATGGCGTTAACCCTCCAACCCCTAATTCCAAACAAAGTTCAATTCTATCTGCCCCCGCTTTTTCTGCATTTATAGCCGATTCTAAAGAATTAGCACAAACTTCTACCAGCATATTCTTATATTTAAAACTCTAAAGTAACCAACAAGACCATAGTATGCAAAGAAGAAAATTTCTTAAAAAATCGACGATTGCCACCGCTGGATTAATTTCAGCTCCTTTAATTGCCTCCTATAAAGAAGAAGAAGAAGATCCAATATTAAGTTCAGCCAATAAAAACATAAAGCCCATTGTTATTGCAACTTGGAATGTAGAAAATGCCACGGCAAAAGCCTGGGAAGTTTTAGTAAACGGAGGCAGCTCTTTAGATGCCGTAGAACAAGGAGTTATGATAGAAGAGGCTGATGAAAACAATCAATCCGTTGGTAAAGGCGGAAGACCAGATCGTGATGGCACCGTAACTTTAGATGCCTGTATTATGGATTCTGAAGGAAATTGCGGCGCAGTACTTTGCATGGAAAACATAATGCACCCTATTTCCGTAGCCCGAAAAGTAATGGAAGATACGCCACATGTAATGCTTGCAGGAAAAGGGGCCGAAAAATTCGCTTATGAAAAAGGCTTTAAAAAAACGCACTTACTTACCGAAAAATCTAAACAAGAATGGTTGACGTGGAAAAAAACTTCACACTATAAACACATTGTAAATATAGAAAATCATGATACCATTGGAATGCTTGCTATTGATAGCAAAGGGGCTATTTCTGGCGCGTGCACCACCAGCGGTATGGCTTACAAAATTGCAGGACGGGTTGGCGACTCTCCTATTATTGGCGCTGGCCTTTTTATAGATAATGAAGTAGGAGGCGCAACGGCCACAGGAGTTGGTGAAGAAGTAGTACGCACTGTTGGCAGTTTTTTAATCGTAGAACTTATGCGACAAGGCAAATCTCCCCAGGAAGCCTGCGAAGAGGGTGTTCGAAGAATTATTGCCAAAAACAAAGACAAGCTTAACTTTCAAATCGGATTTATAGCGATAAATAAAAAAGGAGAAACAGGAAGCTATTGCATTCAACCCGGATTTAGCTACAGAACCTATTCTGAAGCTGGGCATGTAAATAATATCCCCGAATCTTATATTAAAGGATAAATTAATAAATTGAATTGGATAATCTTCGTAGTTTTGAAATTCTCGAATTGAAAAATAAAATGGCAGAACAAAAAAGACTCTTTCTACTAGATGCATATGCATTGATATTTCGTGGTTATTATGCTTTAATAAAAAACCCCAGAATAAACTCTAAAGGCATGGATACATCTGCCATAATGGGGTTTATGAATTCACTGCTTGATGTTATTAGACGTGAAAAACCCGATCATTTAGCCGTATGCTTTGATAAAGGCGGAAGCGCAGAGCGTACCGAGTTATTTCCGGAATACAAAGCTAATCGTGACGCCACACCAGATGCTATACGTATTGCCATTCCTTATATTCAAGATATTTTAAAAGCAATGCATATTCCCGTTGTTGTTTTAGAAGGCTGGGAAGCAGATGATATTATTGGTACCCTTGCCAAGCAAGCAGAAAAAGAAGATTACAAAGTGTTCATGGTAACTCCCGATAAGGATTTTGGCCAGCTGGTATCTGAGAATATTTTTATGTACCGCCCAGCACGTATGGGTAATGGTATAGAAATTTGGGGGATTCCTGAAATTCAAAAACGTTTTGGCGTGGAACGCCCAGAGCAAGTTATTGACTACCTAGGTATGATGGGCGATGCCAGTGACAACATTCCTGGTTTGCCTGGCGTTGGAGACAAAACTGCCAAAAAATTTATAGAACAATTTGGTTCTATGGAAAATCTTTTAGCTAATACTGATCAGCTAAAAGGTAAAATGAAAGAGAAAGTAAAAGAGAATGCAGAATTAGGACTTTTATCAAAAAAGCTTGCTACCATATGTATTGATTGTGACGTTACTTTTAATGCTACAGATTACGAATTAACCATGCCTGATGCCGAAAAAGTTCAGGTGCTATTTGAAGAATTAGAATTTAGACGTTTAAAAGACCAATTCTTAAAACTATTTACACCTGAAGGGGAAACTACCAGCTCTGAAGAAGAGAACAGCAAACCTAAAGCACAAACAAAAGAAGCTGGCGTTGGCCAATTTTCATTATTTGGTGGCGACCCAAGCACCGCCTCAGAAACTGTAGAAGATTATTCTTCCAGAAAGACAATGAAAGACATTTCTCATGTATACCAAAGTGTTGCACCAGGAATGGCTATGAAGCTTTTTCTTCAAAATCTATCCAAGCAAACTTCAGTATGCTTTGATACAGAGACAACGGGCTTAAACCCACTGACTGCAGAATTAGTTGGTATTGCTTTTTCTTGGGAAGCCTCAAAGGGCTTTTACCTTCCTTTCCCTACCGATAGAACGGAAGCACAGGAACTCATAGAACAACTGCGTCCATTTTTTGAAGATGAGTCTATTGAAAAAATAGGCCAGAATCTAAAGTATGATATCAAAGTTTTAGACAAATATGAGATTAAAGTAAAAGGAAAATGTTTTGACACCATGTTAGCACATTACCTGATTAATCCAGATATGCGCCATAATATGGATGTTTTAGCAGAAACATACCTAAACTACACCCCTGTATCCATAACAGAATTGATTGGAAAAAAAGGTAAGAATCAACTTAGCATGCGTGATGTTCCTCTAAAGGACCAAACAGAATACGCCGCAGAAGATGCTGACATTACCTACCAACTAGCCCAACAATTTAAGCCAGAACTAGAAGAAGCTAAAACTCAGGAATTATTTGATACTATTGAAATTCCACTTTTACATGTTCTTGCAGCCATGGAATTAGAGGGTATTAATTTAGATACAAAATTCTTGAACTCCTTAGCTGAAGACCTAGATAATGATATTAAAAATCTAGAAACAGCCATTTTTGAAGAAGCTGGAGAAGAATTCAATATTGCATCACCAAAACAATTGGGCGATATTCTTTTTGACAAATTAAAGCTGGTTGCGAAGCCTAAAAAAACAAAAACAGGTCAATATTCTACCGCAGAAGATGTGTTATCATACCTAGCAAAAGACCATAAGATTATTGAAAACGTTTTATCTTATAGAGGTTTAGCTAAATTAAAGAGTACCTACGTAGACGCATTACCATCACAGGTAGAGGAAAGCACAGGTAGAGTACATACAGATTATATGCAAACAGTAGCTGCTACAGGCCGTTTAAGTAGTAACAATCCAAACCTACAGAATATTCCTATTAGAACGGAACGTGGGAGACAAGTACGTAAAGCATTTGTACCTAGAAATGAAGACTATGTACTAGTTGCTGCAGATTATTCTCAAATAGAACTCAGAATCATAGCCGCGCTGAGCGAAGAAACTACAATGATTGAAGCATTTAAAAATGGAGAAGACATTCATGCCTCTACCGCTTCAAAAGTATTTAATGTACCTTTAGACGAAGTAACAAGAGAACAACGTAGCAATGCCAAAACAGTTAATTTTGGAATTATCTACGGCGTTTCGGCCTTCGGATTGAGCAATCAAACAGATTTATCTAGAGCAGAAGCCAAAGAACTCATAGATACCTATTACAAAACCTATCCTAAATTAAAAAACTATATGAGTGGTCTCGTAGATTTTGCAAGAGACCATGGATATGTACAAACAGTATTAGGTAGAAGAAGGTATTTAAAAGACATTAATGGTAGTAACGCCATAGTTAGAGGTGCTGCTGAACGAAATGCCGTAAATGCCCCAATTCAAGGAAGTGCCGCAGATATAATCAAAATTGCAATGATTAATATCTACAATAAACTTAAAGAAGGCAATTATAAGACAAAAATGTTGTTACAAGTACATGATGAATTGGTCTTTGATGTTTATAAGCCAGAATTAGGGGAGATTAAGTCGCTAATAAAAGCTGAAATGGAAAATGCTTATACGCTAGAAGTACCATTAGACGTTGAAGTTGGCGTAGGACAGAACTGGCTAGAAGCACATTAAAAAATAGCCTATAAAAATATTTTATTCTGACAGAAAACGGGATAAAAACAAAAGGGAAAAACAGGGTCGTTGAAAAAATAAATAAATTATTTAGAAACAACCATTTGTTATTCAAGTTAATAATTGTACATTTGCACCCCATTAAACGGGATTTAAGTGTTTAATAAATAAAAAAGTACTGTGGACACATTAAGTTACAAAACAATTTCCGCAAACAAAGCAACTGTTGATAAGCAATGGGTGTTAGTTGATGCAGAAGGAGAGACATTAGGTCGTTTTGCTTCAAAAGTTGCAAAATTACTAAGAGGAAAATACAAGCCTAGCTTTACACCACACGTAGATTGTGGAGACAACGTTGTTGTTATAAATGCTGAAAAGATTAATTTGACTGGTAACAAGTGGGAAAGCAAAACCTACGTACGCCACACTGGATACCCAGGAGGTCAAAGATTTCAGACAGCGAAAGAGGCAATGGCTAAAAACCCTGTAAGCATTGTAGAGCGTTCTGTAAAAGGAATGTTACCTAAAAACAAATTAGGTGCTGCAATCTTTCGTAACCTTAAGGTTTATGAAGGAGCTCAACACGGTCAAGAAGCTCAGAAACCAACCGTAATTAATTTAAACGACCTTATATAATGGACGTAATTCACAAAATAGGAAGAAGAAAAACTGCTGTTGCACGTATCTATCTTTCAGAAGGAAGCGGTAAAATCACCGTTAACAAAAAAGAATTAGAGGTATACTTCCCTACTGCTACTTTACAATACAAAGTAAAACAAGCTTTCTCATTAACAAATGTTGAAGACACTTACGATGTAACTGTAAATGTATTTGGAGGTGGTATCACTGGTCAAGCAGAAGCAATTCGTTTAGCTTTATCTAGAGCTATGTGCGAAATTGATCCTGAAAACAGATTGATCCTTAAACCAGAAGGTTTATTGACAAGAGATCCAAGAATGGTTGAACGTAAGAAATTCGGTCAGAAGAAAGCACGTAAAAAATTCCAATTCTCGAAACGTTAATCGTAAAGAGATATATTTTAAACTGTTTATTCAGTTTATACAAAAGTTCATTGAAAACCCTGAAAAATATTTTTTCAGGGTTAAATTTTAAAATCAAGTTGTTGTTGTCCAAGAGTATAACAGCTTTTGGAAACTAGTTTAGCATCTAAATATTAGAGGCCACAAAGAATCGTGCCACTTTAGTATTGCTAATTCAACAGAACGTAAACTAAGTACAAAAAAATGGCAAAAAAAATCGTAGTAAAAGACTTACTAGAAGCAGGTGTACACTTTGGTCACCTAACAAGAAAATGGAACCCAAACATGGCTCCATACATTTACATGGAACGTAATGGTATCCACGTAATTAATCTTTACAAAACTGCTGCAAAATTAGAAGAAGCTAATGAAGCTCTTAAAAAAATAGCAGCATCAGGTAGAAAAATACTTTTCGTAGCTACCAAAAAACAAGCAAAAGACATAGTTTCTGAAAAAGTCTCTAATGTAAACATGCCTTACATCACTGAAAGATGGCCAGGTGGTATGTTAACAAACTTTGTTACTATCCGTAAAGCTGTTAAGAAAATGGCTCATATTGATAGAATGAAAAAAGATGGTACTTTTTTAACTTTATCCAAAAAAGAACGTTTACAAGTTGATCGTTTACGTGCAAAATTAGAAAAGAACTTAGGTTCTATCTCTGAAATGACACGTTTACCAGGCGCTTTATTTATTGTTGATACAATGCGTGAGCACATCGCTGTAAAAGAAGCTATCAAATTAAACATTCCAATCTTTGCTATGGCAGATACAAACTCTGACCCAAGATTATTGGATTATATCATTCCTTCTAATGATGATGCTTCTAAATCTATTGAAGCTATTTTAACTCATGTAACTGAGGCAATTGCTGAAGGTTTATCTGAGCGTAAATCAGAAAAACAATCTGGAAAAGAAGGTGAAGAAGCTAAAGCTGCTCCAAAAGCAAAAAAAGCTGCTGAACCTGCAACAGAAGTAAAAGCTGAAGCTAAAACTGAAGCTGTTGATGATTTGACAAAAGTTGAAGGTATCGGCCCAAAAATTAATGAAATCTTCCAAACTGCTGGAATCAATTCATTCAGTGATTTAGCTGGAAAAACAGAAGAAGAATTAAATGTAGTTTTAACTGCTGCTGGTTCTAAATTTGCTTCTAAAAATCCTGCATCATGGCCAAAGCAAGCTCAAATGGCTGCTGACGGTAAATGGGATGAATTAAAAGAATGGCAAGACAATGTTAAAGGTGGTATTGAGTAAATCAAAACCTCTTAACGTTATCCTAGTATAAATAAAATTTTTAATTAACACTATCGGCTAGAACTAATCCTTATAAAGTTTTAGTTTTAGCCTAGTTTTTAAAATCATATATAAAATGGCTAAAATTACCGCCGCAGAAGTAAATAAGTTAAGACAAGCTACTGGAGCTGGAATGATGGACTGCAAAAACGCTTTAGTTGAAGCTGAAGGGGATTTTGACAAAGCTATTGACGTTCTACGTAAGAAAGGTCAAAAAGTTGCTGCTAAAAGAGCTGACAGAGAAAATACTGAAGGTGCTGCTATCGCTAAAGTTAACGTTGACAGTACTGCTGGTGTTGCTATCGTATTAGGTTGTGAAACCGATTTCGTTGGTAAAAACGAAAACTTTATTGCATTGGCTAATCAACTTGCAGATAAAGCTATAAACTTTGATTCTAAAGAAGAATTTTTAGCATCAGATTTTGGTGGAATGACTGTAGCTGAGAAACTAGTTGAACAAACTGGTGTAATTGGTGAAAAACTAGATATCACTGCTTTTGAAAAATTAGAAGCCCCTTACGTAGGTAGCTATGTACATATTAACAAAATTGCTGCCTTAGTAGGCTTAACTTCTAAAAACGAAGAAGTAGGTAAAGATGTTGCTATGCAAATTGCTTCAATGGGTGCAACTACGCTATCTTACAAAGATTTTGATCCTTCTTTTGTTGCTGCAGAAACAGAAGCTAGAATCGCAGTTATAGAAAAAGATAATGAAGAATTAGGTAGATTAGGTAAAACACTTAAAAACGTTCCTCAATTCATCTCTATGAGTCAGTTAACTCCTGAAGTTTTAGCAAATGCTGAAGAAGCTGCTAAAGCGGAATTGAAAGCTGAAGGTAAGCCAGAAAAAATATGGGATAAAATTCTTCCTGGTAAAATGGAGCGTTTTGTTTCTGACAACACTACTCTTGATCAAGAGCAATGTCTATTAGATCAAAACTTCATTAAAGATGAAAAAGTAAATGTTGCAACTTATGTATCATCCGCACAAGATGGTTTAGCAGTAACTTCATTTAAGCGTGTTACTCTAGGGTAATATTCTTATCATACATACTTAAAAAGGGTCACAAATTAATTTGTGACCCTTTTTTTATGTCTTCATTTTAAGAAACTAAAAGACTACGAAAGTGAATAGAAACCCAACTACTACAGCAGAAGCAAAATAGATCATAAAAAACTAACATCATCTCACAACTCAGCTATCTAAAAGACTCCCAACAACAGCACTAGGATTTATTACCCCCAAAGCTTCGATAAGGATAACAGCCAACTAAACTATTAAAATAGCTCAGAAAAAGCATTTTTAGCACTGCGAATATCCCGAATACCGGCGGCTATCAAACATTTTAAAATTTATACTTAAGTAACATAGCCGTAGAAAAAGGAATTCATATTCTCAGAATTGAAATAATAAAAGGTGGATTGAATATTAATAGCTGGGCTGCATAGCCTACTCCAATTAGCACCAACTTAATTACCCATTATGACACCGAAAATAATTAGAGATATATTCAAATCCGATAGGAAACGAATCCTTAAAAATTAAATTAAACGCACTACGACCTATTCCATATGCTATAATTGATGTGAAGCGTAATAGCCCAGCCTATGTAACCACACATAAAGAAAATAAATAACTATCCTCATCATTACAAATGAAAAATATACCTACAACATAAACAACTACACCTTAGACAACACAAAAAAAAGGAGCGCTATTGCGCTCCTTTTTTTGTATTAAATTATACGTGAGACGAACTACCCCTTCATCCAAATTTGTCTTAATTTCAATTGTACATCCGTTACAGTTTCCTTTGACACGATTTTAGCAACCGTCACCATTGGATTTCCTGCAGCTCCAGATAAGATTAACTCCTCTCCGTCACGATCAACAACAATGGTAACCATCTTATCGGCTGGCCAACTGAAGCTTTGTCCAATAATTGGACGTATTGATTCTAGCGTGATTGCAGTGCCATCAATAGACTTAAACACATCACCCCCTTTTAAACCTAAGCTTGTAAAAAAACTATTTAAAGTAATACCCTCTCTGATAAACACCGCATTTTCCTTTGTTTGATCCACATCTATATAAGGAACATTTTCTTTTAAAAAATAGCCGCTTTGCTCTTCTACTGTACCAAGCTCTAAACCTACTTTAGACAAATACACGCTATAATCAATTGGCGTTGCCCCTACCACATGTGTAGCGAAGAAATCTGAAACTTCTGGATACGTCATCGACACAATCTCAGTGATAAGCGCCTCATCTTTAAACGGAATGGCATCCCCATACTTCTTTGACAATTCTTTTAATAACCATAAAACACTTTTCTCGCCACCACTTAATTCTCTCAAGGTAATATCTAGAGCCATGTTAATTAAAGTACCTTTCTCATAGACATTGGCATAATTATCTTTATAAGGGTCGTCCAGTATATTTTGACTCATTACAGTAAAAGACATGGAGTCATCGTAAAGTTTAGCGTTGTTTATTTTGTCCATAATACGCTCATAAAACTCATCTTCACTAATTAAGCCTTGCTGTATTTGAAATAGATTAGCAAAATACTCTGTTGTACCTTCATACATCCAAAGGTGCATTGACATTTTGGGATCATTAAAATCAAAATATTGAATCTCTTCAGAATGTACACTAAGAGGAGTTACTATATGAAAAAACTCATGAGACACTACATCAACCATTGCCTGCTCTAATCTCGCTTGGTCCATTTGCTCGGGCAAGACCACTACCGTTGATGTATGATGTTCTAAAGCACCAAAACCACTTGCATCGTTTTCTGAACCCGCCAGATATAATAAAATATTATATTCTTTAGTACTATTAATAGCTCCCAAAAACGTTTTTTGGGCAGACATCATCTTGAACATTCTTTCCTCTAGATCTGCAGCACTGTACAAGCCATTAGGGGAGTACACACCTAAGTTCACCGTAATACCATTTACTTCAAAAGAAACAAAGTCTGCCTTAGCATATAAAATAGGATTATCCGTCACTTCAAAATAACGACTTGCATAGAAAACATCTAAACCAGGGTCTGCATTTGCATTATTTTCTTTTAAGGAAGTCGCCGCTACCAAAGCAGAAGGATGCTTTATAGCTAATTCATAAGGTATTTCTTTTAAATTATTAAAATAGCCAACAAAACCATGAAGGTTTAGCATAAAGTTTTCTCCCTTAAGGATGTTAGTTCCCGAAGGAGAAAAAACAGCATGCTCTACTTCCGCTTCCGTATCATAGGTATCATTAACATAATAAGATACTCGATCTAATTTGACCCCATCAGGGATTACCCACGTATTGTCATCTTTTTTAGAAAAAGACAATTCGGCCCCTTTATAATCAAACGCCTTAAATTCATCTATATATTTACCATAATTGTCCGTGCTATACGTTCCAGGAACCGTTTTAGGTATAAAAAACAAGACTTCACCTGCGCTAAAAGCACCTGGGTTAAGTTCTACAAGAACTTTATCCTCTACTACATTAACTAAATCTATTTTAACCTTAACGACACTAGTATCTGCTGCCACTAGACTTTTAGAAGACCCACAAGCCTGCATTAAAAGCACTAATGCTATTATATATCCTGTCTTTTTCATTTTTATTCTATTCATTTTAAGTACTATCTAACGGTTAATTGTTATTAATTAAACAAGATTATTAAAATAAAATAACAGTACAGAGAGTTTTGAGAAATAATTAGGACTGCAATTAATTATTAATGGCGTATTCTCGTAAATTATTTTGATTATTTTTGCACTAGTTTAAATAAATCCGAACCATGCAGTATAAAAGAATTCTTTTGAAATTAAGTGGCGAAGCCTTAATGGGTGAACGACAATACGGAATTGACCCCAAAAGGTTAGCAGAATATGCTGAAGAGATAAAAGAGGTAATCGACAAAGGAATTGAAGTCGCTATTGTTATTGGCGGAGGAAATATTTTTAGAGGATTAGCCGGAGCAAGTAATGGTATGGATCGTGTACAAGGGGACCATATGGGAATGCTAGCCACGGTCATCAATGGTTTAGCATTACAAAGTGCCCTTGAAGAAAGCGGCGTACAAACTAGATTACAATCGGCCATTCAAATAAATGAAGTAGCAGAACCATTCATCCGTAGAAGAGCAATGCGCCATTTAGAAAAAGGGAGAGTTGTTATTTTTGGAGGAGGAACTGGAAACCCTTATTTTACTACCGATTCTGCAGCTGTATTAAGAGCTATTGAGATTGAAGCTGATGTAATATTAAAAGGAACTAGAGTAGACGGAATTTACACCTCTGATCCGGAAAAGGATAAAAACGCTACTAAGTTTGACACCATTACATTCAAGGATGTATTAACTAAGGGACTAAAAGTAATGGATACAACAGCATTTACTTTAAGTCAAGAAAATGAATTACCAATTGTAGTGTTTGACATGAACAAGAAAGGTAATTTATTAAAACTCCTTTCTGGAGAAAATATTGGAACTGTTGTTGACAACTAGATAGTGGCATATTATATGCAGCAGATTTTAAAAAACTAAATAAAATGAACGAAGAAATTACTTTTATACTTGACAGCACTAAAGAAAGCATGAATGGTACTATAGACCATTTAGTAAAAGCATTTGCAAAAATTAGAGCAGGAAAAGCTAGTCCAATAATGTTATCTAGCGTAATGGTAGATTATTATGGCTCACAAACGCCACTAGGTCAAGTTGCAAACGTAACAACTCCAGATGCCCGTACCATTACGGTACAACCATGGGAGAAAAATATGCTACAGCCTATTGAAAAAGCAATTATGATTGCTAATCTTGGCTTCAACCCTATGAATAATGGTGATTTTGTTATTATTAGCGTACCACCATTAACTGAAGAGCGTAGAAGAGATTTAGCAAAGCAAGCAAAGAGTGAAGCTGAAGATGCCAAAGTTGGTATCCGTAATGCTAGGCAAGAAGCCAATAAAGACATCAGAGCACTTGATGATGCTTCTGAAGATTTAAAGAAAAATGCTGAAGCAGACATTCAAGAGCTTACCAATAAATTTTCTAAGAAAATAGAGGAAGTTTTAGCCGTAAAGGAAGCTGAAATAATGAAAGTATAATTTAAGTATTTCAGTAAAACAATATAAAAGGGCAACTACATAGTTGTCCTTTTTCTGTTTGAAAACTTAAATTTTCCTAAAATCGCACGAAAAGCAGTTATTCCCTTAAGAGATTTCTGTGATTACCCATAATCATTTTCTACCTTTGAGCCAATTTTTAAAAAATAACATGGTTGCGAAATTAACTAAAGGTTTCTGGGCAAAAACCGCAAATATTATTCTAAGAAATAGAATACTTATTTTAATTCTTATTACTGTGCTCACTGTGTTTTTGGCATTGCAATGGGATAAAATGCGATTTTCTAGTTCGCAAGCAAACCTACTACCAGACCACCATCCTGTAAATGTACAATACCAATCGTTTTTAAAAACTTTTGGTGAAGAAGGTAATGTCATGGTCTTAGCTGTAAAAGACTCTTCGCTTTTCACCCCTTCAAAATTTAATAGGTGGAACAAGTTTAGCAAACAACTTGCTGCATTTCCGGAGGTAGATTTTGTATTGTCAACAGACAATCTCCAAGAATTAATCAAAGACACTGTAAAGCAGCAATTTGTTCTTCAACCTTTTATCAAAAAAGCACCTACCACCAAGGCAGAAATAGATACGCTCACCTCGCATTTGTTTAACAACCTTCCGTTCTATGAAGATTTAATTTACAACAAAGAGACCAAAACAATTAGAACCATTGTTTATCTAGATAAAGATATTGTAAACACGTCTGCCCGAAAAGATTTTATTCTAGAAGATCTAAACCAATTGGTTAAAAATTTTGAAGATGAAACCAATTTAGATGTACACGTATCTGGGATGCCTTACATAAGAACCATGAATTCCCAGAGTATCATTAATGAAATAGGGAAATTTATCCTAGCAGCATTAGGAGTTACCTCTTTAATTTTCTTTTTCTTTTTTAGAAGTTTTAGAGCTACTATAATTTCTATGTGCGTTGTAATTATTGGTGTTATGTGGTCTTTTGGTGTTTTAGGCTTACTGCAATATGAAATTACCGTACTTACCGCATTGATTCCTCCATTAATAATTGTCATCGGAATCCCGAATTGTATTTTCTTGATTAACAAGTATCAGCAAGAAGTAAAAAAGCACGGAAACCAAGCTTTATCATTACAACGGGTAATTTCCAAAATTGGGAATGCAACGTTAATGACAAATATTACTACCGCTTCTGGGTTTGCCACTTTTATTGTAACAGACAGTCAGCTTTTAAAAGAATTTGGTATAGTAGCATCCATCAACATCATAGGTATTTTCATACTATCTCTTCTGATTATCCCTATTGTCTATAGCTTTATGTCGCTTCCTAAAACAAAGCATTTAAAGCACTTAAATAAACGTTGGATTGACACTTTTGTTAATTGGATGGAAAACATTGTTCGCGAAAAACGAATTTCTGTATACATTGTTTCTATTTGTCTTTTGGTGATCAGCATTATTGGTATTTATCAAATTGATATCTCAGGAAGTCCTATAGAAGACATGCCTAAGAAAGCAGAATTCTTTCAAGATATTCGCTTTTTCGAACAAGAATTCGACGGAATAATGCCTGTTGAAATTGTCGTAGACACCAAACGTAAAAAAGGAGTTTTAAAACCATCTACCTTAAAAAAGATGGATGAATTAAGTGGACTCATCCATGAAATTCCAGAGTTATCAAGGCCTGTTTCTGCCGTAGATTTAGTCAAATACTCTAAGCAAGCATTTTATAGCGGAATCCCTAAATACTACCAGCTCCCAACATCGCAGGAAAATACGTTTATAATGGATATAGCTCGTAAATCTTCTAGTAATGGAAATTTATTAAAGAGTTTTGTCGATTCTACTGGACAAACGGCTCGCATCACTACCTACATGAAAGATGTTAAAACCGTCCGAATGGAAGCTATTGAAGGTAAATTGAAAGAAAATATAGATAAGATTTTCCCTGCGGAGCGCTACAATGTTTATATGACCGGTAGCGCATTGATTTTCCTAAAAGGAACAAAATACCTAGTAAACAATTTAATAATGTCTCTTGCATTAGCAATTGGACTTATAGGCCTATTTATGGCGTATTTATTCAGATCTTTCAAAATGATTATCATATCCTTAATACCAAACCTATTACCGCTGGTAATTACTGCCGGACTAATGGGATTTGTAGGAGTACCTATCAAGCCTTCTACTATTTTAGTATTCAGTATTGCCTTTGGTATTTCTGTGGATGACACTATACACTTTCTCGCCAAGTATCGCCAGGAATTAACCGCTAATAATTGGCGAATCAAAAAATCAGTCTATGCTGCTTTACGAGAAACAGGTGTAAGCATGTTTTATACATCCATTGTATTGTTTTTTGGTTTTTCTGTCTTTACCATTTCAAGCTTTGGAGGTACGGTTGCCTTAGGAGCATTAGTTTCGGCCACCTTGCTTTTTGCAATGCTTGCTAACTTAATCTTACTACCATCATTACTATTGTCTCTAGAGCGCAATATTGCGAATAAAACGGTACTGAAAGAACCACAGATAGATATCTTACCTAAAGAAGAAGATACTTTCAAAGAATCAGAATAAAAAAACAAGTTTTATCGTTTCAACTTATAAAGCCTTTTTTATCAAAAAGGCTATATTTGTTATTTAAAAATAAAAATTAATCTTGGTTGAAATAGCTTGAAGTAATCTAATTTACTTTACAAAAAAAATAGAAACCATAAGGCATACGAATAGCAACAAAATTATCAAATGAAATCATACAGCATTAAAGAATTACTTTCTTCAAACCTTTCACTACAAGAAGTTACTGTCAAAGGATGGGTAAAAACTTTTAGAAGCAACCGATTTATTGCCTTGAACGATGGCTCTACAATTAACAATATTCAATGTGTTGTTAATTTTGAGAATTTTGATGAAGCCCTATTAAAAAAAGTATCTACTGGTGCTGCTTTAGAAATTTCTGGTACACTTGTAGAAAGTCAAGGAAGAGGACAGAGTGTAGAAATTCAGGTTAATAAACTGGAGGTATTGGGTGTTTCTGATCCAGATACCTACCCTATTCAACCTAAAAAACACTCTTTAGAGTTTTTAAGAGAAAAAGCACATTTACGCGTGCGCACCAATACATTTGCGGCAGTAATGAGAGTACGCTCTGTCTTGTCATTTGCAGTACATAGATATTTTCAAAATAATGGTTTTTACAATGTACATACACCTATAATTACTGGTTCTGATGCAGAAGGTGCTGGCGAAATGTTTAGAGTATCTACATTAAACCAAAAGAAACCACCTTTAAATGAAGCCGGAGAAATAGATTTTAAACAAGACTTTTTCGGCAAAGAAACTAACTTAACAGTTTCTGGCCAATTAGAGGCAGAAACGTATGCCATGGCTTTAGGGAAAGTATACACATTTGGCCCTACTTTTAGAGCAGAGAATTCTAACACTTCTAGGCATTTAGCTGAATTCTGGATGATTGAACCCGAAGTTGCTTTTAATGATTTAGATGCAAACATGGATCTTGCAGAAGATTTCATTAAAGATGTAATTAATTACATCTTAGAAAACTGCGCAGAAGATTTAAAGTTTTTGGAGCAACGTTTATTGGACGAAGAAAAATCTAAGCCACAAGCAGAACGCAGTGACATGGATCTTATTGAAAAACTGAAATTTGTTTCTGAGAACAATTTCAAAAGAGTATCCTATACGGAAGCAATAGACATCCTTAAAAGCTGTACGCCTAATAAGAAAAAGAAGTTTAAATATATTATTGACGAATGGGGAGCAGACTTACAAAGTGAGCACGAGCGTTTTCTTGTAGAGAAGCATTTTAAGTGTCCTGTAATTTTGTTTGACTACCCTGCCAAAATAAAAGCATTTTACATGCGTTTAAATGATGATGGCAAAACCGTTAGAGCTATGGATATTTTATTTCCTGGCATTGGTGAAATTGTTGGTGGCTCTCAACGTGAAGAACGCTTAGATGTTTTATTAGACAAAATAAAAGAACTAGGCATTGACGAAGAAGAGTTATGGTGGTACTTAGACCTTAGAAAATTTGGAACGGCTGTTCACAGTGGTTTCGGATTAGGGTTTGAAAGATTAGTTCTTTTTGCTACAGGCATGGGCAACATTAGAGATGTCATCCCTTTCCCTAGAACACCACAAAATGCAGAATTCTAAAATTACTATAAAATCGTAAGTTCTACAGAACATTAATTTATATGCTGAAACAACATTTATCTTTTAAATTATCGCAGAAGCTTTCTCCTCAGCAAATTCAGTTAATGAAACTGATTCAATTGCCTACACAAGCATTTGAACAGCGTTTAAAACAAGAATTAGAGGAAAATCCGGCTTTAGAAACCGGCAAGGAAGAGTTGGATAATTTTGAGGATGAATTTGAAGATGAGTTTAATGATGAAATAGACAGCGAAAGTATTAATACCGAAGACATTAATATTGATGAGTACCTGAGTGATGATGAGATTCCGGAATACAGAACACAAGCTAATAATTATAGTGCCGATGACGAAGAACGTACGGTACCTTATGCCGCAGGAACTTCTTTTAACCAGTACTTATTAAATCAATTAAATACTATTTACCTTAGTGATGATGAATGGGCCATTGCAGAATTTTTAGTAGGTAGCGTAGATGAAAGTGGGTATATCCGTAGGCCCATAAACGACATTTTAGATGATTTAGCTTTCACGCAAAACGTATATACGGAAGCAGAGACCATAAAAAAAGTTTTAAAAACTGTACAAGAGCTAGACCCTCCTGGGGTTGGAGCAACTTCGCTAGAAGAGTGCTTAATCATACAATTAAAGCGTAAAGAAATAACCGCGAGTATTGAGCTGGCGATTGCTATTCTGGAAAAATCTTTTGATCAATTTACTAAGAAACACTATCAAAAGTTAATTCAAAAACATAATATCACGGAAGAGGAGTTAAGGCAAGCTATTTCTGAAATAGAACGATTAAACCCAAAACCGGGAGGTTCTTATTCTGGAAACACCCGAATGATAGAACATATTGTGCCCGATTTTTCTATTAAAATTGTTGATGGTGAACTAGAACTAACTTTAAACGGCAGAAATGCACCTGAGCTACACGTATCTAGAGGCTACAATAATATGCTTGAGGGATATAAAAACTCTAAAGAAAAATCTAAATCACAGAAAGATACCGTCTTATTTATTAAGCAAAAGTTAGATGCCGCAAAATGGTTTATAGATGCGATTAAACAGCGCCAACAAACCCTATTCATTACAATGAATACGATTATGCAATACCAAGAAGAATATTTTTTGACGGGTGATGAGCGTAATTTAAGACCTATGATTCTTAAAGATATTGCAGATACCATCCAAATGGATGTTTCTACAGTTTCTAGAGTTGCCAATAGTAAATATGTAGACACACCCTACGGCACACGTTTGATAAAAGACTATTTCTCTGAATCCATGAAAAATGACCAGGGAGAAGATGTTTCTACCAAAGAGATCAAAAAAATTCTTGAGAATGTAATTACCGAAGAGGAAAAGAGAAAACCTCTTACCGATGATAAGTTAGCCGACATTTTAAAAGAGAAAGGCTACCCTATTGCACGTAGAACCGTAGCAAAATACAGAGAACAATTAGGAATTCCCGTAGCTAGAATGCGAAAAGAAATCTAATTATTGAAGCTCAATATTCATCATATATAGTATTATGATGCTTCCTATTTCTCATAATACACCCGAATAAATGAAAGCCTTTTTAAAATTCATTGCTTACTTATTTCACCCTGTATTTATTCCGATATATGGTAGTTTGGTCTATTTTCAAGTAACAAGGAAATACACCTCTTTAGAAATGCAAGTTGGAAACCTG
This sequence comes from Cellulophaga baltica, assembly GCF_900102165.1. Classification (GTDB taxonomy): domain Bacteria; phylum Bacteroidota; class Bacteroidia; order Flavobacteriales; family Flavobacteriaceae; genus Cellulophaga; species Cellulophaga baltica. The sequence continues at coordinate 282,493 of NZ_FNBD01000001.1, forward strand.
CTACCTATATTTATCTTAACTGTAGTAATCCCAATCATTAGTTTTTTAATTTTAAGAAATATAGGTGTCATCAATTCAATCGCGATGCCGACCATAAAAGAACGCAAATACCCCATCTATATCAGCATTATCTTATTATTCATGATTATCTATAAGGTGATACCTAACAACTACACCATAGAGCTCTATTACTACTTTATAGGCTTGATTATAGCACTTTTTACAGTTTTAATGCTGTTGTTTGCCAAATTCAGTAACAGCATCCACATGGTAGGCATTGGAAGCTTAATCATGTACCTCATAAATTTAAGTGTACATTTTGAAATTAACCTCACACTATCTATTAGTGTGCTTATTTTGTTTGGCGGTCTGATAGCTTCCTCTAGAATTTATTTTAGAACTCATTCTAAATTAGAGATATTTGGAGGACTTATGTTAGGTGTAACTACACAATTTATAACCTTGAGTTATTGGCTATAGAACATAAAAAATAAGCCCTACTCTAAAAGGCTTAATGGTTATAACCTCACCCGTATCTAGAAGTGTATCTTTTTTTAGAAAATCAGAAAGGGAATAATACAAATGAAGGTTAAAGGTATTATAACCAAAGTTAAGTGTAAGTCCATATTGCAAGCGCTCTAAATCTGGGTTTGAAAAACCATCTCTACTTGCATCGGTCACTAATTTTGAACGAGCACTAAAATTATAGGTAAATTTAACACCAGAGTAAATTCTAAAAAACTTGTATTTTGTTGGACTTGAGTTACGCCAGCGAAATTCAAACGGCACTTCTATACTATGCATCTCAAACTTACTACGCTTATACAAAGATGCATCACTTTCTGCATAGTAACTAATTACATCGTTTTCATGCGTTACAATCAAATTAGAATAGTAAGAGTTGACCGCATAGCCTAAACCTAGTCCTAACGCAATTGTACGACTGTTATTTAAAGGCAAATCCTTAATAAGGCCAATCTGTAAGCCATAGGAAAAATTACGCTTAAAAACGTCCTGAGGCTTTTCTAGCATAAAATTATAATTGACCCCTAGATAGAATTGGTCTTCAAGGTAATTTGTATCTCCAGAAGATTTAAAAGAGTTCTCTTGACTCAATACTAAAACTGGTAGTAGAAAAAGCGCTACTAAAAATTCTTTCATCATAAATTAAAGATAGATAAACAGCGAGTATAAAAAAAGCGCTTCAAATAAATTTGAAGCGCCTATATACTAATTTTGAAAGAAACTAATCTTACTATCTAAGGTTATCAAAAGCAATACCTTCATAGGTAGTGTAGTTAACCTTTAAAGCATTTACTTTACGTAATTCTTCTTTAATATCAGAAATAATACCCATGTTTGCTTCTCTATCAACTTTCAACGAAGTAGTTAATACATTTTGCAAATCTTCAGATTTCTTTGCTCTTTCTTGAAGTATGTAAGGACCTACTTCAGAAGGGCTCGAAAACTTATCATTCAATTGGATTTTCGCCTCACTACCAAAAACTTTTTGGTATTCTTGAGTTGGTGCTCCAACATAAATAGTGATCACACGGTCTTTTTTCTCTAACTTCTTAATTTCACTTGCTTTAGGAAGATCATTCTGAACTTTTACAGAAGTATCTTTCATTACCGTAACGGTCATAAAGAAAAACAGAAGCATAAAAACGATATCTGGCAATGATGCAGTTGAAACCGCAGGGATATCACCATCTTTTTTCTTGCTAAATTTTGACATATCTTTTTAACTTTTACGATTAATTACCACTTGAAGTTTCAGCTTCAGAGAATTTCTGAGGAAATAATTCCTGTATTTTCTTTACTCGTTCTTTTAAAACTGCTTTAGCTTCATCAGAAGTTTCTGGATTCAAATACTCTGCTTCCATATCTGTGAAATTACGTTTGTAAAGTCTTTGAGACTCTCTGTTACGTAATTCATTATAAGCTGCTACAATTTCATTCTGAACTGTAATATAAACTCCGTATTGTGTTTCTCTATCATTCTTTAAAGAAATAATAGCTTTGCTAGGGTTATCAGAAGATGCAATATCTTTTTTTCCCATACAATAGTTACAATACTCTTCGGTGCCTTTTGCAGCTCCTCCGTTATCAAGAAAAGCCATAGCTTTTTCTTTCAAACTTTTTATATCTGCCAGTTCATCCTCAACTAAAAGTTGACCATTTTTATTGATGTTAACAGTAAAAATATTCTTCTCCTTAATAATTGGTGGTGCTTCCGTAGGCGGCTCTAAAGGTGGCAACATACGATCTAAACCTGCATCTGTTTCAATAGTAGTAGTTACTAGGAAAAAGATTAACAGTAAGAAAGCGATGTCTGCCATAGAACCGGCGTTAACCTCTGGTGGTGCTCCTCTTCTTGGCATAGTTATATTTTATTATTTGTTAAACATTTTTTTCACACCTGGCAATACCATTGAACCTACAGCAATAATCGTCAATATGAAGAACATATTTAAGAAGGTACCAATAGTTTTAATAGTACTTTCATCCGTAAGGATTCCAGTCTTCTTCTCCATAGCTTCAATACTAACATCTGTTCCGCTAGCGAAAACATATGATAAAATTGCTACTACTATAAGACCACCTACTCCAATAAGAGTTCTCTTAAGGCCTTCTGGTGAAGAAAAAACATTTTTTAATCCGAAGAACAAACTAGCAAATACAGCTATAGCAAGTAAGATAAATGTAATAATGAACATAAAATTCATTGATCCATTACCTACAGTAACTTCAGATTCTCTTGCAAGCATTACCCATAAGACAAGTCCTATGACGCTGAGTGCGATTAATATTATTTTAATTATCTTATTCATTTTACTTAAGTATTAAGTGCGACTTATTTTTTGTGATCTACCAACATATCAATCAAAGAGATTGACGAATCTTCCATATCGTTTACAATACTATCGATCTTAGCGATAATGTAATTATAAAAAATTTGAAGAATAATAGCCACAATAAGACCAAATACCGTTGTCAATAACGCTACCTGAATATCACCTGCAATAAGTGAAGCACTTAAGTTACCAACAGCTGCAATTTTCTCGAAGGCCTGAATCATACCAATTACAGTACCCATGAAACCAAGCATTGGTGCAATAGCGATAAATAAAGATAACCAAGAAACGTTTTTCTCAAGTTGTCCCATTTGAACACCTCCGTAAGCTACAACCGCTTTTTCAGCAGAATCGATGCTTTCGCCAGCTCTATCTAAACCTTGGTAGTAAATAGAAGCAACAGGTCCTTTTGTATTTCTACAAACTTCTTTAGCAGCCTCGATACCACCAGAAGCTAGTGCATCTTCAACTCTTTGCTTTAATTTTGTAGTGTTTGTTGTTGCCAAGTTTAAGTAAATAATTCTTTCAATAGCAACTGCTAAACCTAGTATCAAACATAAAAGTACGATACCCATGAAGCCAGCTCCACCTTCAATAAATTTTTCTTTTAATACTTGAACAAAACCTCTTTCTGCTTCTGTCGCTGCTGCATCTTGAATCATTGTTGCTGCAGTCGCAATAGTTGCGGATAGGTTAGAAGTAATTGCATTTGCATTTACTTGAGCGTTAACAGTATTTGTGTTACATACAAATAACCCAGCCACTGCTAGGATAGAGAATAATCTTTTCATTTCTTTCAAACTTAAATTAGATTAGTTAATGGGTTAAAGATAAAAAATTTTTACAATTAAAAAATTAAAAATTAAATGCAGAGAGGAAGGGATTCGAACCCTCGATACCCTTTTGAGGTATACACACTTTCCAGGCGTGCGCCTTCGACCACTCGGCCACCTCTCTATTATTCAATTTTTCAAGGCGTCGAATTAACAAAAAAAAAAGTATTAAATAAAATTTCCAACGTTAATTTTAAACCATCTCTCCTCGCAAAGATGTTTCAAAAACAGTTTTAAAGAGCTTATTAGAGATTCCATTACCCAACAAATACATCAACTTAGTAATAGCTGCCTCTGTTGTAATATCCTTACCATTAATAACTTGCAGCTTCTGCAAATGCTCACTTGTTTCATATTGCCCCATAATAACACTCCCTCCAGAACACTGTGTAACGTTAATAATATGGATTCCTTTTTTTATTGCTTTTTTTAAATTTTCCGTCAACCAACTATCCGTAGGAGCATTTCCAGAACCATAAGTTTCAATAATAACCGCTTTCAAATCTGGTGTTTCTAGAACAGCACGCAATAAATGTTCATTAAAACCCGGAAATAATTTTAAAATAGCTACATTATTATCTAAATTTTTGTGAACAATTAACGTTTTTTTCTTTTTTGGCTTCAATAAATATTCCTTAAACACATTTAAATGTACTCCAGATTCTGCTAATGGAGGATAATTTAAGGAACCAAATGCCTGAAAATGTTCTGCACTAAACTTAGTGGTTCTATTTCCTCGATACAATTTGTATTCAAAATACAGCCCTACTTCTTGAATTACAGACACCCCTTTTGCTTGTAAAGCGGCAATTTGAACGGAGGTGATTAAGTTCTCCTTAGCGTCCGTGCGTAAATCTCCAATAGGCAATTGTGAGCCTGTAAATATCACAGGTTTGGTTAAATTTTCTAGCATATAGCTCAATGCAGAAGCAGAATAACTCATGGTATCACTTCCATGAAGCACTACAAAACCATCATATTGAGCGTAATTATCTTCAATAGTTTCTGAAATGGATACCCAATGACTCGTATTAATATTAGAAGAATCTATAGGCGTTTCAAAAGAATGACTTGAGATCTCACAATCTAATTGCATTAATTCTGGAATATTTTTCTTTAGCTTACCAAAATCAAAAGCCCTTAAAGCTCCCGTTTTGTAATCTTTAATCATCCCTATAGTACCACCCGTATAGATTAAAAGTATTTTAGTTTTCTTAGTCATTATAACGTATTTATATTCCAAATACTTCTTTAGAATTGGTTGTTGTTATTGCCGCAATATCTGCTATTGACTTATCATATATAGTAGCCATTTTTTCCGCTATATTCACAAGGAAGGCACTTTCATTTCTTTTTCCTCTATAGGGTGTTGGCGCCAAATAAGGCGCATCCGTTTCTAAAACAATATGCTTGAGGTCTATTTCTTTTAAAAATTGATCAATCTTACCATTTTTAAAAGTAGCCACACCGCCAATTCCCAATTTCATATTATAGCCAATAGCTTTTAACGCTTGCGCTTTAGAGCCCGTAAAACAATGAAAAATTCCGAATAAATCATCCGCCTTTTCTTCTTCCAAGATTTCAAATACTTCATCAAACGCATCTCTACAATGAATTACGATGGGTAGTTTTTCTCTTTTAGCTATTTTAATTTGCATCCTAAATGCCTCTTGTTGTTGCTTGAGAAAGGATTTATCCCAAAACAAATCAATTCCAATCTCTCCTATTGCATAATAGGTATGCTTCTTAAGCATATCCTCAATATGCGCTATTTCTTCTAAATAATTTTCTTTGACATGCGTTGGATGCAATCCCGTCATCAAAAACATATGGTCTGGAAAAGCCTGCTCCAATGCAATCATAGATTGCGTATAGGTAGAATCAATCGCAGGAATAAAAAAACGTTCTACTCCTGCTGCTATAGCATTTTTAACAGCCAAATCTCTATCCTCATCAAATGCTTCACTATATAAGTGCGTATGCGTATCTGTAAATATCATGGTACAAAAATAGCCTTATCTTTAACAAAAAAAACCGTGAAGAGTCTCAAAAAATTTTTAAAAGAAAAAAAATACTTTAAAATACCCCTAGTTTTAACCAGTACCAACCATTTTGAGATCAAAGCCAAAATAAATAATATAGAAGGGCGTTTTATTCTTGATACTGGCGCTTCTAATACCTGCGTAGGTTTTGACAAAATAGAATTATTTAATTTAACTTCTAAAGAATCTAGCATAAAAGCCGCTGGTGCGGGCGCAACGAACATGGAAACCTTAATTTCTACTAAAAACAGTATTGAAGTAGGGAAATGGAAACTAAAAAAATTGAAAATTGTACTTTTTGATTTAGTTCATGTCAATGAGGCTTTAACCAATCATAATGCCCAACCTGTTGACGGAATTATTGGAGCCGACTTATTAAAAAAAGGAAAAGCGGTAATAGATTATGACAAAAAAGTACTTTACCTAAAGCAAAAATGAAGATTACCTAAATTTTAAGCAGAATACCCCACAACAATATTGTAAACAAAAAATCTTATCTACTTTTATACCAAACATTTAACCTCACCATGACTATGCTTATATTGTCCCCTGTAAAGAAAATCGGCTTTCTTTTAGCCTTTAGCCTTCTCGCAAGTTGCGCAACAGAAAATGACTATACGGAGATCACCACAGAAGCAGAAGATCAAGAATTAAAATCAACTCTAATAAAGCTTTCAGGAAGTTTAAATTACTACGAGTTACCGAATAGCACAGATTATTCTAAAATACCGGCCGACCCTAAGAACCCGATTACAGAAGAAAAAGTTGCCTTAGGGAAATTATTATTTCATGAAACGGGAATTGGTCTAGATGGAAAAACAGAAACCAATAAAGAAACCTACTCATGTGCCAGCTGCCATCATAGTGCAGCAGGCTTCCAAAGTGGAATTCAGCAAGGTATTGGAGATGGCGGTATGGGTTTTGGCACCTTTGGAGAGTCTAGAATCATAGACCCACTATACACAGAAGACATGATTGATGTTCAGCCGATAAAATCTCCAACGGTTTTAAATGTTGCTTACCAAAAACTTATGCTCTGGAACGGCCAGTTTGGAGCCACGAGCAAAAACATAGGCACTGAAGCCAATTGGACCGAAGGCACCCCAAAAGCAGTAAACCTTCTTGGTTTTGAAGGAATTGAGACGCAGGCGATTGCAGGACTTTCTGTTCACAGAATGACTTTAGACAAGACTTTTTGCGACTCTAATCACTATAGCAGCCTATTTGACAAGGCTTTTCCAGAAGTAGCTATCACAGAAAGATATTCTTTGATATATGCCGGTCTGGCAATTGCAGCGTACGAAAGGACAATTTTATCTACCGACACAAACTTCCAAAATTGGATTAAAGGAGATGCAGACGCTATGACTTCCGATGAAAAAAAAGGAGCTATTCTATTCTTTGGAAAAGCAAAATGCTACCAATGTCATAACGGACCCGCACTAAATTCTGAAGAATTTTACGCTTTAGGAATGAAAGATTTAGAAGGCCCTAACGTACATGGTATCATAGATGATGTTACTAAAAAAGGGCGTGGAGGTTTTACCAATACCCCTTCTGATAACTATAAATTTAAAGTTCCGCAATTATACAATCTAACAGATGTTCATTTCTTTGGACACGGAGGGAGCTTTACGTCTGTGCGAGATGTGATTAACTATAAAAATGAAGCCTCAAAAGAAAATGCTGAAGTAGCAGCGTCAGAATTATCTGGAAAATTCACTCCGCTAAACTTAACCGAAGAAGAAATAGATTTTTTAACTGTGTTTATAGAAATAAGCTTATCTGACAAAAACCTTAACAGGTATGTACCAAGCACATTACCTACAGGACTTTGTTTCCCTAATGCAGACCCTACCTCTAGAGAAGACATGCATTGCAATTAAAAGCACAAGCACAATAAAAAAGCCTCAAGATTGCAATAATCTTGAGGCTTTTTTTTATAATTTAAAATTGTATTCTATTATAATTCTAAAGCTTTATTTGTATTACCATCCATTAGCAATTCTACTGGATTCTCTAAAGCTTCCTTAATTGCTACTAAGAAACCTACAGATTCCTTACCGTCAATTATTCTGTGATCATAAGATAATGCTACATACATTATTGGTGCCGCAACTATTTCCCCATTACGAACAATAGGACGCTCTACAATATTATGCATTCCTAAAATTGCACTTTGAGGAGGATTAATAATTGGAGTTGATAACATAGAACCAAATACACCACCATTAGTGATCGTAAATGTACCCCCTGTCATTTCATCAACAGTAATCTCACCTTCTCTAGCACGAATAGCTAAGCGTTTTACCTCTGCTTCTACCCCTCTAAAGGTTAAGTTTTCTGCATTTCTAATCACAGGAACCATTAATCCTTTTGGACCAGAAACTGCAATACTAATATCACAGAAATCATAGGTAATCATTTCTTTACCATCAATCATAGAATTCACGGATGGGTAAAGATCTAAAGCTCTAACTACTGCTAATGTAAAGAATGACATAAAACCTAAACCAACACCATGCTTGCTTTTGAAAGCTTCTTTATATTGATTTCTCAATTCGAAAATCGGAGACATATCTACTTCATTGAACGTAGTTAACATTGCCGTTTCATTCTTAACGGAAACTAAACGTTCTGCCACTTTTCTACGTAGCATTGATAATTTAGATCTACTCTCTCCTCTTTTACCACCTGTTGGTGTTCCCATAGAAGGAACTGCTTGAACAGCGTCTTCTTTGGTTATTCTACCATCTTTACCAGTACCTTTAACCGCACTAGCTTCCATTCCTTTTTCTGCCAATATTTTCTTTGCCGCTGGAGACGCTGCTCCAGATGCGTAGGTTTCTTTTGCTTGCACAGGCTGTGGTGCTTTCTTCTCTTCTTTTGGAGCTTCTTTCACTTCCTCTTTTACAGCAGCTGCTTTTGAACCTCCAGAAGGTTTTTCAGCGCTTGTATCAATTAAACAAACAACTTCACCAACAGCAACAGCATCACCTTCTTCTGCTTTTAAAGTGATAATACCACTTTCTTCAGCAGGCAATTCTAAGGTTGCTTTATCTGAATCTACTTCTGCTATTGCCTGATCTTTCTCTACATAATCTCCGTCTTGAACTAACCAAGCAGCAATTTCAACTTCCGTTATCGATTCCCCTGGTGAAGGAACTTTCATTTCTAAAATCATTATTGTATAATTTTAATTTTTAACCTGTATCTTTTTTTCTTTCTTTAATAGCCTACTTACGGATCATGTTATCTTTTGACTTATCAAAAACATAATCTATAACTTCTTGATGACGACGTTTAGAACGCACTGCACTACCGGCTGCTGGTGATGCATAAAAACGTCTTGAAGCTACTCTTAATGTACTTGCTTCACTAAAGTGCATCATAATATGACTCCAAGCTCCCATGTTTCTAGGCTCCTCTTGTGCCCAAACAACATCATCTGCTTCAGCATACTTTTTCATAATTGCCTTCATTTTCTGTGCTGGCAAAGGAAATAACTGTTCTACACGAACTAAGGCCACATCTTCTCTAGTATGTTCTTCACGTGCAGCCAGTAAATCATAATAGAATTTACCAGTACAGAATACCAAAGTTTTTACCTTTTTAACATCGGCTGCAGCATCGTCTATCACCTCTTGAAAACCACCTGTTGCAAATTCTTCTATAGAAGAAACAGCTTTTGGATGACGTAATAAACTTTTTGGTGTAAACACCACCAAAGGTTTTCTAAAGTTAGCCTTCATTTGTCTACGTAACAAGTGAAACATGTTAGCCGGCGTAGTAACATCTGCTATAAACATATTATCACTAGCACAAAGTTGCAAGAAACGCTCCATACGCGCAGAAGAATGTTCTGCACCTTGACCTTCATAACCGTGCGGCAATAACATTACCAATCCGTTTTGCAACTTCCACTTATCTTCAGCAGCAGAAATATACTGATCTATCATGATTTGAGCACCGTTGCTAAAATCACCGAACTGAGCTTCCCAAATCGTAAGCGTATTAGGACTAGCCATAGCGTATCCATAATCAAAACCTACCACCCCATACTCTGAAAGGTGTGAGTTAAAGATATGAAAATCTCCTTTTTTCCCCTCTACAAGGTTTAAAGGAACAACCTCTTCTTCACTATCCTCTACTTTTACAACGGCATGACGATGTGAAAAAGTACCTCTTTCTACATCCTGCCCAGACATTCTAACTCCAAAACCTTCTTGAAGCAAAGATCCGTAGGCTAAAAGTTCTCCCATAGCCCAATCTAAGCTGTCATTCTCGAAGAACATTTTTCTACGATCTTCTACAAGCTTATCTACTTTGCGTAAAAACTTTTTACCCTTTGGTAAGCTCGTAAGAGAGTTTGCTATTTGCGTAAGTTTTTCTTTTGGATAAGAAGTATCAATTGGCTTTACCATTTCATCTTCTTGAACACTTACAAAACCTTTCCACTCATCTGCCATAAAAGGTGTGATGACTGTTTTATCTTCTTTACGAGAATCTTCCAATTCTGTTTCAAGAGAATCTTTATATTCTTGTTCTAATTTACTAATATAGTTTTCATCTATAATACCTTCTGCGATAAGTTTTGCCGCATAAATATCTCTAGGATTTTCATGCTTAGCAATTGCCTTATAAAGTTTTGGTTGTGTAAAACGAGGCTCATCACCTTCATTATGACCATACTTACGGTATCCTAATAAATCAAGAAACACATCGCGTTGAAAACGCATTCTATATTCTAAAGCAAATAAAGAAGCATGTACTACCGCTTCTGCATCATCTGCATTAACATGCAATACTGGACTCAAGGTTACTTTACCAACATCTGTACAATACGTAGAACTACGTGCATCCAGATAATTAGTGGTAAAACCAATTTGGTTATTTACTACCATATGGATAGTACCCCCAGTTTTGTACCCGTCTAAGCTAGCCATTTGAATTACTTCATACACTAGACCCTGACCTGCAATGGCAGCATCTCCATGTACAACAATAGGCAACACTTTAGAAAAATCATCTTTATAGTGCGCATCTTGTTTTGCTCTTGTAATACCCTCAACAACAGCCCCTACAGTCTCTAAGTGAGATGGATTAGGAGCAATATTCATTTTTATTTTATTTCCATTATCAGACATTCTATCTGAAGTCCAACCTAAGTGATATTTAACATCACCATCAAAAATTACTTGCTCGTAATCTTTACCATCAAACTCACTGAAGATATCTTTAGCAGCTTTACCAAAAATATTAGTAAGCACATTGAGTCTACCTCTATGCGCCATACCCATAACAAACTGCTCTACTCCCATTTCTGCTGCACGCTCAACAATAGCGTCCAATGCAGGAATAAGCGACTCGTTACCCTCTAATGAAAATCGCTTCTGGCCTACATATTTGGTATGCAAAAAGCTCTCAAAAGAGATGGCTTGATTTAATTTTCTAAGAATATTTTTCTTACGTTCGTTATCATAGTTTGGGTGGTTATCATTGACATTTAGCCAATTCTGAATCCACTCAATACGTTCCGGATTTCTGATATACATGTATTCAACACCTATGGCATCACAATAAATGTTTGTTAAGTGCGAAATAATTTCAGTTAAGGTACTTGGCCCTATTCCTAAAATTTCTCCTGCTGTAAAAACAGTATTCAAATCTCCAGATGATAACCCGAAATTTTCGATAGCAAGCGTTGGCTCATATTTTCTTCTTTCTCGAACCGGATTTGTTTTTGTAAACAAATGTCCACGAGATCGATATCCATCGATTAACCGAATAACCTGAAATTCTTTTTGTAGTGATTGTGGCATTTCCGAAGTGCCAGATGGTGCAGCAACATTATTTGGTGTTACTGGCAAGTCAAGTTCATCTAAAAGACTCTCTTGGCCAAAATCAAATCCTTGAAAAAATGCGCGCCAACTAGGCTCAACACTATCTGGATTAATCAAATACTTGTCATATAACTCTGCAAAAAATGAAGTATGCGCAGCGTTTAAAAAGGAATATTTATCCATAAATAATTTTCTCTTCCCTGTGAATAAAATTTAATCAAAAATACAACATTTCAAAAATCTAGTCCTATATTAGATCGTAATATTAAAGAAAAATAACAATTATGAATTTTTTGACTGATTTGCGCTTAAAAAAATGGCAATTGATTTTATTTTTTGCGTTTTCATCAACGCTAACGTTTTCGCAACAGACAAATTCTGGAGAATTTTGGGATAATGTTCGGTTTGGAGGCGGAATTGGTTTAGGATTCGGCAACAATTATTTTAACGGTTCTATTGCCCCAAGTGCAATTTATCAAGTCTCTGAACGATTTGCTGCTGGAGTACAGTTAAATTTTAGTTATGCTACTTTTAACGACAACAAACTTACAGCCTATGGCGGGAGTTTAATTTCATTGTATAATATAATTCCTGCCATTCAATTATCTGGTGAATTGGAACAATTGAGAATAAACAGAACCACTTCTTTTAGTGATGGAGATTTTAAAGACAATTATTGGAGTCCTGGCTTATATTTAGGAGCCGGATATGTAAATCGGAATTTTACAGTAGGATTAAAATATAATGTACTTCATGATGATAAAAGTATTTATTCCGATGCGTTAATTCCTTTCGTTAGAATTTATTTTTAAGCATATTTCTGCCTAAACCACACTTTTTGAAATTCTCGTTGTAATATTAAAAAAGCAACTTGATTGGATATGTCTACCACATCTGTTTCCTGGATGCTTTTTACTTTCTTCTCAGGAACATCTATGATGTATAACAGATTAAGATAATCCGTAAAACGTTCCATCATCAACCTATAAATTTTTTGATGCAAAATTGTTTTTAAGTTTTTGGGGTTCACCTGAAAAGGTAGGTCAATATCAATATTAGCCAAACCAAAATCTTTTGTCAATTGCACAACAAGATTTTGATATAGACCACTTGCCACCGATTCTGATAAAAGCGCGTTGCTATCTGTAAAATTAAGCATCATACTTTATGTACGAAACAGAAGCAGTTTTTGGTTCTAGCAAACTAGGGTTTTAACTCATTTTTATAAACTTGCCCCTCTTTCATGACAAAGGTAATTTTTTCTAATTGCGATATATCCTGAAGTGGATCACCTGAAACCGCAACAATATCCGCAAAATACCCAGCTTTTACCAAACCCACTTCATCCGCTACTCCTAACAACTTAGCATTTGTTACCGTTGCAGATTGCATAGCTTCAATAGCTGGCATCCCTGCTTCTACCATATACCCAAATTCTTTCGCATTTAAACCATGAGGATATACCCCTGCATCTGTTCCAAAGGCAATCTTCACTCCTTTTTTATATGCTTTCGAAAATGTTCCTTGAATTAATGGGCCTATTTCCCTAGCCTTAACCGCCACTACTTCCGGAAAATATCCTTCAATCTGGGCCTTCTCTGCTACTTGTTTCCCTGCTGTAATTGTAGGCACTAGAAACGCATCATACTGCTTCATTAATTCCATCGTTTCATCACTCATATAACTGCCATGCTCTATTGTCTTAATACCGCCTTTTATAGCTCTTTGCATGCCTTCATCACCATGCGCATGCGCCGCAGTTAACATACCATAATCATCAGCAGTTTGCGTAATTGCTTTTATCTCATCAATTGTAAATTGCGGATTTTTACCATTCTTAGCCACACTAAGAACCCCACCTGTTGCTGTAATTTTAATAACATCTGCACCATCTTTATACCGTTGCCTAACCGCTTTTCTACCTTCTTCTGGAGAATTAACCACGCCTTCTTTTGGACCAGGATCCCCAGTAAACTCATGGCTTCTACCATTTGTAGGATCTGCATGCCCACCCGTAGTAGCGATAGATTTACCTGCAGTAAAAACTCTAGGCCCTACTACTATTCCTTTATTTATAGCATTTCTAATTGCTATATTTACACCGGAACCGCCTAAATCTCTAACTGTAGTAAAACCAGCCATTAATGTTTTCTTAGCAAAAACGGTAGATTTAAAAGCAATATCTGCTTCATTATCTGTGAAACGCTCTACATATGTTCTAGGGTTAGATTCGCTTTCTATATGCACATGCATATCTATAAAACCTGGCATCACCGTACTTGCTCTCAGATCGATCACCACATCTGCATCACCACCAGAAACAAATCCTTTTTTTATCTCCTTTATTTTAGTACCAGATATAACTACCGTTTTTTCTAGCCATACTTTACCAGACTCCATATCTATAATTTTACCACACTGCAGGTACGTATCTTGTGCGTTTGAAAAAGCAGTAAAAACTAAAAGGAGAACAAGAGTGGTTATTTTTTTCATTTTGCGGTGTTTTTATAAACAAATAGAGCAGAAATATACATATATTTCTGCTCTATTGTTAAAATTTATAGTTTATTCTCAGCCTAAGCCCTAACCTTTTGCTCCCAATCCCAAGCAGATTTCATGGCCTCATCTAAGGTAGATTCTGCTTTCCAACCTAATACATTGTTTGCTTTTTCGGTGTTCGCGTAAGCCTCTGTAATATCTCCCGATCTACGTGGTACAATTTTGTAATTTAATTTCTTACCTGAAACCTTCTCAAAACTTTTTATCACCTCTAGAACAGTACTTCCCTTTCCGGTTCCTAAATTAAAGACTTCATAATTCTCTTTATTTTTAGCTTCAAAAAGCCTTTGTAAAGCTACCACATGCGCTTTTGCTAAATCTACCACATGAATATAATCACGCACACAAGTACCATCTGATGTAGGATAATCATCTCCAAACACAGACAATTGATCACGTAATCCCATTCCTGTTTGCGTAATAAATGGCACTAAATTTTGAGGTACCCCAATTGGTAATTCTCCAATTTCCGTACTTGGATGCGCTCCCATTGGATTAAAATAACGCAACGCAATTGCATTCAACGAAGGAACAACTTTACAGGTATCTGATATAATCTCTTCACCCATTTGCTTTGTATTACCATAAGGAGATTCTGCCGTTTTTACGGGTGCATCCTCTGTAATCGGCATTTTATCTGCTTGGCCATAAACCGTACAGGAAGAACTAAAAATAAAGCTAGCCTTATCTTTTTTAGACAATTCTTTTAAAAGATAAACCAGTGTCCCTATATTGTTTTCATAGTAAAGTAAAGGCTTTTCTACACTTTCTCCGACGGCTTTAGAAGCTGCAAAATGAATTACCCCTTGAACATCTGTATGTCTTTTGAAAAAATCTTCCACCTTAGATTTCTCTTTCAAGTCTATTTTTTCAAATAAGGGTTTCTTTCCAGTTATAGCCACAATACCATCCAGTACTTTTTCTGATGAATTAGATAGATCATCAATGATTACCACTTCAAATCCTTTGTTCTGTAATTCTACAACGGTGTGCGAGCCTATAAAACCCAATCCTCCGGTAACAAGTACTTTCATTTATATTTTATTTAATGATTATAATTCTATGAAATCAAATTTACTATTAAGCTTTATTTACCCATTAACAAAATCGATAACAGTCTTTGTAATAAAGCTAATCTGCTCTTCATCTAGTTCTGTATGCATTGGTAATGAGATTACTTCTTTAACCAATTGATTGGTAACTGGGAAGTCTGCATCATTATAACGATCATCTACATATGCTTTTTGTTTGTGTAGCGGAATAGGGTAATAAACACCACATGGAATTCCTTTTTCTGCTAAGTGCTTTACTAACTCATCGCGCTTACCATTGATAATTTTTAGGGTATATTGATGAAAAACATGACAGTCACAGGTATCGCATATGCCATCACAGCCATTTACCGTAACTGGGGTAACGATCGCCGATTCATTCTTAAATGCAGCAGAATATTTGCGAGCACTATCTCTTCTCTTTGCATTATATTGATCAAGCAACGGAAGCTTTGCACGCAATACTGCCGCTTGCAAACTATCTAAACGAGAGTTTACTCCAACCACATCATGATGATAACGTTCATACATTCCGTGATTCACCACACCTCTTAAGTTATGCGCCAAAGCATCATCATTAGTGAAAATAGCCCCACCATCTCCGTAAGCTCCTAAATTCTTAGAAGGGAAAAAAGATGTTGCTGCTACATGACCAATACCTCCTGCTTTTTGTTTGGCACCACTTTTTGAAGTATATGTTGCACCTATAGCTTGAGCATTGTCTTCGATTACATAAAGATTGTGCTTTTCTGCAATTTCTGAGATTACATCCATATTTGCACACTGCCCAAAAAGATGAACCGGTACAATAGCTTTAGTTTTTGGTGTTATAGCACGTTCTATTGCCGCTGGGTCTATATTGAATGTATCAGGCAAGACATCTACTAAAACAGGCGTTAATTGCAATAAGGCTATTACCTCAACGGTAGCTGCAAAAGTAAAATCGGCCGTAATTACCTCATCTCCTGGCTGCAACCCAAGACCCATCATTGCTATCTGTAAGGCATCTGTTCCGTTTGCACATGTAATAACATGCTTTACATCTAAATATTCTTCTAATTCTTTTTGAAAACTTTGCACTTCAGGACCGTTTATGAACGCTGAAGTTTCTAAAATTGTTGTAAATGAAGCATTTACTCGTTCTTTGATGGCTTCGTATTGACCGTTAAGATCAACCATTTGAATTTTTCGCATCTTATATCATTAGAACTGTAAAATTACAAAAAGTCCCTAAAGCACCCAATGTATTTATATAAAGAAGCGTAATTTAGCCAAAAACTATTCTAAAGTGCATTTTATTTACAATTGCTCCGTTTATATTGCTGGCTTTTTCCTTAGGGTTTTGAGGCTATTTATCCCTAAGCTAAAGCTATTTGTAAATGGAAGAAAGGACGTTTTTAATATCTTAAAAAACGAATTATCTAGAGAAACCCCAGTTATTTGGATACACACCGCATCTCTAGGAGAATTTGAGCAAGGATTGCCAGTAATAGAAGCATTAAAAAAACACTATACAGAATATCAAATACTAGTTACTTTCTTTTCCCCTTCTGGTTACGAGGTAAAAAAGAATTCGTCCGCAGCTGATCTAATTACTTATTTACCCTTAGACACAAAACATAATGCAGCAGCATTTATAGCAACAGTAAATCCCGTACTTAGCATATTTGTAAAATATGAGATTTGGCCTAACTATTTAAAGGAATTAGAAAAAAGAAAAATTCCGACACTATTAGTCTCTGCTATCTTCAGTAAAAGACAAATATTCTTTAAAGGCTATGGTAGTTTTATGCGAAAAAGCTTATCCGCTTTCTCCCATTTTTTTGTTCAAGACCAAAATTCGAAAGATTTATTAGCGTCTATTGGCTTGAAGAATTCAACTATTAGCGGCGATACGCGCTTTGATCGTGTTTTAAAAATTCTAGAACAAGATAATACTTTAGACTTCATGGAGAAATTCAAGCAAGACCAGCAATGCTTTATTGCAGGTAGTTCTTGGCCCGAAGACGAAGCCATTATTGTTGACTATATAAATACCACAAACGCCAATTTAAAATTTGTTTTTGCCCCGCACACCATTAAAAAAGAAGCCATACAGAAACTAGCACACGCTATTCAAAAGAAAACTATTTTATATTCTGAATTAGCTAGTAACAATCCATCTGACTACGAAGTGCTAATTATAGATACTATTGGCATACTTACCAAAGTATATAATTATGCTGATATTGCTTACGTAGGGGGTGGATTTGCAACAGGCCTACACAATACTTTAGAGCCTGCTGTATTTGGAATTCCTGTTTTGATTGGCCCTAAGTATTCTGGTTTTAAAGAAGCTGAAGATTTAGTTGCCCTAAAGGGTGTTATCGCTATATCTGACCAAAAAAGTTTTACCCTTGCACTTGACCAACTGGTTTCTTCTCAAAAACACTACAAGGAAACAGGAGAAATTAACACCCGTTATATTGCCAAAAGAAAAGGAGCTACGGGTTCAATTATGGATTACATCAAAACGCTGCACTAACGCTTCGTTTAAAAAGAGACCACGTACCGTTCATCGATTATCGCTAGTAATTAATTGAAAATTAGCTATTTATTTGCTACATTTAAGCAAAACAAGATCATTATGGAAGATGTTACGATTAGTACGAGAGTACTCAACGGATTCCTAACTCTTATGGTTGGTGTTTTAGTATGCATTCTTATAGGAGTGGTTGTTTGCTTGATTTTAACAGCACTCGGAATCCTATAAAAAATACTACTACAAATATGAATTATACACCTACTTAAAACTATTGAAAATTTACCTAAAAGCCCTTTTTCGGGGCTTTTTTTTATTTTGCAAAAAATGTGTTTATCTTTAGATTACATAATCATACAATAACACCTCAATAAAACTAACTTCATGCTAAAAAAAATACTAATTGGCCTTGGGCTAATCTTTGTAGTGCTTCAGTTTTTTCGTCCAGAAAAGAACACTTCCAACGATATGACACATGATATTTCTACGGCCTATGAAATTCCCGAAGATGTAAATCACTTGCTAAAAGTATCCTGTAATGATTGCCATTCTAACAATACCGAATACCCTTGGTATGCAAACGTTCAACCCGTAGCATGGTGGTTAAATGATCATGTAGCGGATGGAAAAAGACATCTAAACTTCTCAACATTTACCAAGCTGCCTATAGCCGTTCAAAACCACAAATTAGAGGAAACCATAGAAATGGTAGAAGAAAAAGAAATGCCATTAGCCTCTTACACTAATTTTGGTTTACACTCGGAAGCCAATTTAACTGATGAGCAACGTGAAAAAATTATTCATTGGGCAAAAGCACAAATGGATGTTTTAAAGAATAATTATCCTGCAGATAGTTTAATCATGAAACGTAGAAAGAAGTAGGTGTTTGTATACTTATAAATTTAAAAATCCCACACCATACCAGTGTGGGATTTTAAATTAACTCCACTCAACCGTACGTCTCTAATAAAACAATCCGTACATAACAAAACAGGCTATAACTAACAAAATAGCTTGTACTCTAAAATTCTTATACCAAACTATCCCTTTTAATTCTTTGGTTTCGTCTATCCAAATTTGCTTTGTCCACGTATTTTCTGCAACCTTATCTGCAGGTGGTGGCGCAGTTGCTAAACTAACAACTACAGAAACAACCAAACTTATAATTAGTAACACAGGCGCTAATAGCAAAAAGTGAATATCTATTTTAACGCCTAATATATATTTTAACGTCATGATTGTTGCTGCAACAGCTAAACCCGCCATAAGACCACTAAAAGCGCCTTTAGCATTGGCTCTCTTCCAGAACAAACCAATAAAAAATGTACCTACAATGGGCGGTGCTAAATAAGAAACTATTTCTTGGTAATACGCAATAAGCGAATCAAACCTTTGAATATATGGAGCCCAAATTACGGCAATAATTAAAGTCACTATTGCTGTAATTTTACCCACTCTTACCTTTTTAGCGCTAGTCGCATTTTTATCTATTTTACTATAAAAATCCATAGTAAACAAAGTTGACACAGAACTAAGCGTTGCACTTAAAGTAGATGTTAACGCAGAAATCATTGCCGACAAAATAATACCAATAAGGCCCACGGGCAATAACTTAACAATAAGCCTTGGGTACACCTGATCTGTATTTATACCGTATTTTTCTTTTAAATCGATGCCACTTATTAATTCATGCGGCAAATTCTCTACTCCAAAAAGGTTTATGCCACGAGCGATTAATCCCGGAATTATAAAAATAAACAAGGTAAATAGAAACAAAAACCCCACTAACAAGACACCTTTTCTTCCGTGGTCTATAGATTTTGCAGACAATACACGTTGTACCATAACTTGATTGTTAGCCCAAAAGTAAAAACCTAGAATAGGTATACCAACCCACATTCCTAGCCAAGGCACTGTTGGGTCGTCTAGAGGTCTGGTTAATTTTAACCAAACGCCATCATTAAATTTATCTACAAAAGATTCCCATCCGCCAATATTACTAATAGCGTAGAACGATAAGATTGAAGAACCAATAATTAGAACAGCGGCTTGTATCATATCTGCATTAATGGCAGATGATAACCCGCCAATAATAGTATAACTACCAGCAACGGCAGCCATCCCTATAATAATCCAGATAATTTCTACTTCCGGAAAAATCATTTTAATAATTAGCGCGCCAGTATATAATGTTGCCGCTGCATCTAAAAAAACGTTTCCTATAATGGTTATAAAAGAGAAGTAGGTTCTGGACTTACCATCAAACCTACGCTCTAAAAATTCTGGCATTGTAAAAATTCCAGATTTAATATAGAATGGAAGAAAGAACATTGCAAAAAAGACCATTATTAAAACCGATATCCAGTTGTAATTAAATACGGCAATACCACTGATGAATCCTTCTCCAGAATGCCCCATTAAGGTAGAACTAGACACACTAGCGGCAAATAATGACAACCCAACCATAGGCCAAGTTAAATTTCTACCAGCTAAAAAATAGTCGTCAGAATTAGTACTTTTTCCGTTTTTTAAAGCCCACCAAATAATAAAAACAATGTAGAGAACTAGAACGGTAAGATCTATATAACTTAAGTTACTCATAATTTAATAGTTGTAGGTTGTGTAAAGTAATACGCTTTTTGCAGGAATAGTAATTTGTTCTGATTTTGACATAAAACTTAAATTATTTTGTACCGCTTTAGGAAAATTGTTGCTATCTACAGGTCTATTGTTTTCACTGTATATAAATTTTTTAAAGCTTTTGTTTTTTAAGTTTTCTGTGTCTAAAGCAAAAGTTGCTTCTTTATCACTATTATTAACCACAGAAAAAGTAACGTGATTTGCTGTAGACCAGCCAGAAACCATACGTACTTTATGTATATCTAATCCGGTAGTTTTTACAATTTTCATATCGTTTGTAAAATACCTTGTTAAAATAGACCACGTATAAAACCAAGGCCTTATGTCTTCTTCTTTGGCATCACCAGTTAGTTCTTTGCCAAGAATATTCCACATTCCCCATTTTTTAAGTTGATTTTTTTTTCCGGTATCACCATTGGTATGCATGGCATCATCTAACCCCCAAGCAATAACAGCATCAAAACCACTATTCATAGACTGTATTAGAACATCTGCCATATCTACACCATAGTCATAATCATAAATTGATAATTGACTATCTGGACTTGCAAACGGATCTGCTTCGTACCTTTTTATATTGTCGTCTACGTATTTTTCAAACCCTATTTCTCCTAAAATAAAAGGCTTTCTAGCAACGCTATCAGCAAAAGATATCATAGACGTGTAGTGTTTTTCAAAATCACCAGAACGCACAAATTCTTTAGTAGGATAATCGTGCACATCGTAAGCAGCAAGAACATCGCTTAATTGCAAAACAGATTCCTTGGCCCACTCTGCACCAGTATACTTAGATTTATCATTGTTAAATGGCGTAGCATCTGGACCTATTACGTGCACAGGTGTTTTAAGTTTTTTAGATACAAATGCACTATCTAACTTTTTAACTCCAAGTTTCCACTCGTCCCAATTGCCATCTATAGAAGACCAATAACCATTAGGCTCGTTTACTAAATTGTAATATTTAATACAGCTATAGCCCTTTTTGTTTATTAGATAATCTACGTGTTGTGCAATGCTATTTAGCCATTTTGGATCTGTAGCACCGGTAAAAGTATTTTGCATTTTCAGGTCTGTATCATGCACTTTGTAAGGTTGCCCCCATTCACCAAGAATAACTTTTACGCCGTTTTCTTGGCAATAGTCCAGCAGCTTGTATAAAGCGTGCATTTCCTGATTTTCAAAATTTAGTATAGGTTCCCCATTTGTATCTACACCTTCTAGATACCTCCAATTTGCTTGGTCTAGTACACGTACTATTTGGGGTTTCATATAATCCAACCTTTTAAAAACAGTCTCCCATTTTTCCTCAGTCATGAGTAAGCCCCATTCTGCATCATCTGCATCTGCGTGCGGATACGCAGACCACTCCACTCCGTTGCCAATAAATTCGTCAGAGATAATGGTATTGGCTTCAATTTTAACTAATCCCTTTTTTTTTACCGTTTGGCAAGATGCTAGCGGTAAAAAAAGAAGAAGTAACATATAGTTAAATAGTTGCTTTTTAAGCATTTTTTAATTCGTTTAATAATTCATCAATATTACAAGTTGCAAGACCTACATACCTGTCTGCAGCGCCATAATATACATATAAAGTATCTTCAATAATCATATTTCCTGTTGGAAAAACACAACCCTTGTAAAAGCCATCAATTTCATAATCGTGCTCTGGTTCCATAATCCAATTGGTTAATCTAGATTTTACAATTGTTGGATCTTCTAAATCTAAAAGAGCCGCACCAACACGGTAATATCCTAGTCCGCCATTTTCTACACCATGGTATATAATTAGCCACCCGTCTTTGGTTTTTAAAGGAGGTGTACTACCGCCAATTTTTTCTTCCCAAGTGCCATTTACACCCGCTAACAATAATGTGCTTGGTTCTTCCCAAACCATTAAGTCATCAGAAAAACGAAGCCAGATAGAAGGCTTCTCGCAACCGTATTCTTCACCAATCCATTCTTTTGGCCTGTGTAGCATTGCAAATTTTCCATTTATTTTCTCAGGAAAAATAATAACATCTCTATCGTCTAAATTACTCTGAGTAATTCTACCTAAGCGTCTGTATTTTTTAAAATCTTTGGTTAAAAGTAAGCCCGAGTTTGCAATGTTATTTTTTAAAACTAAAGGTGCGTCTTTATCACAATCTGGCAATAAAATTTCATCGTGATCAAAGTTCCAGTATTGTCCTGGAGGATGAGGTCTGTAGGCGTAAGTAATGTAAAATTCGTCTCCAAATTTTACAATTCTAGGGTCTTCTACTGCGCCCATATCAGGACCATCTACACTTGGACTAAAAGCTGGTTTGTTAGAAGTACGCGTAAAATTAATACCATCTGTGCTAGTGGCTAAACCAAAACGTATTTGATGTTCTTTATCGTTTCCAGCAGCTCTATATAGCATATAAAATGTACCCTCTTCATACCAAACTCCAGGGTTACATACTACTAAGCTTTCCCAGTCGTTTGCTGGATTTGGACTTAAAACTGGGTTGTTTTTGTTTTTTATTAGGCGTAATAATCCTGTTTTGTTTTCTTCTACAGTATTCATTCTAATTTTTATTTCCTTATTTATAAATTATGTTGATTAATTTAGTACTTGAACTTATAGATTACTCCATATTCGTAAATAGAATAAAAGACTCACCTACTAGCGTCATTTTTACTCCGTCTTTAAAGTTTAGTTCTATGTTATTTTCTATAGGTGTAGCAAAACCATTTTCGTCTACTTCACCAACAAAAGAGCCATCTGCATTGGACTTGTAACTGTATTTATTTACTGTAATACTGCCTATAAAATCTGATTTTAAATTAAGCTCATACGTTGAGTAATGCGAGTTAACAATGGCTATTGTTTGCTTACCATTGTAAGTGCCTACTACTGCGCGCAACCCTTTTTTGTTAGGTAGGTTTACGTTATAAATATCACTGCCAGCAGGAAAAAAGCGTGTTAATAAAGAAACAGGGTAGAAATATGGTCTTATAGCTTCGTCTGCAGCATTACCTGTGTGCTCTTCTCCTAAGACGTTCCAGAACCCCCAACGTTTTAATTTATCAGATTGGTAATCTCCATTGTCTGGACTGTTGTACATAGCGTCATCCATATTCCAAACTAAAGAGCCAGAATATCCTTCGCGCATTGCTTGTATTAAAGCATCGGCCATATCTATACCGTAAAATGCTTTGTAAATCATCATATTAGAATCTTCACCAGCATATGGGTCGTTTGCAATTGCCTCTTCGTTTTCTAATTTTAGTTGCGCATCTACCTCTGTGTATTTAAATCCTATTTCACCTAACACAATACGCTTGTCTGCAGGAGTTTCTTTTTTATAAGCTCTAAGCATTTGAGCAAATTCTCCATTACGAATTAATTGCTGTTGTGGGTATACGTGAATGTCATACAAACCAACATTATCTCCTAAATCTGCTTCCGTTTTTGTAAACCAATCTGTTTGGCTAGCGGTATTAAAAACAGCAATATCTGGACCCATAACTTTTAGGCTAGATAAGCTGTATTTTTTCATCTCTTCTAAATAGGCCAGTTGTACATTTTTCCAAATGTTGTAATCTCCTTTAGTACTAGACCAGTCGCCATTAGGCTCATTAATAATGTTTATTGTTTTAATGTTGGTATAGCCTTTTTCGTTCACCAAATGATTTAAAAATTTTACAGAGTTTTCAATCCAACTCATATCTATAGTGCTAATATCATCAGTAGAACTATGTCCCCATTCGCCAAACGTAATTTCTATATCGCGGTCTTTTGCGTAGTCCAACATTTTAAAAAGCGAAACCGTTTTTGTTGTCTCGTCATACGTACCATTATTGTCATAAGACCAAGCAGGATTTGTCACAATTCTTAAAAACGGAGGACGCATAAAATCTATACGATTAAACAAAGTATTCCAATCCGCGTCACTAAGTGTTTCTGTTCCTAACCAAGTTGGTGTCATTTCATAACCACCCCATTGTGCACCGTTACCCACAAAGTCTGTAGAAACCAATTCTTCTGTCAATATTATTTCTCTATTTTTTTCTATTGAAGTAGGTGTAGGTTCATCATCATCGCAACTTGCTGCAATAAGTAACATTGGTAATATAGCGGCGAATATATTTTTTACTGTCATTTTTTATTTCTTTAGTATTATTGTGTCATCTTACCTTTATAGTAAGGTGGCAATCTATTATTTACTTAAATTATACCACATCTTGTTAGACATATGTGCTGTTTCTTCGTAGCTGTAATTGGTGCCGGTCCAGTTGTATAATTCTGATAAATATTCTACTTCCGCAGCCAATACAATTTCTGTTTCCGAATTAACCTCTAGCGTTAATACAAATTCTGCACCTGTACTATCTGTTATAGTTACCATATCTCCTACAAGTTCCCAAGTTCCTGTACCTGTAGGTACTTTTCTAAATCTGCTATTGAACTCGGTTTCTGGCCAGCTAGTGTCATTAGAAATAAAGTTACCGTGCTCACCGTCTGCACCGGAATTATTTTCATATGTTCCGTAAGGATTGTCTCCGTTCTTACCTTCAACAATAAATGAAATTGTATTATCTAGTTCTTTACCTGCGCTAGGTAAATAATTATTTAATAGTTCGGTCTTCTCCCAGCCCCAAGTTTCCCAAGTGAACATATCACAGTAAACACTTATCCCGCCAACGGTCCAAGTTCCTGCAATAGAGACATCACTTAAGTCTATATCTATTTGTAGATTAATAGTCCAAGTAGCGCTTTCTCCTGTTTCTGAAGTAACATTTATTGTAGTTGTATTTGCTGTTGAAAAATCTAAAGTGCTACCAACACTACTATCTGTAGTTGCAGCGTAAGAAAGGTTTAAACCTGTAAGCTCTATTGCAGAAACATTTGCACCATTATCGGCTATTTTAACTGTAATTTCTTTAGTATCGTTATCTATTTGTGTATCGCCTACTTGATCTGCAACAGTTAATCCCGTAATACTGTTTCCTGTTTGTATAACGCGTTCTTTAGTCAACGTATACCAAGTTACCTTAGACATATGTGCTAGTTCTTCATAACTCCAATCCGTATCTGTCCAACTAAAGTTTTCAGCTAGGTAAGGAACTTCAGTTTTTAAATTAACCTCGCTAGTTGCAGTAAGTAGTTCTAAATCTAATTCGTGTTCAACTTTATTAGCATCAGTAATAACTACCTTATTACGTTCAAAATCTCGTAACCAAGTACCATTACCCGTTGGTATTTTTCTGAATCTAGAATTAAAATCCCAGCCTTTACTAGCATCGGTATAACTACCAAAAGCACCATCATCACCAGCATGATGCTCATACTTACCAAAAGGATTTCCTTTAGCATCTGCACCTTCTACAGTAAAAGTAATCTTGTTGTCTAGTTCTGGGGTCAACTCAGCTAAATACCCAAACATACTTTCGTTCTTTTCCCAGCCCCAGCTTTCCCAGGTAAACATATCGCAATACATACGCACATCACCAATATACCAAGTACCTTCAAGATCGGACTTAAACGGTAGTAAGGAAATCTCCCAATCTAAACTTTCTCCTGCACCAGAAGCAACGGAAATTTTAGTTGTACCATTGCTTAAATCTAGTGTTGTGCCCTTCTCGTTTGCAGAACTGGCACCGTATGAAAACTCAATGTTTTTAATTTCTACCTTAGATAAATCTGCTATATTTTCTGTTTTTGCATAAATTTTAATTTTAGCATCATCAAAATTACGTTCTATTATAGCTGTACCTATTTGGCCTTCAACTAAAATAGAAACCACGTTGCGTTCTTTTTGCCAATCTGCGCCCTCTACATCTTCTAGAGGATTTTCTGTACAAGCAACAAAAATTAGGGCTAGTACTATAAAGTATATGTTATATAATTTTTTCATTATGCTTTATGTTTAGTTGATATTAGGGTTTAAATCGATCTCACGTTGTGGAATTGGATAAAAAGCAACTGCTTCTGGAGAAAGACCTGCTGCTTTAGTAACATTGCTTTGCACTGTGTTTGTGCGTCTAAGGTCCCATAGGCGGTCTCCTTCGTAAGCAAGTTCTCTTTGGCGTTCTGCTACAACTAATTTTCTAAAATCTACTTTAGATAAGCCACCAATACTAGCTAATTCTGTTGCGTTTGCTCTACTTCTAATTTGATTGTATTGTGCTAAACCATCTGCATTGGCAGTAGCTTCTGCATATACCAATTGTATGTCTGAGTAACGAAGTAAGTATGGTCTTGTACTTGTTTTATCACCCTCAAATAAAGGATCTATGTATTTTCTTGTAAAAGGATAAATTACAGTACCATCTGCAACAGAACCTATAGCTGCCTCATCTTGATCGTATATTTCTGAAACAAATAAATCGGTTTTACGTTTATCATCCGCAGCATAAGAAGAAAACAACTTATCTGAGGTTTGAAAAACACTCCACCCATCATGTGTTGGAGAAAAAGTACCATCTGTATTTTTTAGATAAACTGTAGCACCATCTATATAAGGAATAAAGTACTTAGATAATTTAGAGTAATCTCCTTCTTGCGTACCGGACCTGTCTAACGATAAAATAAAAATATGTTCAGGGCCGTTTGGAGCCTCTACATTATAAATGTTTTGAAGATCCATATCGTGCCTATATTCCCCTTGATTATTTAAAACCATACCCGCATATTCTGCAGATTTAGCATATAAATTATCTACACTTTCTGTAATAGCGTTGTATTTAGGAACCCCATTTTCTTTAGCAGAAGCTGCAAATAAATAAATTTTAGAAAGTAATGCTTGTGCAGCAACTTTATCTGCACGACCCGTAACTCTGTTTACCTCTAAATTGTCTATTGCTCTAGTTAAGTCTTCAATTAAAAAAGCATAAACCTCTTGCATATCCACAGGTAGCGTAGCCGTTGTTTCATCTAATTTGTCTATAAGAGATTTTTGTAATGGCGCCAACCCAAAAGCTTTTACGGCATTAAAGTGGTTGTAAGCTCTTAAAAATAAAGCTTCTCCAAGAATGCGTTTTTCGTCTTCTGGGTTAAAGCCTTTGCCTTCTATATTTTCTATAACCGCATTGGCACGGTTTACAGCAATATAAATAGACCTATAGTACTGTGTTAGTAATTGGTTTTGAGCAGTAACCTCCCAATTGACAAATGCTTGTGCATCTGGACCCTCATCTGCTTTTACATCACAATTATCTGATGCCAATTCTGTAAAGTAATATGTGACTGGAGCATAGCTTACAAGTGTAAGTGCATCATAAGCATATAAAATAGACGCCTCTGCATCTTCTATGGTTTTATAGAAATTTTCATCAGAGTAAAAACCAGTAGGCTCTACATCTAAGCTTTCGCAAGAAGTAACACCAGTTACCAGAGCAAGTCCTACTATTAATCTTTTAAAGTGCTTCATTTTCAATTCGTTTATTATTGTCAATGTTTTCATTTTAACTGAATTTAAAAGGTTAATTCTACGCCTAAAGTCCAGTTTCTTAACTTAGGATACCCACCCCAGTAAATACCATCTCCACCTAGTTCCGGATCATAACCTTTGAAATCTGTAAGGGTGAATAGATTGGTACCGTTCATAAAAATTCTACCTTTTTTAAGCCAAGCCGTTTGTAAGTCTTTTATAGTATAGCCTACAGATAGGTTCTGTAAGCGTAAAAAACTTCCTTTTTCTATAAACCAATCCGACATATAAACAGTGCGACCATCTCTTAAGCTTGGGTAATTGTTGGTTGCGTTATCTTGCGTCCAACGTAATGGTGTATTACTCGGTTCACTAAATGCTTTAGTATTAAAGACATCTTGACCAATACTACTGTTAAAAAAAAGTGAGAAGTCAAAATTCTTATAGCGTGCATTAAGATTAAAACTCGCTATGAAATCTGGATTAGGATTCCCGATTATAGCACGATCATTCTCATCAATAACGCCATCTTCATTTAAATCTTTGTATTTAAATTCTCCTGGTTGCGCTAAAACACCTGTTAGCCCCGCGGCTAATCCTTCAGCTTCAGACTGTATAATACCATCTACTTTATACCCATAAAAAACATTTATAGGCTGCCCAATAGCTAAAATATTAGGGATAGAACGGAAAGCTTCTACTTGATTACCAGAGAACTCATACTTAAAACCAGTAAGCGCATCTGTATTTAAGCCTGACGCAAGCGCATCTCCAAGACTAACCACTTTGTTTTTGTTTTTTGAAAAAATCACCATGGCGTCAAGACCCCAATCTTCTTTAGCAACAATAGCTCCATCTAATGTTAATTCAACTCCTTGATTTTCTATTTCTCCATCATTAACCCACGTTTTGTCATAAGAAGAAGAGGGAGAAAGTAAACGTTCACGCAACAAATCTGAGGTAGACTTTTTATAGTAATCTGCTGTGATTTTTATTCTGTTATTCAAAAATGCAATATCAGCTCCTATATTAAATTGTGCTGTAGTCTCCCATTTCAAATCTGGATTAGGAATACCACCCCAGGTTTTCTTACCACTTTGGCTATCCTGACCTACTACATATCCAGGACCAATTGTTGTTTGCCAACGACCATTTACATAGTATTGATCTTGTCCGTATCTACTATTAATTAAATAAGGAGAAATACCTTGATTCCCAGAAATACCATAACTAGCGCGTAGTTTAAACTCATCAAAAACATTTAAATTTTCAATGAAGCTTTCTTTATGCAATTTCCAACCCAAGGCCCCAGAAGGGAACATTGCCCATTGATTGTTGGCTCCAAATTTTGAAGAACCATCGGTACGCACGGTAAAAGTTGCTAAATATTTGTCTTCATAAGAATAATTTAAACGCCCCAGTCCAGAGTACATCACCGTTTCAGATAAGCCGTTCGCCACAGATTGCTTTTCGGGATTACCCGCGGCGAGGTTACCATTCCCTAAAGATTCATTTAAAAAATCATAAGCTTTTAAATCAGAAGTTCTAGCTTCATATCCTTGGTATGAGAAACCAGCCATGGCAGTAAGACTATGTTTCTCTTTAAACGTATCGTTAAACGTTAAGAACGTTTCCGCTACAGTTTCACTGCTCTCCCAATTACTAACACCTCCAGAACCATTATTAAAAGTACCATCCTCTGTATATTTTTTGGGATTATAATAGTCCGTAATAGAACGACCAAATTTATGGTTTACTTGAGTTTTTAATTTTAAAGTCGGAATAAATTGAATCTCTACAAAAGCAGAACCTATAAAATCTAAAAACTTGTTTTTATTGGTTCTATTTTCAGTTAATGCAATAGGGTGCGAATAATCTTGTGACCCTGCTAAAAAATAATCATTAGAAGGATTTCCTTCCAAATTCACCGGAAAAATAGGATTACGCCAGTATGCCAATCCTCCATTATCATTTCTATTTCCTTTAGAATAAATAACATTTCCTCCAATGGTAACTTTATCATCATAAATTTTATGAATAACATTAAGATTAATGTTCAGTTTTTCATAATCATCATCTATGTACACTCCTTCGTTTGTATAGTAAGTTGTACTTAGACTAAATTGAGTTCTATCTGTCTGACTCCGTATAGCAAGATTGGTATTATTAGATACCGGATCGCGAAATACTACATCATCCCAACGTGTATTATAAGACCAATCACCATTCTTTAACTCTCCTACGGAAGGATAATACACCCCGTTTGCATCTCTAGCACCGATATATATGGGCGTAAAACCACCATTTACTCTACTTTCGTTGCTTAGCTCAGCCATTAAAACTGGATCCCTCCATAAATTCAAATCAGAGGTAAACCTTGTAAACGTATTTTGCTGAGAAACGGTTACCTCAGTACTATGTTTTGCCCCCTTTTTTGTGGTGATTATGATCACGCCATTTGCTCCTCGAGAACCATAAATAGCAGCAGCAGAAGCATCTTTTAACACTTCCATGGAGGCAATATCTTGAGGAGATATTTGCTTTAAATCTCCGGCATAACCAATTGGAAAGCCATCTACAACCACAAGAGGATCATTACCACCGCGTAAAGAACTACCCCCTCTAATTCTTACAACCGCACCTGCTCCGGGAGTATCTGAAGCTGCGACAACTTGCACACCCGCCACTTGACCTTGTAGCAATCCATCTATAGAGTTTGATGGTTTTGAAGGAATATTATCCATTTCTACAGAAGTTACGGATCCTGTAAGATCACTCTTTTTCACAGATCCATACCCCACAACAACAACTTCCGAAAGCTGTTCAAGATCCTCTTCTAAGACTACAGTAATTGCAGTATTTTCCGAAATAGGAATTGTTTGAGTTACAAAGCCTATATATGAAACTACAAGCTCGTTATTGGAACCACTCAATTCAATAGAAAAATTTCCATCAAAATCTGTTGTCACTCCGTTTGCTGTAGAACCACCTTCCATAATGGTTACACCAAGCAAAGGAATTCCGTCGTTAGATTTTACTGTTCCGGTTACCTTAATTTGCGCTGCTCCTGAAAAGCTTAAAATTAAGAAAACAATAAAAATCATACTTTTTTGAAACTCATACCTCATTAGTTCATGATTTTTTTAGTTAGTAATTAAGTTGTTGACAAAATAATAACATATCCTTAACCTTAATTTTGTAAATCATGTTGATTAATGATACTAATATGAAAAAACATCAAAAAAGCATTAACAAGAAGTCATAAAAACAAAATATATAAGATAATTTATACTTATTTTTATTTAATTTGATAATTTATAAGACTATATATTTATAATTTAATATATTTTATATCTTATTTTGAGAAAACACACCATGATACTTTTATGAACAAAGAAGCGCGTATTTTAAGAGAATTAGTCCCTATATCTGAAGATGATTTCTTTATTGTCTTAAATCATCATTCTGCTAAGTTTGATTTTCCGATACATTTTCACCCAGAACTAGAACTCAACTTGGTTCTTAATTCATCAGGAAAGAGAATCATAGGAGATTCTATACAAGAATACACAGATTGCGATTTGGTTTTGGTTGGCTCAAACACACCACACGCTTGGACCGGAGAAGATAAGAACACAAAAGCGCATGTTGTTACTGTTCAATTTCATCAGAAATTCTTATCAGAACTAGCACTAAATAGAAAACTCATGCTTCCTATCAGGCTACTTTTAGAAAAATCTAAAAGAGGTATTTTGTTTTCAAAAGAAACCCTTACTGTTTTAAAACCAAAAATATTACGTTTATCTGAGTCTCAAGACTTTGACTCCCTACTAAATTTTCTATCCATTTTATACGACCTATCTATTGCTCGTAATACAAAAACATTAGCAAGTCACTCTTATGTTGATCATTATACCATTCACAAAAGTCGCAGAATAGAAAAAGTGAATACCTACATTAAAGAAAATTTACATCAAAAAATACTTCTTAAAGAGGTTGCTGGATTGGTTAATATGTCTGAATCTGCCTTTAGTCATTTTTTTAAAAAAAGCACTAACTCCTCCTTCTCTGACTACGTAAGCGATTTACGTTTAGGGCACGCAGCAAGGTTACTTATAGAAACAGAACGTTCTATTAACGAAATTTGCTATGACAGTGGTTTTAACAACATCTCAAACTTCAATAGAACCTTTAAACGAAAAATGGGATACACTCCAAGTTATTTTAGAGATCAACAAAAATTGATTACAAAACACTAAAATACTATTAGCAATCAACATAAAATACAAAGTAAAAGCTTTTATAAAATAATAAATTTGAGTCTACAACAAACGGAACTATTCATGATACATCTTACCACTACACTACAAAGAATCGCCTTTTTTCTAGGCTCAATTTTTGTAACTCATTTTAGCTTTAGCGCAAACAAAATAAATGATCTAAAAATTCAGACAACACCCCCTAGAGATAGCATAAAGGTACCTCCAGAAATTGATGCAAATTTTCATATCTACCTATGTTTTGGCCAATCTAACATGGAAGGCTCTGCTACTATAGAATCTCAAGACACTATTAGCAGTACTCGTTTTCAAATGCTGCAGTCTCTAGATTGCCCCAATTTAAACCGAACCAAAGGAAGCTGGTACGCTGCCGCTGCACCACTTACTCAATGTTACACAGGATTATCACCTGCAGATTATTTTGGAAAAAATATGATAAAGAATCTCCCCGATAGTATCACAATTGCTGTGATTAATGTAGCCGTAGGTGGTTCTGATATTAGATTATTCAATAAAAAAAATATCAAAAATTCACAGATACATATCCTGAGGATTGGTTTCAAAATAAAATTATAGATTACGGAGGAAACCCTTACCAACACCTAATAGATTTAGCTAAAAAAAGCCAAAAGAGAGGAATAATTAATGGTATTTTATTGCACCAAGGCGAAACAAATAATGGTGATACCAAATGGCCAACTTACGTAAAAAAGATCTACCGAAATATGCTTAAAGACTTATCCTTAAAAGCAAACCAAGTTCCTTTATTAGCTGGTGAAGTTGTACATAAAGATCAAAATGGCTTACTAGCCGAAATGAATACGATTATACAGACCTTGCCAAAAATTATTCCTACATCCCATGTCATTTCTTCTAGGGGATGCGGTGCGAAATCAGATAGAACACATTTTAATTCTGAAGGAATTAGAGAACTTGGAAAACGCTATGCATTAAAAATGCTATCCCTTCAATATAACCTAGTCCCAACTCACAATTAAGGCTTAAAAATTACAAGCAATGTTTCTATGAATAGCGAATCAACTTAACACTAGCTTATACCCTAGGTTTTATTTAATTTCATTACAGAAGTCTTTCAGCATTTTAAAATGCTCTTCCATGGCACTTACTGCTAGCTGAGAATCCTGATCTTTAATGGCATTAAAAATTACCTCATGTTGATTCACTTCGCGCATGAAGCCATCCTCATCACAAACCCGTAATTTTTCAAAGACAGATATAATTTTAGGTGTAATTTGTAACATCAAAGCATTAAGTGTACTATTACCGCAGGCTTTTGCAATGGCCAGATGAAAAAGTAAATCCTCCTCTAGAGCATCCTCCCTATTTATCATTTTAACCTTGTACAGATGTAGAGCTGCCTCAATATTCACTAAATCCTCTTCCGTTCTTCTTTGAGCTGCCAAAAAACTAGTTTGGGCTTCTAACATTAGTCTTGTTTCTACTAAGGTTTTGAAATCTTGTTGTTCCAATCCAACAATACCTTCCATAATTCCTTTCAAAGCTACTTGTCCAATATTTGCAATAAAAGTTCCAGTTTTTGGAATGGATTTTAACAATTCATAATGCTCTAGTTTAGCAATAGCCTCTCTAACGTTTCTTCGGCTTACCTTGAACTTTTCAGACAATTCTCTTTCCGATGGCAACTTATCGCCAGGCTCTAAATTCTTGTAAAGAATATATTCTTTAATCTTAGAAATAATTGCATTCTGATCATTAATACTATCATTTACTCTTATTCTATTTGACTTCATCTTGAAATGCTTAAATAATTTAAACCTAGTTACAAAATCCAACAGCAATCACCCTACCTCTTTAAACTAAAAAAAATTTACTGATCTAAACTTTAGACCAGTAAATTCTTAAAATTAACTCAAAAAAACTAACATAGTCAACTCAAACTATATTTTGTCATATTTTAATACCCTGGGTTTTGTGTTAAATTAGGGTTGATCAATATTTCTGAAATAGGAATCGGAAGCAAATAATCACGACTCGGATCAAATGATTTTGGGCCAGGACCAACACCAGATTCTGTAGAAACGACAGACTCTAATCCATTCGGACCAAAAGCCGTAGCCCCTAATTTTCTTCTAGCAATATCATACCACCTCTTCATTTCGTAAGCAAACTCCAACCTACGCTCCTCTAGAATTCTGGTTCTAAAAGAATCCTGATCTAATCCTGAAAAATCCGCAGGAATGGCACTTGGAGCTATTACAGTTCCATCATTAATACCACCTGTAATAATTCCACCAGCTCTAGATCTAGCCATTACTCTATTTACCCAAGCTTCTGCATCTGCAGCAATTCCCAATTCATTTGCAGCTTCTGCTCCAATCATTAATACCTCTGCGTAACGCATCATATAATAATTAGATTTAGACCCTCTAAAGTTTGTTCCTGTAGAAGTTCCATTACCCATTCTAGTATATTTTGCCACATGCGGGCGGTTTACAGCTGTACCATCTCCGTCTGTAAAAGTTTCATAAGATCTTAAAACACCATTTTGCAGAGCCTTATCATCAAAAGTCACTGTTCTTCTGTAATCATTAGCATCCCAAGTAGTATAAACTGCTAAAGAAGGTACTTCAACAGACCATCCACCCCCTACAGGTTCACCATTTGCATTCGTATATTGACCATCTGATCTAATACCTGTAAAGGCAGCCTGATAATCTAAACCTTGGTCGCCATCTGCGGTTCCGGTAAAGTGTAAAACAAAAATAGGTTCTATAGATATATCGCTTTTATCGCTATTAAATAAACTTTGGAAATCTGGCTCTAAACCTAAATTATACAAACCTTCATTATCGATAATTTCTTTAGCTTCAGTATATGCTAACTGATACTCTTCTAATGTTAAATATACATCAGCCAAATAAGCACTAGCGGCAGACTTTGCAGGCAACGCTCTAGAAACCTGCGTATTTGGCAACCATTCCTTAGCAAATTTTAAATCTGCAATAATATTTTCATATACCTCCGCGGCTGGAGTTCTTGGAGCAAGAACAGCGTCAGACAATAGTGTTTCATCTCCTAAATAAGGAATATCCCCAAATTGTCTTACCAAATGAAAGTATGCAAATGCTCTTGCAAAACGTGCTCTTGCAATCACTTCATTTAATACAGCTTCATCTTCCTCCTCTAATAATTTCCCTGCTTTTATAGCCTCATTAGCCGCACCTATTATTTGATATACCTTTGGCCAATATGTGTTACTACCTCCTGCTATTAAAGCATTATCTGCTTGCACAGTGAAGTTATCCATATCAATCCTTTCTTGAGCACCGGTTCTACCTATGGCCATCATATCACTACGATACATAAGGGCTTGCGTCATTTCCCTAGACATAAAATTTCTATGAACCATGTGTGCATATGCACCACTCGTAAATCCTTCTACTTGTTCTAAACTTAAAGAGCTAAAGTAACTTTCTGGACTTATTTCTGTAATAGGCGACTCCTCTAAGTCTGAACATCCTACTATTGACAAGCCTATCAATAAGAATAAATATTTATATGTTTTCATTATATATGTTTTAAATTATTGATTAAAATTTTAAATTAAGACTGAAATTTATAGATCTAATCGTTGGGTAATTTCCAAAATCATGACCCTGAACCACATTAGAGGAGCCAGTGCTACCTCCACCGCTACCAAAGTAGCTTACTTCAGGATCTAAACCAGAATACTTAGTAAATGTCAATAAATTCTGTCCGCTTACTGATAATCTAAGATTATCTACCCCTAACTTTTCAACTACATCAGATGGAAAATTATACCCCAAGGCTACGTTCTTTAATCTGATATAACTACCATCTTCAATAAAACGAGAAGAAATTTCTCTATCTCTTATTTTTGCAGATGGTATACTAGTATCGGTATTTGTAGGTGTCCATGCATTCTGAATATCTGTAAGTGCATTAGAATCTCCATTATACAATTGTACATTGGTAAGATTTAAAATTTCCCCACCTACTGCTCCTTGAAAAAAGATATTTAAATCTAAATTTTTGTAACTAAAATTATTTGTAATACCAAACGTAAAATCTTGATTAGGATCACCTATAGTTTTTAAATCATCCGTATTTATTATTCCATCTGAATTTACATCTATAAATAAAGGATCCCCTGCTTGATTATATGATTCTTTAAGAGCAGTTCCTGCTGGTAAATCTCCTCCTTGATATACTCCTTGATAATCATGCCCCCAGAAAAGACCAATTGCCTCTCCTTCTCTTATTATATACGTATCCTTTCCTGATGAGAAATAACCTGGCGCAGCGCCATCGATAATATCTCCATTATTTAATTTAACTGCCTTATTTCTATTTGCAGCCCAGTTAAAATCTGTAGTCCAGCTAAAATTATCATTATAAATATTCTTTGTACTTAAAGAAATTTCAAATCCTTTATTATTAATTTCACCTACATTAGAATATACTTCTAAATCTACAGCCCCACTATACGCAGGAGAAACCGCAGTTTCTAGTAAAAGGTCTTTTGTATCAATATTATAGTAATCTAATGAAAGTGATATTCTATTACTAAACAATCCTAGATCTAATCCTAAGTTAGTCTGATACGATGATTCCCATTTTAAATCTGGATTAGCCTCTTGAGCAACTGAAACTGACGGATCTGTATTTACGTCTGTTGACGGTGTTATAGATAGTTGTGACAAAGATTGGTATGGCGAAATTGCCTGATTACCTGTTACCCCATAACTAGCTCTCAATTTTAAATTTGATATTGTTTCATTATCTTTCAAAAATTCTTCATTAGATATTTTCCAACCTAATGCCCCAGAAGGAAAGATGGCGTATTTTTCATTTTCAGCAAAGTTAGAAGCCCCATCACGTCTAACTGTAGCTGTCAAAAGGTACTTATCATCAAAATCATAGTTTAATCGTCCAAATTGTGATTGAATTTCCCATTCAGAGAATGATGATTCCACTCTTCTCGACTGAAGCTGTCCTGCTCCTAAATTGTAAAAAAGAAAATCGTCAGAAAGAAGCTCTTGAGTAAGTGCTCCAAAAAATACAGTACTTTGTTTTTGATAAGAATATCCTGCCAACATCGTTAAGTTACCTTTTCCTATTTTAGCATTGTATGTTAAGTAATTTTCACTTAAAAGGTTTGTTCTCCTTCTATTTTCTAAGCTTGCATATCCTATAGAAAGTTGAAAAGTTTGTGGCTTAAACTGTCCTAGAGTTTCATTTAAAGTACTATAACCAAAGGTTGTTTTAAAACTAAGATTATCTAAAATATCATAGTTTGCATACAAGTTTGTTCTAAAATTATCAGATTTAGTCTCATTAATTAATTCATTGGCAACTGCCCAAGGATTTTCAATACCATCACCAACAGAATTTTGAGTAAAAGTACCATCTGCATTGTAGATACCTCTATCAGGAGTAAATCTAAATGCTAAAGAAATAACATCATCTCCACCTCCATTTGCATTTTCACCAGTAGATTGCGTAAGTACTCCGTTTTTTGTACTTCTACTTCCGAAAAGGTTCATACCTAATTTCAATTTTTTAGTTACTTGCGCATCTACATTAGATAAGAACGTAAGTTTTTCAAAATCAGAATTCACGACAATTCCATCTTGTTTAAAGTAATTCGCAGAAGCATAAAAATTTATATTTTCACTACCTCCTGAAAAAGAAAATTGATGATTTGCAGTAGTTCCAGTTTGATAAATTAAATCTTGCCAATCGGTGTCAGCCATTCCTTGCTCATAAGCACGAAATGATTGCTGATATGCTGCAAACTCGTCTGCATCTAATAAATCTAATCTATTAGACGTACTTTGTAAAGAATAGCTCGTATTCAATTCCACCGACAATCTTCCGTTTTTTCCTTTTTTAGTAGTCACTAAAACAACTCCCCCAGAACCTCTAGAACCATAAATCGCTGTTGCCGAAGCATCTTTTAACACCTCCATAGACTCAATGTCATTAGCCTGCGGCATTGTTGCTCCCACAAAACCATCTACAACAATAAGGGGACTACTGTTTGCTCCAATTGAAGTATTACCCCTTACCTTTATTGATATAGGAGCTCCAGGCTCACCACCATTATTAGATTGTACTACTACACCAGCAGCACGACCCTGTAATGCCTGTTCCGCATTTGCTAAAGGGAATGCATTTAAGTCTTCAGATTTCACAGAAGAAACAGATCCGGTTATGTCACTTTTTTTCTGAGAACCATACCCTACAACAACTACTTCCTCTAACTGACTAGCATCTTCTGCTAATACAACTGAGATAGTTTCTTGTCCTGTTATAGAAATCGATTGCGTAATGTACCCTATGTAAGAAAGTTTAATTACATCACCACGTTTTACCTTTAACTGAAAGTTACCATCAAAATCTGTAGCGGTACCTGTAGTACTATTAGCGACCAAAACATTTACGCCTGGAATTGGCATATTAGCCCCATCTAATACTGTTCCGGATAACACGTATCCATCTTGTGCAAATAATGACATATTGAAGACCAATACGATCATTGCCATTAGTTTAATTTTTAATTTCATCTAAAATTTCATTTTAATTAATAAAAGAAGTTGAGTTCTCCTATTGGTACACCAAACTGGTGAACCAAACTGGTGTTCCAAATATATGTTATTTTATTCTTAATTTTTAAAAAAATTATCAGCTATTTAATTTTCCTATTCTAATTTTCTTGAATCAACAGTAAACACCTATCATTATTGACGGTGCAGCAATTAAAATAAAAAAGTTAAATTTTGAAAAAATTCAATTTTAATACTTCTTTGAAGAGCTTTTGAGCTTCAGGATAGAAAATAATGTACTTGGACAGCCATATAAATGGGAGAAAAATTGGAAATAAAAAAAGCCTCTCGATTTCTCGAAAGGCTTTTTTTTTAAGTTGTACAGGCGGAGAGACTCGAACTCTCACACCTCGCGGCACTAGATCCTAAGTCTAGCGTGTCTACCAATTCCACCACGCCTGCATTTTTTACTTCAGTAGGTATATCTCGATATTTTGAGATCTCTTTACCTTCAAAAAAGTTCCTTTTGGCTCGTAAAATATTTCTATTTCTTTCGCTAAAGGAGTGCAAATATAAAGTAAAAATTCAATTTAGAAATACTTACTTGAAAAAACTTCTTTTTTGTAGCTTTATACTCGACTAAAAATAACAAATGGAAGCAATAAAAAATTACATTTCTGAACACAAAGAACGTTTTATTTCTGAACTTATAGACCTATTAAAAATCCCGTCAGTAAGCGCCGACACTGCGTTTACGCAAGATGTATTAGATACTGCAGATGCCGTAAAAAAAGCTTTAACAGATGCCGGATGTGATGCTGTAGAAATTTGTGAAACAGATGGCTATCCGATCGTTTATGCTGAAAAAATTATAGATTCTGCCCTTCCAACCGTACTTGTTTACGGTCATTATGACGTTCAACCGGCAGATCCAATCAATTTGTGGACCTCTCCACCCTTTGAACCCGTCATCAAAAAAACAGACAAACATCCGGAGGGAGCAATTTTTGCTCGGGGTGCTTGTGATGATAAAGGACAAATGTATATGCATGTAAAAGCAATGGAATATATGGTTAGAACAAACCAACTTCCTTGTAATGTAAAATTCATGATAGAAGGCGAAGAAGAAGTTGGCAGTAGCAACTTGGCTATTTTTGTAGCTAACCATAAAGAAAAACTCGCTAATGATATTATTTTAATATCAGATACTGGAATGATTGCTAATGATGTACCTTCTATTACCACGGGTTTGCGTGGTTTAAGCTATGTTGAAGTGGAGGTTACAGGTCCCAATCGCGATTTACATTCTGGTTTATACGGTGGTGCCGTTGCAAACCCTATCAATATTTTAACTAAAATGATTGCTAGTTTACATGATGAAAACAATCATATTACTATTCCTGGCTTTTATGATAATGTAGAAGAGCTATCTAAAGAAGAGCGTGCCGAAATGGCGAAAGCTCCTTTTAGTCTTGAGAATTATAAAAACGCATTAGCTATTGATGCAGTATATGGTGAAAGTGGCTATACGACCAATGAACGTAATTCTATTAGACCTACTTTAGATGTCAACGGAATTTGGGGTGGTTATACAGGCGAAGGGGCAAAAACAGTTATTGCTAGCAAAGCCTATGCTAAAATATCTATGCGTTTGGTGCCGAACCAAGATTGGAAAGAAATTACTGATTTGTTTAAAAAACACTTTGAAAGCATAGCGCCTGAAGGTGTAAAAGTAGTTGTAAAACCACATCATGGAGGTCAAGGGTATGTAACACCTATTAATACTGTTGGTTATCAAGCAGCTTCTAAAGCGTATGAAACTACCTTTGGTAAAAAACCAATCCCGCAACGCAGTGGTGGTAGTATTCCTATTGTTGCGCTTTTTGAAAAAGAACTGAATAGCAAAACAATACTTATGGGCTTCGGTTTAGATAGTGATGCCATTCATTCTCCTAACGAGCATTTCGGAGTTTGGAATTATCTAAAAGGTATAGAAACAATTCCATATTTTTATCAATACTATACAGAATTATTTAAAAAATAAGAATGCGAATAAAACCTTGTTAACCCAAGGTTTTAGTAGTTTTTACATCAATCGGACAAAAAATAGAATACTATGGATACAAATTTAGCAGTGCTTATAGATGGCGACAACATTCCTTCTGCCCAAGTAAAAGAAATGATGGAAGAGATTGCAAAATATGGCAACCCTACAATAAAGAGAATCTATGGAGATTGGACCAAGCCTAATTTAACCAAATGGAAAAATTTATTGTTAGAGAACGCAATTACGCCCATTCAACAATACGGGTATACCACAGGTAAAAACGCCACAGATTCTGCCATGATTATTGATGCCATGGATATTTTATATTCGGAAAAAGTAAACGGCTTCTGTTTGGTTTCTAGTGATAGTGATTTTACCAGGCTCGCTACACGCTTACGAGAAGCTGGCATGAAAGTTATAGGTATTGGAGAAAAGAAAACACCAAATCCGTTTATTGTGGCTTGCGATAAGTTTATATATATTGAAATTCTAAAATCGAAAACAGAAAGTCCGGAGAACGATCTAGGAAAAGAGGATAATAAAGACACCATAGACAAAATTACTAGAAAAGATGTTCAGCTTATAAAAACAACCATTGCTGATGTTTCTGATGATGATGGCTGGGCATTTCTTGGTGATGTAGGAAGTCTTTTGCAAAAAAAGCAACCCAATTTTGATTCCAGAAATTATGGCTTTGACAAACTAACACCACTTATTAAATCTATAGATATTTTTGAACTTGAACAACGTGAAAATTCAAAAAGCAAAAACAAACTAATTTTTGTACGGATCAAACAAAAGCACAATCCGAAAAAAAAATAGTTAAAAATAAAAGTCCGTTTTCCTAAGAGAACGGACTTTTATTTTAGGGCGTTACCTAAAGGTCGGGCTATATGTTTCAAGTCCTCACCGTAAAAACGGCTGTGGGCTTTTCACTGCTATCCCTAACGCAATTAAATTATAATTTCTTCACATATTTTGTTATGATGACAGTCATTGTTGGTCCTACTTTACCTTCTATAAATTCTGCATTCTCACGATCTAAAGATATTCTACGTACCGCAGTTCCTTGTTTTGCAACTTGACTAGAACCTTTGATTTTTAAATCCTTAATTAAAACAACACTATCGCCATTTTCTAAAATTACCCCATTAACATCTCTATGAATAATCTTATCGGCTTCTGCTAGGCCTTCACCTGTAGCTTTAGCAAACTTTAACGCTTCGTCATCAAGATAAATCATGTCTAATAAATCCTTAGGCCATCCTTCTCCTTTCAAACGCGAAAGCATTCTCCAAGCAACCACTTTAACCGTATCAAACTCACTCCACATACTATCATTTAAGCATCTCCAATGGTTTGGATCTGTATTGTCTGGATTCTCAATTTGATCTACACAAACACCACAAGCCAAAAGACTACTATCTATACCGCTTATAGAAACAGGTGGAACTTCATATACCTGTAAATTATCTGTTGAAGTACATAACTCGCATTTATTGCCGCTTCTTTCTATCAATTCTTCTAGTATGCTCATGGTTCTAATTTTTATCCTTGCAAACTTAAAAAAATTGACGAGAGTAGTGGTACTTATTGTCTCCCTAATAATACAAATACCTTAATATTTCAAAAAAAACAAAAATAATCACAGAACATAT
Organism: Cellulophaga baltica; assembly: GCF_900102165.1. GTDB lineage: Bacteria > Bacteroidota > Bacteroidia > Flavobacteriales > Flavobacteriaceae > Cellulophaga > Cellulophaga baltica. Next base: position 324,774 of record NZ_FNBD01000001.1, read on the forward strand.
TCGATGAAATACATCATGATATATACTATAAATCAAATAATAGCGCTTAATAAAGATAGTTAATCAACCTAATTTAAATTTTAAACCAATGAAATTAAGCACATTACTTACCTTCGGACTGCTGTTCTTAGGGTTAAATGCAGCAATTGCAAAAGCAAGAATCCCTATTCCTTACGGAGAGGCTCAAAAAATCATTAAAATTACTGACTTACCTGACACAGAAGAGTTTCAGTTAGAAGATGGTAGGTATTTTGATATTGGTAAGATGTACACTATTAGCCATATTGTTTGGCTTCCTTACAGTAATACAGATGCCATTATTACAGGTTATGTAGATGATGAAACTTATGTTGAGTTATCTCCTGAAGAGCTAAAAGAAATTGCAGCACTTGCAAAAGTTGAAATCCCAGAAACGGTAACAGCATCCTTTTTTGACCGTCTAGGGGGTAAAATAATTTTAGGCCTAGTGGGTCTTGTTATCCTTTATGGGATATATGCTTCCTACTTTGGAAAAGATGAAGAAGAAGCTACTGAAGAAAAATCAGAAGAATAACGCTTATTACAACATACTTAAAATCCATTCCTAATCGAATGGATTTTTTTTGCTTATTATTTTAAACCTCTACACTTGTAGAATTAAAATATTTATTCTATGTTTGTAGAGCACAAGAAAAATTACAAGAATGCAACTTTCAAAATCAGAAGAAGAATTAATGAATATACTATGGAAGCAGAAAACCGCTATCATGAAAGATTTGTTAGCATCTTATGAGGACCCCAAACCTGCCACCACTACCATAGCAACACTGCTAAAAAGAATGACAGATAAAGGGTTTATAGCCTATAAAACATTAGGTAGGTCAAGAGAGTATTATCCACTGGTAAAAAAGAAAGATTATTTTTCTAAGCATGTAAACGGACTCATAAGGAACTTTTTTAACGACAGTGCTAGTCAGTTTGCATCATTCTTTACACAAGAAACAGAACTTACCAAAGAGGAATTGGAAGATTTGAAGGCCTTAATAGACCGCGAACTTAAAAAGAAGTAATTATGGGAATATATCTTATAAAAGTTACAGCATGCTTAGCCATCTTTATTGTTTTCTACAAACTCGTATTAGAAAATGAAAGCATGCACACTTATAAACGGTTTTATTTAATCAGTTCGCTGATCGCTGCTTCCATAATACCTGCTGTATTATTTACGGAATACATCTATATAACTCCAGAACCTGTACTGAATACCTATGTATCAGAAATCAATTCAGACGAAATACCTGTATTTTATCAAAAAACAGATTATTTAACACCTACTCTTTGGACAATTTACGGACTTGGCGTCTTAATTTTTGGTTATAAATTTTGTAGCAACCTATTTAAAATAGGTACCCGCATAAGAAGAAACCCTAAAATTAACTATGACCGTAGTATTCATGTATTGTTAGAAGAAAGACTATCACCACACACGTTCTTCAATTTTATTTTTCTAAACAAACAAAAATTTGAAGCCCAAGAAATTCCTGAAGAAGTACTATTACACGAACAAGCACATGCAGTACAAAAGCACAGTTTAGATGTACTCTTCATTGAACTAATGCAAGTCATTTTATGGTTTAATCCATTTGTTTATTTGTTTAAACGAGCCATCAAACTAAATCACGAATTTTTAGCGGACCAAGCAGTACTACAAAAAGGTGCTGAATTATCAAATTACCAAAAAATATTACTAGCATTCTCATCAAATGCTCCAGAAACTCAATTGGCAAATGCCATTAATTATTCATCAATCAAAAAACGATTTAACATCATGAAAAAAACAACCTCAAAAAAAGCCATTTGGCTACGCAGTTTATTAGTCCTACCCATGTTCGCACTTGCATTGTACAGCTTTAGCGAATCAGAAATTATAGAAATTGACAAAGGCCTTGAAAACTCTACTTCTTCAAATCTTCCCCCAGAAAACTTACAAGAGCAGAAATCAGATTCCATACAATATAAGTACATCGAAAAACCAAACGCACCAAATATTCAAGATATAGCCAAATGGAAAAATAGCTTCAAGTACGCCCTATGGATTGATGGAAAACATACTAGTAATAAAGAATTAGAAAATTATAAATTATCCGAATTTGTACATTATTCTTCCAGCTTTATTTACAATAATGCACGATCACAGCAATTTCCACAACCTTATCAAGTTAGTTTATTCACTAAAAATAAATTTAAAAAACAATTCACTACTAATAATAGGGAACTTAATATTCATATAAATAAAGCTGCTCAAATTTTAGTGCAAGGCGAATTAGTTTCAGTTCTCGGCTTAAAACAGCACTTATCTAAATTAAATACGGACTTATCAAAGGAAGAAAAATCTGAAATAGTTAGAGGATTTATACATGTTCGTTTAGAGACACCAAAACAAGCTGTTAAAAATGTGTCCAACATTTTAGAAGAATACGGTTGCGTTACAATTGATATCGTAGGACAGAAAGAGCAGCAAGACGGCGCAACCATAAAGCAACTAGCAACATACAATACCATAGCCCGAAAATACAATGAGATGAATACATCTACCATGAGCATTAAAAAAGGAGAAGTAGACCAAATGACATACCTCTATAGCATCATGACTGACGATCAAAAAAAGGATGCAGAGGCTTTTCCTAAATTACCACCGATGCCCGAACCACCAATGCCACCTTCAACCCAAAAGATTGGTAAAGGCGAGGTTAGTGCGATTCCAGCACCGCCAGCACCACCAGCACCACCAAAGAGTCCGTTAGACCACGTTATTAACATGGCTAAAAAAAATGCCAACTTCTACTATGAAGGAAAAGCAATAACTTCAGACCAGGCCATTGATTTAATCAAAAACAATAACCATTTAAACATAGATACTAGAAATACAGGAAGTAAAAACCCAAGCGTAAAAATTTCTAAAGAACCCATCATCATTAAAAACTAAAAACATTCATTCAAAAAAAGCCTTCTAAACGAAGGCTTTTTTTATTAAAAATTACTGCAATAAGACGCCTGTAGTACCATAGCACTAGTTTAACATAATTTTTCAAATAGAATTTGTACATTAGTTACTCATCAATCAAAAATCAAATTAATTATGTTACAACGTTTTTTTATCCTGTGCTCAGGAGCCGATTCTGAAATACTGGCCGAATGTTCTCAGGGAGAACGAAATAAATATGCAGGAATAGGAGCTACGGTATTTTTTACCGCCGTAATGGCATTTATTGCTAGTAGTTATGCTTTATATACTGTATTTGACAATGTCTATATAGCTACTTTCTTCGGACTCGTGTGGGGATTACTAATCTTTAACTTAGATCGCTTTATAGTTTCTACTATTAAAAAAAGGGATAAGTTTAGTAGTGAGCTCTTGCAAGCAACACCGCGCATTATTTTGGCCGTCATTATAGCTATTGTAATTTCTAAACCGCTAGAAATGAAAATTTTTGAGAAGGAAATTAATCAAGTCCTTTTAGAACAAAAGAACGAATTGACACTAGCCAATAAAGATCAAATTGCGCTACAGTACAATCCTAGTATTGATGCCTTACATACAGACATTGAAGCCTTAAAAACAGAAATTACAATTCAAGAAACAGAAACTAATGCCTTGTATGACACTTACATTTCTGAAGCGGAAGGGACGGCAGGAACAAAGCTTTTAGGAAAAGGCCCAGTATACGCCGAAAAAAGAGATAAGCATGATGCAGCACTAAAAGAACTCAGAGAACTAAAGGAGACTAATGCTGTTAAAATTACTGATATAGAATCTCAGATTGCCGCTCTCCAAACAGAATATACCACTTCCGTAACAAATTCTCAGCCCATTATTGACGGTTTCGATGGCCTAATGGCCAGAATTACCGCGTTAAACAAACTACCGTGGCTACCATCATTCTTTATTTTTTTACTTTTTCTTGCTATAGAAACTTCGCCTATCATTGCGAAACTGCTATCGCCTAAAGGTACTTATGATTATAAATTGGAAGAAGAGGAAAGTGTCGTTAAATCTTGGGTGACTCAAAAAGTGAAGCAACGCGATTTACTTGTGGCTACCGATGAATCATTAAATAATAAAATTTATGCAGACCTTGCGGAGGAACAAGCCATCTACGATTACAAAAAACAAAAAGTAGAAGAATTACTTAAACTACAGGCAGATTCATTTCACAAGCTTCAAATGAAAAACCTTTAGTAGTGTATGGTTTTCGGTATGACCACACCTAAATTAGTTCCCTAAAATTCGGTTCCAAAGCTCCTGCAATAACTTTTTAGCATCCCCCACATTTTTGGGGATTTCTTTTATTTCCAAATCCCCCTCTTTATTTGTGAGTTGATATTTGAACGCAAAATCTTGTTCTTTAGGATCCATGCTCATTAAACCAAATCTGAGGTCATTGAAAAACAATTGTCCATTATCCTCTGTTATAATATACCATCCTTCTGCAATACGCTCTAAACGATTTACTTTATCATTATTCTTTAAATCTCCTAATAGCTCATGATGTTTTGGATAAGTTTCAAAAAAGATGGGTTTTGTATCAAAAAACGAGTAATTGGCAATCAAATAGGCTTCTTTTGTATCCACATTTGCAGTCCAAAGTATCGTATTAAACGGACTAGGCCTTGTATCAATTTCAATATAAGATATACCTTGATTTTCTAGAGCTGTTGTAAATTTCTGATAAGTCACTGCTTTTAACACCAGCGATAGCAACAAATAGGCGGAGCTAATGATTAATCCCCAGTTGTTGTATTTCCTACGCTTTACAGAAGTTCTTTTTTGAAACATAGCCAATACCAACAATACTAAAAAAGGGAGGGTATACAAAGGATCTATAACAAATATATTCTGAAACGCTAAACGGGTATTAAACGGCCAGAAAAGTTGTGTGCCCCATGTTGTGAAAGAATCTAAAATAGGATGCGTAAATAGCCCCCAAAACATTAACCAAGACCATTCTTTCCAGCTTGCTTCTTTCTTAGGCAATAGTTTAAATACTAACCAACCGAATACGGGTGCAAATAGTACTGAGAAAAAGATAGAATGGCTAAACCCACGGTGCCATTCTATAGCAGAAATCGTATCTGTAAAAAAACGTGTGAATACATCTAAGTCTGGAATAGTACCTGCAATTGCTCCAAAAAGCATGGCTTTATTACCTACTTTCTTTCCTAAAACAGCTTCTCCTACCGCAGCACCTAATACTATTTGCGTTAATGAATCCATATAAACTTACAGTTAATCTACAATTTGCATTTTCTTTAATAAAAAAGAAGCATTCATATTCTGGCAAATTCCGTCTTTAAATTTATAATCAAAGTGTAATTCATCGGCTATGATTTCGGCATCAAAATAATGATTCTTCACTTGTGGTAAATCATTAGCAGCCTCACATAAACTTAAATCATGCGTAGCGATAATACCCGTAGCTTTTCCTCCAATAAGCTTTTCCACAAATTTTCGAGATCCTATAGCCTTATCGGTACTATTGGTACCCTTTAATATTTCATCTAGTACAATAAAATAGCGATCTGTTTTTATCTCATCTACGATAAACCTAAGCCTCTTTAATTCTGAAAAGAAATAAGACTCGTCATCTGTTAAAGAATCTGTAGTACGCATGCTCGTAATTAACTTAATAGGAGAATAGGTAACCGATTTTGCGCATAAAGGCAAACCAACGTTAGCCATGACTATTTGTAGTGATACTGTTCTCAAAAAAGTACTCTTACCGGCCATATTAGCTCCCGTAATGATAAAGAATTGCTCTCTAGCAATATGGATATCATTTAATACACTTTTTTCAGGATTTAAAAGTGGATGTCCTGCCCCTACTGACTCTAACACTACATCTGTAGTACTGAGTATTGGGAAGGTATACGTTGGATGGTTGTATGCAAAATTTGCCAGGCTATTATAAGCATCAAAGAAAGCAATGGTATCAAACCAGCCTTCTATCTTTTCACCATGTTTAGAAACCCAATCTTCAATTTTGTAAGATTGATACACATCCCAAAGCATAAAACCATTGGCGAAAATTCCGAATAACATATTATTACGTTGATCTAAAGCATCTAAAATTTTAGAAAACTCTTTCAGTATAGCTGATGTTTTTTCAGATTCACTTAAAATGGTAGCGCGTTTTTCCTTTAAGAGCTTCGTCTTAAATTCTATCTTCTCTATTTCAAGAATTAATTTTTGATATTGATGGAATGTTGTTTGAATCCTCCCAGTATCATTTGATAATTTATTTACAGCCTTTACATAGAATCCAGAAATAATGAGACCCACTACAAAAACGGCTAATAGAATAAAAAATGATAACGGGATTACAAAATACCCAATTACTACTAAAGCCGAAATACCCCCAAAAATTAAGGGTAGCATTTTTATAGACTTTGGCAAAAAACGTTTGTATTCTTTAATCCAATCGATAATGGCTTGGTAAGCTGTTTCCGTTTTTACTAATGATGCTACTGCCGTAAATTCTTGACGCCAATCTGGTAATTGAGAAAGCTCTTTGATTGCTTCCTGCTTTTCATTGATTCCCGTAATTTCATTTGCTACAAATAAAGAGGCTAAACTCTCACTACCTTGAGGCAATACGGTTCTATTTAAATATTGGTAAAAAGAACCTTTACCAAATAAATCTATATCCTGACTAAAATAATGCAACGGGTCTTTAAACTCGCTCCCATCTGGTTGCTCATGAAAATCTCGATCCAATAGTTTAATTTCTGTTTCATTAATATGCAATAGTGCTAAAATTTTATCACGTTTATATTGCAAATTAGTATGTCTAGAAACCAGAATTAAAAATAAAACAATAGCGATTAATATAATTGCTATAACTGTCTTGGGAGTATCATAAAATAATGTAATCCCTACAATCATGAGTATAAACACTACTAACCGTAAGATACTTGACCGCAACAATTGCGACTTAATACCTGATAATTGTTTGTTTAAACCTGTTATTTTATCAGAATAGAATGACTTTAAAGCTTGCATTGAAGAATTGTAAAATGAAACACAAAGATAGGTTATATTCAAAAATAAAAAAGACCAGCTTTCGCTGGTCTAATCACCTATAGTGCTCGGGGGGAACTAGCTACAAGTAAGATTTGGGATATCTTATATATGTTTAGTGTTTTGCTTCATAACTGATGTAAAGGTATTGAAGCACTACTCCTAAAATTTTGAAAAACCGACCAATATCTTATGAAGTGTAGACGAACAGCAAATATCTGTAGATAAACGTTTTTCTTGGATAGCTTTATTCTAAGGAATCCAACGCTTGTTTTAGCTTTTTAGTAAACTTAGCAACGACCAGATCGTAGGAATGATCTATAAGTTCTGTTGTAAGTTTTGGCGGAACACGCTCTAGAAGCAAGGTGTTCCAATGTATTTTACTCATATGATATCCAGGAATAATTGTCCCATCATATTCTTCCCGTAATTCAAGTGCCCTATCTGGGTCACATTTTAAATTAGCTTGTGCAGGTAATCGCCTTAAAGATGATAAGGCAAACATTTTACCCATCACTTTAAAGACCAAAGTATCCTCGTCAAAAGGGAATTCTTCTGTAACTCCCTTTTTAGCCATACAATAGGATCTAAATACTTCTATATTCATTTGTATAGCGCTTTGATTATGATTAATTATGTCGTCAAATAAAATACGACTGTTTATCAGCTAGTTCGAAATTTCTATTCCACAACTATCAAATAACCATCAAATAAGAATTATGCCCAAAAAGGTATGTATTTTTTATACTTCCTTGAGTTACTTTCGGGATCATCTTCTTTTATAACGTTTGCTTTTAAGGCTTCTTTAATTATTCTTGATGCAATTGCTGCGTTCTTGCTTTCTATCATAAACCTATCTCTTAAAGACTGATTAGTCATTTTATCATTAGATACATATTTTAAACAACAGTGTTGATAACAAGCTCTTATTTTGTCTTTTTTATCCATTTGATTTAAAGTCTTGTATGAGTACATTATAACTTTAGTATGTTTTTCTTGAATTAAAATATCCGGTGCTGGTAATTGATACATTTCATTATAAAAAATTACTTTATCAATTCCGCTTCCTTTTTCTTCACAAATACCTAACCTCCTCATTAAATCTGCAAGCACGTCATTTCTAGACTGATATTCGTCAATAAAGCGTTCAGGTGTGATAAGAGGTATTCCTGGATTAGTAATTTCAATTCTATCAGAAAATATTTCAACCATTGGAAAGCCTTTTTCTTCGAAATCTTGATGAATTATAGCATTTGCCAATAATTCACGGACTGCAATTTCTGGGTACATTCTTTTATCATCTCTAAATGCTTTTCCTATTTCTTCATTAGCTGGTAATTGACTATTTACCCAGTCTATTAATCCTTGGTATCCCGAAACATAGCCTTTCCCTCCTATTTGCTCTCTAATAGTTTCAATTTTATTATTATGTTTATAAACAATAACTCTAATTGCTTTTCTTTTTAAATCGGGAAAATCTTCTAGATTTTTAGCAAATAGTATTGCACCTAAATTTGTAATGGAAAAATTAGGCGTTTTTTGAATAATTAAATTTTCTGAAATAAACTTATCAATAACACCTTGTCTATTTGAAGGATAAGGTAGTTTTAATAAATCAAAATAAGCTTGAGTATCTAAAAGAGAAACAACAGAATCAGCATCAATATTAACTTTAGCTAATTGAAGTTCAAATTTGATATTATCTTTTCGATTCCAAATTTTGGCTTCTTTTTCAGGAAACTCTTTGAGTAATCTTGTGTAACTACCTATTCTAATATATGCTTGATTTATAAATTTGACAGGCCTATTTGCTGCTGCAGGAATTACATACATGCTGATATTTATACCTTTTGAATATTCAAATTCATAAGTTTTAAAATCAATTTTAGGGTCTAGTCTTTGAATTAACCAGTTCTCTAATTCTTCTTTTCCTTTAGTAGCAGATTTAACTTTAAAAGAAGTCCCTTTAATATTATGTGTCCTGTCCTCGACTCCAAAAATAAGAAATCCACATTGCTTTTTACTTAGGCAGGCTCCATTCGCTAAAGCTGATATTCTTTCGCCTATTTCTTCGGTGGAATGAAAGTTCAGTTTAAATTCAAGCCATTCAGTTTCTTGAGAATAACTTACTAGTTCTTTAACAAGCGATTTTAGTTCAATTTCTGTCATTTATCAAATAAGAATCAAATAAAAACAATCTGATTATCAGTTATTTACAATCCCAACTAATAAATATACAATGAATCTATCAAATAAGATTATAAGGTTTAAATTACTGGCAACATTTATAATATATCCTAAAAGCCTAGTCTCACTAGATATTTATTTCTATAAACTTGCATCTTTAGAATCATAGACAATCACTTTCTTCCAAAGCGCACTAGATTCTTCTATAAATACTAAATGAGGTGCTTCTTTTTGGTAGGCCTCTTGAGCTTCTGCAGACTCAAAAGTTACAATTAAAGAATATGTAAAAGAACCGTCTACCACCTCTCTACTAGCTCTTGGAGGTTTTCCTATGAACTTTGTCTTAGCATACTCAGAATGGTCTAAAAACTTACGTAAAGAGGTTTCAAAAGCCTTACAGTCTTCTTGACTGTCTGGATTATTTAACCAAAAGAAAACGGTGTGTGCAAAATTAGAATCAAATGTGTCCATTGTAGTTGCTGTTTGTGCGTGGGTAAAAAATGAAAATACTAAAAATATACTAAGTGCAAAAGTGTGTTTTAATTTCATGACTCTAAAAATCTAGTTAATTTACTTTTTCGTTCTGATAATTGTTCTTTCGCATCAATTTTTAATGCGGTGTAATCTAATTTCCAACCAATAGTTTCTACAATAGATTCTATTAATAGTATTGCTTCTAATGCCTCACTACGCGCAGTATCCATCAAACCACTTTCTGGAATTTTATCCCGGATATGCTGTTTTACTTCTTGATTTAAAACGGTAAGATCGTCTGGTGTAAATGAATTAAACATTCCATTTTTAATGTCATAGAAATCTAATTCTGGTTCTATTGATAGTATCTCTGGCTCTGGAAAACTTTTAAGTAATATCGTTTTTCGTTCCGTATCTGCGTTCAGTATTAATTTCTTTAAATCGTACCCTATTTGAGCTTTTGCATTAATTACGATTAAAGCTTTCTTCTTACTAGAAACAAGACTTAAAAAACGTTCTTTCGTGTTCTCATACCTATAAATTTCTGCAAAATCGCCTTCCACGGTAATCAGCTTACAAACACTTTTAATTTTTTCTAATAACACATGCGATTGGACTTCCGTGAGCTCTTTACTCTTCTTTTTTCGGAATAAACTAAACAACCAATACGTTGCAATAGCTCCTAAAATTAGCCCTAATATAGTGTCAAAAATATTATCCATTTATTTTCCAATTTCACCCAAATGAGTGTATTTAAATCCCTTTTCATATTTTAAACCATAACCAAAAACACGATCCATGGCCGCGTGAGAAAACAATATTACTCCCGCTAATTGCCACAAAGGTATGGCAAGGTAAACACCTAGTAAATAGATGGCAACGGCTATTCCTTTATGATGAAAAACATTATAGGATATTGCTCCTATTTTGTTACCAAACAAATAACCTATCATGCCAAAGTCTGGGGTTAATGTTAATAATAAAAACCGCCACCATTGATAATTAAGAAGGCTAAAAAGGTAAATACCTAATACCAGCATGGCTATTTCTTCAACTTTTATTGTGTTCTTCAATACTCCTCTATTTTAAACAGCACGGGTCTACTAGGACTTGCATCATTCTCAAAAGGTGCCACTTGAAGATTTAAAAAGTACAAGCCGTCTTTAATCGTATTAGCCACAAAAACAAATTCTGTTATCGTTGCATGCTTGCGCACAAGACCACTCGTATTCCAAAAAGCATTGTGCCCTAATAGCGCCCCTCCGTCTTTTTCTTTATCTATCGATGGCAAATCTACTAACAAATGATTAACACCTAATTCCACAAGATAGTTCACTGCTTCTTCTAGCAAATATGGAGGATTAGAATTAGAATATTGTCTGTTTAATTTTTCTTTTAAATTAGGTAATGTTCTAATTACCAGAGCATCTCCTTTGAAACCTTTTAAGGCGTATTGCAACTGTTTTTTAGAGATGACAAAGTCTTCATTTTGTTTTTCTGGAGCAATTGTGACTACCGATGCTAAAAAGAAGAAAGCTTTTAAATTCTGATTTACAGAATGAAACTCTGCTGTAATATGCCCTACACATTCTGTATGCGTTCCATGTGCATGCGGATTAAACCAAATATCATTAAAATTGGTCGATGCACCTTCTGTTACTTTCCCCACAAAATCTCCTGCCGTATGCGGTGTAATTTTTGGCGGCTCTGTATACCATGCATTTACATTGCTAGATTCTCCACGAAGTGGAATTGAAATATCTAAAGGTTTTGAAAAATCTATAGAATACGATTTTTTTTTATGGCTTATGGTCGCTTTCAAAAATGGTAGTATTTACTCTGACAAGTTAATCATAAAAAGGTCAGACGCAATTCCATCTGCTAAAAATTTTCCTTTTTTTGTCGTCACTAAAGTATCATTTTCAACCACCAATACCCCTTGTTCTATATGTTTTTCTGCCTGTTTCAAGAGATACCTATAGTATTCAATACCAAATTCTGATTGAATTCTAGTTAAAGAAACTCCCCAGATGGTGCGCAAACCTGTCATAATATATTCATTATAACGGTCTGTTTTAGAAAGCACCTCAACCTCCATAGGAAGTTGATCTATTGCCAACGCATTTATATATTTTGCATTATTATTGATATTCCATCCTCTACGAATACCGTCATAGGAGTGTGCCGATGGCCCTACACCAATATATTTTTTACCCAACCAATAGGCCGTATTATTTTCCGAATAAAACCCAGGTTTCCCAAAGTTTGATGTTTCATAAGCATCAAAACCATTTTCTTCCATTTTTTGTAGAAGACTATTAAAATGGATTGAAGCAATTTCATCATCTAGTGGTTTAATAAGCCCTTTTTTTATAAAATTTGCCAAAGCTGTTTTTGGCTCTACGGTGAGTGCGTAACTAGAAATATGAGGTATACCAAAAGACAAAGCGGTTGTAATATTCTCTTCCCATCGCTGGTTACTCATTTCTGGCACTCCGTAAATAAGATCAATAGAGATATTGGAAAAATGCTGCGTTGCAAGCGCTAAAGATTTTTTGGCTTCTTGTGCATTATGAGCACGGTTCATCATTTTTAAATCTTCCTCAAAAAAAGATTGAATCCCGATACTCAAACGATTAATAGGACTTTTAGAAAGTGCTATTATTTTATCTTCTGTAAGATCATCTGGATTAGCCTCTAAAGTTACCTCAGGGCGTTCTATTACAGCATAATGCGTATAAACTGTCGCAATAATCTCTTGTATTTCCTCTGTGGTTAATACAGATGGAGTACCTCCTCCAAAATAGATTGTAGCTACAGCATCATTGTTAAATTCATCTTTCCTAAGTACTAGCTCTTTTTTTATAGCCGTGATCATTGCCTCTTTCTTCCCCATACTTGTGGAAAAGTGAAAATCGCAATAGTGGCAGGCTTGCTTGCAAAAAGGAATATGAATATAGATACCAGACATGTGTTCGTGTTGCGTAATTATTAACAGTTAGCGTTGAATTTTTTTGGGCTTCAAAATTGAGAAATAAGCTTCTTTTTAAAGAGAAGATTATGACTATTTATTTTTTTACTCTTTTTTCATTTTGTTTAACAAACGCATCCCAACCGGTATAACTTTTGCCAACTTCTATACGGCCTTCATTATAAAAATGGCAAACGGCAGCGGCCAAACCATCAGTACTATCTAAGTTTTTAGGAAGTGTCTTCAGGCCCAACATGCTCTGCAACATTTTAGCAACTTGCTCCTTACTAGCATTACCATTTCCTGTAATGGCCATTTTAATTTTTTTAGGAAGGTATTCTGTAATGGGAATATCTCGAGACAAACCCGCAGCCATCGCTACACCTTGGGCTCTCCCTAGTTTTAACATAGATTGCACATTCTTACCAAAGAAAGGGGCTTCTATGGCAATTTCATCAGGATGATAGGTATCAATCAACTCAATGGTGCGCTCAAAAATAAGTTTAAGTTTTACATAAGGATCGGTGTATTTTTGCAATAGCAACTCATTCATCTGTAAAAACTCCATTTTTTTATTCATCACTTTAATGAGTCCAAAACCCATAATAGTAGTACCGGGATCTATCCCTAAAATAATTTTTTCGTTAGCCAAGAGTAAATTTATTTGGTATTAAGTACAATCGGAATTCTAAATTTTGCACGTATTGGAATTCCTCTTTTTAGTGCCGGTGATGCTTGTGGCAATGTAAGTAAACAACGAGTAATTACCGCATCAAACTCTGGTATTTGTTCTTCTACTATCGCATTATGTTCAATATCTAAAACAGAAACTGCGCCCATTTTGTCCATTAAAAAATCTACATACAGCGTATCTAATACTTCTTCTTTGAGTACAAACTCAAAACCCTCTAATGAAGTAGAAAAATGTCTAAGCAAGGTTTCTTGGAAACATTCTATATTTTCTTCTTTCGAATCTGTCTCATCACAATTTTCAAAAAGAGGAAATTGATCTACTTCATTGAAGTTAATTTCTTGCAACTCGCGTGTTACCAATTGCTGTGTTTTCTCTTCTTTTGATGTGAAGAGATCACAAGAAACAACTAGAAAAAATATACATAAAATTGATACTATACGCATGTGCGCTATAAAGTTTGTGGAAAATTACGATATTTTGAGTTATTTAATTGACTGTAAAGCGGATTTCCTTTTTTAGTGCTCATCATTACCTCTTTTTTGAACAACAAAAAAGCCAAAGAAATTACTTTGGCCTTCATGTTGTCTTCTAATTTAGGTGCTAATTTTACTGCAACTTAAAGGTAATAGGAATAGAAAACGGTACCCGAACTACTTTCCCGTCTTGCTTACCAGGTGTCATTTTTGGCAATAATGAAATGATTCGTTCAGCCTCCTCTTCTAAGATTTTATCAGGACCACGCATTCTTAAACCTGCAATATTCCCAGTTTCATCAATTATAAACATAAGGTTTACTTTACCTTGAATTCCTTTATCCTGAGCTTCTTGAGGATATTTGAAATTCTTATTAATATGCTGAAATAATTTTTCTTTAAAACAAGCTCTTTGGTTTTCAACATCTTCACAACCAGGAAAAACTGGGGCTTCATTTACAACCATAAATGGCACATCTGTAGCGTTATCATAATCTATCTCTTCTTTAGAGATCGCAGAATCTCCTTTGATAACATTTACAGACTCAATACCTTCCGTATTTGTTTTAATTTTTATTGAATTACCTTTTCCATCACTTATAACAAAATTACCTTCTTCTTTATAAGCTTCTACTTTAGAAAAAAACTCAGCTTTTTGAATACTTTCTTTTTCGGTTAAATTGTCTAAATCTGATACTTCTAATATGAATTTTTCATAATCTGATACTTCCAAGATTTGTTGTTCATTAGAAGATGTTTTTAACGTTGCCCCCTGTTCCAATTCATTCGTTTTTAATTCATTTTCACATGAAGAATAAAATAGCATTCCTAAAATTAAAGGGACTAGCACTACATACTTTAACTGAAATACACGCTTTGATTTTGATTTTTGTAACATAACGATTCGTTTTTTGATTAATGATGATTTAAAAAATGGATTGATAAATGAAATATTTTCTGTTTGAAAAACTTGAGACAACAACAGTTGGTATTGTTCTTTTTTGTGGGTTTTAGAGACCTGAGCATCCGCTATAAACTCATGTAATTCTGATATTCTATTTTGGTATACATACACTAAAGGATTGAACCAATTGATAATGCGAAGCAGTTCAAAAAAGACCAAGTCATATGAATGCCCTTGACGAATATGAACCAGCTCATGCGCTACAATGCTTTCATAATCCTTATCTAATACTTTATCTCCAAGAAAAACAGATTTAAAGAAAGAAAATGCAATTTCACTGTTTCTGATCACGATTTGTGTAAAATCATTTAAATATTGAATGGTGCCCTTATCCTTTAATTGTTTTATCTGATATAATTTAAATACAAAGATGAATGTTGCGATGACCATCCCGGCTATTAATACAATTGTAAACCAACTTACTAAATCATTAGTTCCTGAAACCCCAGAGACCTCAAGATCATTTCTATTCCATAAAAACTCTGGATAGCTAAAAGTAGTTTCTGACACTTTCGTTTTTAACGCTTCAATTTTCACCCAAGGCAAAACTAGCGACAAGATATATGTACCAATAAGGTATACTCTGTTCCATTGAAAAAAGGTTTCCTTTTTTAGAAAAAGATCATAAACGATTAAAAACAAAAGCTGAAAAGCGATGCTTTCTAAAATATACTGTATCATTTTTCCTCCTTTTTAATTTCTTTTAATATCGATTCTAGTTCGGATAAATTCATATCATTTTTTTTCATGAAAAACGACACCATACTTTTAAAAGAACCTTGAAAATAACCATCTACGAGCTTGTTGATAGATTGATTGCTGTAGTCTGCTTTCTTTAGTAAAGGAAAATACAAATAGCCTTTCCCCTCTTGTTCATGATTTACAAAACCTTTACTCTCTAGGATACGTACAATAGTAGATACTGTATTGTAAGCAGGTTTTGGTTCTGGCAACTCTTCAATAATAGCCGCAACATTGCACTTTTCTAGTTGCCACAATACCTGCATTACCTCTTCTTCTGCCTTTGTCAATTGTTTCATGTATCTTGAACTTATTTCAGTGTCTATTGACACTGGTTAAACACTTAAATTAGTATCCAACTATCGAACTAAAAATAGCTTTCAACTAACTTATTAGTTCAAATATAACTAAATAATTAGTTCAAACTAATAAATTAGTTGAAAAACTTAAAAAAAATGATATTGATGTAACAAAGCATCGTAATTTTCGTCTCACTAAACAAACACCCTTAAATGGATATTGCGTTACTACTCTTTGGTTTCATTTTTATGCTTGCAGGTATCATCGGAAGCTTTTTACCTGTGCTACCTGGCCCACCTATAAGTTGGTTAGGACTTCTACTCCTATTTTTAACAAGCGTTATTCCGCAAGACTGGTGGTTTTTAGGCATCACTCTGGCTATTGCACTATTTGTTTTTGCTTTAGATTATATTATTCCTGCCATGGGAACAAAGAAATTTGGCGGTAGTAAAGCGGGGATGATTGGTACCACTTTGGGACTTCTTGTCGCATTACTTTTTCCTGTATTGGGTGTATTCGGGATTATAATTTGGCCTTTTGTGGGTGCTTTTCTGGGAGAAATATTAAATAAAGCCGACAAAAAAACCGCTCTTAAAGCGGCTTTTGGATCTTTTTTAGGATTTATTACAGGAACCTTTTTAAAATTTATGGTGTCTATTGTATTTTTAGGACTCTTTATCGCTAAGGCTTGGGAATACAAAGAAGCACTTTTTCCTTACTTTAAATAGTACTACAACCAAACAGTTTTATCTTCGATAGGACCCCTAGCAGAATCTGGTATTTCTTGATCATAATTCCCCATATAGAAAAAGCCTAAACATGCTTCTTCATGGTTCATTTCAAAAAAATCTCCCATATGCTTTACTAAGGCTGGAGAACTCCAATAGGCACCAATGCCTAATTCCGTACACGCCAACCACATGTTTTGAACAGCCATAGCTACTGCAGCTACCTCTTCCCATTCTGGAACACTTTTCATAGGGTCGCGTTGCATACAAATGGCTATTATAGCAGAAGCTTTTTTAGGATTTTCTATAATTTTCTTGGCTTTAAATTCTTTCGGACTCGGATCTGTCTCTAAATATTTTAAAGAAAGGAACAGGCCTAATTTTTCTAGTGTTTCTCCTTGCATTACCTTAAATCGCCAAGGTTCTGTTTTTCGGTGGCTAGGTGCCCAATTAGCTGCTTCTAACACTTTTAAAATATCTTCCTTAGCAATAGGTGTATCATTATATTGAGCCGGAAAAACCGATCTTCTCTTTCGTATCACATCAAATATCATAGCGTCAATTTTTTAATTCTAACAAAGTTAATTCTTATTCATTACTTCAAAGACTCCCTGAACACTAAATTTAAACAATGTTTAAGGGTGGGATTGCGGTTATCTTTTTTCCAAATAACAGACAGCTCAGCACGTTGCTTTATTTTTTTTAATTCGATAAATTTTACCCCCATATCAAAACCATATTGCAATGATGTAGGCACAATGGCAATACCCAACTTATTCTCCACCAATTTAAAAATAGTTTGTGCATGCACTGATTTGTGAGAAACGCTAGGGGTAAAACCGGCATCTTCACAAATACTCATGACGGTATCAAAATACAAGGCACTATAATCCTGTGAAAACAGTATAAATTCTTCATCAGCAAACTGATTCATCTTTTTAAAATTATCCGAATTAATAGGATGCTCTTTAGGAAGCACGAGAGAAAAAGTGTCTTGCATAACTGTTTCAATACCTAAGCTATCTGGCACTCTCGCCAATCTTACAAAACCAATATCTAAAGTATCCTTTAAAATGGCATTTACTTGAGCCGTATTTGAAAGTTCTTCTAGAGTGGTCTTTATCTGCGGGAAACTGTCGCGTAACTTAATCAACAAATCAGGAACTACGGTTTGCATGGCCGACCCTAGAAATCCAATCCTAATCTCCCCATAGTCGCCATCCGATATCAATTTTAATTGCTTTTTAGTAACTTCTAGATGGTTTACAATAAACTCTACTTCTGCTTTAAGGTATTCCCCGGCTGGAGTCAGCGTTACTTTTTTCTTATTCCGAACAAACAAGGGAGTTGCTAAAATTTCTTCCATCTGTTTAATTTGCCTGCTTAATCCAGGTTGAGAAATACACAGCTTTTCTGCAGCTTTTCTATAATGTAATTCATCGGCTACTGCCAAGAAATAATGAAAATGACGCAACTCTAATTGATAACCCATAGTTATTGAATAGTGATATATATAATATTGGTAATTATCAAACTTAATCAATAATTTTATAAGATTCAATTTCTGATTTAAAACTATGGCATCTAAAAAGACTTTTAAACTTGGGGAAGACTGGCTTACTGCAAGCATCACACTTTCTATTGCAAAAGGAGAAACCCCTATCGAACTCTCCAAGAGTACAAGAGAAAAAATAAATGCAAGTGCTCAAATCGTAGCCAATATTGTAGCAAAAGGTAAAGCTGTATATGGTATAAATACAGGGTTTGGACCGCTTTGCACTACCAAAATCTCAAAAGAAGAAACCAAAGTTTTGCAATCCAATATTTTGAAAAGTCATAGTGTAGGAGTTGGCAACCCCATTGCTACAGATATTGCAAAGTTGATGTTAATTTTAAAAGCACAGTCTTTAGCCAAAGGGTATTCTGGTATTTCAGAAACTACGTTAGATCGGATCCTTTGGCATATAGACCATGATGCCATTCCTATTGTGCCATCACAAGGTTCTGTTGGTGCCTCGGGAGATTTAGCACCTTTATCTCATTTATTCTTACCCTTAATTGGTTTAGGGAAAGTAAACTACAAGGGGATTGAAATTGAAACCTGTGAACTCTTTAAGCAAACAGGTCTAGCAGCTATAGATCTTGGACCAAAAGAAGGTTTAGCGCTGATTAATGGAACACAGTTTATTGCTGCACATGCCGTAAAGGTCGTAGAGAAGTTACACAGTTGCCTTTCTCAAGCAGATATTATTGGCGCCATGATGATTGAAGGTTTGCAAGGTTCTGTAAAACCATTCTTTAATGAATTACATGCCTTACGCCCCTATAAAGGAAACATTCACGTAGCAAAACGTATCAAACGATTGTTAAAAGGCTCTGAGATTATGGAGGATCATATTGATTGTGATCGGGTTCAAGACCCCTACTCTTTACGTTGTATGCCTCAGGTACATGGCGCTTCAAGAAATGCTTGGTTGCATTTAAAAGAATTGGTAGAAGTTGAATTAAATTCTGTGACGGATAACCCTATAATTATAGATGAAGAATTGACCATTAGCGGAGGTAATTTTCACGGTCAACCTTTAGCTATGGCCTTAGACTATGCATGTTTAGCAGCTTCGGAACTAGGAAATATTTCTGATCGAAGAATTTATTTGGCCTTAGAAGGCAATAGTCCTGGTATACCTAAACTGTTAATGAAAGAAACCGGCATCAATTCTGGTTATATGATTTTACAGTATACCACTGCAGCTTTAGCCAGTGAGAATAAAGGTTTATGTTTTCCTTCTAGTGCAGATAGTATCCCTACGTCATTAGGACAAGAAGATCATGTAAGCATGGGATCTATTGGCGGTAGAAAAGCATTGCAAGTTCTTGACAATGTAGAAAAAATATTGGCTATAGAATTATTGACTGCAGCACAAGCTTTTGAATTTAGAAAACCGATGAAATCAGGGATCTTTTTAGAGGCAATACATACCGCTATTCGTGAAAAAGTAGCTTTTGCAGATAAGGATCGTGTTTTTTCTGATGATATAGAAAAAGGAATTCAAATGATTAAAGACCAAACCATTATTCACGTTATTGATCACATCAGCGAAAAAGAAGGGATCTCTCTAAAAACGAAATTCACGCATGAATTTGAAGTATATTAAAACAGCCTTTCATTGCCCTGAAATTTAATAAAATACTATCCATGAAAAAATTGAAACTTATAGGTCCCTTTAAACAATTAATTACCATGACAGGCTTGCCCTTAAAAGGTGCTTTGTCTGATGCGCAGCTTGTCATCATTGATGATGCAGGAATGCTGATAGAAGACGGAAAAATAAAAACCATAGGATTGTTTAAAAATATGGCAGTAGACGCAGATAATGCAACAACAGAGATTACAACTCTGCAAGGAGATCATGTGTGCTTACCAGGTTTTATAGATGCCCATACACATATTTGTTTTGGTGGTTCTAGAGCTAAAGATTATGCCATGCGTAATGCAGGCAAGACCTATTTAGAAATTGCTAAAGCAGGCGGTGGGATATGGGACACTGTAACACAAACGCGTAAGGCATCTACCGAAGAATTGATTAAAAAAACCATTAAAAGAAGCAAACAACATTTGAAAAATGGGGTTACCACGCTAGAAGTAAAAAGTGGCTATGGCTTATCTGTTTCCGAAGAATTAAAAATGCTCCGTGCTATTAAAACTACGAATGCACAAACTCCACTAGATCTTGTACCTACTTGCTTGGCGGCACATATGAAACCAAAAGATTTCTTGGGGACAAATACAGCATATTTAGAAGAAATAAGCAGCACCCTTTTCCCCATTTTAAAAGAAGAAAATTTAAGCCATAGAATAGATGCTTTTATAGAAGAAAGTGCTTTTTCTAAAGAAGAGATCAGGCCTTACTTTAAAAAAGCTAAAGAGATGGATTTTGACATTACCGTACATGCTGATCAATTCTCTACAGATGGTAGTGCCGTTGCAGTAGAATTTGGAGCCCTTAGTGCCGATCATTTGGAAGCTTCTACCGATAAAGAAATAGAACTACTTTCAAAAAGCAATGTAATTGCCACCGCCCTTCCCGGTGCTTCTATAGGTTTAGGCTGTGCTTTTACACCTGCCCGAAAATTATTGGACGCAGGTTGTTCCGTAGCCATTGCTAGCGATCACAATCCCGGTTCTGCTCCTATGGGCGATTTGCTAACCCAAGCTGCAATTCTTCAAACGTTTGAAAAACTGAGTAATGCCGAAGTATTAGCAGGAATCACTTATCGTGCCGCAGCTGCCTTAAACCTAACAGACCGCGGGCAATTAAAAGAGGGGTTACTAGCAGATTTTATACTGTTTCATACCAATGATTACAACGAAATTTTATACAACCAAGGTTCTTTTAAACCTTGTATGGTTTTTAAAAATGGTGCCTTAATATTCGATAAACATAAAACACATTAAGATGACATTTAAAGAACAAATTCTTCAAGGCCTTCCGAATGAATTACCTTCTAAAAAAGAATATAATTCGGCCCTTAGTCACGCTCCAAAAAGAAAAGATATTCTTTCTTCTGAAGAAAAGCTATTAGCCATAAAAAATGCTTTACGTTATTTTCCAAAAGCTTGGCATCGAGAATTGGCCCAAGAATTTGCCTTTGAATTGTCTACATACGGAAGAATCTACATGCATCGGTTTAAGCCCGAATATACCATGTACGCGAGGCCCATTGATGAATATCCCCATACCTCAACACAAGCTGCAGGAATCATGTTAATGATTCAAAACAATCTAGATCCTGCCGTAGCGCAACATCCTGAAGAACTAATTACCTACGGTGGCAATGGCGCTGTTTTTCAAAACTGGGCACAATACATTTTAACCATGCAGTATTTGGCTACCATGAACAATGAACAAACCCTTCATATGTATTCTGGCCACCCGATGGGGCTTTTCCCATCTTCTACAGAAGCACCAAGAGTTGTAGCCACCAATGGTATGATGATTCCTAATTATTCCAAACCAGACGATTGGGAAAAATACAATGCCTTAGGCGTTACACAATATGGTCAAATGACTGCAGGCTCTTATATGTATATTGGACCACAAGGTATTGTTCACGGTACCACCATTACCGTCATGAATGCTTTTAGAAAAGTGCTGAAGGCTGATGAAAATCCGGCTGGGAAAATATTTTTAACGGCAGGATTAGGCGGCATGAGTGGCGCACAACCAAAAGCAGGAACCATTGCTGGCTGCATTACCATCTGCGCAGAAGTAAATGCTTCTGCTGCAAAAAAGAGACATGAACAAGGCTGGGTAGATGTTCTGATAACCAATTTAGATGATTTGGTGACTAGAACTAAACAAGCACAAGAAGAAAAAGAAGTGGTTTCCATTGCGTTTATAGGTAATATTGTTGCTGTTTGGGAACGATTTTATGACGAAAACATATTTATTCATCTTGGATCTGATCAAACCTCATTGCATAACCCGTGGGCAGGCGGGTATTATCCAGTAGCTAATTCTTTTGAAGAGACCAATGAACTCATGGTCGTTAATCCTAAGCTTTTTAAAGAAAAGGTTCAAAAATCATTGCGAAGACAAATTGATGCTATTAATAAACACACCGCAAAAGGAACTTATTTTTTTGATTACGGCAATGCTTTTCTACTGGAAGCTTCTAGAGCGGGTGCCGCAGTTATGGCCAAAAACGGAATCGATTTTAGGTATCCTTCTTATGTGCAAGATATTTTAGGACCCATGTGTTTTGATTATGGTTTTGGACCTTTTAGATGGGTGTGTACTTCTGGCAATCCAACCGATCTACAAAAAACAGATGCCATCGCTCAGCAGGTTTTAGAAGACATAAAGAACACAGCTCCTGCAGAAATTCAACAACAATTACAAGACAATATTACTTGGATCAAAGAGGCTAACAACAATAATCTTGTAGTAGGATCCCAAGCTAGAATTTTATACGCAGATGCGGAGGGGAGATCAAAAATAGCGGATGCTTTTAATACCGCTATTTCATCTGGAGAAATTTCTGCCCCCATTGTTTTAGGAAGAGACCATCATGATGTGAGTGGTACAGATTCCCCCTTTAGAGAAACCAGTAATATTTATGACGGCAGCAAATTCACAGCAGATATGGCCATACAAAACGTTATTGGCGATAGTTTTAGAGGTGCCACTTGGGTTTCTATTCATAATGGCGGTGGTGTTGGCTGGGGCGAAGTTATCAATGGAGGATTTGGAATGGTCATAGATGGTTCTAAGGAAGCTGCTAAACGTTTAAAAAGCATGATTTTCTATGATGTTACCAACGGCATTGCCAGAAGAGGTTGGGCTAGAAATAATGAAGCCTTGTTTGCCATTCAACGAGAAATGGATAGAAATCCTGAATTAAGAGTCACATTGCCTAACTTAGTAGATGACAACCTACTTAAGAATTTATATTAATACATATGCTGGCATACAAAAAAACACCCCCCGAATTATGGTCTGGTAGAACCTCTGAACAAAAACTTTACCTGCACGAAAAAGTACACTGTGGTACTATTGATGAAATTGAAATAGCGGAAAATCAAAAAACAATTGTCTTATTAGGCTATGCGTGTGATGAAGGTGTAAAAAGAAATCAAGGTAGAATTGGCGCCGTAAATGGCCCAGACACTATCCGGCAATCCTTAGGAAAATTTCCAAACCATTTAGAGGATGATTTTCAATTTATAGATTGCGGTACAATTCTATGCCCAGAGGGTAAAATGGAGCAAGCCCAAGAAGATTTATCTCAAACCATAGCGCAATTACTATCCTTGAATACGTTCCCTATTGTATTGGGTGGCGGACATGATATTGCTTTCGGGCATTACCAAGGCATAAAAAAACACTTAGGAAATAAAAAAATTGGGATTATAAATTTTGATGCACATTTTGATTTAAGATTGAATACTCCTGGGAATACTTCTGGCACTCCGTTTTATCAGATTGCACAAGAATGCCAAAAAGAAGGTGCCGTTTTCAATTATATGTGTTTAGGCGTTCGCAGAGATGCAAATGATAAAACATTATTTGAAACAGCCGATTCTTTAAACGTAAAATATCTAGAAACGGCACATTTTAACATGCACTATCTAGAGCACGTGCAACTCATCTTAATGCAATTTATCGAAGATGTAGATCATGTCTATACTACCCTAGATTTAGACGGATTTTCATCTGCCTATGCTCCAGGAGTCAGTGCACCTTCGCCCATGGGTTTTGCCCCCAATATTGTATTGGAAAGCCTCAGAGTAATTATGGATAGTAAAAAACTAATTAGCCTAGATATTGCAGAAATGAACCCTACCTATGATAGCGATGGACAAACGGCTAAATTAGCCGCTTCACTAGTGCACTATGTGATGCATCACAAATAACAACCTATTCCATCCATGATTTATAGTACTTGCCATCATCAATATCTAAAGCCGCTTGTGTTAACTTCAGTGGTTTAAAGGTATCAATCATAACCGCTAATTCTTCGGTCTTAATTTTTCCGATGCTAGCCTCGTAGGTTCCCGGGTGCGGACCGTGAGGTATGCCTGCAGGATGCAATGAAATATAGCCTTGATCTATACTTTTACGACTCATAAAATCACCATCTACATAATACAATACTTCATCAGAATCTATATTAGAATGGTTGTAGGGTGCTGGTATTGATTGTGGATGATAATCATACATTCTAGGCACAAAAGAACACACCACAAAAGCGCTGGTTTCAAAAGTTTGATGTACTGGTGGCGGCTGATGTACTCTCCCTGTTATGGGTTCAAAATTATGGATAGAAAATCCGTAAGGAAAATTGTAACCATCCCAACCTACCACATCAAAAGGATGCGTTGCATAGGTCAAATGGTGTAATTGCCCTTGCTTTTTCACTTTCATTAAAAATTCGCCTTTTTCGTCAAATGATTGTAGATTTTCCGGCAGTTTAAAATCACGCTCGCAAAAAGGAGAATGTTCTAAATGCTGACCGAAATAGTTACGGTATCTTTTGGGCGTATAAATAGGGTGGTAACTTTCTGTCACCAAAAGTCGATTCTCCTCAGTATCAAAATGTATTTGATAGATCATCCCACGAGGTATGACCAAATAATCGCCATATTCAAACGGAATTTCACCAAGCATAGTCTTTAGTGTGCCCGTACCTTTATGAATAAACAATAATTCATCTGCATCTGTATTCTTGTAAAAATACGTCGTCATCGATTTTTTAGGTGCTGCCAACCCCACATGTACATCGTTATTAAATAGCACCGTAACTCTACTCTCTAAATAATCATCTACAGGTTGCACTTGAAAGCCTTTTAATAAGCGCGACTTAATATTGTGCTCTACTGCTGCTTTCGGAGAAATATCAATAGACGCTCCCACTTCTTTTATTTGAGTAGGTCTGTGTAAATGATACATTAAAGAAGACATTCCGTCAAAACCAATGGTGCCAAACAATTGCTCATAATGCAAAGTTCCATCAGGTTTTTTAAAAATAGTATGTCTCTTTTGAGGTATTTTCCCTTGTTTATGATACAGCGGCATCTTAGAATATCTTTTATTTATCTCTATAAAATTACGACATTTTTAAAACAAAAGAAGGCTATTTTCCTTCATTTCATAACAGTAATCTACTTTATTGGCTTACGAAGCAATAATTAAATGAACTGCGTCAATGCATCCAGAGAAGAAAATAGAACTTGCTACATCAAATTAAAAACAATAATCATGGAAAAGAGCAGAAATAAAGACGTCGTAGCAACAAAAAAATACAATTCTAACGTAACTGAAGATGATTTACAAGCGTTAGGAAAAAAAGGTCTAAGCATGGATACGGGAGATGATTCGCTATTACAAGACCGAAAAGACCGCATTGATTTTTCTGGTGAAGACCTAGATGTCCCAGGAAGACATGAAGTAAATTTAACCCCTAATCTAGGCTTAAAAGATGAGGAAAACAGTCTTTTTGGGCAAGGAGGAGATGATAAAGAGAACCTTGAAGAGTCTAAGGGTGATACTTTTGATAGATCTGGCAAATAAGGTTAAAAGTCTAATACATACGTGAGGATAGGTGTTAGTTGGTTTTGCACATTCCGAGTTTAACAACACCTATTCCTTTCTCGTTTAAAAAACGTAAATCAACAAAAAAATAATTTCCCATCATAAGATTAAAATCGGGGGACTTATCATTCGACTGTTTTGGAGATTTCACTTGAGCTCCGTTATCCTTAAAAACATAAATTGTTAGGTGTTTTTGCTGATATATTCTCATCCTAAAGGTAATTTCATTAATAGGAAGGCCCGTTATTATATACTTATAATCACTGTCGCGATAGTTGAAAGTTGTCGTTAATTGAGATGAAAACTTAGACACGTCTTTATTCTTATAATATTTTCCTTTGAAATCAAAAGGTTCTATACTTAAATAGAGTTCATCGTTGTAAGAACTTAACTCCTTATCATACAAATCTACCTCAACATTTTCTCGAAACATAAACCCCTCCACATTGACCTGATCAAAATCAATAGTAAATGATTCTTGATTCTTCAAAAAATGGGTGAGTTTACGTGCTGCATTTCTCTTTTCAGTCTTCGAAAAAAGTTTATAGATTACAAATACAACTACAATTATTAGTGATATTATTAGTTTCTCCATGGCCACTCAGTGTTGTCTCGATAATTTAAAGTTATTTTAAAAAAATAATCTTGCAGACTATTTCCACAATATCTCAAGACTAAAATATGGAGAATTCAACTCGCTGCATTGTAAAGCCCCTGACTTAGTGGAACAAGAAAGATTAAAAAAGCTACATTCTACTCAAAATATGAAAATAGTATGGGCACGAGTTTAATATCCGCAGGAAATGTAGGATATCATCACTTAGAAGTTAAATTAGTGATAACATCATAAAGTGCATTCCAAACAAAAATTATTCCCGGAGCCGTAAAAACTATTCCAAACAAACCAAATAAAAGTGTTAAGCCCCACATATCTAAGAAAAAGCTGGCAATGCGAGCTTCGTTACTTCTTCCTGTAATATAGCGTACTTCAACTTCGTCTCCTATTCTATCTGTAGTAAAAGAACTTGAACTGGAAGAGCGAATATAAACATTTGCCCCTCTGTTATCAACGAACAACACTTGAGTGTACCTAGTATCAGAAGAACTATCACTAGTATTTGTATTATAGGCTACCTCAAAGCCGCTTATATATCCTGTTGTAAGTTCTGAATTTTGAATAAAATTTACCGTTTCAATAGTACGACTTATAGCAAAATAAAGAAATGTACCACCGGCAAGTAAAATTAAGCAGAATACACTGGTAGCTACTACGTCTCCTTTCATTTAAAGTTGAATTTATTATTCCCGATTAAGAAAAGCTTTTTTTGTGAATGACTACTTTGAACAAGTGCGCACAGCAAAATTATTTGCTCCATACAAAATTATAAAGCCCGCTAAAAATAAAATAATTCCACATACTTCCTATACTTTATTGGTCTTTCACGTCTGAAAGCTAGTGAATTTTCTACGAAACTTAGGTTGTCGTCAAATTAAGGAAAGGAAATTATAATAAATTTTAAGGAGTAGAAACAAAAAAAGCCTCCCAAATAGGAAAGCCTTTCATCGGTTTCATATTCTTTACACAAAGAATAATTTACCACAACTTGTACTTTTTACAAAGCACAACACAACTCTGCAAATATAGAAAAGGTTTTCTAGATATTACAACTTGTTAGACTTTTTTAGTCTTTTGTAGTATACGGGCGTACGATTAAACGCGCTGCTTTATCGTAGTTTATATAATTGTATGCCCAGTTAAAAAATACAATCACTCGGTTTCTAAAACCTACCAGTGCCATTAAGTGCACAAACATCCAAATAAACCACGCTAGGAAGCCGCCAAATTTTAGTTTTTCTAAATCTACTACCGCCTTATTTCTCCCCACGGTAGCCATCGTACCCTTATCATTATATTTAAAAGCCTTCAATGGCTTATTCGCTAAAAGATTTCGTAAATTCTTAGCTAAATTTTCTCCCTGCTGAATAGCGGGTTGTGCTACTTGCGGGTGCCCTTTAGGAAAATCTTCTGTCTCCATATAAGCAATATCTCCTATGGCAAAAATGGCATCATAACCTTCTATTTGATTGTAGTTATTTACTTTATACCTGTTTAGTCGCTCCATTAAACTGTTGGCGTCAAAACCAGCAATAGCCGCTCCGGTTACACCTGCCGACCATATAAAGTTTTTAGACTGCATGCTGGTTCCATCCTTGAGCGATACCGTTTCACCATCATAATTAGTTACTATCGTATTCAAATGAATGTGTACGCCTAACTTATTAAGAAACTCCGTTGCTTTTTTAGATGCTGTCTCACTCATTGGAGGAAGCACTCTTGGCCCGCCTTCAAACAAATGAATTTGCATTTCTTTAATATCTAAATGCTTATAATCTTTAGGAAATACATTTTGTTTTAACTCTGCTAAAGCACCTGCCAACTCCACCCCCGTTGGTCCCGCTCCAACGATACAAAAATTGAGCAGTGCTTTACGTTCTGCCTCGTCCAGAGTGTCATCTGCTTTCTCAAAATTCTGTAAAATTAAGCTTCGGATATTCAAGGCCTGAGGCACCGTTTTCATCGGCATCGCATTACTTGCGATAGTCTCATTATTAAAATAATTTGTTTTTGTTCCTGTTGCGATTATGAGATAATCAAAAGAAATTACACCAATACTCGTAACTACTTCTTTTCTTACAGGATCTATTTTTTCTACTTCCGCCAAGCGGAAATAAAAATTATCGAGCTCTTTTAAAATTTTTCGTATAGGATAAGCGATAGAATCTGGCTCAAGGCCGCTTGTTGATACCTGATATAATAAAGGCTGAAATGTATGATAATTATGACGGTCTATCATGACAATTTGTGCCTCTAAATCTTTTAGCTTTTTAACTAAAGATATTCCTGCAAAACCACCACCAATAACCACAATTCTTTTTTGATCTGTATTTGGAAGATTCATGATCCTAATTTTTATCAAAATTAAGGATTCTGACGGGTTTCAACCTTTAATAAAAGTCTTGTAACAAATTTTTATGATGGCGCTATAAAAAGCTATTAATTAGGCCTAGAACATTTCTTTCAGGGTTTGGTATGTTCACTAGTTAAAAAGTCATTAAAAAAGTTAAACAACAGGAGCCATATTTTTTAACGAAATTAAAAGTCACTAAGCGTGTATTCATAGCCCAAACTTTTGTTATACAGTACTTTTGCTATCAAACCTACCCAAGCTTATGTGTTTCCGAAAATATAGTTTCATAATTTTAATCTTTATGTTTAATAGCTGCAACAAAGAAACGGAAGAAATCATAGCACAAGCTACAGTCCCTACTATTGTTTTAGTTCCGACAGAAGCTACTCCTGAATCTACCAATGATGCAGCAACACATCAAGCTATTCTTTGGGTGAGTACCATGCAAGAAGACAATGGTCTTTTTGAAAGTAGTGAATATTCAAATTCCGTATCGCTTTATGACAATGCTTTAGCCATTTTATTATTTACCGCACAGAACGATTTTGAAAAGGCAGAAAGAACACTCGATTATTTTGATGCCAGAGTAACTACAGAATTAGAACATGAAAAAGGGGGCTTTTATCAATTTAGAAATAAGCAAGGTGAAAATGCCCGTAGAACTTGGTTGGGTGATAATGCTTGGCTCTTAATTGCCATCAATAACTACCACCATTATGCCAACAATCAGAAATACAAGGTAATGGCAGCGGCGCTTACCAAATGGATTATTTCTTTACAAGACAGTGATGGAGGCCTTTGGGGCGGATATGATACCGATGGCTCCAGAATTCATAAAATCACCGAAGGAGTCATCACAGCTTTCAATGCGGTTAAAGGGTATGATACATTTCACAAGAACATTTTAGAATACCTGAATACCAACCGTTGGGATACTACTGATAATGTGCTTGTCGCTTGGCCGGAAAATCCAACCTATAATTATGCCTTAGATTTACACACCTTGGGTTATGGTATTTTGGAAGATTATAATACTAATGTCTTGGAAAATGCAGCGCGATACAGGACAACACAAACGGCAACTATTTCTTTAAACACTATTACGGGATATTGTTTTGATGAAGATAAAGATGTCATCTGGTTAGAAGGTACTGCTCAAATGGCGGTAGCTTTTTCTACAGCGAAAAAAACTACTGAATCACAAATGCTGCTTGCCGAGATTGAAAAATCATTTATCAGTAGTAATTTAAACGGCAATGCAAAAGGCATCCCGTACACTACCAATCACGGAACGAGTTATGGCGCTGGAGTTTTATGGGACAATGCCGATTTAACCCCTGCACTATCGGCTACTATTTGGTACGTATTTGCTAAACTAGACTTTAGTCCGTTCACCATCCAGAAAAGTAAAAACGTCCCTCAGGAGGAACGTTTTTGGCTAAAATAATTTAAGTATTATTTTAAGTCAATGAAAGATTTTTTTTAGCGTGTTCTTGTTTATGCTTAGACGGA
The DNA here is from genome assembly GCF_900102165.1 of Cellulophaga baltica. Lineage (GTDB taxonomy): Bacteria > Bacteroidota > Bacteroidia > Flavobacteriales > Flavobacteriaceae > Cellulophaga > Cellulophaga baltica. Next base: position 354,939 of record NZ_FNBD01000001.1, read on the forward strand.
TTATTCATCCCCAATTCTGGAATTACTAAAAGCGGAATTTGAGAATGAAAAGCTAATTGCTTCACGACAGATTCTCTTGTAAGTTTTTCCATGTAACTATGTTGGTAATTTAACATTGCTAAAAGGTGAATATCTAATTCATCAGAAAATACTTCTAAAGTTTTAGATACAGAATTAACTTCTGATACGGTATGTACAAAGTGCTCTACTTCTTTGAAGTATTTACGAAGCATGTTTAAATTAAACTGTTGTAGTTCTGTGAGTGCCTTTATCTCATGTTGCACATGTACAATTCGGATAACAGAATTAAATGTCTTGGCTAAACTTACAATTGGCTCCAATTCTGATTGTGAATAGAACCTATTAAAATCCGTGGCAAAAGCAATCTCTGTAGGCGTTTCAAATTCGAAATATTCTGGTATCGCTAAGACAGGACAATTTTTTACGGCTTTGATTACCTTCACCGCATTACTCCCCATAAATACTTCTGATACACCAGAAGCACCTTTGGTTCCTAATATAACCACATCAATATCAAACTCATCTACCATTTCTTTTACTTGGTCTGTCAACAAACTAAAAGAAGAGACCATTTTATAGGTATGCAATGGGTTTGAATACTTATTCAGAATTTTAGATAAAACCACTTTTAATCCCTCTTTAGAATAATCTTCGACTACTAAAGCTTCATCTAATAGTGTACTCGCCATAAACCTACTATTTGAAATCGCAGGAGTATAGGTATTCAACAAATAAAAAGTACAGGGCTCATCTTTATACAATTCAATAGCATACGTAATTGCATTCCACGCGTTGCTGGAAAAATCTGTAGGGAGAAGAATATTTTTCATTTGGTTGTTTTTATCTTGATGTAAAACTAAAATAAGGAGAGCGTTTAAAATATGATAATTATCAGCTTAGGATTAAAACACTTCCAAAAGAAAATAATGGCATCGCGCACTATTTTTCCATTAAAGCTCTCAGAGCTGCCTCATTGATAATGGCTATTTTTTTGCCTGATGTTTTAATCAATTTATCTTTTTTAAATTCTGATATGACCCGAATACAAGACTCCGTAGCCGTCCCCACAATATTGGCAATTTCTTCTCTAGAAAGGGCAATACTCATAAAGCCTTCATGATCTACTCCGAAACTATTTTGCATGTATAAGAAAGCCTCCGCTATACGTTGTTTTACAGATTTCTGAGACATATTAATAATCACATCATCTGCCTCTTTTAAATCATGAGCCATATGACGTAAGACCTCAACGGCAAAATTAGGATTTGTGTTTAAGGTATTCATGATCCCTTCTTTTGGTATAAAACATACCTGAGTATCATTCACGGCTATAGCACTTAAATTTGCTGATTCTTCTGAGATTACAGAACGCTGACCTAGAAGGTTTCCCTTGGTGGCCAATTTTACAATTTGGTCTTTTCCATTAGAACTAAGCTTAGATAATTTTGCCACACCATTACGGATACAAAAGACACCATTGAGTTTTTCGCCCTCTTTAAAAATAGTTTCTCCTTTTTTTACCCTCTTAATGCTTTTAGAATCAGAAACCTTTTTTAATTCTTCTTTACTCATAGCCCTTAGCGCATTAAATTGTCTAATTGCACATTGCTCACACCTTACTTCTGCTTCGTCTACCATAGTACCGTAATTACCTAACGCCACAAAATTAATACTTCGTTAGATCTATAAACATGATAAAAGTCATATTTTAAGTAGTCGTCACTTTCCATCTTTGCACTAGGTATAAAGCAAATGACTATGAGTACAAATGATTGTTATCACTGTGGTGATGATTGCACTGCAACGCCACTGTTTTTCGATGAAAAAACATTTTGCTGTAATGGTTGTAAAACCGTTTATGAAATATTTTCTAGTAATGATCTGTCCTATTATTATGATCTACAGTCTGCTGCTGGCAGCACTCCAAAAGCAATTGAAGGAAAATATGATTTTCTCGATACGGAGACTATTGTTGAAAGACTAACGGAATTTACAGACAATCAACTTCAAATAGTAAACCTATACATCCCTAATATTCATTGTAGCTCTTGTATTTGGGTACTTGAAAATTTAAATAAGCTCAATCCTGGCGTTAGCAATTCTCAAGTAGATTTCCCCAAAAAAATGCTTCGGATTACTTATTCCACGGAAAAATCATCCTTAAAAGCTGTTGTTCTACTCTTAGCACATATTGGATATGAACCGTATATCTCTTTAGATGATTATGATAATAAAAAGAAAACCATAGATCGGAGTTTACTTTACAAGCTAGGCATCGCAGGTTTCGCCTTTGGAAACGTTATGTTTCTATCCTTTCCAGAATATTTTGATTTATCGAGTAATAAAACCAACGGTGGCGATTTTTGGCTGAACCAATATGAAGGCCTTTTTAGATGGCTTATGTTTAGTTTTTCTTTACCGGTCGTATTTTATGCTGGAAAAGATTATTTCATATCTGCTTATAAAGGCTTACGGTCTAAATTATTAAATATAGATGTCCCTATTGCTTTGGGTATTTTGGTGCTGTTTGTACGTAGCACCCTTGAAATAATTTTTGATTGGGGACCAGGCTTTTTTGATAGCTTAACCGGACTCGTTTTCTTCTTACTTCTTGGGAAATTTTTTCAACAAAAAACCTATTCCTTTCTTTCTTTTGAACGCGACTATAAATCTTATTTCCCCATTGCGGTCACTAAAATTTTACCCAATGGTAAAGAAGAAACAACGCAGATCCATACGATTAAAAAAGGGGATCGTTTACTGCTCAGAAATGAAGAACTAATTCCTGTAGATGGCATTTTAATAACCGGAAATGGCAAAATTGACTATAGTTTTGTAACTGGAGAATCTGAACCGGTATACAAGAATTCAGGAGATAAGATTTTTGCAGGTGGAAAACAATTACACGGTGCGATTGAAATGGAAGCCTTAAAAACTGTTTCCCAAAGTTATCTCACACAATTATGGAGTAATGCCGTCTTCCAAGAAGACAAAACCAGTAAATTTCAAACCATTACCGATAGCATTGGAAAACGGTTTACCATTTTTGTTTTAAGTATTGCCTTTACCGCTACTGCCTTTTGGTTATTTCATGATAGCAGTAAAGCGCTGAATGTGTTTACGGCAGTGCTTATTATTGCTTGCCCTTGTGCTATAGCACTAGCATCGCCTTTTACCCTAGGAAACATATTACGTATTTTTGGTCGGAACAAGTTTTACTTGAAGGATACACAAACTATTGAGCAGTTGGCGCAAATAGATACCGCTATTTTTGACAAAACAGGAACCATTACAACCGCTAAAAAAAGTACGGCAACCTACGAAGGCTTAGAACTCACAGAAGAAGAGGAATCGTTATTAAAAAATACCTTAAGAGCATCTAATCATCCTTTGAGTCGTAGTTTATACGACCTGCTTTCTGCTCAAAATATTATTACCCTTGACGAATTTGAAGAACATGTAGGCAAAGGCATTATCGGCGCAAGCAATAATAGTAAGATAAAGGTAGGTTCCGCCAGTTTTGTAGGTAGAGAAAACCAAAATGAAATAGAAAATACGGCAGTACATATCAGCAGTAATGCTGCTTACAAAGGCTGCTTTATTTTTAAAAATCAATATAGAGAAGGGGTTTCAAAATTATTTGAAGCAATGAGTCAATCGATACAATTGGCCATACTTTCGGGTGATAATGAAGGAGAGAAAAAGCGCCTAGAGGCATTACTTCCTAAATTAACGCCATTGTATTTTAATCAAAAACCTGAAAATAAATTACAATTTATAAAATCACTGCAAGAGCAAGGTAAAAAAGTAATGATGGTAGGTGATGGCCTTAATGATGCCGGCGCCTTAGCACAAAGCAATGTGGGTATTGCTATCTCTGAAAATGTGACAATATTTTCTCCTGCTTGCGATGGTATTTTAGATGCTACCAAATTTGAAGAGCTATACAGCTACATACTAGCTTCTAAGAAGGCTATGAAAATTATAAAATGGAGTTTCGTATTATCATTGGCGTACAATGCCGTAGGACTTTATTTTGCGATTACAGGACAATTAGAACCCGTTATTGCCGCCATCTTAATGCCCTTAAGTTCTATTAGTATTGTAGCCTTTACAACTATTGCCACCAATATATTAGGCAAAAAATTAAAATAAATAGTAAAACCTGATAAATGTCATTTTATAGGCATTATCAACCCCGTAGTTTTACACCCGAATTCAGGTAGGTATGAGTGTCATTTACATTTTATTAGCAATTAGCATCTTAGTAGCTATTGTCTTTTTTATCGCGTTTATCGTCTCGGTAAAGAGTGGTCAATATGACGATTCCTATACCCCATCGGTACGTATGCTTTTTGAAGACGAACTAGTAAAAAAAGCACCCAAAGAAACTAAAGAATCGATCCAACTAAATAAAAGTTTAAACAATTAATTATGGAATTACAGCAGTTTTATTACGACAACAAAGTCGTTAAAAAATTCCTCTACGCAACCATGTTCTGGGGAATTGTAGGTATGTCAGTAGGGCTACTTTTGGCCTTTATGTTTATTTTTCCCAATGTAACTGATGGTATTTCATGGTTGAGTTTTGGTCGTTTAAGACCACTACATACCAATGCTGTTATTTTCGCATTCGTTGGAAACGCCATTTTTGCTGGGGTCTACTACTCTACCCAACGCTTGCTAAAAGCACGTATGTACAGTGACTTTTTGAGTAATTTTAATTTCTGGGGATGGCAATTAATTATTGTAGCTGCCGCCATAACATTACCATTAGGTTATAGTTCTTCAAAAGAATATGCGGAATTAGAATGGCCAATAGATATTGCCATTGCGGTAGTTTGGGTTGCTTTTGGAGCTAACCTTATTGGAACCATGATCAAAAGAAGACAACGCCACTTATATGTTGCTATCTGGTTTTATTTAGCCACTTTCGTAACTGTAGCGGTACTTCATATTTTTAATAGTTTGGCCTTACCTGTAAGTGCTTTTAAAAGTTATTCTGCTTATGCAGGGGTACAAGATGCATTAGTACAGTGGTGGTACGGTCATAACGCGGTAGCATTTTTCTTAACAACGCCGTTTTTAGGATTAATGTATTACTTTGTTCCTAAAGCTGCCAACAGACCCGTCTATTCTTACAAACTATCTATAGTTCACTTCTGGTCTTTGATCTTTATTTATATCTGGGCAGGACCACACCATTTATTATATACAGCACTACCAGAATGGGCACAAAATTTAGGCGTAGCATTCTCTATAATGCTTCTGGCACCATCTTGGGGTGGTATGATCAACGGTCTATTAACGCTAAGAGGAGCTTGGGATAAAGTTAGAACAGATCCTACCCTTAAATTCATGGTCGTTGCAATTACCGGGTACGGTATGGCAACCTTTGAAGGCCCAATGCTTTCTCTTAAGAATGTGAATGCCATTGCCCACTTTAGTGATTGGATTATTGCGCACGTACACGTTGGTGCATTAGCATGGAACGGATTCTTAACTTTCGGAATGATCTATTGGTTAGTTCCAAAAATGTTCAAAACTAGATTAGCGTCTATTGGCCTAGCTAATTTTCACTTTTGGATTGGTACTTTAGGGATTATCCTTTACACCTTACCAATGTACGTAGCTGGGTTTACACAAGCCTTGATGTGGAAAGAGTTTAACCCGAACGGAACGCTAGTGTACGGTAACTTCTTAGAAACAGTAACAGAGATTATGCCTATGTATTGGATGCGTGCCATTGGTGGTACCATGTATATTATTGGTGCATGTGTTATGATATATAATGTGGTACTGACCATTAAAGCAGGTACAGATGTTGAAGATGAATTAGCTGAAGCTGCTGCATTAACCAAAGTATCTAAAAGAAGAACAGCTGGAGAAGGTTTCCATACCTGGTTAGAACGTAAGCCTGTACAATTAACCATCTTAGCAACTGTAGCTATCTTAATAGGAGGTGTCGTACAAATTGTACCTACCATTTTAGTAAAATCTAATATCCCAACAATAACGAGTGTAAAACCATATACCCCGTTAGAATTAGAAGGTCGTGATTTATACATCAGAGAAGGCTGCGTTGGTTGTCACTCACAAATGGTAAGACCTTTTAGAAGTGAGGTAGAACGTTATGGAGAATATGCCAAAGCGGGAGAGTTTGTATATGATCACCCATTCTTATGGGGAAGTAAACGTACGGGTCCAGATTTATTACGTGTAGGAGGCAAGTATTCAGACAACTGGCACTTAAACCATATGTATGATCCACAAAGTACCTCTTCAGGATCCATTATGCCATCTTATTCATGGTTAATTAGAGACAAGCACGACCGTAGCGATATTAAAGATAAGATGGAAGTCATGGTCACCCTAGGGGTTCCTTATACTGAAGATGAAATCGCGAATGCCAATAAGAATATGGACGAGCAAGCAAGTAAAATAGAGAAGAATTTATATGCTGATCCCGACTTTGCAAAAACATATGAAGCAGATAAGAAATATGCTCAAGAAAATGGTCAAGAATTCATTGAAATGAAAGACCGTGAGATTGTTTCCCTTATTGCTTATTTACAGCGCTTAGGTACCGATATAAAAATAAAAGAAACAGGTGAGTTAATCCCTGACTCAGAATAATAAAATTGACGATTAAGAGGTAATTAATATGAATTACTTATCTCTTAATTTTCTCCTAAACTAAAAGAAATCATGTTCAAATTCGTAAAAGGCTACATGGAAACTATTGATGGTGTAGCTATCTACCCTATCATCTCATTATTAATCTTCTTCATCTTTTTTGTCGTGCTTTTTGCGTGGGTTTTTACCGCCTCAAAAGAATACATACGTGAAGTGAGTGAATTACCATTAGAAAAAGACAACCAATAAAACTAAGTATTATGAAAAATAAATTACTTTGGTGGATAAGAGTCCCGGCACTATTCTTCCTCATCTTCGGATTGATGGAATATTTTATAGACTCTGGAAAACAACCCGCAATAATAGCGTACCCAATTACCCAATTCTTTATGGTATTGGTGCTTATTATCCTTATTGCCATAGAGCTTATCTTAAGCTCTATTGAAAATGTGATGTTTCAAACGCTTTCAGAAGAAGCAAAAGAACGTTACTTGGTCTCTAAAGCAGAGAAGTGGGAATGGAAATGGGGTAAAGAAACGTACAAAAAAATGTTAGGCTCCAAACCAATGGAGGCCGAAACTGAAATTATATTAGATCATAATTATGATGGCATTAGAGAACTAGACAACAAGTTACCGCCATGGTGGGTGTATCTTTTTTATGCAAGTATTGTCTTCGCAATTGTGTATCTGTTACGCTTTCATGTCTTTAATGATTACACACAGATTACAGAATATGAGCAAGAAGTTGCTACTGCTAAATTAGAAATAGAGGAATATAAAAAAACAGCTAAGGATTTAGTTGATGAAGATTCTGTAGAGTTATTAGCGGAATCTTCTGATCTTTCTGCTGGTAAAAAAATATTTGAATCAAACTGTGTCGCCTGTCATATGGTAGATGGTGGCGGTGGTATTGGTCCTAACCTAACCGATCAAAATTGGATTTTAGGTGGCGGTATTAAAAATGTTTTCCATACCATATCTGAAGGCGGTAGAGACGGTAAAGGTATGATTGCATGGAAACAAACACTGAAACCATTAGAAATAGCACAGGTAGCTAGTTATGTTTTAACCGAAATAAATGGGAAAACACCCGCTAATCCAAAAGCCGCAGAAGGTGATATTTGGGTTGATCCTAATGCTTCTGCGCCTGCTCCAGCCACTGAAATACAAGAGCAAGTTACAGACTCAACCAGCGTAGTAATGAATTAAACAATTGATTAAACGCTTTAAATAAAATAAAGATGGCTCAAGACAGTGATAATTTCAGAGATTCTATAGGTACCATTAATGAAGATGGTAAGAGAGCTTGGGTTTTTCCAAAAAAACCAAGTGGTAAATTTTACCAGTACCGTAAATATGTAAGTTATTTTCTTTTAGCATTTTTAGTTGCTTCCCCATTTGTGAAAATAAATGGAAATCAATTTTTAATGTTTAATGTTTTAGAAAGACGCTTTAATATTTTTGGATTTCCGTTTTGGCCGCAAGATTTTCACCTGTTTGTAATCTCCATGATTATTGGCGTCATCTTTATTGCCTTATTCACCGTTGCCTTTGGTCGTATTTTTTGTGGATGGATGTGTCCACAAACCATTTTTTTAGAAATGGTTTTCCGCAGAATTGAATTTTGGATTGATGGAGATCGTGGCGCACAGATTAAATTAGATCGCCAAGAATGGAACGCTGAGAAAATAAAAAAACGTGTTTTAAAATGGATAATCTTTTTTATTATATCGTTCTTAATTGCCAATGTATTTTTAGCTTATTTAATTGGTAGCGACCGGCTGATACAATATGTAACGGATGGTCCTGGGCAACATGTGAGCACCATGATATCTTTATTGATATTTACCGCAGTATTCTATTTTGTGTTTGCTTGGTTTAGAGAGCAAGTGTGTATTATTGCTTGCCCTTACGGCAGAATGCAAGGCGTGTTATTAGACAATAAATCTATTGTAGTCGCCTATGATCATAAACGTGGTGAAAATGAAAACGGTCGTAAAAAATGGCGAAAGAATGAAGATCGTGAAGCCTTAGGAAATGGGGATTGTATTGATTGTTTTCAATGTGTAAATGTTTGCCCTACCGGGATCGATATTCGTAATGGTACGCAATTAGAATGCGTAAACTGTACGGCTTGTATTGATGAATGTGATACCATTATGGAAAAGGTAAATCTTCCAAAAGGGTTAATACGTTATGCTAGTGAAGATGAGATTGTTAAAAAAGAAAAGTTCAAGTTTACTCCTAGACTAAAAGGATATACGGCCATTTTAGTGATCCTTACTGGAGTTCTAATTGGGATGCTATTTTTAAGAAACGACATAGAAGCTAATATTCTAAGGTTACCAGGGCAACTATATGAACACAAGGAAGGAAATATCATTAGCAATGTGTATACTTATAAGTTACTAAACAAAACCAATAAAGATATTGATGATGTTCATTTTGAGCTTATTTCTCACAAGGGTACTATTAAGTTAGTGCGTCATGAAGATTTTATCGTTCCTGCACAAAATTTAGCCGAAGGAACACTGTTTATCGAGATTAATAATAGCGCCATTAAAAGTGATAAAGAAAGAATAAAAATTGCCGTATACAGTGGTGATGATTTGATTGAAACTACAACAACAGCGTTTTTAGCTCCAAGGAGCTATAAGTAAAATGGTTGAGGGTAATTTCAAAAATTTGAGACGGAAAAGCAATTAGTGGTATTCTAAAAACCAACTTTTAGAAAGGCATCCATTTAAAAAATAAAATATTAGTTCGAGTGTTTTTAATGCCGGTAACCAAACATAAATAGCATCAAGAACCGCTAGTAAAAAAAAGAATTCTAACTAAAAACTAAGTAGTACTTAACGCAAATAAAAAATATCATGAAAATTAATTGGGGAACAGGTGTTGTTATTGCTTTTGTTTGCTTCATAAGCTTTATCTTATTTTTTGTCATTCGTATGAACATGGATGATAAAGCAAATCATGATTTGGTTACTGAAGAATACTACCAAGAAGAAATTGGCTATCAGAAAGAAATAGATGCGGTTAAAAATGCAAACCATAATTCAAAAAAAATAAGCCTACAGAAAACTGCTGAAGGCCTAGAAATAAGCTTTCCTGAAAATTTAAACAACAAAGAAATTAAAGGTACAGTGTCCCTTTACAGACCTTCTAATAAACACCTGGATTTTGACTTTCCAATAAGTCTATCCGACTCACATTTGCTCGTACCTGACAAACGTTTATTGGAAGGTCGCTGGGACATTAAAATTTCTTGGAAATATCAAAACGAAGAATATCTTCACAAAGAAAAAATAACCTACTAAATGTTTATATCAGCAATCATATTAGGCCTTATGGGTAGTTTTCACTGCGTAGGCATGTGCGGACCCATTGCTTTTATGCTTCCTGTTGATAGAACAAATACTTTTAAAAAATTCTCGCAAATATTCATTTACCATATAGGACGATTATTAGCTTATGGAACATTAGGATTAATTTTTGGTTTACTTGGCAAAGGTTTGTTTGTCTTTGGCATGCAACAAAAACTATCTATAGCCATCGGTATTCTCATGATTACTATAGTGCTGTTACCGCATAAATTCATTAGCAAATACAACGTTTCTAAACCCGTATATCGTATTATTGGAAAAGTAAAGAATCGTCTGGGTAAAGAACTAAAGAAAAAAACAGCAGATACTTTTATTACTATTGGATTTTTAAACGGGTTTCTTCCTTGCGGATTAGTTTATATGGGACTGTTTGGGGCAATTGCCATGGGTAGCCCTTTAGAAGGCGCCCTATATATGGTTTTATTTGGCGCTGGCACTATCCCTTTGATGACCACAGCCATTTATTTTAGTGCGCTACTAAAAGGTACCGCAAAACAACGCATCCAAAAATTAATTCCTGTTTTTGTAGTCCTCATTGGTGCTTTATTCATCTTAAGAGGATTGGGCCTAGGCATTCCTTACGTATCACCAAAGCCAGTAACAGAAGTAGTATCTTCCACAATGGAATGCCACAACTAAATACGCACTTTAAAAATCTACCAAAAAATGCAACAGAAAGAAATAGAAAATAGGGCTGATGTAAGTATATTGGTACGCAGTTTTTACACAAAAGTGAGAATAGACAAAATACTTGGACCCATATTTAATGGCATGATTACAGATTGGGAAGCCCATTTAGAGCTTTTAACAGATTTCTGGGAGACACAGTTCTTTTTAAAACGAAAATATCATGGTAACCCAATAAAGGCACATAATGAGGTGGATAAAAAAATGAACCATGGCGTTACGCCAGAGCATTTTGGGTTATGGCTTAACCTTTGGTTTGAAACTATTGATGAATTATTTACAGGAGACACTGCTTTTATTACCAAAAATAGAGCACGCCAAATGAATAGTATGCTGTATATGAAAATGTTTGAAAATAGACCTAAATAAAAAAGGAGCACTATGCAAAGTGCTCCTTTTTAGGTTTGACAAACAAATCAACTTAATTAAATTTTAAATGTTACCACTGGTATAGTTGAGTGGTTTGCAACATCTTCTCCTATGCTTCCCATGAAGAAGTGAGATATCCCTTTTCTACCATGGGTAGGTATCCCTATAATATCTATGCCTTGAGATTCTGCATAATTAATCACACCCATCTCTACAGTGTAATCATTATATATTTTCACATCAATAAAGTCTGGCCCCACAAGACTGGAGAACTTATCTATTTTAGCAGTGATATCTTCCGTACTCAAGAAGTTATCTCCAGGCGTATTGATATATACAATATGAAGCGTTACAGAAAACTGATCTGCTATATATTTTGCACGTTGGTAAGCATTAATATTTTCTTCTTTTAGATCGCAAGCAAATACCATCGTTTTAGGTGTAAAATCATCCAATCTATGTTTTACAACTAGCACAGGAACTTCTGAATTACGAACAACCTTTTCGGTATTAGATCCTACAAAGATTTCCATGATACCATCAGTACCATGAGAACCCATAATGATCATATCTGCGTCATTTGCTTCCGCTACTTCATTTACTTCACTAAATACTTTAAAATGCTTTATAATTGGCTTTACCTCAACATCTTTTAAATAAGGCTTATTTAAAAAATCTGAGAAACGTTTTTCAGCTAATTTTAATAAGAATACGGTTTGCTCAGGATGAGCACCTTCTGCTCCCGTGATATAGGCCTGGTTCAACTCTAACATATGCAGTGCAAAAATTTTAGAATTGTGTTTCTTAGCTAATGAAACAGCTGCCTTTAAAGCGTTTTCCGATTGTATCGAAAAGTCTACTGGTACAATAATATTTTTCATAGTTTATACTTAAGAGGTTAAATTTATATGGTCATAGAAAAGAGCCTAGTCTCAGGCGCTTTTCGTTGTAAATGCATATCAAAAGCCATACAGATATTTCTAATAAATGGCCTTCCTTTTTCAAGCACAGTAATTTTACCGGCATCCATTTGTAATAAATCATCTGCTTGCATTTCAGCTAATTTATCAAAGGAGATACGAAGCTCTAAATCCTGAATCTCTTTTGCTGTAAAAACGGTTTCGAATTTGCACATTAAATTTAGAATATGTTTTCTAATTATGGTGTCTTCATCCGTTAAAATATGACCTCTATAAATAGGAATAATTGCATTCGCTACTAAGTGTTCATATTCTTCCAAGCTTTTAACATTTTGAGCAAAACTATACCAACTGTCACTAATACTAGAGGCTCCTAAACCTACCATTAGTTGCGTTTTTGATGCGGTATAGCCCATAAAATTTCTATGGAGCTCACCACTAATCATTGCTTTATATAGACTATCTGTTTTCAAAGCAAAATGATCCATACCAATTTCTTCATAGCCTACCTCCGCTAAGCGTTTTTTACCCGTTTCGTATTGCATGCGTTTTTCTTCTGCCGTAGGCAAATCAGCATCACTATACCCGCGCTGACCATTTCCTTTTAACCATGGCACATGTGCATAGCTATAGAAAGCCAAACGGTCTGGCATTAATGATTTTGTTTTCAAAATGGTTTCTTCTACATCTACTATAGTTTGATGCGGCAAACCAAAAATAATGTCATGCCCAATAGAGGTATAGCCAATTTCTCGAGCAGCTTCCGTAACTTTTTTTACATTTTCAAAAGGTTGTACTCTATGTATAGCTTTCTGCACTTTTTCATTATAATCCTGTACACCAAAACTTACTCTTCTAAAACCAACATTATATAAAGCCTGTAAATGTTCCTTGGTTGTATTATTAGGGTGTCCTTCAAAACTAAATTCATACCCATCTGCCTTATCTGCTATTTTAAAAATACCTTTAATCAGGTATTCCAGATTTTCTGGAGCGAAAAAGGTGGGTGTACCTCCTCCCAAATGAAGTTCCTTTACTTTTGGCTTTTCAGAAAATAAATTACAATACAATTGCCACTCCTTAAGAACTGTTTTTAAATATGGTACTTCTACTTCATGACGTTTAGTAATGCGTTTATGACAGCCACAAAAAGTACACATACTTTCACAAAAAGGTAAATGTATATACAAACTAATGCCTTCGGTGCTGTTGCTCTCATCAAAACTCTGAATTAAGGTAGACTCCCATTTTTTACCTGAGAAATTAGTTATATCCCAATAAGGAACTGTGGGGTAACTTGTATATCTAGGACCGGGAACGTTATATTTCTGAACTAAAGTGCACATGGGTATTGTATTTTCTACAAACCTACTATTGTTAGAAATGAAAAAATATGATAATTGTCAGTTCAAATCTATTAGTAAAGCAACGCTCTATTCTGTGCAGAAGCTAATATGCCGATTCACATTTTCCTCAATAGATATAAAAGTTTCTATAGCACTAATTCCACTAATAGTAAGTATTGCATTTTGGTACACATTTCTATAGTGCTCAGAATCTCTAGCATGCATCTTCACAAAAATGTCATACTTCCCTGTGGTATGATTTACTTGAACCACTTCCGGAATTCTCTTCAATTGTTCGATCACCAATTTGTAAAGTCCTATTTCTTTTAAAAAAACACCAAGAAACATCGTTAAATTCCAATCCATTTTAGCATAATCAATACTCAATGTTGCCCCCTTTATAATTTCTAAATCCTTCATTTTCTTAATCCTCATATGAACAGTTCCCGGTGAAATTTTTGCTTTCTTGGCCACCTCTGTAAAAGGCATTTGAGCACATTCAGATAAAATTTTCAATAATGTATAATCTACGGTATCTAATTTATCCTTCATTTTAATAGTGTGTTTGGGGTTAAAAAATAATTATATCTATAAACGAACTTACAGGAAATGTGTTAAAATTATTGAAGTAAAATCAAACATATCAATATATACATGAAAATAAATTAAAGATTATATAAAAACAATAATTATAATTCAAATAACACCACTATCCATTATCATATCAATAAGCAAGACACCTTAAAATTTTTAATATCCTAAAAATGAATATGAACCCCAAAATATCAATGAATCAATTTTATAGGGAGAAAAAATAGAAAATCTAAAAAATCAATAGATTTAAGCATAAAAATTAATTATTTGTTGGTTTTTAGCAAAAACAATAAATTAAATTCACTGTTTTAGCTCTTTTACTGATTTTTATTTATCAATAACAATAATTAATATTGAGCTAATAAAAAATACACTTTTTATTACACAGTAAAGTTTCCGGAACTTTTCTTTTTTAGAATTTAATAATACCTATTTCCTATACCCCTTTTAATCACGAGAATAAAAAGGAGCGTATTCAGGGTATTATGTTAATAACCAAAAACCCTCTGAAAATGAAGAAATTCTTTCTATCACTACTCCTATGTAATACGCTACTAGTAGTAAACGCCCAAGATATTGACATCAAAGGCAAAATCATTGATGATTTAGGCGAACCCCTATCCGGAGCTAATGTTATTATCAAAGGCACCTCAAAAGGAGCTATTTCAAATTTCGATGGAGAATTTAGCATCATAGCACCACCCACCGGAATTCTATTATTTTCCTCACTAGGCTTTGCCTCCAAAGAAATTAAAATAAATAACAGAACCTATATATCTGTACAACTTGATGCATCTGCACAACAATTAGCAGGCATGGTGGTAGTTGGTTCTAGAGGACAGGCCAGAACAAAACTAGAAACCGCTTCTCCTGTAGACGTCATTAGTATTGCTACACAAAGTATTAATATGCCACAATTAGGTTTGGCCGAAATGTTAGTAGCATCGGCACCCTCTTTCAGTGCTTTTAAATCTCAAGGGGGAGATTTATCTTCTTCTGTTGACCCTCCTACATTAAGAGGTTTGGCACCAAACCAAATGTTGGTATTAATTAATGGAAAAAGGAGACATACCTCTGCACTGTTAGCGGCATCGCAAACCGGCAGTCCGGCAAATGCTGTAGACATGAGTTTTATTGCTCCTGAGTCCATTGATCGTGTAGAAATTCTAAGAGATGGGGCCTCTGCTCAATACGGATCTGATGCCATTGCTGGAGTAATGAATGTCGTATTAAAAAAAGGAACCAATAAATTTAGTGGTAGCTTAACTATGGGTGGGTATCCAAACAAAGCTCCAGATTTGAGCGACACTGATGTGAGTGAAGAAAGTCAGGCTTTACTTTCTGATACTGAAGCAGACGGTTTAAATTACCAACTATCTACCAACTACGGTATAGGCTTTGAAAATGGCGGATATCTAAATTTAACAGGAACCTATAGACAAGCAGAAAAAACAATTAGACCTAATATTAGTGATGCTACACCATACGGTGAAGCTTACTTAAACAACCAAAGAACCGATACTCAAGGAAATATAATTATCACCAATCCTGAATTGATAGCGGCACAGGCTTCAGGCAATACAGCATTAGCTTCTGATCTTACTACGGATGCAGGTTTAATGGCTGCTCGTGGATTAACCTCAAAAGATTTTTCTACCTATGCAGGATCAGCAGGGTCTAAACTAGGTGTTATTTCATACAACATGGCGCTCCCTATTTCTGGAGAAACAGAATTCTACTCTTTCGGAGATTTTGGATACAAATACACAGATGCATTTAGTTGCTTTTTTAGAAGACCTGCTCAAGCAGATAGGGCAAATTTTGATTTATACCCTAACGGATTTAGACCACAAATAGAAACCACCCAAACAAACATAGGTTTTACAAGTGGTATTGAAGGAAAACTAGGTGATTTTGATTTTGATTTTAGTAATACCTATGGGCGTAATAAAATGACCTATGATATGTTCAACACTTTTAACGCGAGTTTACAATCTGCATCTCCTACCGCCATGAACCTTGGTACACACAGTTTTTATCAAAATACAATGAACTTTGATATTTCAAGATATTACGATGATATTCTTTCTGGATTCAATATCGCTATTGGTACAGAATTAAGGGTAGAAAATTATAAAATTCTGGCAGGGCAAGCAGAAAGTTATGAAGCTGGTGATGCAGGAATATATACTGCTACAGAAGATAACGAGGCGTTAATTGGTCCTGATGGATTTCCGTTAGAGGATCTTAATTCTGAACCAATTGTTGATGTTAATGGAGACCCCGTAATACTAGAATATGCTGGGGTAAGCCAATCTTTTAATAAAGTATACAGTCCAAACTGCCAATGTTTTAGAGGTTTTGCACCAGGTAATGAAAGTGATGCATACCGTTCTGTAACTGCTGCTTATCTAGATATGGAATTAGATGTTACCAAAAAATGGTTTGTAAGTACTGCATTTAGAACAGAAAATTATTCCGATTTTGGAGGCGTATTTACAGGGAAATTTGCTACTAGATATTCCATCTTTGATAATTTTGCTATTAGAGGTTCTTTTAGTTCTGGTTTTAGAGCGCCTTCATTGCAGGAATTAAATTACTCCCATACCTATACCTTTTTCGTTGGTCTAGACCCATTTGATGGCACTTTATATCCAAATACAAGTACTGCAGCTAAAGCTTTAGGTATTCCTAAGCTTACCGAAGAAAAGTCTACCAACCTAAGCATTGGTTTTACTACAAAATTATTCAATAAACTAGAACTTACCGTTGATGCCTATGCTATTGATATTAAAGATCGAATTTTTGAAACCAGTGAGTTTGATGCTAGTGACGCTCCTGTTTTAGAACCAATTATAGGGTCAGGACTTGCTGCGTTTAGAATTAACGGTGGTGACGTTAAAACAAAAGGAATCGAAATTGTAGCTAATTACAATGACCGTATCGGAGATGGCATGTTAGGGCTAATGGTATCAGGAGTTTTCAGAGAAAACACTTTTGAAAATTCTAATGTTCCTGATTTAAACACCGTACTTTCTGATGCAGATGTAGAAGGAAAATATGTAAATAGATCCAGTATTGGTCAATTTGAAACGGGCACACCAAACACTACTTTAATTGGTTCTGCAACCTACAGCCTAGGAAAATGGTCTAGCATGTTAAGAGGTAGTTTCTTTGGCGAGGTTACCACCTTAGACAATACACTGAATGACGCTGGCCTTTATGACGATCAAACTTTTTCTAGCGAATTTATTACAGATATAGGAATAACTTATAAAGCAACTGAACATATAAGTTTAACAGTTGGTGGAAATAATATTTTTAATAATTATCCAGATATTCTTATCGCCGCAAATAGAGGGTTCTATTTGTATTCTAACTACCAACAAGGCTCTAATGGCTCCTATTATTTTGGCAGACTAAGCTTTTCTTTCTAATCAATTAAAAAAGATATCACGATGAAGACCTATATAAAACAAATAAGTATCCTATTTTTCTTACTAATCATCACTTCTTGCGAATCTGATAAACTCGAAGCAATTACAACCGCTGCAGATGGAGGCGGGACACTCACTTCCTATATCGCATATACCATAGATGCTACAGATCCTTCTGGCACCAATGTATACGGACGAGTTGTTTTCTGGAAAAACAGTCTAGAACAAACTTTAGTACAAATTTCTGTTTACAATACCGAAACAGCAGAAATCTACCCTGCCCTAATTTTAGAAGGAGCTATAGGCAGCGAAATAACAACTTTAGAAGATCTTGGAACCGTTTCCGGTGATACGGGAGAATTAAGTGATAGCAAATTTTATGTTATCAGCGATACTACATTTTATGATTCCATTTTAACCTTAGATGCTCACATAAGTATTTACCTAAACACCATAGATGGTACTCTTATAGCAGAAGGGGGCTTAGGATCTAATGCTGAGCCCGTAGAACAGAATTAATTTTTTAACTTAATAAGCACGTAATATGAAAACAACAGTAAACAGAAGAGATTGGCTCAAAAGAGGTGTTCTCACAGCGGCAGGAGTTGTAGCAGCTCCCTATTTATCCTATGGAGCATTTTCATCAGAACCTTTAAAATTAGATTCTCAAGGCAATTTACCGTACACTCCTTTTTTCAAAGAGTTTCTACCCCTTAACGCAACACTACCCCTGGAGCTTGCTGCAAAACTAAATGCAAATGAAAACCCTTACGGCCCTTCCTCTAAAGCTATTGCAGCCGTAGGAGAAAATGCGTTCAGAGGAAACAGATATGCTTGGACAGAATTGTTTGATTTAATGGATAAAATTGCCCTACAAGAAGGGGTAAAGCAAGAAAATATAATGATGGGTCCTGGATCCTCTGATCTGTTAGAAAAAACAGCGATGGTATTCTTCCAAAATGGAGGAAATATTGTATCGGCAGACCCATCTTACATGTCACTTATTAAAGTGGCTGAGGCCACTGGAGCAACTTGGAAAGCTATTCCTTTAAAATCTGATTGGTCGCATGATTTAGCGGCAATGGAGGCTGCAATAGATGCTGAAACAAAATTGGTATATATCTGTAATCCCAACAACCCTACAGGAAGTATGACAGACCATACCGAATTGGTAGATTTCTGTAAAAGAGTGGCAGATAAGGTTCCTATTTTTGTAGATGAAGCCTACTTAGGCTTTTTAGAAGATAGTGCACAAAAAAGCATGATTTCCCTAATTAATGAAGGAAAAAATGTAATTATAGCCAGAACATTCTCAAAGATTCATGGCATGGCAGGTTTACGTGTAGGATATGCCGTTGCTTTGCCGGAAACATTGGGTATCATTCAAAAAATTACGAGAGGCGGAATGGGGATTTCTTTTCCTTCTATCTATGCAGCTACTGCCAGCATGGATGATCTGGCCTTTCAAAACAAATCAAGAAAATTAAATAAAGAATGTAGAGAATATGTCTATAAAAACTTAGACAGAATGGGTTTCAAATATGTTCCTTCTTCTACAAGTTTTATCATATTCCCCATCGAAATGGATGGTAAAGAGTTTTTAGAAAAAATGACGGCACAGAAAGTTGGCGTTCGTGCATTTGAGTTCTTTGATAAGAATTGGTGTCGTGTTAGTATGGGCACGATGGACGAAATGAAATTATTTACTGCAGCCTTAGAAAAAGTGCTTATCTAAGTTAGTAAATTGGCCCGGGAGCCTGTTGTTACTTGCATTGCCTTGATTCAAGTAACACGTGCTCTTTAGGGCCTATTCTCTTTTAGTATTCAAAAAACAAACTATCAATTTTTTAAAATCCTTGTATATGAATATTGCATTTCAAAAAACACTGGAACTCTTGCTCATAATTGGCATCGGCGTTTTTTTACAAAAAAAAGTCGCAAAGAGTGATTTGAAAGGAATAAAGGTGTTAATCTTAAGCGTTGCTCTACCTGCGGTAATTTTTGTCGCTTTACTAAAAATTAAATTAGAAAGCTCGCTTTTAATATTTCCTATTTTAGCACTTAGCTTTAACCTACTTATGCTACTTGCTTCTAAATATTACATTAGTAAAACGCTACCTACTAAAGACAATGCTAGGAAAAGAACTATGATGTTATTATTACCATCATTAGCTCCTGGACTATCCTGTTTTCCTTTCATTGTTGTTTATTTAGGGGATGATTATTTGGCTTTATCTGCCCTAGCCGACGTTGGTAATAAAATATTTGTGTTAATCATGTTATACATGCTAGCGATGCATTGGTACAACATAAGAAGCATTAAGGATGCCAAAACCTCCATGAAAAATAAGCTAAAAGGCTTGGTTTTATCGCTATTAAACGAGCCTATTAATCTTGTCATGATTATAGCGCTACTATTATTAGCATTTGGTTTAAACCTTTCTAGTCTTCCAGATTTTCTTGGAAACACTATAACCAGTTTAAGTACTATCATGGCCCCTCTGGTATTATTATTCATAGGAATGGCTGTTAGAATAAACGCAAGCGAATTTTCATTAATCCTTACCTTATTAGCCAGAAGAGCCGGAGTAACATTTCTAATTTCAGCCGTGGTTGTCTTAGCATTTCCTGTACTAGCCTCAAGTATGATTCTTTTTATAATAGTCTTCCCTCAAAGTTCTTGTAGTTTTTGGCCCTTTGCCCATATGAGTGCCATAGCCAGTTTAGAAGATAAAGACAAACAAACAAAACCAACATTTGATATCGATTTTGCCGTAAATGTGCTTGCATGTTCTCTACCTTTTTCTACACTATTAATTATTGGTGTATTTTCTTTTAGCGAATTATTTGTCAATCCTTTCACTATTCTAATTTCTGGCGTTTCTTTGCTTGCTATTTCTTACACTCCTACTCTTTTAAAGGTATTAAAAAAAGTGAAGTCTCACTCTGACAATCATATAGATGCGATGTCTTTAAACTTAGAAGCACAGAACAATGAAAATAAAGACTAAGCCAGGAAACCAAGTATTAGAGGCAATAGAAGCCGTTGAAAATAGTATCTTTGAATTAGTTATTCAATAGTAAAACAAATAACTAATTCAAAGCTATTAAATTTACCATCATGGAACGCAACAACCTATACCCTATTTTTTTAAAAGTCTCTAATCTGAATATTCTTATTGTAGGTGGGGGAAATGTAGCGTTAGAAAAGCTTAGTTTCTTATTAAAATCTAGTCCTGATGCCAATGTAGAAATGGTTTCTCCTATGTTTAGAGAAGAGACTATTGCGCTTGCGGAGAAGTTCAATATAAAAATGCATCTTGATCATTATGATACCAAATACTTAGCACACAAACATATGGTGGTTGCTACTACAGATAATATACCAGTGAATGAACAAGTCTATCATGATTGTAGAGCACAAAACATTTTAGTGAATGTAGCAGATAATCCTCCTTTTTGTGATTTTTACATGGGCGGTATTGTTACAAAAGGAAATGTAAAAGTTGCGATCTCTACGAATGGAAAATCGCCGACGACAGCCAAAAGATTACGTCAATTTTTTGAGGATGTTATTCCTGATAATATTGATGATTTAGTTAAAAACTTAAATGAATTCAGAAAAACAATTAAGGGCGATTTTGAAGAAAAAGTAGAAACCTTAAATGAATTTACCAAAGGCTTAGTCAACAATAAAGACGTAAAATAAAATTACAATTAATTAGAGGGTTGTATGGCCTCAACCAGAGCTTTAATTTTTACCGCTTTTTCAAAATGATCTAATTTATGTTCCATAATCCACCATTGGGCTACTTCTAGCAAGAGTTCTGGTTGGTCATTTTTATTGGCAAAAAACGCATAAAAAGAGAGTCCTACATTGCTGCCTTTTTTTTCAATTTTATCCGTACACACGGCTATTATTTTATTCTTTATCGCTGCTGTCATTTACTATTGTAATAAATTTAAAAGTAGGATGCCAAATCTGTATTCTCTTTGATGGCATCTATACACGTTACGGATAATGGCTTCTCTACAAACTTGAACACTTGCGGATAATCATCTGCTTTACCTCGATCAGAAGAATCAATGGAAGAGGTCAATATAACCACTTTATAGATGGCGGTAATAGACATTTTATGCAATGCATCTAGCAACTCCCAACCATTCATTACGGGCATATTTATATCTAAAAAGATTAAAAACAAAATGTCTTCGTCTTTCTTTTCAAGAATATAATCCAATGCTAGTGCCCCATTTTCAAACAGTAGTTGTTTTGGAAAATCGCATTTCGTAAGGATGTTGTTATGTAGATACTGTCCTACAGGATCATCATCTACCAGTAATATCTCCAAAGTCATAATCCGTATTATTAATTTCTATTTTAGAAGCTTTATCAGAAATATCTCTTATAATATCATCTAACTCATCTGCAGAATTTAGCAGCTCTTTGTAAATGAAGTTCTTATCTTTTTCAGGAACATCATTACCACCATCCAAAATCTTAACAAGCCCCATTAGCCTAGCTAAAGGCGCCCTTACCACATGAGATTGCACCCATGCAATTTCTTTTAATTTTTCGTTCTGATCTATAATCGCTTTTATATACTGTACCCGATCGGTAACATCATTGGCTAAAATTATCCGAACTGTTTTTCCTACACGTGAGACAAGATTACTGGTAATTTCTACTTCTATAACCGTACCGTCTTTCTTTTGATGCTTATAAAAACCCTTGATTTTCCCACTATGATTTAGTGGCATAGACTGCAACACTTTATTCAAAGTCGGTATTTCCTCTTTTGGTCGTATCTCCAAAATGGTCATGTCTAAAAATTCTTCATAGGAATAGCCATAATGCTTCGTTGCTGCATCATTGACGTCTAAGAATTTTAAGGTGTCTATATCATAAATCCACATAGGTTGTGGACTTAAATGAAATAAATCTATATATCTTTTCTCTGACTGTTCTAACTGCACTAGGTACTTACCACGCTCAATATTATAACGTAAACTTTTATAAAGTGCTAAGGCCGTAAGTTCATCTTTAATTAAATAATCTGAAACTCCTAAATGTAAAGACTCAATACTAAATTGAATATCTGAATAGCCCGTTAACACTACAATTGGAACCTTTTTACCTATTTTAAGTATTTCATGTATTAAGGTTGCGCCTTTTTTATCGGGCAAGGACAAATCTAAAAATACAATATCAAATTTTTGAGTATCGTCCTTCAAAATCTTTGAAGCCTCCTCAAAACTATGCGCAGAAACAATAGTAGGATTCAAAATTTGATCTCTTAAATACTCCTGAAAAATAAAAAGATCTCCAGGATTATCCTCAATAATTAGAATAGAATAGTTTGATTTATCTTTAATCATAAATAATTATTATGGCAATTTCACAATGTTGATCCAGAAATTTTCTATTTGCGCTACTGCAGATAAAAAATCTGTAGGCTCAACAGGTTTGGTTATATAGCAATTCACGTAATGTGAATAGGCTTTTTTAATATCTAAGGTTGATGAAGATGTGGTTAGCATCACAACTGGGATATGTTTATAGGTACTGTCTGCTTTTAAAATTTGCAAAACTTCGTGTCCGTTTTTCTTCGGAAGGTTCACATCCAGTAAAATTAAATCTGGTGTTTTCTCCGTAGCAAATGGCCCTTTTTTGAATACAAAATCTAATGCTTCCTTGCCATCATTAACAACTTTTAGGGTGTTAGTGATTTTACAACTCTCTAGCGCTTCCGTTGTTAATAAAACGTCGCCCTCATTATCTTCTACTAATAATATGGTAATACTTTTCATAGGAGGATTAATTAATTTTCTTTTTTAATAGTGAAATAAAAGGTAGAGCCTTCACCCTTTTTACTTGTTACCCAAATCTTACCTTTTAAATTTTCAATAATTTTTTTCACTAGCGCCAAACCAATCCCGGTACCGTTGTATTGGTTTCTGCCGTGCAAGCGTTGAAATATAACGAATATTTTATCAAAATACTCAGAATCTATCCCTATTCCATTATCCGATACAGAAAATTTATGATGATTAGGTAACTCTTCATAGGTAACCTCAATGACAGGTTTAACTCCCTCCTTTTGATATTTTATAGCATTCCCTATAAGATTCTGAAAAAGCTGTAGTATTAATAAACTATAACTTTTAATCGTTGGTAGTTCTGGTATAATCAAAGTAGCCTCCTTAGCTATAATTTCTTGCTGAAAAATTGAAGTTACTTCTGCTAAAATTTCATTTAAATCTAAAGCTACTAATTCCTCTTCTGATTTGCCTACCCTAGAAAAGTCCAGTAAATCTAGAATTATTTGTCGCATTCTTTTAGCGCCATCTACCGCAAAATGGATGTATTTCTTTCCTTCATCCTCAATAACATGATTGTATTTTTTTTCTAGTAACATTAAAAAACTAGAAATCATACGTAGCGGTTCCTGAAGATCATGAGAAACCACATAAGCAAACTGCTCTAATTCTTCATTATACCGCAGCAATTCATCTGCTTGCTTTTCTAAATTTAGATTTAGTTTTCGTAATGACTCTTGATAATTTCTATTATCCGTTACATCTTGCATAGCACCTACCATACGGACTACTTCTCCATCATCATTTCGCATCACACTACCCCGATCTATTACATAGGCATATGTACCATCAGATTTTAAATATCGGTATTCAGATTTAAAGTAGGTACCTGTATTTTCTTTTAAGAGATTTTCTGTACTGGCTAGAGCATGTTTTAAATCTTCTGGGTGCACTTTAGTTCTCCAAAATTCGAAGGTTACATCACCTTCAGACGGGTCATAGCCAAATAAGGTTTGATAGCCTTTACCTTGATACAGGGAATTATTTACCAAATCCCAATCCCAAATAGCATCTTGTGTTGCTTCAGCAATTTTTTCAAAACGCTCATTAGCATTCTTAATTTGGGCAGTATATTGTACCCTATCTGTGATATCTTGTGCGGCGCCAACAATACGGATCACATCTCCCTGATCATTTTTCATGACACTACCCCTATCACTTACATGGGCATACTCCCCATTACTTTTTAAGTATCGATATTCACAATTAAAATATTCTTGCGTTTTAAATTCTACTAAATTATTTACAAGCTCAAGAACTTTAGGTTTATCTTCCGGATGAATCCTACTTATCCAAATTGCTGGATCTGCCCTTCCTTCATTTTTAGGATAACCAAATAATTCTGCATATCCAGGGCCATGAAATACAACGTCATTAACTAGGTCCCAATCCCAAATCCCATCATTAGTAGCTTCAGATACTTTTACAAAACGTTCATTAGATCTTTTAATATCTTCAATAGCTTGAAGTTTTTCCGTGACATCTTGCATGGAACCCACCATTCTTAAAGCTTCTCCATATTCGTTCCGAACAATGAAGGCTCTATCTACTACATTGGAATAGTCCTTATCCTCATTAAGAAAACGATACTGTTCTTCCCAAAAGTAATCTCCTTTTTCAATAGATGAATTAAAAGAATTAACCACCCTATCATGATCTTCCGGATGTATATGCCGTTCCCAAATATTAGTATCCTTGCTTGACATGTTTTCTTTAGAATAGCCAAAAAGCTTTACATAATTCTCACCTCTAAAAATTTCTCCTGTTTTAAAGTCCAAATCCCAAATAGCATCAGAAGTTGCCTTCGTTACTAAATTATAGCGTTGAATAGTATCCTCTAGGCTTAGAGAAACTAATTTACTTTCGGTAATATCTTGAATAGTGCCTTCGTAAAAAACGGGTACTCCATCTTCATTTTTCACATAAGTCCCTTTTTGTCGTATCCAAATAATAGAACCATCTGGTCGTTTTACCCTATTTTCCAGTATATATTCTTCACCTGTAGCAATAGACTTTTTTCTTTTTTCTTCTAATAAAGAAATATCTTCCTCAAACAATAAAGTTTTCAAAGACTCAAAAGATGACAATATAGAATCTTTACCTAAACCCAAAATATTATATACCTTGTCTGACCAGTAGGAAGTTCCCTTAATTAGATCAAATTCCCAATACCCGAGTCCCGCAATTTCTTGGGCTTGATTTAATTTTTTATTTAAATTACTAAGTTCCTCTTTTTTACTTTTTTGATCTGTAATATCTATAATTACGGTATCAATGCTAACACTGCCATTTTTATTTTTAATAGGAACACCTTGGCCTTTATGCCAACGGATGCTGCCATCAGGATGCTGAATTCTCCATTCGGCTTCCCATTTCTCAAGAGTTATAATAGAAGTATCTAAAATAGCTTTAAGACGTGGTTTTTCTTCCTCAAGTAGTAAGTTCCAAACTGGATCAAAATTAGCATAAACTTCCTGGACAGTTAAGCCCCACAATTTTTCAGTCCCTTTCGTTAAATGAACAATTTCTTGGGTCCCATCGGAGAAAAAAATATGTCGGAATGCAACACAATCTATATTGTCAATAATAGAATTAAGTTGAAACTCTACGGTTTTAAAATCATGGATATCTAACATGGTACCCGCAACAATCTCAGGGCTTCCGTTAGTACTCCACTTGGTTACCTTCCCAATAATTGTCGTCCAACTCCAATACCCTTTTTTATGGCGTACCCTAATTTCATGAGTGTAGTCTTCAATTTCTTTATTTTTAATTTGATTTAAAAAGGAAATTGACTCTTGAACGTAATCTTTGTAAATAATTTTCAGGAACGTCTTAAAACTAAAATCTTTAAAATCGTTCTTACCGTACCCCAAGATATTCATGGACACATCATTGAGCTTAAACTCAGATGTATTTACATTAAGCTCCCAAAGTCCTACCTTATTCTTTTTTAAACAGCTTTCATAAAATGCATCTTCTGATACAAGTAACGATTGAAATTGATTTTCTGGAATGAGCTTATTTTCAATTTGCCGAACTAAAGCCTTTAGCGCATTTAATTGCGACTCTTTAAGTTCTATATTCGACTCATGCCACAAACTTAAGACTCCAAAAGAATTTTGGTCTTTTGTTTTAAGGGGAATTCCTAAATAGAAGTCAAAAACATTTGCGGCATCAGCTGCTCTTAAATTAGATTCTATGAGGATATCGTCGGTTGTATTTAATAGAATATTTTGATAGAAAGAACTTTCAAATCCTCTTTTCCCGTGGCTAGATTTTACCTGAATAATTTTACCATCCGTAAGACTTATTGCCGCAGCAGAACAGTTTAAAAGTGAGGTTGCCATTAGTGCAAAATCAAACAATTCTGGATCAGGATTCTGAAAATTAAAGCTCACGGTTACTGAATTTAATTTAAAAAATAGAAAATAGGAAGTATCTTTAACCGTGTTACACTTTTAAAAATGAAGCTCTTATTTCTGTATCATGTAAATAGGAGCCTGCACAAAGCATGTTAAATGGTACTCTTATTAAGGTAAATTTAAGACTTAGAAACTACAATAACAATATTATATTTCTAAACCTGTAAGAATTTGGAATCAAAATTGACGCTTTTAACAATTACCCTTTAGCGTATTTACTTCTTTTGATTACAAGTTTCTAACCTTAAAAGCCTATAACTTAGTAAGGCCTTTTTAATTGTATTGTATATAAAATACCAAGAGTTACCGTATTCCATGCGGCTTCATCTAATTGTATTCCGGTATACGAAAAGTTTAATTCCGTACTAGGCCCCATTAAAAAACCTATTTGAGGTCTGTAATAAAAACCTCCGTCATTACCATCATTTAAACCTATGGCTGTACCTATATCTCCGCCGAAAGAAAAAGAATTAGACCCCCAGATGCGCAATGATGCTGCCACTGGTAAAAATTGGATACTCGGTAAGGTAATGCTAACATCCTCTGTTCCAAATTTTTCTGGAAAGCCATGTATATACCCGGTCATTACTCCTAAATCAACAGTTTCACTCATAGCCCACATATGACCGAAATCTGCCCCCAAAACGACCCCCACTTGATCATTAAAATTCTCAAGAGGTAAACCACCTTGAATTCCAAATTTTAAACCTTCTTGCCCGTAGCTTGTGCCAAAACATATAAAGGCTGCTAGTACTAGTAATTTTTTCATCTTAATAAATGTATGGTTGATTATTATCAGACAAATCTAATATTGCTATGGTGGCAACCGCCATTTATGTTGTAAAACCCTACAAATTAGTTGTAGAAGAATTAAATAGCCCCAAAAAGCTGGTAAAAATGCTTTAAATATGAATTCTCTATCTGCAAAATTGTTAACGATAAGCACCTAAACTAAAAAAAACTTACTCCACTGCGGTTTTCCGCAAGGAAATAAGTTTTAAGTCAAATACTTTTGTTCTCGAAAGAATAAACCAATAAGAAATTACCTAATAATTGATTTAGGCCTGCTTTTGAATACATGAATCCGGGGGGAACTTTCTATATTCTTAAGTATGGCCTTTATTTGTATAGTTTAGAATCTAAAGACCAGTAATTATAATTAATACCGAGCAATAGCCCAATAAATATAAGCGAGTGTATCAATTGGGAATCTATAATCCCCCAATTTTCAATCATAGTACTTCCAAAAACTAACATAATCATTAGAATTGCTCCCAATACCAATGCTTGCCTTGTAAACAATCCTATAATAAGTAAAATACCTACCGCAAACTCTAAGATGGGCAGCGCATACGCAAAAGGTGTGACCAAAAATTCTGGAACCATGGAGCTCTCAAAATTTTTAACCATGAAATTTTTGAACCCTTCCAATTTTGGGAGTCTTACCAAACCATGACCAAACATACTTACTCCTATTACTATTCTAGCCAATACATAGCCTAACCTATACTCCTTCATTGCTTTTGTTATTCATTAGTTAATTATTCGTGTTGTATAAATTTAATGTATTATCCCTATAACTTATAAAATGGCAGTTAATACAGTTAGCAAAAAAATGAAAAGAATTAAGAATTAAAACCCTCACTACAGACCTACACCATCACACCCTATAATTGACGTTTTAATCCTCTAGAACGTACAACTCATGAGTAAAACCAAAAATCTCTTACTTCTTATTGCAGCCACATCAAAGCACATAAGTACTTAATAATCAGCATTAAAAAGACAATTAAAAATGTTGCAATCGATGAAAGTAGCAAAAAATCAGTTTGCCAATCGACAATAATTGTGTATTCAACGCCTGATACTTACGTTTCGGCTACAAACGCAAAGACGCTAGCAAACCCTAGAATACCTTTGACCTTTAATGTGAGCCCAACTCGCCTAAAAACCTACTTTTATGCTAAAAATAAGACCCATAAAAATACGGGATAGTGTTATTGTACTATGCTGTGTTATGTTTTTTAATCTATATACCGCATATAGCCAAAAAACCATAAAAGACAGTTTATATCAAAAAATAGCCTCTTTTAAATTAAAACCGAACTACCAAAAAGATACGCTTTACATCAATTCGTTGTACACCTATGGCAAAGCATATGGTTTTTACAATTTAGACAGTTTGAATAGTTTAGCCAACGAAACTATTGAACTTAGTAAGACCATTAACTTTGCGAAAGGCGAGGCGAAAGGATATATTATCTTAGGAAATTATTATTCTGAAACAGGCAAAAAAGAACTTGCAATAGAAAATTATAGTAAAGCAAAAGCTATTGCAGAGGCAAATAGGTACATTGATGTAACCCTACTCTCAAAAAGTAGCTTAGCAACAGCTTACACCTATAATGACGAATACGCAAAAGGGCTCAAAGAATATCTTGGCGGAATTGAAATAGCCAAACAACATAATGACGAAGCCACTTTAGCCATCTTATACATCAACATTACGGTGATTTATAGCTTACAAAACGAATATAAGCAATGTATTCATTTTTTAACCAAGGCTATGGAGTTAAATAAACGGACGGGCAATGAAAGATTAACAGCGGTAACCTTAATAAACTTAGCAGCAACGTACATTGACAATAATGAGCTAGAAAAGGCTTCTGAGAAAATTGATGAAGGACTACCCCTTTTAGAAAAATTAGAATTACAAGATTGGCTAACCTATGCCTATGAATTAAAAGCTAACATTTTTCTTAAACAAGATAAAGCCTCTAAAGCTTTAAAGTGGTTTCAAAAAAGTGAAGTTATTCATCAAGACATTGCCCAAACTAGATATAAAATATCTTTATACAACGGCATGTCTAAAACCTACCTACAACTTAGAGATTACAAAAAAACGGAAGCTTACGCCTTAAAGGCATTGACCTTGAGTACCGATTTAAATGTACTAGATGAGCGTGATGAAATTTTAAAAACACTTTATGAATTAAAAAAAGAAACAAATCAGGCATTAGCTGCATTGGAATATTTAGAAGCATATAAAGCTATTTCTGACACCATTAACGAGAAGAACAACCAGAAAGAATTAAAAATATTAAAATCCAATCTTGAGTTCGATCAAGAAAAAGAACGCTATATCTTAGAGAATGAGAAAGTAGCCGCAAAACAACGATTGTATTTTTATGGAGCACTTTTAGTCATCATCGCTTTTTCTATTATTATCTATATTCTTAAAAGAAACAACAGGACTCAAAATATTTTAAATAGAAAGTTAACCATAAAAACAAAGCAACTACAAAACAAGGAAAGGCATTTGGTAAACTCCAATCATACAAAGACCAAATTGTTTGCCATAATTGCACATGATTTACGCGGCCCTATAAATTCTTTCAAATCGATGTTTGATTTGTTCACCAACAAGCAAATTAGTGATGCTGAATTTATTGAACTCGCTCCTACCATGGGAGAGAGTATAGATAGTATTGCTTTTACCTTAAATAATTTGCTCTCCTGGGGTCAAACCCAAATGAATGACATTATTACGGAACCGGAACATACCAATATAAGCGATTTAATAAATCAAAATAATGCGCTATTATCAAAAATGGCAGAAAAAAAATCGATCTCTTTTGAAAACAAGGTAACGGAAAGTGCATTGACTTGGTCTGGCAAAAACCAAATCAGTATCGTCATCCGAAACTTAACAAGTAATGCCTTAAAGTTCACCCCTGAGCATGGGAAAATCACCTTTGGAGCTATAGATAAACTAAACCATTGGGAGTTCTATATAAAAGATACCGGAGTAGGACTAACTAAGGAGGCTTTAGACAAGATTTTCAGCACCAAAGAGACATTTACGACCTACGGAACCAATAATGAAAAAGGAACAGGCTTAGGCCTTGTATTGTGTAAGGAAATGATAGAAAAAAATAATGGTAGCATTTGGGCAGAAAGCACCATTAATGTAGGAACTAGTTTTTATTTTACACTACCAAAAGCAAGTTAAGATGTCCTTTTGTAAAAATTGCATCATTAACCATCAGGGAAATTTAAAAGATAAACATGTTGCGGTTACCAAATACTTAGGTCTTAAAACCCAAGAAAGACCCTTGTTTTCCTTAACTATAAAACAAAAAAAATCCTCAACTATATGTTGAGGATCTGTTGGCGGTCCGGACGGGTTTCGAACTTTGGCTAAAAATCGCCCATTTTATTGACCTTTCAAGAAGTTAATTTTCGCTACTCACCACTTTACTCACCGCCTAAAAACTTTAACATTTTTAACATTTTGATTGCTGTGTTTTGGTATGATTTGACTCAAACTTATCGGTTCCTCCTGTTTTTAATTTACAAATGACTCTTTTTTATTCGAATGCAAAGGCACATATTTTTGAATGATATAAGGGGTAATCTCATCTAAAGTTTTACCTGTTATTGGATGAAGACCTGGGCTTGTAAAATATTCTGTTTCTCCATTCTTATTCTTAGTATACCATATTAAAGGTTTCTTAGTCACTGGAGCAAAAAAATCAGTCGCCATGTTTACCTCGATTTTCTTAAAATTTTTAATTTTCACTTCTTCATAAGGTACAACATCAGTTCCATATTTGGAATAAGGTTTTGTCGCACAGGATACTTCTTCATAATGGGTTTTAGCCCATGTCATACAACGAGTTTCATTACTAGCAACATGCTTTTTATTAATAATAATAAAGAATAGAATAACTCCAAAAACCATGCTTATAGTAATTGTTATTTGTCTTGTCCCCCATTTACTTTTTCCTTTATCTCCTTCATCAATTAAACCAGAAGTCTCAGGTGTTAAGTCCTCATCTCCATCTTCAACATTATATGCACCTTTTTTAATTCCAATTTCCGAATTAGGCAATGGCTTTTCCTTTCTTAAATATTCCTGTAAAGGCCTAGGTTGAAAATCAATCAGCCAACTTATAAGTTCTAAATTTTCAATACTTGTATTCTGAGTATTCTCCTTTAAAAAGTTTACTACTGGTAGGAATTTATCTGCATCAATTTTTTGGATTCTCTGAAATTTACTTGCGCCTTCTTCAAATTGGAAGTACCTGTTCAAAATGTATCCATCATTTTGAGATTTTCTTCTATCTAATAACCATAAACACGCTTCTCTGATTTGTCTTCTAGTTGGCTTAGTAAGAAATCCTTTCATCAATCCCCCTTTTTCTCTTTTATACTTTTCAAGTATTTCCTCTTTATAAGTTTCTGATGTCTTCATTTCAACCACTTGATTATAATTATTGGAATTGGTTAAGAATTCCTTAGAACTATTGGAATTATTGGAATTCTAAATAAATATAAGCATTACACTGCTATAAATTTGTCCCAAGAATGATTTACCGCTGTGTAAAGCTAACATAGTTAATGTACAAAAATCATTCGTACGGAAATCTGTAATGTGGTTGGCAATTAGCCGGTTGAGAAGTAGTTAAAAGCTACTGCATTACAATTTCTACTTCTCAAAAACAAAAGAGTAATCCTAAAATTTCAACGGGTTGTTGTGCCTAAAAATCTTTCGAGCGAAAGCACGGACAGCAACCTCTTTGTTTAATCTCAAAAATTTTAAATTATGAAAAAAGTTTTTATAGCCGTCCTGGCAATCGTTTTAAATACCTTTTTATTTTCATGCACCAATGATTTTGCATCTCAGAATGATTCTCTTTATGAAACTATGGCTACTGAGGGTGATGATGGAGATGTTATAACACCTCCACCACCGCCAGAAGAAGAAGATGGAAATTAACATTAAAAATATCTAATTAGAGTCATACAATGCTGTATGACTCTTTTTTTTAAATATATTTAGATTAAAAATATATTTTGAACAAACTTCTCATCATATTTATAATTATTTTAAGTTGTTCTTGTACAAATAATGCAAAAGACAAATCTTTTCAAGTATCAAAAGAGAAAGACAGTATTTTATTATATTATGAAAAATCTATAAAGAAGGGTATTTCTTTAAAAGAGAAAAGGCAAGCGATAAATAAAGTATTTAAACTTGCTGATAAAAATTATAATGACACGATATTAAAAAAAAATATTTATCAAAAAGTCTTTCTTCATTATTCTTTACAAGAATATGACAGTCTAATATACTTTAGTAATTCTATTATTAAAAAATCCAAACATCAAAATTTCGAATATAATTTAGGAAAACTGTATTATTTAAAAGCCTATTATTTCAATCATATAGAGCAAAATTCAGATAGTGCTTTTGTTAATTATAACTACTCTAAAAATCAATTTCAGCAAATTAATGATAGCAACTGGGTAGCGGAAACCATTTTAAACATGGGATTGATACAAAAGAATCAAGGAGATTTTTTTGGAAGCAAAGAAACTATAACTGAAGCTTTTCATTTTTTAAATAAAAAAAAAGATAGCTCACTAATTTCATCTGCATATAACGCATTAGCTTTAAACCATAGAAAATTACTAAATAATAAAGATGCTATAACATATTACTTAATGGCAATCGAAATTGCCAAGTATAAAAAAAATGTACTAACATATAAGAATAACCTAGGAGCCACATATATTGACGATAGACAATATAAAAAAGCTATAGATCTTTTTTCTAATATAATCACCGATTCATTACTTTTAAATACGCCTACAGAGTATTCTAGGGTATTAGATAATTTGGCGTATGCGGAATGGTTATCAGGTGAAAATAAAAACAATGTAAAGCTTTTAGATGCCTTATATATTAGAGTTAAAAATAATGATACACGAGGTCAAATTGCTAGTTACACCCATTTAGGAGAGTTTTACTCCAAAAACAATCCAAGAAAAGCAATTTCCTATCTTGATTCAGTAATCCAACTATCTAAAGTTTTAAAAAATCCTCGGGCTGAAAAAGATGCTATCAAGCATATAATGACCATAGAACCGAACAATATAAAACTGAAAGATCGCTATGTTCTTTTACAAGACAGTTTATATAATCAAGAACTAAAAGTTAAAACACAATTTGCCAAATACAAATATGACGATAAGGTAACACAAGAAACTAATTTGCGTTTGGAGAAAGAGAATACAGTGCAAAAATTGGAAGCAGTTCAACAACGAAATCAAAAAATAAGATCTTACGCTATTGGGGGAATGCTCTTATTACTATCAGGATTAGTAACCCTCTTTTTTGTGCAACGTTCAAAACGTTTAAAACAACAAAATAGAACTGCAAAATTAGAAGCTACTTATGAAACCGAAGCGGAGCTTTCCAGAAAGCTTCATGATGATTTTGGCGGAAGGCTCAATCACGCAATGATATTAGTTCAAAATGATGCAAAAAAATCTGTATTACTTGATTCACTAGAAGGACTTTATAATCAGAGTAGAGATTTTTCGAGAGAAATTAATGAAGTAGAAACTGGAGTTAATTTTAAGAATAATCTTTTAGAAATGCTTCATTCACACACCCCTAAAAATACTAAATTATTTATTTTAGGAAGCAAAGAAATGGAATGGTCTAAAATGAATGAACTAACCAAGACAACCTTGCACAAAGTACTTCGAGAATTAATGATAAACATGTCAAAACATAGTCAAGCCACTGTTGTTACTCTTTCATTCAAGGAAGCGTTTAACAGATTCAAAATCAATTATTCTGATAATGGTATAGGAGCTTCAGAAATGGAAATGAATACTAAAAATGGACTTCGAAATACAGAAAAGCGTATTCGAGCGATTGGCGGAACAATTATATTTGAAACTGAAAAAGGAAAAGGCTTCAAAGTCGAAATCAAAACTCCAAATTAAAAAGTTTCATCTTATGTTTAAAAAAATACTTATTGCAGAAGATTTTCAAGACACCAATAATGGTATAGTAAATGCCCTTTCTAACAAACTTCATATTTCTGAAATACAAGAAGAACTTTATTGTGACAAAGCATATAATAGGATTAAAGTAGCACAAACTAATAATGATCCTTTTGAACTATTAATTACAGACATTTTATTTAAAGAAAATCATGTAGATCGTAAACTCAGGTCAGGCATAGAGCTTATTAATGCTATAAAAACTATTCAGCCATCCATAAAGATAATTGTAAATTCTATGGAAGATAATCCCTCAAAAATAAAAACCCTATTTGAAAAACAAAAAATCGATGGGTATGTCTGCAAGGGGCGTCATAGTCTAGATGAACTTGCAGAAGCCATATACCTGGTATACCAAAATAACACATATGTATCACCCATAATAAACATGGTTTCTAATAATAATGTATTTGTTCTAGATGAATTCGACCTCTCTATTTTGAAAGAACTCGCAGATGGTTTAAGTAAAAAGGAAATCGCAATTAAATTTAAAATAAATAACATTACACCCAGTAGCGAAAGTACCATAGATAAAAGAGTCAGCAAACTGTTTGATGATTTTGGAGCAAAAAATACAACCCAACTTATTGCCATACTCACCCGAGATGGACTGATTTAAATTGAAAATATTTTCAATCCCTTACAGATATCTGTAAGGGATTGTGTTTTAATAGGTTTAGGTTTGAGTAAGTATTAATTAAAAACTAAATATTATGGCAGTTAAGCATACACCAACAGATGAAGTTCATATAGGAACAAAAGGAGGGAAAACAGGTTGTGGGTTCAATACAACAGAAAATCCAAGTCATTGGGTAACTACATCAGAAAGTATTACATGTGCTAAAAATGGATGTAAAAATTGAATCTATATTAAATAATCAACAAAATTAAATATTATGGCAAATTATCATGTTTCAAAAGATAAAAACAAAGATAAATGGAGAATTCAAAAAGAGGGAGGAGAAAAAGTTAGTGGATATACTAACACACAAAAAGAAGCCGAAAAAAGGGCAAAAGAATTATCTTCTAATTCTGGCGGCGGAGAAGTTAGAATACACGGTTTAGATGGTAGAATAAGAGACTCTGACACGGTTAAACCAGGTAATGACCCTACATCATCAAAAGACACAAAACATTAGAATAATATGTTTATCTGGGTAATAACATGACATATATTTAGAAAACAAATCATACTAGAAACCCTTAAAAATTAAAGAGTGAATAAACTACTTATCACAGTGGATAGGGCGGGCAAAGTGAACCACTTGCGGCGGATGAAAGTGAGCATAGCAAAGTAAGTGCTCAAAATCGATTCATTTGTGGTTAAATTTAGTATTTATTTTTCATTTTTTTACGCATAGACTCTCCTTTAATATCTATTCTGTGTGCATTATGAACAAGACGGTCCAAAATGGCATCTGCAATGGTTTGTTCCCCTATAATTTCATGCCATGCTTCCACTGGTAATTGGGAGGCTATAATTATACTGTGCTCGCCATGTCTGTCTTCGATAATTTCCATAAAAGAATGCCTATTTATGGCATCTAAAGCTTTAAGTCCAAAGTCATCTATAATAAGCAGATCCTGCTTTTCTAGTTTATTGATTTGTTTTAGATAAGACCCATCTGCTTTTGAGGTTTTAAGCATAGTAAAAAGTTTGTTCGTGTTAAAATACATTACTTTATATCCCAATGAACATGCTTGATGACCAATAGCTGATGCCATATAACTTTTTCCAGCACCTGTACTTCCCGTAACAAGTATATTCTGTTTGTGCTTTATAAAATCACAGCTGGCAAAGCGTTGTATTTGATTTTTATCTAGCTGTCTTGAAGCATCAAAATCGATAGCTTCCATAACAGCACTATATCTAAAACGTGCCGCTTTTGGTAACCGCTCTATTTTTCGATCTTGGCGGTCATCCCATTCGCTTTGGATGAGATATGCTACAAGTTCATCACTGGTATAGTTTGTACTTTGTGGCGATAAACTGCTGTTAAAGGCTCTGTACATATCGTATAGCCTTAGTTGTTTCATGTGTTCCAATGTCTGTTTATTCATTGTTTTTTGGTTTTAATTTATTTGTAATAATGGCTTCCTCTAATGTTATTGTGATTTGGGACCTCAGGTTGGTCTTCAATGTCTTCATCTAAAGTGTCCCAGCCGTTTTTAAGGATACGCTCTATAATATTGTAGTTATGTGCACCATAATCCAAGGCGCGTTTGCAAGCATTGTCCAGCCGTGTATTGCCTACCTTTTTTGTGAGGTGCAATATGCCCAGGCACGATTTATAGGATCGCTCTGGGTGTTGTTTCTTTTCTAGTATATTAATGATCAGTGTCTTGCAATGACCACCTATTTGATTAGCCCAGGTAATAAATTTTTCGCTGCTCCACTCGCTGATAAAGCGGTGGTGTGAAGGCATGTGCTCCTTTATGGTGCTATATCCATATTTTTTCTTGGTTCTTGGATGTACAGTAAGCAGTTCCTGCTGATGGTAAATCTCTACTGCGCTATCTGAATAAACCACTTTGACACGCTTGCCTATATGCTGATAGGGCAGACTATAATAGTGTTTGTCCTTGCTAAAATAAATATGGCTGTTTTTATGGACCGTTGCATTAGCGTAGCGTTTAATCTCATAGCGTTTAGCTGGCAATGGTTTAAGCTGATGTTTTTCAATCTCTTCAAATAACGAATAGCGGGAATATTCACGTCCTCTAAAAGACATGTTATTATGTGAGTGTAGCAGTTCCAATATAGCTTTGTTAAGTTCAGACTTGGTATGGAAGGTTTGGTTGCGTAATAGCGCAAATACACGTGTATATATGATGCGTACAGCGTTTTCAACAATGGCCTTGTCCCTGGGTCTGTAGGCTCTGGTTGGAAGTACTGCCGTTTCATAATGCTCAGCAAAATCTACAAAAGTTTCATTTACTTTAGGTTCATAACGACTGCTTTTGGTTACTGCTGCCCTCAAATTATCGGGCACTAAAGCCTGTGGAACACCGCCATAAAACCAAAGCGCGTTTTCTATACAAGCGATAAAGTCTTCTTTTTTTTGACTCTCACACGCCTCAACATATGTGTATTGACTACTTCCCAATACACATACAAAGACCTCTAAATCTTGTATCTCGCCTGTGTAGCGATCTACTATGGAAAGCTTCTTGCCCGTAAAATCGATGAAAAGTTTATCGCCAGCTTTATGTGTAAAATGCATAACCGGAGAGACTTCTTTGACCCATTCCCTGTACCAATACCTAAACTGGGAAAGTTTGTAGCCATCTGGATGTTTGGTGAGGTACTCTTGCCAGAGTAGCTCTTTGGTTACCCCTGTTTTGCGCAGTTCTTTGTCAAAATAGGGGAAATACTTTTCTAGGGTTAATAGTTGCCCACTCTTGCCTTTTTGATCCGTTTTAAAAAGCCTGTTCAGCTCCTCAAGTGTCATAGCGGACACTTCGTAGCTGGTCAGTTGGTACCGCTTAAAAAAATCTATATATTTAGTGATGGTATTTCGAGATAACCCCAATTGTAGGCTTATTTGACGCTTGCTGACTCCTTCACTGTAAAGTTTGAAAATCTGTTTTATTTTTCGCATATTTATTTGTTTGTTGGCCATAATATCTTTTTATAAAAAAGATATTTAAAGCTTTACAAATAGAATCGATTTTTAGTGGTTCACTTTCATCCGCTGCAGGTGGTTCACTTTCACCCGCCGCACTATGCTCACTTTAATCCGCTGTGGGTGGTATACTATGCCCGTTTTTTGCAATCACAGCAACATTCTTGACACTTTTTTCTATAAATATTATTGGAAGTAACGTCTACATCTGTAAAGGAAAAAGTAGTAAAAAGTACCATTACAAAAAAGCATGTAGAGGACTATCTAATTGTTCTACAAAAACCTATGAAGTAACACTAACCAAAGCAAAAGAATTGGGTAGAACCTTATGTGGTTGGGAAGATTAGAAAATACCCCTTAAAATTGTCACTCAAAAAGAACTGTTAACAACAGTTCTTTTTTTTTTGCATTACGGAAATCTGTAAGGTTTTGTCTTTCAAAGAGTTTAGGTTTGAATAATTAATCAATAAAATATATAAATCATGGCTAATCCAAAATTTGAAATCAAAAAAAGTTCAAACGGTAAATTTTACTCCAATCTAAGATCCAAAGGTAATGGAGAGGTTATAGCGACGAGCGAGATGTATAATGCAAAACAGAGTTGCAAAGATGGTATTGATGCTGTAAAAAGAGATGCCTCTAATGCAGAAGTAATAGACTTATCATAAAGAAATTTTAATTCCGATTAAAATGAGTTACCGAAAAGGATATTATAAGAAAGACGGAACCTATGTTCAAGGTCATTTTGTAAACAAAGGCCGATCAAATAAAATTTTTAAAGGAAATAACAAAAAAGGTTGTTTAGGTATTTTTCTCATTTTACTGGCTGCATTGATAGGTCTCTCCTGTTCTTCGGAATCTACTTGTGAATCTAAAAAATGTTCAGACTTCGCTACGCAAGCAGAAGCCCAATCAACATATGAAACTGATAAAGATTGTTATTCCAATTTAGATAGAGACAACGATAATATCGCTTGTGAAAATTAAATAGATGTTAAAATGAATATATCAACCGAATTAAAAAGTCACTTTTTGAGGTTATATCTAATGGCTTTTGCAGATGACAATTTCGATGTTCTCGAATTAAAGATGCTTTACAATTTTGCGGAAGAAAGAGGGCTTAGTAAAGATCAATTAAATGAGATTTTATTAAACCCTTCACAGGAGTCTGTAGTTCCTGAATCCTTAGATGAGAAAATTGAATATCTATATGATTTAGCTCTGATGATCTGGGCAGATGGTATAGTCACGGAAGATGAAACAAATGCCTTAAAAAAATACTGCAGGAAATTTGAGTTTTTAGAAGAGAACATTGATGATATCTGTGAGTTTCTTTTGGAAAATGCAAAAGAAAAAATCTCCTTAAAAGAATTAATTACCAAAATGCAAGAATGATATGAGTACTTTAAAAAATATATTCTCCATAAAAAAAAGTAATCCTCAGGAAATAGAAAAATCGATAGAGGAAGACGTTAAAAATATAAAACTTTCATTTTTTGAAAGCGGCTATGGCTCTTCAAAACAGGCTGAGGGTAATCATATGATTTTCAAAGCTTGTTTGCAAGATGTATATATGGATTATAAGGGTAAATGCAGAGAAGATGAAAAGCTACAGAAGGAATTAAAAGAACCTTATGTACAGGAAAGAAGTAAGTACGAAATTGAATTGAAGAAAAGAAAAACAGTAAAGGGCATTATCGAGGAAGGTATTGCTGCTTTAGAAAGTAAGATTTCAATTTTCAAAAGCGAAATAGCGGATGTAAAACATAATCCAGAAAAATATGTAGAGGATGTTGATAAGAAGCCAAAGGCGCAATTTTACCTTGGTTTGATTGTTTTGATTCCTATTACATTTTACTTGTTAGTTTTCTATATCTCAGCCTCCTATTCTGCCTTT
Organism: Cellulophaga baltica; assembly: GCF_900102165.1. Taxonomy (GTDB): domain Bacteria; phylum Bacteroidota; class Bacteroidia; order Flavobacteriales; family Flavobacteriaceae; genus Cellulophaga; species Cellulophaga baltica. The sequence continues at coordinate 395,028 of NZ_FNBD01000001.1, forward strand.
TTTAAAACATTTAATACTGAGCAACTTACCAATGCAATTTTTGATGCCAATGCCTTAACAAAAGCAATAAATGATGGTTGGTTAGAAGGTGTGTTTGTTGGCACCATCCCTTTTGCCTTTATGGGATTGGGGTATTTAATACATATGTTTCAAAAACATAAAAACTGGCTTTCTTATGCCAAGATAGCAACCTTGTTTATAGTTACCTTTATTTTTGACGCCATACTTGCTTATCAAATTGAAAAGAAGATTTATGATATTGAGAAAACACTGAATTCACCTGATTTTAATGTACAAATAGCTTTTACGAAAGCTGAATTTTGGGGTATTATTTTTGCAGGGTTCGTGGTCTATATTATTTGGGGGTTGGTATTTGATTTTATTATGAAGGAATATGACAACTTCGATAAAATTAAATCATTTATTAGATCTAAAAGAGAGAAAATAAAAAACAGTGAAAAAGAAATAATAGTTCAAACAGAAAAGCTGAACCCAATAAAAGAGGAAATTTCAGGAATTGAAGGTAAAATAAACGATCTACAACGAACTATAGATGGTTTTGTATTTTCCAATAAACACTATCTCACTTATCATGCGGAATATGTAAAAGGTTGGTTTCTTGCCATTGCAGATAATTTTGATGCCTTAAAAAGGAGAGATCAGTTATTGTCACAGTGCGCTTCAGAAGAAAAAAAACACCTAGAAGACCATGATATAGCGGGTGAAAGTTATGAAGGGCGTTTATATAAACTAGTAAACTAATAAAATGAAAAAGTATTTCCAGTCCCTAATACTATTAATGCTCTTGTCTTTTGTTATGGTCTCTTGTAAAGATTATCCTAAGTCTGATAAAATTATTCATAACCATGAATTCCCAAAGGTTTCTGCAAATGATAATCTAAATATTAGTGTACTCTTGGATTTGTCTGACAGGATAAATCCAGAGAAATATCCTGCGCCAGCAATGGAATTCTATATGAGAGATGTTGGGTATTTAAAATCCATTGCAGAGAATTTTGAAGCCCACATCATGAATAAAAGAATGATTAAGATAGATGATAAGATTCAAGTATTTATTGATCCTGAACCATCCGATAAAAATTTGAACGAGAAGCTTAGTGCACTTAAAATTGTCTTCAACAAAGATGTAGCGACTAAAAAAGAAATTTTAGAAACCTGCAAAAAATACGATAGTATTTCAACACTTATTTATGAAGCTGCCATTAAAGATGACCACTATGTTGGTTCTGATACTTGGCGTTTTTTTAAGAATAAGGTTAACGATTATTGCATAATTGATGGTTACAGAAATATTCTAATAGTTTTAACCGATGGATATATCTACCATAAAGGCACTAAAATGAAAGAGAGAAATAGAACCACATATTTAACGCCAAAAGACATTAAGGGTTTTGGTTTTAATAAATCCGGTTGGAAAGAGAAATATGAACAACAAGATTTTGGTTTTATAACAGCAAATGAAAATCTGTCCAATATAGAGGTATTGGTTTTAGGTATTAATCCAGATGATAAAAATCCCTATGAAGAAGATGTAATTAGAGCATATTGGAATAAATGGCTTAAAGAAATGAACGTTAAGAACTTTGACATTAAACAAGCTGATTTACCTTCTAATATGGAAAAAGTGATACGAGATTTTATTTTAAAGGAATAAACTATGGCATTCAGATTTAATAAAAGAGTCAAACTAAGTAAAGGATTAGGAATTAATATCAGCAAATCCGGTATTACTCCTAGCGTTAGAACCAAAAGAGGAAGTGTAAGTTCAAAAGGATATTCAATTAGAACTGGAATTCCTGGCTTAACATACCTCAAAACATTTTCCAAGGCCAAAAATAGTGGGTGTATGGTTACCATGTTAATTACCTTGACTATTATTATACTATTCATAGAAAACATTATTGAAAAATGATTACCGTTAATTTTATAGAAGACTTAACGAAAAGGGGCAATTAAAAAAGAAAACGATTATTATTTCTAAAAAAAATATAATGAAAACTTCTTCTTTTTAAAATTTTAAAAATGATTAAACGATCTATTTTAATTGAGAAGAAAGCTGTAATTACCTGTAAAAATTTACAGCTTTGCATAGATACAGCAGATCGAAAGGCCTCAATACCAATAGAAGATATTGGTTTCCTAGTTATAGATCATCCGGAAACATACATTACTATACCTGCATTAAATTATTTAATTGAAAATAATTCAGGGGTTATTTTATGCAATAAAGTACACTTACCAAATGGCATGTTTTTAAACTTAAATAGTCATCATATTCAACAACAACTTTTTGCCTTTCAAATTGAAGCAAGTGCCCCATTAAAGAAAAAACTCTGGCAACAAACTGTACAAGAAAAAATAAAAAATCAAGGGATTTTACTAGAACAAATAACTAAGAACAAAAATAAGTTCGAATTTCTATCGTCAAAAGTTTTAAGTGGTGATACTTCTAATATGGAAGGTGTTGCTGCAAGCTTTTATTGGAAATCATTTTTTGAATCTGGATTTAAAAGAGAACGTTTTGGTGATTACCCCAACAATTTTCTAAATTACGGTTATGCCATATTACGTGCAGCCACTGCCAGAGCATTATCTGGCAGCGGCTTATTAAACACTTTAGGAATACACCATAAAAACAAATACAATGCTTTTGCACTTGCTGATGATATTATGGAGCCCTATAGACCAATAGTCGATGAATGTGTATATAATCTGATTCAAAAATATGATGAGCAAGAACTAAATACACTTATAAAAGCTGATCTTTTAAATATTCTTACTCGCACTGTTTATTTCAAAGAAGAAAAAAGCCCATTAATGGTTGCATTACAAAAAACGGCCAGTTCTTTACAACAATGTTATACTGGAGTGCGTAAAAAAATTAAGTATGCCAAATTGTGGAACTAAACGGTTACCGAATTATGTGGCTATTTGTTTTTTTTGACCTACCTACTGAAACAGCAAAGGATAGAAAAAATGCGGCTGGTTTTAGAAAAAATCTTCTAAAAGACGGATTTGACATGATGCAATATTCAGTTTACACAAGACATTGCGCAAGTAGCGAAAGTGCAGATGTTCATGAAAAACGAATAAACTCACTATTACCACCATTTGGAAAAGTGAGTGTTTTACGTATTACAGATAAGCAGTTTGGCAATATTTTAAATTTCTGGGGAAGAGCTGAAGTACCCAAGCCCCCACCACCAATGCAATTAGAATTGTTTTAAAACAAAAAAACGCCCCAATTAAGCCTTATCACTACTTAAAAGGGGCATTTTTTATCATGATATTTTTCTTTAAACTCTTAAATATCAGAAGGTAACAGACCAACTAATATCGTGTCTTCTAATCTTTAATCAAACCACAACACTA
>NZ_FNBD01000001.1:401696-648336 GCF_900102165.1 Cellulophaga baltica
AAGCTAAACTATTTTGAATTGAATATTGAACTCTTGATTTTAATATAAATATTAAATTTATTTATGTCAATGAACTTTTGAATTCTTATCTAAAAGGTGTAAGTAGAATTAAATTTGCTTTGACACCTTGCCTGAAACTGTTAATTTAATTTTAATTGGATTAAATCTAACCCAACCTGTTTTACCTTCCCCAAATCCTCTAATTTGAATAAAGTTTGCATCTGTAACAGTAGAAGAAACGTGCTTCCTGAAAAAATAATCCCCAGATGTAAGCTTTTGTACTCTATATAGATGCTCTTTCAAAATTTCATAATCAAGATCTTCCCAATTAATATCATTATCATTTAAACCTAGTAGAAACATATCATTAATATGGAGCGTAGTAACAATTTCTTTACCGTCTGTTGGTAACTTGTATGCTGATTCACCAGTTCTTTTGCGTTCAACAACCGTCCAAAATGTAACAACTTCTTCTTTTAAATTTTCTCTTTCATCTTTGTAAATTAATACATGATGATTATTTCTAGGATTTACCCATTGATTTATATTTTCTTTTAATTTTTCTGCCCCGCCAATATTTTCTTTCATTCTTACTTTCAAAATTGGAACTGGATTTCCATTTTTATTTGGCAAAAATATTTGTGGCTGTTTTATCCCATTTTCGTCAACTACAAAAAATGTATTTAAAGGAACTTTACCTTTTACAAAACCTCCTAATTCTTGAACTCGTTTTAATATTAAAAAACGTGTGGTTTTATCTACTACTTTATCAATTTGTTTTGGGGTTTCTAAACTATCAATTGATTTTCTTACATGAAATGCTTCTTCACCATTAAAATCTCTTTTTCCAAAAACAGTTTCTTTATGCAATTGACCTCTGGCTGCAACACCCACATTTTTATATTTATTACCGTTTTTCTCTGAAATATGAGTCCTTACCGTAATATCATTTGATACTCTTTTATGGGAAACCAAAATATTCTCAAGTGCTTTTTCTGCGTCATATCTAAAGGTTTCCCAAGGCATTGGAAATTCTCTTAATACTGAGTCTTTATTATACCTATTCCACTTTGATAATTCTTGAACATAAACTGTTTTAGTGCAAGCCATTACTAAAGCATCAATAGCATGGTGTCTATGGTCTTCTCTCGATTTTATATTTTCATCATTCAAAATAGTATTCAACCCCCATTTACGACGAAGGTTTGAAGTTGCTTGACCGGGAGAAACAATTATATTTTTACAAACTTTTGCCAAATAGTTTTTTGCTTCTTTACTTATATAACGTGTGTCATTTAGTTGTCGAGAAGTAAAATCATCATCAAATTTTTGCTGTACAAATTTTTTAAACTTGTGGTATGCTGTTGGATATTCTTTAGTATCTGAAAATAATTTTAAAGCGCGCTCTTTTATTGCTGACCAATTGTTTTCATCAGAACTATAAAATTCAAAAGGTGTTTTGTTTCCCTTTTTTCTATTTTCATCCGCATAACATAATGTTTTATTAGAAAAACTATCATTTAATGAACGACTCCAAGGATGTATATGCTCTATTTGTATTTCTCCTGAAAAAAGTTGCTCAATTGAAATGGCTTTGCCTGTATAAGGGCATGTTTTTTTTGATTCTTCCCAAAGTTTAAATTTTAAAATATTATCATGAGATATGTTCGTGTATTTTAAAACCTCAACTTTTACCCTATCATTTTCTTTTTCTAGTCGTTTTTGATCCCTACGAATTTTATTACGCTGTGCTTTAGAAATTTTTAAATCACGAGCCATTTCTACTTTTATTTCATCAATTTTCCCATGGTCGTCAATCAATTCATTCACTAATTTTCGTAATTCAAATAATGCAGTGATAACAATAGGATTTCGTATAGCTTGTATTTCTTTATCTGCATCTTTGTTAATTGGAAGTTTCTCAAGAAGTTCTGATGCATCGATTTTTGCTGAATGATGATACAACTTCTTCATTTGATTATCTGAAATATTAAAATCATTACGGAGAATATCTTTGATGATATTTATAAAACCACCTTTAGTTCTAGAACGCACAATACCCTCAACATTATCAATTAAAAAGTTTCTTTTCTCCTCTGATAGTTTTTCCCAAACTAACCCAAAAGCATTTTTTATTCCACCGATAACAACTGCAACATCATAAGTGAAACCCATTTGTAGAAATGGTAAGATATTTAAAATAGCTTTTCGACTTAAACTTGCATAACCATCTTTTAAGTTAAATTTTGAAATGGCTTGGGCTTGTTCTTCATTAAAATTCCATTTACGAACAGCATATTCCTTTAAGTTTGATTTACTATCAAAAAAATACAAAACATGCCAAATATCCTCCTGCTCTTTTTCTGAAAATTCAAACCATTCCTTTCCAAAGAATTTTTTATTTGATAAATTTGAGATGGTATGTGTACCAACAATTTTATCATCATCCTTATAGTTGAATTTGAATTCTGCACTTTCTTTTCCTAGTACTTTTCTAATCTTTTTAAAATCTGGCTTTTCATGAGCATATAAAAAATCTACAATTATTTCTTTTTGTTCTTGGGATATTTTATTTCCATTATACTCTACCGTATTTACCCATTGCCAAACACGAAATTGTTCAAAAGCAATAGCGCTAATTGGGCATTTATTTTTTGAGGGTTCAAACGAACAATTGCCAACTAAATTCTTTTGAGAACGCAAAGGGCGTTGATGAAAAATAATACCATCTTCTTTATATCCATCTATTTTTCTACCACCAAACAGGGTCTTTAAATTTTGATTTAAACTAGAATGATACTGTTTTTGACTTTCCCAAATCACTTCAAATTCATCAACATACATCCTACGAGTTGTATATCTATTTCTAATTCGATCCAAACCGTTTTGAAAAGGTTCATTTTTTTTAGGATAAAGATCAAATAAGTATGACCCTAATGTTGTGCCTCCTATTTTTTCTTGGGTTTCTGTTATCCCTATTTTACCGTCTTTCGCATTTCCCTTAAATATTGCACCTTCTTCACTCCCTCCTTTGCGACTATTACTTAGAAACCCACGTCTTTGAATTATATGATAAAAAATTCTACCAATTTCTTCCAAAGTGAGTTTCTCCAACAAAGCCTTTTGCCTTAATTCATAAGGATTTAATGCAAACCAAGATGATAATTTTTCTGAAGGAAAGTTTTTAGTTTTTTTCCAATCTATAAAATCCATTTCAACCAATGGACACATATTATTCTCCGAAAGTGCTTTTAGTAATATTTTTTTTCTAAGTCTTTTTCTGAAAAATTGTCTCCTAATACCACGTGCACCTGTTCTGCTTGCATTTTTGGACATCTCATTGTCTCCATCACCCAAATTTTCAACACCCATTGGAAATATTCTACTTCCAATACCTAAAATTTTATTTTGAACATCGTCTATTAGGGCCCAACCAATACTATTTGTTCCTAAATCTAATCCTAAAATTTTTGCCATTTTACCCTACACATTATGAAATATAAACTTATAAATAAATTGTTGTAGTCCTTTACACAAAAGCGTAATATATTTTAAAAGTATTTAACTATCTTCGTTAATAGATTAAAACTTCTAATCTTTAATCTTATCACAATAAGGCTATATGCCGTAGGTGAAAACCTTTAGTCCTGCTTCGGTGGGACTTTTTTTTGCCAATCATTCAATCGAAAACTTCAAATAAACAGGTAAATGGTCAGACAGCTTTCTAGCTTTATCAAGATTATCGCAAACATTAACAAAATCGATAACCTTACTTTTTAATTTATTTATTCCCCGAGAGTAAAATATATTATCGATAGGGTGGTTTAAATACTCATTTTGAGTACATGCCTTTTTCAAAGTTGTTTTCTGATTCGAAATTGAGGCATTAAAACCATTACTTTTCAACGTATCAAAAACCTCTTTCTTTTCATCAACATTAAAATCTCCAGCGATTAGTAAAGCTGAATTTGAAGAGTTTGTAATATAATTGGTTAGTGCTTTTATTTCGCTTTCTGGGTCTTTATCAAAAGGCCTTGAATGAAAATTAAGTATGGTAAACTTCTTTTCACTCAAATAGAAATCTAACAAAAAAGGTTCTCTATCTATTAGAGAATCTAACTCCTTTACTAATCTGCCTCTGTTTTTTATTTTTATATGCTTGGTTTTCCAAATAAAAGCATATCGCTCCGTCACATACTTTGAACTATGAGTAGGGTTACTAATCACATAATCCCACTTACTACCCTTTCTGTTTAGTATATCTGTTAATTTTGCAACCGCCTGTGCCCCACCATAACCTGCAACTACTTCTTGTATGGCAATAATATCTACATCTCTAACAATTTCAGTAATTTCATCTAATTCTTCACTGCTTTTTGTTTGTCCAAAATCTCTAATATTCCATGATACTAAACTGATATTGTCGTTCTGAGCATATCCATTAAAGGCAAGAAAAACTAAAAGTATAAGAAGTATTTTTTTTAACATTTTATCATAATTTAAATCTAAAATAGAGAAAAACCAACTATCGTCCATTACGTAAATTCGTAAAGGATAAATGACTAGGAATTTCACAAAACTTTAACCCATACTTTTTAATGAAATTTGAAAATAGGATATTATTTAGGAGATTGAGCCAAATAATGCATTTAATTGGCTCATGAAATACAATTGCCAACAAAAAGATTGGAAGAGATTTGGATATAATAATACATCCATTGAAAATTTACATTTCTAATTTGCATAACGAACAGGTAATTTCTTGGAATACTAGAAAGATTTTCTGAGTCATTTGAAACGAAATCAAATTTATTAGGGTGAAAACTACTTGAACTTTTATTCATCATCCATTTAATAACATTTTTAAAATTACTACCTGATTACACCTTCAATATTGTTATACTCATTTGGGTTCGCATCAAAACCCAAATCCTTACCAAAACTAATACTATAAAGTGTGAGGAAAACGTTACGCAATGAAGCAATCAAAGATTTGACATAAGGATTACAATGACTTAGTGAGGATTTTGTGCCGCTGAAAAAGAAAAGAATTCCTAGTACTAACGCTGTAATCCCTTTAGGTATTTATAGCATAGTGCCATTGCCAATAATTCGCTAGTCCTAACTTATGGTTATACCCCAAAACCCGGTCTTAGCTAGCCCTGTTCATAACAGCCCCTATTCCTTCATGCTATCTTTAATCTAGGCTTAACAAAAAAAAGTGAGCCCACGCGTTGTATATGCTGTTCGCATTTAGTGAGTGTCCTAGACCTCACCTTGAGGGTGTACAAGCACCCTCGATATGTTCATACTCAGTCTACAATAAGTTCAATACCTGCCTTCTCAGCCTTGTACTTTATCTTCGTCATTAAATCATAATAGCTCCAATTTCGTAAGACAAACTCCTCCTCTTTGGCTATTCCTATCTTCGTTTCTTGATTGACCAATAGAAGCGTTCCCACCTGATGCTTCACACAGAAGTCGATAAGTCTCCTACTATACACATGGATCCGATGGCGTACATACTTGTTTTCCATATCATGAAACTTATCCACTGCCTTTACTTTTCTTGTGGTTCCTTTGCCTGATCTAGAATAGCTTGCCCCACCCTGTGCTCTTTTCCTCGATGCCTGTATGGCTAGCCTTCTGTACAGGAACTCTTCTCTAGTACCTATGGTAAGCTTTGCGGTATTGGTTTTCACCACAATGGGATATTCTAGCGACAAAGAAGCCTCTGCTATGAGTTCTGGTCTTAGGCAGTGTTCTTCTTTTTCAATTTCAAAAATCGGTAACCAAAAGATTTTACCCTCCTTTAGTTTCATGTTTGACATACAAAGCTTGGTTTTTCCTTGTATGACCCGCTCCAACAACACTCGTTTGTCCGTATGGTCATTCCCTAAATACGTCTTAAAAGGAATCTGAAATAAGCGAAAGGTAAATGCCTTTTTCTCTTCATCATAGGCTAGTCCTCTTATACCCTCCAAGCTAAAGGGAAAAGCCATATCCCTACGGAAGTTTTTTAAGGAACGTTCCCCTCTCCAGTATTGTGGTCTGTTTTGATTAAAGGAAGAGAGCAACACATTATTGAGGTTGGATAAGATGTTGGTAGGGATTTCTCCCTTAAAGCGATTGGATACCATACGATAGGTGGTATTGATACGAGAACGTTGTAAGATTCCTAATTCATCTTTTTTTTCATCGGCTAGTTTGTATTTTATCCCTTCCGATAGGTAAAAGAATTCCTTAATCATTTCCTGTACATACAAATGGGTAACAATAAGATTGGCTGCCCTAAAACACCTGTTCTGCCATTGGTACAGTTTATCTAGCGCCTCCTTTCGTTCTTCCTTGGTGGGCAGGTCAACCAAGAGCTGAATCTTTCGGGACAGTTTGAGTGTCGTCTTTTCCATATCAAGCCGATTGTAGTTGCTGTTCGTTTTTGTCTTGTATAAGCCGATAGGCCTCCATAAACATACGGTGTACTTCCTTTTGGGATAGGTTGAGTGCTTTGGCTATTGCCGCAAAGGAATACTTCGCTTCACAGCGGAGTTTCAATACTTCAGCTTGCTTATCGGTCATAACCCCTTGATGCTTTATTTGAGTACCTCCTTGTTTGGATTCAAGGATTTCTCCTTGGTCGATAATGGTCTTGAGATCATTAATCGCCTTTTTAATCCTATTGCTAGTTTCTGTAATAGTGATGCCCATAGCCTCAGCAATAGCTTTATATTGAAAGCCATAGGTTAAACATAGCTCAATCAAATGGCTACCTTCAGCGTCCAATAGGGGTAACAAGCTTTGAACCCTCTGGAAGGCTTGTTCTTCCTTCGCTTGGGTTTTTAAGTGTTCACGGTCACGGATGGGGTCGTACCCTACCATATAGTCCTGATAGTTTTCAAATTTATCTAAGGAGTGGACTGCTCTTAAAAACTTATTTTTAGGGCGTGTATAATAGGTAATACATTCCCTTTTCATCACAAAGCGTAAGAAAAGGAAAATATGCTTAGAGGTTTCTATGCGATCTCGATGCACCCATAATTTTAAAAAAGTATCCTGAACCAAGGATTCTATGACAAATTGATCTCGGATGTAGCCCATGCCCAACCAGAAGATACTCCTGCTGTATTTGGCATGAATATCCGCAAAGGCAGCAGGACAACCTTTCTTTAATAATTCAAAAGTATCGAACGACATAAGATCTCATTTAAATTGAATTTAGCTATACTAACGTCAGCGAGTTCTTAGTAGTTAGGAAGAGCAGATAGCTTTGAAAAGGTTGAGAAGCGAGACCTTTCTCTACAAACAAAAAGGGCGTGGAGTCTCAACTTACCGCATCAAGGTACTGGTATACCGCACGACAATAAGCAAGCCCACGCCCCGGGTCGTGAGCGTTTACACTTATTCTCTCGTCGTTAAAAATTACCAGTTTCTGATGCGAGATTCAAAGCGAATGCTTCTAATTTTTTACTAGAAGAAGTTTCGCTAATTTAATAATTCAATGGCTAATATAATAAATATCTTTAAATTACGGTCGAACGACCGAAGTTTTTTATAAGTCATCCATTTCCTTTGTTTATATGATTAATATAAATGTTGAAATATGTACTTATATAACTAAGGAGTGGCTACATCCCTGGTTAAAGGAAGGTAAATCCCAAAATGCCTTTGCTATGTTGCATAATATCGACGAGAGTACTGTAAGGAAAATAAAAAACATTAGGGAATATCGAATACCTGTGGAAACTTTAAAGAGAATTTGTGAAGCTAGGGGTATTACCTTATCTGATTTTTTTAAAAAAATAGGTGGTTAAATAATCCCTCTATAGTGCATCTTACGTACAAAATCTTATATAATCTGACTATTTGTTTTACGACTCCTTTACTTAATAAAAAATCGGATAGGGCGCATACTACTTATTTTTAAGGAACATTTTCTTCTGATTTCCACTTCAAATAGGCTTTTTTGGAGGGAGCATCACTTTCCAGGAATTCATAAAAATGATCCACCATTTCTTTTCGCCCCTTTTCATATTCGAGTTGTTTCATTTCTGGAATGCGTTGGAGTTGATAGATGCTGTAACCCGTTACAAGTAAAATTGCCATTAGTGATAAACTCAGTAGCCCTACCAACCATTTCGGATACCTATTGGAATCGGTTAGCTTATTCGAAATAGCGCCTAGTCTTAGGTTTTGATCTTTTACAATTTCGTTTTGAAGCTGTAATGCTGCATCCATATACGATTTTAATTCACTGATATCGGGCTTAATTACCATAGACTGTATTTCGTTTGATACCGCTTCTAGTTTATTTATTTGTAGTTTGAAGTCACTCAATTCTTCAATTAATAATTCTGATAATTCATCGATTTTCGCCATGACTATAGTCCTATGTCAATTCCTTTTGATATTACTTTCTTAACCGCCGATTTAGCGATACTTGCCACTAAACTTACACTCATCTCAAGTCCTTTCCCTAGAATATTGACCGTGTTCACACTAGCCTTGCTCATATATTGGGGTGTATTATTCGCCAATTCAGCGCCAATTTTTCCACCAGACATCGATCTATGGACTTCACTACCTTTTAAATTGACACCCTTATATTCAAATCTAAACCCTTGTAGCTTATTGGCTTTATTGATGCTTGGAATCACCTTCACATCTTTGACTTTCATTTTAGTGATGTATTGTTCAAAAGAACGAGGCTTTTCTAAACGGAGTACGGTATCATGTAGCTGCTTCATTTCAGCTCGAATATGTTTTAGTCTATGTAATTTTTCGTTCTGAACCTCTTTAACTGTTTTCAAGCCCATAGCTCTGGCTATTTTTTCAGCATGAAAACTTGCTCGTTTCCCTATAAAATTATCCGCATAAGCTTTCCCTTTAAAATCAATTCTGTTGACGTATAAATGAATATGGATGTGTTCTTTGTCTTTGTGAACAAAAGCGATGGCCTGATGGTCTGTAAGCTTCATTTCTTTAATGAATTCTTTGGCTATTTCTCCAAGCCGTTTATCTGTCAGTTTTTTACCATCTTCTATAGTGGGACTTAAAACAAAGCTGATGGTGTTCTTCTCGCACTTGGTATTCATTTGTTGTATAATTTTAAATTCGTTAGAGATTTCCTTTGGATTATCCCCCACCAAATGTTGTTTTAAAACTACGGTTGCATCCTTTTCTTGATTCCATCCATATTTCATAGAAGCCGCAGTATGTGCTATCGATTTCCCTTTTCCGATCATTGCTTGAAATTATTTAAGTGTTCTTTTATTTCTTTAGCAAGCGCATACACCTCTTCAGTTAATTGAGGATTATGTTTGCGATACATGTTTCCAATCGCGGTAAAATTGTTACTATACTTCATTAAAGTTTTATAACACTCGACTTGCTCTTGGTTTAATATCTCAATAACCTTGATATCTAAAGCGGCTCGTAAACAAAATTCGCTTAACGATAAACCTGCTTTTTGGGCGCGTTTTTTAAGTAGCTTTTTTTCATAGATGCCACATCTAAACTGAATAACGGTCTTCTTCGTTTTTTTCATTTTCTTTTGCAACCATCGGGAGTAAAAGCAAGATTGTCATGACAATGACACATCTTGCGCTTACGTCCCATGTCTATTTTTTGCGTTTTCCATGTGCCATTCGTTAACATCTTTATAGCTGCTATAAAGTCCAGATTTATCTCTGCACTTACTAGTGTATCCTAATAAGTTTTCAGTCGTCCGTTTGCCATTTTCATCAGTGTCTAAATAGAGTTCTATTTGGTCATAATCATCTAAATAGGACATGGCTTTTTCTAGAAAGGTTGTGGAGTTCAATACCAAAAAATCATAGTGTTCTTTAAGACATTTAGAGGTTTCTAGTATAGAGAGCATATCGAACATCCCTTCCGTTACGATTAGTTTCTCCCTTCCATTTTTGATATGGGTCACATCTTTTGGGGAACTGGAGTTTTTAAAATATCGATTACGCAGTTCCCAACCACCTGAAACATTTTTCAATCCTACAGCGAAGTACCGTCTCCCCTGATGTAGATAATGAACCTCCTTACAAAGCATAGCTGCTGTAGCCATAGCAATTTTTCGTTCCAACAAATACCTGATGAGCCCATAATGCTGAATCGGTTGTACGTATAACACTTGCAGCCCATCCCTTTTTGGCTTTTCTAAAACACACTGCTGCTGAAAAGAAAAAGAGATTTGATCCTTTTCCAACCAGTTAAGGGTTTCTTTGACCGAGGTCTTTTTGATCAGGCACACCAAATCGATGACATTACCACCCTTTCCTGCGCCATGGTCGTACCAACGATTAAGTTCCTTAGATACCTTGAAAGAGGCTTGGGATTCTGACCTGAAAGGACTCAGAAACCAAGCTTCTTTCTCCGTTGATTGGGTCGGAAAGTGCCCGAGTTTTGCCAGCGCCTTTTCGATGGAAAAAGCTCGGGCTCTTTCACACGATAATTTAGGTGTTCTTTCTTTTTTCATCAGCCAACTAGTTTTTAGTAAATTTTTGATGTTTTGATGTAATTTGCTTCGAATCCCTTTACATACTGTACTTCCCATGTCATCAATTTCTTCATCAGTTCATCATTCTTGATTTTTTTGATGGTTTATTCCGCATCATTTATTATTTTGATGAACAAAAGATGATATACTGATGACGGCCGCAATAGCGACAGGCATTGGTTTTAACCTAGCCTGTCATCGGTTCATCAAAATTTTCTAATAGAAACGATTTTTCCACCGTAAAATACCTTCCTTTTACATCCGTTAATTGCATAGAACCATCCTGCCAAATCGTAATCTTCTGATAGCTTAGCGAGTTGTCCTTGTTCTCCAGTCTCCATTCCCTTTTTAGTAATCGTCTAAGCTGGGTCAAATCCGTTCTGATACGGGTCTTATTTAAAATATGAAGTGCATCTAAGGGACAGAGATGTATTTCTTCGAGGTCAAAATGTTCCATGGCACTCAGTAGCAAGCTAGCTAATTCTTTTTCTACTCGGTTGCGATTGTTCTGCACCAACTTTTTTAAGGCCCCGGTTCTTAGCTGTTGGGGAGTGAACCACATTCGGGTCTTATTTTGGGTCGTGAGTTTCCGATGTTGCAGAAAAAATAGGAATGCCGGAACTTCTGCTATAAGTGCTTCCAGAAACCCCGTATCCTCATCAACAAGCGTTGGCACCTTCAATACCCAAAACCGAGTTTCATTGCCATCGATCTTAATAAAGTTATCCTCATTATTACTACAGAGGATAAACTTTCCAAAAAACTCTACTTCCCTTTTATCCTTCCCTTTTGCTTCGAGCGTATTAATATTGGTAGTGCTCAAGTATTTGATCCGTTCGGTTAGTTCTTCCTTATTAAAAAGCACTTCGTCAATACATATCAATAATTTATTTGCCCAATCCGCATTGAATTGGCTGCTGAAACTATCATTGGTAAGATAGGTAAGGTTGTTCTCAAAGATGGTTTTTAGCCATTTCAAAAAAGTGCTTTTCCCTGTGGAGCGCTGTTTGGATACCAAACAAAGTATGGGTAATATCTGGATGGGTCGGACAAACAATAATTGCAAGTAATCCAGACCCAACTCCTCATGCTTCCCAAAAATGTGTTGGATAAATTTTCTTGAGCTCTCAATAGTTCCTTGTGTAGGTACTTTGCTTAATGGGGAATACGTATTGTAGAATTTTTCATGCTCTCGCTTATAAGCAATATGATTGGGCATACAGGTAAACCCATCATATTTAGGAATTTGACTGATATAGTCTTTTCCACAATCTTGCCGTATCGTTTCAATATTCCAATGCACCAGGACTTCATTAAAGTGCCCGGCTATTGTTGGAGCCTTGACATGTTTATAATACGAAGTACCTACACGGATATAGGGCGTCTGTTTATTCATAACAATGGATTTTTTCACCTTGACTAAGGTGTTGTTAATTGGTAACTGCTTAAAGAACTTAAATAGGTCTTACAGAAAATGAATTCTAAGCATTAAAGTGTAGCAGGCGATACTTTGTTTTGAAGTAACCAATTCACAAGTTTCGTTTTCTCAAAAAACAGCAGTTTACCGTTGGGTTTGGAATGAGGAATCTCACCTTTTGCGGTTAATTTATACAAGAAACTTCTTGAAATTCCTGTATAGTCACAAGCTTCATCAAAGGTCAAAACTTCTTTTTGACCTACTAATAATTTTTCTAAACGATCTAAGCGATCTAGTATTAAAATTGTGTCCATCTTAATTGTATTTTAAGGTTATAAAATGAACAAAAGCGCTTTTGCTTTCCCATATGGGAGTGTTGGGATAAAAGTAGTAAAAGCTTGGAGTATAAGAAGAAAATAACATCGTAAGTTATTCACAAATACTTGATTAACAGATTCTTACATCAATCTACATCAAAATGTATCAATTTAAATGTATCGCAATTTTGAATGTTGCTATTTACCATCAAATGATGAATTCCTATTAGGCTCCTATACAGATTTCAACCAGTTATGAACAATACCCGAGGCTCGATTTGGAGAAAAAATATTTATAATGGCTAAAAAGAGTTGATGAAGACTATTTCTTACTTTATTAATTTTAACTTTAACACATAGTATGGATATACACCAAAGAACTGAGATAAAAAACAAACATAATTCTTCTTTTTTTTAGCATTAGTGCTTTTGGACAAAAAGTGACATATAACAAATAAATCAGCATCATTAATTATCCAATATTAAAAGAAATTCGCTATAAATCTTCACTACCAATGGATTCAGATACGATATCATGTATTGTTGTGTCAAAATTATTAATAGCTTTGGAAAACATTTTTAACCAACCTTCATCTACAGGTTGAGCGCCATCGTTCACTAGCTCAATCAATCCCATTATTGCTGTTAATGGTTGCCTTATCTGGTGCGATTGGAATTGGGCAATTTTTCTTAGCGATTCATTTTTTGACTCCGTTTCCTTAATCTGTTGTTGTAACAATTTATGGCTTAGTTCTAGCTCCATAAGAAATGTGACTTGACGTGAAAGAACACTAAGTGTTTTCTGCTGTAACACTGTCAAATTATTAGGTTTTAAATCAAATAAGCAAAGAGTACCTAGTTTTAATCCATTTTTTAGAATTAAAGGAGCCCCGGCATAAAATCTCAGATTTGGATCAGATTGAACCAAAGGATTATTATTAAATCTCGAATCCTTGGTTGCATCCGGAATAATGAGAATATTATCCTGTTGAATACCATATTGGCAAAAAGAAGTTTCCCTAGGCATTACTTCCAAATCAACCCCTGATCTAACTTTAAGCCAGTTAACATTTTTATCCAAAAGGGTGATAAGGGCAACCGACATTTCACACAACTGTGATGCAAGATCCACAATATCTTGAAATTCGGTTGACTTATTATAATCGAGCTGCAAAAAACGCTGTACAGTCTCTAATCGCTCATTTTCATTATTACTACTCATCATAAATCTTAGTTACAATAATGCTTAACGTTGAAATTTATGAAATAGATATATCAATCATAAAAACTGACGTACTATATATCTTAACCAGCATAAAAAAATGAAACCCATCACAAATCTTTTCTATTACTTAACATATTCCACTTCATTCGGTGAACCTGTATCAGATCAGTGCTTAAGAAAATACCGAACTATTTTATAAAGCAAAATCGTATAATCCTTCAATGTCAAAATAAAAGCTTTTAGAGGGCAATCCAGAGGCGTTAGAAATGTAGAATTCTTCTTCCTTTACAGATTGACTATAATTTTTGCATAAACACCACATTTGGACTTGATCCAAAATCATCCCAAAACACAACTTGAAAAACCATATGGAGTCAACCCCTCCACCATCCAGGAGTGACGTAGTAAGTACAATCGTAAATACTTCATTAACACTCGATTTCTTGTAGAAAATAGCAACGAAATAAGCATACTTAAAAAAATTAGCAGCTCAAAAACCCATTATAAATTCGTGTATCGCTCTATAAGCACTTCCATATCCTCACCAATTTTCTTATCCAAAACCTTAGCATAGTGCTGTGTTGTTTTGATGGAGGTGTGTCCTAACATTTTGCTCACCGATTCTATAGGTACCCCATTAGAAAGTGTAACCGTGGTCGCAAAATTATGCGATTCCTGCAAACTCTCTATATCTCAATGCAATTGTAAAAAAACAAACACATAATCGGATTTATTCCGATTATGTGTTTGTTTTTTTACATAATTTTATTAAATTTGAATTAGTTAATCGGAAAACATCCGATTATCCTACACAATAATGACAATATGGATTTTAGAACGATGATAAAGGAATATACTGAAGTTCCTATATCTAGACATTTAATTTTAGAATTACTAAGCGATTATCAGAGTCCAAATGATAAAATTAGTGAGCTACTTAAAAGCAACGAGCTTATTTCCATTAGAAGAGGGCTGTATATAATTGGACCTAAAATAGGCTTACCGTCACCTGAACCATTTCTAATAGCGAATCACCTTAGAGGCCCAAGTTATGTATCATTAGAGTCCGCAATGTCTTATTGGAATATGATTCCAGAGAGAGCTTATGAAATAAGTTCAGTAACCATAAAAACTTCCAAATTATACAAAACCCCAATTGGACGATTTAGTTACCAACAATTAAAGGCACCTTATTATTCCTATGGAATAAAACACATAGAATATTCACCCAAGCAAACAATATTAATTGCCTCCCGTGAAAAAGCTTTATGTGATAAAATAGTGATAACACCCCAAATTAATCTTAGAAGCATCAAACAAACACAAGAATTTTTAATGGAGGACCTTCGTATGGATAGTGAAATGTTAAGCACATTAGATACGAAAGTTATGGAATTTTGGATTAAAAATTCTCCTAAAAAAAGTAGTCTAAAAATGCTTATTAAAACACTATTAACCTTATGATAAAAGAGTGGATAGAGGAATATGATCCTCAAAATGAAGAAGAGATATTATCGGCATTACGAGAAATAATGCAAGAAATTACTTTGGCTGCTTTATCAAGAACTGATTTTTTTGAGAAATCGGCATTTTATGGAGGAACCGCTCTTCGAATTTTTTATGGTTTGGACAGATATTCGGAAGATTTGGATTTTTCTTTACTTAAACCAGATTCTAATTTTTCAATTGAGCCATATTTCAAAGCCATCTTAGATGAGTTCAAATCATTGGGACTGACTGTTAGTATAAAAGAAAAAAACAAAACAAAACAAACAGCTATTGATTCCGCTTTTCTGAAAACTGAAACAATATGGCAAGAAATTGTACTCGAAGACATCATCAAAGAAACTGGAGTGCGTTCTAATAAGACCTTAAAAATTAAGATAGAAGTTGATCGACAGCCTCCATTAAACTTCCAAACCGAAGAAAAGTTATTGCTCCGTCCATTTTCTTTTTATGTTAAGTGTTTTACTAAACCAAGTTTGTTTGCAGGTAAAATGCACGCCCTACTATTTAGAAAGTGGAAAAATAGAGTCAAAGGAAGGGATTGGTATGACATAGAATGGTATATAAAAAAAGGAATTCCCTTGGATGTAAACCATTTCTTAGCTAGGGCAAAAGATACAAATGACTGGCAAGAGGATAGCATTTCAAAGGAACAGATTATCGAACTATTGGATACAAAAATCAAATCAGTCTCTTTTAGCAGTATAAAAGAAGATGTTGTTAGGTTTATTAAAAATGATGAAGCTTTAAATATTTGGAGTCCTGAATATTTCAATGATTTAATAGAAAAAATTAAATTTGAGAATAATTAACCTTGTCAGAAGGCTAATATTGAGAATCGCCAAGTAGAAAATTAAAACGATTCCCAACAAGTGGTATATAATGCATGCCCTTCGGGATGCGCACTATAAACAGACCGTTGGTAAATATTTGGGTACGTTAAAAACACAACTTTAAGAGAAAGAAGTGAAAAATACTGAAAACAAACATTTTAGAATAAAGCCTTTTCTCATATTTCTATGTCTTCTTGCACAGGTATTAATACCTTTATACAGCGTTAATGCACAGGTAAACTTAGCACAGGAGACACTTTTTTATATAAAACTGATAGAAACTGGGGAAAAGCTAAATGGTATTTATGGGAAGGTGGAAGATGTAAAAAGTAAAACTTCATTTTTCAGAGATGCTGCTTATAAAGCAAAAAATAAGCAACCAATCAATACACTATCTGGCACTCAAATTTCTACACAAGCAGAAATGCTTATTAATCAAATTGTTGCTTATGCAGACAGCTATGATCTACCAGAATTTGAAAGTATTCCTACAGTAAGTGCACCAGTTGATGGAAGCAAGCAAGCGGCAAGTCAGTTGTTGACATCACTTACAGAGGCCTCCGTATTTTACAAAACCAAGCTAAAAGAATATGAAAGCAAGCAACAGGAGGTCATTATCCTGCTGATGAAGCTCAGAGAGTTGAAAAGAGAAAATACCCGTGCAGCCAAAATCCTAGAAGAAGTTATCAGAAGCGGAGGTTTAGCAATAGTTCGGCAAGCTTTGTTTAATGACTGGTATAATTTCAATATTATCTTCAGCAAACGCATTGGTGAAGCTATTAGTGAACTAAATCTCAGAAAGAAACGCTGGGAATCCACCCTGAAACAGAGAGAAGCAGAATATCAACGATTTAAAAGCAATACGCTTTTAGGACTCCAATTGGAAAAAAGGTCAATACAGGAAACATTTGATGAAGCAGAAAAACAGTCCAAAGCTTATGATGAAAAAATAGCAGAGCTTGAAGATCAAATACGAAAATTAGATCTTTTGAAAGATCTCTTACGCACGGTTGAATCAGATATTAATTATTACCAGCAACAAATAAAAGGACTAGAAAGTACCAATAATAGTTATAGAAGAAGCCTTAACAGCCTTAGGGATAAAAAAGATTACATACAAAGCAAAAGATATGAGTTAAACTACGGAAGATGTAATAATGGGGTATGCTCCTACGGAAAGTGCCCAAACAATCATTCATATGAAAATTGCTGTGGTAGTAACACATCAAGTAATTGTGCTCATCCTTCTCAAGGTATAAAATTTAGAAACAAAAGATCTTCAGACAGGCGGAAAGTAGAAAAGCAGATAAGTTCTTATGAAAGTAGAATATCAAATAACAATGCTAGGATCAACACCAATCGTAATACACTGTCTACTCTCAATGTAAAAAGACAACAAATAGTTGAGCAACTGGAAGAGCTTCCAAGGTTGCAGCAAGAGCTTAAAGATAAACAGGATAAAAGAGCTGAATTCATGGCTCGTCTAGATATATATTACGCTTTTGAACTCATGTTTACAAACAATCGAAACATAAACCTCATCAACAACTTATGAAAAAGCTATTCGCACTTATAGTACTGTTGTCCCTCTCATCTGCAGTTAACGCACAGATAGAAATAGAAATTTCCCCTGAGCTAAATAGGCAGTTGAGCAATGGTTTAGAAAATTACTCCCCAAAATTTGTGAGGTCTCCTATGTACCCTTCCACAATTGTTAATGGTAGAAATCTGGAAAAATCGCTATTCTTTATCTCAGCTAGCAGACAAGAAATTGTAGATTTTACAACTGCTTGGCACATCACCGCAATTCCTGATTATGATCAGAACCCTTCGGGAATAACACAGCTTCTGAATACCTACTTAGAAAATGTGAAGACCATGCGTTCTGACTTATATATAGCCAAGTCTTACGTAGAAAATGGTAAAGATGTACTGGACGCAATAATGACGCTAAATACTAAAAGTAGCCAGATTGTTACACACCTTGACCGATATGCAACTTGGCCCACCCTTCCAGAAGCGAAAAATCCACCATCAATTATTACAGATATAATGCCTGCTTGTTGCAATTACTTTTCTTGGTACAACAGCTTTCTTTTTCTAGTTGGTCATACCTATAAAGTAGAAGATCCAACTTCCAATTTTGAAACAGAAGTATCATTTACAGATAGGAAAATCTATGAAGAAAAATTTAAGAAAGATTACGCACTAGTGACCGGTCTTGACTATGTAAGAGATAAATTACTTTTTAGCCGTGAAATTATAAAAGCAGACATCACTAGTCTGATAAGTCTCTTAGTTAGCTATCAAAATAAGATGCAGAATTACACTGATAAGTTACCAAGCATCGTAAATCGAAATGAGGTGGTGTATCAAACTTCCGGAAGTCTTCTTGAAAAATATCTAGAAGATGAAAAGAAAGAGGCTTCACAATGGATCCTAAACACCAATGCTATTTCCGCATCCTTGAGAGATTCCGTCAATTATTACGACAGTATGATTACCGTTCATTCACGACAATACTATGGCCTTCAGCAACAGATGAGGAATAATGATCAAGTTTTAGGGAGCTTTCAGAATCAGATGACCCAGCTGACGGACAGTTCGTTTTTGTTGATGAGTGATTTAGATAGTTTAAGAAAAATCACAGATAGACTTCTAGCAGGCTGCAATGACAATGATGCCAGTGAAAATTGCGTACAATTTCCAGATAGTCTTAAAATGGTCAATGCTCAGGTTAAAATAAAATTTGAAAAATTCACTAATATCAGTGAAAGAAAAAATGTCCTGTCCGACAGTATACTATATTTAGCAGAAATAAATGATTCCCTATCAATAGTTTCTGAAGCTGCTCACGAAAGGTTTGTAAAAACAAGAGAAAAATACGCTCCTGTAGCCACAGCATATCAGCAAAACCAGCGTGATATAAAAGAAGGCATGATTTATCATCGGGAAAAGTTCCATGTGATGAATAGTCTGTACGATAAACTACAGATCATATTAGGTAAAAAAGAAGATCCACTAATGGTAAGGATAAGAGGCTCTCTTCGTTTGGAAAGGTATAGGCCCAGAATTAGTCCAATTACGCCTCCCGATATAACAGACCCCGATAATCCATGGAATCCTGGCTGGATAGATCCTGTACGCGATGATCTGCTCAGAGAGCTAAACATCCAAGATATTAATATAGACCTAAATGGGATAGATGCCTTTAGAGGAAACTAGCTAAAACTAACCAGAACAAAGATGTATATAAAAATAACCCCAAAAGAAACAATCTTAAACCCATTATAAATTCGTGTATCGTTCCATAAGCACTTCCATATCCTCACCAATTTTTTTATCCAAAACCTTAGCATAGTGCTGTGTTGTTTTGATGGAGGTGTGTCCCAACATTTTGCTCACCGATTCTATAGGTACCCCATTGGAAAGGGTAACCGTAGTCGCAAATGTATGTCGTGCTAAATGTGTGGTGAGGTTTTTAGTAATTCCACACAACGTAGCTATCTCCTTTAAATACGCATTGGATTTTTGATTGCTTACCACGGGCAACATAATGGAAGTGTCTTTTATTAAGGGATGGGCTTCATACTTTTCTAGAATAGATTCGGCAGCTGGCAATAAGGGAATACTACTTCGTGTGTTTGTTTTCTTTCTTCTTGTTTTAATCCATCTACGTCCATCCATACCAAGTAAAATATCATCCGCTTTCAGCTTCTCCACATCGGCATAGGCCAATCCTGTATAACAGCAAAAGAGAAATATATCTTTCACTTGTTCTAAACGATCAATGGTAAAAGTCTTTTTCTCTAAGGTAATCAATTCCCTTTGTGTTAAAAATTCTCGCTCTAGACGTTTCCAATTCGCTTTCCAATGCACAAAAGGATCTTTTGAGATCCAATCATTGGCATACGCAATCCTAATAATTTTCTTGAAATTAATGATGTACTTCGTAGCTGTATTATGACTACATTTTTTTTGGGTTTTCAAATAATATTCAAATCCTGAAATAAATTTATGATCAACATCCTTGACAGGAATGTCCATTCGCTTATATTCTTTCGAAAGATAATTTTCAATATGCGCTTTACACGTTTTGTATCGTTGTAATGTCCCTGCTGAATATTCCGTCCCTACCAATCGAGAAAGTTCATCATTGTGTTCTTGGAATAGCTCAACTAGCATTTTTACCTTTTCATCTCTCCCTGTATAAACATCTCGGATATCTTTAGCTGTAAAGAAAACATCCTTTTCAATAAATCTACTGTGTATTTTATAAAGGTTACTCCGAATACCATCCATATACCTATTTAGTTCCCGCATGTTTGGAGTAGCTCCAAATGCCTTTCCAGCTTTGGAATTCCAATTGGAGGGTTCAATACGTCTTTGTATATAACTTTCACTTCTTTTTCCTGCAACAGAAATTCGAACATATAGGGGTATTTTCTCTTGTTTGTCAATATCGTTTCTTTTCGGATAAAATAGTACTGAAAATGGATTTAGCATAATTACTCACCTTTAAATCTTCTTAAAGGTATACAAATTATGCAGGAAAAAAAATTGCAACACCATCAATAACAGGCATTTAAGTCGATCTGGTGAGTAACTTTTTTAAAAAAATTTACTCACCGCATTACTCACCGCGATGGTCATTTTATTTGGTATTAAATGGTGTTATTTGAAATTAAAAAAGCCCACAAACATAGTGTTTGTGGGCTTTTGCTAAAATTTGGTAAAATTTTAGCGGTCCGGACGGGACTCGAACCCGCGACCCCCTGCGTGACAGGCAGGTATTCTAACCAACTGAACTACCGAACCGTTGCTTTAAGCGGTTGCAAATATACGCCGCATATTTAATTACGCAAACTTTTTTGACTAAAAAATTCAGTTTATTTTAAAATAATTTTGAAAATAAATGATTCAACTTAATTATCAGATACTTACAAAATAAAAAAAATCAAACTTTTTCATCACCTAAAAACAAAACGTGTCTCTTTTTACTAAATATTTTAAAATCACTCGCACTTAATTGATCTGGATAAGGCACAAAAAAATGCTTTTTAGAATCATTTCGCCA
Organism: Cellulophaga baltica; assembly: GCF_900102165.1. Classification (GTDB taxonomy): domain Bacteria; phylum Bacteroidota; class Bacteroidia; order Flavobacteriales; family Flavobacteriaceae; genus Cellulophaga; species Cellulophaga baltica. Next base: position 422,579 of record NZ_FNBD01000001.1, read on the forward strand.
TAAAAGGACCCAAGCGATACCCATATTTGCGATGGTAGGATCAAGAATTGTACTCCACCACAATGGCTCTAACACCCTATCTAATCCTATTTCCGTTAATGCGTAAGGTTTTTTTACCGTTTCTGCCACTATTCTCAACACCTCAACATTTATTTTTAATGTTTTTTGAAATGCTTTTGCTGTTCCATGTTGATACAGATCTAAACCTAACATATCTACCACATGATCTCCTGGATAATTTAAAAGATATTCTCCTGTGGTACCTACCAAATTAGGAGCATATACATACAATAAATTATGAACTTCAAATTCTACGGATAGCAATTGCAAGGTTTGCAACCACAAGTCTTTATAATCGTCAGGACTGCAATTTGGATTGCCCCACCAAAACCAAGCACCATTCATTTCATGAAACGGACGAAAAGCAATCGGAATCAGCATTCCGTTTTCATCTTTTAATTTCAATACAAAATCGGCCACTTTTTTAAGCCACTCTCTATACACTTCAAAATGGCTACCCCCTTCCAAAATGTGTTTTACAGCAATCGTAGTTTCCCAACTATCTCCCTTAGAAACGGGATTATCGGCATGCCAACTAATGGTGATAATCCCACCGTCTTTATGCGCTTTCTGTATGAGTGCACACATCGTATTAAAAGGCACATCATCTAAGTTCTTTTCTCTTCCGTGCTCTATCTGGCCAATATCAAAACCATAAACCAAAGGAAAGTCTCCTGCCACTTTATACACATCACTTGTATACGAATCGCGGTTATGGCGCCACCCTACTCCGTAAGACGTTGTATCTTGGTGCCCAAAAGCATATCCTCTTTCTGAAAGATGTTCTATTTTTTGTTGTAAGGCAAAAACCTGAGGCAATGCTCCCGTATCTGCTAAAGTGAGATTCGTCATGGTCGTGGGTTATAGGAATTTTTGCCTTTCCGTCATGTAGGTATTTAGAATTTTAGAAAAATCGCTGCCCACATCTACTGAAACATACTTGATTTTGTATTGTGCACATTTCAACTTTAAGCCTTCTTGGTAATTCTGCACACTTTTTTGATACCCTTCTTTAACAGTATCAGCATAGAGATCTATTTTTTCTCCAGTTTCTACATCTACAAAGCGTTTAGGTGTGTTATCAAAATCGAAATTCACTTCATGCTCCGCATCTAATACATGAAAAAGCACCACTTCGTGTTTGTTATATTTTAAATGGCGTAGCGCATCAAATAATTTATCATCTTTTGTTTCGGTTTGAAACATATCTGTAAATAAAAAAATTAAACTCCGCCGTTTCATTTTCTCTGCAATTAAATGCAAATAGGTATATGTTTCAGTTCTATTTTCCGGCCTAGAAGATGCGCTAATCTCATTGAGTTTAGCTAACAACATCTGATGATGGCGCTCACTACCTTTTTCTGAGGCGTAGTATTCATAATGATCAGAATACACACTTAGACCCACAGCATCTCGTTGTTTCTTTAAAATAGCCATTAGAGCCGCTATAGCTAACACCCCAAAACCTATTTTATTTAAATGGTCAATTCCTAGATTTTTCACCTCTGGATAAAACATAGAAGCAGAATTATCTAAAATCATATGGCATCGAAGATTGGTTTCTTCTTCATAGCGCTTGGTGTACAATTTATCGGTCTTAGCAAATAGCTTCCAATCTATATGCTTTGTGCTTTCGCCATTATTATAAATTTTATGTTCTGCAAATTCTGCAGAGAAACCATGAAACGGACTCTTATGAATTCCACTAATAAATCCCTCCACTACTTGATTAGCCAAAAGCCCAAGGTTTTGAAATAATGAAGATTTATGCAATTCCGATTGTACATTCATACCACTAAAGATACTTAAAACAGCGTATCAAATTAAAATTTACTACTATATAGGCATAAAAAAATCCTGCAAATTGCAGGATTTTTTTTATCATCTAGATCCATTAGGACCCTATGTTATTTACTATAATGCAGCATCAATTGCATCTGTGTATACTTTCTTAGGAGAAACTCCTACTTGTCTACTTACAATTTCACCACCTTTAAAAACTAATACTGTAGGAATGTTACGTACTCCGTATTTAGCAGCAAATTCTTGATTTGCATCAACATCTACCTTACCTACAACAGCTTTACCATCATATTCAGTACTTACTTCATCAATAATTGGACCTACCATTCTACATGGTCCACACCATGCTGCCCAAAAATCAACTACTACTGGTTTATCACTTTTTAAGACTACTTCGTCAAAAGTTGCGTCTGTTATCTCTAATGCCATTTTTTTCGTATTTATTGTTATACAAATTTAGTCAAATATTATTCTTTTTCCTTACTAACGTTACATTCGTTTTAGCTATTGCCCTATCGAGAAACTTTATCAATTTAATTTAAACAAGATATCTTGTTTTTCTAAAAGATGCAACAATTCACTAGAAATCTGTACTTTTTGCTTCCTGCTCACCAAATCTACCTTAATCTCTTCTTCCATCTCGTAAATTACAAAGTTTAAAGAATGCTCTCCTCGGTGTGCATCAATAGTTTCTTTGAGCTCGTAGATTTTCTCTTCTTTTAATTCATCAATCTTTAAATTGATGGTAAGTTTTTTCGCATAGGTCTCCATTACTTCTTGCAGTAACATAAAACTATTGAATTGCATTCGCGGATCTCCTTTTTTACCCGTATCTCTGTTTACCCAACCTTCACGCACAAATAATTTAACATACGCAAAAGAGTTGATCATCAGGAAGTGACGAAACTTTAGATACTCTTCTCCAAAAATTCTAAACTCAAAGGTATCCGTATAATCTTCCATAGTAAACATGGCCCAACCTTTTCCATTCTTAGAAACCCTATGCTGAACATCTGCTATAACCCCCGCAAAAGAAACTTCTCTATTTACAATACTTTCTAGATCATTTAAATTAGAAAGACTTGCATTGCAGAACGATTTGACTTCAGCCTTAAAATCATCTAACGGGTGTCCAGATATATAAATCCCCACCACTTCTTTCTCACGACGTAATTTCTCCATGGTTCCCCACTCTTCACAAGGTGGAACCGTAGGTTCTTCAATCTGTACTTCGCTGGCATCACCAAACAAACTTACTTGGCTAGAATTCTCATTTTCTTGAAATTTAGAACCGTATTTTACTGCTTTTTCTAAAAAGGTAATTCCGTCTCCTTCATCTGCAAAGTATTGTGCTCTATGGGTGTCACCAAAAGAATCAAAACCACCAGCAACGGCTAAATTTTCAAATGCTTTTTTATTTGCCGCTCTTAAATCAATGCGTTTTGATAAATCGAAGACAGATTTAAAAGGACCTTTCTCTTTCCTATTTTCTACAATGGTTTCTACAGCACCACGACCTACACCTTTGACAGCTCCCATTCCAAAACGAACTGCACCCGCGTCATTTACCGCAAATTTGTAGTACGATTCATTTACATCTGGCCCTAATACATCTAAGCCCATACGCTTACATTCCTCCATAAAGAAGGTAACCTGCTTTATATCATTCATGTTATTGGAAAGTACTGCAGCCATATATTCCGCAGGATAATGCGCTTTACAATAGGCTGTTTGGTATGCAATCCAAGCGTAACAAGTAGAGTGAGACTTGTTAAAAGCATAAGCTGCGAAGGCCTCCCAATCTTTCCAAATCTTCTCTAATTTATCTACCGCATGCCCTTTTGCTGAAGCCTGCTCAATAAACTTAGGCTTCATTTTATCGAGTACATGCTTCTGCTTTTTACCCATAGCCTTACGCAAAACATCGGCCTCACCTTTGGTAAAGTCTGCCAGTTTCTGCGATAGCAACATCACTTGCTCTTGGTATACGGTAATTCCGTAGGTTTCTGCTAAATATTCTTCATTAGCATCAAGGTCATAAATAATTTCTTCCGTTCCGTGTTTCCGCGCAATAAAGCTTGGAATATATTCCATTGGCCCCGGACGATACAAGGCATTCATGGCAATTAAATCCGCAAAAACTGTAGGCTTCAAGGCCCTCATATGTTTCTGCATTCCGGGAGATTCATATTGAAACACCCCTACGGTCTCTCCACGCTGGAAAAGTTCATATGTTTTAAGATCATCTAGAGGAAAATTCTCTGGATCTAATTCTACGCCGTGTTTTGCTTTTACAATTTTTACAGTATCTTTAATCAGGGTTAATGTCTTTAACCCCAAGAAATCCATTTTTAGTAAGCCCGCATCTTCTACCACCGAGTTATCAAACTGGGTACAATACATCTCAGAATCTTTCGCCAATGCTACCGGAACGAACTTGGTAATATCATCTGGCGTAATAATTACGCCACAGGCATGTATTCCCGTGTTTCGGACAGAGCCTTCTAAAACATAGGCTTGGTTCAAGGTTTCTGCCTCAAGACCGCCTCCTTGTGAAATTGCCAATAGCTCATTTACCTTAATAAGCTCTTCGCTGTTGAATTTAGCTTTTAGTACTTTTTCATCGATCCCTATAATCTTTTTTAGCTTAGACATGTTAGGAATCAACTTCGCCATACGATCCGCGTCGCCCAAAGGCAAGTCTAAGGCACGGGCCGTATCTCGAATAGATGATTTTGCCGCCATGGTACCATACGTAATAATCTGAGCCACTTGGTTTGCCCCATATTTATCAATCACATAATCCATAACACGGCCACGACCCTCATCATCAAAGTCAATATCAATATCGGGCATACTTACACGATCCGGATTCAGGAAACGCTCAAAAAGCAAATCGTACTTAATAGGATCCAAATTCGTAATCCACAAACAATACGCCACTGCAGAACCTGCTGCAGATCCACGACCCGGCCCTACAGATACATCCATAGCCCTAGCAGCGCGAATAAAATCTTCTACAATTAAGAAATACCCAGGATATCCTGTTTTCTCAATTACTTGAAGTTCAAAATCTAGTCGCTCATCAATCTCAGGAGTAATTTCACCGTATCTTTTCTTTGCACCTTCATAGGTGATATGGCGTAAAAATTTATTTTCACCACGTTTACCACCATCCAATTTATCTTCTGGAAATTGAAATTCTTCAGGAATATCAAACGCCGGCAACAGTACATCTCTAGCTAAGGTAAATGTCTCTACCTTATCTACCACTTCTTGAATATTAATAATAGCTTCAGGAATATCCTTAAAAAGCTCCTTCATATCATCAGAAGACTTAAAGTAATATTCTTGATTAGGCAAACCATAGCGATAGCCACGACCACGACCTATGGGCGTAGCTTGCTTCTCCCCGTCTTTAACACACAAGAGAATATCATGGGCATGTGCATTTTCTTTCTCTACATAATACGTATTATTGGTGGCAACCAATTTTACATCATGCTTTTTCGCAAATTGAATCAGCACTTGATTTACACGATCTTCATCTTCTTGACCGTGACGCATGATTTCAATATACAAATCATCTCCAAAGGTTTCTTTCCACCAAAGCAAAGCCTCCTCTGCTTGATTCTCTCCAACATTTAGTACCTTACTAGGCACTTCCCCATATAAATTTCCCGTTAAAACAATAATATCTTCCTTGTATTGTTCAACAACTTTTCTATCAATTCTCGGCACATAGTATTTACCGCTTACAAAGGCGATAGAGGACATTTTTGCCAAGTTTAAATATCCTTTTTTTGTTTTGGCCAGCATTACAATTTGATAGCCATTATCTTTCTGAGCCTTATTGGTATGATCCTCACAAACCTGAAATTCACAACCAATAATGGGGGTAATTTCTACTTCCGGTTCTGGCAATTCTTCCAAAGGCTCTTCTCCTTCTGCTAAGGTTCCGTTTTTTGTTGCTTCAAAACGCTTTAAGTTTTCTTCATTGCGAGAAACAACTCCCTTATTATGATTTAGAACACCACTCACAAAATGAAATGCTCCCATCATATTGGCGTGATCTGTCATGGCCACTGCCGGCATTTTTGCTTTAGCTGCAGCAGAAATTAAGGCAGGGATACTGATGGTAGACTGTAATATAGAAAACTGGGTGTGATTATGCAGGTGCGCAAAACTAGCATTCTCTAAGGTGGCTAAATTTTCTTCAATCTCTTCTTGAGAAACTCCACCTGTATCTTTATCCCAAAGGGCATCTGCTATTTTTTTAGAGGCCTTTTTTAGATTGATATGTTTTAAACCAATTAATTGAATTTCTTGCGGATTTGCCTCAGAGAAATTCTTAAAATAATCTGGCTGAACATCTAACTGTTCAATCGTATATTGTTGCTTGCGTACAAGCTCTAAAAAACATCGTGTAGTTGCCTCCACATCGGCGGTAGCATTGTGCGCTTCTCCAAACGGCGCACCAAATAAGAATTGATGCAACTCAGTTAAGGTAGGAAGTTTAAACTTACCTCCACGCCCACCAGGAATCTGACAAAGTGTTGCGGTATGTTCTGTACATGTATCTAACACCGGAAGTTCTTGTAACGGGTTTTCTACCCCCATTCTATGAAACTCCGCTCCCATAATATTCAAATCAAACCCCACATTCTGGCCAACAATAAATTTTGTCTTTGCCATGGCCTCATTGAATTTCTCCAAAACTTCCGCTAAGGGGATCCCTTTCTGTTCTGCCAAAGCAGTAGAAATACCATGAATTTGCTCTGCATCGTAAGGAATGTTAAACCCCTCTGGTTGTACCAAGTAATCTTGATGCTCAATAAGATTACCCATATCGTCATGCAATTGCCATGCAATCTGGATACATCTAGGCCAGTTATCGGTATCTGTAAAAGGAGCATCCCAACGTTTAGGAAGTCCTGTAGTTTCTGTATCAAAAATCAGGTACATAAATAGGAGTTTTTCTTTCTAAAAAAGCAGTCTGTAAAAATACAAAAAAGAGGTGTTTCCTTGAAAGATAGTTCCAAAGAGTTATTAACGTATGATAACAGATACTGCAATCAAAAAAAAGTGTTGTTAATTTACCAAAAAAAGGTATATTTGCACCCGCTTAGCGATAAGCATGTTTTGGATTTTCATCATTATGGAAATGAAAACAAAATTTTGAATTAATAATCAAGGGTCGGGCACCCTACAAATTAATGTGATATGCCAGTAAAAATTAGATTACAAAGACACGGTAAAAAAGGAAAACCATTCTATTGGGTAGTTGCAGCAGATGCTAGAGCTAAAAGAGATGGTAAATTCTTAGAAAAATTAGGAATCTACAATCCTAACACAAACCCTGCAACAATTGATATCAACGTTGATAACGCAGTAACTTGGTTACAGAATGGTGCACAACCTACTGAAACTGCAAAACGTTTATTATCTTACAAAGGTATTTTAATGAAGCACCATTTATTAGGTGGTGTTCGTAAAGGTGCTTTAACTGAAGAGCAAGCTGAAGAAAAATTCAACGCTTGGTTAGAAGAAAAAGGTAAAATAGTAGGATCTAAGCAAGATGGTTTAGACAAAGCTAAGGCAGAAGCAAGAGCAAAAGCTTTAGAAGCTGAAAAATTAGTGAATGAAAAGCGTGCTGCTGAAGCTGCTGCTGCTGCATTACCAGAAGAGGTAGTTGCTGATGCTGAAGCTGCAACAGAAGAAGCTGCTCCAGTTGCTGAAGAAGCTCCTGCTGCTGATACAGAAACAAAAGAGTAATAAATTAGGAACGGTATGCTAAAGTCAGATTGCTTCTACTTAGGTAAAATCGTTTCTAAATATAGCTTTAAGGGTGAGGTTCTAATTAAATTAGATACCGACGAACCCGAAGAATACGAAAATTTGGAATCAGTGTTTATTTCTTTAGGAAATAACCTGATTCCTTTTTTTATTAAAAAATCTAGGCTCCACAAATCGACACTTCTACGTGTTCGTTTTGAAGAAATAGCCGATGAGTCTGATGCAGACCGTATCATGGGCTCTGAAATCTACCTTCCATTAACGTTATTACCAAAACTAACAGGAGATAAGTTCTATTTCCACGAGGTTATTGGTTTTACATTACTAGATAGTGTTCATGGAGATATAGGTGTTATTGAAAGTGTGAATGACAGTACTTCTCAAGCATTGTTTGAAGCTTTAAAAGATGGTAAACAACTATTGATTCCTATCAATGACGAAATTATCACTAAAGTAGATCGGGAAAATAAAACTATTCATGTTACCACACCATTGGGGCTGGTAGATTTGTATTTAGAATAGTCTCCATATCAAAAAAAACCATTCTTACATCAAAGAATGGCTTAGCAATTATACATAGCATAAACAGAATTAGTCGAAATCTATAGACTGGTTTTTGAGCATGGTATCTAAACGCAATTGAAAAATTGTTCCCGTTATTAAATCTTTAATTTTTTCAAGTTCAGCATAGGTCAGCGCAAAGCTTAATTGCCCTAATGGAGTTTGCAGCAAATAAGCCTTGCAAGTTTCCTTATTTTGACAATCATAGCATAAACATAAATTATCTAAGGTATCATCTACTTTAGATGAAAAATGCATCAGCTCACCAGAAGTTAGATACATTCCCGTATCCTTAAAAACTAACTGCACTTTTTTAAAATCTTTACCAAGATTTCTTTTCCATTGGAATGCTATTCCAAAATCATTATAATAAATAGTGTTAATATCGTTCATGGGGCATCATTTTATTTATAAACATTCTAAATAACTAATTTATATAGAATCATTCTAAATAAAAAATGAATGGGCAATTAATTTTAAAAATAAATTAGTAACAATCTGATCGCACTAAATGTTTAAAGGACTCAAAATCAACCTTATTCATTTTGCAAATCGTCTTAAGCCCCTCCAAAACCCCTTGATACATCTTTAATGAACCACACGCCATAAAGATTCCCCCCAGGGATAAGGTTTCAAATATGAAATCAGCATCACGCATTAAAAGATCTTGAACATATACCTTTCCTTGCTCTTGAGAGAGCGCCAAGTGAAGTTTCGTTAAATGCCCATTAGACAAACTAGCATTCAATTCGTTCTCATACAAAGCAAAAGATTGCTGGTTGCGCAAGCCACAATACAAATACGTTGGAATATTTTTTGTATTCTGATCTAACATCCCTAAAAATGGCAATATACCCGTACCATTACTAATCATCACAACACGATCAGATTTCTTAGGAAAATGAAAATTTTTGTTTTCTATAATTCGAGCATATAAACTATCATCTTTCCTCAAAGCATTTAAAAAGCCAGAACCTAAACCATGCTCATGAAGCTTTACGCTTAGATGAATCGTATCCTGAAGCTTTCCAATAGAATACAAACGCTCTTGATAATCACCTTTAGGATAAATAGCTAATAAGTCACCCGATGTGTACTGGAGCCTCTTATGTGGCTTTAAAGCAAGTTTAAAAGTATCATCAGGATTATCCTTTGCAGCCGTAATAGAAACTACCTTAAATTCTTTTAATTGTTTAGGTTTTACGTCTAGACTACTGGAAGGCACCGCAATAGTTACTCCCGCAGCGTTAGACCACAGACTTACCCACTGCTCAAAACTGCTGAAAGATTTGTCATTAATAGTAAACACGGGTAACAACTGATGATTGCCCTGCTGCTGTAAGCTCGCATCCACATCAAATGCAAATTTGCAGAACTCAGGATATGCTAAAGACCCAAAACCAACTACAGAAAAACTGTAATTCTTTTGTTGTGATGTTGTACTTAATAGTTTCAAAAAATTATTAGCATTTACTGGTGCTTCTCCTTCTCCATACGTAGAGGTCATAACTATGACGTGCTCCACATTTTTATAGGTAGCATACTTATTCAGTTCTGATAAAAACACGCTATGTCCAGAGGCAATCAGTTGTTCTTTTAACGCATTGGCAAAAACCAAGGTACTTCCATTTTCTGAACCTACTAAGATTACATAGGTGCTAGAATTTCTTGTAAATTTATTTTTAATGCGTGCTTGTCTTCTTTTAAACGTCATGACAAACCCTGAATAGATAAAAAACAAAATATTAATCGTTGCCACCGCTAAAATTAAAGACCAAACAATACTGCCTTTACCGGTATGTAGTTGAATACTTAGATTGGACAATATAGCGGTAAATGGACTCTGAACCTCGCTTAAAATTTCTCCAGTAAACTGATTCACTAAGAACGCTCTGTCTTCTAATTTCACCGTATAATAATCTTCTACAACGTCTGAAAAAGGAAATTCTACGGAACTAAGCTCAGAAAGCTTAACACCTTGGAATGCAGGGAAATCATTTTCTGCTAAGATTGGCATAGCGGCGATAGACTCATAGTCTACATTATGCGACGTTTTATCTTCTGGAAAAACATTAAATTTTTCTAAGGACAAATACACTCCCGTAACTGTAATAATGATAATTGGAATTAAAGACCATCTCCCCAGCACTACATGCCAATATTGAGAAAAGTTTTCATTTACAATTTTAGCAAAGAATTTTTTAAATCCACGTTGCCTTTGCAACACCAAAACAGCTCCTGAAATAGAAATTAAAAATAAAATAAAAGAACAAAAACCCACCAAAAAACGCCCTGTACTTTTTAAAAAAAGGGAACGATGCAAATTGGTCACAAACTGAAAAAACTTTGAAGGCTCGGGTTTTTCCCCAAGGAAAACCGCTGTTTTTGGGTTAAAATAACCCGACAAAGATTCGCCTTCCTCTGTAATAACGCTAGCTAATACAAACTCATTCGCATCTACTTCTAATTCTATAACTTCAGGGTATGCATCCTTAAATACCGTAACGGTTTCCCCGAGAGAAACTTCTTCAAGGTCTGCCATTTTATACGGTTGAGATTGTTCCAAAATAGGCTCAAAAGCCAATATAATTCCGGTAACCGATGCCAATAAGATAAAAACAAAAGAAGATATAGCCAGGGTAAGGTGGCTATATCTCCAGATAGAAATTGTCATATACTTTATTTAATTAGGCAATAAACGTACATAACGTAAAAAACCCGTGCCTTCTACTTTACTCTTTACAGATGCCGTTGTAAGCTCAAATTGCACATCTTTTGTGTAATACTCTTGATCTTCTACGGCCGTTTCAAAACGAATACTGTAACCGCTATTTATTTTTGAATCATCAATTTCAATAACACTCACAATACGTTCTCCCCCAGCAATAGTTGCTCCAGTTATGGCATCAATTCCAGAGCGCTTTTTCCCATAAAACTTCCACCATTCTGTTAGATCATGATACCATTCACTATCATCTCCTTGCACGTAAAGCGTCTTTTCATAATCTCCTTTCGGGTTGATTAACGACACTACCACATAGGCACCTTCACCTGTGTAATTTACCATCTGCATCATACATTTATACTTTGTTGCAGAGGCTGCAGCACTAAAAGAATATACGGATAAGATAACAAATCCAACCAATGCTATTCCCGCTATTTTAAATACGTTTTTCATACTATTTTAAAAATTCAATTGATATATTATTTTCTTGTAACAACTCGTTCTCAGCTGCTAAATCATAAACAGATTCCTCAAAATCTGTTACTGCAGCTTTCTTTGCTCCTATACTCAATAAGTATTTTAAAATTTGATCATCTTTAGCTTTCATAGCAGCTAAATGCAAAGGAGCTATACCTTCTTTATTTTTGGCATTAACATCAACACCGTACTCATTTACGCGTTTTAGCAAAGCAACATCATTATATTCCAATGCTATATGAAATAAGGTATTTCCGTTTTTTTGTGTTTTAGCAAGATTAAAACCTGCCGCTTTTAACACGTTTAATTTTTCTTCAAAATCTGGCTTCTTATACGCTTTTAAAAGGTAATAGGCTAAGGTATTTCCGTCATTATCAGCACTAGATATAGCTGCTTTATTTTTAAGCAAGTAAGACACAACCTCTGGTGAATTGTACGCAACTGCCAATGCCAATGCAGACTCTCCTTTTTTATTCGCGTGATTGACATCATTAACCATAGGCAACAAATAAGAAATAATCTCCAATTTATTTCTACCTGCAGCATTTAAAAAGGCGGTATTTCCATTAACATCCTCTAAGTTAACAGCCACACCTTTAGCCATAAAATAATCTAGCACCTCTTTGTTCTGTTCGTAAGATGCAAGATTATGTAAAGGCGTTTTCCCTTCCGAGTATATAACATTAGGGTTTAAATCTAACGATTCTAAAAATTTGTAAAAGCTCAATGGTTTCGCTTTTGCTCTGCGCCCCGCTTGGGTAGCAAAAATAAAAGCATTATCTGTTCCTTTGATACCTTTCTGATGTAATTTTTTTAAATGTTCTATATTACCTCTTTTAGCTACATAATTAAAAGCATCATTCCCATCATAGTCAACACTAGTGATTGCTAAGCCTTTTGAAGAAAAATAATCTAGTAGTTTAAATTCTGGATCGTTTTGGGATGATAACAACAACGCATTTGCCCCATTAGGCGTTAGGTCTTTGGCCAAATCGGCTCCATTAGCTAAGCAAATATCATACACTTTAGTATTCTGTTGTCCTGAAGAAGCCGCAAAATTTAATATGGTACTCCCTTTATCATCGGTAATGGTTGTTTCTGCCCCTTTCGAGATTAGATAGTCCATAATTTCTGTATTCCCTATATAAGCAGCCCAGAACATATAAGTTCTACCATCATGCGTTAATTTATTTACATCATTGCCTTCCTTTGATTGCACGTATTTGATAACAGCATTATCATTTTCTTGCAAAATAGCATACACAACAGCATCAAAGTTGTTTGATGTTTTTGCGGTAATATCATTCCCTTCTTTAATCTTTACTTCGATACTTTCGATAGTAGGTTTACTATTCCAATAATCCCGCTCCAAAAAAATATTTTCTTGCGCACTTAATTGAAGTCCAAATAAAAGCACTAGCCCTAGTAGTAATTGTTTTTTCATCTTTATTTTATTTTACAAATGATTCTATAACTGGATTTATTTGTTCTGCCGTATTGTAGTTTTCGTCATCAAACAAATATTTAAATAACACTTTATTATCCACTTTTTCTTCTAATAACAAATCTTTATTCCTGGCAAAAACCTCATCCCATTTTAGACGTACAATTTGCCATTTAGCTTCATGACTCGCCCAGTACTCCTGTGCCGCTTTACATTTGCTATCTGCCACCTTTACATACGTATTGTGTCCTTTTTCTTGCGCAAGTAAAACATCTTCCTTACCATTTTCGCGAATTACTTTGTTATTGTCCTGGTCATGAATCCAACCATTAGCAACAATTTCCTGTCTGTTTGTTCTAGTCGTTACATTATAGTCACTACGCGTTGTATATTCTCTTCTTGGTAATGGCGCATCTGTTGTGTTCTCCCAATAACTTTTACCATCTACATGTACCCAAGTAGCTGTGCCCTCGTATCGTGGACTATCATCCACCTGAAATACTTTCTGTGACCATTGCCCTTCTACTTCTTTTTTAGGCAAACTAACAAATTTCCATTTATTATCATGGTCAAACTCGTACAAATTAGTATTCTGATACTCCCAATCTTGTCTCCAGTGTTTTACGATATAAGGTTGTTCTGACGGACCAACAATAAGCAAATGTTGTAACATAATCTTATCATCCGTATCCGTTACTAACTGAACCCATTCTAAACCTTTATCATGTTTTGTTTTGGAAGGCAAATAAGTAGAATCATTTGAATATTCAAAAGTTTCTGCAAAATTAAACGCCACTTCAAAACATCCACACATGCTTTTGATAGCCTTCTGGTCTTGCTTCTTTTTTTGTTGAGCCTGTAGCACCCCAACAAAGACAAAGCTTAATAGGACAAGAGAGATAGATTTTTTCATTTCATTAAAATTTAAATTGATTTCTTTTAAAAAACATTAATCTTATTTAGACTCAATTAAAATAAGATTCTATATTTGCCACAAATCTAATCAAGAATGAGTCTAAATAAAAATTATTGTTGCCTTTTTTTTACCCTAGTATTGACCGGATTTCTATTTTCTCAAACTATAGTGAATGATACTGCACAAATACAAACCTTAAAAGAGGTTGTTATTACGGGGCAATATAATCCCACGACGATAAATAAATCTATAAATAATGTAATCGTTATTACTAAAACACAAATAGAAAATCAAGCAGCAAATAACCTTGCAGACGTTCTAAATTTTAATTTGAACCTTACAATTTTACCAAGTTCGCAGACCGGAAAATCTACCATTTCTTTCTTCGGCCTAGATGGCCAATACTTTAATATTCTAATTGATAACATTCCATTAGTAAGTGATAGTGGAATGGGGAATAACATAGATCTAACCCAGATAAACCTTGATGATATTGAACGAATAGAAATTGTAGAAGGTGCCATGGGCGTAGAATATGGAGCCAATGCTGTTTCTGGAGTTATCAATATTATCACCAAAAAATATTCTGAGGAACCTTGGAAGATTCAATTTCTAACACAAGAAGAAACGGTGAGCAATGAATATGCTTGGTTTGATAAAGGAAGACACATTCAGGGCCTGAATATATCTCATAACTTAAGTGATAAGCTATATGCGCGCATTGGCTTTAACAGAAATGACTTTGCTGGTTTCTTTGATAATAAACAAGGGCAAAGTTATTATCAAAATGATGGTTTAAGAGGTTATGAATGGCTGCCTAAAATACAATACAACACCAATGCGTTTCTTACTTACAAACGGGATAATTTCACGCTATTTTATAAGTTCGAATACTTCAATGAAACTTTAAGCTATTACGATGAAACAGTACGGTCCAATATTGATGTAGAAAACCAAACAAGCAACCCTTCTTCAACAGATAAAATCTTTAAAACCAATAGGTACGTAAATAATTTAAGTGTCAATGGTACTTTTAATTCTGGAGCAAGGTATGACGCTTCTCTTTCCTATCAAGAGCAGAAAAGAGACCTAAATCAGTTTAACTATTACATCGTCACACAACAAAAAACCGATGAAACCGATGAAACCTATCAATCTAGCAAAGTATTGTTCTCAAAAGGAACTATAAATAATCTGGTTAAGAATGATCATTACAATTTTCAATTAGGGTATGAAGCAAGATATAATAAAGGATTTGACACACAAGCGTCTGGCGCAGTCACCCAAGAAGACAAAGAATACACGCAAAGCAACGTAGCGTTGTTTACTTCTTCTGAATGGAAAATAACAAATGATTTATCTGCTAGACCTGGATTTAGGTACGAGTACAATTCAAAGTTTAACAGCCAACTTTTGGCATCTCTAAGTCTTAGGCAGCAATTAAAAAATAGGCTTGAGTTACGAGGAAATATAGGCACTTCATACCGCACACCAAATTTTCAAGAACTCTATTATTATTTTGTAGATTCTAACCATGATGTACGGGGGAATGAAAATTTAAATCCTGAAAAAGGATATACCGCATTTATCAACCTAAAAAAAACAACTGCAATCCCTAATGGGGTAGTGACAAACACGCTAAAAACAAGCTATATAGATATTAATTACAAAATAGATCTTGCCGTTATTAACAGCACCCCTTTGCAGTATGAGTACATCAATATTAATGCTTATAAACTTTGGGGGGTAACCAACGAAAACCGTATTAAAAAAGAACAATGGAATTTTAATTTTGGAGCCACCATACAAGGCATCTCTAGAATAGCTGAAAACGAAGCAAATGCTTCTAAAGATTTCTTATACTCCTTTCAAATAAATACAAGTGGCACCTATAGCTCCAAAAAATGGGACACTGCATTTAGTCTCTTATTTAAACATAATGGTGCACAATATGACTACACCGCTTCTGATGTAGATGAAGAAGGCAATTCTGTTTTCTCAAAATCTAAAACCAATGCCTATAGCTGGATGGATGCTTCCATTAGAAAATCTTTTTTGGACAAAAAAATCCAAGCAACTATAGGCGCTAGAAATATACTAGATGTAACCAGTGTAGCCATCAGTAATACCATTTCTGGAGGCGTACATTCTACGACTAACAACGGACTTTTACTTGGTTACGGTAGGTCTTTTTATCTCAAACTATTATACAATCTAAACTTTTAAAAATTACACGTATGAAACACAATGCATTTACTTTTTTTGCCGCACTAGCCGTCCTATTATTTTCTAGTTGTTCTGATGACGATACTCCCGCAGCTCCTATTCAAATAGTCATTGAAGGAGCCGCTATTTCTCCCGAAGTTGGAGGGTCTAACGAACCTAACCAAGTCTATATAGACTTAAGTACCGAAACTAGTACCGTTGTAAAAAGAGACTCTTGGGATTTAGGTTTTTATAGCGGTTCAGAATTTCAAGTTACGATTAACGGCGCTATATACATGGCCGTCGCTGCTCTAACTACTACGGATATTGATGCCGTAAATAGCACTACCGAAGAGGTGATAAATTTACAGCCACAAGTTGCCATTGGCACTTTTCAAGCAACAAATGCGGCCTATATAGACAATCCAAATGGAGCAATTACAGGTACCGCAATAGCCACAATAGAAGACACAGATGAAAATAACCCAGTATATCTACTTAACTTAGGTAAAGAGATAGGCACTACGCCTGCCACTACGGGTAGTGCAAATGTATCTGGAGACGATAGGGGTTGGAAAAAAATACGGATCTTAAAAGAAGGCCCTGATTATATTTTACAATATGCCAACTTAGAGGATACCACACACCAAGAAGTGACCATTACCAAAAATTCTGCTTATAATTTCTCTTACTTTAGCTTTACCACAGAAACAATAGTATCCGTTGAACCAGAAGCGACAAAGTGGGATTTAAACTTTACTGTATTTACAGACATTATAGAAGGTTTTGGCTCGTATGGTTATGCAGATTATGTGGTGAACAATACAAAAGCAGCTGTTAGTGTATATATGGTAGATACGGCAGAAGCTACTTTTACCTATGACAATTTTGCGCTGACCGACATAAACCCCGCTAATTTTTTAAATGACCAACGTGGTATAGGTAGCACCTGGAGAAATGGTGGCGGACCAAGCACATTACCTTCTTTAAAAGAAGATGTATTTTATGTTCTTAGAGATACGGATGACAATTACTATAAAATAAAATTTTTAGCCCTAACCAATGAAGCAGGCGAAAGAGGTAATCCAGAATTTATTTATAGCCTACTTCAATAGTAGTCAAGATGCCATAAAATTAATGTAATTAAATTTTAGATCCCTTAACGTAATTGTTAAGGGATTTTTTTATGCCCAACAAATAAGCCTTAATTTTGAAATTAAATTTCTTTTATGAAACCTTTTCGCTTCAAACAGTTTACCGTTAACCAAGATAAATGCGCTATGAAAATAGGCACAGACGGAGTGCTTTTAGGTGCTTGGGCAAGCGTTAACAACTCTATGCATACTATCTTAGATATTGGAACAGGAACAGGCGTTATTGCCTTAATGCTAGCACAACGTTCTATTGCAGATACTATTGAAGCTATAGAACTTGACGGAGATGCTTTTGAACAATGTACCGATAATTTTGAAGCTTCAGATTGGGGGGATCGTCTATTTTGCTTTCATGCTGGTTTTGATGAGTTTGTTGATGAATATACCGAAGAGGAACCTGAGGAAGCTGAGCTGTATGATTTGATTGTTTCTAATCCGCCTTTCTACAGTGAAGAAGTTTCTAGTGGTAATGATGCTCGCGATCAAGCCCGTCAAAACTCATCACTCCCTTTTGACGAATTAGTTGCTGGAGTTTCCAAACTACTTTCTCCTACAGGTGTATTTGCTACTATCATACCGTATAAAGAAGAAGAAAATTTTATCGCTTTAGCCTTAGAAAACAATTTATTCCCTAACAGAATTACACAGGTTAGAGGAACAGAGAATACCGAAATTAAGAGAAGTCTACTTGAGTTTTCATCTACAGAAAGTGAGTACACACCTAAGGAGCTTATTATAGAATTAGAACGAAATGTATACACTCAAGAATACATAGAACTTACCAAAGACTTTTATTTAAAAATGTAACTTTTGAGCATTGTCCTGTTATAAATCTTTATTTATCTTTGGTAAAAACCCATAGCTATGCGACCAGATTTATTTGAAGCTCCTGATTACTATAACATTGATGATCTTTTATCAGAAGAACACAAGTTGGTTCGCGATGCTGCCAGACAATGGGTAAAACGCTCTGTTTCTCCTATTATAGAAGAGTATGCTCAGAAAGCAGAGTTCCCTAAAGAGATTATTGGTGGCCTAGCAGAAATTGGTGCTTTTGGTCCTTATATTCCGCAAGAATATGGTGGCGCTGGTTTAGACCAAATTAGTTACGGCCTTATTATGCAAGAGATAGAACGTGGCGATAGTGGCGTGCGCTCTACAGCTTCCGTACAATCTTCTTTAGTCATGTATCCCATATTCACCTATGGGAATGAAGCGCAGCGTAAAAAATATTTACCAAAATTAGCTTCTGGAGAATTTATGGGTTGCTTTGGGCTAACAGAACCCAATCATGGTTCTAATCCAAGCGGCATGGAAACCAAATACAAAGATATGGGTGACCATTATCTATTGAATGGTGCTAAACTTTGGATTTCAAATTCGCCATTTGCAGATATTGCTGTCGTATGGGCAAAAAATGAAGAAGGCCGCATTCATGGACTTATTGTAGAACGTGGTATGGAAGGTTTTACCACCCCAACAACACACAACAAATGGTCTTTACGTGCAAGTGCTACTGGGGAGCTTATTTTTGATAATGTAAAAGTACCCAAAGAGAACATCCTGTTAGGCAAAACAGGATTAGGCGCTCCGCTTGGATGCTTAGATTCTGCTCGATACGGAATAGCTTGGGGTGCTATTGGTGCTGCCATGGATTGTTATGATACTGCCTTGCGTTATGCCAAAGAGCGCATTCAGTTTGGGAAGCCTATTGCGGCAACACAACTACAACAAAAGAAACTGGTAGAAATGATTACCGAAATCACGAAAGCACAATTAATGGCACTCCGTTTAGGGCAACTTAAAAATGAAGGCAAAGCAACTACCGCTCAGATTTCTATGGCCAAACGCAACAATGTAGAAATGGCTATAAACATTGCTAGAGAAGCCAGACAAGTTTTAGGAGGCATGGGTATTACAGGGGAATACAGCATTATGCGCCATATGATGAATTTAGAAAGTGTAATTACCTATGAAGGCACGCATGATATTCACTTATTAATCACAGGTGCAGATATCACTGGGTTTCCCGCTTTTCAATAAACGTGCGATAGCTTTAACATAAACTTAGTACACTTGAAAAAACAAGTGCGCTAACTTTGTACGTATATAGATGAACTAAATATACAGAAAATGAAAACACTAAAATATAGTATACTTTTTTCTCTTCTTTTTGTTTTTGCAGGACAAGCACAAACCGTTAAAGATCAGAGAATTATTGATGACGCTCAAGAAGCAAAAGAACTTTTAATAAAAGCCGATGATGGCTTAGATTCATTCTTTAAAGAATCTGCCGGATACGTTATTTTCCCTAATGTTGGAAAAGGCGGATTTATTATTGGAGCTGCCTCTGGAAATGGTGCCGTTTATGAAAGTGGTAACTTAATAGGAATGGCAGATCTTAAAAAATTAAATATCGGTTTTCAAGCAGGTGGGCAAGCAATTATAGAAGTTATCTTTTTTGAAAATACCGCAGCTATGAACGACTTTAAAGAAGGGAAATTCTCTTTTGCGGCAGAAGCTTCTGCTGTAGCAGTACGATCAGGAATTGCATTTAACGCAAAGTACAAAGACGGTGTGGCTGTTTTTGCATTACCAAAAGCAGGACTAATGGCCGATGCTTCTGTAGGCGGACAAAAATTTAAATTCACTTCTTTTGAATAAGTATTTAAAAAAATAAAAGATAAAAAAAGGGAGCCAAATGGCTCCCTTTTATTTACTTAACTTTTTCTACCGTAACCACTACAGATTTACTAATAGGGGTATAACTCCTATCTGCAAAATGATTGTAAGGTACCAATACATTTGTTTCTGGATAATAAGCCGCAATATCTCCTTTAGGAATAGCATACGGCAAAACTTTAAAATTAAAAGCTACCCTTGGTGTATGATCGTAATTACTCCGTAGGTTCACCACATCAAGTTTTGTTAAGCCTTTTTCTTTCATGTCTTCTGCATTCATAAAGACCACTCGGCGTTCATTATATACTCCCCTGTAGCGATCATCTAATCCATAAATTGTTGTATTAAATTGATCATGAGAACGCATGGTCATCAACATAAATTCATCTGAGTTTAAATGATGTTCTGGTAATTTATTTAGGGTAATCTGTGCTTTCCCGTTAGGAAGCATACTAAAGTCTAAATTGCGCACATTATTAGGTAAATAGTACCCCACACCCTTAGATTGCTCATTAGTGTTTTTAAAACCTTTCACTACTTTATCTATAGTTTCACGCATCAAATCATAATCGGTCCCTAAGGCTAACCAATCAACAGCGTGATTGCCTTTAAAATAGGCATCTGCAATACCCGCTATTATATCTGGCTCACTTTGTAAATTCCCTGAAGTTGGTTTTAGCACACCTTTAGATTGGCGCACACGCCCCATACTATTTTCAACCGTAATAAAACGTTCTTTCCCGTCTTTCACATCCTTTTCTGAACGCCCGTATGTTGGTAAAATTAAAGCCGTTTTACCTGTCACTAAATGACTTCTATTCAACTTAGTACTCACCTGTACTGTTAGACTACAAGCCTCAATAGCTTTTGCTGTATAGACCGTATCTGAAGCGGCCATTAAAAAATTACCTCCTAGACACATGAATACTTTGGCCTTACCATCATGCATGGCTTTCATCGCTTTAACCACATCATAACCTGGTTGATCAGGAGCCGTAAAACCTAAGTGTTCTTGAATACGCTGATTAAGTCCTTCATCTACAAAATGCATAATCCCTACACTCCTATCGCCTTGCACGTTAGAGTGCCCACGAACCGGACAAGTACCGGCATTTGGCTTCCCAATTGCCCCTTTCAATAATAATAAGTTTATAAATTCTCTTATGGTTTCTACCCCATTTTTATGTTGGGTAAGTCCCATTGCCCAACAAACTACAATTTTAGATTTCTTAGCAAGAAACGATACTGCTACATCTATAAGCTTTTCATTAACTCCAGTTTGCTGTATTAAATCTTCAAGATCAAAATTTTCAATATCTGCAAGTAACGTCTCATACCCATCTGTATACTGGTTGATAAAATCATGATCAAAGACCGTAGTATCAAGCTGATCTAAAGCGGCTAATTTTTTAATTATCGCTTTCATTAAAGGTATATCTTGATTGATGCGCACTGGCAAATGTAAATCTGCAATATCTATAGGCTTACCAATCCACCCCTCTACATGTTGTGGATTTTTAAAATTAACAAGACCTGATTCTTCTAAGGGGTTTATACTGATAATCTTTCCGCCATTTGCTTTACATTTTTCTAAAGCAGAAAGCATTCTAGGATGGTTTGTTCCTGGGTTTTGTCCTGCAACAATTACCACCTCTGCTTCATATAAATCCTCTAATTTAATAGACCCCTTACCAATGCCTAAGGTTTCTCCTAAAGCGACACCACTAGACTCATGACACATATTAGAACAGTCTGGCATATTATTAGTTCCTAAAGCCCTAGCGAACATACCGTATAAAAAAGCCGCTTCATTACTGGAACGACCTGAGGTATAAAAAATAGCTTCATTAGGATCTTCCATAGCTGCAAGCTCTTCTGCTACCAACTGATATGCTTTCTCCCAAGAAATGGGTTGATAATGTAAACTTTCAGGCTCCAATAGTAAAGGCTCTGTAAGTCGCCCAAATTTATTTAATTCGTAGTCCGTAAGTTGTGATAAATCTTCTATAGAGTTTTTCGCAAAAAAGGAAGCGTCTATCTTACTAGTTGTCGCTTCATCTGCTAATGCTTTTGCGCCATTCTCACAATATTCAGCAAATTTCGAGGATTTTTCTGGGTCCGGCCAAGCACAACTAGGACATTCAAATCCGTCTACCTGATTCATCTTAAGTAAGGTACCCATGGCACGAATTACCCCCATTTCTTTGAAACCATGGCGCAATGCTTCTTTTACACCCAATGCTCCTGCTGCAACAGTAACCGGAGCTTCTACTTTAATATCATTAAATGCTAAACTTCCTGTTAGCGATACTTTTCTTTGCGCCTTAACCTCACCCATGTTTCCCTTTTTTGACCAATTAGTTTATCTAGAAAATCTTTACTTCTAAACAAGTAGTTAAATTTAAGGCTTTATCCACTATATGAATAGGATATGCCGTTCAAAAAATTGACTCCTTTAAAAATTATAGTAATTTTAACCCTACTGATTTAATGGTACGCTTATGAAATATTATGGATTGCTGATTGCGCTGCTTCTTCTAGGTTGCAAAAACGAGGTCAAGAAAGTTCCCGAAAAACCTATTACAGAAACTCCGGCTAGGGAACTCAAAATAATTACAACTCCTGATGAGTTATTAGGAGATTTATTTGCTGAAATTCAATTAAATCAGGTTTTTGAAGATGGAAAAACATTTGTGGATTGTACCGCAAAATTTCCTTACGATGAAATTAAACGCAACTACGAACTACAAAAAAATGATTCCACTTTTAATTTAACAGCGTTTGTTCATGCTAATTTTGAAGTTCCTACAGCTATATCTTCTGATTTTAAATCCGACACTACAAAAACTGCCGTAGAACATGTAACTGCATTATGGCCTGTATTAACAAGAGCATCTGATCAAGAAAATGAACTGAGCTCTTTAATTCCCTTACCAAAATCTTACATTGTTCCTGGTGGGCGCTTTAGAGAAGTATACTATTGGGACAGCTATTTTACCATGCTAGGTTTAGTAGAAAGCGGCGAGTTTGAGCTTATTGAAAATATGTTAGATAATTTTGCACACCTTATTGATACCGTTGGTCATATCCCAAATGGAAATAGAACATATTACATCACTAGGTCTCAACCTCCATTCTTTTCTCAGATGGTGAAATTATTAGCGGCGCATAAAGGAGAGCGTGTTTATCAAAAATATAAAGAACCTCTTAAAAAAGAATATGAATTCTGGATGGATGGTGCGGAATCTACTTCCTATGCTATCAATCATGCGGTACTAACCCCTGTTGGAGTTTTAAATAGGTATTATGACCAAGGAGACACTCCGCGGCAAGAATCATATAGAGAAGATTATACCCAAGTTGAAAAAACTTCTGGAGGAACAAAAATGTATCGTGATTTACGCTCTGGAGCAGAATCGGGCTGGGATTATTCTTCCAGGTGGTTTGCTGATGGAAAAACAATGGAGACCATAGAAACTACAGATATACTCCCTGTAGATTTAAATGCACTTATGTACGGTTTAGAAGAAGTGCTTATTACCGCTTTTCAGGACAATTCTGAATTTACCACAACATTAAAAAAGAGCATGGAAAACCGGAAGGAATTTTTAAATAGATATAGCTATAATGAAACTTTGGGGGTCTTTGAAGATTATAATTGGGTTGCTAGTGAGCCTACTGGCGTAATTTCTTTAGCCACCGTTTATCCTTTATTTTTTAAAATGACTACGCAAGAACAAGCAGATGGAGTAGCCACTTATATCACTCAAAACTTCTTGAAACCAGGAGGCGTTGTTACGTCCACTAACCATACAGGGCAACAATGGGATGCGCCAAATGGCTGGGCACCCTTACAATGGATGACTATTGTAGGTCTCGAAAACTACGGACATCATGAGTTAGCAAAAACTATTGCTACACGGTGGATTGCCTTAAATGAAAAAGTCTATGAAAACACGGGGAAGTTTGTAGAGAAATACAATGTAGAAGACATGACGCTAGATGCTGGTGGCGGAGAATACCCTGTTCAAGATGGATTTGGCTGGAGTAATGGTGTTTATTTAGCCTTAAAAAATCAATACAAAAAAGATAAAAACAAATTATAAGCAGTTCACCACAAGTTTTACTGCTTACGCATCAATTCTTTTAAAAAAGCAACTAACCGTCATACCTTTGACACGAGTTAGTTAGTTAATTATTTAATAATAATTTTTCATTTTCATATAGTGTTCTCGTAAAAGAGCCCAATCTTTATAGATTTGGGCTCTTTTCTATTTAGCGTCATCTAGACTATTTATCACTAACCCTTTAACTTATAAAAAATAAACTACAGTTGTCTTTCGTACACCCAATAATACCGTTATTTTTACCGTTATTATTTTATTTTACTGATGTAAACAATTATCGATTTAATTAATGTTAATCGCAATTACAAACATATCATGCTCCCGCTAAAGAATAGAATACACCATCCCATATTTGTGGTCCCATTGTCGCTTTTTTTATCGGTGTCTGGATATGTAATCAGTGATTTCTTTGCGCACTGGCAAAAATTCTGGCTCGGCATGTACTTAGCTGTGCTCCTGCCTATCATTATATCTTTACCTCTCGCTTTAATCATGGACCGCTATTTCAAAAAATTTCAGTCTCAAAAAAAAGAATTAGAGCATTTAGATACAATCAATAAAAAGCTATTCCTATTAATTTCACATGATGTACGATCTCCGCTGGCAAGTTTAATTGGTACTATTGATTTAGTAACCGACAATGATTTAGATCCGCAAGAGGCTAAACTCTATTTTTCTGAACTCTCCCGTAAAATTAAAAATGTAAATTCCTTTTTAGACGGTTTGCTTAATTGGGCAAGGAGACAAACGCAAAACAAACCTTTAGAATTTTCATTATATGATAGTAGTGATATCATAAAGCTTACTCATGATTTATTGGAGCCTGCTGCCAAGCTAAAAAAAATTAGAATCACAACCAAACTTGGCCATCATAAAATATATGCTGATAAAGAGAGCTATTCTTTTGTATTAAGAAATATTTTACACAACGCCATTAAATTCACCCCTATCGACGGAGAAATTACCATTGAAACTTTCGTGAAAAATAAACAGATCTATACCACTATACAAGATTCTGGAATTGGCATCACAAAAAATGAAATCAAAAAAATACTAGATGGCGAAAACTGGCACACCACCAAAGGTACCTCAAATGAAAATGGATCTGGCTTTGGCTTAAGAACCTGTCTTTATTATTTAAAGCAAAACAACGGCGTATTATTAATTGATAGCGAAATAGATACTGGAACAAAAATAACTATTGTACTACCCGCTGAAAAATGAGTTTTTTAGAACATATTTAGGTTTCACCACAAGTTTTGCTAGTTACACATCAATTGTTTTAAAAAAGAATATAACGGTTATACATTTAAAATGTGTTAGTTACTTATTGAGTAATAATAAAATTTTTCATTTTCATATAGTGTTCTCGTAAAAGAGCCCAATCTTAATTGATTTGGGCTCTTTTTTATGGTATCAAATTTAATTGAAGTCTTTACTCTCATTGAAGTAACAGCAAAATTGCTTATATTTAAACTACACTATCGTGACATTCACCGACCCAAAACTACAAGCTAACTAACTTGTAAGTTTTTTCTTTTAGTTTGATTCTATTTTTGTACTTATAAAGGGCTAGCGTTTTATTTAAGATGGCTATACTTTTCTTAAAACCCAAATTATGTACTTATTAAAAAATAAATTACATCATCCTTTCATAGTAGTATTGTTGTGCGTTATTTTATCTGTTTCCGCATTTCTGATAACCGACTATATTGTGGCATGGGAAAAATTTTGGAAAGGACTTTACTTAAGTATTTTTCTACCCATATTCATATCTACGCCTATAGCCTTAGTCCTTGATCACTACTTCAAGAAAATTACAGTGCAAAATATTGAATTAGAACATCTAGATACGATTAATAAAAAACTATTTTTATTAATATCTCATGATGTACGATCTCCTTTGGCAAGTTTAAAAGGGTTGATAGATATGATTGCTAACAATGAATTAGATGCAGAAGAAAGCAAAAAATACCTTAATCAACTTTCTACCAAATTAGATCATCTCAATGATTTTTTAAACGGACTCTTTGAATGGTCACAAAAGCAAACACAAAACAAACCTTTAGACTTTACCAACTTTGATCCTTTTGAGGTAATAAACCCAACTATTAACCTGCTAAAACATGCCATTGAAAAGAAAGACATTGTCACAACCGTAAAAAGTACTAAAACCTTTCTCTATGCTGATAAAGAAAGTTTCTCATTCATTTTTAGAAACATTCTACACAATGCTATAAAGTTTACCGATAAAGAAGGTGAAATTCACGTAGAAACAAAAGCACACAATGGAGAAATACATATTACTATAAAAGACAATGGTGTTGGCATCACGGAAAAAGAAATTGATAAAATTTTAAATGGAAGTAATTGGTACACCACTAAAGGAACTTCCCAAGAGAATGGTTCTGGTTTTGGTTTACGCACCTGTTTTTACTACTTGGAAAAAAACAATGGGCGTTTAAAAATTGAAAGCGAAATTGGGAACGGTAGTACATTTACTATTGTGCTACCAGAAGCTTCATAATACATAAATAATATAAAGAACAGCAATAAATAAGCCTTAACAACAAAATGTAATAGATAAACCACATGTTTTGCTACTTACACATCAATAGTTTTACAAAAGTGAGTAATCATACTATATTTGACATGAGTTAGTTAGTTAAATAGTAAATTTTCATTTTCATATAGTGTTCTCGTAAAAGAGCTCGGTCTTGATTGACTCTGGGCTCTTTTTTTTGCTCTAGCATCAGTCTTTTTTTAGACTACTAGGTAAAAAATTATAGCCTTTTTCAAAAGTTACAATACCTTTAAATTCTCTTTAGAATTACATGCTACCTTTGAAAATCAATCTATTAAAAACACTGAATTACGATAGCTTAATACTGCCCTAGCTCTTTATTTATAGCACAATAGTTCGTATGAAATTCCTTTAACTGGTATTTTCTTTTTGTTTTGGAAGCTAGAAAGACTAAGCAGGACTACTAAAAACAGTCTTAACTATTCTGAATTCCGTAGTTGGTACTATAAAGACCGTAATTAAAAGTACAAGACCTGCATTGGCGATTAAATAAAGTAACCTGCTTTTTATGAAAAGAAAAATACTTACCATTCTTGTTATTTTTATATTAGGAAAAGTGGCTGCACAAGTAGACAGCACAACCGTGAAACCGAAGACGAATCTATTTAAAAAAAGTACGGTACCCCTATCGCTTATCGGTGCAGGGATCTTATTATCTGATAGCGGCTTTGAGAAATCATTTAACACAAACTCTAGAAATTGGATAGGAAATGATTTTGAAACAAACTTAGATGACTATACGAGATATGCACCTGTAGCCACGCTATTTATTGCAGATGTTGCAGATGTTGCAGGAGTTCAGGCAAAAAACCATTGGTTTGATCAAACAAAACATCTTGCTATTTCCATGATTCTTACAGATGTATTTACAAGAGCCTTGAAAAAAAATATTTACAAACTTAGACCTGATGGCTCTAATGAGAATGCTTTCCCCTCTGGACATACCTCCATCACCTTTGCCTCTGGTGCAGTCGTTTATGAAGAATTTAAAGAAGCTAGTCCACTCTTGGCATATTCTGGATACGGTTTTGCCACCCTTACTGGTGGTTTACGATTGGCAAATAATAAACATTGGGTTTCTGATGTCTTGGCTGGTGCCGGCTTGGGTATTCTTGTCACCAAATTAGTCTATCATTTTGACTACTTATTTAAATGGAATCCATTCATCCACTCAAAAGACATGTCTCTAATTCCAAGATATTCTGAAGGAAATGTTGGAGTCTATTTTTCAAAAAATTTTTAAGGTGGTTCAGTTCTTTGTTCGATAGGGTAAAAAAGGTCAATAGAAGGCATATTTATCAAGATGATATGCTTTTTAAGTTCTGATATTACCTTTACACTACCGATAATAGGTAGAATAATACAGATTATCAAGATGAAAAAGAAAAAAATTCACAAGCAATTATAGCCGTTCACGAAGAGAACTACCCATAAGATATAAGGAAAAGCCACCTAAGAGATTTCAAATTGAAGATTTAAAATCTCAATAATTAAGTAATTCAATAAACTATATAAACACAAAAAACCCCTGTAAATACAGGGGTTTTTCACTTTCGTACTCGAGGTGGGAATCGAACCCACACTCCAGAGGAACTGGATTTTGAATCCAGCGCGTCTACCAATTCCGCCACTCGAGCTGTTAAGGAGTGCAAAACTATAAAATATATTTCTGTTTTTGACAAAAAATTTGAGAATAATCCTTTATCACGCCAAATAAATATCTAAATTTGCACTCCTTAAAGAAATTGAAGTCCAATAAACTTAAAAACAAGAGATTAACAATGTCTTATCAAGTTCCAGAACCTAAAATTTTTGGCTGCACTCAAAGTACAGCTTTAGCAGAACGAATTGCAAAGTCTTACGGTACGGAGCTAGGTAAAGTTATTTTCTCTAGATATAGTGACGGAGAATTTCAACCTTCTTTTGAGGAATCTGTTAGAGGGACACGAGTTTTTATTATCGGATCTACGAATCCTAGTTCGGAAAATTTGATGGAAATGTTATTAATGCTTGATGCTGCAAAGCGCGCATCTGCTAGACACATTACCGCAGTTATGCCTTATTTTGGTTGGGCAAGACAAGATAGAAAAGACAAACCTAGAGTTCCAATTGCTGCAAAGTTAGTAGCAAAAATGCTTGAAGCTGCTGGAGCAACACGTATTATCACCATGGATTTACATGCAGATCAAATACAAGGTTTCTTTGAAAAACCAGTAGATCATCTTTTTGCCTCTACGTTGTTTCTACCTTACTTAAAAAATTTAAAATTAGACAATCTAACCATTGCGTCACCAGATATGGGAGGTTCTAAAAGAGCTTATGCCTATTCTAAAGCACTAGAATGTGATGTAGTAATTTGCTACAAGCAACGTGAAAAAGCGAACATAATTTCGCACATGGAGCTAATTGGTGATGTAAAAGGTAAGAATGTTGTCTTGGTAGATGATATGGTCGATACTGCGGGTACATTAACGAAAGCTGCAGATTTGATGATAGAACGTGGTGCACTTAGTGTTCGGGCTATTACTACTCATGGTCTTTTATCTGGAGATGCGTATGAGAAAATAGAAAAATCTCAATTATCAGAACTAATTATAACAGATTCTATTCCTTCAAGAAAGGATAGTAATAAAGTACGCGTGTTGAGTTGTGCAGATTTATTTGCTGATGTTATGGAAAGAGTACATAGCAACACCTCAATTAGTTCAAAGTTTTTAATGTAGGTAAAACTACCAATTAAGTGCCCTTTATTTTAATGGCAGTTAAAATAACATAGAATAATTAATAGTTAAATATATATAATGAAGTCAATTACAATCTCAGGATCTAAAAGAGAAAGCGTAGGCAAGAAAGCAACAAAAGCCTTACGTAATGCTGGAAAGGTTCCTTGCGTACTGTACGGAGGGGAAACACCATTACACTTTTCAGCGGATGAACCAGCATTCAAAAACTTAGTGTACACCCCAAACGCTCACACAGCAGTGATTGAAATTGAAGGTGGAAATAAATTTGACGCTGTTTTACAAGATATTCAATTTCACCCAGTTACAGATGCTATCTTACACATAGATTTCTACCAGTTATTTGCTGATAAAGAAGTTACTATGGATATTCCTGTACGTTTGGTAGGTAACTCTCCAGGGGTAAGAAATGGTGGTCGTTTATTATTTAGAAAACGTAAATTAACAATCAAAGCTTTACCTGCTAAATTACCAGATTTCTTTGATATTGATATTTCTAAGTTAAAAATTGGAGCAAACATTGCTGTTGCGACTTTATTAAATGACGAATTTTCAATCTTACACCCGGAAAACACGGTTGTTGTTCAAGTTAAATCTGCACGTAATGCAGTTGTTCTTGACGAAGAAGAAGAAGAAGAAGGTGCTGAAGGTGCTGAAGGAGCAACAGAAGCTGCTGCTGAATAAACTTTCAACAAAGAATCTTAAGAAGCATCTCAGCATATTTGTTGAGATGCTTTTGTATTTTTAGCCATTAATAAGCTAAAACCACTTTAGATGTTTAAGTTAAAAAAGTTCTTTTTTAAAAAACCTAAAAACTATCTAGAAGAGCAGAATACTATGAAAAAATATTTAATCATTGGCTTAGGAAACATAGGTCCAGAATATGCCCAAACAAGACACAATATCGGCTTTAAAGTCCTAGACAAATTTGCCCAACAAGAAGACTTAAGTTTTGAAACCGCCAAACTA
Organism: Cellulophaga baltica; assembly: GCF_900102165.1. Classification (GTDB taxonomy): domain Bacteria; phylum Bacteroidota; class Bacteroidia; order Flavobacteriales; family Flavobacteriaceae; genus Cellulophaga; species Cellulophaga baltica. The sequence continues at coordinate 452,823 of NZ_FNBD01000001.1, forward strand.
GGAGATGTTACTACCTTCAAAATAAAAGGAAGAAGTGTTTTACTCTTAAAACCATCTACCTATATGAATTTGAGCGGTAAGGCATTACACTATTGGATGGAAAAAGAAAATATACCTTTAGAAAATGTACTTGTTATAACCGATGATATCAATTTAGACTTTGGCGTAATCAGAGTAAAAACTAAAGGAAGTAATGGCGGACATAATGGCTTAAAAGACATTCAAAACACCTTAAATTCCTCCAATTACAACCGGTTTAGATTTGGAGTTGGTGCTGATTTCGGAAAAGGTAGGCAGGTAGATTATGTTCTTGGAAAATGGAATGACGATGAAAGAGCCGCAATGCCAGAGCGTTTAGAGCGCTCAGCAGAAGTTATAAAGTCTTTTGTACTCGCGGGTATTACCATCACCATGAATCAATACAACAACACCTAAATTACTCTAAAACTTTAAAACTATACACGCCTGAGCTAGAAGAGTTCCCGGCAGCATCTATTGTCTTGATACGCCAGTAATACACGGTATTCTCGACTACAGAAACGTTTAACTCGGTTGTATTTTCAGGTAGCGTAGCCATAAGCGTTGGTGTACTATTCAATGAAAAATACACTTCATAACTCACTATGTCTGAATCTAAATCAGCTCCAGACCATGTTAGTTTCACCTCATTATTTGTGTCTCTTATTACCGTTTCTCCGGAAATAGGCGACGTAATTGTTGCTGGAAAAGGAATATAGGAACGTACGGTTCCTGCATTATAAAAATTCCATGTCTCACTCTTAGCTGTAGCACTAGATTTAGCATTTTCAGAAACAACACTCCAAGAGTAAGGTGTACCCTTTGCCACTTGCACTTGCGCAGATGTCTGGTTTGTACTTACAATTTGCGGGGTACTCGTCAATAAATTCTCTACGGTTAACTTGTAACTCTGGGTATTATCTGAAGCCTCCCATTGAAAAGTAATTAATCTTGTGGTCTCATTAATATCTGCTCCTGTAATACACTCAGAATCTTGAAGTGGAAAAACAAGCAAAGCACTTGAAGGCGATTTTACTTCGTCTTTTGAACAACCAAACACTAATAGGAAAAAACCAAATGCAATTATTTTTCTCATTGCTTAATTAATTTAAAAGTCTCTGTTAAATGATCGCTTTGTAACTTTAAAAGATAGACTCCCGACGGTAAATCGTTCACCGAAATAGTCAATTCCGTAGTTCCCTCGGGAATGGTACTAGTTTTTACTAACCTACCATTTAGAGCAAAGATATTTACCACATTATTTGTAGTGACGATTCCCGTAAATATTTGCACCTCATCACTTGCCGGGTTTGGATAGACAAATGGTTTATCAAGAACAATATATTCCATTTCAAAAGAGCCTTGACACGGAAGATTGGTCTCTACCTTTAAGGTATTAACACCATTGGCCAATGCCACTTTATAAGAAGAGCTTGTAACCGTCTGCGCTACGCCATTAAGACGAACTATATACTCCTCTGCTCCTAGTAAGTTTAAATCAACATTTTTTCCATCATCAGAAAGCACAGCAAAAACTTCCAAGTTATCTGGTTGCGTTACCACAGCATCAAAACAATATTCCTCGTACGTAACTACACCGTCTGTTCCTGTAATGCAAACTTCGTAAGCACCAGAAGCCAAATCTCCAAGAGTATAGGTTGTGGTAAAATTACTTGTTTCATCAACTCCATTTCCCGTAACCGCAATTGTATAGGCTAATGATGTATTTGCCGTGATCGCAATGGCACCATCGTTATTAGTTCTACAAGACTCACTATTTAAAGCAACTTCAAAATTAGAAGGTTCAAAGTAGTAAAGCGGACATCCTTGCGTATCTACCTCTAAGCCCTCTGGTGTTCCTAAGCACATATCATCTCCATCATCAAAAACACCATCATTATCTGCATCTGGCCTAAATAAACCCTCTACACATAATTCTAAAGAGAAACCATTTAAAGAGCCACCATCGCCTCCCGCACCGTCACTTATTGTCAAAACCCAATCTCCTTTAGAAGATTCTCCATTAAAGGCATTTAAAGAACCTAAGGGCTTTACTAGTCCGCTTATCGCAGGGTTTGTTCCACAAACAAAACTGCTAGCACTTTGATCAAAGGTGGCATTAACATTCCTATTTTCCCCGCAAGAATTCGCCATTAAAACTACAGTCGTCCCTTCTGGAGAAGTCAATGTAACCGTAAGATCTGCCAAATAGGAGTGCGTAAGATCTAGCGTTACATTCACATCTGAAAGTGGTAAATCTTCAATAAAAGAAATCGTTGAGGAAATGGTAGGAGAACCCGATGACGATATCGTAATCGGTAAACTTTTTGCCGAAACTATTTTACAATCAATATTAGTAGTCGTAAAACTAAATGCGTTTCCAAAAACTCCTTCACCACAATTATTCTTGGGCTTTACACGCCAATAATATGTAGTATTAGGTATGAACCCTAAGGAAGTATATGTTGTTACTAATACATTCGCAGATTCTACCACATTGGTAAATGCTGCATCTGTAGCAATTTCAATATCATAAGTGGTACTCGAAGGTTCTTCTTGCCATTCAAATACTTGATTAATACCAGCGTCTACTGCTGCATCGGTTGGTGCAATTAATAACACAGGAGTAAAACTTGTATTTTCAACAGAGACCGTTAAACTAACTTGCTTTGTAATACTAGCACTAGTCGCCACAACAACTAACTGATACACTCCAACTGCTGCCGCTCCACTATTACTAAAAGTAAGGGCTACTAGCGTGCCATTTGCTGTTGCCGTAGCAGGAGAAAAACTTGCTGTTAACCCTGTTGGCAATCCAGAGACACTAAAAGTTGCTTCCTCGGAAAAACCTCCATTAGTTTCATAAGTAAATGGAATAATTAGGTCTGAAGGCTGACAAATAAAATATTCTAATTCTGAAAAGTTTAAAACGATAGCACTACTTGTAATCGAAAAATTAGCCTCATTTACCGCAAAGAATATATTAGAACTAGCTTTAACCATAATTCTAGCCTGAGTAGTAACCACATTAGGTAACAGTACAGTATGAGCACCATCATTAGCTACATCTTGCGCTAGAGTAGTCGTAAAAGTAAGTCCACCATCTGTAGATAATAAAATATCTACTAACTGAGCGTTAATGGTAGAGTTTGTAGTATTAGCTACATCCCATAAAATTTCTTGAGAGCTTCCCGCCTCAAAACTTGCTGTGGTATTTTGAGAAAGCACCAGAAAAGGTCCTGCCGTCTCTACGACACTAATTTTCATAAGGTCTGAAACAACTTGCCCTCCGCCAACACCGTTATCACGAACGGTAAGCGCAAAGTTCAAATCTCTTTCTACGGTAGACAAGGTTTCCCAAGCAGAATTTACAACAGGATTAGACTGCGTTAGGTTTCCACTAATTACACTTGATAACTTAGGAAAATAACGACTGGGCGACACACTAGGTTTTTGCGATCTAAATGTAGCTCCAGATGGATTTGTAGGCCCAAAAGTTGTATTCGTTACTACACCATCATCTACTTGCTCCCAGGCATAAGTTAAAATATCGGAGACATCCGTATCCGAAGCATTCCCTTCAAGAACAAATGGTGTTCCCATAGGAATGGTATAATCCGGAAGCCCTATTATGGAAGGCGGTGTATTTACAATTGGAATTTCTGTAGCACAACTGGTCGTAGCCAAATATTCAGAAATTTGTTTGATACTATAATAGTGAAAATAATCTTGCCCGTTAGATGCTACATTATTCACTCCAGAAATACCTGCATACCCCATAATGGTAGTTCCACTTCCTGGTTCTGCTTGCACCTGTGTTCCTTCAGATTCAAAAGACCAGGTATGATTTGCCCCTAGTTGGTGCCCCATTTCATGGGCTACAAAATCTAAATCGAACAAATCTCCTTCGGGAGTTGTTCCCGAGGAATAAGCACTTCCTTTTTGAGCATCTTTACAAACAGACCCTATAAAGCCAGCATCTCCGCCATTTGTATCTTCATTTAGCAAATGTCCAATATCATAATTAGCAGCTCCAATAACACTCGTTAGAGTACTTTGCACTTGTGTGTTTAAGTTTCCTGTATAAGGATCAGTGGTTGCCGAAGTATAAATCACAGCATCTGTATTTGCTACTAGTTCAAGAGTGACTCCTAAATCTGTTTCAAAAACCATATTAATCCTAGTCAACGTTGCATTAATAGCCGCTAAAGCATCTGCTTTTGTTCCTCCATGGTATGCCGTGTATTCTCCGGTCGCAGAAATAGCCACCCTATATTTTCGCAATACCTGATCATCTACCAAACGAGCTGTAGACGCATTTTTACTACTTAAACTCAGTTCTTTGGTGTCGCAAATAAAATCAGCATCAACAACATCTGTAGTTTTTCTAGTATACAAGATATACTCCTCTCCGTCTGATTTCTGCATGAATGTAGCTTCAGAAGATTTGGCATCTACCATCATACTTTGTACACCTTTAGAAGACACACTAAACCGAATACTTTTAGAACGATCAGCAGCCCCTACACCTTTATATGATTTTATATTTGGATATCTCTTAGCTAATTCTGGTGCCATTACAGAAGACTCCTGAACATTAAAAGGCATTAAACTCCCATCTTCATCAGGAAAATAGAGCACTTGAGATTGTTTTGAACTCGATTTATTTTCTAACCGCGCTAAAAAATCTTTATCGTTTAAGGTGTAAGTTTTAGCATCGAGCACAGATAGTTTCTGTAATTTACCTGAAACCTTTGAGGTAGTAGAAGTTGTTTGTTGCCAAAAAACATCTTGACCAAACCCAGAAAACGAGAGAAAAAATATGGGAATTGCAAAAAGTAGACGTAAGTTTGCTTTCATTAAAACGAATTAACAGATTATAAAAGTAAGGCTTTTTATTATTTAATTTTTGTGATAACGATTCAAAACATAAGTAAATTCGATGACCAACAACCTACAGCGGTTACTATTGGCACATTTGATGGTGTGCATATAGGTCACAGAAAACTATTAGATAGACTCATAAATGATGCCAAACTTTTAAATTTAAAAGCCACTGTACTTACCTTTTTCCCCCATCCTAGGATGGTCTTACAGCAAGATGCCAATATTAAGCTTTTAAATACTATTGACGAGAAAATAAAAATTTTAGAGCATATTGGACTAGACTATTTAATGATCTATCCGTTCTCAAAAGAATTTTCTAGACTATCCGCTACAGATTTCGTAGAATCAATTTTAGTAAAAGGCTTAAACAGTAAAAAGATTATTATTGGTTACGATCACCGATTTGGCAGAAATAGAAATGCAGATATTAAAGATTTAATATCGTTTGGCAAAACCTACAATTTTGAAGTAGAAGAAATACCTGCTCAAGAAATAGATGAAGTTTCGGTAAGCTCTACCAAAATTAGAAAAGCACTAGAGGAGGGTGATATTGCCACCGCTAATGCATATCTAGGGTATAATTACATGTTAACCGGTACTGTAATTCACGGAAAAGGTTTAGGCAAGCAATTAAGTTTCCCTACCGCAAACATTCTTATTGAAGAATCCTATAAATTAATTCCGTTAAACGGAGTGTATGTTGTTAAAAGTGAAATTAACAATCGTACGGTTTATGGAATGATGAACATTGGTTTTAACCCAACTGTCTCTGGCAAAGAAAAAAGCATCGAGGTTCATTTCTTTGATTTTGACCAAGACTTATACGGCAAGAAAATTCAAGTTGATATTCTAGAACGCCTTCGGGATGAACATAAATTTAGTTCTGTAGAAGAATTAAAGAAGCAATTAGATAAAGATAAAAAAACCTCTTTATCCCTTCTTTCTAAATAAGCGTTTCTTCTTTTAAAATATCCCAAAAAATAGAAATTGCAGGCATAACCAAAAGCTTCACAATAAATAGCCTCTACATCTTATCTATACTGAAAAAAACCATTAAATTTGTGCTCTTAAAATAGAAATCATGTTACAGCTAAATGTTATTAGAGAAAATAAGGATGCCATTATCGAAGCTTTAAAAAAGCGAAATTCTGATGCCGCTTCCCTTATTGATTCTGTACTAGTTCTTGATGAAAAAAGAAGAGCTACACAAACTCAATTAGACAAAACTTTAGCAGATTCTAACAAGCTTTCTAAAGAAATTGGGATTCTATATAAAAGTGGTAAAGCTCAAGAAGCAAACGCGCTAAAAGAAGAGACTGCCAATTTAAAAGAAAGCTCAAAAGATTTAACAGAAGAATTAAATACTATTGCCACTGAACTTCAGCAGGCATTATACCTAATTCCTAACGTTCCTCACGACTCTGTTCCTACAGGCAAGTCTGAAGAAGACAATGAAGAAATATTTAAAGAAGGTGATATTCCTGTTTTGGCAGGTGGTGCTTTACCACATTGGGAGTTAGCCAAGAAATATGATATTATTGATTTTGAATTAGGCGTTAAAATTGCCGGAGCAGGTTTTCCTGTTTACAAAGGTAAAGGCGCACGTTTGCAACGCGCCCTTATTAATTATTTCTTAGACAAAAACACAGCAGCCGGATACAATGAAATTCAAGTACCTCATGTAGTCAATGAGGCATCTGGTTACGGAACAGGGCAATTGCCAGACAAAGAAGGGCAAATGTATTATATGCCTGCAGATGATTTATACCTAATTCCTACTGCAGAAATCCCTGTTACGAATGTGTTCCGAGATGTAATTCTTAATGAGAAAGATTTTCCAATTACACATACCGCTTACACCCCTTGTTTTAGAAGAGAAGCAGGTAGTTACGGCGCTCACGTTCGTGGTTTAAATAGACTACATCAATTTGATAAGGTTGAAATAGTGCGCGTAGAACATCCCAGCAAATCTTATGAGGCTTTAGATGGTATGGTAGAACATGTAAAAGATATTTTACGGGAACTAAAATTGCCGTATAGAATTTTACGTCTTTGCGCTGGCGATTTAGGGTTTACCTCTGCCTTAACCTTTGACTTTGAAGTGTTCTCTACCGCTCAAGACCGTTGGCTAGAGATAAGCTCTGTTTCTAATTTTGAAACGTACCAAGCAAACAGATTAAAGCTTCGTTTTAAAGATGAAGATGGCAAAAGCCAATTAGCACATACCTTGAACGGAAGTGCTTTAGCCTTGCCACGTGTATTGGCAGGGATATTAGAAAACTATCAAACACCAGACGGAATTATAATTCCAGAAGTATTAGTCCCTTATTGTGGATTTGATAAAATCGATTAAAAAAATTACAAGCGCTATAGGAAACTATAGCGCTTTTTTTATACCATCACTCTAAAAATTACTTCACTTAAAAATAAATAAGTTTCTGCGTATCTTTGAGTAAAAAGCGCCCTTGAAACTTTTCCTATCTTTATTTATTTTTCTATGTATACAATGGTCGTCTGCACAAGAAAACTATGTTTTAGCCAAACAGTATTTAATTGATGGAGATTTTGATAAAGCAGTAGTATATTTTGAAAAGCTTGTCAAACAAAACCCCTACAGAAGCGATTATTCCGAAGATCTAATTACGTGTTATCAGCAATTAGAGCAATATGCCGATGCAGAAAGAGTTCTTATCAGCAGATTAGAAAGCAAAAAATCACACCCAGTTTTAATTGTAGATCTAGGTTACAATTACACCTTACAAAAAGAAGACAGTAAGGCTACAGAAATGTATGAACAAGCATTAGCAGTGATTCCTAAAAACCCCAATTTCGCCTATAGTATTGGTTCAAGGTTCCAAAAATATACGTTATTAGACTATTCCGAGAAAGCTTTTTTAAGCGGAATGGAAGCGAGTCCGGAATTAGATTTCAATTTCCCATTGGCTAAAATTTACGGAGAACAAGGTAAAATTGAAGAAATGTATTTGGCCTTTATCAACCTTCTAAAAAACGGTAGCACTTCTATGTCTAGCGTTTTGAGAAATATAGATGACTTTGTTACAGAAGACGCGCAAGCCGAAAACAATATCCTTTTTAAAAAATTACTTTTAAAAAATGCACAAAGAGATCCCGATATACTTTGGAATCAATTATTAAGTTGGCTATTTGTTCGCCAACTACAATACAGAAGTGCTTTCACCCAAGAAAAGGCAATCTACACAAGGTCTGAAGACAGTTCTTTGTCAAGGATTCAAGATTTAGGGAAACTTGCTTTAACACATAAAGATTATGAAACTGCAGATGCCATTTTTGACTTTATCATATCCAATACTAGCAATAGTGAGTATAAATTAGATGCCCAATTAAATAGAATAGCTATTCAACTTCTAGAAACTGATGATAAAAAACTAGATGAACTAGAAACATTATTTGAAAAAATGATAGCAGAATATGGATTTAAAAGCAATACACTACAATTACAAATTGCATATGCTAATTTTCTAACCTTCCAAAAAAACAATCCTGAAAAAGCCATCAGTATTCTTAAGGAAAGTTTAGAGCTTCCTTTAAATACATACGGTAAAGCGTATTTAAAAATGGCCTTAGGAGATATTTTAGTGTATGATCAAAAGTTTAACCAAGCATTGATCTATTTTTCTCAGATACAGCAAGATTTAAAAAATGATGTCCTAGCACAGAACGCCCGTTTTAAAGTAGCACAAACAAGTTTTTACAAAGGAGATTTTGAATGGGCCCTAACGCAATTAAAAGTGCTCAGGAGTTCTACCTCACAACTTATTGCTAATGATGCCATGCAACTTAGCTTATTAATATCAGACAACTCTTTAGAAGATTCTACGCAAACGGCCTTAAAAATTTATGCAAAAGCAGATTTATTAGCCTATCAGAAAAAAAATAAAGAGGCCATTGCTACGCTAGACCTTATACTTAAAGATCATAAAGGAGAAAAAATTGAAGATGAAGCTTTGTTAAAGCAAGGACAACTTCTAGAACAAATGAACGATTTTGATACTGCAAAATTCAACTATCAAAAAATCATTGAATTTTATGCTACAGATATCTTAGCTGACGATGCTTATTTTGCTATCGCACAATTGTATGAAAATAACTTTAATGATATGGAGAAGGCCAAAGAAAGCTACGAAAAAATCATATACAACTATCAGGACAGCTATTATTTTCCACAAGCTAGAAAAAACTACAGGCGTTTGCGTGGTGATGCCATTGAGTGAGGTTTGTAAATTAGTTCAAGACCGCCAAAATCACTAGATAATCCGCTGAAATACGAAAGCTTTTTTAAACTCATTTAAAAATAGGTTTAAAATAAGCATCGCCTATACTTGCGTTTGTTCGTGTACTTTTTAACTTCTACCTTTGCCATCAATACTTTACCTTAATACAAAAATCTCAATGTACATATACAACGTTACTTCAAACATAGATGAATCCATCCATGATCAGTGGTTAGGATGGATGAAAGAAACACATATTCCGGACATGATTGCTACAGGAAAATTTAGTGCTGCCAAATTATGTCGTGTTTTAATCGAAGAAGAAATGGGAGGCGTTACCTACTCTGTTCAATATACCACAACGTCAAAAGATGAACTTGAAAAATATTACAAAGAAGATGCACCGAGATTAAGGCAAGAAGCGATGAAACTTTTTGCTGATAAAATACTAGCTTTCAGAACAGAATTAGAAATTATTAGTGAGCATTAACACCTATTTATTCTCCTACGGAAGTCTTCAAGAAATTGAAGTTCAACTTAAATTATATGGGAGAAAACTAATAGGGGTCAAAGATAGCTTGCAAGGATATCAGATTTCTGATGAAAAAGTTGCTGCTTTATATCCTATACTTATAAAAGCAACCGAAGAAAACAGTTCAGTGAATGGGCTAGTTTTTCAAATTAGCGCTAAAGAATTAGTAGTATCAGATGATTATGAAGGTCATGAGTACCACAGAATAGCGATAACACTTACATCGGGCAAAAAAGCTTGGTGCTATGTAAAGCCCCAATAAAAGTCTAAAATTATGGCTAAGAAAGATTTCAAAAAAAACAAAGCGATGTTTAATGCTAAAAAAGGCACTAAACCAAGCAGCCCTGTAAAAGCCAAAAAACATTTAGGCCAACACTTTCTAAAAGATGAAGATATTGCCAGGCAAATTGCAGAAACGCTAACTATAAAAGGCTATAAAAACGCTATTGAAATAGGCCCTGGAACAGGAGTGCTAACTAAATATTTATTAAAGGAAGACGTAAACTTGGTAGCTATGGACTTAGATTCAGAATCTATAGTATACCTAAACAATAGTTTCTTTCTAGAGCATCCTGAATTTATTGGTAGAAAGCAAGAATTTAAGGTTATAGAGGCCGATTTTTTAAAGTATGATGTTACCACTTTATTTGGTGATGAGCAGTTTGCCATAACAGGAAATTTTCCTTATAATATTTCTACACAAATTGTATTTAAATTACTAGAAATACGGCATCTAGTACCAGAATTCTCTGGAATGTTCCAAAAAGAAGTGGCGCAACGTATTTGCGAAAAAGAGGGCAGTAAAGCATATGGCATCCTATCCGTGCTTGTGCAAGCATTTTTTGATGCCGAATATTTATTTACCGTACCACCAACCGTTTTTGACCCACCACCAAAAGTAGAATCTGGTGTATTGCGTTTAACACGAAAAGAAAACCAAACATTGGCATGCAATGAAAAATCGCTCTACAGAGTGGTTAAAGCTGCATTTGGGCAACGTAGAAAAACAATTCGTAACAGTTTAAAAACATTCAACCTTTCTGATAGTCTTAGAGAAGATACTATCTTTGACAAGAGACCAGAACAGCTATCTGTTACTGACTTTATTTCACTTACAAACAAGATTGACAATGATACCGTTTAAACTCACTGAAGAGCTCATCACTGACATAGAGAACTTTATCGAAACTAAAAACAATAGTGCTTTGCTATCGCTTTTAGAAGATATTCACTATGCAGATATTGCTGAGATTATCAATGAGTTAAATGAAGACGAAGCCACTTACATTATCAAGCTTCTAGAGAGCGATAAAACATCTGATATTCTTACAGAATTAGATGATGATGTGCGTGAAAGTATTTTAGGAAATTTATCTGCGAAAGAAATTGCAGAAGAATTAGATGAACTAGATACGGATGATGCTGCCGATATTGTTGGTGAGCTTCCAAAGGAAATGGTTCAGAGAGTTATTTCTGAAATAGAAGACAGAGAGCATGCAAAAGATATTGTAGACCTTTTACGTTTTGATGAAAATTCTGCTGGGGGTTTAATGGCAAAAGAATTAGTAAAAGTAAACGAAAACTGGAATGTACTTACCTGTGTTAAAGAAATGCGGGTACAAGCAGAAAATGTGACACGAGTACACTCTATCTATGTTGTAGATGATGAAGGTAAATTAAAAGGAAGACTCTCTTTAAAAGATTTATTGACTACGTCTACAAAAACACACATTAAAGACGTTTACATCGCAAAAGTAGATTATGTGAATGTAAATGAAAAACCAGAAGAAGTAGCTCGGATCATGTCTAAATATGATTTGGAAGCTATTCCAGTTATTGATGAAATTGGTCGTTTGGTAGGCCGTATTACTATTGATGATATTGTAGATGTTATCCGGGAAGAGGCAGAAAAAGATTATCAAATGGCTGCGGGTATTTCTCAAGATGTAGAAGCCGATGATAGTATTTGGGAATTAACCAAAGCACGTTGGCCTTGGTTACTTATTGGAATGATGGGCGGATTGGGAGCGGCTAGTATTATTAGTGGTTTTCAAGAAGCACTCACGAAATTTCCTGTGTTATTAATATTTATCCCCTTAATGCAAGCAACTGCTGGTAATGTGGGGGTACAATCTTCTGCAATTGTAGTTCAAGGTTTAGCCAATGACACTATTAAAGGTGCTATTTGGGGCCGACTAGGAAAAGAACTTCTGTTAGGTTTAGTAAATGGTTTAGCTTTAGCCTTTGTTTTTCTAATCATTAGCCATTTTGGATTTAAAACCACGTATTTAGAATCTATTGCTGTAGGCATAGCCCTTGTTACTGTTGTTGTAAATGCCGCAGTAATTGGTACCTTTATTCCTATTTTCTTAAACAAAAGAGGCATTGATCCTGCTATTGCAACCGGTCCTTTTATTACCACCAGTAATGATGTTTTAGGAATTCTTATTTATTTTTCTATCGCCAAGGTTATTCTAGGGTTTTAAAAGCCAACAACTCTTTAAGCGTCAAGCAATCAGCGCATTTTATAGTAAATTTATATAAATAGCATTATTTATTAAATCTTTAATAAATACTATTGAAAAAAGTTGTAATCTTTGCGCAATAATTGCTTGCCTTATGATACGAAATATTGAAAATATAGAATTAGAATTCTTAACCATTGACGATTATCAAGCTTTGAAATCTGCAATGATTGAAACCTACCCCAATATGGAAAACTCCTATTGGAAAGAAAATTTAATTCAGAAGTTAATAAATGATTTTCCTCAGGGGCAAGTGGTCATAAAAGTGAATGGAAATTTAGCAGGCTGCGCGCTATCTTTAAGAGTTGATTACGCACAATTTGACAGACCACATACCTACAGAGAGGTTACGGGAAATTATACCTTCAACACCTTAAAAAAAGATGGGGATGTGTTGTATGGGATTGAAGTATTCATAAAATCTGAATTTAGAGGCTTGCGCCTTGGAAGACGTTTATATGACTACCGTAAAGAACTTTGTGAGAGAGAAAACTTAAGAGGTATTATTTTTGGCGGCAGAATTCCTAATTATCACAAATACTCCAACGAGCTTTCGCCTAAACAATATATTGAAAGTGTTAGACGCAAAGAAATTCATGACCCTGTTTTAAACTTTCAGATTTCCAACGACTTTCACCCTTCAAAAATTATGAAAGGGTACTTAGAAGGCGATGCACAATCTAATGAATATGCCGTTCTTTTAGAATGGGACAATATCTATTACCAAAAAACAAATACCAAAGCAGCTACCAATAAAAAAGTTATTCGCCTTGGACTAATTCAATGGCAGATGCGTAGCTATAAAAATCTTGAAGATTTAATGCAACAAGCAGAATTCTTTATCGATTCTGTATCTGGATACCGTTCAGATTTTGCTTTATTCCCAGAGTTTTTTAATGCTCCATTAATGGCAGAGAATAACCACCTAAAAGAATCTGATGCCATTAGAGAGTTGGCAAAGCACACCTCAGAAATAGTTAAAAAATTCTCAGAACTAGCTATAACTTATAACATTAATATTATTACAGGAAGTATGCCTGAAATTATTGATGACCGTTTGTACAATGCAGGTTATTTATGCAAGAGAGACGGCACTACAGAGCGTTATGAAAAATTACATGTTACTCCAGATGAAGCCAAAGTTTGGGGCATGCAAGGCGGCTCTGAGCTCCGCACGTTTGATACTGATTGTGGTAAAATTGGAATTTTGATCTGTTACGATGCTGAGTTCCCGGAACTAAGTAGACTTCTTGCAGATGATGGTATGGATATTTTATTTGTTCCATTTTTAACCGATACTCAAAATGGATACTCAAGAGTACGTCATTGCGCACAAGCAAGAGCTATTGAAAATGAATGTTATGTAGCCATCGCTGGTAGCGTGGGTAATTTACCTAGAGTAAATAACATGGACATTCAATACGCACAGTCCATGGTCTTTACTCCGTGTGATTTTTCTTTTCCTGCAAACGGAATAAAGGCAGAGGCTACACCAAATACCGAAATGATATTAATCTGTGATGTAGATATAGATTTACTTAGAGAATTAAATCAATTTGGCAGTGTAAAAAATTTGAGAGATCGCAGAAAAGATTTATTTGAATTAAGAAAAAAATAAATTAAAACACCGCACTATAGAAAGCATCAACATACTACAGTTGATGCTTTTTTTATGCACCTTTACTAGCCACATAGCCAATATTGTATGAAAAAATCGCTCTTATAAGCTCCCTGAACATTGCGCCATACTTTTACCATACAATCCAACAATTAAAATAATATTTTTTTCATTAAATTTATACATCCTCCTATACCGCAATAACCAAAATACAAGCATTATATTTAAGGAATGTCTCTAGATCTTTTAAAGCAAAATATCACAAAAAACGTTCAACTCAATGATTCAGATCTTGAGACATTTTCTAATGCATTTTATCCCAAAACTATCGCTAAAAAGCAATTTTTATTAAAACAAGGGGAGATATGTAAGTTTGAAGGCTTTGTCACTAAAGGTTGTTTCAGAGTCTTCACCCTTGACTCTCAAGGTAAAGAACATGTATTATATTTCGCTATTAAAGATTGGTGGATTACAGATATTGATAGTTTCACTAATCAAAACAAATCTATATTATCCATACAGGCCATAGAGGATAGTGAAGCTTTATTGATAACTCACGAAAATAAAGAGCAGCTTTATCAGCAAATACCTTCCATTGAAAAACTTTTCAGAATCATGACACAAAAAACTTTAGTGTCATTACAGCGTAGGATGATTAGTAACTTAAGTCAAACAGCAGATGATCGCTACTTAAATTTTATTACCAAATACCCCCAAATAGCCCAAAAATTAACCAATCTTCAATTAGCCTCATATCTAGGAATATCGCATGAATTTTTGAGTAAAATTAGAAGTAAAACTGTTTCCAAATAATTTTTGTTTTTTCATTTATTGAACTTGTTCAATGTTTTCTTTTGTTCATCTATGCAATTTTGTAGCATCAAATTAAAACAGCATACAATGAAAAATCTTATTTCAACAATAGTATTAACTACTTTAATTTTATGTAACATGGAAGCACAAGAAACACAAACAATTGCCACGAATAATTTTACACTACAGATTTACAATGCATCGGAAAATAGCTTTGGCGTTGCCTCTATACTTGTTTCTGGCAAAAAAGACGCAATTTTAATAGATGCTCAATTTACATTGGCAGATGCAGAAAACGTTGCAAAATCTATTAAAGATTCAGGTAAAAATCTAAAAACAATTTTCATATCACACAGTGACCCAGATTTCTATTTTGGCCTGCAAGTATTTAAAAAATACTATCCAGAAATTACTGTATATGCAACACCTGCTACTGTAGACAACATTAAGGCTACCGCCCAAAAAAAAATTGGATGTTTGGGGAGCTAAATTAGGTAGCGCAATCACTACAAATGTAATTTTACCTCAAGTATTAAAAGGAAGTTCTTTAGAATTAGAAGGCGAAAAACTAGAAATAATTGGCTTAGATAATTTCCCTGCAAAAACTTTTATTTATATTCCATCTAGCAAAGCTGTTCTTGGTGGCATCAATGTATTTTCAGACAATTTTCATCTATGGATGGCAGACGCGCAAACCACAGAAGCTCGCAATTCATGGATATCAATTTTAGAACAAATTGATACCTTAAAACCAACAATAGTGATTCCAGCACATGGAAATTCTAAAACAACACTTAACTTATCTTCCGTAAAACACACTAAGGAGTACATTCAATTTTATGAAGAAGCACT
Organism: Cellulophaga baltica; assembly: GCF_900102165.1. Classification (GTDB taxonomy): domain Bacteria; phylum Bacteroidota; class Bacteroidia; order Flavobacteriales; family Flavobacteriaceae; genus Cellulophaga; species Cellulophaga baltica. Next base: position 468,321 of record NZ_FNBD01000001.1, read on the forward strand.
CAAAACAAAACCTACTTCCACAGATTTAATTTCCATATTAAAAGAACACTACCCAAAAGCTACTTTTGAAACGGCATTACAAATTGGAGCAAAAGTAAATACTGGAGAAATGAAATGGTAAGGTTTCTAACAATAGGCATCTTGACAATGCTTTTATTCGCATTGTCAAGTTGTACTTTAAAATCTAAAAAGATGACAAACTTAGAAATAATTAGAAGTACTTACGAGGGTAAAACATCAGAAGAAAATGGAGCTAATTTAGAAAAATTTGTTGCCAGTGATATTCGTTGGACAGAAGCCAAAGGCTTCCCATACGCGGGTACCTATGTTGGAATAAAAGATATCACCAAAAATGTATTTTCAAGATTAGGGTCTGAGTGGGATGCCTATAAATTTACCCCAGAAGAATATGTGGCAACAGACAATACTGTTGTCGCTATTGGCACTTACTCAGGAGTGTATAAACAAACTAACAAGGCATTCTCTGCACGAGTAACACATATCTGGAAACTTAAAAATAGTAAAATTGTAAGTTTTGAACAGATTGTAGATAGTAAAACCGTCGTAGATGCTATGATTTAATTTAGCGCTATTATTGCGCATTAATAGCCACACCCTATAGTGGACCAACAACGATAGTGGATTTAGATCTGATTCAAACAGATTTAAATCGGCTATTACTTTTTTCTCTTGTATTACAAATTTCATTTTTCATAGCGCTAAAATTATCGTATATTCTTATCCCACTTGCTTTATATTTAGAGATTATGACATCTATAGAACAGAACAAAAAAATGCAGTAGCTTTCTATAAAACAGCATACGAAGGCAATCCAAAAATAGCTGTTGAAAAATATGTTGGAAAAGAATACATTCAACACAACCCTGCAGTTGCCAATGGCACTCAAGGCTTTATCGCCTATTTTGAAAAAATGCAATTAGCGTATCCAGAAAAATCTATTGAATTTGTTCGAGTGATCGCTCAGGATGATTTAGTAGCCCTCCACACCCATCAAGTATGGCCAGATAACGACCAATATGTTACGATGGATTTTTTTAGATTTGATCCTCAGGGTAAAATTTGTGAACACTGGGATGCTATTCAGCAAATACCCAAAACTTCAGAGAATCCAAATAAAATGTATTAGTCTATCGTTATTAAAAGAAGTATCGAATCTCAATTACGTATTTTAAGGTTGAAAAACAGCTTGACCTTACCCAAATCAGCAATTGTTGATTATATTTAGATTCTTTTTTCACGGAACTTAGTACTAAAAATATAACCAAATACAAGAATGCGCGTATTACATTTAGATGTGAATCACCCTTTAATTATCGAACAATTTAATGAATTAGGGTTTATAAACGAGGAAGATTACACCTCAAGCAAAGAAGAAGTAGAAGCAAAAATACATTTATACGATGGTATTATCATCCGCAGCAGGTTTAGTCTTGACCACACTTTCTTAGAAAAAGCTACCCAGCTAAAGTTCATAGGAAGACTAGGCGCCGGCTTAGAAAATATAGACACAGCATATGCAAAGGATAAAAATATATTCTTAGCCGCAGCTCCTGAAGGAAATAGAAATGCCGTAGGAGAACATACTTTAGGCATGCTTTTATCTCTTTTCAACCATTTAAATAAAGCAGACCAAGAGGTAAGACACGGTAAATGGGACCGAGAAGGAAACCGTGGAATAGAATTAGATGGTAAAACCGTTGGTATTATTGGATACGGAAATATGGGGAAGGCTTTTGCCAAAAAACTCAGAGGGTTTGATGTAGAAGTACTATGCTATGATATTAAAGGCGGTGTTGATGATGATAATGCACGCCAAGTGGGGATTATGGAAATCAAACAGAAATGTGATATCATTAGTCTTCATGTACCGCAAACACCAAGTACCATAAATATGATAAACAAAGAATTTATCGATGGTTTTAGTAAAGACATTTGGATTTTGAATACCGCTCGAGGTAAGTGTATTGTAACGCAAGATTTAGTAGAAGCCTTAAAAAGCGGAAAAGTGTTAGGAGCAGGATTAGATGTATTAGAATATGAAAAAGCATCATTTGAAAACATGTTTTCAGAGAATGAGCTGCCCGAGGCGTTCAGCTATTTAATAAAAGCTCAAAATGTGATACTATCTCCGCATGTGGGCGGATGGACCGTGGAGTCTAAAATAAAACTAGCACAAACTGTAGTAGACAAAGTCAAAGCTAAGTTCAGCGCTTAGCTAGTGCTAAGGAAGACCTTTCTAAACTCCCATATAGCGTAGTATTACAAAAACATCTTAAAGTGACGATCTAATAACAATTAATAATGAAAAATAGAGTTACAGGTTTAGGTGGATTCTTTTTCAAGACGAAAGACCCAGATGCTATTAAAAAATGGTACAACAACCATTTAGGATTAAATACAGATCAGTACGGCTGCACTTTTTGGTGGAAAGATAAAGAAGGTAATGATTGCAGTACGCAATGGAGCCCAATGAATCAAGACACCGATTACTATGAACCTAGCAAATCATCATTTATGATGAACTTCAGGGTAGAAAATTTAGTGGAGTTGTTGGCAATTTTAAAAGAGGAAGGAGTTACTATTGTAGATGAAATTCAAGAGTTTGACTATGGAAAGTTCGGATGGATTCTTGATCCTGACGGCAATAAAATAGAACTTTGGGAGCCAATAGACGCTGAATTTCTGTGAGTTAGAAATTATTATTACATTTAGCACAGTTTAACAACAAATAACAATTCAACCAATGTCAGAAGAACAAAACAAATCAGAAAAAAATGCAAACGAGTTTGCAGATGAAGCCAACAAAACCGCTAATGAATTTGCAGCAGGTGCAAAAGAAGCTTTTTCAGGAGCAGCTGCAGGAGACGAAAACAAGAAAGTACTTGCTGGATTATTAGCAATATTTTTAGGAAGTTTTGGCGTACATAAATTTATATTAGGATACCAAAAAGAAGGTATTATACAACTTATTGTATCCGTAGTAACTTGTGGTTTCGGAGGCATTATTGGTCTTATTGAAGGAATCATCTATTTAACAAAATCTGATGAAGAATTTTACAATACATACCAAGTAGGAAGAAAGCCTTGGTTCTAGTAGCACCACAACAGCTCAAAATAAAAAAGCCAAATCGCAAGATTTGGCTTTTTTTTGTACTATCCAAAAGATCTTAATTTTCAGGATCATTAGTAGTTAAATCTTGACCTGCCGCCATTTTTCGTTCTAGCTCTGCTTGAAACTCTTCCATTACTGGTCTAACCGTGTCTTCTGGTAAATCGGCTATCTTGATATACATCAATCCGTCTACAGAATTATTAAATAGCGGATCTACATTAAAAGCAACCACTTTAGCATTCTGTTTTATGTACTTTTTTATCAATACAGGCAAACGTAAACTTCCTGGTTCTACTTCGTCAATTAATTTATCAAACTTGTTTAAATCAGCCTGAGTTTCATCAAACACAAATTCCTTATCAGCATCTTTAAGCTTTACCTTAAACTCCTTTTTAGGTCTAATGTACTGTGCCACATACGGATCCCAGTAGTTAGATTTCATAAACTCAATCATAAGAGATTTAGAAAAATTAGAAAACTGATTACTGATACTTACCCCACCAATTAAATACTTATATTCTGGAAAACGTAGTGTAGTATGTACAATTCCTTTCCAAAGCAAGAATAGCGGCATGGGTTTCTGTTGGTATTCTTTAACGATATAGGCACGTCCCATTTCTATAGACTCGCTCATCATCGCATACAGCTCTGGCTCTACTCTAAACAAATCTTGCAAGTAAAACCCATCAATGCCATACGCTTTGAATATTTCTGCGCCTAAGCCCATTCTATATGCTCCTACAATAGCTTTCTCTTGCTCGTCCCAAAGAAATAAATGATGGTAATAGGCATCAAACTGATCAAGATCAATAGAATTATTAGTTCCCTCCCCTATAGCTCTAAAAGTAACTTCTCTCTGTCTACCTATTTCTTGTAAAATGTTAGGCATATCATGCTCTACCGCTAAGAAAACTTCATAGTTTTTGCTCTGCAATAGCCTACATCCTTTGTCTCTTAATTTAATAATTTCTTCTTCCATCAGTTCTGGACTAATGGCCGAAGCAATTTTTCGAGGTGCCTTAGGCAATTTTAAAGAGGTGGGTATTTGCTCTCTTATTCTATCGGTTAAGCCTTCCTTTTCGTAGGCATTAGAAAGCATATAGGTTTTTCTACGAAGCAACTCCGTATACTCTTCTAAGCTCTGTTGTTCTTTCTGTACTTTGACCGCGATAGGTTGCCCTATTCGTACCTTTATAGGTCTATTCTTTTGTGTGAATACCTCTGATGGTATTTTGGCGGTTCTAAAAACATCATTCAATTTTGCCAAACGATAGAAAAGTCTACTGTTCTTAGCGTGAAAATAAATAGGCACAACAGGGACTTCTGCTTTTTTTATCAATTTTAAAGCAGCTTCTTCCCAAGGTCTATCTACAAGAAGTTTTCCATCTTTTAAGGTAGAAACTTCTCCTGCAGGAAATATACTTAAGGGATGGCCGTCTCTTAAATGCTGAAGCGCAGTTTTAAATCCTGACAAACTACTTTTTGCTTTTTTATGAGACTCGAACGGATTTACAGGAACAATATAAGGCACTAAAGGCTCCATACGTTGCAGTAAGAAATTGGTCATGATTTTAAAATCAGGACGGTATTCCATCATTAATTTTATTAAGATAATACCATCAATAGCTCCTAACGGATGATTAGAGATAGTGATAAAAGCACCATCTTTTGGTAATCTTTTGAAATCCTCTTCGGGAATCTGAAAATCAATATCAAAATGCTTTAAAATAGCATCTGGATAAGCTTGCCCCTCTAAATGGCTGATTGTATCATAAAACTTATTAATACTAGAAATTCTAGTCACTTTCATAAGAACCCATCCTATAAAAGTGCCTAGAAAGCCATATTTATCTATATTTATTGCTTTTGCAACTTCCTTTGCGGTTACTAAACCCATATTATCTTACCCATTTTCCTGAATGCTAATATAGGAAAATCGTTACTTGGCAATTAAGTTTTAATTTCTTTTTTGAAAAAAGAATACTTTTTACATGTTTACTATTGATAGTCAAAAGGTTACTTCACAACTAATTGCACCGTTTCTTTACCGCGCTGTTCTAATAAAATTTCCTTACCATTTTGCAAGGAGGTAATAGCCTCAGTATCAAAGTGACGAATCGTATATAAAGAAACTTCTTCTTGATGGTTTACTTTAAATTTTCTTTTTAAAATCTCTAGTAAATCATTTAAGCGCCCAAATTTATTATCGACACACACAGAAAAACTGATCGCAGAATTCTGAATAAGATCTACTTTCATTTTATGGTCATGAAATAATTTAAACAGCTCACTGATACTATCTTCTACAATGAATGAGAAATCTAAAGAAGATAACTTCATTAAAACTTGATTCTTTTTCACGATAAAACATGGTACTTTTGGCTCTATGCCAGGACCTTTCCCTACCGTAGTTCCCGCATTTTTAGGTTCTAAAAAAGACTTTACAAGTAAAGGAATTTCTTTTCGTTGTAAGGGCTGTAAAGTTTTAGGGTGAATTACTGATGCACCATAAAAAGCTAATTCAATAGCTTCCCTATAAGAGATTTGATTTAATAATTGAGCATTATCAAAATATCTAGGGTCTGCATTCAACACTCCAGGTACATCTTTCCAAATGGTAACCGCAGTGGCGTTCAAACAATAGGCTAAAATAGCCGCAGAATAATCGGACCCTTCTCTACCTAAAGTAGTGGTAAAGTTATTGTCATCGCTGCCAATAAATCCTTGAGTTATATAAAATTTACTTTTATCAATTCCTTTTGAAATATTTTCCTGCGTTTTTTCCCAATTGATAGCAGCATCTCTATAATTATCATCCGTTTTAATATAATCACGAACATCTAACCATGTATTATTAATACCTACTTCATTTAAATACGCACTTAAAATAGTGGTAGAAACCAATTCTCCATACCCTATAACTTGGTCATAGACAAAGCTGTGCTTTGGCGATTTATTCCACGCAAGAAACCCTTGAACTTCATCAAAAAGTTCCTTTATTTTTTTAAATATAGGATGTTTGTCATTTTCAAACAAATCCATTAAAATATCATTGTGGTATTTAAGAACATCTTGGATTGCAGCAGCAACTTCAGATTTATCTCTAAAATAACTCGTAACAACCGTTTCCATAGCATTGGTTGTTTTACCCATTGCAGAAACTACTATTAGTGTATGCTCATAACCTACTTGCTCTAAAACACTCACTAAATTTTTTACCCCATCAGCATCTTTTACAGATGCACCTCCAAATTTAAAAATTCTCATATATTGGCTATATAATTTTTAATACCATTTTCATCTAATTGAACCACGTCCCAATCGCGCATTACATTTGCGCCTTTACTTTCGTAAAATTTAATAGCGGGTTCATTCCAATCTATAACTTCCCAGTTTATTCTTTTTACACCTAAGCCATGACCGTATGTAACCACCTCATTTAACAATGCAGTTCCCATACCAGTTCCACGCATAGACTCTGTTACTATTAAATCCTCTAAATGAATAATAGGTCCTTTCCAAGTAGAGTACCTATTATAGACCAATGCCATTCCTTTAATTTCATTACCTACTTCACCCACAAAACAGTGGAATAGTGGATTAGCACCAAAACCATCTCTAATTAAGTCGTCTAAAGTAACCTCAACGGCATTTTCTTCCTTTTCAAACACAGCAAGCTCGTTAATCAAGGATAAAACTTGATCCATGTCTTCTTTTTTTGCTTCTCTTATTGAAAATTTCATCACTCTTTTTTTTAGATTTTAATAATCATAGGCTAGATTTATTTCTCTATTCTCAATATAGCGCCCAACCTCTTTTTTATTGTTACAAATATAACATGAAGTTACAAATTTAAAAAACATAAATTGAACGAAAACGTTGTAGTATCACAAAAAAGACGATATTTGTAGGTAAATAAACACTACAATCATGACTAAACAATACAAAACTCTTGGAGAGTTTATTATTGAAAATCAAGACTCTTTTAAATACTCATCTGGTGAACTATCTAGATTATTAAACGGATTACGATTAGCAGCTAAAGTTGTAAATCATGAAGTTAATAAAGCCGGATTAGTAGATATTCTTGGAGAAGCCGGAGATCAAAACATTCAAGGAGAAAACCAACAAAAATTAGACGTTCTCGCTAATGAAAAGTTTATACAAACTTTAAAAAAGAGAGAAATTGTTTGTGGAATTGCTTCTGAAGAAGAAGATGATTTTATAAGCATCAATAGTTTTGATAATCAACATCAAAACAAATACGTAGTACTTATAGACCCGCTAGACGGCTCTTCAAATATTGATGTTAATGTCTCTGTTGGAACTATATTTTCGATTTATAGACGTGTTACTCCCGTAGGTACTCCTGTAACTATTGAAGACTTTCTTCAACCAGGTGTAAACCAAATTGCAGCAGGCTATATTATCTATGGTACTTCTACTATGTTGGTCTATACTACTGGTGATGGCGTAAACGGATTTACATTAAACCCTGCATTAGGTACGTTTTATCTATCGCATCCTAACATGAGTTTCCCTGAGAATGGTAACATATATTCTGTAAATGAAGGTAATTATGTACATTTTCCACAAGGTGTAAAAGATTATATTAAATATTGCCAAAAAGAGGAGGATGACAGACCTTATACATCTCGTTACATTGGATCTTTAGTTTCCGATTTTCACAGAAACATGATCAAAGGAGGTATTTACATGTACCCTAAAAGTAGTGTTGCTTCTGAAGGAAAACTTAGATTATTATATGAATGTAACCCTATGGCTTTTATTGCAGAACAAGCTAATGGATTAGCTAGTGATGGAAAAAATAGGATTATGGAGGTAAAACCAACAGAACTACACCAACGTGTTCCTTTCTTTTGCGGTAGCCGAAACATGGTGGAAAAAGCAGAAGAATTTATGAAAAATGCAAATGCATAATTTAATAAGTTGAAACTAAAAAAGGGGCTAAAAGCCCCCTTTTTTTATTCCTATATTATCTTATTTCTTAACTAAATAAAGGTAATCTTCAAAATCTAATCGACCACCAAAAATCTGCACTGAGCGCTTAATTAATTTGGTTGCCGCTTCCGAAGAGTATCCTAAGCCAATAGCATACTTATTCACCAAGGTCATTTCTTCTTCATCTATCTCGTGATCTGCAAAAACAATTCGAAACAAATCATACAAACGCTCTAAACGTTCTTCTGATGTAGAAGGAGGATTAATAGGGTATTTATTATCAGACTTTAAAACCTCAGCATATTCTGCATCCGTAATATCTAATTTTCTAGCAAACCGATCTAATAAAACTTTTTCCTGAGGATTAACTTCACCATCTACAGCTGCTAAAGATGCAATTGATGAAAAATGAGCTAAATTTCTTCTATGCTCGCCACTGCTATATAAATCTACAAAAGACATAATCTATTTTTTATTTGAGCACAAATATAATTTTTTAGGAGTCATTTTTTACAATAAAACCGATTATTTTGGCTCTTAGTAAGTTGTACGGTGGTTTCCTCAACTATTTACTACCAATAGACTTTAAGTCAATTATCTAAATAATCATCAAAGAAATAATTTTGTAATTTCACAAGGCTATGAAAAATCCATTACTACAATTTACCGATAAAGGTATTTATTGCAGTGTCGCCAAAGTATATCTAGATCCTTGGAAACCCGTTGATAAAGCTATTATCACTCATGGTCATGCAGATCACAGCCGCTATGGACACAAAAGCTACATTACACATCATAGAAATGTACCAATTATAAGGCACAGACTGGGGGAAATAAATGTATCTGGAGTAGCATGGGGACAAACCTTTACTATAAATAATGTGAAATTTAGCCTACACCCAGCAGGACATATTATTGGTTCTTCACAAATACGCGTAGAACATAAAGGAGAAGTGTGGGTGTTTACAGGTGATTATAAAACTGAAAACGACGGAATATCTACACCCTATGAAGTCGTAAAATGTGATTCGTTCATTACAGAATGCACTTTTGGATTACCTGCCTTTAAATGGACACCACAAGAGGAAGTGATGGATTCTATTAACAATTGGTGGCTAGAAAACCAAGCAGAAGGAAAAACATCGATACTTTTTGGATACAGCCTAGGTAAAGCGCAACGTCTATTAAAATATTTGAATCCCGATATAGGCAAAATATACACCCACGGTGCCATAGAAAACATGACCGAAGTATTACGGCCACTGGTAGATTTCCCGGCAACAACACTAATCACTAAAGAAACCAAAAAACAAGATTTGCTGGGCAACATGGTACTAGCCCCTCCCAGTGCACACGGCAGTACGTGGATAAAAAAAATGGTGCCTTACGTTACAGGATCTGCCAGTGGCTGGATGACCTTTAGAGGTGCAAGACGCAGAAGAGCAATAGACAAAGGATTTGTCCTCAGCGATCATTGTGATTGGACAGGTTTATTAGAAAGTATAAAAGCTACTGGTGCCGAAAAGGTAATTTGTACACATGGCTATTCAGATATCTTTTCAAGATACTTGCGAGAACAAGGGTATGATGCCAGAACCGAAGAAACACAATACGGAGAAGAAGAAACCACAGAAATAGAAGAAAAAATAATTGCTTAGAACACCTTAGCTTGAATTTTACCGCATGAAGAATTTTGCATCACTTATTAAAACCTTAGACAGCACAACCAAAACAAATACAAAGGTTACTGCTCTAGCTGAGTATTTTGCAAAAGCGAGTGATACAGATAAGGTGTGGACCATCGCTATCTTATCACATCGAAGACCTCCAAGACCGGTAAATACCACCTTGTTGAGACAATGGGCTTCAGAATTATCCAATATCCCTTCATGGCTTTTTGAAGAGAGTTATCATATTGTGGGTGATTTAGCAGAAACTATAGCCCTAGTAATTCCATCCAATCCTTTACAAACGGACAAATCGCTCACGGAATTTTTAGAAGAAATGATTCATTTAAAAAAGAAACCCGAAGAAGAGAAAAAAGAATACCTCTACAACAACTGGAAAGCATTAGATTATTATGAACGTTTTGTTTTTACCAAATTAATTACCGGAGGTTTCCGAATTGGTGTAAGTCAAAAATTAATGACAAAGGCCTTATCTAAGGCTACAGAAATAAATGAGGATATATTAGCCTATAAATTGATGGGGAATTGGGATCCTAAAACAATTACTTTTCAAGAACTGATATTAGAGGAAAATGAAAATGACTACCTATCAAAACCATATCCTTTTTATTTAGCTTATGCTATTGAAAATGAAGTACATGATCTGGGTGATGTGCAAGAATGGTCTGCAGAACATAAATGGGATGGTATACGCTCACAAACCATATTTAGGAATGACGAATTATTTGTATGGAGTCGCGGAGAAGAATTAGTAACCGATAAGTATCCTGAATTAGAAAAACTTGTTGGTATTATTCCAAACGGGACCGTCATTGATGCGGAAATTTTACCCTACGCCAATAACATCATCGGCACTTTCAATGATTTGCAAACTAGGATTGGAAGAAAAACGGTTTCTAAAGCACTGCTAAAAAAAACACCCGTAATCCTTAAAGCCTATGATATTTTAGAATGGGAAGGAAATGATATTCGGCATCTTCCTTTTATAGAACGAAGGGAGCTATTAGAAAAATTATTTCAAACTATTTCAGTTATAGAGAATTTGCCTTTCCAAATTTCAGAAACAATTCACTTTAATTCTTGGGAAGAGGTTGCGAAAGAAAGGGAACGGGCACGAGAAATGCATAGTGAAGGTTTAATGCTCAAAAGAAAAGATTCTCACTACTTGGTAGGTAGAAAAAAGGGCGATTGGTGGAAATGGAAAGTAGACCCGCTAACGATTGATGCCGTATTAACCTATGCTATGCGCGGACACGGAAGAAGAAGTAATTTATTTACCGATTATACTTTTGCCCTCTGGACTACAAATGAAGAGGGCCAAAAAGAGCTGGTCACTTTTGCAAAAGCCTATTCCGGACTTACAGATGCAGAGTTCCGTAAAGTAGATGCTTGGATTAAAAAGAATACACTTGAACGTTTTGGCCCCGTAAGAAGTGTTACCCCACATCATGTATTTGAAATTGCTTTTGAAGGAATCGCTTTATCAAAAAGGCATAAAAGCGGTATTGCTACGCGATTCCCTAGAATTATACGCTGGCGACATGATAAAAAAATAGAAGACGCCAATACTATTGAAGATTTAAAAAGCTTAATCTCAAGTACAAGTATTACGACTACCGAATAATTACAGTACCCTAACCGTACTATGAATAGAGACGAACTATATACTATTGCAGAGAATTGGTTTCAAGAAAACAATTGGAAACCATTTAAATTCCAAAAAGATACTTGGAAAGCTTTTTTACAGGGTAAAAACGGATTGTTAAACGCTCCCACAGGAAGCGGAAAAACTTACGCCCTTTGGTTTCCTATAATTCTAAATTACATAAAATCTAATCCGGCGTATAAAACCAACCATAAAAAAGGTTTGAAAGCTGTTTGGATTACTCCCCTGCGTGCTTTATCTGACGAGATTAGACAATCTGCAGAAAGAGTTGCTGCTGATTTAGGCACACAGATGACGGTAGGGATTAGGACTGGAGACACCAGCACAAAAGAGCGGACTGCTCAGAAAAAGCAAATGCCCGACTTATTAATCACCACTCCCGAAAGTTTACAGTTACTCTTGGCTTCTAAAGGCTACGACAAACTGTTTAAAGGGTGTACCGCCATCGTCGTAGATGAATGGCATGAACTGTTAGGCACCAAAAGAGGGGTACAAATGGAACTGGCTCTTTCTCGTCTAAAAACAGTTTCTAAAGAACTTCGAATATGGGGAATCTCTGCAACGATAGGCAACCTAGACCAGGCCCGAGAAGTGCTATTGGGCACCGATTCTAAGGCACTTGAAAATTCAGTTCTACTAAAAGCTAAACTGAATAAGAAAATAACGGTAAAAAGCATCATCCCTAAAAAAATGGAGACCTTTCCGTGGCGCGGACATTTAGGCTTGCATTTATTAGAAGAGATTATCCCTATAATTAACAATAGTAAAACCACCTTACTATTTACCAATACCAGAAGTCAGTGCGAAATCTGGTTTCAAAAAATTTTAGAAAAACATCCTGAGTATGCTGGCGAAATTGCCATGCACCATGGAAGTATTAATAAAGAAACCCGACTTTGGGTAGAACAAGCCATCCGTAATGCAAACTTAAAGGCCGTTGTTTGCACGTCTAGTTTAGATTTAGGCGTAGATTTTGCTCCCGTAGAAACGGTAATACAAATTGGAGGTCCCAAAGGGGTGGCACGTTTTTTACAACGTGCTGGTCGCAGTGGCCACCGACCAGGAAAAGAGAGCGTCATTTATTTTTTACCCACTCACGCTATAGAACTTATTGAAGCTTCAGCTTTGCAAGAAGCGGTAAAACATACCGTAGTAGAAGACCGGATTCCGTATTTGAATAGTTATGATGTGCTACTGCAATACCTCACCACGCTCGCTATTTCCGATGGCTTTTATCCGGATGAAATTTACCAAGAAGTAATTAAAACCTTCTGCTACCAAGCACTCTCCAAAGAGCAATGGCAATGGCTACTCAACTTTTTAGTCTTAGGAAGCCAAAGCTTGCAGACCTATGATGAATACAAAAAAGTAGACCTTGAGGAAGATGGTAAATTTAAAGTCAATAATAAAGGTATTGCCATGCGGCATCGCTTTCAGATAGGAACTATTGTTAGCGATGCAAATTTAACGGTACGCTATCAAAAAGGAGGTTTTATTGGATCTATTGAAGAGTTCTTCGTTTCCAAATTATCTCCTGGAGATATCTTTACATTTGCTGGAAGAAATCTAGAGTTTATTCGGATAAAAGACATGCAAGTACATGTGCGGAATTCTACTAAAAAAACAAACAAAATACCAAGTTGGATGGGTGGGCGTCTCACTTTTTCTGCTCAAATGTCTGAATTGCTACGTGAAGAATTATACAAAGCATCGGCAAACCATTTAACCAAAAAAGAAATAGGCCCAGAGCTAATCGCACTAGAGCCTGTATTTACCCAACAACGTAACGAAAGTATTGTTCCAAAACCCAATGAATTCTTAATTGAAACATTTAAAACTCGCGATGGTTACCACCATATTTTTTATCCCTTTGAAGGTAGGTTTGTGCATGAAGCCATGGGAAGCCTTTTAGGCTACCGCATAAGTTTGCTTTCACCGATAACTTTTTCGCTGGCGTTTAATGACTACGGATTTGAATTGCTCTCAGATCAAGAGATAGACATACAACAGGTTCTAGATAATGATTTATTTTCCACAGACTTTATGCTGAGTGACTTACAGAAGAGTTTAAATGCCACGGAGATGGCGCGTAGAAAATTTCGTGACATTGCCGTAATCAGTGGAATGGTGTTTACAGGATATCCAAATAAGGGCGTAAAAATGAAGCATTTACAAAGCAGCTCACAACTCCTTTTTGATGTCTTTAGAGACTATGAAGCTGACAATTTACTTTTTCAACAAGCCTTTACGGAAACATTTGAACATCAATTAGAAGAAGGGCGTTTACGACTGGCACTAGAGCGTATTTCACAACAAGAAATTGTCTGGAAAGCATGCCAGAAACCAACACCATTTTCATTCCCTATAATTACAGATAGATTACGAGAAAAATTATCTAGTGAAAAATTAGCAGACCGTATCAAACGTATGACCGCTATTCTTACCCAAAAGTAAAAAGCACTTCGCTTTTTCTTATTTTTGTCATGAATGACAGAATCTATACAAGTAAACAATCAGACATTTACCATGCATTGTTCGGGTGCGCTTTTTTGGGAAGAAAAAAGCACACTTATTGTTAGCGATATTCACTTTGGAAAAATATCGCATTTTAGAAAACACGGTGCTGCCGTTCCGCAAAAAGCCATACAGAAAAATTTTATGCTTTTAGAGGCTATTGTTACTCAATTTAAACCTAAAAGTATTTGTTTTTTGGGTGATTTATTTCATTCCTCTATGAATACAGAATGGAATTTGTTTGAAGATTGGGTAGCGAAAACAACTGCAAAACTAGTTTTAGTTGCCGGAAATCACGATATTATATCGCCCTTAAAATATGAAGCTTTAAATATTGAAGTGATTCAAGAAATTGTAACGCAAGGGTTTCTATTTACACATCACCCTGAAGAACGTAAAGGATTATTTAATTTCGCAGGACATATTCACCCCGCTATAAAATTAAAAGGTAGCGGGAGACAGATATTAAAATTAGCCTGCTTTTATAAATCAGACCACCAAATGATATTGCCTGCGTTTGGCGAATTTACAGGAACATTTTTATTACAACCTACTAGAGAACACGAGGTGTTTGTTATTACAAAAGACGAAATATTTAAAATAGATATTGCTTCTTCCGTTATCTAAGTTCTTTTTAAATTGGATACCATCAACAATTAAATTTCAAGGCACTTAATTTTATCCTATGGAAAAGAAATTAGCACTAGTAAACTCGGCCTCTGTACTCTTCGTGATTATCGTTAACTATGTATCACAAGCATTAAAATTTAACAATACCACTATAGGCCAAATAAGTAAACAATACGACAATTTGTTTACGCCAGCAGGTTATGCATTTGCCATTTGGGGCCTAATTTTTTTGTCTTTAATAGGATATGCTATTTTTCAAGTGCGAAGAGCTTTTTTTAGTGTCAAGAAAACCGATTTTATCTTACAAACGGGATATTGGTTTGCTATCACTAATTTTCTGAATGGGTTATGGGTCTTTGCCTTCGTATATGATTATACAGGGCTATCTGTTTTAATTATGTTTGGGATCTTGTTTTCTTTAATAAAGATCATCCTAAATACCAATATGGAACGTTGGGATGCTCCGATAGAAATTATTGCCTTTGTATGGTGGCCTATTTGTTTATATAGCGGTTGGATTACAGTGGCGACCATTGCAAATATCACCGCCTATCTAGCGAAACTTGGCTGGTCTGGTGGGTTTTTATCAGAAGCTACTTGGGCCATACTTATGATTGGTATTGCTACAGTGATAAATCTTTTGATGACCTATAAACGAAACATGAGAGAATTTGCACTTGTGGCTGTTTGGGCATTTATCGCTATCTACGTTCGTCAAATTGAAGACTATCCTGAAATAGCATATACAGCCGTAGTGGCCAGTGTTATACTATTCGCATCTACTTTTTATCACGCCTACAAAAACAGGGCCACTGGCCCTGCTATCAAATTGAAGGAACGTTTACATAGTTAATTTTATAACATTCTATTTGCATCATAACCCCAAGAAGGATACGTAAATACGATAGCCTTCATATCATCTACGGTCATCTCTTTCCGGATGGCCAATGAAAATAAGTTAATAGTTTCTCCTGCATGCGGTCCAATAATATGCGCACCGACAATTGCTTTTGTACGTTCGTTGATTAAAATTTTATAAGCATATATCGGTGCGTTTATTCGCCTTGCGTTAAACCAATCTGCGGCAGACTCATGATTTACGAGTACGTTTTTATATCTTTTCTTTGCTTCTTCTTCACTCAAACCCACACTAGCTAGATTAGGTAAGGTATAGACTACCGAAGGAATCACGGGGGTATGTACCTTTACTTTGTTTCCTTTAATAATATTTGCCGAAACGGTATTTGCTTCTGGCCCCGTCATAGAAGTTAATGGTAATCCATGGTCTGTAACATCCCCGCACGCGTAGATATTCATATTTCCAGCGTTTTGAAGGTATTCATTTACAGCAATTCCATTTTCGCTAAAAGAAACCTTTGCCTTTTCTAAATCAAGTTGGTCAATTGCTGGTACACGCCCAGCGGTATTAAACACAATATTCGCCTTAATGTGTTTGGTTGTATCCTCATGCTCATAATACACTTTTAACTTATTTTTTCCCTCTTTTACTTTATTCACTTTCGCATTAAATAAAAATTTAACCCCTATTTTTTTAGAATAAGCAACCAAGGTATCTACTAAGTCAGGATCAAAACCTTGCAATGGTCTTTCATGAGAGTGAATAACAGTCACCTTTGCTCCTGCCCTTGCCGCCATATGAGCAAATTCCATTCCTATATACCCCCCACCCACAAATACTAAATGTTCTGGAAGCTTTTTTAAATTAAGAAAGTCTTCACTGGTCTTCAGTAAGGCAGCGCCTTCAATTGGTAATTCAATAGGCTTCAGACCTGTAGCTATAACAAATTTATCGGCCTCAATAATTTCGTCGCCTACCGCAATTGTTGTTTCTGATAAAAAAGAAGCTGCACCAGAAAAAACTGTAATGCCCAACTCTTTTAAGCTGTCTTTTGAAGCCTTTGGAATGGGTTTGGTAAAGATCTTTTTAAATTTTTGCATATCACTCCAAAGTAGTTTGGGTAATTTTACAATCCCATTTCCATTCATATGTCTAGCAAATTCTAAAACTTCTGTCGATGCTAAAAGTGCTTTTTTGGGATCACAACCACGCAATGGGCAAGTACCGCCATAATCACGGCGTTCTGTGATTGCCACACTCATTCCTGCTTCCGCACATGACTTTGCTACAGCTTGCCCTGCACTACCACCTCCTATTACAAATACATCAAATTTCTTGTTTGCCATCTTCTTAATTTTATAGAACTACCAAGTTCTGCACTTTTTGAAACAAAAAGTGATTCATATTGATTAAAAATGAACGCAATGCATTTACGAGGTATGTTTATATTTGCACAAAAGTTTTAAGTTGAGCCAAAAAATCATTCAACAACTCTACGAACAGTCTCCGCAATTGCAGAAACTGCGCACTGCTATTTCCAATTTTGAACATACAAAAGGTACTATCAACATAAAAGGTCTCATAGGATCTTCCTTATCGTTTGTGTTAACCGATGCTTTTAAGACCGCAAAGCAGCCTTTTCTTTTAATTTTTAATGACAAAGAAGAAGCGGCGTATCATTTGAACGATCTGGAACAGATGATAGGCGAAAAAGATGTGCTATTCTATCCAGGAAGCTACCGTAGACCCTATCAAATTGAAGAAACAGACAATGCAAATGTTTTACTACGGGCCGAAGTTTTAAACCGAATTAATTCGCGTAAGAAACCCGCAGTTATTGTCACGTATCCAGATGCTCTCTTTGAAAAAGTAGTCACCAGAAAAGAGTTAGATAAAAACACGTTAAAAATAAAAATTGAAGATTCTTTATCGCTCGATTTTTTAAACGAAGTGCTCTTCGAATATAAATTTAAACGAGTAGATTTTGTCACAGAGCCAGGAGAATTTTCTGTTCGTGGGGGTATCGTAGATGTATTCTCTTTTTCTAATGATGAACCCTATCGTTTAGAATTTTTTGGTGATGAAGTAGAAAGCATCAGAACCTTTGATGTAGAAACACAACTTTCGCTTGAAAAATTAAACAAGATTACCATTATTCCCAATGTAGAAAACAAATTTTTAGATGAATCTAGAGAGAGTTTTCTTCAATATATCGCATCAAACACTTTAATTTTTAACAGTGATATTGATATTTTACTAGACCGCTTAGATTCTTTTTTCGAGAAAGCCACGGAAGCTTTCAGCAAGCTCTCAACAGAAATTAAACATGCAGAACCTAACGCCCTTTTTGTAGATTCTACCTTATTTAAAAAAGAATTAGAGGCTTTTAGTTTAATTATTGGCGGCAACCCTTCGCAAAAAAGTATCGAAGAAGAAATTCAATTCAACACAAGACCTCAGCCTTCTTTCAATAAAAAGTTCGATTTACTTATTGATAGTTTAAACGAACAAGAAAAAGCTGGGTTTACTAATTATATTTTTTGTTCCACAGAGCAACAAGCGCAACGCTTTCATGATATTTTTGATGAAGTTGGAAAAAAAGTACATTACAAAACAGTAGTCTATTCTCTTTTTCAAGGTTTTATAGATGTCGATTTAAAAATAACCTGTTTTACAGATCATCAAATTTTTGAGCGCTACCATAAATTTCATGTGAAAAATGGCTACTCTAAGAAACAAGCCATTACGCTTAAAGAACTTACTCGTTTAGATATTGGCGACTATGTAACCCACATGGATCATGGTGTTGGAAAATTTGGAGGCTTACAAAAAATAGATGTCGAAGGTAAAAAGCAAGAGGCCATAAAATTAGTGTATGGCGAGCGTGATATTTTGTATGTCAGCATTCATTCGCTGCATAAAATATCTAAGTTCGCTGGTAAAGATGGTACGCCTCCCAAAATATACAAACTTGGTTCTGGTGCTTGGAAAAAAGTAAAAGAAAAAGCGAAGTCTAGAGTTAAGAAAATTGCTTTTGATTTAATTCAAGTCTATGCCAAACGTAGGTCAGAAAAAGGATTTCAATATGCTCCCGATGGCTACTTACAACATGAATTAGAAGCTTCTTTCATCTACGAAGACACGCCAGACCAGAGTAAAGCTACTGAAGACATTAAGCGCGATATGGAAAGTGAACGACCAATGGATCGTTTAATTTGTGGGGATGTAGGTTTTGGAAAAACAGAGGTGGCTATTAGAGCTGCCTTTAAAGCGGTAGCAAATGGCAAACAGGTAGCCGTTTTAGTACCCACCACTATTCTTGCATTTCAGCATAGCAGAACATTTAGTGAACGGTTAAAAGATATGCCAGTAACGGTAGATTATTTAAACAGATTTAGAACTGCTAAAGAGAAAAAAGAAACACTTGAAAAATTAGCTGACGGTAAAGTTGATATCATTATAGGTACCCACCAACTGGTGAATAAAAACGTGAGATTTAAAGACTTAGGCTTATTAATTGTTGATGAAGAGCAGAAGTTTGGCGTTGCCGTAAAAGATAAACTAAAGTCTATTAAGGAGAATGTAGATGTCTTAACCTTAACGGCCACTCCTATCCCGAGAACGTTACAATTTAGTTTAATGGCCGCTCGTGATTTATCGGTTATAAATACAGCACCACCAAACAGATATCCTATTCAGAGTGATGTTATTCGCTTTTCTGAAGAAACCATTCGGGATGCGGTTAGTTATGAAATTCAACGTGGAGGACAAGTATTTTTCATCCATAACCGTGTAGAAAACATCAAGGAAGTTGCTGGTTTATTACAGCGTTTAGTGCCTGATGCCAAAATTGGTATTGGTCACGGCCAAATGGATGGTAAAAAGTTAGAGAGCCTAATGCTTGCTTTTATCAATGGAGAGTTTGATGTCTTAGTGTCTACAACCATTATAGAAAGCGGATTAGATGTTTCTAATGCCAATACCATTTTTATAAATAATGCCAATAATTTTGGATTGAGCGATTTGCATCAAATGCGTGGTAGAGTTGGGCGTAGTAACAAAAAGGCGTTCTGTTACTTTATCACTCCGCCTTATGAGGTCATGACCTCTGATGCCCGCAAACGTATTGAAGCCTTAGAGCAATTTACAGAATTAGGTAGCGGATTTAATATCGCCATGAAAGATCTAGAAATTCGCGGTGCAGGAGATATTCTTGGTGGCGAACAAAGCGGATTTATAAATGATATTGGTTTTGATGCCTATCAAAAAATATTAGCAGAAGCTGTTGATGAACTAAAAGAAAATGAGTTCAAAGATCTATATGAGGAAATTGATGGGCACGAACATGAAAAGGTCTTCGTAAAAGAAACTCAGATTGATGCTGATTTTGAATTGCTATTCCCTGATGACTATATCAATAATATTACAGAGCGTTTAAATTTATATACCGCACTAAATCAAATTACCGATGAAGAAGGCTTAAAGAAATTTGAATTGGACTTAATAGACCGTTTTGGCGAGTTGCCAATTGAAGCAGAGGACTTATTAAATTCTGTTCGTATAAAATGGATAGCCAATGCTATTGGTTTGGAAAAAATTGTCATGAAGCAAGGAAAAATGATAGGCTATTTTATTGCTGACCAACAATCTGCATTCTATCAAAGCGCTAATTTTACTAGCGTTTTACAATTTGTACAAGCGCATCCTAAATTATGTAAGATTAAAGAAAAGCAAACTAGAAACGGACTCCGATTGCTATTAGTTTTTGAAAACATAAGATCTATAGACAAAGCATATTTAGCCATGCAACCTTTTGAAAAAGAAAATAAATTAGCTTCAAATTAATTATTGGAGTGATTTTTGTAAAATACAAAATATGAAAAAGATTCTTTTACTATTATCAGCGTTCGTTGCTTTAAGCGCAAACGCACAACATACCATATCCGGGACATTTACGCCTGCTGAAGATTATACATGGCTTATTGCATACCGCATAAAACCTGGAACACAAGCATATACCGCAGATACAGCCATCCAATTTGGAAAAGCTACTTTAGATATGCCAGAAAATGCAGAACCGGGCATGTATCGATTAGTATATGCCGTACCACAGGAGGAATATAACTTTGATGTCATCTATAACGGAAAAGAAGATATTGTCTTTACCTTTAATTCAGATGATGGTGCAGCTTACACCAACTCTATAGAGAATAGTACCTTAAGTGACTATCTAGCAGAAATTAGCGCTGTGGAGCAGGATATTATTACCTTTTATAGCAAGCAAAAAACCAATAAAAAGGAATTTAATTCGCTTCTAAAATCTCTTACTAGTATTCAAAAAAACTACGAAACTAAATCTGAAGGTTTAATAGCCAATCATTTTATTACAGCTAACGCTCCTTATATTCCTGAGGCTTATAGTACTGCTGAGGCCTATGTTGCTGGTAAGAAAGAAAATTATTTCAAGGCAATAGATTTCAGTAACCCTGTCTTACAAAGTTCTGTTTTCTTGACCGATAAATTAACGAATTATGTTTTTACAGCATTACCACTTACCCTTAGCGGTACGGATGAATTAGAGCAGGAGGTAATCAAAAATGTAGATAATATTTCTACTCCTTTAGGGAGCTTAACGGATGATTTTAAGTTTTATACATATTATGAATTATGGAATACGGCAGTAGCCTATGATTATAATACTGTATCAGACTATATCTATACTAATTACTTAAAAGACTTAGCTATTGCCACAGAAAACGTAGAGGCAAAGAATACTATTGAAGCACATAATAGGCTCCGAATTGGAGAAGTAGCACCAGAAATTACTTGGAAGACAGGAAAAGAGCTTAATAAACTTAGCGGTTTAGCTCCTGCAAAAAACTACGTTTTAATTTTCTGGAGTAGTACCTGTGGGCATTGTTTAAAAGAATTGCCTGCACTGCATAAAGAGTTTAAAAACAAAACAGATCTTACCGTTTTAGCCGTAGGATTAGAAGATGAAGTGGAAAATTGGGAAATTGAAGCTGCAAAATTGCCTAATTTCAAACATGCCATTTCTTTAGGAAAATGGGACAGTGAATATGCTGAATTGTACGATGTACATGCTACACCAACCTATTACATATTGGACAGCGAAAAAAGAATTATCGCCAAGCCTGAAGATGATAAAGCAGCCGTAGAATTTCTAAAGAAAATCTACTAACTGCTTTTAATAGCTATACGGCATTACCGTATTATAATGTTTTTAAATCTTTAATGGTTTTAAAAGCAATATCTACATGTTCATCATCTACTAAGATGGTGAACTCATTGGTAGTAGAGATTACTTCATAAAGTACAATCCCTTCCCATGCCAAGCGCTGGAAAATAAAATAGTAAATTCCAGGAACTGTAACGTTTTCCGAGGGTAACTTCACTGTAATCGAAGACAAGTTTTCTGCTTTTTGAGTACAGCGCTCTCCTTCAAATAATGCTTCAACAGTTTTATCTAAACTATTGCTCACTACAATGTTCAATTCATTTACACCCCTTGAAGAAGTATAAAAAACATCCTTGTCTTTATTTACTTCTTTCAGCAACAAGCGCTGATTTTCTAAAAGACTATCCGATAATAAAAAAGTAAAATCAGTTAAGGAAGAACGTACTGTAATCTCACCAATATTTTTAAGTACTTTGATAATTTTGTGAGTTGCCCTAAACTCTAAGTCATCCGATAACCTTTTTAACGCCATTACAATGGCGCCATTCCGAATGTCTTTCCCCAATTCGGCTTCAATCTCTGGCTTAACAATCCTAGATAATGAGGTAAGGTTAATAATTCCTTGTGCTAATGCACTTTGTAAAAAGGGTTTTTTCTTAATGTAATGTTCTACGACAGAAGATATTGTTTTCATGATTCCGGTTGTGAGATGCAAATATAACAAATTGTTATAAATAAAACAAATATTTAGAAATGATAAAAAGCATCTTCTATGTGATTGATTTCCAAGCCTCCTTTTTGTTGTACAACGGTAATAATATCAAAGCGTACCTCTACATCTAAATCATGGAAAGTGACATATTGATGTGCTGCAGCAATAAGCAGGTTTATTTTTTTTTGATGTATTAAATCAGATAGGTCGGCAATAAAGCCGGTATTTCTAGATTTCACTTCTACAATCACCAAAATATCTTTACTTCTCGCAATAATATCAACTTCAGCTTTTAGGTAGCGATAATTTTTTTCCAATACCGTATATCCATTTTTCTCAAGGTGTTTTACCGCTTGTTCTTCCCCTAATTTGCCAAAATCGTTATGAATTGCCATAAATTTTATCACTTTATTTCAATAATTACGCACTTCATCGAAAATATAGGTACTTAGACGTCCAAAACACCTAGTGCTACGTAATTTTATTGCTATTGTTGAGTTATATGTAATATACATAACATTTTACATATATGAATTCCCCCAAAATAACCAATTTTAGAACTTCAGTATGGAATACTTTATAAATTGTAATACCGCTCCGCTTAGTCCCTACACAACGCCATTGGACAAGCAAAGAGCAGAACATTTTTACCGAAGAATAGGACTTAGTGCCTCAGTAGCTACTATTGAAAGTGCAGTAGGCCAAACAGCAGAGTCTTTAGTAAATGCGATTATTAATGAAGCTACTTCTATGCCAGAAAGTGCCGCTCCCATATGGGCAGATTGGACACGAGCAGATTATCCTGAAGACAGTGAAACACGTAACCCTATTGTAAACGCGCAATATGAGGAATGGCGACAAACATATACTAGGGCAATTTTATCTAATAATTTAAGAGATCGATTAAGCTTTTTTTGGAGCAATCATTTTGTTACCGAATTAAGAAAATACGATGCTCCTACCTATTTATACCATTATACAAATTGTCTACAGCGTAATGCTCTAGGGAATTTTAGAACATTCACAAGTGAGATTGGTCTTGACAACGCCATGCTGTATTATTTAGACGGTGTTTATAATAATGGAAACAACCCTAATGAAAATTATGGTCGTGAGCTTTACGAGTTATTTACCCTAGGAGAAGGAAACAACTATACAGAAGAAGACATTATAGAAACGGCACGTGCACTTACGGGTTACGTAGACCGACCAGATATAGCTTGGTCTCCGGTAAATTTTGACCCAACAAAATTTGATGATACGCCAAAAACGATCTTTGGACAGACGGCTAACTTTGATTACGATGGCGTCATAGATAATTTGTTTACGCAAAGACCAAATGAAATAAGCTACTTTATCTGTAAAAAATTATATGAGTTTTTTGTGCATCCAGATTCTACAGACCAAGCAGGAAATGCTCAGGCTATTATAGATGGGCTGGCTGCTACCTTTCGAGCAAATGATTTTGAAATTGCTCCGGTACTATCACAATTATTTAAAAGTCAACACTTTTTTGATGACGAAGCTATAGGCGTAATCATCAAAAGTCCTTTTGATTTATTCTTGAGTTTAATTAATGAAACAAGTTTTAGCTATACTGATAGTATTATCGCTAATATGTATAGCACAAGTGAACTACTAGGGCAAGAGGTTTTTAACCAACCTGGTGTAGAAGGTTGGTACAGAAACAGACAGTGGATTAATAATAATTTTATGATTGGCCGTTGGTTATCTTGTGAAATGTTTTTAGAATTGTTCTATACCGCTGATTCAGAGCAATTTTTTAATTTGGCTGTTTCGCTGGTTCCAAACGCAGTGTCTGTAAATAATCCAGATGATATCACCAATGCGCTTTTAGCAAAATTATTTCCAAAAGGTATTGCAGAAGATCAGTTACAAAACGCCTTAGATGTATTTAGAGATGCATCACTAGAACAGTATTATGCGCCAGATGGCGATGGTAGTTGGTCTGTTTATAATTATGCAGATTCAGCAAAACAACAACTGTACTTTTTACTACTCCATATCATTAGACAACCAGAATTTCAATTAAAATAAAAACCTACCACTATGTGTGATACTCATAATAAAACTCCCCATAAAGGACTAGAGCATGAAGGTCATGATCTAGAGCATAAAGCTTGGAGCAGACGTTCCTTTTTACAAGCTATGGGATTAGCTGGTTCTGGTTCTATTTTACTAGGAAGTAATCTTGTAAGTGCTTCAGCTCCTTCGCCCTTAGCCAATGCTATAGCAGACACGGAGACTGATAAAATTGTAATTTTAATACGATTGGCTGGTGGTAATGATGGTTTAAGTACTGTTATTCCTATAGAGCAATATGATTTGTATGCCAATGCAAGACCTAACATATATATTCCTGAAAGCAAAATATTACGTCTAACCGATGATTTTGGCGTTCCTACTTACATGAAATCTTTAGAATCCATGTGGGGTGAAGGCCAGTTCAAAGCGGTACATGGCGTAGGGTACGGAAACCAAAGTTTATCTCACTTTACCGGTGATGATATTTTTTCAAATACAGATCTAACGACTTCTGGATTTTCAGGAGAACGTACCGGTTGGATGGGAAGACATTTTGAAGATATTTATGAAGATTATTTAATAAGTCCGCCTGCATCTCCTGCTGCCATCCAAATAGGACAATATGGAAGTTTGGTTTTTCAAGGAAACGAGACCAACTATGCATTCGTAACTAGTAATATAGATCAGTTAGAAAAAATTGCAGAAACAGGAGAACAATATGCAATTTCAGATCCTACAAATACCATATTTGGTGATTGTATGTATGGAGATCAATTGCGTTTTTTACGAGGTGTTGCCAATACCACATATGAATATTCAGGCACCATCCACGAAGCACACGAACGTGGAAAAGATTTACAATGTGTAGAATACCAAGACAATAGTTTTGCCAAACAATTAGAAATATTAGCTCGCTTAATCAAAGGAAATTTAGGTACGAAAGTATACATGATCTCCATGGGTGGTTTTGACACTCACGGAAATCAGCCTTTAGTGCACGAACGCCTAATGTCTAATTTATCTATTGCTATTAATGATTTTTACGAAGATTTAAAGTGTACCAATCAAGATGATAAGGTTTTAAGTATGACCTATTCAGAATTTGGTAGACGTATATTTGAAAACGGTTCTAACGGTACAGATCATGGTAAGGCGGCTCCAACATTATTCTTTGGTTCTGGTTTAAATGGTAGTGCTTTTGTTGGTGAACACCCTTCATTAGAAGATCCTAATGAGCGTGGTAACTTAGAGTATACTATGGACTTTAGAGATCTTTACGGAACTGTTCTGGCAGAATGGTTGTGTGTAGATAGAACTTTGGTTGAACAACATTTATTAGGACACCCTTACAAAGCTGTTAATCTTGGTTTTAATTGTAGTGGTGAAGTTTTTGATGAAATTGTTTACAGTGATGGAGAACCTACTCCACCAACACCACTAGACCCAAGACCCGAAGATCCTGTAGCAGAAATTCCTACTCCAGAATTATTAGAGGCTATTATTCATAAACCTTATTACCCAACAGATAAAACCCCACATATCTATTTAGAGATGCCATTTACGGCCCATGTAGATATTCAATTATACAATATTATGGGACAAAATGTGGGTACGGTTTACAATGAAATAATGACCGAGGGTTCTTTAGAAATAAACATACGGGAGCGCATGAGTAATTTCATCGCCTCTGGAAAATATATATACAGAATTAGAGTGCAAAATAAAAAAATGAGCAAATCCGTAATGGTTGCTTAATGCCATATTACACACCCCATTAACACCTACTTACTATGGCATCCATTTCATC
This sequence comes from Cellulophaga baltica, assembly GCF_900102165.1. GTDB lineage: Bacteria > Bacteroidota > Bacteroidia > Flavobacteriales > Flavobacteriaceae > Cellulophaga > Cellulophaga baltica. The sequence goes on from NZ_FNBD01000001.1 coordinate 494,537, forward strand.
CGTTTTTAACAGATGAAATGGTTTTTTATTTTAATTAAGCAAGTTTAGGCTTATCTGCATCAGTTTTGAACGCCAAAGCCTTTTTGGTTTCATAGTTTTGATCTTTATAAACCCGCGTAACTTCTTCTTTTGTGGTTTCTTCTGGCTTTTGAGCATTAGAAGTGTCTAAGGTCATTTTCTTGAAAGGTTTTTGATTACTCATAAGATTGTCTTTAGTAAAGTAACGTAAGAAAAAACCTATAATTGTGATGATACGTACATTTGTAGCTATAAACTCTTGTAGTTTTTAAAAACAAAGCATACCTCTCCATTAAAAATCTTTATTTTTGTGAGCTAATTACAGAAATAATGTCCGAGAATCAGAAAAACCCTTCTAGATATACGATTACCGCAGCTTTACCTTATACAAATGGTCCAATACACATAGGTCATTTAGCAGGGGTGTACGTCCCTGCAGATATTTATAGTAGATATTTACGCCTTATTGGTAAAGATGTCGCTTTTATATCTGGTAGTGATGAGCATGGTGTTGCTATTTCTATGAAGGCAAAAAAAGAAGGTATTTCCCCTAAAGAGGTGATTGATAAATACAATGCAATCATCAAAAAGTCTTTCGCTGATTTCGGAATCACTTTTGATAATTACTCTAGAACATCTGCAGAAATACATCATGAAACTGCTTCTGAGTTTTTCAAAACAATGTATGATCAAGGAGATTTTATTGAAGAAACAACCGAACAATTATACGATCCAGAAGCAAAACAATTTTTAGCAGACCGTTTTGTTGTAGGTACTTGCCCTAAGTGTGGCAATGAAGAAGCCTATGGAGATCAATGTGAGAATTGTGGTTCTACGTTGAATGCTACCGATCTAATCAATCCAAAATCTACTATTTCTGGTGCTGTTCCTACGGTTAAAGAAACCAAACACTGGTTTTTACCTCTAGATCGTCACGAGGCATTTTTAAAAGAATGGATTTTAGACGGACATAAAAATGATTGGAAGCCTAATGTTTATGGCCAATGTAAATCTTGGATTGATGACGGACTTAAACCAAGAGCAGTGACCCGTGATTTAGATTGGGGAATTCCTGTTCCTGTTCCCGGTGGCGAAGGCAAAGTATTATATGTATGGTTTGATGCACCAATTGGATACATTTCTTCTACCAAAGAATGGGCAGCCAGAGAAGGAAAAGATTGGGAACCATATTGGAAAGATGAAAATACCAAATTGGTTCATTTTATAGGTAAAGACAATATTGTTTTTCACTGTATTATTTTCCCTAGCATTTTAAAAGCACATGGGGGATATATCTTACCAGATAATGTGCCTGCTAACGAGTTTTTAAATTTAGAAGGCAACAAATTGTCTACTTCTAAAAATTGGGCCGTATGGCTGCATGAATATTTGGAAGATTTTCCAAACATGCAAGATGTGCTACGTTATACGTTAACCGCTAACGCTCCGGAAACAAAAGATAATGACTTTACCTGGAAAGATTTTCAAGCTAGAAACAACAATGAGTTGGTGGCTATCTTTGGTAATTTTATAAACCGCGTAGTGGTCTTAAGCAATAAATACTACCAAGGGGTTATCCCTGCCCCTGGAGCATTTTCTAAAATTGATTTAGAAACTTTAGCGGAAGTAAAAAAATATCCAGAGATTATAGCTAGCTCTATAGAACGGTATCGTTTTAGAGAAGCTGGCCAAGAACTAATGACTTTAGCGCGTTTAGGGAATAAATATTTAGCTGATGAAGAGCCATGGAAAGTTATCAAGCAAGATGAAGAGCGCGTAAAAACCATCATGTTTGTAGCCCTACAAATTGCTTCTGCATTAGCTGTATTAAGTGAGCCATTCTTACCTTTCACCTCTACCAAATTAAAAAATATATTAAATACGAGTTCTGGCGATGCCGTAAATGGTACTACTTGGAATGATGTAACTACAAAAGAGGTCTTAATTCCTGCAGGACATCAAATAGGACAAGCAGAATTATTATTCTCTAAAGTAGAAGATGACGCCATACAAGCACAGTTAGACAAACTAGAAGCGACGAAAAAAGCGAACGAAAACGCAAACAAAGAAGTTATGCCACAAAAAGAAACCATCACTTTTGAAGATTTTTCAAAATTAGACATGCGTGTAGGTACCATTATTGAAGCGGAGAAAATGCCAAAAGCAAAAAAACTATTAGTTTTAAAAGTAGACACAGGTATTGATGTACGTACCATCGTTTCCGGGATTGCAGAAAGCTTCACCGCAGAAGAGATTATAGGTAAAAAAGTTACCGTATTGGTTAACCTTGCGCCAAGAGCCTTACGTGGTGTAGATAGTGAAGGAATGATTTTAATGACCGAAAATGCAGATGGTAAATTAGTTTTTGTTAATCCTGATACTGAAGGTGTTGGTAATGGAGAAACCATAAATTAATTAGTAACTTTAAAAAAAAGAAAAACATGTTATCAAAAACTATAGAGAACGCATTAAATCATCAAATAAAAATAGAGGCAGAATCTTCTCAGATATATTTAGCTATGGCTTGTTGGGCTGAGGTTAAAGGTCTTGAAGGTGTTGCTGGTTTTATGTATGATCAATCTCAAGAAGAAAGAGACCATATGCTAAAACTGGTAAAGTTTGTTAACGAACGTGGTGGTCATGCACAAATATCAGAATTGAGCGCCCCAAATGTAACTTTCAATTCCTTTAAAGAAATGTTCGAAAAATTATTTGAACATGAAGTTTTCGTTTCAGGAAGCATCAATGAATTAGTACATATTAGCCTTCAAGAAAAAGACTATGCTACGCACAACTTTTTACAGTGGTACGTTGCAGAACAAATAGAAGAAGAGGCGATGGCCCGGACTATTTTAGACAAAATAAATCTAATTGGTGATGATAAAGGCGGACTTTATTTATTTGACAGAGATATACAACAACTTACAATTACCTCTGCCTCAACAGATACACCTCAATAATTTAACATTTAATCTTATTTAGATTAAGTAAAAATAAGTTAGCTTTGTCCCGCAATACTTATCACGTTTGTTGTGGGCAAAAAAAAGCAGAAAAAGAAAGAAGAAAAGGCATTGAAGAAATTATCGAAAATGACTAAGGTCAAAACCGATAAAGTTAAAAGTAAGTGCTGTTCTAAATATAAAAAGTCAGAAAGCAAGCGTTGTAAAAAATGCCCTTGTTTTGATTTGATGAAAAAAGTTGCTTAATCTATTTATAAAATTCACTTAAAACCTATGCAGTTTTCTATCTTGCATAGGTTTTTTAATTTATAGACTTTATGCAACTTATTCCCTACTTATTAAAGCATACCCAACTCTTAGAGAAAAATATAGCCAATACGGTAGAACTTCTAGATCAGGACTGTACCGTACCTTTTATTTCTAGATACCGAAAAGAAAAAACTGGCGACTTGGATGAGGTTCAAATTGGTGAAATCGTAAAGTACAAAGAATTATATGAAGCTTTAGAAAAGCGAAAATTGGCAATCATTAAAGCTGTTGATGAACAAGAAGCTCTTACCCCAGAACTAAAAAAGAAATTTGAAGATGCGGCTGATTTAACCAGCTTAGAAGATTTGTATTTACCTTTTAAGAAAAAGAGAAATACAAAATCTGAGGTAGCCATTAAAAATGGCTTAGAACCTTTGGCTAAAATCATCATGGCACAGAAAAATGATGATATTGATTACATCGCATCGCAGTATTTGAATGATGCCGTAGTCAATGAAGATGATGCTATTGAAGGTGCCCAGCATATTATTGCAGAATGGATTAATGAGCGCACCGATGTTAGAAATCAAATTCGTCATCAATTAGAAAAATTTGCGCAGATTACTACGAAGGTTGTTGGTACCAAAAAAGACGATGAAAAAGCTCAGAAATTCCGTGATTATTTTGATTGGAGCGAGTCTTTAAATCGCTGTCCTTCCCATAGATTACTTGCTATTTTACGGGCAGAGAATGAAAAATTTATTCGTGTAAAAGTTGTAATTGAAGACGAACGTACGATAGAAAAAATAGAAGACCGAATTATAAAAAATCGAAGTTCTAGTACTACGTATATAAAAGCAGCTATAGAGGATGCCTACAAACGTCTTTTATACCCTTCCCTATCTAATGAAACCTTAAAACTGGCTAAAGAAAAAGCAGACGCAGAGGCTATAGAAGTCTTTTCTAAAAACTTAAAACAACTCTTATTAGGCGCTCCTTTGGGAGAAAAACGTATTCTCGCTATAGATCCAGGCTTTAGAAGTGGTTGTAAAGTAGTTTGCCTAAGCTCTCAAGGCGATTTAGTTCATAATGAGAATATCTATCCGCATGCCCCACAAAATGATAGTACAGGCGCTATAAAGAAAATAAGTAGTTTAGTAGATGCTTATAAAATTGAAGCTATTGCTATTGGGAATGGCACCGCATCTAGAGAGACCGAACAATTGGTGAAACGCATCATTTTTAAAAACCCAATAGAAGTTTATGTGGTTAGTGAAGCAGGAGCCTCTATCTACTCGGCCTCTAAAATAGCACGTGATGAGTTTCCTAATTATGATGTTACCGTCCGCGGATCTGTTTCTATCGGAAGAAGACTAGCAGACCCATTGGCAGAATTGGTAAAAATAGATCCAAAATCTATTGGGGTTGGTCAATACCAGCATGATGTAGATCAGTCTAAACTAAAAACATCTTTGGACACCGTTGTAGAAAGTTGCGTAAATGCCGTTGGTGTAAATATTAATACAGCAAGCGTGCCTTTGCTGAGTTATGTTTCAGGAATTGGGCCAAAACTTGCAGAAAATATTGTTGCCTATAGAAATGAAAATGGGGCTTTTACCAGCAGAACAGCAATTAAAAAAGTACCACGCCTAGGCGGAAAAGCTTTTGAACAAGGGGCTGCATTTTTAAGAATTAAAGATGCCAAAAATCCGTTAGATGATTCTGCCGTACACCCAGAACGTTATGATTTGATTAAAAGCATGGCAAAAGACAAGGGTATTTCTATCAAAGAAATTATAGGAAATAAAAGTGTCTTAGAAAGCATAAATCTCAATGCCTATTGTAGCGAAGATATTGGTTTACCTACGTTAAAAGATATTATAAAAGAATTGGAGAAGCCAGGTTTAGATACCCGCGAAAAAGCTAAAGTATTCACTTTTGATCAACAAATAAAATCGATTACCGATTTACATGAAGGACTTGTACTTCCTGGTATTGTAAACAATATCACCAATTTCGGGTGTTTCGTAGATATCGGAATAAAGGAAAGTGGTCTTATTCATATTTCAAACCTATCTGATACTTTTGTAAAAGATGTAAATGAACATGTAAGCTTACAACAACAAATAATTGTAAAAGTGATGGAGGTTGATGTGGCTCGTAAACGCATTCAGCTAGCCCTACAGAAATAACAGTACATGCTTAAAATTGCTTGTCACCCGATATACAAACATCATTTGCCAGACGGACACCGGTTCCCCATGGCGAAGTATGATTTGTTGCCACAACAATTACTGTATGAAGGTACTTGCCAAAAAGAAAATTTCTTTGAACCAGAAATCCCCAATGATAAGTATATTCTAGCCGTTCATGATGCGGAGTATTATTATGATTTATTGAATATTAAAATAGATCCTAAAGCGGCACGAAAAATTGGTTTTCCGCTTTCCGAAGATTTGGTGGAGCGTGAACGAATTATTGCAGATGGCACTATGAAAGCATGCGATTATGCATTAATAAATGGAGTTGCTATGAATATAGCGGGCGGCACTCACCATGCCTATTCTGATCATGGGGAAGCTTTTTGCATGCTGAATGATCAAGCCATTGGCGCCAGATATTTACAGGCAAAAAAATTAGCTATGCAAATATTGATTGTTGATTTAGATGTGCATCAAGGTAATGGTACCGCAGAAATTTTTCAAAACGATACTTCTGTGTTTACATTTTCCATGCATGGCAAGAGTAATTACCCTTTTAAAAAAGAGGTCTCTGATTTAGACATTGCATTAGAAACAGGCACTCAAGATGAAACCTATTTAGCCCTCTTAAAAAAAACCTTGCCAGAACTTATTGAAAAAGTACAACCTAATTTCATTTTTTACTTATCTGGAGTAGACGTGTTAGCCAGTGATAAATTAGGCACTTTAGCTTTGAGTTTAGAGGCCTGCAAAAAACGGGATGAAATTGTACTCCAAGCCTGTTTTGATCACAAAATTCCTGTTCAATGTAGCATGGGTGGTGGCTATTCTCCAGATATAAAAATCATAATTGAAGCACATGCTAATACGTTTAGAATGGCACAACGCATCTTTTTTTAACATTCTCTTTAGATTTCAAAAGCTCCCGCACGCAATCAAAAGAAGTATCTTAGTTTCCGAACTAATTAACGGGAACATTATGAAAACAAACAACTTATTTACCGTACTCCTGTTACTCTTTTCTTTTACAGCGAGTACGGCACAAACTACAGATGCAATTGTAGAAAAAATGGTTACGGAAGCCAATGACAATTCTCAATTAGAGGTATTGGCCCATGAACTTATGGATGTAGTGGGTCCACGACTGGTAGGAACCCCACAAATGAAAAAAGCAAGTGACTGGGCTATTGCCACTTACAAAAAATGGGGTATAGATGCCCGTATGGAAGAATACGGCAAATGGCGCGGTTGGGAACGTGGTATTACACATGTAGATTTAATTGCTCCTCGCGTGGTAAGCTTAAGCGGTATGCAATTAGCCTGGAGTCCTAGTACCGGAAAGAAAGGAATTACGGCGAATTTAATTACGATACCAGAAGTAGCAGATTCTATTGCCTTTCAGAAGTGGTTACCGAATGTAAAAGGTAAAATTGTTTTGGTATCCATGAACCAACCTACTGGTAGACCTGATTACAACTGGGAAGAATTTGCAACTCCGGAATCTTTTGATAAAATGAAAAAAGATCGCGACGCATTAGAAGATTCTTGGCGTGAGCGTATGCGTAAAACAGGATTTACGTCTAGAACCATCAATCAAGAATTAGAAAAAGCTGGAGCTCTAGGTATCATTCAGTCCAGATGGTCTAACGGATTTGGTGCAAACAAAATTTTCAGTGCCAATACCAAAAAAATCCCAGTTGTAGATTTGTCCCTTGAAGATTATGGGCTAATTTATAGAATGACTGAAAATGGAGATCAACCAAAATTAAAAGTTGTTGCCGAATCTAAAGAACTAGGAACTGTCCCTACTTTTAATACACTAGCAGAAATAAAGGGAACAGAATTTCCTGAGGAATATGTGATTTTGTCTGCGCATTTTGACTCTTGGGATGGTGCTACTGGAGCCACTGATAATGGTACAGGAACCATCACGATGATGGAAGCCGCTCGCTTGCTAAAAAAATTCTATCCAAACCCAAAAAGAACTATCTTAATCGGACTTTGGGGAAGTGAAGAGCAAGGTTTAAACGGCTCTCGTGCTTTTGTAGAAGATCATCCAGAAATTATTGCAAATGTACAAGCAGTATTTAATCAAGATAACGGAACAGGGAGAGTGGTGAAAATTTCTGGACAAGGTTTCTTGCATGCCTACGATTATATTGGAAAATGGTTAGAAGCTGCTCCAAAAGATATCACGAAACAAATTGAGACTACTTTTCCTGGCGTTCCTAGTACTGGTGGCTCCGATTATGCCTCTTTTGTTTCTGCGGGTGTCCCTGCTTTTTCTTTGAGCTCTTTAAGCTGGAGCTATTGGAATTACACATGGCACACCAATTTAGACACCTATGATAAAATTGTTTTTGATGATGTACGAAATAATGCCATATTAACTGCAATAATGGCGTACAAGGCAAGTGAAGATCCTGAAAAAACTTCCCGCGAGAAATCGGTTTTACCTATAAACCCAAGATCGGGAGAGCAACGCACTTGGCCAGAACCACGTTCTCCAGAACGCGATGGTGGCAAAATTGAATAACTATTGGATATAAAAAAAGCGGTCTTAATAGACCGCTTTTTCATTCCTGAAATTAATTATAAAATTCCAACTCCTACACGTACAGATGGCACTCGTACGCTAGTTCTTATGGTTGTCCTATTCGAAGGACGGTAATAATTTCGATTGTAGCCATAATAGTAATAGGTAGCATGGCTGTAATAATGTGTGCTATGATGGCAATGATCATCACAATGGTTATAATGTTCTGCATACGCATCACGTTTGCCTTTCATATAGGCGCGGTATGCCTTTCTATCACGCTTCTTTAAATCTTTCTCATAAGCTTGTTGCTCATCCCAAAATTCTTCTTCAGTAATTTTATCGTCTGCCGTAAACTCTTGTTCGTATTTAGCATCTTCCAATGCCCGTTGCTTATAATAAGTTTTAGCAGCTATTTTTTCTTCTGTTTGTGCTTGTAACCCTAAAGTTGCGAATACCGCTAAAAAAGGTAGTAGGTGTATTTTTTTCATGCTTTAGTTATTTAAATTAAGAAATGGTTTAAATTTCCTGTTCTGCTTCTAAAACAATTGAAATGCAAAAAACCCTACTTTTTATCTCTCACTGATCCACGATATGCAATAAAATAATAAAGGATTTGTTCTATGTTTAAGTAATATATAAATAGACTTTTTAAAATGGGATTCAACTTATCTGGTATTGCAATTAATAAAAATTTTGAGGCTGATTTTGATTACCTACAAGAAAAACTTGGATGGAATCTAGAAAAACAATCTGAAATTGACTTTGAAATTGCATCTTCCAATTGGAAAGATGAAGGAATCTGTGATGTGTATTTTTCTGAACAGGGTACTTTATTATTCATTAGTATGGATCGATGTACGGGATCTTTTTCTATTGAAAACCAGAATGTATTAACCTTTGCGCTCTCTGAAACTTCCATGGCATTTAATATTATTTACACGGAGAACTGCATCGAAAAAAGATCTATCATGCAGGTTGAAGATCATAGAATGCATGATGAAGGAGAGAAATTAGCTGTAGAATCTACCTCTGAAGATCCTTCAGAAATAATTTGGAACCAAATGGGAGTAGTACTCGGCAAACCTTTTTGGGATATTGCACCCGATGCTAAAGCCACCCGATACATTTTTAGCATTTCAAAACCCCAATTAAAAAAAGAAGCAAAATCTACGAAATCAGAAATAACAGTTCCAAAAGACGGGAAAATCACTTATGAAAGTGAAAGTGACCAAGGATCAATAAAAACAAAAAAGCAAGCCCCCAATCCTATAAAGACACCAGCAACCGAAAAAAAATGGTGGGAGTTCTGGAAGTAAGGAACTTTTTATACTTTAGAGTGTAAACAAAAACTATTAAAAACCATAACTATGAACATAGCAGCTTACTTAATACTAGGAGGAATTATCTTAGCCTTAGTGATAAACTTCGCAATTAGCTCAAACAATATATTTAAAATAGTCTCATATTGTTTAGAACAAAATTCTGTTAGTAACTATTGGCCTATGTTTTTTAAAAGTAGTTTCAGTTTTAGAGCTTTAATTTCTTCAACACTTGGATTAATCGTTGCTTTAATGATTTTTCTAGTAATTACACCCTATATTCTAATCCGTACTTTTTCTAAAAAAGAATCCCTTATTAATGCCGCAGAATTATCTGAACCAGTAAAAGAGTCTTATTTAAATTCTGAAGTTCAAAAAACCAAAGAAGACCCTAACAGGTTTATGCCGAAATAAATAATTAGAACAAACTCAATAAAATAACACATGGGACTACTCAATAAAATATTAGGTAATGCAAGCGAAGTTTCGATAGACAAACTTCAAGAAAAATATGGTCGACTACTATTAGACAATGAAGCGGTAGAATTAGGGTTTAAACTCTTCCGTGATACGTTCATGTTTACTAACAAACGTTTAATTCTCATAGACGTACAAGGATTAACGGGTAGTAAAGTACAGTATCAATCTTATCCTTATAAAAGTATATCTAGATTCTCTTTAGAGACTGCAGGAACTTTTGATTTAGATGCCGAATTAAAAATTTGGATTTCTAGTGAAGACATTCCGTCTGTAAGTAAAAAATTTAATAAGAGTATTGATGTTTATGAAGTACAGAAATACTTGGCTAGTAAAGTGATGTAAAGCAAACATCAATGTCCATTTTTACAGTTTCTATAATTGCCTATGAAAACTTGATGGGTTCGTAGTGAAAGAATTAAGACACTCAAATTATGGTAGCATTACGAGAATACACTTTAGACGTTGTAGAAGCTTACGCCTCTTATAGAAATAACAAAATCATTTTTGATAATGGGTATGATAAAGTACCTAATCCGTTTACCTTAAAAGACGCTGAAGATTTTATAAACCTACAAACTGATAAAGCGATACCCGAACGGAAATTAATTTATTGGAAAGATCAATTTGTAGGTGAAATTGGGATAACGATCAATACGGATGTATTTAGATTAAGTGCTGAAATGGGCTATTTTATTGCAGCGCCTTTTTGGGGCCATGGTATTGCTTCTGAAGCAATAAAATTGATGGTTGATTATAGTTTTAAAACCTTTGAAATTATAAGAATCGAAGCCGGAGTATTTTCATTTAACAAAGCATCAATGCGAGTACTAGAAAAAAATGGTTTTTACCTTGAATCCATTAAAAAAGACGCTGTAATCAAAAACGGTGTAATTCTCGATGATTATATCTGGGTACAATTAAAAAGAAAACGTAACTAAAAACATAAATTACCATGGAAAAATCTGAATCTGGATCTCCTATCTATAGGTATACAAACGAAGATAAAAACGAATTTAAAGGAGCCGGTGGCGATTCTTCAATGGAAGAAATATCTGATCATATTGAAGCTCATATAGGTGAAATACATATGGTATTTCATGAAATAGTATCAGAACAAGTACATATAGATGTGCACTGGGTTAAACCTACAAAAGAACACCCTTTTCATACTTTAATTACTTCTGGAATGAGTGATAAACCAATGAATACCCCCGAAGGTGTAGAAGGATGCGATTATGCAGAATTGAGTATTTGCTTGCCAGAAGAGTGGAAAATATCAGAAGAAGATTTTAAAGATGAGAACAATTATTGGCCCATTAGGTTTTTAAAATATCTTGCTAGGTTTCCGCACGAATACAACACATGGCTTAGTTACGGGCATACCATACCTAATGGAAACCCACCCGAAGCCTTTGCCGAAAACACAAAGCTAAATACTATGATTTTATTGCCGTCCATACTGTTTGGCGATAAGTTCCCTATCCTTGAACTGGAAAATAAAACAATCATTTTTTATACTCTTATCCCTTTGTATGATGAGGAAGTTGCCTTAAAAATGGCCAAAGGAGTAGACGCACTTTTTGATGGTTTTGACAAATTTGGACTTACCGATGTACTTCAAATTAACCGGCCAAATACTATTGTTAAAAAGAAGTTTTTAGGGCTCTTTTAAAAATAAGTGAGGAGCTATTTTACCTAACTTTGGCATTAATTTAGTAATATCATTTTTTTGCATGTCTATTTATAAAAAGATCGCTGACATAGGTAGTAAGTACATAGAAACCGCCACTCTATTTAAATATGGCTTTAATTTCTCTCCTATGTACCGAAGAACTACGGCGAGAATTGTTTTAATTTCTAAAGACTTGCTGCATATCCGTATCAAACTCCCAATTAGTTACAAGAACAAAAACTATGTAAGTTCTATCTTTGGCGGGAGTATGTTTGCTGCTGTAGACCCTATTCCTATGGTTCAATTAATGAACTTAATTGGAGATGATTATGTAGTTTGGGATAAAGCCGCAGAAATAAAATTTAAAAAACCAGCAAAAGAAAATTTATATGCGGACTTCAATTATACTTTAGCCGAAGTAGCAGAAATTAAAAAGCGAGTTAAAGCTAATAACGAAATAGAAATTGTGAAACATACCGCCTTGACGGACAAAGAAAATACGATCACTTTTTGTGAAGTGGCGAAGACAATTTACATTGCTGACAAAGCCTATTTTAAAGAAAAAAAAGAGCGCTTAAATCGCTAAATAATCATTTAGCACCTCTAAACTGCTTCAGAATTTCAGTTTTCAATAAAACAATAAGACCTTAGTCTTATACATCCCATGGTGAAACAAATTTTAAAAAAAATAATCATCATCGTTCTAGCCATCATCGGCTTCGCAATCGTATTCTATTTTTTATTCACGAACTTTTACCCAAGTTTTGGCGGTGAAGTTTCTAAGGCGCGTAAACTGGTCTATCAAAAGTCACCCCAATTTAAAAAAGGAATATTTAATAATCATAAAGCAGTTCCTAAAGATTTAAATTTTTCTGAAACACTGAAGCTTAGCTATACGTTTTTAACTACAAAAGTGCCTAACGGCAGACCTAAGAAAGATTTAAAAGTTCACAAACTAGATCCGGCAGCAGTTGCTGATTATGCGAAAGAGGCGCGTTTAGTGTGGTACGGGCACTCCTCATTCCTATTACAACTACAAGGAAAAACTATTCTTTTAGATCCTATGCTAGGTAAAGTTGCAGCCCCTCACCCATTATTAGGAGAAGATCGGTTTAATAAAGATTTTCCGTTAGCCGTAGAAAAATTAGGAACTATTGATGCGGTTCTTTTTTCACACGATCATTATGATCATTTAGATTATGAAACTATTTTAAAGATAAAAGATAAAACCAAACAGTTCTATGTTCCCCTAGGTTTAGGAGTGCATTTAGAAGCATGGGGCGTTTCAAAAGATCGCATAACCGAATTAGATTGGTGGCAAGAAACCCACTTGGAAGAACTGACTCTTGTCTGCACGCCAGCGCAACATTTTTCTGGACGTAAATTTAATACTACCCAGAGTACGCTTTGGAGTTCTTGGGTGATACAATCAGAAGATGAAAATATTTATTTTAGTGGCGATAGTGGTTATGCTTCACATTTTAAAGAAATAGGTGAAAAATATGGCCCTTTTGATATTGCATTAATGGAATGCGGACAATACGACAAAATGTGGCCAGATATACATATGATGCCTGAAGAAACGGCACAAGCAGGAATAGATATAAAAGCTAGAAAAATAATGCCTATACATTGGGCAGGATTTAAACTGGCTTTACATGACTGGACAGACCCTGTAACGCGTCTGAAAGTTGCCGCAGACAAATTAAACTTACCTATACTTACCCCGGAATTAGGAGCCGAAATTAAGGTAAAGGATAGCATCAATACAACCTCAAACTGGTGGCAAGGCTTGTAAAAATTGCGGCTTCTTTAATTTAGTAAAATAAAAAGACATCTTTATAGCCTTATGTGACTTTAGTCACTTTATAAAACATATTCATTCATGATCTTTGATAGTAATGCAATCTACTAAATAATATATCATGAAAAAAAATATGGGAACTACAGACAAAACAATCAGAGTACTTCTTGCAGCTTTAATTGCTGTACTCTATATTACCAATGTAATTACTGGTACACTTGGCATCATCCTACTAGTTCTTGCCGGTGTTTTTGTCATCACAAGTCTGGTTAGTTTTTGCCCTTTATACCCTTTATTAGGCTTTTCAAGTTGCCCCCTAAAATCAAAAAAGTAACACGGTTACATGTTTCAACACTCCTTTAATTAGACGCTAATTATTTTATTCTACTTAAACTATAGGAATACTATTTTTTATACATTTGTTCCTATATTTAAAATCGATGAAAATAGGAGTACGTGCACTACCCATCGTGCTATTCAGCTATCTCAATACCTCTTGTGCATTAGGACAGAAGCATATTATTAATCAAGATGCACTATGGACTAGCTATTCTTTAAAACTTAAGTTGAATGACAACTATCAAATTAGGCAAGAATTAGACCAGCGAAACTATCATAATCCTTGGCGCCAACAACAAGTGCTTTCTAGAACAAATCTAGAATATCAATTAGGTAACGGCTGGACAACCGCCGTTGGTATCACAGGTGTACTGCAAGCACTACCCAACAACCCTGAAGTGAAGGATTATTACACTCAAAAAGAAATCAGACCACAGATAGAACTTGCCTACAAACAAATACTATCTGAAAAGTTTCTAGTGCATCATCGATTTTGGTCAGAATTTCGATTTTTAGAAACAGAACCTGACTCTTATACCTATGCAAACGCTAGATTACGCTATAAACTTGAATTAAAATATATACCCCTAAAAAAAGTGAGCCTAAAAGCCTTTGATGAACTCTTTATAAACGCAGGTAGTTCTATTGTAAACAATATATTTGATCAAAATAGGATAGGTACTAGTATCCAGTTTATGCCTCTTGATCATCTAGGTTTTGAAATAGGCTATTTTAATCTATTTCAACAGCAGAAATCTGGCGTAGATTTCTATAACCGCGACATTATAAAATTTACCATACATCACACTATAACTGTAAAGAAAAATAAAGCCTAATCTGTAGTTACTAACTATTTTTTGTAGTATTGTTTAAACAATAGCATCCTCACGATACAACCATGACAGATTTAGTTCTTGATACTACTTTTAAAGGAGAAAACTACAGCATTACTAGATTGCCCAAAGCAGAATATGAGAATTGTATCTTTGAAAATTGCAATTTCTCCAAGGCAAACTTAAGTAATAGCACCTTTTCTGAATGTGAATTTATAGACTGTGATATTAGCAATGCTACTCTTGCGGAAGTAACTTTAAAAGAGACGCTTTTTAAAGACTGTAAATTATTGGGTGTCAACTTTCAATACTGCAATACCTTTATTTTATCCTTCAGCTTTGAAAATTGCAACTTAGACTTCGCATCTTTTTACAGCTTAAAAATTAGAAAAACACGGTTTACTAACTGTAAGATGAGTCAGGTAGATTTTACAAATTCAGAAGCTAGTGAAGCCATTTTTGATCAATGCGATTTGAGTGCTGCTATCTTCAGCAATACCAATTTACAAAAAGCAGATTTTTCTTCTGCCCTCAATTTTTCTACAGACCCCGAAGCTAATGTTCTAAAAAATGCAATGTTCTCCAAAGATAATCTTGCGGGCTTACTCACAAAATACCGTATTTCAATTCATTGATATTCAACATGTCAAATAAATTGTATATTAGATCTTTGTAAATAACACACTTATGAAACCATTCTACCTTCTATTACTCGTTACAAGTTTCTGTACGGCACAAAACACATTTTCTTTAGGAGAAGACGAAACGGCACTAAAAGCTACGCTTGAAGATGCTAGCTTTATGACGGGCCACTGGGTGGGTGAAGCCTTTGGAGGTATTAGTGAAGAAATCTGGACCAAAGCAGAAGGAGATTCTATGATGTTCTCATTTCGCTTAGTTATTGAAGGCAAAGTAGATTTTTACGAACTGGGCCATATTATTGAAGAAGGAGAAACCATTCATTTACAATTAAAGCATTTTTCAGGAGATCTTGATGGCTGGGAAGCCAAAGATGAATTTCAAGATTTTCCTTTAGTAAAAAAGGAAAAAAACAAACTGTATTTTGATGGTCTTACCTATGAAAGAATTAGCGACCAGGAAATGATAGCTTATGTACTTACAGAGGAAGAAGATGGCAGCACACAGGAACTAAAATTTACGTTTAAAAAACAATAATTTGGAGAAGCTTTGTCCTGAATGTGGAGAAAAAATCATTGGTCGGGTAGATAAAAAATTCTGCTCTGACTATTGCCGAAACTCTTTTAACAATAAGTTGAACAAAGATTCTAAAAACCTGATACGCAACATTAATAATAGATTGCGAAAAAACCATCGTATCCTAGAAAGTTTTTCATTAAAAGACGGCAAAACAAAAACCACGCGCTACAAGCTCTTAGACAAAGGTTTTGACTTTGAAATTTTCACGAGTATCTACACTACAAAAAAAGGAACGATATACTATTTTATTTATGACCTAGGCTATTTGCCTTTAGACAATGATTACTATATGATTGTAAAAAGGGAATAAAAAAACCTCACAAGAAGCGTGAGGTTATTGCTAATGGTTACTACATTTTTTAATTACCAATTTTGTCCACTTAATTTAAGTGCAGCTATAACGATATCTTTTCTACTAATTTGACCTACTAACAACCCATTTTTGAGTACAGGCAACCTACGTCTATTATTCTTATGAAAGATTCCTGCCGCATCAAAAATACTGATATCATTACTGATGGTTTCAACATTTTTAGTCATGTAATTATCTACTCTTTTATCTAATATAGGTTGATTAAAGTAGCGACTTTCAGAAATGGTTTTCATACAATCAGCTTCAGAGATAATCCCAACCAGAAACCCATTAGAATCTAGAACAGGCCCACCTGAAATATTATGCTTAGTAAATAATTCCATTACTTCTAAAATAGATTGTTCTGGGGAAAAAGAGACTAGCTTTCTGGTCATGTAATCTTCGACCAAAATGGGTGCATCAAATTCTTTTTTAATGACTTTACGAATGCCTTGAAAACTTTTGATTCCCATATGTAGTATTTTTAGGTTGATCTTAAATATAACACTTATTCTTAATAAAACAATAACTACTTGACATATAATCGATTAAATAATCATAATTTTAAGAAATAGCTTGCCAAATTAGGATTCTAAACCTTAGCGACCGTCGTTCTGAACATCCCACTATATTTTTATACATTTACAAAATCCATAAGATAGCAACACAATTACTACCGAATGAAAACAAGCACTTCTACCCTAACTCTTATTTTAATAGGCTTCATAATATATTTTGGATTTAAATCCTCCATGCCAAGTGATGCTATCTCTGAAGCAGTAAATACGAACCAATTTGATACAGAACGCGCTTTGGGTCATGTAGAAAAAATGGCGAGCAAACCACATGCTGTTGGTTTTCCAGCTCATAAAGAAGTTCAAAATTACATCCGTAGAGAATTAAAAAAATTAGGTTTAAAAACAAGCTTACAAGAGGGCTACACGACAGGAGATTGGGCAAACCTAAGTAAGGCAGAAAATATTGTAGCCAAAATAGAGGGTACTGAAAAAGGCAAAGCATTATTACTTTTATCACATTATGACAGTAACCCACATTCTTCCTTTGGCGCAAGTGATGCTGGTAGTGGTGTGGCTACAATCTTAGAAGGTGTACGTGCCTTTTTATCCGAAAATAAAAAACCAAAAAATGACATCATAATTTTACTATCTGATGCAGAGGAATTAGGACTAAATGGCGCCGATTTATTTGTAAACAACCACCCATGGAGCAAAGATGTAGGGTTAGTTTTAAATTTTGAAGCCAGAGGTAGTGGTGGCCCATCCTATATGCTGATAGAAACCAATAGAGGGAATAGCACTTTAATCAAAGAATTTACCAAAGCAAATCCGGATTACCCTGTTGCAAACTCTTTAGTATATAGTATTTATAAGATGCTCCCGAATGATACAGATTTAACTATTTTTAGAGAAGATGGTGATATTGAAGGTTTAAATTTTGCATTTATAGATGATCATTATGATTACCATACTGCGAAGGACACTTACGAACGCTTAGATAAAAAAACACTAGCCCACCAAGGAAGTTACCTAATGCCGTTGTTGCATCATTTTAGTGAAGCCAACTTGACTAACTTAAAAAGTCTAAGCGATTACAATTATTTTAATGTTCCGTTTTTTAAACTCGTATCCTACCCTTTTGATTGGGTTTGGCCGCTTTTCTTTGTCGCATTATTATTATTTATAGTCTTAACTATTTATGGTTTTAAGAAAAAATCTCTAGACCTAAAAAATAGTTTCTTAAGTTTTGTTCCTTTATTAATTACTATACTCATAAATGGTATCGTCGGGTATTTTAGTTGGACGGTTCTAAAAAGCATCTACCCTCAATATCAAGATATACTACACGGGTTTACTTACAACGGGTACACTTACATTACGGCATTTGTTCTTTTCTCATTAGCCGTATGCTTTTTTGTATACCATAAATTTAGAAAAATTAATACCGCGGCTATTTTGGTTGGTCCATTAGTATTTTGGCTTGCCTTATGTGCAGGCTTAACAGCATACTTACCTGGAGCTAATTTTTTCATTATTCCGGTGTACGCACTCCTAGCAGCATATCTTATCATCATACATCAAGAAAAACCCAATGCTTTATTATTAGTCTTCTTAATTATTCCGGCTTTGTGGATTTTCACTCCCTTTATTAAAATGTTTCCTGTAGGTCTTGGATTAAAAATGATGGTGGCCTCTACACTCTTAACTACATTAGTTTTTGCATTAGGTTTACCCTTATTTTCTTTCTACAAGCATAAAAACAGAATAGCGCTCGTTATGAGTTTACTGTTTATTATAGCCATGGTTTCTGCTCATATTAATTCTGGTTTTTCAGAAGAAAATGCAAACCCTACAAGCTTGGTCTATGTCTATAACAGTGACAAAAAAACAGCACAGTGGGCCACATACGATTATGTTTTATCTGATTGGACAGCACAATTTATAGGAGCAGACAAAGAAGATGCTTCCACGCTAGATAAAAATACTATTAGCAGCAAGTACAGAACAGCCTTTTCTTATGTTGCAAAAGCTCCTACAAAAAACATCTTAGGCCCTAAAATTGAAAAGACTAGAGATACTATTGTTGGGAATAAACGCTTGGTTAAAATTTGCATCACCCCCCAACGAAATGTAAATAGGTTGGATATCTTTACACCACAAACCAATATTATAAAAGCCAGTGTAAATTCAGTTCCCTTATCAGACTATTTTCTAAAAGAAAGAACTGCAGGTAAATTAGTTACCCATTATATAAGTAACAATACCTATACAGAGTTAAGTTTAACGCTGCCGGTAGGAGAAAAATTTGAATTCGAAATTTATGAAGCGTCCAACGATTTACTAAATAATGCTCTTTTTACGATACCCGCACGACCAAAAACTGCGATTCCGAAACCCTTTGTTCTTAATGATGCTATATTGGTAACAAAAACGATACATATTGAATAAGACAATTGGAATTCTAGGATGTGGCTGGCTTGGCCTACCCTTAGCTAAATCACTTATAGCAAACAACTACCCTGTAAAAGGAACGACCACTTCTGAGGCTAAATTAAAGCGCTTAGCTGAGCTTGGTATTGAGGCTTCTCAAATTGTCTTAGCTGAAAAAGGAATAACAGGTCCTATAGAAGGTTTTTTAGAAAATATTGAAACACTTATTATAAATGTGCCTCCAAAATTACGTGGAACAACTAAAGAAAATTACGTAGCAAAAATGGAACATTTGGTACAGAAAATTGAAGCCTCTGCTGTTCAGCATATTATTTTTGTCAGTAGCACAGCCGTATATGGCGAAGTTGATGGTATAGTTACTGAACAGACTTTACCAGCACCTGCTACAGAATCGGGCATTCAGCTTTTGGCTTCCGAAAATATCTTTAAAAACTATTCTTCGTTCAAAACTATCATTATTCGTTTTGGAGGATTACTCAGCGAAGATCGGCACCCCGTTACAATGCTGGTGAAAAAGGAAGGTCTAAAGAATGGGGAAATGCCTGTTAATTTAATCCACAGAGATGATTGCATCCGTATTATTGAAAGAGTTATAGATGAGAATTGGGGTGCTGTAATTATTAATGGAGTATACCCTGAACATCCTACCAAAAAAGAATTTTATACTGACGCAGCACTACAAAGAGGATTAAATGTACCTGATTATGAGGGTGATAAAACAAAAAAAGGGAAGATTATTACCGCTGATTATCTCTTAAATGTTAAAAATTTCAAATTTCTTACCTCAATAAAGAAATAACTTACAACAACTTTAAGTGTTTTGACAACAAAAAATAAGGCAAACTGTTAATAACCTGTCGATTTTATCATTTAAACTATACATTTACGATATAATCTTAAATCGGTTAACATGGTAAATTCAAGTTTAAAAATGAGGATTATTTCCGAATTGGAAAGCCTTATTACTCAAAGTTGCCCAAATCAAAAAATTCAAAAAAAACAAAAAGACCTACACGTTGCACTATTAAAAAGGTACTACAATGCTTATGATGTTTCTATTGACTATTTCCGAAGAAGGATAACCTTAAATATTGTTATTGACGACACTGCTTATAATCCTAATATAGTAAACACATATTTGCCCACATTCCGCGCAGATATACACTTTATCAGTTTAAAATATTTTTTAAAAAAATGCCTAGAACAAGATGTAAGAAGTCTTGCCTTTTATGCAAGCCTACTCCGAATGTTCTCTAAAGAAGAAAGAGAATTATTGGTCGTTTAAAACTACTTAAACAAAAACAGAAAAGATGCCTAATAGGTATCTTTTCTGTTTTAAAGCTTTCCTTAACAGCACGCTATGAATAATTTTTATAGATTAGCGTTCCTAAAATTTAAGAGAAAGAGAAAAATGAAAAAAATATTAGTTGCTTTATTAATTGGTTTTTGCTTCGCAGGAACTGCACAAACCAAATCTGAATTACAAAAACATTATGAGGCATTCTATAAGCAGATGCGTTTGCAAGGAGATGTTGAGGGCATCATTAATGCTTTAACTCATTTAAACGTTCTTAATCCTTCACAACAAAGAAATGACACCCTAGCATATATTTATGCTAATGACAATAAGCATATGCAAGCTTTAAATACTATTGGTATTGAAAAGAATGATGCTGATTCTGATTTAGCTGTTCAAGTAAAGGCAATTTCTTTAAAAGCTTTAAACCAGCCAAAACGTGCTATTGAGCAATTTGAAGTTCTATTTAAAAGAAATCCTAATCCGTTTTTAGCGTATGAATTAGCCGATTTAAAAATACAAATTGGAGACCCTAATGGCGCCATGGGAAATATTGAATATGGTATTGCCAATGCAAAAGACGAAATGAAATATGCTTTTTATGAGCGCCAACAGCCTTACGAAGTACCTTTAAAAGCTGCTTTCTTACATTTAAAAGGTTTAGTAACTTTCAATTTAAACAGAGAAGACGTGGACGGGGCTTTAGTTTTTATTAACGAGGCATTACAATTAGACCCTAACTTTAATTTAGCTAGCTTAAGCAAACAAGCTTTGGAGAATAAGAAAAATCCTCCAGTAGCAGAACCTGCTCCAGTAGTTTCTGAAAAGAAAGGCAAAAAGAATAAACAGTAGTATTTACGGCTATTGCATAAAAAAAGCGAGTCCAGGCTCGCTTTTTTTATATCATTCTAATTTAGTGCGCTTTCAACTTTTTAGTAAGTAGACTGTCCGATTCCTTTTTTAAGGCAATCAAGGCATCTACCTTATCATTAGGCACGGCTATAGACAATACATAATGCGCTATTTTCCATTCGCCATTAATCTTCTTTAGGACCCCAGAACCCCGGCAAATTTTCATTTGCGTATCTAGCAACTCATCAAACCAAGCAAAATCTTCCGTACTGTTCACATATACATTACGTTCTAAAGCCGAAAAGCTCCAAGCTTTCCCTTTGTCAAAATAAGGTTTTGAAAATTCCTTAAAAGCATCGTTTTGCCAATTTTCAGTAGCATCTGTACCAATGAAAACTCCATCGGTTGTCATCAAATTAAAGTAAGCATCAAAGTCTGCTTCAGCCGCAGCTTTATGCCATGCGTCCATTACTTTATTCACCTCTTTCTTTGCATCAATTTGCTGTCCAAAACTAAAGGAGAATACGAATATGAAAAGGAAAAGTAACTTATTCATCAAATAAAATTTCAGGTTTTAACGTACTCTTTATCACTACCGAAAATTGATTATTAAAAGCATTGTAAGCTTTGACTAATTCAATCACCGTTTTTCTTGGATCTTTATCATACTCCAAATCAAACTTAACCTGTAGCACTTTGGTCTTAAATACTTTCTGTCTACTTTTTATATCTGCCCTATCAAATACTTCAGGGTAGGCAGATGCTTCTAGCAATTTTTGCTTTTCTACTAAATCTTCTAGTACTACAATTAAATCCTCTTTGGTATCTATAGTATAAACTGCATTGACCGCAGCATTCAATGCATTGTACTCGGTCCAGTCTTTTAAAATTTCAGTAGCACCAAAACTTGCATTCACTTTCTTTGGAAGCTTTTTAAGTGCTACCAGTCCCGCAGCAGGATCTTCTTTGACATCCTCTGTCTTTTTTTCTCCACAAGCAATACATCCCAAAAAAACAAGGACAATTAAAAATGATTTGTTCATAAAGCTAAGGTACAAATTTTAGGTATTTACAACGATTCTATTTTTATTCTAAAGGAAAAAGGCTACTTTTCTACAAGCCAAATAAAATCCATTTATTTAGCCGCTAGATTGAAGCTATATAACTATGAGAAATGATAAGTCCGTTTTACTATAAACTAAGAATCATTCAAAAGAGATGGCGATTTTTTAATCCGATTTATGATTCCTTTAAAAAAATGCCTATTGGATTAAAAATAATTTAATAGAGCTGCATAAATATTAAAATTTCTAACGATTTTTGCAGACCTATTTTCTGTATAGAATTAGGCAAACTATAACTTTTAAGATGTATTAAATGCAGAAGTCTATTTTAATTATTGGTGCGTGTGGGCAAATAGGAACAGAGCTTACCTTTGCACTACGGGAAAAACATGGAAATGAAAATGTAATTGCCAGTGATATACGTGAAGGCAATGCCGATTTAATGGCTTCAGGACCTTTCGAAATTTTAGATGCTACTAATTATGAAGCCATTGAAAATGTGGTGATGCATTACGAAATTGAAGAAGTATATCTTATGGCAGCTATGCTTAGCGCTACCGCTGAAAAATTTCCGATGCGCGCTTGGAATTTGAATATGAATTCGCTTTTCAATGTTTTAAACTTAGCTAAAGAGAAAAAAATTAGTAAATTATTTTGGCCCTCTTCTATTGCTGTTTTTGGTCCTAATACGCCAAAAGACAATACGGCGCAAAATACGATTATGGAGCCTAGTACCGTATACGGGATCAGTAAGCAATCTGGAGAACGTTGGTGTGAATATTACTTTAACAAATTTGGTGTAGATGTACGTAGCGTGCGTTACCCAGGCTTAATAAGTTGGAAAACATTACCGGGTGGCGGCACCACTGATTATGCGGTAGAAATTTATCATAAAGCTTTAGAAGAAAAACAATATTCTTGTTTCTTGAAGGAAAATACTTTATTACCAATGATGTTTATGGACGATGCCATTAGAGCAACCATAGATATTATGGAAACCCCTGCCGAAAAAATCAAAATAAGATCTAGCTATAATTTAGCAGCAATGAGCTTTAATCCTTCAGAAATTGCGAAAAGTATTCAACAGCATATTCCTGAATTTAAAATAAGCTACGCGCCAGACTTTAGACAACAAATTGCAGATTCTTGGCCTTCTAGCATTAATGATACCAAAGCCCAAGAAGATTGGGGTTGGAAACCAGCCTTTGATTTAGAAAAAACAACACACGAAATGTTGAAAAATTTAAAATAAATGTATGTAAAAAGCCCTTAACAAAATTGTTAAGGGCTTTAGTATTAACGGAGGTTATCACCTATTTAATAGTAACTTTCAGCTTAGATTCTATAGCCATAATCATACTATTCGCAATATCTTTTCCTGTTGCATTTTCAATACCTTCTAATCCTGGGGAAGAATTAACTTCAAGTAAAAGTGGCCCTTTATTAGAACGGATAATATCAACCCCTGCAACTGCTAAGTTCATCACTTTAGCCGCTTTAATTGCTAGTTTTTTCTCTTCTTGCGTAATTTTTATAATAGATGCCTTACCACCCTGATGAATGTTAGCTCTAAATTCTCCTTTTTCTGCTTGGCGCTGCATAGAGGCAATAACTTTGCCATTAACTACGAAACAGCGGATATCCTGACCGTTTGCTTCTTTAATAAACTCTTGTACCAAAATGTTTGTTTGAACGCTCTTAAACGCATTAATAACACTCTCTGCTGCTTTGTTGGTTTCTGCTAGCACAACACCCTTACCTTGTGTACTCTCTAATAATTTAATGATTAAAGGCGCCCCATTAACCATTTTGATTAGATCTTTTGTGTCCATAGGCGATTTTGCAAATCCGGTAATTGGAATATGAATATCGTTCTTAGAAAATAATTGAGAAGCAAAAAGTTTATCGCGCGATTGCGTAATAGCCTCTGCTGAGTTTAAACAGTAGACTCCCAAATTGTCAAACTGGCGAATAAGTGCACAGGCATAAAAGGTAACTGCTGGTTTTATTCTAGGAATAATAGCATCAAATTCATTCAAAATATTTCCACCACGGTAGCGAATTTGCGGAGAATGGGCATCTAGTTTCATATACGCATGTTCCACATTTAAGAATACCATTTCATGACCACGTGCTTCTCCTGCTTCTACTAATCTTTTATTGCTATACAGTTCTGGATTACTAGCTAAAATAGCAATTTTTAGACCTGTTTTTTCCTTGAAATAATTAGAATATTTGCTGGTAACTTCTGCTGTTGTAAATTCTTGAATAATAAAATTCTTCGCAGGGTTTACCACATACCTATTGTTTAGAGCTTCTCTTCCTAAAAGCATTCTAAACTCCATCGTATCTCTACTAGCTAGAGTTAATTCTACTTCAAAAGAATCTTCACCAAGTGTCATGGGTGTTTTAATCACGAAGCGCTCTTCTGATATTCCTGAAGAACTCTTTACAGTTCTTCGGTCTATTAACTTTGCCTCACACTCTATCGTGATACTTCTGTTATCTTGAATTGGGTTTACTTCAAATTTCACCCATTCCTGAGCTCCTCTAATAAACACTTTCATGTTCGTAGCTTGTATAGACGAGGTTTTGGCGCCAGAATCTACTCTAGCTTTAATGGCGGGTATCCCTAGACC
This sequence comes from Cellulophaga baltica, assembly GCF_900102165.1. Lineage (GTDB taxonomy): Bacteria > Bacteroidota > Bacteroidia > Flavobacteriales > Flavobacteriaceae > Cellulophaga > Cellulophaga baltica. The sequence goes on from NZ_FNBD01000001.1 coordinate 519,342, forward strand.
TTCAAAAACACACCACTCTTCACTACCAACTATTTTTAAATCTTCCAAATTAATATTATTTCCAATTAAATCTACATTCAATACAAAGACCAATCTTTTACAGATTGGTCCTGTTATTATCTAAAAGAATTATTCTTAATCCTCATCATCCAAATCTCCTTCTTCCGGAATAATATCTGGATCTACTACTGCATCTGGATCGTCATCTTCAAAGTCTTCATAATCATCCTCATCGTAATTAGCCATGGTAGTTTCTAATTTGGCACTAATTTTTACCAAATATTTCGTATCTTCTGTAGTCACTTCTACAGCTTCAATACGTTCTCCTTGTGCATTCTTAAACGTAATAATGTTTAAATCATCATAACCATCAGGATACTTCTCTACCAAAAGCTTTAATACTTCTGGCGTAAGCTTTTTAAAATCAACGATAACTCTTTTTAAATTGTCCATATAATTACTGGTCTAATAGGTATGCGAAAATTAATGGCGCCACAATTGTAGCATCACTCTCAATTATAAATTTTGGGGTATTTATATCTAGTTTTCCCCAAGTTATTTTCTCATTTGGTACAGCACCAGAATACGAACCATAACTTGTTGTAGAATCACTAATTTGGCAGAAGTAGCTCCAAAACGGAGTACCTGTACGTTCCATATCTTGGTATAACATTGGTACCACACAAATTGGGAAATCTCCTGCGATACCTCCGCCTATTTGAAAGAAACCAATTCCGTTTTCAGAATTTTCTGTATACCAATCTGCTAAAAAGGTCATGTACTCTATACCAGATTTCATGGTACTCGCTTTCAACTCACCTTTCAATACATAAGATGCAAAGATGTTACCCATAGTGCTATCTTCCCAGCCTGGGCAGATAATAGGTAAATTTTTCTCTGCTGCTGCATACATCCAAGAATCTTTCAAGTCTATTTCATAGTACTCCTCAAGAACCCCTGAAAGCAACATTTTGTACATATATTCATGCGGCAAATAACGCTCTCCAGCCTCTTCTGCATCTTTCCAAATTTTGAAAATATGCTCTTGCAATCTTCTAAAAGCTTCTTCCTCAGGAATACAAGTATCTGTTACACGGTTTAATCCTTTTTCTAATAAATCCCACTCATCTTGCGGAGTTAAATCACGATAGTTAGGTACACGCTTGTAATGAGAGTGCGCCACCAAATTCATGATATCTTCTTCAAGGTTTGCGCCAGTACAAGAAATAATCTGAACCTTATCTTGACGAATAACCTCAGCAAATATTTTACCAATTTCTGCGGTACTCATGGCTCCTGCAAGAGAAACCAACATTTTGGCACCGTTGTTTAATTGGTCTTCATACCCTTTAGCTGCATCAACCAAAGCGGCTGAGTTAAAGTGTAAGTAATACTTTTCAATAAAATTAGAAATTGGTCCTTTAGTCTTCGTCATCTTCGAATTTTGAATTATTAGTGGAGCCAGCTTTGAAATCTACATCATACGTATTATCGTATGCATCATCCGCAGCTTCACCCATAAATTTATAGCTTAACATTTTATAATACAACTTGGCCGCTAAGAAATCTGATGATTTATCAACCTCATTAGGACAAAGTTCAACAATATCAAAACCAACAACGTTCTTCTCAGCAAAAACTCTCTTTAAAAATTCTAAAGTCTCATACCAAAATAAACCTCCTGGCTCTGGCGTACCTGTTGATGATAATATACTTGGATCTAATGCATCTAAATCAAATGTGATTAATACATTGTCTGTCATCAATTCAATAACATTATCCATCCAATATTCATCATTAACCATATCGTGAGCAAAAAATGTTTTCTCCTCATCCATGAAGGTTTTTTCAATAGCATCCATACTACGGATTCCTACTTGAATAAGATTAGTAGTTTGGCTAGCTTCATGAACAGCACATGCGTGGTTACACGTAGTTCCATCGTAAGACTCACGTAAATCTGCATGCGCATCTATATGTAATACCGTTAGGTTATTAAAACACTCATTGAACGCTCTAATAGTACCTATAGAAATAGAGTGCTCTCCACCAAAAAGAGTTACAAATTTATTTCTCTTGATGTAGTCTTTAGTTACTGCATGAACTGCATCTACCATACTTTCTGGAGAAGCATTTTCTGTTACAGCATCTGCCAAATACACACCTTGTTGATATACTTCAGTAGCTGTTTCAATGTCGTAAAGCTCCATGTTTTCAGAGGCTTTCAAAAAGGCTTCTGGCCCTTTATCTGCCCCTTTTCCCCATGTACTTGTTCCGTCATATGGCACAGGTATTAAAACCACCTTTGCCGTTTCCAATTGCGCATACTTATCAGGTATTCCCGCGTAATTGTTAGTTGTCATCATAGCCTAAAATTTTTAGCAGGTCTGCTGCTTTTTGTTGTTCGTTAAATAGTTTAGTTGTTATTGTTCCGTTTTCATCTCTGTCTATAAGAATATGCTTTGGCTGCGGTATCAAACAATGCTGCAAACCTCCGTAACCTCCTATAGATTCTTGATAAGCTCCCGTATTAAAAAAGCCGATAAACAAGGGTTTATCTCTTCTATATTTTGGCAAATAAATAGCGTTCATATTTTGTTCGCTATTGTAATAATCATCACTATCGCATGTTAAACCTCCTAAAAGAACACGCTCATACTCATCTTGCCAACGGTTAATTGGCAACATCACAAAACGCTTGTTAATTGCCCAAGTATCTGGCAAAGTGGTAATGAAAGATGAATCTATCATGTTCCATTTCTCACGGTCGTTTTGTTGTTTTTGGTACAATATTTCATAAATAGCTCCACCACTCTCCCCTACAGTAAAGCTACCAAACTCGGTAAAAATATGAGGCACTGGTACTTCAGCTTCTTGACATGCAATATTGATTTGATTGATAATCTCATCAATCATATATTGATAATCATACTCAAAGGCTAAAGAGTTTTTTATAGGGAAACCACCACCAATGTTTAAACTATCTAAAGACGGACACATTTTTTTAAGTCTGATGTATACCTTTAAACACTTGACCAACTCATTCCAATAGTAAGCATTATCACGAATACCTGTATTGATAAAAAAGTGAAGCATTTTAAGCTCTACTTTTTCGTTATCTTTTATTTGATTCTCATAAAAAGGAACAATATTCTTATATCCTATTCCTAATCTAGACGTGTAAAATTCAAATTTAGGCTCTTCTTCTGAAGCGATACGAATACCTACTTTAAACGTATCATCAATAACTTCCGATAACAAATCTATTTCTTCGTAGTTGTCAATTATAGGAATACAATTGCGGTGTCCTTCATTTATTAATCTACCAATATTATCTATGTATTCGTCTCTTTTGAAACCATTACAAATAACATAAGTATCGTCTTTAATCTTACCCTTCTTCTTAAGTTTTTCTACAATATTGATATCATATGCTGAAGAGGTTTCAATATGCACATCATTATTTAATACCTCATTTAAAACGGGTTGAAAATGTGAGCTTTTTGTACAGTAACAATAATGGTATTTACCCTTATAGTTATTTTTTTCCATGGCGATCTTAAACCAATCTTTTGCTCTGTTTATGTTTTCAGAGATTTTTGGTAGGTACGTAAATTTCATTGGACTGCCATACTTCTCGACCAAATCCATTAAAGGAATGCCGTGAAAGTTAAGGTTCTCTCCCTCCAAAGTAAATTCTTCTTGAGGGAAATAATACGTTTGATCTATTAAATTGATATATTTTGTATTCATTAAAATGGATTGTATCTGTTAAAACTAATAAACTGAATTAAAAACATTGCTGTTTTCACCAAATAAATTGACACAATCCCTAGATAATGATTTGACGTTGGGTAGTTGGAATAAAAAAGTAATCGTGCTGACTTCTCACGATTCTAGGTACTAAGGAAGAAACTAGTAGTATTCGATTGCCTTTTTTCAAAACTGGCATTGGATTCGCCTTCCCATTTTCCAATACCTCGAACATAAAATTAATACGCATTATATGTAGCTAAAAGCTTAGTTGCCAAACCGCTTATTTTATATTGGTTTGAGATGACAAATGAAAACAAAAAAAATGAAAAAACAAGAAATAATTTAAAAATTGAACGTTAAAAAATTAGCAATCAAAAATACACAACAACTATTTGAAATACAACGCTTTAAAATTAATTTAACCTTAAATTAATTTGACATCAATTTATAAGGAAAGCGCTATTTAAACGGAGTTTAAATAAACAAGAAAAAGAAAGCGTCATTTTATAATATGTAGGTGCTGAAAAATTTAAACCTTGAAGTGCATGCATCCCATTTTTTTGATATAGCTAGTCTACTTAAATATGATTTTCGTCGACAGTAAATGTCTTTTCACCTAAGGACTACAAAATATTTTACAGCGTAAGAATACCTTTACAATCAGAACCTTGAACAAGTACTAATGAAAAAAGATATGAACACACAAAAACACGGATCAGTAGACCTTAAAAGATTAGGAATTAGTATAGTTGTAACTATTTTATTCTTTATTATAGTAGTGGTATGTAGTTACTTCGCTGGACTTGTACTCTGCAGGTAAGCGATGCCTTTAGCACTTATTTATGAAATAAAACATCTTGTGCTTCCATAGCGGCTACCACAAGATTCACATATTCGTCTATAGACTTATCTATATTTTTAGGGTCTGTTAAATCTATACTGCCGCGCCAAACCATAGATTGCTCTTTACCTTCGCAAATACAATACAAAGTGGTCTCTGTATGATACACTTTAAATTGATCATAACTCCAGTCATTATTATAAATATCTTGGTGCTGAAAATAGTCATCTCTGAATCTACCTGTATAGTTCCCCCAATCAGAAATCTTTTTACGAAGTGTTTGCTTACTTTCGGACCCCAGAACCTTAGCAAATAAAACGGCATCAAAATCTTTGTCTAGCAATTGTCTTTCTACTGCTTTTAACTCCTCTTCTGTTTTAGCGGAAGCTGTAAAATTCACATCAAAAAGATCTATACTACGCATAGATTCTATTTTGCGTTTATCAAACTCTTCTTTTAATCGATTTTCAAAGGCAACTCTACTTTCCTCATTTGGCGTCATTCCTACCAAAAGAACTTTATATGCTGTAAAAACTACATTTTCAGGATTCTTATATTCATCTACTAACTTCGTAGTTTTACAACTAGCCAGTGCAAGCAAAACTACAAACAGGAGTATTTTTTTCATATTTCTTACGCTTTAAAAAAGCATCCGTATTTAAGGATGGCCTTACAAAAATACACTTCCCGGGATAAACCATCAATGACCATTATCACCTTTTAAGAACAGTCCCTCATTTATTGAAGAAATATATTATTTGATACAGTTAAGCTTATTAAAATTTCAAGAGTACATTTCGCCACAATTACTAATGCTCAGTACCTATGGCAGAAAATAACGAGAGAAAATTTAAACTTAAAGATTTACCGTCTTTAATCGTAGATACTTATAAGGCTTGGGACAAAGCAAACCCATGGCGCCTAAGTGCTGTTGTGGCCTATTACGCTGTATTGTCGCTCCCCGCTTTGCTTATTATTATCATAAATATAGTAGGCTCTATTTGGGGCACGGATATTGTTCAAGGCCGACTAACCTCTGAAATTTCTACGGCTTTGGGCAGTAATGCTGCAGAATCTATAGAAACCATCATCGCTGGAACTCAAAACAAGGAGGAAAACTTAATTTCTACGATTGTCGGCATAGGAACTCTTCTTTTTGGAGCCACTGGAGTATTTTATCAATTAAAATTATCCTTAAATGAGATTTGGCAGATTAAACCAAATCCGGATGCCAATTTTTGGAAATTGGTTACCGATAGGGCCAGAAGTTTTGCGTTCATTTTAGTTATAGGCTTTTTATTACTGGTAAGTTTTATAGTTACCGCAGGGATTTCTGCCTTAAATGAATACATACGTAGAGTTTTACCGGATATCCTAATCTACATTGCGTACTTCTTAGATTTTACGGTATCCGTAAGTATAATTACTGTCTTATTTGCTCTTATGTTTCGGTATATGCCAGACGCTAAGATCAGATGGAAAACTGTTTGGATAGGCGCACTCATTACGGCCGTCTTATTCGTCATCGGTAAATCGCTTTTAGGATTTTACTTTGGCGAGGCCAATCCTGGATCTACCTATGGCGCAGCAGGCACAATAGTCTTAATTCTTTTATGGGTTTCTTACTCCTGTCTCATCTTATTTTTCGGGGCAGAGTTTACTTATATCTATGCTAAAAGATACGGTCACAAGATTACCCCAAGCTACTTCGCATTAGACAACAACGACACAAATTCTGAACAACAATCTAAACCTTAATACCATGAATGCTATAAACCCCAAAGTAATTAGGCAGTTATTTATTATCCTGCTCATCTTATTAATGTCATCCTTAATCTTTAAAGAAATGCTGCCCTATTTATCTGGCGTTCTGGGAGCCATTACTTTTTATGTATTGCTGCGCAAGCCTATGAGTAAATTAGTGAAACGCGGTTGGAATCCAGATTTAGCCGTGAGTTTATTATTGATTGCCTCAGTGATAGGTATTCTCATTCCCGTCGGAGGAATCGCGATGATGTTAGCTAGCAAAATAGAAAATACAGTTGCCCATTCTGAAGAAGCTATTAAAGCGAGTAAAGAACAATTAGGAACCTGGGAAGATAAAATAGGATATGATATAACCTCTAAAATTGATGCTTCTGCTTTTTCTAATTGGTTGTCAGAAAACCTACAGTCATTTGCCGGTGGCACTTTTAATATTCTAATTGCCTTAGGCTTAATGTATTTTATGTTATACTACATGCTTACCAACCGTAGGCAATTAAGAGAATCTCTTTATGAGTATATCCCAATAGGAAATGATAATTTGAAGGTCATTGGTAAAGATGTACAAACTATGGTGCGATCAAACGCATTAGGCATCCCATTGGTTGCCTTGGCGCAAGGAATTGTAGCCTTAATTGGTTTCCTAATTTTTAATATAGAACAACCTTTCTTTTGGTCTATTGTTGTATTTATTGGGTCTATGATTCCGTTTGTAGGAACTTTTATAGGAACTTTACCCGTGTTTATTCTTACCCTATCTTCAGGAAATGATTTCCAGGCTTGGGGAATCTTAATTTATGGTATTGTAATTATAGGGTCTACAGATAACTTACTGCGTTTATTTATTTTAAAAAAAATAGATAACGTACACCCATTAATCACTCTTCTCGGAGTCATAGTAGGAGTTCCTCTCTTTGGATTTATAGGTTTAATTTTTGGCCCGCTACTAATTAGCCTCTTCCTAATTGTACTTCGTATTTATAAAGAAGAGTACGGACAAGAAGTACACAATAAAGAGCAATTATAGTCGCTTTTTTTAACATCTTGATTTTCAAAAGAATCAATGTATTACGGATTAGCGTCAAGAGAAAAATGGCTGTTTTTGTAATTTTGATAGTGAAAAAGAAAGTTAAAAAAAGAAAGTTATGACATCACCGGAACAAATACAGTTAGAAAATATTGCAGACAGTGATTATGAAATATTTGCACTTTTAAAGCAACGCTATAGCCCTAGAACATTTAAAGATGTAAGAGTTAAAAAACAACATTTAAATCAGCTATTTGAAGCTGTGCGATGGTCTCCTAGTAGTAACAACATACAACCTTGGAGATTTATCTATGCAGAACGTAATTCTGATGCATATCAAGATATACTATCTTGTTTAAGCGATTTTAACAAAGAATGGGCTACCAATGCACCACTACTGATGCTTACAGCGTATTACAAAAAGACTCAAGATGATAAAGATAATTTCCACGCCTTGCATGATTTAGGTCTTGCTGTTGGTAGCATGACCACACAGGCACAATACATGGGAATAGCCATGCACCAAATGGCCGGTGTAGATCATGAGAAAGCGGAAAAATTATTTGAAGTGCCAGAAGACTATCATATTACTTCTGCAATAGCCCTTGGATACTATGGCGGGGAATTAGATAAATTATCTCCTGAACTGCAAGAGGCAGAATTAAAAGAACGACAACGAATCGATCAAAGTCAGTTTGCGTTTATGGATCGTTGGAAAAACATAAGACATGATGAAAATTAATCTATAAAAAAGGGTCGCAATTTGCGACCCTTTTTTAATAGTATAAGCTTACATCTATTTTAGGAATCGAATAAAATTCCAGAAACTACAATTCCTACGATTAGCACAAGCAAAAATGCGATGATGATTCCTGTGCCTAATTTTGTCTTTTTATTTTTCTGAAGTACGTAGTGTTCCGTATCCTCGTCAGATTCTTTTATAAATTTTGTCTTTGCGTCATTTTCCTTGATATCCATTTTATATTTTTTTAGTTGTTATTACCCACAATATACGCTCAAAATTAAGCGCTACTTGCTGCAATCCATTCTATTCTTAACGCTTTTAAAAACATAGCATTACAGTCAATCAAATACGTAATTAAGACAACTTTAATCATACTTATTACCTAACTTTGATATAGATGATTGAGATACAATTGTCTTATTAATTTAAAAACATGTAAAATGAATAATAACAGTAATACATTATTAGGGATATTAGCAGGTACCGCAATAGGAGCGACCTTAGGAATTTTATTTGCACCAGATAGAGGCGCAAATACAAGACAAAAAATAGCAGATCAAGCAGCGTCTACTAGAGACACACTTGCGGAAACGGCTTTAGATTTAAGAGATAGAGCAGCACATTCAGTTGCTTCTAAAAGAGAATCTTTAGATACACAAATAGAGCACATAGTTTCTGATGTTAGTCATAAAACAGAAGATGTAATCAATACATTAGAAAGCAAGCTATCTGAGTTAAAAGCAAAGAATAAGAAATTACAGAAATCATAACATGAGCATTTTAAAGTCTTTAGACGATACTACAAACAGCGCAGCCGAAGCAGGGGAAGCATATGTAAAATCTACTAAGAAATACTTTGAATTAAAAGTATTTCAACAGTTGACTACATTGTCTTCATACTTGTTGAAAATTGTTCTTTTTGGAAGCTTATGCGTTTTAGGTCTAATTTTTATAGCTGTTGCAGGAGCCGCCGCTCTTGGAGCCTATTTTGACAGTATGGCTTTAGGGTACTTAATTGTTGGAGGAATCTTCTTTCTATTGGTATTGCTTATCTATTTAGTTAGAAAACGCATTGATAGAATCATTATTCAGAAATTATCTAAAACGTATTTTGACTCATGAGAAATAAAAATTATACTTCATTCGAAGAAATTGAGCTTGACTTGAAGCTTTTGAGCTTAGAACGAAAAATTGCTATTGAGGAGTTAAAAGGTCTAAAGCACAAAGTTCAGGAAGATTTATCACCATTAAATTGGGTGCAAACCGGATTTAAAATGGCTAGTAAGTTTAGTACCTTACTGCTGGTGAAAAAGTTATTTAAATAAAGAGAATTAATTCTCCTCTAAAAGCCACAACAATTAATGTTGTGGCTTTTTTTTGGCATCAGAACAACTTTAATAACACTTCCTTATCCGCTGCGCTATCTATATGCTTAGCCACAGTAGTTTTGATAAGCATGAGTTCTGAAACGATACTTTCCTTATTGTCTTCAGAGATATTTGGATTTGTTAAACAGTATTTTAAAGCTTTTATTAATTGATACAACACCGTACAATCTTCTTTTGCATAGAAGCGAATTGGCTGTACCACAATACGCATCAATTCTTCAATGGCTATATTATGGGATACCACAATCCATTTGGTATCTGCTATATTTTCTGAGGTTGCATTGGCAAATGCTACAGCTTGATACAAAAGCTTACCTAATTTTGTTATGGCTTCAATGGCAGTACCAGGATCATTAATCCCCGGAGACATTGCTTTTACCGCTATTTCCATTAGTTTTATCATACCTCCAACACCTTCGTCTCCAGAATGTCTGTTAGTAGATAAACTAAAACCGAATAATAAATCATCTACCTGTTGATCGGATAAATTCTTTGAGACCGTAGCTATCACATCTCCTTCCCACAAATGTTGATTTAAATAAGGCAGTACATTTATCTGTAACTCTTCATCTTTATAAGAATCTGATAATAACGAAACATCAAAACTTAAATAATAACCCGTCTCCTTAACCATTAAAGGTTTAAAATCATCGGTCTCTAAAACACTCAATGTTGTTTTTTGGTGCTGTTCATCATACGCCTTTTGTAAAGATTTTGAACTGGAAGTATAAATACGTTCTACAATAGTATTTATTTGAATAGAGGTTGATATGTTGTGAATAAAATCAACAAAAAGCACAATACAAACTACACTAAATACCGCTGCAAGCATCGTAGAAAAACCTATAGCATTAGAGTCTACACCTTTTGCGCCTAATGTAATTAAAGAGAAAATACAATACAATAAAGTTCCAATATAAAAGCCCAAAATTAATTGGTGTTTTTTATTAGATATTAAACTAGGTAATACTCTAGGAGAAAAGTTAGAAGAGGCTTGGTTGAGTACCACCATCACCATGGAAAAACTAAACACGGTTAACGATAAAATTCCGGCAACCAATGTATTTAAAATTGCTCTAGAAGTATCATAGTCCGATATGAAGAGATACGGTACCTTCTCTTTAATCTTTATGATGAAATCTAAACTCTCTACACGGTTGGTGATTGCCGCCACAATTAAAAACAATACACTTAATAAAACAGGGTAAAATGCAATACTGTAAAGAACTTTATAATACCAAGCTCTTAATTTTTTTATTATAGATTTTATCATCGTTCAAAATTTTAAGTATGCAAAGCTCCCCTTTTCTCTAAACTTTTAAGATACGCAATACATTTATTATTAGCACTATCGTGAAATTTCATAACCGTTAATGATACGATGGATATAGCACGTGCATACCATATTACCAAAGTATCTTTGAGTACATTTTATAATGTTGGTTGATGAAGCATGGTTTCAATGATCCTAAAAGTTGAAGCCATGTTTTTCTTTTTCTCCGTTTCACATCAACCAAACTAAACTAAGTAGTTTCACATAAAATGCACCACTAATTAGTGCATTCAAAGAAAAATATATGAAAATTGAATTAGCAGATGCCTGGAACAAGATGGCCAGTAGATTAGAATCATGGTTAAATAATATCATTATTAATTTACCCAATATCATAATTGCCATAATAGTATTCACCATTGTTATTTTTCTTTCAAAATACATCAGTAGATTAACCTTAAAACTTCTTAGCAAAAGCAGCCTTCAAAAATCAATGAAGAATGTAATTGCAAAATTGATTTCTGTTTTAGTAATTCTAGCCGGTTTATTCTTGGTCTTAGGAATCTTAGATTTAAGTAAAACACTAAATACCATCTTGGCAGGAGCCGGAGTTGCCGGATTAGCAGTTGGTTTAGCCTTGCAAGGAGCATTATCAAATACATTTTCCGGAATTGTATTATCCTATATTAAGCAGATAAAATTCGGAGATTGGATAGAAAGCAATGATTTTGAAGGTGAAGTGGTAGATATAGATTTACGCGCCGTAACCATACGGCAGCCTGATAATAACTTGGTGTATTTACCTAATAAATTAGTATTAGAAAATCCAATAAAAAACTTCTCATCAACTGCACAGTCTAGAGTTATCTTAACATGCGGCGTTGGTTACTCATCAGATTTAGAATTTGTAAGAGATTTAGTTAAAGAAACCATTAGCTCCAATTTTGATCCTGTAGAAAATAAAGATGATGTTATCTTTTTGTATTCCGAATTTGGAGACAGCTCTATTAATTTTGAAACTAGATTTTGGATAGATTCTACATCAGCTCTAGAGGTAGCAAAAGCAAAGACAGAAGCCATGATTTATATTAAAAAAGCATTTGACGAAAATAATATAAATATCCCATTCCCTATTAGAACTTTAGATTTTCCAGAAAATTTTAAGTTCACCAAGGAGCAAAATGAAGCCTAACATTTTTTTAACGAAACAAATCTTTTAGCGGCAATCTAAACTTCTAATGCATTAATCACAATGAAGTTATGAAAGTAACTTTGAGATATGCTAAAGGGGTAGCATTACATAACCCCATCACATTAATACAATAACTATGAGTACATATACAGATGAAGTAGGAAATAAATTAAATGCATTACTAGAGAAAACTTATGATGCAGAAAAAGGATATAAGAAAGCAGCAGAGAACACAGATAATGTGGTTTTAAAATCTTTCTTCACTAGAAAAAGCCAGCAACGCTACGATTTTGGCCACAATCTAAAAACAGAAATCAATAGTTTTGGACAAAACATTGATAAAGGCGGAAGTATAGCTGCAGCGGCACACAGAACTTGGATGGATGTAAAAGCATTTGTATCTTCTAACAGTGCAGAGTCTATGCTAGAAGAAGCAATTAGAGGTGAAAAGGCTGCCATTGATGAATACAAAGATGTACTATCGGAAACTAACTTACCGTCTAGTACCGTTACGTTGCTTACACAGCAAATGAATCAAATTGAATTAGATCTAGCAAAAGAAAAAGTGATGGAGAACATCAGCTAATTCTTTAAGCATCAAAATTTTACCTAAAAAGGAATACCTTAAAGTATTCCTTTTTTTATGCGCTATATCCTAAAGAATATCAATTGTTTATGGAGCAACAAATTAACCGATTACGTTAATCAAAACTCTAAAACGGTTGCATCTTTGTATCAGAGAGTTGGCAAGGAGCTAACTTCTATTTAACCTAAAAACAAACACTATGTTACGTTGGACAATCACATTTATAATATTAGCAATAATAGCCGCAGTATTCGGCTTCGGAGGAATCGCAGCAGGTGCAGCAAGCATCGCTAAAATTCTTTTCTTTATATTCTTAGTACTTTTTATTATCTCCCTATTAACTGGAAGAAAAAAAGTCTAAGCACTAAATACAAGTATTAACTTAAAATTAAAACAATGAAAAAGCCAGTAATACATACCCTATTAATTTTATTTCTTGGAGCTTCTTTTTTAACCGTTTCAAGTTGTAGAGATGAGGAAAAAACTACAGAAGACAAGATTGAACAAGTTGGAGACGATATTGAAGAAGGCGTTGAAGAAGTAGGAGATGAAATTGACGATCATACAGATGACAATTAATGACGAGCATCTGAAACACTAATTATTTAAAAAGGACAGAACTCAATTTATTGATTTTGTCCTTTTTTTAAACGTTTAAAAAGCTACATTATGGAATATGCAAAAAGTGAAAAAGAATACATCAAAGAATATCAGGAACAAGGGTACACACACAATTTTAGAGCTCAAGACAACTCACTCATAAATCTTGAAACTAAAAAGAACTATACCCCAAAAGACATTTTTATTAAAAAAGAATTTCGTTTTGAAGGGATGAGCAATCCATCAGATATGTCTATCTTATATATCATTGAAACCAATGATGGTGCTAAAGGAACCGTTCTAGCAAATTATAGTCCGTCTAGTGATACGGTCATGGCAGAATTTTTTAAGGAAATTCCTAAATCCAATTTTGAGCATAACTAATTAGCAAACTCATTTTTAGTGGTTAAATAAAACTTAAACAAAGAAAGGGTACATTCAAAAATATACGATATTTGTAAAACTCACCTTTGGCCTTAGTAAAGTTGCTTTTATGACAATAAATGTAAAGTTTGAATATAACACCTTATGCAGAAAAGTGCTCTGTGAGCAATTAGACGCTATGGGGTTCACCTATACTTTACTAGGTACTGGAGAAATAGATTTTAAGCAAACTCCTAGTAGTGCTCAAATGTTAGTTCTATCAGAAAAACTTTCAGCATACGGTATAGAAATCATCAGCAACCAACAAACAGCATTAGTACAGCGCATAAAAGATGCTGTTACTCTTGTTGTCAATGGCGATGAAGAAGCTCAAAAATATAATGTATCTACTTATTTGTCAGAAAAGCTAGACTATTCCTATGCCTATCTTTCAAATCTATTTTCTGAAATAACTCATACTTCCATTGAGAATTTTGTTATTTTGAAAAAGATTGATGTAGCCAAAACTTTAATTATTGAGAATAATCTAACCCTTACTGAAATTGCGTATAAGTTAAATTACAGTAGTGTTGCTCATTTATCAACACAGTTTAAAAAAACAACTGGACTAACTCCTTCTTCTTTTCAAAAAATTATCAAAAAGAGAAAAGAAAAGGCAATAGATAGAGACTAATAAATTATCCATGGCATTCCAAACACTGAACATTGCATTAGCAGATGATGATGAAGACGATAGACTTTTGTTTAAAGATGCTATCGAAGAAATAAAAATAAAGACAAAATTATCATTATTTACCAATGGTAAAGAACTTATGGATTACCTAGTATTGCCCAATGTAATACTACCAGAAGTTATTTTTTTGGATTTAAATATGCCTATTAAAAATGGGATGCAATGCCTAAAAGAGATTAGAGAAAATCCTAAGCTCAGTGACTTATCAGTTGCTATATACTCCACATCCTCTTCGGAGGGAGATATAGAAGACACCTTTATTAATGGTGCTAATGTCTATATCAATAAGCCTAATAGCTTTGGAGAACTAAAAACTGTGATTGATAAAGTTTTACAGCTTAATTGGCAATACCAAACATCTGCCTTAAATAGAGAGAATTTTTTATTAAGAATTTAAGAACAACATCGTGGCTAAAAAGCTAATATTATCCCCAAAACTCTATGTAGTATTACTAATTATTGCAGCGGCTTTACTCACCTTTATTGGTAGTATAAGCTACAAACAAATATCGGAGTTTAAACAAGCTGCCAATTCTGTAACACACACCCTTGAAGTAGAGACAGAAATAAATAATCTTTTTGCTATTTATTCGCAAATGGAATCTGCACAGTTGACCAATTTGTTGCGGAAAGATACTTTGGTTACTTCCATTTCTTTTCAAAAGTATATTGATGAGTCTAAGGGAACCTTTAACAGGTTGAATGAGTTAGTCCTAGACAAACCCATACAACACACTCATTTAACACGCGTTGGAGAATTACAAAATAACTTGGTAACCGCGTTAAAAGCAATTGCCATTTCTCCTAAAGTACGACTAAAATATTCTGCAAATGAACGCAACAAACTAGACGAAGTCTCTCACATTATGGCAGAGCTTAATCAACGTAAAAATTTTATGTTAATTAAAGAAGAAAAACTTTTAAAAGAACGTAAAGAAGAGTTTAATTCTTATGCTTTCCTATCGCCTTTCATGATTTTAGTCCTTGGAGCATTTGCCATGTTTGTATTTGTTCTATCCTTTATAAAAATAAATAACGAACGTAAAAGCAGGTCTAGAGCAGAAGCATTCCTTGCTAATGTAATGGCTAAAACCGAAAATATTGTAAACTTTTACGAACCTATCTTAAACGAAGATGGGGAGGTAATTGATTTTAAATTAGTCTACGCCAATGAACGTAATAAAATTGATTTTGGTCTAGATCCTGAAGTTATTGTTGGCCAACCGATTTCAAAAATATTCCCATTTACTGTTCTGAATGGGGAATATGACGTTTTAGCGCAATCTTTTATAGATAAAAAAGAAGGTATTCTAAGTCGGCAAGTACTTTTAAATGGGAAAAAAATATGGTTAGAATCTTTAATTAGGCCTTTGAATGATGGTTTGTTGGTTATTGCTAAGAACACCACTCATGAAAAAGAGTCTGTTGCAAAACTTAACACCTTAAATTTAGAACTGCAGGAGCAATATGAAGAGATAAAAGAAACTGATGAGTTCTTACAAAATGTCATTAGAAGTACCAATAATGTTATTAGTTACTTTGAACCAATACTAGATAAGGAAGGTACTATTATAGATTTCTCTATCCTATACACCAATGAAGAAATTAAAAATACAACGGGTCAATCTCCCGATGAATTAGTACAAAAGAAGATCTCGGAAGCCTACCCATTTCTAATGGAAAATGGGGTTTTTGAATTCTTTGTAGAGGCGATTTTAACTGGTAAACCTGTGGAATTTGAAAGAGATTACATCTTTAATGGCGTTCATATGTGGTTTGACACCTATGCCATTAAAACTGGTGATGGGGTCTGTGTTACGTCTAAGAACATTTCGAAACAGAAGCAAGATGAGCAGAAAATTTTAGAGGTGAACGACCAGCTGAAAATACAAAATGCTATTCTAAGAGATGCTAAAACATTGGCAAAAATAGGGAGCTACCGCTGGGATATTTTAAGTGATGATGAAGATAATTCTGAAATATCAGATAACCTATACAGTCTCTTAGACTGCGAGCCTCAAGAATTTTTACCGACGCATGAAAATTATAAGAAATTTATACATCCAGAAGACCTTGCGGGGTACAAGAAAAATCTTAAGGAGGCTATTGATAAAAAGAAGTCTGTAGATTTTTCTTATCGCATTATTAATAAGTCAAGAAAAATAAAACACTTTAGAACTACAGGTCACTTTCAAGACAATGCCTTAATTGGGGTAATACAAGATATTTCTACTCAAATAAAAGATGCACTCAAATTAAAAGAGAAAAATCAGGAGCTCAAAAGATCTAACGAGGAGTTAGAATCCTTTAACCGCGTTGCCAGCCATGACTTACAAGAGCCTATACGGAAAATTCAAATGTTTATCTCTAGAATAGAAGATAGTGATTATGAGAATTTGTCAGAGAAAGGGAAAGAGTTTTTTACCAAGATTAGTTCCTCTTCTGAACGTATGAGAATGCTTATCAAATACCTATTGTCTTATTCTCGTATAAACAAAACAAAAAGCGAGTTTACTTCTGTTAGTCTAGTAGAGATCATAGATAAAGTACAGGAAGATTTAGAAGCACGTATAAAGGAGTCGGGCGTAGAGATTATCGTAGATAACCTACCTACCCTTAATGCGGTTCCCTTTCAGATGGAACAATTATTTAATAATATTATTTCTAACGCTATTAAATACGGTGGCAAAGAAGACCCTAAAATCATCATTGATTGTAAAAAATTAAAACGGAATGAGATTCCTAATAATTTTATAAAAAAACACAAATCCTATTACCGCATATCTATTATAGATAATGGTATTGGTTTTGAACAAGAACATGCTGATAAGATTTTTGAACTTTTTCAACGTCTTCATCAAAAAACAGAATATTCTGGCACCGGTATCGGTTTAGCCATCTGTAAAAAGATTGCTCAAAACCATGGCGGACATATATTAGCCGAAAGCGCACTAGGAAAAGGTTCTACTTTTTGCGTTTTTTTACCTGCCTAAAGTGCTGAGAGAAATAACAATCCTATAATGATGTAAATAGTACATTATTTCAAAAACCCCTGTTTATAGCTATAAACAGGGGTTTTTCTATTTAGAAAATAGCGCTTTCCAATAATTATATAACACTATCAAATAATTGTGTAACAAACAAGGCTCCCTGTTTTCCGAAATTTGTCATGTACAAAACAACCATGTACCACAATTGTTAACTCAATCAGAAAAACAACTACTATGAATCAGAATAACTATAAATATCAGACAAATTCCAGAGTTGGAAATATAAGAAGTGCCATAGGAACTACTATTGAATCTTTAAACGACTACATCTCTAACAACATTGGAAATAGTGTTGTAGACAAGAATATAGAACAAACAGATTAGCATGCTCAGATACTTTAAAATTCTAGCAGCAATATTATTAGCGCTGTGGGCCATAGGGTTTTTCTTTTTTGATTTCGGCCTATTAATTCATCTAGTATTAATAATGGCAGCAGTGCTTCTTATTATTAGTGTTTTAAAAGAGAACAATTATTAACGTAAAAACAGCATTATGAAAACGATACAACTAAAAACAAATACAATATCTCAAATGTTTAATGACCTACAGAATGAATTAGGTGGGAAATTAAATAAAACAAGTCAAGAATTTAAATTAGAATTGAATAGCGATTTAGCTATCGGTTCTATCTCAGGGATCACTTTTAAGAACGATATTACATTTATGAAATATGATGTTACTTTTAAGCAAGATACCATCATAAAAAGCACAACAAGCGCTACTAACCCAATTAACTTTATGTATTGTTCTAACGGACAATTATCATACGGGTTTAGTGAAACTTCTATAAAAAAATCATTAAATCAGTTTCAAACAGGTATTTTCTCAAGCGACCCAAATAGAGATTCTATTTTATTCTTCAGAAAAGACCAAGCTGTGAAATTTACCAACATAAAAGTTGATGCATTACAGGTGTCTGATGATGAAAGTATTGATTTATTAAAAAATCAGTTGATAAAAAACTTCATGCCTAAAAATGGTGAAGAAATGTATACGTATGTTGGTTCTTACAACTTAAAAATTGCTGAGAAAATTCAACAAATAGATGCAATTAGCCAAAAAGGTATAGTACGTAATTTATTAATAAACGGTACCGTACACGTAATTTTAGCTTTAGAAATTCAACAACATAAAGAAGACTTAAAGAATCTTAAAAATAACTTCGGTTCATTAACCAGAAGTGAAATGGAAGATATTAAGGAAATCTCTAGCTTCATTAAAAACTACCCAGAGATTCAATATAGCTTAAAATACTTAAGCAAAAAGTCTGGTTTATCTCCTTCAAAATTACAAGAAGGTTTTAAATTATTACATGATAGAACGGTGACTGATTTTATTAGAAACGTACGTGTAGAAACTGCTGAAAACTTAATCAAAACCACAGATTTGAATATTTCGGAGATTGTTTACACTGTAGGATTAACTAGTAGAAGTTACTTCTCTAAAATTTTCAAAGAAAAGTATGACTGTAGTCCAAAATACTACCAAGACAATCAACATAGATTAGGTGTTACTGCATAATCTAACACACATAGAATAGTAAAAGCCAGCTTATAAGCTGGCTTTTATTTTAAAATAGAAATAAACATTTAGATAATATTGATAAATTCTTTATTTCTTGTATCTTCACGGCAACATACTTACCCCGCTTCTCGTTGGATCAGCGCGCTCAGGGTAAGTTTTTTTTTGCTTAAAAGTTAATTAAACATGAGTAAGAAATCGTATACTAAACCCGCACTCCTTTATACAGAACAAATAATCAAATTAAAAAGTAGGGGATTAATTATAAATAATACACCTAAAGCTCTTCACCTACTTCAGCACTTGAGCTACTATAGACTATCAGGTTACTGGTATACTCTACTTGACCATCCTAAGAAAAATCATCGATTTAAGATAGATGCTACATTCGATCAAGCTTTTGATCTTTATTGTTTTGATAGAGAATTAAGACAATTAATTCTAAATCAAATAGAAAAAATTGAAGTTTCTGTACGTGCAACTATAGCATATGAATGCTCACATAGTTGGGGTGCTTTTTGGTTATCTGATAAAAATAATTTTAAAAACGATAGTGAACACAAGAATACAATATTAAAGATATCGAAGGAAATTGACAGGAGCAAAGAATTATTTTTACAAGAGTATGACAAAAAATATTTAGAAAAGCTTCCGCCAAGTTGGATTACTTTGGAAGTATGTTCCATAGGTAGCTTATCATGGGTATATCGTATAATTAAACCAGGTAAGACAAAAAGAGAAATTTCGAGAAAATACGGTTTAAATGAGAAAGTATTTGAGACTTGGTTGCATTCCTTAGTTTACATAAGAAATATTTGCGCTCACCACAGTAGGTTGTGGAATAAAAAACTTGCAATTAAACCAGAAATACCAAAAAATTTTAAAGGAAATTGGATTGTTAATACAGAGATAACAGATAGTAGGAATCATTCTAAAAATAGCATAAAAAATAAAACTTATTTTACCATATGCATTGTACAGTACCTACTAAATATTATAAATCCGAAGAATAATTTTAAAGAGAACTTAGATGAATTATTTGATAAGTATCCCAATATTGATCTAAAAGCAATGGATTATACTTCAAATTGGCGAGAAGAAACATTGTGGTCACAAAAAAAGCGTTAAGACTATCATCTTAACGCTTTTTACTATTTTTTTTAAGCTCTTAGAACTTCTTCACTGATGCTCTTAACATCCAAGCCATTTCCTCATGTTGTTGCATGATTCCAGTGATAAAATCTGCGGTACCTTCGTCATTATGCTCTTCTGCATTTTCACCAATACTTTTTCTGATAAAAGCAATTACTTTTTGATGGTCTTCCAATAATATTTCCATAAAACTGATACTATCATTTTGCTCTGGGCCATTTTCGTCTAATTGAGATAACTCAATAAAACGCTTCATTGATCCTGGAGAGTAGAATCCTAACATACGGATACGTTCTGCTACGGCATCTAAAATAGTTTCTAATTTGCCATACTCCTCTTCAAAATACACGTGCTTGGTGTGAAAGTCATGCCCTTCAACATTCCAATGTGCATTTCTATATTTTGTATACATTAAAAATTCATCTGCTAATAGTTGCTCTAACATTTCAACTACTGCTTTTCTGTTTGATTTTTTAATTCCGATTTCTGCTGTTTCTGATTTCATTATATATATGTTTTAATTATTATCTACCACTAAATTAAGGGTTTACCCCAACTTTCATTAATGGTAATCAATGAATAATTACTCCAAAAGCAGAACCATTCCTACCTATTGCCAGAATTACTTCAAAAGCTAAAATAATTGGCTCAAAAAAAGTATAAACACTTGATAATCTGCTTTTAATTGTATTTTGAGGGATAAAAAACGAAGACATGCAAAAACCTAATAATAGACTTGAAAATCAAACCTGTATTGTATCCGGATCTAGTTCTGGAATTGGTGCGGCTATAGCCAAATCAATTGCAATGGAAGGTGCCAATATGGTAGTCAACTATCACAGTAGTAAGGAAGAAGCCGAAGAGGTGGCTCATTGGATTGAGGAAAACTCTAATTGTGGAAACGCCATCGTTGTTCAATGCGATGTAGGAAAGGAAGCTGATGTAAAAAACTTATTCAAGCAAGCTATCTCAAAATTTGGTACGGTAGATATATGCGTAGCCAATTCTGGAATTCAACAAGATTATGCTCTGCATGAAATGCCCTTAAGCGCTTGGCAACAAGTTATAGACACCAATTTAACCGGACAATTTTTATGCGCGAAAGAAGCACTTAATGAATTTATGAGACGCGGTATGCGCCCAGATGTTTCTAATTCTCTTGGTAAAATCATCCACATAAGTTCTGTACATGAAATTATTCCATGGGCAGGTCATGCCAATTACGCCACCACCAAAGGAGGCTTAAAAATGTTAATGGAAAGCATCTGTCAAGAGTATGCTCCCAAAAAAGTACGTTGCAATTCTATTGCACCAGGAGCTATAAAAACAGACATTAATAAAGAAGTTTGGGAAACTAGGGAAGGCTTAGAAAACATCTTAAAACTTATCCCCTATGACCGCATGGGACTTCCAGAAGATATTGGTAGCGTAGCCAGCTGGTTGGCATCAGATGAATCTGAATACGTAAATGGTACTACTATTTTTGTAGACGGTGGAATGACCTGTTACCCAGGCTTTTCTTCTAATGGATAATCTAAAAAAAAGGGAGAATTACACGTGTAATTTCTCCCTTTTCCAAACAGCTAACAATTATATTTTTTAATTTTTATCTTTCTTCTTCTCTTTCTTAGAGCTTTTATCGGCCTCTTGCTCTGCATCTTCAAAAGTAATCTCATCATCTACAGTACCTTTAAATGCTTTGATCCAACCATTTTTTATAATATTGGTGAACGTGGGCCATACTTTAGACTTCACACTATTTAAATCGCCCTCCATAGGCACTTTTGTTGCCAAAGTATTATTTCCTTTATTCTTTAACACAAACTTGAAGAAACCTACAAAGCCCTCCCAAAGGGTGTCAAAAAATTTATCTTGTTCTTTACTAATTAGCTTTGAATCCTTTAATAATGGTTTTACATATCCTTTTAAGTAACCATCTGCAATAGCAATTTCACTAAAAATATTGAAATTCCCAGAAGCAAAATCTATTCCTGCATAATGGTTCGTAAAATCATTTAATGCCGTAATAGAAGCATCTTCTAATGAAAAACCGATATCCACATCTGGGATAGGCTTTACTAAATTCATCTTTCCATTAAGGGTAAATTTTCCGTTTCCTATGGAGACTGCTGTGGCATGCAAATCTGAGGGTAGCGTTCTGTCTTCTTGTACAATATTTCTGAGATTAGTTGCTTGGAGGTTTACCTCGTTCATATGCAGGTCTATTGTTGGTTCTGCAGTAACCTCAACAAAGGCTACCTTTCCTCCTACAATCTCTAAATTATTAATATCAATAGGCACTAAATCTGTCAAAGCCTTTGTCCAGTCATCAATATCTGGATCTTCTGAAGCTCCTTCTTTTTGGTCTTCAAAAACATAAATAACCTCAGGGCGCGTCATCGTAATTTCACTCACCACTTTACCTTTTAAAAGCGATTTCCATTCTATAGAGATATCTGTTTTTTCGAAGTTTAAAAAAGGCACCTCTGATCCTGCATTTACTTTATTCAAATAAAGATCATGAATTACGTAGGCTCCTCGAATCAAGGAAATATCTATTCCCTCTACATGCCCGTAATATCCGGGGATATCAGCAAGAACATTATTTACATATTTCTTTACGAAAACTGGCAGAAGTAACCTAGCAATAATCAATATGGCGATTATAACTATTGGTACTATATACCTTTTCTTTTTATATACTTTCCTGTGTTTTTTCTGATTCAAAATAAGTTGTTTACTTTTTTTCTATTCCTGCACTATTCGCTTCAAGGTATTTTTTAAATTCAGCACCAGAGGTAAGCTGATAGTAGTTCTCACCAAATACTAATACAGGAAATTGCACCAATTTTGGATTCTTATCTAAAATTTTAATCCAATCATGAGCTTCCATATCAATAGCTTTATCACCATATAATTTTACAAAGTCTGGATGCTCTGTATCTATGAGTTGCTTTACAGGGATTTCTAGTTTCTCGGCCAGCTCTGCCCACTGCGTTCCTGTAATATTTGTTTTAGAAATATCTATTCCTAAAACTTCTTTATCAGAAGCTTGTACATAGCCATAACATTGTTTTCCTATACTATTTTCTGAATTGTAAAACAGCGTGATTTTATTTTTATTTGTTGAAATGACTCCCATATCTTCCATGTCTAGTATTTTGAGTAAAGATATCTTAGAACCCTGACCAGTAGTATCTTATTTCATTTTATTATTAATCCGATTACATCTATTCTTTTTTACCGTTTCCTACCATGGTATGCAAGATTCCATCCTTTACATTAATCCATAAATAATTGAAGAACGATTTTGTGGGATCTCTTTCCACTTCTATTTGCCCATGTCTAAATCCATGTTCATCCGTATTAGAGCCATCATTTGTAAAGATGTTTACCACTGTGGTTAAAAATTTATTCACCCCTAGACGGTCTTTTTTCAAGACAACAAAACTAAAATCAGAGTAATTCATTTTTATATCTCCAGAAGATACATATTCATCTCCGCTAATGGTAAAATATAAAGCATCTATAGTGCCCTTTGCCTCTGCTCTTAAGTTAGGTCTTAAGAATGCATCTAATTCTTCGGTGTTAAAATTAGAAATAACCCCAGAAGCTTTAAATAGATGCTTGCCATTTTCCTCATAGAAAGACCAATCTAATTCAATAGGGGCTGCTCCCATAATTTTGGCCTTATTCTTAATCGTAAGTGGTTTTGAGCCCACACTAGAAATATTTTTCATCACAGAGGTCACCTCTGTAAAAATTAATTCTCCTGGTTTGGTAGTTGGCGAAACTAACTCTGAATAAGATACGCTTCCGTTTTCTACCAACAAACAAGGAATAGTTAAACCGAAAGGCAAGTTTCTGATTGTTTTTCCAAACATATCTGTTAGAGTATAGTCATCTGGCATTAGCTTATTCCTATACATTTCTAAGGCCAATCCTTTAATTACAACAGAGGGTATTTTCACATCAAGAGAGTCTTGTTCTATCTTAAAATCGAACTTAGAAAGAGTCACCTCGGGTATTTTCAGACAGATCCAATCGCGCTCTTTTGCAATATGCTTTTGCAACGCCACTTTGGTATACTTTGTCTTTAACTCTACCCCATTAAGCACTATTGCACCATCAGATTTAAGAGTATCAATATGCAAATTTTCATACGGCCCTAAAGCTGTTTTAATTGCAGTTGCCGCTAAAGTATAAGAAGAATATGTAAAAGGAATTTTGTCCTGTAGGGTATTAGAAGATAGCTTAATATCGTTCACACCAATAGCTATCGCTTCCGCAGAAAACAGCAAACTATCGGTTTTTCTATCTACCAACTTCAAGTCTGCATGTACTAATTGAAAATTCTGAATTGCTATTTTTTCTTTAAAATTTGATGGCGTAGGTTTCTCAGTAGTGGTGGTGTCCTTTGTTTGAAATGCCGCAGTTACTCCGTCTAGTTTTATATGGTCGATGGAAATAGTACCATGCCTGAAATACGCTACATATCCAAAACCGTCTAGGCTTAGATTGCTAATTTTTGCAGTGTTCAACAACGATTGATGCGCTAAGGTGATGTTCTCTAGACTAAGGCGACTAGAAAGTAAATTTAAACTCAGTTCTTCATACTCCACGTGCAGCGTAGACGCAAGTTCTATTTTTAACGCTTGAGCAATTTTGCTTTTTACGTAAAAATGTACCGCGCTATAGAGTACTACAAATAGTGTTATTGTACCAAGTGTCCAGAAAATATGATTCTTACGTAAAATTGGTTTCAATGGAAATTTAGTTTTGTTTAAGGATGTAAACTTCTTTAATTTATAAGTTAATCCGCATCCCAATCCATTTAATAATTAACTGTAATAACAGCAATAGCGCTAAATGTCCTATGAAATTAAGTACTTTGATTTAGAATTTAAAACTCCAACCACTACATGATCAAAACAATACTTTTAATTGGTTACCTTATATTGACATTGTGGGCATTTGGAAGCATTGTTCTTCACGGTTCAAGACCTACTAAATCGTTAAGTTGGTTATTAACCATTATAGCCATACCTTTTGGTGGCCCCATACTCTATTATCTCTTTGGCGTCAATAGAAGAAAATTTCGTTTTTTTAGACTTAGACAAACGGAGAGAAGGCGTTTATATGATGAGACCTACAAAAGCCTATCAACCACAGAAGACGACATTCATGTTCATGAAAACAAATACGAAAAGCTATCTAATTTAAATAAGAAAAACACATTCTTCCCTTCTTACAAAGGCAATAATGTCACAATTCTTAATGATGGAGAAGAAACCTTTGATGCCATTTTTGAAGCCATAAAAAATGCAAAATCTTTTGTACACCTACAATATTATATTTTTGAAGAAGGCGAATTAACAGAACGATTTTATGAATTGTTTAAAGCGAAAATTAAAGAAGGGGTAGAAGTACGTTTAATTTATGATTCTGTTGGAAGTTTTTCCTTTAGAGGCAAAACAATAAAACGCTTTAAAGATATTGGAGTACAAGCTTACCCTATGATGCCCCTTCGTTTTGGTAGCTTGCTCTTTACCTTAAATTATAGAAACCATAGAAAAATTCTGATTATCGATGGTTGTATAGGGTTTACGGGAGGTGTAAATGTATCTGACAAGTACATAAAAAAAAGTTCCCCTCTTGGCATCTGGAAAGATTTACATGTACGATTAGAAGGCCCTGTAGTTAACAGCTTGCACCGTGTTTTTATCAAAGATTATCACTTTGCGAGCAGTAAAGAGATGCTTATCAATGAAAAATACTTGCCTAATCTTAAGCCTATAGGGGAAAGTACGGTACAAATAGTGGCTAGTGGGCCAGACTCCAGACAGCCTGCCGTAATGCAACAGTATATTTCTATGATTAATAGCGCTACATCATCAATCTATATTGCCAATCCTTATTTTATTCCCGGTACCACTGTATTACAAGCTATCAAAATTGCTGCCCTAAGTGGAATTGAAGTAAGTCTCTTAATTCCTAATAAATCAGATTCGCTAATGGCAAAACACTCTATGTTTTCCAGGTTTGAAGAGCTCCTCGCTATTGGCGTAAACATCTATTTACGAGAAGACTTCTCGCACAGTAAAGTTATACTGATTGATAATGAAGTTGCGTCTGTAGGATCTGGGAATTTTGACTATCGCAGCTTCGAACATAATTTTGAAGCCAATGCCGTTATTTATGATAAAAAGATTACCGAGGCTATTTGTAAAGAATTTACAGAATATTGTGAAATTAATAAAAGCTTAGATTACGAAACCTTTAAAAACCGTCCATTTTATCAGCGTTTTATAGAAGGAATCGCTAAATTTTTCAGTCCGCTACTCTAAATGTAAAAAATGCATAAGAGTTAATATATTCGTTGAACTGAGCAATAGCCTATGCAAGTTTCCTATATATTTGTCTCGAATAATTTTTAAACAAACAACAATGAAAAAAATATTAGGTGTATTTGCAATCATTCTACTTGCCAGCATTTCTGCACAGGCACAAAGTATCTCTAAAAATGCTTTAGGTCTTAGATTAGGAGACAATGACGGATTTGGCGGTGAGATATCATACCAAAGATATTTAAAGGAAAACAACCGTTTAGAGTTTGATTTAGGATGGAGAGATTCTAACAATGTAGACGCGTTTAAACTAGTTGGTTTATACCAATGGGTAATGCCTATTGAAGGAAACTTTAATTGGTTCGTAGGTGCTGGTGCAGGTATTGGATCTTTTGATGCTGGCGAAAACGATGGTACTTTTGCTTTAATTGCAGGTGATATAGGTATCGAGTATAATTTTGATTTCCCTTTGATACTATCCTTAGATATGCGTCCTGAACTAGGATTCAATGACAATTATTCTGATGATTTAGATTTAGATATCGCCTTAGGGATCAGATATCAATTTTAAATACATGAAAAAGAGAATAAAAAATAAAAAGTGGCAATTTGCCACTTTTTTACTTTTAGCACTAGCCACACTTATAATCTACGAAAATATGATAGAAAAAAATTCAGAACATATTATCCCAGATACAATTCGTAAGGAAGCGGAGTTTGCCTTATCTCATTATCCGGAATTAAAAAATACCCGAATTGAATTTAAATTTAAAAAGGATATTAAAAAATCAATCATGCAAGCGCAACCCTCTTTTCTAAGCTTATTACGGCCTAAAAAGAAACGAAGCTACTATATTTTTATAAGTGAAAACTTTGAAATAGAAGGACAGAAATTTGCTACTAAAGATATTCCTGAAAACGTTATGATAGGATGGTTAGGACACGAGCTAGGACACGTCATGGACTATAGAAACCGTAGTAGTTTAAATCTAATTTGGTTTGGCATAAAGTATTACTTTATAGACGCATCAATCAAAGAAGCAGAAAGAGCTGCAGATTCTCATGCAGTTGCTAAAAATTTAGACGGATATATTCTTGACACTAAAAACTTTATATTAAACAACACTAATTTATCAGAAATCTATAAAGCTCGAATTAGAAAATATTATTTATCTCCAGATGAGATTATGATTCTTGTAGAAGAACGTGACAAAGCAAAACAATAGTTACGTATAACTACTGTTTTGCAACAAATTCTTCCCAAGTTTTAAACTTCTCTTCATTCATTACCCGCTCCATTTTTACTTGCCCACCTTTCTTCTTCTTGGCTCCACTCCACTCATGAAAAACGGAAGGAGACACTACGGCCACTTTTACTCCTTTTAATGCCTTAGAACGGGCCACCCTATAGTTCTTATTAGCTTCTTTTAAATGTTCATCTAAAGCTGCAACAACCTCTTCCGTAACCAAATTGCTTTCACACCCCAGATACCAACTATGGTAAAAATCGTCCTCAAAACGTTTAGCACACAAGGTATATTCAGGTATTTTTACGTTAAACACTTCTTCTATATGATTAACAGCGTCATCTAATTTATTTACGGACAACTGAGAACCAACAGTATTTAAAAAGAATTTAGTTCTTCCCGTAATTTTAATTTCTGCACGCGCTACGTCCGTAAATTCAATAGTATCCCCAATAAGATAACGCCACGTACCCGAAACGGTACTTATAATTAAAGCATAGTCTTGATCTTTCGCTACTTCCGATAATCTTAAGGTAGGAGCATCACTCGTCAAGGAACCGTCTTGATTAATGTATTCTGGTTTAAAGGGCACAAACTCAAAATAGATTCCGTTGTTCGTTGCTAATTTCATTGCATCGGTTTCTGGTCTAGATTGGAAAGCTATAAAACCTTCTGAGGCCAAATAGGTATCTATAACCGTCATAGGTTTCCCCATTAAAGCCATAAAACTTTTTTCGTATGGCCCAAAAGCTACTCCACCAGAAGTATACACTTGTAAATTTGGCCAAATTTCATGTATGTTTTTTAAGTTATGATCTGCTATGACCTTTTCCAACATTAATTCTATCCATGAAGGTATACCGCTTAAAGCACCAATATCCCAATTTTTGGCATTATCAGATATTTTCTGAACCCGCTCATCCCAATCCTCTATTTGTGCAATTTCTTCCCCTGGTTTATAGTAATCTCTAAACCAAAACGGAATATTACTTGCACTTATTCCACTTATTTCGCCTTCCAGATGTGTGTCTTTTTCGGTTAAATCTGTAGAACTCCCCAACATTAAAATTCCTTTTTCAAAAAATTCTGCCGGCAAATCAAAATTCGCTAACGCAGATACTTGATCAATACCTGTACTTTTTATAGCAGCAATCATGTCATCTGTTACCGGTATTTTCTTGCTAGATTTCCCCGTAGTACCAGAACTCAATGCATAATAATCTGGTCTTCCTGGCCACGTAATATTTTCACCACCTTCATGAAGTTTATGCCACCATTCTGCATTCATTTTGTTATAATCAAAGAAAGGAATAGTTTCTGAAAACTGCTTAGATGTATTTTCAGAAGCTAAAAGCTCATCAAATTTATAATGAATTCCAAACGCTGTATCCTTTGCTGTATCAAGCAAATCTTTCAATACTTGTTCTTGTTCTTCTATTGGGTTAGACTCTGATGTTAGTATATCTTTTAAATCTATAATCCCTTTTATTACTGCTCCTAAAATTGCCATGCTGTTTTTTTTTATAATGTTGGTTAGAAAAAAATCGGTCAAGAAAATTCCCAGACCGATCCTTAAATACGTACGATATGTTAGTATCTAATACCTAAGCATTAGCAACTTGCTTATCATGCTTGCCCTCTCCAATTTCTTCAATTACTTTGCTGATAAAAGCTGGTAAATCGTCCGGATTTCTGCTGGTTACAAGTCCGCTGTCTACCACAACCTCTTTATCCAACCAAGTTGCTCCTGCATTTAAAACATCATCCTTAATGCTTTTAAAAGAAGTTACCTCTCTATTTTCTATAACTCCTGCGCTAATTAACAACCAAGGAGCATGGCAAATAGCTGCTACTGGTTTGTGACTCTTAAAAAAACTTCTAATAAATTCTAAAGAATTTTCATCTGTTCTTAAGGTATCTGGATTAGCAACACCACCTGGTAATACTAACGCATTGTAATCTGCTTCTTTAGCATCTTTTACAAGTTTAGTAACTGAAATGGCTTCACCCCAGTTCTTATCTTCCCAACTTTTTATTTCACCCTCTTTGATTGAAATTATATCGACAGATGCTCCTTCATTCTTTAAAGCATTTAGGGGCTCAAATAATTCAGATTTTTCGAATCCGTCTGTAGCTAGAATAGCTACTTTTTTGTCTTGTAGTTTCATAGATATATTTTTTAATTCATTAGTTTTTTACATACTACTCTTGCGAGTATACCACGTAAAATTACAACCGAAGCGAATAAAAAATGTGCTCTAATACATGTATAATGAACGCATAAGCAAAGAGTTAGCGTTAACAATTACTACAAACAACCAATAAATGTGCGTACTACTCTAAGGGCGTTCCTCTTAAACGCTTAAATTGCTTATAAGCTTCCTCTATTTGTTCTTGTGAGGCTTTCTCAAATTCTCTATCTGTGACCTTATATACTTTCTGAACACTATCTAACTTTTTGTGCATCATAGCACGAACATACCTATAATTAAAATCATTAATTAAATTATGAAGTTCTTTCGGGTCATTTTCAAGGTCATAGAGCTCCCATGCATCAATATCATCAAAAAAATGAATGAGTTTGTATTTTTGAGTTCTGACACCGTAATGCTTTTTCACCATATGAAAGGCCGGATAATCATAATAGTGATAGTAAACCACCTGTCTAAAATCATTTTCGTTCAAACTCCCGTCTAGCAAACCTCTAAATGATTCTCCTTGCATCTCTGACGCGTATTTTGATATCCCTGCAAAATCTAGAAATGTTGGCGCAAAATCTAAATTCTGTACCATAGCGTTAATAGTGGTATTGCCTTTTATCGTTCCTGGATACTGAATTAACAATGGAGTTCCAAAAGATTCTTCGTACATAAACCGTTTATCAAACCAACCTTTTTCTCCTAAATAAAACCCTTGATCAGAGGTATAAACTACTATAGTATTCTCTTCTAGCTTATTTTCTTTTAGATAGTCTAATAACTGCCCTACGCCTTCATCTACAGCCGCAATCGTCCCCATATAATCTTGGAGATACCGCTGTCCTTTCCATCGTGCCAAAGCTTCTCCATGCAAGTTTGCCGTATGGAATGCATTATTTTTAGAGCGATAGGCCGCATCCCAAGCTTCTCTTTGCGACAAAGTCATCCGATCAAAATCTGTTGGCCATGGGTTGTGCGCCAAAGAAGCATTCCCATATTCTTGTGTCATTTTTAAATCATGGCCCTCATACATATCTTTATAAATGGTTTGCCATTGTGCCGCTCCTGCTAATTGATCCTCAAAAGTTGGAAAATACGTATGAGGTAGCGGAAAATGCACACTATCATTTTTATTGGCATGACGAAGCGCAGGCATCCAATTCCTATGAGGAGCCTTATGCTGTACCATCATAAAAAATGGTGTGGTGTCCTGTTCTCTGTTCTTTAACCAATGTAACGCATCATTGGTAATTATATCTGTGGCATATCCTTCAATACGGGTCGTATCGCCTTTCTGAATAAAATCTGGATTGTAGTAGTTGCCTTGATCCACAATTATTTTCCAATCATCAAAACCTTCTGGATATCCATGCAAGTGCCACTTACCAAATAAAGCAGTTTTATACCCTGCTTGTTGCATCATCTTTGGCAGGGTAGGCTGACTACCATCAAAATGATCTCCGTTTTGCCTGAAACCGTTCATATGACTATGCTTCCCCGTTAATATTACTGCCCTACTGGGGCCGCAAATAGAATTGGTGACATAACTATGCTTGAAAAGCGCGCCATTCTCCGCAATCCTATCAATATTAGGAGTGGGTGCTATTTTACCTATGGGATGACCATAAGCGCTAATGGCCTGCATAGCATGATCATCTGCCATGATAAATATAATATTTGGCCTTTTCTTCTCTTTAATTTTTTCCATATCAGCACAAGATGCCAACCATACAACTAGAAAAGAAAAGACCAGATATTTCATTAAAATACTTTTAGTTCAAGCTAAACTTAGCGGTTAAAGTAGCCTCTGAATTTGTTCCTACATAGATCTCAAAATCTCCAGGCTCTGCAACAAATTCTAAATTGGAATTATAGAATTTCAAATCTTCGGGAGTTAGCGTGAGGGTTACCTGTTTGGTTTCTCCTTTTTTAAGCATTACTTTTTTAAACCCCTTCAACTGTTTTACCGGTTGCGTAATGCTTCTTACTACATCTTTGAGGTACAATTGCACCACTTCTTCCCCATCAAAATCGCCCGTATTTTTAACACTTACGGTAACGGTCAGGGGCTCATTTTGGTTTATTTGAGCAGTAGTAACTTTCAAATTACTATATTCAAATTCGGTATAACTTAGTCCGTAACCAAAAGGCAATAAAGGAGTATTCGGAGCGTCTAAATAGTTAGATTTAAACTTTTCAAATTCGGCCGTAGGTTGTGGTCTACCTGTATTCTTTATACTATGATAGATAGGAATCTGCCCAACATTTCGAGGCCAAGTAGCAGTTAATTTACCAGACGGATTGTAATCTCCAAACAC
The DNA here is from genome assembly GCF_900102165.1 of Cellulophaga baltica. GTDB lineage: Bacteria > Bacteroidota > Bacteroidia > Flavobacteriales > Flavobacteriaceae > Cellulophaga > Cellulophaga baltica. The sequence continues at coordinate 551,465 of NZ_FNBD01000001.1, forward strand.
CACATCTGCAATGGCATTCCCTGCCTCTACACCAGGAAACCACACTTGAAGAATACTAGCTGGTAAAGCAAGCTCTTCTTCTAAAACCAAAGGCCTACCACTCATTAAAACAAGCACCAAAGGTTTGCCTGTAGCTGCTAAAGCTCGTATTAATTTTTTCTGACTTTGAGGAATAGAAATATCTGCTCTACTAGAAGATTCTCCCGTAAACTCGGTGGCCTCACCCACAACAGCTACCACCACATCTGCTTCTTTTGCCAAGGCTACTGCCTCAGCAAGCATAACTTCTGCACTGCGCTTATCTATAGTTACGCGTTCACCAAATACATTAATTTTCTTGGCAAGTGCAGGATCATCCGTGATATTAGCCCCCTTGGCATGAGAAATTATTGCATTAGGAGCTACATTTTTAAATCCTTGAAGAATAGAAACAGAGAGTTGAGGGTCTCCGGTAGGCGCCCATGTACCTAACATATTATCTTTACTATTTGCTAAATCGCCTATCAATGCAATTGTAGCATTTTTTTGAAGTGGTAAATTTTTAGGCCCGTTTTTCAATAATACGAATGATTTTTTTGCAGCCTCTCTTGCTAGAGCTCTATTTTCATCTTTCAGAATATCTTTAGCAGGTCGTTTTTTATCTATGTATTTATAAGGATCATCAAACAGTCCTAAATTAAATTTAGCCTCTAAAATTCTTCGGCAAGCAGTGGTAATTTCTTCCTCTGTAACTTTTCCTTCTTCTAAGGATTTTTTTAAGGTGGTCAAAAAACCTTCACCCACCATATCCATATCTAAACCAGCTTTTAATGATAAAGCAGAGACGGCTTGTAAGTCTCCCAAACCATGTGCAATCATTTCATTTACCGAAGTATAATCTGAAACCACAAAACCGTTGAACTCCCAATCATCTCTCAGCAAATCTGTTAACAACCATTTGTTTCCAGAGGCAGGAATACCGTCAATATCATTAAAAGAACTCATAACACTACCTACTCCCGTATCTATAGCTGCTTTGTATGGCGGTAGGTACTCATTAAACATTTTAAGTCGACTCATATCTACAGAATTGTAATCCCTACCTGCTTCTGCAGCCCCATAAAGGGCAAAATGTTTTACCGTAGCCAACATGGTATTCTTAGCCATAAGATCATCCCCTTGATACCCCGTCACCATTGCTTTGGCAATCTGAGAACCCAAGTAAGGATCTTCCCCAGCGCCTTCAGAAATTCTTCCCCAACGAGGATCGCGAGAAATATCAACCATTGGAGAAAAATTCCAGTTAATCCCGTCAGCAGTAGCTTCCAATGCCGCAATCTGTGCTGTTCTTTTCATTAGTTCCATATCCCAAGAAGATGCTAATCCTAAAGGAATGGGAAAGGTGGTTTTATAGCCGTGAATAATATCAGATCCAAACAAAAGAGGGATTCCTAAACGTGTTTTTTTTACCGCAAAATCTTGTGCTGTCTTAATTTTCTCAGGTCCAGAAATTCCGAATAAACCTCCAACTTGGCCGGCTTTAATTTTTTCCTCTACATTAGAACTCACTACAGAACCTGTAGCAATACCCCCACCTGGAGTAACGAGGTTGAGCTGCCCAATTTTCTCCTCTATGGTCATCTTTTTTAATAATGCTTCTACCTCTGGAATTGTACGCTGTGCTTGTATTGAAGGAACTGCAAAAAATGCCGTTAGCGCTAAAATATGTAAGACTTTTAATTTCATTTTTACTATGCTATTTAAAATTGTAACTGACTTATTTTTTTTGTGCAAATAACCAAGGGAGTAATTCTGGCTCTGCGAATGTTGAATCCCAGCTATTATGATTAGCCTCACTATAGATGGTAACATTAGGATGCCCTCCATAGGCTATGATTTTCGAAGCCATTTCTAGGGATAATTGCGGATCTACGACATCATCTTTAGCCCCATGGAAAATCCATAAAGGCACTTTCTTTGCAAATTCTTCAGAACCTTTCTCATCACCACCACCACAAATGGCAATTGCTGCCGCAAATGTATCTGGCTTTCTATGCAAAATTTCATAGGTACCCATTCCGCCCATAGATAAGCCCATGACATATATTTGATCTTCTTTCACAAAAGGTTTTCCTACCAACTCATCTACCAATTCCATCACCATATGCATGGCCTGTGTTGGTTTTCTATGATATTTAAATTTTAAAGAAACAGGTCTTGATTTTCTATTCACTTTAGCGTTTGACCAATAATCTTCTTTTGGGCATTGTGGAAAAACAACAATTGCAGGGTAGTTTTCTAAACTTTCTTCACTAGCGAACAATGCACTACCATGTGCTAATTGCGTTTCATTATCTGCACCACGCTCTCCTGCTCCATGTAAAAAAAACACGATAGGGTATTGATTGGTATCTATGAAATCTTTGGGGTACATAATGCGATACTTTAAAGTATCTCCATCTTGAATAAAACTTTCTTTTTGATAGTTCTCCTTTTGTGCTTGTGCATAAAAAGCAACAAACAAAAAAAGTACCGCGCAAGCTAATTTTTTAATTTCCATATGTGAATCCTAATTTAGTTAAGCCGACTTGTACCTCATCATTCTGCATGAATAACTGCCAAAGTAAACCGGTTCTATAATTTTCTATCATGATAATTTGTGGCCCTTGATCTATCGCTAAATAGGCATCTGCTACCCAATTGTATTGCGGACTAAAAGCATCATAAAAACCAGCAGTTCCTAAGAGCTCCTCTTTTTTTCCGTAGAAGTAATGTAATGCTTGTAAAGATTCCTCAGGGGTATACACTATTGAACTAATTGCAGCCGTAGGAGAAATAACGCCTAAATCATTATTAGGGGCATGAGCTGCATATCCTAAACTAGCATCTGTATTTCTAGAATAGCTCGCCGTTAAACCCCAACAATCTTCACCGTAGTCTTTATAATTCTTAGGATTGGCAATGGCATAATTATAATTAATTTTACTATGGTTTATACTTAGCTCTCCATAATTCACATAGGCATCTGCGAGGCCATTTGGGTTTAAGCCTAAAAAGGAATAGTGTGAGAAAAAAAGTGGACCACCGAACTGTTCCGCCCCAGCATGATTCAACAATAAAGGGAATCCGTAAGCACTATTGGAAGATATAAACGTGCCGTTGGAAGCCCATCCGCCATCATACACAGATTTTGATATGCTGTAATCAGGAGAGGCTGCGGCTAATACATAGGTTATTAAGGTTTCGTTATACCCTTTTAAAGCTAAGTTAATGGCAAATCCGTTCGCGGGACTCCAATGCCAAAACAAAGCATCTTCTCCTTGTGTGTACCAGTTCCATTCTACCCCTTTCCAAAGTTCTTCTGCTTTATTCGCTAATGCTTTTTCTGCTTCAGAGCCATCTTTAAAGTATTCTTTTACACAGATAAGTCCTTGTACCAAGAAAGCCGTTTCTACTAAATCTCCACCGTCATCTAAGGCGCTAAATGGCTTTACTTTTCCTGTATTTCCATCTACCCAATGCGGCCAAGCACCATGAAAACGATCTGCTGTATCTAGAAAAGTAACAATTTTAGTTAAGCGATTTAACGCCTCTTCTCTTGATACATAGTTTCGTTCAATACCCACTAAAATTGCCATTAAACCAAAACCAGTACCGCTAATAGTTACCGTATTGGCATCATTATCTGGATTGCTAGGATGGTATCTTTCTTTAGCGGCTCCAGAACTTGGATGTGCATAATCCCAAAAATATTTAAACGTAGTCTCCTGTGTAACATCTAATAACTCTTCATCTGTAATTGAAATAACAGGTTCTTCTGGAGTTATTGGAGTTTCCGGTAATTCTGATACCCCCGTAGGGCCTTGAGAATCACTTTTAGAACAAGAGAAAACAAGGAATAAAAAAGAAAATAAGAGGGTATACTTTATGTTATTCATCTGGATGGAATAAAAGTCTTAGAAAAAAATAATAGTTAGCATTGGAGCACCTTATAAATTTAATACTTATTCTTTGGGCATTACATAAGTAAACTCCAACGCATTTAAGCCTCTATGTACATCTTGGTTTTTCATGAAATAATACCATAACATGCCACTTCTATAATTTTCTATCATCACTGGAATTGGTCCTTGGTCTATGGCTAGATATCTAGGTAAGCTCCAATTATCTGTTAAGCTATACGCATCATAAGGGCCATATTTACCTATAAGACTATCTTGTTCTGTGTATAAATATCTTAAGAATGCTAAACTCTCTTTTGGAGTATATGGCATAGAAGATAAGGCTGCTGTTGGCGAAATAACCCCTAAATCATTATCTGGTCGATGGCCCGCATAACCTTTCATAGAATAACTAGAGGTAAAGCCCCACGCTTTTTCACCGTAACCTTTAAATTTATTTGGGTTAGCAACAGCATGCTTATAATGAATCAAAGCATGGTTTTGATTCAGTTTCCAATAATTTCCATACTTATCTGATAATCCTTTTGGGTTAAGACCTAAATATGAATAGTGTGCCCAAAATAAAGGCCCTACTGGAGACTTGTCATGTTCATAATGATTTAATTCTGTTTCTAAACCATAATAGGTTGTATCCTTGGCTATATTCCCATTTAAAGCCCAACCTTGATCGTACACTTCTTTTTTGATAGGATGTGTGGGTGATGCTGCCCCTAAAATATACATGATTAAAGCTTCATTATACCCACCTACCGGAAAATTCATATCCCAACCATGGTTTGGAGACCAATGCCAGTACAATACATTTTCACCTTTAGTATACCAATCAAACTCTACTTCTTCCCAAAGTTTTTGAATACGTTCTCTAATGGCTAATTCCTTATCATTAGATGAATTAAAATATTCTTTAGCCGTCAGCAATCCCTGAATCAAGAAAGCCGTTTCTACCAAATCTCCTCCATCATCTTTATTACTAAAAGGCGCTGTTTTTCCTGAAGGTTGCAACCAATGAGGCCAAGCCCCATGAAAACGATCTGCTTTCTCTAAAAAGCTTAGCATTTTTTCATAACGCGCTATAGCTTGTTCTCTAGTTATAAAACCTCTTTCTACCCCCACAAGAATAGCCATTAAGCCAAAACCAGATCCTCCAATAGTAATAATATTTCTATCATGAGACGGATAAATACTATCTAAATGAATACGCTCTCTTGCCAAACCAGAGGTTGGTTCTGCGCCTTCCCAGAAATAGTCAAAAGTTTGTCGCTGTATTTTGTCTAGCAATTCATTATCAGAAATTACAACTTGTTCTTTTTCTGAAGTATTTATTTCTTTTTCATTTTTAGTCTTGCGGCCATTGCATCCCTCAACTACAGATACAATAGCCACTAACACTAAACTCACTATCAACTTTACTAAATTCTTCATATGTACTATCAACGTATATTATTATCGCTTTAACAAAAGCGTTCTAAACTTACTTTTATAGGGTACTTATTTTAATTCGCATTCATCACTGCGGTTACCTGTTCTGGCGTCAAGGCTTTATCAAAAAATCGTAATTCATCCATATAGCTTAGATCTGCACCATGACCCCACTCTGTAAATCTTGGTGCACCAGAACCTATGGATACCAAATCACAATTTGCCCAACTAATTCCTGTTTCTGCGTTAGCAACGGCTACACCGTTAATATATACCACGGTGGTCGTCTCGGAGATTGTAAATGCTAAATGCACCCATTCACCCGCCGCTGGATCAATATCTGCTGCTGTACCTCCGTCTGCCCATTCCTCTCCATCACCATTTCCAACATTAAGTTTAATACGTTGTAGGCCGTCTGCATTCTCCCTTAACAATCTAAACCCGCTTGTACGCAAGTTTTGAATCTCTGGAAAACCGGCATTTTCTGTATCCGGAGGTCCTACGGTTAGAATACCTGCTCTATCTAAAGTATCATTTACTTTATACCACATTGCGGCACTAAATTCTGAAGTAGTAAGCCCTGTTGTTGGCACTGTCAAATACGAATCTGTTGCTCCCGCATAGGCGTTGTCACCAACTTTAGCCTCGCCTGCAAAACCTGCGTTACCAACTATTGTAGCTTCATTAGTACTAAATAAATCTATATGATCACCATCAAATGGCATGTAAAACATTTCCCCATCAAAAGTACCGGTGTATGTATCTGGACTTATACCAGAATCATCTTGAATAATAGTTTCAATTTCTGCTTGAGAAAGCGATTTATTAAAGATCCTAAGTTCATCCATAAAACCTAAATCTGATTTATGATCCCAACCACTAAAATTAGGAGCTCCAGACATAATAGATAGCACATCTACATCGGTCCAATCTATACCGTTGAAAGGTACTTGCTGCACCAATTGCCCATCAATATAAGCACTAGCCTCGGTGCCTGACACGGTAAATGCCATGTTCACCCATTTACCAGCAGAAGGATCTACGTCTGCTGCCGCACCACCATCTACCCACGTATTATCTGCTCCTGATCCTGCATTTAATTTAAATCGCTGTAGACCATCAGCATTCTCTCTGAAAAAACGATATCCTGAAGTTAATACGTTTCCTCCTGAAGCATCTAATGGCGGACTCATAACCAACAAACCTGCTCTATCTGGAACAGCATTTAATTTTGTCCAAAAGACAGCACTAAATTCTTGTGCTTTTAAATCCTCTGCTGGAAAAGTCAAATATGAATCTGTTGCTCCTGCATAGGCACTGGTTCCATTTAACGCATCGTCAGTGAAACTCGGTGTACCTACTATTGTTGCTTTTTGAAAGCTAATTAGATCTACATAATCCCCATCAAAAGGCATATAGAATACCTCTCCGTCATACTTTTTAACGTAAGCAGGTACTTTTTCGAAGCTCACAGAACTTGTCGCATTTTTTCCTTCTATATCTGTAGCAGAAATTGTCAATACGTGAGTCCCATCTTCTAATCCACTATACACCAAATTATCAATTAAAACCCGACGATAATCTTTAAAAGAAGTAAACGTACCCACTACTACATCGTCTAAAAGAACCGTAATATCTTTTACCTCAATATCATCTGTAACTTCAAAATCTATTGTAATATCTGCCAACGTTGCTAATACGTTAACTTCAATACCCTCTTTTGGGTAATTTATTTTTATAGCTGGAGCTGTAGCATCTACTCCGGGATCTACTTGCGTTATTCCGTCTATACCCTGATCACAAGAATAGATAAAAAGTACTGCAACCAAAGCCAATAGACTGTATCTTAATTTTTTCATGGTTTTTGTTTTTAGTTGGATATGTTACCTAGTATTGGAAATTCATCGATCTGATTTTGATGGTATGTGACAAATGCCTTATCTGGTGTAAAAGTTCTTCCTTCATAACTCAATTCATCATTTCTACCTAACCTTACCATGTCAAAAAATCGCTTTCCCCATTCCATAGCCAATTCTGCATACTTTTCATCTACAATTTGATCAAGAGTAACACCAGACAATGGAGGCATACTAGCACGAGCACGTACTAAATTAAACGCTTCATCTGCAGAAATTGAAGTTTGATTTGCTCCCTGCGTTATAGCTTCAGCATACATTAGTAGTGTTTCTGCATAGCGATAAACGATATAGTTTTTATTACTACCGTACTCAACACGACCAGGAATTAATTGATTTGTTGGCAAGTAGTGTTTTCCACTCGCAAAAATAGCTCTCGCATTATCTGTCAAATTATCACCATCTCTTGTAGTAGATGAAACAAATGAAGGTAATGTAGCTTCTGTATAGGTAGATGTAGAAATAATACTATCAATTCCTTTTTGAGTAAACAAAACTGTGGTTTCTAAACGGTTTGTTTCTCCTCTGTCTAACATAAATTTTACATATTTCATACTAGGTTCAAAAAAGCCCCATCCAGCACTCGCACCAGCTACGCTAGGTGTCCAACCGTTTGGACCATAAGGAGCATACAAATGACCTACTCTTTCGCCAGTACCGCTATTGAAATCTGAATATTGAAATTCATATAAGGTTTCATTACTTAATTTTCCAGGGGTTTTAAACAGCTCATAATAGTCATCCATAAGATTAAACTTTCCTGAACTTATAATTTCACCTGTAGCCTCTGCTACTACTTGATAATTCTTCAATTCTTGATTTGCCAATGCTTTGATTTGTAATGCTGTATATTTAGTTACACCACCTGGCAAATCTGTTCTTTCATTAGGTCTAAGGTTTAATAAGAACGGAATAGCCTCATCCATCTGATCCGATAAATGTTGCATCACTTCGTCTTTAGAAGGTACAGACGTGACATCTGCAAAATCATTTAAATTAGAAGACTCTGGAATAAAAACAGATCCGTATACTTGCGATAATTGAAAAAGTAAAATGGCACGCAAAACTTTGGCTTCAGCAATATACTGGTTCGCCAAATCTACCCCATCTTCATCTGCAAATTCTTGATATCTTGCTATTTGCTCCATCCCTGTATGTGCTGCAATGATATCACCATAGTAGGTTTCCCATAAAGTCCTAGAACCAAAGAATGAATTGTCATAAGAGTAACGATCCTGGTTTTTTAGGCCTTGTTGATCTCCGGCAGCATTTACATCATCACCTCTTGTAGAAACTACTAGCGGTTGTTCCCAACCTCTGTCTCCAACGGATTGATAAACTCCAATAAGGGAAAATATCATATCGTCCGTTTTAGAAAAATCTGTTCCACCAGCAAAATTATTATTAAGTTGTGGTTGATCTAATTCATCTGAACAACTTGAAATCACCATAGCTAATAGGGCAAAAAGTCCAAGTATTTTGTTTGTTTTTATATGCATCATAGCTGATTTTTTTAAATTTTAATATTAACTCCTAATGTATATACTCCAGGAATAGGATAGGTTTGGGCATCTACACCGTTTGACACCTCTGGGGTAAAGCCATTATATTTAAAGAATGTCAATGGCCTTTCTGCTGTCATGTAAAACCTAATATTAGGATTAAATTTTCCTTTTAAACTTGGCAATGTGTAACCTACAGTTATATTCTGTAATCGAATAAAATCTCCGTCTTCAACAAAAAAGCTATTCAGAAACTGATTGCTCCATGGATTACGTATACCTCTTGCAGATGGATAGCTATTGGTAGTACCCTCACCATGCCACCTATTTATTGCAAAATCGCTATCAATATTAGCATCCGGCGTTTGACGTATTGCAAATCGTTTTGAGTTAGCAATAACATTACCCCCCTGACCAATAACATTTAATGAAAAGTCCCAAGCTTTATAGTTTAGACCTAGATTGAAACCAAAATTATAGGTTGGTAAATAAGAACCAAGATCTACTCTATCTTGTGCATCTATCACCATATCACCATTATGATCAACAAATTTGAAATCTCCTGGTTGTATGTAATCAGGAATACCAGAACTTGCAATTGCCGCTTGTGCCGCAGGATCTGCCGCTATTTCTTCAGCTGTTTGATAAACCCCTGCAACATCTAATCCAAAAAATGAGTTTATAGCTCCTCCAACAACAGAACGTTGTTCGATATCACCACCAGAAGTTAAATTCTCCTGCCCTGCTAAATCTAAAATTTCATTATTTAAGGTTGAAAAATTACCTCCAATAGAATAACTAAAATCATCTGAAACTTGCTTACTCCAATTTACGGCCACCTCTATACCTGAGTTTTTAATAACTCCAACATTCTGCCTAGTTTCTCCAGGTACTAAAAGTCTTGATACCGGAATAATAGCATCTCTAGTTTCTCTTGTAAAATAATCTGTTTCAATTGATAAATTATTATCAAATAACCTTGCCGTTAAACCCACGTTTGTTTCTGCAGTAACCTCCCACTTTAAGGCTTCAAAATCACTACTAGTAACTAAACCAGGATACCTCGTGTCTCCAAAAACACCATTTACCTCTGTAGATGTTATACCACCTGTACTAGCGTTTACATTAGCATTTCCTAATTCACCCCAGCTAGCTCTTAATTTTAAGAAATCAAAAACACCGTTAGATTTCATAAAAGACTCTTCTGAGATTACCCAACCTGCACCTATAGTTGGAAAGTAACCCCATTTCTCTTGATACTTGCTCGTACCATCTGCACGAAAAGTACCATACAAAAGGTATTTATTATCAAAATTATACGCTACACGGCTAAAATAAGAGAAGAAGTATTGACTTACTCCATCGTCACCAACACCATCCAAATCAATACTCTTCGCTAAATCTAAATAATATGATTCATCACCAATTCCTGTACCATTCGGAAAATTTAATCCTTTCACTTCTAATTGCTCAAAAGATCTATTTCTGAAAGAAGTACCTGCTAATACCGTCAAATTATGCTTTCCAAAATCATCATTATAGGTCAATGTATTATCCCATGTTTGTTCAGAAAAAGTTTCATTTTTCTTCACTAACTCTGCATTCTCCCTAAAAGCATCTCCAATACCATAAAAATATGGAAGCCTAACCTCTCTAATTTCTTTAGCCTCAAAATTGTGAGAATAGGCTGTTCTTAAGTTCAGCTTATCTGGAATTAATTGATATTCTAAATTAAAATTTACTAAGTTGTTTCTAATTTTATCTCTGTATTCTGAATTTTCTAGTAAAGGAAAAGGATTCTGTGGTTGTCTATATCCTAAATCCTGAGCATTTGCATATGGTCTTGGATACGCCTCTGTTTTTGATTCATCTAAAACTGGCATTATTGGCACAGCAAAATATGCCGAACTAAATGCTGCATTTTCAGGACGATACGTTGTAGAATTGCTGAAAATAGTAGAAACACCAGCCTTCAATCGATCACTTATATCTACACCAACCTTCGCGCGAATATTAAAACGTTCATAATCGTTTTTCATTTTTAATATGCCCTCTTGCTCAAACTGGCTAATTCCTAAAGAATATGTAACACTTTCAGTACCCCCAGTAACTCCTAGACTGTGATTTTGTATCAATGCATGTCTCAATATTAAATCATACCAATCTGTATTGACATCTGGTACATTAGGATTTATTCTGCTACGGCCATAACGTTGCATTGCATTGTCTATATAGCTAGCTTCTGCAGCAGAACCAGATTCTCTAGCCAGTGTAGAAAACTGCTCAGCATTTGAAAGTTTGACCAAATTTTGCGCTATTTGAACTCCTTGGTAACCACTATAGGTGATTTGTGCTTTCTGATTTACTTTACCTGATTTTGTTTCGATTAGAACTACCCCATTAGCAGCCCTTACTCCGTATATTGCCGAAGCTGATGCATCTTTAAGAACCGAAATTGTTTCAATGTCCTCGTTATTTAAAAAACCAATATCATCATAAAAAGTACCATCTACAACATATAAAGGATTAGAAGCCCCATCACCAGTGTAGGAACCTAGACCACGGACTCTAATTGTTGGTGCACTTCCAGGCGCACCGTTACTTACTACTTGTAAACCCGCAACTTTACCTTGCAACGATTGCATTGGAGCTCCAGATGGTGTCCTAGCAATATCTTCAGAGCTTACCGTAGTGATAGATCCTGTTAAATCTGATTTTTTTTGAGTTCCATACCCGACCACAACAATTTCATCTAATGCTTGCGCATCTTCTTGCAATGAAATAGTCAGCGTAGTCTGGTTGTTTACAGCAACCTCTTTCGACGTATACCCGATAAAGCTAATGACCAAAACACCATCAGCAGAAACATTATCTAAAGTAAAATTACCATCAAAATCTGTTTGAGTTCCGGTAGCGGTACCTTTTAATACTACCGATGCTCCTGGCAAGGGTATATTATCACTATCTGTTACTGTTCCTGATACAGCAGAAGCCTGACTGTATAAGAGCGATTGAAACAGCAAAAACGAAATCGTCAATATTACATTGCTTATTTTCATAGTTCTATATTAAATTGAGTTAGAATGATGCTAAAGTATAAAACAAGCCTTGTTGTAGTGTTTGTTTCTAGATACATAATAACTACATCAAACTAATTTACAGCGTTAGATGCAGTGTTTACTAGGTAGTTGCTGTATCGTGATGCACTGTTGAAGTTAAAATTTTAACACAGTGATGTAGTAATGATGTAACTTTAAAAATGCAAATAAGCCATATTTAAAGCTTAAATATGCTATTTATAAATTATTACACCATAATAATTGAGGTATTGCTAATATAAAGCTCCTATATTTCGTATTTGGCTCCCAATCTTTAAAAAGTGATTAAAAAACTAGAAAGGTATTCTGATGTATCTATTTGTAGTTTTTTTCGCAATCGATACCTATGAATTTCTACTCCACGGAGTGATATTCCCATCAAAGGCGCAATCTCCTTAGATGACAAGTTCATTTTAAGATACGCACAAAGTTTTAGATCTTTAGGTGTTAGCTTGGGGAACTCTTTAAGTAACCGCTCAAAGAAATCTTCATGTAGTTCTTTAAAGTTGACTTCAAAGCGTTTCCAATCCTCAGAATCGTTCACCGATTTGTCTAACTTTTTTATAAATGCTCCGTAACGTGATGAACTTGGAAATTTATCCTTATTCATGACTACCATATTTTTTAACTCTAAAATGACTTCATTCTTTTTAGCAATATTTAACGTAGTACTTGTTAACTCTTGCTGCTTTAGTTTTATTTCTTTGGCCAGTTTTTCTTTTTCTATAGTAGCTAAATGCTCCTCTTGCTTGCGGTCCATTTTTTCTTCAAAGTTCTTCTGTTTACGTTCTAATTTCTTTCTATTGTAGCGTCTAACTAGAAAAATTATCATCAGAAAAATGAATACATACACCACTTTACTCACTACCGATAAATACCATGGAGGAGCTATCGTAAAAGAAATAACCCTTGGTTCTGAAATTTTACCATCAATACTCACCGTAGAAATCTTAACCATATAAGCTCCGTTTGGTAAATTTTCAAATTGAAGCGTACCAGTATCCACATAATTAATTTGCTCCTTAGCCCCTGATAATTCATAAAAATATCTAGGCTTTGTTAAGTTAGGAGAAGCTACTTGAAAGCTTATATGCTGAGAATTCTTGTAATCAATCTCAAAATTTTCTTGCGTTAGCGCAAAACGATGCTTTTGGTCTTTAAAATAACTAAGTTGCGGTTTAGGAACATCAAGATTTTTAAGGTAACTGTTTAATTTGGTCAAGTTTATTTTAGCAAATCCATCACTAAGGGTAAGCATAAAAATAGAGTCGTTTAATCTCACCACATTCTCTGCATCAGGTACCAAACGTTTTTTTAATGCATTCTCCGCAATAGAAAGATTATCCTCTCTTAAGTTTGTATAAAAAATTTCTTTACTATTCTCATTATCTATAAACCAAAAGTAATCGCCATCATTATACATAAGTTCATTGCCCTTATACTTTGTGAAGTCTTCAAATACTTCAATTTTATTTAGAATAGCATTATAGGTATACCAGATGCCATCTGCATATAACACAATCTGATTTTTCACATTGTATACCTTAACATTATAATTATTTGGGATGGCATCATGAGAAAACTCTTGAACTTCCTCTACGCTATCTAAGGCATCATTGAGCCGCAGCCTAAAAAAACCTTTATAAGGGTGCGCTGCCCAAACAACATTTTTAGACTCAAAACACAATTGTTTTACCGGAAATTGTACGCCATTAATAGGCTGAACCTCCCAAGTACCTTCCGTATTTTTGGAGAATTTAGAAATCCCTATATATGTACCTTGTAGATAACTGTTCTCTTCTTCAGGAACTTTTACAATTTGATACCCTCCGGAAACCGAAGAAACCAATTCTAGCGTATTTTTAGACACCTTAAAGGTTCCGGTATTATGCCCTGCAAATAATTCGCTATCAATTACCTTTAAATCCCATACATGACCTTGAGAATTTTCTACGAATTGCAGCACATCGTCTTTAAAAAAATAAATTCCAGTATTGCTCCCTAGGTACAAAACATCATCTACGTAAGCAATATCATAGGTAGTACCTACAGCACCCGAAAAATCTGTATAATAGGTAATTGGCGCATTTGTTCTTATCCGATCTATACCATTATCCAAGCCCAACCATAATTGGTTATCAAAATGAAAAATAGACAATACCGTATTGTTTTGCAATCCCGTTTCTCTATCTAAATTGATGTATGAGTCTTGTATTTTATCATAAAGAAACACTCCTTTCTTTATGGTTCCAAAAGCTATCTTGTTTTCTGGGTAAGGTACAATATCATTAAGTTGGTGCTTTTTTAACTCTCTATTTATAGGATGATCCCATTCTTGTAGAATCCCATTTTCAAATACAAAGCATCCATTAAGTTTTGTACCGATAAAAAGCTTATGGTCAATACTCGCCACGGCTATAATGGTCTTACCCAAAAGTGCTTCTAGATTTGGGATAGAAATAAACTTATTTTCATGAAATTTATAAATACCTGTTCCTCCGCCCGCAATATAGAGTTGGTTATTATATGCGGCCATATCTGTAACAACTCCATCCACATCAATCACCTCGATCTTATCATCTTTATACTTATAAACAGTAGAAAAAGATCTAAAAAAGATGGCATCATCAAATGAAATTATTTGCCAAAATTCCTCATTGGTGAAGGTGTAATTTTTAATTAAGTGGGTTAATGAAGTATAATCTAAAAGTCCAAATTCATTCTTCTGCCAATACCCAAATTCCTCATAAGAACCCGTGAAAATTTTATCATCCAAAACACTAACAGACCTAATAATGGTATTATTGGGTAATTTATTAAGTATCCATTCTTCACCATTGTAATAAAGCAAGCCTTTATTATTTGCGGCATAAAGAGCACCAGAATCATCTACTGCTACATCCCAATTCTGACTAGCCGCTTGATAGTCAAATATTTTATAATTGTAAATTGGAGGCAATACTTTTTGTCCAAAAAGTGCATTGGAAAATGATAAAAAGAATAAAATAATGCCGTAATAACCCTTCATTTTGCAATTAAATTATTTAATGGTAGCTCTAAAAATGGAAATAGGTATTGATAACACCTTAGATTGCAAAAATACTAAATCTATAAACGAAAAAAGACGCTTAAGTTAATTAGCGCCTTTACATCTGAATACTTCTTATTCGTTAGTTAAATCCGAAGTTCTTGATGCCCTCATGACTAGTTTTAATAACTTCTAATGGCTTCATTCCGTCATATGTCATATCTTGCTCTACCATATAATATTCCATCCCCGAAAGGTCTTTCTTTGCTAATATTTTAGCAAAATCTATTGTCCCTGTGCCGACAGGTGCAAACCTGCCTTGCTCATCCATATCTTTTACATGCCAGATTTTGAATCGTCCTGGATATTTTTCAAAATAAGCTAATGGATCTGCTCCTGCCTTTGTCACCCAAAAAAGGTCCATTTGAAAATTTACAAATTTAGAATCTGTATGTTCCAACATATATTCAATAGGCACAATCCCGGCCGCATCTTTCTTAAATTCAAAATCGTGATTATGGTATAACAGCTTAAGACCCGCTGCATGGGCCTTTTCGCCCAAGGTATTTATAATTTTTGTTAAACTTTCTGCTCCACCCGTCATACTCATAGTACTTGTGGCATCATCATAATGAAATAATCCCATTGGAGGAATTGGCACCACAAAATATTCAAAACCTGCGGCTTTTACATCAGCCATCATAGCATCAGCATTTTCTAATGTTACATCGCTATGGTGCGTACTTATAGGAACAAGTTCTAAGCTATCTAATAATGCTTTAAAATCTATTGGAGACATGTTGTAAAATTTACCTTGGCTATATCCGGCTGCCTCAATATTTTTATACCCTGCATCTGAAACTGCTTTCAAGGTAGCTTTGGCATCTACTCCCATATCATCTCTAACCGTATAAAGTGCTAGGCCGCCAAAATTACTTTCGACTACAACTTCCGGAGTACTTTCTGGAGTTTCTACTTTTTTTTCTTCCTTACAAGAAGTGAAAAATACGGTCAACGATACTAAAACCGTATAGATTGCTACTTTTTTCATGATTTAAATTTTGAGTTTATTTTTTAGTGTATAAACTAAGATAATTTATTATCAAGAGAACATGACGGTATTCTAAGAATAATACCAGAATAAATCTACTATAACGATTGATTAAGGGTATAGCTACTTTTGATAAGAATGGTGCTTATTTAAGCAATGAAAACGTTTTACTCCCTAGATAAGAAGGGCCAGAAATGAGACTAAAAAGGATCAATATCTAAAACCAAAAAAGCCTCTACATTTCTGTAAAGGCTTTCTGTCGCTCTGCTCCCCCTCTTGGGCTCGAACCAAGGACCCTCTGATTAACAGTCAGATGCTCTAACCAGCTGAGCTAAGGAGGAGTGTACTCTATCGCGTTAGCGGCTGCAAATATAATTGTTTTTTCAAACTAGCCAAACAAAAAAAATAGAAATTTTAATTTTTTTTTTAATTGCTCTAAAACATTAGAAAAAACGCTTGATAATATTCCAAATATCGTTTCCAAAAATAACTGCCATTAAGCCCATAATAATCACAAAACCAATTATTTGCCCACGCTCTAATGTTTTTTCACTCGGAGCTCGTCCAGAAATCATCTCATAAAGTAAAAACATTACGTGTCCGCCATCTAAAGCAGGAATCGGTAATAAATTTACGAATGCCAACCAAACAGAGAACATAGCCATAAAATTCCAGAAGAACATCCAGTTCCATTGTGGAGGCATCATTTCTACGATTCCAATAGGCCCTTTAACAGATTTATACGCTTCAGTTTTAGGTTTGAATATAATTTTAAATTGTTTGATCTGCTTTGTAAGCACGTTTATAGTTTCATTAAACCCTGCTGGTATTGCTGCAAGAAAACTATACTCATCTGTCACTATTAAATCATCTGCATTTAAATACACACCAATTATACCTTCTTCTGGCACTACTAAGTTTAAGTTCTCTATACGATCATCTCTATTAACTGCTAAAGCAATAGATTTTCCTTTTGAACTTCTAATTGCTGTTGTAAAATCGTTCCAATATTCACTAGGGGTATTATTGATAGATATAATTTGGTCTCCTGAAACAATACCTGCTTTAGCAGCTATGGAATTAGGCACTACACTATCTATAAGTGATTTTTGTCTGTACCTTAAAAAGTTTTTTCCTTGTGTAGATAATACTTGCTTAATTCCTTCATCAGGAACCGGAAAGGTAACTTTTTGCCCATCTCTCTCTACGGTAATCTCATCTCCTAATAAGATATCTAAAGTAGCATCTGTGAACTTCTTAGATTTTACACCATCAATAGATAAGATTTTATCTCCCGTTTTTAATCCAATACCTTCTCCTATAGAATCTACTAAAATTCCGTATTTTAAATTATCTGCAGGAATGTAACTATCTCCATTGGTCACTATAAGCATGGTATAAATAATCCAAGCTAGAAAAAAGTTAACGGTTACCCCGCCCAACATTATGATTAAACGTTGCCAAGCTGGTTTAGAACGAAATTCCCATGGTTGCGGTTCTTTCTCCATTTGTTCCGTGTCCATGCTTTCATCGATCATGCCCGCCATTTTTACGTAACCTCCTAATGGCAACCATCCAATACCATATTCCGTATCTCCTATTTTCTTTTTAAATAAAGAGAACTTGACATCAAAGAATAAGTAGAATTTTTCAACTTTAACTTTAAAATATTTTGCGGGAAGAAAATGCCCCAACTCGTGTAAAATAACCAGTATTGATATTATTAATATAAAGGTAAGTATCTGTGTAACTACGCCCATTTAGTGCTAATTTTAACTTTTTTGTGCGCCAAAAGTAAGCTTTTAGAAGGTCTAAAAAAAGTAAAGTATATTCCGCTCAAATGTTTTAAGAAATATTTAGCAGCAAAACTAAGGAATGTCTTGAATGGTTAAGACCACGTTAGTATCTTTGCATAAAAAATATGCGTTCTTTTTTTGCAAAATATAAGTTATTCGGAATCGTTTTTCTCTGCTTGTCTGCCGTAATCATGTATTTGTTTTATAACGCCCTGCAACCAAAAAAAATACTTCCCATTTACCAACCTGCAGATTTTAATCCAGAATTGGTAGACACGTCATTACTCCACGTAAAAAAATACCACACTATAGCCGATTTTTCTCTGACCAATCAAAACGGAGCATTGATCACTAATGACGCCTACAAAGACAAAATTTATATAGCCGATTTCTTTTTTACCACCTGCCCTACTATTTGTCCAATTATGACAGACAATATGGGGACGATACAACAAGAAATTTTAGACGACGACGAGGTGATGTTGCTTTCTCATTCCGTAACTCCAGAAATTGATTCTGTTGCACAACTAAAAGCTTACGCTATTAAAAAAGGTGTTGTCGATAGAAAATGGAACTTAGTTACTGGCGATAAAAAACAAATTTACGACCTAGCCAGAAAATCGTATATGGCCGTCAAGACTGATGGTGATGGGGGGCCTTTTGACATGATTCATACAGAAAACTTCATGTTGATTGATAAAGAACGCAGAATAAGAGGCACTTATGACGGTACCAATCCTGAGGAAATAAAGAAACTTCTGAAAGATTTAAAGGTTTTAAAAGATTCGTATAGAGACAAAGAAGCTTCTAAATGAAATTAATACTCTTTTATGACTACAAAGGTCTCTATTTTATTGATTTTCCCTATTTTTGTTCTTAATTAAAATCAATCTAAATAAACATTGATCAAAACGGTAGCACAATTAAAGCGCGGAGAACGAGGCATCATCAAAGAATTTGCAGATGACATCTTGCCTATCAAGTTACTTGAACTTGGCTGCCTGCCAGGCAATGAAGTTGAACTATTGCAAGTTGCCCCTCTAAAAGATCCTATCTACATCAATGTAAACGGATCGCACATAGCCATACGCAGAGCAATGGCAGAACTCATCGATTTAGAAATCATAGATAATACTACCTTTTTATAATGAGTAAGCAAATTAAGGTAGCATTAATTGGAAACCCGAATACAGGAAAAACCTCTGTTTTTAATCAATTAACAGGCTTAAACCAAAAAGTAGGGAATTACCCAGGAATTACAGTAGAAAAAAAAGAAGGGGTTTGTAAGTTACCTCGTGGTGTTAAAGCACACATTATAGATTTACCCGGAACGTACAGCCTTAATACAACATCATTAGATGAGAGTGTTGCCGTAGAACTTCTTTTAAACAAGAACGACAAAGACTTTCCTGATGTTGCTGTGGTAGTAGCCGACGTTGAAAACTTAAAAAGAAACCTTCTTCTTTTCACACAAATAAAAGATTTAAAAATTCCGACCATATTAGTAATTAATATGGCTGATAGAATGTCTAGGAAAGGAATTACAATAGATATTCCCTTATTAGAAGAAAAATTAAACACCAAAATAGCTTTAGTAAGTACCCGAAAGAAAATTGGAATTGAGAAACTTCGCGAACTTATAACCGATTACAAATCGCTATCTATAGAACCAAATATAGATGCTACAGTTATTTCTCCAGAATATTTTGATCGCTTACGCAGTGCGTTTCCTAAAGAAGACATTTATAAGTTATGGCTTGTAATTACGCAAGACGTTAACTTTATGCCTATTGAAAAGACACTTTATCAAAACGCAGCTTCTTTCGCCACAAAATCTAAACCTGAGCTAAAACGCTTACAACAAAAAGAGACTATTTTAAGATATCAATTTATAAATGGTATTCTTAAACAAGCGCATAAAGTAGACTTAAATGCTGCAAAAGGCCTTAGAGCTAGCCTAGATAAGTTACTTACTCATAAAGTTTTTGGGTATCTTATTTTCTTCTTAATCTTACTTACCATTTTCCAAGCCATATACGTTTGGAGTGCGTACCCGATGGAATTTATAGAAAATTCTTTTGCAAGTGCTACAGAATGGGTAGAAAACTCACTACCACCGGGCGTATTTACAGATTTACTTGCCGAGGGAATTTTAGCCGGCATTGGTGGTATTGTAATATTCATACCACAAATTGCATTTCTGTTTTTATTTATATCATTGTTAGAAGAAACTGGCTACATGAGTAGAGTTGTATTTCTAATGGATAGGCTGATGCGCCCATTTGGATTAAGCGGCAAGAGTATTGTACCTCTTATCTCTGGAACGGCATGTGCCATACCTGCAATTATGGCAACTAGAACCATTGAGAACTGGAAAGAGCGCCTGATAACCATATTAGTAACTCCCTTTACCACCTGTTCTGCCAGACTACCTGTTTACCTTATTATAATTACCCTCGTAATTCCTGATGGCAGATTTTTTGGACTCAGTTATCAAGCATTAACCCTAATGCTACTTTACCTATTAGGTTTTTTTACTGCCATTATTTCTGCCATGATCTTGAATAAAATATTGAAGATTAAAAGCAAATCGTTTTTTGTTATTGAAATGCCTAACTACAAGCTACCGCTTCTAAAAAATGTAGCTTATACGGTTTTGGAAAAGACAAAAAGTTTTGTATTTGGTGCCGGTAAAATTATACTAGCGATATCTATTATCCTATGGTTTTTAGGATCAAACGGTATCTCTAATGAATTTAAGAATGCAGAAGAGATTGTTACAAACAAAATAAACATTTCTGGGTTATCTGACTTTAACCAACATGCTATTGCCTCAGAATTAGCTAGCTACGAAAGAGCTTTAAATGATAGCATCATTGAAAAAGTATACACCATTGACCAACTTGCCATAGCAGATTCTATTACTGCCAAGTCTGCAAATTTATTTGAGCACGCTAAGAGGCAAGAAATATCTAGCTTTAAATTAGAAAACTCCTATATGGGGTATATGGGTAAGGCCATTACACCTATTGTAGAACCTCTAGGTTATGATTGGAAGATTGGTATTGCCATATTAACTTCATTTGCTGCACGTGAGGTATTTGTAGGAACATTAGCAACTATTTACAGCGTTGGTAGTGATGAAGAAGAAACTATTACAAACCGTATGGCTGCAGAGATAAATCCTGCAACACAAATGCCCTTGTTTAACCTAGCCTCTGGGATTTCATTATTGTTATTCTACGCCTTTGCTATGCAGTGCGCAAGTACTTTAGCAGTAGTAAAAAAAGAAACAAATACTTGGAAATGGCCAATGGCACAATTAATTTTCATGAGTGTGTTTGCCTATATAGTTTCCTTAATCGCTTATCAAATATTAAAGTAGTATGAACCTATTACAAAACATATTAATGTATGCAACCTTACTTATCGCAGTAGGGTATATTGTGAAAAAATATTTCTTACCTAAAAGATTATTTTCCTCTAAAAAACAAGCTACAAAAAGCTGCGGATCAAGCGACTGTGGTTGCCACTAACATCCTAATTAAAAAATAAATAGTCTTTTAGGCAACTATTTTAAACGTAGTTGCGTCTATTGTTTTAGAGAAGGTGATCTCATAAATACGAGGATCATTTCATTAGCCTATAAAACAGTTAAATAAGTATTAAATAGCTCACAAGAAAATCAAAAAGTTGCTTCTTTAATGCTTTTCTATTCCTTGTTTTGTTTTGGCTCACTTAAAACAACACTATGATCAAAACTACTACACTTAGATTATTTTTTATTTTATTACTTTCCGTAAACTACAACTTTGCGCAAACTATTAGCGCTAAAGTTATAGATTCTGTTACCCAAGAACCAATACCATTTGCAACTATACAATTTGCTGATGATATGGGCGTAATCACCAATGGGGAAGGCACTTTTACTATTCTTCTAAATACTAAAAATAAGGTAACAGATTCTTTATTTGTTTCTAGTATGGGCTACAAAACCTACAAAACTACCTTAGGAGAATTTAAAGATTCTATACTAACACTAAGTCCTCAGAATATTGAATTAAAGAACGTGGTGGTCTCTAATAAGAACTATTCTGCAGACGAGATTGTTGATTTTATAAAAGATAACGTAGATAAAAACTACACAAAATCATTTAGCAAAAAAAGACTCTTTTTTAGAGAGCACTACCACCAATATTTGAACAGAACTAATTATTCAAATTTTGAATCTACCATTGATGCTTTCAATAAGAATTTTGTTGATGAAATCATAAGCTCTATACCCCGTAGTGATGATTATTATGTAGAAGTACTTTGCGATCTATATGGCAATTATAACAGTGAAAAACAGAAGATTGATGTTATTAAGGCATCTAAAATGTATGATAAAAACAGCGAGATAAACCTTGATCAGCTAGAAGAGCGCATGGAGAAAATTCTAAAAGAGAATGTAAAGCCAGACTCCTATTTGAAAATTAAATCAGGCATATTCGGAACAAAAATTGACAATGAAGAACTTTTTAGAACACAAGTAGACTCTTCTGACATAGCCGCATTAAATAAAAAATTAGAGGAAGAAAAAAAACGTAAAGAAGAACAGAAGTTACATTTTGCGGCAGGTAGAGCGAATAAAATATCGACCCTTTATGAAGATCTGTTTTTTATGGATGATTCTAAGCTTAATTTTTTGTCAAAATCTCGCAAGTATGATTTCTCCATTCGTGAACTCACATATCTAGGTCAAGATATTGTCTATATTTTAGATTTTGTTCCTAGCGGAAATGCAGATTATAAAGGAACACTCTACGTAAATGCCGATGATTTTGCTATAGTACGAGTGGATTATGAAAACGTAAAATCTTTAAAATCATTTAAACTACTAGGGGTATTTATGAATGACTATCTAGATAAAGGCAAAATGATTTTTTATAAAGGGCCAAACGATAAATATAACTTAAGATACATTGAAAAAGAACACGGCGGAATGGGCGGTGCAAAAAGACCTCTAAAAATAATTGAATTCAACAAAGTAGTTAAAGGAAAGAATAGACAAAACGAACTATCCCTAGATTTTGATTTTGCCGCTACGAATATAAATAGCTATGAAATTGTAATTTACGACACTGAAGAAATTAGCAGTAGCACCTTTGAAAATAAAAATTTTGACAATAAGATTACGCCTACATATTTAACACGTTATGACCCTGAGTTTTGGAAAGGCTACAACATTATAGAACCCAACCAAGCCATAAAGACGTATACGGCAAAAGAAGAATCTTCAAAATAAGTAACAATCTAAATGTTAAAGATGTCTTAAAATAAATACATTGCTGTAACGATTAAAAATACGATAAGTCTTTCATACATAATCATCAATCATGAAAGCCACCATCACCAGTATTTTTCTAATCGTTAGCGCTCAACTGTTTGTGCATGCGCAAGATTCTACCACGGTAATCCCTAAACGGATATATACCACAAAAGCCTTAACCTCTGAAAACGGTCTATATATAGATGGCATTATTGATGAGGAAGCATGGAATACCGTGGACTGGGATAGTGACTTTATTGAACAGCAGCCCAATGAAAATACGGCACCAGATCATCAGACTAAATTTAAAATTGTCTATGACAAAAATTACATATATGTAGCTATCCGATGTATAGATGCTACTCCTGAAAAAATTGTTAAGAGACTTTCCCGTAGAGATGGCTTTGAAGGAGACTGGGTAGGTATATTCTTTGATAGTTATAGTGATAAACGAACATCATTTAATTTCATAGTCACAGCCGCGGGAGTAAAAGGAGACGAGTTTTCTACAAATAATGGAAATGATTCTGATGAAAGCTGGAATCCTATTTGGTATACAAAAACCAGTATTGATACTGAAGGCTGGTCTGCTGAAATGAAAATCCCGCTGAGCCAATTAAAATTTGGCAAATCTCGAGAACAAGAGTGGGGGTTACAATTAATGCGAAAATTATTTAGAGAAGAAGAACGCTCTATATGGCAAAGAGTACCACAAGACACCCCTGGTTGGACAAGTGAATTTGGTGTTTTAAAAGGATTAATAAATATCGAACCACAAAAACAGTTAGAAATACAGCCGTATACAATTGCCAAATTTGAGACCTATGAGGCGGAACCTGGAAACCCGTTTAAAAAAGGAAATGACACCAAATTTACAGGAGGTGTAGATGCAAAAATTGGAATCACAAATGATCTTACCTTAGACCTCACTATTAATCCCGATTTTGGGCAAGTAGAGGCAGATCCTTCGGCTATTGCTTTAGATGGTTTTCAAATTTTCTTTGAAGAACAACGGCCCTTCTTTGTAGAAAACAAGAATATTTTTGACTATCGAGTGTCGCGTTCAGAAGCAGGAAATACGTTTGGCTCTGATAATGTTTTTTACTCAAGACGAATAGGAAGAAGTCCACAAGGCTACCCCAATACAACCGATGGAGAATTTGTAAATCATCCTGAAAATACCGAAATTATTGGTGCCGCTAAGTTCAGCGGAAAAACTAAAAATGGATGGTCTATTGGTGTTCTGGAGAGTGTTACTGCCAAAAAATATGCGGTTATTGATAACAACGGAGCTCAGAGAAAAGAACTTGTAGAACCACTGACTAATTATTTTATAGGGCGGTTACAGAAAGATTTTAATAACCGAAATACTTTTGTTGGCGGTATGTTTACTGCAACAAATAGAAACAACCTACCCGATAATTTAAATTTCTTACACGAAGCAGCGTATACCGGTGGTTTTGATTTTAAACACCAATGGAATGATAGAGATTGGTACCTAGGAGGCAATTTACTTTTTAGCCACGTCTCGGGTAGTACAGAAGCCATAACAAGAACCCAGCAATCTATTACCCACTTGTTTCAAAGAGCATCTACCAGCTATTTAAATGTAGATAAAAACGCAACGTCTCTAACCGGAACGGGCGGTAATATGCAATTAGGAAAAGTTGGTAATGGTCATTGGAAATTTGAGACTGGCGCTACCTGGCGTTCTCCAGAATTGGAACTTAATGATGTGGGGTTTCAAAGGCAAGCAGATGATTTAAGACATTATACTTGGGTAGGATACCAAACACTAAAACCAGACAACACTTTTAGAAGAGTAGGTATAAACTATAACCATTGGAGTGTTTGGGATTTTGGCGGCAACCACAACAACTTGCGCTTTAATACCAATAGCTGGCAAAATTGGAAAAACAATTGGTTCTCAAACGTAAGCTTCAATTATGCTCCTACGCAATATGATAATTTTGCTTTAAGAGGCGGACCAAGGTTACGAAAGTCCTCTGAAATCAGCTATGCCAATGGGATAGAATCTGATGGCAGAAAAAAATTACAATTAAGCATTTTTCAATCAGGTACAAAAGGCGTAGACAACTCGTATAAAAATTATGAGATTGAATTTGGCGTTCGGTACCAACCCATAAATGCTTTGAGTATCTCTGCTTACCCTAGTTACGGCACCAATAAAGACCAATTGCAATTTGTAGATAATATAGCGTACAACGGCGGAACAAAATATATAAACGGCACCGTAGATCAAGAAACTATAAGCATGTCTTTACGTATAAACTATACGATAAATCCTAATTTATCTATACAGTATTGGGGCCAGCCTTTTGTCTCAAATGGTGTGTATTCTAATTTTAAAGAAATCGCAAATCCATTAGCCAAAAATTTTGAAGATAGAATAACATCGTACACTCCAAATCAAGTTTCATTTAGCGATAGTCGCTATAGTATTGATGAAGATATAGATGGCTCATCGGATTACAGCTTTGATAATCCAGACTTTTCTTTTACCCAATTTAGATCCAACCTCGTGGTACGTTGGGAGTATAAGCCTGGCTCAGAAATATTTTTAGTATGGTCACAAGACTTATCTAGTGGCGGAAACCCTAATGATGGCTTATTTGCAACTTTAGATAAAAATCTTTTCGGAGACTTACAGCCTAAGAATATTTTTCTATTAAAAGCAACCTACCGTTTTGTTTTTTAAACGCAAGGTTTAATCAAGGTATGAAAAAAGAAGCAATCCCCAGCCTATTACCAAAAATAAACCCCCAAGAGGTGTAATAGGCCCCAGTATTTTTATCTTTTTATTCTTCGAAGCACTTAGGCAGAGGCCATATATACTGAAAGAAAATAGCAAAGTTCCAATACTAAAGCAGTAGACAATATAAGGTTCTAAACTACTAGAAAAATCAAAATTATACCCAATTACAAGTAAAACAATGGCGTGATACATTTGATATTTAACGCCAGTTTCAAAACTCTTCAATTGCTCTTCTGTAAATATTTTTTTAAGGGCATGCGCACCAAAGGCACCAAATACTACTGCAAGCATTCCATAGAGCGCACCTATCACTTGTGTAAAAACAATCATCGTGTCAATTTTTCAACGAAGATAGCAAATACGGTAGAATCCGAATCCCTACCAACCATGTACTCTTTAAAAAAATAAATAGCGTTTAATATGAATTAACTAGCTAGCAGAATAAGTCGTTAAAATCATCTTAGAAAACAATAAGCCAATCTATGATGTAGATTATGTTTATGAAGATATTTATTACAGTAAAGGTAAAGAAGTAAGAATTTTCAAAGGGAAGTAATTCCTTTAAATTCATATTAAAAAAGGGATGCTAATAAGCATCCCTTTTTTATTTAATAGTTACCTTTATTTCTTTATCTTCTTGTAATACAAAGGAACAATCCTCAAAGCTAGGCGGACCGAAGGTTTTCATTTTAGAATTTGAAAAACCAACATGTTCTTTAGGAATTCCTAAAAAATTAGTGTCTAATTTCTCATTAGAATTCTCATCATGAAAAACGGCCAAAGCATAAGTACCTTCTAAAATTCCACCTATAACAATAGTAGTTTTCCCCTTTACAGCAGCTCCTGTTTTAGATGCATATACTTTATCAAAAGCCAGAAAACCATCAGATGAATTATACATAGCTATTCTAATATGTCCGTTAGAATTTGTTACATTTTCAACATGTACCTTTAAAGTATGTTGTGACCACATCGCCATAGGTAAAAAGAAAAGTGCAAATAAGATTTTTTTCATAGGGTTGATTTCTTATACTATATACTTCTGATAAACAATAGCCTTGCCAAATTTGAGAATATCTAAATAATTATGGCATACGTATGTACCTCTAATCGCATTTTACATATAAATTAGAAGCAATGAGGTGCGAGATCAAAATAGACCTATCATTGATATTGATTTGTAATGAGCCATCAAAATCTTCTTTATCAAGCACCGTAATTTTATCGCCCAAGGCAATACCATGTTTGTCTAAGAATTTTAAAAATGGAGCCGAAGAATCTTTAACACCCACACAAATGCCTGTTTGTTTTAATTCCACTTCATTAAGCAATCGCTTAGTGGTTTTCATTAATTCCCCGTTTTTTGAAGGAATAGGATCTCCGTGCGGATCAAACTTGGGGTAATTTAGATGTTTATCTAAACTGTCTATTAATTTTTCGCTTTTAATATGCTCTAATTGTTCTGCGATTTCATGTACCTCATCCCAAGAAAAATCTAACTTATCGACTAAAAAAACCTCCCACAAGCGATGCTTCCTAACGATAGACAAAGCTTTTTCCTTCCCATCATCGGTTAAACTCACCCCTTGATATTTCTTATAAGAAACATATTCTTTTTCTGAAAGCTTACGAATCATATCTGTTACAGAAGAAGGTTTTGTATCCATCTGTTCCGCTATGGCATTTGTAGATACTGTTTCGTTCTCCGTACCTCCCAAATGATAAATCGCTTTTAAATAATCTTCTTCAGAATGTGTCATCAACAAAATTTACCCAAAAGTACATTTTTATTTCACACATCATAATAATTTTTGTTATTATAAATATATTTTTAGCTTTGTCTAAAAATTAAATTAGCCTTAAATAAATTTATACATGAAAACCCTAATAAAGCTACTATTTACGCTCTGTTTAATTCTACCATATGCTGCCATAGGGCAAACTACTCAAATATCTGGGATAATTCTAGATCAAAAAACACCAGTGCCATTTGCTACTATTTTAATTGCAGGCACTACCCTGGGAACATCCTCTGATGCGGACGGAAAGTTTTCCTTTGATCTTATTCCAGGATCATACGCCTTTAAAGTTTCTGCCATAGGCTATACCTCAGCGATACAAAATGTTACACTAACAGAAAACAGTACTATAGTCATAAATCTAATAAGCCACTCTGAGCAATTAGAAGAAATGGTAGTTACAGGAACTTTAAAAGCTGTCAGCAGGTCAGACAGCCCAGTACCCGTAGAAGTATACAGTCCCACTTTTCTAAAACAAAACCCTACAGCCAGTATTTTTGAAGCATTACAAAATGTAAACGGAGTACGACCACAAATAAATTGTAATGTATGCAACACGGGCGACATACATATTAATGGTCTTGAAGGGCCCTATACTCTGGTTCTAATAGACGGAATGCCCATTGTTAGTGGTCTAAGTACGGTTTATGGTTTATCTGGGATTCCTAACTCCTTAATAGAACAGATTGAAATTATAAAAGGTCCTGCCTCCAGTTTATACGGGAGTGAAGCCGTTGGAGGTCTTATAAACATCATTACAAAAAACACACGACAAGCACCAAAATTTTCTATGGATGGTTTTGCAACTAGTTGGGGTGAATATAATTTAGACGCTGGCGGTAACATTAACATCGGTAAAAAAACAAACGTTTTACTTGGCATCAACTACTTTAATTTTAATTCCAAGATCGATAATAATGGGGATAATTTTACAGATCTAACGTTACAAGATCGAATTTCCGTATTCCAAAAGTGGAATTTTCAACGAGATGAAAATCGGGTTTTATCACTTGCCGGACGATTTTTCTACGAAGACAGATGGGGAGGAGAGTTACAATGGACTCCAGAATATCGTGGTGGAAATGAAATATATGGGGAAAGCATCTACACGCGAAGATTTGAAGTATTAGGAAAATATGAGCTTCCCATAAAAGAAAAAATGATGTTTTCTTTTTCCTATACAGATCATGATCAAAATTCTGTCTATGGAGATGTTGCTTATTTAGCGAAACAGCGTATTGGTTTTTCTCAATTAACTTGGGATCTAAGTAAAAACAAGCATGATGTTTTAATAGGAACGTCTTTACGGTATAACTATTATGATGACAATACTACTGCTACCGCAGAGTTAGATAAAAACAAGCCAGATGAAGTTGTAATCCCTAGTGTATTTGCTCAAGATGAGATAGCTTTTACAAAGCAACAATCCCTACTCTTAGGGCTTCGCTATGACTATGATATACGCCATGGTGCAATTTTTACCCCAAGAGTGGCATACCGCTGGAAAATGACCGACAATAATATCTTACGTTTAAACGCCGGAACAGGGTTCCGTGTGGTTAATATATTCACAGAAGAACATGCCGCACTTACAGGATCTAGAGATGTTATTATAGCAGAAGCTCTTAAACCAGAGCAATCTTTTAATATCAACCTTAATTACCTAAAAAAAATATATAGTACCAGCGGGTTATTTCTCGGCTTAGATTTATCTGTATTTTATACCAACTTTAGCAATGCCATACTACCTGATTATGATACCAACCCCAATCAAATTATCTATGATAATTTAGAAGGCAAATCTATTGCACAAGGTATAAGCGGAAATATTGATATAGCCTTCCCAAATGGAATTAAAGTACTATTAGGAGCTACAATTCAAGAGGTAACTACTACAGAAAAAGGCATTAAGACACCACAAATTCTTACGGAGAAATATTCTGGTACCTGGAATATATCATACACTATACCTAAAAGTAAATTAAGCATTGATTATACAGGAACTATTTATGGTCCCATGCGCTTACCGCTTTTAGGTAATTTAGATCCGCGAAATGAATATTCTCCAACATGGAGTATACAAAATGTACAACTCACCTATAAAGGAATAGATAAATTTGAAATCTATGGCGGATTGAAAAATTTATTGAATTGGACACCCAACAAAGGAAATCCTTTTATTATAGCTCGAGCAGAAGATCCTTTTGATAAAAATGTAACTTTTGATCCTAACGGAAATGCCATGGCAACACCTGATAATCCATACGCATTAACTTTTGATCCCACCTATGTTTATGGACCCAATCAAGGTATCAGAGGATTTCTTGGCCTACGCTATAGAATAGATTAATAAAAGCTAGGGTATTGTTACTTTATTACGGATAGTTTAAATTGGTATCTTTGAAAAAAATAGCTGATAATGAAACCTACATTTTACCTAATTATCTTTTTGATTGTTTTTAGCACCCAGGCACAAACCTCTAATAGCGAAATTGTAGCTTTAGGTCCAGATGAAGAAAAAGAAATCTTGATTCCCGCTTATAAGAATGATGTGGTTACTATAAGTATAACACCTAAGAGTAAAAAAGCAAAAAAGAACAATTTTCTACTATACCAATACCCGAGCAAATTATTAGTAAAGGTAGAAGGCGAGAAAACCTTCTCGCAAACCATTACAATTTCTAACAACGGTATTTATAAGTTAGTTCTTAGAAATAATAATTCTAAGCTTAGTGATTATCAGCTTAACTATGAAATAGTATCCTCGCGGAAAAAGAAACCACAAATAGGCTATAAAGTAAAAAAAGATACTACCTACGGTTTTCCTACAGAGCGTTTGGTAGATAAGAAAAAACTAGAATCTGTTTCTATTCAAAATGAGAAGTTTTATTTAAATAGCACCTCCAACGCATTATTAAAAGGCGGTAAAAATAGAATTATTATGCCCGTAAGTTTACCAAAAAACACGATAGAATGGTATTATGTATTTAGCGCTTCAAGAGAAGAAAATGACATAAAAAACACCTTATCATCATTTAATTTTGCATCACAACTTACAAAGTTTATCAAAGAAGATAATGAAATACAGAGTGCAGTAAGCAATTTAAATCCTCCTCCCGGAGCTAATATTTGCGATATCTATGTGATAAATTCTGATAAAGATGCCGAATTATTTAAAGAAAAAGAAGATTTCAAATCTAATTTAGAAGGTACTCGTGAAAATTTCAAGTCTGGTATTGTAAAAGTATCTACAACAGATAAAAGTTACTTAGGCATTAGAAACCCTGATAATATTTATGGAATACATATAGCTATTGAAATAATAGCTTTGGTAGCAAAAACAGAAAAAGTAAAAGAGACTGTAAATATTCCAATCATTAAAAGTTACCAGATACCCTATTTAATAGACTAATGAATTCTTTTGATTACATAATCATTGGTGCAGGAGCAGCTGGTTTATCGTTAGCGAATGCTATGGGTAAGGATTCTTTTTTTTCTAAAAAGTCTATTTTACTTCTCGATAAAAATGCTAAGCAAACTAATGATAGAACATGGTGTTTTTGGGAAAAAGGTGAAGGAGATTTTGATGATATTCTACATAAAAAATGGAGCTCAATACAATTTGCTGGACAGCAGATTGATCAAAAATATCCGATTGCGCCCTATGAGTATAAAATGATTCAAGGGTTAGATTTTTACGCCTCTATGTTCAAAAAGTTGGATGAATATCCGAACATTACTTTTTTAAACGAAGAGGTGATATCTGTAACTAATACTGCCACCGTTAATACGGTAAAGACTGCAAATAACACTTTTATAGCCGCTACCCTATTCAATAGTATCTTTGATTATAAAGAAGCTTTACAGCAGCAAAAATATCCTGTTTTACAACAGCATTTTATTGGTTGGTTTATTAAAACAGAGCAGCCTGTATTTGATCCTAAAGTGGCTACATTTATGGACTTCTCAATTCCTCAAAGAGGAAATACGCGTTTTATGTATCTGTTACCAACCACAGCACATGAAGCGTTAATTGAATACACTTTATTTTCTGAGCACTTATTAAAGGCATCTGAATATGAAGAGGCAATAAAAAAATACATCTCCCAGAAAATTGGAGTAAATAACTATGAAATTGTAGAAACAGAACAGGGCAGTATCCCTATGACTTCTTATAATTTTACAAGCAAAAATACTTCGAAACAAATATTCATTGGTACCGCTGGCGGATGGACAAAAGCGAGTACCGGCTACACTTTTAAAAGCACACAGAAAAAAGTAACCTTATTAATCCAACATTTGAAAGATCAAAAGCCACTTCAAAATTTTGGAAAAAGAGATAAATTTTGGTTTTATGACCTTTTACTGCTAGATATTCTACACCGCAGAAATGGTCTTGGCCAGTCTATCTTTGAGGCGCTCTTTAAGAATAGAAAACCACAGCTCATCTTCAAGTTTTTAGATGAAGAAACAAGCCTTTTAGAGGACGTAAAATTTATTTCCGCACTTTCTCCTATGCCATTTATTAAAGCCTTGTTACGTCGTATCTTTTAATTATACCTTTCGTTGCATTAAACTTTCTCCAAATTTCTTAAGAAGCAATTTCTTTTCTTCAGAAATCTCTAATTTGGTCAATACCACAAAAGCCTTTTCAGTATAGATAGATATTTCTTCTTGAGTACGTTCTGCAGCACCGCTGTCTATAAAAATACTTTTTACTGTTTCAATTTTTTCGGTAGCATCTGCGGGTTGTATAGAAAATAAATGCTCTAATTCTTTTACTTGTTCTGGAGCAGAATGCTCTATTGCTTTTAAATATAGAAACGTCTTTTTATTCTCTATAATGTCTCCTCCTACTTGTTTTCCAAATGTTTTTGGATCTCCAAAGGCATCTAAATAATCATCTTGTAGCTGAAATGCAATCCCTAAATTTCTTCCAAATTCATAAATACTATTTTGACCCTCTAAAGAAGCATTCGCGATAATGGCTCCCATTTTCATAGCTGCTCCTACCAGAACTGCCGTTTTGTATTCTATCATTTTCAAATACTCCGGAATTGTAACGTCATCTCTAGTTTCAAAATCTACATCATATTGTTGCCCTTCACAAACCTCAATAGCTGTTTTACTAAATAGTTTCGCTAGACTTCTAAATACCTCTCCTTCGTAATTTTCAAAAAGCTGATAGGCATTAATCAACATGGCATCTCCTGAAAGTATCCCGGTATTGATATCCCATTTCTCATGAACGGTAGCTTTTCCTCTTCGCAAGGGAGCATCATCCATAATATCATCATGCACCAGTGAAAAATTGTGAAAAACCTCAACAGCCAAGGCAGCATCTAATGCTTTTTTATAATCTGAACCAAAAATATCAGCAGTCATTAACGTTAAAATAGGTCTCAAACGCTTCCCTCCTAACGCTAAAATATAATTGATAGGTTCATATAAATTAATAGGCTCTTCAAGTTTGGTATGCGCTTCTAAATAAGCTATAAATTCTTTACGGTAATCTTCTATGCGTTGCATCTGGCAATTTTTTATCAAAAATACATTAAACCTCCCAAATAGTACAAAAGTGTTTCTTAAAGGAAGCTTACAAAAAATCAAATGTTAAATTATCGTAAATACTTTGGAAACTTTTTTTGTTTTTAAAGTTTCCGAATTACATTTGCAACCAATTATGAAAGAAAAAGTTTTAGATAAGGCAACTGAAATGTTTTTGACCCTAGGGTTCAAAAGCGTTACTATGGATGATTTAGCCCATGAAATGGGTATCTCTAAAAAAACCATATATGCTCATTATGAAAATAAAACCAAATTAATAGAAGAGTGTACACTGCAATTATTTTGCTTCATATCAACAGGTATTGATGCTATTTGTACGTTACAAAAAAACCCTATTGAAGAGCTTTTAGAAATTAAGAAGTTTGTGATGCAGCA
Source organism: Cellulophaga baltica (assembly GCF_900102165.1). Taxonomy (GTDB): domain Bacteria; phylum Bacteroidota; class Bacteroidia; order Flavobacteriales; family Flavobacteriaceae; genus Cellulophaga; species Cellulophaga baltica. The sequence continues at coordinate 585,045 of NZ_FNBD01000001.1, forward strand.
CCTAAAGGACGAAAAATCTTCTCCCCAGTACCAATTACAAAAATATTACCCTAAAATATATGCTTCACTAAGATCTAAGCAATATGACGCGATGCGATCATGCGTCATTAACAATATCAAGAAAGGTATAGACCTGGGTATTTACAGACCTAATCTAAATATCGAATTTGTCTCTAGAATATATTTCACCGGAGTAACTAGTATAAAAGATTTTAGCTTATTTCCGCCAGATTTATTTCCTGTTAATAAACTACAAGATGAATATTTAGAATATCACCTTAGAGGAATTGTAACTCCGGAGGGAAGAAAAGTTTTAAATGAACTTATTAATTCAAATCAAGAATAAAACAAACAATAGTAGAAAACCCAATAACAATCAACGTATGAAAAATCATTTCTTAACCTTCCTAGCCTTACTATACCTTTCTATAGGCATGGCGCAGGAAACTAAAAATAGCTTTACGCTAGATGAGGCTATTAATTTTGCTCTAGAGAATAACTATAGCGCTATTAATGCCAGTAGAGATATCGCTGATGCCAAAAAACAAAAATGGGAAACCATTGCTGCTGGCTTACCGCAAATTAATGGAGCCGTTAGTTATCAGAACCAATTGAAGCAACCAATATCTCTGATTCCGGCAGAATTTTTTGGAGGAGAAGAAGGTACTTTTGCCCCTGTAATTTTTAGCGAACCTCAAAGTTTAACAGCAACCGCTACCCTTAGCCAACAAATTTTTGACGGCTCGTATATCGTTGGGGTTCAGGCTACAAAAACCTTTATTGCTTATAGCAAAAACAATCAAGAGAAAACCAAATTAGAGGTTAAAAAAGCCGTAGTACAAGCTTATGGTAATGTACTATTAGCAGAAGAGAGTGTTAAAATTTTAGAAAACAACATTGCTACTTTAGAGAAGAATCTTTTTGAAACAAAGAAGATTTATGAAAATGGATTAGGAGATGAAGAAAGTGTTGAACAGTTACAGATCACCTTATCTTCTGTTGAAAATCAGCTCAAAAATGCCGAACGTTTAAAAATTATTACGCTTCAAATGTTAAACTTAACGATGGGTATTGCAACAGACAGCCCTACGTTATTGTCTGACAATTTAGATGATTTGGCGCAACAAGAAACAGATTTAGCCTTTGCAGACACCTCATTTAATCTCAAAAACAATGTAGACTACAAAATGGCCTTAAATCTAAACGAGCAACGTGCTCTAGAGTTAAAGTTACAACGCAGTAAAGCATTACCAACCTTAAATGCTTTTATAAACTACGGTAGTTCTTCCTATAGTGATCAATTTAATTTTTTCAAAGACGAAACAGAATGGTTTGATTATTCCGTTGTTGGAGTAGACTTAAACATTCCTATTTTTAGCTCCCTAAAAAGAAGTGCGAGTACGCAGCGTGCTAAAATTGCTTTAGAGAAATCAAAAACACAATTAACAGAGGCCGAACAGCAAATAAAACTTCAGCTCAAAAAAGCACAAAGTGATTATATTTTAGCTATTGAACAATATGCAACATATAAAGAAAACTTAGCCCTTGCAGAACGCATCGAAAACAAAAATCAGATTAAATATTCTGAAGGTATTGCCAGTAGTTTTGAGCTAAGACAAGCACAACTACAACTATATGATGCTCAAAACACTTATCTACAATCTATGGTAGATGTTATTAATACCAAGACAGAACTAGAGGTAGTTCTTAACAATTAAGCCCATTACAATAAAACAATCAACTAGAAAAAATATACAATGAAAAAATTATTAATTGCAAGCGCAGCCGCCTTCCTACTTGTAGCATGTGGTGGAGATAAAAAGAAGTCAGTTGAAGATGTTATCGCAACTACGAACCCTGAAGAAATTAGAACTAAACGTGCTGAATTGGTTGGAGAGCAACAAACAATTCATGATAAAATTAAACAGCTAGATGAAGCTTTAACGCAATATGATACGGTTAAAAAGGTTCCTTTAATTACCACCATTACTGCTAAAAACGAAGTATTTAATCACTATTTAGAATTACAAGGAAATGTAACTACGAAAGACCTTTTAGTAATTACTCCTGAATATAACGGCATTCTAACTAACATATACGTTAAGGAAGGTCAAAATGTCCGCAAAGGTCAAATCTTAGGAAAAATTGATGATGGTGGCTTAAGTCAGCAAGTTGCCCAGTTAGAAATTCAAGCAGAATTAGCTAAAACTACTTTTGAGCGTCAAAAACGTTTATGGGATCAGCAAATAGGAAGTGAAATTCAATATCTGCAAGCAAAATCTACTTACGAAGCTCAATCTAGAGCAGTAGCGCAATTACAACAACAAATCGCTAAAACAGTTATTAGAGCTCCTTTTTCTGGTACTATTGATGATGTTATTACCGAGCAAGGTAGTGTTGTAGCTGCAGGGCAATCTCAAATAATGCGTATTGTTAATTTAGACCATATGTATATTGAAACAGATGTACCTGAAAATTACATCACCAATGTTTCGAAAGGTAAAAGCGTAGAAGTAGAGTTTCCTATTCTTGGAAAAACAATTAGCACTAAAATTAGACAAGCAGGAGATTTCATTAATCCATCTAATAGAACGTTTAAAGTAGAGGTTGGTATTCCATCAAAAGAATCTGGCGTAAAACCTAATTTAACAGCTCGTCTAAAAATTAATGATTATACAAATGAAAATGCCGTATTAATTCCTCAAAGTATTATTTCTGAAAATGCAGACGGAGAACAGTATGTGTATTTAGTGAGTGATAAAAAAGCGAATGAAGAAGGGGTTGCCAAAAAAATCATTATAAAAACAGGTAAAACTCAAGGTGATGTTATTGAGGTTTTAGAAGGTTTAGAAAATGGTGCTGAAATAATCAAAGAAGGTGCGCGTAGTGTTGAAGATGGCCAAACTGTTAAAGTAATTAATCTTTAAACCAAAAAACGAATGACTAAAAAGAAAAAACAAGTCGAAAAAGAGTTTGGATTATCCTCTTGGGCCATTAACAATAAGACAACCATGTATGTACTTATTGCTGTAATTTTCTACTTAGGTATTGCTGCATTTTTTAGCATGCCTAGAGAGAATTTTCCAGAGGTGAATGAAACTAAAATATACATCAGCTCTGTGTTCCCTGGAAATACCGCTGAAGATATAGAGAAACTTATTATAGATCCTTTAGAGGATAAACTTAAAACGGTAAGTAATGTTGTAGAAATAACTTCTACCTCTCAAGAAGATTACGGGATGGTCATTGTTGAGTTTGACGAAAACATCACTGTAGAGCAAGCAAAACAAAAGGTTAAAGATGAAATAGATACAGAAACTTCTAGTGAAGACTGGCCGACGTTTAATGGTGCCAAAGTAGAACCAGATGTTTTTGAGCTTAGTTTATCTGAAGAAATGCCTATTCTAAATATCAATATTACGGGTGATTATCCAATTGAAAAATTAAAAGAATATGGCGAGTTTTTACAAGACGAAATAGAAAATCTTTTAGAAATAAAAAAGGTAGACATTCGAGGAGCTCAAGAAAAAGAAGTAGAAGTAGCTGTAGATATCTATAAAATGATGGCTGCCGAGGTTACTTTTAATGATATAATTGGTGCTATTAATAACGGAAACGTTACGATGGCTGCTGGTAATTTAATTTCAAGCGGTCAAAGACGTACCATTAGAATTTTAGGTGAAATTGAAAACCCTAAAGAATTAGAAAACTTTGTTGTTAAAGCGGAAAGTGGAAACCCTATTTATTTAAAAGATGTTGCCACTGTTGCTTTTAAAGAAGAAGACAAAACCACTTTTGCTCGTGAATATGGTAAGCCTGTAGTGATGTTAGACGTTAAGAAACGTGCTGGTAAAAACATGGTTGCTGCTGTTGAGCAAATTCGCGTTATCGTAGATGATGCTATAAAAAATCAATTTCCTCAAGATTTAAAAGTAACGGTTACTAATGACCAATCTTCTGTAACCATCGGTCAAGTAGATGATTTGGTGAACAACATTATTTTCGGGGTTATCTTAGTAGTTACCGTATTAATGTTCTTTTTAGGATTTAAAAATGCCCTGTTCGTAGGTTTTGCAATCCCGATGTCTATGTTCATGTCATTAATGATATTAGGTTGGCTTGGTCAAAGTTTAAATACCATGGTATTATTTGGTCTTATTATGGGGCTAGGTATGTTGGTAGATAACGGTATTGTAGTCGTAGAAAACGTTTACCGTTTAATGGAAGACGAAGGTATGAGCAGAATAGAAGCTGCTAAAAAAGGAATTGGAGAAATTGCTTTTCCTATAATTATCTCTACTGCAACAACAGTAGCTGCCTTTATTCCATTAGGCTTATGGCCCGGAATTATGGGAGAGTTTATGAAAATCTTACCCATAACTTTATCGGTAGTATTGGGGTCTTCGCTATTCGTTGCAATCTTCTTTAACTCGGTATTGGTATCGCGCTATATGACGATTCAAGATAAAGACATGCCATTACAACAAATCATTAAAGTTACAAGCATCGTTGCTGCTGTTGGTATCTTAATTCTACTTGTGGGCGGTGCTTATCGTGGACTAGGAACTGTAATGATTTTTACCGCCGTGATGCTTTGGTTGTATCGTTGGTTTATCCGTAAGTGGGCCAATACCTTCCAAGATAAAACACTAGTAAAATTAGAGAATTGGTATGAACGCCAATTACGCGGTGCCCTTTCCAATAAAATGCCTTACATATTATCTATAGGTACTTTTGTGCTGTTGATCTTATCTTTTATTGCGTTCGGTGCTTCATTAGCTTCTCAACGAACTAAAGTAGAATTTTTCCCAGATAATAAGCCCAATCAGATTATTGTATATATAGAATACCCACAAGGTACTGATATTAAGAAAACCAACGCAATTACCAAAGAAATTGAAGAACGTGTGTACAAGGTTATCAATGACAATCAATATAAAGATGGAGATTATAACTTTTTGGTAGAAAGCGCAGTTTCTCAGGTTGGTGAAGGTGCTGGCAATCCTCAAACAGACGGTGGTTCTTCTGCAGAAATGCCCCATAAAGGGAAAATTACAGCCTCTATGCGCGAATATAAATTTCGTAAGGGAGAAGATAGTGAATTGCTGCGTCAAAAAGTACAAAAAGCCTTAGTAGGAATTTATCCTGGTGTTTTAATTTCTGTTGAGAAAGATGCTGCCGGACCTCCTGCGGGATCTCCAATAAACATTGAAATTCAAGGTGATGATTACAATGAGCTAATTAATACTGCTGAAAAAATGCGAGAGTTTATCAATACTAAAAACATTGCAGGTATTGATGAGTTGAAGATTGATGTAAATAAAGACAAGCCCACCATGCGTGTGGTTATTGATCGTGAAAAAGCTGGAGAATTAGGAATTAGTGCTGCTCAAGTGGGTACACAATTACGAAATTCTATTTTTGGTTCTAAAGCGGGTATTTACAAAGAAGATGGTGAAGATTATGACATCTATATTCGTTTTAATGAAGAAAACCGTTATAATACGAGCGCTTTATTCAATCAAAACATTACGTTTAGAGACAATACAGGACAAATGAAAAGTGTTCCACTTTCTACTGTTGCAAAGCAAGCTAATAATTCTGGATTTAGTGCTATTAAACATAAGGCTACTCAACGTGTAGTAACTGTTTATTCTGCCTTATCTCCTGGATTTACAGATGCCAGTGCTATTGTGGCTCAAGTTCAAAACGAAATGAAAAGTTATGAAGGGCTGCCTTCCAATATCAAAATTGATTATACAGGCCAGATTGAAGAACAAAATAAGCAAATGGCCTTTTTAATGGGCGCCTTTTTTACAGGACTAGGATTAATATTCTTTATTCTTATTTTTCAATTTAATTCTATTTCTAAGCCTACTATCATTATGCTAGCCATCTTTTTAAGCTTCATTGGCGTATTTGGGGGTATAGTAATTACAGGAAGTGCCTTTGTTATTATGATGACCATGGTAGGTATTATATCATTGGCCGGTATTGTTGTAAATAACGGAGTAGTATTGCTAGATTACGCGCAGCTGTTAATTGATCGTAAAAAGAACGATTTAGATTTAGAAGATGCTGATTATTTAGAGACTGAAGACCTTTATGAAAGTATTGTAAAAGCTGGTAAAGCACGTTTAAGACCTGTATTACTAACCGCAATAACGACCATTCTTGGTTTAATTCCTTTAGCAATAGGTTTAAACATTAACTTCTTTACCTTGTTTGCAGATTTTAATCCAAACATATACATGGGGGGTGATAATGTTATCTTTTGGGGACCTTTAGCGTGGACCGTTATTTATGGTTTATTAATAGCCACTTTCTTAACCTTAATTTTAGTACCCGTACTATTCTTTCTCGTTATGAAATTAAAGATGTGGTTGCACACTAAGTTCTCTAGTGACTCAGAAACACCAGCTTTAGAAGAAAACGTATCGTAGCTTACACTTAACTAATTGAACAAAACACTCCCTTAAAAGCTGCGCTTTTAAGGGAGTGTTTTGTTTTACATCCTAGTTATTTATAACTGTACGCCATTAAAGCAGTAAGTTACTTGTAACGAATAACTCTTCTTTTGACACTACTATCCTTAGATTCACAAGATAGCATACATGACTAGTCCTAAAATGGGATGGAAGATTACTATGGCATACGAAGTTTTAATAAAAAACAAGGAGGTATATCTAGAAACAAAAAAAAGCCCTGATAAAAATTATCAGGGCTTTTACTATATATTAAATAGTACTATTTGTTACTCACTACAGCTCCTTTTGAGTCTAATTTAGTAACACCAACTATTCTACTATCTTCAAAATCTACTTGTTGTAATTCTTCACCTTTCCAGAAGAACCAAGTACCTGTTTTTCTACCATTTAAATATTCTCCACTAGCAACTTTCTCACCAGCTTCGTCAAACATCGTCCAATCCCCATGTAATTTACCTTTTAGAAATTCTCCAGTTTGTGCTATTTCTCCATTATCATGAAAATACGTAGCAATTACTTTGTTACCATCCTTTGTAAAAGTTGGCTTAGTTTCTTGTGCAGATATGGCAACTGTTAAGAACAGTGCTAAAAAAAATGTGAATGTTTTCATGATATATATTTTTAATATTATTACTCCTTATTTATACTAACGTATCAAATATACAAATATTTTACCTTAAATACTCATTTTATTTACATTAACTTTACATTGCAGTAATAAACAATTGTAAAACAACACTTTAACACATCACTAATTATAGTTTATTACAAAAATTCAAATATAAATCTGTACTAATTAAATTCTAATAAATAGAAGATACTTACTAAATTTGCCATCAAAATAATTTAGCATGTACAGAAGTCATAGTTGTGGCGAATTAAGAGCCTCAAACAATAATCAAGAAGTTGTTTTATCTGGTTGGGTACAAAAAGTAAGAGATAAAGGTTTTGTCATATGGGCAGATTTACGCGATCGTTATGGTATAACACAATTAATTTTTGATGAAGAACGTACTTCTAAAGAACTATTAGAACAAGCAAGGTCTCTAGGAAGAGAATTTGTCATCCAAATAAAAGGAACGGTGATTGAACGTTCTTCAAAAAACCCAAATATTGCTACTGGAGATATTGAAGTTTTAGTAAAAGAATTAAAGGTTTTAAACAAAGCTTTAGTTCCTCCCTTTACCATTGAAGATAAAACAGATGGTGGTGAAGATCTAAGAATGAAATACCGGTACTTAGATATCCGAAGAAATCCTGTAAAAAATAACTTAATATTCAGACATAAAGTTGCCATGGAAGTGCGCAAGTTTTTATCTGACGAAGGCTTCATTGAAGTAGAAACGCCATATTTAATTAAGTCTACTCCAGAAGGAGCTCGTGATTTTGTGGTGCCTAGTAGAATGAACGAAGGGCAATTTTATGCCTTACCACAATCTCCTCAAACTTTTAAGCAATTGCTTATGGTAGGAGGAATGGATAAATATTTCCAGATTGTAAAATGTTTTAGAGATGAGGATTTAAGAGCAGATAGACAACCAGAGTTTACACAAATAGATTGTGAAATGGCGTTTGTTGAGCAAGAAGACATTCTTAATGTTTTTGAGAACCTTACCAAATATCTTTTAAAAGAAGTAAAAGGCTTTGAAATAGAGAACTTTCCTAGAATGACGTATGACGATGCTATGCGTACATACGGGAATGACAAACCAGATATTCGTTTCGGAATGGAATTCGGTGAGTTAAATGAGGTTGCACAACATAAAGAATTTGGTGTTTTTAACGATGCTGAATTAGTAGTAGGTATTGCTGTTCCTGGTGCTGCTACGTATACAAGAAAAGAAATTGATGCATTGATTGATTGGGTTAGAAGACCACAAGTAGGCGCCAAAGGAATGGTGTATGCTAAATATAACGAAGATGGTAGCTTTAAATCTTCTGTAGATAAATTTTACGATCAAGAAGATTTAGCAAAATGGGCAGCAGCAACTGGTGCTAAACCAGGAGATTTAATCTGCGTACTTTCTGGTGATGCCAACAAGACAAGATCACAGCTTAGTGCTTTGCGTATGGAACTAGCAGAACGTTTAGGGCTAAGAAATCCTGAAGAATTTGCTCCATTATGGGTTATTGATTTCCCATTATTAGAATTAGATGAAGAAACAGGGCATTACCATGCGATGCACCACCCATTTACATCTCCAAAACCAGGTCAATTAGAATTATTAGATTCAGATCCAGGTGCGGTAAAAGCTAATGCGTATGATTTAGTATTAAATGGTAATGAAATAGGCGGAGGATCTATTCGTATTCATGATAAAGACATGCAAGCTACCATGTTCAAGCATTTAGGTTTTACTCCAGAAGAAGCAAAAGCTCAATTTGGTTTCTTAATGGATGCCTTTCAATACGGGGCGCCACCACACGGAGGTTTAGCCTTCGGCCTAGATAGATTAGTTGCTATTTTAGGGGGACAAGAAACCATTAGAGATTTTATTGCGTTCCCTAAAAACAATAGTGGTCGCGATGTCATGATTGATGCTCCTGCAAAAATTGATAATGAGCAATTAAAAGAATTACATCTAAAACTAGATTTAAAAGCTTAAATTATAATCCCGAACTATTTCGGGATTCTTTATATAATGGAAAAACTTAAAAAAACTTGGTTTACCAAATTTTTGGTTTGGAGGGTAAAGCACATTTCTGAACGCCAGTTTATTTATTTTTTAAGTATTCTTGTAGGATTTACATCGGGTGTAGGCGCTGTCATACTAAAAAACTTAACACACTTTTTTCAGCATTTGCTAGAAGGCAAGCTCGTTAATGACTATCACCAAGCTTTTCTATTCGTGTTTCCTATTATTGGGCTTATACTCGTTTACCTCGTTATAAAATTCGTCATTAGACACAAGGTAAGCCACGGTATCCCTTCTACCCTTCATGCGATATCTCAGCATAAAGGTATTATGCGTAAATATCAAATGTTTGGATCGCTCCTCACCGCGCCGCTAACGGTAGGTTTTGGAGGTTCTGTGGGGTTAGAAGGACCAACAGTAGCTACTGGAGCCGCTATTAGCTCCAACATTTCTAGGATGTTCCACATGAACCAAACCAACAGGAACCTCTTGATTGGTTGTGCAGCAGCAGGCGCATTGTCGTCTATATTTAAAGCTCCTATTGCTGCCATAATTTTTGCTATAGAAGTTTTTAGTCTAGATTTAACCATAGCCTCTATGCTTCCCTTACTTCTAGCATCCATATCTGCTATTATCACATCCTATTTTTTCTTTGGAGACGATGTATTACTTCCATTTAAAACAAAAGATGCTTTTGTATTGGCTGATGTACCCTTCTTTATATTCTTAGGAATCATTGCTGGTTTGACCTCTATTTATTTTACAGAAGTATATGATAGAATTCAGAAATTCTTTGACAAGATTGGGTCTCCCATAAAGCGTTTGTTGATTGGAGGAATAGGAATAGGAATTCTTGTTTATTTTATCCCACCCCTGTATGGAGAAGGTTTTGATGTAATAAACAGCCTTGTACAAGGGAACCCTGAAAAAGTTTTAAAAAATAATATTTTCGAATTAGATCTTACCAATGTTTGGATGGTGATTATCCTTTTAATTGGTTTGGTTCTTTTCAAGATAATTGCAAGTGCACTCACATTTGGTGCAGGCGGAGTTGGTGGTATATTTGCTCCTACCCTCTTTATGGGAAGTATCATGGGAAACTGTGTCGCTAAAATTATCAACACCCTCAATCTCTTTGGCAGTAAAGTATCTGAGAGTAACTTTACCTTGGTTGGTATGGCTGGCCTAATGGCCGGAGTATTGCATGCTCCGCTTACCGCAATTTTCTTAATCGCAGAAGTTACGGGCGGCTATGAGCTATTTATCCCATTAATGATCACCGCAGCTATCTCTTATTCCATAACTAAATATGCACACCCACATTCCGTTTACAATATGGAATTAGGAAGAAAGGGCGATTTAATTACACATGATAAAGACCATGCAGTATTAACCTTGATGGATATTGATAAAGTAATTGAAGATAACTTTGCTATTATTCATCCAGAAATGTCTTTAGGAGACATGGTTCATAACGCGGTAGTAAAATCTAACCGAAATATTTTTCCTGTAGTTGACAAGGAAGATAATAGTTTGTTAGGCGTGATATTGCTAGATGATATTAGAGCAATTATGTTTAACCAGAAACTATATAATGAAGTTTTTGCTAGTGATGTTATGCATACACCGCCAGAAATTATAGAATTGGAGAAAGATAAGATGACAGAAATAATGCGTAAATTTCAAGATAGTGGCGCTTGGAATCTCCCTGTTATTAAAAACGGATCTTATATTGGATTTATTTCTAAATCTAAACTTCTTACCGCCTACCGAAGAAAACTAATAAATTTTACAAAATAAAAGGTCTAATGAAATTAAAATATTTTATCTCCCTTGTTTTACTAGCTTCCTTAGCATCAATCATCTATGGTTTTACTATAAAAGAAACCCAAGTTGCATTTGCGCATAAATGTATTGGCCTAGGCACAGTGGGAATTTTTTTAGTTGCTATGCCTTTATTTCTTATTAAAGAAAGCAAGGGGAAAAAAGTAAAAGACTACATGCTCACTGAGGAAAATATCCTTAAAATGCAAGGTAAAAAGCCCAAAAAGACTGATAACCAGTAGTCTATAAGGCTGTTTTTTTGTTCCGAATTGTAAGAAATTCGTAAAAAAGTATACATTTGTATATAATATTATTTTAATTTTTATACAAATGACTGGAACAGTAAAATTTTATAATGTATCTAAAGGCTACGGATTCATTACCAACGACAACACAGGAAAAGACATTTTTGTTCATGCAACTTCATTAAATGGTGCTGAACTTAACGAAGGAGATCAAGTAGAATACGAAGAAGAGGAGGGCAAAAAAGGTATTGTCGCAGGACAGGTACAAGTAATAGGCTAATCCCTACGTATTTTTAAAAAAATTAATAAGCTCTAAGTATTGCTCTTGGAGCTTTCTTATTTTAATTAAGATTTCTTCTTTGGGCAAAAAATCGCTTTAAAAGTGCAGAAGCTTCCGCTTCTAATATACCCCCTACTATTTTAGTTTTAGGATGTAAGGTGGTCCCCATGGCCCCGCAACCGCGATCTACATCTGTTGCTGCATATACAATTTTAGAAATCTGACTCCAGTACAAAGCTCCTGCACACATTTGACAAGGTTCTAGGGTTACATATAAAGTACATTCTTTAAGATATTTACCTCCTAAGAAGTTAGCCGCTGCCGTAATTGCCTGCATCTCTGCATGTGCCGTAACATCATTGAGTTGCTCTGTTAGGTTATGTGCTCTAGCAATTATCTTATCTTGGATTACAATGACAGCTCCTACAGGGACCTCTCCCTTTTCAAAAGCATATTCTGCCTCTTGCAAGGCTTTTTTCATGTAGTAAGTATCATCAAAAGGTGCTATCATAAGTCAAAAGTATTAAAAGATAATTATTCAAGAACTATTTGACGCTAAAACCTAAAAAGTAAGGAAAGAATTCAAATTAAAACATATAGTGCATAATTCAATCGAAATCTAACTGAAAGAGTATCGCAAAATAGGTATTTTTGCGTGATTTTATATATGATATGAATAGCTCCATTTTGCAACATATTAATTCTCCTAAAGAATTAAGAGAACTGTCTCCTCAACAGCTTCCTAAACTTGCCCAAGAATTAAGGGAGTTTATTATTGCTGCCGTGGCCGCTAAAGAAGGTCATTTAGGAGCTAGTCTTGGTGTAATAGAATTAACTATTGCCTTGCATTATTGTTACAATACCCCCGTAGATAATTTAATTTGGGATGTAGGTCACCAAGCCTACGGACATAAAATTTTAACAGGCAGAAGAGATGTTTTTGAAACCAACCGACAGTTAAATGGTATCAGTGGATTCCCTAAACGAAGTGAAAGCGTGTATGACACTTTCGGAACAGGCCATAGCTCTACGTCTATTTCGGCAATTCTAGGAATGGCCATTGCCTCTAAATTAAAGGGCGACCTACATAAAAATCATATTGCCGTAATTGGCGACGCCTCTATTGCTAGCGGAATGGCTTTTGAAGCACTAAACCACGCAGGTGCCACAGATGCTAATGTTCTCATCATTCTTAATGATAATGCTATTGGAATTGACCCTAGTGTAGGTGCCTTAAAAAAGTACCTAACCAATGTTAAAAAAGGGACAGCAAAAGATGAAAACATTTTTGAATGCTTAAACTTCGACTATACAGGTCCAATAGATGGACACAATCTTGATGTAGTTATTTCTACGTTACAAAACCTACAAAATAAGAAAGGCCCTAAATTATTACACCTAATTACTACGAAAGGCAAAGGCCTTAAGCAAGCTGAAGAAAACCAAGTGACCTACCATGCCCCTGGAAAATTCAATAAAGATACGGGAGATTTACTTCCAAAATCTAACGAGTTTCAGCCTTCAAAATATCAGGATGTATTTGGCCTTACCCTAGTAGAATTAGCACAACAGAATGAAAAAATTATAGGCATTACTCCAGCTATGCCTACGGGTAGTTCTTTAAAATACATGATGGAAGAGATTCCTGAAAGAGCTCTCGATGTGGGTATTGCAGAACAACATGCCGTGACATTAGCAGCAGGCATGACCACGGAAGGGTTTATACCTTTTTGCACTATTTATTCTACTTTTCTACAACGCGCCTATGATCAAGTAGTTCATGATGTTGCCATACAAAACTTACCTGTAATCTTCTGTCTGGACAGAGCAGGGCTAGTGGGACAAGATGGCGCTACACATCATGGCTTATATGATATTGCATTTTTAAGATGCATACCAAACTTAATACTCGCAGCTCCAATGAATGAACTGGAGCTTAGAAATATCATGTATACGGCACAATTGGGTTTAAACCATCCTATAGCCATAAGGTACCCTCGAGGACGCGGTGTATTAAAGGAATGGAAATTACCTTTTGAAAAAATTGAAATAGGAAAGGCGCAAAAACTAAAAACTGGAACGAAAATTGTGGTGCTTTCCATCGGTCATATTGGTAATATGGTCAGTAATGTTCTCGAAGAAGTTGAGGACATGGAAAAAATAGGACACTATAATATGCGCTTTATTAAACCCTTAGACCGTAAAGAATTAGAGCAAATTTTCACCTCTTACGATCATATTATTACGATTGAAGACGGGTGTAAAACGGGAGGTTTTGGAAGTGCGATTATAGAATTTGCCAATGAGAATTTATACCAAAAACCAATAACTGTTTTAGGGATAGAAGATAAAATTATCGAACAGGGGACCACAGAAGAACTGTATCAGATCGCTAAAATTGATGCTTTATCATTAAAATTGAAAATCAACACCATATTAAATGCAAGCAAATAACCTAAAATTAACTGCACTACTAGTCGTTTTCTTATGCTTTGCTAGAGTTAATGCACAAGATAGTATTCCTGAACCACAAAAAATAGATTCCATAGCTATAGACACCATTGTAATCCGTTCGTTTCAAGATCGGATTAAAAATATTCCGAGAGGCGCTAACTTAACTAACCCTGTCATCTCTTTTAAAAGAACAAAACCCCTAAAAAACAAATACAACCGGTTTAAAATTCCGTCTTTCTGGGATAATGAGAATAAAATTGGTTTTAATTTTAGTGAGGTAGCTTTTATCAATTGGAATGCCGGTGGAAATAATTCAATTGCCGGAGCTGCAAATGCAAAATTTGTTAGAAACTATAAATTTAGATACGTCCAATGGAATAATGATTTGGAAGTTCGTTACGGGTTAAATGCGCAGGAAGACCGGGAGCTTAGAAAAACGGAAGATGTCATTAGATTCAGTTCTACTTTTGGTTATAGAAAAGACACCATTACCAATTGGTACTATTCTGTAAAAACCAATTTTAATACGCAATTTTCTAACGGATATAAGTATCCAGATACTGAAACCCCGATCTCTACTTTTATGGCACCAGGTTATCTATTTTTAGGTGCAGGTACCTCCTACATACCTGAAGGCAAAAAATTTAATCTTTATATTTCACCAATCACACAAAAAGCCACCTTTGTTTTAGATCAGGACCTTGCCAACAACGGTTCTTTTGGGGTTAAAAAAGCCGTAAAAGATGCGGATGGCGCTATTATTGAAGAAGGTGAAAACGTCTTTATGGAGCTCGGTTTTCTCATCACTAATACTTGGGAAAAGGAAATAATGACCAACGTACTGATGAATCACAGGATTAGTTTATACACGGATTACCTCAACAGCTTTGGGAATATTGATGTAGATTGGGAGCTAAATTTCAATCTTAAAGTCAATAAATACATCACGAGTAACATAGGAACACAAGTTATCTTTGATAATGATATTTTGTTTGACGAAGTTGTAGATGACGCTGGCGTGGTCACCTCAAAGGGAGTGCCTAAAATTCAATTCAAACAAATTTTAGGCATTGGTATTACATATGATTTTTAGATTCTTAAAGCTGTTTTCCCATAATTTTATTATGAATATGCACTGCAGCACTGTCTGATAAGCTAGCAACATAACAGCAGGTGTTTAATAAAATAGCATAGGCAGAACCATCGGTATCCTTATAGTTTCCAGGAAGTGTTTTAATTAAGAGCTTATCATAATTAGAAGCATTGTCTTCTTTCTTATTCATTAAAGCGGCGGTATACACTTGGAGTATATCAGAGATGATTTTATACCCTGCAATCTCTTTTTCTATGACCTCTTGTGATTGGTAAATTTTATCAATACTAAGTTTGATGATATCATCAATTTGCGCTTTATAATCGCTCTTATCTAATAAAGCTACATGAAACTCTCCTGCTAGAATAGCGGATTCATTTTCAACAAATATCCGCACAGCATCTGTAATAAGCGTATTAATCGCTAATGCTCTTAAATAACTCAAACGATCTTCCATGTGCACCATGGAATTGTATTTTTTAGTATTGATACTGTTTTTAACCAACTTAATTAAGTACTCCAAAGCAAATTCTTCCGAAATCAAACCTAAATTAATACCATCTTCAAAATCAATTATCGTATAACAAATATCGTCTGCCGCCTCTACCAAAAAGGTCAAAGGGTGTCTAGAATAGCTAATAGATTCTCCTGCACTTGTTTGCACCAAGCCTAACTCCTGCGCAATAGGAATAAATTCATTTTTATCGGATTGAAAAAAACCAAACTTTTTATCCGCAATATGGCGCGTTGGTTTCTTAGGTAATGATTCTTTTGGATACTTCATAAAAGCCCCTAACGTCCCATAGCTTAACCTTAGTCCGCCTTCCACACCTTTTCTAGAAGCAGTAAGTAACCTAAAGCCATTAGCATTTCCTTCAAAATCTATAATATCTTGGTATTCTTTATCGGAAAGTAGTGGTTTAAACTTTTTGCCCTCGCCAGTTTTGAAAAATTCACCAATAGCTTTTTCTCCACTATGGCCAAATGGCGGATTTCCGATATCATGCGACAAGGCAGCTGCAGCAACAATGGCTCCAAAATCATTCATTTGATAGCCGTGAACCTCACTTAAATACGGATGCTTTTCTATTATTTTTTTTCCTGCTATTCTTCCCAAACTTCTTCCTACTACAGAAACCTCTAAACTATGCGTAAGCCTAGTATGCACAAAATCTGTTTTCGATAAAGGAATAACTTGAGTCTTATCTTGCAAGGATCTAAAAGCGGAAGAAAATATAATTCTATCATAATCTACCTCAAATCCCAATCGTGTTTCGTCTTGCTCTTTACGCAATCTTTTGTGATGATCTCCTTGTCGTTTCAATGAAAGTAGCTGCTCCCAGTTCATAAGCTCAATAATTTGATGCAAGATACATTTTTTTCAAAGCAAGCCCACGTAGAAACGGAGCTCCTTTAAAACCACAAACATAACATATTGGAAATATATCTTTAACTTGGCGGTAACTTTAAGTTTACATTCTGTCTTTTAATTTGCATTGCAATTTAAAAGCATTTAATCAGCGATGAACAAAGTACTTAGCATCTTACTATTTTTAGTTACAATAGCCAGCTTTTCACAGAACAGTGGAAAAATTATGGGGAATGTTTCTGATGCAGAAATAGAAAATGAAGCCTTATTATTTGCTTCTGTAAAAATTAAAGACACACCAAATGTTGCTCAAACTAATTTTCACGGAAACTACGAATTTGAAAATATTGCTTCCGGAGAGTACACCTTGGTATTCACTTTTCTAGGATACGAGACAAAAGAAGTAGCTGTTTCTGTAAAAAACAATGAAATTTCTAGAGTAGATGGAGCGCTAAAGTCTAAAACTATAGCAATAGATTTACTTTCTGATGAAGAAATTGCCGCTACAGAAAAATCAAAAAATACTATTTCTAAAAGAAATTCTTCCTTAAAATAAGCCCCTAAACGATTAGTTTTTGAATTTTGAACGACATTTAGGGCATTACAGATCGAATTTGCATATTTTAGCCCTAAATAAGGTAGGTCTTATATCATAACCTTATATTAACTTTAATACCAGATATTAATGGCATTTTTGCCGTTAGATACACGAATTAATGGGTGAAAATATTTATTTATTCATGATTGTTGCCTTAGCGGTATTAGCAATCACGGATTTAGTGGTTGGCGTTAGTAATGATGCCGTTAATTTTTTGAATTCAGCAATAGGATCTAAAGCAGTTTCTTTTAGAACCATCATGATTGTTGCTAGTGTTGGTATTGCGCTTGGAGCAGTATCTTCTAGTGGTATGATGGACATTGCCAAAACAGGCATTTTTAATCCGAATAATTTTGTTTTCTCAGAAGTCATGATCATTTTCATGGCGGTGATGATTACCGATATTCTGCTTTTAGATTTCTTCAACACCCTTGGAATGCCTACCTCAACGACAGTTTCTATTGTCTTTGAACTATTAGGAGCCGCTGTTGCCATTTCTATATTAAAAATCTTTGCTGTTGATGGTAGTTTATCTACCCTTGGTGAATACATTAATACAGATAAAGCTACCGAAATTATTATAGGAATTTTATTATCTGTAGTCATTGCATTTACCGTTGGAGCTATTGTACAATTCTTTTCTAGATTACTTATTACATTCAAGTTTGAAAAGCAAGCAAAATGGGTAGGTGCCGTATTTGGTGGCTTTGCAATTACTGCCATTATCTATTTCATAATCGTAAAAGGATTAAAAAGTGCTTCCATATTAGATGGCCCTATCTCTGAATTTATAGCTACCCAAACCAATGCCTTTATCCTTATAAACTTTGTCTTTTGGACCTTATTATCACTACTATTAACCACCGTATTTAAAACAAATATTTACAAGTTAATTATCCTTTTAGGAACCTTTGCCTTGGCAATGGCTTTTGCGGGTAATGATTTAGTAAACTTCATAGGTGTGCCTATCGCTGCATTACAATCGTATCAAGATTGGAGTGCTTCAGGTGTTTTAGCTACAGAATACGGGATGTCTGGTTTGACCAACGCAGTACAAACCCCAATACTACTCCTATTACTATCGGGCGCTATTATGGTTTTAACCATTTGGTTTTCATCTAAAGCTAAAAACGTTGTTAAAACTAGTGTAGACCTTTCACGACAAGACGAAGGAGAAGAACGTTTTGAGCCTAACTTCATGTCGCGTCAAATAGTGCGTTTATCTGTAAAAGCATCAGAATCTTTTTCTGCTATTTTACCCAATAGCCTGCACAACCGTGTTAATGCACGTTTTGAAAAACCAGCACCATCTGTATTAAAGGTAAAAGAACAAGACAAACCTGCATTTGATTTAGTTAGAGCAGCTGTAAACCTTATGGTAGCAAGTATCTTAATATCATTGGCTACCTCTATGAAATTACCATTGTCTACCACGTATGTAACTTTTATGGTTGCCATGGGTTCTTCCTTAGCTGATAAGGCTTGGGGCGCAGAAAGTGCAGTTTACCGAGTTGCAGGGGTATTAAATGTTATTGGCGGATGGTTTTTTACTGCGATTATAGCTTTTGTAGCGTCTGCGATTATTGCTATTTGTATTAATTATGGTGGTACCATCGCTATAGGTATTTTCTTAACCTTAGCTTTTCTAATGATTTTTAGAAATTACTTTAAACAAAGCAAGAAAGCACAAGAAATTAAAGCAGAAGATAGCCTTAGAAAATCTGAAAGCAGCTCTATACAAGGAGTTATAGAAGAAAGTGCTAACAACATTTCTACGGTAGTTAAACGCAGTAACAAAATTTATACGATAGCTATTGATGGTCTCGCACGCCAAGACTTAGACTCTCTTAAAAAGAACAAAAAACAGGTTAACAAACTTTCTACAGAGATTGATGAACTACGAGACAATATCTTCTATTTTATTAAAAATTTAGATGAAGCTAGTGTAGGTGCGAGTAATTTTTACATCAGCATATTAGGCTACTTGCAAGATATGGCTCAATCTTTAGAATACATCAGTAAAGTAAGCCATAAACACATTCACAACAACCATAAGAAGCTTAAATACAACCAAATTAAAGAATTGAAAGAGATTGATTCGAAACTAGAAAGCGTTTTTAATGAAACTAAGCTAGCCTTTGAAACTAGATCTTTTGAAAAGATTGGAAACATTATCAAACATAAGCATGAAGCCTTTGATTTGGTTTCTCAGAAAATTAAGAAACAAGTAGAACGAACTAGAACGGAAGAATCTAGCCCTAAAAACACTACGTTATACTTTTCTTTATTACAAGAGACAAAAGACTTACTAACGGCTTTAATGAATCTTTTAGAACTGTATTACAATGAGCACGATAGCTCTGTTGAACCAGCTAAGGTTGATTTATCTAATCAGAACAATAAATAAGAATCACTTAGATTTTTTAAACATATATAAAAAGGAAAGGGAGAAATTGTTCTAATTTCTCCCTTTCCTTTTTTGCTTATTTTGATGACGTATCTAAATACGTATCAATCCTTGCTATAGCATCATCATAATGATAGCGCGTTACGGTATTAACCCCTGCTTTTCTAGCAATTTTGAGCTTAGAGCGTAAACTTGTAAGCTCTCCCCTGACCAAAGCTCTTACATCAGACGCAGCAACCTCATAATTTATAGCTCCTTCAAAACCTCCTCTATTAAAACGTCTTGGCGTATACTCCTCTTTTAGTAAATACCCCATCCGATCAATATAGGAACGCTGTAAGTTTCTCCTATATATAGCTACATTTTTTGCACTATTGGCCTCACTCCAAAGCCCAGTACGTAAGTCTTTCAACATCTCTAAAGCACTATAGTAATTTACAGCCGTAGTTTCTGCATCCATTAATCTACCAAGACGATCAAAACTCAATAGCGAATTTAAATGACGTTCTTGTAGCTTTCTCACCTTTTCAAAATATCCAGCATGGTCAATATTCTGAAGGATACTTTTATCAATCAACCATTCTGGCGTAGCAAAAATATTTTTCTGCAACCATTGCATGGATGCCCTCTGTGATTTTTCATCTAAACGCGTATACACGAATCCGCCTTGTTCTGGCTTTTTTAGATCTTCAAAAACCCCACCTACATTGGTAACTACATGACCAACATAACGACTATAAACTCCTAAAAGCTCACCATACAATTCCTCTAAATCATCATAATTATTTGTTTTATCAGAAGTCCAAGCAGGTAAATTTGCGGCTACATATTTTAAGTTTTTTAATCCATAGGTACTCGCTGCAACAGGGTCATCCCCTACGCCTTCAGTCTGAGACTGAGGATCAAAAGTACTTGACTGTCTCCCAAATTTATACTTAGGGTCATTAGCCTTTTCTGCTATCCATTGATCTAAAACAGGAACTTCTTCTTCTGCAGAATTTGCTTCTGCAATGTACCGATATCCCCAATTGGCGGCGTAATGATCATAAGGCCCCATTTGACGTATAAAACGAATATTTTTATCTCCCGGTTGCGCTACATAATTGTACCGTGTATAATCCATTAAACTTGCAGCTAAACCAAATTCTTGGGTAAAAGCACCATCTCTTAAAGACTCTACCGGATAGGAATAACTAGCCGCCATATTATGAGGAAAACCTAACGCATGCCCCACTTCATGTGCAATTACCATACGCATCATCTCTCCAATTTCTTCCTCTGGTGTATCTAAGGTTCGTGCAGAAACATTTGCAGCTCCTGTCTCTAATAAATATCTATTTCTATAACTCCTTAAGTGATTGTGATACCAAATAATATCACTCTCTATAATTTCCCCACTTCTAGGATCAGAAACACTAGGACCTACCGCATTACGAGTAGTACTAGCTACATAGCGCACTACAGAATACCGAATGTCTTCTGGACTAAATTCTGGATCTTCTTCTGGAGTAGGTGCATCTTTTGCTATAATGGCATTTTTAAATCCTGCCGTTTCAAAAGGTTTTTGCCAATCTTCTATTCCTTGCTTCATGTAAGCCTTTAGATTCTCTGGAGTACCAGGATCTAAATAATAAATAATAGGCTTTACGGGCTCTACTAATTCCCCACGAGCATACGCCTCAGGATCTTTTGGTTCTAACCTCCAGCGTCTAATGTATGTTTTTTCATCAGCCTTTAACTGCATACTTCCAAAATCATTCTGGCTTACCGTAAAGAATCCTACACGAGGATCATACAATCTTGGTTGCATAGGTACCTCTGGTAAAAGAATCATAGATTGATTCATTTGAAGACTTATTGATTCTGACTTAGCTTGGGTAGGTGGCTCTGAAGCACTATAGGTAAAATCTTGTTTAACTTCAATATTTTCAGGAAAACTCTTTACACTATTCACAAAACTCCTAGAGGCATCTAATTTTTTTACTTTGTATTCTTTTCGCAATCTGCTAGACAGACCACTAATAGCAGGTACATCTTCAGAGAAAAACTTGGTTACATTAATAACAACGGCTGTAGAATCAGCATTGAAAGCTTCAATATTAAAAGCATATAAAGTGGGCTCATAATTATTTACCTGAACAGACTTCGCAATTGCTTTAGTATCTGGTGCAATATTCGAAAACGATTTTATTTTCAAGAGAATTTTATCCTGAAACCGCAACCAATGCACCACTTGCTCATTGGTTTTAGAACCGGCATTCATATAACCGCCACCTAAACCTTCTGGAATCTGAGCAATTCTACTCACCCAAAGCATGTCTTTGTTTAAAACATTGAAGGGTATTTCATAAAAATATTCTTTTTTAACTTGATGCGTTTTAAACAAACCATCATCTGTAATGGCCTCCTTTGTAATTACATCCGCATACGATTTAATAGCATCTTTATCTTTTGATTTTGCCGCAGGTGCCGCTACCGCTTTAGATTTTTTACCTTTCTTTTTTTGTGCTTGAGCATTTTCTAACGAAACTATAGATAGACAAATGAACAGTAGTAGTAGTTTTTTCATATATAAGATTGATTATAGTTTCTAAATTTAGAAAAACACTATTCAAAACTTAAGGTTTTTAAAAAACCTTAACATTTTTAACCTGCAG
Source organism: Cellulophaga baltica (assembly GCF_900102165.1). Taxonomy (GTDB): domain Bacteria; phylum Bacteroidota; class Bacteroidia; order Flavobacteriales; family Flavobacteriaceae; genus Cellulophaga; species Cellulophaga baltica. Next base: position 607,096 of record NZ_FNBD01000001.1, read on the forward strand.
TAGGCTAGCTAACACATCCAATATCCTAAACAAAAGTGCATACTATACACTATTTACTAAAAAGCATACATTTTAACGGGTCATCTATACGTCTATTTCTTAACTTAAAGTACGTTTACAATTACACCTATGACTTCTCAACTAAATAGAACATTAATTAAAAGATACCAACTAACAATTGGTACGTTTTATTTTTATGAAAATTACGTGGTCTCAGAAGTTAATGAAGGGATTGCATTATCTTTTGAGACCTCACAGGAAGCTATACAATTAGGAAAAGAACATTATGGAAAACATACACCCTTTGTTTTTATATCAAACCGCGTAAACTCTTATTCTTTTAATCCTACATCTCATTTCAAAACAGTGCCTATATTCCCAAACCTCAAGGGGTTCGCCGTTGTTGTCTATGATAGTATTAATAAAGAAATTGCCGAAATGGAACAAACATTTGTTCACAAGCCCGTACATATATTTGATGATTTAAGCGATGCTATAACTTGGGCGGAGAAGCTTATTATAGCAGATTAATCTATTTTTTGTAGAAATTCATTTCGTCTATATACTTCCAGACCTCTAGGGGTAATAGCGGCTTAATATTCTTCCCTTCTTTGTGTTTCTGACGTATAAAGGTGGATGATATTTCCATAATAGGAGCATCATCAACGATAGTAATCTTAGGGTGCCCATCAAATTGATGTTCAATCTTACCCTCGGAAATTCGAGGGTAGACATGAATAGAATAGTTTTCTAAGATAACCTCATAATTTTTCCATTTATGAAACCCTTTTAGGTTGTCTTCACCCATAATCAACGAAAAATCATATCCGCTAGGATATTTTTCTGATAAATAAGCTAAAGTGGTTACTGTGTAATTTGGTTGCGGCAAATTAAACTCTATGGTACTTGGTTTTAAATGATCATAAGCTTCTGTAGCTTCTAAAACCATTTGATACCGATGCTGATTATCTACTAATGATTTTTTAGTTTTAAACGGACTCTGAGGCGTGATTACAAACCAAACCTCATCAAGGTCTGAAAATTCAACCATATGATTAGCAATAATCAAATGACCTATATGTATTGGATTAAATGTTCCGAAATATAAACCAACTTTTTTCAAACTACTCCTCGTTTTTAGAACTCAAAAAATCTTGTACTAACTCATAAGATTCTGCCAATGCAGTATCTAAGTCATAGTTCTTGATAATCATATCAAACTGCGGCGCTGTTGCTAACTCTACAGAAGCCTTAGCAATACGCATATTTATCTTATCATCACTTTCAGTACTACGCTTTTTTAAACGTATTTTAAGCTCATCTACACTTGGTGGCTTTACAAATACTGCCAAGGTTTGATCTGGAAATTTCTTTTTAATTCTTAAACCTCCAACAACATCAATATCAAAAATAACATTTTTACCCTCTGCCCATAAACGTTCTACTTCCGTTTTAAGGGTGCCGTAAAAATTATCTCTATACACTTCTTCCCACTCTAAAAAATCATCATTTTTAATATGTCTTTTAAATTCTGAAAGCGACATAAAATAATAATGTTCTCCATTTTTTTCTTTCCCTCTTCTAGGTCTAGAAGTAGCTGAAATAGAAAATGCTAAGTTTAAATCGGTTTTTTCTAATAAATGTCTAACAATAGTTGTCTTTCCACTTCCTGAAGGAGCAGAAAATATGATAAGTTTTCCTCCCTTCATTACAATACGTTTAGCATTTGTTCTTTAATCTTTTCTAATTCATCTTTCATTTGCACTACTACTTGTTGTAATGGTGCAAAATTGGCTTTAGAACCAATAGTATTAATTTCTCTTCCTATTTCTTGGCAGATAAACCCTAATTTTCTTCCGTTAGAATCTACAGATTTCAAGGTCGTAATGAAATAATCTAAATGATTGGTCAAACGTACTTTCTCTTCTGTGATGTCGTATTTCTCTAGATAATAGATAAGCTCTTGCTCAAACCTATTTGCATCTAGATTTACAGCAAGGTCTGCCACCGCTTTTTCTAAACGCTCACGAATAGTACTTAAGCGGTCTACGTCTAATTTTTCTACATCGATAAGCAAGTTTTTGATGGTTGTAATTCTAGTAACAAAATCATCATCTAAAACCTGACCTTCTTCAGATCTGAAGATATTAATTTCTTTCAAGGCAACAACTAAAGCTTCTTCTATAGCGACAAATTCTTCCTCGTCTATATCTTCACGCTCTGTTTTCATAGCATCTGGCATTCTAATTGCCATTTCTAACAAATGAGCATCTTCAACATTAGCTATAGCGCTAAGTTGCTTCATATATTGACGCACAACAACCTCGTTGATTACTGACGTAGTTTCATCTCCAGTATTCTCAACATACAAACTAAAATCAACCTTACCTCTAACCAGCGCAGTTGCTATAGTTTTTCTAAGTTGAAGTTCTTTTTCTTTGTATGAAGATGGTATTCTGGCGTTTAAATCTAAACTCTTACTGTTTAAAGATTTAATTTCGATGGTTATCTTTTTACTAGGAAGCTGTATCACATGCTTCCCAAAACCCGTCATAGACTGAATCATAAATAGCTATTAATTTAAGCAAAGGTAATTAAAAAATCACCTTTACTTATTTCCCATCTATGCAAAGTTCTAATCTGTTCTAAAAAACTGATTAGTTTAAGGCTCTAACCCAAATATTTCTAAAGCTAACTCCGCTTTCATCTCCATGATCTTGTAAGATGATTGGCGCTTTGCCATGTGCTTCGTTTTTAGGCCAACCAATATAAGGCGTAGTTCCTTTAATTTCCACATGATCTTGCACTAGAATACCATTGTGTAGCACTGTAATAGTGCCAGATTGTGTTTTTTGTCCATTTTTATTGAATTCAGGTGCGTGATAAATAATATCGTAGGTATTCCATTCACCACTAGGAACAGAAGCCTTGGCTAAGGGTACGTGCTGCTTGTATATAGCACCTACCTGCCCATTTACATAAGTATCGTTATCATTATTATCTAGGATTTGCACCTCATACCGTCCTTGAAGAAAAACCCCGCTATTTGCCCTACTTTGGTTCTTACCTTTTATAGTAGCAGGAGACTTCCATTCTAGATGCAATTGTATATCGCCAAATTCCTTAACAGTTTTAATATCTCCCGATTTATTCTTTACGGTAAAGCTACTATCCGGATTAATAATCCAATCTGCAGGTTTATCTTCATCCTTAGCGCTCACCCATTCATTTAAGCTATTGCCGTTAAATAGAATAATAGCATCACTTGGAGCCGTATTAGCATCAGAAGGTTTAACTACAGGAGGAACAGGAGTGTAAAATTCCGTTTGTTCAGGTTTAGTTGGTTCTTCTCCCGTATACTCTTCATACGTAATTACAGCATTTTCTTTTTTAACCTTAGTTTCTTTAACCTGAGCATTACAAGAAAATAAAGTAAGCACCGTAATTAAATAAAAATATTTCATGGGTAGTTGTGTTAAGTTGCGTTTGATTAAAGTTTTTTGATTTTAATATTTCGATATGAAACCATGTCTCCATGATCTTGCAAACCTATTTTTCCTGTAGGATGCTTTCCAAAAGCTTCCCAATCCGCAAATTTCGATTTTGAAACCATAGCACTCCATTCTGGATCATTAACAGCAAAGTCTACCAGATCAACACCATTAAGCACTACTTTACCAGTGTTTGTTTTATGGTTAATGGTTATCTCGCATAAATTCCATTCTCCAACAGGTTTGGTAACATCTTTAGAGGGTGCCACCATATCATACAAAGCCCCTGCTTGGTGTGTAGTTCCTGCTTTAGCATCAGGATGCTTTGTATTGTCTAAGACCTGTATTTCTGGACCTGTTTGGTAAGCTTCAGAAAATTTTGGATCTTCTTTTACTCCCCAAAAAATACCACTATTACCCCCTTCTGCTATTTTCCATTCTAAGGACAAAACAAAATCTGTATATTCCTCCTTGGTCACTAAGTTGAAAGCATCTCCAGAAGGCCTTTCTTCCGGCGGATAAAATACCATGGCTGAACCTTCCAATTTCCAATGTTTAGAAATACCTTCTTTACCATACTCTTTCCAGGCATCAAAATTAGTCCCATCAAATAATACAACCCACTCTTCTTCCGCACTCTTTTCGGGAACCGGCTCTTCCGATTCTATTACTTTCTTTGCCTCTTCTTTACAACTGATAATTATCGTCAGAAAGGCAAGCATCATAACTTTTCTCATCGCACTGCAATTAAATTCCTAAAATTTTCTTTAATACCTCGTTGTCAATTTTTGAACCCGCAAAATCATCAAATGTTTTTTCTGTTGCCTCAATAATATGGTCTTGAATAAACTTAGCACCTTCTCTTGCGCCTTGTTCTGGACTTTTAATACAACACTCCCATTCCATAACCGCCCAAACATCACAACCATATTGTGTTAGCTTAGAAAAGATTGTTTTAAAATCTATTTGACCATCACCTAAAGACCTATAACGCCCTGCTCTATCTCCCCAATCATTGTAACCACCAAAAGCTCCTTTTTTCCCTGTTGGATTAAACTCAGAATCTTTAACATGGAATGATTTAATAAACTCATGGTAATGATCTATATAGGCAATATAATCTAGCTGTTGCAAAACAAAATGACTAGGATCATAAAGAATGTTTACACGCTTATGATTGTTTGTAGCCTTTAAAAAACGCTCAAACGTATCGCCATCATGCAAATCTTCTCCTGGATGAATTTCATAACATACATCTACCCCTTGTTCATCAAAATGATTTAAAATAGGCATCCAACGTTTTGCTAATTCTTCAAAGCCCATTTCTACTAAACCAGCTGGTCGCTGTGGCCACGGGTGCATGGTGTGCCAAAGTAAAGCTCCGGAAAAAGTAGCGTGGGTATTTATCCCTAAACGTCTACTAGCTGTGGCTGCTTTTTTTACCGTTTCTACCGCCCAGGCTGTACGCGCTTTAGGATTGTTTTTAACCTTATCTGGCGCAAAATTATCAAACATTATATCGTAAGCAGGGTTTACAGCTACTAACTGCCCTTGTAAGTGTGTTGAAAGTTCCGTAATCTCTAATCCGTAAGAGTTAATCTTGCCTTTAAGTTCATCACAATAGGTTTGGCTTTCTGCCGCTTTATCTAAGTCTATTAAGAAATCTACCCAAGTTGGAATTTGAATTCCTTTATAGCCTAAATCTGCCGCCCATTTACACATTCCATCAAGAGAATTAAACGGTGCTTTACTATCTACAAATTGTGCTAAAAAAACTGCTGGTCCTTTTATTGTTTTCATCACTATTTTATTAATTATTTAAAAAATTACTGTTTGAATGATTTGATTACTAAAAATTTAAGAATTAATCTCTTATATTTAATGTTTGATATGCTACTACCATTTCAAATTGACAATGACTAAATATACTAATTACAATAGAATAATAACACATATACAGCAATGAATCAGCATGAGAAATACGACGCAATCGTTGTAGGAACAGGAATTACCGGAGGATGGGCTGCAAAAGAGCTTTGTGAGAACGGATTAAAAACATTAGTTCTAGAAAGAGGACCAATGGTAGCGCACATTAAAGATTATAAAACCATGAATGATGATAATTGGGATTATGATTTAAAAGGCGAACTCTCCAAAGAAGACAAGAAAAAATACCATATTCAGAAAAGGATTGGCTGGGCGCCCACCGAAGATTCAAAACATTTTTTTGTAAACGATTTAGAGCACCCTTACGAGGAAACCAAACGTTTTGATTGGATTAGAGGGTACCATGTAGGTGGTAGATCATTGACCTGGGGAAGACAGTCTTACCGTTGGAGCGATTTAGATTTTGAAGCAAACAAAAAAGATGGCCATGGTGTTGATTGGCCTGTGCGTTATAAAGACATTTCTCCTTGGTATGATAAAGTCGAAGAATACATTGGTGTAAGCGGACAAAAATTGGGGCTCAAACAATTACCTGATGGAAAATTTCAACCTCCGATGGATTTGAATTGTGTAGAAGAAGACCTTCAAAAATCCATGACTGAAAAATTTGATGACGGACGTTTATTAACCATTGGACGTGTGGCTCATATTACAGATAAAGAAAAACCTATTGAAGGCAGACAACCCTGTCAATATAGAAATAGATGTTGGAGAGGTTGCCCTTTTGGAGGATACTTCAGCAGTAACTCTTCTACCTTACCCGCAGCAGAACGCACCGGAAACATGACCCTAAGACCTAATTCTATTGCGTACGAGGTTATTTATGACGACACTACGAAGAAAGCTACCGGGGTAAAAATCATAGATGCAGAAACCAATGAAAAAATAACATTTAATGCTGATGTGATTTTCTTATGCGCTTCTTCAATGGCTTCCGTTGGCATCTTACTGCAATCAAAATCTGAACGATTCCCGAACGGATTAGGGAATGATTCTGATGCTTTAGGAAGAGGAATCATGGATCACCATTATCAACTTGGTGCCAATGCAAAAGTAGAGGGCTATTTAGATAAATATTATAAAGGCCGAAGACCTAATGGGTTTTACATTCCGAGATTTGTAAACTTAGATGAATCATCTGAAAAGAAAGATTATTTAAGAGGCTTTGGATATCAGGGTGGCGCAAGCCGTGGCAGCTGGACAGACTCTGTTGCAGAGATGGGATACGGTGCCGCTTTAAAAGAAAATATTTTAAAACCTGGACAATGGCAAATTGGTGCCACAGGTTTTGGAGAGTTTTTACCTTATGACGAAAATCGTGTTACGCTTAGTCTGAGCAAAAAAGATAAGTGGGGCTTACCGCAATTAAATTTTGATGTTGAATTCAAAGAAAACGAGTACAACATGCGTGAAGATATTAAAAAGCAGATTGCTGCTATATTAACCGAGGCTGGTTTCAAGGATGTAAATGTATATGACAAGGAAACAGGACCAGGATTAGGCATCCACGAAATGGGAGGCGCCAGAATGGGACACGATGCTAAAACATCTATTGTAAATAAATACAATCAAGTGCACGACGTACCTAATGTATATGTTACGGATGGTGCTTTTATGTCATCTTCTAGCTGCGTAAATCCATCATTAACTTATATGGCTTTTACAGCAAGAGCTGCAAACCATGCTGCAGAACAATTCAAATTAGGTAAATTTGCATAAGTAATAGACAAGAATTTATGGACAATGCTTCAGCCCGAAATATGTGGGGCGATTATTTAGATAAACATTTAGAAGATGCTTTTGTTACCGCACCAAAGACCATTCACTTTTGCGATAATGAAAAAGATGCTAACGAATGTGTAGAATTAGTTTTAAAAAACACGAAAAAAGCTACCTCCCCTTCACTCTTAGGGTTGCAATTACGAAATGAAACGCTGCCTAAAATAGGTGATTTCCTAGTAATTACAGATTGGGATGGTAACGCTAAATGCATTGTAAAAACTACCGCCGTAAAACTAAAGCCATTCTTCAGTATAAATGAAGCGTATGCCCGTTTAGAAGGTGAAGGTGACAAGAGCTTAGCACATTGGAAAAAAAGCCATTGGGATTATTATACGCGAGAACTAGCACCTTTTAAAAGAGAACCTCGAGACAGTATGATTGTCGTATGTCAAGAATTTGAAAAAGTATACGAATAAAAAAAGCCGCATGTTGCGGCTTTTTATTTTATAATATATTTCTTAATCTAACACCACCCATGTATTCCCATCTTTATGAGAAGCCACAGTGCTTTCTATGAAGTTTAACCCTCTTACACCATCCATCATGGTAGGAAATTCACCATCGTTATATTCTTGCCCTCTAATAGCTTTTGCCACTCCTAAGTAGATATTAGCCATAGAATCAAAAATACCTTCTGGGTGTCCTGGAGGCAATTTTGTACCGTTTAAGGAAAGTTTAGAATTATACGCATGACCTGGTTTATAGACCTGTAGCGGCTTATCATCACTCATAACATATAAGTAGTTAGGATTTTCTTGTTCCCATCTAAATCCGCCTTTATCGCCATAAATAGCAATTGCTAATCCGTTTTCTTCTCCTGTTGCAATTTGACTTGAACGAAGCACTCCCTTTGCATTTCCATCAAAACGAACCAATACCGTACCATCTATATCCATTTGATTGTCTTCATACAAGTAATTTAAATCGGCTAGGATAGATTTTACTTGCATTCCTGTGGTATATTCAATCATATTAAAAGCATGCACTCCTATATCTCCCATGCAACAGCTAATTCCTGCTTTCTCAGGATCTAATCGCCATGTAGAAGATCTTTTTTCCTTGTCGTGAATTACCGGATTTAACCAACCTTGGTAATAACGCACATCTACTTTCTGGATCTTACCCAAAGCACCTTGCTTAATCATTTCACGCATTTGACGCACCATTGGATACCCGGTATATGTATGTGTTACTGCGAAAATTGTTCCTGCTTTTTCTAAGGTAGCTTGTAAAATTTTAGCTTCTTCATACGTGGTTGTCATTGGCTTTTCGCAAATAGCACTAAATCCGTTTTCCAACAATTTCTTCGCCATTGGAAAATGTAAAAAATTTGGCGTAAGCACAGAACATACTTGAATACGTTCTGATTCCGGAAGCTTTAGCTCTTCTTCCACCAAGGTATCAAAATCTTTATAAATACGATTTGTTGGTATATCTATTTCCTCTGCAAATGCAACACTATCTTCTAAATTTGGATTGAAAACCGCACCTACAATTTCGTAATTATCATTAATCTGTGACGCAACTCTATGTAATATTCCAATAAGAGAGTCGCCACCTCCGCCTAAAATTCCTAATCTAATTTTCTTTGCCATTTTTGTGTTTTAATCTTTTCTACTAAATAATTCTAATTAATGTGCCGCTGCTTGGTTTACTCTTTTTTCTTCTATTTTTTTACGAATTACAAATAGAATTCCGAATAAAACTATCAAGGCTACTGGAAAGTATACCATAAACCCTAACACTGCTTTTCCTGCAGCAACTTCTGCCACTTTTCCTACCAAACCAGAAGCAATTGCACTTTCTTTTTCCGCATCTAATCTTGAACCAATGATTGGATTCCAAATAGAGGTTGCAAACATTCCTGCACCCCCTACCAATGACATTCCTAAAGCTCCTGTTTTAGGCGTATATTCTGATATAAAACCTATCATTGTTGGCCAGAAATAACAAACACCTAAGGCAAATAAAGCTGCCGCCACATAAATCATAGAACCGTCTGCGACACTCATAAAATAAATTGCCGTAGCCGTAATTATGGCAGACATTAGCAAAACGCCAATAGGATTAAGCCTATGAATAATTGGCCCTGCAAAAAACCTTCCTAAAGCCATAATCCCTGTAACTAGAGCTAATACTAACATTGGACTTGCTCCTGAGCTACCTAAAATTGTTTCTATCCATTGTTGTGGTATAAATTCTGAAGTTGCCGTAAGGGTCATACACACCATCATGAATAAAAATAATGGGTTTGCAAGCGCCTTTATATTAGATGATGTATTTGATTCAATATTCTCACTCTGAGGAAATTTCTGGGTAAATATCAAGAAACCATAGATAGCGGTTGGTATTAACATGGTTGCAATTTGTAACTGCCAATTTAAACCCCCGTCTGTCATGAATTTAGAAACTAAAGATCCTATTACTAACCCTCCAGGAAACCAAACATGAAATTTATTCAACATAGCTGTTCTATTGTTGGTATACATATCTGCAATCATAGGGTTACATGCTGCTTCTACAGAACCATTTGCAAAGCCAATAAAGAAGGTAGAGATAATCAACGTCCAGAAACCACCAGCAAATATGGTAAGTACCAATCCTAGTAAGTGACAAACAAAAGCCACAATTAATAATTTTTTAGCCCCTAAAGAATTAAACAAAAGTCCTCCAAGCAACATTGCCAACGGAAACCCTAGGAATGCCATACTATTAATCCAACCCAACTCTTGATTGGTAATTCCAAAATCTTCTCCTAACTGCGTTAAAATACCTGCTCTAATTGCAAAAGTCATAGACGTTACAATTAATGCCATACAGGCCGCTAAGAAAACTTTACTCTTATTTATTTGTTCCATGTTGATAATATATAAATTGGTTGTTTGTTCTATTGTTCTCCTTTTTGAGTTTCTGCTTTCAATTCTTCTATCAAAATTTTCTGCCTAAGTAATTATATCGAAGGTAGTTCTTTGGTTTTGATAATGAATCTCTTCTAGCCCATCTAATTCATCTATCTAAATACATAGATCATTAGTATTATAACTCTTTAGCCACCTTAAGCAGCAAATCTCTAGTCGCTATAATCCCTTCTTCTTCCGTCAATACATCTCCTTCATATTCTACGCCAACAAAACCTTCATAACCTGCCTCTTTTACAATTTTCATCATTTTATAAAAATCGATTTTAGTTTCATTTCCTTCCGCATCAAAATTGTAGGACTTTGCACTTACACCTTTCGCATAAGGCATTAATTCCTTCACACCTTTATACATATCATACTCATCTGCACATTCACCGTTATAGATAGAACCATCTTTTCTTTTCATACAGAAGTTTCCAAAATCTGGAAGCGTACCACAATTTGGCATAGCAACAGTACTCATTACCGCAGCCAAATCTGACGCATTTGAAGAATACCCTCCATGATTTTCTACCAGTACATTTACATTTTTATCCTTCGCATAAGTTGCTAATTGGGTTAAGCCATCTACAGCACTTTCCAACCATTTTTCTTTAGTAGTTCCGCCAGCTAAATTTACACGGATAGAGTGGCATCCCATGGCCGCCGCAGCATCTACCCATTTGTAATGGTTTTCTACCGCCGCTTTACGTTCTTCGGCATCCTCCGTAGCAAGATTACCTTGACCATCAATCATGATAAGAAGATTTGTCATTCCATGTTTCTTACTTTCTGTATTACATTTTTCAACGAAAGCCGCCATTGCCTCTTCAGAAAAATTTTCTTTTTCTAATTCCTCATAATACAAACCGCTCACATATTCCAATCCAGAAAAACCTAAAGCTTTGGCTTTTTCTGCAAAAGTGTAAGGGCTTACCTTATCATCAAAAACCATTTTATGCATGGACCATTGTGCTATTGATAATTTAAAAAATGGAGTAACTACAACCTCTTCTTCTATTTCCGGAATTACCTCCTCTTTTTTCTTTTCTTCTTTACACGATAAAAAGAATAAAAAAAGTGAAAAATAAATGAAAAGTAAACTGCGCTTATTAAAAATTAAATCTTTCATATTGTATAAAATAATCATTTGTTAAATTATCAGCCCACTACAACGTTATAGTGAGATATCCTTGTATTCTAAGCGTTTAAATGTAAAAAATTTATTTTATATTTAATAAATTTACGAAATAAACAATTTTACTGCATGAGCAAATTTTTTTACAACGAAGAACAAGAGTCGTATGACGCGATTGTTGTTGGTACTGGTATAAGTGGTGGATGGGCTGCTAAAGAACTATGCGAAAACGGTCTTAAAACTTTAGTTTTAGAGCGTGGAAAAATGGTCACACATATTAAAGATTACCCAACAGCAAATATGGATGATTGGGATTTTCCAAATAATGGAGAATTACCTAAAGAAGAGCGAGATAAACAACTTAAACAAGCTAGAACAGGGTATACTGTTAAAGCACCGCACAACTTCTGGTTTGTAAATGATTTAGAACACCCATATAGCGAAACAAAACGATTTGACTGGATGCGTGGTTATCACGTAGGAGGTAGATCTATTATGTGGGGTCGTCATAGCTACCGCTGGAGTGATATTGATTTTGAAGCTAATAAAAAAGATGGTATTGCAGTAGACTGGCCTGTTCGTTATAAAGATATTGCTCCTTGGTACGATAAAATAGAATCTTATATAGGCGTAAGTGGTGAAAATTTAGGATTAGAACAATTACCTGATGGTCAATTTGGCCCTATGATGGAATTGAATTGTGTAGAACAAACCTTTAGAGAGAAGGTGGCAGAAAACTTTGACGGTAGAGTTGTTACCGCTGGTCGTGTTGCACATATTACAGGCGATAAGAAATTTGATGGCAGAAGTAAATGTCAATTTAGAAACCGTTGTATTAGAGGGTGTCCTTTTGGCGCTTATTTTAGCTCAAATTCTTCTACACTACCTGCTGCAGAGAATACTGGAAACTTAACCTTACGTCCAGATTCTATTGTTTCTGAAGTTATTTATGATGATGCCACCAAAAAAGCAATCGGAGTTAAAGTTATTGACCGTTTAACAAAAGAAGAACTTGTTTTTAAGGCAAAAGTTATTTTCTTATGCGCTTCATCAATGGCTTCTACCCAAATTTTGCTACAATCAAAATCAGAACGTTTCCCTAATGGACTAGGAAATGATTCTGACCAATTGGGAAGAAACATCATGGACCACCATTTAGGTGTTGGTGCTAACGGTAAGTTTGATGGTTTTGAAGACAAGTACTATAAAGGCCGTAAACCAAACGGTGTTTACATACCACGTTTTAGAAACATTGGGGGCGATACCGACAGAAAAGACTATATTAGAGGCTTTGGTTATCAAGGTGGCGCAAGCAGAGGAAACTGGGAAGAATCTATTGCTGAAGTATCTTTTGGTAAAGACTTAAAAGAAACTATTTTGAAGCCTGGCGGATGGAATATGGGAATTATGGGCTTTGGAGAAGTTTTACCTTACGAGGATAACAGAATGACTCTTGACTATGATAATTTAGATAGTTGGGGCTTACCTACTGTTGTCTTTGATGCCGAATTCAAAGAGAACGAATGGAAAATGCGTGAAGACATTAAACAACAAGCAGTAGAAATGCTTGAAAAAGCTGGACTACGAGATGTTAAGGCTTATGACAGGCCTGGTGCTCTTGGATTAGGAATACATGAAATGGGAACTGCTCGTATGGGTAGAGACCCTAAAACATCTGTACTAAACGGAAACAATCAAGTACATGCAGTACCTAACGTTTATGTTACCGATGGTGCTTTCATGACATCAGCTAGTTGTGTAAACCCATCATTAACCTATATGGCATTTACTGCAAGAGCTGCAAACCATGCCGCAGAACAACTAAAAAAAGGAAACTTATAATGGATAGAAGAATCGCCCTCAAGAACATAGGATTATCACTTGGTTATGTGGTAGCTACCCCAACATTAATAAGCTTAGTACAAAGTTGTAATGAGCAAACTGCTGTAGAATGGACACCGGACTTTTTATCTAAAGAAGAAGGTGCAGCATTACATAAGTTGGTGGATATTATTCTACCTAAAACAGACACACCTTCTGCATCTGAAGTAAATGTTCATGTATTTATAGACAAATTTGCTAATGAAATCATGGAAGTAGAGGAACAAAATTTCCTAAGAATGTCTATGAGCAAATTCTTAAGCAAAGCAGTAGCTGATTCTGGCAAAGAAACTATTGCAGATTTAACTGCTGAAGATTTAGAGCCTGTATTAGCAAGTGCTTTTAAAGTAACTAAGGAAGATGAGGTTAAAAACTTCAAAATGATTAATACCTACAATAAAGCTATTGAAAGCGGCGAAACACCAGAATTAGATGACACTATATCTAGATTTGCCTTTGCTAACAATTTAAGAGGTATGGTCATTTGGGGATACAAAACATCTGAATATGTAGGTGAAGAAGTTTTAGCTTACTTGCCAGTACCTGGTGAATATATTGGCTGTGGAGATTTACAAGAGTTAACTGGGGGTAAAGCCTGGTCTATCTAGTAGAAACCACCTTTAAAATAAATAAAGCCCTATAATTTTAGACTTCTAAAATCATAGGGCTTTTTGCAACCTGCTCATTTTTAACTATGTATTAAAATCCAAGCCAGAATAAAGGCTCGTATATAAAGTAGAGGATTGTCAATGATGCACAACTATGGAAAGACACTATATACTTTTATCGATCTATATCATTGCTTTTATATCAATGGCGGTATTAAAGCCTTTTTTTAAAAATTAAACACACAATATCACTAGTCATAAAAAAAGCCCTTAGAATTACTTCTAAGGGCTTTTTCGTACTTATATCTGGGCTATTAAGAACCACACATTAAACAATCATCATCTGCTTGGCCTTCTTTAGCCCTTGCGATCATCTCTTTCATCTCCTGAGGCGTCATTGGCTGAATATCTACCTCCTGCTGTACCGCAGGAGTGGCAGCCACCTTAATCTCTGGCTTAAGTACTGGTGTCGCCGCTACAGTTTCTGCTTCTGCAGCAACACTAACTGGAACTTCTTTTTTCTTGGTATTATCTAAGGTAAACTTAATAGCATCTACAGCAGATTTAGTTCTTAAATAATACATCCCCGTTTTTAAACCACTCTTCCAAGCATAAAAATGCATAGAGGTTAACTTAGAAAAGTTTGCACCTTCCATAAATAAGTTAAGTGACTGGCTTTGGTCAATAAAGTACCCTCTTTGTCTAGACATATCAATAATGTCTTTCATACTTAATTCCCAAACTGTTTTATACAATTCTTTAATATCTTGAGGAATGATATCTATGTGTTGAATAGAACCATTTGCTCTCATTAACTCTTGTTTTAAGTTTTCATTCCATAAACCAAGATTTACTAAATCTTCTAATAAATGCTTGTTTACCACAATGAACTCACCAGACAATACTCTTCTCGTATAAATGTTAGACGTATAAGGCTCAAAGCATTCATTATTTCCTAAAATTTGAGAGGTAGAAGCTGTTGGCATTGGCGCTACTAATAAAGAGTTACGCACACCGTTTTTCTTCACTTCTTTACGAAGTTTATCCCAGTCCCAACGACCAGAAAGCTCTTCGTCTTTTATACCCCATAGGTTGTATTGAAATTCTCCTTGAGAGATTGGAGACCCTTCATAACTAGAATATGCCCCTTCTTCTTTCGCCATTTCCATTGAAGCGGTTACTGCTGCAAAGTATAAGGTTTCAAAAATCTCTTGGTTCATTGCCTTTGCCTCATCACTGGTAAAAGGTAAACGCAACATTATAAAAGCATCTGCTAAACCTTGCACCCCTAAACCAATTGGTCTATGACGTACGTTAGAATTTTCTGCTTCTTTAACTGGATAATAATTTCTATCAATAACCTTATTTAAGTTTCTTGTTACACGTTTGGTAACTTTAAACAATTCTTTATGATCAAACTCTCCATTCTTAATAAACATTGGCAATGCAATAGATGCCAAGTTACATACTGCAACCTCATCTGGAGAAGTATACTCCATAATTTCAGTACATAAGTTTGAAGATCGAATAGTCCCTAAATTCTTCTGATTGCTCTTCCGGTTTGCTGCATCTTTATACAACATATAAGGTGTACCCGTTTCTATTTGAGATTCAAGAATTTTTTCCCAAAGCTCTCTAGCTTTTACTGTTTTGCGACCTTTATTTTCAGCTTCGTATTTTAAATACATTGCTTCAAAAACATCACTATGATGCTTAAATAAATCTGGACATTCATTAGGACACATTAGGGTCCACTCTTCATTAGCCTCTACTCTTCTCATGAATAAATCTGGAATCCACATCGCATAGAATAAATCTCTAGCACGCATTTCTTCTTTACCATGATTCTTTTTAAGATCTAAAAACTCGTAGATATCTGCATGCCATGGCTCTACATAGATGGCAAAACTACCCTTACGTTTTCCTCCACCTTGATCTACGTAACGTGCGGTATCATTAAACACCTGCAACATCGGTACAATCCCGTTCGAAGTTCCGTTAGTTCCCGCAATATAAGAACCTGTAGCACGTACATTATGAATAGACAATCCTATACCACCAGCTGATTGAGATATCTTTGCCGTTTGCTTTAAGGTGTCATAAATACCATCAATACTATCATCTTTCATTGCTAAAAGGAAACAAGAAGACATTTGAGGCTTTGGTGTTCCTGAATTAAACAGGGTTGGCGTAGCATGTGTAAAATACTTTTTAGACATTAATTCGTACGTTTCAACGACAGCATCTAAATCATCTAAATGTATCCCCACAGATACACGCATTAACATATGTTGAGGACGCTCTGCTATTTGCCCATTAATTTTTAATAAGTAAGAACGTTCTAAAGTTTTAAAACCAAAATAGTCGTAGCCAAAATCTCGGTTATAAATTATAGTTGAATCTAAAAATTCTGCATTTTCAGAAATTACTTTAAACACCTCATCAGATAATAAAGGTGATTTTTTACCATTTCTAGGATTTACATATTCATAAAGATCTTTCATGGTATCTGCGAAAGATTTCTTTGTGTTTTTATGTAGGTTAGACACGGATATTCTTGCTGCTAATTTAGCGAAGTCCGGATGTGTAGTAGTCATGGTAGCCGCAATTTCAGCTGCTAAATTATCTAGCTCTGAAGTTGTTACTCCGTCATACAATCCTTCAATCACTCTCATAGAAACTTTTATAGGATCTACTAGCTCATTTAGTCCGTAACAAAGCTTACGAACTCTTGCCGTAATCTTATCGAACATCATTGGTTCTTTTCTACCGTCTCTCTTTAGTACATACATGGGCTACAATTATTTTTAGTGATACAATGGTCTGGTCATGCCTTTTTCAAAGCACAACAAGTGGTGTTTATAATTCCTTAGTTCTGCAAGAAAAGGCTGCGGAACTAAGGATAATTTATCGTTTATTTTTAGAAATCTGCGTCGAAGCTAATTTTCTGAGAATCACCATCTTTATCGTTATTTAAAACGCCGGCTTTTTGATACTCCGAAACTCTTTTTTCAAAGAAATTAGTTTTACCTTCCATACCAATCATATCCATAAAATCAAATGGATTGGTTGAGTTATAAACTTTATCGCACTCTAATTCTACCAATAATCTATCGGTTACAAATTCAAGATATTGGGTCATTAATTTAGAATTCATTCCAATTAGGCTAGCTGGTAATGATTCTGTAATAAATTCTCTCTCAATATTTAAAGCATCTACAAGAATCTCTGTAATACGCTCTTTAGGCACTTTATTTACAATATGTTTGTTATGAAGGTGTACTGCAAAATCACAGTGCATTCCTTCATCACGAGAGATTAACTCGTTGGAGAATGTTAATCCTGGCATTAAGCCTCTTTTCTTCAACCAGAAAATAGAACAAAAAGATCCAGAAAAGAAAATACCTTCTACTGCTGCAAACGCAATTAAACGCTCTGCAAAACTTGGAGAATCTATCCACTTTAAGGCCCAATCTGCTTTTTTCTTAATTGCAGGGAAGTTTTCTATCGCCTGAAAAAGAACTGTTTTTTCTTTTTCATCTTTAACATACGTATCAATCAATAAAGAATAGGTTTCCGAATGGATGTTCTCCATCATTATTTGAAAACCGTAGAAGAACTTAGCTTCAGAATATTGAACTTCATTTACAAAGTTCTCTGCTAAATTCTCATTTACAATACCGTCAGATGCTGCAAAAAAGGCTAAAATGTGTTTTATAAAATAGCGCTCATCATCATTTAACTTATTATTCCAATCGTTAGCATCTTCACTTAAATCAATTTCTTCCGCCGTCCAGATACAAGCTTCTTGCTTTTTATACCATTCCCATAAATCATTATGTTGGATTGGAAAAATTACAAATCTATCTTTATTCTCTTGCAAGATTGGCTCTATTGCTGACATATATTTCTTCTATTTCTAATTAAAAATTCGTAAGTGGAAAAACTCACGAGACAGGTTAACAAAGATTGGAAATAATCGGCTGTAAAGAAAGGAAGTTTACTCTTTTCTAACACAAAGTTTTTAACACAGATTGTTGAAATGTACTCTTAGAAGTGATGTTTGTTGAGCTTAGACAGGCTTTAGCTTTCTTCAAAAAAAAATCAATAATTCAACAAGAGTATCCTCCATAAAAAAAGACCGAAAAGTATTTAAAAAAACATACTCTTTGGTCTATTTCTAAAACCCGTAGGTTTCTATAAAATCCTGCCTAACCTAGCTACTCCTATGACCTTATTTTACAACAAAAAATTACTTGTTGGTTTAGGAAGTTCCCCCCGAAACCTAAAAACCTAACTAGAACAGAATTAAAAACTCAGTTTTATAATTAATTGTCGTCATAAATAATGTCCTTCCGCCGCATTTGCAGCAACACATATTCTAACTATTCATATGCATTAATAGAGTAGCACTATGGTCTGACAGTTTACTTTTATTCCTTTATTACATTAGCATTAAAATTGCCGGAAATTAAAATTTTATTATTTCGAAAATTTTCTAAGGTTAAATGTACAAAACCTTTGATATTATTCTCATTAATTTTAGAAATAATTATTTTTCCGTCAGTCGCATAGTAGGGCAATTCATTAGAATTTAAAATATTAAAAAAGCCTAAAGCTCCTTCTTCCCTATATACAGAGCCTTCATTATTATAGGTGATTTTATACACCCCTTTCTCTATCGTATCACTCTCTAATTTCTGAGATATTAAAAATGAAAACATGCTATCTTCTACATCTTTCACTTCCGCCGTAAGTGTTATAAAATTCTCCCCAAGGCTATTTTTCTTGGAAGTGGTCTTAAAAGTCATTTCACCAGACACTTCATTGGTGTAGTGCCCGCTAGTTTTTAATACATATTCTGAATTGCTTACAAAAGCGCTACTATCTAATGTAGCATCTGGAAGGTAAGAAGTCAGCAATACCAGCGCAAACAAACCACCTGCAACTAATTTGAAGTTAGAAATACTACGCCGTAAATAGTTTACTAGTAACACCCTTTATTGTTTTTTAATTTGTTCACTTGTCAAAGCCGCATAATCATCATTCTGATCATAATTGAGTTCTCGCTCTATTAATGCCGCTACCGTTATAACTATAATTAACACTACAAATAGAATAAATGATTTTTGCATGATTTCTGTTTTTTAATGGAACGCTTATAAATTTTCTATCAAATTCAATGAACCGAATAAAGATGATGAACCATCTTTAAGGGGGACTTCGTTTTATTAAACAACAGGACTAAATTATGACAATTACAGACCCTTCTAATCTGTAATGTACCAATGGTGAAGAAAACTGTATAAATGGTATATTTAACATTTTAGGCTTTTTACAAGACTATAAATAACAATAGCTATTGAAATACTTTCAAAGATTTAAGACAAAGCATGATGAAAACATTTTATCCATATGTACTTAAAAATACACCATTGATACATTAAGGGTAGCCAACAAATGAATTTACTCGTATTTTTGATTACATTTAAGATCCTATGCTCGAAGCCGTAATTGTTGATGATGAAATTAAAGCCCTCCAAAGTCTAACTTGGGAGCTAACAAATTTTAGTGATGAGATTGAAGTTGTGGCGTCTTTTACGAACCCAATAGAAGCCCTGGAATACCTTGAAAAAAAAGAAAACACCCCAGATTGCCTTTTCCTAGACATTGAAATGCCTACTATGGACGGTTTTCAATTTATTCAAAAATTAAAAAACAAGGAGTTCCCCGTAGTTATCACTACAGCTTACAACCAATACGCTATTAAAGCCATGAAACACGAGGCTATAGATTATCTCTTAAAACCTATAGATTCAGATGATTTGAGCGACACTATTGCAAAGATTAAAAAATTTAATGCAAGAACTATAACCACAGATAAGTTAGAGAAAATCTTATTGAACTTTAATGCCACATCACTTCAAAAGAAAATTACCATTAACACTGATGGTAAGTTGGTTTTTTTACAGAGCGATCAAATTTTATATGTGGAGTCTGATGGCAACTACAGCACCATTTACCTCACTGATGGCCATAAGATTGTCCTCACCAAAAAACTAAAAGAAGTTAATGAAATTCTACCAAGCGAATGTTTTTACAGAATTCACAATTCCTATATCATCAACCTAAATAAAATAAAAGAGTTTATTAAAACTGACGGGTATATCATACTAGAATCTAACCACAAAATACCAGTCTCAAGACAGAAGAAATCAGACTTCTTAGATTTAATATAACATGATTTTATGCAGGGGACAAAAAAAACCAAACCTAAATCCTTTCGTTCTTATTCTTGGAGTATTTTTAGTATAGCATGTTTTTTATTTACATGCTCATCTTTTTATGTATACAGCCAAAATATTCCAGAAAAATTCATCCATACAACCGATAGCCTGATTGCAAAAGCACCATCAGAATACCGAGAGATAGACAAGGCCTTAAGGCCTAGCCGGAAAGACACCTTGTTAATGTTGTATTTTGCAAATAGCGCGTCCAAAAAAAAATATTTAGACGGGCAAGTTTACGCTATGAACCAAATAGGAACAAGCTATCGCAACATTTCAAAATTTAACCAGGCCATTAAATACCATAAAGAAGCACTAGAGCTCGCTAAAAAATCAAACAACTTAGAACTCAAGGTGTACAGTCTAAACATGTTAAGCGTTGTATACAGGCGTATTGACGCTGTAAAAACAGCTTTAGATTACGCTCAAGAAGCCATAGAATTGGCAGAGTCGGCCCCAGTTCTAACGGAAGGCTTAAAACACAGTAAAAATGTATCTTTAAATGGCATTGGGAACATTTACCAAAACCTGAAGCAATATAAAGTTGCTATTGAAATTTTTGAAAAATCCTTGCTTTTAGAAGAAGAACTCCATAACAAACTAGGGCAAGCTATTAACAACCAAAATATTGGAGAATGCTATGAAGAACTTGGAGATTTAAAAAGCGCTTTAAATTACTACAGAAAATCTTTGGCATTTAATGAAGAGATGGATAATGAAATGGGCCGCATTATCTGTAATAATAGTATCGCGCAAGTTTTTATAAAGCAGCACAAAACTTTAAAAGCCAGACAAATTTTAGAAACCACCTTATCTAAATCTATAGCTTTAGGTGATAAATTTATAAGCTCTTCGGTGTTTATAAATTTAGGTTGGGCGCAGATGGAGCTAGGAGCCTACGAAGAATCTGAAGAAAATTTAATCGAAGGCATACGCTTATCTGTTAAGTATGATTTGCCCCGCTCTCAAACCATTGGCTATAATCATCTTTCTAATCTTTACATTAAAAAAGGCGATTTTGAGAAAGCCTTGAATTTCTACAAAAAATCAAAGGAAATAGAAGATGCTATTACCAATGAAACCAATGTTAGGTACGTGAATGACGTTTTGTTCCGATATGATACTGAAAAGAAAAACAACCAAATTGAAGCGCTTGCTCGTGAGAATGAACTTGTAAGACTCAAGTTAAGAAAAAACGAAAACACCTTATTAATAAGTACCCTTTTACTTGCTCTTACCTCTTTAATACTTTACATCTTATACCGCCAATTTCAGCTTAAAAATGAAAAAAAACTACTGACTTTGGAGCAAAGTATGCTTCGAAGTCAAATGAATCCCCACTTTTTATTTAATTCCCTAAATTCCATCAAACTTTACATTATCAACAATGAAAAGAAAAATGCAGTTTACTACCTTAACAAATTTTCTAAATTAGTACGTAAGATACTAGAAGCCTCTTCCTTAAAAGAAATATCATTAGCCGAAGAACTAGAGACTATTGAACTCTATATGAATATTGAGAATATTAGATTCTCTAATGAAATAGATTTTCAGATAAAAATAGACGATGGTATTGATGCTAATGACATTAAAATACCCTCTTTAATCCTGCAACCCTTTCTAGAAAATGCTATATGGCACGGCCTTTCTACTAGAGAAGAGAATAAGAGCATTGTTATAGAAATAAAACAAGAGAATGATTATTTCACTACCATAGCGATAACAGACAACGGTATAGGGCGTGCCGCCGCAGAAGTTATAAAAGAAAATAAAGTGCTCAAAAGAAAATCTATAGGTATCGATATTACAAAAGAGCGTTTAGCCAATTTCTCTAAAGACTTCCAGAATACTTTTGAGGTTCAGATTATTGACCTTTATGATGACCAAAAAAATCCTGCCGGCACCAAGGTCATTGTTTCCATACCTACTATTTAGTATGTTCTGCTGCTGCAAGTTCTAGCTCTGTATACCATTGTTCTCCAAATTTTCGAATTAAAGCTTCTTTCAAAAATTTATAAACAGGCACTTTTAATTCTTCCCCTAAAGAACAAGCAGGGTCACAAATATGCCATTTATGATAATTTACAGCCGTAAACTCCGTATACTCCCGGATACGCACTGGATACATATGACAAGAAACTGGCTTCTTCCAATCAGTAACCCCTGCATTATACGCATCTTCTAAACCACATTTAGCAGTACCGTTATCTGAAAAAACAACATAAGCACACTCGCTACCATTTACCAATGGAGTTTCCCATTCACCATCTTCACCTTTTACAAAAGCCCCCTCTTCTTCTATGACAGCGATACCTTCTGCCCTTAAAAAAGGTTTTACTTTTTGATAAATATCAACCAGTATTTCGGTTTCCTTGTCTTCCAGTGGTGCACCAGCATCACCATCTACACAGCAAGCACCTTTGCAAGCGGTTAGATTACAGACAAAATCGTTATCTATTATTTCTTCAGAGACTAAAGTTTTTCCTATTTGAAACATAACTGTATTTAAAAGCTCAAAGATACCCTTATCTTGATTTATTTTGTATTAAAACGGCTAATACTTGATTTAAACCGTAAATTTGCACATATTTTTAAGTTATGGAATTTCATTTCGATTTTAAAGAAATTGCTACAGCAACAATGGTTTTGTTTGCTGTCATTGATATATTAGGAAGCATCCCAATTATTATAGGTTTACGAAATAAAGTAGGTCATATACAATCTGAAAAAGCCTCTATTGTTGCGGCTATTATCATGGTAGCTTTTCTTTTTATTGGAGATGAGATCCTAAATTTAATTGGAATAGATGTAAACTCCTTCGCCGTTGCTGGTTCCTTCATTATCTTCTTTCTAGCTATAGAAATGATTTTAGGGATTACACTTTACCGAGATGATGCTCCAGAAAGCGCTTCTATCGTACCTATAGCTTTTCCGTTAATAGCAGGTGCCGGTACTATGACATCTATCTTATCATTACGTGCAGAATATTTTGTAGAGAACATCATAGTTGCTATTATCATCAACATTATCTTTGTATACTTAGTTTTGAAATCTTCTAAGAGAATTGAAAAACTACTAGGACAAACAGGATTAAGTGTCATAAGAAAAGTTTTTGGTGTTATCTTACTGGCCATTGCCGTAAAATTATTCGCAGCGAATATTAATGAACTTTTTTAAATAAATTTCAAAATTCTGAAACATGACTAAAATCGTAAGTATTGTATTGATCGTTATAGCTGTTGCCTTAATTGTTTATAATGCAACCGTTATAGATTTTAATAACCCACTACAAGGAGACAGCGTTATTGCGCTTATAGGAATCGTGGCAGCACTTTGCGCTATTGTTTTAATTGTAATCTTTATGATGTCTAAGAAAATTCAGCAAAAAGTAGAAGGCAATTAGTTTACCGCTTCTACTCTTTCCTCCTGATTTAAATTTCTATTTGGGTTATCCAAATCTAATACCTTAAGAAGCATACTATCATCTTGTCCTTTTATGATAGCGTATGCATTAGGATTAAATATTTGCTCTGCAATAGATGCCTTGATATACAGTTTTATTTTGCCTTCAAAATCTTTATAATTAAAAGCATTATATCCTTGTGCACCAAATTGAACCATATAATCCACAAATTTCTGAAATAGGATATCATCTACCTTAAAGTTTTTGATAAACAGATCTTCGGTATAATCCTTATAACGCGTTCTATCTTCTTCTAAATGAGTAAATGCAAACCTAGATAAGATACCTACACTTTCTAAAGAAGAAATAGTTTCTTCATCATAATCTCCTATAGGTACAAAAACGTCTGGAATAATACCGCCACCGCCATATACTACTTTCCCTTTTGGGGTTGTAAATTTCAAAGAATCGGCCACTTTAATACTATCTACAGATACCAACTCACCACTTGAATAACGATCTGTAAATTTCTGATAGTAATCTTTATGTCCTTTGGTATAATCTTTTTGAATAGAACGCCCTGTAGGGGTATAATATCTAGAAATGGTTAAACGCACTGCAGAACCATCACCTAATTCCATTTCTCTTTGCACTAAGCCTTTTCCAAAAGATCTTCTCCCTACTATAGTCCCCACATCATTGTCTTGCAACGCCCCTGCAATAATTTCACTAGCAGATGCGGAACGCTCATTAATCAGCACATAAATAGGCTTATTTTCAAAACTTCCTTTATCGGTTGCAAACGCTTTATCTATTTCTCCTTTTTTATTTTTAGTAAATAAAATTAATTTACCATCTACCAAAAACTCATCGGCCATTTGCTCTGCAATACCTAAGTATCCCCCAGGATTATCTCGCAAGTCTAACACTAGTTTCTTAGCCCCTTGTTGCTGTAACTTTCCTAATGCTTGCTTAAACTCTTTGAAGGTAGATTCTGCAAACCTATTTACTTTTATATACGCAATATCACCTTCTAGCATATAAGCGGCTTCTACACTCTTTAAAGGTATATTGCCTCGCTTTATGGTGATAGAAAATGTTTTATCGTCTTGCTTACGGTAAATTTTAAGCTTTACGGAAGTTCCTCTCTTTCCTTTGAGTTTTTCAATAATAACTTCATTCGGAATGTCTTTTCCAAACAAGGTATCATTATCTGCCATTAAAATACGATCCCCTGGTTTTATGCCTTTATTAAAACTGGGTCCATCTTCTATAGTTCTCACTACAGAAATAGTATCTTTTTCCATAAAAAAGCTCACTCCGATTCCTACGAAATCACCTTTCATACTCTCAGATACTTTAGCCATATCTTTTTTAGGAATATAAACGGAGTGCGGATCTAATTTATCTAGAATATTATTTACAGCAACATCAACAATACTATCTGTATTTATCTCGTCAACGTACTCGTAATCAATATAATCTATTAACCTGTTTAGCTTATCTTTTTTTGAATTGGTTGAAAATAGTTTCTCTGGAGAGTCGTTAAAATGAAGTTTTCCACCAACAAAAACACCTATTGCAAGGGATCCGGCTACTATAATAGGCCATAAATACTGTTGTTTATTCTTCATTTAATGCGTGGTTACTTAGGATATATTTTCTTTAATTTCAGATAAGTGAACTAATTCTACTCCTGCTTTTTGTAAAAATTGAAGTCCAGAATCGTCTTTATATCCATTTTGATATACAACACGTTTTATGCCAGATTGATGTATTAACTTACTACACTCCTTACAAGGTGATAAAGTAATGTATAATGTAGCGCCATTACAAGACTGCGTGGATGAGGCTACTTTAGAGATTGCATTAGCTTCAGCATGTAACACATACCATTTTGTATACCCCTCTTCATCTTCACAATGATTTTCAAAACCAGTTGGGGTGCCATTATATCCATCGGAAATAATCATCCTGTCTTTTACAATTATAGCTCCAACTTGTTTTCTTTTACAGAAAGATAATTTTCCCCACTCACTAGCCATTCTAAGGTAGGCCTTATCGTATTTTTTTTGTTTGCTATCTTTCATAAAAGCGGTAAAGGCTATTTAAATAAAGTACTAAGATACCTGCTTTCCGCTATCTCTACAACCACAAAGGGTTAATTTTAAGTGAAAATCAAAAAGGGAAAGTAGCTATTAACATTGGAATTGTGATTAAAAGTACGGCAATAGAAGCGATTATAATATATATTGACTGCTTTACCTTGAACACATTCTGCATTAGCCAAGCTACTATCAAAACGGAAATAACAATTACTAATTGTGAAAGCTCTATACCAAATGCAAAACCCAGCAGGGGTGTTATTTTATCTTCTTCCTCTGCCATTAGCATTTTAAAATAGTTTGAAAATCCAAATCCGTGAATTAATCCAAAACAAGCCGTTGCTATACTATGCAAAAACATGCTTTTGTGCTGCACATCTGCTTTTACATATACTAAATTAAAAACAGCAGTAATAAAAATGGTCACAGGAATTAAAAACTCTATAAAACCTACGTTTACAACTAGTATTTCATAAGTAGATAATGCCAAAGACAAGCAATGTGTTGCTGTAAAAATTGATGCTAAAAGCAATACTTTTTTCCAACTCTTAAAGCTAAAAGGAATGGTGAGCGCTGCCAGAAATAAAATATGATCATAAGCAGAAAGGTCTAATACATGCTCTAATCCCATTTTAATATAAAACCAAAAATCTCCCATAACCACATCTTAATAAGCAGCAAAATTACAATTTTTACTTTTTATACTTACAGATTAGAGACATAAAAGAACTCAACTAAAAAAGGCACTAGGTTATTTCATTATACCTTTTTAAGTTTTTTCCTTAGGCTATTCCTAGCTATTCATTAGTTAAGGCCACGTTCTTTTTGAATTGTTTCGTAGGCCATTTGTACTTCTTTAAATTTTTCTTCTGCCCCTTTTTTAATCGCTTGATCATCTGTAATCACGCGATCTGGATGGTATTTTTTAGCCATAGTTCTATAGGCCTTTTTAACATCATCATCTGTAGCAGACTTTTCTATTTCTAAAATCTTATATGCATTGTCTGCAGATTTGATAAACATAGCCTTGATACTCTCAAACTCATTACCGCCAATTCTTAAATAACCAGCAATTTCTTGAATTTTACTTACTTCTGCCCCACTTACATTACCATCTGCTTGTGCAATAGAGAAAAGAAAGTGAATTAATTGTAACCGCACCTCTACACGCGTTCTTTGATTCATGTAATCACAGATACGTTGCGCAGATACCTCTCTCTTTTTTATCACATCATTAAATGTTCTAAAAATGGCATTGGCTTTATCTTTTCCATAGGTAGCCACAAAGTAACGTTGCACATACTCCATTTCACTCGGACTCACCTTACCATCTGCTTTAATTACGATGGAACAAAGCGAAAGTAAATTAAGTTCAAAATCTGCAGGACTAACCGTTTTAGAATTTGTAGAAAAAGTTGTTATTTTAGTTTTACTGAATACTTTTCGAAGGATATAAAATATAACGATAAGAAAAATCCACTTCATGCTTTCAAAAATTTAGGCCAAAGATATAATTTTCCATTACAAAAAATGCTGTAATGAAAAGTTAAGGAGTTAAGAAGAACTACGACAAATTGGTTATCTTTGAATAATTATATAAATAGATTAAAAAATAAGACTATGTATCCTGCAGAATTAGTAAAACCGATGAGAGAAGACCTAGCATCTGCTGGGTTTGAAGAATTACATACCGCTGAAGCAGTTGAAAAAGCTGTTAATGCAGAAGGAACAACATTAGTAGTTGTAAATTCTGTTTGTGGTTGCGCCGCAGCTAACGCAAGACCAGCAGCAAAATTTAGCTTAACCAATAGCAAAAAACCAGATCATATTGTAACGGTTTTTGCTGGTGTAGATTTTGACGCTGTTGATAAAGCAAGAAGTTTAATGGTTCCTTTTCCTCCATCATCACCATGTATGGCATTATTTAAAGATGGCGAATTGGTTCATATGATTGAGCGTCACCATATTGAAGGTAGACCAGCAGAAGTTATTGCAGATAATTTAATGGCTGCTTATAACGAATTCTGTTAATTTTAAAATGCGGTTTATTCCTGCATTTTAAATGAAACGATAAAATTTTATTTTAAAAACCGTTCTATATAGAGCGGTTTTTTATTTTTGTACCATGCAAAAAATTCTGGCATATCCGTTAAGTGCACTCTACCTCGTTTGTTTTGGGTTGACACTTTTATTTTTTCACCCCATACAGTGGCTCGCTAATAACCTGTTTGGTTATCCGGGGCTTAAAAGAGTGGTGAGTGTTTTGAACTTTAGTTTAATGAAATGTTCTCATATTATTGGAACAAGGTATAGCTTTAATAACCCCTACTCACTGCCAACAGAGCGTCCATTAATTCTGGTAGCAAACCATCAAAGCATGCTAGACATTCCACCTTTAATTTGGTATTTGCGAAAGAATCATCCAAAATTTGTTAGTAAAATAGAGTTAGGAAAAGGAATTCCTAGTGTCTCTTACAACCTAGTTCACGGGGGTTCTGTTTTAATAGACCGAAAGGATAGCAAGCAAGCACTTAGTCAGATTATAAAATTAGGAAAGTACATAGAAACTCATCAAAGAAGTGCCGTAATTTTCCCCGAAGGAACAAGGAGCAGAACAGGACATCCTAAACCTTTCCAAACTACAGGATTAAAATTACTAATGAAAAATGCACCTTCCGCATTGATCGTTCCTATTAGCATTAACAACTCTTGGAAAACCCTTCGTTACGGAAAATTTCCTAACGGATTGGGAAGTCATATTACCTTAGATGTACATCAACCTTTAGAAAACACAGGAAATCTTGATGAACTAATCGTACAAATAGAAAGAGTAATAACCACAGGAGTACATATTTAAATGACCAACACCACTATTGTAGAAGAAACTATTGCTTTTGTAAAAGAAACGTTACAAGGCGCAGAAGGCGGACATGATTGGTTTCATATTCAGCGCGTATTTAGAAATTCATTATTAATTGCTAAGGATGAAAAAGACATTGATATTTTGGTGGTGAGCCTTGGGGCCCTACTCCATGATATTGCTGATGCAAAATTTCACGGTGGCGATGAGACAATTGGTCCTAAACTTGCCAAAGAGTTCCTTGACTCTTTAGGAGTTGACAAGGCTATTACAAAGCATGTGGTACAAATTATAGACAATATTTCCTTTAAAAAAACTTTGGAAAAAGGCGGCGTAAAATTCTCTTCTAAAGAATTGGACATCATCCAAGATGCAGATCGTTTAGATGCTATAGGAGCCATAGGTATAGCTAGAACATTTAACTATGGTGGATTTAAAAACAGGGAAATTTATAATCCTGATATTCCTCCTAATTTACATATGACCAAAGAAGAATACAAAAAATCTAGTGCGCCTACCATAAATCATTTTTACGAGAAATTATTGCTTTTAAAAGATAAGATGAATACCAAAAACGGGAAGATCCTTGCAGAGCAGCGACACCAGTTTATGTTAGATTACTTAGAGCAATTTTCTCATGAGTGGAATCCGCAATCGCTTTAACCTCCATTACAATCTTATCAATAAATAGACCTAAAATCTAATTTTATTCATATCTCGCATTTACATATTGCATAATTAGCAAAATATCGTGTATTTTTAATACACATACTCAAACTAACTTATTATGCAAAGAAGAAAATTCATTAAAAATGCCGCTGCTACAACTGCTGCATTCTCCATTGTACCTAGCTTTGTTTTAGGTAAAAATCACATTCCACCAAGTGACACCCTTTACATGGCCGGTTTTGGGATTGGTGGTAGAGGTGGTGGTGTCATTAACGACTTAACCAATACTAAAAAAGTAAAATTTGTTGCGTATGCCGATGTAGATTATCGCCAAGTCAAAGACAGCCAAAAACTACATCCGAAAGCAAAATTATACAAAGATTTTAGAACTGTTTATGACAAGCATCTAAATGATATTGACGCCATCATGGTGGCCACACCAGATCATACCCATGCTACAATAGCCTTACCTTTTATGCGTGCAAAAAAGCACGCCTATGTAGAAAAGCCACTTACCCATAACATTCATGAAGCGCGTCTAATGACCATAGTTGCTAAAGAAAACGGTATCGTTAGCCAAATGGGAAACCAAGGCGCTTCTAGTGATGGTAGTAGGCAAGCAAAAGAATGGATAGATTCTGGATTCATTGGCAAAATACACAAAGTAGATTGCTGGACCAACAGACCCGTTTGGCCACAAGGAATACCCTTGCCAAAAGGAGGAGACCCCATCCCAAAAAAATTAGATTGGGATCTATGGCTAGGCCCTGCCGCAGACAGACCTTTCTATTCGGGATACTTGCCTTTCAAATGGCGCGGCTGGTGGGATTTTGGCACTGGAGCTTTAGGAGATATGGGCTGCCATATTATGGAAACTCCGTTTAGCACATTAGGATTAGGATATCCCACAGAAGCAGAAGCCAGTTGTACCACTAATTGGGTAGGAGATTTTATAGAAGCAGATTACCCCCAATCTTGTCCTGCATCATCTATCGTACGCTTAAAGTTTAATACAGAAGCACACGGCGATATTGCATTGAATTGGTATGATGGCGGACTAAAGCCAGACCTACCAGATGAATTAAAAACTGGAGAAACTATTGGTGATAATGGGGGTGGAAGCATTTTTTACGGCACCAAAGGCATCTTAGTTACGGATACGTATTCTAGAAATGCTAGATTATTACCGTCTGAAACCATGCGCATGTTTAATCCTCCAAAACCCACATTAGCCCGAATAGAAGGTGATACTGCAGGTCATGCGATGAATTTTGTAAATGGATGCATAGAAGGCACACCCACCTCATCAGATTTTGCAAAATCTGGCCCCTTAACAGAGGCCGTTTTAATGGGCAACTTAGCCATTAAAGCTTACCAATACAAGGAGTTAATTCCCGGTAAAAAAATTGGTGACTGGGAACCATTTGCTTACCCTGGAAGAAGAAAAATTTTATGGGATGGTGCGCAAATGCGGGTCACTAATTATGACAAAGCCAATGAATGGATCAAAGGAAATTACCGTAAAGGTTGGGAGTTAAAATAATAAACTAAAAAAAGGCTTGGAGAAAACCCCAAGCCTTTTTCACCTAAACATAAAAACACTTAACTACAATTACCATCAACATCACAAGAACCACCAGTTTCACCAACAGGTAAAATAGTAAGTTTCTCTTCATTGTGTTTTTTCCATGCTTGGTCTAAAGCCTCAGCAAAAACTTCTGTAGGTTGTGCTCCTGAAATACCATATTTATGATCTAAAACAAAAAACGGCACTCCATTAATTCCTAGATTTCTAGCCTCTAGTTCATCCTGTCTCACTTCATAGGTGTAGTCATCAGAATTAAGCATTTCCCTTACCGCATCACCATCCATTCCTATAGCTTTTGCCAAAGCAATAAGGTGTTCTTTATCGTCTATATTTTCAGCATCTACGAGCTGTGCTTTTAACAAAGCTTCTTTAGTCGCATCTGCATATCCTTCTTTCTTTGCATAATGCAATAATCTATGAGCATTTAAAGAATTAGCAATGACCCCATCTTTTATATTAAAAGCTAATCCAACCTCACGAGCCATAGCCGTTACATTATTAAACATACCCAAAGCACTGTCTCTGTCTACATTCTTATGCTCTATAAAATATTCGGTATAATCAACCTCCGGCTTTGTTTCTAAATTAGGGTCTAACTCAAAGCTTTTCCAGTGCACCGTTATCTGGTCTTTATGAGAAAAATTTACCAAAGCGGCTTCAAATTTTCTTTTGCCGATATAGCAAAAAGGACATCTAATGTCTGACCATATATTTATTTCCATTGTCTTATTTTTTTAGTGCTATTGTATTGGACGTGAAGATGTTTAAAACCTTTCTATGGCCTCGTGCCAATTTTATCTTAAAATAATTTAAGTTGCCCGTCCTTATGTAATTCATGTAAGTTAGTATTTAAAGGAAGTGTATTGCTATTCTTAAAATAAGTTCTTTTTGCTAAACGCATTAAATCATGAAATTGCGTCGCTATTATACCTTCTCCTCTGCTCCGTAAACCAAAGCGACTATCATTTAATGTTCCTCCGTGACATTCTTCTATCTGATGAAGCACTTTTGAAGCCCTATCTGGCATTGTTTTTTGTATCCAATCCGTAAAAATTTGTCCAATGGCGCCATTTAATCTCACAACAGTAAATCCAAAAGAGCTTGCCCCATTTTCTGCCACAGTCTTTGCCAGATTTAAAATTTCATGGCTATTTATTCCAGGGATAATGGGGGCCAACATAGCGTTTACTGGAATTCCGTTTTTACTTAAAACCTTTATAGTCTCTAAGCGCTTTTTAATTGTAGTAGTTCTAGGCTCTAGAAGTCTTCTTGTTTCTTCAGACAAAGAAGTAACAGAAACATTTACGTATATTAAATTGTCTTTAGCTAAGGCTTTTAAAAGCTCTAAATCGCGCAGAATTAATGCATTTTTAGTAATAATGCTCACAGGATGTTTGTACTTCAAAAATAGCTCTAGAGAAGATTTTGTTAATTCAAACTGCTTCTCCGCAGGTTGGTAACAATCTGTATTTCCTGAAAGAACAATAGTTTGTGCCTTCCAGTGTTTATTCTTGAGTTTTGCCTCTAAGAGTTTGGGCGCATCTTTTTTAACTAAAATAGTTCGTTCAAAATCGAGCCCTGGGCTATACCCCCAAAATTCATGCGTATTACGTGCATAGCAATAGATACAGCCATGCTCACATCCCTGATAGGGATTCATACTATATTCCATTCCAATATCAGGGCTGGTGACCTTATTCACGATGGTCTTAGGAAAGATAGGAAGGTACTGAGTCTTGTTCGTATCTGCTTCCTCACCTTCTATGCGACAGAATTCAAGGAAATCATCACGCGTTTTATACTTAAATTCTGAAAATTTGTTGGTATTATTGTGCTGCGCACCTCTACCTTTAATGTAGTTTTTTGAATGCAATGAATTGGATTTATTCCAAAATTATGGAATAAATCCAATATACAATTTTAATTATTGTTAAAATTAGCCGTTCCTATTAGCTTTAAAAATTGACTTTAACTAACTGTTTCTTTGTGCCTCGTTTTGCATAGAAAATTAAATTTTCATCAGCTTTATTAATCAATGGCATAGACACCATTAAAGGCAAACGAGCTTCTTGGTTATCAATTACTTTTTCGTAGCTCATTTTACCTTGTGCATCTAATTTGATCAGAAAAATGTTTCTGTTTCTTCCAAGGCCTTGCTTAAACATGATACGTTCATCACTCAATAATTGTGGATTTTCACTAGCCGTACTGATAAAGAAAAAGGTATCGCCGTCTTTCGTATAAGAACAATAGGAGGTATATGCTGGATCTCCTTGTGTAACTTCGGTCTTATTAATATTTCTAGCCCATAGCATAGCGCCATCTGCTGCCAATTTTACACTTACAATATCATTATAGTGGTATCGGCTAATTTTAACACTAGAACCTGTAGGATCTCTTTGTATGCTAGACGTCACAAAGTACTCTTCAGCATTAAACAAAATATCATTCTCTTTAGTTACCTCAACGCCTTTAAATACTAAGTTTTTAATGTCTTTGTCTTCATCTCTACCAAATTTATCTAGCATGAATTGTTCTGAAAACTCATGGTATTTATTGGTAGCGATTTCCATGGTAGCTGGATTGATATCAAAATACGCGATACCGTTATAGCGGTTGTCTCTCCTGTTAGAATAAAAACCTACACACACCACTTTGTCCGCAACAAGCAATGGCTGTAATGCTTCTGGAAACTTTCCTGGATCTGCAAAATTCTGAATTTTGCCTCCATCATTAGTAACCTGCAATAATTCATACTGAAACTTACGCTCGTTTGCTGCAAAACGTTTCTTCTTAAAATACGCTTTGGCCGTTAAGTACACTTCTTGTTTATCTTTTGAGATCACTAAATTTTCAAAGGCATAGTTTTTTTCTTCAATTTCATCAGAAAAATCATAGTGCATTAACTCTTTCAAACCAGTATCGAAGACATAAATATTATGTTTGTTATCTTTTCCTTTTTTATGATGCGCACTGATGGCGAAAGCAGATTTTGCTTTGTCAAAGAGAACAGTTGTTGTAAAGCCTGA
Source organism: Cellulophaga baltica (assembly GCF_900102165.1). Lineage (GTDB taxonomy): Bacteria > Bacteroidota > Bacteroidia > Flavobacteriales > Flavobacteriaceae > Cellulophaga > Cellulophaga baltica. The sequence goes on from NZ_FNBD01000001.1 coordinate 640,784, forward strand.
ACCAAAATTTCTATTGTAATAATTACGATCTAAAGGCTGTTCTACCGGGTCAGATTCAATCTCTAGTATTTTCTGAGTTTTGAAGTCAAATTTTTCATATGGACTTTGATGGATAACATAATCATACGTTTTCTTGCCATAGTTATAATCCAAGAACAACAGGTAAACCTGACCGTTTCTCACAAATGCATCAACATAATTTGCATCTTTAAGCTTATAATTAAATTCAGAAACCAATTCTAAATTAGCATTATAATGTTCTATAAAGTACCCTCTTGGTTTTAAAATAATACCCGTGTAATAAGACCGCACCATAATACTACCACCATTACCATCTGGAGCAATAGTTAATAAATTTGAATACTTGTACCGGTCATGGTATTTTTCACCAAAGGTGTATTTAACCGGCATTTCTTGAGCATTCATGAGGCTGAAGAAAGCAAAAAAGAGCAATAAAAATATATTTTTAGTAGGCATACTATATATAATTAAGTTATTTGATACGCGGCTAGTTACTCAAAATGTGCTTTTCTTTTTTCTAAAAATGCTGTAGTTCCTTCTTTAAAATCATCGGTTCCAAAACATTCTCCAAAAGCCTTAATTTCTTTATCGAAGCCATCGGTATCAGTACTAAAACCAGCATTTACTGCTTTTATTGCGTAGCGGATGGCAACAGATGAATTATTCGTTATCTTACCTGCTAACTTCTCACAAAGTGGCATTAATTCTTCGGGTGTTACCACATAATTTACCAAACCATAAGAAAGTGCCTTTTGAGCATCAATCATCCCAGCCGTCATTATCATTTCATTAGCACGCCCTTTTCCAACCAATTGTGGTAAACGTTGCGTACCTCCATATCCCGGAATTACTCCTAAAGAAACTTCTGGCAAGCCCATTTTAGCATTATCACTAGCTACTCTAAAATGGCAGGCCATAGCAAGTTCTAATCCGCCACCCAAAGCAAAACCATTTACTGCAGCAATCACAGGGGTCGCTAAATTCTCTACATAGTCAAACAATAACTTTTGACCTTTTGCAGCAAGCTTACCACCTTCTTTTACCGAAAAATCTGAAAATTCAGCAATGTCTGCTCCAGCAACAAAAGCCTTTTCACCACTTCCGGTTAGTATAATTACTTTGACTGATTTATCCTTATTCAGGACTTTAAAAGCATCATGTAATTCTTGTATGGTATCTCTATTTAATGCATTTAATTTAGTAGGACGGTTAATGGTCACCGTAGCCATATTCTCTTGTTGATTTACTAGTATATTTTCGAATTCCATAGATAGTTATTTTAATAATTCATTTAAAGATAAGTGCTATATAGTATATGGTACAAATTTAGGCTAAGATTTTTGAAATAGCATTGAAACACAATCTGGCTCCTACTCGTAACATTAAAATATATGTCATACATAGGTATGACAAAGACTAAAAAACCTCTTAAAAACAAGGCTTAGTCGCTGAGAACACACTAACAAAATCTTAACGTTTTATTTTTGGAATCTTCTTTCTTTATGATATACTATAGCCTTAATCCATTACAATTTTATGAAGTTAATACACATTAAGAGAGAAACAAAAACAGAACAAAGACACACTACAAAAATGGGGAGTTTGCAGACAAAAGTAACCTACATAAAAAAATACTTTTTAGGCTTTCCCGTAAAGACCTTACACAAATACAGAGAGACCTATTATGGGGAAATAAAAAACTGTGAAGACTGCTTTTTATTCGTTTAAAGGTTTCGTAATAAAACCAAAAAAAGCCAAGACACTTTAAGTTAAAGAGTCTTGGCTTCTTTTATTACTTGATGAAGTAATTATCTACGGATATAGATGCTTCTTTCTGTTTCCGTTTCTCCATTTGATTCGTATGTAGATGTAAAGGTGAGCGTATTATTCTCAATAGAATAATTAAACTCTTCAACTCCTCCTGAATCAAAGGTAATAGCTAAAACTCCTTCCGATAAAATAGCCCAAGTTCCTGTATCGCTATCACTATCTTTTTCACATTCATCGGGATCTCCAGTAATACTTCCATAAGCTTCAAGCTCAAAAGACATATCTTCTCTAAAAATCAATGTTAACTTTTTAGAACATTCATCTCCTTCTTCTAATTCTCCATTTGCATTTTCATCTTGAAAAAAGCCCCAAGAGCCTATTAATGGGTTTCCAGAATCATCATCATCGCTACTACAAGAAGTAAAGAAAATACCAAGTAATGCGGCTGATAGTACTAATAATTTTTTCATGCGTAAGTTGTTTAGGTTTGTTATAAATGCCTACTCATCTTTAAGGTCTTTTTCAGCTTATTCAGACCTTAAAATTCTTTATTTTATGACATAAATTTGCCTAAAATCTTAAGAACTTTAAGTCTATCTAACGCAAGTGTCCTGAAAATATTCTATTACAAAGTAGCCTAAAGTTTCAAAAAATGGTTCCGAAAATTATATCCCAAACATTTTGCCATAACAAGATTCTCAGAATCAAATTATTACGCAATATCTGAGGTAATTTGAAATAATGTATGTGCTATTTTTTTTATTTACGGGAAAAATGCCACCAATTCATATCCCGTGTTAACTGATACCCTAATTTTTCATACAAGGGTATTGCCGCATTTCCTTTTGTAGTGTGTAAAATGGGCTTCTTCTTATTTTTTAAAATTTGCTGAGTTACATGGTATACCAATTGCTTAGCCAACCCTCTTCGTCCGTAGTCTGGATGTGTTACTACTGCGCTTACTTCTACAAATTCATCGGTTTGCATGCGCTGCCCGGTAACGGACACTAATTTACCTTCTTTAAATATCCCGTAGTACTCCCCCATTTCAAAGGTTCTTTTGCGATAATACCCAGGCATTACAAGCCATACTAGATTATAAATATCCTCCATATCATCCTCTGTAAGTCGCACAATCGTCTCAGTTATTGGCGTTTCAATCAAAGAATTGAGTACCATTTGACAGCCTTCTATTTTTCGATTTAAAATAATATGATTGCTATCATAGGTAGGAACACCAAACTCAGAAACCAGAAAAAAACTATCACACGATTTCGCATAGGTATTTAAGGCTTCGGCTGTGTTGGCAGCATCTGTAAAGGCCCCAAACGGACAAACTTCTGGATCATAAAACTTAACTCCGTTATATGTAATTGATAATTTCTCATGTGCTTCACTAAGTGCAAACCATACCGGATTCTCCAACGTTTCTTTAAAATGACTCATGATAAGAATAAATAAAAAACAAATATAGGTATAGCAGAAAATACTTTAGTCTCTCTATACCTATACTTCGCTTAAAAAGGGCAAACGTCTTACCAAAATGTTACTGCCGCAACTACGCCGCTAGATTCGCTTAAGAGCTAGAATTATTTCTTCGTATTCCAATCCCTAATTTCGGTATGGATTTCTTTTGTTGTACGCTGTCTTCGCTTCGCTAAGTTTTCTATTATGGTATTGAAACTTCCTTTTTCATATTGAGTTTCAGATTCTAATATATTTGGATAATGCGCCAAATACTCATCGCGTACTGCTAACCATTGTTCTTCTAAATCAAAATCCAGAATTGATGCTTCTACTCCGCCATTATTAACAGGGTGCTCTATCTCTTCATTCGCATTTTTTGTAGCTTCTAGATCTCGAGGCTCTTGATCTAAACTGTGATTTTGCTGCACCGTATTATCTAGGCCACCGTATTTTCTCTCTTTATGTTGATTTTTATTATCTGTAATCATATCCTTTGATTTTAGTTCTTAAAGAATAAAATTACAAAATGACAACCCCGCTACTTGCTCTATCGGGTTTATAACTACCCTAAAAGAGTACGGATTGAGAACTAGCAGCTCTCCTTGTGCTAAAACATAAGGATTTACTCATGCATGTGCTACGCTACCACCCACCAATCTTTTTGCGTTCTGCTTGTTGTTCTTTTGTAGCTTCTGGCGTAGGTATATTACTTGGGTATAAGGGTTTAGGAAAACCTTCTGCTTTTCTTCGTTCAAAATCTTGCAACCTGTATTCATCAAAAGCTTTTGCGGGTGGTAAGGGTCTATTTTTATCCATATACCATACATAAAAACTCCACCATTCTTCTGTGTCACTATCTGCTAAATCGTAATTACCTCTGCCAACTCCTGAATCATACGGGTTACGGGCTGTTAGTTTTGCGCCTGCTAATGTAGCGTCAGCACCGCTCATAATAACCCTGTAAACCGTAGCTCTAGTAAAGGTGGTTGTAAAATGCGGATAGAAACCATAGCTAGGGTAGGTCATTATACCCGTAAAACGGTTTAACGTAAGTATCTTATTAGGTATTGCAAAGCTATACAACCAAAATAAAGCACTTAAAATAAAAAAACCTGAACAGCTCCAAAAATAACTTTCATCAAAGTTGAGAACTTCATTTGTAAGTTCCAGAAGAGTTAAAATTATAGTTACAAAAATACCTAAAACAAAAAAACAAAGTGCACCTATACTTACTCCTTTTGAAGCTAATAAAAGTTGAAATTGTTCCTGATTAAATGTTTCCTTTTTATTATCGCTTTCTTGCTCAAACCATTTCGTCACCTTATCCTCTGTTGGATAGGTAAGTATTTTAAAGGGTAATGGAGCTTCTTTCCACCAACTCTTTTTTGTCATTCTAATATTGTTTTTAGTCCTTAACCAATATAACTTGGTAAATAAAACCTTATTTCAGAGATGTTATTTAACTTCTTTATAGTCTCGTCGCATTGACATTTCTATACTTTATTTGTCTACCCCGCTGGAGGTAAAATGCCTCATTAAAACGCCATCGTTCTCTATAAATTCTTCTTTCCAGAATCTTTCTCTTTCTTTTTGTTGTTCCGGAGTAACTTCGGGTGTTGGTACATTGCTCATATAGAGTGGTCTTGGAAAACCTTCTTCTTTTCTACGCTCAAAGTCTTTTTTTCTAAAAGGATCAAAAGCACTGCCAGGTGGTAAGGGTCTATTTTTGTCCATATACCAAGTAAAAAAAGAAATATCTCGATAACAATCTTTATCTCCTGCATTAAGCATTGCAAAAGTATAATTATTGGGGCGTATGACTTCTAATCGAAAAGCTCCTAAACCATTTTCACCACCAGTACTATAACAACAAATAACATCCTTAAACCGCATGGTAATATTGGGTTGGTACAATGCCCCTTCTATGGTAATTAAACCATCTCTGCGGTTTAAAATATTCTCTTTTGGAGGCTTTGTAAAATAATAAATAATAGAAAAAATTAATGCTGTAACAGCAATACAAACGTATACAGTTCCAGGAGTACCCAACTCTTCTTTTAGTAAAAAAAACAATGCTAATAAACTGGAAAGAGAAACTCCCCCTACAATAAAAGGCAATCCATTAGAAGTATCAGGTGAAGTTATAAATTCATCCGATGAAAAAGTAAAGACTCCACCTTTTTCCACTTCTTCTTTCGTTAGTTTCATTGGTGTATGGTAAATTATCTTTTCTACCTTATGATAATATTTTTGCAAGCCACTTTCTGCCTTTCCATAATTTTCATGTGTTATCGCTCTTGTAAAATCTTTTACCATGTATTTAGATAATTGTTTGTTTATTTTAGTACTATAGTAATTGAAGATACTATTATTTTCTATTTTTAAACTAACTAATTACCACCCACCAATTTTCCTGCGCACTGCTTGTTGTTCTTTTGTAGCTTCAGGAGTAGGAATATAACTTTCAAATAAGGGTTTGGGAAAACCTTCTCTTTTACGTCTTTCAAAATCTTGCTTGCGGTATTCATCAAAAGCAGTACCTGGTGGTAAGGGTCTATTTTTATCCATATACCAAACATATAAACTCCATTCCTCATAAGGATCTTTGTAAGAGATGGTTCTTAGTACATCTAATTTTCTAGGTTTAAATGTATTTACAAATTTTAAATACTCTCTCCCAACAGTTCCATCAACATCTCCACTAACTGAAATTACAGCTTTTATATCTTCAAATTTTCCTTTTAATAAAGGTGCGTAAAACATATCTGGATAACTTATTATTCCATTAATTCTATCGAGCAGAAGTGTTTTATTCTCTTTATTAACAGTAAAGCCATAAATTAAAAAAAATAAACCCGCAAAAATTACAAATACCGAAAAAGTGTCATAATACAAATCAATACCATCATGACTTAAAAACCATATACCACATATAATAGCTAAGCCACCAAAAATTTTACTTGAAAATGAAGTATAGTTAAGATCTACCCTATAAAATAAATCATTAGCTTCTATAATTATAGTTCCCTTATGTGGATATACCCTTTCTATGTCTATTGAAGGGGGTTTTGTGCTTATTACAAAAGTTTGATGATTATTTAGATATTTACCCATTTTCAGAAATATTAGTTTATAGATTTTCTAGCTACTTAACGCTGAAAATGTTATGCTTATGATTTGTATGCGCCTGACGAATTGTTTGGATTTAATTTTAAAAATACCAATAAAATTACCACCCACCAATCTCTTTACGTTGTCTATGCTGTGCTGGAGTACGTTCTGGTGTGTGAAAAGTTCCTGGAAATAAAGGTTTAGGAAAACCCTCAGCTTTTCTGCGTTCAAAATCTTGTAACCTGTATTCATCAAAAGCAGTACCTGGAGGTAAGGGTCTGTTTTTGTCCATATACCAATTCATAAAACACCAATCTTCCAAAATATCTGCTCCCATAACGTCTGTACTTGTAAAGCCATTAGGATGTAATAAAGATAATCTTGGTGCTGTAGGAGATACCCCTGAATTTTTAACGGACCATGCTACTAAGCAATCTTCAAAAGGCATGGTGAAAGGTTTGAAATAAAAATAATTTGGGAACGTAATCATCCCATTCATTCTATCTAAAATTAATTCTTTCTTTGGGTGCTTGTAATAATAAAGAATTGATAAACTGCCTATTAAAAAGAAAATAAAAGATATAAAAAAATTTATTTCTTTACCAGCAGCTAGCCTTAAAATAGTAATAAACAACAATAGTCCATAAAGTAAAAATCCAAAATATTTATTTGTATCGCTTCCTAGTGCCTCATTTAATATGAAAAACTGATCATCTACTCGAATATAATATTCAGGATTATTTGCCTCTTCTTTTTTTATGCGTAAAGTGATATCCCTGTCCACACAATGGGGTAAATAGCCACCATGTTTACCATATCTTTTTTTTATTTTCATACTATATCTATTGAAAATTTTACCAACCACCAATCTCTTTACGTTGTCTATGCTGCGCTGGTGTGCGTTCTGGGGTGTGAAATGTACCTGGAAATAGTGGTTTAGGAAAACCCTCAGCTTTTCTGCGTTCAAAATCTTGCAACCTGTATTCATCAAAAGCAGTACCTGGAGGTAAGGGTCTGTTTTTATCCATATACCAATTCATAAAACACCAATCTTCCAAAATATCTGCACCCATAACATCTGTACTTGTAAAGCCATTAGGGTGCATTAATGATAATCTTGGTGCTGTAGGGGATGCCCCTGAATTTTTAACGGACCATGCTACTAAGCAATCTTCAAAAGGCAT
>NZ_FNBD01000001.1:648881-735892 GCF_900102165.1 Cellulophaga baltica
AAACTGCCAGCTAAAATAAGTAAGAATGAAAATCCAAAACTTATCTCTTTATTAATGCTGAATCTTCCTATTATATAAAGTAATGAGATACCATAAAGTAAAAATCCAAAATATTTATTTGTATCGCTTCCTAGTGCCTCATTTAATATGAAAAACTTATCATCTACTCGAATATAATATTCAGGATTATTTGCCTCTTCTTTTTTTATGCGTCTAGTAATATCCCTGTCCACACAATGGGGTAAATAGCCACCATATTTACCATATCTTTTTTTTATTTTCATTTTATGACTATTTTAAAAGCCTTTACCCCGCTTACCGCTGCTGATCTCAATTACTAATTTTAAGCTTACTGTTGTTGTTCCACTTTAACATCCCCCACCCTGCGGGCACCCCCTTCAAAGGGGGAATTGTAGGTATTGAAAATGTATTTTGTAGTGAATAGAAAAATTAAGAAGCTTCATATATACTTAGGTATAAATTACACTATCCTAGGGAATTTCACCGTAAAAACAGTTCCTTTTCCCGGTTGCGAGGTAAGGTCAATAGACCCATTATAGGTTTCCACAATGGTTTTAACCATGCCTAAACCAAGACCCATTCCGCTAGATTTAGTCGTAAATTTTGGTTCAAAGATTTTTTCTTTAAACTCATCTTCTATCCCAATACCATTATCTGCTACCGCAATTTTTACATAATTACCTTCTGAAGATACGGTTACCAATATTCTTGGATCTACAACATCTGGAACAGCTTGGATGGCATTTTTAACCAAATTAGTAAGCACTCTAATTAATTGCGTACGGTCTAGTTTAGCGATAATCTCTTCTTCATCGGCAATAAAATGAATATAGTTTTCATTAAATATATCTAAACCTAGCTTCACAATTTTCACCACATTAAGGGTTTCATTTTGCTGTGCAGGCATTTCGGCAAAATTGGAAAATGCCCCAGCAATACTGCTCATGGTATCTATTTGCTGAATTAATGTTTTTGAGTATTCTGTTAGCTTAGACCTAACGTCAGGATCTTCAGGATCAAACTTACGTTCAAAGCTCTGCACGGTTAAACGCATTGGTGTAAGCGGATTTTTAATTTCATGCGCTACTTGCTTTGCCATTTCTCGCCATGCTTGCTCCCGTTCACTTTTTGCCAATTTTACAGCGCTAATCTCTAGTTCATCAATCATCGCATTATAGGCATTAATTAATTTCCCGATCTCTTCTGATGGATTACCGACACTAATTCTTTTATTCTGTTTGGTTAAGAATGTGGCATTCATCTTATCAGAAACGGTCTGTAAAGATCTGGTGATGTATTTTGAGATGATGTAGGATAAAAGAATTGCTATCAACAACATAAAAACATAAACACCTCCTAAACGCAATAAGAACTCTTTTAATTCGTGATCATTAAAAGAATTGTCTTCAAAATACGGCAGATTTAAAATCCCAATAGGCTTAAATTTACCATCTGTAATATAGGTGTATGATGCTTGATATTTATCTCCTGCTGCAGATTTCTCCTCTAAGTACCTAGAGTTTACGCTATTCTTAAGGTTATTTAAAACCTCTGGCGTCAAACACATCGATATCGAATCGTTTTGGAATTTAGATTTTGGCCTAGAGCTTCTTATGAGTCCGCCCTCTAAATCATAAATATTGAAATTTACGTTCAGCACATCGGCAATTTGATAAATTTCATCTTTGAAAATAAGATCTAAATTGTCTGTTGTAGGGACGTAGGTAGTACGCTGTAATGTATACCGTATATTTTCTTTGATTTGCTCCTCTTTACGCTCTAAACGATCTTCATGGTAATCTTTAGATTGTTCCCCATATTGATAGATGGTAACCCCAGCAATTAGGACTGATGCCAATAACACCAAAACAATCATTGAAATAAAAATACGGGACCTGAGAGAAACTTTATTGAACACGCTTTATTGTTTGAATTTGCTGAATTTTAAAGGTAACAATAATCACACCAAAAGGCTTTTAAGGTCAAAACCAATTAAGCATCTGGATTTTTAGCTCTAATACGTTTGTATAATTTAATACCCAACATAAGTAATACCCCTAAAGCTATAATTCCTACAACGCCATAAACCCAACTAATCGTACTTTTTAAGACCACTAAAAAAACCACAGCAAATAAAATAATAGTAGCCCCCTCATTCCAGATACGCATAAAGTTAGACGTATACCTTATATCGTCGCGCTGTAATTGTTTAAAAATTTGGTGGTTTTTAAGATGATACAAAATAAGCAGTACTACAAAAGCCAGTTTCACATGCATCCATGGTTGTTGTAACCAAGCCGGAAGGAGCACTAGCAACCAAATTGCAAATACTATAGCTAAAATGGCCGAAGGCCAGGTAATGATATACCATAGCCTTTTGGTCATTAATTTAAATTCTTTTGTTAAGATTTCTTTTTCTGGAGAAGGTCTTAAGGAAGCTTCTATATGGTTTATAAATAGTCTTGGGACATAAAAAAGCCCTGCAAACCATGTGATTACAAAAATTAAATGCAATGCTTTTATATAACCGTATAGTTCTGTCATTATTCCTCTACAAATAAATAGTTAAGTTTTAGCTGATTGAATTCTTCATTAAACTGTTTCATCTCCTTACTTATCAGCGCATCAAAAGTACTTAATTGTGCTTTTATTTCGGCAGTCAATTCATTTTTAACTGCGATATCTTGCGCCGTAGGCGGAAAATCATCAATAGCTACCAAGCTATTTAAATGCCCAAGTTTATTGGTTAACTTAATTGGAAAGTTCAAAGGGTCTTGCCCGCTTCTGTTTTGCGTTTGATATAAGGCCTTTTCTACTTCGCCAAATTTCTCTTTCATTGCTTTTGCTTTCTCCAATAAAGCCTTTGTTTGCTCATTGCCTTTATATTGCTTTGAAAAAGCATCTAGCTGCTTCGTAATTGTTCTAATTTTTTCAATAGAAGTATGCGCTCTATCAATAGTAGCATTAATATCTGCTATAAAATTAAACTGCTCTTGCATAGCTGCTACTGAAGCTTCTGCTCTAGGATCTGGTAAAATTTTAAAGTCTTCCGTAGCTATTTTTCCATTCACCGATAGACTTACTTTATAGGTTCCGGGAACTGCTTTTGCTCCGTCTAAATTAGCCCACCATAAAATCATCCCATCTAATTTCTTAGCTCCTTTTCCACGCGTATCCCAAACATGCGTATTTCCTCCTTTTTTAAGATCTAATTTTTGCTCTTTTACTTTTGTTGTATTGGAAAAAGAAGCAAGGGTATCACCTTTCATACTCAAATAGGTTAAAGCAATACTATCTTTTTCATTTAAACTATTTAAATAGAAATGTGTAATTACCCCGTTAGGATGGTTTTGGCCCGCAGTTTTAGATGGTTTTTTACTTGCACGCCCTTTTGTTCTGTAAGCGTCTTTAGGCTGAAATAAAATAGTTGCTTTATCTTTATCAGAAGTATTGAGTTGGTGCAGTACGGTTAAGTCGTCAATAATCCATAAGCTTCTACCCTGTGTGGCCACAATTAAATTATCATCCTTGATCGCTAAATCTGTAATAGGCACAATAGGCAAGTTCATTTGAAACGGATTCCAGTTGGCCCCATCATCAAAAGAAATATACATTCCTGTTTCCGTACCAGCATAGAGCAATCCTTTTCTTTTAGGATCTTCGCGCACTACTCTCGTGAAATGCTCTTCATCAATCCCATTTGTAATTTTACGCCACGTTTTACCGTAATCTGTAGTTTTATATAAGTAAGGTTCAAAATCGCCTAATTTATATCGTGTTGCCGCAACATAGCATGTACCGGCATCAAAAGCCGAAGGCTCAATGCTATTGATCATAGCCCATTCTGGCATATTTGTAGGAGTAACATTAGTCCAAGAAGTACCACCGTCTTTAGTGACATGCACCAAACCATCATCACTACCTACCCAAAGCAAGCCTTCTTTAAGCGGACTTTCATTAGCCGCAAAAATGGTACAGTAATATTCTACACTCGTATTGTCTTGTGTTATTGGCCCACCACTAGAGCCTAGTTTCGTAGGATCATTTCTAGTCAAATCATCACTCAAAAGCGTCCAACTTTGTCCTTCATTTTCCGAAACATGCACATGGTTAGAAAAAGTATATAATTTTTTGGGATTATGTTTACTGAATACGATAGGGAAATTCCATTGAAAACGATACTTCATGGCTTCAGCCCCAGCACCCATAGGATTATCTGGCCACACATTTATACCTCTTACCGTTTTTGTTTTATGATTAACACGCGTTAAAAAGCCATCATAACTACCTCCATACACAATATCATCATCGGCAGGATCTACGGCAATCCAAGCCGATTCTCCCCCTGCCGTTTCTTCCCAATCATTTTCATCTATACTACGCCCATCACTTCTGTGATTGATCCGAAGTGTAGAATTATCTTGCTGCGCTGCATAAATCCGATAAGGAAAAGCGTTATCTGTTGTAACTCTATAAAATTGTGCGGTAGGTTGGTTGTAATAGGTACTCCATGTTTCACCGCCATCATAAGAAATTTGCGCACCACCATCATCTCCAATAATCATGCGATTAGAATTTTCTGGAGCAATCCAAAGATCATGATGATCTCCATGTGGCGCATTAAACGTTGAGAATGATTTTCCGCCATCACTAGATTTATGGTAATCTACATTTAAAACATACACCACATCTTCATCTTCTGTATCCGCATAAAGACGCGTATAGTACCAAGCACGTTGGCGTAATTTACGTTCATCATTAACTTGCGTCCATGAATTACCCGCATCATCGCTGCGGTACAAGCCACCTTTTTCCTTATTTTCTACAATGGCCCATACACGATCAGAATTTTTCGGTGAAACGGTCACGCCGATAATCCCTAAAGTATCTTTTGGGAAGCCTTCATTTTTAGAAATCTCTGTCCACGTCTCTCCACTGTCTGTACTTTTCCACAACGCAGAGCCATCACCACCACTACTTAAACTATAAGGTGTACGTTCTGCACGCCAAGTAGAAGCATACAAAATTCTAGGATTATTAGGATCAAATACCAGATCTACAGCTCCTGCTTGCTCATTAACAAAAAGTGTTTTTTTCCAATTTTTACCACCGTCTATACTTTTGTAGATACCCCGTTCTTGTGTTGGTTTATAAATATTACCTAAAACCGCTGCGTAAACAATATCAGAATTGGTTGGATGCACCCGGAGTCTAGGCACGTGCCTACTTTTTTCAAGGCCTACAGAGACCCATGTTTTTCCTGCATTTTCAGTTTTCCAAACGCCGTATCCAGAAGATACATTACCGCGAAGTGTTTTTTCACCACCTCCTACATAGATCACATTTGGGTCGCTTTTAGAAACCTCAATAGCCCCAATGCTCCCTCCAAAAAAGCCATCAGAAATATTCTCCCATTCCCGACCTCCATTTGTCGTTTTCCATACACCACCACCTGTTGCTCCAAAATAAAACAAATTTGGTTGCCCTGGAACGCCGGTTACGGCAGCAGAACGCCCCCCACGAAACGGCCCCAACAATCTATATTCTAAGCTAGAATATAAGGTCTCTGGAATTTGGGTAGTAGCTTGTTTTGATTTTTTCTTTTTTTGTGCCAAGGCCGTAAGCGGCAGTACACAAAGTAATAGCAGGATCATGCTATTTTTGAGGTAGTTGGTTTTCATTGTATGTTCATTGAAATTAGTCGTTTCTAAATTAAGGAGATTTGAACGTAACTGAAAATATAATTTCCTTTATCGGTAACAAGACCGCTAAAAGATGTAACAATTGTGTACTTTTCACTACCTATATACTACGTTAACAAATTACTGAACACATGTCAAAACTTATATCAAACCCAAAACTCACGGAAAACGATTTAAAGATTTTAATCAAGGCTAAGCAGCAGATGGAAGAAATTGGTTGGGCCATGAAAGGATTAAATAGTGTTGGAAATATCATTCAAAATAAGGTAGAGCTACTACCACAAAAACAGCAAAAATGGTTACAAGAAGCAAGTTATAAGACCTTACAAAAAGTAGTTAAAACCAACTTGCTCTCTATGAAAACAAATAAGCCACTAACAACCCCACTGAATAACACCTATAAAGCACTCGTTACTTCTTCAGGTATTTTAGGAGGCACTTTTGGCATCGTTGCTTTTTCTGCAGATTTAGCGGTTGCCACTAAATTTATGATGCGTTCCATTATGGATATTGCTCGTAGCGAGGGTGAAGACCTTACGGAGTTAGACACACAACTTGCCTGCTTACAGGTTTTTGCATTAGGAGGCAAAAGCACACATGATGACCACCTTGAAACGGGATATTATGCTACCCGAATTACCCTAAACTCTACGATAAAAGGAGCAACAAGTGGCGCTGGAAAATTAGTAGGCGGAATGTTAAAGGGAAGTTCTAATCCGTTGTTGCAAATTTTAGGAGCTATTGCCTCCCGATTTAGCATACAAGTTTCTGAAAAGTTTGTAGCGCAAGCCATTCCTGTCTTGGGCGCTGCAGGTGGTGGTGCTATAAATTTAGCCTTCATTCATCATTTTCAACGCATGGCACATGCACATTTTGCTATCCGAAAGCTAGAACGTACATACGGCGAAGAACTAATTAGACAATCTTACGAGGAAATTACCATCAGCTAAGAACTAGCTCAATTCTCGTTTCATTTCTTTTCTTAAGTAGTATCCTGTGATCACCGTGGCCAAGACATCTGCTATAGGAAATGCAAGCCACACACCTAATTCACCTAGATATTTAGGTAAAATTATAATTAATGGTATAAAAAAGAAACCTTGCCTTGTTAAGGTTAACAAAAGCGCAGGAATTGCTTTCCCGATTGCTTGAAAATAGGCAGCACCAATTAATTGTAAGGCGATAATTGGCGTTGCAGCAAATACCAAACGCATTGCTGTTGGCGTATGTTCTAAAACATAAGCATTAACAGCCAACTCACTAGCCGGAATACCCTCTTTAGAACTTAAAAATAAGGACGCTATCTCTCCTGGAAATATCATTAAACCAACAAACACAACGCTTGCCATAATTGCAGCATATTTAATAGCCGTGACAATACTCTCTCGTACCCTTTGGTATTTTTTTGCACCATAATTGAATCCGGCAATAGGTAAAAAACCTTGTGTTACTCCAAATACTGGGAACAGTGCAAACATCAGCATTCTGCCTATAATGGCATAAACAGCTACCATAGCTTCTCCTCCTAAACCAAACAGTATATTATTCATTAATAAATAAACGATACTGGTAGTCGCCTGTCTTGCTAAGGTTACAAAACCTAGCGAACTTATTTCCTTTAAAACTGGAAAATCAAATTTTAAGTGATGCCACCCAATTTTTAGTTCTGAATTTTTTGAAACAAAGAAATAAAATACATAGGAAAAGCATAATAAATACCCAATGGTCGTAGCCCAAGCAGCTCCGGCCATTCCCCAATCAAAAATGTAGATAAAAACATAATCCATCACTAAATTTCCGATAGATGGTATGATCATGGCAATCATGGCAAATTTAGGTTTCCCTTCTGCCCTAATCACGGTATTCCCCATCATACAAAGTGCCAAAAAAGGAACTCCATATAAAACGATCGTATAGTAAATTTTTGCGGGTTCAAAAATACTTCCTTTACCACCAAAGGCCGGGATAATGGCGTCTAAATAGGTTAAACCCAGTATAACCATACCGATAGTTATAAAAAGTGTTAACGCTATTTGATTCCCAAATGTTTTTAAGGCTTTTTCTTTATGATTACTCCCTAAAGCCCTAGAAATAATACTGGATCCGCCGATACCCACAGACATTCCGAGAGCTGCGATAAAGAATGAAACAGGTAATACTACATTAATAGCAGCAATTGCAATAGACCCAATCCAATTACCTACAAAAATAGAATCTACTAGAACATTAAGAGACATCACCAAAATACCAATAGAGGCAGGTACCGCTTGCTTGATAAGTAATTTACCTATAGGTTCTGACCCTAACTGATCTGCAGATACATTTGCCATTATGCTGGCAGTTTATCTGTTTTTTCCCAGTCTTCTAACCATGCTGCCATTACTGACACCCATGAATCGTCATCATTTAAGCAAGGAATGTGTTTATAGGTATCACCGCCTGCTTCCTGAAACTGTTCTTTACCTTCCATAGCAATCTCTTCAAGAGTCTCTAAGCAATCGGATACGAAGGCTGGTGTAATAACCGCCAGGCGCTTCTTCCCCTCTTTAGGAAAACGCTCAAACTCAAAATCGGTGTAGGGTTTTAACCATGGATCATTAGGCAGCCTAGACTGAAAAGATACACTAACTTTATCTTCTGGTAATCCTAAGTATTTTTTAACACTTTCTGTGGTATCGTAACATTGATGGCGGTAGCAAGTGTGGTGTGCTACCGAATTTGTTTGACAACAGCTACCGTCTATTTTACAATGAAATTTTGTGGGATCTGACTTACGGATATGGCGCTCTGGAATACCATGGTATGAAAATAAAATATGATCGTACTCAAAGCCTTCTAAATGTTTAGCAATATTTTCTGAAAGCACTTTTATATATTCTGGATTTTTATAAAAAGCGGGTAAGGTGGTGATCTTCATTTCAGGAAAAAACGCGTCCTTTACCTCCATTGTTTTAACCACCACTGTTTCAAAAGAAGACATGGCATAATGAGGATAAAGGGGCACTAAAATTACATCATCTACGCCTTTATTTTTCAGCTCCTGTATTGCGTTTTTAATTGTCATCTTACCATATCGCATACCAAGAGCTACGGGCATTTGAATTTGCTTACTTACTTTTTCTGCAAATCTTTCCGAAATAACAACTAGAGGTGAGCCTTCTTCCCACCATATTTTGGCATACGCTTCAGCAGATTTTTTAGGTCTTGTTTGAAGAATAATTCCTCGTACTATAATGTTTCTAAGAATATTATTAACATCAATTACTCTTTCATCCATCAAAAACTCGTCTAAATACGGCTTAACATCTTTAGCCGTAGGACTTTCTGGTGAACCCAAATTAACCAATAAAACGCCTTTCATAATTTTAATTTTTCTTTTTCAGACGACAAAAATACTACATGCTGATTTCAAATCCTTTAAAACCACCAATTAGTTTATTTATGATATTATAGTTAAATTCAATTTTCACATCGATTTAACACCAAAAAAGTATCATTTTCTTATGTTGCAAGACCCGTAAATTAAACCTAAAAAAATTATGCTTAAAAACTTATTAGAAAAGCCAAACGCCTTAGTGTATATAGTTGTTGCCATTTTAAGTCTATTTGCGTTACAATACATCACCGTTAAAATATTACGCCAATTTGGTAAGAACCCTAAATACCTGTTAGACCGACAGAGTATTTCGAGAATTACAAAACCCATATTTCTTCTTTTTATAGGTATTTTAATTCGGATTAAGGTTATTCATCAAAACCTTGGCATAAGTGAAGTAACCTTTGTGCTTCAAAAATTGAGTACTCTTCTCATAATTTTTGCCATTACGTGGCTGCTCATTGCCAGTATCAGAATTATCAAGAAAAAGGTAATTGAAAACTATGACGTTAGCGCATCGAACAACCTAAGAGCACGAAAAATATATACCCAGTTTAATATTTTAGAGCGAATTGTGATTTTCTTATTAATCATCTTTGCAGTTGGCATTGCTCTGATGAGCTTTGATAGCATTCGCGAAATTGGAGTAAGTATTTTTGCTTCAGCAGGAGTTGCAGGAATTATTCTTGGTTTTTCTGCTCAAAAGATGCTCGCTAGCATTTTAGCAGGTATTCAAATTGCCATAGCACAACCCATAAAAATTGATGATGTTGTTATAGTAGAAGGTGAGTGGGGCCGCATAGAAGAAATTACACTTACCTATGTGGTTGTCAACATTTGGGACAAAAGACGATTAATTGTCCCAACCACCTATTTCATTGAAAAGCCTTTTCAGAATTGGACCAAAACATCCTCAGATATTTTAGGAACTGTATTCTTATACACAGACTATAATGTGCCATTTGATGAAATGAGGGCAGAGCTTACCAAAATACTGCATAGTACGGAGTTATGGGATGGCGAAGTGAACGTATTGCAAGTAACAGACTCTAAAGAACACACGGTAGAAATTAGGGCTTTGATGAGCGCCAAAGACTCTCCTACTGCATGGGATTTACGTGTATTAGTCAGAGAGAAACTTATTTCATTTTTACAAAAAAACTATCCAGATAGCTTACCGCATACCCGCGTCATTTTAAAAAATTTAAACGACTCAAAAATACAAACGGAATAGTACCGTTATAAGTAGTAACCACAACGCTTACAAACCTTTTTAAACCAAAATTATCAATGCGTTTATTCTTTAGTCTACTATTTGTTATCTGCTATGTTACATGCAATGCGCAAGAGAAAAATAGCCTTCTTTGGGAAATTTCTGGAAATGGCTTAAAACAAAGTTCATATCTCTATGGCACCATGCACGTAAGCAAAAAAATTGCTTTTCGCTTAGATGACGTTTTTTACGAGGCTTTAAATAGTAGTGCGGTAATTGCCTTAGAATCAGACCCAAGTACATGGTTAGAAAATGAAGACAGCATGGGTTTTGGCTTTGGAGAAAGCTTTATGGCAAAAGGGTTTTATACCAATGCGTTTAAAATTGACAATCCTCAAAAAGTAGAAATCTCAAGTTATTTAGGCTTTGAAGATCAAATGATTAACAACATCTTATACCGCTCTGATGGAACATCTCAAAATTTTGAAGAGGACACGTATTTAGATATGTTCATTTATCAGGCAGGGAAAAAATTTAATAAACCTGTGATCGCCTTAGAAGATCTTGAAGAATCTACAGCCCTTGTAGGCCGTGCGAGCTTTAACAGCCTAAAAGAAAAACCTGCAGAGTGGCTTCAAAAGAAAATGCAACAACAAGAACCGTTGCAACTATTACAGGATGCGTATAGAGAACGAAACATTAATTTACTAGATTCTATTGATAAAGGCATGTACACCCCGTATTATTTGGAAAATATGCTGTACACAAGGAATAGCAACATGGCTACCAAATTAGATTCTCTCATTACCCATTCTAAAGTATTTGCAGGAATTGGCGCAGCTCATTTACCCGGGGAACATGGTGTCATTGCTTTGTTGCGTAAAAAAGGATACACGGTAAAAGCACTTACTTCTAAAACGAGCTCTAAGGGAGCTACATTAAAAGAAGAATTTGAAGACAAAATTAAAGAAAACAACTATATATACCAATCGGTAGATGATTCTTTATTCTCAGTATCGCTTCCTAATAAGCTATACCCAATAGCGGAATTTTCTAATACGTTCTATGTCTCGCCAGATTTAGCCAACGGAAGTTTCTTTACGGTAAATAGAATTCCTACGTACTCTTATTTGAAAAAAGACGACCTCTACAGTATAGAAGATATTGACCAGCTCTTATTTGAAAATATACCCGGGAAAATTGAATCGAAAAGTAGAATTTCTAAAAATGGCTTTGAAGGAATTGATGTAAAGAATCTTTTAAAAAATGGCGAACATCAGCGGTACCAGATTTTTGTGACTCCTTTAGAGATCATCATTTTTAAAATGGGTGGACAAGGTACTTTTGTGCAGCAGTATTCTGATACAATATTCAATAGCTTACAATTTAAAACAATCACTAATACGATGAAGAAGGTTTCTTCTGTTTATGATGATTTTGAAGTAGCAATGCCCTCTAATTACACGTTTACCAATACCAAAAGAACTGGCAATAGATTTATACAAGGCGTAGATCTTAAAAATAATACCTATCGGTTTCTAAAAAAAGCTACGCTTCATGACTACAATTATATTGAAGAGGACAGTTTTGAATTGAAGCAAATTCAACATCGTTTCTATCAGAACTTAGATCTAGAAGGAATTTATAAAGACTTTACCAATAACAGTTTAAAATCTTTTGCCGCAACCGACACTTTAAGTGGAGAAAAACTTCATTTAATTACAAAAATTAGGGGTGATGAATATTACTTGTTGGGAATCTTAACTACAAAAGATGAAGACGCTGCTAGTTACTTCGATTCTTTTAAAATTAAACCAACCATATATAAAGAAACCTTTTCTAAAGTAAAAGATACCGCACTGTTTTTTACTACCGTTACATCTATAAAGCCTCCCCTATTTGTAGTGAACAGTAATGGCTACAATAAAAAGGAGATTAAACCTTACAATGCATACACTAAGAGAAGCGTTTATCAGAACAAAAACAATGAAGCCATTACTGTTCAGTTAAATAAATCGCATGATTTTTTAATGTTTAGCAGTATTGACTCCGTTTGGTCTTTACGAAAAAAACTATACGCCCATAAAAAATTTAATACCAGTCATGAAAAAATCACCCATGGTGAAAATGGATATAGTGAATTTGAGATAACTTTAACCGATACTGCCAGCACACGCGGTATCTTAATCAAGAATGTTCTTAAAGGGGGAGCTTTATATGAAATGCAAGCTGTGATAGACACTGTTAGTAAACCCAGCAAGTTCATTCGTGAGTTTTTTGACAATTTCAAACCCCTAGATACCATTCTAGGGAAAGATATTTTAGCCGATAAAACCAATCAGTTTTTTAAAGCCCTGAGAAGTAATGATAGCATTGTAATCAATGGCTATCCTTTTATTCAATTTGAGAAAAAGCATATTGATTCACTGAAGAATATCATAACCGAATTTGATTTCAAAGAAAGTCAGAAAAACATCCAGAGTTACTTGATAGAACAACTAGCAGCCATTGATGAATCTGAAACCATTGATTTTTATACTGATTTTTATCAAAAATCGTACAACAACTCTTCTTCTCAGACTAAAGTGCTACAGGCCATAACCAAAAAAAGCACTACAGAATCTGCCGAGCAGCTTTTAGAACTCATGGCTGTAGACCTCCCATTAGTTTCTAGTTCTTATGAAATTTATCAAATATTTAAACCCTATATGGATAGCTTGCCACTAGCCAAAAAGTTGTATCCTGAAATTTTGGACTATAGTGCTATTGAAGAATACAAATCATCTATATTTTCTCTTCTAGCCAAATTAAAGGCAGAGGGCTTAATAAAGCCTAGCAGCTATAAAAAATACCGTAAGCAAATGTTGAATGATGCCAAAATTCAACTTAAAAGGGAACTAGGGAAAAGCAGCAAAAGAAATACCAATCAGTATTATGATAATTTATACGTCAGTTCTAAGAGCTCTGTCTTAGAAGACTATGTACAGCTACTACATCCTTTTTCCAAAGAAAAAGATGTGCAGTTGTTTTTTGAAAAGTTAGACTTATTGGAAGATGCAGACATACAAACCACTAAAGCTGCACTTTTAGCCCATACACCTAATGCTATAAATAATGAAGCACTCCATGCGCTGGCAGAAAATATGGAGAGTAGAAACTTATTATTCACCAAATTAAAGGCAGTAGGAAAACTATCTTTATTTCCTTCTCCTTACAAAACTCAAAAACACTTAGCCGAAGCACAATTATTTGATAGAAAGAATATTGACAAAGAGAAAGACTCTGTCTTATTTATTGCTAAAAAAGAAATAACCTACCGAGACAAAGCCTATGTTGGATATCTGTTTAAACACAGTGATGGTAGTGATTACGACAAGAATTTTAAAATGTATATAGCTGTATACGAACTTAGCGATCAATTAAAAGCGAAGCCATTTTATAAAAACAGCGGCTACCGTATTGAGGACACGGACACCGACCAGGAAATTGCAGACGTTGTGATAGAAGAGTTTCTTTTAAGAGAGCGCCCAAGAGCCGAAGTGTACAGACCCAACCAAGGAAATAACTTTGGTTATTATGATTATTAAAAATACTTATCTTTAAAGCCCCAAAAGCAACGTATTGCTTAGCACCAACAAAATGAACCAAGACCACGATACTATTACGCCTGAATTTATAGATGTATTGAGAAAAGAAGGAAACAAAGCCTGGAGTATTTGTCTTTCATTAAATGCTGATCATAAATTTAAAAGCGCCTTAAAAGGAATTACTGATGAAAGTTTTTCTGGAACACAATACAAAGCAGAACATTTGGTACTGAGAGATATTGTTACTTTATACAATACCTTTACCTTAACATATAATGCGAAATCAAGAATACCAAACAAGATAAAATTTACCCTTATTTTTCTTTATGAAAAGCTTCAAGGAAAAGATCTTGCTCAGTCTTTTGATATTCAAAAATTAGCAAAGTTACCCTTAGCGAAACATTTTGATGCTAATGTGCAGCTTATCCAGGATACCTCTTTTTTTCAGCCTAAAGAAGCACTCAAAACAGAATACATTTCTACTTTAATTTTAGATAAAATAAAAAGTAATGAGTTTGATGCCATAGCTTCCTTTTTAAATAGGATTGCGTTATTAATGGCACAAGCTGATGGTGTGGTCGCCGAAAAAGAGGAGCAGTTATTAAAGACTATTTCTAAAAAAATTACCAACCCAAAAAGAAGCTTAGACCATTCTAACTACATAGAAGTTCCTGAAGATGATACGATAGAAAAAGTCTTAGAAGAGTTAAACGAACTTGTTGGTTTAGAAGAGATAAAGAAAGATGTAAATGATCTTATCAATTTCTTAAAAGTTCAAAAAATACGAGAAGAGAATGGTTTAAAAGCCAATAAAACGTCACTCCACTTTGTTTTTATGGGACCTCCTGGAACAGGAAAAACCACGGTAGCAAGAATGTTAGGAAGAATTTTTAAACATTTAGGGTACTTAAAGAGGGGGCATTTAGTAGAAACAGATAGATCTGGTATGGTTGCAGGCTACGTTGGGCAGACCGCACTAAAAGCCGATGAAATTATTAGCGCTGCTTCAGACGGAGTTCTTTTTATAGACGAAGCATATTCTTTAACCTCTGGCGGATTAAATGACTTTGGATCAGAAGCCATTGAAGTTCTTTTAAAACGTATGGAAGACTTAAGAGACAGCCTCGTTGTTGTGGTTGCTGGATATCCTGATGAAATGGAGATTTTTATCCAATCTAATCCTGGGCTACAATCTCGCTTTAATCGCTATTTAAATTTTGATCATTACAAACCAGATGCTTTATTAGCCATATTTAAGTTAATAACCAAGAAATCTGATTTTACACTTACCCCAGATGCTGAAGACAAACTTTCTGAAATTATCATAAGCGTTTATGATAAAAGACATAAAAGCTTTGGTAATGCTAGAACCATGCGTAATCTATTCGAAAAAATAATTCAAAGGCAAGCCAATAGAATTGTCAATATTACTCCGATAACTGAAGAAATCTTAATCACGATTACTGAAGAAGATATTCCTGAAATAGCTGTCGCCGTAAAAGAGATTAGCATTTTTGATACTGAAAATTCCTAAAATATATGAGCATACAAGATATTATTACCTGGTTTGACTCGCACCATGCTGCTGTTCTCTACTATTTTGGGATAGCACTGGTGCTGGCGCTACTTTGCACCTACATCGTAAATGCAAAAAATATTAGTACGGTAAAATATGTCATGTCTTTTTTAGTATATGCGGTGACTATTCCTGGCGTTTTAGCTTTATTCTTATTACTATATAATATTTTATTTCTGGGCTCAAGCATGCTTCAACTAGGTTTGGTTACCTATTTTTCACCCATAGTAGCCATGATATTAATTCTTCTAATTTTAAATAGAAAAATTAAAATGTCTAAATTACCAGGGTTTACGCGCTTATCTAGTTTAATTATTATCATAGGGATATCATTTGTCCTATTATTCATACTTCAGAGGTCATACTTTGGAGTGATATTCTTAGGAGGCTTTACACAACTTTTGCTAGTCTTTGCAGTTATAATGATAGTATTGAGAGTTGCTTGGAATAAATTTGCAAAATAATTTGTAACAAAGTTGAAATATCGAATACCTATAAAAAGAGAAGAAAATAGCATTTAACAAGTAGTAAATAAGCTATAATAGGTAAAATTACCTAATTTTATAGCCTAATACTGCAACAGTACATATTTTAACAGTAAAAGATAACCACCCTTGCCATGGCAAAAGAAAAATTTAATTGGAAATCACTTTTTGTAAATGACGAAAATGCGTCAACGACCACTACTTCTAAATCAGAAGAAAAGATTGATTTTCCGAATGAACCAACACCAACATCATCTAGCACTCAGTTTCCACAAAGTAGTGCTCCTCAGCGCAGCCAAGTAACATCTACTAACATCGATAACGCTATTTTAAATAGTGTTATTGAAATGTATGAATCTGGATTTGAATCATTAAACCTACCTGGTTATGATTTTTATGAATTTTTTAAAGCGATAAAAGCCGTAGGTTCTAACGACCCTAATGTATATAAAATGGCTTTTACTATGGCCCAAAGTGTTGATGCTAAAGTAACCAAAGAGTCGCTTTTAGATGGTGCAAATTTTTACATCAAAGAAATTAATGATGTGCACGAGCAGTACCACACCAAGGGGAATGCCAAAAAAGAAGAATTTCAATCTAGCTTATTACATCAGAAAGAAACCTTATCTACGGAGATAGCCGAATTGGAAAAACAAATTCTTCAATTACAAACTCAGGCTAGTGATAAGAAAAATCAGTTAAATGCGCTGGAAAATGGCACTTCTACTGAGATGACCGATATAGAACAAAAAATTACTGCGAATGATATCGCGAAAACAAAAATTCTGGAGATTATTACAACAGTAGCAGACGGAATTAAAATCAACCTATAAATACCCTTAAATGAATACGGAAGAATCAAAAAGTCATGTATTAGACTTACCTATTTTAAAGCATTTTGATGACGAAAAGGGTGAAATTTCATTAAACCCTAACAACTGGAGAAATGGTGAAAAAGGGTTAAATACCGCTATAAAACTAGCCTTGTTTGCTGCCGTTGGTTATGGCGCTTGGGTTTACATCCTACCACCGCTTTTCACTGCCTTAGGACAAATCATTGCCCTTGCCGGTGTTGCTATCTTTGTAGTATTCTTTATCCTTATGCTTCCTGTTATTTTCAAAGGGCTGCGTAGGTTAACAAGAGCGTTGCATAAATCGCTAATAAAATACGATCCGTTTGGGGAGCTGCACGAGCAAAAGCAGAAGATGCTTAGAAACCGAAAAGTTTTTAAAGAGTCTAAAGCAAAAATAAAAGCTTTAAAAAGCAATATGGAAGCAGAGTCTTTCAAAGCTGAGAAAGAAGCAAAAGAATATCAAGACCGTGTTGTAACCTTACAGAAACAAGCTCAGAAGATTAAAACTGAGATGGAACGTTTAGTGGGAGAGAAAGGCTCAGCAGGAAAAGATACCGATGAGTATGTAGAATTACATAGTGCGTTGGCTAAGAAATTATCTGAATCGCAACGTGTAACGCATCAACTAGAACAAAGCAAAAGCTTTATTCAAAAATACGGAAGCCGTGCTAATGTCATGGGAAAATTAGACCGTAAACTTACTTTAGCAGGAACAGCCATAGATATCAAGATATCAGATTTTGAAGTTACTATTCAGATGCTAGAGAAAGAGTATGCTTTTGCAAAATCTGCAAGAGAAGCTACAGAAGGAGCAAAATCTGCCATGCATTTTACAAAAGACTGGGAGTTAGAATATGCTTTAGACGTGATTACAGAAACTATTGCTATGGATATTGCCAGAACGCAAGAGAACTTATCAGACATAGATATGCTTACCAGTAAGTATGATATTGATAGTGATGAATTGTACTCTCAATTAGACACCTTAGCTGATAAAATAAAAACAGGAAAAGATTATGTTCCTGATTCGAAGAAATACAAGAATCCAAATTACAAACTAACACAAGAAGACAAGCAAGAGAGTGGCGGTTTTGGAAATATGTTTGATTAACTTTTTAAATACTAAATAACTAAACACAATAACAATGGGTAAGATTTTACGAACAAAAAAACTCACCACCTTATCAGAATTATTAATCGTAGTCGTCTTATTAGGCGGTATATTAGGTGCAGTCTATTATTTTGCACCAGGATTGCGAGTTGGTGAAGCTAAAACATTAGACGAGCTAAATGTAGATAAGAATGAAGTAAACAATGTAATTACTTCTGCAAAGCTACCATTACCATCTACTAGTACCTCTAGTGATGTTAAGAACAAACCACTAGTACGTATTGCCGCTTATGCATGGAATGCACAATCTGGTATTATTGTAGCTAACGGAGGTCCTAAAACCACCAAAGGTTCTTTAATGGAACGTAATGGGGTTAATCTTGAAATTATTCGTCAGGATTGGTTATCAGAATTACGTAACATGCAGATGAAATTCGTTGAAGAATTTGATCGAGGTGAAGAGTATCCTGATGCCGATAAAAGTGCTTTTGCTATTATCATGATGGGAGATGGCGCTCCATTTTACATCAGTACTATGCAACAAGCATTAGATGATAAATTTGGAAAAGATAAATACCACGTACAAGTAGTTGGTGCAGTTGGTATTAGTTATGGTGAAGATAAATTAATTGGCCCACCAAGCTGGAAAGTAGATCCTAAAAGCATGAAAGGTGCTTTAATTTCAACTGTTCTAGGTGATGGTGACTGGGTTACAGCACTTAACTATGCTTTTGCAAACGGACTTAAAGTAAATCCAGATTCTAATACGTATGATCCTGAAGCGGTAAACTTCTACCCTTCTCAAGATGATGATTATATAAAATCTGCTGAAGAACTTATTAAATCTCAAAAATCTGGATGGACAGTACCTTTAAAAGAGGTTAAAAACGGAAAACTTACCGGAAAAACAATCAACAAAAAGATTGATGGTTGTGCTACTTGGACTCCTGGTGACAAAATGGTTTTTGATGCTTTAAGCGGATTTACAGATGTTGCTTCTACCAAAGAATTCAATAACCAAATGGCTACTACAGTTATTGCGGTTAAAGAATGGTCTACTCAACATCCACAAATTGTAAGTAATATATTGAAGTCGGCCTTAACAGCTTCAAACCAAATGAAACAATATGACGAGTGGCAGGTAAGAGCTTCTGAAGCTGTTGCAGATACTTATGATCTTGAAAATGCCAAGTATTGGTATGACATGTTTAAAGGTCAGAAAGGAAGTAAAAACGGAATTGATTACAACATGGGTGGATCAAGAGTTTTTAACTATTCTGATGTTATGCAATATTACGGGATTACAGATGGTACAAACCGTTACAAGGCAGTATACAACCAAGTATCTACCTACTTAAAGGAATTAAATCCTTTTGGTTTCAATGAATCTGTAAAACGTATTGTTCCTTATGAGGAAGCTGTAAACTTGTATTTCATTAAAAACATTAATGACATTGAGTCTGGTACAGCGTACAAAGCAGATTATACGAAAGAAGCTAGTGAAGTAATGGCCTCTGGAGAATGGAATATTAGTTTTGATACGGGTAGCGCAAATATTTCTGCGTCTTCTCAAAGTACTTTAGAGACCATTTACAACCTTTTAATCCAAGCAGAAGACACCAAGCTTAGCTTAGAAGGCCATACAGATGACACAGGTTCTAGCGAAGCTAACTATGACTTATCACAACGAAGAGCACAAGCTGTCGTAAACTTCTTAAGAAGTAAAGGCATTCCTCAGTCACGTTTTCAAAACGTAATTGGAAAAGGAGAAGATGAGCCTGTTGAAAGTAATACAACAAATTCTGGAAGAGCTAAAAACCGTAGGGTAGTTATTGTTCTTTTAAAATAAAATAATTTTAAAATTCACAAAACCGCTCCAATTTTGCAATAGTATTTTGGCGCGGTTTTATGTTTATACTAACTTGTAATCATCATGAAAAATATATTCACACCCTTTGAAAATGTAAGCAAGAACACTCGGCTTATGATTATTCTTGTTTGGGTTTTAGCCCTTTTTGGAGTTTGGTTTGCCTCAAGCATGGGCGATAGGCATTTATTCCCTTCTCCTCAACAAGTTTTACAGGGTTTTATAGAACTTTATAATGAAGGTCTGGTGGTACATATCGGAAGTTCACTTCTATTGTGTTTTTCGGCTATTATTATCGCCATCCTTATCTCACTAACATTTAGCTACCTGTCTACCGTTCCGGTAATTCAACCCGTAGCAAAGGCCCTGAGTAAATTAAGATATTTACCGCTTACTGGTATCACATTTTATCTAGCGATACTAATTAGTGACGCTAGAACCATGCAAATATGGGTTTTAGTCGTGTTTATGAGTACCTACCTAACCACCTCACTTTTGAGTATGGTAAATAGCATTCCCCAAGAAGAGTTTGACCATGCTAGATCTCTAGGATGTAACCGCTGGGAAGTTTTATGGGAAGTTGTCGTAAAAGGAAGAATAGATTATGTTATTGATGTTATCCGTCAAAACCTAGCTATTGTTTGGATGATGTTAGTTACGGTAGAATCTATATTGGTTGCCGCAGGAGGATTAGGTTTCCTAATTAAAAACTCTGATAAGTTCATGAATCATGGAAGAATTATTGCTCTACAAATTGTGATTCTAGCCGTAGGTCTTTCTATTGATTTTGTATTAAACTATTTAAGAAAAAGCTTTTTCAGATATTCAAAAATATAATTAGAGATGAATTACAGCAGTGAAAATACATTACTCTATGTTGAAAACCTAAGCGTGGCTTATGGTGATAAAACAATCATAAAGGATATTAACCTTGTTGAAAAAGATGTTATTAGAACAGGCGAAGTTACAGGGCAAGTTATTGCCGTTGTAGGCCGTTCTGGAACAGGAAAATCTACCTTCTTCAAAGCTTTAACAGGTTTAGTAAAGCCTACTTCTGGAAAAGTATTGA
The DNA here is from genome assembly GCF_900102165.1 of Cellulophaga baltica. GTDB lineage: Bacteria > Bacteroidota > Bacteroidia > Flavobacteriales > Flavobacteriaceae > Cellulophaga > Cellulophaga baltica. Next base: position 669,743 of record NZ_FNBD01000001.1, read on the forward strand.
TTGCAGATACCACCACCGAAAATGCCCAAAATGATGCCAAAGAGGTGCATGAAGGAGATATTGGTTTTGTAGATCAAAAATATACCTTGTTTAGAAACAAAACAGTCTATGAGGCCTTACTTTTTGCTTTGCGCAATAAAGAGATGCCTAAAGAAGCTAAACACGAGCAAATTGTCACCTATTTAAAAGACTGGGGACTTGAAAAAGCAAAGGACCAATATCCTTGTGAGCTTTCTGGTGGGCAACGCCAAAGAACCGCAATTATAGAACAGATATTTTCATCGGGGCACTACATGGTCTTAGACGAACCTTTTTCTGGTTTAGACGTTGGTAATATTGAAGATGTAAAAAATGCCTTTAAATTGATTACTAAGAGTCATGAATACAATACTATCATCTACTCTACCCATGACATTGAACTGGCAGTAGAATTAGCAGACAGTATTTATGTGATAGGATACCCTGAAATAGACGGTAAGAAAATGACGTACGGAAGTATCGTAAAGCATTTTGACATGAAAGAAATTGGTCTAGCTTGGAAAGAATTTGGACTAGGACATCTAGACATTGTTAAGCAAATAAAAAATATAATGCTTCAATCTTAGCATAGCGCAATGCAAGCTGCTTCAAGAGCAATGAAGGATATTTCAGCGCAAGCAGAGCAGATTATATAGGACAAACCGAATATTGTAGCCCTTGAAAAATTTGCCATCTATCCTACAGCTTTAAAAGCGTACTTAGTAAGCAACATAGATGATGCTTTTATCTTAAATCAAGTCAAGAAAATTACAGATTTAAAACTAGAAGCAGCTAAAGGTAGTATCGTTAGCGGTATGCATCTGCATCGGTACTGTTGAACAATTATTTTGAATAAATCATATTACATTATGAAGATACTATTTCTTATAGCGCTATTATTTACAAACTTCAGTTTTGCACAACAAATTACCTGCTCTCCTCAAAGCAAAGAAGCTGTTCATGCTAAGATTAAAGAAGTGAAGGCGCTTAAAAAAGTAGAAATAGGCAATACCATAGTAGCTGTTGGAAAAACATTTCTAGGAACTCCATACGTTGCCAAAACATTAGAAATTGGAACCACAGAATCTTTAGTGGTGAATTTAGAAGGTTTAGATTGTACCACCTTTGTTGAAAATGTTTTAGCCTTCTCGCTCTTAAAGAGCAGTGATAGCACAAGTTTTGATGCATTTATCAAAACTCTTGAAACCATTCGGTATAAAAATGGAACGCTAAATGGTTACCCATCACGTTTACATTACTTTACAGAGTGGATAGCAAACAATCAGTTTAAAGGATTAGTAACAGATATAACTGCTAAAATTGGCGGAACTCCTGTGCAAAAGGAAATAAACTTCATGAGCACACACCGAGAACTATACCCTTTTTTAAAAGATGATAATGCCAACCTAGCGCAGATACAAGCTTCTGAACAGTATTTAAATAATCAGGAGTTTTGCATTTTAGAAAAGAACACTATTGCAGCCAATGAACACCTCATACAATCTGGAGATATCATAGCCCTGACCACTTCTATAAAAGGTTTAGATATTACTCACACCGGAATAGCTACTAGAGAAAAAGATGGTCGCATTCACTTATTACACGCTTCTACTTCAGGAGCGGTTAAAATATCTGAAAAGCCTTTAGTAGATTATTTAAAAGGGATTAAGAGCAATACTGGGATTATGGTTGTTCGGGTCAATTAACGCTCTTATTCACAAGAATAATTCATAACTAAGTTACAAGCAATTATAATTAATCCTTTTAGTTAGTTACTCTTAAAAGAACTAACAAATCTTCCTAAAAAACAAAATTCGGTATACTAATCAAGAGATGAGCACACCGAATTTATATATGGTACTAAAACGTTAATAGTTTATCGCTTCAAACACCATTCTATACCACCTAATAAATGTTGTCTAAAATTAGCGTCATCAAAAGCAGCATCGGTATGACCTAAACCAGTATAAAATGCTCTACCACCATCAAATTCGTGAAACCAGGCAATAGGATGATTATCACCATTTTTACCACCTTCGTAACTTGTTTCATCTAACTTAAGTAACACATTTAAAGATGGATTTATATTTTTAAAATTATACCACTCATCAAAATGGCTCCATGTACCCTCTAAATGTTGTGTTGCCGCATGATCACCATTGATAACATCTAATGTTGCTTGCTGTTGTTTTGGATGATTTAAAAAATACGCCCCCACCAATTTACCATACCAAGGCCATTCATATTCCGTATCGGTTGCAGCATGAATACCCAAGTAACTACCGCCGTTTTTGATATAATTCTCAAAAGCTACTTGCTGTTCATCACCTAAAACATCTCCAGTAGTGCTTAGAAATACAACTAATTGGTATTTTTTAAGATTTGCGGCATTAAACTGCAATGAATCATCGGTTTGGTAAACCTCAAATTTATTAGATAGACCTAATTCTTTAATAGTAGAAACCCCTTTTTCTATAGATCCATGCCTATAGCCCGCGGTTTTAGTAAATATTAAAACTTTAGGCTTTAATGCTTCTAATTTAGTTTTTGAAATTTTTAAAGGTTCCGGGTGATTTAGCACCACTTGCTGATCTACAACCTTCGTTGTAGCACAAGAACCTAAGATTAAAAATAGAGCTCCCAGAAGAATACCAGAAAAAACAGAATTCATAATGTGTGTATTTAATGAACTCTAAATATCGGTATTTCTAAGACACAAGACTATAACTAGTGTCCCAAAATGGAGCAAAATTGTGTTTATCCGGCCAATGCCATTAAATATTTCTTTGGTGTAGTACCATACTTCTTCTTAAAAGCCGCTATAAAGTGACTCGAAGTACTGTAACCAACTTTAAGACCTACTTCATTAACATTATGCTGACCGCTTTCTAACATTTTACGCGCATACTCCATTTTATAATCGAATAAAAAACTAAAAACAGAATCGCCATAAATTTGTTTAAAACCTTCTTTTAATTTTTTTATTGGCAGCCCTATTTCATCCGAAAGTTCGGTGAGCGTAGGTGGTTCTGCCATTCTGGAAATAATGATTTCTTTTGCCTTACGGATTCTCCGTACATTGTCCTCGTCTACCAAGAAAGGACATTGTTCTAAATCTGCATCTGAACTTTTATTAAAATAGAGAGAAATAAGCTCATAGACCTTTCCTTTTATATAGAGTTCTTTTATAGAAGGATGAAGATTGTAATTCATCATCTGACTAAGAATTACCGCTATTGCAGGACTAAAACCTTCTTGACTGTAATATTTTTTGTCTTTATTATCTTTATTCAAGAACGGAATGTAATCTGCTTCTTTAGAGAATAAAGAATGAAACTTACGAATGGTCATTACTACAGATACAATCCAAGAATTTGGACTCAGTTCTAAATTAAGAGGTAAATCTATTTGCGTATTATAGAGCAAAAGCGAATTCTCCTCTGGCACTTCTAAAGCATAGCGCCCATCATTAAAAATAAACTTAGCACTACCCTTCAAACAAAAATGAAACTGAATAAAGGAACTGTCTATTTGCTTGCTAACTTTTTGAATATCAATGCTATCATTCTGAATTTTTAGCGCAAAAAAACCTTCATCAATTAACACCTCTTCAAATGAACCTTGAGCGTCATTTATTTCATCCATAACCGTATAAATTATATTTATCACCAATTTAGAAGTATTCTAAATTGGCAGACCCATGGTCATATATTCCCTATAAAATTAAGCTAAATAGTAGAATTAGCATGGAAAAAGCTGCAAAATTCTTGAAACGACACTAATTGTTCCGCTAGCGTTACTTTTATCAAAACCATGGAAGTACTTTTGCCACGATTGCAAAGATTACATGAAAGATTATCACATTTCTAAACACAACTCGTTTTATACGATTGGACTTAACTACAAAAAGGCAGATGCCGAAATTCGTGGTAAGTTCAGCTTAAACGAATTAGCCATAGACAGTTTACTGATACAAGCTAAAGGCCAAGGTATAGATGGACTCTTAGTTACATCAACATGTAACAGAACTGAACTATACGGTTTTGCACAACACCCTTTTCAACTTATAAAATTACTTTGCGACAATACTTTAGGTACTGTTGAAGAATTTCAAGAGGTAGCCTATGTCTATAAAAATAATGACGCCATAAGTCATTTATTCAAAGTAGGTACAGGATTAGATAGTCAGATTCTTGGAGATTTCGAAATTATAAGTCAATTACGACAAAGCTTTAATCGCTCTAAAAAATTAGAAATTGCCAATCCGTTTATAGAACGCCTTTGCAACTCTGTAATACAAGCTAGCAAAAAGATAAAAAACGAAACTGAAATTTCTTCAGGAGCTACTTCCGTATCCTTTGCTTCGGTTCAGTATATTATGAGAAATGTACCCGAAATTTCAACAAAGAATATTTTATTATTCGGAACAGGAAAAATAGGAAGAAACACCTGTGAGAACTTGATTAAACACACAGCAAACTCTCACATTACGCTTATCAACAGAACAAAAGATAAGGCAGAGAAAATTGCAGGCAAATTCAACTTAGTAGTAAAAGACTACGGGGATTTACAAACAGAGATTAGAAATACAGATGTATTGATTGTCGCTACAGGAGCACAATCACCGACAATTTCTAAGGAGTTAATATACACCAAGAAGCCGCTATTAATTTTAGATTTATCTATTCCGAAAAATGTATCTGATGATGTTACTGAGTTACCAAATGTAACCCTAATACATCTAGATCATCTTTCGCAAATGACGGATGAAACATTAGAAAAAAGAAAGCAGTTTATTCCTGAGGCAGAAGCTATTATTGAGCAAATAAAAGAAGAATTTATCCAGTGGTTAGAAACTAGAAAATTTGCTCCCGTTATAAAAGCATTAAAAAAGAAGCTTAAAGTAATGAAAGATGAAGAACTCAACTTTCAAAGCAAGAAGTTATCTGATTTTAATTCCGTTCAAGCAGACATTGTTTCTGAACGTATTATTCAAAAAATCACCAAACAATTCGCAAATCACTTAAAAGGCGATGATATTGATGCTGATAACAGTTTGGCGTTAATTCAAAAAGTGTTTCAATTAGAAGTAGAAAGTAAATGAGTAAGATAATCCGCATTGGAACACGTGATAGTGAATTGGCACTATGGCAAGCAAAAACCGTACAGAAACAATTAAAAGAACAAGGATACCAATCGGTATTAGTTCCTGTTAAATCTATAGGTGATTTGGTTTTAGACAAGCCACTTCATGAATTAGGTATTACGGGTGTCTTTACAAAAACATTAGACATTGCAATGCTTAAAGGCGAAATTGATATTGCTGTACATTCTATGAAAGATGTACCAACGGTATTGCCAAAAGGTATTGTACAAGCTGCTGTTTTAAAGCGCGGTAATTACATGGATATTTTAGCTTTTAAAAATAACGAAGAGTTTCTTGGACAGAAAGAAGCGGTTATTGCCACCGGAAGCTTACGAAGAAAAGCACAATGGCTTAATAGATACCCAAGTCATGAGATTGTAGACTTACGTGGTAACGTTCAAACAAGAGCAGAGAAACTAGACAACAATGACTGGAACGGCGCCATATTTGCGGCAGCTGGTCTAGAACGTGTTGGTTTAGAATTTGAAAATACTATAGGATTAACATGGATGGTTCCTGCCCCTGCTCAAGGTGCAGTGGTTGTCGTTGCTTTAGAAGATGATGAGTTTTCTAAAAATGCATGTAAGGAATTAAACCATAAAGAAACTGAAATCTGTACTACTTTAGAACGTAAGTTCTTAAACCTTTTAGAAGGTGGTTGTACCGCTCCTATTGGAGCCTTAGCTATAATTAAGGATACCAATATAAGTTTAAAAGGAGTTTTACTAAGTGTTGACGGAAAGAAAAAAATTGAAGTAGAGTTCACCTCAAAATTAGGCAAACACGAAAACTTAGCCGAAGCATGTGTAGAACGCATATTTAGCCGTGGTGGAAAATTACTAATGAGTGAAATTGCAGGAATCACGAAAGAACCTGTTGTTTTCTCTACTAAAAAATTAACTACGGAACAAGCAGAGCGTTTTGATTCTAAAATAGCGGTGGCTTCAGAAGATTTTATTCAAATTAGCTTAAATAGAATTCCAAGACTTACCTTAAAGGCAGCGCATAAAAACGTAATAATTACAAGCCAAAATGCTGTTGAAGCGTTAATTGCTAGTATCAATCCTGAAGAGCTTAAATTTGAAAATATCTATTGCGTGGGTCGTAAAACCAAGCGCTTAATAGAAAGAAGAATTGGAAAGGTTACTCATTTTGAAAGCAGTGCAAAAGAGCTAGCAGACTACCTCGTAGAACACATAGATGGAACTACAGCAAGCTATTTCTGTAGCAATATACGCTTAGATGAATTACCTAGCATCTTAGCAGAGCATAGAATTGAACTTACCGAGATAGAAGCCTATAGCACCAAAAAATCACCCGTAAAAGTAGCAAACTCTATAAAAGGCGTGCTCTTTTACAGCCCTTCTACTATAGACAGCTATCTTCAAGAAAATACTTCTGATGTAGTTGCTTATTGTATTGGAGACACTACAGCTACGGAAGCTAAAAAACATTTCTCAAAAGTTCACACCGCTAAAATGCCTACCTTAGAGTCTGTTATTGACTTAGTTAATAAAGACTACGAGTAATTTAGACCGTTAATCATGTGGAATAAAGTCAGGTTATCTAGCCTTGCCGTTCTATTCTTAGATCTTGGCTTGGTAATCTTTTTAATTTACGACTTTGGTTTTAAAGACTACCAGGATTTAAGACAGTACAAATTAATTGTGCTGCCCACCTTAGTATTAGCGTTAATCCTATTTAATCTCTATAAGTATAGGCTTTTTAAAAGGCAGCGCAAATCAAACATTAGCCCCAAAATAAATCTTTACTACCTCTCCCTACTCGTTATAGTAGAAGTGGTTACTATCATTAGCGATTTTGAAATCTCTTTGTTTGATAGTTTTTTCAATCTGCGTTATGTTATTGAGTACGGCCTTTTATTTTACTTTTTCATTCGAATCTCCTTTTTGGTACGTAAAATATATGCCATCTATTTTAACCCTGCGATTTTGTTTGTTGGAAGTTTTGCCATCATCGCATTAGGAGGAACATTTTTATTAATGCTACCAGCCTCTACTACTCATGGCATATCATTTATAGACGCTTTGTTTACCGCCACAAGTGCTACCTCTGTTACCGGATTAATTGTAGTAGATACTGCCAAAGATTTTACGTCTTTTGGGCAAACGGTTATCATGGTAGTTTTTCAATTAGGAGGCTTGGGGATGTTAACGTTTACTTCCTTTTTTGCTTATTTTTTCAAAACAGGATCCTCGTTTAGAGAAAGTCTTTATATGAAAGACATTATGGGAAATAATGATGAACTAGGCGGAATCATGAAAAGAGTAATGCAAGTTGTTGCTTTTTCATTGCTAGTTGAAGCATTGGGCGCTGTTTTGATTTACACCTCCTTACCCAATTCTGACACCATACCCAATCAAGGATTTTTTGCCGTATTTCATGCCGTATCAGCATATTGTAATGCAGGCTTCTCCTTAGAGTCAATGGGCTTGTATGATATTAATCTTAGGTTTAATTATTATTTACAATGGATACTAATGGCCCTCATCATTTTTGGAGGATTAGGGTACCACATTGCCTTTAATGTCATACAATACGTAAAAAGGTTTATCACCAACCTCTTTAGATCTAAAAACAAAATTTTTATCTCTAGAGTCATTCTACTGAATACCAAGATTGTCTTATACACTTCCGCTCTACTAGTTGTTTGCGGAACCGGATTTTTCTTAATTTCTGAGCAACATACCAATTTAATAGAACATACCACTTGGTTTGGAAAATTAACTACCTCGTTATTCTCTTCTGTAACCGCAAGAACAGCGGGGTTTAACACCGTAGACTATGCTAATTTTAGTATTCCAGGCATCCTGTTTATGATATTTCTGATGTGGATAGGAGCATCACCCGCCTCTACCGGTGGAGGAATTAAAACCACTACGTTTGCCATTGCCACATTGAACGTGTTTTTTGTTGCTAAAGACCAACCATATATAGAAATAGGGACACGAAGAATCGCAGCACAATCTGTACGTAGAGCTTTTGCTATTATGGCTATTTCATTAGCTAGTATTGGAACAGGTATCTTATTTTTGCTCATATTTAACCCAGAATTTAGTTTGCTACAAATAGCCTTTGAAGTATTTTCTGCCTTTAGTACCGTTGGTGTATCTATGGGAATTACCGCTTCACTTTCAGACCTAAGTAAGTTGGTCTTAATTTTATTGATGTTTTTAGGAAGAATAGGTCTTTTAAATTTAATGATTGGATTATTGAAAAATGTGAGTCAGGCAGACTATAGTTATCCTGAAGAAAATATATTAATAAATTAACCAAAATTGCTCGTATGAAAATTATAGTTATCGGACTTGGAAATTTTGGAATGTCGGCCGCCATCAACCTATCAAACACTAACAATGAAGTGATTGCGGTAGATGTGGACCCTGAGAAAATCAGTCAAATAAAAGATCAAGTTGCACATGCAGTAGCCTTTGATGCCAAAAAAGAATCTGCGTATAACTCACTACCCTTAAAAAATACAGATTTAGTTATTATTGCTATTGGAGATAGAAACGGTACGGCTATTATGAGTACCGCCATTATAAAGAAATTAACCAATGCTAAAATAATTGCTAGGGCGTCTTCCCCTATTGAAGATACCATCTTACAAGCCATGGGTGTAGATCAAATTATACATCCTGAAAGAGAATTTGCAGAGAAATTCACAAAAACCATTAATTTAGATGGGAGCATTGATAATTTTGAAGTAGATGAGGACCATTTAGTTTCGGAAATTGAAGTCCCGAAAGACCTGATAGGCACAACTATACTAGCCTCTAAATTTAGAGAAAATTACGATGTAAATATTATTACAATCATACGGCAACAAAAAAAGAAAAACATTTTAGGAAGTACCTACACGAAGAAAGACGTACTAGGCACACCAGATCCTAACACCGTTTTACAAAAAGGAGATATCCTTGTTGTATTCGGTAAGGACAAAAATATCAAAAGAATATTAAAATAATTTATACCAATTGTTTTTTTCTAATAAATTAAACCTATGCTACACGCAATTCATCCTAAATTACCGATGCGCAATAAAACTGTAACAAAACAGTACTACATTGACCAATTAGGCTTTAATGAACTGGGCACTGTAGCGTATGATGATTATCTTATGATTAGTAAAGATGCTATAGAGATTCATTTTTTTAAGTTTGAAGCACTTAAACCCAAGGAAAATTACGGACAAGTATACATAAGAACAACTAACATTACTAAATTATACCAAACGTTTTTAAATAAGAAAATTTCTATTCACCCTAACGGTTCCTTAAATTTGAAACCTTGGGGACTAAAAGAATTTTCAATCTTAGATCCTGATCATAATTTAATAACCTTTGGAGAACAACTATTAAAAAATAGCTTATAACATGATAAAAAACGATTTATTCTTACGCGCATTAAAAGGAGAAACAGTAGAACGTCCACCTGTATGGATGATGCGCCAAGCAGGTAGGTATTTACCTGAATTCATGGAAATTAAAAAAGAATATGATTTCTTTACAAGATGTCAAACTCCGGAGTTAGCCTCTGAAATCACCGTACAACCAATTCGCAGATATGGCATGGATGCCGCTATTTTATTCTCTGATATCTTAGTGATCCCGCAGGCGATGAACATAGAGGTACAAATGAAGCCAGACTTTGGCCCGTATTTACCAAACCCTATTCGCACACAAAAAGATGTAGACGCTGTTATTGTTCCGGATGTAGAGATAGCCTTAGACTATGTAATGAAAGCTATTAAGGCCACTAAAGAGAAATTGAATGACGAAGTACCCTTAATTGGATTTGCGGGCTCTCCGTGGACTATTTTGTGTTATTGCGTTCAAGGCCAGGGAAGCAAGAATTTTGATAAAGCTAAAGAATTTTGTTTTATGCAACCTCTTGCAGCACACCAATTGCTACAAAAAATCACAGATACCACTATAGCCTACTTAAAAGCAAAAGTAAAGGCGGGTGTTAATGCCGTTCAGGTATTTGATTCCTGGGGCGGAATGCTATCGCCTACAGATTATACCGAATTTTCATGGAACTATATTCAACAAATCATAGATGCTTTAAAAGAAGAAACGCCAGTGATTGTTTTCGGAAAAGGTTGTTGGTTTGCTCTAGGTGATATGGCAAAATCCGGTGCAGCTGCCTTAGGTGTTGACTGGACCTGCTCTGCTAGAAATGCACGTTACCTAACAGGTGGGAATATTACCTTACAAGGAAATTTTGATCCTGCACGTTTGCTTTCAACACCAGCGGACATCAAAAGAATGGTTACCCAAATGATTAATGAATTTGGTAAAGATAAATATGTGGTGAATCTTGGTCATGGTATTTTGCCAAATGTTCCTGTAGATAATGCTAGAGCATTTATAGATGCCGTTAAAGAATACAAAGGATAAAATATTAGTTGCTATTATAATTGTTAGATTTATAGAACCGAACCTTAAAAAGTAAGCGTATGTTAAAAAATATTCTATTAGGTATAAAATCATATTCCGGCACATTTAAACTCATGAAAGAGCTTAAACTATGGAAGTATTTTTTTATACCAATGGTTATTAGTTTAATCACAGCATCGCTTATAGGAGTGGCTGCTTGGAGCCTATCAAGTAGTTTTGGAGAATTTATAGCTACTTTGTGGATTTGGGATTTTGGTAAAGATACCTTCACCTCTATCTCCACATTATTTAGTGGACTCATAATTCTAGTCTTAGGTTTTATCCTTTACAAGCATATTGTAATGGCGCTTTCCGCACCGTTTATGAGCCCAGTTTCCGAAAAAATTGAAGCACATTTAACAGGTGTTGAAAATCATGATCACAAAAAGACATCGTTTAATGAACAATTATGGCGCGGAATAAAAATCAATATTAGAAATTTAGGAAAAGAACTATTATATACCCTTCCATTGCTATTATTGAAACTCATTCCAGTAGTCAACATATTTTCAGCAATAGCGCTCTTTCTGTTACAAGCCTATTATGCAGGTTTTGGTAGTATGGATTACACCCTAGAACGTCATTTTAATTATAAAGATAGTATAGATTTTGTACGAAAAAATAGAGGAGCTGCCATAGGAAATGGAATAATTTTTATGCTGTTTTTATTTATACCTGTAATTGGTATCATCATCGTCCTACCACTTTCAGTTACTGCCGCATCAATAAAAACAATCGGTATAATACAAAAAAACCAATTAGAACAAAATATTATAAATAATTAAATTATAGTACGTTACATACATTTAATTAAACAACTAAATTATGATAATTGATTGCGAAACACATACTATAGAAAGCATTTCAATGAAGGATAATTGGAGAATTTGTAATTTTGCAGTAACGAATACAGACCGGCTAAAGCGCTATTTTCCGAAAACCCTAAAACAAAATCTGACACCAACCCTTTCAGAAATATTTGTTTCCCAAAAAGTTAAAGACTTTAAAGACAAAACAGAATTTCTTTTTACTTTAAAAGAAAAAGAGAAGAGGACGATTATAGGTTTGGTTTACGTAAAAAATATAGATTACGAAATAAAGCGTGCAGAATTGGCTTATGGTATTGATTATGAATATGAAGGCAAAGGAATTACCTCTAAAACCGTACGGTATATTTCTGATTGGGCAAATAAAGAATTAGGAATAGAAACGTTACAAATAATTGCCCACAAAACAAATACAGGTAGCGTAAAGGTGGCAGAAAACAACCATTATGTTTGGGTAAAAACACTGCCAAAAGAACACACACCACCAAATGAAGCTCCGTTAGATATGGAACTATATGAATTACATTATGAAAGATAAGTTTTACGCATATATTCAAACATTACAAGATACCATTACCTCAAAATTAGAAGAAGTAGATGGGGCTGTAAAATTTCAAGAAGATATTTGGGAACGTCCAGAAGGTGGTGGTGGCAGAACACGTGTCATAGAAAATGGCGCTGTTTTTGAAAAAGGAGGTGTCAATATCTCTGGTGTACATGGCGCCCTACCAGAAAGTATGCAAAAATATTTTGGCGTAAAAGATGCCGACTTTTTTGCTTGTGGACTAAGTTTAGTACTGCATCCAAAAAACCCAATGGTACCAACAGTGCATGCCAATTGGCGTTATTTTGAAATGTATGATAAAGAAGGTACTATTGTAGATCAATGGTTTGGCGGTGGTCAAGACCTAACACCTTATTATCTTTTTGAAGAAGATGCCGTGCATTTTCATTCGACATGCAAGAAGGTATGTGATGCTCATAATCCTGAATTTTACAGCAAGTATAAGAAACGATGCGACGAATATTTCTGGAACACCCATAGAGATGAAGGTCGTGGTCTAGGCGGACTCTTTTTTGATTACTGCAAAGCTACCGATGAGATGCAAATGCAAGACTGGTACAACTTTGTAACCGAAGTGGGCGATAGCTTCCTAGAAGCATATGTACCAATCGTTATAAAAAATAAAGAAAAAGCGTACACCCCTGAACAACGTACGTGGCAAGAAATTCGTCGCGGGCGTTACGTTGAGTTTAATTTAGTACACGATAAAGGCACCTTGTTCGGACTAAAAACAAACGGGCGTATTGAAAGTATTTTAATGAGCCTACCACCGCACGTTCAGTGGGTGTATGATCATCAACCCGAAAAAGGTAGTGAAGAAGAAAAATTATTAGCTGTGCTTAAAAATCCTAAAGACTGGATTTAACCAATTCATATATCAAAATAAAATTACATGCTTGAAAGTTTATTAGAAGCCTTAAAGTTTTCCCCGAATAATGTTGCTCTAAAATTGCAAATTGCCAAGTTGTATGCGCAAAATGGTGATTATACCAATTGTGAGAAACAGCTTTATGAATGTATTGATCTAGATAGTACGCATAAAGATGCTAAATATGAATTAGCCAATTGTTTTTACAAGCAAGGAAAAACCTCAGCAGCAGAAGTGCTATTAGAGGAAATTACCAAAAACTCCAATAACATTAAATACTTAGAGCTACTTTGCTATTGCCAATTAAAACAGGACAATTATAATGATGCTCAAGACACTTATAAAGACATTTTAACCATAGATCATTCTTACATCAACGAAGATTTTGATCGAAAACTCAAAATCACCACCACTTCTTCTTTTGATGACGATGACGACGATGATTTTGCAGACGAGGATGCTATTTCATTTATGAAAAAGCCAGATGTTAGCTTCAAAGATATTGGAGGCATGCACAATGTGAAAAAAGAAATCTCCCTTAAAATCATTAAACCTTTAGAACACAAAGATTTATACAAAGCCTACGGAAAGAAAATAGGAGGCGGTATATTGCTTTATGGTCCTCCAGGATGCGGTAAAACCCACTTAGCTAGAGCTACAGCGGGTGAAATAAATGCCAACTTTATTAACGTAGGAATCAATGATATCTTAGATATGTGGATCGGAAGCTCTGAGCGCAACCTACACGAGATATTTGAGACGGCACGAGAGAACACTCCTTGCGTAATCTTTATTGATGAAATTGACGCGCTCGGCGCCAATAGAAACGATATGAACAAAAATTCTGGCAGAACAGTAATCAACCAGTTTTTAGCAGAATTAGATGGTATTGATGCAGATAATGATGGAATTTTAGTGATCGGCGCTACAAATGCCCCGTGGTATTTAGACCCAGCGTTTAGAAGACCAGGGCGTTTTGACCGTATTATTTTCGTTTCGCCTCCAGATACCGAAGCACGCGAAGAAATATTTACCATTCAGCTAAAAGACAAGCCTATTGAGACTATTGATTATTCTTCATTAGCAAAAGTAACCAAAGAGTTTTCTGGTGCGGACATTAAAGCTACCATAGACGTGGCCATTGAGAGCAAATTAGAAGAGGCTTTCAAAGACGGCATCCCAAAACCATTATCAACAAAAGATATTTTGAAGGCAGCAAAAAAAATGAAGGCAACCACTAAAGAATGGTTTAGTTCTGCTAAAAATTATGCATTGTACTCCAATGATGGCGGTCTATATGACGAAATACTGACATACTTAAACATCAAAAAATAATGGAATCAGTACATAAAGATAGAGGGATTCAATTATTTGAATTAGGACGCATTAAGGATGCCATTGATCACTTTAAAAAAGCAATTTCTGAAGATCATGAAGATTGGACGAGTAAGTTTTATTTGGCCATTTGTTACTTAAACGAAAAGCAATTAGAAGAAGCTGAAAAAATTACAGAACGCCTTTTAGAAGATACACCTAATGATGCCAATGTATTTTATCTAAAAGCAAAAATTAAGTTACAAAAAGATGAGTATGACGCATCTCGCAAATTCATAGACATGGCCATTGCCATAAACCCTTATGATGCAGATTACTTTGGACACAAAGCAGGCCTATTACTACAAAAGAAAAAATTTGAAGAAGGTTTAGAAGCGGTTAATGAAGGTTTAAGGATTGATGCAAAAAATGCTTATTGTCTAAACCTAAGAGCACAGATCTTAACCAAACTTAATAGAATACCTGAAGCAGACCAGACGGTTGAAGATATATTATATGACAATCCAGAAGACAGTTATTCTCACGCCAATATAGGCTGGGTGCAATTAGAAAATGGCAATCATAAAAAAGCTTTAGACCATTTTAAACAAGCCCTACAGTTTGACCCTAACTTTGAGTATGCCCGTGAAGGGATGACTACAGCCCTAAAAAGCAAGAATTTTATCTATAGATGGTATCTAAAATATTCTTTTTGGATGGCCAAGCAGTCATCAAAAAACCAATGGGTATTTATTATTGGTTTATACATTGCATATCGTGTAGCGGTTAAATTATTGGATAGCGCGGGACTTTCGTACGTAGCTATTCCGCTTATCATAGCCTATTTGCTTTTTGCCCTTGGCGGGTGGATTATGGAACCACTTTCTAATACCATTCTTAATTTTGATAAATACGGCAAATTCCTTTTAGATAAAAACGAAAAAATAAGTGGTTTTATTTTTGGAAGCTTGGCACTATTGGGAGTTATCTCCATTACCCTATTTTATGCATTTGGCTTTCAATACGGCTTAACTTTAGCCATAGCTTTCATCTGCACCTTAATACCGCTTCCAGGAGCGTTTTTAATCACAAAAAAGAAGCCAAGAGTATTTGGCATGGCCTATGGCTGCACTATGCTAGCAATTGCCTTTATAGGCCCCTTATTTACCACCCTTATGTTCACACAACTCATCATATTTTTTATGATGGTTGGCTATACTTGGATTGGTAATATTGGAAAATAATAAAATGATTACGCCTAAAGCAACTATTACTTCTTTGCTTTAGGCTTCAAATTAATGTAAACTACAGAGATTAATATTATCAGAATTCCTAACCACTGCAGAGAACTAATCTCTTCCTGCAAAATGATGTAAGCACTCATTACAGAAATTGGAATTTCTAAAGCAGATATAATACTTCCTAAACCAGTGCCAATAACGGGAATGCCTTTATTGAATAATATAGGCGGTAAAATTGTACCAAAGAAACCTAGGAAAGCTCCCCATTTTAAATATACCCACCAATCAAATTCATAAATAATTTGAACATTCCAAAACAACATCGTAACCATCAAACCGCCCAAAATTAAATACTTACTTCTAGTAAATAACGGAAGCTCTAGCGCAATGCTACTCGTAGCATACAAGGTACCGGTATAACATATAGCAGCAAGTAAACCAAAAGCTAAACCCTTGAAATTTAAAGCGGCATCTACTTCAAATATTTTTGCTGCCAATAAGGTTCCAATAATAACCGCTATAGCACCAATAATTTTCTTTTGAGTAACTAAATGTCGCTTTATAAAAAACTCTAACACCACACCCATCCATATGGTTTGCATTAGAAGTATGATTCCAACAGATACAGGAATGTATTGTATAGACAAGTAGTAGAAACTACTAGTAAGTCCTAAAAAGCTACCAAATGCGACAAGTTTTAGCTTATTCTTTCTTGTTTGTTTTTTGTCCGTAGGAGCCACATTCTTTTTAGAAAATAAAAAAGACAACAAGCTAAGCACAACCACTCCAACAAAATATTGGGCAAAAGCAAGACCTGCAGTTCCAGATCCATTATTGTTAGCAAACTTTACAAAAGTGGCGAGTATTCCATAACTTGCAGCTCCAACACCAACATACAAGACCCCTTTTAAATGATTATTCATTTTAAATTTTTAAGGCTGCAAATCTCTGAATAATTAACCAATTACGACTGCAACAAAACAACTATTATGATAAAATGTCCATGCGGATCTAACCAGGCTTATAGCCACTGTTGCGAAATAGCTCACCAACAACTTTCTGCAGTAGAAACGGCAGAACAATTAATGCGATCTAGATATACGGCTTTCACTCTAGCCGATGGAGACTATTTAATGAAGAGCCACCATAGTAGTACACGCCCCGTAAAAGAAAAGAAGGCTATTGAAAAATGGGCTAAATCTGTGAATTGGATACGTCTTGAGATCATCAACCGCTCTAAAGGAAAGGCTACCGATACCGAAGGTACCGTAACATTTAATGCCTACTATTTTGATCAAGGAGCTGTTGAAGTAATCCATGAAAAATCTGCCTTTGTGAAGGAAGAAGGCAACTGGATGTATTTAGGTTTAGCTGAGAACTAATAAAAGCAAGGAACCTGTCCTTGCTTTTATGAAGCTATAACACTAATATTTCTACTATTCTTCTACAGATAATAAGTTGTCATCTGAATTACGATCTATTAATTTATTATAAGGATCAATCCCGGCCTTTAATGGTTTTTCATCTGTAATCGCCTTAATGGTATTATCACCAGCTTTTAACCAATCTAGCTTAAAATAAAGCGGATTCTTAATGGTCACCCCTTCATCATTGGTCGTGTCTTCTCCAAACAAACCAACATCAACTAGGTTCTTTTTGTCATCTACGCTTTTTTCTTTACCATTGTCATCATAATAGATTTTTTTAGAATTAACAGTAAACGTTGTTTCCCACTTACCTGTCTCTAATTTTTTAGTTTTGGCGCTCATCACCCTATTTTCATATAAGACAATTTCTTTAAATCCTTCATCAACTTTATACTTCAAAGAATCTGGAGTAACAGCATATAACGCATTGTATAAATCTTCCGAAGTAGCATAATACCCTTTTTGATTGTATTTATACGCTTCCAAAAAAGACTTAAGACCTCTGTTTACAACGTCTTCGCCTAATACATCCTGCAAATCATACATCACCATTGATCCCTTTTCGTACCAAATATACTGGCCGGTTTCTACGTTCATTAAAGAGCGTTCTGGTTTAAAACTAAACTGCCTACCTCGCAAATACGTATCTAAAGAATTTTTCAAGAAAGATTTAATTCCGTTTTCTCCATACTCTTGCTTCATCGTCATTAAAGAAGCGTATTCTGCCAAGGTTTCAGAAATAATATTCGCACCTGATGTTTTACTAGGCGTTACAATATGACCCCACCATTGGTGCGCCACTTCATGAGAAGTAACTCTAAAGGCATAATTGTAGGTCTGCGCTCCAGAAAAATCTGCTACAAAACCAAAATCTTCAGAATAAGGTATGGTTGTCGCAAAAGATTGCGCATAATTAGAATGAGCCGGAAATTCAATGATTCTTAAGACGGAATAGGGGTATTCATAGAAATTCTCTGAATTATAGTCCAAAGCAACTTTTGCTCCTTTTATAAAATAACTCAAATTCTTCTTGTGCTTAGGAGAATGGTAAATTTCAATAGACACTTTTTTTCCACTAGGAGCAGTCCATGTACCTTTTTCTACGGCGTAAGCAGCAGATACAAAACTGAAGAAATAATCTGTTTTATCTTCTAATTTATAATTGTAATAAGCACGCTCACCTTTGTTCCATTTTTTTATTAAGGTACCTGGAGCAATAGCAATCTGATCTTTGCTCGTACTTACCGTTGCCTCAAAACTCATATAATCTCCATCTTCATTAAAAAGGTTCTTCTTTAAAGCAATACTATCTGTTCGTGGTGCATTTAAATAATCTAATTCTTCTAAACCATATTTTTTTCTAACTCCATTATCCGTTAAAGCACGATCATAATGAAAAGAAGGAAAAATGGCATCTGTAAAAAAGGATCCATTATCTAAAATTGCTGTTTCCCTATCATTAGAAAAACCATGCGTACTAGCAGATGTTTTGATAACTAATTGCGCGGTATCTTTTGGTTGTAATGTAGCCGGCAACTTATACATAAATAAGCGGTAAGCTTCATCTTTTAGAAATGGTTTTAGCTCTTGTCCGTTATACAATACCTGCTCAATTTTTGTATCAGCAATCGGGAATTTCAATTCCATTAAGAGCGTATCAATAGGCACATTAAATTTATTAGTCACGGTAAACTCTCCCTTAGCGTTAACACTTCGCTCCTTAGGGTAAATATCTATAAATGCTTTTAAGGCGATAACCTGAAGATGTGGCTTATCTATATACTTACCATATTTCTTTTCAGCTTCAGCATTAAGCTTTTCTGCATAATTACCATCTTCTAATTGGTTCAAGACTTTTAGGTTGTAATAGGCATACCCCCCAACAGCACCAAAAGCTAATAAAAAGAATAATGCTAGCGCTGTAATTTTTCCTGAAAAACGAGACTTTGCTATTCGCAAGCGCTCTTTTGCAGAAGAATAGAACCCTCTATTCCAAAACACAATACCTATAGTAGCCAAAATACACGTAAACAAGATCCAGTATAAGTTTAACCAAAACTCTCCCACCATATAATGACCAAAGCCATTTAAATCGCTTAAGAACCCTCCGGGTGTTTCTCCAAAAATTACTAATGGATTGGAGGTTTTAAAGGCTAAGCCAAACAAGAGAGGCAATCCTATGTAAATTACAATGACTAAAAAGTGTCCTAAAAATTTATTATTCACTAGTACATGAATAAAAAAGGCCAACAATAAAGTCATCAAATAACTCGGGAATATATTACTAAAATTATAGGTTAAATACATCCCCAACTCATAGTTAAAATAACCACTAAAGGTTTGGTATAACATACCTACCACTACATTTAATAGCGTTAACACAATAGCCACACCTATTAATGCTACAATTTTAGAAACGTATAAGGTTAAGTTACTTACCGGTAAGGCGTCATAAAATTCAAAAGTTTTATTTTTTCGTGTTCGATGAACCGCCTCGCCAGCATAAAGAACCAGTATAATCACGGAAAATAATGAGATACCCCCGGAAATTTGTGATACCATATACCGTGTTAGTGGTAGAGATGGCGTACCGTAAGTCTGGTTAGATTGGTAAGTAATAAAGCCAGCAACAATTACCCCGATTACAATTAAAATCACAAAAACAGTTTCTTTTACTATAGAAAGAAATTCTATTTTACTCAAAGACAAAAGATTTTCCCAACGTGATTTTTCTGTAAAAACTTGAGTAATTTCTTCTGAAATAGCAGCGGGTACATATGCTTCGTTACTTTCAACAGATTTCTTCTTTTTTGAAGAATTTAAAAATCCTTTATATGAAAAGCGGAATAAGGTGGTAAAGAAAATAACTAATGAAATCCCCAACCAAAGCAATCTGTTGATCGCTAATTTTCCTGTAAGTGATAGTTGTGTGGTATTCAGTTCATCAATAGACCAGTATTTGGTTAAATATCCATGTGCAGTTTCCCCAAATGGATCTACATAAACACTTAACCATTCCGTATCCAGGCTAGCTAACAACTGAGAAGAAGCAATCGTTAAAATAAGTAATATAATACCGCCCAAGTATAAAATAGACATCCGCTTAAAAAAGGTCATCAAAGAGAAGAATAAGCTTCCTATGAAAAACGCGTTAAACATCATAAAATATAAGAAAGGCCAAAAATAGGAGGCAAAATTAAACGCCGTATACGTACCATAATCTGGCCTATCTAAAAGAGCTCCAAGAACAAAACCAATTATTGCACCTACCATGGCAGCAACATTCATAAGAGTAACAATGGCAAAACTACCAAAGAAACGACCTAGAATATAGCTCTTCTCCGTAATAGGAAATGTAAAATAGGTTTGTGCAGTTTTATGATCTTCATCTCTATACACCGCTACTCCCATTATCGCTGCATAAAAAAATAGCCCCAACATACTCATTCCTCCAAGAACACCTATAATTGCGTTTGGACTATTGGTGAACTGGGCAGTTGATGAATCTGAAAATACCGCTAATAATAACGGAATTACAAACATTAAAAAGATATAGATATAGGTAGCCGGTCTTCGCAATCTATATTTGAGTTCAAATAAGAATATCTCTTTCATAATTACACGGCTTGAGGTTGGTTAATACTGTAAAAATAGAAGTCTTCTAAATCATTATTTACTGGCTCAAACCCATCAGCTAAAGGTATATCACTAAACACATTTACATTCATATTACCGCTGCGCAAGTAGGAGGACAACACAGTATATTCCGATTGGTATTTTTTAACCTCACTTTTATCAATACTCTTTCTAAAGACTTTTCCGTTTAACGAATTTGATAACTCTTGCGGATGTCCTTGCACTACAACAGACCCTTCATTAAAGACAGCCATGTTAGTACATAAGTTTACCACATCATCTACAATATGCGTAGACAAGATAACAACCGCATCTTCACCTAATTCACTCAATAAATTATGAAAACGGTTACGCTCTAATGGATCTAAACCTGCAGTAGGTTCATCTACAATAATAAGCTTTGGATTCCCTATTAAGGCCTGAGCAATACCAAAACGTTGGCGCATACCTCCAGAATAATCTCCCAAATTTCGTTTTCTAAACTTATAAAGGTTTACTTTATTTAATAAGTCCGATACATAAGCTTTGCGATCGCTTGTATTATGAATTCCTTTAATTTTAGCAATATGATTTAGCATCATCTCTGCAGAAACCTTAGGATATACTCCAAAATCTTGTGGTAAATATCCAAGAACTTTTCGCAGCTCTTCTGGTTGATTAAAAACATTTATCCCATCAAATTCTATAGTCCCACTATCTGCAACTTGCAATGTAGAAATGGTACGCATTAATGTAGATTTTCCTGCACCATTTGGCCCTAGCAATCCAAACATACCCTTATTAATTTCAAGGTTTACATTATTAAGCGCCTTTGTACCGTTGGGGTAAGTTTTGTTCAAATCTTTGATAGAAAGCATAGGATATTGGTTTAAGTTTGTATTCTACTGATGTATCGTTAGTATCCTCTATGACAAAATTGTTACAGAAAAAATGCTTTTTTTAAAACCACGTATCTTAAGATTTATATTATTGGTTACTTTATCTTTGTAGCTGTTTTAAAATTATCAGATTATGTACCCACTAATAAGAAATAGAAGACTTAGAACATCTGAAGCGATACGCAGTTTAGTTCGTGAAACCATCTTAACTCCAAGTGATTTTTTAGTACCACTTTTTGTTACGGAAGGAAAAGGTATAAAAGATGAAATTTCATCCATGCCAAATTACTTTAGGCTAAGCTTAGATCAATTAGAAAAAGAAGTAAAAGAATTATGGAGCATGGGCTTAGGTTCCGTGTTACTTTTTGTGAAAGTACCTGAAAATTTAAAAGACAATAAAGGGACAGAAGCATTAAATGCTGAGGGATTAATGCAACGCGCTATTAAAACCGTAAAAAATGCATGTCCAGATATGTTGGTAATGACTGATGTAGCTCTTGATCCTTATTCTTCTTACGGTCATGACGGAATTGTTGCTAATGGACAGATATTAAATGATGAATCTGCCGAACTATTAGCAGAGATGAGTGTTTCTCATGCAGCAGCAGGAGCAGATTTTGTAGCTCCTAGTGATATGATGGATGGTAGAATACTAACAATTCGTGAAGCTTTAGAAGATGAAGGTTTTATAAATACTGGAATTATGAGCTATAGTGCAAAATACGCTAGTGCTTTTTACGGTCCGTTTCGTGATGCTTTAGATTCTGCTCCTGTAGATCAAATAGATGTTCCTAAAGATAAGAGTACCTATCAAATGGATTATGCTAACCGTTTTGAAGCCATCAGAGAAACGCAAATGGATATTGAAGAGGGTGCAGATATTGTCATGGTAAAACCAGGGTTGTGCTATTTAGATATTGTTCGCGAAATAAAAAATGAAGTAGATGTTCCTGTGGCAGTGTACCAAGTAAGTGGTGAGTATGCCATGCTAAAAGCGGCTGCCGAAAAAGGTTGGTTAGACCACGATGCGGTCATGATAGAACAATTAATGGCTATGAAAAGAGCTGGTGCTAACATAATAGCGAGCTACTTTGCAAAAGATGCTGTTAAATTAATGTAGTATCCGCAAAGCTAATCGTGATAAAATCAATTTTATCCTAATTAAAGCACAATTGAGTTTTTAAATAAATGGTATCTTAGTCTTTCAAATATAGTTTTATGGGTTTATTGATTTTTTATGCAGTAATATCAATCTTCTTTTCTTTCTTATGCTCTATTCTAGAAGCGGTGTTGTTGAGCATCACTCCTACGTTTATCAACGTAGCAAAAAAAGATGGTAAGTCATACGCAGAAACCTTTGAAGAATTAAAGAAAGACGTAGATAAGCCACTGATTGCCATTCTTACGATAAATACTATCGCCCATACCGTGGGTGCCATTTTAGTGGGGGTACAGGCAAAAGTTGCTTATGCTGAACTCTACGGTAATACACAACGTTCTTTTTTAGGCATTACATTTACTGAAGACCTAATGGTAGGTATTGTTTCTACCGTCATGACCATATTAATTTTAATTGCCTCAGAGATTATTCCGAAAACTATAGGTGCAACCTATTGGAGACAATTAGCAAACTTCACTGCAAAGAGTTTAAAAGTAATGGTCTTAGGATTAAAATGGACGGGCCTTCTTTGGATTCTTCAACTGTTCACCAAATTAGTAGGAGGAAAAGGACATCACGGCAGTGTATTGAGTAGAGAAGATTTTACAGCGATGACCGATATTGCCCATGAAGAAGGGGTGTTTCAAAAATCAGAATCTACCATTATCAAAAATTTATTACGTTTTGATGAAATTTTGGTAAAAGACGTAATGACCCCACGCGCAGTGATGAAAATTGCTTCAGACCAAAAAACAATTCGCACCTTTTTTGAGGAGAATCCTAAATTAAGATTTTCACGTATTCCGGTGTATACAGATAAAGTAGATAACATTACTGGGTTTGTTCTTAAAGACGTTATTCTTGAAGAGATTATCAATAAGAATGACGATATTCCTTTAGCTGAGATCCGCAGAGAACTTTTGATTACGAAAAGAGGCACACCAATCCCGGAGCTTTTTGAGACCTTTATTGCCAAAAGAGAACACATAGCCTTGGTCGTGGATGAATACGGTTCTGTAAGCGGGCTAGTAAGTATGGAAGACGTTATAGAGACCTTACTAGGACTTGAAATTATGGACGAAAGTGATAATGTCGCAGATTTGCAATCTCTCGCTCGTAAAAATTGGGAGAATAGAGCAAAACAAGCCGGCATATTAGATCCTGAAAACAACAATTAAATGGAAACTGCCTACATTAAGACCCCATTAGGAATAGCAAAGTTAGTAGGCGATGAAAAAGGGATATCAGAATTTATAGTTTTAAATGCCGATGAGCCCCTTACCGATGTAATTCCGGAAGCATTGGAAGATGCCGTTTATCAAGTCAATGAATATTTTGAAGGTAAACGCGAGCATTTTAATTTAGATTTAAACCCGGAAGGAACCGATTTTCAAAAACGAGTTTGGAAAGGCTTACAGGATATTCCTTTCGGAAAAACTACCTCCTACTTAGAATTATCAAAAACTTTAGGAGATGCAAAAGCTATAAGAGCCGTGGCTAATGCCAATGGTAAAAATCCATTGTGGATTATTGTGCCTTGTCATCGGGTGATAGGAAGTGATGGTTCTCTCACCGGTTATGCAGGAGGATTGTACCGAAAACAGTGGCTTTTGGAACACGAAAGTCCGCTTAAACAAACATCCCTATTCTAAACTAAACAAACTAATTAGTTTGTACTTTCTTAAATATTACTCCTCGAAATACAAAAGATGTAGTTCATCGATACATAGCAGTAAACTAGCGATATTATCCGTACCTATTGATTGGTTTAAAAAACAAAAAACCGACTAACAAGTTGGTTTCTATAATTATAATACCTTAACACAAATCTCTTTAATTTTTACACGTAATAGTACTTTTACTAACGGTATCTGAGGTAGCATCAGCCAAAGAAATGGCATCCGTAAACAACACGAACTCATCAATTGCATGTCCGGAAGAACGTGCAGAAATTTCCATAGTATAGGTTCCAGCAGCACTAAAAGTTACAAAAATATCATGCGCATTATTATCAAATGTACTAGACTGCCATTTGAAATCTAGATTACTCCCGCTTCTGTAAATCTTAAACCATCCATCTTTAGTCGCCCCTTCAGGATTAGGCGTTTTTCCAGAATCTGCAGGATACACAATACTTTCTCCTTTTTGAGCAAAGAAATCACTTGCATCATTAAAACGCAACCATGTATCATTATGATCAGAGCCACTATCGCCTGTTTTCACGGCAGACTTCCAAACGAATCTATAGGTGCCTGGCACAGTAACTTGAAGTGCATAAGTAGCTAAACCCATTCCCGGTGTACCCAAAGATTGGTCGCCCTCCCATACCATATAACCTTCACCAGAAGTTGCAGCATCATCGTTCTTTAATTTCCAATCACTGTCAAAAACAGCGTCTTCGAATTCAACTCTCAGTAAGCCCCCATTTTCATTGAAAACATACTTAGCTACATCTGTACAATTCGTTGCACTTTCTCCAGGACCTTCCGGTGAAATAATATCAATATCTTCCTCGTTATCAGAAGAGTCATTAGTGCATGAAAAAAGGCCCATCGCTAAAAAAACAAAGGCAATATTCTTAAATTTCATTATAATAGATTTAGGTGTTTTCTTCATAACTTAAATCTTAATGAAATATTGAATTGCAGCTGCTGTTTTCGATAAAATGCTATAAATTAATCATTTTTGAGTTACATTACTATAAAAGATAATAGTAAGAACACTATAGAAACCCCCTATTCAGGGTAGTCGTCTACTATCAAGATTCATAATTTTGACTTATATTTAACTGATTTATGCTTATGAAAATACCTTCTATCTCCGAAATTACTTCTAAAGCACAAAATGCGATTCTTCGATTTCCATTAGCCCTTCTTTGGGCAGTTGGCGGAACCACATTTTTTATAAAGATTATAGAAGACGATAAGTATGATTATTTAAGAAATCATAACGATGAGATATTAACGTTAATCGTAGGATTAAGTTGGCTCATAGGCATACAGTTTTTTATAGAACAGTTTAAAAACCCAAGAAAATGGCAATGGCTAAAGCTTATAGTCCTAGCATTATTAGGCCTGTTTTATTGGTACCTGCCGGCCATACAGTATTACAGAGATTCTCCCATTTACCTCGTCAGATTTTTTCTTTATTTAATTGCGGGGCATTTATTTTTGCTGTTTGCACCCTTTATATTTAAATGGGATAAAAATGCCTACTGGAACTACTTAAAAAATACAAGTGTCGCTATTATACGCAGCTTATTTTATTCTGGAATTCTCTACTTGGGTTTAATATTGGCCTTAGCTGCAATTAGTGCTTTATTTGATGTTCATATTAAAAGTAGTAGATACGGACAACTCTATATTTTCTGTCTAGGTACAGTAAACACTTGGATTTATCTTTCTGATTTTCCTAAAGACATTTTTCAAGAAACTACAATTTATTTTGAAAAAACACTAGAGGTATTGGTTAAGTTCATTCTAATTCCCTTAGTTATTCTTTACCTATTAATTCTGTATGCCTATAGTGCCAAAATAATCATAGAATGGGAACTTCCTAAAGGATGGGTATCCTATCTGGTCATTGCCTTATCATTTTTGGGTTACATTATTCAAATTATCATAAACCCAATACAGAAAGAATTAAAATCCTGGACGATTAATAAATTTTACCCTTGGTTCTATATACTTCTAATTCCTTTAAACATTCTATTGTTTATTGCAATTTTACGAAGAGTAAGCGATTATGGCATTACAGAAAATAGGTATTTTGTATTAGCTATTGCCTTGTGGAATGTAGGGATTATTTTGTATTTGTTATTCAGCACTAAAAAAGCCCTAAAAGTACTTCCCATCTCTTTATTTATCATAGCCATAGTATCCTCTGTGGGCTTTTGGAGTGCCTTTTCGGTTTCAGAAAAAAGCCAAATACAGCAATTTGAGGAGATCTTTACCGAAGTTAAGAATAGGGATAATGTTGCCACAAATGAGGAAATAGGACGTTTACAAGATATTCTAGATTATTTAGAAAAACGTAAAGAAGTCTCTAGCTTAAATAGTATTACAAAATTAGATTTAGAAAGTTTCAGAGATCCTGCGGTAGACGAAGATTATAAAGCCGGCTGGCTAAATACTACAAAAATATGGGATAGCATCGCTTTTGAAGTGGATGCCTCCTCTATACCAGAAAATGAGCATGATTCCTATTACAGCTTATACTCATCTGACCAAAGGAATACCTATACCGCTATAAACGATTTTGACTCTTTTACTTACTTAAGCTTTTATATGAATTCTGAAAAGCGCATCGCATTAGATTCCCTTTATCTAGAACTTTATCCAGAAAATAATAGTTTAAAAATTTACTTCACAAAAGATGATACTGTAGCCTTAGAGATCCCTTTGACAGAAAAGCTTACGGAACTATCTAAATACGGAAATAATTTAAACAACGCTTCTTTAGACGACTTAACAATGGAAATTACAGGAACTACACACTCCTGTAAATTAGTATTGTCTGAGTTAAGTTTTAGAAAGACTAAAGAAGGTATCGAATTACAAAATATTAATGCCTTTTTATTTTTAAAGCAAAACTAGTATGCTCCAAAAACTAAACTTAGAACATATTTTGTTTTTAGACATTGAAACTGTTCCTGAAAAACAAAATTTTAATGATTTAGACGACGAAAAAAAAGACTTATGGGATCATAAATCTCAATACCAGCGTAAAGGAGAATTTACCGCTGAAGAGTTTTATGACCGCGCAGGAATTTGGGCAGAGTTCGGTAAGATAGTATGTATTTCTGTTGGATATTTTAAAATCAATGACGAAACAAGGAGCTTTAGGGTTACCACGTTTCACGGAGATGAGGCGGAGCTTCTAAATGAATTTAAAAATTTATTGGATGGTCATTTTAGTGCTTCAAAATATATGCTTTGTGGCCACAATGCTAAAGAGTTTGATTTTCCATATATCGCTAGAAGAATGCTAATCAATAGCATAGATCTACCCTACAAGTTAAACCTGTTTGGAAAAAAACCATGGGAAATTACCCATTTAGATACTATGGAATTATGGAAATTTGGAGACTTTAAACATTATACTTCTCTAAAACTTATGGCGAATGTTTTAGGGATACCCTCACCTAAAGGAGATATTGACGGGAGTATGGTTAAAAGTGTTTATTATGAGGATAAAGATTTAGACCGTATTGTAACCTATTGCGAGTTAGATGTCGTAACCACGGCTCAGGTATTCTTACGCTTAAGTAATGAGGACTTGTTAGAAGATAAAGAGATCAAAAAAATCTAAATAGAAAAGGGAAGCATCTTACTAAAAAGCCTCCCTTTAACTCCAAATCTAATTTAATCTAATCTAATTTTTTATAAACTTTACAGATTGTTGTTCACCGTCTTCAAAAATGGTTAATGAATAAAAACCAGAAGACAAATCATCAACCTTAATATCATTATACGCTGCTCTACCTTTTTTAAGCAATGTTCCTGTGCTAGACACAATGCTGTAATAAGCGTTATCTCCTAGTGGACCATCAATAGTAATTTGATCTGTTGTTGGATTAGGATGTACTGAAAATTTTAATTTATCTGCAGCAACCACAACATCTTCTTTATCTATTTCTTGAAAAGGATCGTCTGTAAGCACGCCATCAAAAATAAATTTGAAAGTATCAGAATATTCAGAAAAAATGTTTGAGGTACAGTTAGTTCTAAGTTGTACCATGTACGTGCTACCCATTGCTAAATTATCTAATGCCACCGTATTTGTTTCAGAGAATGTAGTATTCCATTCTACATCATTTTCTTTTTTGTATTGCACTTCAAAGAAAGAATCTTTAATACCATCCCAACTAATAGTTATAGCAGCTTCAGAAGTAGCATTCATTGTTAATCCTGAAGGAATAACTGCTTTACAATTAGAAGTAGATGCCCCTGAAACAATTAATGAAAACATTTGATTTTCATTGGTTAAACTCCCTTTATGAGAGATTGTAATGGTATAAGTACCCGATGCATTTGGAATTTGTATTTGTTCAAACGGATCTACAAGGTTATCTCCTTTTACTGCAGGTGCATTAGCATTTCTTGGATCTAATTTCCATGGTAAAGAAACCACGTTATCTTTAGTTACTCTGATATCCAAGTCATTCACTAAAGCCGAAGTCATATCATTTAAACTTCCTTTATTTACAAAATTTCCTGCTGGGTCTGTCCAAGAAACAGATGCTAAAAACTCTTCTCCACTTCTGGCATCAACAGTAATACTGTAGGTCTCTCCTTGTGCTAAATTTTCTTCGATAATTAAGGAGGAGTATTCATCATTTACAATCAGTTCCGCTGCTTTTTTAGCATTCATAACGCCCCATCCCATTTTATAGTCAGGACCCGGTGCCGCAACATCATCTGCACTGTGTAACACTAAGCCTTTTAAAGTGGCTGCCTTCATAAAAGAGCCATTTATTCTATCATAATATTCTTGCAATAAAAGCATTGCACTAGTAATACCAGGTGCCGCCATAGAGGTCCCAGAATACGTGTCATAATTTTTCTCCCCTGTAGACTGTGTTGATAAAATATTTGCTCCGCAACCCGCAATGTCTGGCTTAATACGGCCATCATCTATAGGACCATGACTACTATAACTAGCTACAGCAGCATTTTTTAAATTTCCGTCCATATCTATTTCAGACTCTACTGCCGCTACATTCATTCCGTTTTTAGAAGTAGAAAAACCTAATAACAAATCAAATCCATCTGCAGATTTTCCAGAAATAGGAGCGTCATTAAATTTCAACTTTTGTGAGTTTCCGGCTGCTGTCACCATTAAGTAATAAGGTGCATTGTACATGATTCGATCCCAATCTTTGGAAACTTGTATGTAAGCGCCAAAATACCAGTCTGGAACAAAATCTGGTCTGATACCATACGAGTGGTTGGATAATAATAATCCGTTTGCTGCAGCGTCTATAACTTCTACTTTATCTGCTTTCCAATCGCTAGAAATTGCTGTAGCATTGTAAGCCACGCCTTTAGCTTGCGTTTTAATTCCTTTGGCAATCATACTTCCTAATACCATAGTGGCATGAGGACTTACAGATGCCGTATGATCTCCTTGCGTTGCTCTTGAATTATATTCTTGATGTGTAAGTAATGCTTTTCCGGAATCCCATACCCCAACTTTCATTCCTTGTCCACTGATGCCTAAATCTAGTGCACCACCGGTATACAACGTATTTGCTCTTGAAACCATACTTGTATTATCACTAAACGTGCTATAGTACAAAGGGGTACCGTCTGCTCCTATGTCTACAAGTTCTATTTGATTGCCATCTTTTAAAGTACTAGATACCTCTAACCCTCTTTCTTTGGCAAAAGCTTTTAACGTAATGCTTTTTTTTGTAAAATCTTTAGAGAATTCTTCTTGTACGGTGGTTAACGTACGCGCATCATACTTAGATTGAATATGTTGGATTTTAGACGTTGACTGTGCCTGAATTGTTGAAAGACTCAACATGGTGATGGTCATTAAAACACACGAATAAACCCGGTTTGGAAAAAGTTTACTGTAGTCCATAATAATTAATTTAGTAAGATTTGGACTACAAACATACATCAAACCAATTGAACTATCGATAAGTAACGCATTTTATTCGATGAAATGCATTTATCGATTTTTTGTGCTTAATCTTCTTATTTATTGAATTTTAATTGTAAGTACACCGGAAAGTGATCACTATAACCGCCCATATATCGCCTACCCACATAGGTTCTAAAGGGGCTTCCTTTAAATTTACCTTTAAATTCTGTTAGAAAATGATCATCAAAAATATTGGAAGAATTATAGCTATGGGTCTTCTTCTCATAATTCAAAAAACTATGAGATATCAGGATTTGGTCAAACAGAGACCATTTAAATTTGTAGTTCGCACTACCTCTTTTAGGGGTTAAAAGCTTCTCCATAGGATTAAAAAGGTGCTTTTCTCCTACAAGTTTTTTAACGCTTGCGGTGTGGGGGCCATCATTAAAATCGCCCATAACAATATAATTAGGATTTGCATAAGTTTCCTCAAGCACATTCATAAACGCTACGATGGTATCTGCAGCTTTTATTCTTTTATATTCTGTTTCATCCCCACCATCACGACGAGAAGGCCAATGGTTAACAAAAAGGTGAACTTCCTCTCCGTTTAATACGCCACGAACATATAAAATATCTCGCGTCATATCTTGTTGCCCATCCAAATTAAATACTTCAAGGGGTATCGCTTCTGAATGTAAAACCTTAAAAAATCGCTTATCAAATATTAATGCATTATCAATTCCACGCTCATCCGGAGAATCATAATGTATGAAATCATA
Source organism: Cellulophaga baltica (assembly GCF_900102165.1). Classification (GTDB taxonomy): domain Bacteria; phylum Bacteroidota; class Bacteroidia; order Flavobacteriales; family Flavobacteriaceae; genus Cellulophaga; species Cellulophaga baltica. The sequence goes on from NZ_FNBD01000001.1 coordinate 700,659, forward strand.
TTCGCAGGACGCCAACACGGGCTCCGCTAACAAGTCTTTTAAAACCTTCTTATTTTCTACCTCTACAACACCCACTAATACCGGAGGTTTACCAATAGCATCTACGCCAATTTTCGAAATAGTAGAGGCTAGTTTAAAAAGCTTGGATTTGTAGCGCTTAGGTGTCCATTGCAGTTTACCATTGGGTGTATAATCACTATCTAATTTATCGGGATGATCTTCGGTATCAAAAAGATTTTCTAAATTGTAGAATGCAATCGTGTGCATACTATCCTGTACTTTTTTCTTGAAGAATTTTGAGAAGAACATAAAAAGAAATGATGTTTTGTCTGCCTAGTGCAGTATCCTGTTATTGTATAGTTAAAGACATCATACAAAAGAGAATAGCAATTAATAATTTAATAGGCTCTTTTTCAAAAATACAAAATAGCTACACTAGTATTCCGTAAATTTGTACTTTAATTTGACATATGTTAGAACAAAAAGAAATAGATTATGAAAGAACGGTACTTATTGGTGTTATCAATAAGGATCAAAATGAACTTAAGGTTAAAGAATATCTAGACGAACTAGAATTCTTGACCTATACTGCCGGTGGCGAAGTTTATAAAAGATTTGTTCAAAAAGTAGACTTGCCTAATCCTAAGACGTATATAGGAAGCGGTAAGATGAATGATGTGGAAGCTTATGTAGAAGAACACCAAATTGGTTGCGTTATTTTTGATGACGAATTGTCTCCTGCACAACAACGAAATATAGAAAAACAACTGAAGTGTAAAATTCTAGATCGTACACACCTAATTTTAGATATTTTTTCACAAAGAGCGCAGACTAGTTATGCTAGAACTCAAGTAGAGTTGGCGCAATATGAATACTTACTACCTCGCTTAACTGGTTTATGGACCCACTTAGAGCGACAAAAAGGGGGTATTGGTATGCGTGGACCTGGTGAGACAGAGATTGAAACAGACAGACGTATTGTACGTGACCGCATCACTTTATTAAAGAAGAAGCTCCTAAAGATAGACCGTCAAATGGAAACCCAACGAGGTAACCGTGGCGCGCTTGTCCGTGTAGCTTTAGTAGGATATACCAATGTTGGTAAATCTACCTTAATGAATGTAGTGAGTAAAAGTGATGTATTTGCAGAAAACAAATTGTTCGCAACTTTAGACACTACTGTTCGTAAAGTAGTTATTGGAAACCTTCCGTTTCTTTTAAGTGATACTGTTGGATTTATTCGTAAGCTACCTACCCAATTGGTAGAAAGTTTTAAAAGTACCTTAGATGAAGTAAGAGAGGCAGATTTACTGCTCCATGTGGTAGATATTTCTCACCCTCAGTTTGAAGAGCACATTGCTTCCGTAAATAAAATTTTAGGGGAAATTGGAAGCGGAGATAAGAAAACTATTATGGTTTTCAATAAGATTGATCAATTTACACATGAAACTATTGATGATGATGATCTTATTACAGAAAGAACAGAAGAGCATTTTACCTTAGATGAATGGCGAAAAACTTGGATGCGTAAAGTAGGAGACCGCGCCTTATTTATCTCCGCATTGAATAAAGATAATTTAGACGAATTTAGAAAAAGAGTCTATGACGAGGTAAGAGATATTCATGTGACGCGTTTTCCGTATAACAATTTTCTTTACCCAGAGCATTTGGACGAATATTAGTGTAGTTTTCCTACTTCATAAAAGTATGAAAATTGGTATTTAATCGAAGAAATGATACCGTTTACATTTTCGCAACAAAATAGTAGGGGTTGACAACATAAAAGTGGCACTTACGGTATTTGCCTCTATCTTTGACCTGTAGTTAACGTGTAGTGTTTACCCCAAGTTGCACTTTATGAATTAACCAAAAAGCATTGAGATTCCCAAATCATGTGCTTGACCTACGAAAGCTTATAAAAAATAATTAGTCCCCCAAGACTAGCTAAAAATGTAGCCTGTTTCGTTTAAGAAATTAAACGAAACAGGCTTTTTTGTATCCTAGCATTTTAAGACTACCCTTTTGGCTTGTAGGAAAAAAAGACGCCAACTTACCGCTGGTCGAAAAAAATAAACCATTCATATGTTTTACAACAAAATAAGATAGCTTCACAACAAAATTTGCTCAAAATCTTAGCCTCCTCACTACCTTTACATCATATTTAATAACGGAGTTTTTCCCCAAATTAATGAAGTTATTAAATTAAATTACCCGTGTAACGGTTCCCCAATCGAAGCACAGAATTAACAATAAGTATAGTTCCAAATCACCAAAGACCTACTTTACAAAGCAAAAAAACGCCCTTCTTACGAAGGGCGTTTTTTGTTATAATACGCTTTAAAGAAATACATGTTTAGAACGAATAGTTCAAACCAGCCATCCAGTACGTTTGTAATTTATTGTCAACATCATCAAAGCTAGTTGCTGTTGCAGGATCTTGATTTAACGCATAATTAAGTGCTTCTTGTTTATTGCTTCTTAAACCAAAGTCAAAACCAACTCCGATACCTTTCCATAATGTATAACCAAAAGAGTTTGTCCAAGTTACGTTAGACAAATCACTACTCTTGTAGCTTTGAAACATTGATAAGTTAGTCTTAAAGCTTATAGCACCAATTTTTCTAGTATAATCTGCTACTATTTTAGCACCTAAAGAAGATTCAAAAACAGAATCATCACCTTTACTAAATACAAAATTGTAGTTTAAAGGGTGAATTACCACTATTAAATCTTGAATTGGAGTCCATGTAGCACCAATACCTAAGTCTAAGTATCCTGGATCGTTAAAGTTGTTTAAAACCGTAGTTCTATACTCCGCTAACCCTGAAGCTGCTAAAGTTTTTGTAATGTTACGACCATATAATGACGTAAGTTGAAACACATCTGTAGTCGCTTCAAAGTTATCACTATCAGTGGGGTCATTCTTATCATCTAATTTTACCCAAGCAAAATTTACGTTTGCAGAGTTTCTCCAGAAGAATTTTTCTTCTTTAAGGTTTGCGAATGCATTAACTGTAAAGCCAATGTTTCCTGAGCTATTGTCTGGCGTACCTTGTGCGTACCAGTTGCTAAAGCTAGAAATACTACCACCGATAGTACCAAAAGCACCAATTTTCCAACCTGGCATGGCATCAATTTGAGCTTGAAGCGCATCTACTTTACCTTGAAGGGCAGCAATAGAATCTTTTTTTGGAGCTTGTTCTGCTTTAAGCTCTTCAACAGTTTGCGAAAAACCTGCTGTGATTGCAAAACTTGCAACCAATGTGAATACTAATTTTTTCATAATTTAATGTTTAGTGTTTAAAATTTTGAAGCGCAAATTTACTAATAGAATCGATAAATCAGCGCTCAAACACCTATTTTCTTTTAAATAATGGCACAGAAGAGCAGGCCTCACCATACATTATACTCCTTGCAACCGTCTGTATTTTCGCAGTTGCTTGCAAGTATGCATTGGCAGGAACAGGTTTTTTACTACATCCTTTTATAATCACCGGAAGGTCTTTAAAAGGTGTAACATCTATATGCTCTATAATGGTTTGATAGAGGGAAGTTTCTAAATCTTCTAAACTACCTACCACCACCTTTTTAGCAAAAGGCTGAAGTCTCGTGGTAATAAGCATATAAGCCCAGCCAGGAATAATAGCGTCTGTTGAGCAGGTTAGTGCTACGAACACATCTTGATATTGGCTCCAATCATGCTGTTCTATTGCTGCCCTAAAATCTTTCTCACGAAGAATAAAACCTTCGTAAAGCCAATCTTTAATATCTAAAAGTACGCGCTCCCCTTTTGGGTAGAAATCTTCTAAATCAAAAGTTACAAGCTTACTCTCAGAAACCTTATTTATTATTTCATCCATAAAACTGAATTTAATACCATCAAAAGTGAAAAAAAAGAATTAAATGCTTCGTAATACTAAAGCATTCCTAATTCTAATTTAGCTTCTTCACTCATTAATTCTTGTGTCCATGGTGGATCAAAAGTAATTTCTACCTCTGCATCTTTAACAGCATCTAAAGATTTTACCTTCTCTTCTACCTCTGCAGGCAATGATTCTGCCACAGGGCAGTTTGGAGAGGTTAAGGTCATTAGAATCTTAACTTCATTGTCTTCATTTACAAAAACATCGTATATTAAACCCAATTCGTAAATGTCTACTGGTATTTCAGGATCATAGATTGTTTTTAACACAACGACTATTTGTTCTCCTAATTCTGCTGTATCTATTGTTGCTTCTTCGCTCATCTTTAAAATTTTAAGGTTTTATAATTAACCTACTTGCGTTTGATACGCAATTGCGTATAATTTTATTTGTTTTATCATGCTTACTAATCCATTGGCTCTCGTAGGGGACAAATGCTCTTTCAACCCTATTTCGTCAATAAATGCAGTATCTGCGTCGATAATATCTTTAGGCTTTTGGTTGCTAAATGCTCGGATTAGAATAGCAATAATCCCTTTGGTTATAATAGCATCACTATCTGCCGTAAAAACTAGTTTATCGTCCTCTAAATCTGCGTGAACCCAAACTTTACTTTGACATCCTTTGATAATATTATCCTCTGTTTTGTATTGTGATTCAATCAAGGGTAAAGATTTCCCTAAATCTATCATATACTCATAACGTTGCATCCAATCATCAAACATTGAAAACTCATCTACGATATCGTCTTGTATTTCTTTAATGCTCATGTTTTAATATTTAATTTGCCTTACCCTGAAAAGGGTAGCTTAAACTATTGTACAAAAATACAATAAGTATTCATTGGTTTCAGTTGCTTAATAAAATGATTAAAGTATTGCTACAAGCGCACTACTCCAACATAGATTTCGCTTTTTTAACGGCTGCAACCAAAACATCAACCTCTTCTTTGGTGTTATAAAAACTAAAGCTGGCTCTCACAGTGCCAGGTATTTTATAGAAGTCCATAATTGGCTGTGCACAATGATGCCCTGTACGAACTGCAACCCCTAATTTATCTAATATTGAGCCTATATCATAAGGGTGTATTTCCCCTACATTAAAAGAGATCACCGCTGTTTTTTCTTTGGCAATACCATAGATTTTTAATCCGTCAATCGCTAACAATTCTTCTGTAGCATATTCTAAAAGCTCATGCTCATAAGCGGCTATTTCGTCAAAACCAATGGCATTCATATAATCTAAGCCTGCTCCCATTGCAATACCTCCACAGATATTAGGAGTGCCTGCCTCAAACTTATGCGGAAGATCTGCATAGGTTGTTTTTTCAAAAGTTACCTCAGCAATCATTTCCCCACCTCCTTGGTATGGTGGTAATTTATTCAGCCACTCTTCTTTTCCGTACAATACTCCTGCGCCCGTTGGTCCACAAATCTTATGAGCAGAAACCGTATAAAAATCTGCATTTAATGCCTGTACATCTGCTTTAATATGTGGTGCCGCTTGCGCCCCATCTATAAGCACCGCTGCACCCACTTTATGTGCTGCATCAATAATTTCTTTTATAGGATTTACGGTTCCCAAAGCGTTAGAAACGTGGTTACAGAATATTAGCTTTGTTTTATCTGATAATAACTCATGATAAGCACTCAAAATAAGTTCGCCATCCAAGTTCATAGGAATCACTCTTAAAATGGCCCCAGTACGCTCACACAACATTTGCCAAGGCACAATATTAGAATGATGTTCCATAGCAGAAACAATAATTTCGTCTCCCTTTTTTATTAGCGATGAAAAACCATTAGCTACAATATTAATACTATGGGTGGTTCCTGAAGTAAAGATAACCTCATATGATTTTGCCGCATTAAAATGCTTTTGAATCTTTATTCTTGCTTGCTCATATTTATCTGTCGCTTCCTGAGATAAAGCGTGAACACCACGGTGAATATTTGCATTATAGTTGCTGTAATAATCTACAATCACATCAATCACCTGTTGCGGTGTCTGTGATGTTGCTGCATTATCAAGATAAACCAAGGGTTTTCCATTAACTTCCCGTTTTAAAATTGGAAAATCTTTACGAATTTTAGTAACGTCTATCATAGCTCAAATAATTGAATACAAAGATACCGACTAAAGCTTAGATAACATTAAAAATTGACTGGTTTCTAAGGAATATGGCCACAAAAAAAGGCTCGAGGATATACCTTGAGCCTTTTTAAATTATTGTATTGATTGTGGTTAAAACCTAAAACCTACACCTAATTTTAAGGTACTAAATTCATTTATTTTATATTCTTTAGCATCTTCAAGAAAAATAACATCATATTGAATTTGAGCGAAAAATGATTTCGTAATGTCATAGCTAGTACCTAGTACAAAATTGAAGCCCTTATTGTCAACATCATAATCAAAATCACCAAAATTACTACTAGTACCCTCAATCTTGGAATTTACAAAAGAATAGCCAAGTCCGACACTAGGCCTAAGTTTTTCAAGCCCCGGAATACTTACCTCTCCGAAAATCTTAGGTTGTATAAAATAATTTTTAGTTTTAGAGGGGCTTCCAAAGGCATTATCTTCATCGTTTTCTGTAAATAGGCTACCATTAATACCCACGCCTATTTTTACTATTTGTAAATCAAGAAAACGATACTTTAAACCTATATCCAAAATACCATCACTAAGAAATCCATCATTCAGGGACGTTGGATAACTAGCCTCCACACTAAATTTTTGATCAGAATCATCTTGGGCGGTTAATGAAATTGAAACCAATGCAAACGAAATTAGTAGTAATAATTTTTGTTTCATGTTTTTTGTATTTAAGTTGTTTTTATAGTTCCCAAATTTGGATAATAAAACAACATAAATAGACTATATGCGCTATAAAAAATTGTTAATTGGCTAATTTTAAGAAAAAAGCCTCGCATCTTAAAAATAAGATACGAGGCCTATAACGTATTATCTACTAAATCTAATTACAAATCAAATCCAAGATTAACTCCCAATTTGTTGGCAATTAGTTTATTAATTCTTGTTTTAAGCTCTGGAATGCGAACGCTTTCTAAAACATTATTTGCGAACGCATACATTAATAAAGCCCTAGCCTCCTTTTTAGGAATACCACGAGACTGTAAGTAAAATAATGCATCTTCATCTAACTGACCAATAGTACAGCCATGAGAACACTTAACATCATCTGCAAATATCTCTAGTTGCGGTTTTGTATTGATAGAGGCCTTATCACTAATCAAAATATTGTTATTTTGCTGAAAAGCATTGGTTTTTTGAGCCAATTTTTCTACGATGATTTTACCGTTAAAAACTCCCGTAGAACTGTCTCCATAAATACCTTTATAATCTTGGTGACTTTCACAGTTTGGCTCTATGTGATGTACCAACGTATGGTGATCTACATGTTGTTTATCTCCTAAAATAGTAACCCCTTTCATGGTAGAATCTAAATATTCACCATTTTGATAAAAGTTAAGATTATTTCTAGTCAACTTTCCACCAAAGCTAAACGTATGAAATTTCACATCACTCTTATCTTTTTGATCTACATAGGTGTTATCAATCAATGAGGCATTTGCTGCATCATTTTGAACCTTGTAATAATCAACAATAGAACTTTTAGCTGCAAATATTTCTGTAACACAATTGGTTAAAACTTCGTTTGAAGTTAAACTCTGGTGACGCTCAATAATTTGAACCTCAGCATTTTCTTCTACGATAATTAAGTTACGTGGTTGCAACATTAAAGAAGCTTCAGTACCGGTTGCAAAATGCACAATCTCAATGGGCTTCTTCGGCATTTTATTCTTAGGAATATATATGTACGCCCCTTCTTTACTAAATGCTGTATTTAAGGTAGTAAGTGATTCATCTTTAGAAGCCACTTTATTAAAATACACATCAATAATTTGCTTGTACATTGGCTTATTTAAAGCAGAACTCATTAAGCAAATATCGACACCGTCATGGGTAGTTTCCGATAAATTTGAGCTAAAAATACCATCAATAAAAACAATTTTATAGGTATCAATTTCATTGATAAAGTACTTTTTTACTTCTTTGTATTCAAGCGCATTTAATTCTTTAGGAAAAATACTGAAATCTACTTTCTGTAAACTATTTAAAGAAGTGTATTTCCAAGCTTCTTCTTTTTTAGAAGGGAAGCCTTTTATCTCGAAATTCTTCATAGCTTCCATACGCACTTCATGAACAGGATGATCTACATCAACATTGTTCTCAAAGGCCATGAATGAAGAAATTAATTTATCTTTTAAATCCATTATTATAAGTATTAAGTATGGAGTATTAGGGTAATAAATGATAAGGACATTTACTAGGTAATACTATTTACTTCTTTAAACTACAGCTTCATTTTTAATCCAATCGTATCCTTTTTCTTCCAATTCTAGCGCTAATTCTTTACCACCAGATTTTACAATTTTTCCATTGTGTAAAACATGAACAAAATCAGGAACGATATAATCTAACAAACGTTGGTAGTGTGTAATTAAAATTACAGCGTTGTCTTTACTCTTTAATTTATTCACCCCATTTGCTACAATACGTAATGCATCAATATCCAAACCAGAATCAGTCTCATCTAAGATGGCTAATTTTGGCTCTAACATTGCCATTTGAAAAATTTCATTACGTTTTTTCTCTCCACCAGAAAAACCTTGATTTAGCGAACGAGATAAAAACTTACGGTCTATTTCTAGCATTTCAGATTTCTCACGAATTAATTTCAGCATATCTTTTGCTGGCATATCTTCTAATCCTCTTGCCTTACGCCCTTCATTAATAGCTGTTTTCATGAAGTTAGTTACAGATACTCCAGGAATTTCTACAGGATATTGAAAAGAAAGAAAAATACCTTTATGAGACCTTTCTTCTGGAGAAACATCTTCTAAATCTTCTCCTTGTAATATAACTTGACCTTCAGTAACATCAAACTCTTCTTTCCCTGCAATTACAGAAGATAAGGTGCTCTTACCAGAACCGTTAGGCCCCATAATTGCATGAACTTCTCCTGCTTTAACTTCTAAGTTAATTCCTTTTAAGATTTCTTTACCTTCTACACTTGCATGTAGGTTTTTTATTTGTAACATCCTGATTGTGATTTAATATCTTTTCCTAATTATTTTTTTATCCTACTGAACCTTCTAAACTAATTTCCAATAATTTCTGTGCTTCAACAGCAAACTCCATTGGTAGTTTATTTAAGACCTCTTTACTAAAACCATTTACGATTAACGCAATAGCCTTTTCTGTAGGAATACCTCTTTGATTGCAATAGAAGATCTGATCTTCACCAATTTTACTAGTGGTAGCTTCATGTTCTATTTGCGCCGTTTTGTTTTTAGCTTCAATGTATGGGAACGTATGTGCACCACATTCATTACCCATCAATAGTGAATCACACTGCGAGAAGTTACGCGCATTGTCTGCTCTACTATTAATTTGAACTAAACCACGATAGCTATTTTGAGATTTACCCGCTGAAATACCTTTAGAAATAATAGTACTTCTTGTGTTCTTCCCTAAGTGAATCATTTTTGTACCCGTATCTGCCTGTTGGTAGTTATTGGTAACGGCTATAGAATAAAACTCTCCTATAGAATTATCTCCTTTTAAAATACAAGAAGGATATTTCCATGTTACGGCAGAACCCGTTTCTACTTGCGTCCAAGAAACCTTTGCATTTTTCTCACACAACGCTCTTTTAGTCACGAAGTTGTACACCCCACCTTTGCCTTCTTTATTTCCAGGGAACCAGTTTTGTACGGTAGAATATTTAATTTCAGCGTCATCTAAAGCAATAAGCTCTACAACTGCTGCATGCAATTGGTTTTCATCACGAGATGGCGCCGTACAACCTTCTAGGTATGATACATAACTACCTTCATCTGCAATGACTAAAGTTCTTTCGAACTGACCCGTACCTGCTTGATTAATTCTAAAATAAGTGGATAATTCCATTGGGCAACGAACACCCTTCGGAATGTAACAAAAACTACCATCTGTAAAAACAGCAGAATTTAATGCCGCATAAAAGTTATCTGTTGTGGGAACAATAGAACCCATATATTTTTTCACCAATTCTGGATGCTCTTGAATAGCTTCTGATATTGGCATGAAAATAATTCCTTTTTCTCCTAAGGTCTTTTTAAACGTAGTAGCTACAGAAACAGAATCTACAACAATATCTACTGCAACATTTTGAAGCTTCTTTTGCTCATCTACAGAAATCCCTAGTTTTTTGTACATCTCCAATAATTCAGGATCTACATCATCAAGAGATTTGTTAGGATCATTTTTTTTAGGAGCAGAATAATACGATATAGCTTGGAAATCTGGCTTCGTATAATGAACATTTGCCCATTCTGGTTCTTCCATTTTTTCCCAAACACGATATGCTTCAATACGCCAATCAGTCATCCATTCTGGTTCGTTCTTCTTTTTAGAAATAGCACGAACAATATCTTCATTTAATCCGATTGGGAATGTATCTGACTCTATATCTGTATAAAAACCGTATTCATATTCTTTGGTTTCTAATTCTTTTTTTAGCTCTTCTTCTGTATATGCCATAAGCCCATTTTACTTCCCCAAGGGGAAATTTAATTTTCTATTCTATCTATTCTACACTTAGTTTATAATGAAAAACTTTCGCCGCAACCACAGGTGCGTTGTGCATTAGGGTTGTTAAAAACAAAACCCTTCCCGTTTAGTCCTCCAGAATATTCTAATACTGTTCCTGCCAAATAAAGAAAACTTTTCTTTTCTACAATAATTCTTACATTATTATCTTCAAATACTTTGTCTGTCTCCCCTATTTTATCATCAAATTTTAGCTCATAGGATAGTCCGCTGCAACCACCACTCTTTACCCCAACGCGTACATAGTCCTTTGTTGCATCAAAACCCTCATCTTCCATAAGCGAAATGACTCTTTTTTTTGCCGTCTCCGATACCTGAATCATATTAATTGGATTTGTTCTAAATAATTTACAAATATAAGGTATATGTCGCTTTTTTCCATATTAACTAACATATATATAATACATGACACCATAATGCTTCTCTATACCGAGTTTTACAAACGTTCATATCTTGCTAGTTTATCTGTAAAGCATTTTATTTTAAGGGAATACTATGTACTTTTGCAGCATGATAGAAGATAAAAATCAGAAAAAAACTTCATTAGAAGAATTGGGCGAATTTGGTTTGATAGAACACTTAACAAAATCGTTTGAGAGCAAACAAAAATCAACACTTAAAGCTATAGGTGATGATGCTGCAATATTGGATTTAAAAGATAAAAAAACTGTCATATCCACTGATTTACTCATTGAAGGTGTTCATTTTGATTTGAGCTATATGCCCTTAAAACACTTGGGATATAAAGCAATCATGGTAAATTTATCTGACATCTATGCCATGAACGCAATTCCTACGCAAATTACAGTTTCCGTAGCAGTATCTAACAGGTTTCCACTAGAAGCACTAGAGGAACTTTATGCCGGAATTGAATTAGCTACAGCAACCTACAATGTGGATTTAGTAGGTGGCGACACAACCTCATCAAAAACAGGATTGCTAATTAGCGTTACCGCAATAGGTGTAGCTAATGAAGCAGACATTGCTTACCGTAATGGCGCCAAACCAAATGATTTGCTAGTAGTTACTGGAGATTTAGGTGGCGCATATATGGGACTTCAAGTTTTAGAACGCGAAAAAGAAGTGTATAAGGTAAACCCAAACAGCCAACCAGATTTAGAACCGTACTCTTACATCATAGAGCGCCAATTAAAGCCTGAGGCGCGAAAGGATATCGTGGAACTTTTAGAACAATTAGAAGTTAAACCAACAGCGATGATAGACATAAGCGACGGACTCTCTTCTGAAATACTGCATTTATGTAAGCAAAGTGCCGTGGGTTGTGATTTGTATGAAGATAAAATACCTCTAGATCCTACTGTAATTTCGTCTTGTGAAGAGTTTGGAATAGATAGTACATTAGTTGCCTTAAGTGGTGGTGAAGATTATGAACTGTTATTCACGGTAGATCAAAAAGATTTTGACAAAATAAAAGGTAATCCTAACCTAACCGTTATTGGTCATATGACCGATAAGAGTTTAGGAGCAAATATGGTGACCAGAAGCGGTTCTAAAATTGGCTTAACAGCACAGGGGTGGAACTCTTTTAATGCGGAATAAAAAGAAGAATTCCCGAGAATAAACGACATACTTTAGCTAGGTCTTAGGGCACAAGACAGATAGCGGTGTATCGAATACAATCAGGAATTACTTTTAAATTTCTAAGCCATTGAGGGCTGAAATTCATTTGCCAAGCATAATTACGCCACTTGTTGGTGTGACGTTCGATGTCTTTTTTGATATAAATTTTCTAAAGTTGCATTAATGTCTTTCATTTCCGGTGTTAATCGTGCTAATTTTCCGTTAGCATCTGTAGTCACCTGTTTTTCACAATGAAGACATTTATATTCTTTTATATGAGAAGTTACTTTTCTTGACATGGTATAATGGTGCCCAAAAATTGAGCAGCAAAACGCATTGAATCTTGAGCCGCAGCTAGAAATTACTTTCTTCATAGTTAAGGTTTTTTATGACGCACGTAAGCTTTGGGAACTTATGATATTGCAATTAATTAATATAAAATGATGTAGCAAAAAACAAATTGTAATTGCTCTTTTCTTAGAACGATGTTCTTAGTGATTTATTGAATGCTACGCTATGAATTATTAGTAAAAACGACAAATCACATTATTTTTCGATTAAAAGCAATAATCATCGATAAAATGCATTCTGAAAACAATATTTTTTCTAGTATCTTTCCTCCATATATTTCCTACCTATGCAAAACACCAAAGAAACGTTAGTAACCGCCTTTGCGCTTTTCTCTTTATTTTTTGGAGCCGGCAATTTAATCTTCCCTCCCCTATTAGGATTTCAATCAGGAAACATGTGGTGGCTAGTAGCTTTAGGCTTTTGCGTATCTGCAGTTTTAATTCCTCTTTTTGGAATTTTAGCACACGCTAAGATTCAAGGAACCATATTCGACTTTGGAAAGAAAGTATCCCGCACATTCAGTTTAATGTACTCTATTTTAATATATGCCATCTCCGTAAGCTTGCCTTCTCCGAGAACGGCATCTGTTACGCACGAAATAGCAGTACAACCATTTTTTGACTCCCCTTACATCGTCACTAGCATCATTTATTTTGCATTAGTATTCGTATTTGTCATGAACAGATCAAAGCTTTTAAATATTCTAGGGAAACTATTGACCCCTGCAATTATTTTAATATTATTAGCGATTATAGGTATTACGGTATTTTATTTCGATTTCAATTTTGGAACTACTCATTTTGACAGCCCATTTACGCACGGAATTTTAGAAGGTTATCAAACATTTGATGCTATAGGCGCTGTGGTGGTAGGTGGCGTAATTATCGTATCGGTAAATATCAGCAACAAAGAAAAGACATTTGAAGAAAAAAAATCTTTAATACGAAAAGCAGGCTGGTTAGCTGGTACTGCTTTATTTGTTATTTATGCGGGGCTTATATTTACTGGAGCTGTAATGCACAATCAGTTTGATGCAGATATTACTAGAACCGCACTACTAAATAGCATTAGTATAAAAACACTAGGCAGCACGGCCAATTTGTTTCTAAGTATTTTAGTAAGTCTAGCCTGCTTTACCACCGCAGTGGGTATTGTTACAGGAACAGCCGATTTTATCAGGCATTTATTTAACGACTCTCAAGTAGCTTACACGGTTAGCGCTGTCTTAGGTTGTATTCTAGGCGTTGTTATGGGGCAGTTTAATGTCGCATATATAGTTACTGTGGCTTTACCGGCTTTGATGTTTATCTACCCAATCACTATTATCCTAATTTTACTAAACATTTTACCAGAAAAGTATGCTTCTACACTAGTCTTTAGAAGCGTAGTAATTGTAACTGCAGTATTTAGTATCCCAGATTTTTTAAGCACCATAGGGTATGCTCATGAAGTAATCAGTATTAAAGAGTTAGTACCACTAAGCACCTACAACATGGGATGGGTACTTCCTGCTTTTATAACCTTTGCTATTGTAAATGTATTAGGTAGTAAAAAAGAAAAAAATGAATAAACTTATAATAATTGGTAACGGTTTTGATTTAGCTCACGGTTTACCTACCTCGTACAAGCATTTTATAGATAAGTTTTGGGAGAACCTACGTCTCAATTATAAGGAAGATCACATAAAAGAATTGGTCTATGTTAATGAAAACAATTTCAACTATCTTGATGAATCAATTAATAATTTCTCTAACATTCTATCGAGCCTACAAGAGTATTCTGATAAAAACAATTATAAGTTCGACAACGGAAACTATACTTGTAAATCTTACAGTTCTACTGGCAATATAATATTTGAGTTTCGAAATAATTTTTTCAAAAAAATAAACAAAAAATCAATAATTAATTGGGTAGATATAGAAAATGAATATTATCAAGAGTTGAAAATAAAAAGCAAAATAAAGAAGGCTGATTCTATAGAAAACGATAATAACAAAGAGCACTCTAATTCTATTAAAATTTTAAATGATGAATTTGAACAAATTAGATCATTATTCGAAAATTATTTGATGGAACATGTTACTAAAAAATTTTACTTTGATAAAGACCCATCCAAAGCAAACAGCCTTCTTAATTTCATAAAAGAGGAACCAAAAAGATATTCAGAATCAAACTCTCATAAATCCTGTTTAGATGAGTTTCCTAAAGAAGATGAATTAGAGTTAAAAGAATTTGATAATAAATTTTATGAAGCATACAACCACAGAGAAGTCAAAAAATTTATAGAAGACAACAAATGTCATAATATCTTCTTAAATTTTAATTACACACATTCTATTGACCAATATTGTAATATTATCAAAAGTTCATGTTCTATTCGTGACGAAAATTACTTTCCAACAAAAATGATTCAAATTCATGGTCGCCTCAATGACCGCAATAATCAAATGAACTTTGGTTTTGGGGATGAAATGGACACTGACTAAAAATTTATAGAAAACTTAGATGATAATGGCTATTTAAAAAATTTCAAATCCTTTAAATACCTACAAAACTCTAATTACAAACAACTAATAGATTTCATAGACTCCTCTAAATTCCAAGTATATATCATGGGTCATTCTTGTGGCTTATCCGACAGAACAATGCTTAATACTATCTTTGAACATGATAATTGCAGATCAATTAAAGTCTTTTATTATCAATGGAAAAATGAAAATGAAGAAATTAACGATAACTACACCGAGTTAATCCAAAACATTTCTCGTCATTTTAATGACAAAAAAATGATGCGTTCAAAAATTGTAAATAAATCACTTTGCAACGCTTTACCTCAAGATATAAGATTTACAAAGAAACCTATCCATGAATAGTCTCAGACTTGCCATAATTTTTGATGATTTCGCCCTCTGCAGCTAATAAGTCTTTCCAGAGTGCATCCACATCAATACCCCCACCATATTTACGAGCAAAACCAAGGAATGTGGTATAATGACCGGCTTCACTAATCATCAATTCTTTATAGAATTTTGAAAGCTCTTCATCTTTAATGTTTTCAGAAAGCACTTTAAAACGCTCACAGCTGCGTGCTTCTATCATCGCAGAAAACAACAATCTATTTACCAAAGCTTGTTGACGACTACCGCCTTTCATTTGAATCTTGAATAGTTCATTCACGTAACTATCCTTACGCTCTCTTCCTAGTGTATAACCCCTTTGTTTAATGATATCATGGACCATTTGAAAGTGCTCTAATTCTTCTTGCGCCAACTTTAGCAGCTCGGTTACTAATTCTTCGTGCTCAGAATTTAAAGAAATTATGGTAATAGCATTGGTGGCTGCTTTTTGCTCACACCACGCATGGTCTGTCAATATTTCTTCAATATTGGTTTCAACTAATTTAGCCCAACGAGGATCTGTTGCCAATTTTAAACCAAGCATAATTTTATTATTTTGAATTAGATACTACCGCAAAGATACAGCATCAGAAGCGGAAAACCATTTGCAATCTAACATTACAGATATACCGAAATGGTTAAAGATACCATTGCCAGTAGTGTCAAAATTAATAGTAAAGGCCAAACAAATTTAAGCCATTTATCATAACCAATTTTAACCACAGAAAGTGCCGCCAAAATCATACTTGTCGGATTTATAAAATAAAATAAACCTATGCCGTACAAATAGGCATTTACGACAACTTCACGACCCACACCAACGGTATCTGCTAAAGGAGACATGATAGGCATGGTTAGTACAGCCATTCCTGACTGTGAAGGGATAAAAAATGCCAAACCAGAATAGATAAACATTAATAAGTTAGCAAATATTCCCTTGTTCATACCTTCTGTAGCTGTGCTTGCATAATACAGCACGGTATCACTAATTAATCCGTCATTCATAAGAATAGTTACACCACGTGCAATTCCGATAATAAAAGCAACACTTAGCAATTCTCCCGCACCTTTAGCAAATGCAGCAACAAATTTATGTTCTTTAATTTTTCCAATAAACCCAATTACGACAGCCGCTACTAAAAATGTACTGGTCATTTCTACAAACCACCAATCTAAGAAAGACACGCCAACAATCATAACCACAAACGATAATGAAAACACAAGAAGAATTAATTTTAATCTTCCTGTTAATTCTATTTGATTCTCTGACTTTAAGCCAAAAGCCTCATTCATCTCTTGCTTCTGATCATAAATCAAAGACTTTGTAGGGTCTTTTTTAACCTTCTTAGCATATTGCAGGATGTAAACAATACAGACGATTAAACAGAGTAATAGCATTATGGAACGTCCCGTCATCCCGGTGGTCCAACTAATACCGGCAGCATCAGAAGCAATAATGGTCGCAAAAGGATTGGTAATACTAAATAAACAACCAACAGCAGAACCAACAAAAATGCACGCTAACCCCACTAAGGCATCGTATTTTGCTGCCAAAAAAACAGGAATTAATATAGGATAAAAAGCCATAGTCTCTTCAGATAGGCCAAAAGTTGTACCGCCAATGGCTACTAAAGTAGTGACAACGATAATTAATATATACTCCCTACCATTCAGCGTTTTTGCCAAACTAGCAATACCCGCATCAAAAGCACCGGTATGATCCATAATCCCAATTAAGCCACCGATAATCAAAACAAGGAATATAATATCCGATGCTTCAATAATCCCTTTTATTGGCGCCTGCACAAATTCTGAAAAACCCTGGGGCTTTGAGGCCAACTCTTTATACGTATCGGGAATATTGATAGGCTTGTAAATAGCACCACTAGTAAATTTCACTAAAGGAATCTGAATATTTAATTGATTTAGACTCTCTTGCGTTGCAGGTTGCGTATGTGTTTCTAAAGCACTGCTTATTTCAAATGTGGCATCCGCATCATTGTATTTTAAAGAATCATATTTTCCCGCAGGAATAAACCAAGTTAAAACAGCCACCAATAGCGCAATAACAATCAAGATAGTTTGCGCTGTAGGGAATTTTAGATTTTTCATTAGCTAACAGATTAATGCAGTATCGTAAAGAATTCTCTTAAACCTGTTAAAATACTTTGGATAGCATACGATGCTAAGATCAACCCCATCACTTTACTAATTACAGTTATTCCGTACTCGCCAACTTTTTCTTGCACCACATTTGCCGCCAATAATAAAAGGCACGTTAAGATGACCACAATAAGTACTAAAACGGTAGTTACCGCCTGTTGCTCTATGGAGTATAGATTATTATTCGTCATTAACACCACGGCCATAATTGCACCAGGAGAAGCAATAGAAGGTATGGCTATAGGAAAAATAGACACATGTTTATAATCTTTAATTTTACTTTTTTCATTCTCCGGCTTCCCATCGCCAAAAATCATGGTGAGAGCAAACAAAAATAGAATGACACCCCCAGAAATTTGAAAGGCATCTAAAGAGACCTCCATCCCTTCTAAAATAAACTGACCGATACCAATAAAGAAAAGTAATATAACAAAAGCTACTAATGAGGCTCTGACCGCTATTTTTCTTTTATGCCTTGTATCAAAATTTTTAGTTGCCTCTAGATACACTGGCACTGATCCCAAAGGATCTATTACAGCAATCAAAAAAAATATAGTCGTAATTATTTCTTTCATATTTTATAGATATAGTACATTAAATGCTGAACGCTCAAAAAAAACAACTTTTTAGTAGGACTTCAAATTAAAAAAACATAATTTAAAGAGGTACTTCGCACATTGTTAAACTCTTCACAAAGGTAATTTAAATACAAACCTTAAAGAGAAAAACTCCGTAGATAAGACATAATCAAACAAAGTAGTTGTTCATGAAAACTAATTCCTTTTTTAAATCTGCATTTTCGTCGGTCTTTATTCTAGCCACAAGTTTCTCTTTTGCGCAAGATATGCCAACCTCAAAAGATATAAAAATGGATGAGAACACAAAAATTAATAAAAGTACAGAGACCCACCCGTCTAAAGATATTGTTTTCAATACACAAAACACAAAAGACCTTACTACTTTAACTGCCGCTATAAAAGCCGCAGATCTTACAGAAAAGTTACAAGGAGAAGGACCATTTACTGTTTTTGCTCCAACAGATACTGCTTTTGAAAAATTAGCTCAAGGCACCGTAAATGGATTGCTCGAAATTGAAAACAAAGAGAAATTGCAAGCCATATTAACCTACCATGTTTTGGCTGGAAAATTTACTTCTGAAGACTTAATAAAAGCGGTAAAAAAAGGAAAAGGAAAAACAGAATTTAAAACCATCAACGGGAAAATTTTAAAAGCCATGTTTGACGGAAAAAATCTGAAACTTATAGATGAAACAGGTCATATGGCTACAGTAACTACTACCGATGCAAAACAATCTAATGGCATCATCCATATTATCAATACGGTATTATCCCCAGGACTTTAATTCACATACACTTATAAAAAAACGACCCTATCCGGGTCGTTTTTTATTTTTTCAATTTCGAAACATCAATTTTATACAGTTCTGCCGCATTTTGCCAAAGAATTAATTCTTTCTTATCCTCTGGAATATTCAAATGCTTCATGAACTTTAAATACGATTTCATATTAGAGATGGGCCAATCTGTACCATATAACAAGTATTTTGGATTTCCCGCATACGTAATCATTTCTTCAATACCTTTTTTCATGTATTTTTCGAACTTCGTAGAAAAATCACCTAACACAAGACCAGAAATATCTGCGTAGACATTCTTATTCTTGTAGACCACCTCCATACAATCTTTTATCCACGGATTTCCTACATGGCAAATAACAATCTTTAAATCTGGATAATCAACAGCCAAGTCATCTATATGAATGGGGTGGGAGTATTTAATTCTACCCGTTGGCGCATAAGTATCTCCTGAATGAAACATGACCGGAACGTCATATTCCAATGCCATTTCGTACACCACTTTTAACCGAATATCATTTGGATAAAAAGGTTCATACCCCGGATAAAATTTCAATGCTTTTATAAGGCCCTGTTCTAAATAATCTCCTATTTCTCTTAAATCTCTATAGTTGTAATTCAGATAACTGATACCCGCAACCACACCAAGATTATCTCTTCCTTTTATAGCCTCTACTACTTGCTTGGTACTTGGCCGATGTTCATTTACCTTATACGAAGTGAGCACCAAAGAATAATCTACATGATTATCAATCATGGTTTGCGTGAGCTTATCTAAACACTCTTCAAGAGAGACTACCCGATCTTCGTGATAGTTATTTATATGCGTATGAACATCTATAATCATTGGCTATTACTTAATTTTTATTCATTAATTCTTCAATCTCATCTGCCTCGATAGGAATGTTTTGCATCAAATTAAAAGGAACTCCCTTTTCTTGAATCACCACATCATCTTCTAAACGAATTCCCATATTTTCATTTGGGATGTAAATTCCCGGCTCTACGGTAAAAACCATATTTGCTTTCATTGGGGTTTTAAGCGCTCCATAATCATGGGTATTTAATCCTATATGGTGACTAGTACCGTGCATGAAATATTTTTTATAGGCTGGCCATTCTGGATTTTCATTTTGAACATCTGCCTTATCTAACAAATTGAGCCCTATTAATTCCGAAGTCATTATTTTACCCACTTCTTTATGATACTCGGCCCAGATAGTTCCCGGAACCAACATTTTGGTTGCTTCATTTTTAACACGAAGGACCGCGTCATACACTTCTCTTTGTCTTGGCGTAAATTTTCCGCTAACAGGAATTGTTCTAGATAAATCACTAGAATAGTTGGCATATTCTGCCGCAACATCCATCAGAATTAAATCTCCCGATTTACATTGCTGATTGTTCTCTATATAATGAAGTACGTTAGCATTATTTCCCGAGGCTATAATTGGGGTATACGCAAAACCTTTTGACCTATTACGAATAAACTCATGCAATAGTTCTGCTTCAATTTCATATTCCCAAACATCTGGCTGAACAAAACCAAGCAATCTTCTAAAGCCTTTTTCTGTGATATTACACGCCGTTTGCATTAAGGCTAACTCCTCTGGTTCTTTTACACCTCTAATTTCCTGTAAAATAGGATTGCTTTTTGCATATTGATGTGCTGGGAATTGCAATTTACATTTTTGAATAAAACGATCTTCTCTTGTTTGTGTTTTTACCGCTTGCCTGTAATGCTCATTTGTATTAAAGTAAACCGTATTTGCTTCCGTCATTAGATCAAAGAAAATCTTATCAAAGTCGGTTAACCAATATACCGTTTCTATTCCAGACACAAGTGTAGCCTTTTCCTTCGTTAGCTTTTCTCCCTCCCATACAGCAATATGCTCATTGGTTTCTCTAACAAATAAAACCTCACGATGCTTTTTATTTATGGCGTCTGGAAATAAAAGTAAAATAGTTTCTTCTTGATCCGCTCCTGAAAGATAAAAGATATCACGGTGTTGTTCAAAAGGCATGGTACTATCCGCACTTATAGGATACACATCATTAGAATTAAAAACAGCAATACTTTTTGGAAGCATAGCCTCCATAAATTTCTTTCTGTTTTTTATAAAAAGGGTATTTTGTATTAAATCGTATTTCATTTTGTAACCAGTGTTTTTTATTAAAATAAGCAATAAACGCTTTGCTAGCTTAATTCTGAAGATTATAGCGCTTAACGCATATCACATTAATCACCTCAAAAATAAGAATTAATACACACAAGCCTTATTAATGAAAAGGTAATATTTCCTCATTTACCAGAAAGACCCAAGAATCTTTCCGCTAGATTTCTTAACTTTCCGATGACTAATTACAACCAACACATCATGAACAAACTTATAGGCTTACCCCTACTACTTTCCGCTACATTTATCTTTGCTCAAAATGCCCCCTCAAGCTCAGAAGCTGTATTAAATGCATTACATCAAAAAGAACAATTAGCAAATAGCTCTATTGTTAAGAACATTCCTTTTACTAATGTAGGACCTACTGTAATGAGTGGGCGCGTAGTTGATGTTGATGTAAATCCTCAAAATCCAACAGAATTTTATGTCGGCTATGCCTCTGGAGGTGTTTGGTATACTAAGAACAATGGCACCACTTTTACTCCCATTCTAGACAACGCACAAACTCAGAATGTTGGTGATATTGCCGTAGATTGGAAAAACGGAATTATCTGGGTAGGAACAGGGGAAAATAACGCTTCTAGATCTTCCTATGCAGGAATAGGTATTCTAAAATCCTCAGACCATGGTGAAACTTGGAAAAATGTTGGCTTATTAGACGCACAGCATATTGGTAGAATCTTGATAGACCCGAACAATTCCAATACTATTATTGTAGGCGCTACGGGCCACTTATATTCCGACAATGAAGAACGCGGAATTTACAAAACTACTGATGGCGGTACCTCATGGAAAAAAACCCTATATATAAATAGTAGCACTGGTATTATAGATGTAGCTTTTGCTCCTGACAATTTTAATACGATGTATGCTGCGGCATGGGAAAAAGGCAGAAAAGCATGGGATTTTATAGGCAATGGTAATGGCTCAGGAATTTATAAAAGCACAGATGCAGGAACCACTTGGACAAAGATTTCTACCCCCGAAAGCGGATTTCCGACAGGCGAAGGTGTTGGCAGAATAGGATTAGCTGTTTTCGACGAGCATACCGTATATGCGGTTCATGACAACCAATTTAGGCGAAAAAAAACAACATCTACCGCTACATCTAAAGGCTTAACAAAAGATGATTTTAAGTCGATGACGGCAGATGATCTTTTGAAAATAGAAGACAAAAAATTAAATGAGTTTTTGAAAACTAACGGATTCCAAGAAAAATACCGCGCAGCTAATGTAAAGCAACTGGTACGCAGCGGAAGCGTAAAACCTATAGATTTAGCAAAGTATTTAGAAGATGCCAATGCTATGCTTTTTGACACGCCTGTAATAGGAGCTGAAGTATACAAAAGTACAGATGGAGGAACCACCTGGAACAAGCAAAATGAAAATTATATTGACGATTTGTTTTACAGTTACGGGTACTATTTTGCTCAAATAAATGTAGATCCTAGCAACGTAGATAAAATTTATTTAGCTGGTGTACCTATTATTAAATCTGATGATGGAGGTAAATCCTATACTTCTATTAACGGTGAGAATGTTCATGCAGACCACCATGCGTTGTGGATAAACCCTAAGATGTCTGGACATTTAATTAATGGAAATGACGGCGGAATAAACATCTCTTACGATGATGGTGCCAATTGGATTAAAAGTAACACTCCCGCAGTAGGCCAATTTTACGCGGTTAACGTAGACAATGAAAAGCCCTATAATATATATGGCGGACTCCAAGATAACGGTGTTTGGAAAGGAGTACATACCGCAAAAGAAGATGTTTCATGGCACCAAAGCGGAGACTACCCTTGGAAATCTATTTTAGGTGGCGATGGCATGCAAGTACAGATAGATAATCGGAACAGCAATATTGTCTATACCGGCTTTCAGTTCGGAAACTACTTTCGACTAGATTTAGAAAATAAAAAAAGAGATTATATACAACCTAAACATGAGTTAGGAGAAACACCATACCGTTTTAATTGGCAAACGCCTATTTTATTATCCCCGCACAATCAAGACATTCTATATTTAGGAGGCAATAAATTACACCGTTCCCTAAACCAAGGAACAGACTGGGAAACTATTTCTGAAGATTTAACCAACGGAGGCAAAGAAGGCAATGTTGCTTATGGAACCATAACCAGTATATCAGAATCTCCTTTTAAATTTGGATTGTTATATACTGGTAGCGATGATGGTATAATATTTATGACACAAAACGGCGGAGGCAGTTGGGATAATATTGCTAATTCTTTACCCAAAAACCTTTGGGTAACAAGAGTGGTGGCTTCTAAGCATAAAAAAGAACGCATTTACGCTACCTTAAATGGCTACAGAAATGATGATTTTGAATCTTACATTTATACCAGCGATGATTTTGGAAAAACATGGCAAGATATTGCCAACAATATCCCCTCTTCCCCTGTAAATATACTTACGGAAGATCCTGAAAATGAAAATCTATTATTCACGGGAACAGACAATGGATTGTATGTAAGCTTTAATCGTGGTGCATCTTGGGAAGTTTTCCAAAATGATATGCCCAATGTTGCCGTACATGATATTGTTATCCAACCCGAAGCAAAGCATTTAATTGTTGGTACCCACGGCCGAAGCATTTATAAGGCTGATATTAGCAATTTACAAAAAATGACTCCCGAGATACTAGACAAAGATATTCATGTTTTTACACCCGAAATCATAAAGCACTCTCCAAGATGGGGCTCTTCTTGGAGCACTTGGGGCACACCACAAACTCCAGGTTTAGATCTATATTTCTACACTAAAAATGAAGGAGTTATAGAAGCTACAATTCTTACTAATAATGGAATTGAAATAAGCAGCACAACCTTAGAAAACATTAAAGGGTTTAATCTTTTATCATACGACTTGGCATTCTCAAAATCCGGAAAATCTGCGTACCTGAAGAAAGTTAAAACAGAACTAATAGAAGCCAATGACGGTAAAACATACTTACCCAAAGGAAACTACACCATTAAATTAATAGGAAAGGGTATCAAAGAAACCATCGCTTTTGAAATTGAATAGTATTCGAATACACTAAAAATGAAATTAACAAAAACAACCGCACTACCAGAGCTTGGAGTTTCTCATGATGCTGAAATTAAAAAGAAAGTTTTCATAAGCAAAGGAGAAATACCTCAGCTTATGATGTACGGTAGTGCTGTGTTTACTCCCGGACAATCTGTAGAATTACACCAACACGACACTATGTTTGAAGTTTTTTACATTCAAAGTGGCAAAGCAGAATTTATCGTGAACTCCAAAATTTTTATTGTAGAAAAAGGAGATTGCATTACCATTGAACCCGGTGAACTACATGCCCAAAACAATCCATTTGACGAAAATGTTACTTGGACATACTTTGGTATCGCAACCGACTAATTAGACAATTATGGATTTAACTTTAGGCATACCAGCATTACTTTTCCCTGCAATTTCATTGACTATGTTGGCATACAATGCTCGATATTTAGCCATTGCTGCTCTCATTAGACAGTTGCATCAAAAATATCAAGAAACCGGATCGTCATCGGTAAGTTTGCAAGTTAAGAAATTGAGCAAGCGTTTAACAATCATCAAAAACATGCAGGCATCTGCTATTTTAAGCTTTTTACTGGCAGTTATTACGATGTCTTTAATTTATGTACAACTTGATTTTTGGGCAAATTTAGTTTTTGGCATCAGCCTTTTAGCTTTGATGATTTCTTTAATTTTATCTTTTATTGAGGTACAGCTTTCCACCAAGGCACTGTCCATTCAGTTGAAAGATTTGGAGTAATTAAAAAAAGTAGCCATGCGGGTACCAGTGTAATGCCAACGCAAGCATGGAAATCCGATGAACTGCACGTTCCAAATATTCCATTTAAAGAAAATGTGACGTGTATTTACGTTGGTATCGAAATTGATACATTGCAAAAGAAAAGACCAAGTAGTTTGTTTCTGAAATGCCTCAACCCCATATTTTTTAGAAAAGTATAGCTTAAAATCAAAATACATAGTCTAAATACTCTTTTCTACCTATTGTAATTGTTTTAAGAAGTTAAGAACAGACTGGGTGGTTTATTTTTTTAAAGGGTATTTTCAAGATATTAAGTGTTGGCAAGTGTAAATTTCAAACGTTTTAGTAGCTTTTAGTTTTAAATAGCCATACTGGTCAACCAATTACTTATTTTGATTCTAAATAAGAGTAGGATTTATTATTAAAGTTTGTTAATAACTTGTTTGTACTGTAAATTTGTAAAAAAAACTAACAACTAATGAGCGGATTTTTCAAATCTTCGATTGGTAGAAAGTATGCGATGGCACTTTCTGCTTTCTTTTTAATGTTTTTTCTACTTCAGCATTTTGCAATTAATATTTTATCGGTTTTTAGTCCAGATGCATTTAATGAGGCATCTCATTTTATGGGAACGTTCTGGGCGGTACAATATGTGTTGCAACCCGTATTAATTTTTGGGGTGATGTACCATTTCATTATGGGTTTCATTTTAGAAATTAAAAACAGAAATGCTAGAGTAGCAAAGTACGCTAAAAACAATGGAGCAGCTAATTCTAGCTGGATGAGTAGAAACATGATTTATAGCGGATTGGCTATTTTAGCCTTTTTAGTGCTTCACTTTATTGATTTCTGGCTTCCAGAAATTAGTACTAAATACATTCAAGGCGATATGTCTGGATTATTAGCAGATAGTGAAGGCTTTCGTTATTATGAAGAATTAACGCATAAGTTTGTTAACCCTCTTAGGGTTGGTGCTTATGTAATTGCATTTGTATTTTTATCGTTACACCTTACGCACGGTTTCAGTTCTGCATTCCAATCTTCGGGTGTTTCGTCTATGAGAAAAGAGAAATTACAAATTTTTGGTAAAGTGTATGCTATTGCAATTCCATTAGGATTCATAGCAATCGCCCTTTTTCATCATTTTAATCATTAATACTATTACTTATGTCTGTATTAGACTCAAAAGTACCAAAAGGCTCATTAAAGGATAAATGGACCGATTATAAAAATCATATTGATTTAGTTAACCCTGCGAACAAACGTAATATTGATGTTATTGTTGTTGGAACAGGATTAGCTGGTGGTTCTGCTGCTGCTACTTTA
This sequence comes from Cellulophaga baltica, assembly GCF_900102165.1. GTDB lineage: Bacteria > Bacteroidota > Bacteroidia > Flavobacteriales > Flavobacteriaceae > Cellulophaga > Cellulophaga baltica. The sequence goes on from NZ_FNBD01000001.1 coordinate 726,935, forward strand.
GCAGAGCTAGGCTACAACGTTAAAACATTTTGTTATCAAGATTCTCCACGTAGAGCACACTCAATTGCTGCACAAGGTGGTATAAACGCTGCTAAAAATTACCAAGGTGATGGTGATTCTACTTACCGTTTATTTTACGATACCGTAAAGGGTGGAGATTACCGTTCTCGTGAAGCTAACGTTTATAGATTAGCAGAAGTATCTGCTAATATTATTGACCAATGTGTTGCACAAGGGGTACCATTTGCACGTGATTATGGTGGATTATTAGACAACCGTTCATTTGGTGGTGTATTGGTTTCACGTACTTTTTATGCCAAAGGACAAACGGGACAACAATTATTATTAGGTGCCTATTCTGCAATGAACAGACAAATTGCTCGTGGTAAAATTACCCCGTTCAACCGTCATGAAATGCTAGATGTGGTTAAAGTAGATGGGAAAGCGAGAGGAATTATTGCTCGTGACCTAGTTACAGGAAAAATAGAACGTCACTCGGCCCACGCTGTAGTTATTGCTTCTGGAGGATACGGAAATGTATATTTCTTATCTACAAATGCAATGGGATCTAACGTTACTGCGTCTTGGAAAATACATAAAAAAGGCGCATTTTTTGCCAATCCTTGTTATACACAAATTCACCCAACTTGTATTCCTCGCTCTGGAGATTATCAGTCTAAACTAACGTTGATGTCTGAATCTTTACGTAACGATGGTCGTATTTGGGTTCCTAAGAATATGGACGATGTGATGGCAATCCGTGAAGGGAAGAAAAAGCCAACAGACTTGACAGAAGAACAAAGAGATTATTACCTAGAGCGTCGTTACCCTGCATTTGGTAACTTGGTACCACGTGATGTTGCTTCTAGAGCGGCTAAAGAACGTTGTGACGCTGGTTACGGAGTAAACGCGACTGGTGAAGCTGTTTATTTAGATTTTGCTTCTGCGATACAACGTTACGGAATAGAGCAAGCAAAAATTCACAATATTACTAATGCTTCTGCTGATAAAATATATGAATTGGGTGCTGCTATCGTAAAAGCTAAGTACGGTAACCTTTTCCAAATGTACGAGAAGATCGTAGATCAAGACCCTTATAAAACACCAATGATGATTTATCCTGCTGTTCACTACACCATGGGTGGTGTTTGGGTAGATTATAATTTGATGACTACTATACCTGGATGTTATGCAATTGGAGAAGCTAACTTCTCTGATCACGGTGCCAATAGATTAGGAGCATCTGCTTTGATGCAAGGTTTGGCTGATGGCTATTTTGTATTACCATACACCATTGGAGATTATCTTTCTCATGATATTAGAACTGGAAAAATACCAACAAACACCCCAGAATTTGATGCTGCAGAGAAAGAAGTAACTGAACGAATTGAGTTTTTCCTTAACAATAAAGGAGAGCACTCCGTTGATTATTACCACAAGAAGTTAGGTAAAATTATGTGGGATAAATGTGGTATGTCTCGTAACGCTGCGGGCTTAAAAGAAGCTATAGAAGAAATTTCTGCACTCAGAAAAGATTTCTGGTTAAATGTAAATGTTCCTGGAACTGCTACAGAATATAATGAGCAATTAGCAAAAGCAGGTAGAGTTGCTGATTTCTTGGAGTTAGGAGAGTTATTCGCTAAAGATGCCCTAGTTAGAGAAGAATCAGCTGGTGGACACTTTAGAGAAGAGCACCAAACAGAAGAAGGTGAAGCTAAGAGAATGAAAGAATTCCAATTTGTTTCTGCTTGGGAATACAAAGGAGAACCAAAAGATGCGGTACTGCATAAAGAAGAATTGGTTTACGAGAATATAGAAGTTAAAGAAAGAAGTTATAAATAAAAAAGATAGTATGAACTTAACACTTAAAATTTGGCGTCAAATAGATGCGAACGACAAGGGGAAGATGGTCGATTACAAAGTGACAGAAATATCTGAACACATGTCTTTTTTAGAAATGATGGATGTTCTTAACGAGCAGTTAGTTAATACTGGCGAAGAACCTGTTGCATTTGATCATGACTGTAGAGAAGGCATTTGCGGAATGTGCTCCATGTACATTAACGGTGAGGCCCACGGACCAGATAGAGGTGTAACCACTTGTCAATTACATATGCGTATGTTCAAAGATGGTGATACTATAACCATTGAGCCATTTAGAGCTAAAGCATTTCCTGTAATAAAAGATTTAGTAGTAGACAGAAGCGCTTTTGACCGTATACAACATGCTGGTGGATACATTTCTGTAAATACTTCTGGTAATACGCAAGATGCCAATGCAACGCTTATTTCTAAGCACGCAGCAGATGAAGCAATGGATGCAGCTACCTGTATTGGTTGTGGCGCATGTGTAGCAAGCTGTAAAAATGCTTCTGCAATGCTTTTTGTTGGCGCAAAAGTATCTCAATACGCGTTATTACCGCAAGGACAAGTAGAGGCTGCAGATCGTGTTAAAAACATGGTAGCACAGATGGACTTAGAAGGTTTTGGAAACTGTACAAATACTGGAGCATGTGAAATTGAATGTCCTAAAGGAATTTCTTTAGAAAACATAGCACGTATGAACAGAGAATTACTAAAAGCAAACGTTTAAAAAAGCTTTTTTATATACACAAAAAAACCCAAGCATTGCTGCTTGGGTTTTTTATTATCTTTTTTTAAGTCTTACATTTTTACAATTATAAATTCAGAACGCCTGTTCAACTCATGCTTCTCCCGAGTACATCTAACGCTTCCGTCACAATCATTCAATAGTTTATCTTCACCATATCCAATAGCACTCTCTATACGGTCTGCATCGATACCTTGAGAGATAATATAATCTCTTGAAGATTTAGCACGTTTATCTGAAAGATATCTGTTATAATCACTGGCACCTCTACTATCGGTATGTGATTCTATCTTAATCACCATTTCCGGATATTCAGACATTACCTCTACCAATTTATCCAACTCTTTAGAGGCATCCTCTCTAATAAATGATTTATCAAAATCAAAATAAATCATATCTGTCTTAAGTTTTCTTATTCCGTCATCAATTACTATAAGTTCTTTTAGCTTTTTCAATGAAACATCAACCATCTCTGTTTCATTTAATGTAGTCATGACCTCCTTAACATCTTGAAAAAATTCTTTTCTATTTGTTTTGATACTATATTTCTTATTCCCGTCAAGATCTTCAAAAACAAAACTACCATCTTCAGCTGTTTCTACTTCCTTAAGCTTAATATTGTTTTCGTCCAAAAGCATCACTAGAGCTTTAGGCATAACATCACCTGTCACCAATTCTGTTACCACACCAGCAATAGCTGTATGGGTTACCTCTTCCAGCGCTAAACGTTGAAAGGAGTAAATATCATCATCACCTTTTCCACCCGCACGGTTAGAAGCAAAATATCCTTTCTGACTCTCCTCACTGACAATATAAGAGAAATCATCTTTATTACTGTTTACAGGAACCCCTACATTCTTAACTTCCTGAAAACCATCAACGTCATAAGAAGCTTCAAAAACATCTAGACCACCAAGTCCGGCATGCCCATCTGATGAAAAATAAATTTTCTTGTCTGTAACAAATGGAAACATTTCTCTTTTCTCCGTATTAATTTCAGGACCTAAATTTCTAGGGGTAGAATAAGTACCATCTTCCAAAACATCAACAACAAAAATATCTGAAGCACCTAAACTCCCCGGCATATCAGAAACGAAATACAATAATTTACCATCAGGACTTAAGGCCGGATGCCCCGTAGAATAACTATCACTATTAAAAGGAAGTTCTTTAGGTTCTGCCCAATCATCACCAACCTTAACAGACGTATAGATTTTCAAGTGATTAACACCATTTTTATCTCGCTTTAGCTTTTTACCGTAATTATTACGTGTAAAGTACATAGTTTCATTATCTGGAGAAAACGTAACAGAAGCCTCGTGATATTTAGAATTTATCTTTTTGGAAAATTTAATAGCACTTTTTAAATCTGCAGACTCCTCGTTTATCTTAGAAACATATAAATCTAAAAATGGCTGATCATTCCATTTATACTTGCGCGTAACAAAGACCGATGAATCTAATGAAGAAGAAAATACCACCTTATCATTATCATAAAACATAGGCGAAAAATCTGAATATTCAGAGTTTATAGCCACATTATCTATCGTAAAACGAGCATCACCATTAATGATTTTGTCTAAGGCAACCTCTTCCCTTGGAGCATTAAAAGCATATGTATTTTGAGTATCTTCCTTTTGCATCTTTTCATACAAACGCATAAACCTTTTAGCTTTACTATATTTACCATTACCTTTTAGTGTATGGGAATACTTAAAGTAATTATCTGCCGTCATCTTACTTTCGTATTCATTATATAGAATATTATACCAGTAATAAGCCTTTTCCATATTCGTATTGAAATAATAAGAATCACCAATTTTTTTTAGCAAGATTGATGAGTAATTATTCTTATCTGACAGAACCTTTTCATAAGTTTCAGCGGCCTCAGCATACCACATCTTATTAAAATAGTAGTCTGCTTTTTGTACTAACCTACTATTATTTGGAAGATCTAATTTCTCGCTATCTTCTTTCAGAGAATTGAGCATTTCAATATTTACAGCTTCTATTGGAACAGTAATATTTTGAGCAACACTGTTGCCAGGACTACTAATCTCTTGCGCATAGCTAGCAAAATGAAATAGCATTGTTAAGGATATAAGTAATTTTTTCATAGTAGGTTAATTAGAAAAATCTTGGGGATTTTAAAATTGTTTGTAAGGATAAAAACTGATATCTCAAGAATATTTCATGCGTACCAGAATTATACCGCGTTAAGTTATTGGTCGTAAAATCATAGGCATAGCCCATGCTGAATTGCGGAGTAATCTGAAAACCCATCAAGGCACTTATAGATTCATCCCACCTATAGTTAACGCCAAAATTAACTTTTTCGTATAATAAGAAATTTGCTGATGTGTCAACAGTAAGAGGCGCTCCGTTAACATGTTTAGCAAAAACAGAAGGCTTAAACTTTAATTTCCGATTCAGATCAAAAACATAACCAGCGATGAAATAATAATGCACTTTTTCAGAAGCTTCTTCTTCTTCAATCTCATCATAACGTAAATTAGTGATTATATTTGGGACTGAAACTCCTAAATAAGATCTATCAGTATAGTAAAAAATACCAGCTCCTATAGTAGGCAATATTTTACTATTAACATTTTGATTGAACACCGCATCTTGATCTCTATACAAACCTTTTGACCAGTCCAAACTAAACATCCTTATACCAGCTTTCACACCAAGCCCAAGCCTATCTCCTCTCCTATTTAAAATTAATTGATGCGCATAATTTCCATCAATAAATGTTTCTTGGGAAGGACCAATATCATCTTGGATTACTGAAAGTCCAATTCCATCAAATAGACCTATAGGTGAATCTATACCTAATGATATTGTTCGTGGTGCACCATCAATACCTACCCATTGATCTCTATACAAACTTAATACAGCCATATGTCCTCTTGAACCCGCGTAACCGGGATTAACAGTCATTGTATTATAGTTGTAAAGCGTAAATTGCGGGTCTTGCTGACCTTGAACACAATACACAAACAACAATAGTGCAACGGTTAATATCTTATTTCTAATCATATTTTTCTAAATTTTTACAGCAATTATCTGATAATGTATAACCATCCAGTTCTCGTTTTTTCAGTACCATCACCAAGGTTCAACAAATAATAATAAGTCCCTGAAGGCAATTTTTCTTCTGCACCAAGTCTAAGTCCTTTTTTAGAAGTTCCAGTCCAAGTATTATCATAATTTTTTGCCTCGAAAACCTTAGCTCCCCATCGGTTAAATATTTGTAGTGTATTATTGGGATAGTTCTCAATGCATTCAATAAAAAAGATATCATTTGCGCCATCATTATTTGGAGAAAATTCATTAAAAACAGTCAAACATTCTTCTTGAGTAACTGTGGGGGTAACTTCATCTCTGTCATTACCAACATTTAAATCCAATTGGTCTACATAAACCAATTCTGCTACGTTAGTATAGTCATCAATTTCGGTAACTCCTACGGTCACTTGCAGAACAGCAGTTTCTCCTATTTGCAACAAAGGAATATCCCACATACCCATGTTTTCATCATAGGTACCTAAGCTTTCCGTATGATTAATAGGGGTATATCCATCAGGAAGCATATCTTCAATACCAATATTCGTTGCATCATAGGCGCTATTATTTAACACCGTAATCGTAAATACCACGACATCACCCGAATAAGTCTGATCTTTATCAATTGTTTTATTCACTTCAAGATCTACAGTAGGTGAAGCAATAGTAAAAAAGGTTTCATCATCTTCACTCTGATCACCGTCATCATTATTTGGTGAAGAATCAGGATCGAATTGATCTGTAGAAGTAATCTGCACCGTGTTCTTATATTCATCTAACACGTTAGATGGCGCATTTACGGTAACTTCATAACTAAATGTTTGACTTCCAACTGGCACTGTAGCTATCTGCCATTCAATAGAATTACCAGTAATTACTCCACCATTATTAACATTATTTAAAGTGTAACCCACTGGTACAACATCAACAATGCTAACATTTGTTGCTAAACCTGGTCCGTTATTTTCTAAAATAATTTCAAAAGTTAAAGTATCACCCGTATTAGGACTAGCTACTGAACCACCAACTAAAGCTTTAGACAAGCTTAAGTCTGCTGGAATTAAATCTAGAGACACATTATCTTCATCATCTTCACTTTGATCCCCATCATCATTATTTGGTGACGAATCTAAATCATATTGTGCGACCTGAACAACTTGTGCGCTATTGAAATATTCATTTGAAGTATTCGTTGGTAGATTTACAAGAGCGTCAAACGATAATACTATTGAAGATCCTGCACTTATTGTAAGACCGTTCCATATGATAATATTCCCTGACTGTACACCCCCATTATCTATTGAATTAATAGCAAAACCAATTGGTATATAATTTTCAATTCCAATATTGGTGGCGTCGAAACTTCCATTATTAAAAACCTCAACAAAAATCGTGATCCGCTCACCTGGATTGGCGGTTTCTTCTGAAATAGTGGTTACGAGCTCTAAATCTATAACCTGAGGATTTACTGTAACGCTAGATTCATCATCTTCACTTTGATCACCATCATCATTACTAGGGGTACTGTCTGGGTCGTAGTTAATAGCATTTGTAATTTCTGCAACATTTATATACTGATTAATGTCAGAACTTGGCTCGTTTACTATTGCTACGATATCTAAAGAAACTGATGAACCACTCATTAAAGCAGGTAGGGTCCAATTTCCTGATGATACTTGGTAAACTCCATTAGATACACTAGAATCATCACTTACAAAAATATATCCTGATGGTAATAAATCCTTTACAATTATCCCTGCTGGGGAATCTATTGGCCCATCATTTGTCACTGCTAATGTAAAAGTCACATTTGATCCAACATTTGGGATAGCATCATTAACAATTTTTGTTAAACTTAAATCGGATGTAGCCGAAACATTTATAGTTACGCTATCGCTATTATCACAAGAATTGCTATCTGACCCCGTAACCGTGTAAGTTGTGGTTACCAATGGCGATACTGAACCTCCATCAATTGCTCCATTGTCCCAAGTATAACTTGATGCTCCCGATCCAGTTAAAATAACACTTTCACCTGCATATATAGATGTTGCTGATGCGTTTGCCACGACTGTCGGCAAAGCATTTATGGTTATTCTAATTTCTGAACGTAGGCCTTCACAGCCATTGGCATTGGTCTGACTTACATAATAAGAAGTACCCCCAACTGATGCTGTACTAGGGGTTGGTGCTGTTGAACTACCCGTTCCACCACTCGCAACTGTATACCATAATAAATTTGTGCCTGATGCTGTTAAGGCACTTGCTGTATCATTCTCACAATACTCAACATCACTCACTGTGGGTGCTGCCGGCAATGCATTTTGCGTGATACTTACAGCTCTTCTTATACTACTCCTACAGGCTGTTGTTATATTTCTTGACTCTGCATAAAAAGTAGTTGAACCACTTCCTAAACTTGCTGGCTGATAACTCAATGATCCAATAGATAAAGCAATACCTCCACTAGCGCTTGAGTACCAGTCTACAGTTTCTCCTGAATTAACTAAAACAGAAATTGTTGGAATACTTTGACCCGCACAATATTCTTGATCTCCATTGTCTGCTACTGGTTCGTCAACTGGTGGACAGCTGCAATCAGGAGCTGTAACATTTAATGTATTTTCACAAGATGTTGTTCCGTTTGTTACCGTAAGTACAATGTTATTTCCTGAAGTAACTCCAGAAATGGTCCAATCATTACCACTAGTATTTACCACTGTGCCTTCAGTACTCGTTAACGTACCTGTACTAACCGATACTGAAATTGAGTATGTTGTTAAATCTGGAGAGCAAGTTGGTGCGCTTGTTGTACTTATTATTGGTAATGGATTAATAGTTACTATAATTTCTGAACGAGGTCCTTCACAACCATTTCCATTTGTTTGGCTAACATAATAAGATGTATTCCCTACGGCAGTTGTGCTTGGAGTCGGCGCTGTTGAACTATCAGTTCCACCAGATGCCACGGTGTACCATAACAAATTTGTACCTGTCGCAGTCAAGGCGCTTGGTGTATCATTTTGACAATAAACAACTGGACTTGTTACCCCTGGTGCTGTTGGCAAAGCATTTATCGTTACTTCAATTTCTGAACGTGGACCTTCACAGCCATTTCCATTCGTTTGACTTACATAATAAGATGTACTCCCAACTGATGCTGTACTTGGGGTTGGTGCTGTTGAACTACCCGTTCCACCACTCGCAACTGTATACCATAATAAATTTGTGCCCGATGCTGTTAAGGCACTTGCTGTATCATTCTCACAATACTCAAC
>NZ_FNBD01000039.1 GCF_900102165.1 Cellulophaga baltica
TTAGTATCACTTGAAAGGAAATTTTAGAGGTTGAGTATAGCCGTTATAAGTACTGTTAACTAATAACTGTTAACTGATCACTAAAAGACGGGGGATTAGCTCAGCTGGCTAGAGCGCCTGCCTTGCACGCAGGAGGTCATCGGTTCGACTCCGATATTCTCCACTATCCCATCCTAGCCTTCCCTAAGGGAAGGAATAAGCACGAGTAAGTGCTCTCCCCCTTTGGGGGAGTAGGAGGGGGAAAAAGTTCATTGACATATTGGGACAAAGTGAATTACAATTATCTTCAGGGATATTGTAATCACAGTAAACACAAATTTAAAAATAGAGTAAAGTACGATAGAGGTACTGCTGTATTTATACAGTAGTAATTATATATAATAGAATAAAAAGGACTAGTGACAAGCTAGAAAAGGGCGTATGGGGGATGCCTAGGCTCTCAGAGGCGATGAAGGACGTGATAAGCTGCGAAAAGCTGCGGGGAGGTGCACACAACTTGTGATCCGCGGATATCCGAATGGGGCAACCTGTCTGGTTGAAGGCCAGTCGTGATCGTAAGATCAAGCAAACCCGGTGAACTGAAACATCTAAGTAGCCGGAGGAGGAGAAAACAAAAGTGATTCCGTTAGTAGTGGCGAGCGAACGCGGATTAGCCCAAACCAGTATTGTTTCGGCAATGCTGGGGTTGTAGGACCACGCTATTTGATGCGCGATGAATTAGAACTATTTGGAAAGATAGGCCGAAGACGGTGATAGCCCGGTATAAGTAAAGGACGTTATTGATAGTGGTATCCTGAGTAGTGCGGGGCACGTGAAACCTTGTATGAATTTGCCGGGACCATCCGGTAAGGCTAAATACTCCTGAGAGACCGATAGTGAACCAGTACCGTGAGGGAAAGGTGAAAAGAACCGTGAATAACGGAGTGAAAAAGATCCTGAAACCATACGCTTACAAGCGGTCGGAGCCCTTTGGGGTGACGGCGTGCCTTTTGCATAATGAGCCTACGAGTTACTTTTACTAGCAAGGTTAAGATTTTAAGAATCGGAGCCGTAGCGAAAGCGAGTCTGAATAGGGCGCCATAGTTAGTAGTAGTAGACGCGAAACCGTGTGATCTACCCATGGGCAGGTTGAAGCTTTGTTAACCCAAAGTGGAGGACCGAACCCGTTGACGTTGAAAAGTCTTGGGATGACCTGTGGGTAGGGGTGAAAGGCCAATCAAACTCGGAAATAGCTCGTACTCCCCGAAATGCATTTAGGTGCAGCGTTGCAATAGTTTTATAGAGGTAGAGCTACTGATTGGATGCGGGGGCTTCACCGCCTACCAATTCCTGACAAACTCCGAATGCTATAAAATGTTTTGCAGCAGTGAGGGCATGGGTGCTAAGGTCCATGTCCGAGAGGGAAAGAACCCGGACCATCAGCTAAGGTCCCCAAGTGTATACTAAGTTGATATAACGCGGTGGAATTGCATTGACAGCCAGGATGTTGGCTTGGAAGCAGCCATTCATTTAAAGAGTGCGTAACAGCTCACTGGTCGAGCGATTCCGCATGGATAATAATCGGGCATAAGTATACCACCGAAGCTATGGCTTCTGTACTCGGTACAGAGGGGTAGGGGAGCATTCTATGTGTGTTGAAGGTGATCTGTAAGGGTTGCTGGAACGCATAGAAACGAAAATGTAGGCATAAGTAACGATAATGCGGGCGAGAAACCCGCACGCCGAAAGACCAAGGTTTCCCCAGCTATGCTAATCAGCTGGGGGTCAGTCGGGACCTAACGCGAACCCGAAAGGGGTAGTGGATGGACAAGCAGTTAATATTCTGCTACCTGCTCACGTTAAAAGTGACGGGGATGTGGTGTTGGTGCGTGCTGACGGAATAGCACGTTGAAGGGAGTGGTAACACCCCGATAGTACGATGAGGCTTCGGCCAAGTTGATAATCCAGCGTAACATCCTCCGAGAAAAACAAGTGAAGCAGCCCGTACCGTAAACCGACACAGGTGGTTGGGATGAGTATTCTAAGGCGCTCGAGAGATTCATGGCTAAGGAACTAGGCAAAATAGACCCGTAACTTCGGGAGAAGGGTCGCCCTCCTTTTAGGAGGGCCGCAGTGAAGAGGTCCAGGCGACTGTTTATCAAAAACACAGGGCTCTGCAAAATCGAAAGATGAAGTATAGGGCCTGACACCTGCCCGGTGCTGGAAGGTTAAGAGGAGATGTTAGTTTCGGCGAAGCATTGAATTGAAGCCCCAGTAAACGGCGGCCGTAACTATAACGGTCCTAAGGTAGCGAAATTCCTTGTCGGGTAAGTTCCGACCTGCACGAATGGTGCAACGATCTGGACACTGTCTCGGCCATGAGCTCGGTGAAATTGTAGTATCGGTGAAGATGCCGGTTACCCGCAGTGGGACGAAAAGACCCCGTGCACCTTTACTATAGCTTCGTATTGGTTCTGGGTAAGTAATGTGTAGGATAGCTGGGAGACTTTGAAGCGGCGTCGCCAGGCGTTGTGGAGTCATTGTTGAAATACCAGCCTTTGCTTATCTAGGGCCTAACCCTAACACTAGGGAACAGTGCGTGGTGGGTAGTTTGACTGGGGTGGTCGCCTCCAAAAGAGTAACGGAGGCTTCTAAAGGTACCCTCAGTACGGTTGGTAATCGTACGTAGAGTGCAATGGCACAAGGGTGCTTGACTGAGAGGCATACAGGCCGAACAGGTTGGAAACAAGAGCATAGTGATCCGGTGGTTCCGTATGGAAGGGCCATCGCTCAAAGGATAAAAGGTACGCCGGGGATAACAGGCTGATCTCCCCCAAGAGCTCATATCGACGGGGGGGTTTGGCACCTCGATGTCGGCTCGTCACATCCTGGGGCTGGAGAAGGTCCCAAGGGTTGGGCTGTTCGCCCATTAAAGTGGCACGCGAGCTGGGTTCAGAACGTCGTGAGACAGTTCGGTCTCTATCTACTGCGGGCGTTAGAAATTTGCGTGGATCTGACTCTAGTACGAGAGGACCGAGTTGGACTGACCTCTGGTGCACCAGTTGTTCCGCCAGGAGCATTGCTGGGTAGCTATGTCGGGATTGGATAAGCGCTGAAAGCATATAAGCGCGAAACCAGCCACAAGATGAGATTTCTTTAAAGGGCCGTAGGAGATGACTACGTTGATAGGTCATAGGTAGAAGGGCAGTAATGTCTGTAGCCAAGTGATACTAATAGCCCATAGGCTTGCACAACTTGCCCCCTTTAATTAGGGGGCGGACTTCCTTTTTTTAAAG
>NZ_FNBD01000042.1 GCF_900102165.1 Cellulophaga baltica
ATTAATTATTTACCTTTCGGTAAACAAAAGATACCCATGCTGGGCACACACAAAGTGTAAAAATAATTGCTTGGTTCTAGCCTACTCGGAAAATCCTGCGGATTTCCCTCTGGTTCATTTCATTTTTGTTAAGTTAGTGGCTTAACCACGCAACTATCCTTACACAAATCGTTGTAAGTAATCTTGAAAAACCAATGAATACCAAAAAATCGATATTACTAATTTTATCATTCATACTTATTTATGGGTGTAAAGAAAATGAAAAAACAATAGAAGCAGAAAAGGATAATTGGTGGCTTTGGACTGCCAATTGGAATCCGAATAATAATCAAATTTCTGTCGGAGGTACTCAAGATACTTTAAGGCTGTTTTCATCGGAAACATATCAATTGACAGATAATATTCCATTACGAGGTACAATAACCAAAACCAAATGGCATCCAATTAAAAATAAGTTAGCTATTTCAATGCAAGATGAAAAATCGAAATCATTGATATTAGAACCTATATCAAAGGAACAAATAGTACTTGATAGTCTTGACGAATCTGGTGCAAGAGCAATTGGCTGGAACAAAAAAGGGGAACTACTTGCGGTTGGAGATTATAGTGGCTTTCTCAATATCTACAATGAAAATGGAAAAATCATTAAGCGGATTAATACAAAACAAAAAGGTCTAATTGGATTAGATTGGCATCCAGAAAAAAATATAGTTACAGTTGTAGGAGAGAGAATATCCATTTACGATTTTGAAAAGGATTCTATCTATGATATTAAGCCAAGAAAAGAAGATGTGCTTATGCTTTGTGTAGCTTGGAATCCGAATGGCGAATTTTTTGTTACAGGAGACTATGGTGATTTTGAAAAGGATTATCCACCATTACTACAGTTTTGGTCAGCAAATGGTAAAAATTTGAGAAATATTGATAAAAGTAAAGCTGAATTTAGAAACTTAAAATGGTCAAAAGATGGGAAATTTTTAGCAACTGCGAGTGAATCATTAAGACTCTGGAATGAAAATGGCGATTTACTCAAGGAATCCGAATCAGGAAATCTTCTATGGGGAATTGATTGGAATAAATCAGATAGCAAAATAGTGACAACAGACGAAAAAGGAAAAATCATAATTTGGGATAAGGAACTAAAGCAAATTCAAGAGTTAAAGTACTGAAAAAAGACTACTTACAACACCGTATATAATTTATTGCTAGTTCTAGCCTACTTACGAAAATCCTCGCGGATTTTCTATTCGGTTTGTATTTGCTAAATTAGGTGCTTAAAACACGCAACAAACCATATACAACAACGTTAGCCACAATTTAAAAAAAATCGTAACATAAATTGAACACTAACGTCAGATAGATAAAATCATCAATCAAATTTAATCAGAAAATGAAAAAAATAAAACTTCTTGGAATCATTGCGTTTATAAGTTTCAGTTTAAACGCACAAAATGAAACTGAATATTTAACTAAAAACCAAATTCTAAACGATTTGGCGCAACTTGATGATATTCTTCAAAATACATCTTCATATCAAGGATTAAACGGATATGAATACAAAAAGGAATTTGATAATTTTTCAGCAAATTTTAAAGAGCAATCAGTTACAAAATATGATCTTGAATTGTTTTTATCGAAAGTTATTGGAAAAATTGGCGATAGACATTCATATATCGAAGGAGAACGTTTGAGAAATTCATTGTATTTTCCAATTGCGTTTGCACCATTAAACGATAAAGTGTTAGTAGTCGATTTCAATAACGACACAGGAAAATACAATCATTGGAATAAAGATTTCCCTTATCTCAAGTCCATTAATAATATACCCATCGAAAAAATATTACCACAAGTCCTTCCCGCAGATATTCTCGCCCCAAAAAAATCTTATGAACTTCGAGCAGTCAGAGAGTTACGAGATATAGAAATAATTTTCAAAGCTTTGAACTTTGATTTACCTAACCCATTGCCAATAACTCTTACAAATGATAAAGGAATGGATAAAGAAGTAGTTGTCGAATTAGTAGATAGTAAAAACAAAGCAAAATTATGGGATGAAAGATTTTATAAAAACAACTTCTTTTTGCGAGATGGACAGTCTAACGACAAGGAAATTATTAAAAGTTTTTTTAGCATAAAAGACAACATTGGATATATACAACTTGTCGATATGTTAGACAAAGAGGATAGTCCTGTATTCTTTGAATTTCTGAATGATTTTATGAGAATTGCAAAGCAAACCGATGCATTGATTATAGATGTTCGAGATAATGGAGGTGGAACTCGTGATTTAATACAAGAATTAGCTGGATACTTTATAAACCCTAATTCGGTTTATGTCGTTAACGCGACAAGACAAAGAGGAAAATTACCTCTTAATGAGGAATTAAAAGAATATTTACACTACCGTTTTTTGTATTCAAGAGACGAGTTAGACAAAAGAGAACAGAAAGCAGTTGACAGCTTTATGGCTTCTTTTAAACCAATGTATGATTTAGACGACAATAAGTTCAGCGACTATCATTATTATATATTAAATGGTCAAAAACTCGCAAAAAACAAATACCATTATGACAAACCTATTTATATTTTAACCAATGAAAGAAGTTTTAGTGCTGCATCTGTTTTCGTTTCTGTATTTAAAGATTTGCCAAACATTAAAATTGTGGGAATAAATACGGATGGTTCGAGCGGAAATAGCGAACGTTTTGAATTATCAAATACAGAATTTCGTGGTAAAATAAGCACAATGGTTTCTTTCCAGAAAGACGGTCAAATTTTAGATGGTATTGGAACAAAACCAGATATAATAATTGAACGGAATTTAGACCAGATATTCTTAAAAGAAGATTATCAACTGAACAAGCTAATTGAAATAATAAAACGGAAATAAAAACTGTGGCTAATCGAGTAGACGGCTCCGCCCCTAATTAGGAACGGAGTGCGCCTCTCACACCACCGTACATACGGGTCTCGTATACGGCGGTTCAATAATT
>NZ_FNBD01000015.1 GCF_900102165.1 Cellulophaga baltica
GGAAAAAAAATTCAATCTTTTTTTTGACGTTTTTATAACACCCTAGAAACAAAGACTTAACAACAAATTAATTTTTGAAATTATAGCAAAGAAATTTAAAATTACCTCTAAAAGAATAACAACCTATCTACACAACGACATGTTTACTATTAAAAAGAACCAACCACAAAAGTCGCTATACACTTATTATATAATCTTTCTCTTTTACCGTATTATACACGTCTTTACTAAACACGTATAATTTAGAGGGTTTTTTAGAAACCCCTTTCCTTTTTTCATTCAAGGGTACTATATAAGGTTTGCCTAAAGACTTCTTTCTAAAATTGCGGTTATCAATCTTTATGTCTAATATAGACTCATAAGCGAATTGTAAATCATTTAATGTAAACTTCACAGGAAGGAAATTAAAGATGATAGGCTCCGTCATTATCTTTTTCTTCAAATCCTCATAAGCATCAGCCACAATTTTCTGATGATCAAAACCTAACTCTGGCAACGATTGATATTTAAACCACTTAAAGCCATCATGTTTAAGACTTACCACATCTAATGGCAACGCATAATAATACCCTATTGCCATAGACTGTGCTTGCACACCCCTACTTCGTATCCAAAGCAAATCTTTCACTGATTTAATCCTACTAGGATTCCCATACGTTCTAAACTGAATCTTGTCTGCATTTGACACCCCTGTGATTTCTTTGAAAATAAGATCTGCCGATTCTTCAAGTGTTTTACTTTTAAAAACATAGTAGCCGGTAATCACCCAATCATTAATCTCCAAAAACTCATCATCATACAAGTTTAAAGTCCTATTACGCAACAATACATGAAGTCCGTTTGCATCCAAAGCAAAAACAACACAATCTACCGTAACATTATCTCTTTTTCTAAAATCCATATTAAACCAAGCTGTGATAAACAAATATAAGAATTAAAACAGCCAATACCCGTATAAGATTAGACGAAGAAGGCTTCCTTTGATTAGCACTTTAAATTCATTGATTTGAGTTCCTTTTTTAGTAAATTTATCCTCTGATCTAAACTCTAGCAAAACAACATACCGCCATAAGAGTCTCTAGATTCACATTATAAACCATTAATAGTTTCTATGCCAAATTTGCTCTATTTAAATACTGAAAACACCAATTCCTTACCCAACAGTATTTTAAAATCTAACGTAGACCGTGATAAAATAAAAACAGGAATAGCACATATTGGTCTCTCCAATTTTCATCGTGCCCACCAAGCCTATTACATGCACGAACTTATAGAACAACATCAGGAATTAAACTTTGGAATTTGCGGTATAGACCTATTAGAATCGGATAGAAAAATATACAACATCCTTAAGGACCAAGACGGACTCTATACCTTAATTACTAAAAAGGCAAATGGCACTATAGACTACAAAATAATAAGCTCTATTATAGAATACTTTTATGGCCCTGAAAACCCACTAGCTGCCATAGAACGTTTAGCGCGACCTGATATCAAAATAATTTCTCTCACCATTGCTGAAGACGGTTACCATTTAAATGAAACAACTGGAGAATTTAATTTAACACATCCACAGGTTAAAGAAGACTCTTTAAGCAAGTTTAACCCCAAAACAGTTTTTGGGTATTTAACACAAATATTTAACCTACGTAAAGAAAGAGGCTTACCGGGCTGCACTATTTTGAGCTGTGACAACATACAAGCAAATGGAGATACGGTAAAAAAATCTTTCTTTAATTATGTAGAAAAGACTACTCCTTCTTTATTACCGTGGCTCCAAGAAAATACCAGCTTTCCGAATTCTATGGTAGACCGGATAACCACAGTTACTTCTGCAAAAGACATAGAGCTATTCAAAGACACCTATAATATTTATGATCAATGGCCGGTAGTCTCAGAACCGTTTAGCAAATGGATTATAGAGGACAACTTTATTTCCGGAAAACCGGATTGGGAAAAGGTAGATATTCAATTTGTAAAAGATATTGAACCTTTTGAAAATGCTAAACTTCGAATTCTAAATGCTGGCCACTCTATACTAGGAATTTTAGGTACTTTAAACGGATACAAATATGTACATGAAGTAGCTAACGACGAAGATTTTATTTTCTTTCTAGAGCATTACATTAAGACGGAAGTAATTCCTAGTTTGCAAAACACAGAACAGCAAAATCTAAAAGCCTATAAGAAAGAAGTCATTGATCGTTTTAAAAACCCACATATTAATGATAGCCTTTCTAGGATTTGCAAAGAGAGCTCTTCTAAAATTCCGATTTTTGTATTCCCTACATTACTAAAACAGCTCAGCAATCAAGAATCCATAGCCCACGCTACATTTGTTATGGCTGCTTGGTGTAAATATTATGATGGTGTTGATGATTACGGCAAAACTTTTGACATTACAGACAACTTAAGCAATCAACTTATTAGAACCGCTGCACTTTCACAACAAAACCCACAACTGTTTTTAGAAAACAACAGTCTATTTAAAGACTTAGTACATCACGACCGATTTAAAGAACGATTTGAATACTACCTTTCTAAACTAAGATCATTATCCATTAAAGAAGGTCTAGTCTTAATGAACACCGGAAAACTATAATAACTAAAAAAACGCACTTTAACCATGCCATGATTAAAGTGCGCCACTCAACAAAAAAACAACTCTAAAAATTTACGAGGTCATCATAACCACTACTTCTTCTTGACTTATCTCAGGATTAGCTCCTGCTTTACTTGCCACAATGGCACCTATAGCACAGGCAAAATCTACAGCATCTTGAGGATTCTTTTTCTTTAATAATTTATCTATTAACCCTGCCAAAAAAGAGTCTCCTGCCCCAACCGTATCTACTACCTCTATGTGATAGCCACTATTATGGTAAAACACCCCTTTAATATAAAGGACAGCTCCATGCTTACCCTTAGTAACACATATAGCATCTGTATTTGTGCTTTCTGCTATAAACTGAATGGTATGCTCCAAACTTACAGACTTAGAACCCAACATTTCACTTATTTCATAAATTTCGTCATCATTGAATTTTACAAAATCTGCCTGATGCATTAAATACTCAAGAATCTCTTTCGTATAATACGGCTCTCTTAAATTGACATCAAATATTTTATATGAAGCAATCTTAAGCAACTTATAGAGTGTTTCTTTAGACTTTTCATTCCTAGCCACTAAACTACCATAGATAAAAGCATCTGAATCTTTCACTGTTTTCTGAGCTGTAGAAGACAATTCTATTTGATCCCAAGCTCTAGGAAACATTATATCATAAGCTGCCGATCCTTTGGAGTTCAATACCACTTTAACGGTTCCTGTCTTTAAAGTATCATCTACTTGCAAGCCATTTCCATTAATTCCGTTTTCTTTGATATACTCATAAATTCCTCTCCCATCTGCATCCGCACCAATTCTACTGATTACAGACACGTTATTTCCTAAAGAATTTAAACGAATTCCCACATTTAATGGTGCTCCTCCAATTTTCTTATGCTCCGGAAATTCATCCCACAACACTTCACCAAAACAAGTTATATCACTCATTATATTTTATTTAAGATCTCATTATTTAAATCTGCCACACATTTCTCAACACCATGTTTCAAAATGTCATCATATGATTCGCGGTACGCATTAACAAAGACTTCTGATTTTTTCAAATCTCCAAAAACCGATTCAATACTTAGAAATTCTTTTGGCTCATTTTTAGCCTCTATTGCTTTCTGATGCAACACCTCTGCCAATGCATCTTTAATCACTAACGGATTACCGTTCTCATCGAATCCTAAGGAATAAATAGCCCAAGCCGCAATAACAAACGCTGCTAATTTAACAGATCCACTCTCCTTTAATTGCGCATTGATTGTAGGCAATATAAATATAGGAAGCTTCGCAGAAGTTTCTGAGCAAATTCTATCAATTTGATCCTTAATATATATATTCCCGAAACGCTGAATTAAAGAATGCTTATAGCTTTTTAAATCGACACCTTCTAAATTACCCAGAACTGGCGTCACTTCAATATCCATATACAATTTTAGAAACTGACTAATTGCTGGATCATGTACCGCTTCATCAATTGTAGCATATCCTTTTAATGCTCCTAATATTCCTAAAACAGAATGACCGGCATTAAGCAAACTCAACTTCATTTTTTCATAAGGAACTACATCTGCCACAAACTGAGCCCCAACATTTTCCCATGCGGGTCTTCCTGCAGCAAAATCATCCTCAATAACCCATTGCTTAAATGGTTCACAAACTACTGGCCAAGCATCATCAATACCTGAATTTTCTTTTAATGCTGATATATCTACTAAACTTGTAGCTGGTGTAATCCTATCTACCATACTATTTGGGAATGTGACATTTGCATGAATCCATTCCACCAATGAAGGCGCTGCTTTTTCGACATAACTCAATAACATGTTCTGAATCATATGCCCATTACCCTGAACATTATCACATGATTGAATAGCCACACCTTTTAAATGCTGTTCTTTACGCGCTTTTAAAGCTTGCGTCAAATAACCGAATATTGTCTTTGGCGTCGTAGGATTTTCTAAATCATGCTGAATTAAAGGATTTGCAAAATCGAATTTCTTAGTTGCTTCATTATAATTATACCCCCCTTCTGTAATGGTGAGTGTTATAATCTTAATATCCTGATGCGCCATTTTATCAATAACTGCAGCAGGATTTTCTGGTGCAAATAGATACTCTACGATAGAGCCTACGATAGTTTTTGTCAGCGTACCATCCAATTCTTTTACTATTAACGTGTAAAGACCATCTTGGTCTTTAAGCGTCTGATATATTTTTTGATCAAAATCTAATAACGCCACGCCACAGATTCCCCAATCTTTATTTCCTTCTTTGTGTAATAATTGATCTGTATAATATGCTTCGTGCGCCCTATGAAAGCCACCAATACCCACATGAACAATACCCACCTTTACATCTGACCTATCATATGCTGGAATAGCTGCGCTTCCCGAAAATTTTGATAGATTCTCACTATTTAATTTATAACTTGCCATCAATCTTATTATTATTTATTTTCAAAACGTTGCAGTAATACCGCAAATATGATAATCCCACCTTTTACTACTTGCTGCGGATAAGAAGGTACATTCAATAGATTTAATATATTCCCTATCAAACCTAGAATTAAAACTCCCATCAACGTATTTATAGCAGAACCTCTACCGCCATTTAAACTAGCACCACCAATTACAACTGCTGCAATAGCATCTAATTCCCAAGCCATACCCATATTCGGAGAACCAAGATTTGTTCTTGAAGCAACAATGATTGCCGCTATTGCCGCTAATGAGCCAGAAATTGCGTAGACTAAAAATTTGTATTTATTTACTTTAATCCCTGATAAGCGAGAAGCCTCTTCATTACTACCTATAGCAATGATTAATCTACCAAACACATTATAACGCAGCATTACAAATGCAGCAGCTACGATGATAAAAAATACGATAGCTATATTAGGCACACCGATGGTAGAATTATTTGCGAAGTTTGACATAAATTCTCCTCCTGGTGTTTTAAATGTAATAGGAGATCCTTTAGAATAAATAAAACCTAGCCCTCTTGCTACGGTCATCAAAGCCAGAGTTGCTATAAATGGTGCCATTTTTTGATAAGCCACCAAATACCCGGAGACACTACCCAGACCAAAACCAATAACCACTGTTATTAAAATTGCCACGGGCAACACCACAATATTTACTAAGATGGCAAATGTAACCGCTAACAAAGCCACTAAGGACCCTACTGACAAATCTATACCTCCTGTTAAAATAACGATAAGCATACCGATACTAATAATTCCTATACCGGAAACCTGTTTTAATAAGTTTGAAAGGTTTACCGACGTAAAGAATACATCAGATATTACCGCCGAAAAAATTAACAATACTATGAAAATGAAAATAGTATTGTACTTTATTAAAAACTTTAGCAAACCTTCTGGACTACTAAGTTGTTGTTTTAAATTTAAAGCCATTGTTTGTTTGTTTTTTGTATGTTGAGTTGAGTTACTTTAATTGTTCCCCGATGGAATAGCGAAGTATGTTTTCTTCTGAAAAATTTTCTTTTGGCAATTCTCCGTATATACTACCTTCATGCATAACCAAAATTCTATCTGAAATTCCCATAATTTCTGGCATATCAGAAGAAATGACAATGACCGCCACACCCTTTTTCGCTACTTCATTAATAAGGTTATAAATTTCTACTTTAGCACCCACATCTACCCCACGAGTAGGTTCATCTATAATAATAACCTTACTATTTACACTCAGCCATTTTGCTAAAGCAACTTTTTGCTGATTACCTCCACTCAAGTTTTTTACTTGAACTTCAGAGCTCACTGTTTTTATATTTAGTTTTTCAATAAGGTCCTGAGCATTCTTAGTTTCCTTATCTACACTAATAAAGCCTAACTTGCTAGAGATCGGTCCAAAATTGGTTACACTAATATTTCTTCTAATAGATAAAGGAAGAAAAACTCCTTCCTCTTTTCTGTTTTCTGACACAAGACCAATCTCATACCCAACAGCATCTACAGGAGATTTTGTTTTAATCTCTTCTCCATGCAAGAAAATACTGCCTGACTTCTTTTTATCTGCCCCAAAAATCAATTTAGCCGTTTCTGTTCTTCCGCTACCTCCAAGACCTGCGATACCCAAAACCTCTCCAGCTCTAACTGAAAAAGAGACGTCATGCACTAAAGTATCTTTTGCAGTAAGGTTTTTTACTTCAAATATTGGAACCTCACCTACTTTTACATCACGCACAGGATACAAATCTTTCAACTCTCTACCAATCATCAAACGTATCACCCCATCCGTATCTGTTTCTGAAACAGGCATACTTCCAGTATCTACACCATCTTTTAAAACCGTAACCGTGTCAGCTATTTTAAAAATTTCATCTAGGTGATGCGAGATATAGATAATGGATATCCCTGTTTTTTTTAATCGCAATAAATTATCAAACAATTTCTGAGCATCTGTAGGATCAAAAACCGTGGTAGGCTCATCCAATACTAAAACCTTAGTATCTTCCGAAATAGCTTTCGCTATTTCTACTACTTGTTTTTGGACTATACTCAAATCTCTAACCGTAGCTGTGGCGTCAATATTAAATCCTAAAGAATTTATGAGTTCTTGAGCATCGTGCGTAATTTTCTTCCAATTCATCCAAAACTTACTTGCACCTAATTTGTGCAAGTAAATATTTTCTGCCACAGAAAGATCGTTCACTAATGAAAGCTCTTGATACACCACATTAATACCCAAAACTTGACCGTCATGTGTATTTTTAGGATTTATCTCTTCTCCATTTAATAAAACTGTTCCCGCATCTTTTTGATGTACACCACTAAGAATCTTCATTAACGTAGATTTCCCTGCGCCATTCTCTCCAAGTAAGGCATGGATTTCTCCATGCTTCACTTTTAAATTTACATTACCTAAAACCGAAACTTGTCCGAAACTTTTAGATATCCCAGTCATTTCTAACCGGTATTCACTATCTGAGTTTTGCATATCAACTAATCTTACCGATTAAAATAAAGCTTTAGGATCGTAATATTTTGCAGCGTTTTCTTTGGTTATTAATAAAGGCGCTGTAAATGAAGTCTTCTTAAAATCTCTCTTACCGTTTATATATTGAATCGCATACTCAACCGCATTTTTACCAATTTGCACTGGACTATTCATTGCAGTACATCCGTAAAAATCTGTATCCATAATATATTTTATAGCTTCTTTCTGACCGTCTGCACCAGCAACGATTAAAATATCATCTGTTTTACCTGCTTGCGCAATTGCTTTAATAGCACCAAGAACACAAACATCAGACTCTGTAATCACTACATTAATATCTGGATGCGCGACCAAAATATCTTCCATTGCCTTTAAACCTCCTGCATATGACCAATCTGTATACATTTGAGTTTTAATATCTAAATCTATATATCCTAATGTTCTTAACTGCTCCTCTGTGATACCCTGCAACAAACCTTGCTTACGAGTTCTTCCCACAGGATTACCCGCATTACCACTTAATAAAGCAATATTCATTTTTTCTTTTCCAAACTTTTTAGCTAACCATTCTCCTGCCAATTCGCCATTTGCTAAATTGTTAGATTGAATTGTAGTTACAAAATCTGCAGAAGGATCAATAGAACTATCAATTATAAATACTGGAATACCAGCAGCCTTAGCCAACTTAGTTACCCCTACCAATGCATCAGGATCTTTCGGGTTTAATAGCAATGCATCTACACCTTTGGTAATCAAATCTTCTACTGCTGCAATTTGCTTATTAATATCATCCTGTCCATCCGCAGATAAAAACACCATTCCGTTTTTTTCTGTACTGGCTTGAATACTTTGTAATAAAGCTTGATAATATGGTGCATTTAATGAAGGAGTACAATACCCTATTTTCATACCGGTAAGATCAATAGCGCTCTCTATTTTTTCACTTGTATCTGTAGCAGCATCGGTACCTGATTTAGATTTATCTACTTGCTCCACACAACTGGCGAGATTAAAAAATAAGGTCACCACCATTAAAGGCTTTAGAAGCCACTGAATAATATTTTTTTGTTTCTTAGTTTTCATAATAAATTGTTTTAAAATTTAGTTGAGATTAATTATATTCTATTTATTAAAATAAGGTAATATCTAATTGAAGCACTGTTTTTTCTTTTTCAGGATTCCACATGGCCGTAACTTCTACAGGCATTTTATAGGTTCCGAAATTAATATTCTTTCCAAGAGTCACCCTACATTAATAACATTACCCGCTCCTTCCGTATAAAACGTTTTATCTGTAAAAAACGACCAAGCACCGCCAGCAAATAAGGATAAGCTATAATCATCTTTTTCCCACACTTTACTTTTAACTTCAAAATAATGGGTCCAAGAATTTTTCAGAGAAGCATCTTCTTGCACTTCATAATCACCAGAGCCTCCGCCTAATATCGTAGCAACGTATAACAAGGTATTATCAGAAATATTATACCCGAAGTTTAAATCTACAAAATTATATCCTTGTGTTTTATCATAACTCCAATACTCCAACTTATCTCCTCTTTCCTCAACACCTGTATAGTTATTATGCGTAACCGCTTCTATAAAGAATTTATTTGAAAAACGATATGAGGTATAAATTGAAAATTCTTTATAATTAGCACCTACATAATCTCCTGTATCTTTATTAACAACATCTACACTTGTTAAGCTGGCCCCACCCCAAACACCAAAAGTAAATTTCTGATCTCTAGTCTTATATTCCAAGCTGGTTGCAAAAACTGCACCTGGGTGTACCACAAATCCATGCCATGTATGCATATTTTTAATATGAGCATTTGCATTAAAAGCTTTATAAGTATCTATTTCCGTTTCGCCTTCTTGAGCAGAAGAAATATGCACTCCTATAAATAGTAAAATACTAAATAAAGCTATAGGTAACATTCTCAAGCTATTAGCTTTTACCAAAGAATGTTCGGAAGCCAATACCTCTTGTACGCGTGTTTTCCTTGTGTTTTTCATTATTCAGGGTGTTATTTGGGTTAAATTATTTATTAAACGTACTATTAACGTTTTTTCAAATGTAAAATAAAAATTGACATAACAATAAATTTTAACATATTAAAATAGATATATCACAATAATACCCCCGTTTAATTCGATGATTGACACAATAAAAGAGAAACGAAAATACATCTAACGTAGATAAAACGTTTTAAAATACCGAATATCTCTCACTCTTTCATTATCGAAGAATTAACTCTTATTAAGGTTGATTTTTTTAATTTTAAACCCTTAGACTAAAAAAGTCTTTGAAATATAATTGAAAGTATTTTTGATGCCCTTATCTTTGTAGCTTATAACTATGTATCAGTATGATTAAGATTACATTACCAGACGGTAGTATTAGAGAGTGCGAAAAAGGAAGCACACCAATGGATGTTGCTAAAAGTATTAGTGAAGGATTTGCGAGAAATGTTATTTCTGCAAAATTCAATGACACCGTACTTGAAGTTACCACCCCGCTTTTAGAAGATGGTTCCCTAATATTATATACTTGGAATGATGCAGCAGGAAAAAAAGCCTTTTGGCATTCTTCTTCTCACGTTGTTGCGCAAGCTATTGAAGAGTTATACCCTGGAGTTAAATTAACAATAGGGCCTGCTATTGATAACGGATTTTATTACGATGTAGATTTAGGAGAAAACAAATCTATCTCAGATAAAGACTTCCCTGCGATAGAAAAAAAGGCAATAGAAATAGCTAGAGGTAAGCATAATTTTGAGATGCATGCCGTATCTAAAGCCGATGCGTTAAAGAAATACAAAGAACAAGGCAACGAATACAAAGTTGAACTTATAGAAAATCTGGAAGATGGCACAATCACTTTCTGTGATCATGATACGTTTACAGATTTATGTAGAGGGGGTCATATCCCTAATACAGGAATAATAAAAGCGATTAAAATTTTAAGTGTCGCAGGAGCTTATTGGAGAGGTGATGAAAACAAACCACAACTTACTAGAGTTTATGGTATTTCATTCCCAAAACAAAAAGAGCTGACAGAATATTTAGAATTATTAGAGCAAGCGAAACAAAGAGACCATAGAAAATTAGGAAGAGAATTAGAGCTATTTACCTTCTCTGCTAAAGTAGGACAAGGTTTACCTTTATGGTTACCTAAAGGAGCTGCTTTGCGCGAAAGATTAGAAAACTTCCTAAAGAAGGCACAGAAAAAAGCGGGTTATGAAATGGTAGTCACACCTCATATAGGCCAAAAGGAATTATACGTTACCTCTGGTCATTATGCCAAATACGGAGAAGATAGTTTTCAGCCTATCAAAACTCCTAAAATGGATGAAGAATTCTTGTTAAAACCAATGAATTGCCCACACCACTGTGAGGTTTACAACTTTAAACCTCATTCTTATAAAGATTTACCGAAGCGTTTTGCTGAATTTGGTACTGTATATAGATATGAGCAGAGTGGAGAGCTACATGGCCTAACACGTGTTAGAGGTTTCACTCAAGATGATGCTCACATTTTCTGTACTCCAGATCAATTGGATCAAGAATTTAAAAACGTTATCGATTTATCCTTATATGTTCTAGGTTCTTTAGGCTTTGATAATTTTACGGCACAGGTTTCTGTACGTGATTTAACCAAACCAGAAAAATATATTGGTTCTGTTGAAAATTGGGAAAAAGCGGAAAATGCAATTATAAATGCTGCAAAAGAAAAAGGTCTCAAGTTTGTAATTGAAAGTGGTGAAGCTGCTTTCTATGGTCCAAAATTAGATTTTATGGTTAAAGACGCCCTTGGTAGACAATGGCAATTAGGAACTATTCAAGTAGACTACAATCTTCCTGAACGTTTTGATCTTACCTATAAAGGTAGTGACAATGAACTTCATAGACCCGTAATGATTCACCGTGCTCCTTTTGGCAGTATGGAACGTTTTATCGCCCTATTATTAGAGCATACAGGAGGTAATTTCCCACTTTGGTTAATCCCAGAACAAGCTATAATTTTACCGGTCAGCGAGAAACATGAAAAATATGCGGAAAAAGTTTTAAATTCGCTAGAAAAACACGAAATTCGCGCACTTGTTGACAAGCGTAATGAGACTGTTGGCAAGAAAATACGAGAAGCAGAGATGAATAAATTACCATTTATGCTTATCGTAGGAGAAGATGAAGAAGCTAAAGAAACCATCTCTGTGCGTAGACATGGAGGCGAAGATTTAGGATCAATTACAATTTCTGACTTTAATGAGTTGGTAACTAAAGAAATAAATAGTACCTTAAAGTCGTTTTAAAAAAATAAGTTTAATTAAAAAGATTTAGTCATAGCAATAAGAAAAAGATTTAAACCCCAACCACGGAGGGAAAACAAAAACCCTCACAAGATCAACGCACAAATACTTTCTCCTAACGTAAGGTTGGTAGGTGATAATGTAGAAGTTGGTGTTTACCCTATTAGGGAAGCACTTAACAAATCTGAGGAATTAGAATTAGATTTGGTAGAGATATCTCCAAATGCTGATCCGCCTGTTTGTAAGATAACAGATTATAAAAAATTCTTATACGAGCAAAAGAAGCGCGAAAAAGTCATGAAGGCTAAAGCGACTAAAGTTGTTGTAAAAGAAATTCGTTTTGGACCACAAACTGATGATCATGATTATGAGTTCAAAAAGAAACATGCTGAGAAATTTTTAAAAGACGGAGCTAAGTTAAAAGCATACGTGTTTTTTAAAGGACGTTCAATTGTTTATAAAGATCAAGGTGAGATACTTTTATTGAAACTAGCTTCTGAATTAGAAGATTTAGGTAAAGTAGAACAAATGCCAAGATTAGAGGGAAAGAGAATGACTATGTTCATTGCTCCTAAAACAAACAAGAAGTAGTACATAACTCTGTTCTAAAATTGTTTAGAACTTACGAGATAAGATAAAGAAATTGCCAGCTGAAAAGCCGGCATTTTCCATAATAATAAGCGAGATAAATTAATAAACTAGGAACAAGATGCCTAAACAGAAAACAAA
This sequence comes from Cellulophaga baltica, assembly GCF_900102165.1. Taxonomy (GTDB): domain Bacteria; phylum Bacteroidota; class Bacteroidia; order Flavobacteriales; family Flavobacteriaceae; genus Cellulophaga; species Cellulophaga baltica. Next base: position 12,618 of record NZ_FNBD01000015.1, read on the forward strand.
ATCCAGTGCTAAAAAGCGTTTTAAGCTTACAGGTTCTGGTAAAATCAAAAGAAAGCACGCTTTTAAGAGTCACATTTTGACGAAAAAATCTAAAAAGCGTAAGCTAGCGTTAACACATTCAGGGTTAGTTCACCAGGCTGATGTTAACAGTATTAAAGAGCAGTTACGTTTAAAGTAATTTTCTCTTTACCGGTAAATTAATTATAAACCATGGAGTTAGGCCTTAAAAGTGTCGATCATCGACCGCCTACTACAAAAAACAATTTAAAAGTATGCCAAGATCAGTAAATTCAGTTGCTTCTAGAGCCAGAAGAAAAAAGGTAATGAAGCAAGCCAAAGGTTACTTTGGAAGACGTAAAAACGTTTGGACAGTAGCTAAAAATGCGGTTGAAAAAGCAATGTTATATGCTTACAGAGACCGTAGAAACAAGAAAAGAAATTTCCGTTCATTATGGATCACTCGTATTAATGCAGGTGCTCGTTTACAAGGAATGTCTTATTCTCAGTTTATGGGGAAAGTAAAAGCTAACAACATCGAATTAAACCGTAAGGTTTTAGCCGATTTAGCAATGAATCACCCAGAAGCTTTTAAAGCTGTCGTTCAAAAAATAAAGTAACATTAACAATATATCTCGCTTATAAAAAATCCGATTCTAACGAATCGGATTTTTTTTATCCTATCGTATACCTATCTTCTATTTAAATACGTTACCTATTTTCAATAAGAATTATAAAAATGAATGAAAACAATTTAATTGAAAACCCTATAATTAAAAATACGTTAAAAGAAGACCACAGCACATTAGCACTTTTACATTATAGCCAACTCTTAAATTTCTTTGGATTCTTCGGTATCATCATACCGGTAGTCTTATGGTCTACGAAAAAGAATGAAATTAAAGGAATGGATGAACATGGCAAACACGTGATCAATTACCAATTGAGTATGTTATTATACGGGGTAATTTACGCTATGCTGTTTGTCATCTCCATACTATTAACGTTTGTATTTATAGGATTTGTTTTTATTATCATCCTTAGTATTCTTGGAATACCACTAGCACTTCTCTTAATTGTATATCCCATTATAGGAGGTATAGCAGCATCAAAAGGAGAATTTTACAACTACCCTTTAACTATAAAATTTATACGTTAGTTTCCAAAGGCTGTAATAACAATAGTTCTTCCAGAAGCACTATCTCGATGTTCACATAAATATATCCCTTGCCAGATTCCTAAATTCAACTGGCCATTGGTAATGGGGATTTGAACTGAAGCCCCCATTAAAGAAGATTTGATATGTGCAGGCATGTCATCTGAACCTTCATAATCATGTTTATAATAGGGTTGATTTTCAGGCACCATAACATTCATGTGACTTTCAAAATCTAAGCGTACGGTTGGATCTGCATTTTCATTAATTGTTAAACTGGCCGAGGTATGCTTTATAAATACCTGAAGCATACCCACTTTAATATTTTTTAGTTCTGGAAGTTCTCGCAAGACTTGTTCTGTTATTAGATGAAAGCCCCTAGAAAAACTTTTTAACCTGAATTCCGATTGATAAAACTTCATAGCCTTTAACATTTATATACTAATATTAATACAAACTTATCTATTTAAACACAAATGTTCGTTGCTTATAGAATAACTTTGCAGCTTTTAAATTTTGAAACTATGGATCTATCAAAAATAAAAATGGTTGTTACAGATATGGACGGGACTTTATTAAACTCCGATCATCAAGTAAGCGCCAAATTCTTTTCATTATTTGAATCATTAAAGAAGAAGGATATTAAATTTGTTGCCGCAAGCGGAAGACAATACCATAGCATCGTTGACAAATTAGCAGCTATTAAAAATGATATTATAGTCATTGCCGAAAATGGTGGTGTTGCCAAGCAATATGGAAAGGAACTGCTAGTCACCCCCCTACCCAATGCTACAAAAAATGAGGTTATTGCTATTTTAAATGGCGTAGAAAATGTACACCCTGTACTCTGTGGGAAAGATAACGCATACATAACGAACAAGTCTACGATGTTCGAGCAGAAATTAAAAGAATACTACACCAACTATAAGGTCTTAGATAATTTAAATGACTTTGATGGCGAAATAGTTAAGATTGCTATTTATCACTTTAAAAACTCTGAAAAATACATCTATCCAAAAGTATTTCACCTGGAAAATGAATTACAAGTAAAAATATCAGGAGCTAATTGGGTAGATATCTCCAGTAAAAATGCTAACAAAGGGTATGCATTGGAAAAAGTGATGCAGGAAAATAACATCTTACCCCATGAGTTACTGGTCTTTGGTGATTATAATAATGATTTAGAAATGCTAGCCTTAGCAGACTACAGTTTTGCGATGAAGAACGCTCACCCTAAGGTTTTAAAACTAGCCAATTACCACACCGAAAGTAACGATAACTTTGGAGTAGAAAGAATTTTAGAACAACTAATAAACTCAAAATAAGGTATTTACACATTTAAGATACAATTAAAAGTTAAAATAATTTTTTATTTCAAAGCAAGTGCTTAGTTTTGCAGTGTACTTTAGAAGTAATGGCTCGTAAAAAACAATATAACGAAGAAGAAGTAATCAATAAAGCAATGCGGCTTTTTTGGAAAAATGGTTACGAAGCTACTTCTGTACGTATGTTAGAGAAAGAAATGGGTATCAACCAATTCTCTATCTACGCAAGTTTTAAAAATAAACAAGGTGTTTTTTTAGAAAGCATTAAAAATTATAAGAAGGAAATTAATGGAATTAAGGAAATACTGAGACAGTCTAACAACGGTGTCACCGGTATTAAACAATATTTCTATAATTTTTTAGAATTTTCAAAAGAAGGAACACTAAGAAAAGGTTGTTTGGTAACCAATTCTGTGAACGAAATTAAAGACGATGCAGATCCTGAGGTTATGGTAGAGCTTAAAAAGTTCGCAAATGAAATTAGAACTTTATTTGTAAGTAATCTAAAACAAGACGACCAAAGAAAAGAAATAGAATGTAAGGCAGATTTTTTAATGAATAGTCTTTTGGGTTTATCCATAGCATCAAAAGTATTTGATAAAGATCAGCTAGAAAATATAATAGAAGTTACGTTTAAAAACCTGTAACTTTTTTTTACCATATAACTAAGCGTTTGCTTAGTTTTTATTTAAATAAAACGAATAAATAATAATATAAAAATTAAAATTATGACAACTTTAAAAGTTCACAATATTGAATCTGCACCAGAAGCTGCAAAACCATTATTAGAGAATTCTCAAAAAGCATACGGAATGATCCCTGGACTACATGGTGTTTTGGCAACTGCTCCTAACCTTTTGAAAGCATACCAAACATTACATGAATTGTTTGTAGATACCTCTTTCAATAATGAAGAGCTTACCGTAGTGTGGCAAACCATTAACGTAGAACACGCTTGTCATTACTGTGTACCAGCACATACAGGTATTGCAAAAATGATGAAAGTAGATGATGCTATTACCGAAGCATTACGTAATGAAACTCCTTTAGCAGATGCTAAATTAGAAGCACTACGTACCATGACCTTAGCCATTACTCGTAACCGCGGAAACGTTTCTCAAGAAGATTTAGATGCTTTTTATACGGCTGGTTACGGTGAGCAACAAGTATTAGAAATAATTTTAGGGTTATCTCAAAAAGTAATTAGCAATTATACAAACCATATTGCAAATACTCCAGTAGATGACGCTTTCAAGAGTTTTGCTTGGTCTAAAAAATAATAAGTTATAATGCCACATGTAGATAAATGATGCAGGAGAGTGGCATATTTAAACCTTCCGTTTTAAAATCGGGAGGTTTAATTTTTTAAATAATAGCTATAGATATAGTTCTATTTACCACAACGCATCCAGTATAGAAGATTTAGTTATTCGGATTCATAGGTAGATAGGGCATAAATTGGGTTAGAACTACTTTTCACCTAAAGGATACTCCTTAAGTTCATACCTTTAAGTGGGATAGTTTCCCTTTATCAAACAGCTGTATTTTTCAGATAAAAAGAAGAATGGAGACATATAGCTTAAAATATTAGTTTTAAATCAAAAACAACCAAAATCAGTATGGAAATACAAAGCATTAACATAAAAAAGTTAGCAAAGTATTCTGTAGAAGAAGTATTTAGAACAAATACAGATGCTCCTGGTTTCGTTTTATTAGATTTCGGTAAAAGCCTATCCTATTATAAATTAAGAGAAATTATGGTGAGTTTAAAAAAAGAATTATCTAGTTTCACTATAAGTGAATATAATAAAAAATTAAGTTACCATTGGCTTGTGCGTTTTGACCAACAGGAAGATACTCCTTTCCATATAGACAATGCAGCAGAGGAATCTTTTTTAATGCTAGGGTATGAACCCAGTGAAATAGCTAGTGAATTATATATAGCCGACTATCATAAATTTGCTACTAATAATGAATTTGCTCCTACAGATTATTTAAGAAATTTTACGCCTGTATACCAAGAAGACGAATCCTTACTACGGCCATTTAGTACTAAAATAGTATCATTCCATAATGATACTTACAAAATTGTTTTAATAAACAATAGTAAACCAAAACCTGTAGCTAACACTTTGGGCGTATTTCACAAAGCAAAAATTGTTCGTAAAGATTTAAAAAAGAGTCGAATAGTAAATTCTATGATTATTAATATGCTTCCAGCGAATAAAATTATAGATAATGAGCCCGATGAAGAAGAATTTTTAAAGACAGCCTTAATTAGTAAATAAAAACTATTTTGTATGGAAACTAAAACAAGACCTAAAGTATTATTTTTTGATGTAAATGAATCTCTATTAGACTTAAACGTTATGAAAAAAAGCGTTGGTAAGGCACTAGGAGACAGAGAAGATTTATTACCCTTGTGGTTTTCTACCATGTTACATTATTCTCTTGTAACCACCCTTAGCGAGCAATTTACAGATTTTAGTGCTATTGGAGCGGCAGCATTACAAATGGTAGCCGCTAATAATACCATTACTATTTCAGAAGAAGATGCAAAAGAAGTAATGACCGCCTTTAGCGCATTACCGCCACACCCCGAAGTAAAAGAAGCTTTAACCGTATTAAAAGATACAGGATATACACTCGTATCTTTAACTAACTCCTCTACTAAAGGGGTAGAAACTCAATTCAAAAATGCAGGATTAACACATTTTTTTGATGAACGCTTAAGTGTTGAAGCATTTGGAAAATACAAGCCTGCTAAAGATGTTTATACTTGGGCCGCAAATAAAATGGGCGTAGCACCAGAAGATTGCATAATGATTGCCGCGCATGGATGGGATATTGCAGGTGCAATTTGGGCCGGTTGGAGAGGTGCATTTATAGCCAGACCAGGCAAACAATTGTATCCTTTAGCACCACTTCCAGAAATAAATGAACCTAATTTATTATTAATTGCAGAAAAACTTATTGCGCTTAAAGCATAATTAGCACGTACTACATCGGTACTTAAATAAATAACACACATAAACTAAGCTGATGCTTAGTTTAAATTAAAACAAATAAACTATGAGTATTTCTATAGAAAATAAAATTGCTTTAGTCACAGGAGCAAACAGAGGAATAGGTAAAGCCATTGTAGAATCCTTAATAAATCATGGCGCTAAAAAAGTGTACTTGGCAGTACGTGACCTATCTTCCACTAAAGAACTGGAAGATAAATTTGGAGCAAAGGTTGTAACTATTAAAGCCGATGTTTCTAGTACGACCTCTATAAACGATTTAGCTAAACAAGCTACAGATGTTGACATTGTAGTAAATAATGCTGGCATAGGAACACCGCAAGCAACACTTGGGGAAAACGTAGAAAAAGATTTCGCGCATCAATTAGAAGTAAATGCCTTTGGATTGTTACGTATAGCAAATTCTTTTGCCGATACATTAATTAAAAATAAGGGAGCATTAGTTCAATTAAACTCCATCGCCTCTATTAAAAACTTTGCACATTTATCTACTTATTCTGCTTCCAAAGCAGCTTCCTATTCTTTAACGCAAGGTCTAAGAACAGAACTAGGAGCAAAAGGAGTTTCTGTATTAAGCGTGCATCCTGGGCCTATTGCCACAGACATGGGTAGCGCAGCTGGTTTTGATGATGGTGCAGCCACAACGGTGGTATCAGAAGGTATTATCAGCGCACTAAAAGCAGGAGACTTTCACTTATTTCCAGATGAAATGGCAAAACAAGTAGAAAGTGCCTACCAAAGCTTTTCTGATAATGTGGTATTAGCAGATTTTTCAGCATAAAACAAAAACAATAAAAAACATAAAAAAATACGATGATAAAACTAACAGTACTATATCCAAATACTCCAGAACTAAAATTTGATAAGGCATATTATATTAAGGAGCACGGACAATTATTAAAAGATTTATTAGGAGATGCTATAATTTCTTCTGATGTAAATATGGGCTTATCTGGTGCCCAACCAAATACTCCTGCACCTTATGTTGTAATTTCTAATATTATTTTTGAATCTTTGAAATCATTTCAAGAGTCTTTTGGTGCTAATGCTGAAAAGATATTAGGTGATTTACCTAATTTTTCGAACGTAAAACCAGAAGTTCAGATCAGTGAAATTGTGTAACTCTTAGGGAGTTTTATATTCAAGAGAAGAATCCTATACAAAAGGTTTCTTCTCTTTTATCTTTAAAAAAATAATAAGATGACAGAAAAAATTAAAATAGATGTAGTTTCAGATGTTGTTTGTCCCTGGTGTGCCATTGGATACAAACGTCTTGAGCAAGCCATTACAGAAATGGGCATCCAAGATAAGATTAGCCTAGAATGGCAACCTTTTGAATTAAACCCTAATATGCCTGCAGAAGGTCAAGATTTAGAAGAACATATTACAGAAAAATATGGTTCTACTCTGGAACAGCAAAAAGAATCGCAAGAGCGCATGACCGATTTTGGTGCTGAGCTCGGTTTTAAATTTGATTATTTTGAAGGTATGCGTATGGCGAATACTTTTGATGCGCATGTACTTCTAGAGTATGCTAAAGAGCACCGACTGCAAACAGAGCTAAAAATGCGATTAATGAATGACTTTTTTGGAGCACATCAAGATGTATCTAAGAGAGAGGTTTTAAAATTAGCCTTAGAAGACGTTGGTTTAAATGCTGAAGAAGCATTTGCTGCATTAGATAATCAAGAGCTGCGTAAAAATGTAAAATCTACAGAACACTACTGGCAAGAATTGGGTGTCAACTCTGTTCCTACCATAGTCTTTAATAGAAAAAGTGCGCTTACAGGTGCACAACCTGTAGCGGTATATAAACAAGTGCTAACAGAACTTCTAGAAGCTAAATAATACGTAGATAGCAAATTTTAAAACTAATAAATTATTATGAAAAGAGTCGTCATTACCGGTTTAGGAGCATTGACTCCAATAGGAAACTCCGTAGACACATTTTGGGAAAATGCTATCAACGGACAAAGTGGTGCATCAAAAATTACCAAATTTGATACCTCCTTATTTAAAACAAAATTTGCTGCTGAACTTAAAGATTTTGATCCCAAAAAATATTTAGATCGCAATCAAATAAAAAGAAGTGACCTTTTTACCCAGTACGCCCTATATAGTGTTGCGGAAGCTATGGAAGATAGTGGTCTAGATACAAGCATAATGTCTCCTTTTGATATTGGCGTAATTTGGGGTACTGGCCAAGGAGGTATGCAAACTTTCGAGGATGAAGTTAAAAATTATGTAGAAGGCAATAAAAACCCACGCTTTAGTCCGTTTTTTATTCCGAAGTTATTATCTAATATGGCTTCTGGGTTGATTGCTATGAAATACGGTTTAATGGGAATTAATTATACAGCTGTTTCTGCCTGTGCATCTTCTAGTTCTGCTATTATGGACGCTTTTAATTATATCCGTTTAAACAAAGCCAAAGTGATGGTTACCGGCGGCTCTGAATCTCCTATTACCGAAGCTTCTATTGGAGGCTTCAACGCAATGAAAGCTTTATCAACAGCTAATGACCACGCAGAAGAAGCTTCTAGACCATTTGATGTAGACCGAAGCGGTTTTGTCATGGGAGAAGGTGCTGGCGCTCTAATCTTGGAAGAATACGAGCATGCAAAAAAACGTGGAGCTACCATCTACGCAGAAATTATTGGTGCCGCAATGACGGATGATGCTTATCATATATCTGCAACCCACCCAGAAGGCTTAGGGGCTATTAAAGCCATGCAATTAGCCATGGAGGAAGCCAACATAAACCCAGAAGCTGTAAATTACTTAAATACTCATGCAACCTCCACTCCTGTTGGAGATATTAGCGAGGTTAAAGCTGTAGCGACTACCTTTAACGACCGTTTTGATCAGCTTAAAATAAGTGCTACAAAATCTATGACGGGTCATTTACTGGGTGCTGCTGGCGCAATAGAGGCCATATTAGCTATTAAAACGATACAACACAATACCATACCGCCTACTATTAATACCACCACATTAGATCCTGAAATCCCTGCAGGTATGCCAATTGTAACAAAAGAAGCTATACCCCATAATGTTACCATAGCCATGAGTAATACGTTTGGATTTGGTGGTCATAATGCGACTACAATTTTTAAGAAAATATAATTAATTACAAAATAAAATCAAGACAATGAAACCTATTCCATATCTATTTTTAGTCGCTCTACTCTTTGTTTCTTGTAAGCAAAGCACAAAGGAACCAAAGGAAATCTCCGTTACAACAAAAGCTCCTGAGGTTACAACAGTAGCGTCTTTTTCAGGGCAGCAAGTCACGGGAGTAACGGTAACCACTACCGGCCGCATTTTCGTGAATTTTCCTAGATGGAGAAAAGGGGTCACAAATTCAGTCGTAGAACTAAGTAAAGGTATTGAAACCCCGTTTCCTAATAAAGAATGGAACTCTTGGGAGGTTGGGGATAAGATAGAAGCACAAAAATTTGTTGGCGTGCAATCTGTTGTTGCCTTTGAAGATAAATTATATGTATTGGACACTAGAAGTCCGCTTTTTCAAGAAGTATTAGATGCTCCTAGAGTTTTTGTCTTTAATCTAATTACAAAGGCATTAGAACATACCTATATTTTAACTGAAAATGCATATCACGCTAATTCTTATATCAACGATTTACGCGTAGATAAAAAGAATAACAAAATCTATTTTACAGATTCCGGAAATTCTGGACTAGTTATCTTGGACTTAAAAACAGAAACCTTTCATAGAGTTTTAGACGAACATAGTTCTACAGCGGCAGAACAAGGTTATTTAACTTTTACCGATGGAAAATGGATGAATACCGTACATTCTGATGGTATTGCTTTAGATACAAAAAATGATAAATTGTATTACCATGCACTTACTGGGTATAGCTTATACAGCATACCAACAAAATTATTAGTTATTGAGGATGAACTTGATCTTGAAAAAGCGGTTACCTTAGAAGCTAAAACATCGGCTCCTGACGGGATGATTTTTGATAAAAATGGTAATCTTTATTATGCCGATTTAGAGAATAATAAAATCATGTATCGCGAACCAAATGGAAGTGTACGTATTTTGTTGGAGGGTGATAAAGTACGATGGGCTGATACCTTTAGTATTTACGACAACCATTTATACTACACGAATTCTAGAATAAATGAAGTAACAGCAGACATATCTGAAATGGAATTTACACTTCATAAAATAGCACTACCAATCAATTAAATTTAACGGACCATTTGATAGAGAATTCTATATTCACAAAAAAATCAAATGGTTCTGAATACATTAGGAAAACTGGCTAAAGAATTATCAATTCTTTAGTACTAAACCATAAAAAATTTCTAGTTCTTTACACCATTAATTCAATTGAAATATGATTCATAAAACAATAGGCATTGTTGGTGGTGTTGGAAGTTATGCTGGTATAGATTTAATTAAAAAAGTATACGACCTTACCGAGGCTAAATCAGACCAAGAACATTTACCCGTTTCCATGTTGTCTGTTCCGCATAAAATTATAGATCGCACCAAATACCTATTAGGTGAAACCGATATAAACCCAGGTATTGCCATATCAGAAATTATAGCCTCATTAATTGCTAGCGGCTCTAGTATTATTGGTATCCCTTGTAATACCGCACATGCAAGACCTATTTTAAGTTTAATTGAAAAGAGTATACCAGAATCATGCGTACTCGTTAATCTTATTGAAGAGGTAGGCTTGCATATTTCAACAAAATACCCAGAAATTACAAAAGTGGGTGTTTTAGGAACTACCGGTACTATTTTAGCAAAAGTATATCCAGACGTACTCGCAAAATATAATATTGAGGTCATTCAACCTTCGGAAGACATACAAGATTTGTTTGTACACCCTTCCATTTATGACACGAGTTACGGAATCAAGGCTTTTTCAAATCCTGTAAATGAAAAGGCTAAAGAAAACCTGAGTATGGCCGCCACCTATTTATCAAGAAAAGGAGCACAAGCTGTTATATTAGGCTGTACCGAAATACCGCTAGCCATACAATATGAAAAGATTGAAGATAGCTTAATAATTGATGCTACTACCGTCCTTGCTAGCGCCCTTATTAGGGAGTCTAAAAAAATGGAAGAAGAGAACATAAATGAATAGAACTATTTACTAGAAACCATTTTTTAATTTATCAGACCAAAAGCTATAACATTCAATTAGATGTAGTTATAATTTCCCAGTATACATACTGTAGCCACTACGCACTCAAATGCTAATTAGCAGATACTTTCCAAGTTCCGTTTTTGCTCCACTAAAAACACTATTATCATCTTCTTCCCTTTTGACAAAGAAAAATAAGAGCTAACTCTTTTCCTTTAAAAAAACACACCTACTACTTCCTTATAAACGCAAGGTTTAAAGCATTTTAAAATTTAGAAATTAATTGATCGTATATAATTCTTAAAATATGTTAAGTTTTATTTGGAATTAATCTAAATAAATAGATACTTTTGCATTCTTATTTTTAATAAGTCTAAATAAATGCGTTTACTACTTTTAGTCACTACATTCTTTATAAGTTGTTTAGGATTTTCCCAAACGGGGGAACTATCTGGAGTTATTAGATTAGAGGATAATACACCTGTAATCAATGCGCATATCAAAGTTATAGGTACAACCAACAGTGCCGTAACAGATTTTGATGGTAGCTATATCATTGAAAACCTAGAGTATGGCACGTATAACCTCCTTATATCTACTATAGAAGCACATAAAAAAACAATTTCTATTACCATAGCTCAAGAAAAAACTTCAATTACCACCACTGTCTCAAGAAAAACTAATGAACTAAGTGAAGTGGTTGTAAACGGCCAAAGCAAAGAGACAAAGTTAGAAACGGCAGGGTATGCCGTGAATATCGTCAAAACTGAAGAAGCCAGTATTCGAAACATTCAGACCAATGAATTATTAAACACAACTGTCGGGGTGAAAATTCGTCAAAATGGAGGTTTAGGCTCTGATGTAACTTACAGTCTAAATGGATTATCAGGTAGCTCTATAAGAATTTTCATAAATGGTATTCCTAGTTCCACTTACGGTTCTTCTTTTAATTTAAATAGCATCCCGCCTTCTATGATTAAAAACATTGAGGTCTATAAAGGTGTAGTGCCTGGGCATTTAGCTGATGATGCTTTAGGTGGCGCCATCAATATAGTATTGCATGATAAAATTAAAAACCACCTTAATGCATCAGTCTCCTACGGTTCTTTCAACACATTACAGACAAGCGTCAATGGAGTCTATCGTTTTGATAAAACAGGCTTTACCGTAAAAGGCTCCTTATTTCATAATTATTCTGATAATGACTATAAAGTATCTGGAAGAAGTGTTTTAGTTACAGGTCTTGGAGGTGAACAAACACCTATAACCGCTAGAAGGTTTAATGATGCCTATAGATCTACAGGTGGAATGGTACACTTTGGCTATACTAACGTATCCTGGGCCGATCAGTTTTTCATTGGATTAACAGCTTCTGATGATTATAAGGAGGTGCAACACGGTGCTTTTATGACCATCACTCCCTATAAAGATAGATTTCTAGAATCGGATGCCCTTCTGGCAAACCTAAGCTATCAAAAGAAAAACATTTTTACAAAAGGATTGGATGTAACTATAAATGGATTGTACGGAAAAAGAAACCGTGCGGTAAATGATACCGTAGCTTGGGCATATAGTTGGTACGGAGAACGAGCTATAGATTTTAGAGGGAACGAATATCAATATACTTGGGGTTCACAACAAGAGGGCGGCCCCACCCTATCGAAAATAAAAAGAAAAGTAGCGGCTATCAGAACTGGTTTATCTTATACTATTGCAGAGAACCACAAAGTTTTATTAAACCATGTGTACAATAGCATTGATAGAGAAGACAGTGATGCCTTACAATCCGTTTTAGAAAATACGTTTATAGGAACAAGAGATTTACATAAAAATATTTTCTCTTTAACCTATGAATTAAATGCCCTTGATGATCAGTTAAAAGCAAGTGTATTTGGTAAACACTACCAGCAAAAAACAATTAGTATTGATCCCGAAATTGAAGCCGATGAAGATGGTAATGACTGGGTAGTTGATGAAATTGTAACTAGCACTAACGCCTACCAAGGTTATGGTTTCGCATCGTCTTATGCTATTACTCCTAGCATAACCCTATTAGCTTCCGCAGAAAAAGCCATTCGGTTACCAGATGAAACGGAAGTATTCGGAAATGACGGTGACAATGTAGTTGCCAACCCAAATATACGACCGGAAATAAGTAACAATTATAATCTAGGTTTCCGTCTTGGAAGCTTTAAGGTAAAAAAACACGAGTTTACCATTTCAACAAATCTTTTTACAAGAAATATTAAAGATAGAATTGGTTTACCTATTGAAACTTCTCTTAATGTTGATGACGAATTAATCGTATATGTAAACCAAGGTAATGCAAAATCTAAAGGAATAGATGCTCAATTGAATTATAGCTATAATAGCAATCTAGGTTTCAATTTTAATGTTTCTAGGTTTGATTTAACTACCGAAACAGCCGCAGGAACCGAATTTGATATTCCTAACACTCCGTTTTTAAATATGAATGGGAGTTTACGCTATTCTTTCAAAAATTTTATACAAGAAAAATCAAATCTAAACCTCTTCTACACCCTATACTTTACGGATGAGTTTTCATACTTGGTATCACAAGGATCAAATACGGTGGGAGATGATTTTTTTAAAGTACCACAACAAGTGGCCCAAGACTTTGGTCTTAGCTATGCTTTTCCTAGCAGCAAATTTGTAGTGAGTTTTGATGTCAAAAATATATTTGACAAACCTGTATATGACAACTTCTCCGTTCAAAAACCAGGAAGAGCCTTTTATTTAAAAATGAATTACACAATAGATAAATTATAATCCTAAAAACAGACCCGAAAATGAAACATAATCTTTTAAATTTTAAAACTTTAGCTACAATTTTTTTAACCATTGGCTTCATGAGTTCTTGTAGTAATGATGACAACGCTATAGATCCAGAAACAGAAATAACCCCAGAGACTGGCGCTGAATCTAGATGGATTACAATTGCTGGAGCACGAATGGGTGATAATCCTGGAGACGGAAATGGAGGTACATTAATTTACTCCGTACGTAGTGAAGATGCTAAAGACCCAAATACATCCATCAATGTTTTTGATAACGGTTTTTTAGCTCCTTCCAACAGAACTGCTCGCTTACAATCATCTGAAGATGGGACCACTATATTTAACATAAGCTATGCTGGTGATACCGGTGGTAACTATACAAAATATAACGTAGAAGGTGGGCAGGTATTTACCGAAATAGGATCTCAGATAAGTATTGCTCCCTATGTTGGAACAGCGCCAAGATGGATTAAGTTATATGATGGCGATAAAACAGGAGCTGCTGTTTATGTTTCTACAGAAAATGAATTTGATGAAAATGAAAAATACACACGTACAAATGCAACTATTGGTGTAGTAACCCTAGATCTGGAAAATTCATTAATTAATGAATTTCAAGAACATAGTGTTGCTTTGAGTCCGGAAGAAGAGGCCTTAGGATACTTTATTTCAAGAATAGATATGCCTGTATTAAATGAGGCTGGAGATAAATTGTATATAGGGGCTCGCTTAAGTAAGTTAGACCCAGCTACTACTGAGAGTGATAGTGATTATGAAATTTTAGGTTCTAAAACTATTGTATTAGATTATCCTTCTTTATTAAACCCATCTGTAATTACATCTACTGTAGGATACGGAAACACCAATGGTTACCGAAGTATAAATGCCTTTCTTTATAATGGAAGTGTATACCAAGCAAACCAAAGTGATCCTCAAGGTTCTCACATTTTAAAAATTGATGCGGATAACCAATATGACGATTCTTATGTATTTAATTTAGATGATGCCTTAGGTATAGAAGGTGCTTACATTCTTGCTTGGAAACCTGCTGCCAATGGTAAAGCCGTGATTGCTTATCGTCATGATGGCTCTCAAGAAGGTGTTGCTGGTGCCCAAGGATTTTTTGCCCTAGCGGATTTAAATACCAAAACTGCCACAAAAATTGACGCTATTCCTTATGATGCTGATTTTTACTTATTTCAATACCAAGGTTTTGTAGTTGATGGTACGGATATTTATATAACACAAGCTCCAGTAGGTCAAAATGGAAACATTTACGTTGTAGATACCACAACTGGTGAAGTAACTAAAGGTGCCGAATTAGTCAATGCAGAAGGAAGTCACTTTATTGGTACTTTCTAAAGCAAGCCTAACTGCATAAAGATTAACCTTAGTTGATCTAAAACAGATACCAATAACAAGAACCCGCTATAAAAAAAGTCGTTTTTATAGCGGGTTCTTTGTGGCAAATGGTCTCAAATAGAAAAGAGTGTCTGCGGCTAAAAAGGCGTTTACTTACGCAACCAGCCCATTATACGGCTATGATCAATGAACCATTTATCTTCTTCCCAAATAAGATCATAGGTTTCTCTAGATTCTCCGAAAGGTCCAGGATTCTGCTGAATAATTTCAACCTCGCGCTCTGTAACCTTTGAAATAATAGCTACATGTCCGTATTTATTAAATAAGGTTCCGGAGTACACTACCAAATCATTTACTTTAGGTTTAGAACTACTTGGGTTTGTAAATTGATTTAGGTTACGCTTAATATTTAAGCCACCATCATCTAATGTTTTACTGAAAAAATCTTTTGCATTGCCATAACTATCAGGCATTTTATGATTCAACGCCTGGTAATAGTATCTTTTTACAAATTCTACACATTGGTATTTTAATCCTAAGTTATAGCCATCTTCGGTTACTTCACGGCCAGCTACATTTCCTACACCTCCATTATAATAAACCACTACGCCATTTAAATCGTCAATTTTTTGTCCAACTTCAAAGTTAGAGTTCAGGTTAATTTTCTTTGATACAAAAAATCCTACCGTAAATAAAATTAATATTCCCAGTATCAGTACACTTCGCTTTTTCAATGTCTTATGTGGTGTTTTTAAGTTTTTTGTTTTTTCTTCTTTGCTGCAGGAAACAATACATTATTTAATATAAGGCGATACCCTGGCGAGGACGGATGTAATTCCAATTCCGTTTTTGGGTCTCCAACTCTATGCTGATAATCTTCAGGATCATGCCCACCATAGAAGGTAAAAAAACCTTTCCCTTTGATACCATGAATGTACCGTGCTTCTCCATTTACTTTATTTTCCCCCAAAACCAACACGGTAGGTTTTATTTCTGAACGCTCAAAAGAAGTGGTTTGCCCCATAAATCCTTTTACCAAACTGGTATGGTTCTGGCAAAGCATTGTGGGTATTGGATCCCATTTGGCAGAAAAATCCATCAAAGAAAAATAATCACTCTCCTTTGTAATGGCTCTTTTAGTGGTCATATCTATAGATGAAAACTCATAGACTAACGGATTTCTTTCTAACGTAAAATTGTCAAAGGCAAATGTTTTTTCAAAATCTAATTTAGCCTGGTAGTTAGCATCTGAAGGATCACCATCAAACATAGCCTCACATATATCTACATCATCTGAAGCAGACAAAGCAATATCAAAACTATCGGTAGCAGAACACATGGCAAACATGAATCCGCCTCCAATCACATAATTTCTAATCTTTAGGGCCACAGCTCTTTTTTCTTCAGAAACTTTACGATACCCAAGTTTTGAAGCTAATGCTTCTGCATCTTTTTTGCTCTGTAGATACCAAGGTGCAGCTTTATAAGCCGCATAAAATTTCCCGTATTGCCCTGTAAAATCTTCATGGTGCAAATGCAACCAATCAAATAAAGCTAAGCCATCTTCTAGTACCTCTTCATCGTAAACCGTTTCATAGGGAATTTCAGCGTAGGTAAGTACCATAGTTACGGCATCATCCCATGGTAATGTTCCACTAGGAGTATATACCGCTATTTTTGGTGCTTTCTCTAATGTAACTGCTTCTTGATTTTTAGATGGACTGGATATATCTTCTAAAATTGCATTTGCTTCACTATCGGATATGACCTCAAAAGAAACACCACGAATTTGGCATTCTTTGCGGATAACCTCACCATCGGGTAATAAAAAAGAACCTCCTCTATAATTTAATAGCCATTGTACCTTTTGCTGCTTCGCCAGAATCCAATAGGTAATTCCGTACGCTTTCAAATGATCTTTCTGTGATTCTGCATCCATAGGAATTAGAATTGCAGAGGCAAAAATCTTGAAGGAGCATGTAAAAAAAAGAAGCGTCCAAAAGTATTTAGACATTATTTTTTGTTTTAAAATAGTGGTATAAAGATAAAGGAAAAAATTACGAAAATTGCTATTAAGCATATCGACCTAATAGCACAAAGTAGGAATAAATAATAGCATTACCTATTTTTTTATGTATGCCAATTTACCACCAACATAGGTTTGTAAAACCTCAATATTTTTAATAGTTCCTGGATTAACCTTGAGTAGATTATCACTTAACACCACAAAATCAGCTAGTTTACCCACTTCTAATGTTCCTTTCTCCTGCTCATCAAAAGAGGCAAAAGCGGCATTCTTTGTATAGGCATTCAAGGCTTGTAGTACCGTAATTTTCTCTTCAGGAATCCAACCTTCAGAATTTTCATGATCTAAAGTTCTTCTAGTGGTAGCGGCATAAATACCTAAAATAGGAGATGCAGGCGCAACAGGCCAATCACTACCAAAAGCTAAAGTTACCTTCTCCTCTAATAAAGATTTAAAAGCATAGGTTGTTTTGATACGTTCAGCACCGATTAATTCTTCTGCCCACCTACCATCATCTATAGCATGGTAAGGCTGTACGCTAACAACAATATCTAAAGATCCAAACTTAGAAATATCTTCCTTTAATAAATGCTGCGCGTGTTCTACTCTAAAACGTCTGTCTCTAGGACCATTCTCATTACTTACTGCTTCAAAAATTTCTAATAAAACATGATTGGCATCGTCTCCTATAGCATGGACCAAAACTTGTAATCCTTTTTCATCTGCTTTAGAAATCCATTTTTTCAAGTCGTTCTTATCATTTATAAAAAAGCCTCTATCACCAGCTTTGTCTGAATAATCTGCAACAAAAACTGAGGTATGAGAACCCAAAGAGCCATCCATAAAACCTTTTAATGCTCCCGTCTTTAACCACTTATCTGTATTCTTGAACGTATCATTACGTTTATCCCAATGATTTAAAGGGTTAATTGCATAGATTCTCACGGATAACTCATTAGCCTCTTTTAATTTTTTAGCAATAGGATAAGTACCAATACTATCTACATCGTGAACAGACGTTACACCATTAGACAACAAATAAGTCATCGCTGCTTTAAGTGCCTTTTCTTTTTGAGGAACCGTCATTGGGGGAATCTTAGCCAAAAGATAATTCATGGCATTATCTTTCAAAATACCGGTAGGAATTCCATGCGCATCTTTAACAATTTCGCCACCTTCTATAGCTGGAGTATGCTCATCTATGCCGGCAATTTTTAAGGCTAAAGAATTTGCCAAAACCATATGACCATCTAGTCTATATAGAACTACTGGGTTTTCTGAAGTAAATACATCAATCCATTCTTTTTTAGGCAATTCTCCTCCCCAAAGGGTATGATCCCAGTTGCCTTCTAAGACCCAAGCACCAGGCGCTAAAGTTTTGGTATAATCTGCGATACGTTTTACAAATTCTTGTTGGGTAGTTGCATCTCTAAGTTCTACACTCAATAAGGCGTTACCGCCCATCATTAAATGTACATGGGCATCAATAAAACCAGGCGTAATAAATTTACCTGCCATATCTTTTACTACTGTATGCTCTCCTTTATATTTTTGAAGGTCTGCTATAGTGCCTAAGGCTAGAATTGTGTCGGCTTTAATTGCCATTGCCTGCGCAGAAGATTGTGCACTATTACCCGTCCAAATAACAGCATTCTCTACTATTAAATCTGCTTTAGGTAGAGTACTCGTACAAGAGACACATGCCAAAAACAATCCTAATAGTGTACTAAATATCTTAAATTGTTTTGGCATATACTCCTCACTTTAAAATTTAAAATGGAACATCACTATCATCAAAATCTGGCGGTGTTTCATTCATAGAGCTACCAAAGGCTTGATCTGCATTTGGAAGGCTTTTTGTGGCAAATGGATTTTCTTCTCCATCATTCATTTTGGATTGAAACTCAAAAGGAGAATCAAAATCATCCAGGTTATCAAATTTACCTTGATTACCGATAAACTTCAAACGTATATTCTCTAAACCACCATTCCTGTGTTTAGCTACAATAAACTCCCCTTGACCTGCAGTCGGTGAACGTTCATCATCATCCCATTCATCAATCTTATAGTACTCTGGTCTATAAATAAACGATACAATATCCGCATCCTGTTCAATTGCTCCAGATTCCCTAAGGTCAGAAAGTAACGGTCGTTTAGTACCCCCTCTTGTTTCTACCGCACGCGAAAGCTGCGATAGTGCAATTACAGGTACACTTAATTCTTTTGCTAATGCTTTTAGGTTACGCGAAATAGTAGAGATCTCCTGTTCACGGTTACCACCACCCTTTTGGCTTCCCCCAGCAGTCATTAGTTGTAAGTAATCTATCATGATCATTCGGATACCATGTTGGGATGCCAAACGTCTTGCCTTTGCCCTTAAATCGAAGATAGAAAGCGACGGTGTATCATCTATAAACAAAGGTGCTTTTTCAAGCGTTTTTACTTTTACATTTAATTGCTCCCATTCATGCTTCTCTAATTTACCGGTACGTAATTTTTCTGATGACAAACCTGTCTCAGAAGAAATTAAACGAGTAATTAACTGTACAGAAGACATCTCCAGAGAGAAGAACGCTACAGGAATATTAGAATTAACAGCCATGTTTCTTGCCATAGACAAGGTCAAAGCCGTTTTACCCATACCTGGACGAGCTGCGATAATAATTAAATCACTTGGCTGCCATCCAGACGTTAACTTATCTACTTTATCAAAACCAGAAGGCACACCACTTAATCCTTCTTTATTGGCTATTTCTTCAATTCTTTTTTTCGCCTGAATAACAAGGTTCTGAGCTGTTTCTGCAGAACGTTTTAAATTCCCTTGGGTAACATCATATAATCTAGATTCTGCGGAATCTAATAAATCAAATACATCGGTACTCTCATCATATGCCTCTTTGATAATCTCATTAGAGATTTTAATAAGACTACGTTGAATATATTTTTGTAGAATAATACGGGCATGAAACTCAATATGCGCCGATGAAGCTACTTTTTGAGTTAATTTTATCAAGTAAAAATCACCACCAACAGATTCTAATTTACCATCTTTCTTCAATTGGGAAGAAACGGTTAATAAATCGACCGGTTCTGAGGTTTCAAACAACTTAAAGATAGCCTCATAAATAGATTTATGAGCTTCTTTGTAAAAAACATCTGGGTGCAGAATATCAATAACCTCATCAATACCCTTCTTATCTATCATCATTGCCCCAATCACAACTTCCTCTAAATCAACTGCTTGAGGCGGTATTTTTCCACGCTCTAAGCTAATTAAATTAGACTTATCTACTTTGTGACCTACTATCGGACTCGGTTTCTCCATAATTACGAAAGTATGTAATTAACCTTAGGTTAACTTTAAAATTGGATTTAGGATGTCAACAGTTCATTAACAATTTGCATGTTAATAAGTTACGTTTTTGTGTTGACAACAAAAAAAATCTGAAGAATTATTTCTTCAGATTTTAATATCGTAGGATAAAACAGGAATTAACCATTAAATACACCCATATTGGCGTACTTGTCCATCCTTTTATTTATTAAATCTTTTGGTGATAACTTTTTCAGATCTTCAAAATGTGTTAAAATTTTGTTTTTTACGATTTCAAAAGTTTTATCTCTATAACTGTGCGCGCCACCTACTGGTTCTCTTACGATTTCGTCGATTATTTTCAACTTCTTCATATCTGTAGCCGTTAGTTTTAACGCTTCTGCTGCAATTTCTTTGTATTCCCAGCTTCTCCATAGAATAGAGGAACAAGATTCTGGAGAGATTACAGAATACCATGTATTCTCTAACATCAATACTTTATCTCCTACACCTATACCTAAAGCACCACCTGAGGCACCTTCACCAATGATTACCACAATTATTGGCACTTTTAAACGTGTCATCTCAAGAATGTTACGCGCAATTGCTTCTCCTTGTCCACGTTCTTCTGCTTCAATACCAGGATAAGCACCTGGTGTATCTATAAAACATACTACAGGAACATTAAATTTCTCTGCAGATTTCATTAGACGTAACGCTTTACGGTAACCTTCTGGGTTAGCCATACCAAAATTACGGTATTGACGTGTTTTGGTATTATATCCTTTTTGTTGCCCAACAAACATAAAACTTTGATCGCCAATTTTACCAAGGCCACCAATCATTGCTTTATCATCTTTTACATTACGGTCTCCATGAAGTTCCAAAAAGGTCTCTCCGCAGATAGCGTTAATATAATCAAGTGTATACGGTCTGTTTGGATGTCTTGACAATTGTACACGTTGCCAAGCTGTTAGATTTTTATATATATCCTTACGGGTTTCAAGAAGTTTTTTCTCTATTTGCTTACAAGTCTCTGTAACATCTACATCACTCTCTTCACCAATAATCATGCACTTATCTAATTGTTCTTCTAGTTCTTTTATGGGAAGTTCAAAATCTAAATATTCCATGAGTATTTCCTGTTTAAATTATAATAGTTGACAAATATAAAACATTAAATAGGTATGCCTAACTCCTATTTCGTTTTTTTAATTTTCCTTTATTCTTTATTAAGCCGTTTGCTACTACTGTGCTTAAAATCAGTAATGCTCCAAAATAAAATAGCGGATTCATTTTCTCACTCTCTCCTAAAAACACAAAGGCTAGTAGAATTCCATATACAGGCTCTAAGTTTACGGTAAGCATTACGGTATAAGGCGTTAGCACTTTCATAACACGTACAGATGCTATAAATGCGTATGCGGTACATATAGAAGCTAAAATAAAAAGGTAGATCCAATCATTTTTAGAAACCTGAAAAAAGCTAGCGTCAAAATCGCCACGAACCGCTAAATAAACTGTAATAAATAGGACTCCTGCGCCAAGTTCATAAAAAGAGATAATACTGGGTCTGTGCGACTGGATGAGTTTACCATTTGCAATAGAAAAGATGGCGGCTAATAAGGCAGAGATTAAGGCTAAAATAATTCCTTCTACATATTGTGTTTCTACATTAAAAATGATATACAAGCCAATCACGACCACAATACCAAATACAATCTCATACCAGATCATCTTCCGTTTGTAAATAAAAGGCTCTATGATTGCCGTGAATAATGCCCCTGTTGATAAGGTGGCTAAGGCAATAGATACATTAGAGACTTTTATCGCCTTAAAAAATGTAAGCCAATGCAATGCTATCACTATCCCAACGACAGCCATTTTAGCCATTTGTTTTGGTGCAATTTTTAAAGAAAACTTATTTATAGCAATAAATACGGCTATAAGCACTACTGCGATTCCCATTCGATACCACACCAGCGGTAGAGCGTCTATCGTAATTAGCTTCCCGAGCACTGCGGTGAACCCCCAAATAAAAATAATAAAATGTAAATGAAGGTAATTTTTAAGCCTATCTGTCATTAGAGTACCAGCGTAATAGAAAGGTGATTATTTTACGAAACTATCTTTTGGCTTTTTGCAATAAATAGAATGCTAAAAATCCAAATAAAACATTTGGCACAATTACGGCTAACAAAGGAGAAAAGCCCGATTGTTCTGCTAAGGTACCAAATACACGATCAAAAAATATATAAACAAAGGCCACCAAAATACCAAAAGCCAAGTTTACCCCCATACCTCCTCTACGTTTCTGAGAAGATACTGCTACTGCAATAAGGGTAAGGATAAAAGCGGTTACTGGTAGTGCCCAACGTTTATATTTTACTAAAATATACGTATTAATATTAGATGCCCCTTTATTTTTTTGCACCTCTATAAATTCATTTAATTCAAATAAATTTTTAGTCTCTGCCACATATGACACGGGCGTCAGATCATTTATTTTAAATGGAAATATGGTATCCAGTCTTCTTTTAGTTTCTAATATTTCTGTATCTCCCTTTAGGGTTCTTTTTACATAAGATGTTAACCTATAGGTAGAATCTGCCGGGATCCATCTAATATTAGCTGCAGATAATTTGTATTCTAATACATTATCATCACTAAAGTGCTCCATAGAAAAATTATAGCCTATATCTCTAGCAGGATCAAACCTACTTACATAGATAAAATCATTAGCATTTAATTGATTAAAAATATTCTCTGTGACCCGGTCTTGTTTTCCTTTCTTTAAGTATTTAAACTTAAACTCATTAAAGCCTTTACTAGCATTTGGCACAATGAACATCCCCATTAACAACATGAAAATAGCCACAATTACCGCGCCTATGATATAAGGCCTCAGAAAACGTCCGTAGGATATACCAGAACTTAGCATTGCCACAATCTCTGTATTACTTGCTAATTTTGAGGTAAAGAAAATTACCGAAAGAAAGAGAAAAATAGGCAATAACATACTCCCTATATAAATAGAAAAATTACCCAAATACATTAGTATTTCGTCTACTGGCGCATCGTTATCTTGCATTTTATTAAACTGCTCAGATAAGTGCACCATTATTCCAATAGGAATAAATAAAAGTAACATTACTGAAAATGTCACTAAATAACGTTTTAATATGTATCTATCTAAAATGGTCAAGGTTACAATCTTTTATCCATTTGTTTTACCATCTTGTTTTTCCACTCTGTAAAATCTCCAGCTAAGATATGCTTTCTTGCCTCACGAGTTAACCATAAATAAAATCCTAAATTATGAATGGTTGCAATTTGCTTTCCTAAATATTCGTTGGCCGCAAATAGATGACGTAGATATGCTTTAGAATATTCTGTATCTACAAAGGTTATGGCCATATCATCAATCGGAGAAAAATCATCCTCCCATTTTTTATTTTTGATATTTATAGTTCCATGCGCTGTAAAAAGCATTCCGTTTCTTGCATTACGCGTTGGCATTACGCAATCAAACATATCAATACCTAAAGCAATGTTCTCCAATATATTAATAGGAGTACCTACTCCCATTAAATATCTTGGCTTGTCTTCTGGCAAAATTTCACAAACCACCTCTGTCATTGCATACATTTCATCTGCCGGTTCCCCTACAGACAAACCTCCAATAGCATTTCCTTCTGCCCCTACTCCTGCAATATATTCTGCAGATTGACGTCTTAAATCTTTATAGGTAGATCCTTGAACGATTGGAAAGAATGATTGGCTATAATCATACTTATAAGGAAGCGTTTCTAAATGTTTAATACAACGTTCTAACCAACGGTGCGTCATATGCATTGAACGCTGTGCATACTTATAATCACAAGGGTAAGGTGTACACTCATCAAAAGCCATGATAATATCTGCTCCAATGATACGCTGAATTTCCATTACACTCTCCGGAGTAAAGGTATGATAAGAACCGTCTATATGCGATTTAAACTTAACGCCTTCTTCCTTAATTTTTCTATTTTCAGATAGGGAATAGACTTGGTACCCACCACTATCGGTTAGAATATTTCTATCCCAACCCATAAATTTATGAAGTCCACCAGCCTTTTCTAAAATTTGAGTTTTAGGACGTAAATATAAATGATAGGTATTCCCTAATATGATATCAGGATTAATTTCTTCTTTAAGCTCTTTCTGGTGCACTCCTTTTACAGAGGCAACCGTACCTACAGGCATAAAAATTGGCGTTTCAATTTTCCCATGATCAGTGATCATTTCTCCTGCTCTAGCTTTACTATGTGGGTCTGTATGCTTTAGTGTAAATTTCAAATCGTCTATTAAATTAGCGCAAATATAGTTAACTCATCAAGTAAATTACTTAAGAAAAAAATAAAGTTGAGATTATTGAACACAAAATCAGAATCTACTGAAATTAAGTATTTAAAAATTTAACAAGGTCTTATAATTTCAAAAACAATAAAGCCCCTTGCTTCTCGTTGAAAGTGATGAGAACAAACTTGAATTGGTATTATTATTGATACTATTCTTGTTTTTAAACTATAGAAAACATGAGGAAAACAATTTTAACAGCAGTATTGGCCTTAATAGGCGGTATTGCAATGGCACAAACAGAGCCTGGTTTTGGAATTAAAGCAGGGCTAAACTATGGCGCAAATGGCGATTATTTTGATTCTGCAGAAGATGCATACAAGAGTCCAGACGGCAATGTTGGATACCATGTGGGTATTTTTGGAAAATTTGGAGAGCAAATTTACTTTAGACCAGAATTAGTCTATACCAAGACAAAGTCTGATTATGAGAATAATAGTTTGGACATGTCTAAATTAGATGCACCACTATTAATAGGTTTCAATGTTATTGGCCCCTTGACCGTATTTGCAGGACCATCATTACAGTACATACTAGATACAGATTATGACGGCATTACCTTTGGTGATGTTAAGAATGATTTCACTGTAGGTCTTAACATAGGAGCTGGAGTTAATCTTGGTAAGTTGGGTATTGATTTACGCTACGAACGAGGTTTTTCTGAAAATGAAATAACTGCTATTAACAATAATAACCTATTAAGTGTAGATAGAATAGATACGAGACCAGATCAATTAATTCTGAGTTTATCTTTAAAGATCTAAGATTCCGAACAAATTAAAAACGCATAAAAAAACCTGAAAGCTACATGTAGTTTTCAGGTTTTTTAATTTAAGCTATTTATGCTTATTTGGTATCTGGATCTAAATGATCTGGAATACCGTCATTATCTGTATCTCTGAAAACAACTTCTCCATTCACAATATCTATCTCTTCACTGGTTGGTGTATTATCACCATCATCATCTGCATCTAGATAATTAGGAACAAACGTAAACACTTTTGCTTCATCTTCCTCATCGGTGTTGTCATTATTTAATCTACCATTTCCATCTACATCTTCTAAATAAGAAGGAATACCATCATTATCGTGATCGGCTTGATTGACTGTAAATAAATCAATTTTAAATACTATTGGAGAGTATGCTGGTATATTGGTTTGAGATGCTGCATAGTACCCTAGTGCTGAAGGCATAAAAATAGCTCCAATACCATAATCTTCAATTTTCACGGTACCATCTTCATTAACGCTTCCAGGTCCTCCACCTTTAAATTGTGTGATCCCTTGAGCAAAGCCTGTTACTAAAGAAGGCAAGCTAAACCATATTGGAGCTGCTGAAGAATCAAAAATAGTACCATCCAATAATTCTCCTTGATATCGTACAAAGGTAGAATCTGCAAATGTTGTTGCTGCACCAATTCCTTCTCTCGCCACTAAATAATATAATTTATGATCAATTTCTTCATCACTATCTGTAATTCCAACATTTTCAGACGTTACTTTAACCGTTTTAAATCCGAAACCTTCACTGTTTAATAGTGAAATCTTATCACTATTAACTCCTGATATCGTATCAAATACAATTTGATAATCAAAATCTTCTGCAGGATTTTCAAAATCTTCATAGTTGTAAAAGTGTGTCGAAAAATAGGCCTGAAGCGCAGACTCATCATCTACAATTGTTTCACTAAGGTCTGTTGGAGGAACAATTACAACATCATCATCTTTCTTACAAGAAATAAAAACTAAGGTAATTGCTAAAAAATAAAATATACTTTTGATATTCATCCATCTAATATTAAGTGCCGCAAGATACAATTTTCCCCTATTTTTGTAGAAAAGATTAAGAAAGAATTATAACTGATTATGCGTATAGATAAATACCTATGGTGTATTAGATATTTTAAAACCAGAAATATTGGTACAGAAGCCTGTAAAAAGGGTCATGTAAAACTAAATGGCGCTGCCGCAAAACCTTCTAAAGAGGTGCTGCCGATGGATAAAATAATTGTGCGCAAAAATCAGATCAACTACGAATTGACGGTTTTAGATGTTCCACCAAATAGAGTGGGCGCAAAACTGGTAGATCTATACCGTAAAGATACCACCCCTGCTTCTGCTTTTGAAAACAATGAGCTTTTACAATATTCCAAGGATTATTATAGAAAGAAAGGAATGGGGAGACCAACCAAAAAAGACAGAAGAGATATTGAGGACTATATAGATGATTCTTCTGAAACTAAAAATAATGAAGAATAAAGAAGCGTTTCTTTATCTTTGATATGAAAATTTAAACCGCATGCAACACCAGATTTTATCCCATAAAGAGATACAGTACAAAATTAATAGAATTGCTTATCAAATCTATGAAGCTAATGTAGATGAAAAAGAAATCATCATTGCAGGAATAGAAGGTGGTGGATTAAATTTTGCCAAAAAGATTGTAAAAGTTCTACAAGAGATTACTACTGCAGAAATAAAGATATGCAAAGTAAGCATGGATAAAAAAAATCCTTTACAGTCGGGAGTTACTACCGCTATAAAGGAAGAAGATTATGCTAATAAGTCTGTTGTCTTAGTAGATGACGTTTTAAATTCTGGTACCACTCTTATATACGGTGTCCATCATTTCTTGCGGGTACCTTTAAAACAATTAAAAACTGCGGTGCTAGTAAACAGAAACCATAAGAAGTATCCTGTTAAGGCAGATTATAAAGGAATATCTTTATCTACCTCTTTACATGAGCAAATACAAGTAGATTTTAAAACAAATAACGACCGCGTCTACCTACTTTAGGTTTTCTAAAATTTCATTTACGATATCTTCCGGTATTTTAGTATCGCAAACAATAGTGGTATTCGCTTGTAGGTAAAAGTTATTTCTTTCAAACAAATGCTTCCCTATAAATTCTGGTAAATCGTTTTCTGCGATGTTTTGAACCAAAGGTCTGCTTTCTTTTTCATTTATTAGCCGTTTTACGAGACTAGGAATTGATAATTTCAGGTAAAAATTATGTTTTGTATGCTTTTGAATTAATGCTAAATTATTCGCGTAACAAGGAGTTCCTCCACCTGTAGATAAAATAAATGATTTTTTTTCTTCCATTAATTCTTGGACATATTTATGCTCCATTTTCCTAAAAAAGATCTCTCCTCGGTCTTTAAAAATATCAGAAACACTTAGATTTAATTTAGATTCTATATACGCATCCAAGTCTATGAAATTGATATTCAATTTTTTAGAAAGTAATTTTCCTATGGTAGTTTTTCCACTTCCCATGTAACCTATAAGGACTATTTTCATTTTCTTATTTTGTGTAAAATTGAACCAAAATAAAGTGATTTCAAAAAAAAATAATTTTTTTTCAAAATAGGCTTGGATATGTGACTAAAGGTTGTATATTTGCACCCGCAAACAGGGAATATTTCTCTATAGCAAATTACTGAAATAATGACCTGGTAGCTCAGTTGGTAGAGCATCTCCCTTTTAAGGAGAGGGTCCTGGGTTCGAGCCCCAGCCCGGTCACAGAAAAGCCTTTTGAATCATAGATTCAAAAGGCTTTTTGCATATATAGCATCTTCCATATCGTTTAATATTTTTCTAAATATATTAGGCCATTTCTTGCTAGGATATGTAACTAAAGGTTGTATATTTGCACCCGCAAACAGGGAATATTTCTCTATAGCGAATCATTGAAATAATGACCTGGTAGCTCAGTTGGTAGAGCATCTCCCTTTTAAGGAGAGGGTCCTGGGTTCGAGCCCCAGCCCGGTCACAGAAAAGCCTTTTGAATCATAGATTCAAAAGGCTTTTTGCTTTTAAGATATTGAGCACTTTGCTTCTTTTAAAAAAATAGGCAGTTTAATTAATGAGTGCGTGCCTACAAAATAAGACTTAGCTGTTTACGTATTCCAAGAAGGTTTAATAGCTGCTAGCACATTTAAACTATTCTACTTCTATAATCATCGCATTTCTTGCCTTTACAGACAGCTTAGAAACTGCATTAATTCTAACATTGTTTAGAACCTCTCTACCTGATAAGGACTCTCCAAGTATTTCTCTATACGTTGTCAAATCTAATAGTACATCTTCGGTGTTTTTATTTAAAATCACCATAATTTTTTTCTGGTTGTTATATCTAAAAAACACATACACCTCTTCCTTATTTTTTGGAGCAAAATGCTTTAAAGATCCGCTATGAATAACTGTAGTGCTTTTACGCCAATTTAGAAGCTTCTTTACAAACTCTTGAGCATCTTTCTGCTTTAACGACATACCGTGCCCTGTAAAGGCATTTACTTTATCTTTTTGCCACCCCCCTGGAAAATCAGAACGTATAATTCCGTGATCATCTGAACCTGGATTGGTCTTTAAGATTTCGGTTCCATAATAGATTTGGGGAATACCGCGCGTAGTAGCAAGATACACCAACGCTAACTTATAAAGGTCGTAGTTTTCATTGAGCTGTGTATACATCCTACTCATGTCATGATTATCTGAAAAAATCATTAAATTATTTGGATTGGCATATACGTAGTCTTGTGCCAATGTTTCGTAAAGCTCTATCCAAGATGAAGCCCATGACTTTTCATTATTTAAGGAATTTACTAAAGCATTCTGTAAAGGAAAGTCCATAACACTTTTTAAGTGTGATTTATAACCATTGTAATTTTCCTTCCCTTCTTGCCAATAGGCCACTTGGTTGGGATTTGTAGACCATTCTTCTCCTACAATAGTAAACAAAGGATATTCTTTAGAAATTGCAGCTGACCAATCATTCATAAATTCCATATCCGGATAAGGATAAGTATCCATTCTTATACCCGATATTCCTGAGTATTCTATCCACCAAATTGCATTCTGAATTAAATAAGTTGCGAGTTCTGGATTTTTTTGATTTAAATCGGGCATAGTACGAACAAACCAACCATCGAAAAATATTTTCCTATCCTCCTCTGCTGCATACGGATCTAATATAATAGATTTCCGATGATTGGTTTCTGTATATTCTGGCCATTGGTTAATCCAATCTTGTGATGGCAAATCTTTCATCCACCAATGATTTAAACCAATATGGTTGGCCACCATATCCATTATGACAGTTAAGCCTTTTTCATTGGCTTTTTTCACCATACTCCGGTAAAGGTCTTTAGAACCAAATCTAGGATCTACCTTATAAAAATCGGTAATAGCATACCCATGATAACTATTTTTTGGCATCGCATTCTCTAGCATCGGAGTAATCCATAGCGAGGTAAATCCCATATCAGATATATAATCAAGGTGATTAATTATTCCTTGTACATCTCCTCCATGCCTGCCCCCTTTATCTTTTCTATTTACTTTATCTTCAAATCCATTTACATTATCATTGGAGGTATCTCCATTTACAAATCTATCCGGCGTTATCAAAAAGACCACATCTGCCGAAGAGAAACCGACAGTATTTTTATTAGTTCCCTCTCTGGGCAATAAGGGATAGGATAAATGTTTTGGCGCTTCTTTTTTACTATTCAACGTAATTGTTAAATTTCCGGGTGCAGTTTGAGGTGCAAGTGTCAAATTTAGAAACACATAATTATTATTCTGTACCCTCTTAACTTCCTTTAAAACTACCCCCTCATATTTTTCTAATCTAACTTCATAAGCGCCAATATTTTTACCATAAAGCATAATTTCAAGATCTTCAGAAGCCATGCCTACCCACCAGTTTGGGGGCTCCATACGCTCAACGAGCTGTTGCGAAAATAATGTTGGGGAAGTAGCCAGAAGAAATGCGGCTATAAAAAATAAAAAACGACACATAATAATTTTTTAAATAAATTAATAAAAGTGCCTCCAAATTATGCTATTATCAAAGTGTTTTCGCCCCAGTTTATAAACTGACCTCTATTAATCTAAGTAAAAGAATAAGAAACTATGCATTGAAATACTCCCGTGGCGTTTTTCCTGTAATTTTTTTAAACGACCTATTAAAGGATGATTTTGAATTAAAGCCTACATCTAAAGCTATACCTAAGAATGTATGATTTTTGTATCCTTCTTTATTTACTTTTTCAATAAACGTATTTACCCTATATTGATTTACAAAATCTCTAAAATTTTTATCGAATCCATCATTAATCGTTCTTGAAAGTAAGTGCACATTGGTCTGTAATTTCTGTGCGAGATCGGGAAGGCTAAGTGCAGGGTCTAAAAATGCTTTATCTACTTCCATAATATCGATAAGCTTCTCTTTTAGCTGAAGAAATTCATTATCATTACTAGTTGTTTTGGCAGCCTCTACCTTGACTTCATGAATTTTGAAAATAGCCGGCTGTTTAATTGCATAATACCCTAATAAAAAAACAGTTAATGAAAATAAAATCCAAATACTATCTACTAGAAATAAGGTTAAAGTACTTAAACTATTGGTCATAATATAGCTATAACCACCTACTATAAAAATTATAGTCCATAACACTAAACAGCCTCCTTTTAGCAGCATAATAGTATGCAAGTAATTTACATCTTGATCATAAGAATAAGTGTCTTCTATATTTTTTAAATAGTTCTTTATGACATTTTTTATTTTGAACCAGAACCAAATATTAAATAGTAATGCAATACCACCTATGGTAATGTAGATTTCTGATGGATAAAAACGAGAAACAGCTCTATCTATAAACAGGTGCAATGGCTCAATAAAAAATAGTAGATATACTATTACTTGAATAACAAATGGCACAAAGTACCACCACTGACTAAGCTCCCTAGGTTTTGAAGGTATTTTTAATAATTTTTTGATATAAATAAAAAATATCGGTGCATACAAGAAATACACCAAATCTTGAAATAATGAGAGCCGAGGATAGCTATTGTATATATCTCTATCATACAGGGACACTCGCGTAAGAAGTATAATCGCTATTAAAAATATCAAGCCACTTAAAACGCGATTAGCTTTCCGGTTATTATTTTCGTAAGAATTGATAATGAAAATTAGAAATATTCCTTGAATACCTGCAAGGATAAGTATGAGAGTATACGGATTAAACAATCCAGAAGATTGATCCTCCCAATACATAATCTTCTCTTCTAAAGGTTTATCAAAAGTTTCATTAGTAATTAATTGAAAACGATCATTTCTTGGTCTTCCATACGTCTTTCCTTCCACCGTATACCAATTACCACGTGTAAATTTATAGGTTAATCTTGGCCAATACACTGGAACATCAATTTCGTAAGAGCCATCTTCGACTTTGATTAATTTATAGCGTTTATCTCCTGGAACCCATCCATTAAAATTACCCGCAATGTAGATAGGAGCATCTGGGGGTGTAGATTTTGGTATTTCAGTTACTTTTACAGTAATCTTTTTTGCGCTAATAGCACGCCCTTCTTTATCTGCCCAACCCGTGATCTTTAAATGCAATGTATCTATAGGTTGAGAAAATGATATCTTTCTAGTTAGCACTGGCAACCCATCACTTTCTACCTCAGCAGTTTCCCAACTTCCACGAGTTACCAAAAACATGATAGTAGCATCCTCGAAAACTAGCGGTTTCGTATAATATTTTCCGTCTGAATTTTTCTCAAATTTATACCTGACATTTCCTGGCTCCCATTCATTAAAGCTCCCCGTGAGATAAAGTGTTGCATTAGTTGGAGTACTTGAGGCTACATGGTCTAGTACAAAGGTAGTTTGAGCATTCAAAAACAAGGAACAATTAAAGAATGATACTACTAAAAATATTTTGAAAAAACTTATCCTTCTAAACATGTATAAATTCTAATTCAATGACAACTTATGCGCAATCAACTTTGCATGCTACCTAATTTACAGAATGTATCATATGATTTAGTAGGTTTAAAAATTAGAAGCTCTTCACCATAGTACATTCATTTGCGAATATAAGAAAACCCCAACCAAAATAATGTTATTTGATTAGGGTTTAGAACTAACTCAACTATTAGTATTCTTTTAAAATTTTATTTAAGAAATTTCAAATTTCTTAGTCTACTTTAAACTCAAAAATTGGAGATTTAGACGTATTACCCTGACTATCAAAAGCGATAACTTGCCAATAATAAATACTATCTGTTAGTGCTGTGGTATTCAAAGTCATAGAATTTGTCTCACCAATTAGGGTATTTGGAACATTGCTTTCATCCAACAATATGCGAAAAGAAACAATATCATCATCAATATCCTCTGCCATCCAACTTAATTGTATTGGTCCTGGAGTAATCGTTGAACCCATTTTTGGAAAAATAGCATTTGCAGGAAATGGAGGATAACTTTCTGCAGCCAATCCGGCATTGTAAAATCTCCAAGTGTCACTTTCTGAATTTTCATTGCTGCCGTTTGCTTTAGATATTACTGTCCACTCGTAGGGGGTACCTCTGAATATCGTGATTGGCAATTCATTCTGAGTTTCATTATAATTAACTATTTCTCCACTACTTAGATTCTTCAAATTAACGGTATAGCTATCCGTGTCTTCAGAATCGCTCCATTTGAAAACAACTCGACTCTCCGTTTCTGACAAGATTTCTCCTTCATTGCATTCTGCATTATTTTCAGGAAAAATAAGTGTTGCAGATGCTGGCACAGGAATTGAAGGCGCTTCCGAAGAGCTTCCTCCTCCACAGGAAGAACAAAAACTCGTCACAAACATGAGTAGTATATATTGAAAAGTATATTTCATTATTTGATAATTTTATAGTTTAAAACTTCATTATTTAAATTAACCTGCATAAAAAATATTCCTTTTGATAGCCTAGACACATTTAATTCAACAGCACTATTGATCACCGGATAGCTAGTATTTAATACTTGAATTCCATTAGATGAATACACGGTTATTGTTACCTCTTTAGCGTTTTTATTATTTAAATGGACATGCAAAACATCGTCGACTACAGGATTTGGATATATAGTTAAAGAAGTATGCAGCAGTATTGTTTCTTCATATACTCCTTGACAATCTTTATCTGTTCTCACGTGTATCACATTTTCAGAAGCCTCTAAATTAATTGTTACTTCGTTGCTATTGGTTGTGAACGTCTTCTTATTTACTGTAATATAGAAGGTATCTGCGCCTTTTAAACTCAAAGTAGCAGTAGTACCTTTAGCATTCATTTTAGACGAAACGGTCAAAGCATCTGGCTCGCCAATTACAACATCATAACATTGAGAATAATTTTCACCTTCAATACTTAAGCAAATTGTATAATTCCCTGCCGATAAATCCGTAAATAAGGTTGATGTACGAAATGCTTGACTACTTGTTGCGCCTCCTGATAGGGTCGCCGTATATTCATAATCTTCTAGCGCAGTTATAGCTATACTTCCATTGTTACTACTGCTACAGGTTTCATCACTTAATTTTATTTGAAAATTATTTGATGGCACTGTAAAAACCAGACAACCATTTACATTTACGGTTGATCCAAGTGGTGTATCAGGACAATTATCATCTGCATCTTGCACCCCATCATGATCTTGATCTGGTAAATTGTTATTGGGAAAAAGTGCCGTTGGCTTATCGCCAAATATTCTATATTCACCGGGAGCCAATGTAATTGTTGCCTGAGTATCTGTTACTACATATTTTAAATTTTCTTTCAAAAATTCATACCATATACCAGTTTCCTGAAATTCAGGAATAATAGATTGTGTCGTAACTCCGAAGTTACCTATAATGGTTACATATTTAATTTCTTCAGCCGTTGCACCTACTATTGACAGATGAAGTTTTTTTAATCCCGACGGATTATCAAAATCCAATTCAAAATCTGTCGTTTCAAAAATTGGTTCATTAATTTTTAAGTCGATTAGTTTAGTCCATGTTTCATATACTGCTTTTCTATTCTCATCAGCAAAATAGTCCCAACGAATGGGCTTATTTCCTACCCTACCGTTATCATCTATTGAAACATCGTAACCAAGCTCCCCAAATTGCCAAATCATTTTAGGTCCTGGAACTGTAAAAAAGAAAGCGCCTGCAGTTTGCATTCTGTTTAAGGCTGTTGGAATATCTTTCACATTGTAGGTACCATCAGAATTACCAAATTCTAAATTTTTGAACATCAAACGTTCCTCATCATGACTTTCCATAAAAGATACAGCTGATGGCTGCTTAAATCCTTTTTCGTTATAGGAAACTCCTGAGAAATTAGAGGTACTATTAAAGCCTAATGTAGCCTCGTTGTACGCTTCGGTCTGTTTATTCCAAAGTAGTATTCCTTTACCCTCATCCATACGGTAATCTGCCCATTGCTCTTCTTCTTCTATGGCTCCAAAATGCTCAAAAATGATATAAAAATCATCATCAGAAGCCCACTGGGTATCGGCATATTCTTGTAAAACCGTTACTCTATCTTGCTGAGTCATATTGGTGCAATTCTCGTCTGATGGTGTACAGTTTTGTGTAAAACCTTTAGTAAGGTCCCAGCGCATTCCATCAATTTTAAATTCCTCAATCCAATACGTAACAGTTCTATTTACATAATCTTTAGTAGCTTGACTTTGATGGTTAAAATCGTTAAAAACACTATAAGAATGTGTTGCTACTTGATTAAAAAATGGGTTATCCGCAGCTGCTTGTCCGCCACTACCACCATTATCTGTATTCCACATTCTATAGTACGGGTGTTGCCCTGAAGCATGGTTATACACCACATCTATAATAACTGCTATTCCTCTAGCATGGCATTCATCTATTAACGCTTTTAAGGCGTCTTTGGTGCCATAATATTTGTCTAAAGCCATATGAAAAGCTGGATTATACCCCCAACTTTCATTGCCATCATATTCATTAATAGGCATCAACTCAATAGCATTTACACCTAAATCTTGTAGATAATCTAATCTATTCTTAACGGCATCAAAATTGTGCAATTCATCAAAATCTCTAACTAATAATTCATAAATTACTAGATCGTCTTTCTTAGGCTTTACAAAGTTGGTATTCTGCCAATTATACTCTGGATCTCCAGTGCGTAAAACTGTGATTGCATCTGATTGTCCTACTGGATAATCTGGAATGTTTGGATACGTAACCTCATCAATAAACGCATCGTTTCCGTAGCCATCTAAAACTAAAGTAGAATAAGGATCTGCAATATTCAAATTAAACTCAACAAGGTATTGGTAAAGGTGATTGGCTTGAGGTGTTAAATTATTTAATTCAATCCAAAACCGATCTTTGTAGCTGTCTTTTTTTAATAAGTATTCATTTGAAATTTGCCAATCATTAAAATCTCCAATAAGGTGTACGAACTCTTTTCCGGGTGCATATAACACCAAGGTAGCCTTTGTAGGGTCGTTTGGGTTTAAATTAATCCCATCTACTAAATTGGCAGGCATTGGCAGCTCTTCTATCGTCGGGGATACTAAGGTGCTGAATGATGCCGATTTAGTCTCCGTATCACTCGTAACCTCTAAAATAAAGTTAGTATTTATAGAAACCATATAGCTATAGCTGTAATCTGTAATTTCGGCCTTTGTATCTACAGTGACTCCGTTTGCCTTTAAAACAAAGGTTGCCTTTAAAGAAGATGTAGCTTCAACCGATACATTGTCTCCAGAATTTACAATTGTTGTAGTTTCTGCTGGTGTAGAAAGCGTAAATTGGAATGTACCTACGTCAAAAATAAAGTCTTGCGTTTTTTTATCGCCATCCCCATTTTTTGCTTTTACAAGTATCCCTATTTTACCAATATTTGTTCTATTAAAAAAAGTAGTCGGTGTTAACACAAAGCTATAGGTACCATTGCCATTGTCTATAAGTTTTTGACTTTCATCAGAATTTACCCAACTGCCATTGGTAGGAGAATCTATAGTGCTGCCTCCATCAGTATCTAAAGACCATGCCCATATATACGCATCTGTTTCACCCCAAGTAGTTAGATTTAAATTGGAGACTGTTATTCTAATTTCTTCATCTTCCACAAAGGCTGTTGGAGAAATAGTATAAGTTACATTCTGTACTTGTGAAAAAATCAGTACAGAAAAAAATAAAAAAAAGAGTAGTAAAAGTTTTTTCATAGTGGGGTATTAAAAAAGGGTTACACCATGTGCAACCCTTTTAATTTTGTCTTATTCAATTACAATTGTAGGAGAAGCTTCATCTGAAAAATCTATAACAATTTTATACGTCCCTGCGGTTACATTTATATTGTTTTCATTTTCGGTATCTAATATTCCATCTAGCTCCAAATCACCGTAACTAAGATCCCATGTATCATTTGCTCTTACTTTAATTTGTCCGTCTACAAGCTCAATACTATCAATTGTCCATATACCAGGATTAGCAAAATCTGGCATAAACTTAGTATCTGGACCATCCCAACCATTTGGTGTAGCAGAACCAACTAAACCCCAAATTGTGGTTTCTTCTAAAGTATACGCTAGTGTATTAAAATTTACCGTTAATGAGTAAAAACCAGCTGTAACGGCAATATTATTATCTGCATCTGTGTCTAAAATTCCATCTAAATTACCATCACCATAACTGGTATCCCATGTATCATTCATCCTTAATTTTACCTCACCATCTATTAATTCTACGACTGCTTTAAAAGTGTCTGTTGTATAATCATACTCAAGCTTGGTATTAGGGCCGTCCCATCCGTTTGGTGCGGCACTACCAACTACACCCCAAAAATATTCTTCCATGGTGTAGGACTTATCACTTAAGTTAATAGTAACTTTAAACGTACCAGCTTCTACTATTACAATGTTATTGTTTTCATCAGCATCTAAAATTCCGTCTAAAGTAGCATCTCCTAGATCTCCACCCCAAGTATTGTTTTCTCTAAACTTAATTTCTCCAGCAATTAAATTAGCATATGAAATGATAATATTAGGATCTTCTGTAGTATAAAAAGGGATATCTGGAGTAGCTCCCCAATCATTAGCTGCAGACCCCACAATACCCCACGAAGATAACTCAACACCACTAGCAACCTCTACGTCTTCAGGCAATAGTACATTTAGCGCTGTTACCGTTGAAAAACTTTCTGGAGCATTCTCTCCGCCATCACCAATATAAGCTCTAACTCTAAAATACAAGCTGCCTGCATTTGGCACATCTGTAGTATTTGGGTCATTATCTAAACCTGCGGTAGTGGCCAATTCTAGCATTTCCGCTACTGTAATCCCCAAATTGTTTTCTGCTGTAGTTCCTAGAACAACTACCTCTGCGAAATCTTCTGTTATAGCGCCTTCTAAGTCGTAACTATTTGGGGTGGCTATCCCAAAGTCTGGAGAGTTCCAAACAAAGCGTTCTGCTATATTGTTCTTGGCATCTTCCGTTAATACATATTCAATTAAAAAAGTACTTGTGAAGGCTACATTTTCTGAAGGAACTTGTGCCGTATACACTAAATTATCGTCGTCTTCGCAAGAAGTGAATGCAAAGCTTGCTAAGATGAATAATCCTATAATTTTAATATTTTTCATAGTTATGGTTTTTGGTTATTTAATATCCAGGGTTTTGTTTTAAATTGAGATTAGCTTCAAGAGCCTGTAAGGGTATTGGAAACAATTTATAGTGCTCTGGAATTGAAGTGCCATTTAACACTCCACCCTTCCACGGCCATACGTAAGCGCTTCCTGTAAATTTCCCAAAACGAATTAAATCCGTTCTTCTATGACCTTCAAGATTTAATTCTCTAGCACGCTCATCCAGCATAAAATCTAGGGTTAAATCTGATGCTGCTATTGGTGCTGCATTAGCTCTTGTTCTTACCTGATTTACAAATCCTAAAGCTTCGCCTAAATTTTGAGAGGTTCTAACAGCACACTCCGCGTACATTAAATAAGCGTCTGCTAACCTAAATAATGGAAAATCTGTACTAGAAAATGTGGTTGGTGCTGTAGCGGCTGTTAAAGCGTTCGTATTTCTAAATTTAATTGGCGGATACCCATCTGTCCAAGTTTTATAATCGGTCATTTCATAAGAATGCCCTTCTTTAAAAAACAAACTAGCTCGCTCATCTGTAGTGGTATCTAAATCACCATACAAACCATACCAACCTTTAGATGCTCTATGACCACCCCAACCATCTGTTAATCCATAATCTTCTAAAGTCATAGTTTCTGAGCTACTACAACCATTGACTATATAGGTTGTATTACCATAACTCTGACTTGTAATTGCATCTGCAATTAAAGGAAATATTATTTCGGTTGACGTATTATTATCCCCAGAAAATACGCTAACAAAACTGTCTGCCAAGGTGTAACCTCCATTGGTAATCACACTACTAATTGCTGTAAGAGCATCTCCATATCTAGGAGTTCCTGTATATACTTCTGCATTGATATAAAGCTTAGCCAATAACATTTGCCCAACAGCTTTATTTGCTCTACCATAATCATTTGTATCTGGTAATGTTTCAACTATTTCTACCAACTCTGATTCTACATAAGCAAATAACTCCGCTCTCGTTGCCTCTGGTAACGGTGCTGAAGAACCAAAGTTTTCTTCTGTTGCCAGCACACCTTTTCCAAAGGTATCTATAAGATAATAATACGCTAGGGCTCTTAGAAAACGAACCTCTGAAATTACCTGTTCTTTATCTTCCGCATCTTCGTTATTTAAAACCGACAATAAATTATTACACTGTGGTATGGTATAATATATTCTATTGTACAAATACCTAAAAAACTTATTGTTTTCATCCCAATTAGTTGTTGTCGTGAGCTGATCTAAACCATCATCTCCCCATCTGTTCTTTATTCCATCTGCTGTAAAATCTTGAAGGTTTACAATACCTCTCAAAAATGGAGATTCGCCTGCATCATCACTAATATCTGAACTTTCTGGACCGTCTGGACCAGACAAAGCAAAAGAACCATACAACCTAGACACAATACCTTGTACTGCATTAGGGTCTCTATTTATTAGTTCTTCCAATGTCAGTTCTACTATTGGCTCTGTATCTAATTCATTTGTACACCCCATATTATTTAATAGGGTTAATCCTAGAAAAGCTATTATTATATTTTTTTTCATGTCCTAAAAATCTAAATTTAATCCTAAGGTGAATACTCTAGGTCTTGGGTAAAAATTATTATCTATTGCATTAAAATTCTCAGGGTCCTGTCCGCTATAATCACTTATAACAAAAAGATTATTTGCCGCACCGTAGATTCTTAATGAGGCATCTTTTAAGAAATTAGGGACCCTAAACCCGATTACAATATTCTCCATTCTTAAAAAAGAAGCATCTTCTAAGAAATAATCAGAGAAAGGAATATTTCCTTGAACATTAACAAATGATGTAGTTGCTGTATCAGAATTAAAATCTAATACATTACTCAAGCTATTACTGTTGTTTGGTATTGCTCTGTCTATCCAGCCAGAAGTTAACCTTCTTGCATTGTAAACTTGCCCGCCAATTTGCCCTCTAAAACTAGAACTAAGATCCCAGTTTTTATAGTTTAGATTAAGTCCAAAACCAAAAGTCCAATTTGGTCTTAAAGTCTCGTAATATCTATCATCATTATTTATAATATTGTCCCCATTAATATCTACAAACGCATTAGATATAGGATCTCCATTAAGGTCATACACTTGTTTAAACACCCATGCAGAATATGGTTGATAACCTACTGTGTGATAAGCTAAGCTAACGCCTGTTCCTGTTGGCAAACCAGATTCGCTTGCTGTTATTCTAGTAACATCTTTTAAACTAGTAACCTCAGACCTGTTATAGCCTACATTAGAATTAAATTCTAATCTAAAATTTTCTGTGGTAATAGGGTTAATATTTAAATTAACTTCAAAACCTTTGCTTTCCGTTTCACCCACGTTCTGAACAAAAGCATCAGATAATGCTTGTCCTGGTGGCACAGCAGTTTTTGCTAATAAGTCTTTCGTTTCTTTTTGGTAAAAATCTACAGAACCAGACATAATACCTTTAGCAAACAAATCAAAATCTAAACCAACATTATACGTCGTTGTTTTTTCCCAAGTTAAATCTGGATTAAAGGCTTTTGCTGAATATAAATTTACTCCCGCTAGATATTGACTCGTTGTAGAACCTATTTCAAAAAGAGGTGAAGATGGGTAGTAACCAACAGCCCCCGTAATATCTTGCTGCCCAGTTTTACCAGCACCCAATCTTAATTTTAGATCATTAATTGTATTGGAATTTGCTACAAAACCTGCTTTTCCAATTTTCCAAGCTACCGCTGCAGCCGGGAAGTACCCCCATCTGTTCTCTTTCGTAAATAATGAAGAACCATCTGCTCTAAAAGATAATGTTACTAAAAATTGATTTGCTAAATCTATGTTCGTTCTTCCAAAGAAAGATTGTAGGTTTAAAACATTAAAATACCTATTCGTAAGATTATTAGGGTCAATCAATTCTTCTCTTATCCCTGTTTCGTCATCATACCTAAATATTTTTTTAGTACCATCGTTTTCGAAGTTTTGATAAGAATAGCCACCTTGCACTTCAAATCTTTTTACAAAACTTTCAAATTCTTTGGTATAGACTAAATATGCGTCTAGTGTAGTATTGGTAATATCCTGATCTTCTGTATAATTTACACCTGGATTAAATACATAATTAGTATTTATATCTGTATCTGCATTATTAAATCTATATGTTGCTATTGAATTGTCTAAATATGTTTCCTCTATGTTAGCTTTAGACGCTTCTAACCCTAAATTAAGTACTGCTCTTAATTCCGGTAGGGCATGTAACTTATAATCTAATTCTAAACTCGCCAAAATACGAGCAACTTGTTCTGGTCGCTGTCTTTGTTTTAATAAGGCTAGAGGATTGCTTTGCCCATCTAATAATAATCTATTACCATCTACAATCGTATTTTGGTAAAAACCTCCAAAACGATTGTCTGCACTTGTATCTAGAACCGGTTTTGTGGGGTCCATGTTTATAGCACCTCCCAAAGCACCACCTTCATCTATAGCGTTTTTATCAGAAAAAAGTCCTTTTGCATTTAGACTTACTTTTAGATGATCATCTAAGAAAGCCGGAGTTAACTTAAGCGATAAAGTTACTCTTTCATAATCGTTAGTTTTCACTACTCCCCCAGTATTCGTATAACCTATAGAACCCCTAAAAGGTATCTTACCTCCTAAATTAGCTCTTGCACTAAAGTTTGTATTGGTAGAAATGGCTGTTCTGAAAATTTCATCTTGCCAATTGGTGTCCCCAATAATTCTTCCTTCTATAGCCGCCGTTA
The DNA here is from genome assembly GCF_900102165.1 of Cellulophaga baltica. Lineage (GTDB taxonomy): Bacteria > Bacteroidota > Bacteroidia > Flavobacteriales > Flavobacteriaceae > Cellulophaga > Cellulophaga baltica. Next base: position 54,364 of record NZ_FNBD01000015.1, read on the forward strand.
AGGGATTATCTGTTACCGTTGTGTTAGGATCATCTACTCCTAATAAATTTGTAAATGATGGATGGTATGTACTAATGAAATTTACGTATTGATCACTATCCATTACATCTATAGTACTAGCTACATTGCTTACAGATACATCTGATGTAAAATTAAATTTAACTTCTCCTGTTGTTCCTTTTTTAGTAGCTATAATAATTACACCATTCGATGCTCTAGAACCGTAAATAGCTGTTGCAGAAGCGTCTTTTAAAACACTAAAACTTTCTATATCATTTGGATTGATCAATGATAAAGGATTACCAACTCCGGCTGGATTTGTGTTATCTACAGGGATACCATCTATAACAATTAACGGACTGTTATTTGCAGATAAAGAAGAACCTCCTCTAATTCTGATATTAGGTGCTGCATCCGGCTGCCCACCGTTGGAGGTAATTCTCACCCCTGCCATTTTACCTGTCAATAACTGATCTGCAGAAACTACGGAACCTTGATTAAAGTCTTTTGAAGACAATACATCTACCGAACCTGTTAAATCTTCTTTTTTTGCACTACCGTAACCAATTAACACAACCTCTTCTAATAATTGTGTATCAGTTTCTAAAGAAACATTTAAGGTAGTACCGGCAATTTTTTCTTCAATACTCTTATAACCGATATAGGAAAATTGCAATATATCATTTTGGTTTGCTGAGATAGTATAATTACCATCAAAATCTGTAGAAACACCTTTTGTAGTTCCCTTCAAAATTATACTAACACCTGGCAACGGATCACCTGTTGTTTGATCTGTAACTAATCCAGAAATTTGTTCTTGAGATATAGCCCATAACGGTACGAATAGCATAATCAAAAAGAACTTGTAAAATCTTTTATTCATAATTTAGTTGAGTTTAATTTATACGCTAAAACTAAGCCCCCAAAAGCCTGATATCGCTTCATTCTATAAAATGACCCCACTTTTTTTGACATTTGACAAAAAAAGTGATGCTGAATTACGGTTCTGCTAACAATTAACCTTTTAATTATCAGCAACTTTATAAATCTATCTATTGGATAGTGTAAATCTGAAAGTGTAAAACACTGTTATAAAAGAAAATTTACACCATTATATCACCATAAATTTCATCCGTAGTGTCCTAAAAAATGCGCATAAAAAAAGCATCAAACTTTTCAGTTTGATGCTTTACCTAAATTGTAATGATGTTTACTATTGCACTCGTGTCCAATATTGTGTTCTTCCTAATAAAGAAAAACCGATAAAGCCACGCACTTTTAATTTATTTGTTTCTTCTAACGTGATATAACATTTATAGACTTTTCCAGATTCTGGATCCAAAATTGTTCCGTCTTCCCATTCGTCATCATCTTTCTCTAGGTCTTTAATAATTACCATACCCAAAATAGGTTTATCCTTATTGGCACCCGTACAAGCTTCACAAAGACGGTCTTGCCTTGACTTGTCTGTTATTTCTATAATTTTACCAAATACTTTTCCATTATCTGAGTAAATTTCTACCACAGATCTCACCTTGCCAGTTTCATCATCAATAGTTTGCCATTTACCAGTAACACTTTGTGCATGCAAAGTGACATTAAGCATTAAAAAAATTGAGGCTATTAAAAATTTCATATGATTGTTTTTTTATTTAAAAATACAGAAAGGATATGAAATCGCATAATAAATATCCAGATTAAAAATTTGACTTCATTAAAATTAAAAATTATGGGAATATACTTTTTTATGACCCCTTGGACTAGCTTCAACTAATCACATAATTAAGATGCTGTTTATAGCACTTTATTATTTACTATTTAATAAAACATTTTATAGTTTATGATAAAAGCCTATTAAGAAACAATAACCACATTTTTTTAACAGCATTAAACATCTTCTAACAAATATTTAATTTTAACAAATTTAATTCAACAATAAATATCAATAGATAAATTAATGATAATATTTAACTTAATATATTATTAATATTGTAATTAATTCATTGATAATTATCAAGTGCTTAAAAATCTACAAACTACCATATACTTTATTGTTTTCTTAACATTTTATTTACATTTTTAGCTTCTACTAACTCAAAATAGATAAGTATGAAGACAAAGTTTCGTGGAATTTTGACGCTACTACTAGCGTTTGTCGTGCAACAAACATTTGCACAAGAAAAGATTATCTCAGGTACTGTATCAGACAATTCTGGTATCCCCCTCCCTGCTGCCTCAGTAGTAATTAAAGGCAGTTCCTCCGGCACATCTACAGATTTTGATGGAAAGTACTCCTTACAAGTGAATATTGGAGACATTGTTCTATTCAGTTATGTGGGATGCACTTCTTCTGAAGTAGCCGTTGGAGCAGCGAACACAATAGATGTTACTTTAGCGGAAGATGCTTCTTTACTTGATGAAGTTGTAGTAACCGGATTAGGCATTAAAAGAGATAAAAAATCTATAGGTTACTCACAACAATCTGTATCAGGAGAAGAACTACAAAAAGGAAGACAAACAGACATTAACAATGCACTAGCTGGAAGAGTTTCAGGGGTACAAGTTGTTGGTAATTCATCTTCTACATTTGGTAATTCCGAAATCAAACTGAGAGGTGAAACAGGTGCTTTGTATGTAGTTGACGGTGTTCAAGTTTATTCAATTAGCGATATAAATATGGAAAGTGTTTCAGATATGTCTGTATTAAAAGGAGCTTCGGCAACAGCTATATATGGTCCAGATGGTCGAAATGGGGTTATTATTATCACTACCAAAAAAGGGAAATCCGGAAAAGCTACATTTACAATTGACCAGACGACAATGGTGAATAGAGTAACTACATTACCTGACTATCAAAATGAATATGGAGGTGGATATAGTCAAACATTCAATACTTTTTCATATGATCCAAGCGTTGATCCTGCCTCATGGGCCGGATTTGATGGAGATTTATATCCAGATTATTATGCTGATGAATCTTGGGGTCCTAAATTAGAAGGTCAATTGGTACGCCATTGGGATTCTTGGTTAGAGGGAACAGATTATTTTGGCGAATCACGAGAATGGTCACCAACTACCAGTGATGTTGATGATTTTTATAATACTGGCGTAACTTCAAATACTGCTTTTACATTTGCTAAAGGAGGAGATGATTATGATATTAGAACTTCATTATCTGTCATTGATCAAAGTGGAATTATTCCTAATTCTAGCCAAAAAACAGTTAATGCTTCCATTAATGTTGGGTACAACATTAGTGATAAACTGTCTATACAAGGTGTATTTAATTATCAAGACAGAACGACATCGAACAATCCTGATGAAACCTATGGCAATTTAGGTTCTAATATGAACCAATGGTGGCAAAGACAATTAGACTTAGATAGACTAAAAAACTATGAACAAAATGGTACAGTATTATCATGGAATATAGGAGGTCCTAGAGATTTCGGACCTTTATATTGGGATTCTCCATACTTTCAAACCAACGAAAACTTAAGAAATGATGATAAAAATAGTGCTTTTGGAAAAATAGGTATTACGTACAAATTTAATGAAAAATTCACCGTATTAGGTGAGGTCAGAAGTACTTTCAACTCTTACATTGGTAATGATAGAGGTACTACAAAAAGCACCGTAGAGACCCCTTTTTATGAGGAATACCAATATAGAAATAATAAAGAACAATATTTTGGCATGGCAACCTATACGGATGAATATGCAGATGGTAATCTAGATTTAAATGTGAGTTTAGGTGGTGACATTGTATCTAACGATTACAATTACATATTTGCAACAACAAATGGCGGCCTATCAATACCAGGCTTTTATAACTTATCAGGATCCGTTGATGCCGCTACTACTTCTACAGAAATTGAGCAAAGTAAAACTAGAGGTGCATTTTTAAAAACATCCCTTGGATACAGAAGTATGCTTTATTTGGATGCTTCATATAGATATGATTGGTCTTCTACAGCATCTGCAGACAACAATAGAGTAGAAACATTTGGTGTGTCAACAAGTATATTAGCACATAAGCTTTTACCCGTAAATGATATTCTAACATTTGCAAAATTTAGAGCTGGTTATGCTAGCGCACCTTATTTTCCAGACCCATACTTAATTGCAAGTGTTTACGAACCTGGAGATTTATACCAAGGTTACGGAACTTTATCTGTACCCGATACTCAAAGTAATTTTAATTTAGTTGGAGGTACAAGAACTGAATTTGAAGTTGGTGCCGAATTCAGATTTGTTAAAAATAGAATTGGACTAGATGTAACTTATTTTAATAGGATTGATGAAGATATCCCCACAGAAGTCTCATTAGATGGTTCAACTGGATATACAGATATTACAGTAAATTCAGGGAAAACAACTTCAAATGGTTTAGAACTGGCACTAAGCGGAACCATAATTAAAGGAGATAATTTCTCATGGGATTTAAGTGTAAATATTGGAACACTTAAGAAAGTGGTAAATGAAATATTTCCAGGTGTAGAATCCTATGATATTAGTACATACGGAAACGTAAGTCTACAAGCTCGTGTTGGTGAAGAATATGGATTATTTTACGGCGATGGATTTGCAAGGCATACTGATGGCAGCATTATTTTCACTGGTACTGACTCTGATAGTTTTGCCCTTGAGAATAACAAAAACCTTGGAAGTTTATTACCTGATTTCACAGGTGGTTTATCTACAACGTTTAAATACAAAAACCTTGATTTATACTTAGGTCTTGATGGTCAAAAAGGTGGTTTATACTATTCTAGAACAGAAAGATATTTTGCTGGTTCTGGTCTTGCAAGCTACACAGCAGGCGAGAATGATTTAGGAAATCCCTTGAGAGATGAAGTAGATTCAGGTGGAGGGGTTCATATTGTTGGTGTTTTACAAACAGGAACAGATGGTGATGGAAATCCAATTTCTGATGGTACTATAGTTGATAAGTATGTAGATGCAAAAGATTATTTTGCCTCAGGAAATCTTGGTAACGTATACGAAAACAACGTTCATGATGCCGATTACCTTAAACTTAGAACTGTTAAATTAACCTATACTTTTAAGAAGCCTTTGGTTAATAAACTTGGATTAGATGATGTACAAATTTCTTTATTAGGTAACAATGTTTGGCTAATTTATTCTGATCTACCTTGGATTGATCCTTCAGAATTAGAAAAAAGAAATGGTGTTAACTGGGCCGAAAGCGGTACGCTCCCTATGACTAGCTCTTATGGGGTTAACTTAAAATTAACATTTTAAAACACAACAAAAATGAAGAAAATATATAAAAACATACTACTATTGGTTAGCATTACAGCCATATTTAATTCTTGTGAAACTGTCGATTTTGGCGATATTAATGAGGATCCTAACGGACCAACGTCAGCTGTAACTTCACAATTGCTTACTGAAGCTCAAAAAGATATCTCTACAATAACAACTAGTGATACGGGCATACTTTATATGCAACATCTGACAGAAGGCCAATACCCTGGAGATTCAAGATATGGAACCCTAACTTTTAGTTATGATAATTATTATACTGGAGCAATTCAAAACTTGAATCAAATAATTTCTTTAAATGAAGATGAATCCACAATGGAAGAAGCTTCTGCTTATGGTGATAATAACAACCAAATTGCAACTGCAAAGCTTGTCAGAGCATTTATTTTACATTTTATGACAGACAGTTGGGGAGGTTTACCATGGGAAGGAGCATTTCAAGGTATTGATAATGCACAACCAACATTTCAAACTCAAGAAGAATTGTATACTATTCTTTTTGACGAAATAGAGGAATCCTTGGCTTTAATAGATGAAACAGCTTCAGGACCACATGGAGATCTTATGTTCAGCGGAGATATGAGTAGATGGATTATTTTTGCTAATTCATTAAAAATGACTGCGGCATTAAGACTTTCTGATGTAAATGCAACCCTAGCTCAAACTAAATTTGAAGAAGTAATTGTTTCAGGTAATTACATAAAAAGCAATGAAGATAATATTGAATTTAATTATGCCTCAGATGATGCTAGTGATAGTCCATGGCAAGACAGATTTGAAACAAGAGAAGATTATATTTTATCGGATGAAATGGCTGAATCTCTAAGAACTAATTTAGATCCAAGACTTTTTAAATATGCAGAACCTTCTACAGATTCTATTGTTAGTTCACCTGCATGGCCTGATGAATCTGATGCAGCTTACGTTGGCGCTCCTGACGGTGCAGTGAATGGAAATACCGTAGATTATTCATTTCCTACCGCTACAATTATTTACGACCCAGTGTATCCTACTCCCGTTTATACTGCAGCACAAACTAAATTTTCTATGGCAGAAGCAGCTTTAAGAGGTTGGTCTGTTGGTACTAACGCTGAAAGTTTATTTGAAGAAGCTATTACGCTATCCATGGAATATTGGAAAGTTGAAAGCGCTGATATAACAGCATATTTAAGTACTCACACAAGCGCAACAATGGAAGATATAGCTTATGAAAAATGGGTTGCTTTATATCTAAATGGGCCTGAAGCTTGGGCTGAATGGAGAAGACTTGACGCCCCTACCTTAACCCCTTCAGAATATGCAAATGATGCTAGAATTCCTGTTAGGTACGCTTATGATTCTTCGGTAGAAGATAATAACAAAACTAATTATGATGCAATAATAGCAATACAGGGTTTAGACAATTTACACACAAAACTTTGGTGGGATGTCAATTAAATAAAATCCCATCCTAAATAATCGATAAAAATTATTAAAGGATTAAATTTAAAGCTTAATGATCTAGTATCATTAAGCTTTTTTTGATTTGAAGTAATTCTAGAATTGGACAAGGGTGGTCTAATTTGGTGGTAAATACCAGCAACTTCATTTACTTCTTTTTGTATGATTTCCAGGCTGTTTTTATATGTGTCACTATTAGAAAGAGGTGTCAAATGCTCCTTTATAAACTTTCTAAAAGAAAAGTATAGTAGAAAACTTTTAATAATTTAAAACCCTGATAAAAAAAAGGTTTGGAAGCTGTTCTGCTAAAATAAAAAAAGGTGCTTAGAAAATTCTAAACACCTTTTTCACTACTCAACTAACTAATTATTATGGTCTAATTTCAACTTCTGCAACGCTGATATTATCCATGTAAAATTTTAAAGTTTGACCATTGCCAACATTATAACCGCGAATAACAAAATTTACATCTTCGTCTGCTCCTGGCGTAATAAAGGCCGAAGTGTACACCCATTCATTCACAGGAAAATCTTCTGTAAAAAATGTAGTTGCTGCTTCAAAACCAAAGCTTCTAGGGTAAAATCTTAAATCTGACACAAAGTTACCACTGGTTGGGTAAGGAGCTGTAAAGAAAGGGCCATCAATATAAATCCACACCCCTACTTCATATGTGGTACCTGCTACCAAAGAAACTATTGCATTTTCACCAAGCATATCTGTATGGCTTATTACCATACCACCTTCAGGTCTAAATTCTACATAGGCACTTTTACTCCCATCTTGACTTACAACAGAGGATAAACTAAAGTCATATTCACCCCAGTTTCCACCCCAAAATTGATAAGGCCAATTGGTATTGGTTGTATTCTCAAAACTATAATCATAATTGCTATTCTCTAGCATATTTACGGTGTTGAATACAAGTGCCTCATCTGTAAAAGATGTGGCCGCTACAGCATCTAGAGTGCTTAATTCGCCCGCCGTATAAGAAACCATGACCTTATCATTATTATACACTCTTTCTCCTTCTAATTCCAATAAAAGAATATTTTCATCTACAGGATCTGTTGTAATTGATGCAATTTGTGGAGAAATTATAGCTCCACCTGCTGTTTCAATTGAAATAGAAAAGTCTGTTTTAGCTGCAGTTGCTGCATCCATATCTCTACTAAATTCCAAAGCAACTTTACCATCTTTATCAGAGACCGCGTCTAGAATAACAGGATCGGTAGACGGTATTACTTTTATAAAGTTTTTAATTGAAATGGTATCACCGCCAAAAGGTCTACTTCTTGAAGCAATAAATTCTAAATCATGAACACCTACTTTACTATACCTTACATCTGCATCTCCCTCTGGATTTTGCAATGTGTTTGGCTTAGCATTAGGTAAGTTCCAAATAAAATTGATTGGATCACCTTCTGCGGTATAGCTCAATCTAATATAGTTACTTGCTGTAATTACATTTTCTGCATTATCAACTAATGATAATTCTGCTCCTAGAGAGCCATCAGCATTGACATAATTTGCCTGAATCTGTGCCGTTACATCTCCTAAAACCGTCACTACAATAGTCGTGTCTAATTCCGCAGAGCCACTAGGTGTTGTACGCTCATCTGCATAGGCTTCATTTGCAAATGTTTGTTTCAGCGTTACATTATGCACTCCTACTTTACTAAATGTAGCTTTCACTACAGCTTCAGAAGAAGTAGATACATCTGCAACACCCTCAGGAAACGTCCAAGTACGAGATACAACACCCGATGAAATATCACCGAAATCTATATGCCCACCTACATTAATCTTATTTTCGAAATTCATTTCTGAAGTTACAATAGCCCTATGGCTCGCTTCAGTAAGCTTTACCTCATCTTCTTCTGTACAGGCATAAAATGCTAGTAATGAAACAATGGCAAAGCCAAATAATTTTATTTTTTTCATAATAGTATATTATAAATTATCATTAGTCTGTACTTCCTGAGTTGGTATCGGGAAATAATTATGCTTTGCTGGGTTATAATTTGCCGCAGCTAAAACAAAGTCGGGACGTATTCTTTCAATTATATATAAAGGAGCTACTCCGCCATCACTTACTTTAAGTACTGATTCTTTATTTGCTTCTCTCCAAATTTCATCTGCTCTTAAATCATCAAAAACTTCTTGAACAATACCCCAACGCACTAAATCTTTCCATCTATGACCTTCAAAACATAATTCTATAGGACGCTCCACACGTTGTAAATGTTTCATTACTGTTTCTGAGGAAGCCGCTACCATTGGAAAGTCTCCATGCACTTGCTTACTGACATGTAATTGCGGAAACATACCTGCATTATCGGCCATATACTGGCGAAGTGTAACCACACCTGCTCTACTTCTTACCATATCGATATAATCAATGGCAGTTTCATAATCATTATTAGCTTCTATAACTGCTTCTGCATACATCAATAAAACATCAGCATATCTAATATGTCTGAAATTAATACCTGATCTACTCTGTGCAGGTTCTGATTCTAAATGATACCAGTTTGAATGTTTTTTCACGTAAGCACTCTGTCCGAAGGCAAAACCACGAATAGCAGAATATTCTTGCTGATAGTATAAGCCTTCTCCATTTCTGGTAGCGATGGTAGCGGTCATTCTTTTAGATTCGCTATTACCACCATTCATGGCATTGCTTGGATCTACTTGATCATTAACCAACATTTCATGTAAATTGTAACTAGGTAATATGGTATTGAACCCTCCATAATTTAATTGACCAACGGCAGTAGCCATCGTAGTAGACTCTGCTCCTGTTTCATTAGAGTTATCATCTACAACAGCTCCAGGAACTCCAGGGCTTAAATCAAACGAATAGTTTACTTCAAAAATAGATTCTGAGTTAAACTCATTTTCATGTTGAAAATTATCAGAAATATTTGCAGTTAAACTATACACGTTTGATTGGATCACATCATTAAATTCTGATGCCGCCTTAGAAAAATCTTTATCAAATAAATATGCTTTTCCTAAAAGGCTTTTTGCCGCTCCCCATGTTGCTCTACCTATATTCTTAGCATCCCAAGTTTGCGGTAAATTATCTTTTGCAAAAATTAGGTCTGGAAAAATTACAGCGCTATTAACTTCTGCTATAGAAGAAAATGGTTTAGATAACTCTTCTTTTGTTTCTGCTACACTCGTATGAATTACAGCACCTCCATAATTATGAGCTAATTGAAAATAAAAGAAAGCTCTTAAAAACTTTGCCTGTGCTTCTATTTGCAGTTTAGCATCCTCACTAAAAATAGCACTGTCTGCAGTTTGGATATTTTGAATTACTTGATTGGCTCTAAAAATACCGACATACAATTGGTCCCATTTATCGGTTACGTGGTACGTACCATCATTATAGGTCAAATTTCTAAAAGCTGCAGGTCTATACCAAGATTCCGTTCCTGCTATATCTCCTAAAATCATTTCATACTGCAACTCTCCACCACTTATATCTTGAAACTGCAATGCTCCATATACTGAAGAAAGTGCACTAGTATATTGCTGTTCCGATTCCCAAAAAGTATCTGGTGTTATTGCATTAGGATTTATCTCCTCTAAAAAAGAATCCTCGTTACATCCAAAAAGCAATAGCGTGCCTATAAGGATGATATATATTTTATATTTAATTATTTTCATATTTCTAGCTTTAAAAACTTAATTGAACACCTAACATAAATTGTCTTGTAACAGGGTAGTTACCTCTATCTACACCTCTTGTGAAAATACCATCTCCTCCAACTTCAGGATCGTATCCAGTATAATTTGTAAATGTAAATGGGTTTACGGAAGTTAAATACAACCTTACTTTTTCAATTCCTGAGGTCTCTGTAATTCCAGGAATAGTATAGCCCAGTGTTAGTGTTCTAATTCTAAAATAAGTACCATCTTCCAAGAAATAATCAGATCTAGCTCTTACATTATTATGAAAGGCATTTTGTCTATCTGTTGGGATATCTGAATCTGGATTTTGAGGGGTCCACATAGAATACAAATCTTTGTGTCTACCACCACCATAAGCGTATAATTTTGCTCCGTTATAGATTTCTGCGCCATAAGAGAAATAGGTTTGTGCATAAAAATCAAAACCTTTGTAGTCTAAACTAAGATTTAAACCTGCTTCAAAATCTGCTTGACCAGAACCCGAATAAACTCGGTCATTATCATCAATTTCACCATCTGCTTGATCTGCAATACCATCGTTATCAGAATCTATTGTCAATTGATCAATCATCATTAAATCTCCCAATTGAGCACCACCATCAATAAGCTTGTAGGCATCTAATTGTTCTTGAGTTTTGATCACTCCATCATTTTGCACTAAGAAAAAAGCACCTGCTTCATATCCTTCTGCTAAAAATGTAGTATAATCAACATTCGTTCCCTGAGACACAATTGGTCTACCATTAGCATACCCACGTTCCACTCCGTTTAAATCTAACACCTCATTCTTATTTTTAGTAAATGTTCCTGAGATTGTATATTTAAAATCGTCTCCAATTCTGTCTTTATAACTTGCTGCTATTTCAAGACCTTTATTCACCATGTTCCCTGCATTTACAGTTCTAACACTATAAATACTTGCTGCCCTTGGTTGGTAGGTACCAGAAGAGGCTGGTAACCTTTCTTGCAATAACATATCTTCCTTATTATTCTCATAAACATCTGCAGTTATGCTTAGCTTATTTTGAAACATACTTAAATCAATACCAATGTTTTTAGAGATTGTCGTTTCCCATTTTAAATCGCTATTAGCATATCTACGTTGAATGTTTCCAAAACCTAGTTCTTCATTAGGACCAAATGGATAATTAACACCAGATTCTATAATAGGAATGGCTGAGTATGCCGCTCCTGTATTTTGATTTCCTAGTTCTGCCCAACTAGCTCTAATTTTTAAAGAATTAACGCTAGTGATATTTTTGAAAAAATTCTCTTCGCTTATATTCCAACCAATAGAAACACTCGGGAAAGATCCGTATCTGTTATCTTTTGTGAAATTCGAAGAACCATCATGTCTGATACTGGCAGAAAACAAATACTTTTCGTCAAAGTTATATTGTAATCTAGCTAGTTTCCCGGCAAGAGTACTATTTACATTAATACTACTTGGTTTAATGCCTTCTGCACCAGAACCTAAAGTTTGTAAATCGTTACTTGCATCTTCACTATAAATTACACCAACTCCTAATGCTCTTGAATTAAACTCTTCATAAGAGATTACTCCTGTAAAGTTGAAATTGTGCTTATTAAAACTTTTATCATAGGTTACAATATTTTCTATTGTTTCTCTTTTAGAAAACGTATAATCTTCATTCAAAGAAGCTTGTACATTAGAGGCGGTAGCATTAAGTACTCCTTGATTTGTAAATGCTAAATATTGTGGTTTGAAAAATTTTCTGAAGTAATTATAACTATTTCTCCCTAAGTTAATTTTATACTTTAACCCATCAATAATTTCATATTCTAAGCTTAAAGCTATGTTGTCAGACTTTACTTCACGTTCATCTACATTATCTAATTGGCGTGATAAAAAGCTAAAAAGTATGTCATTATCAACATCCAACTCTACAGAATTTTGCCCTACAGAAGGAATATCCTTTAAAGGTTTGTTCCACGGTGCTTGTGCTATGGCATATTCATAAAGTGCAAAAGGCTCTTGATCTCTGTTTTCAACAGAATATCCCATTGAAGCAAAAGCTTTAAATTTTCCTTTTGTGAACTGGCCTGTAAATCTATTTGTTAAACGATTGAAACCAGAATTAATTAAAACCCCTTCTTGCTTAAAGTAGTTGGTATTAAAATTTAAGGTTAAATTTTCAACACCTCCAGATATATTTACATCTAAATTTTGAATAACAGCATTATCATTCTGTACTTCTTCAACAAAATTAGAATCGTAGTCTAGAACATTTGCATTTAAGAAAAATGTTAATGGTTCTGTACCTAATAATTCTGTTTTTTGCTCTAGCTCGTAAAGCTGTTCTGTAGTATTCATTAAAGGAGTACCCGAAGTAATATTCTGAATCCCTGTATAGGTAGAGATATCTATTTTCATTTTACCCGCTTTTCCTTTTTTGGTGGTAATTAAAATAACACCATTAGATGCTCTCACCCCATAAACTGCTGCCGATGCACCATCTTTTAAAATGTCAATAGATTCAATTTGCTCAGGTGCTATATTAGGGTTACCATCAAAAGGAATACCATCTACAACATATAATGGACCTAAACCACCAGAACTAATAGAACCTAAACCTCTAATTTGTACGTTGGCTGATTCTCCTGGTCTACCACTTCCTGCCTGGATATTTACCCCTGCTACTTTTCCTTGTAGCGCCGTACCTAAATCTGAAGTTGCCGTTTTTACAATAGTCTCAGAACTAACATTGGCTACAGAACCCGTAATCTCTTTCTTTTTCTGTGTTCCATACCCTACGACTACTACTTCATTTAAGAGCTCTGTGTCTTCAATTAACACTATTCTTACATTTGAGGAAGCTCCGACCGTGACTTTTTGTGTCTTAAAACCGATGGAAGAAAACACTAAAACCTCACCTTTAGATGCATTAATTGCAAAATTTCCGTCAAAATCTGCCACAGAACCTTCTTTAGTTCCCTGCTTAAGAATAGATACTCCTGGCACTGGAGTTCCTTGCTCATCTATTACCGTTCCCGTAATAGCACCTTGGGCGTAACCTTGCTGTACCACCAAGATCATTAATAGAGAGAATACTGAAAGTATTCGCCTCCATAGTTTGTCTTTTTTCTTCATAAATTTGTTTGAGTTAATTAGTATTAAACAAGTTTTGGTGAGTTATTTTTAATAAATTCTTATTTACAAATAGATATATTCATTAAACAATAAATTTATTGGCACTAAATTATTAATTTAATATTGTCACCCACCCTAAATAGACTCGACAAAAACTGAACAAAAGACAAAAAGATTAGCCATTTACCTATGTTTTAAGTGAAACCAAACACAACTAGACAATTTTATCTTACCTATTTAAAAGAAAAACACTGAAATTTTATTGTACCCTTTAAAAAGGAAAATTGCATTTAAAAAGCTGCATTCCAGTAGCATATGAAGGCAGTTTTTCCAGACTCAAAAACTAGCTATGAACTCGGTAAGATTATCGTTGCGTTCTAGGTTTAGCTTTTTTCTTAAACGATAACGAGAAGTATGAACACTTTCTATAGAGATCCCTAATAAAGAAGACATTTCTTTACTGGAAAAATTGAGTTTGACTAGTGCGCATAATTTCAGATCTGTCTGACTTAAAGAAGGATAAGTATCTTTTAGATTTTTATAAAAACTTTGGTTAATTGCCGTAAACCTAGCTTCAAACTCTTTCCAATTACTATTAGGACTCCCCTGTGCAGAACTAATGATTCTATTGATTGCAGGTACATCAAGGTTTTCCTTACTCTTTCCTATAGTATCCTTCATTTTCTTAATAAACTCTTCTTTCTCTATTAATTGCAATGCAGAAGAGGTTAGCTCATTATTTTTCAGTTCTAAGATTTCATTTGCTTTTTGCAGTTCCACCGCTCTTTTTTCTTCAAGAGATTTTTTCTCCAAGCTATGCTTACGCCGAATATTCCTAATCAAAAGAAAACTTAAAATTAAAATTGAAAATATCACTACAACCAAAAGCCATGACTTTAGCGTCCAAAGCTTTTCTTCATTTTCTAAGTTGGCTATATGCTGCTCTTTTATAAGCTCTTTCTCTTTTTCTTTTTGAATTCTATAACGGTCATTAATTTCAAAAAGATGCTGATTGTTTTTACTTTGCCTGCCGAAAATAGATTTATCCAATTGGCTTGCTGCCTCTAAATGAAGAAATGCACTTTTATAATCTTTTGCATTCTTACTGATTAACGCCAACGCTTCCTGGTCCATTAATTTGTAGTTGGAATGATTGGTATGCTCTTCGGTCAGTGCCAATGAGGTTTTAAAATACTTTTTACTAGTGATCATATCTCCCATCATGTAATAAACCTCACCCAATAAATAATTAATAATAATAAGGTAAGATGGGTTTTCTTTTTCAAAAACAGCTTTGGCGTTATTCAATCGGTTAATAGCCAAATCATACTCCATATCAATAGCATCTTGGTATCCAATTTCAGCATCCAAATAACTAGATTTTGTTTGAAATTTTTTCTGGATAATGACACTACTATCAATGTATTTTCGAGCCATTACATTATTACCGTTGGTTCTAAACAAATTAATTAATGAGAAATAATCAGAAAGTAGGTAATATTCTTTTAATTCGTCTTTAGCAATAAGTTCTCTTTTGAGCTGTATGGAATGGTTAAAATATTTTATAGCTTCGTTATCTCTTCGATAAAATAAATACAACCAACCTAGCGCTTGATAAATTTCAGCGCGTGCAAAATTATCGTTAATTTTTTCTGACAACAACAAAGCATCCCAGTACCCATCATAAGCATTTCCATAGTCCAAACTATGCGCATACAAATTAGATAATTCATATAAACTTTTTATTAAATGGGTCGTGTCTTTAGCACTCCTATTATAGGATATACTTTTCTTATATAAAACAATAGCGCTATCTGTATCTGTGTCCTTTAATAGTTCTGCTTTTTCAAAATATGAATCGGACTTCACTCCATTTTGAGCGTTAAGCGTAAAACCAAAACCATTTAAAACACTAACAACTATCAGTATTGGAAAATAGCTTTTCTTCATTTTGAGGAGATAATTCATCATAATATACCTGCTGATCGAAATTTTAGATTCAAAAATTGATTGAATATATGCAATTGTAGGCTTCCCTAAAAATAGGACAGTTTATAATTCGAATTTACTAACTTTAAATTCAAACTGTCACAATGAAAAACAGCAAATTTAGCGAGAGCCAGATTATTAAAGCTCTTAAGGAAAATGAACAAGGAAGATCCGTAGGTGATTTATCTAGAGAATTAGGAATTGACAAAAGCACTTTCTACTATTGGAGAAAGAAGTACGGCGGTATGGAACAACAGCAGCTTAAACGTTTAAAAGAACTTGAAGAAGAGAACAATAAACTTAAACAGATGTATGCTGATGTGAGTCTTGATAATAAGATGCTTAAAGACGTATT
>NZ_FNBD01000043.1 GCF_900102165.1 Cellulophaga baltica
GCACCTATCAGCAATAGCCTATAATCTGAAAACCTGCCTGCCGGCAGGCAGGAGTACCTGAAATTCACTCAAAAACACGTAAAAAGTGGAGCAGGTATGGGGTCTTTGTTCATTCTTCTAAAAAAGACCTTATATGCTCTAAAAAACTCACATTTAACCACCTTAAAAATAACCAATTACTTGACTAATTGAAAAATGAAACCACCTTAAAAGGCGGTTATAAAGGCCATTATTTTATAAATTATGGAGTTGTGCAACGGTTACTTTTGTTGGCATTAGTTATTCTTTGTCACCTATCCAATTAAGTAAGCTAATATCAAGTTCTCTTAATTTAATTATTTCATCAAAGTCATTGGTATAACCCTTAATTAAAAGTTCAATTTGATACTTATATAAGTTTACTATAATCTCTTTTAGTTTTGACGCTTTTGCTTTTAAAAAATCACTTTTTGAGTTGGCTTTAAGACGTAAGAACTCTTCATACACCTTTAATATATTATTATTGTACGCTTTAAGAAAAGCATCTCGTTTTTGGTCAAACATTAATTTGTCTGGTTTTGAACGAAATATGGAAGGTCCACTAGCCATAATAATAGCGATTCTTTTAATTTCTTCTTTCTTTTCAGGAGTTATTTCTTCACCTTTATCAATTGCTTCTTTATTAAGCCTATCTTTTACTTTTTCAATCTCTTTGTTTTTTGATTGAATAGATTCTTCAAATTGTATTAAATCTTCGTCCAATTTTTTTGAAATAATTATTTCTGCTTCGGAATACTTGATAGAATTGTGCAGAGAATCAATATATTCATAACACCTATCATAAATTTCCTTTTGAAGTTTTAATTCTTCATCTCTTAACTTAGTAGCTTCATCATATTTTTGCTTTTTTACTACTTGGTGTTTAAGAGTATTTATTGGTTGAATTTTCTTAATTGTTTGAATGTCTTCTTTTGATATTGGAATAAAAAGGTTTTTCAATTTTTCATTTAAAAATTCATTTTCATTTTTAATTATTTCTGTTTCTTTTCTTAGTTTAAAAATGAATGACCCGCCTTCATGTCCAACATTAATTAGTGTTCCAGACATAGGAGTCTGATTTCTATTATTGTTAAACTCTAGTATCAAATTATTTGCAAGTATATTAAATGGCAATTCTTCTAAATTATTTTCCTTAAGTAATTTTGTTAAAATCGGGGCGAAAGGACTAAGCTCTTCAGTTTTACCATCACTTACTTTTTCTAATCCACCCGAAGTTAGCCCCAGGCGAGATTTTCTTGATTCAAATGCAGTAATTCCACCACCTCTTTTTGGTTCTTCAAAAATTGCTCCTGAAAAACAAGAGTCAAAAACCACACTAATATGAAAAGCCTTTGATGCTTTAATAAAAGTTAGAATATCTGCAACGCTAAGCCAAGTTGAAGAATCTAGAGGGTCAGAATCTGATGGTTGCCAATAAGCAGTTTCGAGTTCGGGGTTATATTCTCCATGCCCTGCATATAACAATAGTATATTTTCATTTTCAATACTATTTATGAAATATGTATTTAATTTATTAAAGAGGGCTTTTCTAGTTGTAGATTTTTTTTCATGAATAAACTCAATATCCTCAAATGTGTATTTTGAAGAAAGAACGTCAATAATTGCGGTTAAATCCAATTTGCAATTTTGGATTTTGTTTAACTCAGTATCGTCGTAATCATTTATCGCTATTGCTAAAATTTTATTGATTTTCATACAAATACCAGAGTGTTTTTATAATTATTGCCAACGGCTAGGCTAAGGTTAGTACGGGATTAAATTAGTATTTAATTTCGGATTAAGCACTTAGCAAATCTTTTTATTTTGTTTTATCTTTTTTTGTTCTAAAGCCAAATCAAAAGATTTGGCGGACTTGGTTAAAAGCTCTAAACTTTAGGTTAAGCACCAAAACCCGTATTAACTATAGCCATTGTTGGTAAATCGTTATTTTAATTCACATTCTGTCTTACGCAACCATTAATTCTTTTTTCTTTAGTCAGAGTCCAAACGTTTATTGCTTTATTCTCAAGTTTGTTTTCAGTATCAGGTTCCACCAATTCAATTTCTATAATACATTCAGTCGCAATTTTGTAATCAGAATTTTCTATTAAATATCCATTTACATAGATTCCGTTATTTTTTTCAATTCCGAAAAATTCATTCAATTCAGATTGTGTTTTAAAAGCAGTTTCTTTCTTTAAACTGACAAAAATAATTCCGTTATCAGTCAGATTGAAGAATTTATGCTCTTTCCGATTTGGTTTGTCTTTCAGAACACTTATTTCAGTAATCAATTCTTTTGTTGTTCCGATAGCACTTTCATTCGCAATAATGTCTTTATCAATAATGAATGTTGGACAATTGCTTTTCGTAAATGGTAATTTCACATAAGTATCTTGAGAATAGATATTCGTAAAAAATAAAGTAAAAATTATAATTAAAATTATTCTGTTCATATACGTTTCGTTAATGTTTGCCAACGTTCATGTATATGGAAAGTTGCGTGTTTGTGAGCGAGGATTTTCCGAAGGAAAATCGGATGCAAGCAAACAAAGCAACTAACATTGGTTAAGCACAAAATAGCAATTTTTTATATACTTTGTTGGCAATACGTGCTTTCTTCTCAATTCCG
>NZ_FNBD01000044.1 GCF_900102165.1 Cellulophaga baltica
AGAAAAACTATTCTTCCTGAACAGCTAGTACTACTATTAAGAACATATTATAAAGCATATAAACCATCGTACTGGCTATTTGAGGGTCAAACAGGGTGCAAATACAGTACTAGTAGTATACGATCTATATCTAGAAAAGCAGTAAAAGACACCAATTCTAATCCATGGGCAACCGTACATACCTTACGCCATTCATTTGCTACCCATTGCATAGAGAATAATATAAACATTCGCCATTTACAGAATATGTTAGGGCATGGTTCGCCAAAAACAACTGAGATTTACACCAAAACAATTGAAATTAATAATAAGACCATAACAAGCCCTTTGGATTCTTTATTAAAAAATAATACATTGCATGGATAAACGATATAACTACAATAGGAGTACAATTTATTGTAGTTATACAAGTGTTGTGGTGCATATAAAAAAACGAAATGCGAGTAGAATTTTTAGGTCACGGACTTCATAAAGACCATACCAACACGGTTGGACACTATATGATTGATTCCTTTAAAAATGACGATTACTACTCTTTTGTTGGGTTCTCTGCATTTACGAAAATGTCAGGGATTAACAGAATAAAGAAAGAATTACTTGAAGCTTCAAAACAATTTAAGTCTTTAAAGTTCTATCTTGGAATTGTACCAAAAGGAACTTCGAGAGAAGCTCTTCAGTTTTTAATCGACAATAATATTGAAACTTGGATTTTCTGCACAGAAGACCAAATGATGTTTCATCCAAAAATCTATTTTTTCCAAGGCAAGCATAATTATCGATTTATTACAGGCTCTTCAAACTTGACAAGTTTTGGACTATTTGATAATATAGAAGCATCTACATTTTTTGAATTCTCAAAGACTAATCAGCAAGGAAAAAAATTAGTTAGACAATTTGAAGAATATTTTGATACTATATTGAATGGTACGGATAAAAATGTACAGAAACTAACACAAGAAGTTTTAAAAGACTTAGAAGATTCAGGTTTTATATGGCCCGAATCGAAGACAAATGCAGAGCACGAATTTTTAAAGTCAAATAAAATAGCTTTTGCTAAAAGAAAGAAACTGAAATTTGATAAAGGTTCTTTAGGCAAAATTGAATCAAAACCATCTTCAAACAATTATGATTCTGAATATATTCCAGCTATAACTCAAGATTATTTAAATTCTTGGCCTGACTTTTTCGATTTATTTAAGGAGTTTAAGAAAGAAAACAAGGACAAAGGAGATAAATATAGTGTGGTTGTTCCAAGAGATTATAAAAATCCATCCTTATATAATTGGTATCTAAAACAAAAGATATACTTCAAAAATAAAATACTACCACCTGAACACGCAGTACTACTCAAAAAAGAGCATTTCTATTTCGGTGATGCACATAAATTATGGCAAGAGTGGAAAGACAGCACTAAACTAAAGTTGTTACAAGAAGCAGTTGACGAAGGAGAAAATATCGGACTTAGCCAACGATACGAATACAGAAGTGTGCGTCTTGGAACTTGGATTCAAGCAATTAAAAAAGCTAATAAATCAGGAAAGAAATTAGATACAATGGAGAGAATAAATGAAATTCTCGATTTATCTTCTAAGAGCAGGACACCAATAGATACTGCTACAAGATTTATTAATGACCTTATGGAAAGAGAAAATCCAAATAAAGCTAATTTTCAAAACAGGTTTAATAGTGCTTTAAGAGATAGAATTGATGAACTTCCAGATGAAATACAACAAGACATAGTTGATGCTTGGTATTTAGTATTTGACGAAGAACGTCCATTAGGAAGAATTAGAACTCGACAAAAAGATAGAACGGAAGAATGGAAATCATTTCGTTATAACAAGTCGATTAATCCAAAAGGTAATTGGTTCTTACCTGAATCTATAGTTGGAAATATATACCATTGGATAAGACAAAAAAAGGAAAACAAAACAAGAATGGAATTAATTAGAAAGAATTTTAACGAACAAGAAAAAAGTGAACTACGGAGAGAAGGATTTCTAATTTAAAATAAAATACGCACCACAACACCGTATAAAATTAATTGCTGGTTTTAGCCTACTTACGAAAGTCCTTGCGGACTTTCTATCTGTGATTTATTTGCTAACTTTAGTGCTTAAAACACGCAACTAATCTTATACATAAACGTTAGCGGTCATTGAAAAAACATCCGTAAATAAATGAAAATTATAGAACAAAATATAAAGGTTTGCGGACTTATTACCGAATTGACAAAGT